>NZ_AP025732.1:1742500-4240000 GCF_023734775.1 Nostoc cf. commune SO-36 | reverse complement strand
GCTTGCTGCCCTCTGTCCGGAGCATTGTAGTACGTGTGTAGCCCAAGGCGTAAGGGGCATGCTGACTTGACGTCATCCCCACCTTCCTCCGGTTTGTCACCGGCAGTCTCTCTAGAGTGCCCAACTTAATGCTGGCAACTAAAAACGAGGGTTGCGCTCGTTGCGGGACTTAACCCAACATCTCACGACACGAGCTGACGACAGCCATGCACCACCTGTGTTCGCGCTCCCGAAGGCACTCTCAACTTTCATCAAGATTCGCGACATGTCAAGCCTTGGTAAGGTTCTTCGCGTTGCATCGAATTAAACCACATACTCCACCGCTTGTGCGGGCCCCCGTCAATTCCTTTGAGTTTCACCGTTGCCGGCGTACTCCCCAGGCGGGATACTTAACGCGTTAGCTACGGCACGGCTCGGGTCGATACAAGCCACGCCTAGTATCCATCGTTTACGGCTAGGACTACTGGGGTATCTAATCCCATTCGCTCCCCTAGCTTTCGTCCCTCAGTGTCAGTTACGGCCTAGCAGAGCGCCTTCGCCACCGGTGTTCTTCCTGATCTCTACGCATTTCACCGCTACACCAGGAATTCCCTCTGCCCCGAACGTACTCTAGCTATGTAGTTTCCACTGCTCTTATGAGGTTGAGCCTCACTCTTTAACAGCAGACTTACATTGCCACCTGCGGACGCTTTACGCCCAATCATTCCGGATAACGCTTGCATCCTCCGTATTACCGCGGCTGCTGGCACGGAGTTAGCCGATGCTTATTCCTCAGGTACCGTCATTGTGTTCTTCCCTGAGAAAAGAGGTTTACGACCCAAGAGCCTTCCTCCCTCACGCGGTATTGCTCCGTCAGGCTTTCGCCCATTGCGGAAAATTCCCCACTGCTGCCTCCCGTAGGAGTCTGGGCCGTGTCTCAGTCCCAGTGTGGCTGATCGTCCTCTCAGACCAGCTACTGATCGTCGCCTTGGGAGTCCATTACACTTCCAACTAGCTAATCAGACGCGAGCTCATCTCTAGGCAGTTAACCTTTCACCTCTCGGCACATCCGGTATTAGCCACCGTTTCCAGTGGTTGTCCCAGACCTAGAGCCAGATTCTCACGCGTTACTCACCCGTCCGCCACTGTGCCCTAAAGCACCGTTCGACTTGCATGTGTTAAGCATACCGCCAGCGTTCATCCTGAGCCAGGATCAAACTCTCCGTTTTAATTTGGAAAGCTCTATAAGCTCATTTAGCTGCTCTTTTTTAACTTCAGCTTAGTTATTTTTATTTGCTTGACGCAATACACTTGCTGTATAATCGCTTTCAAACTATAATATTTTCAAGGTTCGGTGTCTTTTATGCGTCGCTCTTTCGCGCTCCGCTTCAAGCACTTATTCAATATAGCGAACCCAATTCATTGTGTCAACTATTTTTCCAAAATTTCTTTGGATTGCTTCTTTGTCCCTTTGAAACTCCCTACAGCGCCCGGTTCTAGGCAACAATGGTTTATGCACTGTGCCAACTTAAGGATGGAGCAAGCGTGAATTTTCAATCGGTAATCACTTTATTGCATCACTTCTGGCGTGAGCGCGGTTGTCTCATTGCCCAGCCCTACGATATTGAAAAGGGCGCTGGTACTGGGGAGTTGGCTCTGACGCAGAAAAATACGCAGAGTTATGACTGGTGATTTTAGCGGCAACATGGAGGCAGATCCCATCAACTTTCTTTCGCCGCAGACGTTCCAAATTATGTCCGGTATTTTGTACCTCGTTAAATACACCTTCAACACGCTCGCGGAGGCTGTTTAATCCCACCTTCAAAGGCTTTTGGCTGTTGTTGAAGTTGATTAGCTCGTGCAGCCAACTACTAGTACTGGTTTGGTATCTAACAATAAGGTGCGCTCAAAGATAGCCCCCAACGCAACGCAGCCCGATCAGCACCAGCTAGTAACTAAGTACTTCAGCAAAATTAATTATACATTATAAAAATAATTTGATAAAATAAATTATTAATAGTAAATAAAGAGAGAAAATATGCGATTTATTAGAGATTTGACTTTTGACACAACCAAATTATTAGAGAGAATATATATAGCGGTATGCAGTTGAGTGAGATACAAAAACTTTGCTGAAATGATTTGACAGTAAGGACTTTGGTGTTCTCATCCAATCGATAACCGCTATAAACAAAGTGTACATTATCAAGTTAGGCAAAGAGCGCATTGTATTTTATTAAGCTATCAAGGCAAAACAATTCCTGAATTGATAGAACTTTTTCAAGTAAGCAGAGTTACTGTATATAACTGGATGAACGATTGGGAAGATAAAAGATTATTAGGATTATATAATCAAAAAGGAAGGGGGAGGAAACCAACTTTTAATGAAGAACAAAAGCAAAAAATAAAAGAATGGGTAAAACTATTCCCAAAAGATTTAAAAAAAGTATTGGCAAAAATTAGGGAAGAATGGGGAATAATAGTTAGTAAAGATACAGTAAAACGGATATTAAAAAGTTTGACCATGACCTGGAGAAAATTTAAAAGGGGATTAGCCGGAGAACCAGACCCTTAGAATACAAGGAAAAACAGTTAGTACTTACCAAACTAAAAGAACAAAAAAAACGTGGTGAAATTGATTTAAGATATTTAGATGAAAGCGGTTTTTTTTAACGCCTTACGTACCTTATGGATGGCAAGAAAAAGGAGAAAATATTACCATCAACAGTAGTCGAAGCCGTAGACTAAATGTACTTGATTTAATGAATATTCATCAAGAATTAGATGCCTATATATTTGAAGGCAGAATTACAAGTGAAGTAGTTATATCCTGTCTTGATAAATTTGCGGAAAATATCCACATAAAAACGGTGGTAGTTATGGATAAGGCATCATTTCATAGAAGCAAAAAAAACCAGGATAAAATCAGCGAATGGAAGCAGAAAAATTTAGAAATATTTTTGTTACCATCCTATTCTCCACAACTGAACTTAATAGAAATTCTCTGGCGATTTATGAAATATGAATGGATAGAAATAGATGCTTACTCTAGTTTGCAGAATTTAGTTAACTATGTTGAAAAAGTCATTCGAGAATTTGGAAAAGAATATACAATTAATTTTGCATAGGTACTTACATGGGACAAGTAGATTAAGCTGTTGCGATGTCTACGACAGGCTGCGTCTATATTGCTTTTATTATTTTTCTAATAATGAGGTGAAATTCCACCTAAAATATGAATTAAGTCAAAAACGAAAAACGATCGCTTGTCCAGTCGAAAAAACTAAAAGAGTGATCGCTATTTTCAATATTGAAGAGTATTGAGTCTAAGCATGGGAGATTACTTCTATGCTTATGTTAGAGGTTTATCGCCTTCTCTGTATCATCCCCTTGTGGTGCAGACATTATTTGCTTTTGCTGGTCTTGTAGCCAGGTTTCAAAGAGTTCATTCAGCAGGCGCACTTTCATAAATTCATCCAGTTGTGCTGGAATAAATTTTTCCAGCCGCAAAATCACAAACCATTCAGCGATGCGGGTAGGGGGCAATATCTGACTTGGTTGACTACTAGAGAGCATTTGCACCATTACTGGATGTAGTGCATTCAGTTCAATAGGGCCTACCAAGCCACCAGTTTGAGCTTCTGGCCCAAGTGAGTATTCCCGCGCCAAGTCAGCAAAAGAGTTTTCTTTTGCCTGAATTCGGAAGTAAAGTTCTTGGGCAATTCCCACATCCTGGGTTCGCAATAGCGAATAAATTACTTTGTCCAATTTTGCCTTGGACTGAAAAAAATAAGATTCCAGCTTATTACCCCAAGTGACTTGCTTGAATTTTTCAATTTTCAGCTTACGAGTTGTAATAACTTCTAATTGATCTGGAGTCAGCCCCTGATTTGCCATCCAAGCCTGGATGTCTTCTTCATTTTTGAACTGTTTTTCAGCGTAAAACTGCTGTTTAGCTTGGGCTACTTCCTCAGGTGTACACTCTATTACTACCTTTGCAAAGCGTGAGTTTTGCGCTATCGCCTCATCAATGATCAATTCGCGCTGCAATTGTGGCAGCATTTGGTAACTTGCCAGTAAGGAAATAAGTTCACTAGCTGTGATTGTACGATTACCGATTTGGATCGCTTCAGTCATTAGCTTTCGGGCATCTCAAGAATATCTAGTTTGTTAAAGAAGCTAAAGCGTAACCCATTCAATGGGAACTTTCATTTTAATTTTACCGAGTTAGGTACGCTAACCTTGTTTCGCAATAATTAAATATTTACTTGCTAGCATACTTTTAAATATACCGTTTATATAAACTTTTAACACATATTCTACGTAAATACGACTAAAAAAAGACAGCGCACATGGACTGCTGGTGATAAGCCACCCTTGCTTTGTAAATATATAAAATTCTCGCCGTCTGTTAGAATTTGCCAAATATTGAAAAAGGCAGTGTACAATATGCTGCCTTTTTCTATGAGGTATTTATGTGGCCGGCAACCAAAAATTTAACCTCTACAATGACTCTAAATAATTTAAAAGATCCGCCATTTCTTGGGGGCTAGGTTGAAATTTTGGCATTGGTGGTGTTTCGCCACTGATAACTTGGTGAATCAGCCCATACCGAGACTTGTGCTTTGAAACAGCTTGCAAACTGGGGCCCACTCGCCCGTCTGCTTCCAAGCCATGACAACCAGCGCAGTTTATTTGAAAGATAGCGTGTCCTTGAACTGGGTTTCCTGTTAAGGATAGAACACTTTTGACGTATGGATCGGAGGCTTGAACCAACTGAACTCCAAAAAAGCCCAAAGGGACTGCTAGGAGTATAGCCAGCGTCCATAAAACGATCCGCTGAATCAAAATTTCAGGTTTGGTAATCTGGTTATCCAAAAGGTTTGCTGTGAAAGTCTAAGTGTGCTAAAAAGTTTTCATTCCTACACATAGCTTAAAAGTTCTTGATTGTGTCTGCAAGCACAGAAGACTATTTTCTTGTGGGCAATCACCTTTCAAAAAAGCTGTAGGATGCAGGATTCATACGAAATTTGGTAAAATCAAAAACAAGCAACAGAATATTTAATCATTACAAAGAGGAGATTTTCAGTGGTTGAACCCTTGCTATCAGGTATTGTCCTTGGTCTAGTTTTCGTCACCCTCGCCGGACTGTTTTACGCTGCCTATAAGCAATACAAGCGCCCGAATCAGTTGGGAGGATGAGGAAGTAGAGAGGCGATTAATCGCGTTTTAGGGGTAGAGAGGCGATTAATCGCGTCTGTTATATTGTTCCTCATCTTCCTGATCTGCTCCTAATCTTTCACTCCGAATTCTGTAGAAAGTAAGTGATGTGTTGCCGTAAGCTTTCTGGCGGCAAATTTCCCAAGCGGGAATCTCTGGCGGTGTCCAACCTTGTGAGGCGTGTTCAACTGCGATTTCACCGCTAGGATGTAAAAGTTGATGGTGAGCGATCGCTTCTAATACTGGTTGATACAATCCACTAGCATAAGGTGGATCAAAATAAATTCTATCGAATTGCTTGCCCGATAAAGTCTTTAACTGCTGGGTGATATCTCCGCGTAATACCCGAAATTCTTGCTCGGCATTAGCTACCTGCTGCCAATTTTGTTGGATGGTGGCACAGGCTCGGCTCGATTGTTCAATTCCCACTAGTTGGCTGGCTCCTCTACACAAAGCCTCTGCACCCATTGAACCAGTACCGGCGCATAAATCTAACCAGCGACAACCTGCAATTTCTCCTTGCCAAATATTAAAAACTGCCTCCCTTACCCGCGCACTAGTGGGTCTAGTTTCTTTACCAGGTAAAGTTTTTAGCTGGCGATTGCCGTAAATTCTCAGACTCATTGATCATTAGGCATTGGGCATTCTCATTTATTAACAAAGGAAAAATGATAAATGAAGGATGGAAAAAGAATATTAGGCAGGAATTTTTTCGCGTACTTGAGCAACGAAATTAGACAGAATTTGCAATCCAATATTAGAGGATTTTTCGGGGTGAAATTGGACTGCCATCAGGTTCTCATGGGCGATCGCAGCTGTGACGGTTTGAGTACCATGAGTAACGGTTGCTGCACGGATTAGGGGGTCTATTGGGTCAACATAGTAGGAATGGACAAAATACACCCAAGGATCGGCCGGTAAATGCTCCCACAAAATGCTTTTTGATTGAGTCACTTCCAGCTGATTCCAACCCATGTGAGGAATAGTGATGTCAGGTTCTGAGCGAAACCGCCGCACTTTTCCTTTGATAATTCCTAGTCCTGGTTGAGTACCTTCGGCACTTGATTCAAAGAGAATTTGCAATCCTAAACAAATTCCTAAGAAAGGTTTACCAGATGCGATCGCATCTTTAATTGGTTGTTCCAAACCACGCGCTCGCAGGTGTTGCACTGCTGGATCAAATGCTCCTACTCCCGGTAAGACTATTGCATCTGCCTGCTCTAATTCCTTTAGAGAATAAGTAACATTAGGAGTTGCACCAGCTTTTTCCAAGCCTTTACAGACTGAATGCAAATTTCCCATCTCGTAATCTACGACCGCAATTACTGGCATTTACCTGCTCCTTGTAAATTTATTATGGAGGGTTTTTCTATTCTAAATAATATTTGTTATGAAGCAAAGAATTCTATTAACTTCTTTTGACACTTGGCTAAAGGATCAACAGTCAAATTCTTCTGATGATTTATTATTTGAAGTTACCAAACTTGATTTGATACCACATCACTTAACTTTTTTACGACAGTTGCCCGTAGATGTGCAACTTGCCAGCACTCAGGTAATGGAAAAAATCAATGCAATCCAACCTGATTACATCATCTGTTGTGGCATGGCTGCAACCCGTACACAATTAAGTGTGGAAGCAGTTGCTAGCTGTGGAGAAATTGTTTTGCAGACAGAAGTTGATTTAGAAAAATTAGTTGCAGAAACAGCAGCAATTCAGATTAGCCACGACTGTGGGAAATTTGTCTGTGAGGGTCTTTACTATTTAGTATTGGACTACTTAAGCCAAAATAAACTCACGGCACGTTGCATTTTTGTCCACGTTCCGGTTCTAAATCAAGAAAATTTGATGGGGATTCTTGCCGATTTCGTATTAATTATTAACAAACTGGCACTTTCATCAAGCTGTTAATGTCTGTATGGTGAAAGAAATATGTAAGTATATGTTGCCATTGTTACTAATTTTTCCGATAGCCCAATTAACTCCTACCACACCACCGCCTGAAGAAGTCGTGCAACCACAAGAAGTACGACCTTTACCAGGTAAGTTGGACACAGTGCCAACGTTTAATAGCAATAGTCCAGAATTGGTGTTGAAAGAAGGGATTTTACTTTCTACCTTTCCACCAGATGGGAAAAAAGTGCCAACAGCGCATCTGAATTTTCCCTTTCGGGGACGATTTGATATTTTTGCCCATCACGTTGCGAGGGCTGAACCAGCAGAGAATTTACGTTCTCTTTATTTAGGGATAATTTTACATAATCCTAGTTCGGAATCGGTGAAGGTTAATATTTGGCAGGCGGCGAGTTATTTGAGTCAACCGGATGCACCATTTATTCAGTTACCATCTTTTAGCCAAAATCTTTTAGGTAAAGTTTTTGCCGGGCCAGGCGATCGCGTCATGTCTGATGTGCTTAGGGGAGTGCGACAAGAGATTTTCCCTGCCCAAATTGAGATTCCACCAAAGCAAAGTCGGATGTTACTAAATTTGCCAATTCCTGTGCAGGGATTGACACCACCCCTCAATGGTCGGTCTACATTGATCCGACTGCAAAGTAATGGCACTGTCTATGCAGCTAGCCTAGCGATGTTTGCACAGATGAACCCCGATCGCAGTGAGCGATCGCCTACTTTAGAAGAGTGGCAAAATTTACTCAATAATAGTGATGTGTCCGGGCCACGAGATAAAGCGCCCACTCCCTTAGAGGAAACTGGCAAGCCAAGAATTTATGGGCGTGTTGCTGGAGTGGCTGCTGGTTCACGATGGAGAGCTTTATTAGTAGATAATCCTAAAGCCAGGTATCTAACTATTCCCCAGGCTGGTCAAGCGTTTTCTTACGCTCTAAGTAGCCTGCATGGTGGCACATTAGGAACTGGTCAAATTCAAAGTGCGCCTATGCTGGTGCGCTATCCTGACACCGCATATCGCGCTCATGGCAACTATGGAATTCAATATAATCTCAAGTTGCCGCTATACAACAATACTCAAAGTCCTCAAACTGTGAGTGTATCCATACAAACACCACTGAAGGAGGATCAGTTAGTAAAACCAGGGTTACGCTTTTTTAGTACACCAGCTCGTCAAGTATTCTTCCGAGGGACAGTGCGGGTACGTTACAGAAATGACCAAAATCAACCACAAACTCAGTTTGTGCATTTAGTGCAAAAGAGGGGTCAACCAGGGGAACCGTTAGTTTTATTAAAGATGAAACCAGGCGATCGCTCTTTAGTAGAAGTAGACTTTCTCTATCCGCCGGATGCCACACCACCGCAAGTATTAACAGTTTCAACTCAGGCTAAAACCCGGTAAGCAATAATTCAGTAAGGTTCGTAGTTGCGCTTTACCGAAGACCGCGCAACTACAAACGAATTAGGAAGATTTTACATTTCGTTACATAGGTTGGTTTTTGATTGCCGACCTACTTAACCCCGTTGAAAACCTTTTGCTGGCTTTTGTTCTCCTTTACCCTTTGGCTTAGATTTGTTAACATCTCCTAAAGCTTCCTGAAATAATTTATGCAGATGTATAGGTACACTGGCAATTTCTGGCAACTCTGGCTCGATAGGTTTGTGGAATTCTAAAAGAAGTGTATCCAAGTCACTTTCAAGGTGAAACTCTGGACGTTGCAAAAATGTTTGCAACACATTTTCTAATTGAGTTGGATACTGTTGCGCTAATCGATGCCAAATAAAGGCATTAATACTTTTATCTTCCAAGTAGTAACGAACTAGTTTTTCCGCACCTTGAACACTTTGCCAATCTTCTGCTGCTAAAATTGCTTGTACCTTACTATATGTTGGTAAAAACATTTGTCCCCAACGGGGATGAGAGAGAGCCGTTACCTGTTCCGCTTTCTTGAGTTCAGCAGGTAAATCAACCTTTGGCATCACCATTTTGCTCTTACTGCTTTTGCTGTTAAACATTTCAGAGACTACGTTGGAATCAGCACCAAATTCTTGTGCTGCGGCTTTTATTTCCTCGTCGCCAATGCCAGCTGCTTCTGCCACTTCAGCCAGAGATTTAGAAGTATCAATTCCTGCGGCTGCAAAAGTTTTCTCAGTAATTACTTCTTGAAATTCTGCTATTTTTTTATTAAGCTGGTATCCAGATAGTGTGATTTCATCAGTACCAAAAAAGTCCACAAACTGCTGATGATATTGTTCTACTGATTGCCAAGCTTCTTCTAGTAAATCGGGAGCATCGCTGTAAAGATTACTTTTATAGTTTTCTTTGAAATTACCAATTGCTACAGCAAGTTTTGGTTTACCTAATTTACCCATTATTGTGTACGGGCCAGAAAACATCCAATAGCTATCGGTGACAGGAGAAATGCGAGTTAATAAGATTTCTCCTGCTTTCAAGCGAGATATTGCCTGTAATGTTTGAGTATTGTTTGGTTTGACGATGTAGTGTTTATCTGTCAACCAGTTCGTCAATTCAAACCCATCAGGTAAAATATTGGTTATGGCAAATAAGCCAATAAAACTATGATGCCAACTGTTGATCAGGCTGCGATCGCTTTCTTCTAAATCTGGATGGCTTTCGATAAACAACTCTAACGGAGACTTATCACCAACTTTTCCATCTGTCAGAAAGCTATCGATAATTAAGTCCTGCTGTGTACTATCTCCGCTCCCACGGCGCGACTGTACTGCTGCATAAGTTTCCAGTGCTTTTGCTAGTTCCCCTTCAGCATCAAGGACAAAATCAACTAAGGCTTGTTTTAATTGGTGCGATCGTTCTAATATGACATCCACAAGTTAATCTCTCGGTGCAACAGATGTAGATTATAGCGTTTGAGAGAATTCCAGCATCTAGCAATAGCTAGATTCATGCTCACGAAACAAGCAGTCTAACTTTTAAAAGCAACAAATTCAATGTTAGTTCCAATATATTTAAAGGGCGTGTTTTCACTCAGCCATTGGTCTACAGATTCAAAAACGTGGTAATTGGCGTATGAAATACTATTTTTAGGTAGAAGTTGCCGAGGCCAAAGGTCAAGCAGTTCAAAGTTGGTTTGCTTGAGGAGGTCTTTCACCATCTTTTTGGAATATAAGTGGTCATGATAAAAGTCTCCCCGCAAATGAGCTAAACGCTGAGTCCAAGAAAAGTAGTAGGGAAGGAAAAAACAAAAGAAAAGACCCTCTGGTTTTAACACTGGATGAATCTCACCGAGAAAAGCAGGGCTAGCGCGTCTCAAAGCCTATTGACAGGTGGATTATAGCTCGCGTGTTGAGCTTGGGAGAGCAGAAGCTAACACAGAAACCATATACTGATTATTCATAGCCGCTCGCCGTGACTTTTGGCGAATACTGCGGTGGAAAGATGATTCTCGCTCTAAGGCATTGAGGGCAATGCGACGTAACAAAACAAAATTCTGTGGGCTGGGCAGAGAACGAATTCGAGATTCATCCTCACTGAATGTGACATCCAATGTCTAATGAACAGAGTTTTCAATTCCCCAATGCTGTCGAATTGCACGTGCATTTCTAGTTAATTTTTTAAAATTGGTATAAGAGAGGATTAAGTTTATGCAAAAAACGGTTGTTCTAAATGTTGTCGGATTAACACCTAGCTTACTAGGAGAAAACACGCCGTCTTTATCTTCTTGGGTTAGTAAAGGGCAAGTAGTTCCCATCGCACCGGTATTACCGGCTGTAACTTGTTCGGCTCAGGCTACTTATTTAACAGGAAAATGGCCTGATGAACATGGAATTGTCGCTAATGGTTGGTACTTCCGCGATGAGTGTGAAGTAAAGTTTTGGCGACAATCTAATAAACTAGTACAAGCTCCCAAAGTTTGGGATATAGCTAAATCTATTGATCCAAACTTCACTTGTGCCAACCTTTTTTGGTGGTACAATATGTATTCTTCAGTAGATTATGCCATTACGCCGCGCCCAATGTATCCCGCAGATGGCAGAAAATTACCTGATATTTATACCCATCCTAGTGATGTGCGATCGCAAATTCAATCTGATTTAGGAAACTTCCCTTTATTTGATTTTTGGGGGCCGAAAACTTCCATTAGTTCTAGTCAATGGATTGCTAATTCCGCAAAATGGATTGAGGAACGCTATAGCCCTACATTATCACTAGTTTATCTGCCACATTTAGATTACTGTCTGCAAAAATTTGGAAACAATCAAACACAGATTCAAGCAGATTTGCGAGAAATTGATGCTGTTTGTGGCGATTTAATTGAATATTATCAAGCACGTAATACTCAGGTAATTATTCTTTCCGAGTATGGCATTACGCCGGTTTCTAAAGCTGTGGATTTGAACCGCGTATTACGGGAAAACGGTTTAATTGCTATACGAGAAGAATTAGGGCGAGAACTGCTCGATTTTGGCGCTAGTATTGCCTTTGCCGTTGCCGATCACCAAATTGCTCATGTATATGTGAACGATCCGGCATACATCCCGAAAGTGCGATCGCTTTTAGAAGCGACTGAAGGCGTGGCGCAGGTATTGGATGAAGAGGGTAAGCAAGCCTACCACCTCGATCATCCTAGATCGGGTGAGTTGGTAGCGATCGCTGAATCTGATACTTGGTTTACCTATTATTATTGGCTTGATGACGCGAAAGCTCCTGATTTTGCTAGAACTGTAGATATCCACCGCAAACCTGGTTACGATCCTGTAGAACTTTTCCTTGATCCGCAGATTACATTTCCTCAAGGAAAAATTGCTCTCAAGTTACTTAAGAAACAACTAGGTTTTCGTTACCTTATGGATGTTATCCCTCTGGATGCTTCTCTAGTACGTGGCTCTCACGGTAGCGTTACCACTTCTGTTGCCGAAGGGCCACTGTTTATCACTCATCAAACTCATCTAGTTGATGAAAATCGAATTGAGGCAACAGATGTTTGCTCGTTGATTCTCAAACATCTAAATACCTGAAATGAAAATAGTAAAGATGCGATATATCGCGTCTTTACATTATAAAACACATTTATTGGTAGAGGCGCACAGCTATCATTGGTGTCAACTTAACGTCAAAGCCAGTCTAGAACCAGCTTTTTGATTGTCTCGTTCGCAGTCGGAGACTGGGGCTGCCGCCTCTCTTACTGGCGGCAGAGCCGCTTTTGAGTTGCATTTCCAGCCAGAGGCTGGAAACGAGATTGGAAAAGGCTTTTAGCACCAATGACAGATGTACCCCCTTACAGTTCCCAAAAATACAAAGCAATTTTGTTGTAATTCATAATCATATCGAGTAGGATTTATATATAAACTCGTTATGACTATGAGTTAGTTACCTGTGTCAGTAAGTTTTCGCCTCTCTACTGACTAAAATCTACTCTGGGCAATCTGAGTAACTTAATGGAGAGCTTATTTACACATGACTGAACCCCAAAAATTGACAACTGCTGACGGTATTCCTGTTGCGGATAATCAGAACTCACTCACGGCTGGCTCGCGTGGCCCTGTATTAATGCAGGATTTCCACCTCTTAGAAAAGCTGGCTCATTTCAACAGAGAACGTATTCCTGAAAGAGTTGTCCACGCTAAAGGTGCGGCTGCTCACGGCACTTTGACTATTACTAATGACATTACCCGCTACAGTAAAGCCAAACTTTTTTCTGAAATTGGCAAGAAAACGGAACTTCTCTTGCGCTTTTCTACAGTTGGAGGAGAAAAGGGTTCAGCAGATGCCGAGCGCGACCCTAGAGGTTTTTCCCTCAAGTTTTATACTGAGGAGGGTAACTGGGATCTTGTAGGTAACAATACCCCTATTTTCTTCATCCGCGACCCCCTCAAGTTTCCTGATTTTATCCATACCCAAAAGCGCAATCCCCAAACTAATTGCAAAGACCATAATGCAAAGTGGGATTTTTGGTCACTCAGTCCTGAATCGCTTCACCAAGTGACGATCTTGTTTTCAGATCGGGGAATTCCGAAAGACCATCGACACATGGACGGTTTTGGTAGCCACACCTTCAGTTTAATTAATGCTGAAGGCAATCGCGTCTGGTGCAAATTTCATTTTAAGACTCTGCAAGGACATCAAACCTTGACGGAGGAAGAATCGGCTAAGATTAAGGGCGAAAATCCTGATCATGCGACTCATGATTTATTTGAAGCGATCGCTAACAAAGATTATCCCAAATGGCGGATGTGTATTCAGGTGATGACCGAGGAGCAAGCAGAAAAACATCCAGATAATCCTTTTGACTTGACCAAAGTTTGGAAACAAGGGGAATATCCTTTAATTGAAGTCGGGATATTAGAGCTAAATCGGAACCCTGAAAATTATTTCGCCGAAGTAGAGCAAGCCGCTTTTAGCCCTAGTGCAGTGGTTCCTGGCGTTAGTTTCTCTCCAGACAAAATGCTGCAAGCTCGAATTTTTTCTTACCCAGATGCTCAACGGTATCGTTTGGGTGGTAACTATCAGCAACTACCTGTCAACCAGCCCAAATGTCCAGTGATGCATTATCAGCGAGATGGCTTTATGGCATCGGGGAACAACGGCGGTAGCGTTCCTAACTATGAACCGAATAGTGCTGAGGGTACGCCCAAAGAAGATCCAGCTTATGCAGAACCACCCAGTCATTTGGGCGATGTCACAGTCGATCGTTACAGTCATCGTGAAGGAAACGACGATTATACCCAAGCAGGTAATCTCTATCGGTTACTAACTCCTGAACAGCAAGAACGTCTTGCTAAAAATATTGTCGGTAGTCTTAGTCAAGCGAGACAGGACATCCAAATGCGCCAGCTTTGCCACTTCTTCCGGGCAGATATTTCTTATGGTCGTCGTGTAGCTGAAGGATTGGGCGTTTCAATCGATCCCTCAATGCTGGGTGCTACTGCTCAAGCTGTAGGTAAGTAAGTGTATGAGTAGGGGCGTATAGCTGTACATTGGTGTCAACTTAAGCGAAAAGCTGACGGGAGCAATCGCCCTCATCCCCTAACCCCTTCTCCCCAAAATGGGAGAAGGGGAATTTAATCCTTTACCTCCCCTCTCCCAGGTTCTACGGTGTATACACAAGTCAAAAAAAGTTTGATTTTCCATTCTTCTCTCGTTTATCTCGTTCCCATGCAGAGCATGAGAATGCTCCTCGTTGAGGCTCTGCCTCCAATCTGGCATTGAATCAGAGACTCAATGAATGCATTCCCAGTCGGAGACTGGGAACGAGGAACGAGGAAAGTCTTATCAAGTTAGGTTTTTAAGACTTGTGTATACACGGTAGCTCCCAGGTTGGGAGAGGGGCTGGGGGTGAGGGCAAAACGTTGTCGCCAAGTGGGTTTCACCTTAAGTTGACACCAATGACAGCTGTACGCCCCTACAGCCGATTGATTTCATCTGGCGATCGCTATACATCCAAATAAGAACCGCTATATACAGTACCTTATAAATTAGTAATACAATCTCCAAAGACTAGAGCCTATGTTAGAGCAAAACGGAAATATGAGGATAAAAATCTTCAAAAGCATCTTTGCTGCTGTCAACTTAGCGCTAATTTCTGGAGGATTAGTTAGTTGTGCTGTTGAGGTACCGCAGCCACTTGCTCCAGTTGAGCAACAAAAACCAGTTGTACAACCTAACGAACAGCCTAACCAGAAAGACAGAGACGACGACGACGACGATAAACAGGATAATCGCAAGGATGATCAAGATGATGACGATAAAGACGATAACGACTAAATAAAGGCAAAACCATAACCTTTATCTTCTTGAGTTTCTATTTATGCTTATTCAACAAACCTCTATTTCCCTCGCTGATACTTTACGCCTTCGACGGCAACAACTAGCTAATCTGATTGATTTTCCAGCAATTCTGTGGTCAGGTAGCAATAGTTCGCGTAATTTTCCCGCAAATTCCTTTCCCTTTCGTGCTAGCAGTCATTTCCTCTATTTTGCCGGACTACCTTTATCCCAGGCGGCAATTCGTTTAGAAGCGGGGAAGCTAGAACTATTCATGGACGATCCTTCACCCGGCAGCGCCCTTTGGCATGGAGAAATGCCAACGCGCGAGGAAATAGCCGAAAAAATTGGGGCGGATGCTGCTCGACCAATGGCAGAATTAGAATCTTGGCTACAAGATGCTGCCACACTTGCGGTACAAGATGCTGCTACTTGGACACAGCAATCGCAGCTATTAAATAGATGGGTTTTGCCACAAAGTCCTCCCCAAGGAATTGACTTAGAGTTAGCTAAAGCGATCGTTTCTCTCCGCCTCACTCATGATGAAGCTGCATTAACCCAGTTGCGAAAAGCTGCGGCAGTTACTGTAGAAGCCCACAAAGCTGGTATGGCGGCAACGCCCCAAGCCAAGCTAGAAGCAGAAGTTCGTGCAGCGATGGAAGGGGTAATTATTGCCCACAATATGACTACCTCTTACAACAGTATTGTCACAGTTCACGGTGAAGTTTTGCATAACGAGCAGTATCACCATCCGCTACAACCAGGCGATTTACTGCTTGCCGATGTTGGGGCTGAAACTGAGACGGGTTGGGCAGGTGATGTTACTCGTACATGGCCAGTTTCTGGCAAGTTTTCATCTACCCAGAGAGATATTTATAATGTTGTGCTGGCAGCCCATGATGCTTGCATTGCCAAAATACAGCCTGGTGTAGAGTATGCAGATATTCATCTGCTAGCTGCTATGGTTATAGCTGAAGGTTTAGTAGAGTTAGATATTTTACAAGGAAATCCCCAAGATTTAGTAGAGAGCGATGCCCACGCGCTATTTTTCCCTCACGGTATAGGTCATCTACTGGTTTAGATGTGCATGATATGGAAGATTTGGGCGATTTAGCAGGGTATGAAGAGGGACGCCAAAGGAGCAATCGCTTTGGCTTAGGCTACCTGCGTTTAAATCGTCCCCTACGTCCAGGAATGTTAGTTACAATTGAGCCTGGTTTTTATCAAGTACCAGCAATTTTAAATGATACTAATATCCGTTCTAAATATCAGAATGTCGTAAATTGGCAGCGTTTATCTGAATTTGCTGATGTACGCGGAATCCGTATTGAAGATGATGTTTTAGTTACCGCAGTAGGCAGCGAAGTTTTAACAGGTGCGTTGCCGAATGATGCCGATACTATAGAAAATCTAGTCAATGTCTGAGCCTTGGCGAATGGAATTCGCGGCTACACAGGCAAAGTCCGCCTCCGCGGACTAAGGTCAAATCAAAGTTTTGAAGCCCACGGAGGTGGGTTTTGTTTGTGTAGATGCGGTTTCTAACCGCCCATTTCGCGTTAAGTTGACTGCTAAATTAACTCTTTAATTGTAGAAATAAATTCATGTTCTAAAAAAGGCTTGGTCAAGTAAGCTTTTGCACCCAACTCTTTAGCAAGCTGGCGATGTTTGTCAGCACTGCGAGAAGTGAGAATCACTACAGGTACATTTCCTAAATTGGGGTGTTGACGGAAATTGCTCAACAACTCAAAACCATTCATTCGTGGCATCTCTAAATCGGAGACTACAACTTGAATTTCAGGATGTAACTGCAACTTTTCTAAAGCTTCTACACCATTTTGAGCTTGTATTACTTGATAGCCAGATTTTTGCAGAGTTAAAGAGAGAGTTTGCCGGAGACTAATTGCATCATCTACTACTAAAACAACTTTTGGTATTTTATTATCTGGCTCTTGAGAATAACTGGGTGGGGTTTCTGTAGTTGTTGTGGAAATCGATGCAGTAAGTAATGGTGTAGATGAAAAATTATGCCCTGATATCGGCAAAGCTTTTTTATCTGAGGAAGAAACTGAAGCTACTGGTAGCGCTCTAATATCAACTGTTGTTTGTTGAATATCGTTAGATTTTACTAGCAAGGAAGCATCAATTATTAAGATAAGATTACCATTAGCTAAACTGCTACAACCATAAATGTATTTTGGTGGTGCGATCGCATTTCCTAAAGGTCTAATTACTAGTTCTTGTTCACCAATTATTTGGTCAACTTCTAAAGCAACTTTTCCTTGATTTCGTCGTAGCAAAAGCACCGGATTTGTGGCTAAGCTTGAGTCATGAGTATTTGATGTGTTGTATGGAGTAGAACTATTGAAAAATGAATCATTATAATCAATTAACTTTGAAAGTTGACGCAGGCTAACCATAGTCTCATCATTTTCTATGTTCCAATGCAAGACTTTTTTGCCTTCAATTTCTTTTATTTGTTGTTCAGAGGGAATTAATATTTTTTCGATACTGTCCAAAAGAAGACCATAAACAACACCTTTGGATTGAACTAGCATTAACTTTTCTGTAGTCATAGAAAAAGGAATTTTGAGTATGAATATTGTTCCTTTATTCGGTAAAGATTGAACGGAAATTGAGCCGTTAAGTGCGTGCATCTGAGTACGCACAATATCTAAACCCATACCGCGCCCAGAAATTTCACTGACTTTACCAGCAGTAGAAAATCCAGGCAAAAATATCAAATCTAAAAGTTCAGATTCAGCTAGATTAGAAGCATAATTTCTAGCTTTTTCTTCAGTTTGTGTAGGATAAAGTTCAGCAGCTTTTCTGCGAATTCTGTCTAAATTCAATCCTTGGCCATCATCCCGAACTTCGATAACAGTTTGGCTACCTTGATGATAGGCACAGATTTCGATTAAACCTTGTTCTGGTTTACCAAGCTCTCGGCGAACTTGCGGAGCTTCAATACCGTGGTCAAAAGCATTACGCACTAAGTGTAACAAAGGATCATAGAGCTTTTCTGCGATCGCTTTATCTACCAGTACTTCACTACCAGTAAGTTTCAATTCTACAAGTTTGGCATGAACATTCCCCAACTTATTTACCATGTGGGGAAAGCGATTCAGAATATTGCCCAAAGGCGACATACGTGCTTCGACTAAGCTATCTATAATATTAAGAGTTAAATTCTCTTGTTTATCGCTGATTTGAGTAGCTTGTGTCAGAAGCAAGTCAAGAGACTCTGTGGTTTCTTGTAGTTGCAGTGTCTCTTCTATGGCTTCATGCAATGTCATCTGAAACTCTGTATATACATCCATTTCCAACAAGTCAAAATTCACTGCAAAACTTTGCGTTTCTTGTGAGTTAATGTTTTGTATTTGTAATGGTAAATCACGTAACTCATTTAAAGTTGTTTGATGTCTAGTGAGTTGCTGTACTAATTGCTCAATTATTTCTTTGACTTGTGCATCTTGCAAACTACGCCGTTTTTGGTAAATCAGCAATTCTCCAGCTAGATAATTGAGGTGTTGCAGTCTTTCTGTATCTACCCGAATAAATGAAGGTTGGCGGAAATTTTTAGTTTGAACATACTGTGATTGATCTTCTATTTCTTTATTGATTTGTATAGCTATATCAGGCAAGACTTCAATAGCTGTTTCAGGAATATCTACAGCTACCTGTTGACTAACAGTTAATGAACCAAGCTTTCCTGATGAATCATCAGTTTGTGTCGTCACGACTTCAACAGCAATTTGGTTAGCTTCTTCTCCCCATATCGATTCTAGTAAGTTATCATTTGCTTGAGAAAATGCAGATTGAGATATCTCTTTAATAACTAACAGTGTTTGTAACTTGGGATTATCAATCCAATTTTTCTCTTGGCTAGTTACAGGAGGATAATTTTTATATTCTTTGGCTAATTTATGAATTTGGTTTTGTAATACTTTAATTCCTGCTAAATAACTGTCAGATGGGTTAAGAGAATATTGGAACTTTGCAACTGCAAATAGGATAATTAAGATAATCCCACGTCGATAAATACAAAGACTTTGGCTATCTTCTTCATCTTGGACAAAATCAAGAAAACTTTTTAGCCAGGTTTCGATATAATTAAGCAGACTTTTTCTTTCTAAGGTGGGAACCAGTAAATTTAAATTTAATTCTGGCTCTGGTATTTGCATTTGGTGATTAAACCAGCCAAAAATGTAGCGAATAACTTTTAAATAAAACTTGGCAGTTGTAGGCTTAACTGATTCATTTTTATTGTTATCAGATGTAGTGAGGAACTGGTAAAACTGTTCTTCATTGATGCTAAATGTAGCAACAGATGAATTATTTTGTAATTCTTCAGATAACTCATGATTTGCCACTATTGTCAGTTTTCGTAACTCTGGAGAAGGTTCTCCACCAGATGTGCGATCGCCTTTTAATACCAATTGTTGCGCTTGTTGTAAATCTGCAAGGGCAATTTCTGCAATTCGCCGTACTTGGGTAGGATTTGCCTGCAATGCCGATATAATGGTTTTAGCAATATCTCCCAATCCAGGTAAATTTAAAGATTCTGCCAAACCAAAAAATACCTCACCTTGAGAGTGTAAAAACTCAATTAATTCGGTATCATTTGGTGGATTTTTGACAGCATCTGCAATACTATTTAAACGTTGCTCTACTCCCGTTTCAAAAACGGACTGCACAATATCAAATCCCAATTCTTCAGAGGTGGGAATATGAGATTCAGCACCAAATGCATCACCCAGTTTTTCTTGTAACTGTGCGAATACTGAAGTTGCCCGATGCATTAATTCTTGATCGTTAACAGTACTGCCTATTAGCTCGGTATTTAATGCTATACTCAGACACTCATAAGCTTGTAATAAAAGTGTTTGTAATTCAGCATCAACTACTACTTTCGGATTATAGAGAGCCTTAAATACATCCTCTAGAAAATGGGCTATCATCTTAATTACTTCTAGCCCAACATTAGCAGCGCCACCTTTAAGTGTATGAGTAGCCCGCATTAAGTTGTGAACTTTAGCAATGCTATAATCTTCCGACAAGCTAAATAGTTCTTGCTCAATAATTTGGACTAATTCTGGAGCTTCAGCCAGAAAGTAGATGTACCCTTGTTCGCGGATTTCGTTATCTGTAATCATATTTTAGATTTTTGATTTTAAATTTTGGATTTTTGATTTGTTGCGTAAAGTTTTAATTGATGCAACTGTCATTGCCAGAATTTCGGTATTTTCTAACATCAAGCTTTTCACTTTTTCCAGTGGTAATAAACCAACCTCAACAACAAGTTCCATCCAATAAAGACTTTCATCGGCTTCTTCCTCTACCAAACTGAGTTTAGCAATGACATCGGCGGTTGACTTTCCACGACAAGCTGACCGATAGTTAGCTCCCACAGATGTTGCTGAACGGATTAGCTGCTTGCCAATTACATCTGCCGTTCTGCTCTGTGGGAGAGCTTCTACTAAGCGGATTACTCGCAATGCTAGCTGCTTTGTTCTCCGCTTAAAATCCTCCTCATTCATAATCCAAAATCTAAAATCTAAAATCTAAAATTCATTTGACTTTAAACTTACTAGCAGTTGTTAATAGCTCTTGTGCCATTCCTGATAAATCTTGGAACACACTAGCAATTTCTTGAGATTCAGCAAAAGTTTTATTGGCAATTTCTGCTACATCTTGCATTGATTTAGTTACTGTTACAGATTGTGCCATTTGATTTTGAGTTGCTGCGGTAATTCGCTCGATTAGCTGACTAATTTCGGCAGTTGCAGAAACGATCGCATTTAAGTTTTGGCGAGTGTCACTGACAAGATTTGTACCTTCTACTACCTGCTGAATGCCAGTTTCCATCGCTACTGCAACTTCTCCGGTTTCTGCTTGAATCTCTTGGACTAATTTTTCAATTTCGATGGTTGCTGCTGCTGACTGACGAGATAAAGAACGGACTTCATCAGCTACAACCGCAAAGCCTTTACCATATTCACCGGCACGAGTGGCTTCAATGGCTGCATTTAGAGCCAGTACGTTTGTCTGTGTGGCAAAATTACCAATCAAATTCACCACTTTGGAGATTTTTTGTGAGGATTCGCTGAGGCGTTTAATCTTTTTGCTGGTTTGAGCAACGGTTTCACGAATGCCTTGGATTGCTTTTACTGTTAGGTTCATCGCAGTATCGCCAGACTCTACAGTTTGATTGGCTTTTTGCACTGCTAGTTGAACTAATTCAGCATTCGCCACCACAGCTTGAGTAGAGTCAACCATTTGTTGAATATCACCTAAAGCTGTGGTAATTTCCTCAGATTGTTGTTGCGCTAAATTATTTAGTCCGGTTAGTGAAGCCTCGCTATTACTAGAAGTTTGAGCAACTTGTTGAGCAGCCCCCTGTACCTGAACAACGATTTGCCGCAGCGCTTGCAGGGTATTATTATAAGCATCGGCGATCGTACCAAGCTCGTCTTCTGTAATCGGTGCGCGTACTGTTAAATCGCCGTTGAGGGCGGGTCTAAGGGCTTTTAAGAGTTGAATAGATCGTTGTTGTAGTAACTCCTTAGCTGCTTTTTCTCTTGCTGCTGCTTCTGCTAATTTTGCTGACTGCGCTTCTACTTGTTGCAAATATTCGGTGTGTTGTAATGCCAGTCCTAACTGGCTGCCAATGCGTGCTAACAAAGTGACTTCCGAATCTTCCCAATCACGAGTTCCCGAATTCTGATAAGCTGCTAGCAATCCCCATAATTGTTCCCCAGCAAATACAGGAACGATTACATAAGCTTTGACTTCAAATTGCTCTAAAATTTCAATGTGGCAAGGAGAATGACCTATCTGATAGATGTCATTGACGACAAAGTTTTCTCCTTGGGCATATCGACCTCCCTGAGTTTCTTGTAAGTGGGTATCTTCCCAGACAGTTTTGATATCAGGGCCTACCAGTTTTACCCAAAGATGACCTGCTGACTCGGCGACAAATTCGCCAGTCCAGTTAGGATTAAAGTGATACACGGCGACGCGATCGCATCGTAGTAATTGTCTGACTTCTTGAGTGGTTGTTTTGAAGATTTCTTCTACATCTAAAGATTGGCGGATGCGGTTACTGATCTTGGTGACGGCTTTCTCTTGTTCCGCTATCTGAGTTAGTTTATCAGATTTCACCCGGACTAATTCCAAATAATCTATCTGTGATTTAGCTAGACTAAATTGCAAGCTAGTCTGAACTAGAAAGTTCACTTCCCAGGTTTGCCACTCACGGGTGCTGGAATTTTGATAAGCTGCCAGCAACCCCCACAATTTATCCCCGAAGAATATCGGAACAATCATGTAAGCTTTGGCTTCAAACTGCTCTAAAATCTCAATGTGACAGGGAGCAAGCCCTACTTGATAGATATCGTTAACGATAAAGTTTTCGCCTTTGACATACCTACCTCCTTTAGTTTCTTGTAAGTAGGTATCGTCCAAAACGGTTTTAATATCAGGGCCTACCAGTTTTGTCCAACCAGTACCCACAGACTCAGCCACAAATTCGCCACCCCAATCAGGGTTAAAGCGATAGACGGCGACGCGATCGCATTGTAGTGATTGACGCACTTCTTGAGTGGTTGTTTTGAAGACGCTTTCTACATCTGAAGATTGTCGGATGCGGTTAACTATCTTAGTGAAAACTTTCTCTTGTTCAACTATTTGAGCTAGTTGGTCAGATTTCGTCTGCACTTGTTCCAGATATTCTCCTTGTGAAATAGCCACACCAAATTGCAACCCAATTTGAGTTACAAAGCTTTCTTCCCAAGGTTGCCAATCACGAGGGCCAGAATTTTGGTAAGCTGCCAGCAAACCCCATAATTTTTCTCCAGAAAATATCGGTGCAATGATGTAAGCCTTCATTTCATACTGCTCTAAAATGTCAATATGACATTGAGCATGGCCCGTTTGATAAATGTCATCGACCACAAAACTTTCACCCTTGGCATAACGTCCTCCTTGAGTTTCTTGTAAGTGGGTATCTTCCCAAACCATGTAAAAATCAGGGCTGACCATTTTTATCCAGCCATTACCCACTGACTCAGCGACAAACTCGCCACTCCAGTCAGATTTGAAACGATAAACACCGACGCGATCGCATTTTAGTAATTGGCGTACTTCTTGAGTGGTTGTTTGAAAAAGCTTATCGACATTTGATACTCGTAAAATTTTGTCGATGACTTTCGCTACCGATTTTTTTGCAAGTATCCGTTGTTGCTGTTCTTTTTGAAATTCAAAGCTCTGCAACTTGTAAGTCAGTTCTGTTGTAATTTGAGATAGTAAACTAATTTCTACTTCTTGCCACTGCCGCGTTGAGAAGCAATTATTGACTGCTAGTAAGCCCCACACTTTACCTTCGACTACAATCGGTAAACTCAAACTAGCTTTAATTTGAAATTTATCTAGCAGTTGCTTTTGATAAGGGCTAAGTTGAATCTGATTGATATCGTCAATAACTACAGGTTCTATATAGTCTTGATTGGTATATAAACCAAAAATAATTCCCGGAATATTTTCGCCCAGAGTCGGAGTCCAACCTAGTGTTCTAGATTCTGATAAAACATTACCTGATTCTCTGGAAGTAAAATGATAAATTAAAGCGCGATCGCAGCCAATCTTTTCTCTAATTTGCGCTACGGTGATTTTAAGTAGTGTATCCAGGTCTGGCGCTTGACGCATGTGAGTTGCGATATCTTGTAACTGTCGCCGCCAAGTTTTAAATTCTTGAGAGATCGCATTTAACAAAGATATTTCGCTACTAGCAATATTCGCTATATTTGCGTTACCATTTTGGTTTTCTAATTCAGAGATTAGATTATCAGTTTCATGGCTATTGTTGTACAAAAATGTCATTCGATTAACCTCAAAATTTTTGATAGATAATAGTGGTAAGCAATAATGATCTGGTATTTGTTTATAAAATACTAAGAATTTTCAAAACCCGATACCTAATCATCCATTACTAAACGTTCAATTATGAGTCCCCCAGATGGGAGCTTGGATAATAGTTATGGCATCCAAATTAAAAATCATATCCTCCGAATCATTAATAAAGTATCCCTGTAAAAAAGGTGATATTTTTGGATAAAATAATTCAGGAGTTGCAGCTTTCATTTGGTTCGTATCGAGCCATTCAATATCTATAAGCTGTCGCACTAATAATCCCAAATACTTACCCTTGTTTTCCAGAACAATCGCCATCATTTTTGAAAGCAAATTTGTCCCTTGCGAAATTGGGGGATAACCTAACATTGCGTCTAAATCTACTAGCCACAGCATCTCACCGCGCCAATTATAAATACCTAAGACGCTACTGGGCATTTGAGGAACGCCACATATTTCTGGTAATGATACTTGCAAAACTTCTGTGATGTTCTGTAAAGAAATTACGGCTGTATCAGTCGCTCCCAAATTAAAACTTAAAAACTTTTCCTTGGTTTCCAAAGTTATTCATCCTTTGTCCTTGATTTTTTATCTTTGGCCACTATTTGCAGTTATTGTTTGCTATTTCCGGGTTTCTATATTAAAAATAGTGACTTGAACGATTGTTGATTTATGACATATTTACTAATTAAGTAATCGTTTTAAAATCACCACTAGTTCGTCTCGATCAACTGGTTTTGATAGATAACCATCGGCGCCCAGCATATTACCCCAAATTTTATCTACATCACTGTTTTTTGTAGAACAAAAAACCACAGGTATATTACTAGTGTCGGGATTACTTTTCAGTTCACGGCAAATTTCAAAGCCACTTTTTCCTGGTAAAATTACGTCAAGGAATATTAAGTCTGGCTTATTTTGATCTATTTTGTCTTGAGCCTCTTCACTGCTTGTGGCGCTAATCACAGAATAACCTGCCTGTTGCAAGTAACGGCTGATTATCTCCATATCTGTTAAGCCATCTTCAACAACTAAAACAGTATTCATGGCAACTACTCGTTAACTTTTTCTCAAAATGTAAACAAATTAGACATACACGCCCTAAATGATTTGTCAGCAAAGACATCACATGGAAGGGACTAGAGACTAGCCCTAACCCCTTTGCTCTAACCAATATTTCACAAATCAAATAGGACTGCTATAAATACAAATTTTTGTATTTGTCTAATTTTGGTTTAATCTTTATATATCAACCTCAGAAAAAGTACGTAATCAACATAAATTAATATATATTTAAATGTAGAATAGTTCTATAAGCAAGTTTTTGATTTAAGGCTCAAAGCTGATAAATGCTTAAGAGCAAAAAATTTAAAAACGAGAATAATTTTAAAATTCCAAATTAATTGACAAAGCCAATGACTTTAGGCATGGAGTGAATATAAAATTTAAAATCCAAAATTGTTATACCCCAATAATTTAATTTTTACTGAGGTAGGAAATTCTATAAATTTTGGGGAAGAATTCAGAATCAAAAATTGCCTCTAATTCTCCTTAATTACAAACCTCTAAATTAGATTTATTCTTCTCAGTGGATACAGTCGATGTCGGTAAATACTTACGTATTATACTCATTACCTTATCAGCCACTACAGGTTTAGTAAGAAAATCTGTAGAACCAACTACTTTGGCACGAACTCTATCTAAAAGACCATCACTGCCTGTTAATATAATTATTGGTGTGTTGGAAAAGGTAGATATCCGTCGCAACTGAGTACAAATTTCGTAACCACTGGCAACTGGCATAATCAAATCCAAAAAAATCAGGTCTGGTTTATCCTGAATTAGAGTTGGTAGAGCTTGTACAGCATCTTGAATTTTGACAAACCTAAATCCATTAGCAGTGATAATATCCTCTAGCATTTTACATACCTGAGGGCTATCGTCGACACAAGCCACTAGTGGAGCAATCCGCTTCTTTGCTTGTGTGGTGTTATTATTGTTGACTTCAGTAACTCCTAAAGGCAAGTCAGGTACTTCTACCAATTCAATGATTCCTTTAAGGATATAAGGAAGCAACGAACGAGTTAGTGGCAGTACATTCTGCTTCATTTTCATGGCTAAATCTCGCAGAGTCAATTTGCCATTGATTAAATTCACAAAGTTTTTGTAAACAGATGGACTTACCATCTGTTCAAGTTGCTCTGGTCGCCGGAGAACTGGTGCCAAGTCAGGAGAAAAATTTGCTAACCCAGCTTCTGACCAAATTTTCCATGAGTCTTGCATGTGCTTTACAGACATTTCTGCACTCGTGAAGCTCATTGGGGTTTCTAAAATAACTTCTTGACTACGATTACAACTTATAGAAGCAAAGTTTCCTTGTAAAGCTAGGTCAAATAATAGTTCTGCTATTGTATTTTCTGCAATAGATTGAATTTGTTCTCTCTGGATTTTCTGTTTTTTATAAAATATTTCTATTAGCTTATAGTCCCAGTAATCGATTGA
The DNA here is from genome assembly GCF_023734775.1 of Nostoc cf. commune SO-36. NCBI lineage: Bacteria > Bacillati > Cyanobacteriota > Cyanophyceae > Nostocales > Nostocaceae > Nostoc > Nostoc commune. The sequence continues at coordinate 4,213,739 of NZ_AP025732.1, read as the reverse complement.
TAGGTCTTGCAAACGTAATTGCAACTTATCAACATCGATTTGAGGACAATTTTGAGCTATATGTCTACGCCAGCGCCGGAAGGGATGAGTCCCCCCTGTTGCCCAAACTATCCGTCCCAGCCGATAGTAAAAAGTCCATTGACTCCCCTTTGAACTCTTAATATTTAATTTGCCATTGTATTGCAACTGAGTACAAGTTTTAAATTCATTCATTAGGTTATTTGAAACTACCAGTTCCGAGGGGTTCATATTTTATTCCTTTCATTAAAAAGCTAGGCATTAAAAACCGACACTAGTAAAGCACGGCACAAATCCAGCTAACATCTCAATTAATTAGACAAGTTTATTGAACAGAATTCAGGAGTCATGAGTCAGAATTCAGAATGAATTTTGTGCGACTGGCGGATAGCGCAGCGTTAGCGAGTACTCGAGCGTCTTAATAACCGGCGTTTTTGCACCCCCACTAAATTGAAAATTTAGTAGTCTTCAATCAGTCGCGGGTATGAATCCCCGACTGATTAATTCTGACTCCTGAATTCTGACTTCTGAATTCTTCTTCAATAAGTCTCTTGTTAAAGGTAAATAACACTTTCATCACAGGGTCTAGCTATATAATCATAAGTGCAAGTACGTTTGGTATATAGCAATGTAAATCAATATTATTAAAAGCAAGGTAAATGGAAAATAGCAAAAATGTTGCTAGTAAATAAATTATCTAGCATAGAGTTTTTATTGGCAGACTTTACTTTTCTGCTAATATTTATGACTCAAGTGGCTTGCTATAGTCCACATCATGATGTAATGAGTATTGATATATCATCTTAAGAATTTTCATACAGAATTATATCCGTGTAAGTTCTGAATTTTTATTTAAAAAAGATTAGAAGTCTTTAGGGGGTTGGGTTTTAGTTACTGAAGTTGACAATAAATGTTAAAAATATTTATTTAAGTTTACTATTTTTAACTATGTTAGTTAATGCCAGCTTTTCTAGAAAATATTTTTTTGAAAAACAGGTGTGCTACTAAGACAAGTAGCAGTCATATTATATGGTTGACATTTCCAGAATTAAAGTGACGCGCATCTAAATTTGATAATTTAGCGCCTGAACCCGTTTGCTGCCTTAAATTACTTTGTAAAAATAGCTGACGAACAGCTTAAATATGCTTTATCCAAAAACCTTGTAGAGACGTAGCACTGCGACATCTCTACATTCTTTTTGACTATATATCTAGTATTTATCTAGAAAATTCTTTCAAGCTTGCTTATGGTTTTGATAGCTGACAACAGCTGCCCTAAGATTGCTTTGGTGTTCTGAAAGAAGCCGATCGCCTTCCTCTTTTTCCAAACCAGTCCAGTGCATTAATAATGCTAACTTCACCCATTTACCACTGCGTTCTAATAAAAAACCAGCAGCTTCCCGATTTAAACCTGTGAGGTCTTGCAAAATTCGCAAAGCGCGATCGCGTAACTTTTGATTTGTTACTGCTACATCCACCATCCGATTACCATAAACTTTGCCTAGCTGCACCATCACCCCAGTCGAAAGGATATTTAAAGCTAATTTAGTGGCTGTACCAGCTTTCAGGCGAGTTGATCCGGCGATTATTTCTGGCCCTGTCAAAAGCCGAATGTCAATATCGGCATCAAAGCTAACTTGTTCTGCGGGAACACAGGCGATAAAAAATAGTCTTGGCTCCTCGCTGACGAGCAGCATACAGCGCACCGTGGACATAAGGGGTTGTGCCACCAGCTGTAATGCCAACCACTACATCTAGTTGGGTAATTTGACGCCCTGCGATCGCAGCCTCACCATCTTCGATGCTGTCTTCTAAATCCTCCGAACTGCGTACCAGCGCACCCGCACCGCCAGCAATAATCCCCTGTACCAACTCTGGGGGTGTACAAAAAGTAGGTGGACACTCAGCAGCATCTAATACCCCTAACCGACCACTTGTCCCTGCACCGATATAAAATAGGCGTCCTCCGTGGCGCAAACGCTCTGCGGTGCTATCAATTGCTTGTGCCAACTGAATTTTCGCTGCTGCAACTGCTGCAACAGCCTTTTGGTCTTCGTCATTAAACAACTCCACCAGTTCCAGAGGACTGAGCTGGTCTAAGTTTAGACTGTTAGGATTTACCAGTTCGGTTAAAAGATGCCCACGTTCCTGCAAGTTTGTCATTTGTTTTTTGTCCTTTGTCCTTTATCCGTTGTCATTAGTCAGTTAGCGACCAATGACCAGTGACCAAGGACTAATGACTAATGACTAATTACAACAATCCTTCCAATTTGCGACGCATCTTCTCTAGTTCAGAATCAGACAATTCTGGTTCTTCTAGTGGCTGTTGATTGAGAGGGAAGGTGTCTTCAACAGTATCCACCTTCTGGGCATCTGCTTGCCAGTCGGTTTCTTCTACGTTCAGTTCTGGGGAGTGACAACTAAATTGCTGTTTTCGGGAATAATTTCCCACTCATAGCCAGCACTTTCGCAAAATTCTTTGATTTCTTCAGCATCGATCGGTTCTGGTGTCGGTGCAGGGAAATCCTGAGCTTCTAACATCAGGGCAAAGCGCGTGGCATCATCTTCTGACTCGAACATCAGAATTTTATTGCGATCGCCTTCCCGAATGGTATGAATTCCCTCATTTTCCGTTCGAGCATTAAAAATTAACACAAAGACACGCATTGGTGTAATCATCTGTCTTTTTTAAGGTCTATCCATATTAAAGTTCTACGTTGTGCCTGTGCGAAAGTCACAGGAACTATTTTCACTCTATTCAGATCAGATTTACCTGAAAACGCCAATATTATGAAGCATAAGTATTGGATTAAGCAAATACCGTAACTTAACCAATGAGGTCTTGCGTTTAGTTGGCGTATCCTGGAAATAGCATACTGAATCAGCGTGCCAGTTAATGCTTGTGTGTGCCAACGACATCTGGCAATTAATACTGTAAAAGCAAATGACTAAATCTCCCAATCAAGATATTCTCTCCCCGTGCCCTATCCGCAAGCGTCTGTGGTTGCTGGTGTTGAGTCGGGGTAGCATTGCTTTGGGCGGACTTTTGCTGTTAGGAGTTATTGTCGGTATCTATCGGTTGTGGGCTTTTGTCCAAACAGAGTTAACACCCTTAGCACAACAAAGTCTCACTACTACACTCAACCGTCCGGTAAAACTGGGGAAAGTCACACAATTTTCGTTGACGGGAGTGCAGTTTGGGGCTTCAGCTATCCCAGCTACACCCACAGATCCAGATCGAGCCACAGTTGAAGTTGTAGAGGTGGGTTTTAACCCCTTACAACTAATTTTTAACCGCCAGCTAAAGCTAGATGTTACCTTAGTCAACCCAGATATTTATATTGAACAGGATAACCAAGGGCGCTGGGTTTCCACTAATATAGCGCCGTCGCGTGAAGGTGGCGCTATTAAAACCGATTTGGACAAATTACGGTTTCGTAATGTCAAGCTGGCTTTGATGCCGCAAAAGAGGCCAGGAGGAGATGAGGAAGCAGGGAGCAGGGGAGAAGAGTTTTCCCCTCTGCCCCCGTCACCCCGCCCCTCTGCCTCTTCTCCCTTATCTCCTGTGGGATTTTCTCAAATCAACGGTTCTGCCCAACTTTTAGCAAATAATCAGTTGATCAGGTTTGATGTGGGGGGTCAAGCAGACAGTGGTGGCAATATTTCTATTCAGGGAGAGACGCGTTCCAGGGTGCTAGCAGGCAACTTTCAAGTGCGATCGCAAGACTTGCTGGTTGAGGATATTAGTCGGTTAATTAAGTTACCAGTGAACTTAGAGGCGGGTCGAGCCAATGGCGACTTGTTAGTTAGGTTAACACCAGGACAACAGACTTTATTGTATGGCAGCGCTGCTGTGCAAGGCGTAACAGTTCAAATACCCAAAGTCCCGCAACTGTTGACCGATAGCCAAGGAAATCTCCGCTTCCAGGGAACGGAGTTGCAGTTGGATAATGTTACTACCAACTACGGCAAAATTCCGGTAGTGGCTACGGGAATCATTGACACTCAAGCAGGCTTTAAGTTGGCAGGGCGGGTAAATGCGGTGAGTTTGGCGAATGCCCAAGAGACTCTCAAGGTAAAACTACCTGTACCGATCGCTGGACAAGTACAAGCTGATTTGCAGATTACCGGATCAACTAAAGAGCCAATTATCTCAGGCACAGTTACCACTATTCAAACTGCTCGGATTGACAAAGTTGATTTTAATAGCATCAGTAGTAAGTTTGAGCTTGCGACTAGTTCCTCTTTAATTACCCTGAAAGATATTCAAGGTAAAGCCAAAGTTGGTGGTGATATCACGGGCGCTGGTACAATTCAACTCGGTAAAAACCCTCAACTAGATATAAATTTTGCAGCCAAGAATGTTCCAGGGGATGCGATCGCAAAAGTTTATGAAATAGCACCCACTTTCCAAATCGGCAATGTCTCAGGTACTGCCGAATTAACAGGCCCTCCTACCAATGTCCAAACTGCGGTACAATTTCAGGCTCCTAACGGAACTTACCCCGGAACTGGTGAAGTTGCGATCGCTCCAAATCGCAACGTCTCTTTCCGCAATGTGGCTCTGAATGTGAGTGGTGGTACAGTCCGGGCAACTGGTAGTTACGCCAATGAGCGTTGGCAAGCTGTGGCTGTTGCCTCTGGGGTGAAGTTGGAACCCTTTGTAGACAAAAGTCAACTGCAAAATCTCTCTTTGGCGGAAGCACAGTTTAATGGTCGTCTTATTCTTTCAGGCAGCACAGCACCATTTAAAATTGCCACGATTCGCAGCGATGGTGGAGGAGTTCAAATCGGTGGCGGCACAGTTGCAGTTTCTAATATCCAACTGCAAGACCAAAGCTTCTCGGCTCAACTTGTAGCTAATGGTGTGCGGTTGGGGCAGATATTGAAACAGTCTCCCCCAGCTTTGAATAATCCTTTAGCGGGTACGTTCCAAGTCGCAGGTAACAGAGATAATTTCAGCCTGAAAACCCTCCGTGGCAGTGGCGAGGGTCGCCTTGCAATTGGCGGTGGTACGGTTACAGCCTCTAATATTCAAGTGGCGAATGGTGTATATCAGGCGCAAGTTCAGGCTAAGAATGTGCCTGTACGGCAGTTAGCAACAGTACCAAAGCAGTTCCAGGGAGCGTTAACTGGTCAGTTCAACGTAGCGGGTTCTGTTGATTCTTTTAAGCTGCAAACTATTCAAGCCAACGGTCAAGCGCTGGTAAATGTTGCGCGTGGGACTATTACAGCCTCTAATATCCAACTTGCCAATGGTGTGTATCAGGCGCAAGTTCAAGCAAATAATGTTCCTGTGCGGCAGCTGGTAGCAGTACCACCGCAGTTCCAGGGAGCGTTAACTGGTCAAGCAAACGTGGCGGGTTCTGTGAAGTCCTTCCAACCGCAAACTATCCAAGCCAGTGGTCAAGGACGGGTGGATGTTGCAGGTGGAACTATTACAGCCTCCAATATTAAAGTAGGTAATGGTTTATACCAAGTACAAGTTCAAGCAAATAATCTACCGTTGCAGCAGTTAGCAGCAGTACCACCGCAGTTCCGAGGGACGTTAACTGGTCAAGCAAACGTCGCGGGTTCTGTTGAGTCCTTTCAACCGCAAACTATCCAAGCCAGTGGTCAAGGAAGGCTGGATGTTGCAGATGGAACGATCGCAGCCTCTAATATCCAATTGGCTAATGGTCGCTATCAAGCTGTAGTTAATGCTTCTGGTGTGGAATTAAATCGGTTAAATCAGCAATTGCGGGGTCAGTTTGGCGGTCAATTGCAATTAGCTGGCACACTAGGATCATCCAAATTAGCTGATGTACGTGCTGCTGGACAGGTGCAATTATCGCAAGGTATCCCTGGTTTTGAGCAACCTCTGACGGCTGCGATCGCTTGGAGTGGTGAAAGGCTTACCATTGAGCGAGCAACTGCTCCCGGTTTAAGTGTGACTGGTAACATATTAGCCAATGCCAAGAAGCCAGGTATACCGGAAATTACTGCCCTAAATCTCAACGTCCAGGCGCAGAATTACAACTTAAAACAGTTACCGATCAATTTTCCTAATCAGGTTGCTGTGGCGGGGAGAGTAGATTTTAACGGTCAAATCACTGGTAAACTGCCCTTGCCAAATGTAGTAGGGCAAATTAATTTACGAGACTTAGTTGTTCAAGATATTGCTTTTGAACCGTTGTTAACTGGAAACATCGATTCAGCACAGGGACGCGGTTTAAATTTGAACTTGGCGGGAAATAGCGTAGACGCGAAGCGGCTTCTCGACAGAGATCGCTTGGCCTTTAATTTAGATGCCAATAATCGTCCGAAATCCTTCTTAGTCAAATGGCAGCAAGCATCAGCCACAGGTAATGTTCAAGGGAATGATTGGGCGCTCAAAGTTGCCAATTTCCCTTTACAAATATTGAATTTGACTCCGCCACCAGTTACTCGACTCGGTAGTGGTAAGATAACTGGCTTGTTAACTGGGGATTTGCTATTTAATCAGCAGACATTGGCAACTACGGGAAATTTAGCGATCGCTAATCCGCAAATTGGTCGGGTTAAAGGCGATCGAATAGCTGCTCAATTCCGCTACGGTAATGGTAAAGGCACACTCACCAACAGCGAATTTGTCAAAGGAAAAAGTAGCTACGCCCTTGTCGGTACTTTTGCCCAAAGCCCTAAAGGCCCTCAACTGCAAGGTAAACTGAACGTCAATCAGGGAGAGATCCAAGATGTTCTTGCGGTAGCACAGGTATTTGATTTACAAAATTTGCCAGGTGGTTCAGCAGAAATCTATGGCACAGCAGCAGATTTAACCACCACCTCCCAAGGAGCGCCAAATCAACCTTTATTAACCCAAATCCAACGGTTTTCTGAAATTGAAGCTTTGGTAGAAAAACAGGAAGAACAGCGACTTAATTCCACCCCCATACCAGATTTGGCAGACTTAAAGGGGACTTTCAACGGGGAAGTGGCTGTAAATACAGCTACAGCCAATGGATTATCAGTGGATTTTAATTTGAATGGACAAAACTTTGCCTGGGGTAAAAAGGAAGAACGAAATCGTTATTATACTGCTGATAAAGTGATTGCCGAAGGCAACTTTGAAAACGGTATTTTGAGTTTGCGACCTTTACGAATTGAGTCTCAAAACAGGCTCATTGCCTTTACAGGTAACGTTGGCGGTGAGGAACAATCTGGCCAGCTGCGGGTGAATAATTTTCCGGTACAACTACTGAATAATGTTGTCAAACTACCAGTCGGAATCAGAGGTAATCTTAACGGTACAGCAGCAATAGCCGGCAGTATTGCTAATCCCCAATCTAGAGGGGAATTGCAAATTACAGAAGGAATACTAAATCAGAACAAAATAGAGTCAGCGATCGCAAGTTTCAGCTATGCCAACGGGCGCTTAAACTTTAATAGTACTGTAGCAGTTGCTGGGCCAAAACCTGTTGATATTACTGGCAGCATCCCTTATAAATTGCCTTTTGCAACCGTTGCACCAGACAGCGATCAAATCACTTTAGATGTAAAGTTAGAAAACGAGGGATTGGCGCTATTAAACGCATTGACTAATCAAATAGTATTTGAGAAAGGTGAAGGAGAAGTAGACCTCAAGGTGCGCGGAACATTGCAAAAACCCGAAGTAAATGGAATTGCTACTGTCAATAATGCTACTTTTTCAGCCCAGACTTTGCCAGGTAAACTGAGACGTGTCACAGGTAGAGTGCTGTTTAATTTTGACAGCATCTTAGTAGAAAATCTTCAAGGTAGATTTAGCCGTGGAAAAGTAGAAGCTGCTGGAGAAATTCCCATCTTTAACAATGAGAACGTAACTATCAACAATCCCCTGACTGTTGATCTCGATCAGCTAACGTTGAATCTCAAGGGACTTTACCAGGGTGGTGCTAGCGGCAATTTGCAGATTACTGGTTCTGCCCTTAACCCGGTAATTGGCGGTAAAGTAAATTTATTTGATGGTCAAGTATTGCTGGCAGAATCTACCGACACCGCTTCATCTGCAAATAGTAGCATTGGCGTATCACCCACAAATGGCAATAAGCAGAGCAAATCTGAAATTGGGAATGGGACGAGAAATGCAAACGCCAGATTTAATAATCTAGATTTGGAATTAGGCAAAAACGTCCAAATTACCCGTGCCCCTATTCTCAACTTCCGCGCCACTGGTAATCTCATAGTTAACGGCTTAATAAATCAGCCCATACCCGATGGCACTATCCAGTTAGAACAAGGAGGAGTAAATTTATTTACTACCCAATTTAACCTTGCTCGTGGCTATAAACACACCGCAACTTTTAGTCCTTCTCAACCTCGTGACCCCAACTTAGATATTCGGCTATTTGCCAAAGTATTGGATGTAACTCAAAGTAATGACTTCAGCCGGATAAATACCACAGGATTATCAGCCTTAGAGAGTGTTCGAGTCGAAGCCACCATCAACGGCCTTGCCAGCAAACTGAATGAAAATCTAGAACTAACAAGTAGTCCGTCACGTAGTCAAACCGAAATTGTTGCTCTTTTAGGAGGTGGATTTGTAGACACCCAAGGACGCGCTGACAGTACTTTGGGTCTGATTAACATTGCAGGATCGGCTGTGTTTAACAATTTTCAGTCAGCTTTTAACCAGATTGGCAGTACCTTTGGCTTAAGTGAACTGCGAATATTTCCCACGGTTATTTCTGAGAATCCCGAAGCTGGAAGAAGCAATTCAACTTTAGAATTAGCAGCAGAGGCTGGGGTTGATATTTCTTCTAAAATATCCGTTTCCAGCATCAAAATTTTGACAACAAATGACCCCTTTCAATGGGGTGTTAATTACCGAATCAACGACGAATTTCGTGTCCGTGCTTCTACTAACTTAGCCGATGACAGTCGTGCAGTAGTGGAGTATCAAACGCGATTTTAGAAGCAAAATAACTGAGGTATGCTGAAAGTACGAAGGCACAGTCCAAACTAGGTATCGCCTTTTGATTATCCAAAATTTATTTACTGTCTGTTCCCTTTTTTACTTGCTTTTCAATAGAAGGAATGATTTTTCTACCTACATTTAATTATTTAAATTGGGTAATATTAAATTGTAATATTATCATCTCCCTGCGAATTAATAACTAATCGCAAAATTGACAAGCCTAAAATTATCAAAAACAGCACTAGCCCAATCGTGCAAGCATAGCTAATTTCCAAGTTGGTGAAGGCTTGCTCATATAAATAATATACAATCGTTTTCGAGCTACTAAGTGGGCCTCCTTGGGTCATAATGTATACTTCTTCAAATACTTTGGTGGCAGAAATAGCCGATATTACCGCCACTAGTGCTAAATATGGCTTCATCAAAGGTATAGTAATATCCCAATGTTTGCTGATACCATCAGAGCCATCAATGGCTGCGGCTTCGTACACATCAGCAGGAATTGATTGTAGCCCTGCTAAATAAATCACCATGTAGTAGCCTAGTCCCTTCCACACGGTGACAGCCATGACGCTGGCAAGAGAAATTGGTATAATGCCAAAAATTTTTGTTGGGCTAGTTAGCCAAGGAATACCTTCTGGAAAAATACCTAAAGCTTTAAATAATTGATTAAGTAATCCGTTTTCTGCATACAGCCATTTCCAAGCTATTCCCGCAACCACCATTGAAATTACCACTGGAGTGTAGTAAGCTGCCCTAAACCAATTCATCCCCCGCAGTTTCTGATTTACCAAAATTGCCAACATTAGGGGAGCAATTACTAAAATTGGTACTACACCCACAAGATATAAAAAAGTGTTTTCTAAGGTTTTCCAAAAAATTGCATCCTTCCAAAGCTTGAGGAAGTTGGCAAAACCTATCCATTGTGGCGGCTGGGCAATATCTTCATAGCTAGTAAAACTGAGGTAAAATGCTTGCAGCGCAGGCCAAAAGACTGTTAACCCCAAAAGAACTAAAGCAGGTAGTAAAAATAAATAAGGGGTCAGCCGGTGTTTGATAAATATCCAATTTTTAGGTGTTAATTGATTCATTGGGGTCTTTTATTTGTGTGAAGTATTCCTGAAACTTAGTGGTAATGTCTTTGCTATCTATGCTGGGTGTACAAGGTGCTTTGGTTTTGCTTTTCTTGTTCTCAAATCCTCTTGGCATTACTTTGAACTCGCACCTAGATGTATTAAATCTTACCCTACCTCGGATAGACCACTTTTTTCCTACAACGACTGCTTATCTAACAAGTCCCTTTGTCAATAGCTTTTGAGACGCGCTAGCCCTGCCGGTTCTAATTACTTCTGTCATTTTCTGTGGTTCGTAAAAAAACTGACTTTAGCAAAGAGTTTTAACCTTAACTGAACCGTATTGCACCATAACGCATCTCTACAGATTTAAACTCAAAAATCCAATTCAAATCTTAATTACGAATTACGAATTATTTTTAATACCCATTCATACTCACGCTGAATAGAAGTAAGTAAATCTATTTTCATTTCTGATGGCAATACATCCCAAGTGTAAGTTTCAATTTCTAAATGTGAGCAAGCATTGTTTGTCTGAAGTAAATGCAAAACAGTAACAATGTCATCTTGGGTTGATTGTAAAATTTGATAATCATGAATAAAAATTGGCACATGGAAGTGAGTACGCCATTCTTCAGCTAAAGATTGCTCTAAATGTGGTAACGCAGTTATTAAGTCAGGATAGTGATGAAGTGTACCATCAGTACGACGTTCTATTACTTGGTGAAGATAAGTAGATTCAGCAAATGGACGTAACCGCTCAACTATCAAACTACGCTTCTCAATATCCACAGGAATTTTTACTTTAATTGCGGCACTAATTTGAATCTTACCAATCTTAATTCCTGCCGATTGCAAACGCGCAAATACAGATTGTGGTTCCTCATATTCAACTGAGAAATGACAGGTGTCATAACAAATTCGAACGTGTTCTAGTAATTTAGTTTCTGCTAAACTATGCTCAATATTTAATTTTTTTGATAAGTAGTTACCGCCAATTGGCAACAACCAATTTTGATAAAAGTCAATTACTTCGGAGGTATTTTCAATTAAACCATCAGGCTCAGGTTCTAAATCAATATGTAATATCCTTCCTGTTTCTTCGTAGATACGAATCATTTCTACAACAACTGATACTATGTTCAAACAACTATTTTTAATAACTGCCTCGAAAGCTGTTTGGTCTTTTTTCCACCAAGGTTTTATAAGATAATGGTAGTGTAGAAATTCCGCCGTCAAGTCCTTCTGGTAAAAGAGTAGCTAAAATTTGTGCCAAGTTTAATGTATAGTTTACCCGTTCTTGTGTAGACCAATCTGGTGCATAAACTTGGTCTTTTACCACCTGTCGATGGAATCCACCATAAGGAAATCCATTTAAGGTAAAAACGTATAAATTCTCTTGAGTCAGCCACGCTTGGAATTGAGCCAAGTTATTATTTTGTAACAGTTCTTTGGCAGCTGCATCTGCTAATCTTAAACCAATACCAAAAGGTGCTGTTGGCGATAAACGTGATTTGAGATTGAGAACATATTTTTCTAAATTGGTGAAAACCTCTGGCCAGCTTTCACCAGGATGAATATTGCTACAATAAGTTAAGTGATTATTGCTTTTTGTAATTTTCATTTTATAGCTTTACCCTTTGGCTTATAGGATTTCAGAAATACCTACTAAATACTCATTGTTATGGGCGCACATCTATGCGCCCATACAACCGATTCATGGTATTACTGGGTGTGTGCATTCAAATTTAAGTAACAGCAAATATTTTTGCTAACTTAATCGAAAACGGTAGCAAAATTAGAACTAACAAACCGTAAGATGAACCAGCAAAACCAGAGGCAATGGTTGCATCTAACACAATTAGAGATAAAACGCCTATTTTTACGGCATTTCGGATATTTTCGGCGACTGGTTCACGCGCCGATTTGATGAAATTAGGCAAGACTCTGATAGCTAATACAACAGCAAATGGTAGTGCTGCGATCGCTGTATAATCTTCTAATAGTCCTAAAGCTAAAACAGCCGTTAAAACTATTGCAATTAGCAGTAGTGCTAATACTCCCGTAATCTTCTTACCTCCGTGAACTTCACCTTGGCTAATTGCGGTAATAGCAGCAATGTAAAGAACAGGAATCAGTGCTAAATACCAACGTTCTCCGATTATTGTGGGTACAGCACTCACGCCTAATAATAAGTTACTGCCACGACACAAACCCATATTTAAAGGGCCGAAAAAAGGATGATGTTTAGCGAGTGAGTCATATAATAGGGATGAAAGAGTGATAAATATAGCGATCGCACCACTCACCAATGATACTTGAAAAGCAGCTATAATCCCGAACGCAAACAGTATACTTCCTAATAAAGCAGCATTTTGAATAGACACGCGACCACTAGGAATTGCTCTATTTGGTCGTTCTTTGGCATCTAATTCCGCATCAAAAACATCGTTAAAAACTATACCGCCGCCGTATAAACCAGTTGTAGCCAATAATAACCAAGCTAATGGAATTAGTATGACAAAACTTGCTTCTTCATTGATTAATTTGGTAAAAATAATCCCAGAGCCAGAAGCAGCAAAACCAACAAGAATATCCGCCCAAGCAGTAACAATATTAGCAGGACGCATCAATTCTAGATAACCCCGCCAGCTTTGAAAATTTAAGCTTGCAACATTCACTTAATCTGCCTCGCTATCTAGTAATTTATCAAAATAAACCGCATATTAAAATGAATCAGATATTTATGCAATTTTTCTTCCTCACACCCGTTCGGCTACCCTCACAGCAAGATCAGTACAGACGCGATTAATCGCGTCTCTCGCCAATTTTCTATTCAATCAACACATAATCTGAAACTGATTTGATTCCTGGTTCTTGTCCGCGCAACACAGAATTGCCATTAAACAACTGACGCTGATCAACAGATTGGGGATTGAGCCAATCTGATGCTTGCATCTGCCCAGTTTGACTGTAAGCAGCTAGGGCATTTTCATAACAAACTGCTCGGATATGTTCTTCAGGAATGCCCCTATCTAACATCAATTGAGCCGTTTTTGGTACTGCCAAAGGATCGCTAATACCCCAATCAGCGCTACTATCTACGATGATGCGATCGCTTCCATATTTGCGGACAACTTCTACCATCCTGGCGTTACCCATTTTCGTTTGTGGGTAAATTGTAAAAGCTGCCCAAAAACCGCGTCCTAATACTTCTTCAACGGTTTCTTCGTTGTTATGATCAATAACTACTTGTGAGGGATCTAAGCCATATTCAATACAGCGATCCATACTCCGGCTAGCACCCGTCTTTTTATTGCGGTGGGGAGTATGAATTAGTACTAACATATCGAGTTCTTTGGCTAATTCTAACTGTTGACAAAAGTACTTATCTTCTGCTTCTGTCATATCGTCATAGCCAATTTCGCCAATGGCAACAACTCCTTCTTTACAGGCATAAAGTGGTAGGAGTTCCATCACTTCAGTTGCTAGTGCCTCATTATTAGCTTCTTTCGGATTTAGGCCGATTGTGCAGTAGTGTTGGATGCCAAACTGACTAGCACGAAACCGTTCCCAGCCTACAAGACTACTGAAGTAGTCTTTAAATGAGCCAGCATTGGTTCGGGGTTGTCCTAACCAAAAGGCTGGTTCAATGACGGCGACAATACCATATTCCCGCATTACTAAGTAATCGTAAGTAGTACGCGAACACATGTGAATGTGAGGATCTATAAACATCATGGTTTTAATGATTGGGCATTGGGATTAGGGGAAAGGTGACAGGTGACAGGTGATAGGGGAAAGGTGACAGGTGACAGGTGATAAGAAATAATTTGTACCCTGTAACCTGTAACCTATTCCCTTCTTCACTCCTTTTCATTTGTAAACTGAAAAGCGTTCGCGGCTAAAACTGCTCCAAGTCAGATTACCTTGTTGAATGGATGACTGTAAATCTGGGTAACGGGATAGTAATTCTTGCGCTTGAGGTAAAGGTGACTCGGCACAAGCTAACGCTGCTGCTTTTTGCTCGTCTATATCCCCATCAGCCAGTACCTTTTCCAAATCTGTGATGATTGTGCCATCGGCAAACCGCCCTACAGGTCGCCAAAGTTCTGGCGTAACTGAACGTTTCGCTGCCCAGCGTTCATGGGCATAGTCTGCCAACATCCTCGCCAATTCTGGGTTAGCACGTTGATCTAAACCCCAAATTAGATGCAATGGACTGCCGACAAACACAGCCTTCAGCACCATCTGATTCCAAGCAGCATTATCTAAATAATTCGCTGGGTAAGGATTACGTAATGCTATTGCTTGGAATACATTACTCATATTGCTGCGAATTCCCTCAGCAGTACGATGACGATGTAACTCTGGATGTGGTAGTAACGGCAAACTTTGATAAAGGGCAACTAACTCCCCCATATCGGCAGTGGAGAAGACTTGATCGAGCGATCGCACATAACCCTCAGTATCATCGTGGGGCAAAGCTAAAAGCAAGAGTGTGCGACCTGCTTGATCGACACTCCAATGACCAGGATACCAGCCAGGAATCACATCCTGTGCTGCTTCCAAGTCCTGAAATGTCAGCTGTAAATCCTCTTTACCTAGATAACGCGGTACAGCACTAAAAGCTGTAAAAAACACTCGTTCAGGAGCGCCGCTAGCAATCTGTGTCTGCTTCTGTTCCAGCCAAGCAAAAGCTTTGTCTGAAACAGACTTTAACAGCCAGTGATGCAGTAACTTGTTTACTTTACTCATGATAAATTCAGGAGAAGTTGCCCAACTTCTTTGTGACAACCAAGTATAAAATCTACCACTAAACTTGATACTTTGGGTTTGAAGCAGTTAAATAATATACTACTTAGATCCTAACTTCACTGAATCTATAGAAATCTCCTGACTTTCAATAAGATATTGTAAAGATACCATTTTGGTTAGGTAAATTCTACAATTATCTTACGGAAAAAATTTAGAATCTTTATATAATAATATCCATTAACAACCTTAAGATATAAAGGTTAAGCATCAATAAAAGTGGTAAATCAATGTTGCTTTTAACTTGATCTAATAGGTGAAGACACGTCAAATTTATGATTGCTTTAATAGCTATATTTGACTAGTAAATCATTTTAATATTGAAATGATAAATGGTTCTATTATATTTATTTTGCTGTAAATTGTAATTGCAGCAATCTATCTATTTACACTTACTTAAATAACAATAATCAAATGGCTATTCAACAAAAAACCGCTCTTAATCTGCAACCAATTAACCAATGTGTCCGCGTAACCTTCAATTATGATGTTCACTTTACTAAAGGTCTATTTCAGTTAGATAATCCATTACTTGCACAAATGATTGCCGCAGATGGAGAAACAACACCAAAGCAAGTGCTAGTAGTGGTAGATGAAGGATTTTTACAGTATCAGGATGGGTTGCTAAAAAAATTATCAGCCTATGCCCAGCGTTATGAAGATATACTAACATTTAGCGGTGAGCCAATAGTAGTTCCGGGTGGAGAAGCAGTCAAGAACGATTCTAGATTTATAGAACAAATTCATCAGCAGATTAATATAGCTGGATTGTGCCGTCACTCCTACGTCTTAGCAATTGGAGGTGGAGCCGTCTTAGATATGGCAGGATACGCAGCAACAACGGCTCACCGAGGAATTCGGCTACTACGAGTACCGACAACAGTATTAGGGCAAAATGATTCGGGTGTAGGGGTAAAGAACGGAATCAATGCCTTCGGAAAGAAAAACTTTTTGGGTACATTCATGCCACCTTATGCGGTCTTGAATGATTTTGATTTTCTTACTAGCCTTAATGATCGAGATTGGCGATCGGGTATTGCAGAAGCTGTGAAAGTAGCGCTGATTAAAGATGCAGATTTCTTCGATTTTATTATGACTAATGCCGATAAATTGGCTAATCGAGATATGGGCATAATGGAACGGCTAATCTATCGCTGTTCGCAGTTGCACTTAGAGCATATTGCTGGTAGCGGCGACCCTTTTGAAATGGGTTCATCGCGCCCATTTGGATTTTGGACACTGGGCTGCTCACAAACTAGAGCAATTAACTAATTACAGTTTACGTCACGGTGAAGCTGTAGCGATCGGCATTGCTTTAGATACCACCTATTCATATTTAACAGGGCAACTGTTGCAATCAGAATGGCAAAGGGTTTTAAGTACGCTTAACAAATTAGGCTTTAGCTTGTATGTATCGGCATTAACAGAACAATTAGATCAACTAGACCATCCGCATTGTATATTTCGGGGGCTTACCGAGTTCCGTGAACACTTGGGAGGAAAATTGACAATCACTCTTCTACAAGGAATCGGAGAGGGAATAGAAGTTAACCAAGTGGATTTGTCTTTGTATAAAGATGCTATTTTAATGCTGCAAGATTGGGAAGTTTTGCATTAATTCTCTTTTTCTATGCAAATATATTGCTTAATTTTCCAGGCTTAAAGGGATTTCCCCAGTTTCAAAAAGATTGCCGTTCGGTTGAATACAAAACATCAGGATGGAAGCTTGCAGATAATCGTAAATCAATAACTTTTACTGACAAGAAAGGTATTGGTCGTTTAAAACTCAAAGGCACTCGTGACTTGCACTTCTACCAAATTAACCAAATTAAACGGGTAAGATTGGTAAAACGTGCAGATGGTGTGTATGTTCAATTTTGTATTGATGCAGACCGTTCTGAGAATATAGAACCTACTGGTAAAACAGTAGGGTTAGATGTCGGTCTGAAGGAATACTACACCGACTCTGATGGAATGATGGTTGAAAACCCTAAGTTTCTTCGTATTGGTGAAAAAGTTCTCAAGCGTTCACAACGTAGGGTTTCGAGAAAAGTAAAAGGTTCAAACAATCTTAGCAAGGCAAGACAGATTTTAGGTAATCGCCACCTCAAAATAAGTAGGCAACGTAAAGACCATGCTGTGAAATTAGCACGGTGCGTAATTCAGTCTAACGACTTGATAGCCTATGTTAGCGAAGCGGGGCGCTCTTAGCGCACAGATTTGAGGATTAAAAACATGGTGAAAAATCATTGTCTTGCTAAGTCTATTAACGATGCTTCTTGGTATCAGTTCCGTGTATGGATTGAGTACTTCGGGAAAGTATTCAAGCGCGTAACAGTTGCGGTTAATCCGCAATACAGTAGCCAGGAATGCTCTAGCTGTGGTGAAATTGTCAAGAAAACCCTATCAACGAGAACACACGTTTGTAGTTGTGGATGCGTGATGGATAGGGATGAAAACGCAGCTAGAAATATCCTTAGTCGAGGATTGGGTACGGTAGGGCATACCGGAACCTTTGCACTTGATGCAAGCAACGCTTGGGGAGATGAAACCGCTACTCATTTTGGTGAAAGCCTGCATGAGCAAGTTATGTCTTAGATCCAAGAATCTCAGTGTCTTTAGACCTGAGAGTGTCAATTCCTCAACCCTCCTTGGTGTTCACAATGAAAACCTCGATTCTCCCAAGCTTGCACATCTACTTCAGTAAGCCTTGTCACATTTGAGCATTGCGGTTGAATAATTTGACTTAAAATCGCCCAAAATAAGCTGCGTGTTACATCTAATCCAGTTTTAGGCCAAGATTCCTGATTACCAGGAACACCCAATTCCTGAACAGTTTTTGGCTCAACCCAAATACCATGAGCGCCCAAAAGAATCCGTGCCATCCATAAGGCTCTGGGTAAATGACTGGGCGAGGTAATCAACATGACTTTATGCACTCCCCAACGTCGCAAAATTGGAATACCATAATAAAAATTTTCAAAGGTAGAATTCGCGCAGTTTTCTAACCAGACGTTTTGTAAACTTGCTAATTCCGCCTGAAAAATTAACCAAATACAGGGATCTGGGGAACCATGAGAAATTAAAATTGGGGTTTGTGGGTATTGTTTTGCTTGTTGGGCAACATGAATTTCTCGACGAATACTGCCACCAAGTACAAAGAAGCCATCTACTGGCTGCGAAGAAGCAAAAACTAAGGTTATAGTAGTAAAAATCAGCCAAACACCCAGGACAACGAACAATCCAACCGTTAGTTTTTGTAACGATTGCCACAAATTAAGAGAATTTTTTTTAATAGAAATTAATGATTTGATGGTAAATTTGCGTTTCATGACTTAGGTAATAAAAGCTGATTTAATGGCTGTATAACAGTGCTGCAATTGAGTGAACAAAGTGCTATCTTATAAAGGTAATCTAGAATGCAAACATGACGCTAATCAAAGTGTCATAAGAACAGTATAGCCTTCCGGAGAAGGCTAAAAAACTGAGAAATGGTTGTTAATAATGCAGCATTTTCGGCATCATTGAATGATAAAAATGATGAAGAGAGCATAACTTAGTTTGGGGTATAAAAACTTAAAATTTTCTGGAAAGCCTGATTGCTAAACTGTCAACAACACAATTATTCCAGCTAATATACATGAACCAATCTGCGAAACGTTACTCGCCGCTCCAAGTAGCCTTGATTGGTGGAGCGATCGCCACGACTGCTACTATGTCCGTATTCGGCTCTGCTTGGACTCGTGGTGTTTGGGCTACTCTAGCCCTACAAGACAGCCCAAAAACGATAGTTGACCAAGTATGGCAACTGGTGAATCATGAATATGTTGATGGCAAGTTTAATCAACAAGATTGGCAAGCAACCAGGCAAAGCCTCTTGAGCAAAAATTACTCTTCTCGGGAAGAAGCATACACTGCTATCCGCGAAGCTTTACAAAAGTTGGGAGATCCTTACACTCGGTTCATGGATCCCCAACAGTTTGAAGCTCTGACTAGCCAAACATCTGGGGAAGTCTCAGGCATTGGCATTCGGATGGAAGTGAACGAAAAAACTCAGCGCCTCACTGTTGTCGAAGCCATAGAAAATTCTCCGGCGCTGAAAGCTGGGATCAAAGCAGGCGACGAAATTTTGGCCATTGAACGCAAACCCACTCTCAAAATGAAAGTGGATGATGCTTCTAAGTTTAATCCGTGGCAAAGCGGGTACTCCCATCAAGCTAAGGCTGGGACGGGCAGGAAAAAATGCCTTTGATTTGAAGCTGACAAGGGCAACTATTGAAGTGCCAACGGTACGCTATACACTCAAGCAAGAAGGGAATCGTCGCGTTGGCTATATCCGTTTGCGAGAATTTAGCGCCCACGCCGCAGAACAAATGCAACGAGCCATCCGCGATTTGAATACTAAGAAAGTTGATTCTTATGTTTTGGATTTGCGGGGAAATCCTGGCGGGTTGTTGCAGGCGAGCATTGAAATTGCTCGGATGTGGTACAACGACGGCGGAATTGTCAAGACAGTAAACCGCGTGGGTGGCACAGAGGAAACTAAAGCCAATCGCACTGCTTTAACAAATCGTCCTTTGGCGGTTTTAGTCGATGGTAATTCAGCTAGTGCTAGCGAAATCCTCACAGGGGCACTTAAGGATAATAAGCGGGCGGTAGTCGTAGGTGGTCAAACCTTTGGTAAAGCTTTAGTCCAGTCGGTTCATGAACTCGCAGATGGTTCCGGCTTGGCTGTCACCATTGCCCATTACTACACCCCGGCGGGAACAGATATTAACCACAAAGGCATTGCCCCAGATATCAAGTTAGACTTGACAGAGGCACAAGAGCGGCAGTTGGCTTCTAATCCCGATTTAATCGGAACTAAGAGCGATCCACAATATGCGCGTGCGATCGCAATTCTATCAAATAACAACTTTGCCCAACCGCCAGCAAATCAGCCCACTCGACCGATGAGCCGCGCCGATAAACTAAAATTTTAGATTGATGCGAATGATTTGTTGCCAGGTGTTTATAAATGGTAGGTTGAAAACCCCGGAGAAAAAGCAATGTAGTTGCGTATTTCGTGTAAACCGGCGTGGAAACCTTAGCTTTTGGGCTTTAGCCCTCAATGTAATGTGGTATAGTTAGTGTAGTGGAAGGGTAATTAACCACTTAAAAAACCCTATTGCTACCTAACACGTAGACGCTGAACCTTCTCCCAAGGGGAGACGCTAACGCGAAGACAATTGAAGATATAGGGTTCTATTCCACAGTTCTAGTTCCTTCCCAGGAATAGGTCAAATCTTCATGGGAGCTAGACGACCAGTACTAAACTTCAAACAAACTTTGTAGTAATACAACTACGGTAGGGCATACCGAAAGTTAAAGCTTGGGGAGAGAACCACCTCTGGCTTAGATACTGCAAGGGGTCTAAGTTAAGTGGACTTGTTGAACCAAGAATCCCCTCGGCTAAAGCCAAGGGGAGTGTCAAATAGTAGTATTCCCAAATCCAGATTTTTGGAGTTATGAAAACTGCTCGATATACCCTTCTAGGATTTTGGATTGGGAATAATAGCTAGTAATCCCATTTCCAAAATCTCAGATTTATGAATCATCAGCCAGTTGATGCAACCACCCCCGCCAGCTTTTTACCAATGGTGTCGGTGGTTGTTCCTATTTATAACGGTGAGACAGATTTACCAGAGTTAATTAATTGTCTGTTGTCTCAAACTTATCCAAAAGATCGGGTAGAGTACTTGTTGGTGGACAATAATAGTAGCGATCGCACTCTCACTATCCTCAAAACATCTGCTGAAAATTGCCCAATTGCAATTCACCCTTTGAGCGAAACCCAAATTCAAAGCTCTTACGCTGCTCGTAATACTGGGATTCGCGCCGCTACTGGTGAAATTATTGTTTTTACCGATGCAGATTGTCGCCCACAACCGCAATGGTTAGATGCATTAATTAAACCTTTTGTCAACAAAGAAGTGGTAATTATCGCTGGGGAAATTTTGGCACTACCAGGCACAACTCTGCTAGAACAGCACGCAGATCGTCAAGAAACTTTGTCGCAAAAGCATACCCTTAACCATTCCTTTCGTCCCTATGGTCAAACGGCTAATTTGGCGATTCGACGCATTGCCTTAGAAAAAGTGGGTTTATTTCGTCCCTATCTTACCACTGGTGGCGATGCCGATATTTGCTGGCGGATTTTGGGGGAAAACATTGGGCGGTTGGAATTTGCCCCGAATGCGATCGTTCAGCACCGTCACCGCACTACACTTCAAGAACTACAAAGTCAATGGCGGCGTTATGGACGCTCAAATCGCTATTTACATGAATTGCACAGTGTAGATTTAATGCGAGACATGACACCAAAAGAATACGGCTATCGTTTGGGACGTTGGTTATTGAAAGAGTTACCAAGAGACATTAAAAAGGCAATCGCGGGTCAAGCTACCCTTGTAGATTTATTAAATACTCCTATTGGATTATTTACAGCTAGGGCGCGTTCTGGTGGGCAAAGAGATGCGAAGTTGCCAGAGAATGCCAAGATAATTGAGCGACTGTAATACCAACAAACCAGAGGAGTGCCTGAGTATTGAATACGCGCTGTTTGTTCGTTAGTTCTTACCTATCGTACCTATGCTGAGAACCTCCGGCTTTTAGCCGGGGGATGAAAGCTAGCTGCCTGATTTATCAGGCATTTTAGTTTTAATTGCTTTTTTGATTCTCAATATATTTTCTTACAACCTCTGTACTCGCTGCACCAGTTGAAGCGACAAAATAGCTAGGACTCCAAAGAGAAGGGAGTCTTTTTAGATGTGGAAATTCAACCCTTAAATGATGAGATGCCCTCCCCTTAATCCACCTTGCTACCTCAGCAGGTGATTCATGTGTCGGGACATTTAGAAAACAATGGACATGATCAGGCATTATTTCTAAGGCGATTAGTTTCCATCCATGCTCAACTACTAATTCTAATATAATTTCTTGCAAACGCTGTGCGACTTCTTTTATTAACACAGCTTTTCGGCGTTTAGGTACAAAAACAAAATGGTAGTTCAGGGATGAGACTGAACCACTTGTGCGCCTGTATTCATGGTCTGATGGTGATAATTTAGCCATTAATTAATTGTTGTTGACTTTAGCTACAACAACAATTATAGTAAAAGATACAGGAGGATAAACAAGTGTACAGAACAATTCCAGTTAGAGCTAAATTTAGTGACGAGGAGACAGCTTTTTGGATCAATCAGTGTGAAAATGCTAATAGTTTGATTAACTGTGCATTGTATGAAGCCAAGAAAATTCATTATGCCAATCTAGAAGCAAACGGCAATGCCTTTACAATTTATTGGCGTGGTGATGATTTGCGTAGCGGTTGGAAAACTTATAGATGTAGTACAACTTATCCAGAATTAGATTTAATTCTTAAGCAGAACGTACACTACAAGGCAATGGCTGCACAGTCAGCACAACAAACGCTGAAGTCTGTCGGGGAATCAATTACAGCTTACAATGGACTGGTTAAAGCTTATTATAATGGCGAGGTTGATAAGCCATCTTTGCCCAAATATCGTAAGAAAGGAGGTCTAGCTGCTGTCACATTTCCTCGCCAAGCTATCAGCTTTAAAGAAGGATACTTTAAACCTTCAATTAGCAAAGAAAGCAAACCAGAATTGTTGTCCGAGATTAGATTATATCTCCCCGAATTCATTGATTCTGATTGGGTTAAAGAGGTAACAATTCGTCCAAACTTTGGGCAACTGTGGATAGATTGGGTAATTGATGATGGTAAAGAACCAATAGGGAATAGCCCCAATTTAGATTATACGCAAGCTTGGAGTTTTGACCACGGCGGATCTAATTGGCTAACAGGTGTTTCAACTCGTGGGAAAAGCTTAATCATTGATGGTCGTAAGCTTAGATCAATGAATCAAGGTTATTGTCGTTTAGTTGCTAAATATAAGCAGGGGAAGTCTGATTTTTATTGGGACTCTAACCTTGATAGAGTGCAGCGTAATCGCAACAATCAGATGCGAGATGCGATTAATAAAGCCGCTAGATTCATTATTAACCAATGCCTAAATGACCGAGTAGGTAACATTATTGTTGGATGGAATACCGGACAGAAACAAAATTCCAACATGGGTAAACGCAATAATCAAAACTTTGTTGTCATCCCCACGGCTAGATTAATCGACAGGTTAAAACAACTCTGCCCTGAGTACGGTATTACCTTAACAATTACCGAAGAAGCGTATACGTCAAAAGCATCATTTCTTGATGGCGACTCCCTACCCAAGCATGGCGAAAAGCCACAAGGGTGGAACCCATCAGGGAAAAGAATAGAGCGAGGGTTATATAAAAGTCGTGATGGCTTCGTTATTAATGCCGATTGCAATGGTAGCGCCAATATCATGAGAAAAGTAGCCACACAGCTAGGATTAAACCTAGCCGAGGTGGGTAGGGCATTCTTGACAGTGCCACAGCGAATTGATTTGTTTACGAGATTAAATAAATCATATCGTAAACGTTGCGGAGCGGGTCTTTTAGACCCCGTAGCAACATCAGTTTAGAATCCCCCGCGCTTCTAGCCGGGGGAGATGTCAAAATGGAGAACAATCGTCATCTCAAGTATTCAGCTTGATGCCCACAATGACACTGAAAGAGCTACAACCTCAACTTTTAGCCCTATCTTTGGAAGAAAAGGCACAGGCAATTCAGATTTTGGCGGCGAGTCTCAGCAATGGGTTGATTGGCATTGAGAAAACACCGGGTGTGATGGGGGGAGATGCCTGTATTCGGCAGACTCGGATTCCTGTTTGGTTGTTGGTTAGCCTCCGCCATCAAGGGGCAAGCGAAGCTTATTTGTTAGAAGATTACCCGACGCTAACTGCTGCTGATTTAGTGAATGCATGGCTGTACGCAGAGGTTTATCCTGAAGAAATTGAAATGGCGTAGGCGTAGCCCGTCGTAGACATCGCATGGCAAGAGGCGGCTTAAGGGTGGTATTGCTTTATGCCGATGAGGGGTTTCCCAAAGTGGTTACGGGGCTACTGTGTAAATTCGGTCACGATGTGATGACAGTACAAGAAGCAGGGCAAACTAACCAGCGAATTCCCGATGATTAGGTGCTTGTATTTGCGACGATTCAAGGGCGAGCAGTGCTGACAATGAATCGAGATGATTTTATCCGCTTACATCGCATGAGTCCCAATACTAGCTCGGTTTAAGGAATTTCTTGGTTGAGAGCAAGCAGGGGGAGCATGGGAAGAAATGGAGGCAGGGGAAGGAGTTTTACCTCCCCTGCTTCCCCTGCCTCCCCTGCTTATCCGAGCAGTATTGGCATGAGTCCAGATCATGCAGGTATCATTGTTTGC
The DNA here is from genome assembly GCF_023734775.1 of Nostoc cf. commune SO-36. Taxonomy (NCBI): domain Bacteria; kingdom Bacillati; phylum Cyanobacteriota; class Cyanophyceae; order Nostocales; family Nostocaceae; genus Nostoc; species Nostoc commune. Next base: position 4,189,548 of record NZ_AP025732.1, on the reverse strand, counting down.
ACAGAAGATTTGGATCGGCAGCGATTAGCTACCGCGAATTCATGAGGCAATTGGCGGCTGAAGAATCTTTGTTTGGGAAACTGATACGAGTCAATCGCCCACCTGCTGAGAAAAGTAGATGAGGTGAAACGCGATCGCCCATGATTGCAAAGTAGGTTATTCCCATGATTGAAATTCATCAATGGCGCTACGAATTAAGGAAGTTATTTGAGCGCGACGGGTTTCAAAGTTGGCAGCAATGTAAATCAGCAAGATGCCAACTAGCAAGCCAACAACCCATTTTAAAAAAGAGTACTGCAAACTGAAAATTACCGATTGATAAATTGTAGTAATTATAAAAGTGGCTGTACCAATGTAGAGAAAAGCTCGGACTCGTAAAGCTAATCCGGCAAAAATGGCGATGAGGCTGAAAATTCCAGGTATCCAGGCTGCATCTTGATGGAATAAAATAGCCCAACCACAAATTAAACCATTGCCTAGCACTCTCAGAATATGGCGAGCTGCTTTGTATTCTGGTAGTCTCAGTTGAGTATCTACTTGAGCAATATAAAGCAGTGATAATCCAATTGCTGTTACGTACCACAAAGCATCAGTGAGATGCAACTCATTAAACCAACGGTAAAGTGCCCAATCAACCAACGCTACACTGATATACGTAAAGCGGATGTTTTCACCCACTTTGGCGATAAAGATGTAAAATCCAGCTGCGAGTAGTAAGGTAATTGGGTAAGTTTGCAGTCTGGTTTCCCATAAAATTATCAGTGGTGTGATATAAGCGGCTTGTTGCCAAGGTCTTTTAGACCAACCCCAACTTTCCCAAGGTAGGATATACAAAAAATAGGCTACCACACAGGCGATCGCACCATTCCAAGGAACTAACGGCCCAGCCCAAAATTTTCCGACTGCTGTCTCACGCCAATAAACCCTCATGGCGGCTACTTCTAATAAGCCGATGTAAACCCACATCTCGGCTATTGTGATTCCTCCCAAGATGCTGGGGGAAGGGCGCGAATTTCGTCCCTGAAAGATGGCGTAACGAATCAAAAATACTCCAGTTGCCAATCCCACCAAACGGTTAACTCCAATGGGGAGAGGAATTGCAGCCATTAATAAACAGCTACTCCAAGCCCAATGTATATGGGCAATTCCTTTCAATTCTTGGGGAGTCAAGCGCAAGTAACTAACTAGCCAAGGCGATAGGATGCGATAAGCATACATGATACTAGCGCCAAGGGCAGACATGGCAATCAATCCATCACCTAATGCTCCTCCTGAAGCTTGTAACATTTGATAGAACAAAAGTTCATAAGCAGAAATGGATACGCCAATGATTCCTAAGTAAAGCAGGGGTTTAAAACTCTCACGCCGTCGCCCCACGCCAATGATAATTAAAGCTACACCCAAGGAATACAAACCTGTCCACTCGGTAAAGGTGTACAAACGCAGCAATACGCTGAATAAACCATAAATTAAGGGCAAAATGTGAAGGCTGCTAGGAAGCCTTTCTAATTGATGTCGTCGTCGCCACCATTCTCCGACAAGTTGAGCAATTAAACCCAAGGCAATATTTGCGATCGCAACTTTAACAATTGAGCGTTCCCCAAATCCCAACACCTGGGCAGTGAGCAATTCTAAACACCAACCGATGCCATAAAATGCCCAATTTGTCGGTTCGCGCCAACTGCGATAAACAATAGCTGTCAAGGTGATTGCAGTGGCAGCTAAGTACAAAAATCCAGAATTAATAAACCCTGAGTAAATCAATATTGAGTGCAGCGTTAAGCTAAACAACTCAAAACCACACAAGGCGATCGCCCATTTATCACTGGCGGCTGCATATATAACTGCTAATTCGTTACCGCGTCGGCTCAAAACAGTCCGTGTTACCCATAAACTTAAGGTTGCGATCGCTGCTGCCACAAACCAACCTGCCATCGCGAGGCGGGGTAAACCAGGTACACCTGTCCACAGCAACGCCCCAATGAAAGTCAGAGCAAATCCTTCTGTAATTACCGCAGATGGTTGGTTTCGCAAATAGCGCGTATTTACGAACATCAATCCAGTACCTACAGCCAAACCGATTAATCTGGTTTCTGGTAGCTGGAAAATCAGTAATTGGGCAACTACAACTGTCAAAACACTCAAGTAACGGCTAGTAGTCCGACGCTCTACAATTGTGGCATTGGCAACAGCCGTGAGAGTTAAAGGTGTAACTAGCCATAAGGCTCCCCAATAAGCTTGCCTATCAGCTATGCCATACCAAGATGATTCTGCGTTTATCCATAAGAGGAAAAAACTAGCGGCGGCTAGTGCTAAACCGATGTCCCATGCACTATGTCGCCATAATCCATTGCTTAGGCTAAATCCCCATTCTGCAACCATCAGAGCCAATAAAATACTTGCCCAGGCTTGTTGACTCAGGCTTGGTAAGAACCAATTGATGGTAGAGCAAAATGTCAGCACCCCCATGATGTGAGTCAAATATATGAGTGGAAGAGAAGGGGAGCGGCGTTGAGTAACGAATGCGAGAGTGGTAGTAGAAAATAGCAGATTTAGCGATCGCAATGTGGGATTTATGAGAGCGATCGTTGTTAAAAAAGTTCCAAATAAGAGGGTGAGTAGTTCGCCAAATGTAGCCAATTCTCGCTTTTGGCTACGATAAAGGCTATCCGTGAGCGCCACCATCAAAATTACGTAGGGAAATAAAGCTACACCCAGCAAAGCCCAAGGTTCATTTTGAGAATTAGTGAGTTGGGTGGCAGTTGCGATCGCCAATTTCTGTAAGTTATCAGGTACTAATCGCCAACCTAACCAAATCGCCTGTAAACCGATAACAAAAACTACTGCGAAGTCTAGCTTTAAACTGTACCACCGCAAGCGACTTCCTACAAACCACAAACCCAAACCACTTACAGCTATTGCTTGCCAAGGATAATTTACTACCGATACCAACCAACCCAGGAAGAGTAAAATGCCACCAAGTCTTTCCCAGAGTAACAGGGATGACGGAGATGAAGAAGATATTAATGTTACTCCCTCTGCTTCCCCTGCTCCCCCTGCCCCCTGCCCCCTGCCTCCTCCTTGCTGTGCTAACCAAGTTACTAACCAGCCGCAAATGCCAATAGCTAACCCCAACTGCGTCACATCTACTTTGGCAACAAAAATCGCTCGCACTAGCAGCACTATTAATGCATAAATAATTACAGCCGTAGATAAAGTAATATTTGGCTTCTGGCGTAGGTGTAGCCCGTCGTAGACATCGCTTCCATCTGCCTCGTTCCCAGAGTTAAACCCTTGGTAAAGATTGTGATAAACACTAATGATAGTTGTGCCAATCATTGCCATATAAACGGCAACTAAGGGAAATCCTCTTAATTGCCAACCCCAATGCAGATAACTCAGTCCCAGAATATTTACTAGAGGTAATTTCCCAGTATGTAAATTGGTAAAAATAGCCCGATTTTTGGAGAGTAAAACAGTTATAGCAGTGAGAGTAGGACAGGCGATCGCAACTACAATCCAATCCACAGGATTTTGCCACAACCGAAAGCTATCCATCGCCCAAAAGTTCACTGGCACTAACAAAAGGGTGACAATCAGCAAAGTCTGAGCCGTCAATCTGAGGTTGCTTTGCCTAGTTGCCCAAAAACTTAACCCCCAGAAACTCAAAGTATAAGCAAATAAAACTCCATACTGTCCAGAAGCGGGAAACCTTTCCCACTGACTGGCAGCAAGTACCCCAGAGGATACCACTACTAAAAATACTCCTAAAAAAAGCAGCCAACGGACACTCAGTTCTGCCCCCAAGGACTGCAACATTGTGCTGATAAAGTTGGGTTTATCTGGTTTTTGTTGCGGTTGTCTACGGCTACTAGATTGTAAAGCTGCTACAGGCAACTGCTGCACAGGGTCGGAAGTTGCAAATACTACCTTTGTTTTAGCTTTAGCCTGGGGTTGCAACGCCAGCGTACACACCAAAAACTCTTGACATAACTGCCTAACTTGGGTATCGGATATCAAACCTAAGCGCAACCATATATCTAATCCTTCTAATAACTGAGGATGGGAGGACGGCAGTCTAATTTCAATTTTTAGCGGGCGCTCAAGGGGCGATGACATAAGCGGCAGCAGTATAACTATATACTTAATTATGAATTTAATTAAAGTATATTTTGGTTCTAATTGTGCCAGTTATTACGTTAATTGATATTAATTTTTAACAAAACAGAATTCTGGCTGCTGAATTCTGACTTCTTCAACTTCCCCACAAAATTCAAAATTTAACGGTATTCAATAAGTAGTGAGACTAAATCCTAAACTGTCCACTTAAATATTGCTGAATTCTGAATTTTTTAATTAGGTTTTGTTATTTTCCAGAGAAAGCGGTTTACCTGCTGTAATTTTGAATTATAAACTTTTTCAATTCCAGTTTTTAAGAAGTCAGACGGCTTAAACAAGAACAAAAATATGTCAGTAAAACCATTAGTAATCTCTGGTAACTTATTTATTTCGACAATTTGGAATCGCACTTTTGGATCAACCAAATAAGTAAGTACTTCGACTGGTGGAAGTAGGTTATCTTCATCACTAATGATAAGCGGTTTATCAGCTTGATTAACAATGTTAGCAATTTTAGAATATTCTTGGTTATCTCGAGGAAATTGATTCCACCAAATAGGGGATTGATAGTGGGCTATACAAGATATAACTTCGCCCATAATTACCATAAGTGCTATGAGAGACCAGAGCTTTTTTTGCCAAGATTTACTAGAAGTAGACCTGATCTTAGCGGTAAATAGGTAAGCAACAGCTAACTGTATACCTAAAACGGATGGAAGTGTATATCGATTAGTGACTAATCGCTTTTGAAGCACGAAATCCGTTAATAGTAAGGGAAGCATTACAGAACCAATTAAGGTTAAGACAAATAACCAAACTTCTTTATAAGCTTTTCGACAGAGAAAATAAATTGAGTAGCTCATTATAGCTAAAATAATTAAAATAAAAGGAATTAAGGCAATCTTAAGTTTTCCTGGGTCGCTAGGGCTAACACCAAAATCAAAAAATGCACGACTAAAAACACCAACCCACCTTGCAGATAACGCAAAGAATGGTTCTTTAATATTCGCCCAAGCTACTGATTCTGGTTGAGGGTTAGTAATAATAATCCAAATCCAAGGTACAAAAGCCATAAACCCTGTAAACGCTGAAATCAGGTAATAAATCGATATTTTACTCAATCGTAAGCGTTCGATTATAAGTACATAAATTCCCTGTGAAAAAGCAACCAACGTAAAAAACAAATGTGTATAAAACCCTAGTACCAGCGTTGCTGTATAAATGCACCAACTAACCTTTGTTTTGAGACGCATGGCTCGCAACAGTGCTATGCTCGATATTAAGATAGCTACTATCCATAAACTGTATGTTCGTGCTTCTTGTGCATAGACGACATGAATAGGTGAAACAGCTACCAAACCAACGGCTATCCACCCTATTAATGAAGACTCAAATAATTCTTCACATAGCCAATAAAGACAAGGAAAGGTGAGCAGACTCATGAATACTGAAAAACTTCTTGTCACTGCTACAGAATTGCCAAATAACTCTACCCAAAAGCGGCTCATCAAAACGTATAGTGGCAAAATATGCGAGTCTTCTATGATAACCCCTTTAATTGTATCAATTACGTCTTTTTCATTATTAGGATACTGGTATTTAAGTAAATCTTCTCTGCTGAGAATACGACCATTACTTAACTGCTTTCTCATTTCTAATTGCGTGTAGCCAGATAGGCGTAACGATGAAAAAACTTCATCACCCCAATAAAGCTTTTTGTCAATATTGACAAAGCGAAAAAACACACCTATTACTAATAAAATTATGATTATAAAACGTAACCAAGATTTAGAAATAATCCAGTTATGTGGCAATTGGTTTTTCATGTAGTTTTTAATCCTCTTAAGTTATTAATAAAGGGTGGTACATTTTTGTTAGGTTTATCTTTAATATCACCAAATTTGATTATTAATATGCATTTTATTTTAAATCTTATCTTCTCACACGTATTGCACGAGGCTAATAATTATTTTATGTTGGGCAACTGCGAGATTTAAGTTAACTCAAACATTGTAACTTACGTATTTTGTCACCCACTCTCCCTCTAACCAGGAATCATTTGTAAATTAGTAACCGGTTGGTAATGGTCAAAATAAATTAGTATCTTTCAATATGTGAATTGACTAAAATTAATATTTATATAACCTATAAATTAAACACAAGGGAGTTTTTATTATTGATAAAACTTACCTATTAACAGAGAAGCAAAATATTTTAATTAAAAATTTATTATGTTTATAAAATGAGTTTCAAGTATTTTGCAGTTTTTGGCTAGATAATTCCATACTAAATACAGCTGTTTCGTTGTCATCGTACAGTATAAATTAATCAACACATAAAATACTGGTATAAAATAAAAAAATTCATAAAGTTTGTATGAAAACACTATAAAGATATCTATTGATAATAAAAAACACAATAATTTTACTTAGATAATCGCCACAAGCTCCAACAAAAAGGTACTTGCAGCAATAATTTAAGCAAATTGGCTCCATGCTAACCACGTGCGGAAAAGTAGCGATGTCCCATATACTACAGCAGAATGAACGAAAAAGGTCATCGTTGATTCAGTAGTTCGCACTCAAAAAATTAGTGACAAATGTCACTAAAACCCCTAAATATGTTTATAAACGCTTCTATAGTAGCAAACAAAAGAAACATACTTTCTCCTCTCTTAAGCTACGGTGTACACGTTTTTGTACAAAACCAAAATCGTTGAACATCCGCCTAAATCCCCCAGGGCTGTTTCATCGCTTAAAAGGCTGATTTACAAGCGTTTCAAGCAAAAAAATGAGCCTCAACTTGAGGTATAGTGCTAACGCCCCTTAGTCTCTTCGTTTAAGGAAGATAACTTAATCCGCCGACTTTCACGCGATAATGGTACTAAAACTGGCACTTTACTTTGAGCATTGCTTTTTTTAAAGCTTTCCACTATCTTAGATATTTGTGCAATCGTTGGTGCTTCAAATACGCTACGCAAAGGTAACTCCACACGCAAATCATCGCGCACTCTAGAGACAAGTTGAGTTGCTAGTAATGAATGACCGCCTAATTTAAAGAAATTGTCATAAATTCCTAAGCGCTTAAGTCCTAAAACCTCAGCAAAAATTTTCATTAGCGCTTTTTCTATGGGAGTCCGAGGTGCGATGTAATTTTCAGACAATTGGGGCTGAATTGCATCATAGAATCCTCTTAAAGCGCGGCGATTGACTTTACCATTAGCTGTTAAAGGTAAAGACTCTAATATTACAAAAGCTGATGGCATCATGTACTCAGGCAGTTTTTGTGCTATGTAAGTCTGCAATTGCGGCACTAATTTACGCACAGCTTTGGCTTGTAAAGGATTATTGGCGTAAGATTGCCAGGAATGAAATTGAGTTATGCTATGTGGAAAAGTAGCTGTCTTTCCTATTATATTTTGGCGTACAAAAACCACATCATAGTGTCCTTCAATACTTGAACGTGACCAGGTAATATCAACTTTGTAATTTATATCTAATATATAAAAGTCTTCTAGTTCTACTCCTATATTTTCGAGTTCTTGCAAAGCTTTACGAATTTGACCTACAGTTTTATAACCTTCTATATCTGATAGCCATTCTGCTGTTTTAACTGCTGGCATCACTCGCGCATTAGGTACATTATTAATACATAATATTTCTGGTTTAGTTTCAATTAATAACTGATGCACTGCTGATAATGTTAAATTCTCTTCAGACCAGTTCAGTACTGAATAATTTACAGTATTATTAATAGTTTCATCATCAATATGAAGAATTACATTGTACCGAAATTGAGTTAATTCATTGCGTTCGCATCCCCGCAGCAGTTGAATTTGTACATTGCTAATTTGGGGAAAGTATTGCTTTATTGCATTAAAAAAAGCTGGATCAATCACCAGTTCTGTTTCTTGGAAAATTTGCATTTTAACCCGTTGCTGTAATTCGGAACGGGTGAGAGAAGGTTCAGCTTGATAGAGTTGCACTGACGCATGGAAAGCTTGCAATAGTGGTAAACTACGCACATCTCCTATGAAGATAAAGCCACCTGGAGCAGTCGCTTTTACAGCACCTTCTAATACACGAATTAGATAATCAATATTCGGAAAATATTGTACAACTGAGTTTAGAATTACTGCATCAAAAGCTGCTGTTTCTACTTTCTCGAAGTCAGTAGCCATTTGCTGATACAGTGTGACTTGCGGTATTTTTTGCTTTTCTAAGTGCTGCTGAATGTAGTTAAGTGAAAACTGGGGAAAAGTCTGTTCCACAATATTTAGTGCAGTGAGGTGCAATTCTGAACAGAATTAAACCTGTTCCACAACCAATTTCTAACACTCGCTTGGGTTGCAAAGCCAAAATTTGCGCTACTTGGTTATTTACCCACTCATGCATTTGCTCTGCTGGAATAGGCTGATTTGTATAACTACTGTTCCAGCCAACAAAATTCGATGTTGGATCTGAATCAACAGCAGGTTGATTATAAGTTTCGTTATAGAGCATCTGCCATTGCAAAACTTGCTCATTCTGCAATTGTATTGATTGTCCATTCTCCTGCTTACTGCTGTATTCAGCTTTTGCTACTACATAAGCTACTAAACGCTTTTCTTCTTCATACTCACGACTTATTACTACAGTTTGCTGTACTGCTGGATGCTGACTCAGCACTGCTTCAATTTCGCCTAACTCAATGCGGTAGCCACGAATTTTTACTTGCTCGTCGAGGCGGGCTAAAAATTCGATGTTGCCATCTACTCTATAGCGGACTAAATCACCTGTTTTATAAAGTCGTGCTTTTAACTTATTAGTAAAACTATGAGAAATGAAGCATTTAGCAGTTAAATCAGGACAGTTTAAATAACCTCGTGCCAATCCATTACCACTTATATATAATTCTCCTGGTACGCCTATAGGTACTGGTTGTAAATGTTTATCTAGGATGTAAACTTGGGTGTTAGCGATCGCACCGCCAATTACAGGTGCTAAATTGTTTTTATTCGTAACAGAAATATGACCAGAAGTTGTAACAACTGTGTTCTCAGTTGGCCCATAATTATTATACACTTGAAAGGAGTGCGAAGCTAAAGGATATTGATTTAGTTTGTCACCACCTGTAAGCAATATTCGTAAAGCAGCATCTTCAGGAAAATCTAATAATAAAAACTTTTCTGCTATAGGTGTTGGTAAGAAGGAAATTGTGATTTTTTGCGATATTAACCAATCTCGCAGATATTCAGGCGATCGCCTGATTTCATCATCTACAATATAGATGCTTGCTCCAGCACTAAGGTAAGGCCAAATTTCCCAACCACAAGCGTCAAAAGCAACCCCGGCTATCTGTGTTACTCGATCGCTAAGTGAAACCGCAAAGGCTTTTTGATGCCAAAAAACTAGATTTAATAATCCTCTATGTTCAATTTGTACGCCTTTAGGCTTTCCTGTTGAGCCAGAGGTATAAATTACATAAGCAAGGTTGTCTAATACAACTTCAGTAGAAAGATTATCTTCAATCTCTTGAGCAATAATTTTACAATCTTTATCTAAACAGATTATATTTGAATTAGTATTTTCTAAACGTTCAAGCCATTGCTCGTGAGTTAGTAAAACTGAAACTTGAGCATCTTTGAGCATAAAATCCAAACGTTCAGATGGATAACTTGGATCTAGAGGCACATAAGCTCCACCTGCTTTCAGAATGCCCAACATCCCGATTACCATATCAAAAGATCGTTCTACACAAAGCCCGACTAAAACTTCGCTTTTAACTCCTAATTTTTTTAGATAATGTGCAAGTTGGTTGCTGCGTATATTTAACTCTTTGTAGGTGAGTTTACCATCGCCAAATATTAGTGCGATCGCATCAGGATTCTGCTCTGCAATATTCTCAAATAACTGATGAATATATCTATCTTTAGGATAATCTAACTGAGTGTTATTCCATCCAATTAATAAATTATGTTGTTCAGATTCACTTAAAAGCGGTAATTGTGCAATTCGTTGTTCTGGATTTGTAACTATACCCTCAAGTAATGTTTGAAAATGTCCTAATATTCTGGTGATAGTGGCGTCATCAAATAAATCAGTACTGTAAATTACAAACCCACTAATTCCTTCTGAGCTATCTACCCATAAACCATTTTGAGTATTTGGCTCCCACAGGTGGAATTCCAAATCAAAGCGTGTTGTTTCTGTATCAAATGGTAACGGACTTAAAGTTAAACCAGTTAACTCTAATGCTGACATAGGCGCATTTTGCAGAGCAAATACCACTTGAAAGAGCGGATTTTGATTTAAGTTCCGCTCTGGATGCAGTTCTTCTACGAGTTTTTCAAAAGGCAAATCTTGATGGCTGTATGCTCCTAAAGCTACCTCTTTGACTCGATTCAATAATTCTCGAAAAGTTGGATTTCCTGATAGGTCTGTACGCAGTACTAAGCTATTGACAAAAAAACCAATTAATCCCTCAATTTCACTACGATTGCGATTGGCAATAGGTGAACCGATCGCAATATCTTCTTGTTGTGTGTAGCGGTAAAGTAAAACTTTAAATGCTGCTAGTAAGGTTATAAATAAAGTTACCCCTTCTTGCTGTCCAAGAGCTAAAAGTGCTTTGCTCAAATTTTTTGATAATTGCAGAGGTTGCCTTGCACCCTGATAAGTTTGAACACCTAGCCTTGGTCTGTCGGTTGGTAGATTTAATATAGAAATGTCGTCTAATTGCTTTTGCCAGTAACCAAGTTGCTTTTCTAATACTTCCCCTTGCAACCATTGGCGTTGCCAGTATGCAAAGTCTGCATATTGAATTGTAAGTTTCGGCAGAGGAGAAGGCTGATTGTTAGTAAAGGCTGTGTAGAGTGCTGCTATTTCTTGAATCAGCACCCCAATAGACCAACCATCGGAGACAATGTGGTGCATATTTAGCAACAGGATGTATTCTGTCTCATCCAACCACAGCAATTTTACTTGCAGCAACGAATCAGTTGATAAATTAAAAGGATGTTGAGCTTCTTGGTTAGTAAATTGTCGTGCTTGTATTTCTCGTTCGGCTTGTGGCAGTTGCCGTAAATCTATTATCGTTAAAGGTATCGTTAGCGTCGAATTAATTACCTGAACTGGTTGCCCTGACTGGATAACAAAATTGGTGCGTAAAGCTTCGTGTCGTCGCACAATTTCATTAAAAGTTTGTTCTAATGCGGCATTATTTAGCGAACCTGTTAAATGTAATGCTACTGGAATGTTATAGAAAGGATTATTAGGGATTAATTGGTCAATAAACCACAGTCGTTGTTGAGCAAAGGAGAGGGGAAGATTTTCAGAACCTGAAATAGGTAAAAGAGGTCTAAAGCTGTGGTTATTAGTACGATTTGTTGCTTTTAAAAATTCAATAATTTCTGCTTTCTGCTCTTGAATTTTTGCACGCAGTTCTGCTGTAATAATTCCTTCAGGCGCGTTACAACGAAACTTTTCACCATCAATAAAAATTTGAATATCTAAGCTGCGAAGATAAGATAAAAACTCAACTGTATTCAAAATTATACTCCTTCGCAACAGTTGTTACTTACCAGTAATTAATCTCATCTTTTATCACACTTGTAACAACGTATAAATCATTCCTGGGGGTGAAAGTTTCATAAATGTAACTATGGTAGACTATTCCACATTTAAATTACATAAGTTTGGCGGGCAAGATGACCACCCCAGAGCCTGAATTTATCACCACATCTCATTAATTAAATAAGTAATGAGTAATAAGTAATAAGTAATGAGTAATAAGTAAGATTCTTTACTCATTACTCCTTACTCATTACTTCACCCGCGAAGGGAGCAGGGGAGCTTGTGAGAAATGCGGGAGAGGAGTTATGTTTAATTCGATTATGCAAATTAGATGTTTTTTAGCTTATGGTAATCCGCTTTGATTTTTGAATTTATTATTTATGTAGGTGGAGAGTAGAGAAGAAGCCCTTTCGAGTTGTAAGCTTCCTACAAATTAAATAAAAGTCTTGTCTGTAGCTAAGAGACTCCAAAGTAAAAAATATCCAATATTTAGGGTGCTTCAGTCAGATAAAACCTCAAAATACCAAGGAATTATTTGTACTGACGCACCCTATTCACAGAAAATTCGGGATAGCTTAATTTTTGAAGTTCCCTAATTATAGCGCGATCGCTAGTTCACTCCTTCTAAACAAAAGGTTCACTTTTTGTTAAATCCACCCTAGCTGGAACTTTGCTTAAAGGCTAGTTTTTATGTAACCGTTCACAGAAGTTGTGCTGCTACTGTGAAAAATAGGTACAGGTAGATGGTAGATTAAGAGGCATGGAAGAAAACTGTCTCGCCTACGGAATTGAAATTTCCGACTCAGATTGGTACCTGACTCCAGCCAGGGTCAAACAACTGGTGGAGAGAATGGGGCAGCATATCAAGAAATCAGAAGAAAAGTTGGCGGAACTTGAGGCCAAACAGCAAGAACTATTAGAAAAAATCAATTGCACATCAAAAAATTCCTCATCTCCGCCGTCTTTAGATCCACTTCATGCCGAAAAAAAACCAGAAAAAAAGAAGAGTGGTAAAAAGCGAGGGGGGCAACCAGGGCACAAGGGTCATAGTCGGTTTTTGTACGATGTGTCCGAATGTGAAAGTGTTTTAGACCACCATCCAAAGACCTGTAGGTGTTGCGGAGAAATATTATTAGGAGAAGATGCCAACCCTTACCGCCACCAGATCGTAGAAATTCCCCCCATCAGCCCAATAATCGTAGAACATCGCCTGCACCAACTAATGTGTGGGGAATGCGGTACTTTAACTCGTGCAACATTACCACAAGATGTGTATCCAAGTGGCTATGGTGTAAGAGTAGTGGCTCTTGTAACTGTATTGAGTGGACTTTACCGCCACAGTCAAAGGATGGTGCAGAGTGCCATGCTAGATATATTTGGAATTTCGATGTCCTTGGGTACAGTCAATAACCTGAGACTTGAAGCAAGCAATGCAGTCGAAAGTGCAGTTGAAGAAGCGAAAATATACGTCCAGAACTCCCAAGTAGTTGGAGCTGATGAAACAAGCTTCTTCCAAGGAAATGTTGATGGATGCAATGACAAAAAAAGTCTTGGTTGGCTGTGGGTTGCGGTTACACCACTAGTGACGTTTTTTGAGATTGCCCTTTCCCGTTGTTCGGATGCAGCCCGTAATCTATTGGGTGAAAACTTTCGCGGGATTTTAAATTCAGATCGGTATGCAGCATACAATTGGGTGGGTTTAGAGCAACGCCAATTGTGCTGGGCACACTTGAAACGAGAATTCATCAAAATATCCGAGCGTCCCGGAGTTTCAAGCGACATCGGAAATGCTCTGGTCAAACAACAAGAAAAATTATTTGAACTGTGGCATCGAGTTAGAGACGGAACTTTGAAGCGTTGTGAGTTTCAGCTTTTAGTCCAACCAATTCGTAATACCATTAATTCCTCTCTAGAAGAAGCTGCCAATTATGAGATTGGTTCCAAGGAAAAAACACCACTAGCTAAAACTGTCCGCACTTGCCGCCAAATACTGAAAGTTGAACCTGCTTTATGGTTGTTTGTGACAGTTGAGGGTGTAGAACCAACTAATAATGCTGCTGAAAGGGCGATACGTCCTGCTGTTATATGGCGACGTACCAGTTTTGGTTCTCAAACCCAGGCTGGTAGTTATTTTGTGCAAAGGATGTTGACTGTTGTGACCACTCTTAAGTCTCAGCGTCGAAATGTCTTGGAATTTTTGACTCAAGCCGTTAGTGCTAAACGCCAAGGTCAGCCAACTCCTTCTTTACTTCCACAAGTTCTTGCCACTGCTGAAGAGTCAAAAATGCTGCTTAAAACCCACGAATTTATACAGTTTGATTTCTCAAATTGAATCAGTCTGCTATCTGCTTCTTTTGACCTCTAACTCTTTGATCTCAATGGGTTTAACTTTGTTGTAATTTGCGATCGCCCCGTGGTCGATTACGTTTTTATCTAGTCTTGTCTTCAATAATTCCGTCTTTGTTGATGATAACGACTTCTGGCGATGGGTTGCTAGAGATAGGGGTATGGTTATCGTTAACTTCCTTCTTGGCAGATTCTGCCGCATTTTGAGCAGATGATTTAACTGAATCAGTTGCACTCTTGGCTGAGGATTTGAGGGATTCGGCTGCACTTTTTACAGATGGTTCGACTGCCTTCGCTGTTCCCTTGACAGTTGAGCGAACATCCTTAGTAGCACCTTCAATTTCCTTAGCTACAGCTTTGGCAGAAGGCTTAATTTCATCAGTAACGCTTTTAATAGAGTTAGCAGCCCTTTCTACAGAAGGTTGAACACCTTCGATTGTGTGCTGAACTGACCCTTTTACGTCTCTAATCGTAGGTTTGACTTCTTCAGATACGTTCTTAACTGCGTCTACTACAGAAGGTTTAGCCTCTTTAACCGTCTCATTAACTGATTCAGCTATACCTTTAATAGAAGGCTTGGACTCTTCAACTGTTTGCTTGACAGCTTCTGCTGTCCCTTTGATAGATGGCTTGACTTCTTCAATCGTTTCCTTGGTTGCTGTGCCTATATCTTCTATAGAATGCTTAACACCCTCTGCTACAGAGTTAGCCGCATCCCCTAAATTATCTACAGCGCGGTTAACTGTATCAGCAGTTCCCTTACCAATGATGGCACCTGCAACTGAGCCTGCGACAGCACCGATAATGCCTCCAGAGCGAGCGCCTAGTACGCCACCAATTGCGGCTCCAGCTACTCTAGCACTAATGCCTGAACCGGATGAAGAGTCTGATGTTTCTTCTGAGTTGGATTCAGAATTTTCTTCAACTTGATTTAAAGGCAATTTTTTATCATTCTCACTTTTAACAATCTTTTCTTCACGAAAAAGAGGATTGGCATCAGTTTGATTCAAAGGTTGCTTGTTGTCATTCATAATACTTTATACATTCAATTAGCTTCATTCTTAAGCTAACTATTAATCTTAATAATTACCCCTAGCCCAAGGAGTATATATCTACCCATTAATGGTGAACCTGAGTGCAGGTCTATTATCAGTATTGGGTTCACCTGGGTTCTGGCTCGTGGCATACTGGCAATGTTGAGGTTCGACGAAACACAAAAATTTGCAACTATAAATGTTCCTATATTGATAATGTGTAGGGCTTCAGATATAGTGACAATACCTGTGGTGAACGATCGCACGAAAGCAGAAATACCTTACTCTTAAAAAGTCATTATTATACAAAACTGGATAAATCATTCTTGCGAGTGAAATTTGGATGCTTCTAACTATGGTATGAAGCTAAAAGCAGTTAACAAGATATCGCAAGGTTTAGGCTCATGATATTCATGCCTCATAATTTTCTACTTATATGGCTGGTTCAAGTGCTGTCCGTTGGGATACTTGGCGGGGGAATCTACATTCTCTATGAGTGGTACGAAGGAGAACTTGCAGGAACATCTTACTTAGTAGCTGGACTAGTAATGGTTCTGTGGACTTTTGGCGGCCGTTTTATCAGTTTGCCACTGCTGCGCCGTCCTGGAAACGAGGAACCCAAATTTATGCGTAGTGAAACCGTGCAGCGCTTGCCACGTCCAGATGGGAGCGTGTTGCAAGTAGAGTTTTTTGGCCCTGAGGATGGTCAACCAATTATTTTGTCACATGGTTGGGGGCCAAACAGTACTATATGGTATTATGCCAAGCGACAATTGAGCGATCGCTTCCGAGTAATTGTTTGGGATCTACCAGGGTTAGGAAAATCCTCTAAACCGAAAAATAACGATCACTCTATAGAAAAATATGCCCGTGACTTGGAAGCTGTAATTGCCATAGCAGGCGATAAACCTGTTATCTTGGTGGGACACAGCATGGGTGGGATGATTAACCTAACATTCTGTCGCCTGTTTCCAGACCAATTAGGGAGTCGGGTAGCTGGCTTAATTCTTGTAGATACTACTTACACCAATCCGGTAAAAACTTGCATCTTTAGCAATCTGGTACAGAAATTGCAGAAACCGCTACTCGAACCTGTGTTGTACCTGACTATCGTCTTGTGGCCGATTTTTTGGTTGATTACTTGGCTCTCGTATTTCAATGGTTCGCTGTACATCACCGTCGAACTATCTGGATTTACGGGTACTGAAACACGCGGTCAATTAAGTTTTGCAGGTTTATTATCAGCATTGGGTTCGCCTGGTGTTCTGGCTCGTGGCACGCTGGGAATGTTGAAATTCGACGAAACAAAAACACTTGCAACTATTAACGTTCCTGTACTGGTAATGTGTGGGGCTTCAGATATAGCAACTAAACCTGTGGCGAGCGATCGCATGAAAGCAGAATTGCCTTACTCTGAAAGAGTCACCCTAAAACCAGGTGGACACATGGCGTTGATGGAACAAAACCAGCAGTTTGCCGAAGCAGTCAGCGCGTTTTCTATTGGCTGCTCATAGCTAGATGTACTTAGTACAGCTTTACGTGGAATCGTGGCGAGTTGAGGGTTGAAATTTATTTAAACGCATAGGCGCGTCGCCTTCCCGCAGGGTAGGAACGCAGAGGTACGCAAAGAATTCGCTACGAATTAAGGAAATGCTGTACTTAGTACTTTTTGATTACTTCCAAAGTAGAGGTCGCTCAATTCTTCTAAAAAAACATCGGTCTGCGATTCTGGATTACGGAAGTAGGGATGGATGGGAAGGAGTTCAGCACGAGGGCGGTTTTCCGGTGAAGACAGAATCTGCTCAAGCATAGTCAGATAGTTTTCAGCAGTAGATTCCCAAGTGTAAGTCTTCAGCACCCGTTGCTGACCAGCCTGGGCAAAAGAGTCCCACTCATTAGCATCACATAGCAACCGCTCCAACCCTCGTGCAATATCAGCAGGATCTTCTGGGTCAACGAGTACACCATATTCCTTATTTCCCTGTTGGAAGCTCTCGCTAGGGCCACCGTTCTTGGTTGCTACCACTGGCAAACCTGCGGCGGCTGCTTCTAAGGGAGCAAGCCCAAAGGGTTCGTAAAGTGCCGTCAGCGCAAATACTGAGCGGCGTTTAACCATAAACCGATAGGCTGCTGCCAGTGACTCTTGAGACTGATCTGATAAGCCAAAGGCACTCACCTTGCCCCACAAGTCTTTTTCTTTGACCAGTTCCCGAATGGGGGCTAATACCTCTTCAGCTATGCCGTCACTAGCCTCCTCTCGTAAAGGATCGTCCAGCCCTCCTGTAATTAGCATCAAGTTAGCTCGTTCTTGAAGTGTTGGACTCATTGCGAAGGCTTGCACTAACCCTAATATGTTTTTTTTCGGCTCTAATCGACTGGATGCTAAAATGACGGGCAAATCTCGACGGGCTTCTGCAATGTCTCGTGCCAATCGTTCCTGAATGAACTCTTGGGTAGCTTCCTCATTTTCGGAACGTGCCTTTGCACCAAAAATCGAGAAATCTGCTCCCGGTGGAATTACTGCAAAAACGGTTGTCGTTGTTTACATCCACTGCACCACTATAGAACTCGATGAGAATACTGTTCAAAGCGTTCTTGTCGTGTACTGGTGATATTAATAGCCGAGCGATTCATGCTCAGGCGTTCGGCTAAGATGCGATATCTGAAATTAAATTGCTCGTCTATTTCTGTAAGATTTTCTGGGGTGGCTTCCAGTTTGTCTATCTTTTGAGCGCCGAGAGAATGAGCCGTAAAGGTAAAAGGTATGCCTGTCTCCTCTTGAATTAGAACGCCACACAGTCCTCCATCGGCATAGTGAGCAGTCATAGCATCAGGTAAGCCTCCTTCTTCTTGATAAAATTTCAAGATGTTGGGTATCCAATCAGCGACCAGATGAGGCCATAACAACTCTTTAGGGAGAAATTCTTTTGGGCCAGCAGGTAAACGGATAATGCGGACGTTATCGACCCCTGGATATGTCTCAAATGTTTCAGCAAACTCTGGCCATTCTGGATCAATGATTTGACGGGTGATAATATCAACTTTATGGCCCATTTGAGCTATGGCTATGGCGACTTGCTTAACGTAGACCAGCTGACCCCCAAAATCTGGGTGTTTTGTTATATGACTATTGGCTGAATCAAAATTGCCTTGAGGGTTGAGAAATCCAATATGCATCGCCCACTTCCTAATACAGGTTGATTTCCACTAGAGATTTTGCCTGAAGATGGCAGCATAACAGCTTAGTGAGCTTATTAAAAACTCCCAAGACTACAAAACGCAGGCAGTGAGGCTGTAGATAAATACCATCAACAACTAAAGTCAAAGGGCTTTTATTGATTCCCTTTAGCTTAAACCCAGCCAATTCGCGTATTTTCCTAATGTTTAAGTTAATCGCTACTGCGGCTCGCGCACATATACCCGATGACATAAATGGTAAGGTGATGTTTATCCTTAAAATTCAACGTCTTCTCGCTCTTGTCCCGTAGTTTCAGTTTTATCAGCACCTTTTGCTGCCCAAAGCATTGTATCAATATACTTAGCAAGTTGTTCAATAGTTGGTGCTTCAAACAAATTGCGTACAGTTACATCTATTTGAAAGGTATCTCGGATTCGGGAAACTAACTGAGTCGCTAGTAGAGAATGTCCACCCAATTCAAAGAAATTATCATGAACGCTTATCTGCTCTTTTCCCAAGACTTTAGCCCAAATTTCTCCAAGTAACTCTTCAAGTTGCGATCGCGGCGCTACATAATCATATCTATCAAAACTTACTATATCGGGTCTAGGTAAAGCACGATGGTCTATTTTACCATTAGGTGTTAATGGTATTGATTCCAGCACCACATAAGCTGTTGGTATCATGTATTCTGGTAACTTTTTTTTCAAGTACTTACGTAGTGTAGATGCTATATCTGATAGCTTTACTACATCAAGAACGATATAAGCCACCAAATATTTATTATCAGGTATGTCCTCATCAGCAATGACCACTGTTTCTCTTACTGCTAGATGTTCACTCAACACCGCTTCAATCTCTGATAATTCAATACGGAAGCCACGAATTTTTACTTGATTGTCACTCCGTCCTAAAAATTCAATATTGCCATCTGGTAGATAGCGGGCTAAATCACCCGTTTTATAAAGACGTGTTTTTGAATTATTACTAAAATGATTTGTAATAAATTGTTCAGCAGTTAATTTAGGCTGATTAAGATATTCTCGTGCCAGACCATCACCGCCAATATATAATTCGCCAGTAACGCCAATGGGCAAAAGTTGTAAATGGGTATCTAATATATAAATCTGTGTATTATTAATCGGGCAACCAATGGGAATAAATGTGGCTGACTTTGGTAATTCTTGGATATGATAATAAGATGAAAATGTTGTATTTTCTGTAGGCCCGTAAACATGAATTAAATGCTTTGGCGCACCATGTTGGATAATTTTTTTAACCCATCTTATATTAACAGCCTCACCACCAAATAATAAATATCGTAATGAAGCGAAAGCTTGCGGAACATCTCTAGCAATCTGTTGGAATAAAGCTGTTGTCAAAAACAAGACACTAATCTCTTTTTGTTTTAGCTGTAATGCAAACTCATGAGGCGAAAGGATTACATCTTTGCTAACACCTATAAGTTGAGCGCCGTTAAGTAGCGCTCCCCAAATCTCGAATGTTGCTGCATCAAAAGAAGTGTTTGAGGCTTGGGCGATTTTATCTGATGCTGACAACTTTATATAGTTTGTATTACAAACTAGCCGATTTACAGCTTTGTGAGCTATAGCTACTCCCTTGGGTTTACCTGTAGAGCCAGAAGTGTAAATAACATAAGCTAAGTTGTTAGATGTAGCGCTATCAAGGTTATTTTTGTTTTCTTGAGTAATAATTTCCCAGTCTTTATCTATGCAAACAATTGGATTTAAAAAGTATTCAAAAGACTTAAGCAACTTTTCTTGTGTTAGCAATACTGAAACCTGTGCATCTTCCAGCATAAACTTTAAGCGTTCTTGAGGATAGCTGGAATCTAAAGGGAGATATGCTCCTCCTGCTTTCAGAATGCCTAATAAGCCAACTATCATTTCTATAGACTGTGAAATACAAATACCTACTAAAGTTTCTGAACCAACCCCGATTTTTTGTAAATATTTTGCTAGTTGATTGCTGCGATTATTCAACTGTTGATAAGTGAGTTGCTCGTTACCAAAGATTACTGCTATAGAATCAGGATGATATTGTACCTGTTCTTCAAACAATTGATGGATACACTTATCATCAGGATAATTTGCATTAGTGTTATTCCACTCCACTAATATCTGATGTAGCTCTGCTTCACTTAATAGTGGTAAATTTGCAATTCGTTGTTCTGGATTTGCAACAATGCTTGACAACAGAGTTTTAAAATGCTTCAGCATCCGGCTGATAGTAGCTTTATCAAACAAATCTGTGTTGTAAACTATTACGCCACGCAGTCCTTCAGAATTTTCCCAGTTTGCACCCCATAAACTCCTAAAATCATCAGAACACTTCCACAAGTGTAGTTCTAAATCAAAGCGGGTTTTTTTTAAGTCAATATTCATAAAACTAGGCACTAATCCAGGCAGTTCTAGTGCCGACATTGGTGCATTCTGCAAACTAAACACTACTTGAAATAACGGATGATAGCTCAAGTTTCGTTCTGGATGCAGTTCTTCAACTAGTTTGTCAAATGGCAAATCTTGCTGGCTATAAGCCCCTAGTGTTACCTCTCGAACTCTGCCTAAAAATTCTCGGAAAGTCGGGTTGCCAGATAAATTGCTGCGTAGTACTAAACTATTGACAAAAAACCCAATTAGACCTTCTATTTCGCTACGATTACGGTTAGCAATTGGCGAACCTACCGCAATATCTTTTTGATCTGTGTAGCGGTAGAGCAAAGTTTTAAATGCTGCCAGCAGCATCATAAAAAAAGTTACACCTTCTTGCTGCGAAAGCTTTTCTAATGCATCAGTTAGCTTTTTTGGTAACTCAAAAAATTGTGTTGCACCTTCATAGCTTTGTATAGCTGGTCTTGGTTTGTCGGTAGGCAAATGCAGCATAGAAATACCATTTAATTGCTGCTGCCAATAAGTTAATTGCGTTTGCAGTACTTCTCCTTGTAGCCACTCACGTTGCCAGTGAGCAAAGTCGGCGTATTGAAGAGGCAGTTCTAATAAAGGGGAAGGCTGGTTTTGTGCAAAAGCTGTATACAGCATTCCTAGTTCCCGAATCAGCACCCCAATAGACCAATCGTCGCAGATAATGTGGTGCATATTCAGTAATAGAATATGTTCTGTGTTAGAAAGTACAAGCAACTTCACTCGCAGCAATGGCCCGGAGGATAAATCGAAGGGATGTTCTATCTCTGCGTTAATAATGCTGTTTACTTGAACTTCTCTTTCACCATCTGGCAGTAGCTGGAGGTCTAATACAGAAATAGATATTGTTAAGCTGGGCGCAATAGCCTGTAGAGGTTGCCCATCTAACACTATAAATGTCGTGCGTAAAGTTTCATGGCGACGCACAATTTCGTTAAAAGTCTGCTCCAGTGCCGTTAAGTTAAGCGAACCTGTTAAGCGAATTACTGTCGGTACATTATAAATAGTATTGTCAGGGTTCAACTGGTCAAGAAACCATAACCGTTGTTGGGCAAAAGATACTGGAAAGACAAAAACCTCTTCAGAAGACAATAGCAATCCTAAATCACTCATAAAAATCTCTCTTTATTCTCTCTGCTTTCTCTGCGCCTCTGCGGTTCGTTACAATTAAAGCTTATGCTTTCCCTTTCTCAATACAGCCTCTTAACTGTGCCGCAAGAACCTGAATATGGGGTTTCCTCAGCATAGTTAGGTGATTGCCAGGAATATGATGAATTTCTGTTCCTCCCACAGCTAAATGATCCCAACCCATACTCGGTTCTTCCTCGGCAATGTTTAACTGAACTTTTGTTCTGAAAAGATTAATTCGCTTAGGGTAGACTTGCGGAACGTAATTGAGAACTGCTTGGCTATTAGCATAAAAAACACGAAGCATAGGCACAATTGCCGACTCACTTAAAAGCCTTCGCTTAGATTCTTTAGATATAAGATTGACTGTGGCATCCTCCTTTTGGATGAAATGCGAGAACAGATTTGTTTTTAGCGATCGCAACAATTCCTTAAAATTATAAAATCGAGAAGTTAGTCTATTAATTCCGTTCTTACTAGGAGCAGTAATTAGACGCAAATAATCGAGGAAAAAAGGCCACATATATGGCACTACTGTAGTAAAAATAAACTTCAAAGCATTACTCAAAGAAGGTAGATTGCTCTTAATTGGTGCTACAGTGTCAAGCACAGCAAGTAAAGCTACTTCTTCCCCAGAATTTTCAAGTTGTTTAGCCATCTCAAAAGCAACCCAACCTCCGAAAGACCAACCTCCTATAAAATAAGGGCCTTTCGGTTGTACTGAGCGTAATGCTTCAATATAGCGGGTAGCCATATCCTCAATGCGATTTAATGGAGTTTCCCCATCAATTCCAATAGGCTGTAGTCCATAAAATGGCTGATTTTCACCCAATTGATGAGCTAATTCATAATAAGGGAAGACAACACAAAGATTGGATGAACGCAGAAGAAAGGCGGATTTGAACCATTCGGTTGAATCGGAAACGTAAAGGAGACCACGCTAGAGAATCTATTTTAGAAGATAGAGCAATTGCTAAATTTGAATTGTTTGATTTAAAAATAGATTAGATAAGGGTAAATCACCCTCAAATTGTTTGTTTATCTGGTCTAATAAACGTACAGCCAGCAGCGAATTACCTCCTAAATCGAAAAAGTTGTCATGAATACCTATATTCTTAACATTAAGGACTTCAGCCCAGATTTTTGCCAAGGTTGACTCAGTTGGAGTCCGAGGAGCAATAAAGGCTTTATCTATTGAGCGGCTCTGAGTATCAATTGCTTTTAGTGCATAACAATCCACTTTGTTATTAGCCGTTAACGGCAGAGAATCCAGAATTACAAAAGCTTTTGGTAATCATGTATTCTGGTAATTTTTCTTTTAAGAATTGACGTAGTTCAATAATTGTTTGCTCCTGGGGTGACTTAGAAACAATGTAAGCTACTAAATGTTTGCGATCGTATAGATTACCTTGAGCAATTACAATTGCTTTTTCTACATTATTATGCTGGTTTATAACTGTTTCTATTTCTGATAACTCAATGCGGAAGCCACGAATTTTTACTTGATTATCGACGCGTTCTAAAAATTCGATATTACCGTCTGTTCGATATCGGGCTAAATCACCCGTCTTGTAAAGCCTAGCTCCTTTTTTACCATTAAAAGGATTGGGAATAAACTTTTTGCCAGTTAATTCAGGACGATTGAGATAGCCTCGTGCTAGCCCATCACCAGCGATGTATAATTCGCCTGAAATCCCAATTGGTACAGGTTGTAAATGCTTATCTAGTATATAAATTTCAGTATTAGCAATTGGGCGGCCAATAGGTGGTTTAGCACTCACAGATTTAATTTCGGCAACAGTTGACCAAACGGTTGCTTCAGTAAGCCCGTAAGCGTTAAAAAACTTCCGGCTAGGACTCCACCAACGTTTTATTATATCCTCAGAACATGATTCGCCTGCACAAATAATAGTTTGTAATGCGGGGAGTGATTCTATAGGTAAAACTGCCAAAAGCGCAGGTGGGAGGGTGATGTGAGTAATAGCTTTTTCGCGTAATAGTTGAAGCAAAGCTTTTCCAGGTAGAAGCCATTCTTTGTTTGCTAAATAAAGGGTTGCTCCTATTTGCAATGCCATTACAATCTCAAAAATTGAAGCATCGAAGCTCAATGATGCGAATTGCAGAATGCGGTTACTCGGTTGTAAGTTAAAAACCTCAATCTGATCTGCTGCTAAATTAGACAGTCCTCGGTGTTCGATTAAAATGCCTTTTGGCTGCCCTGTTGAGCCAGAGGTGTAGATAATATAAGCTAAGTTTTCAAGTGTTACATAACTGTTTGGGTTTTCTGAACTATATTGTGTAATAGTTGTCCAATCTCGATCTATACAAATAATTGGATTTGAAAATTCTGTAAAATTGTCAAGTAATTTTTCTTGTGTTAGTAACACTGAAACTTGTGCATCTTCCAACATGAAGTCTAGACGCTCTTGAGGATAGCTGGGATCTAAAGGTAGGTATGCGCCACCAGCTTTGAGGATGCCTAATAGCCCGATGATCATCTCTGGCGTTCGCTCCACACAAATGCCAACTAAAGTTTCAGTTTCTACACCTATTTTTTGGAGATAATGTGCAAGTTGGTTGCTGCGTATATTTAACTCTTTGTATGTGATTTGTTGATTACCAAATACTAGTGCAGTGGCATCGGGTGTTTGCTTTACCTGGGCTTCAAATAACTGATGGAAACACTTATTATCTGGGTAACTTTTCTTAGTGTCATTCCAATCAATTAATAATTGCTGTCGTTCTTTTTCAGTAAGCAAAGCTAAATCTGAAATACACTGTTTTGGATTGACAACAATACTTTCTAAAAGTATTTGGAAATGCCCCAGCATTCGCGTGATGGTGCTTTGATCAAATAAATCGGTGCTATATACGACTTCCCCTTTCAGAGTTTCCAAGTCTCGCCACAGATGGAACTCTAAATCAAGCTTTGCAATTTTGTTGTCGAAGTCGAATAATGAAAGCTTTAACCCAGGTAACTCTAGTGCTTCAATGGGAGTATTTTGCAGACTAAATACGACTTGAAATAAGGGATGGCGGCTCAAATCTCGCTCTGGGTGAAGTTCTTCCACCAACTTTTCAAAGGGCAAATCTTGATGGCTGTATGCTCCTAAAGTTACCTCTCGCACTCGATTTAATAATTCTTGAAACGTCGGGTTCCCTGATAAATCGCTACGTAACACCAAACTATTGACAAAAAACCCAATTAACCCTTCTAGTTCGCTACGATTACGATTAGCGATCGCTGAACCTACTACAATATCCTCTTGTTGCGTGTAGCGATAGAGCAAAGTCTGAAACGCTGCAAGCATTGTCATAAACAAGGTTACATCTTCTTGGTAACTAAGTGTCTCTAGCGCTTGAGTTAAAGAGTGTGGTAGTTCTAAAAATTGTTTTGCACCCCTGTAGGTTGGAACTGCTGGTCTTACTCGGTCGGTGGGGAGATTCAGCACCGAAATCCCGTCTAATTGCTTTTGCCAATAAGCTAACTGCGTTTGTAAAGGCGAACAGCCGTTTGCCCCCACTGCTTGCAGCCACTCCCGTTGCCATTGGGCGAAATCTGCATACTGAATGGGTAATTCTGGCAGAAGCGTAGACATCGGACATCGGTTATCTTCTACAAAGGCTTTATATAATACCCCCAATTCTCTAATTAACACCCCAATTGACCAGCCATCGGCAACAATGTGATGTAGATTTAGCAGCAGCACATATTCTGCTTCATCTACTTGTAGCAGCTTCACTCGCAGCAATGGCCCGGTGGTGAGATTGAAAGGATGTTGAGCTTCTGCGGTTGCGATTCGCCGTACTTCTGTCTCAGATTCTTGGTCGAAATCGCGTATATCTATTAGGGGAAGAGGTATGCTTAAGCTGGGTGCGATCGCTTGGACTGGTTGCTGTACCATCACAAACGTAGTACGTAAGGTTTCGTGGCGACGGACAATTTCGTTGAATGTCTGCTTTAAGGCAGTGAAGTTGAGGGAACCTTTTAGGCAAAGTGCTGTTGATACATTGTAAAATGGATTGCCCGATGCTAATTGGTCGAGAAACCACAATCGCTGCTGGGCGAAAGAAGTGGGGAAGACAAAAACCTCTGTTTCTTCAGAAAAATTAAGTTCTTCATCACCCGTGAGGCTACTGAAAATAGACTCGCTCATAACAATTATTTAGTGAAATGGCATAACATCTGCGCTACTGGCGTGGCAACTATAATTGGCGCTTGTCGGTCTATTTTAACTTGCTATTGCCCTAACTAAATCGACAGTTGTTCCAGCAGCCTAAATAGGACGGTTAAATACTACGGTAAAACCATCCAGTTATAGTCAATATCTTTGCTAATTTACGACGGTTCAACGCCTGTATAAACGGGATGAATACGACCTAAAGCAGTAGGCTTGGCAAAAATCTGGGTTAATAAAATTACAATTTATCTAAACAGAATTCAGGAGTCAGGAGTCAGAATTCAGTATGAATTCTGTACGAGTGGTGGATAGCGCAGCATTAGCGAGTATTTTCGAGTCGCGTCTGAATAAACGGGTTTAAAACCCCCACCAAATTGAAAATTTGGTGGTCTTAAAGACGGTCGATAGCACAGCGTTAGCGACGCAGGAGCGTCTGACTCGCTTTCCGCGTCGCTATCAGTGGTGGGTCTGAATCCCCCACTGATAGCGTTCGCTTTTAGCGTCTCTAAGAGTTGCCTTAGCGAGTCCGCGTTCGCGCAGCGTCTCGTAGAGAGCGTCTTGATTCTGACTCCTGAATTCTGACTTCTGAATTCTTCTTCAATCCCGAAATTATCGCCGATACTCGTCGCCGCAGTCGCCGATAAGCTGGTACAAATCGCGCGATTGGCGAGATACTGCATTGATGCGATCGCGATCGTCTTCATCTAAACTAAAACTAAATACTTTGGCGTTATCTTCTATATGTTCAGATACACCAAGTCTGGCACCAACTATCACACCGCCCACAGTTGGCTGATCTAAAATGTAACGCACTGCCACATTAGAAATGCTTACACTATGCTTATTAGCAATTTCCTTTAGAATAGCCAGCAACTCTTGAAATAATCGCCAACCACCCCAAGCATCAATCATATTTTTATATTTTTTCAAACTAGCAGTGGAAAGATCAAATTCTCTTGGTTCCGGTTTGCCCAAATAGTTTTCTGATAACAAACCGCCGCACAGTGTGCCGTAAGTAAAAAGCTTTATGTCATGCTGCTGACAAAACTCCACCATGTTAACTTCGGGGCGGCGGTCAACAAGGGAAAATTGCACTTGATTAGAAACGATTTTGATACCTGCTTCGGTAATAATCTTCAAGTTTTCTGTGTCAAAATTAGTTAAACCTAGATGCTTAATTTTACCCTCAGTCTGAAGTTCCGCCATATATTTGAGGGCATCCAGGTAATTTTTATCCTGATATTCCCACCAGTGAAATTGCATCAAATCTAACGATTGTACATTCATCCTTCTCAAGGAAATATCGATATTTTCCTCGACGAGCTTTTTCGTCATTTTTCCTGGACGAGGAACCCATTTTGTAAAGGCTTGTACCTGAGATAAAGCATCTTTCCCACGAGTATCAATTAGTTGACAGCGAAACTCACCAATAAAGTCTTCTGCTGGCCCATAATGGTCTGCTAAATCCCAAGTGGTAAAGCCTGCATCTACATATTTGAACATAGTCTCAATGGCGGTTTGGGGATTGATCTGTCCGTGTGCGCCGGAGACTTGCCACATCCCATTTAAGATACGGCAAATGTTTAAATCAGGAGTGAATTGGAGACGGCTAGCTGTGGGTAAGTTCATTTTCAAGTTTAGTAGTGATAAGAGACGCGATTTATCGCGTTTATACAGGAGTTAGGTGTGAGAAGAATGAAGAATTACTGAGTTCGTAAGCATCTGATTACAACATTCCTTTACACCTTCTTAAGAATCATTTATAAGAGCGATAATCAATAACTCTTAAATCTTAGCTCTTAACTCCTAACTTTGAACTCCTAACTCCTAACTTTCTAACGCCAGCCTTTTTCAGCTTGTTCAAGAACGTAAGCAGAAACTTCTTCAATTTGCTGTTCACTGAGGCGATCTTTGTAGGCTGACATATTATTTTTACCATTGGTAACTATAGATGTAACTGCCTCTAGTGAATCCATACCATACTTTTTCAGGGCTTGTTTTTTGAGGTTTTTACCTCGCCTGATTATGTTGCTACCGTTGATATGACAACCAGCACAATGAAAACTAAAGATTTGTTCGCCGTTAACTATATCTGCTGCACTAGCAGACAAGTTAAAAGTACTTGTTAATAACAAAAATGTTACTAATATTAATGTAAATAGGTTTTTCAATTAACTTCTCCCGATTTGGACATACTGATTGCAGGTATAAGTATCAAAACCAATATTATAAGGATTCAAAGTCAGTTGTAAATCCGGCAAAATTTGCACAATCTTCTTGAAATGCTTCTGCATCACTAACATCCTCAATTTTATAAGACATGATGCGCGTACCATCTGGCATTTTTTTGGAACCAATTAATTCACCTTGATATTTCGCTGCGATCGCCTTAAAATCAACACCATAGATTTTCCATGCATCACCCGAACAAGTAATATTTACTCGCCACATATTTTACTCTCAATTACTATCACTAAACATTTATCATCTCACAAATAGGCAACATCTTACACATCACCTCTTTTGGAGTGTAATTTTCTATCTAAAGGAAGTACCGAGCTTTATCGGGCTACGCCATAATGTGGATGTAGGAACATTTCTAGAAACTTTTATCCCAATTAGTTAAATTTTACGAGTTGAAAATGCCTAACAATATCAAACAACAAATTCAAGCAGACTTACAACAAGCCAAAGAAACTGGGCAATTAAGAACTGATCGGATTCGAGAAATTGTGAAATCCGCAGTTTCTCAAGTAGCTTCTGAGTTTAAACAAGGTTCTAGTGAAGTTCGTAGCATTGTCAAAGATGCCGTTTCTGCTGTAATTGACAACTTCCAAGAAAAGGGTAGCGAACTCAAAGATGAAGTGACAGCTTCTATTGAAGGAGCGCTGGAAGGAATTAATAGCCAAAGACACCAAAACATTGCTAGAACTCAGACAGATATCAAGCGCCTACAGGCTCAACTGGATGGTGAAGAAGAACAACTCCAGCAAGAAGTTGATGTAATTTTGGCAGAGATTGAAGAGACGGGTAAGGAAAAACCTGCTAGTACCAAAACTGCCATTGATCTGCTGTCAATGCTATTAAAGATAGTGATGAAGTCGGATTGTTAAAGAAACGTTACGCGCAACTGCAAGCGCAGCTAGCTATTGTCCGAGCTAATATGGCTGCACGCTATGGCGGACGTAATATGGAGGTTCAAGATTATCTAGACGAGGCAAAACACTGGTACGATAAGGCTCGTCCTCAAGCAGAATCTATGGCTGTGCAGGTAGGAGAGAAGCGATCGCAGTTAGAAGATAAACTGGGTGAAGCTGGTACATCTCTAGCTAGAAAAGAGCGCCAAATCAAACAAACATTGAGAGAGTTACTCTTAACGGCAGCTGACTTATTCAAAGATAAGGAACCTGCTACTAAAGAGCGCGAAACTATTCATAAATAGGCTAGACTACTTTTCACAAAAACCCTGATACATATAGAATTTTAGTAGGGACACGGCATTGCCATGTCCCTACTAACGTATTTATATAATTATTAAATACTCAGCTTTCGTAGTGTGTGTTGCCATTGGCTAACGCATCACTTGATAAGCTGAAAAATATCTAAATTACTATAATCGTAGGACTATTGTTATAGCGGTTCTCGACAAGCGTGAGGTACAACTTTGACCTCTCTCCTAAAAGGAGAGAGGCTTTGAATTTCTCCCCCCCTTCCCGCTTCGGGAAGGTCTTATAACTTCTATTTATTTATGGTAGAAACAAAAATGGTGCATTACGGCTTTAGCTGTAATGCACCATACTTAAGATTCCCTAAAATTCATCTTGCGTATTAGTAAATATTTCCTTCTCTATTGAGTTGTTCATCATGCTTGGCAATAACCCAAATAGCATGAATACTACCAGGTAGCCAACCTAGAACTGTGAGCAAGATGTTAATAAATAGAGTTGGGCCAACTCCAACCGTTAGGAAAACGCCTAAAGGAGGCACTAACAAACCTAGAAGATAACGAACTAATTTCATGATTTTGCCGTATTTTTGTGATTTTCTTTAATTACATTCTGCTGAAGATTCCGAATTAGGAAATCCACCTTCGGATATTTATTTGGAGTAGAGATGTAAGAAAACTGGTATTTCTACTCCTTAGAATACTTATCTAGAAGGTAATTCACCTTGGGTTTTTACATCGCCACTGCCGGTTAACAGGTTTTTTTCAACAAAGTAGTTGTTAATGAAGGTGTTAGCAAAAGTTAGAATAACTGGCCCAAGCAGGAAACCAATAATTCCGCGAACTGCGAACCCAGGTACTAGGACTGCTGCTAACCAGAAACACAAACCGTTTACGACGAGCGAAAATGCTCCAAATGATACAAAGTTAAGTGGTAGAGAAAGAGCAGACAAAACTGGTTTAACTGAACCGTTGATTAGACCAATTACTAAAGCAGCAATCATAGCTGCGGGAAAGTTAGCAATATTAACGCCTGGAACAACTAAATCAACAATTAATAGGCTCAAAGCTGTAGCTAGGGCGGTTAATAATGGTGTTAACATTTTTTCTTACCTAATCACTAAAGATTTTTTGTAACTTCTTATATCATCTTCAACTATGTGCAGGGTTTTAACCTCTCTTGCAAGATAGAATTTGCTTCTATCCTTAGGCCGATAATTGAGAAAAATATGCCAGTTTTAATACTGCGTAGGTTTTACTTAAAAAAGCACTCCGAGGTAGGTTGGGAAGCCACTGCGCCCTTGCGGTTCCCCGACTTAAAGCACGTGGCGTTTGAGGAACGAAACCCAACATTTTCAAGCTTTGTCGGGTTTCACTACCTTGAACCCAACCTACAAATCTTCTTAAGCGATTACTATTGCGATCGCTCTGATTTTCCAGACTCAGGCTGATAATAAAGGGCTGATTTATATAAGACTTGTTCTTGATGGGTTTCTAAAGTGCAATCAGACAAAGGATAAGTTACACAAGTAACAACATAACCAGCCTGTATTTCACTTGGGCGTAGAAATTTTTGCTCGCTTTGATCGACTTCACCACTAATAAGTTTAGCAATACACGCAGAACATTCGCCTTGTTTGCACCCAGATGGGAGGCGGATACCAGCATCTTCCGCCATATCTATAATATATTGATCATCTGGGACTGGAATGGTGCGATCTAATCCAAGTGTAGGATTGATAAATTGAACTTGATAAACTACCATCTGCTGTTTCTAATTATTGTTTAACTGCTTTCATCGATAAACTAATCCGCTTCAGTTTCTCGTTGATTTCTAGCACCTGCACTTTGACTACTTGTCCAACTTTGACAACTTTGTTGGGATCGTCTACAAATCTATCAGCAAGTTGGGATATATGCACCAAGCCATCTTGATGTACGCCGATATCGACAAACGCGCCGAAGTTGGCAACATTTGTGATCATTCCCTCTAGTTCCATTCCCACTTTCAAGTCCCTGATTTCCTTAATTCCTTCTCTGAAGGTGGCATACTTAAATTCTGCACGGGGATCTCTAC
The DNA here is from genome assembly GCF_023734775.1 of Nostoc cf. commune SO-36. Taxonomy (NCBI): domain Bacteria; kingdom Bacillati; phylum Cyanobacteriota; class Cyanophyceae; order Nostocales; family Nostocaceae; genus Nostoc; species Nostoc commune. The sequence continues at coordinate 4,158,046 of NZ_AP025732.1, read as the reverse complement.
CTGGTTTTTCTAGTTCGCTGAGAATGTCGCGCAGTGTGGGTTCGCCGACGCTATCGGTAACGTATTTCTTCAGATTAGTCTTTTTAAGTTTTTCGGCAATTTGTGTCACCTGATTTAATGGCACATTTAGATCAGATGCGATCGCTTCTACTACAGAATAACTCTCTGGATGCACTGCTGTATTATCTAATGGGTTGTCACCGCCGCGAATCCGCAGAAAACCCGCCGCTTGTTCAAAAGCCTTCGGCCCCAATTTCGGAACTTTCAAAAGTTGGCGGCGATTTTTAAAGGCTCCATTCTGATTGCGATGGGCGACAATATTATTGGCAACTGTTGCCGTAATCCCAGAGACAGAAGTAAGAAGTTCTTTGGAGGCCATGTTCAAGTCTACGCCGACGTAGTTAACGCAGCTTTCTACAGTCTCATCCAATTTCTTTTTCAACAACTTCTGATCGACATCGTGCTGATATTGTCCCACACCAATAGATTTGGGATCGATTTTCACCAGTTCCGCCAGAGGATCTTGCAAACGGCGGCCGATGCTAATTGCACCGCGCACGGTAATATCTAAATCGGGAAACTCTTCTAACGCTACAGTACTGGCAGAATATATAGATGCACCAGACTCATTCACCATCACCTTCACTGGTTTGCGTTCTATGGTTTCCAATACTTGCGTGACAAACTCTTCTGTCTCGCGGGAGGCTGTACCGTTACCAATGGCGATTAACTCAATCTTATACTTTTCAATCAGATTTTTGACAATTTGTGCAGCTTTGGCGCGTTGTTCAGCAGCTTGGTGAGGAAAAACCGCTTGGTATTCCAAAAATTTCCCCGTTTGGTCGAGAACAGCAACTTTACACCCAGTTCTAAATCCAGGGTCTATCGCCAAGGTTGGTTTCATTCCTGCTGGTGCAGATAGCAGCAACTCTCGCAGATTAGTTTCAAATGTCTTGATAGATTCTGTGTCTGCGTAGACTTTAATCTCAGAAATTACCTCTCCCATTAGAGAGACTTTCATCAAACGGTTGAATGCATCCTTCAACATCGCCTGATAAAAATCCCGAATTGTCCGAACTTTGGTTTTAATTTCTTTCGACTCCAGATAGTAAAGTACCGTATCTTCATCAAAAGCAATTTCAAAGCTTAATACTTTCTCCGTTTCACCCCGACACAACGCCAGCATATTGTGGGGTGCAATATTTTTTACCTTAATTTGATAGTTACGGTACATCTCAAATTTGGTTGTCCCTTCAGGATAATCATCTTTGATACGGGAGACAAATACCCCTTCTTCTAGAAGATAATCGCGGATATATGCCCGTAATTCAGCTTTTTCAGCCACTTCTTCGGCTAAAATATCAGCAGCACCTTTAAGTGCTTCTTCTGCTGTTTTTACTCCCTTAGCTTCAGAAATATACTTAGCCGCTTCTTCTTCCAGAGAAGCCGTTGCAGCATTTTTTACATTTAGCGACTTGATGAACTCTGCCAGTAGTTCGAGTCCTTTTTCTCTGGCGATGGTGGCGCGAGTGCGTCGTTTTGGTCGATAGGGTAAGTATAAATCCTCAAGTTCGGTTTTTTGTAAGCAGGATGAGATTTTGGCTTTGAGTTCATCTGTAAGTTTACCTTGTTGAGCGATCGCACTTAAAATTACAGATTTTCGTTCTTCCAGTTCTGTTAAATAAGTATATCGATCAGCCAGTTCACGTAGTTGCACTTCATTCATCTCATCGGTGCGCTCTTTGCGGTAACGTGCAATAAAAGGAATTGTTGCACCCTCCGCCAAAAGTTCCAGCGCGTTTTGCACCTGATGGGGTTTGAGGTTGATTTCAGTTGCCAGTAGTTGAGGAATGTTCAGCATTAAGTGTCTAAAATGAAAATGCTACTTCTAAAGGTAATTATGCTAGATCCTTATCCTGGCATCAGACGAAAATTTTAAGCTAATTTATTAGATGATTGATCTCAAGAGCGCAATTGACGAAATAGACAAAACCCACCTATGGAAGTTTTAAACTCTATCAATCTACGTAAGTGAACGAGAGATTGTATAATATAGCGCAGCTTTAACGAGTTGGCAGAGCGGGAGAAGAATCATTACCGTAAGAGATTGTGTACTTCTAAGCACGCGTAGCATCTCGCAGCCTACTATTAAAGCTTACTAGGCGCATCATCTACCCTAGATGAAAAAGTTATTTACCAAGTTTTTAACGGTTTTACCTATCGCAACAATTAATCAAGTTAGTATAAAATAAAACATTAAATAATTTTATTTTATCTAATATTTATTTCGCTCGACTGTTGTGCCTAAAACTTGATTGGATGTAGAATTACCCACAATTCCAAAAACAATCTTAAATTTGTTTTATAAATACCACATCCTTTAGTTCAGAGCTTAGTAAGATGCCTTTGTTTTTCTTGATACCACTGTGTACTGCTTTAATTACTGCCTACTTATTTAAAAAGAGTACTGATGAAATTGCATATCTTGCAGGTATGTTTACAGCTATTAGCTTGATATTAACTCTAATACTAGCACCTTGGCAGATCCAGTTTGGATTATTAATCATTGTTTTTGTCATTACCAATAAACTTTTGCAGAAAAATGAGTCCAAACAATAGGGAAGCAGTAAAAAAAATTAATAATCCCAACACCCAAAAATTATTTTTTATCAATTTTAGACTGCTGGAGTAACTAAGTTAGCCGTCAAGCTAGTTTTGTCTAAGATATGCGAATTTAGGGATTTTTATAGATAAGAAACGATTCAGACTATTGATTGCTAGCTATCATTTTTACCCTAACCCGTGTAGCTTTTGCTTTACGATGCGCTCATTTTGGCATTGTTGTTCAAGTTTTCACTCTACTTTTATAAATTATTACTCTGCACTTATGTATTCTGATACCAAATCCCTACTTATGCAAGTTTAGTATCGAGAAAGTGCTTCATCAATGTGCAAATCCCCAAAATAAAAATTTATCTTTAATAAGGTTTTGGCTTTATGAAATTTTTGTTTAGCTATCTTATCGGCAAATGAATCTTTAATGTTGAGTTCCTAGTTAAGTAAGTCGGCGGGAAAATTTATAAGTATGTAACGAAAGTTTAACCAAAGGAGTTAAAGTTAAATTTAACACGTTGTGTACTGTAGTTTCCTTTTTCCCCTCTAGCTTGGACACCATCAATTACGGCATAAGCAAGTTCTAGCTCGTCATCAAACATTTTTCCTGCTAGTTCATCTTTTTTCAGGTGTTGCCATTCCAATTCAATTGGGTTCATTTCCGAACAATATTTCGGCAAAAAGAAAATGTACAAACCCATCTGTTCCCACTTTGACCATAATTGCTGCACTTGTTTACATCGATGTATTGGACCGTTGTCCTGTACTATGACTCTGATGCGCCCTATCTTTTGGGCATCAAGGGCTTCAAGCTCCATCATCTGGATATAAGATTTTCTGTCAACACCTCCAATCACCAGACCGTAAATAAAACTGATTATTGGCTGAAGAAACCCAATAATGCTTAATCTACGACCACGACGCTTGCTTTGTTCTAAACGTTTTTGCTCACCTCGTTGGTAATAAGTGTAACTAGGCTCGCTCCATGCACAAAACCCGGATTCGTCCAAATACTTTAGGTCTATTTCTCCAGCAGCAGCAGCTAATTCCAGCATATCTAAGTCCGCTTGCTTTTTTTCCCGTATTACAGGGTCTTGTTTTCCTTTATGACTCTTTCTGGTTCTTTTCCAAATGACCCCCTTTTTTTGAGTACCCGTCTTAATCTGTCGGGACTCAATTTAACTTGGCGATCGCTAGATAGTTTTTGAGCTAGTTGATGACTGTTGTATGTACGAGGTTCTTTTTTGAGGCATTCTTCCAAAAAAACTATGTCTTCTTCTGAGTACTTGGTTTTTCCTCCTCTACCTGGTAATTCCCAAAGCCCTTCTAGACCTAGTTTCTGCCATTTATGTAAGATTTCTCTTACTGTTTGTGGAGTCCAATTAAAATGAGCAGCTATTTTTTCTACGTACCAACCATGTGCATTCAGCCTGATTACCTCTGCTCGGTCTTTCACTTTCTGCGGTGCATCCGTAGTTCTTAGATTTAATAGAGTTTTATCCTGCTCACGAGTCAAAAATACCCTTAAACGAGCGCCCATGTCTTAGCCACCTCGGTAGATACATTCTACGTATTTACTTATCTTTACATACTTTGGTTTTTTCACGCCGACTTACTTATACAAGTTTAGTATCGAGAAAGTGCTCCATCAATATACAAATCTTCAAAATAAAAATTTATCTTTAATAAAGTTTTTGCTTTATAAAGTTTTTGTTTAAGTATATTTTCGGTAAATGAATTTTTGATGAAGTGTGGCGATAAATTTGCAACATGGTTATCTCATGGTATTCTAGTAAGTAATTATATGTAATAGTAAATTTGGAGAAAAATTATAGTTAAAATTACGAGTAACAATTAAGCAAAACAACACAACTTGTCAAACGCAATGTTATCAACCTCAACTCCGAGTTGATCAATCAAAGTTGGTTGACATTAGCAGTTTGTTTCACCAAAAGCTCTGTTTAGACATTCAGTAAAATTCCTTAGTAGTCTGTAAAGCGCATTACCGTAAAGTAATTCATTTATATACGATTTATGCAACCACGCAGACTTCTGCTATTCGTTGTTTTCTTATGTCTAAAAAGAGTACATATATACGCTCAATTTGCGTGCAAGCTTGTCTTAATTCTCAGCAGAGGTTAAAGATATGTCTGTGAGGCTGAGGAGCTCCTATGGTATATAAGTAAATTAATACACTTTCCTGAAGTAACATAGAGAACATTTATTAATCGAGCTAGGTTCTGATGTATAGGTTGACGGCTTGGGAATTCCAGTAATGTCTTTAACAAGATTTTGACAGCAGGATGCAATTGATGAAAGTTAATGTATGGATTAATCAAAAATTATGGTCATCCATTTTTATTCATTTAACTTCATCTGTTGAATATGTGGGTCGAATTCGAGTTGAGCATAAGCGATGTTTACAACAGCCTAGTCCTATGGACACTGCTAAACTTTGTCCAGAGAGAATTTGCGACAAAACCTTCAACTTAACTACATCTGTATCTTTTATAACCTAGATATTGCGATCGCAATATCATAGTTTTTAAGTAAAACTGGCTTGCCAAACAATAAAACTGCTTAAAATAATGAGTACAAAATATTACATAATTTAAAATTATATACTTTGATAATTTTGAATACTACCAGATAAAGCAACCATCCTGAAGTTTTAATAGCATTTAGTTACTAACTCTATGACATAAATTTCAAAGTTTATTTTGATACAAGTCCCTTAACATAGCCTGACTAATTTTATTGTCTATTTTATTGAAATGGAGGTCGAATTGCAGAGAAGGTGTAACCGAGAACCGAAACGTTCAAAACAACAAACTGTTTACTGTCCGGTTCATACCTACTATATAGATTGAGGCAAATGTATTATGAAATCTATGTCACAAATTTCCAACTTTAAAATAATTCCTTATGTCATTCTGTTCATCAGTATTTTGTTTAGTATTTCTGGGCAATTACTGATGAAACATACCATGAGCCATACAAATGAGGGACTATTTACTTGGGAATTTATTCAACAATTAATATTAGCTGTTGGTGTTTATTGCTTGGGTGTAGCCAATTGGATCTTAGCTCTGCGGTCTGTCAAATTGAGTATTGCTTATCCACTTACTAGCCTAAACTACGTTGGCATACTTTTCGGGTCATACTACTTTTTTAATGAGGAAATTACATTAACTCGAATAGCAGGAGTCATGACTATTTTTCTGGGTGTTCTTTTAGTGGTTATTCCACTTAAAAAATCTATCTAAGTTCGTAGTAAATTTCACAAACAAAAACTATTGAAAAATGAACGTTATTACTTGGCTACTTTTAATGATTGTAGTTTTATTAGGAACAACAGCTAACATATCACTAAAATATGCACTTTACGTTTCTAGCGCTACTAAGGAAGCAAGCACATCTATTCTAAATTTGTTATCTTCTCGTTATTTTATGATTTGGTTTATTTGCTATACATTTATGACTCTGTTGTGGCTTTATGTGTTGCGGACAATTCCTCTGAGTCAAGCATTTCCAGTTCTAGGATTAATGTATGCACTTATACCAATTGCTTCTCACTATCTTCTAAAAGAGCAGGTGAGATTTAGCCAGTGGTTAGGAATTTCCATTATCATAACTGGCGTAGTTTTGGTTGTAAACTAATAGCTGTATAGGCAATAATCCAGGTTACTAAATATTAAAAAAAGCCTTTGGCGATAAATATCAAAAACATCCCTACAAAAATCTAAATTGTATGAATATAGGCATTGTCGGCGGGGGTATAACTGGTCTAGTATTAGCCCAACGTCTTTCACACCAAGGACATAAAGTCAGTGTATTCGATAGCAACAAGCAGCTTGGTGGACTTACCACTTATCATGATTATGGATTATTTACTTGGGATCGTTTTTATCATGTTATCCTACCTTCTGATACTCATCTAATAAGTTTTATCAGAGATATTGGTCTTGGAGATAAACTGCGTTGGCATCGAAGTTTAACAGGTTTTTATGATAATCAAAAGTTTTATTCTATCAGTAATAGTATAGAATTTCTGCGCTTTCCTCTGTTTGGACTTATAGGTAAAATCAGATTAGCTTTTACCCTCCTGTATGGTTCACGACTTAATAACTGGCGGCGCTTAGAAAAGATTTTGGTTGAAGATTGGCTATTAAAACTCGGTGGTAAAAATACATACGAAAAACTCTGGAAACCCTTACTTTTATCTAAATTAGGAGAGAACTATAAACGAATATCAGCAGTTTTTATCTGGGCTTATATCAAACGATTATTTTCAGCGCGAGATTCTTCATTAAATAAAGAACAACTTGGTTATGTTTCAGGTGGTTACAAAACGGTTTTTGACCATATAGAAAAATTAATTTACGCGGCTGGAGGTCATATCCACAAAGGCATTGCGGTGGAATATATTGCCCCTCATCCAGAGGGTGGAATGTGGGTAGAATATCAGGGTAAAAAGGAGCATTTTGATAAAGTTATTTTTACTGGGCCAGTAAATATTCTGCAACAGATTGCTGCTAATCAACTAGTGAAAGTTTCAGACACTGGTGAAACAGTAGAATACCTCGGCGTAATCTGTATGGTACTTATTACTCGCAAGTCCCTAATTCCTTATTATGTAGTAAATATTGCCGATAGAAATGTTCCTTTTACCGGAGTAATCGGTATGAGTAACCTAGTTTCTTTACAAGAGACAGCAGGGTATCACATGACATTTTTACCAAAATATATACTTTCTACTGACCCGTTGTTAAAACAGCCAGATGATGAATTACGTCAAGTATTTTTCCAGGGTATACGTTTGATGTTCCCAGAATTAAAACCGGATGATATTGTGGCAGCACACATTAATCGAGCGATTAAAGTACAGCCACTGCAAGTTTTAGATTATTCAAGTATTGTTCCCAAAGTGAGTACTGAAAACAATGATTTTTTTGTTGTAAATACCTCACAGTTGGTCAATGATAGCGTCAACAATAACGCAGTTGTGCGACAGGTTGATGAATTTCTCAAAAAATCAACATTACTGAATTCTTGAAGTTTAGGTAATGGTATTCAATTTAAAAAAATATAGGAGTTACTTATGAGTCTTTTTGTTCTTTTACCCGCATATAACGAACAAGAATCAATTCGCCCCTTGTTCAAAAGATTTCAGACTTTGCAGCAAATCTCTAATATGGAGATAAAACTGATTCTTGTTGACGATGGTAGTAGTGATAAAACTGCTGAGACTGCTTTAGAAGTATCGCAATCACTGGGGATATTACTAAAATTAGTCCAACACCCCAAAAATGCTGGTTTAGGTCAAGCAATTAAAACAGGTTTTACGACTTTTTTAGAAATTTCTAAGGAAGGCGATTTTTTAGCTGCGATGGATTGTGACAACACTCAACCACCAGAATTATTGATAAAGATGTATGACACTATGATAGCTGGTAGCTATGATATTGCGATCGCATCTAGATATCGAAAAGGTTCTAAAGTCATAGGCTTATCAAAATTTAGAGAGATAATGAGCTATGGAGCCAGTTGGCTTTTTAGAATTGCAGCCCGTGTAAGAGGTGTAAGAGACTATACTTGTGGTTACAGACTGTATAACCGTACTTTCCTTAGTAAACTAGATATGTATTACGGGGACAATCTATTCACTGAAAGTGGATTTGCTTGCATGATAGATTTACTACTGAAAGCTAAAGTACTCAAACCAAAAATCGCAGAAATTCCAATGGTTTTGAGATATGATCAAAAGCCTAGTGCTAGCAAAATGAAAATTCTTAAAACTATTAATCGAACTTTAAAGGTATTGTTTAAGAATTTCACATCGCCAGCGCCAACTGCTGCTAATTTAAGTCAGATTTTCAATGAGCAAGAAACAGAAAGAATTCCACTGAAGATAGGAAATCGAAAATAAACCTGAGTCAAGTTGGAAACTCAAGGTTTTAATATGGACGAAGTTTAAATAGAGTTTCTCGCATTTCATTCCTAACTTATGACTCCTTTCGTTGAGAATAGTGCTAAGTAAATACATACAAAATGTATTCTATGTTACACTTAACTCTTCAATAAGTGAAAACTTTAAAAATTTCAGCCCGCAAAGGCGGGCTTTGTTTATTAAACGGGCATAAAACCCCTGTGCCTTGTGCCTAGGGATGTAAGCCCGGTTGATGACGAGTTGATATAGTGCCAAACTTCTAATCTACGGGCGGATTTGCCAAGGCGTTCCTGAAGAGGAGGGAAATCCACACGCTTTTCTAGCAACTGTGGCTTTTGCTCATTTGTTAGACTGAACACACCAGGATTTTTCAGTCAAATCTCTGAACTACGCCAGCAGACGAGGCTACCCATGCTTACAAGTACGCTACTTCTCTCAAATCAACTTCCCACCCTCCAATATTCCTCCACACCAGAGCGTTTCGATGAAACCTGGGAAGCCCCTCTGGCTACCCTGCTGGGACTAGGACGCGCGGCTGGTGCTGACTTCATCGAATTATTTTTAGAACGTCGCAACTATATTAGTTGTCTGGCAGAAGAAGACTCCATCACTAGTATTTCACCCAGTCTGTCTACAGGCGCGGGAGTCAGAGTATTTCGCGGTAAAGCTGACTGCTACGTTAGCACCAATGACCTTTCTTTTTCCGGTTTGAAAGCAGCTTTAGAAAAAGGTCTTTCTATCTTAGGATTGCAACTACCTACTCCTAAATCTTTCATCCCAGAAATCAATCTGGAATTATTGAGAGATTACGCCACTAAAAGAGGTAAAGATGCATGGCTACCAGTGTGTAGCTCCATCCGAGAAATGGGAGAAATCCTTCTTGATGGTACTGCTCATCTGAAGCAAAAAGCTAGCCACATCCAATCGCGCCGTGCTACCTATTTTCGAGATTGGCAAGAAGTTTTAATCGCCGCTAGTGACGGTACTTTTGCTCGTGACATCCGCCTCACGCAATCAGTAGGATTTAACCTATTGTGTGCTGATGGTGCTAATCGTACCTCAATTAGCGATCGCGCCGGCAATACTAGCGATGCCAACTTCTTGAGAACTTGGGATTCTCAGCAAGCTGCCGAAAAAATAGCAGATTCTGCTGGAAAAATGCTCTACGCAGATTATGTGGAATCGGGTACTTACCCCATAATTATGGCCAATCACTTTGGCGGCGTAATCTTTCACGAAGCTTGCGGACACCTGCTAGAAACCACCCAAATAGAACGCAATACCTCTCCCTTTGCTGACAAAAAAGGCGAAAAAATTGCCCACGAAAGTTTGACAGCTTGGGATGAAGGGCGCTCTGAAAATGCCTTCGGGACAATTGACATGGATGACGAAGGTATGCCTGCTCAAAGAACCCTATTGATTGAAAAAGGCGTTCTGAAAAACTTTTTAGCAGATAGAACAGGTTCTACACGCACCGGACACCCCAGAACTGGAAGTGGGCGCCGCCAAAATTATACCTTTGCTGCTGCCAGCCGGATGCGTAATACTTATATTGATTCTGGCGAATATACCATTGATGAATTATTTGCCTCTGTTGATAAAGGCATTTACTGTAAAAAGATGGGTGGTGGTAGCGTTGGTGCTACAGGTCAATTTAACTTTAGTGTTGATGAAGCTTATTTGATTGAAAATGGCAAAATCACCAAACCACTAAAAGGAGCAATTCTCATCGGTGAAGCCAAGGAAATTATGAATAAAATTTCTATGTGTTCCCAAGATTTAGAAATTGCACCAGGTTTCTGTGGCTCAGTCAGTGGCAGTATTTACACCACAGTTGGACAACCCCACATCAAGGTTGATTCTATTACCGTTGGCGGAAGATAACATTATCAACTTCCAGGTTCTACCTGGAAACGCCTTCTTAATTTTATCTAGGAAACAGAAGCTTTCCATTATTACACTCCCAGACTAAAGCAGGGAGCGAGAAAATCCCAAACCCAAAATTGACTATGCCGAATATCAATGAGATTGCAAATTCTGCCAAGGACAATGCTGATAAACTTGGTATTAAGAAATTCGACATTTATGGCTCAACAGTAGATGATACTAATGTGCAAGTAGACCAAGGAGAGCCAAAACAAGTCAAAGCTTCAAATCGTTCTGGTGTTATTGTTCGTGTCTGGAATGAAGATAATACAATGGGTGTCACCAGCACTACAGATGTAGACCCCAAGGGACTGGAATTAGCTTTGAAAACTGCCTACGAAGCTAGTTTTTTTGGTGTTAAAGAAAATGTTCCTGATTTTAGTCCAGACGCTACTACTCCTATCCCAAATAAACCTCAAGATAAAGCACTCCAAGCACCTGTTGCTGAACTTATAGAAAAATTGCTGGTAGCTGAAAAAGAATTACTAGCAGCTCATCCAGCGATTAAAGGTGTACCTTATAACGGTTTATCACAAAGAGATGTTGACAGATTCTATCTCAATAGCGATGGTGCAGTGAGAACTGAATCTCACTCTTTGGCATCAGTTTACCTTTATAGCAAAACTGAGGAAGAAGGAAAGAAACCGCGCAGCGCAGGTGCTTTTAGAATCAACCAGAGTTTAGATAACCTAGATATTAATGGTTGTATCAAGGAAACTGCCGAGAAAACTATCAGTCACTTGAATTATGAAAAAATTCCGACTGGTAAATATCGAGTTGTTTTCTCAGCAGAAGCTTTCTTAAGTCTGTTGGGTGGTTTTTCTAACTTGTTCAATGCCCAAAGTATTTTGGACAATCAAAGTTTATCTACTCCTGATGATTTAGGAAAGCAAATCGCTTCTCCTCTAATTTCAGTTTATGATGATGCATTGCACCCAGCTAACGTAGGTGCAGAAACTTTTGATGGTGAAGGAACTCCTACCCGTCAAATTTCATTGATTGAAAATGGTGTTTTAACAGGATTTCTCCATAGTGCGGGCACTGCTAAAAGATTAAATGCCCAGCCTACGGGTAATGCCAGTATTGGCGCAAAAGTCAGCGTCAGTCCTAATTTTTATCACGTTTTCTCAACAGCAACTCCTGAGCAAGAGTTCAGCTTAGAAACAGCTGAAAATGTGATTCTTATCGATGATTTACAAGCTCTCCATGCTGGAGTTAAATCATTACAAGGTTCTTTTTCTTTGCCGTTTGATGGTTGGCTAGTTAATAAGGGTGTGAAGACAAGTATTGAGTCGGCAACGGTGGCTGGCGATTTCTTAGAACTCTTAAAGTCAATTATTTATGTAGAAAAAGAGGCAGAGTTAACGCCGGGGGGAGTTTGCCCGAAAATCTGGGTTGATGAACTATCGATTACTGGTGAATAAAACTTAAAAAGTGCAGAGTTATGAGTTTAATATAACTCTTAACTCATCACTTGGAAATTTTTACTCACCATTAATATTCACCACCTACGCTGATGGCAGTATTAAATACATCAGCACCGCTTAAATCAATACCAGCTAAAACAGCGCCACCTACGTCAGCATTATATAAATGAGCATCACTCAAATCAGCGTTGGTAAGATTAGCATTATTTAGGGTAGTACCACTGACGAATGCTTCTGTAAGATTAGCAGACTTTAAATTAGCACCAGTTAAATCAGCACCTTCTAAGTTAGCCCCTTCAAGATTGGCTGCTTTTAAATTTGCATTTCTCAGGTCAACCCCTATCAGATGAGCGCCTTTAAGGTTTGCTCCTGTTAAGTTACATCCAAAACACTCTCTAGTTTGCAGTAAGCGGCGGATAGGGGCGGAATTTTCTGCTTTGACGGGAATAGGAGCAGCTAAAGATAGCGTGCTGAGTAAAGCTGCTGCCGTCAAAAAAATTCGTTTCATATTTACCTCCGACACTTCTAGAAGTCGTTAAATTTTTAACTTCCACCATTCCACTGTCCCAAAATTACAGAATTCTGTATTCATGCGATCGGAGGAATATATAATTTCTATGAGACTAGGTATTCTTCCGTAAGCTAGTCCGATAGGAGTAAAATTAAAAGATTCTTAGTAAGAATTTTAGATATATGAGGCTCTGGCTCCAGTCAAACACTGAGTCAAGACTTGTGTTGACACCGTAGGCTTGCGAGGCGGGGAGACAAAGTATAGCTTTGACTCTTTTCTTTTGGGTTCTTGGGTTTTAGTAGATAATCAAGCGGACATGGACTTCCAAAAAGTTCTAAGCCAGGGCAAAAATGTATCAGACTTGAATAAGTAATAAGTATTAGAGGTGGCTGTAATGCCGACGATTCATTTGGTAGATGGTGAAAAAGGTGGGGTAGGGAAATCTCTCTTTACCAGGACAATGATTCAGTATTGCCTGGATAAGAAAATCCCGTTTGTAGCAGTGGACACAGATAGGTCGAATCCAGATGTAGCAGAGGTGTATAAGCAGATATGTAAATATGCTGTGTTTAGTGAGAATGAACGACAGGCAGATAAGGCAGATAGAATATTTGAGTGGGCGATAGAGAAGCCAGTAATTGTGAATTTAGCCGCACAATCGCATAGAGCAGTACAAGGGTGGATTGATTCTAATCAATTACTTGAACTAGCAAGTTCGCAGGGAGTGATGTTTTGGCAAATGGTTTGTCTCGACAGGAGGATACGACAGCATCAACCTGTTTGCTCAGTCAGTAAATACTTATGGTGAGACAATCCCTCATATTCTGGTAAGGAATTTCGGGCTGTGTGATGATTGGGAACATATAGAGTCAGACTCAAACTTTCAGAAAATAGTAAATAAATATAAGATAAAAGTTATAGATTTTCCGAAGTTAGCATATAAAGAAAGAAACATAATTGACCAAAATCGCCTGACCTTTGCGGAGGCGAGAGAGTATAAAGAATTTGGGATAATTGGGAGACAGAGAGTAATGAATTTTCTGAAGCTTGCTTATGCTTCTTTTGAGAAAGTAGGGATTTGGTATGAAAAAGTTGAATAGCTTTGCCCTACAGAGCTTAATCATTCCAATAAATGAAAAATCTATTGGAACTCGGTTTCTACCACTTTGGTTAAAGAAGCCAATATTGACATTATTTCTTGGAAGTCCTTAGTAGCGCAAGGCGGAAGTCAAAAGTCAAGAGTAGAAAGTATTATGGAATAAACTCTTTAGGAATTTTAAATGGTTGCTCTATTTACGCGGTGGCGTACTAGAAGTATTCAAACTTAGATTATACTTAAGCCTTGCCACTACCTAATAGGTACAACAGCGCCATGCGAACGGCAACACCACTAGTAACTTGCGATTGAATAAGACTAAATTCTGGGTCATCCATCAATTCAGAACTAATTTCAACACCACGGTTGACTGGGCCTGGATGCAAAACTTTGACATTAAGTTTACAAAGTTGCAGCTTTGTGCTTGTAATGCCAAATAGCTGATGATATTCTCGCAAGCTTGGCAGTAAATGAGCCATCATCCGTTCTTTTTGCAGGCGCAAAGTCATGACAAAATCGGCATTCTCCAAAGCTGGTTCTAGCTGCCAATGTAGAAAAAGCTGGGGAGTGAGGAAGTCGGAGAATAATTCCTGACTTCTGACTTCTGACTCTTCACAGATATATTCAGCAAATAACTTAGGTAAAAGGGTTGGTGGTGCTGCCAGATGCACTTCAGCACCACTGGCAATTAAACTCCAAATATTTGATCGCGCCACGCGAGAATGGAGAATATCTCCAACAATGGCAATCTTTTTCCCCTTTAAAAGTTCCAGTCGGGGGCTAGCTGGATCAATTAGGGTAGTTATGGTAAATAAATCTAGCAGTGCTTGGGAAGGATGCTCATGTTGACCATCACCAGCATTGAGGACGCTAACTTTTACACCTAAACGATCCATTTCAGCCGCGATCGCATTTGGTACTCCTGCTTCTCGATGGCGGACTACCATAATATCAGTTCCCATCGCCAAATAGGTTTTCGCCGTGTCGAGAATTGTTTCTCCCTTAGTCATAGAGGAAGATGCTGCGGCAAAGTTCAGGGTATCTGCACTTAAGCGTTTCGCCGCGAGTTCAAAACTGCTGCGGGTGCGGGTAGAAGATTCAAAAAATAAATTCGCCACCACCTGTCCCTGCAAGGTTGGTACTTTTTTCGTCCGCCGCGATAGTACCTCTTGAAAACTGGCAGCAGTTTGCAAAACAGTATTATATTCAGCCGCCGTAAAGTCAGCTAGGGAAAGAACGTGATGACGATTCCAGGTAGTAGTAGGCATAGAATTTGGAGAGTGGAAACTGGGGATTGGGGGAGATAAGGGAGAAATAATCAATACCCAATGTCCAATCCTTTTAGGTTGGTAAATGGAAAACGTTTAAAGCTAGAGAAATTAAGCTGAGGAACGTTAAAAACCCAATTGTATCTAGCATTGTAGTCACTAAGGGGCCACTAACTAAAGCAGGGTCAAGCTTCAGCCGTGTCAAAGCCATTGGCAGTAAAGTGCCGAGTGTAACAGCCACAATTGTATTAGTTGCCATTACCATTCCGGCAATTAAAGCTACCCATCGTTCTTGGGGTCGCGCCCAAATTAAGGAAAGCAGGATCATTGTTGTGGCTAAAGCTACGGCTGTACCTAAACCAGCTAGAAGTTCCTTGCGGAGAATTTTTAAGGTATCTTTGGGTGTTACCTCGCCCACATCCTAAGCCGCGAATTGTCACCGTTAATGATTGAATCCCAACAGTACCACCCGTGTTAGAAAAAATCGGCATGATGACTGCTAGAACTGGCACTGCGGCAATTACAGATTGAAAAGGCGCGATCGCACTAGCAGCACCAATATACATTGCCATGATGCCCAACAACCAAGGTAAGCGGTTGCGGATGGTGAGTAAGGGAGAGGATAAAGCTGCTTCATCACCACTGACACCCGCCAGTTTTTGGATATCTTCTGTGGCTTCCTCTTCCAAAATATCCATGACATCATCAATGGTGACGATGCCCACTAATCGGTCTTCTCGGTCAACCACGGGGATAGCGATTAAATCGTAGCGCTGCATGATCCGCGCTACTTCTTCTTGGGGGGTTTCAGTTCTAACTTTGATGACGCGATCGCTAGCGATATCCTTAATAAATACATCGGGAAAGGTAAACAGCAATTGGCGCAGTGAAACTACTCTCACCAGCGTCCGGTTGTCATCTGTGACGTAGGCGTAGTAAATAGACTCCTTGTCTTCATCCTGACGGCGGATTTTGCTTAGGGCTTCACCGACAGTCAAGCCTTGCCGTAATCGCACATATTCGGTTGTCATCACCCGCCCAGCCGTGCCTTCTGGATAGCCGAGAATCGTTGCTGTTGCTTGCCTTTGTTCTGGACTCAGTTCTTGTAATAGCCGTTTGATTACCCCAGCAGGTAGTTCATCAAACAATTCTGCCCGTTCATCGGGACTCATCGCTTCTACAAGCTGCACTACCTGGACATCATGCAGAGAATTAATTAGTTCTTCTTGCACCTCTGTGGGCAGATATTCAAATACATCAATTGCCTGAGCTTTATTGAGTAAACGAAATGCGATCGCGCGTTCTTGTTCAGGCAATTGTGTAATGTAATCTCCCACATCCACAGGTTGCAAGCGATTTAAATCCCATTTCAACTGATTTAAATCGGTAGTATCAGTCAACAAATCACGAATATCTTGTGTGAGCATGAGATATATCTCCTAAGTCTCCCCCGCGCTGGGAGACTTCCTCGCCAGCTCAGAGGAGGTTGATACTGCCATCTGGTGGACTATTGCCCATAAAATTTCAACAATTCAATATCGATATCTAAATTAAGGCATCGCTAGTCATCATCCTAACCCGGAATAGCCCTCTCCGGTAGATACTGAGGATTTTTTGTAATTTTAGTAGCTTTATATTTATCTTTACAGCACTTCCCGGTGTTATGAGGTACAATAGCAACAATTAGTAAACCAGTTTTTTAAATGTTGAGGATTCATTAAGTCGAGTGCAACTGAGATTACTGTATCAACCATTTCTGTTGTAGTTGGAGCAAAACTGCGTAAAAAAGATTTGAGTTGTGACCACCATAACTCGATTGGATTAAAATCAGGAGAGTATGAGGATAAACAAATAACTTTCGCACCTACAGCTTCAATCATTGGTACAATTGATGCTAGTTTATGGGCAGGTAAGTTATCCATGACGACTACTGCTCCTGTCCATAAATTAGGCGCTAAAAACTTCTCAATGAATACATCAAATGCTTGGCTATCCATTGAGTTATTCATCGTCATTAACGCCACTACTTTTTTAATACTAATTGCTCCAATTACTGTGACTTTTGCACCTCTATAAAATGGTTTTTGGTCGTAAGCTCTTGTTCCTTGTTGCGAACGCGCATGAGTTCTTGCCAGACCTAATAAAACTCCTGTCTCATCTAGGAATACTAAGTTATCTGGATCTATATCTCTGACCTGTTCCCAATATTCTACTCTTACTTTTTGAACTCTTTCTGTTGCTGCTTGACTACTCCGCAATGTTTTTTTTTACGATTTAATCCTAATTTTTGTAAGGCACGACACATTGCACTTCGACCTACCCAATTACCAGTTTTGTCGTAACTGCCCAGGTAGGAAAGTCAGGGATATTCCCGTGAAGGGAGGAAAGATGGTAATGTTCAAGAATGAGTCCAGAAGAAAAAGATCAAAAAATAGAAAGGCTAGAGCTAGAGGTTAAGGCACTGCTGGAAAGGATAGCAGAGCTAGAGAGAAGTTTGGGACTAGATAGCCAAACAAGTTCAAAACCACCAGCCAGCGACGGACTCAAAAAGTCAAATCAAATACGGACAAAAAGTTTAAGAGAAAAAGGGAAGCGGCCATCAGGGGGGCAGATAGGTCATCCAGGGCAGACATTAAAACAAGTATTAGAGCCAGAGAAAATAGTAGAACATCCAACACCATGCTCATGTCCTGGATGTGGAAGTGATATTGGGGATGTAGGAATCAAAAAAATCATCAAGCGACAAGTATTTGATATACCAGCCCCACGCATCATCGTCACAGAACACAGAGTGGCAGTCAAAGAATGTCCTTACCAATAATCAGGCAGAACGTGACTTGCGGATGATGAAATGTAAGCAGAAGATTTCCGGTGGTTTTCGCTCCTTCGAGTTTGCGGTTTCATTCGCTAATATCCGTTATGCATCTTTCCACTGCTTCTAAGCAGGGTCTTAACTTACTGGAAGTTATTACTCAGGCGCTACTTGGTAATGTCTCTGTTTTTCTCGCCTCAATTAAGTAGGTAGGCAGTTACAAAGTATTTATATTTTAACCTAGTGTACCTTATAACAGGCGGAAGCGCTGTATTAGCTTACTAGCCTGATTTTTAGGAAATTATTCTGTAATCATAGTTAGTTTTGCTACTGATATAATTTGTGATAACTGGCGATCGCTAATAACTGGAGTTTAGACTAAAGACATGACAAAGTGACTCAGCAATGCTGAGTCACAAGCTTTGCACCCCAAAATTAAAAAATCAAAGGTTTAAGCAGATTGTGGCATTTGTTTTTTTGGCTTTTTAGTGCTTTTTTTGACAGTTGGATAACGAATTCTCCGAATACGAGTTTTACCTTCTGTAAATAGGCATCATAAAATTTCTGCTCATTAACAAATGCTTAATGTTTAGTAATCTAAATTGAGATACTCTTACTTAACTCTCGTTTACTGATTACTAAATCATAAATAGCTTCTAGCTTGACAGTTTGCTTCCGAATATCAAAATTTTCGCAAATAAATTCTCGTCCTTTTATACCCATATTTTTAGCTAAAGCACGGTCAGACAATAGAATATCTAATTTTTCCGCAAGAGCTTGATCATCTTTTTCATCAACTAAAAAGCCAGTTTCTCCATCTAAAACAGCATCAGGAATAGCACTATGCCAGGTAGAAACTATTGGTAAACTAGAAGCGGCAGCTTCCAATATTGAAAGCGGTAAACCTTCACTATCACCGTTTTTTGCTGTTTGACTGGGTAGAGAAAATATTTCCGCACCTCGCATCATTTTTTGAATGACTTCATAAGGTTTTGCGCCCATAAAATTTACTCTATTACTAATACCAAGCTCATCTGCTAGACTCTTTAATTTTTCAGTCATGATGCCACTTCCAATTTGGATAAGTGACACATTTGGATGCTTACTGGCAATCCGGGCAAAGGCTTTTAATAGGGTATCAATTCCTTTCTTTTCAGTATGTCTGCCTACACACAAAATATATCTTTCATCTTTTGATTCGCTTGCTGATGAGGCAAACTTTTCTAAATCTACACCACTATTCAGTTTAATAATTTTATCTTCTGGATAACCATATTCAATCATTTTTTTATACAAGAAACTAGAAAAAGCAATAAATTTAGATGCTTTTTGTTTTAGTTCTTCTTCATGTAAAAGAAATTGATATAATGCTGGATTACCTGACAGCCACATAGATCGACGTGTAACTGTGATATCAAAACCGTAAAATGTAACGAGGAAAGGAATATTTAATTTTTCTGCCAATCGCATTGCGTAAATACCGTCTGGGCCAAAATGTCCATGAATTAATTTTAGACTTCCTAATTCACTCTCGTTTCCAAACATATTTGGTGAAGCAGTAATTACATGAAATAACTGCTTAATATTCCATAAGTCATTATTACTAATAGAAATACCTTCAAAAGGAATCTCTTTTAATATTTTACAAGTAAGAAACAAAGGTTTGTATCTTTGTAAATTATGGGCTTGTTCTCCAATAAAAGTTTCTGATACTCTCGGATAAGCTCGACGATACATCCCAACTGTTTTCATTATGTTACTCCTATTTAAGATTAATATTCCTGTCTATAAAATGGTAATTACCTAATTTCTTCAAAAACAGCACTAATCTGTAGAATCCTGATTGTTAGTTTTTTCAAATTAATATCTAGTCTAAATCTAGGCTTCTAGCTAGATTTTGGCGATGTTTGCGATTTTGCTAGCCTACGGAACTAACAAAATATACTTTGTAAAAGACTAAACAGAGGTATTTAATGTCAATGCACAAAATAATTCATTTGTACAGTCCATAATTTATATTTTTTATCAAACCTTGTTGCCTTGAAGATGGCCTCCCTTTCTTTAGTGCAATTATATGGTGAATATTTTACACAAACACACTATCTTAAAACATATCTACATTAAAATTATATTTATTTATTTAATATTTTTTTTGTAAAAAAATGATTTACTTTATACCAGCATAAGCATAACCTCGGAGTAATGATCTAGTTTAGACTAGCATAAGCTCATCCTTCGAGTTAGGCACTTTTGATTTTTTGACATTATCCTACCACTGAATCAGTGGTAGATTCTTAAGATCACTCTTTAAAGTTCCTCTTTCTACGGCTCGACTTAACTTGGAGGGATTTTTCCACCCACGCAGAGATCGATATTTCCAGAGATGATTAATGTTCCTGTATAGCCTATGGTACGGAATACTATCTCAATGCCCCATTCCCCATAGCCCAAGTGCAGGAAACCCACTCCTTTAAGGAGCCTAATTTTGCAAGTTGTTCTGAACCAAACCATGAAAACATCTACCAAATTGCTAACTCGCCTAGACTATTACTACCAGCAAATCAAAACGATCATCCTGACTCGGCAGAATCCGATTACGGGTTTACTACCTGCAAGCACAGCGATTACAGCCCACGGTGATTACACAGATGCCTGGGTACGAGACAACGTTTACAGCATTTTGGCAGTTTGGGGTTTAGGACTTGCATACCGCAAAATTGACGACGATGAGGGACGCACCTATGAACTAGAACACAGTGTGATCAAACTGATGCGCGGGTTGTTGTTTGCAATGATGCGACAGGCTCATAAAGTAGAGACATTTAAACATACTCAGTCGTTACTAGATGGACTGCATGCTAAATATAATACCGCGACTGGTGACATTGTTGTTGGTGATGATGAATGGGGACATTTGCAACTCGATGCCACATCTATATTTTTGCTGATATTGGCGCAAATGACGGCAGCCGGATTGCCAATAATTTATACCATTGATGAAGTGAATTTCGTCCAAAATTTAGTTTACTACATTGGACGAGCTTACCGCACACCAGATTATGGCATTTGGGAACGTGGTAACAAAATTAATCGTGGTAGTGCAGAGTTAAATGCCAGTTCTGTAGGCATGGCAAAAGCTGCTTTAGAAGCTATTAACGGACTGGATTTGTTTGGTGTGCGGGGTAGTCAAGCATCAGTAATTCATGTGCTACCAGATGAAATCGCCCGCGCCCGAATTACTTTAGAATCCTTATTACCGAGAGAATCTGGTTCCAAAGAAATTGATGCAGCACTATTGAGTATTATTAGTTATCCTGCCTTTGCAGTGGAAGATTTGGAGTTACGCGATCGCACTTTAAACGATATTATCAATAAACTCGCAGGTAAATACGGCTGCAAACGCTTTCTGCGTGATGGACACCAAACCGTTTTAGAAGATCATCAGCGCTTGCACTACGAACCCTGGGAACTCAAGCAATTTGAGCATATTGAATGCGAATGGCCGTTATTTTTCACTTATTTAGTTTTAGATGGATCATTTCGTGGCGAACAAGAACAAGTTAAAAAATATCAAGAGCTTTTAGAGTCATTACTTATAGAACAAGATGGTTTGCGTTTATTGCCAGAACTTTATTATGTTCCCGCAGAAAATATAGAGGCAGAAAAATTAGCACCTCAAACGCAACCACGTTTGCCCAATGAAAATATTCCCTTGGTGTGGGCGCAGAGTTTATATTTTCTGGGTGAAATGTTGAGTGAAGGGTTACTGGCGGTTGGTGATATCGACCCTTTAGGAAGACATTTGTGTGTGGGAAAACAGCGCGAGGCATTGGTACAAATTGCCTTATTAGCAGAAGATGAAGATTTACAAACTAAATTAGAAGTTCACGGAATCGAAGCACAAACGCCCACCCAAGTAGAACCAATTCAAGTGAGAAAAGCTGGAGAATTTTCAGCTATTTATACCCAAATCGGACGTAACGATAAACTCGGTTTAACTGGGCGGCCAGTGCGGCGACTGCGAAGTTTGACAACATCTAGAATCTTTCGGATTAGCAGCGAAACAATTGTATTTTTGCCTTCATTTTCAGACTCTCAACAGTTTTATTTAACCCTTGATTACCATTTTCTGTTAGATCAAATTAGAAGCGAACTTGCTTACATTCAAAAATATTGGAGCGATTTAGGGCGTCCTACTCTGACTTTGATGTTGACACACACCATGTTAGAAAGTGGTTCTGAGGCATTACTGGAATTGATGCAAGAACTGAAAGATGGTATTTGTAACGGTGTGCGGGTGAAATTAGGGCGGCTAAATCAGCTAATGCTAACAGCTGGAATCCAAAGAATTGATTTTCTGCCAAATGCAGAATTCTCGCGATTCGCCAGTTAAAAATGCTAGCCCACATTGCTATTATTTGGCTTATAATCCTGAGAAAAACTGCGCTTAGGGCATACTCAAGAATTTCAGATGGAGTGTGAAACCAATTTCGGGTATTACTTTCTTCTTTGCGTGCTTCAGAGAATATCTACGAGCAAATTGAGCTATTGCAAACTTTAACTCGCTTGCAGGGAATGGAATTTGATACGGGATATGGTGGCCCAGGATAATCGCGTCACCGTAGCTGATTTACTAGATGAAGTTTACACCAAAGCTGGAGATTTAGGCATTTGGGCAGTGGTACGTCGGGCTGCTGGGTTACGGCTTATGGTTGATATCAGCCTATCAGATGCAGTAACGAGTATTTTGGTGCGAGGTAAGCAAATTGCTGTGGGTAAAGCTTACAGTGAAGCGTCCTTGATTAGCGTACCCATGCCTCACGATGAAATTGCCGATAAAATTAATCATTTTTGTCGTGAGGATATCCGCGATCGCGTCCTCACTCAAGAGATTTTAATCTATGTTGGTATCTTAATTCGCTCAGAACCCGGACTATTCCAGGGACTACTAACCCTGAGAGTCGGCTATCTTATCTTATTAATCACCAGCGAACTAGCGCGGGAATTGCATGTCACTCAAGATGAAGCTTACGATTACTTAATGCAACTTTCACCCTTTGAAGTTAAAGTGCGCTTGCGTCAGGTATTAACTGGATATACTGGCATGAGTAATCTGTTGCGCCAGCAAGAATCACTGCACGTCAAACAAAAAGAAAGTGATATTGCTTGGGTGGTATTGCCAGGAATCGCCGAAGGGATAGAAGTTCCGCCGGGTGGTTGGCGGCGGTTTCGCCAAGCTGAAGGTGCGACAGGACGCGTACCAAAAGAATTTTTTAAGCAAGTTTGGTTATTAATGCAACATTGCAAGGGTCTAGTAATTGGCGATAAACTAGAGCGTCGCAATCGTTTAGATAGTGAGATAATGCTGTCGGAAATGACAGCCGGAGAAAGAAATTTTGCTCTCTTGGTTGAGCATTTGCTGAATAAAATTGAAGCTCCAGAATACCGCCAAGTTAATATTGAAGCATTAATCGAATTAGCTGCGATCGCTGGCAATAATCCCAAGCTGCAAATTGAAGAATATATCGTGTTGGATGTGTTAATTGGCCATGCAGTGCGATTGGCGTGGTTAGAGAATCATAGTCAACGCAGCGATCGGTATGATGAGGATAAAGCGAGTGCGTGGCGATCGTTTTACAATACTTCTCCTAGAGATTGCGCTAGTTATATTTTGAAGGCGTTTAGGTTCTTGACGGAATTTGTGAAAGATTTTTAAACGCAAAGGGAAGCGCAAAGGAACGCAGAGGATGAGAGAGAATGAGTTGAGTGGGGTGATTATTGGTTGTGCAATGAGGGTGCATACTGCTTTGGGGCCTGGTTTGTTGGAGTCGGCTTATGAGGAGTGTTTGGATTATGAGTTGAAAAAGGTCGGGTTGAGTGTTGGTAAACAAATTCCATTGCCTTTGGTTTACCAAGATGTGCAATTGGAATGCGTTTATCGATTAGATTTGATGGTCGAAAACCAAATAATTGTAGAGATTAAATCTGTAGAATCCTTCCACCCGATTCACTCCGTCCAACTCCTAACCTATCTCAAACTAGCAAACTGCAAACTAGGACTACTCCTCAACTTTAACGTCCTCCACCTCAAAGAAGGCATCAAACGCGTAGCCAACAACCTCTAACTCCCCCTCTGCGAACCTCTGCGCTTCCCTTTGCGTTCCTCTGCGTTAAAAAAAATATCCCCCACCTCAAATTCCAAAAGCAGGGGTTTTATTAAAACTACTTAACAGAAACAGCATCAACATCAATAGTGCTTCCACTAGAGGTAGAACCTTCAGTACCATTAGGCACTTCAGTACCCAAATCACCCTTACGAGCTTTCCAGCCCTCAATGACTAACCCAGACACCTCAGAAACTAGCAAAGTCAAAAGGAAAACATCATCAATTTGTCCCACAACTGGTATAAAATCTGGGAGAACATCAAATGGGCTAACCAAATAGACTAATGTTCCTAAAATTACCCACCAACGGTACTTGGGGTTACGAAGCACATCGCGATACCAAGCGTAAAGTGATTGGATTGAAAATTTCATATTTTGAACCTCCAGTTATCTTTAATTTTGACAAACTATCCCAAAAACTTCCGGTGTGAATAACCGCCCTAATTAGTCTGGAAGACGCTACTAATAATATGTCAGCAAATACAAACAAGTAGGCAACCGGGAATATTTATAGCGGTTCTCAATTGCATAGAATACAGATCATTTGTAGGGGCACAGCAATGCTGTGCCCTATTGTGTATTGCATCCAAACGAGAAGCGCTATATAACTATATTCAGCATTTAGAGGACAAATATTTGCCTCTTTATCTAGTTTCACAAATAATTAGTTATTCAACATCTACTGTCGAATAACTAATTATTTGTCGTCTTCACTAATTAATGTCGTTTATATAAAATAGCTATAAGTCTTACAGAATAAAGTATATAGCTTTTTTACGCTAAATTTAATACCATTTATTATTTAACTAATTAGCTGTTGTAAATTAAATATATAACATTTTAAGCGTCGTTTTTTCAAAAAACAGCTTTAAAAATTTTCTGGCTATCCATAACTAAATAAGTGTCGTTTTTGTGAAATGAGATAAATATAAAAAATTAAATGTCGCTTTTTGGAATCAAAGAGTATTATATTAAATAGTATGCAAACTAAAACAAGTAACAAATAAGACATATATGTACTAATGTCTTATTGTTTCTCTCTACTTGCGAAGTCATCCTCCTATTCCGGCTTCATTTCGATGCAAGCTAAATCTGTAAACTTGGCTTTTCTTAGAGAGACTTGCTGTATTCCCCAATCAATTAGTTTCAAGCGATGAAGTTTGTTTATGGGTGAAACTCCGAACTCTAATGAGGTTGATGAATCTTTACTTTTGCACGATCGCTCGGATCAGGTTGATAAAACTTCGGAGAGTGCAGATGCAAAAGAAAACAATGTAATTGTTACTGAACTCTCGGCAGAGGCTAAGTTGAGAGTGGAGGTATTACAAAGTCTGATTGGGTCATGCGATCACAAAACCTACGGAATTAAATTAAAGCAAGCCGCAGAAAAACTTGGCAAGACGGTTCGGACAGTACAGCGACTCGTCAAAAAATATCAAGAACAGGGGTTATCAGGCGTTACTGAAGCCGAACGTTCTGACAAAGGTGGCTATCGGATTGATGATGGTTGGCAAGATTTTATCGTCAAAACTTATAAAGAAGGTAACAAGGACGGTAGAAAAATGACCCCGGCTCAAGTCGCAATTCGAGTTCAGGTTAGAGCCGAACAGCTAGGGTTAGTGAAATATCCTTGCCACATGACAGTTTATCGCGTTCTTAATCCGATTATTGAACGTAAAGAACAGAAGCAAAAAGTAAGAAATTAGGATTTACGCATTGACAAGAAATAGTAAATATGTATAACGTGAAAAGCCACATCTTTCGTAAGGGTAAAGCATTGCTAAACCCCTACAGCATGGTCTATTTACGATCAAAGGATAATTAATCAAATCCTGAAACAACCTATTTTCGTTAAGCCACATCATGATTAATTTGTACAGTGCGTAAGTCCTAGTCTCCTGCTTCGTCAACGAAGTAATGGCGAATATTCGCTTTTTCTTTCATACGTAAAACATTTATAGTTTAAATAAATTTACCAGCGTTGGATAAAGCTCCCACCTCTTTTTTTAGTGACAATTCGCTTTAAAATGCTTAAGCATTGATAGTAACAGCACATCAAGTTCTTTTCTCATTCTTCTCTGAAATTATTTCATTGTGTCAGTTTACGCTTGTAGCTCATGGAAGTAGCTAAGACATAACGCTGTGAGTGAATTGGGAGCAAATGCAAGCGACAATGTACTATCCAGCTAGCAAAACCCACTTTGGACAAGGCTTTACAAAGATTGCAACTAAAGTATAATTCTAATCTAAAGAATTATACTTTTCAAGCAAAAAGTATAATTTAAGTAAATTTACTCGCCAATCACTTGTAAAACTTTTGGCGCAATAAATATCTTTCCGTAAGAACCTTCACTAGCCTGCACTAGGATACCTGCATTGACGAGCTTTTCAACGTTCTGTTGTGCAGAGCGATAGCTAACATCCATAATTGTCTGGGCTTGGGTAATTGTGAGAATAGGAGACTCAAACAAGCTGTCTGCAAGACGCAACAATAGGGCTGTGGCACGGGTTTGAGTTAAATCTTGCCTCCATTGCAACTGCAAATCTTGTAACCGTTTCGACCGAACCAAAGCATCTTTAGATTGTTCCGTTACCCCTTGTAGAAAAAATATTAGCCAGTCCCGCCAAGCCCCACAATGACTGATCCTCAGCATTAAATCATAATATTTTTGTCGATGACGTTCAAAAAATGCACTGAGATAAAGTAAGGGTTGGGGTAATAAGTTCCAATGCAAAAGTAATAATGAGATTAGTAATCGCCCAATACGTCCATTGCCATCAATGAAGGGGTGAATAGCTTCAAATTGATAATGAATTAAACCTATCCGAATAAGTGGTGGATAGCCACAGTCACTATTAAGATACTTTTCTAATTCATGAAGACATTTTTCCATTTCTGGCACAGGTGGAGGAATAAATCGAGCGTCGTTGATAGTTAGCCCTTGCACTACAATCCAGTTTTGAAAACGACGGAATTCTCCAGGAGCCGCTTTTTCTCCACGCACACCATCTACTAAACGCTCATGGAGTTCACACATAAAACGTAAGCAGATAGGCAGAGTTGTCAGTCTTTCTAAGCCATATTCTAAAGTACGAACATAATTCAACACTTCTCGTACATCAGATTCTGGTGGAGAAGGATTTAGACCTGGAATGGTTAATTGTCCAGTTTCATAGGCGTAGAGGTTTGTAATATCTGCTTGCGTTCCTTCAATACGTGAAGACAGCACTGCCTCCCGGCGAATAAATGGACGGATGAGAAGATTCGGATTGGGCATAGTACGTCCTAATCCTGCAAGTTCACCCAAGGCTCGGTCAGCATCAGAAAGTGTGCGCCAAATTTCTGTATCCAGTTCTAGCACTGGTGGTAAAGGGTTGGGAACAAAAGCAAAACAAGGCTTTTCTCCTTGTATAATTTGAACTAATCGACCTGTTGGGCTATTTTGAAAGTCTTTTGGCTTCATACCGTATTGCTATTTTCTGTGCCAACTATTTATTAATAAAAAATCTTATCCCTGGTTTTCTTTAAAGTTCCCCTTTAAATGCTTTGTCCAGAATGGAAGGTATACAGCACTTCCGGCAGCTATGAGGTACATCCTCAAAGCTAAAAGCTATGTTAGGAGAGAGGCAATAAGAAAAACTGTATTGCATAATAGCGGGAAGCGCTGTAAGTGCATCAAGTTCTTTGTTCGCTCCTCAGTTTGAGCGTGTTTCACCTCATCCTTGACTACCAGAATCTGATTCTTAATCCGTGCAATATCTTTGGATGGGGAAAAGTCTAAAATTGAATTATGTAAACTTTGGATTTTCTCAGCTAATTCCTTAACTGTCTTTACAAGCTGATTAGCAGTTTCTTCTGCTTTCTTTGCAGCATCCCAATGAGGTGTTGCTTCTTTTATCGCCTGCTTATAAGCTTCCCGAAAGTTATATTTATAAGCCTGTCCATTCTCTTCTCGGTTCTTCCACCATGCCACACATTCAGCAAAATCTTCATCCTGTATCGGCTTAGTTTTCGTATAAGTTTTCCTTCCTTCTGGTAAAGGTAACTCATAGTACCAAATTTCATCCGTTTGTCCAGAACGGTCAAAAAATAACAAATTTGTGGGAATGCCAGTATAAGGTGCAAACACTCCGTTAGGTAAACGGACAATGGTATGCAGATTAAAATCCTTAAGTAAATCTTCCTTCAGCTTGGCGCAAGTATTATCCCCAAATAGCACCCCATTGGGAAATACTACTGCGGTGCGTCCTGGTTTTGGTCTTTGTCTGAGACGACGCATAATCAACTGAAGGAATAACAACGCCGTTTCCTTAGTTTGTCTATCTGGGGGAAAGTTATTTTTTATTCTGTCTTCCTCTTCACCCCCAAAAGGCGGATTTGTCAGAATTACGTCTACCCAATCTTTTTCACCAATCTCCGAAAGGGTAAACCGCAGACTATTACCATCATCAATATCGGGATATTCAAACCCATGTAACAGCAAACTCATGTGCGCTAACATCAAAGGCAAGGATTTTGCCTCACCGCCAATAATGCTTTTTTGCAATATCTGCCAATCTTGGGCACTACAATTCTTTTTCAGGTATTCATACGCCTCCACCAAAAAACCACCTGTTCCGCAAGCAGGGTCAAAAATGGTTTCTCCCAACTTCGGTTCCATCACCTGCACGATAAACCGCACTACCGGACGAGGGGTGTAAAACTCTCCCGAATCTCCCGCCGCGTCTCGCATTTTCTTCAGCATCGACTCATAAAGGGTGCTGAGTAGATTCACCTCTTCTGATTTATCAAAGTGAATATCATTTACCTTATTCAGCACATCCCACAGTAAAGTCCCGCTAATCATACGGTTAGTGACATCTTTGAACACCTTAGCAATGACATCAGCGCGATCGCGTCCGGTTTTGCTTTTGAGATTTCGCAAATAGGCGAGTAACCCTGCACCTTTCGTGCCATCTGGTAAAATTGCCTCATCATTATTGATGAAACTTTTTAGGCGAAGATAACTAATTACATTGGGGAAATTTTTATTTAATAAATCTGCAAATATTCCCAGAATTGGATTCTGCTTTTTCCATTTTATTGCTAATTTATCTGCTACATCTTTAATACAGTTTTCTTTTAAGGAATTTAATTTAACTCTAATATCATCCTTTTCTGTTGCATCATTAAAAGCCTCTTCTACTGCATCTTTTAATATTCCTTCAATTTGTGGCATTAATGTAGATACACTTAAATAATACTTTCCTTCTAAATGGGCTGTAATCGCTTCCTCTAATATAGGGATTCTTTTTTTTACATTGCTATTTTTTTTCTCTATCCAACTTTCTAGAGTTTTTTCAATCCTGGATGACACCATTAATTTATTCAGGAAAATGTCATCCTTTGTTAAACCTTCTTCCAGCCCATCATCCAGAATTTGCAAAATAGTTGTGCATTCAAAAGTTGAAGTTGGTAAAATCCATATAGATGTAAGTGCATTCTCAATAGTATCAGAATCAATTGAATTACTCATTTTAAAAAGTTTTTCCCGAATATTAGAAATTTCATTTTGAAAATATCTGTAAATTTTATCTTTTTGTATAAGTTCTGTTATTTCTAGCACAGATAATTTTTCCGTATTATATGTTTTAGGTATAAAAATTTCCTTTTGAGAATATTTGTATTCACCTTCTTGCATAAATTCTTTTACTTCTTCTTGCACAATTACTTTTACTTGTTCTGTAACATCTTTTTTACTTAATTGTGAGGACTTCGTAATACTTTCTAATAAACTATCTATTGAAGTAATTATGGAATCAAACAATAAGTCATTATCTTGCATTTCACTAAGTTCAGAGTGGATTTGACTTGAAATAGTGTTTATTTGTTCTAAGAAATTTTTTAAATATGTCTTTTTATTTATTTCTTTGTAATACTTCTTGCTTATAATTATTTGTATATATGAAATAATTCTTGATTGAAAATGTTTTAAAGCAAGAATTCTTATTTCATTATCTGAATAATTCAAAATAAACTCCTAATTCATGAAATTAATGTATTTTTATAAAATTAAGCAGAATACAATAAACTTTGCAACTGTTCCACTGCTTCCCTAAGTTGTGTAACTCCACCAAATCGTTGAGCAATCTCGGCTACATTACCATATCGATGAAACTCACTGTTAGCTTTAAATGTAGTTGGAACATTAAACTCCTCAACTCCTTTTTCTGCATACTTGTCCAAAAGTATCTCTAAAATTGCCCTAGCATCTTCCCCATATTGCTCAAAAAAATCAGCCTTGCGACGACGCAACCTTTCAGCCCGTTGCTTGCAAGTCAGCACCAGAGCATCAAAGGCAATATGACATAATAAATCAAAAGGATCAGCTTCGGGAAGCTTAGTAAGTAGGTAGGCACGAAAAAACCAAACTATGTAAAGATAAGTAAATACGGAGAATGCATCTACCGAGGTGACTTAATATATGGGCGCTCGTTTAAGGATATTCTTGACTCGTGAGCAAGACAGAACCCTGTTACAGCTAAGAACTGCGGAAGTACCACAGAAAGTAAAAGATCGAGCAGAAATAATTAGGCTAAATGCACATGGCTGGTATGTAGAAAAAATAGCTGCTCACTTTAATTTGACTCTACAAACGGTAAGAGAGGTTTTACACAACTGGAAAAGCAAAGGTCTAGAAGGACTTTGGGAACTACCGGGTCGAGGAGGAAAGTCAAAATGGCAAGAAGAGGACATCATATTTTTGGAAGAATGCCTGAAAAAAGAACCGCGTACATACAATAGTCTTCAACTCGCACAAAAATTAGAACGCGTAGGCGTAGCCCGCCGCAGGCATCGCTCAATTAAACTGAGTCCCGACAGATTAAGACGGGTACTCAAAAAAAGGGGGTCAATTGGAAGCGAGCAAGGAAGAGTCACAAAGGCAAGCAAAACCCGATAGCACGAGCAAACAAACTCTTCAGTCCTAGATATGTTGGAATTATCTGCTGCGGCTGGAGAAATAGACCTAAAGTATCTAGATGAATCAGGGTTTTGTGTATGGAGCGAACCAGGTTACACCTATTACTTCAAAGGTGAGCAAAAACGCTTAGAGCAAACTAAGCATCGTGGACGGAGATTAAGTATTATCGGCTTTCTTCAACCTTTAATCAGCTTTGTTTACGGTCTGGTTATTGGTGGGATTAGTCGTAAATCGTACATCGAAATGATGGAGATTGAAGCGACTGAAGCTCAAAAAACTGGACGCACTAGGGTAATTGTGCAGGATAACGGATCGATACACCGATGTCTTGAAGTGCAAAAGTTATGGTCAAAGTGGGAAAACATGGGTTTGTACATCTTTTTCTTGCCCGCATACTGCTCCGAGATGAACCCAATTGAATTGGAGTGGCAGCACCTTAAAAAAGACGAACTATGTGGGCAAATATTTGATGACGAGTTAGACCTCGCTTACGCCGTGATGGATGGCGTTAAAGCTAGGGGAGAAAAAGGCAACTACAGTACACAACGTATTAAATTTGACTCTAATTCCTCTGGTTAAATTTTCGTTACATAGTTATAAATTTTCCCGCCCACCTACTTAACTTGTTTTAACTCATCAAAATCAATATCCCTATCCGCCAACAAATCAATAATTTCTGAACGCTGTTCTGGATCTGCCCAGTGTTGCTGTATTTCTATAGTGGAACGATATAGGATGCGAACTTGTTCTCTGGTGTAGTCAATTAATCGAGACAAGCGCAGTTGATTATCTGGATTTAAATCATAAATTTTTTCTTCAACAATCTCTTCGCTTCCCCCGTCAGCGTAATATTTCCGAGGTGGTATGTCATCATCATCTGGAAGTCCCGGAAATCCAGACCTTTCATCGTCTTCCAAGTCGTCTGTTTCTTCTTCTAAATCTGCTGACTCTAATTCCTCTTCATGTTCAGAGAGTATTTGCCCATCATCATCTATCTCTGATTCATTAATAAGGGCGGGTTCCCCGTCAAAATCTCTATCTTCAAACAACACCGTGCTATTGGTGTAGTCGAGTATATTAAAAGACCGTTTACCCCGTTCTTCTCGTACACGGGTTCCCCGCCCAATAATCTGTTTGAAGTCTGTCATTGAACGAATAACACGGGCAAGCACAACATTTTTACAGGTGGGAATATCTACCCCTGTTGTTAGCAATTTATAAGTTACAGCAATAATGTGAGTTTCATCTAAGACATCTTTAAATTTGTAGAGATGTCCCTTACCAACATGACGAGCATCAGAGGTAATGCGAGTGATATAGTCAGGATTTGTTCTGGTGATATCGCTGTTGAGATTGCGTAATTCCTTGATCATTGCCTTAACGTGTTCCTCATCCACGCAAAAGACAATAGTTTTGGCATAGCGATCGCCACTTCTCAAAAAATCAGTGATGTGTTGTGCGATCGCCTTTGTCCGTGCTTCTCTCACCAATTTCTGCTCAAAGTCTGGAGTGAGATAAACTTCATTGGGAATTGTTCTTCCATAGTGGTCAATCTCTCCAGCGTTAGGTCGCCATCCTTGGCGATCGGAACGGGTAGTAATTCGATAAACTCTATAGGGAGCTAAGAAACCATCATCAATCCCTTGTTTGAGGGAATATGTGTAAAGGGGATTGCCAAAGTAGCGATAGGTATCAACATTATCATCGCGTAGGGGTGTTGCTGTAAGTCCTAACTGATACGCAGGTTCAAAATGTTCTAGAATTTGTCGCCAGTTACTTTCATCCCTGGCGCTACCTCGGTGACACTCATCAACAATAATCAAGTCAAAATAATCAGGATTATATTCTCTGTAAAGTCCAAAGCTATATTGTGTATCACCAATAGCTTGATAAATAGCAAAGTAGAGATCACGTCCTTTTTTCGCTTCCCCCTGAATTTTGTAAATTTTCTCTTGATTAAAGGTAGAAAAATCCTTATTCATGGGATCATCTACCAAAATATTCCGATCTGCCAAAAACAGAATTCTAGGAGAACGAGATTCTCCAGAAGTATTCCACTCCAAACTTGACAGTTTCCAAGCTATTTGGAAAGCAACAGTAGTTTTACCCGTTCCCGTTGCCATTGTTAGCAATAGGCGCTTTTGACCTTTGAAAATTGCGGCTAGTGCAGCATTAATAGCATTTCGTTGATGTAGCGCAGTGGTTTATCTGGAATTGGATAAAACGGGGTTAACAGTTTTTCTGCTATGTCTGTTCTAATTTGCTCCTTCGCTTCCCCAGTTAATCGTCGCCAAAGTTCATCAGGACTGGGAAACGATTCCATCACATCAGACTGCTTACCCGTGATGAAATCAAACTCTACAATTCCTTGTCCGTTAGTGGAATAAGCAAACTTCACCCCTAGAAGATTGGCATAGTCTATTGCTTGTTCCAGTCCCTCATCAGGAGTTTTGTGTTTCCTTTTCGCCTCTACTACCGCTAAGGGAAATTCTCCGTTATACAGCAGCAAATAATCTGTAAATTTTCGTTCACCACGAGGTTGACGCTTGTTTTTGGGGCGAATTTTGCCATTAGTGAAGTAATACTGCTCAGTATAATCGTGAGGCTCTTTTTCCCACCCTGCATCTCTTAGTTTTGGCTCAACATACTTACGGCAGGTATTAGCTTCATTGCTCATTGCTTGCTATTTTACTAGTTAGTTTTTTAACTTAACACCTAGTTATGCCTACGCACAAAAAAATAATATTACCCTTGTTATTCAAGATGCAAATAATACCTGAGCGATAATCAGCGATCACACTGCTTTTCTACATACATCGTGGCTCATAATATCTTTAATATAGTCATGAATCGTGACTAAATGTGTTACTCAGATCAAGTAAGGTCATAGACATCATTCGCCCAAGGGCTGAATATGGAATCGACGCGCTCAGTGAAAAGCCCTTGGAGCCCACCTTCCGCACCCCAACTGTCACACATCAACAAAAAGTGGACAGAGTAGTACACAGAAACTAAGTTAGATTCAAAATTTAACAGACTTAATGAGAATAAGTAGTATTAAGTCTGGTGATTTAGCGAGAAGAGAAAGTTGTGTGATGAAGACAGAAGCAAGAGAAAACTTCATAGTTAAAAATAATTGATAACAAAAACATAAATGAGAGAATTGCAACAGAAGTTGTGGAGAATGGTGTTGTAATGTTGAATGCGGAAGACATTTAAATTCAGAACATAGACCATTTAGGAATAGTAGCAGGAATAATAGACGCGATAGGATTGGTAGAAATAATTAATGAATTAATAGGTGAAGAGAAAGGAGAAAAAGTCAGTCCAGGTCATGTAGTTAAAGCTATGATATTGAACGGACTAGGATTTGTATCCAAACCTCTATATATGTTTCCAAAATATTTTGAAACAATAGCTTGTGAACATTTAATAGGAGCAGGAGTAAAACCAGAATATCTCAATGATGATAAATTGGGGAGAGTCATGGATAAACTATTTATAAAAGGACTGGATACAATATTTTTTATCATCGCATTAAAAGCAGCCAAAAAATTTAATGTATCACTGTCAACATCACATCTAGATTCATCCTCAATGCACGTGCATGGGGAATACAATACCAGCTTACCAGAAGTGATATTTGAGAATCAAGAATCAAGAAATACCCAAGACCTAGAAGAGTTAGCGGTAAAATCACCAAAAGAAATTACCATCACTTACGGTTATTCAAGAGATCATAGACCAGATTTAAAACAATTTATCATAGAACTAATATGTTCAGGAGATGGGGATTAGCATCAGGAAACCAATCGGACTCATCATGTTTCGGAAAAATAGCAGTTGAGTATCAAAAACAATTACAAGTTAACAGTCTCATAGTTGCAGACTGCGCCTTATATACAGAATCAAATCTGAAATTGATGTCGGAATTACGCTGGTTATGTCGAGTGCCATTAAGTATCAAAACCGCACAATCACTAATATCAACATTACCAGAATTGGAATTTATCGATAGTAATTTGCCAGGATATAGATTTGTTTCAAAAACAGTTACTTATGGAGAAATAGAACAAAGATGGTTGGTAGTACAAAGCCAAGATAGAAGAGAATCAGACCTGCGTAAACTCTCCCAAAAAATTATCAAGGCAGAGTCAAAAGCTATTCAGGAGTTAAAAAAGTTATCACAAGATAAATTTGCTTGTGAGGCAGATGCAATCAAGACGAAAAACACGTTTCTAATTTGACTCAAGATAGGGATTTTATCCTGAATCTTTTACCAGATGATTGTCTCCGCTATTATCAATTAATCACATAATTTTCCTCTCTATTAATTTAGTATAGCCGTTTACATGAGCTAATCGTTTTGATTTATAGCTCTAATTTCCTGTGTCAAAAATCTAGTTTATTTACTTCAATTCATTATTCTAATTTATGATTTCAGCTTTTAACATCTTCATTTATTTATCTCATCCGAATCTATCTGCCATCAATTGTTATTGCTGCTTATTGAGAATAAGTTTTGATGGCATTTTTGGTGATTCATGGTAGCTCAAATATCTTTTTTGCTTTCAGATGTCTGTTTTTATTCTTACGTACCTTTTTTTTCTCAGTAATTTCCGTTTGTGACACTTGGGATGCGGAAGGTGGGTTACAGGCTAGATCCAGAAATCATCACCAAATATTAGGTGATTAGCAGTAGAGTCAAGACTTCCAAGCCAACTCTATTTCTCAGCAGATGCAGACTCTTGTTTTTTCAACCAATCCTTAATAGCATCTTCCAGCGCTGCGGTCTGGGTTACTTCCAAACGAGCGCAGGCAATCTCAAATGCAATTTTTAACTCTTTAGGGATTCTTCCCCTAACTTCTCGTGTTTCTTCAGTCATCCCAGCACCAAGTCCCTGTCCGGGCTTAATTTTTGCACAGTATATTAACAAAAATATATTTGCGCTATTTAGCGCTTGCGCTATTGCGTGATTAAGCTCATAATTGAATTGGGTTATTGATTACAACAATACTTACGTGCATCTATGAGCGTAATCACGATTCAATGTCGCCTAGTTGCAGATGACGAAACCCTCCGCCATCTTTGGGAATTCATGGCAGAGAAAAATACGCCCTTAGTTAATGAAATATTGGAACGATTAGGAAAACATTCTGAATTCGAGATATGGGTCAAAACTGCAAAAGTTCCCAAAACTGTGATCAAAGAATTGTGTGATTCTCTCAAAACCCAAGAACCATTTATAGGTCAACCAGGTCGTTTTTATACGCCTGCAATCACTTTGGTTACGTATATATACAAATCTTGGTTGGCTTTAAATAGGCGGCGACAGCTTAAAATTGAAGGGAAAGAGCGATGGTTAGAAATGCTCAAAACTGATGTAGAACTTGAGCAAGAAAGTAAATCAAGTTTAGAAAATATCAGAACAAAATCAACTGAAATATTAGCTTCATTTGCAACACATCAAACTCATGAGACAAATCATAAGGTGAGAGGCAGAAGAAGCAGGAAGCCTAAAGATGGAAAAGCTGATAGACCAGATAAAGTTGTAACTATTAAACCAAGCCGTCTATTTGAAGCTTATCGTCAAACAGAAGATGCTCTGACAAGATGTGCCTTAGTCTACCTCCTGAAAAATAATTGTCAGGTAAGTTTTGTTGAAGAAGACCTCGAACAATACACCAAACAAAGACGAAAAAAAGAAAAAGAAATAGAAATTGAACGGCTGAAAATCCAATTAACAAGCCGAGTTCCTAAAGGACGAGATTTAACTGGTGAAAAATGGCTAGAGACCCTAGAACAAGCAGTTCAGCAAGTTACCCACGATGAAAAGGAAGCTAAATCGTGGCAAGCCAACCTTCTAAGAAAATCGAGTTCTATTCCTTTCCCAGTAGTTTATGAAACTACTGAGGACATTAAATGGAAATCAACGATAAGAAAAGACTTTTTGTTTGTTTTAACGGGTTGGGAAAGCTTAAGTTTGAAATATATTGTGACAAAAGACACCTTCATTTATTTCATCGCTTTCTAGAAGACCAAGAAACTAAACGTAAAGGTAAAAAACAACATTCCAGTAGCTTATTTACTTTACGTACTGGACGAATATCTTGGTTAGAGCAAGAAGGTAAAGAAAAACCTTGGAACGTACACCGTTTAGTTCTTTTTTGCTCTCTTGATACTCGCATGTGGACTGTTGAAGGAACTCAACAAGTTATTGAAGAAAAAACAGCAGATATTAAGAATAAGTTAGTAAAAACCGAAGAGAAAGGCAAACTCAAACCTCAACAGAAAGATGATGTCATCCGTAAACAATCTACACTTACTATAATTAATACACCCTTTCCTCGTCCCAGTAAACCCTTATATGAAGGTAAATCGAATATTCTAGTTGGTGTTAGCCTTGGTTTAGAAAAACCTGTAACCATTGCTGTTTTTGATGCAGCTAATAACAAAGTCCTCGTTTATCGCAGCGTTAAGCAGCTACTAGGTGATAATTACAACTTACTTAACCGTCAACGACAGCAAAAACAACGCTCTTCTCACGAACGTCACAAATCTCAAAAACAGTTTGCGCCAAACGATTTTGGCGAATCCGAGTTAGGACAATATTTAGACAGGTTACTAGCCACAAAAATTGTGGAAATTGCAAAAGTATACTCTGCTGGAAGTATTGTTATACCAAAGCTTGGTGATATGCGGGAAATTATTCAAAGCGAAGTTCTCTTCAAAGCTGAGAAAAAAATACCCGGTTTTATCGAAGGTCAAAAGAATTACGCCAAAGAGTACCGACGACAAGTACATAACTGGAGTTATGGAAGATTGATTGAGAATATCCAAAATCAAGCCGCAAAAGTTGGAATCTCTATTGAAACACAACAGCAAGCAATTAGAGGTAGTCCACAAGAGCAAGCAAGGGATTTAGCTTTATTTGCTTATCAATGCAGAATTACTTCATCAATCTAAATAAAATATTGAACCTTGAAAACTTAATATGAAAAATAACAGCGCCGCAATTCATACTGTTTACAGCCTCTGTATTGCGAAAAATCTGGGTTAGTTTGACAGTTGGAAGACTGTTATGCTTTCTGACCCTGGTAACTGCCCGCTCTTGATGCTGCTGTCTAGCTTAACTAGACAGGATATGCCTTTTTTTGTAACTTGGATAAACCAATTATTTTCCGACCTGTTCAGCAACGAAAAAAGAAGTTTATACAAGGATAGCAAAATAGGGAAAGGTGCGCTCCCAGCAATAAAGAGTAAGGCTTTTTGCCCTAGCCGTTTTCGTAACGGTGCGGTTTACCGCAGTGGTGGTTACTGAATCACCCTCTTCGTCGGGGGAACCCTCTCAAATATTTTTTGGCAAGGCAAAGCGTGGGCAAAATACCTGGACTCCCGCCAAAAACTGAAAACCTTTGTCCAGCAGTAAATTCAGAAATCAGACTGTCAGTTAATTTAGTTTTTGAATTTTCAGTTGGACATGCTTCAAAGCAGACTGACAAAAGTGTTTGTGGACAGCTTGCAAAACAAGGGTACTAGACGGGTCGAGTTTCAACAACCATCCCGGCTAGGGTGGGTTGAAAGTCTCCAGGTTCAAGAAAAAGTTCAATTGGCTGGGAAGTTTCAACAACCATCCCGGCTAGGGGTGGGTTGAAAGTTGATACGGTTTTGATGTACTTCATGAAAAAAGAGTTTCAACAACCATCTCGTTAGGTTGGGTTGAACAAATATTTCATGAAGTACAACTTTATTAAGAGGGTTGAAAGGCGCACATTCGTTCGGGATTATCCTGAATATTTGCAGTTAAACCACGTCCATCTTGAAAACTGGAGGTTTTTAAACAGCTTGTTGATATATATAGCCCTTGGTATATAAGCTTTTTAAGCAATATTGTAAACACCACAGGTTTGAACCTGGATGAAGTTTATATTAGACTTTGGGGAAGCTTGATTTTGAACCAGCTCCAAAAAAGACAGTCGGCGACATTAATTTGTTAACGGTTGCAAGAGCAACTTTGATGACATTAATTTGTTAATAGAGATATTAATTCGTTAATCACGACATTAATTTGTTAACGGCGACAAATAATTAGTTATTCGACATCTACCAATCGGGATGACTGGATTCGAACCAGCGGCCCCTTCGTCCCGAACGAAGTGCGCTACCAAGCTGCGCCACATCCCGCCATAAAAATGGCATTGTAAATCAAGAATATCATAACCAGTGGCAAATATCAGAATTACATTTATATGCGATCGCTTCATCAAAGGCTTTGCTTGCTACGATTAAATTTGTATAACTCTAGTGGTAAAAGCGGATTGTGACTGTAAAACCAGACTGGTTGCGGGTGAAAGCACCTCAGCTTGAGCGCATTGGTAACGTTAAAGAAATTTTGCGGGATTTAGCCCTCAATACAGTTTGCGAGGAAGCGTCCTGTCCGAATATTGGTGAATGCTTCAACGCTGGGACTGCCACGTTTTTGATTATGGGCCCCGCTTGTACACGCGCTTGTCCCTACTGTGATATTGATTTTGAGAAAAAACCTAAACCATTAGACCCTACAGAACCTACACGACTAGCGGAAGCTGTTCACCGCCTGAACCTTAATCATGTAGTCATCACTTCTGTAAACCGAGATGACTTACTTGATGGTGGTGCATCTCAGTTTATGGCGTGTATTGATGCTGTTAACTCTGTTTCACCCAACACCACAATTGAGGTGCTAATTCCTGACTTATGCGGTAATTGGAATGCTCTGGAGTTAATTCTACAAGCTGCACCAGAGGTTTTAAACCACAATACCGAAACTGTTCCACGCCTATATCGCCGGGTGCGTCCCCAAGGAAACTACGATCGCACATTAGAATTATTACAGCGCACTCGTCAACTTTCTCCTAGTACATACACTAAATCCGGCATCATGGTTGGACTCGGTGAAACTGATGCCGAAATCCGCCAAGTC
Organism: Nostoc cf. commune SO-36; assembly: GCF_023734775.1. Lineage (NCBI taxonomy): Bacteria > Bacillati > Cyanobacteriota > Cyanophyceae > Nostocales > Nostocaceae > Nostoc > Nostoc commune. Next base: position 4,118,353 of record NZ_AP025732.1, on the reverse strand, counting down.
ATGCAAGACTTGCGAACTGTCGATTGTGACATTTTGACCATTGGGCAATACCTCCAACCCAGTCAAAAACATTTGCAGGTAAACGAATTTGTCAACCCAGAACAATTTGCTGACTGGAAGGCATTCGGGGAAGAAATCGGATTTTTACAAGTTGTTTCTTCGCCATTGACAAGAAGCTCATATCATGCAGAAACAAGTCAGGGAATTAATGAAACGTTATCCACGCTCAAAAGTTAGGAGTTAGGAATTAGGAGTTATGAGTGAGCAGATGTACTCCAACACAAAACTTTCCGTTGCAATTCTTGGTGCAGGTGCTTGGGGTGCATCTCTCGCAAATCTCGCTGCTGCAAATGGTCATCAGGTGCGCGTGTGGTCGCGTCAAGGTTCCCAAATCGAAGCAGTTTTAAAAGATGTCCAAATAGTCCTGTCCGCTATCTCAATGATTGGTGTGAGAGATGTTGCTTCCCAAGTCCAGTCTTTCCCCCTTTCTCCAGAGACAATTTTTGTCACAGCGACGAAAGGCTTAGATCCCCAAACCACCTGCACGCCTTCACAAATTTGGCAACAAATATTCCCTAATCATCCAGTGGTTGTTTTATCTGGGCCAAATTTATCAAAAGAAATTCAAATGCAATTACCAGCAGCCACGGTGGTAGCCAGTAACATTCCCACAGCTGCGGAAGTAGTGCAGTTAGTATTTTCTTCTCATCGTTTCCGGGTATATACCAATCCCGATCCTTTGGGGGTGGAATTGGGAGGAACACTGAAAAATGTGATTGCGATCGCAGCTGGTGTGTGCGATGGTTTACAACTGGGAACCAATGCCAAAGCTGCTTTAGTCACCCGTGGACTTACAGAAATGGTTCGCATCGGCAACAACTGGGGTGCAAAGATGGAAACATTTTATGGTTTATCAGGTCTAGGGGATCTGTTAGCAACTTGCAATAGTCCCTTAAGTCGCAATTACCAGGTCGGCTATCAGCTAGCTGGTGGCAAGTCACTTACAGAAACTCTCGCAAATTTACAAGGAACTGCTGAAGGAGTAAACACTTGCCGGGTTTTGATGCAACGAGCCAAGCAACAAAACATCGCTGTCCCAATTACCGAGCAAGTTTATCGCTTACTGCAAGGCGAAATCACACCCAGACAAGCGCTTGATGAACTGATGCTGCGAGATATCAAGCCAGAGTACAACTACTAGCACCGCAAGGCGGAAGTGAAAAGTTTTGTATATCATGGCTTTTGCAATTTTTAAAATGGTAGCTTGATTTTCGCCGCACTGTACTCGTAGTCTGTAAAAGTTGAAATTGACGGGTTAATAATGTTACCGAAGAGGACGCATCAGTCACTATTTGCGTCACTCAATCTCCGTATAGATAGAATTTTGCAGTTAAGACTAATCACTTCCCTAATATCTATTAGTTCTACTTATACGTAAATAATCCTGAGAAAAAATTGCTAAATCGTCAGGATATTACTTTTGTAGCCATGTAAATGTGACTATGCCAATTATAAAGATGACATTCACTGAAGGATGTTTATACTGTGTTACAAAAGTTACTATCAAAAACCATCTAGGTTGAAATATTAACTAAGTAGTTGAAATATTGAAAGCCTAGCTGCGGATTTAATCGCTATTGGTTGAATCAAAAATTTAGCAGCCGATTAAGTTCAGTAATCCTGTATCGAATAAAACCCTTATAGTTAATTTCTAAAAAAAACTGTAATGGAACCTTCAACCATGTTAGTTCATCGTAAATCACGGGAACAATAGCAACAGTTGAATAGCTGACCGTAATCTAAGCTGACCGAAATCTATTGTTACCTGGAGCCATTGAGACGATCTTTATGCCAGCAACATCTTTTTATGCAGACGCCCCCTACAACACCAAAAAGTCCCGCCAGGCTTTGGACTCGGATCTCACGGTTGATGACAGTGAGTTATCGGTAGATGATCTACAGGAGCTAGAGATTGCTTCTGCTGACAATGCTAACTTTGCTGCTAACACTAACCGTCGGAGTACAGACCTAGTACGTCTATATCTTCAGGAAATTGGTCGGGTTCGCTTGTTAGGGCGGGATGAAGAGGTTTCAGAAGCTCAAAAAGTCCAACGTTACTTGCGGATGCGGATAGTACTTGCTAAGGCCGCCAAGGAAGGGGATGAAGTAATTACACCCTATTTAAGGTTAGTTGAAGTTCAAGAACGCCTAACCTCGGAACTAGGACATCGCCCGTCTTTGGAAAGATGGGCTGCCACTGCTGATATAGTTTTATCCGATCTTAGGCCAACTTTGGCAAATGGTAAACGTCGCTGGGCTGAAATCGCCAAGTTGACGGTAGAAGAGTTGGAACAAGTTCAGTCCCAAGGACTCCAAGCAAAAGAACACATGATTAAGGCAAATCTTCGCCTAGTTGTGTCTGTTGCTAAGAAGTATCAAAATCGTGGTTTGGAATTGTTGGATTTGGTGCAAGAAGGCACACTAGGTTTGGAGCGGGCTGTTGAAAAATTTGACCCCACTAAGGGTTATCGCTTCAGTACTTATGCTTACTGGTGGATTCGTCAGGGTATTACACGGGCGATCGCTACTTCTAGTCGCACGATTCGCCTTCCGGTTCACATTACCGAAAAGTTAAACAAAATTAAAAAGGCTCAACGCAAAATTGCTCAAGAAAAAGGTCGCACTCCAACTCTAGAAGATTTAGCAACTGAGTTAGAGATGACACCGACTCAAGTACGAGAAGTTTTGTTGCGGGTTCCTCGCTCCGTTTCTTTGGAAACCAAGGTAGGTAAGGATAAAGACACTGAGTTAGGCGAATTACTTGAAACTGACAGCATAACTCCAGAAGAGATGTTAATGCGAGAATCTTTACAAAGAGATTTGCATCATCTTCTGTCAGATTTGACGAGCCGGGAGCGCGATGTAATTTTGATGCGCTTTGGTTAGCAGATGGTCATCCTTATTCTTTAGCAGAAATTGGCCGCGCTTTGGATTTATCACGGGAACGAGTCAGACAAATAGAATCCAAGGCTTTGCAAAAGCTACGTCAACCCAAGCGCCGCAACCTCATCCGCGACTATTTGGAGTCTTTAAGTTAGTCATTTGTCATTAGTCATTTGTCATTAGAAACCTATACTTGACAAATGACTATGGACAAAAGGCTGATTTAATCCCAGATTAAAAGCCTTTTGGAGGCTTGTAGCAAATTATTTGCATTTAATTATGCAAAGCTTTTCCCCATACTTTTGCTCAGATATCTTGAAGGTGGGGATCAACTTAGCAATTTAAAATTAACTTAGGCAAAATTCAAAGTCAAGGGATGCAATCGTTACAAGTATCCTAACTATTAGCTGTATGCAAATTAAATGCACTACAGCTTATTGCTTGAATTTTGATCGAGATTTTATGAATTGTTCTTAAATATTTAGTAAGAATTCTCAATAGGCAATGATTGTTGCAAATTGCTCCCAAGATTTGCTATATTCTCAACTAACAAGCTTTGTTGAGAACTATTAGTATGACTGTCTACACAACTACTTCACTCAAGGCAGAACTGAACGAACGAGGCTGGCGATTGACTCCCCAGCGCGAAACAATTTTACACATTTTTCAAGAACTTCCGCAAGGTGAACATCTGAGTGCGGAGGATCTTTATCATCGGCTCGAAACTGATGGTGAAGGGATCAGTCTGTCAACTATTTATCGGACTTTAAAGTTGATGGCAAGGATGGGAATTTTACGGGAACTAGAACTGGGCGAGGGACATAAGCATTATGAAATCAACCAGCCTTATCCCCATCACCACCATCACTTAATTTGTGTTAGATGCAACTCAACCATTGAGTTTAAAAACGACTCAATTTTAAAAATTGGGTCAAAAACCGCTCAAAAAGAAGGTTTTCACCTGCTTGACTGTCAAATGACCATTCATGCAGTGTGTCCCAAGTGCCAACGGGCGCTGATGCCGCTTTAGCACTTGGGTAGATAAAAAACAAAACTACTCAAATTAACCAAATAAATGGAATTTTGAGCAGTTCGTAATTTGTTGTTACTGGAGGCAAGCAACCAGTTGGGGACTGATACTAACAACGCCAAAGCGGATGTTAAAAGCGTCCGCTCTTAAGATCCTTGAGACTGATGCCGTAGAATTCTTGGGCTTGTTTAATCGCTTTTTGGTGTCATCTGCCATCACACCGTTCAGCTTGCCTTTATAAAAACCCCGCTCCCTTAATCGCGTTTGGATTTCTAGGGTATTAAATTCGCTTTTGCTAGCAGTATAACTGAGCTATATAACTTAGCTCGCGTAGTTGGGCCAGCAACACCACTTGCCGCTAAGAAATTAGCTGCCTGAAACCTCTTTACAGCATCGGCAGTATAGGGGCCATAGTAGCCATTTGGCTCTCCCTCTAAATATCCTGCCTGGATCAATTGTTCTTGAACAACTCTAACTGGCTCACCGCGATCGCCTACACGAAGTTTATCTCGATTGACTACCTTTTTGGGAGCTTCTTCTCCATCACCGATGCCTACTCCCGGCAATTTACTCAATGTTGCTGGGCCAACAACTCCATCAACGCTTAATTTGTAAGAATCTTGGAACCGCTTGACAGCTTCTTCGGTAATTGGGCCAAATATTCCTGTGGCGTTTCCGTAATAAAAGCCTGCAATTCTTAACCTTTCTTGCAAAGCTCTCACATTTTCACCTTCATCCCCCTTAGCAATATAGTTGGAATTGCGACGCTGGTTATTTGCTGAACTAGTAGTGCTGGGCTTTTTGGCTTGCGCGCTTACAGCAGTAGTTCTTCTAGCTTGTGTAGCCGTAGTTGTGGGCTTTTTCGCTTGCCAATTTTCTAATTTTTGCAGGGTGTTAGCTCCAACAATGCCATCCACGGGTAAACCAGCAGCTTTTTGGAAGCGCCGCACAGCCTCTTGTGTGGATGCGTCATATACTTGGGTAACAGAGGATTGGTAAAAACCTGCTGTTCTCAACTTTTGTTGTAGATTTCTGACGGAAGGGCCTTGATCGCCTTTTTCTAGTGCCATGACGCTACTGACGGCGCCAAGAATAGATAAAGACAGAGCAAGGGGCAACATATACTTCCAAGCCCTACCAGAAAGCCTTTTCCAGTCTGGTGCAGCTGCTTTGTTAAACAAAGAACTGAGGGAGACCAATTCACTGGGTGTGCTGTCTTCGTAGGTGAAAGCTAGGTGCAAATACGCAAGATTTTCCATATTTGTTTCCTACACCCATTGATTTTTCTTCGATAACTGCTTCAGCTTGAAGTACTAGGTTCCACAAAGCTTCTAATGCTTCCTATATTTACATCCTCCCACAAATTGCGCTTATGTGCTTCTAATAATTTTTCAGCAATATCACGCAGTGCGTAAGGGTTCTTTTGCTGAATAAATTCTACAACAACTGGATCGAGTAAGTAAGCGTCTACTATGCCTTGATACATATAATCTTCAACACATTTAGCTGTAGCATCGTAGGCGAATAAAAAATCTACCGTCGCCGCCATTTCAAAGGCTCCTTTGTATCCGTGGCGCATGACTCCTGCAATCCACTTGGGATTAAACTACGCGAGAACGATACACTCGTGCAATTTCTTCTTTCAGTTGACGAACACGTGGTTTAGCGGGTATAGAATTATCACCAAAATAAGTTTGGGGATTTTTTCCCTGTAGAGAACGCACCGCCGCAGTTAAGCCACCCTGAAATTGGTAATAATCATCAGAATCTAGGAGATCGTGTTCACGATTATCTTGATTGTGCAGCACAACTTGCATTTGCGCCAAGCGTTGCTTGAAGGCTTCGGTATTGGGGATTGGGCATGGGGCATTGGGCATTGGGCATTGGGAATTAGAAAGAATTTCTCCCCCTCTGCTCCCCTGCTCCCCTGCTCCCCTGCTCCCCTGCTCCCCTGCCAAGTTTCACCGAAGAATAGGCGTAAGAACTCCAGTTGATGTAGGCGCGGGCTAAATCTTCGTCATCTGTCCAGTTTTGTGATTCGATTAAACCTTGGAGTCCTGCGCCGTAAGCACCTGGGCGAGAACCAAAGATGCGATAGCGCGATCGCACCACGGCTTCTTCTACACTTAATCCTTGGCTTGTCCACAATTCAGTCTCTTGGCGAACTGTATCCGCTAGGGGATTTTGTTCTGGCGGTTCATCTAAATCTGCTACTGCTGATACTGCTTGATCGAATAAGTCAATTAAGTTGGGAAAAGCATCGCGGAAGAATCCCGAAATTCGCAAGGTGACATCTACACGGGGACGCCCCAAAATCGCCAAGGGCAAAATTTCAAAATCCACTACTCGCCGCGCTGCACCATCCCATACAGGTTGCACTCCAAGTAAAGCCAAGGCTTCGGCTATATCATCACCGCCTGTTCTCATCGTGGCTGTTCCCCACAATGATAAACCTAGTGTTTTGGGATACTCGCCATTTTCTTGAGTGTAATATTCAACCAGGGTTTCAGCAGCTTTTCTGCCGATATCCCAAGCTGTCTCTGTGGGAATGGCGCGAATATCAACAGAATAAAAGTTTTTCCCTGTTGGTAGAACTTCTGGGCGACCACGTGTGGGTGCGCCAGATGGAGCGCTGGGGACGTAACCGCCATCGAGTCCGTGTAATAAGTGGGTGATTTCTTGATCGGTTTTTTGTAAGGCGGGAAGGAGGCGATCGCATATCCAGGTAGAAACACGATTCATCGCATCTGTACAAGAATTCTGACTTCTAAATTCTGACTTCTGAATTCTGAATTCTGAATCCTGATTTATTAGTTGTTCGACTAGGAGGGCGGCGTGTTCTTCTAAGACTTCGACAATATCACCGAGGGTACGGCATTCTGTGCCATTGACTATTGAGTATTCACCACTACTCATTGACAAATCGGCTGTGAGGGGATCGAAATCTAGTCCCCAATCTTGAGCGATCGCACGGGTAATACCTGGAGAATGGCGATTGGGGATGCGAGCGATCGCTACTATTAAATCTCGTAGCTGCCTTCCTTGGGGGCATTGCCCAAAAATATGTAACCCGTCGCGGATTTGGGCTTCTTTCAATTCACAAAGATAACCACCGATGGAATTCAAAATTAAGGATTCAGACTTAAAGATTTCTGTTTCATTTTGGATTCCTAAATCTAGATGGAGATTTTCTTTGATTACCAGTTCGTGGATGCGATCACGAATCACTGGCAAACGCGAAGGATCTAAACTGTCGGCTTCATAATACTCATCAATTAAATTCTCTAACTGTTGCAAAGAACCGTAGAGTTCCGCACGAGTCATCGGCGGCGTTAAGTGATCTATAATCACCGCTTGAGCGCGACGTTTGGCTTGGGAACCTTCACCAGGATCGTTGACAATAAACGGGTACAGGTGGGGAAGTGCGCCGAAGGCTACTTCTGGATAACAATTACTCGATAAAGCCACACTTTTACCCGGTAGCCATTCTAGATTTCCGTGTTTCCCTACATGAACTACAGCATCAGCACCAAAAGTTTCTCTAACCCAATAGTAGAAAGCTAAATAATCATGAGTTGGTTCTAAATCCGGTGCATGATAATTCAAACTTGGGTCATTATCATAACCTCTTGCTGGCTGAATTCCCACAAAGACGTTGCCGAGTTGGATTCCGGGAACGGGGATTGGGCATTGGGCATTGGGCATTGGAGATTGGTTATTCCCATGCCCCATGCCCAATGCCCCATGCCCTATTCCCCACCTTTCACCAATACCTTGCTGAACTGCTGGCGGTAATGAAGCGAAATATTCTTGATATTCTTCCCAACAAACACTTTGGTATACCGGAAGCGATTCTCTACCTTCTGGATCGTTGGTTACGCCATCTGTCAGCCGTTGAATCAACTCATCTCCTTGAGCAGGTGGATTTTCTACTTCATACCCAGCTTGATGTAAAGCTTGCAGGATTTCTACACAACTCGCTGGGGTGTCGAGTCCCACACCATTGGCGAGGCGGCCATTGCGGTTAGGGTAGTTTGCCAGAATCAGAGCAATTCGCCGTTCTTGGGGTGGTTTGGAACGTAGACGCGCCCAGTTTGCTGCTAGTTTAGCAACGAACTCGATGCGATCGCTCACTGGTTCATAAATTACTACATCTGTCTCTAAATGGGGATTACGAGTTTGTACTGCTTTAAAAGACACAGCACGAGTAATAATCCGCCCATCTACTTCTGGTAGCGCCACATTCATCCCAATATCGCGGGGAGAAAGTCCTTGAAACTGTGACTCCCACTGCTCAATTGATCCGCCACTGAGGATTACCTGCAACACAGGCACATCTAATTTTTCCCATAGTTCGGTTTGAGGTGTTTCGCTTTCCAATCGTGCTAGAGAAAAACTGGTGGTATTTAGCAGTACAGCGATTGATTCGCCTTCTTTAGGTTGAAAAAATTCACTCAACTCAACTTGCACATCTGGTTCACGCAATGAAGAAACAAACACTGGCACTGGTTGCAAATTTTTCTGTACCAAAGCTTCGCATAAAGCATCAATTACTTTAGTATTCCCCGCTAAATAATGAGCGCGGTAGAAAAGGATGCCAATTTTGGGTATTGGGCATTGGGCATTGGGCATTGGGCATTGGAAGCCTTGAGGTTCAGAGGTGGATGAACGGAGTTCCGAGGTGGATTCATCCAGTTCAAAGGTGGATGAACGGAGTTCCGAGGTGGATGAACGAGTATCAAAGGTGGATGAATGAGGTTCTGAGGTGGATGAACGAGTATCAAAGGTGGATGAATGAGTATCAAAGGTGGATGAATGAGTATCAAAGGTGGATGAATGAGTATCAAAGGTGGATGAATGAGTATCAAAGGTGGATGAACGAGTATCTGAGGTGGATGAACGAGTATCTGAGGTGGATGAACGAAGTTCTAATTCTCCCCTGCCCCCCTGCTCCCCTGCTCCCCATGCTCCCCCTACTCCCACTCCCCACTCCCCACTCCCCACTCCCCATTCATACAATCCCACACGCGGAATCGGCTGAGGTGGCGCAGGATTATATGCAGTTGATAAGCAATTGTCGGAGATAAATTGCAGAGCATTAACGAAATTTTCTACACCGCCTTCGCTAAAATACTGCCATATCTGGTTAACAATACCCAAGGGCACGGTAGACTGAGAGATTAAATCGGGATCAAAAGCATCATCCCCTGGCATTACAATGAGGGTTCTACCATTTCGTTGGACAATTTCTTGCACTACTTCTAATCCATAACCCCAGTAAGAACGTCCTCCTAATAGGCGCAAAATAATTACTTGGGCAAGTTCCAAAACTTGCTCTCCATAAGTATCTATGCTTAATTGTTGCTGCAATTGTAATAGGTTGGCGACTCTTAATGCCGGAAAGCTTGCGGGTAATTTTGTTACCGCAGCTGCCAAGGTTTGAATGTCAGTATCAGCAGCTGTAATCAATACAAAAGGCGCGGGAGTTTGTTCTAAAAAAATTAATCCCTCTGACTGATTCAATCCACCCGGTGTGCTACTTATACGATGCATAATCCTGTGTTACCGTTTTAAATTGTTGGTTAGTACATAATCAAAACAAACTTTTTTCCCTGCATTTAGCCCCCTCTTACCAAAACGATTGAAAATGCTTAGTTCTCCTGATTTGAGCTTTTCTCGAACCTTGCCTATTGTTGTATTTAATCAGCTTGGGGAATTGTTGGAACGGATGGCTCAAACGCTGGGAAGTGCCACTCTGATACTGACAGAAGCTGTGTTGATGCGGATTTGCATACCTGTAGAATGGCAAAGGCAAAGGTTTACGTTGGTGGTTTCTGAGCAGTTTAGTGCGCTTCTAGTAGGAAACTTTGAGGGGGAGCAGGGAATTTACTGGGCGCTCAATGCTCAGTTAACATTTAATTTAGAGGCGATCGCAAAATTTATCTACGAATTGAGAGACTTGTTTGAGTGCGATTCTTATACTCACCAAAATCTCGAACGCTATCAGCAAATTATTAGACCTAATGATGCTACGCTCCAAAGTCAATTCACACTGTTGTTATTAGAATATCTCCTAACTCAGCCAAACCAAGAAATAATAGCACCTCCAAGCCCAATTGCGCCGGCAGTTTATATCTGTCAGCCAGTAGAAGATGCTTTAAAAAAACAAATTTCCCAAGAGCAATTGTTAAATCAGGTAACAACACAGATCCGCAAAAGCCTTGATTTGCCAGTGATTATGGCAACAGCCATTACACAAGTGCGTGAGTTTCTGGAATTAGACAGATTAGTAATCTATAAATTTGAAGGTTCCCAAGTCAAGGAGAATAACAGGAAACAATCACCTTTGGTATCAGTCAATAATCAACCTCTAGCAAGGGATTACCAACAGTATGGAGGTTATATTGTCTACGAAGCTCTTGCTACAGATGCTATTACATCGGTGTTGAATTACACAGAAAAAAATTGTTTTATCGAAACCTCTCAGTGTTGGGAGAAGTATCGCCAAGGTTTTACTTTAGCTGTGGATGATGTCGAAAAAACTTATGCTTTAGAGGAGTGTTTGTTAAATTTTTTAAGGGAATGCCAAGTTAGAGCTAAGTTCGCTGCACCGATTATGTTTGAGGACAAACTGTGGGGATTGTTGATTGCTCATCAGTGCGATGAACCCCACCAGTGGAATGATAGCGAAAAAAACTTGCTGATGGCGATCGCAGAACAATTAGCGATCGCTATTCACCAAGCTGAGTTAATGCAAACCCTCACCCAAGAAAAACAAACTCTCGAACAACGAGTTATTGAACGCACAACGGCTCTGCGTGATGCTCTCCTCGCCGCAGAAGCTGCTAGCCGAATCAGAAGTGAGTTTCTTGCTACTATGAGTCATGAATTGCTCACGCCTTTAACTTATGTGATTGGGATGTCTTCGACGTTATTACGTTGGCCTTTGGGTGAATTGAGCCAACGACAACGGGGTTATCTGCAAACAATCCACGACAGTGGAGAGCATTTATTAGGAATGATTAATGACATCCTCGATTTATCGCAAATCGAGGCTGGTAAAACAGCTTTAACTATTTCAGAATTTTCTTTGGTGAATGTTGCCGAAAGTGCTATGGAGTCACTGCGAAAAAAAGCAACAAGCGAACAAATTAATCTGATATTTGATTTGCAAATCGATCCTAGGCGCGATCGTTTTACCGCCGATGCCGAACGAGTAGAACAAATTCTTTGGAATCTCTTAACTAATGCAATTAAATTCACCCCTGAAAGTGGCAGCGTTACTTTACGTCTTTGGGTGGAAGATGACACCGCTATTTTTCAAGTAGAAGATACCGGGATTGGCATTCCTGAAGAACAATTACCATTACTGTTTGAGAAATTTCAGCAACTCGATACACCCTATCGCCGCCGCTACGAAGGCACTGGACTTGGACTAGCTTTAACTAAACAACTTGTAGAGCTTCATCGAGGTCGAATAGAAGTAGAATCAACTGTAAGTATTGGTTCAATTTTTACTGTATGGATACCAACTCAGGCAATGAGAGTCGTGAGTTAAGAGTTAAGCAAGAGACGCGATGAATCGCCATCGCCGTCTTTGTGATGATTTATTTTCTCATTTTGAGGCTAGGATAACGAGCATTTTTTCAAAAATTCTCAGCACAGGCTCCTCTCCATTGTCTCTAGTAAAAATACTATAATTTGGGTGAGAATTGATTTCAATCATCCAATATTGGTTATCTCGATCTAAGACGATATCTAAACCAGCATAATCAATATCTAACTCTTCAAAAACTGGTTTAGCAAAATTAGCAATCTCAGACAATATTTGTGGATCATTAATATATTTGGCTTTCGCACCATCCCAGTGTAGAGGGCTGAGGTTGCCTACAAAGGTTGCATTAGTTATATCTTTTTCGTAAAGTAGAACTAACTCTTTATTTAAGAAAACGGCTCTATACTCAGATTTTATATTAATGAACTCTTGAGCGATCGCAACGTAATCATATTTTTTATTATTGATATTAAAAATCTCTTTTAAAGCAGTTTCAATTTCATCTGTATTTTGACATAAAAACACATTATGTCCACTGGAACCAGTATTTCGTTTAACAATTACGGGTGTTTCAAAGTTCTTTTTGATTTCTAGGATAATATCTTCAAAACTTGGGAATTTTAAGTAAATTTTATATTGTAGATCACAGAAAGGTGAAAGAAAACCTACTGTTTGAGGAAGTTTAACTTTTTTCTTTAAAATATGGTAAGTATATTCCTTATCTTTAATAATTTGTGCTACTGCTTGATTTATTATTGGAGTACTGTAATTACAAAAATAATGGTGTTTATCATTGAGTTTTATCTTGACTAAGTTTTCAGCAGGATGAATAACTTCATAGCTAATGTTTAAGTTTTTACAAGCTTGGAGCAATAGCAAAACGTTGTCTAACATAAATACTTGAATTCAAACGTCCAAATTACGAATTATTTTAACTTACTGTCTGCCGCTTAAAAATTACCATTTCAGTCCCAACAACTGGGTTACGAGCTATTAGCCTATCTTGAGAGTCGAAAATTTCTAAATGGGTAAAATCAAGTTCTTGAGAGCGTTGTAATATTTCCGCAGCTAGTTCGTTTTGCTGAGATTCTTTGAGAGTGTACCAATCATCACCAATTTTGACAGTCAAGTTACTTGTACGGAAGTTGGCTTGAATTGACTTTATCAGACCAGAGGCAATGCGATCGCTAATTTCAGCCACCTGATTTTCAATAGCCGCAATCAAAGCTTGTTCTGGCGTTAATTCTATGGCTGGTGTCGGGGTTGGCGTTGGCGTGGGAATTGGTTCGGGTTCCGGTTCCGGCGTTGGTGTAATTTGTACTTCTGGCGGTGGCGTAATTTCCTCTGGTGGCTGTGGTTCAGGTGCGACTGACTCCGGTGGCGTGGCTATCGTTGGTGTCGGTACAGGAACTTCTTCAACTGGGGGAACAGTTGCTACTTCAGTAGGTTTACTAGCAAAAACAGTTGTAGTTGTCCAAACCAGAATTACAGCAATTCCAGTCACAATTCCCGTCAAAGCTGTATCTGATAACTTTGTTGACAAATTTGATGGCAAAAACAGCCGGATTGTCCTTAACAGTCCACCCCATCGCAACTGAAGCTGCTGAAAAAAACCAGGTTTTTCCTCAGAACCAGGTGGGGGTGATGTCTCCAGTTTCTCCACCGTTACTTCTAAAACCCCAATCGTTCCTTGGAGAAGTTGGATAATTTTAGCCTTCCAAAATGGCTGAACTCTCTGGTAAGGTTTTTGGGGAGATTGAGTTACTTGCTCATCCGTTGGTTTTGACTGATTGTCTTGTGACATGGAACTTTCACCAAAAGCAGCGAATCAAAGACAAACAACGTATATTATTACTGATGCTGCCTTCTTTTGCCTTAATGTATCATTTCGTTGCACATTGCTTCGGCTAATTTGACTATTTATTAAATTTGGTGACTTATGAAACTGAAACGCCGTCAATTTTTATTTTTAAGTAGCGTCAGCGCCATTGGTACAGGCTTTTTAAGGTGGATGTTTGCTCATCAAAATCATCAAAGTGCTGATATTAGCGATTCAACAACCGCTATAGCCGCCAACCCAGCCAAAAAAGACTTGTTATTACGTTTTGTGTCTGTTGCCGATACGGGAACTGGGGCTAAAGGACAGTATGCTGTGGCTGGAGCGATGAATGCGTATCATAAGAAAAATCCTTATGATTTAGTCGTTTTAGCTGGAGATAACATTTACAATAACGGCGAAATCGAGAAAATTAATGCAGTTTTTGAGCGTCCTTATCAAGGTTTACTCAAGCAAGGCGTGAAATTTCATGCTTGTTTAGGTAATCACGATATTCGCACCGCCAATGGCGAACCACAAGTAAAGTATGCTGGCTTTAATATGAAGGGACGTTACTATACATTTAAACGTAATCAAGTACAATTTTTCGCTTTAGATACTAACAGTAATGCTGATTGGAAAAACCAGCTATCTTGGTTAGAAAAAGAATTAAGTCTTAGCAATGCTCCTTGGAAAGTGGTGTTTGGTCATCATCCGATTTATTCATCTGGTCAATATGGGAGTAATCCAGATTTTATTAAAACTTTTACTCCTCTATTTCAAAAATACGGCGTTCAACTTTATATCAATGGTCACGAACATAATTATGAACGCACTCGTGCTATTGATGGTACAACTTACTTAATTTGTGGCGCAGGTGCTGGTAATCGTCCTGTAGGGCGTTCGGAGTGGACAGGGTATTCTACCAGTGACTTAAGTTTTGCTTCTTATGAAGTGTATAAAGATAGAATAGAAATAAGTGCGATCGCTACTAATAATCGCGTTTTTGATAAAGGTATTATTCAATTAAAATCAGCTTAGTTATATGACTCAGCAAGAACTTCCTTCTGCACTCAAAAATATTGTAGAATCATCTCAAACACCAGATGCTCTATTTTCTGCACTATTGCCAGCTATAGGCGATTTTCTACAGTCTGATAGATGTTTTCTATACCTGCATAATCCCCAAAATAACCTCGGTAGAGTCGCCTTTTGTTGGATTCGCACTCCAGATGTACCTACTGTTTATAATGAAGAATGGGCAGCACAACCCCCAACTTTAGTAGATGATGATCCGATGTTTGCGGCTGCGCTACGTGCCAAACCTTCAATCTTTGTCGAAGATGTGGAAACTGCTGAACCTCAAGTCTTAAATCGGGAATTTGAACAGAAGTATTTTGGACATCGCGCCTTAATTCATGCCCATATCCGCCAGGATGGTGAACTCTGGGGAATTTTACAACCATGCATTTTTGGTCATCCTAGAATTTGGACTGAATATGAACGAGGAGTGATTAATAATCTTGTCGATAAAATCACACCTTTTGCAGTTGATTATGTCAAGTCTGCTTTTGATTAGCTTTAGTAAATTACATTCAGCGTTGTTAAAACTATGAAAGTCAAGCGCTTGAAAATGCAATCATTCCGTGGAATCGGTGATTTTACGTTGGAGTTTGATGAAACAGTCCCAACGGTACTTATTGGTATCAATGGTGTGGGAAAATCGAGTATTCTTGACTGTCTTGCTATTCTTCTAACACAGTTTACTGGACAGATGCAAAACTCACTTGAGTCTTTACGTTTCTTTATTAAGCAAGATGTTACAAACGGACAGGAAAGAACACTCAATAAAATTACTGTACTTATAGAATTACAAGAATTAAGTTGGTCAATGAGTGAATATGATTTACAAGATAATATCAAAAGCATTTTAGATTTACAAAAAAAAATAAAGGAGAGTCTAGAAAAATATAAAAGAGAGGAAATTGAGACTCTTTTTATGGAAAGTGAAAATCTGGGTACAGAGATAGCAAAAACAATACGTACCAAATTAAGAGAATCTCTAAAAATAGCTATTGAAAACTTAAACAATCAGTTAGCAACTATTGCTGATACGAATATTCCTTTAGCAGTTTATTACCCCGTTAATCGTGCTGTTATTGATATGCCTCTAGAAATTTCAGAGGCATATTCTTTTAAACAAGTAGATGCTTATGAGCAGGCACTCACAGGAGGAAGAATAGACTTCAAAACATTTTTTGAATGGTTTAGAAATCGAGAAGACTTAGAGAATGAAAGACGAAGGGATAACCCTGATTATCGAGACAAACAATTAGAAGCAGTAAGACAAGCTATCTCTTCATTGATACCGGAATTCTTAAATTTGCGAGTTGAGCGTTCACCCCTACGAATGACTGTCAGAAAAAAAGGTGAGCAACTTATAGTTAATCAGCTATCTGATGGAGAGAAATGCTTGCTGGCAATGGTGGGAGATTTAGCAAGACGATTAGCGATCGCTAACCCAGGTTTAACAGAACCACTCGAAGGTGAGGGTGTTGTTTTAATTGATGAAATTGAGTTACACTTACACCCCAAATGGCAACGAGAAATCATTCCAGCTTTGACAAGAACATTCCCCAATTGCCAATTTATTGTCACTACCCATTCGCCTCAAGTACTCAGCCAAGTCAAACCGGAAGGAATTTACATTCTAGAAAAAACAGACCAAGGTGTTGTTGCTAAAAGGCCAGAAAGTTCCTTTGGGAGAGATAGCAATCGGATCTTAGAAGACCTCATGGGTGTTCCAGAACGTCCGCAAGAAATTAAGCAAAGTCTTTTAGAACTTTTTCGACTAATTGATGCTGGAAATATTGAAGGTGCTAGGCAATTACGTCAAAAATTGACTATTGAAATTGGAGCAGATGAGCCAGAGTTTGTCAAAGCGGATGTACTCATTCGGCGGAAGGAAATTCTCAACCGATGAAGCACATCAAAAAGAGTCAAGAACCAGAAAAATTTACCAACTGGAAGGCTCTAGAAAATGATGATTGGAAACCTAGCTGGGATGATAATTTTCAAACACCAGAAAAACCTGTTGTACATGATGCTTTACTGAAGGAACAGGGATATATCTGTTGCTATTGTGGAATGCGTATCACTAGAAAAACTAGCCACATAGAACACCTCAAACCTCGTAGTACTTATCTCAATCTGGCACTGGAGTACACAAATCTCCTCGCTTCATGTCAAGGAGAAAGAGAAGAACCTCCTACTGTTCCCGTGCATTGCGGACATAAGAAAAAGTATTGGTACGATGAAAATTTGATGGTTTCACCTTTGGAAATAAACTGTGCTGATTTTTTTAAATATCCTGCTTCTGGTGAAATTCAACCGACAGATAATCCAGGTAAAAAAGCTGTTGCTGAAACAACAATTGAGAAGCTTGCACTTGACATTGACAAACTGCAAAAGATGCGTAGAGTAGCAATCGATGCTGCATTGCTAGCTACTGAAGGTTTAACTGAAGTAGAAATAAAACTACTTGCGGAAGGTTATGAAAAACCGGATGTTGATGGACAACATACTCCGTTTTGTGCGGCAATTAGCTATTTACTCAAGAATTATTTTTGATTCAATAAAATATGTAGGTAGGCGTAGACTATCGTAGACATCACATTCACTTTATACTAAATAATATTAGCTTCTTAATTGTCACTGCAAAACTATATGATTCTTGAGGCAGTTATACTTCCTATTAAACATGGTCTAGAATCCGATTTTGAAGCTACTTTCAAAAAAGCTTCTAAAATTCTTTCCTCAATGGACGGATATTTATCCCATGAATTGCATAAATGTATAGAAGTCCAAGGTAAATATTTATTACTTGTCAGATGGAAAACTTTAGAATCTCATACTATCGGATTTAGAAATTCTGTTGAGTATCAAGAATGGAAAAAACTTCTGCATCATTTTTATGAGCCATTTCCTACTGTTGAACACTTTGAAGAAATTGAAATATGAAAAACCAAAAAACAAGATCCCCGACTTCTTAAAGAAGTCGGGGATCTGCGATTGTATCACTCTACTCGTTGCAACTGTGCTACTCTTGGATCAACAATTTTCTGCCCCAAGCTGGCAAATTTAATTGCTACAGACATTTTATTACCTGTTCCAAAAACATGAGTGATTTCACCAAGCCCAAAAGTTTTGTGTAATACTCGATCGCCTACTTGCCAACTCTGTGATGTGTCTTGTTTACCATTAGAAGTAGAGGCACTTTTGGTATAACTTTGACGGCTTGCGCGTTTGGTAGATAATAATTCTTCTGGTAATTCGTCGAGAAATTGCGATCGCATCGCAGGTTCACGAGAACCATACAAACGACGTTCCCGCGCGTGTGATAAATACAACCTTTCTTGGGCGCGAGTAATCCCCACATAACACAAGCGGCGTTCTTCTTCCAAAGATGCGGGATCACTTAGGGAACGGTAGCCGGGAAATAGCCCTTGTTCTAATCCCACCAAAAACACTACGGGGAATTCCAAACCTTTGGAAGCGTGCAAAGTCATCAAAGAAACGGCTGTCTGTCCTTCTTTTAAGTTATCCAAATCGGAACTGAGGGCGGCGCTACTCAGAAAATCTCGCAGGGAAATTTCTTCGTTTTCTTCTTGAAATTGCAGTGCGGCATTATAAAGTTCCTGGACGTTTTGTACCCGATCTGTGGCTTCATCCGTGCCTTGATTCATCAAGTCTTGAACGTAACCAGAATCTTCTAATATTCCTTGCAAAACCTCTGTCACCGGAAGCGTAGCAACTTGTCCTTGCCAACGGCTAATTATTGCGGCAAAGTTATTTACAGCTTTTGTTGCCCGTCCAGCTAATGTATTAACTGATGTTTCATCGCTGAGTATTTCCCACAAAGTTGTCCCTAATTGCTGAGATGCGTTCATCAAAGCGTCAATAGTGGTTTTGCCAATTCCCCGCCGGGGAGTATTAATAACTCGTAATAAACTGACTGTATCAGCTGGGTTATTTATCGCTCTTAAATAAGCAACGACATCTTTAATTTCTTTGCGATCGTAAAACCTCATTCCCCCCACAACTGTGTAAGGAATTTGATATTTCACCAACAATTCTTCAAAGGGACGAGATTGAGCATTCGTCCGATAAAGTATAGCAAAACTACCCCAGTTTAACTCTGGATTTTGCTGTTCTAAAGTGCTAATTTGATTAATTACAAATGCCGCTTCTGCAAGTTCTTCATCGGCTTTGTGACAAGTAATCTGCTCACCCGTCCCCCGCGTCGCTTTCAGGACTTTATCAATCCGTTGGGTGTTATTTTCAATCAGTTCATTAGCCGCTTGCAGAATGTTTTCACAAGAACGATAGTTTTCTTCTAGCTTAACCATCGTTCGGGTGTCATCATCTACCAAACCATCACCAAAGTCTTCCTGAAATCCTAGCAAGATGGTGAAATCTGCCATCCGAAAGCTGTAAATTGATTGGTCTGCATCACCGACAACGAAAACTGAGCGATTTTCCCATTGCCACTCACTCTTTTTAGTTTCGCCATTAGTAACTAATAAATTAATCAGTTGATACTGAGTGCGGTTAGTATCCTGATATTCATCTACGAGAACATGACGAAACTTGCGATGCCAATAACCCAGTACCTGCTCGTTTTGTTGAAATAATCTCGTAGGTACAAGAATAAGATCGTCAAAGTCAAGAGCGTTGTTTTGTGCTAACTTATCTTGATATAAATTGTAAACTTGGGCAATCACCCTTCCGCGATAATTGGGTTGTTCTTGCTCAAATTCTTGGGGTGATAAACCTTGGTTTTTAGCGTTACTAATAGCGTAGCGAACAGAGCGAGCGTCAAACTTCTTATCGTCTAAATTTAGCTCTTTATTAACGATTTCTTTGATCAGACTGATAACATCTGATTCATCAAAAATAGAGAAATTACGATTCCACTTGCGTCCTTTTTCGTCTACGTATTTTTCAATATCAAAACGGAGAATGCGAGAAAATAGACTGTGGAAAGTGCCACACCACAAATCTTTGATCGTGTTTTTGTAAACTTGCGATCGCAGTTGTGTTTGTTGGTATTCTGTCAACAAATCCAATCGCTGTCCGTGTTGTTTCATTGCCAGTTGTTCTGCAAACAGCCGTTGAATCCGTTCTTTCATCTCCCGTGCGGCTTTATTGGTAAAAGTAACCGCCAGGATATTTTCTGGATCAACACGGTGTTTCAGAATCAGATTCGCAATACGATAAGTTAGCGCTCGTGTTTTACCGGAACCTGCGCCAGCAACAACTAGCAACGGGCCACAGTAGTGTTCGACGGCTTGACGTTGGCTAGGGTTAAGGTGACTGAGAAAGTCGATGGTTGTTGTCATGGATGTGAAAAAGCGATGTCTAAGGGCGGGCTACGCCTACGCCTGGCATCACATCAATAGAGAGTTGCTATTGCCCAGGTTACAATATCTTAACGAAACTTGGTCAATAAATTATCTTTATGGAATGCCAAAGCGAGAATCATAACCTTGACAAAAGTTTTTTCTGACCGTTCTTTTGAGCAAGCAGAATTTACAAAACTGTTGTAAATCAAAAAATACTAGGATTTAACCAAGATTTGTGCAGGAGCAATTCATGAATTGAGCCTATAATACGTTAATTTTTTCTACGCTAAACAAGTTGAGCGCAAGTTCTCCCTACACTTTCTGTCGTAAGATCAGCGACGGGGAAGCCAACATCAAAAAATGTTGGGTAAGTTCTCACTTTTCTTGTTCTCAGCACTGTTTAACACCTAAAGAATAAGTATTGTCACCAATAGGACGATCGCTCCTTGAGTACCCAAGTGACATCGGGTAGCGATACACAATACATCACGATTCAACCGTTAAGTTTTTAAAGATGAAAAATTTCTTTAATTTCAGGTTTAACCAATACAAAAAGGGGTGGATATGGATATCAGCTTAATTGTATCCAATATTTTGAATCCGCCAATCCTGTTTTTCTTTTTAGGCATGATTGCTGTTTTTGTCAAGTCTGATCTAGAAATTCCTGCACCAATTCCCAAACTATTTTCGTTGTATCTGCTGTTTGCCATTGGTTTTAAGGGAGGGGTAGAACTAATTAAAAGCGGTGTAACTCAGGAGGTAATTCTCACACTTGCAGCAGCAATGATGATGGCTTGCATTGTGCCAATTTACACCTTTTTTATCCTGAAGTGGAAATTGGATACTTACGATGCGGCTGCGATCGCAGCAACCTACGGTTCTATCAGTGCCGTCACCTTCATCACAGCTAGCGCTTTTTTAACTGAGCTTGGCATTGCTTTTGATGGTTACATGGTGGCAGCCCTAGCCCTGATGGAATCTCCAGCGATTATAGTTGGTCTAATTTTGGTGAACATATTCGCCGTTGATGGAAAGCGAGAGCTTTCGTGGCCGGAAGTTTTGCAAGAAGCATTTCTTAATAGTTCAGTCTTTCTATTAGTAGGTAGTCTATTTATAGGTGTGTTGACAGGTGAACGCGGTTGGAAAGTATTAGAACCCTTTACTCAAGGGTTATTCTATGGCGTTCTCACCTTCTTTTTACTTGACATGGGATTGGTGGCTGCGAGAAGAATTAAAGACTTGCAAAAAACCGGAGTTTTCCTAATTTTATTTGCCATACTAATTCCTATACTCAATGCAGGTATTGGGTTAGCGATCGCCAAATTGATCGGTATGCCTCGCGGAGATTCGCTATTATTCGCTGTATTGTGTGCCAGTGCTTCTTATATTGCTGTCCCAGCAGCTATGCGGATGACTGTTCCAGAAGCAAATCCTAGCCTGTATGTTTCTACCGCTCTAGCGGTGACATTTCCGTTCAATATTATTGTGGGAATTCCGTTATATCTCTACGGAATTAACCTATTTTGGAGCTAATAATATGCACGTAGTTAAAAAGATAGAAATTATTGCTAACTCCTTTGAACTTGCCAAAATTTTAGATAATTTAGACAAGTCTGGTGTACATAGCCATGCCGTAATCCGAAATGTTGCTGGCAAAGGATTACGAGGAACGACAGAAGATTTAGACATGACCATGCTTGATAATGTTTACATCCTCGCGTTTTGTATGCCAGAACAACTCAAGCGTGTTGTAGAAAATATCAAACCACTTCTCAACAAGTTTGGTGGTACTTGCTACGTTTCCGATGTAATGGAAATTCGCTCTGTCAGATGTGTTGCTTCGATGTAAGAGAGTTGTAAATTCAATGAAGCATTTCATGGAACGTCGTAACTTTTTAAAGTTGGGAATCACCGGGGCATTTGGAATGGCGATAACTGCCAGTGATTTACTCTGGCGGGTAGAACAGGCTAAAGCTGACGAAGCACACCCAGCCCCCACTCAATCTCTTACTCCTGATGCCGCCTTACAAAAGCTGATGGAGGGAAATCAGCGATTTATCGATCATCACCTCCAACACCCCGATCAATCAGCGCTACGGTTGCAGGAAGTTGCTCAAGTTCAACATCCATTTGCAACTATTCTTAGTTGTGCTGATTCACGAGTACCCGCAGAAATTGTTTTTGATCAAGGCATTGGGGATATTTTTGATGTTCGGATTGCCGGAAATATTGCCACACATGAAGCGATCGGTAGTATTGAATATGCCGTTGTCTTGTTAGGCTCTCCACTGCTGATGGTGATGGGTCATGAGCGTTGTGGGGCTGTAACCGCAGCTGTAAAAAAGGAATCGTTACCTGGTGATATTAGTACTTTTGTTCAGGCAATTAAGCCAGCACTGAAAAAAGTCAAAGATCAGCCTGGTGATGCGGTTGAAAATGGTGTGGTGGCAAATGTGCAATATCAGATTGAACGTTTGCACAAATCAAAGCTTTTAACTGAGCAGGTGGAGTCAGGTAAATTGAGAATTGTGGGCGGTCGTTACGACTTGGATACTGGAAGGGTAAATATTATTACTTAGTTTGGGAGATGAGGGGGCAGGGGGACAAGGGGACAAGGGGACAAAGGGACAAGGGGACAAAAGTTTAAAACTTACAATAAGTCTTTCCCCAATTCCCAATTCCCAATTCCTAATTCTCAATTCCCATTCAATCCTGTACAGTCATTGGCAGACGAATAGTAAAAGTAGAGCCAACTCCTGGCTGACTTTTGACAATAATTTCACCACCCATCATCTGACAAAAGTGGCGGCTAATTGCTAATCCCAGTCCCGTACCTCCATACTTTTTCGTAGTCGAAGTATCTCCTTGGGTAAAAGGTTGAAATAACTGCTGCTGTTGACGATTAGACATACCGATACCTGTGTCGGTAACGGTAAAAGTAATCATCCCCAAAGGAGCATCTAGTCGTAATTCATCCTTTTCTCTTTTGACTGTCAGCGTCACCTTGCCGTTTGTAGTGAATTTACTGGCGTTGCTCAATAAGTTTAATAATACCTGCCGCATCCTAGTTTGATCGGCGTACATTGTTCCAAGTTGTTCATCAAAATGCACTTCTAAAACATTGGCATTTTTTTCGATCGCTGATTTGACTGTGAGGACAATGTTATGAATCAGATTTGCAATCTCGAATGTCTCTGGATAGAGAGTCATTTTCCCGGCTTCAATTTTTGACAAGTCGAGAATTTCGTTAATCAAGTGCAGTAGATGTTTACCAGCAGCGTTAATTGTTTCTAAGTCTGTGATAAAGTCTGCCGATAAACCAAGATCGGTAGCGTCGTCTTCTAGTAGTTGGCTCAAGCCAATGACAGCATTTAGTGGTGTGCGTAATTCGTGGCTGACATTGGCTAAAAATACGCTTTTTGCTTTGCTAGCAGCTTCAGCTAACTCTTTAGCTTGCTGTAGTTCTTTGGTTCGCTCGGATACTCGCTCAATCAGACGATTTAAAGATTTGGCGAGTAGGCCAATTTCATCTTCAGTAGTAACAGGCGCTCGCAAATCAAAATTATGTTTCCGCGCCACTTGTTCAGCCACTTGGGTGACAGTGATCACTGGTTCCGCGATCGCTCGACTGGTACGCCAAGCTACAATGGCTGCGATCGCTACCGAAACCAGCATACTCAAAATCACGATGAAGCGCTCAACTACTTTTGCTTGCTCAACGGCTTTTTGCCTTTCTTGCTCTTGATCTTCAGCAGTTTGCAGGATGTTGGCCAAGTTTTGCGAAAGCTGTTCTAGCCTTATAGCTGTTTCACCACGCATTATTGTTAATAACTGCGATCGGGCAGCAGAAATTTGCTGAGGCTGCGCTGGTTGGGAGTCAATTTTTTGTAAGACAACCTCGATTTGCTCAACGTAGGCTTTTAAATTATTCTTGTAATTCAGCAATAAGGTCTGTAAAGTCGAACTTGTTGCCGCTAGTCTTTTAGGCTTACTGTCGATAAATCCGGCAATTTTTGACTCTAATTGCTGGGCTTTTTCAACATTCTTCAGAAAATCGGCTTTTTTGCTTTGTAGTTGTTGTGAATTTTCTAATACAGCAACAAGGTTAGAGCTATGCAATTGTGCCCCTACTACTGCATCTCTATAATTACTGAGTAATTGTCCTTGTTCATAAGCTTGATTGAACTGTCTGACTTCCCTTCCCCGGTAGTAATTAGCGATCACTAAGCCAGTCAATGAGCCAAAAAAGCCAATTCCAATAGCTACAAAGTATCCATAGCCAATTTTTTGATGGATGCGCCAAGAACTGGCTTTGAGCTTCCCTCTTGAGGGAAATTCTATAGTCGGTAGTTCGTCTGTCGATGGCTCTTCGGCTGACACTTTTTTGCTTTCTGAACTGCTGTCAATAGGGGTTGGCTTTTGAGTTGGCATTTCTCAAACCTCCTTGCCTTCCCGCAAAAATAATCAAATTAGCCTAACTTGTGGAAACACTTCAATTGGTGATTAACATCTACATTATCTTGTTTTATAGCAAGAGCAAATCATTGCTTATTAGATAATTAGTATAGCCCTATGCTATGGCAGCGTTTTTTCTTACACTAACTATAAGTAAAATTACTGCTAGGGAACAGGATTCACTTTTTTCAGCAGCAACGAATAACTTCTTGCATTCAAGTCCCGCCTTCTCCTTACTACAGTATTTTCCTCAATATGCGCTTGATAGCATTCTTGCCATCAGGTACGCCACTACTCTACCTTAATGCTTCCTTATAAAAGTAATATAATCAGGAAAGAACAAAAGGTTTGCTCATTTGTTGGGTATGGGGTATAGGGCATTGGGTATTGATTACTTTTCCCTCATCTCCCAAGCGTTCATATCATAAAATAAGTTAAAAGTCTAGTTTATATGAATACATAAAAACTTTTATTACGTACTAATATCAATTACGAATGGTTTAATTGGCGATCGCGGCTGAAAATTACTCTAATATCAGATAAAATCGGCTTCTAGCCTTATATAAATGAGAGCTAGACATATTTTTGCATGATTTGTACTTAGATTTAGTACGATTATGAGCAAATGACACGGAATGGGATAATCACAACCTGAGGATTCCAGATGATTCCAAAAATAGAACTCAGGAAGTTGATTATAATACATCTTGCTGCATTCTGAGTTCTATCCTCCTACTGACTGTCTACCTTGTAGTTGATGCAGTAGCTATTACGAGGCAATTATGGTTATAGGACACGATAACCTTTTTGTGTCCTTAGCCCAATTGAACTGATGCACTTGTGCATTACCTAATCAACAGCCTTTTGGTTGTAATTATCCAGATTAGAAAAACTCAACTGTCAAATTAATGGGAGTGAAAATGCCAGAACAAGAATTTACCGAAACCGCATCCAAAGAGGCTACAGTGGCAGAAATCAACAACCAGACGGGAACCATCACAAAACTTCAGCCTCCTGCACAGTCTCAGGACGAATGGCTAAAATACGGAGAGCAAGTTTCTACGTTTTTAGCAACATTACCAGAATATCTAGGAAGCTTTTTTAATCAATATAAGCAACCCCTAGTAACACTTGGTTTAATTGTGGGGTCTATTGTTGGGGTTAAAGTACTCTTGGCAATATTAGATGCTTTGAATGATATTCCCTTGGTAGCACCTACTTTTGAGTTGATTGGTATTGGCTACTCTGCGTGGTTTGTTTACCGCTATTTACTCAAAGCCTCAACAAGGAAAGAGTTAACTAGTGAAATCACCACTCTTAAATCACAAGTTGTTGGTAAAGAAATTCCAGAAGCTTAATATCTAATTATCGCTTCTCTATGAGACGCTACGTCTAGCTTGCTCCTGTGTAGAAATACGCTCTAATTCCAAATTGTCGAAGTCTGAACGCTGGAAGCCGGCGTTCGGACTTCTCTCCAAATCCTCAACTTGATTAGAGAGTTACTAAGAACTTTTGCAAGTAATAGTAACTATTTATGAGCTTTAACAGCTACATTTTTAGCATGATGCTTGTGATTTTTGTGATGTTTATAATGTTTATTCTGATGAACTTTAGCACTTTTTACGACGTTATGAGTATAGACAGTTTTAGCTTGAGCTTCAGATGCAAAAGCGCTTAGAGGTGCAGCAAAAATCAAAGCCAAAAGTAAAGCTTTAGCGAATTTATTCACTTAGAAATCCTCATCAGGTAATCAACAATCTAACTATCCAATAGCTATATGTCATCAGTTTGTAATTGATATGAATCTTTCATGTCTAATTTTATATCTATAAAATACAGATAGAACCCAATACAGTTAGTTAAGCAATTTTTTCCTTCTCATTCTTCTCTCTGCGTCCTCTGCGCCTTGGCGGTTCGTTAAAAAGTTGAATTTGATAACAGAGTTTTAGCCTTAACTGAACCGTATTGAGATAGAACCTAGAGGATTTTTGAAAAGTTTTAGTGCTAACCTACCCTGTGCCTCATTCAAATGAAAATCGCTATATTTGGCTATGATACCTGCGTTAATTTTGATTAAGAAATACTCAAAGTCATCAATTCTTCTGATATTTCAAAGTTAGCTGTGACGTTTTGTACATCATCCAAACTTTCTAGAGTATCAATTAGCTTGAAAAGCGATCGCGCCTGATCCGGTTCGGTAACTTCTACACTATTACTGGGAATCCAGCGCAATTCGGCATCAATTACCTTAATACCTTGCTCTTTGAGTGTCTGGCTAAGGGTTTCTAAATTGCCAATGTCAGTAAATACCTCAGCCATCTCATCTTCAGTCATCTCATAAGACTGGGCATCGCCTTCGAGGGATGCTTCTAAAAGCTGTTCTTCGTTAACCACATCCTGCACTACACAAACGCCTTTTTGGTCAAAACATCCAACTAACGCAACCTACTTCGCCAAGATTGCCACCATTCTTGCTAAAAGCTACACGCAAGTCAGCAGCCGTGCGATTGCGATTATCTGTGAGGGCTTCAATTAAAATCGCTACACCACCGGGGCCGTAACCTTCGTAGCGAATCGCTTCAAAGGTAGCATTATCACCGCCAAAAGTACCTGCACCTTTAGCGATCGCTCGTTCAATATTATCATTGGGGATACTCGCAGCCTTTGCCTTGTCAATTGCCGTGCGAAGTTGAAAATTCAGCGCCGGATCTGGTACTCCGCTTCTAGCAGCAACGATAATCGCCCTGGATAACTGAGTAAAGGTTTTTCCCTTTTTTGCATCTACTACGGCTTTTTGGCGCTTAATATTTGCCCATTTACTGTGTCCTGCCATAATTTGAAATTATCAAAACTCTATTCCAGACTAGGATATATTCGCGTTTAAATTACAAAAGATTCAAGTTCGCTATTATGCCACTCTTCTTCAACCCGTTCAGTAATTAGTGGTCTGATAATAAACTTGGGCGGACAACCATCAAGAACATCAATCCGCACGCATGAGTAAGGTAGTCGGTTTTGGGAATTGTAGTCATGACGCCCCACAAAAAGCGTTGAATCCGCAACTTTTCGAGTGGTTTTACCTGCAATTTCTGCAAAAGTTTCCATCAATTCAGTCCCCTCTCGCCTTTGATAACGGGGACGATGACCACTACCACCAGAGATAATGCAGTTAATGTGAGAGTCAGCAAATCCGGTATCAGTTGTGCAAAGATGCTCCAAACAGTGAGCGTGACCATTTAAAATCAAATCAACTATGGGACGTTCTTTAATTAGAGAACCAAGAGTTTCTGCCACTCGTTCAAACACCCAGCGCAAGCGGTGGCGAACCGCCAAGGTTTGTGCCTGATTCCATTTGGTAGCTTCTGTGACGTAGGGGGGATGGTGGAAAAAGATTACGCGTCCGCGCACTTCTGAGGTGTTCCAAGATTCAATTAGTCTGCTTCGCAACCATTCAAGTTGTTCAAAGTCGATCGCAGGCATTTTCTGAGATGCTAGTTGTTTCTCAATGTCGATTTTGATCTCATTTATTTGGTCTAATTTGGCGCTAAGTTCATCGAGTTGTTCCGCTTCGGTGGGTTTATCTGGGTTGAGTCCATCGCATATTTTCAAAATCTGCAATTCTTCTCGATCGATTTCATGGCGACGCTTTTGCAATTCCTGGCGGTAAATTTCCCCCTCTTGAGTTTCAGGCAAGGGTGACGGTGTATTAAAGGTATTAGAATCCAGTGCGAAAAAATCTATCCCGCCGTAACGAAAGGTGTAATAGCGATTGGGTAAGCGGGTAAACTGTCCAGGTTCATAACGCAAACAGCGCCCTGTGTCGGTCTTAGCAGTATAGTGCCGATCTAAATGACGTTCTAACTCTTGTGGGAAGCGATCGCCCCTGTATAGTCCATAAATGCCCGTGCGTAAGCATTACCTTGGTATGATCCATGCCAGCCAATCTCAATATCTTTGTAGCGGAACAGGCGACGTAGTGACGATGTTGTTCCAGTAAATAAACGGTACATCAATGGCACATCGTAATAATCATGATTACCAAGTACTGGCAAAAACGGCAGATTAAACACCATGCGGTCATAAGGAATGCTTTTCGGGTTATCGCCACCGACAAGAAATTCCCGATAAGGCTCAATAAAGTTTGTTGAATAATACTCTTGCGAACCCACCACATAAATCACATCGGCCGTGTGCAACACAAAACTGCAATCGTCGCGGTGAGGAAGCATCAATTCGGCAACTTTTCGTTGGGGGTGGTGGCGAGAATGGGATTTAGTGCCAGAATCACCAATAACCATGAAGGAAAACTCTGGACTATCCTGCTTGCCATCGTCAATAACTATACTGGTTTGGTCAATTCCCCGTTGCACAAAACTTGGATGCATCCACCGCACCCGTTCCTTCATCTTTTGAATTTTTACAGGAATCGGTGGTTCGGAAATCAATTTCATGGCTGATAACTCTTGAATGCCTAACGCATAAGCAGATTGTAACGAAATAATAAGAATTTGATTTTAAAATACTATGTTTATAGCGGTTCTCGTTTGCATCCAATAAACCTTGGCTTCTCTCCTAAAAAGCTACGGTGTACACACAAGCCTTTTGACTTGCAACTTGATTGCATCGACCTACAACTTGATTGCATCGACCTGCAACTTGATTGCATCGACTTGTGATGAACCTATTTGAATGCTGTACTTATACCAATTCAATTAATGATTGCAACACATCTTTGGGTAAAGACGCGATGAATCGCGTCTCTACAAATGGTCTATTTGTCGCATTCTTTATTTAACAAAGTGCAGGGATTTAAATCCCCGGCTTTTATCAAGCCGCAAGTGTTGTGGCGGGGTCTAAATCCCCGTTACAACACGTAATTGCGAATTGCGAATTGCGAATTGCGAATTGATTTAAATTGGTATTAGGCTTTCTAGTTGGGCTTCAATAGCTGCCAAAAGTTGGTGTTGCTGCCAATCTTGGCTAAGATGGGCGGCTATGCAAGCGGCTCCAGCACCAATACCCTCTTTCACAAAACCTTGCTCATAAGCTCTCAGTTGGGGATAACGAGAATCAGCAAAACTTAGATGAGTTGCTAATAGAGGAGGGATTCTTCCACTATGAGTTAAGCTGCCTTTTCCTAAATTGAGGGCTAAGTCAACTGTAGCGCCAGTAGGGTCTTCTGCCACCCAACGGGTTGTGCCTACAACTACTTCTTCTGGTTGCCATGATAAGGCGTAAGCTTGGGCGATCGCACTCATTAGCGCATAAACCGCCAGCATTTGCGTCCCACCAGCAAGCATTACACCACAACTACGGCTAGCAGCGATCGCCATTCCAGCTACCACTACTTGCATGGGATCACCCACAGCAGCAACAAGTTGTAAAGGGTTAACTGAGGAAGATGAGGAGGATGACGAGGACGTAAAATTTTCTTCCCCTGCTCCCCCTGCTCCCCCTGGCCCCCTGCCCCCTGCCCCCCCTCATCTTCTCCAACCCAGTTTGGACTAGTGCCCACTTTTGCTCATGGTTACAAACAGGGTGACTACTGTTAACTTTTCCGGCAGCTTCTATACCTAAACCAGTTAAGATTGCCAGGGCAGTTGTAGTACCTCCAACGACGCACTCACCGATAATCAGATACCCCTGTTGGATATTGGCAGCAAGGCGTTCTCCCCAAAGTAGCCCTTGTTCAAGCAAGTGCTGTACCGTTGCGATTTCCATAGCAGCACCTCCACTTAAACACTTAGCTGGAGCGCCACCTAAATCAACTACTGGTACAGCAGGAGGCTGCGGTAAACCAGCATTAAACAAATGAACTGGTATCTTTAATGACTCAAAGACAGCACGAGAAATCAGCACAGGTGAAGCGCCAGCCGCTAATGGCGGTAGGGGATATTGAGCTTTATGTTTTGCGCCATAATACAAAAACTCGGCATCGGCACAAGCAGTATATTTCCGATCCTCTGGAGTGCGTCCAGCTGCGGAAATCCCTGGAATTAAACCAGTTTCAGTAAATCCTAAAACACAGGCAAATACAGGTAGACAACCACGATAGCGTCGCAGCCATTCTTCACCTTGTTCTTTTTGGGTATAAATACGAATTTGGGCATTGGGCATGGGGCATTGGGGATTAGTTAGGACTTATCATTTAACCAATGACAAATAACAAATGACAAATGACAAATGACAAATAACTATCCGTCATAATCCATCAGGACTTGTACCCAGCGTGGGGGACGGGGAATGGGGTTGCCGAGACGTTCAAAAAGGAACCACGCTGCCAGGTGTACCACAAAAAGGTAGATAAAATTGTTGAGTAAAATTAAAGCGATCGCTCCCACTTGAATCAAAAAAAACACTGGGAGTCGTCAACAAACTCAACTTCAAAAATGCCCACTCAATGAACTCAGTCACCTGGGTAATTACATAAATCCACAAGTCTTCACCTGACAAAACAGACAACAGCCACAGCCTAAAAAATACTCCCAAAGTACCCAACAACGTACCCAAGCTGATAGAAACAATCCAGGGAACACGACGGCGATACCATGTTGCTCCCAAAAGCACGCCCATGAACCCGTAGGGCATGACAAACAGTAAACTACGGGCTGGCCCCATCAATACAGTCAGCAGCAACCCGCAAGTAAGTGCTGCCATCCACGCCGCACGTTTGCCCCAACGCAGATAAACTAGAGCGATCGGCACTGGAAAAAATATCCGTAAAACTGGGCCCAAAGGAAAGTAAAAATTAATAAACCAAATTAAGCTAGCGGTACTTGCTAAAAATGCCGTTTCCACCATTCTCAAGGGCGCATCAGCCTTGAGTTGAGGAGGCATTAATTGCTGTTCTTTGTCTAACCAATGATTCTGAGGAATTGGAGACTCAGGGGATGGATCTTCCTCCGGCTCATCTGGCAGAGAATCTAAAATACTCATATCTGATAAGTTCTTAAACTGGGAATTCGAGATTGGGGGCTGATTTTACTGGACATTGGCAAAATCTGGATGGGAATTTATACCCCAACCAAATCTTAAAAGAATTTCTTCCCCAGTACCCAGTACCCAGTACTCAGTTCCGAAGCGCTCATTCCTCACCAACTTTTCTTAGCTTTTTACGTAGCCTTTCGTAGAGAAGTTGGGGAAGCAAAGGCCGCGATCTGTTAAACGATCATTCTTTCTAAGGCTGACAAATCGGGAACACAAATAGTGTCTTGATCCCGTTTAATCAAGCCTTTTTTTTCTAGCCTTGTCAATACTCGTGTCACCGTTTCCCGCGCCAGTCCGCTCAAACTGCTTAATTCACGATGAGGTAAATTAGGGATTTCAGTTCCTGTCTGCCCTTTTTTTCCTTGTCCTTCTGCCAAAAATAGCAAAGTATCTGCTACTCTTGACTGGCTATCAGATTCCCGCAACCGCAATCGGCGATTTACTTGCCGCAAACGTCGTGCCATTAGTTGCGCTAATCGAACTCCTGCCAAGGGTTCTACCTGAAGTAGCTTGACAAAATCTTGAGCAGGCATACTCCCAATTATTGTTGGGGCCAAGGTAATCACATCTGTGGATCTAGGTACTTCATCTAGCGCGGCCATTTCACCAAACAATTCCCCTTTGCCAAGAATATTCAGCGTTACCTCTTTTCCTTCCAGATTATAGGTACGAATTTTTACCCATCCATCCATAATAAAGTACACAGAACCGCCCCAGTCATTTTCCAGTAGAATTACCTGATTGGCTGGGTGGGTACGGGTAACAAGATGGACAAGGGCTAATTCTACAGCAGTTTCTGGCAACCCTTGAAAAAAGGGAGCGGAGGTGATCATCCAGGGATTAGCCTGTGCTTGCAAGCTATATCTGTCTTCCATTACGACATCTTTAATTCAAGCTGCTATATACACACAACAAACAAGGGCGCCATTTTTAGCCTAAGCTATCAAAGCACAGCTCCCTTTCAAAGAGAACACTAAACTATGCTACATAAGAAAGCGACCAGAAGGTCTTTCTAAACAATTTTTACCAAGAAAGGCAGATAGCGCAGCGTAAAGTCTTCTCTACGAGAGACATTCGGCATAGCATTTCTAAGAGTTGTTATGCCTAGCTTGCTTCTGGGTTCGCTACCTTTCTTGATAACCTGCAAAAATAAGCTTTTCACACAAATGCTGACTGAAGATTGCCACGGCTCTCAGTAATCCATAACATAATGACAGTCACAAGTCCAAACTTGGCTTTTACTACTCAAAACCTCTCCTCTGGTCGACGCGGCGCGTAGCTTGCTTCCCCTTAGGGAGACGGTGATTGTAAAGTAATTGTCACATTAATTGGCATAAATTTTTAGATAAGGTAATAAAAGTGACTTTTAGTACAGACGAAATTTCCAAGCTGATCGCAGACATTGACAACTTACTTGCTAGCGGTGGCAAGCGCCTGTCTAGATTTCTGTCTGGTCAGGCGCAAGAGCCTAAAGAAGTTTTAGAACGAATTCGCGGCTTCTTAGTGAAATTACAAGAAAAAGAAGCATTAGAAAGCGGCATCCCAAATCAGTCTTTTGAAGAACCGCGTTCGCCTTTGTTAACAAAATTTATTGATCGCGGCAATAACCAGTATCCACTACTGCCGCTAGAACCCACCCAGGAAGAGAGTACTGTTAGTACAGGAGAATTAAAAAATGAATTTTCGAGATTGATTCAGCCGTTGCGATCGGAATTAGAATTGCTCTTGCAAGAGCGAACCACTCTCATACAGGAAATTCGCCAGCTAGAACAAAAGCGTTTGCAAAACTACTCCTTAGCGCAGCAGTTGACAAACCAGGAGCAAATGATTACCGAGTTTTTACAGGTACTCATGAGTCGCCTAGTACCAACTTTAACGCCATTGATCGGACAGACGGGAGAAAATACCTCTAGTTCTTCAGGAGGAATTAATCAGGCATCTGCAACTCAACCTTTGTTAGAATCCCCAGAGCGTCTAGAGCAGTTAACACAGTTGGCCAGGGAGTTGGATCAACGCCTATTATCACTAGATGGCACGGTAAATGTAGTATTTGACGCACTACAGCGCAATATTAATACTTATTACGAATCCTTGTCGCAAGCACTGGCAAGAATGCATAGCCAGGGGATGCAAGGTGAACAGCTGATGACCAGCTTTGTGAACAATTTCACCCAGTATTTGCAGCAAGAACCCCCTAGTTCCCAGCCATCTTTCTTGGGGATAGAATCTGAAACACTAGCATCATCGCCTGAAACAGCCGAGATTGCTGTTGAAGTTGCACCCCAACCTTTGGAGATTATACAGCCAGAAATTTCATCTCCACTCACTATTAATTTTGAGCAACAGGAGACTACCCTCACAGAGGATTTAGATGCAGCAATGTTGCAGCTTGGTTTAGACTCGTCTGAATCTTCTGAAACCTTGACCGAATTACCGGAAGATATTTCTGCCTTAATTGGTGATGAAGTAGACCAACTTTACGCCAGTTTGTTTGGTGCTGGTGATGTTAATAATCCAAATCTCGATGTTGCCACAAATGACTTATCCACAGTTTCTTCATCACCGTTAAACATCGCTGAAGCCCCACCTGTTACCCCAACGGTCGATTCTGCGATCGCAGCACCAGATACAAGTTTATCAACCCAAGAGACTTTAGGAGAAACCACGGATTCATTAGAGCCACAGGAAGAACTCTTTTTTGCAGAGGATACTGACTTAGACTCACCTCTTAGCCTTTCTACTCCACAAACAGAGAGTTTCCCGGTAGAAGCCGACACTCAGCCACCTAATGTTGATACAATTAATAACCTAACTGACTTATTGCCTGATACAGGTAGTGATGAGCAAGGGCTGGATATATCATCTTTTGCGGAGGATGTCACAAGTCCAGCACAAGTTACTCCAGAAGTAGCAGCAATTGCGTTGGCATACCCCTATGAGGAAGCAAGCTACACGCAGGGTCTTGTAGAGAAGCCTACCGAAATCGCTACATCGGAAGTATTAATTAACAATGATCAGCAAGAACTTTCTTCAGATAGCTACATTGCTGCTTCACCAGAAGAAAACTTGCTTTCTGTTGAGTCAAACCAGTCTCCAGTAGTACCTGATATTTCCCTAGATGAAGAACAGTTGCAGCAATTAGATCGCGATTTGGCTAATTTTGATCAGCAGCTAAATTCTGAGTCGCAACCAGCTACCAACTTGGATATTTTCGCGGGACTAATTGATAAAACTCAAGACACAATCCCCACAACTTCCTCTGAAAGTCTCCAATTAATAGAAGATACCTCAGCTGCTGCTTTCGTTAGTTTAGAAGCTCCCCAGGTAGAAACTGACAAAGAAGAGGAAGTCACAACTCCGCTTCAAGACAGTTCTTTGCCTTCAATTTCTCACTCCATAAATAATCCAGAAGTTTCGTCCGATTTTAAAGAATCAGTTTGGTATTTAGGAATTGATTTAGGTACAACAGGAATTTCTGCCGCATTATTAAATCGCTCGACTTTTGTTGTACATCCTATCTACTGGTCAGCAGAAAATCCACCGGAAACAAGTTCCTTCCAGCAATCATTTCGTTTACCAACAGAGGTTTATCTACCTACAGCTTCTATACCCCACGGTGAAAATGAAAGTATCGAAGCACATGAGCAAACAGCACCTGCGGCTGTTGCTCAAGATAAAGGTAGCGATCGCTCGGCTACCACTCCTGCAACACCGAGATCAACGGCAGATCCGACGATAAATAATCTCTACTCGGCGCAGCTGAAGCCTTATTTACAAGTAGCCATTCCCTACAAGAGTGAACGACAGAAATGGGAACCTGTTTTGCAATTAATGAATTTTCGGCAGGGCCTTTGATTTGGGTAGTGCGATCGCTCTCTAAGCTACTATTAACCCTCAAATCCGAAAAAACTTCTACCACCCCCAGTTTAATGGCTGCTGCTGTTGGCATCAGCGAACAAAATTTTCCCCAAATTATCAATAATATTGCTGGTGTAATTTGCACCTGTCCATCTAACTGGTCGGAACAATACCGCTTTAACGTGCGGGAAGCTTTACTCACTAGCAAGCTGATCCAACATCCGCAGCAAGTCTTTTTTGTCGAAGAAGCGATCGCTAGTCTACTCCCAGAACTCGATGCTGCTAACGGTGAGCAAGTAAAATTAAGCGATGCTCAAGGTTCTTATCCAGCAAAAACCAGCGAACATCCCATTGTTGGCAACACCCTTGTAATTAACATTGGGACAACTGCCACAGAAATGTTGTTGGTGAATGTACCAGAAAGCTTGACGCAATTGACATACAATGATTTCATGCTCCACAGTTTTGCTTATGCTGGCAAGGGAATTGAACAAGATATTATTTGCCATCTGCTATTGCCACCGAAATCTCGACAATCACGCTCAGAAACACCAAGCGACGGCAAAACTACCGCCAGCAATCCTTGGCAATGGCAACCGTCAATTCCCGGTTTAGACCAAATGCACTGGCAGAGTTTAGGGTTGGAAGAATTAGAACTACCCAGAGTCGGAGAACCAGATATTACCGCTCGTATTCGCCTCCAGCAGCGTCTAGAAAGTTCTTTACTGGGACAGGCAGTATTAGATGCGGCATTAGCACTAAAGCTGATTTTGCAACACCAAGACTCTTTTACTCTGGAATTAGCCGATCAGCGATGGATTTTGCAGCGACGAGACTTAGAAAGCCAGGTATTTATCCCCTTTGTGCGCCGCCTGAACCGAGAACTTAACAAGTTATTGGTAGCTCGTGGTATCCCTACAGAAGCCATTAATCAAGCTATTCTCACTGGTGGGGTGGCTTGTGTCGGGACGGTGAACCGTTGGTTACGCCAAAAACTCCCCAGCGCTAAGATTATTCAAGATTTATACCTCGGCGAAAACGGCGCTCCTAATTGCAGTCGGGTTGCTTACGGTT
This sequence comes from Nostoc cf. commune SO-36, assembly GCF_023734775.1. Lineage (NCBI taxonomy): Bacteria > Bacillati > Cyanobacteriota > Cyanophyceae > Nostocales > Nostocaceae > Nostoc > Nostoc commune. Next base: position 4,082,231 of record NZ_AP025732.1, on the reverse strand, counting down.
TGGCGATGCTACCTCTGCATCCCCAAATTTTAGATATACCTAGGCAACAATATACTGATTATTTTCTCTTTACAGAATTGCTGCGACTGCTACCAGACCGATCCGTATCTTTTGGTGAAATTACCCAGTTATTTGAGGGTCGTGGGATCAATACTCGCACTTGTCAGCAACGACTGCTGGCTTTTTTGGAAGGTGAACTACCTTCGGGTTTGATACCTTCAGTTACAGATTCAACTTGGCTTACCCAGAGTTCACAAGACAATCCAGACTATCAAGCGATCGCTACGGCACCTCTTTTTGAAAAACAAGGGAGTCTCACTTATCGTCCCAATACCCAACAACTATTATCTTTGCGCCGCTATCTAGATGCGATCAAAGCTAGTAATCAGCAATCGCTGGAGGAACCATATACGGTGAATTTCGCCTTAGAGGTTGACCGTTGAAACTAGTACATAACGCTAGAAATAAGAATACTACTGAAAATTCCAAATGCTTACGTTGTCAGCATTTGGAATTTTGTAAGTACTACTAATATTTTATTAAAGTAATTTTTGGGACATCTACGTATAGTAGTATATTTTTTATTTTATGGAAAAAATACTGTAGATTCACAATTTATCAGTGTAATTTAAAGATTCTGTAAAATTTAAATTTTTGATTTTTTTAGTGTTTCAATTTTATGTACAGTACCAATCGGTAGTAGTAACAAAAACAGTTTTAAGAAGAATTCAGAAGTCAGAATTCAGGAGTCAGAATCAATCAGTCGCGGGTCTGAATCCCCGACTGATTGAAGACCACCAAATTTTCAATTTGGTGGGGGTCTTAAACCCGATTATTCAGACGCGACGCTCGAATACTCGCTAACGCTACGCTATCGAGTACTCGCTCTAAGCGAAGCATCCCGAAGGGTATACGCTGCGCTATCCGCCAGTCGTACAGAATTCATTCTGAATTCTGACTCCTGACTCCTGACTCCTGAATTCTGTTCGATAAATCGTTTGTAAAATCATGTCTATGTCTACACTACTGATGATGCAAAAATTCCTGTAATAAAATAAGTTAGCCCTCGTGAGTAATCTTTATCTTTATTCAGTTAATTCTTCGCAAAAGCCTTCACACCCTTCAACATTAAGCGTCAGAAAACGATTAATTGACATTATGGGAGCTATTGTGGGGTTAATAATCACATTTATAGTAGCAATTCCCGTAGCAATTGCTACTTTTATTTATGAGCCAAATCCAATATTTTATTCTCAAATTCGCTGTGGTTTGAATGGAAAAACTTTCCGGATGTGGAAATTTCGCTCGATGATCGTTGATGCTGATAAACTCAAGCATTTGGTTCAAAATCAAGCAAAAGGCCATATTTTTAAATCTGTTGACGATCCTCGTATTACTCCCGTAGGTAAATTTTTGCGGCGTACTAGCTTAGACGAATTACCTCAATTTTGGAATGTTTTGTTAGGAGACATGAGTTTAGTTGGTACTCGTCCTCCTACTCCTGATGAAGTCAGTCATTACGATCCACACCACTGGGATAGATTGCGAGTCAAACCCGGTATTACTGGAGAATGGCAGGCTAATGGGCGTTCAACGATTACAGACTTTGAAACTATTGTCAAGATGGATATAGATTATCAACGCAAGTGGTCTGTAATTTATGACTTGGTTCTGATTATTAAAACTATTTGGGTGGTATTCAAAAAGACTGGTGCTTATTAAATTGGGGCATAGAGAAAGATTTTTATCCTTTAACGCCGCTACCAGTTTCAGTGGGTACAATGTAACGTTGTAAAAATAGAAATAATAATAATACTGGCGCGATCGCAATTACTGAACCAGCAGCTACCAACCGCCAGTCAAGAGAAAATGTCCCTGCTAACTTGGCAACTCCCAACGGAAGAGTGTATAAATTTTCGTCTTGGATGACAATTAAAGGCCACAAAAAGTCACTCCAAGCACCAATGAATACGAAAATAGCTAAAGTTACCAGTGCTGGGCGAACTGCTGGTAACATAATATGCCACCATAATCCTAATTCTGAGCTGCCATCCATCCGGGCGGCTTCTTCTATTTCTTTGGGGACACTCATGAAAGCTTGGCGCAATAGAAAAATGCCAAAGGCAGAAGCTAAACTCGGAAAAATCATCCCTAAATAAGTGTTTCTCAAACCTAACTGGACTGTCAAAATATACAGAGGAATCATTACGATTTGAAAGGGAATCATAATCGTCGAGACGATCGCTACAAAAATCCCGTCTCGCCCCACAAAGGACAATCTTGCCAACGGATAGGCAGCCAAGGCGCAAAACAGTAGATTTAAAGCCACAGTCAGCACTGATACCAAAGTACTGTTATACAGGTATTGTCCAAAAGGTAGAGAGTTCCACACACTAAAGAAGTTATTTAATGTTGGTTGACTGGGTAACAACTGTGGCGGCGTCTGAAAAATGTTTTCCGTCGGTGACTTCAAGGCTGTACTAATTAGCCATAGTAAGGGAAAGAGCATCAACAGTGCGATCGCTCCCAACAGCACATACATTAGTAAAACCTGCGATCGTGATTTTTTACAGTTCAGCATTTGATTAATAAATTCCGATTTTTGTAAATATTAATTTTTGACTAAGAGATTTTTTAATCCATTATTTAATAGGTCAACCTGAATTAATAAATGTCTCAATACTCTTGGTAAGTAGCTGCCTTTCTTCATAGCTAAAACTTCTATAACATTCATTTAGAGGTAGATTATTGCCCAGGGCTATTTCATTCTAAAAAATTGCTTAAGTGTGTCTAACCCAAATGAACATAATCGTTGAGCTTGTGCCATATTTTCAAACATTTGACTTCGATATAAATTCAGAGTGAAATTACGAGCGATAGCAAAAATCTGGGGTAAAGGTTTAGTACGAATTCTAGAAGCGTCTTCTCCTTGAGTTACATCTCGAACATAATGAACTTTATTTTCAACACCCCAATATCCCCGGATGCGCTCGCTAAACTCTTGGGCTGTCGTACTTAAGGAAGATATGTAATAACGTGTTTCATTTTGGACTTCAATATGATTGTGCCTGATAGTCTGACGTTCTGATTGGACTCGGATGATAGTTTTCAGACCAGGCCAGAATGTAATATCATTTGGCGACTGACAAATACTAACTCTACGTTTTTCGATTCGACCATGACCTTTATTAATTAGTGAAACAGTAGAGTCTGGTATAAAATTTGTTTTAACATCTTTAAACAGAGTTGGTTGGTTGCCTTTAAGAGCAGCAATGTAATCATTACCAGTTTCGATTATCAATTCACAAGTTTTTTTTGGGTATTAATCGCATCAAAAGCGAAAACTACCCCTTGAAGAGCTAATTTTTGAATCAAAATTGGTAGAGCTTTAATTTCATTGGTTTTAGCATCTACTTCCCACGGCTCTAAAATCAAACCACGCTCGACAATATAGGTGCTAACTAACATTATTGCCGGATGAGAATCGGAATTTGGATTATCTTCTTCGATTTGATACGAACCTTTGATGACTTTGCCATCTAACCCTATGGTTTCTCCGCAGACTGGTTGTATATTAAAGAACTTAGCAAGACACGCTCCATATTCCTCGTAATTAACCTGTAACAAGGCACGACGTAAGGTGCTATACGAGGGTAATCTATTTTTCGCAGGTTTTAATAGTTCTATCAATTCTTCTTGGTAGCTTGCAATCCAATCTCCGATTGCTAAAAATCCTTTATTCCCCGCTGCGATGCCTACGGCGGGCTGCGCCTACGCAAGGGTAAATAATGCTAGGCACAATGGCAACGTATGACGTTGCCCAGCTCGGCGGCGGGGGTCTTGAAGCTCAAGAAAAGCTTCAATTATTGCTGGTTGGCTCACGGTACTAGATGTATTTCATTTTTAGTGCTGCATTGTACCATACAGCCTTTATGTTTAGAATGAAATAGCCCTGGATTATTGCCTGATGCTAATTTTAGATTAAAGCGATAAACTTTACCGAAGAAAGGCAGAGGGCAGAAGGCAGAAGACAGGAGGAAGAAAATATAATTTTTGCCCTCTGCTAAAAGGGTTTAAAGCCCCTAAATTTATTTATGAAAAAAAGAAAAAATATGTATTTCGAAACGCGCAGCGCAAGAAATACTACGTCCCTATTGAATCCCCTAAATTTATTTATGGGGTTTCCCTTCTGCCTTCTGCCTCCTGCCTTCTCAACATCTTCACCATCACCTTATTCTATTTGTAAACCTACAATTTGACTTAGCGGATATTCAATTACTTGAGTACTCAGCCATCAGTTATATAATTATTTATTCATTAAACCAAGATTACTGACTTATTTTAAAAGTCGGTAATCTTGGTATTTCAATTTTTACTAATTAGATTTAATTGGTAGAAAACCCAATGTTGTACACACAGCTTTCAAAAGTTTATCTTGCAGTTTTAAGCCAATTCACAGTAGTTAATCTTCAACCGCTACATAAGGTTGTGGTTCCCGCAAGCGTTGGGCAATTTGTTCTCGTCGATACTTTGCAAGTTCGCTGTAAAGCCTCTTACGAGAGAGATTCACACTTCCAACAGGCTCATGCTCTAGGAGTGTATGCCAAGGAGAAAATAGCGAACCCTCATCTAAACGTTTGCGTTCTTCAAAATCAAACTTCTGACTAGGAATGCGGACAGTTGCAACGTTAATAAATGGTGAATCTGCTTCTTGCCATTCTTTAACATGGTCTTCAATTGGCGTTTTTTCATCATCTACATAAAACTGAATTAGGAAGTCAAAAGACGCTTCTCGACCTTCTTCAGTCAGATATTTTACCAGCGTTTCTCGAAGGTAATTTTCTGATTCTGGAAGTGTTTCCGGTGGTTGTTCAGGCTGTTGAGATTTGACAGACAATTTTACAATGCGAGACGCTCCTAACGTCGCTACCGCTTCGCTAACGCCAAACTTAAAGGGAGCCATACTCCAATATTGAATCAAAAGTGGATTTCCTACCTTGTGGCTGCCAATTTTTTGCAAGATAGCAAAGGCGTAACCAAGTTCTTCTAGCCGTTCTGGGCTAAGTTTTCCACTACCTGCTTGAGAAAGATCGACATAATCACGAACGTCTTTAGTCAAGAAAATCGGATAATTGTTAAGTATAAAATCTTGAGTTTTTTCTTCATCATCAAGGGCTTTTTGCCCTTCCACATTCATCACCTTGATGGCGATACCACGAACATCAGGTTGGCTATCGGAGTGGAATTTCCCACGCTTTTGAGGTGAACCACCACTAGAGAAACGAATCCACGCAGGATAGGTTTGGGGCGTTTTGAACAAACCTACTTTCAGGTCTTCACGAAGATTGGGTTCAATAATAAACTCTCCCCAAAGGAGTCCATGACTTTTGCTATGAATTTGGCGGAGGTCTGGGCCATTTTTTTGTTGAGCTTGGAGGCTCGTTGCGATAATATCGTCGATTACTTGCTTCTTGCTCAGTGGTAGATGACGTTGGGTTAGTCATAAAACATTTGATGAGATGTCTTCATTATCCTGAATCCTTCAACCTTTTTGAGTCAATCCGGTTTCCGTACAAATATGTTGTAATGGTTTATCCCAAGGTTCAATCGGTATTTGGGAGAAATAGGCAAAATCAAAGACAATTCCGATAGTCGGCTTTGTCTGCCACTGCGGTAAACTGAGCAAGCGATCATAATATCCGCCGCCATAACCCAAACGATATCCTTGATGGTCGCAAGCTACACTGGGGACAAGAATCAAATCTACTTTCGCAGCATCTAAGATTGGAGCGTCAGGGTGTGGTTCAGCAATGCCATAAGCGCCGCTTTGAACAGAATCATCAGGTGTCCAAATATGCCAACATAAGGATTTATCAACGCAGCGAGGAAATCCCCAACGGTATTTGGTGTTGGCAAATAGGGGACTGAGATCGGGTTCTTGGCGAAAGCTGAAATAAGCGAGTATTGTTTTTGCTTGGGTAAACAAAGTAGATTTTTGTAAATGATAGCTAATGCGATCGCTTTTTTCTCTCCATTCTCCAACGGACATTGATTGACGTGTTTTGAGTAAAGTGCGGCGCAGTTCTGCTTTATTTAATTGATGATTAACTTTGTCCATAAAAATTTATATCGCCAAAAAAATAAGCTGGGCATCGCCCAGCTTATATAACTCTACATTCACCAATACTATAGTTATGCCGCGTGTTGACGATACCACTCAATGGTATTTTTTAGCCCTTCTTCAAAGCTCACCTGAGCCGTAAAATTAAAGGCAAGCTTGGCGCGTTCAGTATCTAAACAACGGCGGGGTTGACCATTAGGCTTGTCAGTTTGCCACACGATTTCACCCTTAAACTCCATTAATTCGCAGATAAGAGTTACTAAATCAAGAATGGAGATTTCATAACCCGTTCCCAAGTTAACTGGTTCCGATTCATTATAGAATTGAGTCCCCATAACAATCCCCCTCGCTGCATCTTCTGAATACAGAAACTCACGGGTAGGACTGCCATCACCCCAAACTTGCAGTTGCTTTTCTGCTTTAATTTGGGCCTCGTGAACTTTGCGAACTAATGCCGGAATAACGTGGGAACTTCCAGGGTCAAAATTATCTTCTGGGCCATATAAATTTACTGGGAGTAGGTAAATCCCATTAAAACCGTACTGCTGGCGGTAAGATTGCAATTGAACTAAAAGCGCTTTTTTTGCAATTCCGTAAGGGGCGTTGGTTTCCTCGGGGTAGCCATTCCAAAGGTCATCTTCTTTGAATGGCACTGGGGTAAATTTAGGATAGGCGCAGATTGTGCCAACACAAACAAATTTTTCTACTCCAGCTTGGTAAGCAGCGTGAATTAGCTGGGTTCCCATGATCAAGTTATCATAAAACAACTCAGCGGGTTTTTCGCGGTTCAGACCGATACCACCGACATGAGCTGCTAGGTGAATAATGATGTCTTGCTGGTCAACTGCACGTTGGCTATTTTCCCAAACACGCAAATCACAATCGCGCGATCGCACTATTGTAATCTTCTCACGATCAGCCCCTGCAATACACAGTTGATCGATCACCTGACGACCTAGAAACCCCGACCCACCAGTGACGAGAATTCGTTGATTTTTTAGTTCTAAGGCGGTCATATTTTTATCCTCTGTGGTGCAAATCAGAAGTGCAAAGCGCCCAGTTCTTGACGAATAGTTGCAATATCTAATGGAAATTGCGAACCATTTCCATTGGGTGAAGTCTGACCCAATGCTTGTAAGTCTGCTTCTACCATTAGGGAAACTAGTTCTTCAAAGGTCACTGATGGTGTCCAACCTAAATTCTGCCGTGCTTTGGTAGCATCGCCAATCAATAAATCTACCTCCGATGGACGGAGGTAACGCTCATCAAACTCTACATAATCTTGCCAATTGAGATTTACATAATTAAATGCTAGTTCCAAAAATTCCCGTACCGAGTGGGTTTCGCCAGTAGCAATTACGTAATCGTCTGGCTGATCTTTCTGCAACATCAACCACATTGCTTTGACGTAATCCTTCGCATAGCCCCAATCTCGCTTGGAATCTAGATTACCCATGTAAATCTTTTTCTGTTTACCAGCAACAATACCAGCCACGGCTCTAGTAATTTTCCGGGTTACAAAGGTTTCACCCCGCCGTGGTGACTCATGGTTAAAAAGTATACCGTTACAAGCAAACAAATCATAAGACTCACGATAATTTACAGTTTGCCAGTGGGCATAAACTTTCGCACAGGCGTAGGGGCTGCGGGGATAAAAGGGCGTTGTCTCACTTTGAGGTATTGCTTGTACTAAACCGTACATTTCTGAAGAACCCGCCTGGTAAAATCGCACCTGAATTCCGGTACGATGCTGGTAGTCTCGAATTGCTTCCAACAGACGCAATGTACCCATTCCTACAGCATCCACCGTAATATTCTGGTGAATCAAAGCTAACTACTGACATGGGATTGAGCGCCGAGGTTGTAAATCTCTACTGGTTTAACTTCTTCTAAAATGCGGCGCAACGTCGTACCATCCGTCAAGTCTCCGTAGTGAAGAAATAACCGCACTCCCTCTTTGTGGGGGTCTTCGTAAATGTGATCGATGCGGTCTGTGTTGAAGGTAGAAGTCCGGCGAATGATGCCATGAACCTCATAGCCTTGTTCCAACAAAAACTCACTTAAATATGAACCATCTTGACCGGTAATACCAGTAATTAAAGCTCGCTTCTGTTGCGTCATGCTCAATATATACCTTATTTTCCTTGATTAAAAAGTTACAGGCAATCTGATACAACCTAGCAACTAATTGCTGAATTGCCTAATGGGAAACCTACGAGTTCTTGCTGTTATAAGACTTTTTCCGTAAATAAATATACGTAATAAAAAATAATTTAGCACGTAAGTATAAACTGAAATAGCTCAAGATTTCTTAATTATGTATATTCATTTTTTTACCAGAATAGATCAAGATTATTTTTGTATACTTTGTTTTTTTGTTAAAAATTTATTGATTTTATAAAGACTTAATAAAATAGGTATTTTGTATTAGACTTCTGGCAACAATCCAAATCAGGGCAGAAGGAAGCACAGAGACATACCCAGAAAAGCCTGAGTTAAGTAGAAAAGAACAAAGCACAAACAAATTATAGATAATTATGCAAATCAAAGATGAGCAATACTCTAGTCTTAAGGTAACAATTAGTACTTAGGGGCATTAACTGCCCCACAGAATCGACCCTAAGTAATTTACTCAGTATGCCCCGTTGTTTTTGGGCAAAATGACCACATCAACAGTTTTCAAAATTATCCATAAATCAAGCCAGAAATTCCTAAATTTGACATAATGCAGGTCTATTTGGACTCGTCGAGGGTAGGGAATGTCATTACGCCCAGATACCTGCCACAAACCAGTAATTCCTGGACGGATTGTTAAAATCTCATCAATGTGATAACCATATTTTGGCAGTTCTTCTGTTACCAAGGGTCGGGGGCCGACTACACTCATGTCCCCTTTTAAAACGTTCCAGAACTGGGGAAATTCGTCTAAGCTAGTAATTCGCAAAAATCGACCAATTTTGGTAATCCGGGGGTCTTGTTTCAGCTTAAAACTGCTCTCAAATTCTTGTCGCAATTCGGGCGATGTTTCCATCATTTGCATGAGGATTTCGTCTGCATTGCTTACCATTGTTCGGAATTTAATACAATTAAACGCTTTGTAATTTTTCCCTACCCGTTCCTGGATATAAAAAATTGGCCCTTCTGAGCTAAAGGCAATCAGCAAGGTCAAAATTAAGTAGATGGGGAAGAACAAAATTAATACCGACAGCGAAAACACTATATCGAACAGTCGTTTGGCAAACTCTCCGTTTAAACCCTGAAAAGATGAACCTTTGGGCTTAACTTTTGGCGTCTTTGTTTTTTGACCGCGTTTTAAGAAACGCGTAGACGAGCTAGTGTCTTGCCTAACGCCTCGCTTGCCGGAGAGGAGTGAGCTCTGGGCAGTCATCATACTCCTTTATAATCCACACCACACATAGTCCCAATATTAAAGCCAAAATGAGGTGCTTCTGGTGAAAATTGCCAAAAGCCTAAAAAAATAAGACGTTAATTAAGACCATCATTGCAAAAATGGTCTTTTTTCGTTGCATTTGTTTACAAAATCTAAATAACGATCGGCAAAAATTTGCGGTGAGAACTGCTCGGCGTGCGATCGCATATACTCGGAACTGAAGGAACCTTGATAAACTTCAAACTTTTCTACTGCCTCCACTAAAGCCGTCTCTGTTTGTGTTTTGAAAAATATACCTGTCCCTGTATCCACACAAGAGCGGATATCTCGCACACTTTCTAAAGCACCCCCTGCACCATAAGCAATTACTGGCGTACCGCAAGCCTGTGCTTCTACTAAGGACAATACCAAAATCTTCACAAGCTGCATATACAAACACCTTAACCCTAGACATATATTTTTTAACCACATTATCGGGTTGCCACCCAGTATTTGAATATTGGAGTTTGCCATCTCCCTAATCTTGTTCATTTCATCTCCTGTACCAATGACTACTAATGGTCGTTTTAGTTGATTAAAAGCCTTGACAATCAACGATATTTGCTTATAACTCACTAACCGGGAAACTGTCAGGTAAAAATCCTCTTTTTCAGAGAGAAACGGAAATTCCGCAATATTCACTGGTGGATAAATGACTGTAGCTTCTCGTCGATAGCAACGCCAAATCCGCCGAGCTGTATACTGCGAGTTGGCAATGAAGTAATCAACACGATTGGCACTCAATACATCCCACTGGCGCAAACGATGTAATAAATATCGCGTTACCCACCCAGGTACGCCACTACCTAGTTTGCTGTAGCGCAGATAATCAAAGGTTAAGTCCCAGGCATAGCGCATAGGGCTATGACAGTAGCAAATATGCATCTGTTCGGGAGTGGTAAGGATTCCTTTGGCAACAGCGTGGGATGAAGACAGAATTACATCATAATGCCGCAAATCAAGTTGTTCAATTGCCAAGGGCCACAAAGGCAAGTATTTTTGTACACCGTTCCGGGCATAAGGAAAGTTTTGGAGAAACGTCTTGCCAATCTGACGTTTGTATAAATAACTTTCAGGATTGCTGGATTCAAAATCGATGAGAGCATACAAATCAGCATCAATGTGATTCAAAATTTCTCGGACAACGAGTTCTGAACCACCGGTGGCTTTGGGTGTCAGCCACTCATGAACCAGAGCATATTTCAAGGGCACAGATAACTTGAATAAATGGAAAATACAAAGACCAACTTGATGACGTTAACTGAAAAGTTTCCCTTTGTGATTAATTTACGGTAAGCGCCCAGATTAGCACATAGGACGAATCTTTTCCTCTGAGGTTCCAGATGGATGCTGCAACCTGATAATCTCAAAGTGGGGAGTGGAGAATGGGGAGTGGGGAATGGGGAATACCAATAGTAGTTATTCTTCCCCTGCCTCCCCTGCTTTATTACCTACTCCCGAACCCCCTACTCCCTTGCCGACAACTGATATAAAAAGGGTGAATTTATGCGAATTCTGATTATAGAGGTGGTACTCGGTTCATTGGTGTGTATTTGACTCAGCTACTAGTGGAACAAGGACACGAGGTGGTGCTGTTCAATCGTGGGAATCGACCTGCACCTTCTTTACAGGGAGTAGGACAAATTATAGGCGATCGCACAGATGCTACTCAATTAAAAGCAAAGTTATCACAAGAAAACTTTGATGTCATTTTTGACAATAACGGGCGGGAACTTACTGATACTCAACCACTAGCAGAGATTTTTCAAGACCGAGTGCAACATTTTGTGTACATGAGTTCTGCGGGAGTGTATCTCAAATCTGACCAATTGCCTCATGTAGAAGGCGATCCAGTAGATCCCAAAAGTCGTCATAAAGGTAAACATGAAACAGAAGCTTATTTGACTCAATTGGGATTACCCTTTACCTCTATTCGTCCTACTTATATTTACGGGCCTCGTAATTATAATGAGTTGGAGGGCTGGTTTTTTGACAGAATTGTGCGCGATCGCCCCATTCCTATCCCCGGAAATGGCTTGCATATCACTCAGCTAGGTCATGTAAAAGACTTAGCACAAGCAATGACTAAGATTTTGGGTAATGAACAAGCCATAAAACAGATTTATAATATCTCTGGCGATCGCTTTGTCACTTTTGATGGTTTAGCCCGTGCTAGTGCTGTAGCTGCTGGCAAATCGCCCGATGCTGTAAAAATCGTCCACTACGACCCGAAAAAGTTTGATTTCGGCAAACGCAAAGCTTTTCCGATGCGGGTACAGCATTTCTTTGCTTCGGTGAATAGAGCGCAAACAGAATTAAATTGGCATCCTGAATATGATTTGATTTCTGGGTTACAAGATTCTCTGGAAAATGACTATTTGGCTAATGCAAAAGATAAAGCTGATGTTGATTTTTCTGTAGATGAGGAGATTTTACAAGCGTTGTGAGTGCATCAGGCTGGGCGAATAAGACTCGCCCGTTTCACTTAAGTTGACTTGATGCGATCGCATTTTCATAAATCATCAGGGTTAACGCCTAACTCTCGCAGTTGTGCTGCTAATCTGTTAGCACGTTGACTTTCTCGTTCTAGTTTTTCTAGCGGCGTGGGAAGCCAATTCCCAGATGCATCATACCAACGTAGCCACAATCGCTCAATTCCTTGGTAAGAACCTTGCCAAAGTCCTAAGCCCAGTTCTAAACCCGGCATCCACGCCCGTGAAGTACTCAAGTCCAATTCGCTGTAACTATCTGCAACTAATTGAAATACTTGGAGTTTGTCAGTGTAGCGGTCAAAAACAATGTAGTAAGGAACTCGCAAAATCCGCTCATAAACTTCCCATTTGGTCGGTGGTTGGTTAATCTCCCGCAGAGTTTGTCCTAAGTCTTCTTTTTCAGTGCCAGGAGAAAGCAATTCTACCACTACAAAAGGAGCAACCCCTTCTTGCCAGATAACATAACTCAGACGCAAGTTTTGCTGTTCGTAGAGACGCGAAACTCCCACAGCAGCAAACCAGTCTGGGCGTTTGTACCATAGTGTATGCCGGAGGTCATAGTAAAGGTTTAAGTCATTGGCAACAAATACTTCCTCTGCTGGATAGTTAGGTGGACAGAAGGTTTCGCGCAGAAGTTGGGGCTGAAAAAGGTGAAATTCGTCAGGCAAACCAGAGTCCTCCGGGTATTCACTGGGAAGATCATACATGGTTGGCAGGGTTTCTTTGGGAGAGAGAGGCGGGTCTGTTTGATACATAAGGCGAATCCTGACCGACTAATTTTAAGTTAACGGATCGCAGTAAAGGTTGAGTCAAAATTAAAAATATTTTCTTCTACCTGGGGAAGACGCGATAAATTGCATCTTTAGTCTTTACTGAAACAGGAATGAAAATTTTCTTTATTAGTCAGGCAAACGTTTTTTAGAATTGCCTGAAGGCTACTGAAACTAGTTTCTGTAAATACTATTGTTGATTGATAAAATGAGCCAGGTTTTGCAATATCCACTTTACAATGTTCTAGAGTCTCGTGCCCGCTTGGGTGAAAGCCCCATCTGGGATTCTACCCAAAACTTACTGTACTGGATTGATATTCACAACCATCGTGTACATCAGTTCAATCCGGCTACGGGGAAAGACTTGTTTTTTGATGTGGGAGATGTAGTAGGTGCGATCGCAACAGCAGGTAAAGATAGATTAATTATGGCACTGCGTCATCATCTGGCATTCCTCAACACCCAGACAGGTGAAGTTACTCCCATTTTAGAAATTGAAGCAAATCTGCCAGATAACCGTTTTAATGATGGCAAATGTGACCCCCAAGGCCGCTTTTGGATTGGCTCAATGTGTTCTTTAGAAAAACCCCAGGCTAGTCTCTATCGTTATGATGCTGATGGTTCATTGCAGATCATGGAAACGGGATTGACTATCTCTAATGGTTTGGGGTGGAGTCCCGATCAAAAAACGTTTTATTTGAGTGATTCTCCTCAACAAAAAATATATGCTTACGACTTTAATTCAGTAACAGGTAGCATTACTAATCGCCGGATTTTTGTTGATTTAACTCATGAATCTTTCTATCCAGATGGGTTGACGATAGATAGTCAAGGAAATATTTGGTCAGCGATGTGGGATGGATGGTGTGTGATTCGTTTCAACCCCAAGGGTGAAGAGATATTGCGGATAAAATTACCTGTGCAAGTGCCAACTAGTTGCACTTTTGGCGGCGAAGATTTACAAACACTCTACATTACTACTGCTTCAGTTGGACTTAGCCAAGGGGAGATAGAAAAAAGTTTCTATTCAGGTGATTTGTTTGCTCTCCAAACTGATGTTAGCGGATTACCTAGCTATGATTTTGAGAAATAAAGTAGTAGCTGTGTCAAAGTGAGGCGCTAAATTACTTCTCATATTTGTTCAACTCGACTCTTTATTTGTTTGTGAATTCTAAAAATTCCGAGTTTTGAACTTTTGATCTTGAAGTTCCGGGTTCAAAAGTGCAACTTCCGAGTTCAGAGGCTCAACTTCCGAGTTCAGAGGCTCAACTTCCGAGTTCAAAGGTGCAACTTCCGAGTTCAGAGGCTCAACTTTCGAGTTCAAAGGCTCAACTTCCGAGTTCAGAGGCTCAACTTCCGAGTTCAGAGGCTCAACTTCCGAGTTCAAAGGCTCAACTTTCGAGTTCAGAGGCTCAACTTCCGAGTTCAGAGGCTCAACTTTCGAGTTCAGAGGCTCAACTTCCGAGTTCAGAGGCTCAACTTCCGAGTTCTAAAGGACTTCCAAATAAAAAAATATCGATACAATGCAGGTTATTTGATTTCTCCTTGAACTTAAAGGTGTATTTTTCCTAGTTACGATACTATATTGCCGTTTCATTAGTGCTAACTTTTTGCGGCAAAAGATAAATACCCCCAGAAATTAAAGTCAAGGCAACAGAAATCCAAAAGGCAATCAGAGAGGGACTTTGCCATACTTCAGGTAGTGGTGCAATCAGAAGTGCGATCGCAACTATTTGACTAACAGTTTTGAGTTTACCCCAAATATTCGCCCCAGTAATTGTCGTTTGATTTACCCGCCAACCAGCGATCGCTAATTCCCGCGCTAAAATCAAAAACACTCCCCAAGCTGGCACTTTTCCTAATTCAATAAAAACCAGCAACGGCGCAAGTACCAAAAGTTTATCCACTAAAGGATCGAGAAATTTACCCAATTCACTAATTTGGTTGAGTTTTCGCGCCAAATAGCCGTCTAACCAATCAGTCAATGCAGCAACGAGAAAAATCGACAAACATATCCACTGAGCTTGAGGTGTGGGATTATATAAACCATAAAGCAGAAATGGTATCCCCAATAGGCGAGAGAAGGTAATCCAGTTGGGTATAGTCATAATAATTCGTAATGGGCTTCGCCCCGCTTCGCTAACGTAATTTGTAATTCGTAATTCATAAATCAAACTTCAAAATTAACGACTGTAAAGCAACAAGCAGCGAGGCAAATATGCAAAATCTATGCAGATTAGTGTATCTGAGTGTGCCTGCGTGGGAAAATCTGTTTTCTGTAGCTCTCTTAAAACAATACTATGACTGAACACACAGACAACCAATTCCGCATCGAACGCGATTCGATGGGCGATCGCCAAATTGCTAGTAGCGTTTATTACGGTATCCAAACGCTACGAGCAATCGAAAACTTTCCCATTAGCGGCATCAAGCCTTTACCTACTTACGTAGATGCTGGATTAATAATCAAAAAAGCTACAGCAATTGTGAATGGAGAACTAGATTGCATTCCTCAAGATATTAGTCAGGCGATTGTGCAAGCAACTGATGAAATCCTGGCTGGGAAGTTCCGGGATCAATTTGTTGTGGATGTTTATCAGGCAGGTGCTGGAACATCCCACCACATGAATATCAACGAAGTTCTGGCAAATCGCGCCTTAGAAATTCTGGGTGAAGAAAAGGGGAATTATAAACGCGTTAGTCCTAACGATCACGTTAATTATGGACAGTCTACCAATGATGTGATTCCTACTGCAATTCGGATTGGTGGATTATTGGCATTATCCAAGACATTACACCCAGCAATAGATGGTGCGATCGCATCCTTAGAAAACAAAGCGGTAGAATTTCAAGATATCGTCAAATCTGGCAGAACCCACTTACAAGATGCCGTCCCCGTGCGTTTGGGTGAGAATTTTCGGGCTTGGGCGCACATTCTTACAGAACACCAAAACCGGATTTACACCGCCTCTGGAGATTTGATGGTGTTGGGTTTGGGAGGTAGTGCAGCCGGAACCGGGTTAAATACTCATCCTCTATATCGCGCCCGTGTAGTAGAAGTTCTCTCAGAATTGATTGATACTCCTTTAGAACCTGCGCCCCATCTCATGGCAGCCATGCAAAGTATGGCGCCATTTGTAAATGTTTCCGGTGCTTTACGCAACTTGGCTCAGGATTTAGTCAAAATATCTCATGATTTGCGGCTGATGGATTCGGGGCCAAAAACAGGCTTGAAAGAAATTCAACTCCCCCCAGTGCAACCCGGTTCCTCGATTATGCCAGGAAAATATAACCCAGTTATGGCAGAGATGACATCAATGGTGTGTTTTCAGGTGATGGGCTACGACAGTGCGATCGCATTAGCCGCCCAAGCCGGACAATTAGAATTAAATGTGATGATGCCGCTAATCGCCTATAACCTGATTCACAGCATCGAAATTCTCGGTAATACCATCGCTGTCCTTACAGAACGCTGTATTGAAGGAATCACAGCAAACCAGGAACGTTGTTTAGCTTATGCAGAAGGTAGTTTAGCCTTAGTAACCGCGTTAAATACCCACATCGGTTATTTAAATGCCGCAGATGTCGCCAAAGAATCTTTAGAAACTGGTAAATCTTTACGGCAAATTGTCTTAGAACGCGGATTGATGAATGAGGCAGAATTAGCCACAGTGTTAAATCTAGAACAGATGAGTGGTATCTTACCTCTGAGTCGAGAATCAAAGCAGATCGATTAGTGTCAATTTTTTTAACGTAGACGCAAAGCGGCTTGCCGCAGGCTACCACAGAGGCACAGAGTACACAGAGAGAAAAATAAAAAGGAACGATTAACTGATCAAAAAACCTCTCATGACTCTGCGTTCTCTGCGGTTCGTTTTTGGCTTTGTGGTTACGGCAGAGGTTAAGCTAGTACGCGAGATTTTAGAGAATTGGTATAAATAGGAAGATAAAAGAATATCTTCATTACTGGTAATTTATTATCCATGCAGACTCAAAAATCATCTGTCAGTCTCATTCGGGCTACATCCTACGAACAAGAGGCTTTACGAGAATCTTTAGTCACACTGCTGGAACCTTTTGGAGGAATGGCAGCGTTTGTAAAAAAGGCGATCGCGTTTTACTCAAACCTAATCTACTTACAGGCTCGCGTCCTGGTAAAGAGTGTATCACCCGTGCCGAACTAGTTTACGAAGTTGCCCAGATGGTAATTGAGGTTGGCGGTAAGCCATTTTTGGGCGATAGTCCTGCTTTTGGTAGTGCCAAAGGCGTAGCAGTGGCAAATGGCTATCTGCCTATTTTAGAAGAACTGAATCTTCCCATCATCGATTTTCAGGGTCAGCGTTACCAAACCATTAGCGACAATTTTAACCATCTGCGACTGTCAAAAGAAGCAATGGAAGCAGACGTAGTGATTAACCTACCGAAAGTAAAATCACACATGCAGCTAACATTAACACTGGGCGTAAAAAACTTATTTGGTTGCGTCCCCGGCAAAATGAAAGCTTGGTGGCACATGGAAGCCGGAAAAGATGCGAATAGATTTGGTGAAATGTTAGTAGAAACTGCTAGGGCTATTAACCCTAACTTAACCATATTAGATGGCATCATCGGTCATGAAGGAAATGGCCCTAGTAATGGTGAACCTCGCCAACTGGGAATTTTAGCAGCCGCATCAGATATATTTGCGTTAGATCGGGCAATGGTAGAAATCCTCAATGTTCCTCCTGAACAAGTTCCTACAGTTGCAGCTTCCCAAAGGCTAGGGGTTTGTCCAGAACTTGCTGACATAGAGTTTCCGCATTTAAATCCTGACTTATTAAGAATAGAAGATTGGCGACTACCAGACAAGTTAATGCCCATTGATTTTGGTATGCCCCGCGTCATTAAGTCTACGTTTAAACATCTTTACACCCGATTTATCAAGGAACCAATGAGTGTTTATGGAAAGTAAAGACGCGATTAATCACGTCTGTAGGGAGTGAGAGAGATGAGTGCGACAAGGAGAGTAAGCATGCCCAATCCTCAATTCCCAATCCCCAATTTAATGCAAACTTCGTTACAGCAATTTCATTTATTAGCAGAGTAATCTGTAATTACCCTCCGATTGCTTAACAAGACCGCCCTATGATAGTTAGTGGCGGTTTTTTTAGTTAATTAATTTGTTATGTAGGATACAATTTTTTGTATTTTATCTGGATTGATCCAAAAAATTATACGGATTTAGAATTTGAAAATTGAGATTGGGTATTTGATTCAAATGTGAGCAAAGTCTGGCGATAACACTCTACACATACACACCATTCTCTAAAACATTTTTTACTCTATCTATATATAGATTGACAAAATTACTGTGATATTGAACAGATTTGAAAATTCCAATTCTTAAATATTTGTTTAGTGTTATCACTGAATTCATGCTGTACAACACAGTTACTGTATCTGTATTTATTCGGTAGTTATGATTGGTTACAAAAATCATTACTAGCCATTTATTCTGGATCATCAAATATTTGTGTGTATAACTACCGTATAACAATAAAAGCACTGGTAGATATTCAGTGCAATTGCGGTTTTGTGTCCTGTATCACAAATTAGCAATTATAGTAAAATAACCTTATCAAAGGCTTTACAGAATGATATAATCATGAAGTATCGAACAAGTACATTTTGCTAATTAATTTTTAAGCAGCGAAAAAATGTAATTTATGATGCTGTTAAAGTTGGCTTTACCTACTGGAGCCGTTACACCATACAGGGAAACATCTGAAAATATTAATCACAAAATAAAACATGATTTGTTTACTTGTAGCTTGGTATTAATAATTTCATGTATAAAAACGCTCTTCTGACAGTTGCACAACTGGTTTAGCTTGTGGAATGATACACATTCTACAGTTTAAAAATAGCTAAAATAGCATCAACACTCTCATTCAGAGAGTAGACCTATACAGTGTTACGAAAAAACTTCAATTTTGTATGAATTCAAATAGCCAGTCTGCCAATGCCGACACATATTCCCAACGTTTGGCAGATATTGTGGGAACTGCGATCGCTCTGTTAACTCTCATTCTACCTGTATTTGTCATCGCCCATTATTCTTCAGCTAATGTTGAAAATAACCAGCAACCCCTGATCCAAAACCTACAAGGAAGTAAAGATTGATAAAGCTTTCTAGTAGCATCTCCCTAATAGGAGAGCTGTAAGAAACGAGAAAACTGATTTTGATGCAATCTCTAGAGATTTTGGATCGAGTTTATCAGGAATAAGCTGAATCTGTGTTGTGTGACTCCAGATTTAACTTGTCTTGACACAATAAGGGTGAAAAATCCCCATAACAGTAATTAAGGGCGGAGGATATCCATAATACCCTCTTGGAAAAAGCGTTGCGAGGAAGCTTGCAACGCTTTTTCTATTTTTTGCTAATACCTTGGGAAGAGAGTCATATTGCCCTAAAATTCTACACGGGGAGCAAAGCTGACTGAGTGCCCCCATAATTGAGTTATCAGAGGAGTTTTTTGTGGACTTATCTCGTATTCCAGCCCAACCGAAACCCGGTCTAATCAACGTTCTGGTTGAAATTGTTGGTGGAAGTAAAAATAAATACGAATACGACAAGGAACTAGAAGCTTTTGCTCTAGACCGAGTACTTTATTCCTCGGTAAAATATCCTTATGATTACGGCTTTGTACCAAATACTTTGGCTGATGATGGCGATCCCCTAGATGGTATGGTCATAATTGACGAGCCAACCTTTCCAGGCTGTGTGATTGCCGCACGACCGATTGGCTTTTTGGAGATGATTGACGGTGGCGATCGCGATGAAAAAATCCTTTGTGTTCCTGACAAAGATCCGCGCTACACTCAGGTCAAATCCCTGAATGACATAGCGCCACACCGCTTAGATGAAATTGCCGAATTTTTCCGTAGTTATAAAAATTTGGAAAAAAAGGTAACTGAAATTCTCGGTTGGCAAGATGTAGACAAGGTTGCAGCTTTAGTTGAAAAATCCGTCAAAGCTTATAGAGGATAATAGAGTAGTTAAAGAGTTAAGAGTTAGGAGTTAAGAGTTATGAATTTTTATTTCTTACTCCTCCCTCCTAACTTCTAACTTTTGCTTCTTACGGATTTTAAAATCTGCCACCAACCCCGAACCAGAATGCAGCGTACTCTCCTTTTGGCAAAAATTCATAACTGCACCCTCACGGGGGCAAATATCAACTACGTGGGTAGTATCAGCATTGATGAAATCCTTTTAGACAAAGCTGGTATCTTACCTTATGAGCAAGTGCAAGTAGTTAATAGTGCCAACGGTCAGCGCTTTATTACTTATGCGATCCCGGCTCCAGCCCATTCAGGAATAATTGAGCTAAATGGGGGTGCGGCACGTCTAGGCATTATTGGCGATCGCTTGATTATAATGACTTACGGGCAGTTTACTCCAGAAGAGTTAAAAAGTTACTCTCCGACGGTAGTAATTGTGGACGAAAAAAACAGGTTATTGGAAGTGCGGCGCTACGATGACCTGCTTAGTAAGGTCTAATTTCAAGGAAAATGTCAAATTTTGAGTTGTCGGATTCCCAAAGCTACATACCTGAAAAATCAGCTACCCTGCCAAATAGTCCAGCAGATAAATTTCTTGTGCAATTTTGGGGTGTAAGAGGTTTGATTCCCACCCCAAGTAGCAACACCAATCGTTATGGTGGTAATACCGCTTGTCTAGAAATGCAGGTAGCTGGGAAACGCTTGATTTTTGATGGCGGTACTGGCTTACGTATATTAGGTAAAACTTGGCAAGAACTGCAACAGCCAATACAAGCCCATTTATTTTTTACCAACTGCCAATCAAACAGAATCCAAGGTTTTCCCTTTTTTGCTCCCGCATTTATTGGGGAAAATTGCTTTCATATTTATGGCACAGCTGCCTCAAATGGAGCATCAATCAAAACAGTGTCTGTATGACCAGATGCTCCAGCCCCACTTTCCTTACCCTTTACAGGTAATGCAGTCGGAGTTGCAGTTTTATAATCTGGCTCCAGACAATGACGTAAAGCTAGATGATGTCACCATTACAACTGCATTAATTAATCAAACTCAGCGGTCAGTTGGCTACCGAGTGACTTGGCAAGAGTATAGTGTTGCTTATGTCACGGATTTGCATCAGAATGCCGATCAAGTGGAGCGAGAGCAGATTTTACAGTTCATCAAAGGCGTTGATTTGCTGATTGCTAATGCAACTTACACTCCTCCTACTTCTCACAACCATGACTCTGCTGATTTGCTTTGGCAAGCTGGGGTGAATGCGGCTCTGAATGCTGGAGTTAAACGGCTAGCCATTTCTCATCATCACCCAGATGATCATGATGATTTTCTTGACCAGGTTCAAGTTGATATTAAATCTGCTTTTCCTCAAGCGATACTAGCTCATGAAGGTTTAGTATTAAATGTTGCTAAGTAATTTAGACATATTTGATATAACACGCAGTAATGGCACAGCAATGCTGTGCCACACAATTAAAATCGGCTATATTGTCCCCTACGAAGCATTTTGCAACTCAGCTGTGCGGATTGAAAACTGCTGTGTCTGATTACCTCGTTGCACTTTCACCTGTAATACTTGACCAAGACGACTGTCTTCGACAACATTCTGCAATTGTTCAGCACTGGTAATAGGTTTACCATCAACTTGAAGAATTACATCCCCGCGCCGGATACCCGCAGATGCTGCTGGAGAGTTGGGGACAACTCGCATGACAAAAACACCATTAATTTCTGGTATCTGAATCGGAGAGTTGGGATCAGTGTTATTTTGCTTGGCAAGATCGGGTGTCAAAGTTAGCATTTGCACACCTAGATAGGGGTGAGCAACTTTGCCATCACGTTGAAGTTGTGCAGCGATCGCTTTGGCTTTATCGATGGGAATGGCAAACCCAATACCCATTGCATCAGGGCGAATTGCTGTATTAATCCCAATCACTTCACCTTGACCATTTAATAGTGGCCCGCCAGAGTTTCCTGGGTTAATGGCGGCATCTGTCTGAATGAAGTCTAAGCGTTTGTCACTAATGCCGACTTGAGCGCTAGAACGTTTGAGGGTGCTGACAATTCCCAAGGTAACGGTATTATCAAACCCTAAAGGATTACCAACTGCGATCGCCCAGTCTCCTACTTGGACATTACTGGAAGAACCCAAGGGCGCGACTGGCAAATCGTTACCAGCATTAATTTTGACTACTGCTAAATCTGTGACTTCATCAATCCCTTGAACTTTTCCTTCAAAGGTACGACCATCTTTGAGTCGGACTGTTACTTTATCAGCCTTATCGACGACATGAGCATTAGTCAGAACTAACCCACTCTTGTCAAGAATAAAACCTGAGCCTAAACCGCGTAACTGCTCAGAAGGAATCTGTTGGGAGAAACCTTCACCAAAAAATCGGCGGAAAAAAGGGTCTTCCATAAATGGATCGACGCGACGAGTAATTGTCCGCTCAGTATCAATGCGGACAACTGCTGAACCAACACGATTTACTGCTGCTGTGACAAAGCTAGTGCTACCGATCGCAGCAGATGGAGATTGCCGTTGGGCAATTAGGTTTGAACTATCTCCAGCAGTTACTGTGGGTGCTGGTTCGGCTTGGGAAGGTAACACCTGCAATGTGCTAACTGTTAGCAGAACTCCTAGCGCGATCGCTAAAACATGAGTACCGAGTTGACGGAAAGACCGAGATAATTTGGGAAATCGCATAATCACAACCTAATTTATAAGCCTAATTGTTGCTTAGTCGTGACAAATCTATTTACAGTTATTTTTATTCTAGGTTTCGCCTGTTTCCACTCTTGTGGTTAGGGCATTTTACGAACTGCCTGTAATCAACTTAATAGAAAATTTAACCCAAAAGCTATTATAGACATTTACCCTTTACAAGTTCGGTTTTTACCCATCAATAAAACTTTTGGATTGCTCATAAGATTAGTCCGCTCTCTGTTCTAACTGTAGACTATCGATGAACTAACTTTTGTATAAGATTTCATTCCGACTAGCTGCGCCTAGCTGGGGTAAAGAGTTTACCGCCGAGTGGGGAGTGAGGGCAACAGGAACGGTGGGAGGTTGTTGTAATTGTTTGACAACACTTTGTAAGAGTTGGTCTTGTTCAGTCCGCAAACCCCAGACATTTGTCCCACGGTTGATAATAGCAAACCAAACCAAACCGCGATCGCGTGTGGGCATTACTCCCGCTAAAGCGCTGACATCCCGGAGAGTACCAGTTTTGATCACAGTAGCCAGAGGAATATGTCTAGCGTGCAGTGTCCCCCGGTGATCAAAACCAGACATGGGGAACAAGTCAGCGAGATTCAGTTGATGGGCGGCTGCCTCACCTTGAATAGCCATCAACATGGCACAAGCGGCTCTGGGGGAAATGCGATTTTCCGGCCCCAGTCCAGAACCATTGATTAACTGAATTTCTACTTGTGGCACTCTAGCAAGGCTGGCGGCGGTTGATTGGACTACACCTGCTCCCCCGACTGAATCTGCCAGCATCTCTGCCATATCGTTGTTACTGTAAACGTTCATCTCCTTGATTAGTTGCTTCAAGGGCAATGAGCGATGACGCACTAACAAAACTTGTTGAGGGTTTGGTTGCGCCTCAACTTTCACCCCGCCTGCAATTACAACTTGAGGCTTGGGTGTTCCCTTGGGCATGGTTGAGTGTATATAAATCGCAGGGCGACCCCAAGTTGCACGATTTAGTGTTTGTTTGAGCATCACACCCGCCAGCATCGGCTGACGTTGGAAATTCATGGCAAAATTGCCAGTAATGATCAAATTTCCCTTTACTTGCTTAATGCCCATTTGATTGAGAGTATTACCGAGAGCGATCGCTTCTTCCCAAACAAACAAAGGATCGCCACGGCCAGCAACGACCAAATCGCCCTGTACAACTCCATTTACCACTGGGCCAGTCGCACTCACCAAAGTATCAAATTGGTAATCTGGCCCCCAAGTTTTCAAGGCAACTAATGAAGTTGCAATTTTGGTTAAAGAAGCAGCCGGTAGCGGAGTTGTACCTTGGTGATTTGCCATCAGCATCGGCCCCGACTGCATCCAAATCCCCTGACTCTCAGCCAGATTTTGCCCCACCACCTTTGATGTTATGAGCTTTTTTAGATATCCCTGCACCGTAGTTGCCCCAGTTGGATTTGGATCAGGGGCAAGAACTAAGCCAGGACTACTTTGCCAAGTTAGAGCATCTAAGGCATCTAGAGGCTTGATTTGTACCCCAGCCATTTCCAGCCAAAGTGACACCAAACCTGAACCCAATAATTCCAGCATTTTTTATTCCTCTGTTGGGATTTGAGATGTTGTTTACTGTGCCAATATACAAGTTTTTTTACAACAATCAGTATTGAGCCATAATAATTGGGGAAAAGGTTAAAGGTTAAAGGTTTTTTCTTTCCCCTTTTCCCGACTTATGCAAGATACTTACTTTCTTTCTGGATGCGCTACATCCTCTGGTGAAGGAGTACCATTCTGGTTAATTGTGGCAATCATTTGATACAAGCGCCCCAAGTCGCGTTGATTGAAGTACAAAGTGAGACGGGGTAGTCCAAAAGTTTCATCTTGGGATTCTTGAGCTAATGCCTGACTTTTTTCAATTCTTCCTTGAATCAGGATGTCGCTAAAATCTGCATTGAGTTGCTCTACAAGCGCGTCTGATATATCTGTCTTCAGGCGGATGACTAACTTATTGCTTACATAGCGGCTGGAGTGATAAACCTGGTAAAAACTAGTAATGGCATCACAAGCCACATCCAAGTTATCTGTCACCGTATAAAGGTTGGGATCTTCAGGACTGACAAGACCATTTTGCACTAATTGCTTATCAATATATTCGCTCCAAGAGCGCCAGTAATCACCACCAGGGTGGTCAATTAAAACTAGAGGTAGTGGGCCAAATTTACCAGTCTGGCTTAATGTCATACATTCAAAAGCTTCATCTTGAGTCCCAAAGCCTCCAGGAAACAAAGCTACAGCATCACTTTCTTTGAGGAGAAACAACTTGCGGGTAAAGAAATATTTGAAGTTAATTAGCTTGGGATCACCTTCTATAAAGGGGTTTGCTTCTTGTTCAAAGGGTAACTGAATGTTTAATCCAAAAGAATTTTCTCGCCCAGCACCTTCATGACCCGCCTGCATGATTCCACCACCACCGCCAGTCATGACCATAAATCCTAATTGAGAAATAGCACGACCAAACTCAAGGGCCATTTGGTAATCTGGTGTATCTGGCGCTAGACGAGCAGAACCGAAGATGGTGACTTTGCGAACGTGTCGGTAATCATAAAAAAGCTGGAAACCGCGTTCCATATCTGCTAAGGCAGCCGACAATATTTTCCAATCGAGACGCTCAATTTCGGTATCAGCTAGACGAATAATAGTAGCAAGTGCTTGCTGAATAAATTGCCGATTTTTTAATGTCGGTAAACGAACGATCAATTCAGCGATATCCGCCTGTAAAGACTCTAATGTGTCAAACGACGCAGATGAGGTCATGAGAACTGCTGCAACAATGGCACTATATTTTACGTGAACTACTCACACTCTAGCAAGCAAGATATCGGCTTGTGATGTACAGTTAGCATACTCAGAGCGGGCTTTGAGGTAGTATTCATCACTGCTCAAGCTCAGATGCCCATCTTTTGAGATTGGAACTCGGAAGTTGGTGTTCGGAACTCGGAAGTTCGTGTTCGGAACTCGGAAGTTGGTGTTCGGAACTCGGAAGTTCGTGTTCGGAACTTGGAAGTT
Source organism: Nostoc cf. commune SO-36 (assembly GCF_023734775.1). NCBI lineage: Bacteria > Bacillati > Cyanobacteriota > Cyanophyceae > Nostocales > Nostocaceae > Nostoc > Nostoc commune. The sequence goes on along the minus strand of NZ_AP025732.1, from coordinate 4,056,613 downwards.
CGTGTTCGGAACTCGGAAGTTCGTGTTTTGCGTGAGCTCGACGAACCTCTCTCTGCCTTGAGTTTTAGTTCAAGTCTGTCCCTCCTCTAATACGGTTCGGTTAAACCCAAAAAATAAAAATGTGTAGGTTGGGTTGAGGAACGAAACCCAACATTTTGCGGGGTTTGTTGGGTTTCACTTCGTTCAACCCAACCTACAAATATTCTCGGAAGTTCGTGTTTTCTGTGAGTTCGACGAACCTCTCCCTGCCTTAAACTAAAGTTCAAGTCTGTCCCTCTCCGAGTCGGAGAGGGACGGTTTTGCGTAGTAAAACCAGGGAGAGGTCTTTTCTTTCATTGAACTAATTAGTTATGTACTGATTCTCCCCTGTTCCTTTGCTTCCAACTCTTCTGAACTCAGCCCCAACTGTTGCTTTAAGGCTTCTGGCACATTGATTGCTGTATCCAGCCCTTTTACATCATCCCATTTTGTATTTTCATCCCAGCGGATATCTCCATAAAATTCATCACTGAGGTATGAGCCACTAAGGTTTGCGCGAGTGAGGTTTGCGCGAGTGAGGTCTGCGCCACTAAGGTCTGCGCGGAGGATTTGTGCTTGGCTAAGGTCTGCACCACTAAGGTTTGCGCGAGTGAGGTTTGCGCGGCTGAGGTCTGCGCCACTGAGATTTGCGTCGCTGAGGTCTGCGTCGCTGAGGTTTACGCGGGCGAGGTATGTGTGGGCGAGGTATGTGCGGCTGAGGTTTGCGTCGCTGAGGTTTGCGTCGCTGAGGTTTGCGCCGCTGAGGTTTGCGCCGCTGAGAAATTGTCCAACTACACTATTAAAAGTTCCAAGCTGAATGCAATCACTGTAGTTGATGATGCGAAACAGTTGGGCTGTCCAAGAATTTTTATTTGGTTGACCAGACGGATAGAAGATAATCTGTTTTTTGAGATCATCTCGCTCTTGAACATAGCGGTGCAACTCCAAGAGCAAAATCATCACATTCAACCCTGCATAAATATCTACCTGACGCTGACCTAGCTCTTGAATTCCATACTTTTGCAACTGTCGCAGCTTTTTCTGAGGTAAAGTCTCTTCAGCAGAGTCAATAAATTTTCCCTTACACCAGTTAACGTAAAACTTTTCTAAGCGCTTAAATAACTGCTCCCAAGGGAAATCTTGATTTTCAGTCAGCAACCCCATCAAATATTCCACAATTTCTGGTGTGAGTCTGCCAAAACCCAGCAAATCATAAATTTGCCAATTCATTTGGGCTTCGGAAATAACTAATTGTCTTTCATCTTCTGCTTTATAGTATTTTGTCCAATCTTTCAAACGTACTTTTAGACGTTCAGCAAAGAGAAATTCGCCAAAACTCTTATGAAAAAACTCAACTCCACCCTCTTGTTTATCAGCAGGACGAATGTAAAAAGCAGCTAAAGCTGTTTTGAGAGCTTCGTTACCCAGTTTTTCTTTAGCTTTTTCAATTAAAGCTTTTGCTGTTTCGTCATCTTGTAAACGGGCTTCTAACATTGACATGGAAGCAAATTCGCCTCCCGACTGCACAACGCAAACAGCCGCTTCTGTGAGAATACGTTTTAAATCTTCGGGTTTCTGTTTGGTTAACTCAATATTTAAATTAGTCCCATCCTTTTTAGAACGCTGTTTTGTCAGTACCCAGTTTAAAGCCTCCTGATAAATTACAATTTTGGCTGTGCTATGGTTTGCTTGCTCTAATTTATCAATTGCCAATTTCCCATCTCGATACATTGCGGCTAACAAATAAAGTAAGAGCGGCTCTTGGGCTAAATTTTTCACCTCAGATGGACATTTATCACCTTGTAAAAACTGCCCAAAGGCTGCGGTTCTTCCTTTATTGGCTAGTAATTCTTCCCACTTCTCTAACCATTTTTGTTGGAGTTGTCCATCCATTTCGACAATTTCCACCCGCTCTAAATTGCGAGGCAAGTCAGGGATACCTTGTAAAGACATCGACCTACCAGTAATTAACACCCGATGTCCCATATTAGGGTAATCTTTACAATCTTCCTGAAATCCAGAAAGTTGTTTGATAAATTTTTCTAGATTGAGGTCGTTTCTAGCCTTAATATGCAATTCATCAAACCCATCAAGGATAAACAAGAAACCGGTGTTTTTATTCGTCAACCAGTTTTCATCGCTTTGAATAAAGCTAATTTTCAGTTCTGCTTTTAAAGTTTTTGCTAAACTCGATTCAAAGGAGTCTAGATCCCGTAAGCGAACCAAAATTGGTGTCCAAATGGGATGCAAATGCTGCCGCACCCAATCAGAAAACATCCGACAGAAGACACTTTTGCCACTTCCTGGGCTTCCTTGAACAAACATCACTTGTTCTAAGTTATTTGGATTGAGCAGATTTTCTTTAGCCCACGTTTCTAAATCTAAGGAATTTACTTTTTCATCTATATCGCCATTTTTATCTACAGGTTTGGCTTTTAAAGGTACGTAAATATCTTTAAATGAAAAACTCTCATCAAAAACTTTTTCTAAAGGCTTACCAGCAATATGATCTTTTAGGTATTCATCAATACTAGAGAACTTCTGCTGTTCTTTCTGCCATTCTCCAAAGGAAGGTTGAATTATATTTTTGATGGCATCCCCTGATTCTATCCAGGCTTGAATTATGTAGCGGTGAGTATTCCAAGCTACTCGTTGCGTCAAAATATTAGCATGAGCATTGGGGATGTTTGCTGCTGCTAACCGCGCTAATAAAACTTGATTAAATGCTTTAGCTAATTCTGATTCGTGGAAACAGGCTATAGCATTGCTGGCATTTTGATAATCTAATTCAATATCATTTAGTTTTTCTAGTTCTTTGGTTAGTGCTTTATTAATATTGAGGTCACTATTCAATTTAATAGATGGGTATAAAGATAAAATTTCTTGGATACTTTCTAAATAAGCTACTTGACTAACTATAAATATACAGTCTACTAAAGAAGGATCTTGCTTGGTTACGTCGCGGGAATACTTTAGCAAGGCTATTCCAAGCGGCACGAATGGCAAACCCGCACCCACCACCTGCGCTAAAGGTGAACACAACACATCTAGTAGTGAAGATGAGTTTTGTAATAGAGGTTTCAATAGTTCTAGGCTGGCACCTTGTTCTTTAAAGGTATTTGCCGCTTCTAAAACTGCCTTGCCAGTCTTCCTTGCCCCCTCATCTCAATTCAACCCCAATTCTTCCTTCAACGCCGGAGGCATATTAACTGCTGTCTCTAATCCCCGCACATCTTCCCACTGCTGCTTTTTACCCCAGGTCATTTTTTCCATATTGGCATCGCTGAGGTCAGCACCACCCAGAATGGCGTAACTTAGGTCACTATGGCTGAGATCCGCACCATTGAGGATAGCACCACTGAGGTTACTGCCACTGAGGTTAGCACTGTTAAGGTTGGCATAACTGAAGTCTGTACCGAAAAGAATAGCGTCGGTGAGGTCGGCACCACTGAGGTCGGCTTCGTTGAGAATCACACCACTCAGGTCGGCTTCGTTGAGAATTACCCGACTAAGGTCTACACCGCTAAGGTCGGCGCCTAAAAACATTGCACCGTTAAGTCTGGCATTGTTAAGTTTGGCCCCATTAAGTTTGGCATAGCTCAGGTCTGCGGCAACAAGAATGGCATTACTAAGGTTGGTACTGAAAAGAATTGTGTCACTAAGGTTAGTACCGTTGAGGATGGCGTGACTCAAATCAGCACCACTGAGGTCGGCACGACAGAGGTCAGCATGGTTAAGATTAGTGTTGCGGAGGTTGGCTTCACTCAGATTCGCACCGAAAAGGATGGCGTTACTTAAGTCAGCATGGCTAAGGTTGGTGCTGCTGAGGTCGGCGCGGTTGAGGTCGGCATGGCTGACGTCGGCGCGGCTGAGGTTGGTGCTGCTGAGGTCGGCGCGGTTGAGGTCGGCGCGGCTAAGGTTGGCACAACTAAGGTTAGCACCACTGAGGTTGGTGCTGCTGAGGTCGGCGCGGCTGAGGTTGGCACCGCTAAGGTTGGCACCGCTAAGGTTGGCATCCCCCAAGTTAGCACCGCTAAGGTTGGCACCACTGAAGTTGACACCAGTTAAGTTGGCATCGCCGAGATAAGCAAAGCTTAGGTTAGCACCGCTAAAGTCTGCCCCGGTGAGGTTGGCATCACCCAGGTAAGCATTCTGAAAGTTGCCCCCTTTGAGGAATTGCCCAACTATGCTGCTAAAGTTGCCAATTTCCAGTGCATCACTATAGTTGATGATCCGCAGTAATTGGGATGTGAAAAAATTGTCTGTGTCTGGTTGTGCGGATGGATAGAAGGTGATTTTTTGTTTGAGTTCATCTCGCTCTTGGGCGTAGCGGTGTAACTCTAACAGTAAAATTAGTACGTTTAACCCTGTATATATGTCTACTTGTCTCAACCCGATCGCAATATTTTCTGCTGCTAGTTTTAATCTGGTTTTCTGAGGCAGGTTATTATCTGGTGTCCCATCGATAAATTCTCCCTGACACCAGCGACGATAAAAATCTTCTAGCCGCCAGAAAAGCAGTTCTAGGCGAATTTTCTTATTTGTCACAACCAATTCTATTAATTGGTGAACTATTTCTGGTTTCAGGGCACTATTACCCAATAATTCGTAAATCTCTTCATGCATCTGGCGATCGCATATTTTAAAGCAAAACCCAGAAGCGACAATGCCCGATGTCTGATTATCTATCTTAGAAGTCAAACCGTTGACTGGTATTGTCCATTTTTCTAAGCTTTTTTGCAGTGTTGGCGAGTATAAATACTCCTGCAAATTATCTTGAGCAAATTTAACACTTTTGTCTGCTTTAATACTTTTTCCTAAAGGTAAAACTGCTTCAGTTTCTAGCGATGTGGTCTTTGGCATCTCTTGCAACCTTGTACCCCTCACATAATTTCTCAGCAGCAGCCAGACTTGAGATAAATATGTTGACATTTCTGTGTCCGTTGTTACATTTAAATTACTGTTTTTGATAATCCGGAATTAAAAGTTTTCTATGCTAGTTTGCTTCTCATTGTCAAGGACAAATAGTATAAATAAATACTATAGTCAAAAAATCATGAGTTGGCGATGCTACGCCGGACTACTGTGAATTTGCCAACGGCGTTCCGAAAAGGCGGCTTCTCATGATGTAGATAAAGTGTTAACTGAAAAATTCTCTTAAAAATAAAGTAATTTCCATACCTTGGTTAATTTGTTATACTTTTTTTCCAATAAATTTCCTCGTCTGATGTAAAAATAATACTTACTGTTTATTGGAGAAAGAATTGTTAGGGAAAATCCTACACTAAAACAACACAACAAAGCTAATAGGCAATTAAATTGAAGCCAAAGTTTGCTGCTTAATATAACGCAACTGAAAGAATCGGCAGAGTGCAGGCTGTATAGCTTTGCAAAAGTTATAAATTTACTACGGGATAGTTATCGGGAATGGATGCGATGAACAGATTAACTTTTTATATGATTTTGTTACATGGTTTGTTTTTAGGAATAGTAACGGCTAGTGCCAAGTCACCGTCTGTTAACAAAGTTGATACTTTGTCAGGCAACCATAGAGTTGTAGAAGCTGTGGTGACAGCTAGGAATGAAGAAAAATCCAATAGTCAGTTAAAAACAGAATTTCCTGTAACTAAAACCTCAGCCTTATCGCCAAATAATATCAATATTTCTGATAAAGAGAGGCTACCATCAGGGCAAGTTTGGGTAGTTAACCAAAGTAAAGCCGCACAGCCTCAACCGTTTATGTGGGTAGTCAAAGACCTGAAAAAATCAGCACAGCAGCCATTTTTACAAGTTGCCAAACCTCCAGAAAAACCAAATACAAAGCCTAGTCCTAGTGCTAAACCAGCAGCTAAGGATGATTTGGAACCATTTAACGAAGTAATCAAAGACACCCAAAAGTCAGGGGGATTGTTCACCCTTTATCGCAACAAAGAAAAGAATAAGATTTATCTAGAAATTAAGCCAGAACAACTTAATAAAAATTACCTAGCTACGGCAACCCTAGAATCGGGCATTGGCGAACGGGGTATTTACAGTGGTATGCCTCTGCAAGATTTTTTGTTTTATTTCCAACGGGTAGATGATAAATTAAACTTTGTGATCCGCAATGTGAATTTTCGCACTCGTGAGGGAGATCCGCAAGTGCGATCGCTAGCGCGGTCTTTTAGTGACTCTGTTTTATATAGCATTTCCATTAAAAGCATTCATCCAGAACGCAAAACTTTTCTGATTGACTTGGGAGATTTGTTACTCACAGACTTAGCTGGATTATCTGTAAATTTAGGAGTACCGGGAAGTACAGATCAGTCTTATTTTGGTACTGCTAAAGCTTTTCCCCAAAACTTAGAAATCGAATCAGTTTTAAATTTCTCTGGTGGCGTTGACCGCGACAGTGAAGTGGCAAGCTTTGCTTCGCTAGCTGACAACCGTGGCTTTACCCTGCGCGTCCACTACAGTCTCTCCCAACTACCCGATCAAGATTATCGACCACGCACTGCTGACGATCGCATCGGCTATTTCATCACCGCCTATCAAGATTTATCCAAAGACGATCGCGGCGATTCTTTTGTCCGCTACATCAATCGCTGGCATTTAGAAAAACAAGACCCGAAAGCAATAATTTCTCACCCCAAAAAACCGATTGTCTTCTGGATTGATAACGCTGTACCCTTAGAGTACCGCGATGCGATGAAAGAAGGCGTTCTGATGTGGAACAAAGCCTTCCTCAAAGCCGGATTTAAGGATGCAATTGAAGTCCGCCAAATGCCAGATGATGCCACATGGGATCCAGCAGATATTCGTTACAACACAATTCGCTGGATTAACACAGTAGATGGATACTTTGCAATGGGGCCATCCCGCGTTAACCCATTAACAGGGGAAATTTTGGATGCAGACATTCTCGTAGATGCCAGCTTTGTAAGGGTACTCAAAAGTGAGTATCGCAAAATCGTTCAGCCCAGCCAAACAGAAAATCGCACCACTTTATCAGCTTTGATGCAAAATCGTCTACTTTGCGCTAATGGTTTAGATGCGAAAAACAGTGGTGTGCCCCAGCAAATGCAAGGGAAACAGGGTTTGTTGAGTCGTTTATCAAAAATGGCAGGCGAGTACGATTTATGCTACGGGATGGAAGCTGCTAACCAGTTTGCCGTTGGTTCACTAGCGATGTCACTGCTGCCAGAGACTATGGCCACTCCAGACCAGATGAAAGAATATATCAATCAATATTTACGTTTAATCATCGCTCACGAAGTTGGGCATACTCTTGGTTTACGTCATAATTTCCGTGGTAGTACACTGTTACCACCGCAGGAGATGAATAATACAGAAATTACCAAAGCTAAAGGTCTGACAACTTCCGTAATGGATTATATTCCCCCAAATATTGCTCCTCAAGGTACAAAACAGGGAGATTATTTTCCTAGCATGGTAGGGCCTTATGATGAATGGGCGATTAAGTACGGCTACACACAAATTCCGACATCAACTCCCCTAGCAGAAAAGCCAATTTTAGAGGAAATTGCTGCACAATCCTATAAGCCAGAGTTGAGTTATTCTACAGATGAAGACGTGTATGACCTTGACCCAACTGCTGATGCTTGGGATAACAGCGGCAATGTGCTGCTTTATTCTCAGTGGCAATTGAATAATTCGCGGGTGATGTGGGAACGTCTCGATCAACGTTTCCCAATGGATGGTGATAGTTACAGCGATGTGAGCGAACGTTTTAGCACGGTATTGGGTAACTATTTCCAGCAAATATATTACACCACAAAATACATCGGGGGACAGTCTTTCTATCGCATTCACCCTAACGAGATCCCCTCCCAGAAAGTCTCTGGAGTCCGGCAACATCGATTACCATTTGAAGCAGTACCAGTTGAAGAACAACGGCAGGCTTTAGAGACGCTGCAAAAGTATGTGTTTGCAGAAGATGCCCTGAAGTTTTCACCAGAACTACTGAATAAGTTAGCACCTTCCCGTTGGCGGCATTGGGGTAGTTATCCGCAAGTTGGTCGTTTGGATTTTCCAATTCATGACTTGGTGCTACTCATGCAGAGTTCTGTGTTGCGAGATTTACTCTCAGGCGATCGCCTCTCTCGCCTCAAAGATATCGAACTCAAAACTAGTGAGGGAAAAGCACTGACTCTACCGGAACTATTTGACACTTTACAATCAGGTGTTTGGACAGAAGTAATCAAACCAAAAGATAAACCGATGAAAATCGCCAGTCTACGGCGAGGTTTGCAGAGGGAATACCTGGACATTTTGACTGGTATGGTATTGCGAAAAGAATATGTTCCTGAAGATGCTCGGACTTTAGCTTGGTATAAACTCAAACAGCTAGATGATAAACTCAAAGGAGTTAATTCCGAGGATGAATACACCAAAGCCCACTTACTAGAAACGCGCGATCGCATTGAGAAAGTCTTAAACGCCCCGTTACAAGGGAATTAAAAAAATTAGGGGTTAGGAGTTTATAAATTCCTAACTCCTATTCCCGTTCATTTTGGCAAAATATATTTAGAATGCTATGCAGGCTGAAAAAACAGTTTATGTCAGCTAGAGATAAATTTCACAATGTTGTGAAATCGGCATTACAAAAGGATGGGTGGCGAATTACTCATGACCCTTTGTTAATTCGCATAGAAAATATTACTGATATGTATATTGACTTGGGGGCAGAGAGAATTATTGCGGCAGAAAGAGAAGGAGAAATAATAGCGGTTGAAGTTAAAAGTTTCATCGGCACTTCAACTATTTCTGAGTTTCATACTGCGGTGGGACAGTTTATAAATTATCGATATGCTTTAGAAGAGATAGATTCTGAGCGAGTTTTGTATTTAGCAGTGCCCTTAAACACTTATAACGATTTTTTAAATAAACCATTTATTAAAACTGTTATCCAGCGCAGTCAAATCAATTTGATAGTTTATGATGTAGAAACGGAGGAAATTACCCGATGGCAGATTTAGATAAATATCGAAAGTGTATTCAGCAATTACTTACAGAATATGCTCAACGTGCCTCCGCGAATAATGAAATTGAAGCTCAAACAATTTTTGACGTAGAACAAGACCATTATCAACTGATATATATTGGTTGGCAAAATAGACGTAGGGTTTTTGGCCCTGTGATGCATTTTGATATCAAAAACGGCAAAATTTGGATTCAGTGGAATGGTACAGAAGAGGATGTCGGTGAGCAACTTACGGCGATGGGAGTACCAAAAAACGATATTGTAGTTGGATTTCACCCACCCTACATCCGGCAGTATACAGATTATGCTGTGGGATAAAGGCTTGTTGTTTAAGTGCTATTAAATTTACAATTGAGGTAGCGAAGATAAAAGCAGGAAAAAGCTAATGACATTACAAAACTTGCAAAAACAGGCGCTACAATTATCAACTAGTGATCGCTGGCAATTAGTCCAAACCTTGCTCGAATCTTTACAGCACGAAACTCGCGGATTACAAAATAAAGGGAACTTGTCCCGATTGCGAGGGATTGCAAAAAGTTCAGGATGCGTCAGGTAATGAAGATATTAGAACAGAATATATTACCTATCTTACTGAGAAGTACCAGTAATGCGAGTTTTAATAGATACTAATGTCGTTCTTGATTTTTTGCAAGAGCGGGAACTTTTTGTAGAGGAGGCAGCAAGGCTGTTTCAGAGGATTGATGCTGGTGAGGTTCAAGGCTTTATTGCAGCAACAACAATCACTAATATATATTATATTGTTCGCAGAACCGCAGGCGTGAAGGTGGCTCAAGACGCAATCATTCAAGTTTTAATAGACTTACACATTTGTCCCGTTGAGCGTACTATCTTAGAACAGGCGATCGCATTAAATTTCCAAGATTTTGAGGATGCGGTGCAGTATGCCTGTGGAATGGCACATGGGGTAGATGCAATTATAACTCGTGATGTGTCTGGTTTTGTAGATGCTGCGATTCCAGTGATGTCGCCTAAAGAATTAGATAGAATATTAGCTAGTGAATAAATCTCCAGAAATACCACTTAATTTATTGCTATCCATTCATAACTTTAGAATTAAAAACAGTTAGTACTTGCTTAGATTTACAAAGTCTTTGTCTGTCTGGTATAGGGCAAAGGAGGCAGCAGATAATAAAATTTATCTCTGCTACCTCTGCATTATCTTAACTACTCAACGCTTTTAGAAACCGTTGCAAACTCTTAAACACATTGGGCTTTTTCGCAGATGTCGCGTCTGTTGTTGTTTGCGGTTGCCCTTTTAAAAGGATGAGATCCAACTCATCACCTGATGGTTTGGTGGGTAATTCAGCAATCCTTTGATATTCGCCGTTGGTTTCCAGCCAAACTTCCCACTGTCCGGGGTAGCAGCGATATAAGGCACTTTCATCATCTATAGGGCGGAGGTAATAGGCGGATTCAATGGTACTGATGAAGCGATCGCGGACTTTTCTCGCTGTATAACCAATGCCCACAGTTCCAGCATCTTCTAAGCGGGGATTTAAGAAGACTAAAGGGCGATCGCTTATTATTTCACATAACTTTTCCAACTGCGGTACTTCTATGGAAGTAGGTGCGATGAACAAGAAAATTTCATCCTCTGGCTGAATTTTTGCCTGCAAGGAAGCAGCCCTTCCCGTTCCAATATCCAAAATTTGAAATGGTGCATCAACCCAATTGCGGCGGGCTAAAGCCGCAGCACCCGCGTCAGCAAAGAAAATCTTCAAACGAGAATCATATTCTGTAAACAGTGGTAGAAATTGTTCCGCCACCGGCATAAACTTGAGTTCTGGGAACAAGAACTCAACTTGTATCCGAGTAAGGCCGTCTTTAAGGGCAGCTTGCACGGCTGTTTGAGATTGGGCGATCGCATCTTCAAGACTATTTGGAAGTTGACTCATAATCTGCATGGCGCTGTAGTGTCTACTCCTATTGTTTCAGTATTGGCTCTTAATTAGAACTTATGCAAAGGAGATTGCCCAAAAAGCAGAGCCATTCCATTCAGTCGGGTAAGGATTCTGTCAACAGCATGAGTAAGAAAGTGTAGGCGATCGTCGCAACTAATTACAAAATATTTTATACCAGTATAATGTCTCAGATTTTTATAACTTTAGTTATATTTCTATTGGTTATCAATAGTGTTTAATTTGAGTATTTGCCTAATCAAATATGAATCATAAATCATCCAATATCTCCAGTAAACTCAGTCGCCAGTAGGATGAAACTTAGCACAACATTTTTTAAAGTTATAAATAAACCCTATATACAAATTAGGAGCAGCGTATGCCTATTCACAAGCTTGAACATTTTGACCCAAATTATCAAGAAACTTTTGGTGGAGACGACGTTAAAGCGCTGGATGTTTGCACTGAGGGAGGAGATAAAGTTGGTTCAGTAGCCGATATTTTAGTTGATGACGATGGTCATTTCCGGTATTTAATTATTGATGTAAGGTTAGATTCTGTTGGCAAAAAAATATTACTACCAATTGGTCTTTCGCGGATCGATTATGCACAAAGACGCGTCTATGTTGATGGTTTAAGCGGACAGCAAATAGAAAATTTACCAGATCACACAGAAGACGCGATCGTTGATAGTGATTACGAAGAAAATGTACGTAGCGTATTTCGTTCTCCAACCAGTGCTGTAGCTTATGACCGCGATACATATAATTACCAGACAGAACCAGCTTTATACGGGTTAAACGATCAATCTCATCAAACTTTTAAACTCTATGAAGAACGATTAATTGCCAACAAAAACCGCATCAAAACCGGAGAAGTAACAGTTGGTAAGCACATTGAAACAGATACTGCACACGTTTCAGTACCTATTCAAAAAGAACGAGTTCTGATTGAGCGAGTTGTGCCAACAGAAGCAGGCAGAGTTATAGATGCCAATGAACTTAAGTTTCAAGAAGGAGAAGTAGCACGCATAGAAGTGTATGAAGAAACGCCTGAGATACACAAAGAAGCCTTTGTGCGTGAAGAAGTCCGGATCAAGAAAGTAGTAGAACGTGAGACTGTAGAAACACAAGAAACTATCCGTCGAGAAGAATTAGATGTTGATACTACGGGTAATTTAAATGTGCAATAAAATGGTATCGGTGAACATCGAGCTATTTAATTAGCTAGCTCTTGAAGAAGAATTCAGAAGTCAGAATTCAGGAGTCAGAATAAATCAGTGGGGGATTCAGACCCACCACTGATAGCGACGCGGAAAGCGAGTCAGACGCTCCTGCGTCGTTAACGCTGTGCTATCGAGCGTCTTTAAGACCAACAAATTTTCAATTTGGTGGGGGTTTTAAACCCGTTTACTCATCCACCACTCGTACAGAATTCATACCTGTTTTCTGACTCCTGACTCCTGAATTCTGTTTAGATAAATTTGTTTAGTAGATTTATCTGGAATAATTATACAGGCAAAGTTAAATTTTATCTCTGCCTGTGTTTTTTTACCTGTAAAATAATGTAATAGCTAATGCAAAAATTTGCGGTAATAATCGATAAGCTATCTGGCAATTGTATGCACAAAGGCTAAACATATCTATATGTCTATATGAAAAAAGCGAAATACTTGGGAGCATCCCAAATATGTAAAAATATAAGCTGTCATTACGCTTACAATGACAATACTATTATCTTGATAAATTTGCAGAATTGGGATGCTCCTAAATCCTTATAATTTTGCGTCTTTAGTCAATCATGTTGCTAAATATTGATAAAAGTATCTATAACTTTTGATATTTAACTCTGTAAATAATTCATTCGGCAGAAGGAGGTACAAAAATCAATAAATGTCTAGTTTAGTTATTAAGAGATGAAAAAAAATATTTGAGGTTACAACATAATGGTTCTTTACAAACTACAAGATTTCGAGCCTAACTATCAGGAAAGTTTTGATGGTCATGACATCAAAGGTCTTGGTGTCTATACCCAAGGAACTGATGAGAAAATTGGTAGTGTCAGCGATGTTTTAGTGGATGAAGAAGGCCATTTTCGCTATTTAGTCGTTGACTTAGGCTTCTGGATTTTCGGAAAGAAAGTATTATTACCACTTGGTCGTGCTCGTATCGACTATAGTACTGATCGTGTCTACACAGTTGGCTTGACTAGAGAACAAGCTGAAGATTTACCTGAGTTCAGTGAACGCGAAGCTCTTGATTACGACTATGAAGAACGGGTGCGTGGGGTATATCGTCAACCCACAGGGAACACCCTTCCTCTAGAAGCATCAACACCTGTAGAAGCAACAATCCCTGTAGATACAAATTATCAAGGAGCGACAGCTACACCAACTTACAATCGTGATACCTACAATTACGAACATGAGCCTTCTTTATACGGTTTAAATGAGCAAGATCATCAAACTCTGAGATTGTATGAAGAACGGTTGATTGCTAGTAAACGACGCCAAAAAACTGGAGAAGTAGCAATTGGCAAGCATGTTGAGACTGAAACAGCACGGGTTGCAGTACCGGTAGAAAGAGAACGAGTTGTAATTGAGCGTGTAACTCCAGCAGATGCAGGTACTACCGTTTCTGGGCGCGAAGCAGATTTCCGTGAAGGCGAAGTTGCTCGCATCGAAATCCACGAAGAAACTGCTGATGTTCGCAAAGAAGCATTTTTGCGTGAAGAAGTTAGAGTTAGAAAAGTAGTCGATCAAGAAACAGTCGAAACTCAAGAAACCGTGCGTCGTGAAGAGTTAGATGTGAATTCTGGTAATCTTCCGATTGAAGAACGCTAACTAAATATAGTCATTAGTTATTAGCTAATGACTAATAAGTAATTTGATACAGTGCAGGTAAGGTTGTTGAATAAGCTTTACCTGTGCTTCCAATAGCTGATACCACTTTAGAGCGACGATTGCGAATATTCTTCTCGATATGGGTTGTGTAAATATGTTGTTCGCAAAGATTTTCTAAATGGGATTTAGATGATTAATACATTTAATTTAGCTAAGTAGAAAACAGTTCGTAAACTTTGCAGATAAATAGCCAACCTATGGCACAAAATATTGTACAGACAAACGGTAACTCTAGCACTACCTCCTCCCTGGCAGATTTAAGACAGAAGGTGAACAATTTTTCTGTATTCGATCAGCAAGGTGAGCTAGTAGGAGTAGTTCATGATTTAATTGTCGATGCTAATCGTCGGCTAAATTTAGTTATATCTAACCAGGCAAATCAACAAACTGGAGAATATAGGGAACCGTTAGCTAATAAACGCCCCTCTTTGTTTCGATTGCAGAGCCAGAGAATAAAAAAAATCGACAAACCGACCAAATCTGTTTTCATAGACTTAAAAAAATCAGAAATCGAGTATATGCCTGAATATTTAGAAGCAGAAACACCAGGCGATAACTACGACGGTCTACGCCTACGCGACTCAACTGAGCAACTAGCCAATAATCAAACTATAAATAGCCCAGTTGAGCCAGTAGACTCAGAACAGGTTAGTGAAGAGCAGATCATTCGTCTGCTAGAAGAACGACTATTTGTTGAAAGCAGTAAGCGTAAAGTTGGTGAAGTAATTGTTCGCAAAGTAATCGAAACCCGGATGGTACAAGTTCCTGTCCATCGGGAAAAGTTGATTGTCGAGCAAATTAGCCCAGAACACAAACAACTTGCAGAAATTGATTTAGAGCAAGGAGAAATTGCTGGTGTTGAGTTGACGGAAGTAGAAAGACTTGAATTTGCAGGATTTGACAGTAGTTTAACTGTAAGGGGCGAATTTAGCTCACCTAAAATTGCTAGTTTATTATTGAATGCGATCGCACAAGAGCGAAATCACGGATGCAAGCAAGTGCGTGTTACTGTTGCTGTTGAAGATGAGTCACAGCAGAAAAAATACCAGGAGTGGTTTGACCGCTGTTCTAAAGGTGAATTGCTAAAACCAGAAAAATAAGTTTCTAGCAGATAAATTAGTAGGGTGGGCATTGCCCACCCTATTTTTTGCTGATTTAAGAAAAAAAAGGTCAAATTTCCCTTCCCTTGCAGGTAAATTCAATTAGGGATTCAGATCCCAAGCAAATTTTAAAATAATTTCTTTCCCAATCCCCATATCTCTAGCTAAAAATCGGGAATGCTGGGTGCGACTCGGTGAATGTCTCTAAAGCAACTTAATTTACAATACTAAGCAGTTGCCGTTCTTTTGGCTACTTGCGATGAAATTTAGACTGAAGAGACTTTCACGGAAGCAACGACAGCATCTGATCCCACCGATTCAGATTCAAGTTCGAGATGGAAAATTTGAAATTATTGGTATGGGTGCATGGCATTCTTACTGGCCGCGATCCTTATCATCTGCTGCTAACGATTCCCTGGCCTGGTTTTCTAATCCTAATTTGTACTTTCTATGTAACTATTAATGCTCTATTTGCAATAGCTTACTTAATAGGAGGAGATTGTATTGTCAATGCCCGACCTGTTCTTTTTTAGATGTGTTTTTCTTTAGCGTGCAAACCCTAGCATCTATCGGCTATGGGGCAATGTATCCTAAAACAACTTACGCCAATATTGTTGTCACCATTGAAGCAATGAATCGGTTTGGTGGGAATTGCTGTGATGACAGGACTAGCATTTGCTCGGTTCTCTCGGCCTACTGCCCGTGTGCTATTTAGCCGTGTAGCAGTAATTACACCTCATAATGCGATGCCGACTCTCATATTTCGCACCGCTAACCAGCGTCGCAATATGATTCTGGAGGCGCAGATGCGAGTTTACTTAATGCGCGACGATATAACCTTAGAAGGGCAGTTCATACGTCGGTTATACGATCTCAAACTGCTGAGGAACCAAACACCTAGCTTCACCTTAAGCTGGTCTGTGATGCATATCATTGATGAGTTTAGTCCTCTATATGGGATGACAGCAGAATCGCTAACACAAACAAACACTATGCTGATCATCTCTTTAAGTGGCATTGATGAAACGGTTACACAGGTCGTCCATGCCCGTCATAGTTATGCTGCTAATGAGATTTTGTGGAACAATCAATTTGTCGATATCTTCCACCACACACCCGATGGACATCGCTACATTGATTACAACCGCTTCCACGATGTTTTACCTTAGATGAAAATAGTTCAAGTGACTGAAACTTACTCGGAAGTCTGATTGACTTGTGGTTGTAATGGTTTAACCACAACCCGACCATTTTCAACAACAGTACAACTTTTAACCATGCTCTTGCTGTCGTTAACTGGCACATCCTGGCACTGGTTTTGGTGGGAGATATTCTGCTCCTGTTGTTGATTGAGGATGACAACACAAGAGGGGCAGGAGGTAAAAGACATATAAAATATTTTGATCTCTATATCTATTATCACTCTGCTGTTGCTATTTGGCTGACTGTTGGAGAGGAATGTTAGCTCCGAGACTGGGTACTGGGGAAGAGTATTTTTTCCAATTTAGTTGGGGTTTAAATCCCATCAAAATTGTCCCAGTCCCCAATTCAATCCTAATTATTCTGTATATGCGAAACTATCGATTTGACACTCCCCGCGATAAATCGACGGGGATTCTTGAATCAATGAGATCACTTAACTTGGAGTCCTTGCGTCATCCAAACCAGAGGTGAGACTCTCCTCAAGCGTTACTTTGGGTATGCCCTACCCTAGTTGCAAAAAGTGCAAGTCCTGTTTAGTTTGAAACAAATAGTTCCAAAATTCTGACTCGTCTAGCTCCTATAAATCTTTTACCTACTGCTAAGAGGAAACTAGAACAATGCAGTAGAACCGCATAGATTTAATTGTCAAGGTTCAGTGTGCCTCTCGGCGACAAGGTTTTTAAACAGGTTGATTACCTTTCCTGTTATGCTTATTGTAGCACATAGAGGCTACAAATGAATAGACCAAAAGTATACAATCTTAGGTTTTCAGATGAAGAGTGGGCAAAACTTAAATCTTATGCAGAATCTAAGCAGGTTACTCCGGCTGAAATTTTGCGTGATTATATTAAGCGATTGCCAAATATAAAGCCGTCGTAGAACACGGGGCTTTATACCCAATTCTTTGGTAAACAGGAAAGCGGTCATAGATCCCGCCTCGCTTTCCTCTCTGTTGAAACTTGTTTGGCAGGATTAGACAGTGGGTTTTTCTTATGAAAAAGTTTTTGAGATATCTGGGTTTAGGTGTGATATCTACGTTTTTGACTGCTACTCCCGGATTAGGAGCTGAACGCATTAGCTTTTTTTACCCTCCCTTTGGCGAATTCTCTCTATCTGTGAACTCGCTAGAAACTTTTGCGAAAGAAGGCAAAATCGATGATGAACTTTCCTTTTATGCTAGCCGTGCTACTCCCCAGCAACTCGCTCAACTACGGGAGCTACTTCAGCAACGCTTCAATATCAGCCCTACGCTGGTATCTCAAGTTACCTACTCACCGATAGGTGAACAGGTGGTGCAACGCCTCGGAGAATTACTCCTCACTGAGGCTCGAAATAACGGCTTTTATGCCATACGTGCCTCTTTGATTTTGGCTGCTGCGGATCAACAGGGTTTAACTGTTGTGAATTTATTGCGGAAATTTCCCAGCGATACTATGCGGGTGAATTTCACAGAAGGGTTAAAGATAGTCGATGACTTGTCACAATTGCTGAAAAAAAAGGATGAAGTTTTTGCCTCTCTTCAAAAAGAAGCGATCGCTCAAGCAGCCACTTCAACCGTTGACTTCTCTCAACAACCAGATTTGCGATCGCCAGGAAAATTCCTCTGGCAGAAAAAAACCTTTGAGCTAAATGACATTTCTCGCTCACGCCGTCTACCGGTAGATGTCTATTTACCTACAACTCAAAACCCAGAACTGACAACTCAGAACTCTCTAACCGCTCCTTTCCCCTTAATTGTAATTTCTCATGGTCTGGCCTCAGACCGCTCTACCTTTGTCTACCTGGCTGAACATTTAGCATCGTATGGTTTTGCTGTTGCTGTACTAGAACACCCTGGTAGTAATGCCGAACGCATTCAACAATATTTTGCAGGTTTGGCCGGGCCGCCAGATGCAACAGAATTTATCAACCGACCTTTGGATATCAAATATCTACTCAATGAACTCCAGCGTCTAGAAAAATCTGATCCCACTCTCCAAGGAAAACTCAATTTTCAGCAAGTTGGGGCGATCGGTCAGTCTTTTGGTGGTACACTGTTTTGGCTCTAGCAGGGGCCAATATTAACTTTAATCAACTGAGGGAAGATTGTAATCCCAATAATTCATCCTTTAATTTGTCGGCTGTTTTTGCAATGTCAAGCAACTGAGTTAACCCCAAAGAATTACGAACTCAAAGACGATCGCATCAAGGTCATCGTGGCGATTAATCCGATTAATAGCTCAATTTTGGGCGAAGGCGGAGTCAGTCAAATTAAAATTCCGGTAATGCTGGTAGCAGGTAGTCAAGATATTTTCGCCCCACCCGTATCTGAGCAAATTCGCCCCTTTACCTGGCTTTCTGATCCCAATAAGTACCTAGCTTTGATTGAAAATGCCACCCACTTTTCAGCGATCGCTGAACCGATTTCTCAAAATGATGTCTTACCTGTGCCACCTGCTTTGCTAGGCCCTGATCGTGCCCCTGTTTATTCTTATCTCAACGCCCTCAGCGTGGCTTTTTTAGAAACCCATCTCCTTAACCGCCCTGAATACCGCTCGTATTTGCAGCCTTCTTACGCCACCTTCATCAGTAAAGAGCCGCTTAGTCTTAGTCTTTTACAGTCCTTGTCGATAGATCAGTTCAATCAAATTTGGAGTGCGCCAACTCCCCAAGCAAGCAAACCATCAAATCCTCAACCTACTCCTACCCCTTATCAACCTTTGAGGCAATGAAACAGCCCTGTTGCTTTTGCAGGGGGATTGGAGGGATCAAAAGCCCTCACCCTAAATCCCTCTCCCAAAGGAGAGGGACGTTGAAATGAACTTTAAAATTGACTCCCCTTCTCCCAAGTATGGGAGAAGGGGTTGGGGATGAGGGCTAGTTTTACATTCGTAAATTCTGAGTACTTCTCAATGGCGTGGAATACAACAAAAAGCCTACAAATCTGTTAGCAGCCTTGCTTTTCTCAGAATAAATGTCATTACGGTTTCTTTTTTGGAAATGATATCAGCTGTAACCTCCATTCCTGGTTGAATGGGATAGGGTTTATCACCCTTTTTTAAATAAAGTTTCTCTGCCTCAATCGTCACCTCATAGTAAGGTGCAATTGGATTGCCGTTACTTTGAGATGTAATAGCATCAGCGGTTATGGCTCTAACAGCTCCTTTGAGGATGCCATAATCTGGGTACGGATAGGCAGAAAGCCGCATTTGTACTTCCCCCTCTGAACATTTTGTTACTTGTACGACTTTACACACTTGCACTTTGCTAATATCAGAAGCGGCAACACGGGCTTTGATAACCAGAGGTGCTTTACTAGGAGCAATTTGAGCGATCGCATCCCCAATCCGCACAACTTGCCCAGGATTTCTTAATTCTAGTTTCAGAATAGTACCTGCCTCTGAAGCCTGAATTACTGATTTTTGTAGTTCTGTTGAGAGTTGTTTTAGCTCTTCTTGAGCGCTGCTGATTTGATTTTGAATTTCTACTTGACGCCCAATAAGCTCTTGTCTTTCTTTGTTCAATGCCGCAAGCATAGACTGACCCTTTGCCCGTTCTTGGGCAATGCGTTCTTGGGCGATCTCCACATTGGCGTTAGTGGGATTGAGTCCAGTTTTGATCCCTTCTAATCTGGCAAGTGCTGCTTTAAACGCTTGTTCTTTTTCCTTAATCTGTAAAGCTGCGATCGCTCCAGTATTTGCTAGCTGCTGATATCGCTTTAGTTCCTCTCTCGATAACTCCACAGAGGCTTCTACTTCTTCCACTTCTGCCTGAGTCGTAATTTGCTTGTCTTTGTAATCCCGTTGATTACGACTCAGATCAGCTTGTGCAGAGATAACCGCCCGCCGCATCGAGTTGGACTCAGCTGTGATTTGATCCTGTAGCGCTCTTAGTTGTGCATCGATTTGGGTTCTTTGTAAATGATTCTGCCGGATATTTCCGGCAATTTGGCTTTTTTTACTTTGTAATTGGGTGTCATAGAGGAGTGAAATTTCATCTCCCCTTTTTACAACTTGATTTTCTTTCACCCTAATGCTTCTAACCGTCCCCTCTGCTGCTGCTTGCACTAACCGTATTTCTCCGGTTGGACGGACAGTACCATCTGTTTTCACTACTATATTGTATTGAATGAAACTTGCAAGGCCGAAGGCAGCGCCAACAGTTCCAATTAAAAATACTCCTCCGAGCCTTGTCCAGATGCTGATTGGCGGAAGATATTCATCGTTTTCAACTGGGCGGAGAAAGTCTGGTTGGGGGTCAATGAGCATGAACGTTAAAAAACATTTTGGGTTGTGCAAAAAAATCTCGCTAGCTTTAGCCCAATAACCAAGGTTTAGCCTGGATGTATTGGTATGTAAGTACAAAATCCATGCACACCCTACTCTAAACAATAATTAGCGTAGCGAATTTTTTTACATATACCAAATCTTTATAATATTTTTTCTAATATTTTACCATTTCTTCATCTATGAGCAAAAATTATATATTATTGAGTAGCCTTTGTTCTTCAGATCAATCAATCTTTTAGCCCGTTGGAATACATCTATATAAAGCGTTCTTATAAAAAAGTCAAATTGCTAATGTATAAAATACACGAATAAGCAAGCAAATTTCAGTGATCGTGCTTATTAGAAAAAGGTCAAATCCAACCGTTTTATTTCTAGAAATTTATTTAGGAAAAAGTTGTATCAAAAACTATTTTCTATTTATCTGTTGTACTGTATTTCAATGTATTTTGCCGATTACTATCCGTGTTAATACGTGCTAAATTTTTAATGAATCAAACCCTCTTACCTCCTGCCTACTGCCTTATCCCAACGATAAATATTTACGTCAACCTACTTATTTATGTTTAAAGATTAGCAATATCTGTAATTTCTTGATAAACAAGAAGTTTTTCCAAGTCAATTAGTATAATTCATACCTACGTGTTACTTTTGTCCGTAATTGTAATACATATTTCTTAATAATTTAGTTGCTTGATAAATTTAACAACATCCCGAATAATGATTTCTAACGGCACAGAAAAGTTACTAAATATACTGTTTATGTACTATTTATGTGACGTGACTTAAATCCCAACAATCAAGCGAGAACTAAAATTATGGAAAGCACATTGTTTACTGCATTAAGCACCAACGAAGAAGCTAACTTGTCTGGTGGTGGTAAAACGCCAATGGCGGCAATGGCGGCAGAGGCGGCAGAGGCGGCAGAGGCGGCGACTCTACTGCCACTGGTGGCGTTTTTATCGGAACCGCCGGACCTATTAATGGTAGTGGCCCTATTGATGGAGGAAGTACAACTAGTGCAGTTGGTGGAGTTGGTGCAGTTGGTGGAGTTGGTGGAGTTGGTGGAGCTGGTGGAACTGGTAACGGATAGAAAATTCATCGCCATCGATTTTGTTACTTGAAATGTAACGTGACTTAAATCCCAACAATCAAGCGAGAACTAAAATTATGGAAAGCACATTGTTTACTGCATTAAGCAACAACGAAGAAGCTAACTTGTCTGGTGGTGGTAACGCCAATGGCGGCAATGGCGGCAGAGGCGGCAGAGGCGGCAGAGGCGGCGACTCTACTGCCACTGGTGGCGTTTTTATCGGAACCGCCGGACCTATTAATGGTAGCCCTCTTAATGGAGGAACTACAACTAGTGGAACTGGTGGAGCTGGTGGAGCTGGTGGAGCTGGTGCAGCTGGTGCA
This sequence comes from Nostoc cf. commune SO-36, assembly GCF_023734775.1. Taxonomy (NCBI): domain Bacteria; kingdom Bacillati; phylum Cyanobacteriota; class Cyanophyceae; order Nostocales; family Nostocaceae; genus Nostoc; species Nostoc commune. The sequence goes on along the minus strand of NZ_AP025732.1, from coordinate 4,034,807 downwards.
GCTGGTGGAACTAGTAACGGATAGAAAATTCATCGCCATCGATTTTGTTACTTGAAATGTAACGTGACTTAAATCCCAACAATCAAGCGAGAACTAAAATTATGGAAAGCACATTGTTTACTGTATTAAGCACCAACGAAGAAGCTAACTTGTCTGGTGGTGGTAACGCCAATGGCGGCAATGGCGGCAGAGGCGGCAGAGGCGGCAGAGGCGGCGACTCTACTGCCACTGGTGGCGTTTTTATCGACGGAACCACCGGAGCTATTAATGGTAGCCCTATTGCTGGTGGAACTACAGGTAGTGCAGCTGGTGGAGCTGGTGCAGCCGGTGGAATTGGTGGAGTTGGTGGAGCTGGTGGAACTTCTAACGGATAGAAAAGTCATCGCCATCGATTTTGTTACTTGAAATGTGACGTGACTTAAATACCAACAATCAAGCGAGAACTAAAATTATGAAAAGCACATTGTTTACTGCATTAAGCACCAACGAAGAAGCTAACTTGTCTGGTGGTGGCAACGCCAATGGCGGCAATGGCGGCAGAGGCGGCAGAGGCGGCAGAGGCGGCGACTCTACTGCCACTGGTGGCGTTTTTATCGGAACCGCCGGAGCTATTAATGGTAGTGGCCCTATTGCTGGAGGAACTACAACTAGTGCAGCTGGTGGAGCTGGTGCAGCCGGTGGAATTGGTGGAGCTGGTGGAATTGGTGGAACTAGTAACGGATAGAAAATTCATCGCCATCGATTTTGTTACTTGAAATGTAACGTGACTTAAATCCCAACAATCAAGCGAGAACTAAAATTATGGAAAGCACATTGTTTACTGTATTAAGCACCAACGAAGAAGCTAACTTGTCTGGTGGTGGTAACGCTAATGGCGGCAGAGGCGGCAGAGGCGGCAGAGGCGGCAGAGGCGGCGACTCTACTGCCATAGGTGGCGTTGTTATCGACGGAACCACCGGAGCTATCAATGGTAGCTCTATTGCCGGAGGAACTACAAATAGTGGCGCTGGTGGAGCTGGCGCAGCTGGTGGAGCTGGTGGAGCTGGTGGAATTGGTGGAACTGGTAACGGATAGAAAAGTCATCGCCATCGATTTTGTTACTTGAAATGTGACGTGACTTATATCCCAACAATCAAGCGAGAACTAAAATTATGGAAAGCACATTGTTTACTGCATTAAGCACCAACGAAGAAGCTAACTTCTCTGGTGGCACCAGAGGCGGCAGAGGCGGTAATGGCAGCAATGGCGGCAATGGCGGCAATGGTGGCAGAGGCGGCAGAGGCGGCGACTCTACTGCCATAGGTGGCGTTGTTATCACAAATTCCGGCCCTATTAATGGTAGCCCCATTAATGGAGGAACTACAACTAGTGGAAATGGTGGAAATGGTGGAGCTGGTGGAGCTGGTGGAGCTGGTGGAGCTGGTGGAACTTCTAACGGATAGAAAATTCATCGCCATAGGCAAAGCTATGAGGTTTAGTAGAAGGGAAACAATAAACTTCAAGAGACGATTAACCGCGCCTTTAGAGACACGATTAACCGTACCATTAGAGAAATCAAGCGTCACGTTTTAAATAATTTACCCTGTTGCCGCAGGTGAAGTTACTTTTGCACGTGCCTCAATTGCTAATTGACCTACCAGCCATTAGCTAGTTCTTTATCGGAATAACATTACATAGTTTTTTGTTACCATCTACTTTTCTTAAACAAACTTAACATTGACGTTGCCCACCAGCAACCGTGGAGAAGTTTCAGCAGCGCTTTTCCCTAAATATACTGTTCACCATTGAGTAGTCCACTAGGGAAATAAGCGCTGTTCCTTGAGAAATTGGCAATATTCATCACAATCCAACAACTTGCAGATGTAGATAACGAAACTATTTTTACAAAACTTACTCTAAACGAATAAGCAAGCTTGTCTAATATCTACTTTATCTAAAATGAGCAACTAAGCTGACTTTATCGGGCGAAAACCCTAGATTATTCGTTTAGAGTAAGTAAGGTAAATATAACTAAAATTCCTGATGTTTTTTCTGTTGAGACATCAAACATGACCATTTTGGTACGCACTTGCTCTCGTTATCTTAAGTGAAAACAGCTCGATCAAAAGTTCAGAACTGAATAATTAGCAACTTAAGGTTAACTATGGAATGCACTCAAATATCCCCCATGTTTATCTCACTAACTCAAACCGAAGAAGCAAACTTGTCTGGTGGTGAGGCCACGGCTAGTAGCAGTGGAGTTGTAACGAACGGAGCGCGTGGACAAGACGGAGCTGCTGGACAAAACGGAGCGTCTGGACAAAACGGAGCGTCTGGACAAGACGCAGTATCTGGGCAAGCGGGTGTACTAAATTTACAGAGTTCCGAACTAAATCTAATTAATAGAAGAAAAGAACTTTTACAAAGGCTATCGTCTCGACTAACAACTCTAAGAAAAAGATAATACAACTAAACTAGACTGTTGGTCAAATTTTTAGCCATGCAGGGATAAAACCCTGCTATTTTTTGAGTTTTGTCACGATGTTATTGATACTGGAGTGCGAAATGAAATACCAAGTTGTTACACAACATAGTGAAGAAGATTGTGGAGCGCTTGTCTTGCTTCCATTGCCAAACACTATCGGACGTAACTTTACACTAAATCGCATTCGGGAAGCCGTAGGCACTGGGCAATTAGGAACAACATTGTTGGGACTGAGGCGGGGAGCGGAGGCACTTGGTTTCAATGCCCGATCGGTCAGAGCGTCAAATGAAATATTAGACCGGATGAACCAAGCGCCACTACCAGCAATCATTCACTGGAAAGGTTACCATTGGGTTGTTTTGTATGGTCAAAAAGGCAAGAAATATATAGTTGCCGATCCCGCAGCTAACATTCGTTATATCTCTAGAAAAGAATTAATAGAAGCTTGGCCAGATATGGTGATGCTTTTGCTAGAGCCAGATTCGGTTCGCTTTTATGCTCAACCGGATGAGAAAATAGGCGGCTTTGGGCGCTTTGTGCGGCGTGTATTGCCTTATCGAGGCATATTATTTGAGGCTTTTCTCTGCGCTTTAGTTCTAGGTCTGATTTCATTAACTTCTCCATTTCTAATCCAAATTCTTACAGATGATGTACTAGTTCGAGGCGATACAAGGCTTCTTGGTGCTGTGATTGGTGCCGTTATAGTGATGAATTTTGTGGGAAGTAGTTTGCAACTAATTCAATACAACCTCATTGCCTCATTTTGCCCAACGGCTTGAGTTAGGGTTAGTTCTGGAATTTGCCAGGACAATCTTGAGAATACCTCTGACTTACTATGAACCGCGTCGTAGTGGGGAGATTGTTAGCAGATTACAAGATATTCAACAAATTAATCAGCTAGTTTCTCAAGTAGTTGTCAGTCTGCCTAGCCAATTATTTATTGCAGTAGTTTCTTTAAGTTTCATGCTGTTCTATAGCTGGAAACTCACCTTTGCTGCCTTTATTATTTGCTATTGTAATGTCTTTATCTACAATCGTATTCCTACCTGCACTTCAACAAAAAGTTAGAAGTCTATTGGTTTTAGAAGCAGAAAACCAGGGCGTTCTTGTTGAAAGCTTTAAAGGGGCGCTAACACTCAAAACCACTGCTGCTGCTCCTCAATTTGGGAAGAATTTCAAAACCGATTTGGACGATTATCAAACCAAATATTCCGCACAGTTCAGATTGGAATTATTAATAATGTTTTCTCTGGGTTCGTTTCTGGTATTGGCAGCATTAGCTTAATTGGTTTTGGCAGCATTCTAGTTATTAGTAAAGAACTAACTATTGGTCAAATGCTGGCATTTAACGGCATGAATGGTAATTTTTTGGCATTCATTGGTACTGTCATCAGATTTATAGATGAATTCACTCGTGCCAAAACTGCTACGCAGCGCTTAACAGAAGTTATTGACTCTACACTTGAAACTCAAGGCGATACTAACAAACCCTTTGCTAAAATTCCTACCAATGCTGATATTATTTGCACAAATCTCAACTTTCACTACGCTGGGAGACTAGATTTACTGGAAGATTTCTCTCTAACTATTCCTGGTGGTAAAGTTATTTCCCTAATTGGTACATCTGGCTGTGGGAAAAGTTCTCTTGCTAAATTGATTGCCGGATTATATACACCTAACTCTGGTAATATTCGCATTGGTATTTATAATCTGCAAGATTTAGCCCTTGATTGTTTGCGACAACAAGTAGTACTAGTTCCGCAAGATGCTCATTTTTGGAGTCGCTCAATTATTGAAAACTTTCGGTTAGGTTCTCCTCACGTCACCTTTGAGCAAATTGTCAACGCTTGCCAAATTGCTGAGGCAGACGATTTTATTAGTAAACTACCTGAAAAATATCAAACTGTATTAGGTGAATTTGGCTCAAATATTTCTGGTGGACAACGGCAAAGATTAGCTATAGCAAGAGCTATCCTCAACGATCCACCAGTCCTAATTTTAGATGAATCAACAGCTGGACTAGATCCTGTGAGTGAAGTTAAAGTTTTAAATCAGCTGTTGTTGCATCGTCAAGGCAAAACTACGATTCTGATTAGCCACCGTCCGAGAGTAATTGCCCGTGCTGATTGGATTGTGCTATTAAATCAAGGTAAATTACAAATTCAGGGGACTGTGGAAGATTTGCGTGCCCAACCAGGAAACCATTTAGACTTTTTAACCCCTTAATTAAGCTGATGGCCTTTATAGTATTTTTCAGGTATTTAGACCACAACTTAGACGGTGAATAGGAAGTGGTGTTAATACTGGGTAGGTTTTGCCTAAAAAATAGAAATGTGTCGCTACTTTTTTAAAAGTCAAGCGTAGGACTAGTAGTCTGTCAAATTCATTTTGACGGTTAGAGAGACGGGATAAATCGCCGTCTCTACAAGGAATTTATCCGTCAATTAGTTCTTGACAGGCTACGCCTACACCGCAGTGCGACAAAGTTTGAAGTACTTCAACACGACTTCGGAGTACTTCAACACGACTTTGAAGTACTTCAACACGACTTTGAAGTACCTCAACACGACTTTGAAGTACCTCAACACGACTTTGAAGTACCTCAACACGACTTTGAAGTACCTCAACACAACTTTGGAGTACTTCAATACAACTTTGAAGTACCTCAACACAACTTTGGAGTACCTCAACACAACTTTCAAGTACTTCAACATAACTTCGAGGTATGTGTTGCTTGTATATAGCGATTATCATTCAGATGCAGTACAAAATTATATGGCAAGGTGTAGGGGCACGGCAGTGCCGTGCCCCTACGGACGTACTTCACTAGACTGGAAAACGCTATAGCAGTCCTAAATCATTCGTGATTTTGGGTAACGCTTACGCTCAACTAAACTTACAAATATTCTTAACCAAGCAGTATTGATATCCATCTTGGCTGCGAGTAAGTCATTTAACTGTGGGGTAATAATTAATAATTACGTAAATACACGGAGTGTAGTTTTTGGCAGAATCATCAATTAGGAATCATGTTGACTTACAGTTAGATGCCCGATTTATTAAAGAAGTCGGGGATCTTAGTGTTCGAGAATGATTGAAGTTTGCTATCGACGAGGCAAGTCTCAAGCATTACTTTGATGAACTCAAAGCTAAACCTAAACAAATTACTATTTATCCTAAAGTTTTGGCAGATAATTTCAGACAACGATCTAGCTCTATTTGATTATTTTCAAGAAATAAAAGCCATCAACCTTACTTTTCAAGAAAACAGTAAATATACTGTTGCAATTATATTAGTTAGTTTAGAACTCTAACTATTGCAACCATCAGCCAAAATGCTATGTGTCTTTTTTGTTTCTAAACCATGAATTAGATATCACAATTTCCTTAAACAGGGCTATTTGTCAGGAAAATGAGATATTTATACTGAGGGATTCATAAAAACTTATTTAATAAAATCTTTTGTATATATATACTTGTCGTTAAGAAGTATTAAGAAATACTTATTAAAGAATATTGCAATAGCTTGATTTAATTGCTAACGTGTGTATGACAGCGATGCTGATGAACGCTCGGATCTAGGAGAAATAAAATCTATGAGCTATACCCATTCAGCCAAGTGTGTTAGGCTTTGACGGGTTTAAAACGAGAAAGTTCTGCCTCATATAGACAACTATGAGGGATTGCAGATTAACCAAGAAATGTCTCGTTGCTAAAGGCTTAGTTTCAGTTTGATTTCAATTGCGATTGATTATTTGTCTTACTTTGTTCCGACAAGTAAGTAGCTCTTGCTTGTGTGTACCGGCAATAACGAAGAGTTTGGTAAGACTTAAATTTTGGAGAATAAAACTAATGGAGATTCAAGGTAAAGTTGCCCTAATTACAGGGGCTTCGCGTGGAATTGGACGAGCGATCGCCATCGAATTAGCGCAACAAGGCATCAAGCGGATGATATTGGTAGCACGCGATCGCCAAAAGTTAGTCGAAGTAGCAGAAGGAAATTGAGACGATGGGCACAGAAACTGCGATCGTCGCCTTAGATTTGACTCAAACAATTGAAGTAAATATCGCTGTTGCCCAATTATGGCGCAATTACGGGCAGATTCACCTGCTGGTTAATTGTGCGGGAGTCGCATACCAAAGTTCGTTTTTGCAATCCAAAATGCCCCAAGTCCAAGAAGAACTCTCTGTAAACTTGTTAGGGATGTACAACCTTACTAGTCTGATTGCTCGACGCATGGCTAGCCAAAGACAAGGAACAATTGTCAATAGTATCGAGTCTGATGGGGAAGGTGGCTGCACCGACGATGGCGACTTACTCAGCAACTAAGTTTGCTATCTTAGGATTTACCCAAGCCTTGCGCCAGGAACTAGCTGATTACAATATCCGCGTCATTGCATTGCTGCCTACCCTGACAGACACAGACATGGTGCGCGACTTAAAATTATTTCGTTGGGTGATCCCTATGACTCCCCAGCAGGTAGCTAAAGCCCTCGTCACCGGAATGCAAAATGATTCATCAGAAATTTTAGTCGGATGGCAAAGTCATTTAGCCGTGTTGTGTCAACGCTTTGCCCCTTGGCTGTTAGAGCTAATTTTACGAATAGCAACACCGCCAGCACCAAGCAGACAACGGCTGATTGAAAAACTTATCCCTTCGCGTAGCGTCTCGTAGAGAAGGGGAGATGCCGAGAGCGATCGCTAACTCAACACTCCTGAACAAACTTGTCCGAAATCTTCAGTCTTTTGGCTTTACCCTTGTGCAACAAAGTAACGCTCACAGTGCCAAGAAATGCTAATAAGCTGAAAGTAGAAGTAGATTCAGGAACAGATTTGGGATTCTCAATTTTGATAACTTGTCCAAGTCCAGGGCGATCGCCTCGGTTTGTCACGTAGATAGCATTATCAGCACCAATAGTCAAAGCAGTAGGAGACTCTAATCCATTGCCACTCAGAATAGTTGTGCGAGTTCCATCACTCGCTATTTTAATTACAGAACCATCTAGATTCCCTTTCCAGAGTGATTGATTAGCGTACTGCAAAGCATATAAATTACCCTCTGTATCAAAATCTAAGTCAGTAAGTTGGGTAAAGCCATTGGTATAAACTGTTGGTTGAGCATCAGCACCAATTCGATAGATTTTTGCTTCACCTTCTGGAAAAGGAAAACCAGTTAATTCGCTAATATAATAAGCGCCATCTGGGCCTTTAGCGATATTTGTGGGTACTGCTTGGATTTCAAATGGCGATGATGATGCGCCAGAGGGAAAAATTGGATTAGTTAATGTCTGCCTGGGAATTGTGGCGATCGCCTTTAAATTACTGCCATCAGTACCTACGCTGAGTAACTCATTAGCACCAGTATCAACTGCAACAATGTTATTCCCATCTAAAAGAAGAGAGAAGGGATTGCTAATTAGATCGCCTTGATCTGGATTATTTGCAAGTTCATAATTAGCTAAATCAGCAACACTAGTCCAGGAATTTGTATTGAAATTAGCAGTGATAATTTTTCCTAAGTCAGTGTTACCTAATGTGGCGCGAAATGTGGGATTTGAACCATACCCAATTGCAATATAAGGCTTGCCAGTAGCATCAAATTTGATATCTTGAGGCCCAGAAGTATCAGTACCATCTGGTAATGCTAAAGAAGGAAGTCCTGTAAGTATGCGTTCTTGCGTACCATTTCCAATTTTTGTCACTGCACCAGTTGTGCCATAACATAAAGATTGGTTTGCAACGCTCGGTGAAGGAACACAAGCTCCACTGCCGCCTGTTCCTGCTTCGGTGACGTAGAGACTTCCATCAGTACCAAAACTTAGACCCCGTGGATTATTAAGACCATCGGCAATTACCGAAAACGATGCCGCCTCTGCTGCTTTCATTCCCGAAAAAGCAGTAATAGAAACACTCAAAAATGTAATTCCAAATTGTTTTAGTTTCATTAGACCTGTCCTAAAATTAAATTCGCGTAAGTAAAGATAGAATAGAAAATCTTATGTTGATAAATACTAATATTTACCGTGTATCTTTTTTATGGATTTTACAGCTTACTTAAAAGAGGGAAACAGATTCAAACTCAGAAACCCAGATGAAATCTAATTTTCTTAATTTTGAGTTGTATCATACCATTTCCAAAAATCTTTGCAACATAATGAATTGGCTATAGGGGCGTACAAATGTACGCCACTAGCAACAAAATTAAATAGGATAGCTGTATATTTTCCAACACTTTTTATACAAGTATTAGATCCGAACTGTTGAATTATAGTGCGGGACTACAAGACGATCGCAGTTTACATTAATACATAAAGTTGCAGATCAGAAATTGCTGGGCGATCGCATAATTTAGACATACCTTGTTTCGGAGCAATCAAAAATGCTTTCCTTCCCTACAACACTGACTCCTTTGCCCGAAATCATTGATGGCTTACCGAATATATCTGGTTGGGAAACAGAGGTTCTCTCTGTAGTTAACCACGATCAGCCAGTATTTTTACCAACAACAAACATCCGCTTAGAAGATGTAAATGCTGTGTTTGCGATCGCCTTACACATGCACCAACCAACTATACCTGCTGGAAATGGCAGTACACTTATCAGTAATCTGCAATATATGTTTGAACATCCTCATGAAGGGGATAATCACAATGCAGATCCTTTTGCCCGTTGTTACAGCCGCATGGGAGACTTGATCCCTGAACTTGTCAATCAAGGTTGCAATCCGCGTGTAATGTTGGATTACTCTGGTAATCTGCTGTGGGGACTGCGACAAATGGGACGCGGTGATGTTCTCGATAATCTGAAACGCATCACTTGCGATCGCACCTACCAACCTTATGTAGAGTGGCTGGGTACTATGTGGGGTCATGCAGTTATTCCTTCCACACCCATAGCAGATATTAAATTACATATCGTTGCATGGCAACATCACTTCGCCGCAATTTTTGGTTGGGAAGCACTAGCGCGAGTCAAAGGATTTTCGCCCCCAGAAATGCACCTACCAAATCACCCTGATGCTCTCTATGAATTTGTGAAAGCGCTGAAAGAATGTGGATATCGCTGGCTACTGGTTCAAGAACATTCTGTAGAAACTCTTACTGGTCAATCTCTCACTCATAAACATTTACCACATCGTCTGGTTGCCCGCAATTCTCAAGGTGAAACAATTAGCATTACAGCCTTAATTAAAACCCAAGGTTCGGATACTAAATTAGTTGCCCAGATGCAGCCTTATTATGAAGCAAAAACCTTATCAAAACAACAAATTGGCAGTGTTTTTGTACCACCAATAGTTAGTCAAATTGGCGATGGCGAAAATGGCGGCGTGATGATGAATGAATTTCCTAGCGCTTTTAAACAAGCTTGGTGGGATATGGTAAATCATGGCGAAGGAAAATCAGGTGTTGTTGGGATCTGTGGGACAGAATATTTAGAATTAATCGAAGCTGCTGGATGCAAACCTGAAGAATATCCAACTTGTCAGCCGGTGGGACAACATCAAATTTGGGAGCGAGTTTCACCAGAAAATAATCAACTGGAAGCTGTAGAGAACGCGATTCAAGAATTGAAGCAAATAGACTCTAATTTTCATCTGGATGGAGCCTCATGGACAAATCATATCAGTTGGGTAAAAGGATATGAAAATGTGTTGTCTCCGATGTATCAGTTAAGTAGTTTATTCCATCAAAAAATTGATCCATTACTGCAAACTGATTCAGCAGAACCATTCACTAGACAATCTCAATACCGTAACGTTCTTCTACATAACCTTTTGCTGCAAACCAGTTGTTTTCGTTATTGGGGACAAGGCGCTTGGACTGATTACGCACGGGAAATTTACCAACGTGGCGAAAATTTATTGCAGATGAATTGAATTGGGGATTGGGGAGATAAAAGTCAGGTAGATTGAGATTTAGTTCAAGTAAATGGGAAATCTAAGTGTAAGTTGCTGGGTGCTGATATCCGAATTATATTAGCTACTTGGTATTTAAACTTACAATGAGGTAGTTGTGTTTCGAGTTTTTGTTGGCCATAGCGACGATCCTGACTCTCAAAATGCGATCGCTGAAGTTCTTCAAGAATGTAGCCGTTCCCTTGTCGGCTCCCTTCCTCAGGCTGGAATTTTATTCACTGCTATAGACTTTGATCATGCGTTAATTTTGCAACGTATCCAAGATGCTTTTCCCGGAATTGAGTTGATTGGTGGAACGACAAATGGAGAGATCTCTTCAATTCTGGAGTTTCAGCAAGATTCTCTGACCTTAATGCTGTTTGCTACCGATGAAGTGGAAATTCACTCAGGGATTGGACGAGGAGCATCCAAAAATCCAGCCCTTGCAGCCCAAGAAGCGATCGCCCAAGCTAAGGCAAAGAGTGCATCTGTACCACAATTGTGCCTTACCTTCCCTGATAGTCTAACCAGCAATGGGGTTTTAATTTTAGAAGCTTTAAAACAAAGCCTGGGAGAATATATTCCCATCATTGGCGGAATGACTGCCGATGACTACACCTTTGACAAAACCTATCAATTCTTCCAAGGTGAAGTATTGAGTGATTCAGTTCCAGTGCTACTATTTTCTGGAAAACTACAATTTTCTCACGGAGTTGCTTGTGGTTGGACTCCCATCAGCCAACGTAGCCGTGTAACTAAAGTGGATGGTAACGTCGTCTATGAAATTGATGGACAGCGCGCCTTAGATTTCTATCAGCATTATCTCGGTGAAGAAAGATTTGCGTCCAACTATTCTATCTATGCTCTGGCAGTTTTTGAGGATCAAAATCATTTCTATTTGCGGGCACCCAATGGCTACGATCAACAGTCTGGTAGCGTGAAGTTTTTTTTAGATATTCCTGAACAGGCAGTTGTGCAAATTACTGATGCAACTCGTGACGATATTCTGTCAGCTTCTGAGACATCTTTGAAGAATGCTCTTGCCGATTATCCCGGTGTGGAGCCAACAGCAGCGTTACTTATTTCCTGTGCAGCTCGTCGGCGAATTCTGGGAACTTTGACAAGGCTTGAATATCAGCTTGTCAAACTCATTTACCAAAGGCATTACCTTGTTGTGGTTTCTATGCTTATGGTGAAATTGCTCCTTTAGTGAGTAGAAGTCAAACCCAAATTCATAACAAAACGTTTGTAACACTGTTAGTAGGGACAAAATGAGTAGTGTATGGATAACCAAGACAATTCCATACAAATCCAAGAGTTGGAAAAGACAAACCGCATCTTGCAAAAAAAGCTGGAACGCTGCCAAAACGAACGCCGCCAGTTAGAAACTGACATTGCAACAAAGGAGTTTTTACTTAAGAAAGTCATTTGTGAGTTAGAAGAATCTCAAACAAACTTGCAGCAAAGAGGCCAAGAGTTAGAAAATACGTTAGATAGTTTGCATCAAATGCAAGCTCAAATGATTCAAAGCGAAAAGATGTCTGCCCTTGGTCAAATGGTGGCTGGGATTGCTCACGAAATTAACAATCCCGTTAGCTTTATTTATGGAAATCTCAGCTATATCAGCCAATACACCCATGACTTATTACGACTTGTCCAGCTTTATCACCGTTATATTCCTAACCCACCTGCTGAAATTCAAACCGAACGCAAAACTATCGATTTAGAGTTTTTGGAAAAAGACGCGATTATGGTATTGCACTCAATGAATATCGGGACGGAGCGGATTCGAGAGATTGTGCTGTCACTGCGTAACTTCTCGCGCCTGGATGAAAGTGAGTGCAAAGCCGTAGATATTCATGAAGGCATCGACAATACTTTGATGATTTTGCAGCACCGCCTGAAAGCCACTGATAAAAGCCCAAAGATTCAGATTATCAAAGACTACGGCAATTTATCTCATGTAGAATGCTACGCTGGTCAGTTAAACCAAGTGTTTATGAATATTCTCGTAAATGCTCTCGATGCCCTTGAAGAACTCAATGCTCAACGAACTTATCAGGAAATCCGCGATCATCCCAGTTGCATCAAGATTAGTACCTCTGTCGTTGATTCGCAATGGGTAAAAATTGCGATTGCAGACAATGGCTCTGGGATTCCTGAATCGATTCAAAAACAGATTTTCAACCCCTTCTTCACAACCAAACCTGTTGGAAAGGGGACAGGAATGGGCATGGCTATTAGCTATCAAATCATCACCGAAAAACATGGCGGCAAGTTAGATTTCTTTTCGACACCTGAAAAAGGAACGGAGTTTGTGGTTCAAATTCCTATCCAGCAGCAAATTTGTCCAGTAATCTAAGCAACGTTATGATGGGTATTCTAATAATTCGTAATTCAGAATCAATCAAACTAAAGGCAATAATATTTCAAATTTTGTACCTATACCAATCTGTGAATGAAAATTCAATTTACCGCCATGTCTGCCGGTAATAATTCTATAACTTACAGCTAAACTAGTATTTTTACCATTCTTCTTTTCACTAGAAAAAGACTCTATAATTTGCTGTTGTAATTCTTCAGACATTCCAGAGCCATTGTCAGCAATGCGAATTAAAATCCAGCGAGAATCTGGTGCATCTGGATTGCTTGCTTCTTGCGAAATAACTTCTGTGGTAATCTCAATTCGAGGCTTTTGAATAGTTTTTGTCTCTTCTAAATGCAACTGTTGCCGTACTGCTTCATTGAGTAAAGTATCCACAACTTCGCTTAAAATATTCATCAAAACTTGGTTTAACTGCCCCATAAAGCAATATACTGGAGGTAGCTGACCGTAATATTTGACGATTTCAATTTCTCCTTGAAGACGGCTATTAATTAATAAAGTAATACTATCTATACAGGCGTGTAAATCTACAGGCTTGGGATAAAGTTCATCAATATGACAGAAGTTTTGCAAACTAGTTACAAGTTTCTTTAATCTCTCCGCTCCCGTGCGAATACTTGCAAGCGATCGCGACAAATCTTGTTCTAAAAAATCAAATTCAATTTCTTCTTTAATTTGATTAATTGCCTGGGAAACTGATGGTAGCTCTTTGTCGTAAGCCGCGATCAGCTTGAGTAAATCTTGGCTGTAGTTGGAAACATAAATTATGTTACCCCAAATAAAACCCACTGGGTCTAAAATCTCATGCGCTACGCCGTCTACCAAGCGCCCTAGATTTGCCATTTTATCATTTTGAATCATTTGGGCTTGACTGCGTTCATACCGAATCAGATTGTCGATTCCCCGAATTTGCCAAGAAATAATACTTAATTCTTGGACATCTAACAATCTATAAGCACCAGATTCTGTTTGTACTACAATTGGTTCTGCTAACAATTCTGGCGATCGCTTTAAGCTAAGTTGCATCGCCGTTAAAATCGATGTTGTATCAGCAACCAACAAAATTGATGTCCGCGCATAACTGTAAAGAACGGCTAATGGTTGCTGAACAAATAACTCTTGTCCGAATGGGCGAATCAAAAATTCCAGCAGTCGCCGCCGCGAAATCATGCCAATGAACTGTCCCTGTTCTACCAAAATTACTCCTGGTAACAGAGGATATTTTTCCAAAAAACTAGCCACTTCCATAGCGGTGTGGTTGATTTCCACCGAGAAGTTGTACATTGGTAGTTCTTGGAGAGTTGAATCTAAATCAAGATCGCGATCGCTACCAAGACACAAAAATGGCGGTGAGATTTCGCAGCTGAATTCTTCTGGCACTAGACATCCTGATTTTTTCAAACACAGGTAAACAATAAATTAATATTTTACATTCTGCCACCCTCAAAATTCAGTTTTTTTAGGTATTTAATAAGACTAGTGGTCTGTGAAGGTAAAAATTCTTTGGCGTACAATTTATAATTTGGTTGGAAAATATTTAGAGAGCGATGTCTACGACGGGCTACGCCTACGCAAGCTAAACTAAAAATAACCTTTACGAAGAGTGCAAAGGTAGCGTTATGACTTCTGTAACCAATCCACCCAATGCCCTCGCTCCTTTCCCATTCCCGGATCATACTCAACTTCCTGAGTCCAATGGTACGTTTGTGTTCGCGGAGCGTGCCGAAGGCAAAAATTGGCAAGAGCATCCCCAAAGCCTCCTACTAACTGACTCTATTACACCCATCCTCAAGCAATTAAATCCTGAAGGAGAATACTGTATAGGGCAGGACTTAGGCATTTACTGGCGGTTGACCGATCCCCTTGAAAAGGCGCGGAAGCACCAGATTGGTTTTATGTCCCGAATGTACCATTTTTGCTCAATGGGCAAACGCGACGTTCTTATGTGATGTGGCGAGAGTTTATTGCCCCGTTGATTGTCTTAGAATTTGTCTCTGGGGATGGTAGTAAAGAACGGGATAAAACTCCTTTGAAGGGTAAATTTTGGATTTATGAGCAGGTGATTCGTCCTGCCTTCTACGGCATTTATGAAGCGAGTAAAGCCAGCCTAGAAGTTTATCATCTGATTGAAGGACAGTATCAGGTTTTACCAGCAAATGAACGAGGACATTATCCTATAGTTGCTTTGGGTGTTGAATTAGGTTTATGGCAAGGAGTTTATCAGAATGTGGAATTACCTTGGCTGCGTTGGTGGGATTTAGAAGGTAATTTGTTGTTGAGTGGGGATGAAAGAGCAGAACAGGAATCCCAAAGAGCAGAACAGGAATCCCAAAGAGCTGATCGCCTAGCTGCCCAATTGCGATCGCTCGGCGTTGAACCAGAAACCTGATATCCTAACTACGAATTAAAAAAGGGCTGGTGTAAAAGAGTCATCTGTGGCTTAATTTGTTTAGACACAAATTTTACTGCTACCAGGGTAATCACGATGACAAATAGACCTCCTTCCGAACCGGAGTCATCCCCAAAAACTGCCCTTGGCTTTGATGAATTTATAGCCATTTTGGTTGCCTTCACCACTATCGGAGCGATTCTTTTTTGGTCATTGTCCCGCAGAGATTCTAGCTGGAACTTAAACGGGTTGCTCTTGCCGAACTCCACTCCATCTCCTAGTGTTCAACCAAATCCAGTATTGCCCTCTCCTACTGCCAAGGTAGAACCTTATCCAGTGCCCAACAACGTTTTACCCTATTCTTCACCAGAGGCTGTTGTTGAACCCAAGACACCTTTATTTTCAACTAACAGCGCAACTCCTTACCGCGCAATGTTGCCATCTGTTCTGGTAATCCCGACTCAATCCCCACAAGCACAAACACCTGTATCTTCTTCAATAGAACTTGAGTCATCACTCAAATCATCAGCTTTGCCTTTAGTAACTCCAGTAAAACCAAAATCAATCATTCCGCCGCCAATTGCATTTAACGATGTGCCCAATGACTTTTGGAGTCGGCGTTTTATAGATGTTCTTTCTGCCCGTGGGATTCTTAAAGGGTTTCCTGATTATTCTTTTAGACCAAATCAGCCTGTAAACCGCGCCGAATTTGCTGCCATACTAGAAAAAGCCTTTGACCAAAAACTGTCTAAGACTGCGATCGCATTTCAAGATGTACCAACAAAATTTTGGGCAACTCCAGCAATTGACCAAGCCATCAGTGCCGGATTTCTCAAAGGCTACCCGAAAAAAACCTTCAAACCACAAGAAAATATTTCACGAGTGCAAGTTTTAGTTGCCCTTGCCAGTGGGTTGAATTTGAAAGCACCCACTTCCCCAAATCAGGTTATCAGTGTCTATAAAGATGCTAAAGATATTCCAGCTTATGCTGTCGGCAAAATAGCTGCTGCTACAACTAATGGCCTAGTAGTTAACTATCCAAATCTCCAAGTTCTTGCTCCCAACAAAGTAGCTAGTCGGGCAGAAGTGGCGGCAATGATCCATCAAGCTTTAGTAAAACGGGGCAAATTACAGGCAATTACATCTCCAAATATAGTGCGTAGGTCTAGCCCGCCGCAGGCATCGCCCAAAATATCTCCAGAACTTTCCCAAACTTCAAAAGCGAAGCCAAAGGGTGAATTGCCCACAGGAGGTTCGTCTCAATAATAATCAAATTCCCAAAATTATTTAGTGTTAAAGTTTTGCATAGAAAAGGCTCAAGCATTCTTGCCTGAGCCTTTTCTAGATTCAATTAAGTTACTTTCGTCTACTTAACTTAGCTTATAGCTTAGTAACGGTTACGGTTGTAGCCACCGCCACCACCGCCACCACGATTACCACCGAAGGAACCACCGCCACCTCTGTCTTCTCTGGGCTTGGCTTTATTTACCTTCAGGTCGCGACCAAGCCATTCAGCACCATCAAGAGCTTCAATTGCTTTTGCTTCTTCATCTTCTGAACTCATTTCCACGAAAGCAAAGCCGCGTAAACGACCTGTTTCACGATCAGTAGGTAGTTGAACACGCTTTACAGCACCATATTCTGCAAATACAGCACTTAGCGCATCTTGTGTAACATCATAGGAGAGGTTACCAACGTAAATTGACATCAAATGTCTCCAAAATCATAAGTTTGTAGAGATTTAGATTTCGGAGAGAAGTCTGTAATACCAAAAGGGAAAAGCCTGTCAATACTAAAAACAAACACTGTCGCCGAATTAATTCTCATTTCACTTTCCATGATGACATGGCAATTAACTTTTGGGTAAAAGTTTGAGAAAATGTTATAAAAAGTTATATAAAAAGTTAATGGGTACGTGTTGGCTAGTCTTAAAAGGGGTGAGGCTATAGCGAACCGCACCCACGAGATACTAATCCACTCTCTTTTCTAAATATTGACCAATCATCAACTGCTCACCAGCACGGGAGATAATAGTTTGTCTAGTGCGGTATTTGCTACCAATTAGTTTTAACTCTTCCTCAAAAACTGAACCGTTGTATTCAGTTCGCAAACACAGTGTTTTTGGGTTGGAGAAATAATAGTGGGCGGTGACTGGTTTGGATATGGCAAAACCGCGATCGCGATACAAAATGTTTCCTAAAGCTCCAAATATCGTTGAACCTTGCGACTCTTTCCTTGCCTTTAGCACATCCATACTTTCCCATGTAACTGCTGCACCACAGATCAAACTACCTGTATCAGGCAAATCGTGCATTTGAGCTAGGTTTTGCAATTCATTACAGCCCTGATTGAGAAAATTGATCGTAACTATACTCTCCATCTCCTTGGTTTCTCCTTCAGGTAGAGTGTAGTAGCGCCGTTGCGATCGCCACTTACCCTCTGATTCCTGGAAAAATTCGGAAATCTGGGCTTCGTCGGCGGTTTGGGCAATTTTTAGCAATGATGTCACTTGTAACTTTCCTGACTAATATATTGGCTCTAAATATATATCGCTCTTTTCTTTGCTGTATATGCGATGTCTACGACGGGCTACGCCTACGCCTGTTTGAAATATTACAACGTCAAAAAAAGCAATTTATATTTACTATTCTTAATATATTGGATAGAGCGTAAAAATTACTAGGCATTTTGCTAACTACATTCAATCTGGCTATGTCAGCCTAAGTATATTTATTTAAATACTGCCAATTTTAGAAGAAAGGGCGCAAAATTCCCGTATCTTCAGTCAACTTAAGTTTTCTACCAAGGGCAGATTCCAAGAAATTTAAAAATATTTATACTAAGTTAAGAATTACATCGACAGCTAAAAAGCTGCCTTTATTAATGTAGTGAGTTAAAGTGGTGAGAAGTTTTCGGAATAAAAAGTAATTTTTGATACAAAATTCTGCAAGAAGATAGCTAATTGAATCTCGCCGCTTTTCATTAGTCATAATGTCTCAAAATTACTTGGTAATGCACGGCTGTTTAACCCCAAAAACTCCCCAAAGAAAGGAAAATAAATGATTTTGGATAGAAATAAGCCGCACAAGCAGGCGAAAATCTCACCTTTCGCAGCCGTTAACCAGGTAATTGATACCCAGTTAGATTCAGTTGTGAAAACTGATATGGCTGTTGCAAAAACAAAAAGTAGCTTTGACACAAAAGTGTCTTCCCCTTTTGCATCCATATTATTGATTCCCTGTTTGCTGGGCATAGGACTGCTGAGTGCGAGTTGTGGAGCGCTGCCCAAGGAATCGGCTGATGCACAATCTCAGCAGAGTCCTGGTAGTGGACAAGGTGGTAATAGTGCAACGGCTGTAGATGTAGCGATCGCTCGAACTGACTCGCTGCAAACACAACCAGAATACACAGGTAATACAACAGCCTTTCGGATTATATCAGTGCGATCGCAGGTAGAAGCTCGGTTGTTGGCTTTGAATTTAGATGTGGGTGATACGGTAAAACAAGGGCAAAACGTCGGGCAGTTAGATGCTGCCATACTTTCGACCGAATTAAAGCAAGCAGAAGCAGAGCTAGCAGCCCTCAAATCAGAAGTAGCGCGGGCAACTAATCAGGTAAGCAATGCTCGTGCTGACGTTGAAAGGGCGCGGCTAGAAGTAGTACAAGCTCAGGCAGACTCAGAACGGCAACAAAATTTATTTAAAGCTGGAGCGATCGCGGAACAAACTGCCCAGCAAGCACGTACCCAGGCACAAACAGCAGCCCAGGCACTGCGGGCAGCCCAAGAGCAGGTTCGTACAGAACAGCAAGCCGTCGCCGCCGCCCAAGGTAGAGTACTTGCCCAACAAGCATTGGTTGCTCAAACCAAAGAGCGCAGGTCTTATGCTCAACTCACATCACCCATCACTGGCGTAGTCACAGAAAAGGTGACAGAACCAGGCAACCTTTTGCAAGCAGGTAGCGAAGTCGTAAAAATTGGCGATTTTAACCGTGTAAAAAGTCGTTGTGCAAGTTTCCGAATTAGAACTGGCACAAATTCAAGTTGGGCAGTCTGTACAAGTCCGCTTAGATGCCTTCCCCACCGAAACATTAATTGGCAGAGTTACGCGCATTTCCCCAGCTGCCGATGCCACGGCTCGTTTGATACCTGTAGAAGTAGTAATTCCCAATAGTCAAGGGAAGATTGGTAGCGGATTATTGGCGCGAGTCAATTTTGAAACTCAGACTCAACAGCGAGTAGTAGTGCCACAAACAGCTATTCAAAAACAAGCCGGGGCAGCAAAAGGAGCAGGAGCAGCAAAAATAGCCGGTGGAGAGCAAGAAAACCCATCTGGGACGCTATTTGTTGTGAAAGATACAGAAGGTAAGGCAAAAGTAGTAGCGCGTGCTGTCACTTTAGGAAAAAGGGTTGATGGCAGAGTGGAAATTCTATCTGGCTTACAAGCCGGGGAGCGCTATGTTGTTCGCAGTGGTCAACCCCTAAAAGATGGAGCCGCTGTACGTTTATCAATTCTTTCCGAAACAGCAGAGTCATCCCCTAAAGGGAATTAAAAATTCAAAATGTCTTTTGGAATTTTCCATTTTGCCTTTTTAATTGGAGCGCAGCGACAGTAATGCAGCAAGTAAAAAACGGCGGCGGATTTAGTATCAGTGCTATATCAATCCGCCAACATATCGCACACTCATGCTGACGTTGGCAGTGATAGTCTTAGGGTTCTTTTTTATCGCCAAGTTACCCGTAGATTTACTACCATCAATTACCTATCCTCGGATTGGTGTGCGAATAGAAGCACCTGGAATTTCTCCAGAGGTAGCAGTTGATGAAGTCACAAGACCACTGGAAGAAGCCTTTGCCGCTACCGAGGGCGTGGTACAGATTTTTTCCCAAACTCGTGAGGGACAGATAGTTTGGATCTGTTCATTTCAACCAGGTGGCAATATTGACCAAGCTTTAAACGATGCGACAGCTGCTTTTAACAGAGCTAGAAACACATTACCAGACGCGATCGAAGAACCACGCTTATTTAAAGTCGATCCTTCGCAATTACCAGTTTACGAATTGGCATTAACTTCACCTTCCTTAGAAGGCGTTGATTTGCGCGTTTTTGCCGAAGAAGAACTAGCCCGCGAACTGAGTGTTGTATCTGGAGTCGCAGGGGTAGACATATCGGGAGGAGTTCAAGAAGAAGTTAGGGTCAATATTGATTTGGATCGGTTGCAAGCTTTGGGTGTCGGTTTGACCGATGTCTTAGATGAACTCAGAGATCGCAACATAGATATTTCTGGCGGTCGGATTTTAGGGCAGAATTCTGAACCATTAACCCGTACTGTTGGGCGGTTCCAAAATGCCAATGAAATCAGCAATCTTTCTTTTGAAGTCTCTTCTGCTCCTTCTTCCCCAGTCACCAGTACCCAGTCCCCACTCCCCAGTACCCAATCCCCAGTCCTCAACCGCCGCGTCTATTTGCGCGACTTTGCCGAAGTCATTGATGGCTCAGAACAACAACGGGTGTACGTTCTACTCAACGGGGAAGAAGCTGTAAAAGTTAGTATCCAAAAGCAGCCGGATGCCAACACCATCAATGTTGTTGAGGGTGTGAAACAACGCTTAGAAGAACTCCGGCAATCTGGGGTAGTTCCCGAAGGGACAATTCTGACACCCACCTTGGATGAGTCGCGGTTTATTCGCAACTCGATCTCGAATGTTACCAGTTCTGGATTGATTGGTACTGCACTAGCAGCGATCGCAGTTCTCCTATTTCTTGGTTCTCTACGACAAACTTTCATTATCGTCCTAGCCATTCCCTTAGCAACCCTAGCTGCCATCATATTGATGGGGCTATTTGGCTTATCTATCAACGTTTTTAGTTTGGGTGGTTTGGCATTAGGCGTGGGTATTGTGGTAGATAACTCCATCGTCATGTTAGAGAACATTGCCGAGGGGGCTGGGATGACTCCTGGTAAGGATAATAAAACCCGCTTGAATTCGCAGCAACTAATTTATCAAGCAGAAAAAAGTAGCCAAGAAGTAGAATCAGCTTTAATTGCTTCTACTAGTACAAACTTGGTGGCAGTATTACCGTTTTTGCTCATCGGCGGTTTTATTGCACTACTATTTAATGAGTTAATTCTCACCATCACCTTTTCGGTTGCGGCTTCAATTTTGATTGCTGTAACCGTTGTACCGATGCTTGCCTCCCGAATGTTGGCATGGAAATTTTCTAGCCGTCTGAGCGAATTTTGGCTGTTGCAAAAGTTTAATAGCCGCTTTGATGCTGCTACTAGAGGATACAGCAATTTTTTAGCAGGGATATTACGCTGGCGATTTGTTACGGTAGCGATCGCTATTATCGTTTTTGGCGGCGGCAGTTTGTGGATGGCTCCGCAAATTCCCCAAGAAATTCTCCCCCGCATCAACACCGGACAAGCCAACTTAAACGCCCAATTTCCTCCCGGTACACCTTTAGAAACCAACCAAAAAGTAATGGTTGCAGTGGATGAGATTATCCGCAAGCAGCCAGAAACAGAATATGTTTTCTCTACAATTGGTGGCTCACTCTTTGGAAACACTACCAATGCTAATGCCCTACGAGCTTCCAGCAATATTACCCTGAAGACAGGTACTAATGTCCAAGCTTATGTAGAACGAGTTACCCAAGAGTTAAATAAGCTAAATTTAGCAGGAATTCGCCTGCGCCTTTCCCCTGGTCAAGTACGGGGTTTGATTCTCAGCAACTCTCCGATCCGTGGTGCTGATGTTGACGTGATGCTTCAGGGAAATGACGTAAATAATTTAGAAGAAGCTGGTCGTCAGGTACTAGCAGCCTTGGAAGAACAAGCTACACTAGCGAGATTTCGTCCCGATGCAGACGATCGCCAACCAGAAATTCAGATTCTTCCTGATTGGGAGAGAGTTTCAGCTTTGGGTTTAACTACCACACAAATTGGGGAAACAATTCAGACTGCTCTTGAAGGTAGCGTACCAACTCAGTTGCAACGCGGCAACCGTTTAGTCGATGTTCGCGTCAAGTTGAATGAAAAATCATTGCAAGCAGCTTCTCAGTTGCAGAGGTTGCCATTGTTTGTCGATAACAATCGCCAAATTCGCTTGAGTGATGTTGCCAAAATTGCTGAAGCTCAAGCTCCAGGAGAAGTTCAGCGAATTAACCAGCGTCAGGTTTTCTTAATTGCTGGCAACTTAACTGAGGGAGCTAGCCTTAGTGAGGCCCTAGAACAGGTCAGTACGGTACTAGATAGTCTAGATTTACCTGAAGGTGTCAGCCGCTTACCCAGTTCAGCAGCTGAATCTAATCAGCAACTGCAAAGCTCACTACAACTATTAGGTGGATTAGCTGCCTTTTTAGTCTTTGTGGTAATGGCGGTACAATACAATTCGCTCATTGACCCACTAGTAATTATGTTTACAATTCCGTTGGCATTAGCTGGGGGGATTTTCGGACTTTACATCACCAAAACGGCCATTGGCGCGACAGTGATTGTCGGTGCGGTTTTACTGGTGGGTATTGTAGTTAATAACGCCATCATCATGGTGGAATTGGCCAATCAAATTCTCGAACGGGAAAAAGTTGACCGGAAAACTGCGATTTTGAAAGCTGCACCTCAACGCCTACGACCAGTATTAATGACAACCATTACCACTGTTTTAGGTATGTTTCCCCTAGCGTTAGGAATTGGGGAAGGCTCAGAGTTTCTACAACCATTAGGCGTGGTAGTATTTTCGGGTTTATCTTTGGCAACAGTGCTGACGCTATTTATCATCCCTTGCTTTTATATTCTGTTGCATGATTTGCTGGGTGGAAATTGGGCGAAGCCAGTGTTAAGCCAATTGCATGGATTTACCAAAAAACTTATAAGCTAATGAGCATTTAAGTTGCACATAGTCCTTCTGACTTGATTCTGACCGATAATTGCCAATATTTTGAGAGTGAGGAAGTTATAACTCATAACTTCCTCACTTTTGTAACTGTTAGCTAGCTAACAGAGTTTTTTCTAGAGAAGTCCAACGGAAAACGCGATCGCCACCCCTCTCAATAACTACTTTTACTCGTGGTTCTAGCTGAGGCAAATTCGTTAAATACTCGAGTTCCTCATTAGAAAGAATATGCCCTTCAATAATCCACAAGACCAGCCCCTTTGACTTTGGTGGTAGCTGTTCTAGATGAGAATTGAGAATTGGCGGCAAATAGTATATATGACCTACTGCTGCACCCGTACCATTGCTTTTTTTCCCAAGATGAGGAGGTCTAACTCCATGAATTCTTGTGAGATACGCAGCTACGTCACCTAGTCCTTTAGCAGTAATGTGAAGGGTAGTATAACCAGCTGCGCGTAGTCGGCGCTGATATCGACCTTCATAACCCCCTTCCAGAGGTACATACACTCCAAGAGCGCCAAATTTTTCCAGATCGCGGATTAAACCGTTGCCAGTGGTAATTAGTGCCATAGATTTTCGTCTTATCCCACTTAGATATCTCTATTATTTACCCTGAACCGATAGATTAAAAGCATTTTTTTGGGCATTGGGCATTGGGCATTGGCTATTAATTATTTCTTCCCCAGTCCCCACTCCCGACTCCCTAAAAATAACTTTATAAATTACTGGACAAACATAAATAAATAATTTATATTATTAGATTGTGACCAAAAACGCAAAGTAGTGAACTTCTTAACTGTCATTCTGGGGTAGTGTTAGCATAAAAAACTAACGAATAAATCCAAATTGGATAATCTGACTCAGATTGATCGATAGACTGGTAAACTAGAAAAGCTTTCAGGTCAACATTGGAGCTTAATGTAAGCTCCAGAGTAAGTTTACTCCTGTGCCTCTGAAAAAGTAGGCAAAATCTTAAACAATAGTTTAAGGTATTTAAGGAAGTAAAACTGAGCAGCAATGTTGGTTTCATGGCATTACGTCAGTCTCAGTTAACGGATACTGGGCGGTAAAAACCGCTTAAGTCCAACTGCAACACGGCAGTAGCCAATCTCCGGGAAGCCGTCTTATGGGCGTGTAAAAATCGGAAAACCCGCCGACAGCGCTGCCTCCAGAAAGTGCCAGAGCAATTGCTTGGACGAAAGCATTGCTGCACACAGCTTAAAGCTGTAGCGCCTTGCATTGATTCCAGAAGTTACTCCTTCCCAATGGGAAGGGACTTGTGGCTGTTCTGGTGATCTAGTGAGTGAAGCTAAACAGATTCACCAAGCAGTACGGACACGGTTTGTTGTGTCCGAAAGCATTTGGAGCGGTTTATTGAAGCCATTCCAAATTTCGCAGGCTAACCCAGCCTAAACTGATGCGTACAAAGCGTGTCCTCTAGAGTCCAATTCCAAGGTCAGCAAGTAGAAAGGAGAACCAGTTACTGTGTCTGTAGGTATTCTCGGCACCAAGCTGGGCATGACCCAAATATTTGACGAAGCAGGAGTAGCCATTCCTGTGACAGTCATTCAAGCAGGGCCATGCACCGTTACACAAGTTAAAACGAAACAAACCGACGGTTACTTTGCGATTCAAGTTGGTTATCACGAAGTTAAACCCAAGGCACTAAACAGACCACTACTGGGCCATTTGGCTAAATCATCTGCCCCAGCATTGCGTCACTTAAATGAATATCACACTGATGGCTCTAGTGATTATGCTTTAGGTCAACAGATTAAAGCAGATATTTTTAGCGCAGGTCAAATTGTCGATGTCGTCGGCACAAGTATTGGTCGCGGCTTTGCGGGAAACCAGAAGCGCAACAACTTTGCTCGTGGGCCTATGTCACACGGTTCCAAAAACCACAGAGCGCCGGGTTCTATTGGTGCTGGTACAACACCAGGTCGTGTCTATCCAGGTAAGCGGATGGCAGGGCGTTTAGGTGGTAAACGCATCACAATCCGCAAACTGACCATAGTGCGAGTTGATGCAGAACGCAACATATTGCTAATCAAGGGAGCTATTCCTGGTAAACCAGGCGCTCTAGTAAGTGTTGTACCTGCAAAAGTAGTGGGATAGTCAAAAGTCATTAGTAACTAGTCATTAGTTATTAGTCATTAGTCATTTGTCAATTGGTTCAAGGACAAAGAACAAATGACAAATGGCAAAAGACAAATGGCAAAAGACAAAAGACAAATGACAAATGACAAAGGACAAATAACAAAGATGGTTGAAAGCGTAGTTAAAAATTGGCAAGGAGAACAGGTCGGCGAGACGACCTTCGAGTTGCGCGTTGCCAAGGAAGAAACAGCGTCTCATATTGTGCATCGCGCCTTAGTACGGCAATTGACCAATGCTCGTCAAGGAAATGCCAGTACAAAAACTCGTGCTGAAGTCAGAGGTGGCGGACGTAAACCTTGGAGACAAAAAGGTACTGGTCGCGCTCGTGCAGGCTCTATTCGTTCACCATTGTGGCGTGGTGGTGGTGTGATCTTTGGTCCAAAACCCAGAGACTTCAACCTCAAGTTAAACCGTAAAGAGCGACGTTTAGCACTGCGGACAGCATTTGTAAGTCGCATTGACGATTTAATCGTGGTAGAAGAATTTAGCACTGAGCTTTCTCGCCCCAAGACTAAAGAATTAGTGGCAGCCCTTGCCCGTTGGGGAGTTGTACCAGAAAGCAAGGCACTGTTAATTTTGTCTGAAATTGCGGATACAGATAACGTTTATTTGTCAGCCCGCAATATTGAAAATTTAAAACTAATTGCAGCCGACCAGTTAAACGTTTTTGATTTACTGCACGCTGACAAAATTGTAGTTACGGCATCAGCCCTAGAAAAAATTCAGGAGGTCTACAGTGCCTAGCTTTGACCCCCGCGATCTTGCCGACTTAGTACGTCGCCCAATCGTCACCGAAAAAGCGACCATCTTGATGGAACAAAACAAGTACACCTTTGAAGTAATTCCAAAGGCATCAAAGCCAGAAATCAAGGCTGCGATTGAAGACTTGTTTCAGGTCAAGGTTGTGAAAGTCAACACCACCATACCACCACGTAAAAAGCGGCGCGTTGGTAAATTTATTGGTTATAAACCCCAATATAAGCGAGCCATTGTTACGGTCGCATCTGGGGATGAAGACAAGATTAGACAAGTTCTATTCCCAGAAGTCTAGGAATTTTAGATTTTAGATTTTAGATTTTAGATTGAGGAGTTTACTCAATAAGTGCGTGCCAAAGATGGTCGCAATTAATTAAACACTCATTAAATCAAAAATCCGAAATTCAAAATCCAAAATTAAGTAAATCCAAAATCCAAAATCCAAAATAGATTATGGGTACTCGTTCTTACCGCCCTTATACCCCCAGCACTCGCCAAGTTACAATCTCTGACTTTGCGGAAATTACTAGAACCGAGCCAGAAAAATCCTTAACAACCTCGAAGCATCGCGCTAAAGGTCGGAATAATCACGGGCGGATTACTAGTCGTCGCCGGGGTGGCGGACATAAACAGCTTTATCGGATCATCGATTTTAAAAGGGATAAACATAATATTCCTGCTAAAGTCGCAGCAATTGAATACGATCCTAACCGCAACGCCAGAATTGCCCTTTTGTATTACCAAGACGGCGAAAAACGGTACATTCTTCACCCCAACGGGTTGAAAGTTGGAACAATAATTGTTTCTGGGCCTGATTCTCCCTTTGAGGATGGTAATGCTTTACCGCTCTGGAAGATTCCCTTAGGTACTAGTGTTCACAACGTAGAATTCACACCTGGGAAAGGTGGTCAAATTGTCCGTGCTGCTGGTGCTAGCGCCCAAGTCGTGGCAAAAGAAGGTAATTATGTAACTCTCAAGTTGCCTTCAGGAGAAGTCCGCTTGATTAGACGCGAGTGCTACGCCACTATTGGGCAAGTAGGCAACACCGATGCGAGAAACCTGAGTGCAGGTAAAGCCGGACGAAATCGCTGGAAAGGTCGCCGTCCTAAGGTTAGAGGTAGCGTCATGAACCCAGTGGATCACCCACATGGAGGTGGTGAAGGTAGAGCGCCTATCGGTAGATCGGGGCCTGTTACACCTTGGGGTAAACCCACATTGGGTGCGAAGACACGCAATCGCAAGAAACTTAGCAGCAAGTTGATTGTACGTCGTCGTCGTAAGTCTTCTAAACGCGGTCGCGGTGGTCGTGAATCATAAGAATTTTAGATTTTAGATTTTGGATTTTAGATTGGGTCTACTTGTGAACATTAAAAATTTGTGAAACTCGATCGGACACATAATTATCCAAAATCCGAAATTCTAAATCCTAAATCCTAAATCCTAAATCCAAAATTGAACTATGGGTCGTTCTCTAAAAAAAGGTCCTTTCGTTGCGGATCATCTCTTAAAGAAAATTGAAAAGCTCAACGACAACAACAGAAAAGAAGTTATTAAAACTTGGTCACGAGCTTCGACAATTTTGCCTCTAATGGTAGGTCATACTATCGCTGTTCACAACGGACGCCAACACGTTCCAGTTTTTGTAAATGAACAGATGGTAGGACACAAATTGGGTGAATTTGCCCCAACACGCACCTACAGGGGTCATGGAAAAAGCGACAAAAAAGCGGGTAGGTAGTTATTAGTTATTAGGTCATTAGTCATTAGCTAAAGACAAATGACAAATGACAAATGACAAATGACAAAATTGGAGAAAAAAATTATGGCTACTAATACTACTGAAGTAAAAGCGATCGCTCGTTTTATCCGCATCTCGGCCTATAAAGTGCGTCGGGTACTCGATCAAATCCGCGGGCGATCTTACCGAGAAGCGTTAATCATCCTGGAATTCATGCCCTATCGCGCCACTGAACCCATTTTGAAGGTTCTCAGAAGCGCTGCTGCCAATGCCGAACACAACGCTGGGTTAGATCGGACTCAACTAGTGATTACTCAGGCTTATGCCGATCAAGGGCCGCCGTTAAAGCGGTTCCAACCAAGAGCACAAGGTCGAGCTTACCAAATTCGCAAGCCGACGTGTCATATTACTGTGGCCGTTGCAGCCGCCCCAGAAAAATAAGCACGTTTACACGAATAAATTGCGTAAAGTAAGAAATTTTAGAGGAAGCATTCGTGGGACAGAAGATTCATCCAGTTGGTTTTCGTCTGGGTATTACACATGAACATCAATCCCGTTGGTTTGCTGTTCCTGATCGTTATCCAGAACTTCTACAAGAAGATTACAAACTGCGTCAATATATAGAACAAAAGCTGGGTAGACAGGCTCAAAACAACGCCGGAATTTCGGAAGTACGGATTGAGCGCAAAGCCGACCAAATCGACTTAGAAGTACGCACAGCTAGACCAGGCGTAGTAGTGGGTCGTGGTGGACAAGGTATTGAATCGTTACGTACCGGACTCCAAGGATTGTTGGGTAGTAATCGTCAAATTCGGATCAATGTAGTTGAAGTTCAACGAGTTGATGCTGATGCCTACCTAATTGCTGAATACATTGCTCAACAATTGGAACGTCGGGTTTCCTTTCGGCGGGTAGTGCGGCAATCGATTCAACGCGCCCAACGGGCGGGTGTCCAAGGTATTAAAATCCAAGTTAGCGGTCGCCTCAACGGTGCAGAAATTGCCCGGACAGAGTGGACTCGTGAAGGTAGAGTACCTTTACATACCTTACGGGCTGACATTGACTACTCTTATTGCACAGCAAAAACTGTTTACGGCATTTTGGGTATCAAAGTATGGGTATTTAAGGGAGAAATTATTCCTGGACAGGAACCAGATCCGTTACCACCCGCAACCCGTGATCCCCGTGATCGTGGCGATCGCGATCGGGAACCCCGTCGCCGTCAACAACAACGTCGTCGCCAGCAATTTGAAGACCGCTCAAATGAAGGATAAATCGTCATTAGTTATTACTCATTAGTCATTAGTAAATGGCAGATGACAAATGACAAATGACAAATGACAAATGACAAGTAACAAACAATGTTAAGCCCTAGAAGAACTAAATTCCGCAAACAACAGCGCGGACGGATGGAAGGACTAGCCAGCCGTGGTAGTACCCTCAACTTCGGTGACTTTGCACTCCAAGCGCAAGAACCTGCTTGGATGTACCTCGCGTCAAATCGAGGCTTCCCGTCGGGCAATGACTCGTTATATTCGTCGGGGTGGACAAATCTGGATTCGGATTTTCCCTGATAAACCTGTAACCATGCGTCCTGCTGAAACCCGGATGGGTTCTGGTAAAGGTAATCCAGAGTTTTGGGTAGCTGTAGTCAAGCCAGGACGAATTTTGTTTGAAATCGGTGGGGTTTCTGAAGAAATCGCCCGTGAAGCTATGCGTTTGGCTTCATTTAAACTGCCCATCAAAACTAAATTTATTGTGCGCTCTCAACCACAGGAGCAGGAGTAGCTTATGCCTCTTCCCAAGATTTCAGAAGCTAGAGAATTAAGCGACGAGAAGCTCTCTGATGAAATTGTCGCAATCAAAAGACAACTATTTCAGTTGCGCTTGCAAAAAGCCACCAGACAATTAGAAAAGCCCCATCAATTCCGACAATTGCGCCACCGCCTAGCCCAATTGCTGACGCTAGAAACAGAACGCAAACGGGCAGCAAGTGAATCGGCTAAAGAAAAAAAGTAGGAGATTATGGCAGTTAAAGAACGAGTTGGCTTGGTAGTGAGCGATAAAATGCAAAAAACTGTGGTAGTCGCCATAGAAAACCGCGCTCCTCACCCCAAGTACGGCAAGATTGTGGTTAACACCCAACGATATAAAGTTCACGACGAAGAAAATCAGTGTAAAGTAGGCGATCGCGTTCGCATTCAGGAAACTAGACCCCTGAGTAAAACCAAGCGCTGGAAAATCACAGAAGTCCTGAACGTCAAGCCTGCTTAAACCTCATCGTTGTTAGTTTCTAACAACATTACAAGGGAGAATAATTGTGATTCAACCCCAGACTTACCTGAATGTCGCAGATAATAGCGGCGCCCGCAAACTAATGTGCATCCGCATCTTGGGCGGAGGCAACCGCCGTTATGGTTTTATCGGCGATAAAATTATCGCCGTTGTCAAAGATGCTACACCCAACATGGCTGTTAAAAAGTCTGATGTTGTAGAAGCAGTAATTGTCCGTACTCGTAAAGCTGTATCTCGTGACAGTGGTATGAGCATTCGCTTTGATGATAACGCCGCCGTGATCATCAACAAAGACGGTAATCCCAGAGGTACACGGGTTTTCGGCCCAGTTGCACGGGAACTACGAGATAAAAACTTCACCAAAATTGTTTCTCTGGCTCCGGAGGTGCTTTAATGGCAACCAAACAGGGTACGCCCAAAGTATTCCACAAAATGCACGTCAAAACTGGCGACACCGTACAAGTGATTGCTGGCAAAGACAAAGGAAAAGTTGGTGAAATTATCCAGGCACTTCCCCAACTGAGTAAAGTCATCGTCAAAGGTGTCAACATCAAGACCAAGCACGTCAAACCCCAGCAAGAAGGGGAATCGGGGCGAATTATTACCCAAGAATTCCCGATTCATAGCTCCAACGTGATGCTTTATTCCACCAAGCAAAACGTTGCCAGTCGTGTTTGTTATACCTTTACCTCAGAAGGCAAAAAGGTCAGAAAACTCAAGAAAACTGGCGAGATTCTAGATAAATAGTCATTAGTCATTGGTCATTAGTCATTAGTTATTAGTAAAAAGACAAATAACAAAAGACAAAGGACAAATAACAAAGGACAATAAAAGTTCCCTGACCAAGCCCAGGGATATCAGGACAAAAAACTATGGCGACAACAAGACTCAAAACGTTATATCAAGAGACGATCGTCCCCAAACTGATTAATCAGTTTCAATATACCAACGTTCATCAAGTACCGAAGTTAGTAAAGGTTACGATTAACCGGGGTTTGGGTGAAGCAGCTCAAAATGCGAAGTCACTAGAGGCATCCATCAACGAGATTGCCGTGGTAACTGGTCAAAAACCAGTGGTGACACGGGCGAAAAAGGCGATCGCTGGCTTTAAGATTCGTCAAGGGATGCCTGTGGGGATCATGGTTACTCTCAGAGCCGAACGGATGTATGCCTTTTTCGACAGATTAGTTAGCCTGTCACTACCCAGAATTCGAGATTTTCGCGGCGTTAGCCCTAAAAGCTTTGACGGACGCGGTAACTACACTCTGGGCGTGAGAGAACAGCTAATTTTTCCAGAAGTCGAATACGACAGCATCGATCAAGTACGTGGGATGGATATTTCCATCATCACCACAGCAAAAAACGACGAAGAGGGACGCGCCTTACTTAAAGAATTAGGAATGCCCTTTCGCGATCAATAAGTTCATCTATAGAGGGAACGATGGCGGCTAACGACACAATTGCAGATATGCTGACGCGCATCCGCAATGCCAACCTGGCGCGGCATCAAACTACACAAGTGCCAGCTACAAAAATGACCCGCAGCATTGCCAAAGTGCTACGGGAGGAAGGCTTTATTGCTGAAATCGAAGAAGCAGAAGAAGGGGTAAAACACAACCTAGTGATTTCCCTAAAATATAAAGGTAAGAATCGTCAGCCTCTAATCACCGCCTTAAAGCGAGTGAGTAAGCCAGGCTTGCGTGTTTACTCTAATAGAAAAGAATTACCAAGAGTACTAGGCGGCATTGGCATTGCCATTATTTCTACATCCAGTGGGATTATGACTGACCGCGAAGCGCGTCGTCAAAACTTGGGTGGCGAAGTGCTTTGTTACGTTTGGTAGTCATTGGTCATTAGTGATTTGTCATTAGTCATTGGTCATTTGTCTGAGCAAAGGACAAAAGACAAATAACAAAGGGCAAGTAACAAAGGACAAAGGACAAATAACAAAGGACAAAAAGTAATGTCTCGTATTGGTAAACGTCCAATTACTATTCCCGCCAAAGTTCAAGTGGCGATCGATGGTACGAATATTGTGGTGAAAGGCCCGAAAGGAGAACTTTCTCGCACTCTCAGAGATAATGTCTCACTCTCTCAAGAGGGGGAAATATTACACGTAAATCGTCGGGATGAAACTCGGACATCGAAGCAATTGCACGGCTTAAGCCGCACTTTAGTTGCCAACATGGTCGAGGGAGTTTCCCAAGGTTTTCAGCGCCGTTTGGAAATTCAAGGTGTTGGTTACAGGGCACAACTTCAAGGGCGTAACCTACTTTTAAATATGGGTTATAGCCATCCGGTGCAAATTGAACCACCAGATGGAATTCAGTTTGCCGTAGAAGGTACCACTAACGTCATTGTTAGCGGCTATGACAAAGAAATCGTCGGTAACACAGCCGCCAAAATTCGTGCTGTTCGTCCACCAGAACCTTACAAAGGTAAAGGCATCCGCTATGCCGGTGAAGTGGTCAGACGGAAAGCTGGTAAGACTGGTAAGGGTGGTAAGAAGTAGAAATGAAACTTACTCGTAGAGAATCAAAAAACCGTCGTCATCGACGCGTTCGTGGCAAAGTTGTTGGCTCCCCCGAACGTCCCCGTTTAGCGGTATTTCGTTCTAATGAGCATATTTATGCCCAGATAATTGATGATACTCAGCATCAAACCATCGTGGCAGCATCGACTGTAGAACCAGAGTTGAAATCTAGTTTAGCGTCATGTGCAAACCGAGATGCCTCGGTACAAGTTGGGAAGTTGATCGCAGTGCGATCGCTAGAAAAAGGCATTACCAAAGTAGTCTTTGATCGCGGTGGTAACTTATATCATGGTCGTGTCAAAGCACTAGCTGATGCAGCCCGTGAAGCTGGTTTAGATTTCTAAAGTCATTAGTCATTGAGTCATTAGTCATTAGTCATTGGTCATTAGTGAATAAACAAAGGACAAATGACAAAGGACAAAGGACAAATGACAACTGACAACTGACAAATGACGTTCACCAGAGCATAAATTATGGCAACAGAGCGTAAAAGTAGAACAAAGCGTGCCAAAAAAGAAGAAACCACTTGGCAAGAGCGGGTTATTCAAATCCGCCGCGTAAGTAAAGTGGTCAAAGGTGGTAAAAAACTCAGCTTCCGAGCGATCGTTGTCGTTGGTAACGAACGCGGTCAGGTTGGAGTTGGAGTAGGCAAAGCTTCAGATGTAATTGGCGCCGTCAAAAAAGGCGTAGCCGACGGCAAAAAACACCTCATTGATATCCCAATCACTAAATCCAACTCCATCCCCCATCCCATTGATGGTGTCGGTGGCGGTGCAAAAGTGATTATGCGTCCAGCCGCACCTGGTACTGGGGTAATTGCTGGTGGTGCTGTGCGAACTGTGTTGGAATTAGCAGGGGTTCGTAACGTTTTAGCCAAGCAACTAGGCTCAAACAATCCGCTCAATAATGCTAGAGCCGCAGTTAATGCCTTATCTACACTGCGTACCCTTTCTGAAGTCGCCGAAGATCGCGGTATTCCTATTCAAAATCTCTACATCTAATTTAGTCATTAGTCATTGGTCATGAGTCATTAGTGAATAACAAACGACAAATGACAAATGACAAACGACGAATGACAAACGACAAATGAGAACTTGATAACTTATGAGACTCCATGATGTTAAGCCGCAAAAAGGCTCAAAGAAACGCAAGAAGCGTGTAGCTAGAGGTATTTCTGCCGGTCAAGGCGCTAGTGCCGGTCTAGGTATGCGGGGTCAAAAATCTCGTTCTGGTAGTGGTACCCGACCAGGTTTTGAAGGTGGTCAACAGCCATTGTACCGCCGCTTACCTAAGCTGAAGGGCTTTCCGATTGTTAATCAGAAGATTTACACTACGATTAATGTAGAGAAGCTAGCCTCCCTTCCCGCTAATACGGAAGTAACTTTGACCTCATTGAAAGCCGCAGGTATCCTGACTGCTGTCAAAGGGCCATTGAAAGTTTTAGGTAACGGGGAATTGAGCATTCCGCTCAAGGTACAAGCGGCAGCTTTTACAGTTTCAGCTCGTAGCAAAATTGAGGCAGCTGGTGGTAGTTGTGAAGTCTTATGAGTGAGCCGGAACAGCGCACTTAAATGCAAGCCAACTCGCTGCCAGTGCTTGGTTCACTATAAAGGTAGCACTCTATGATCAGTCGAGATAAAGCCCCAACGGCTCAAGAAACTTTTATGCAGATGGCGCAGGCAGCTGGCCTCAGAGGTAGGCTGCTTGTCACCGTCGGTATTTTAATTTTGGTTCGCCTGGGTATTTTCTTACCCGTCCCAGGCATTGATAGACCGAGATTTGCCGAAGCCATATCGGGCAGTAATTCCATATTCGGCTTATTGGATATATTTTCCGGGCGAGGACTTTCGACTTTGGGAGTCTTTGCTTTAGGAATTTTGCCCTTCATTAATGCGTCTATTATCATCCAATTGCTTACTGCTGCGATTCCAACTTTAGAAAATTTACAGAAAAATGAAGGGGAAGCCGGTCGGCGAAAAATATCGCAAATTACCCGCTACGTCACTGTAATTTGGGCGATTCTGCAAAGTACAGCTTTTTCGGCATTATTCCTCCAGCAATTTGCCTTAAACCCAGGTCCAATCTTCGTAGCTGAAACTGCGATCGCTCTGACTGCTGGTTCGATGTTCGTCATGTGGGCATCAGAACTAATTACAGAACGGGGTATTGGCAACGGAGCATCATTGTTGATTTTTGTCAATATTGTTGCATCATTACCAAAAGCTTTAGGCGATACCATCGACTTGGTGCAAGTCGGCGGTCGGGAAACAGTAGGTCGTGTAATCGTGCTGATCTTAGTTTTCCTAGCAACAATTGTTGGTATTGTGGTTGTGCAAGAAGGAATGCGCCGTATCCCAATTATTTCAGCTCGTCGCCAAGTCGGTCGGAGAGTCTTAGCAGAGCAGCGCAGCTATCTGCCCCTGCGGCTAAACCAAGGCGGCGTAATGCCAATTATTTTTGCTGCTGCCATCCTCAGCTTGCCACTGCTGATCGCCAATTTTACTAAAAATTCCGATTTGGCGAATATAGTTAACACTTATTTGAGTCCAAGCGGTTCTAGCTCCTGGGTCTATGCCTTGGTGTACATGGTTTCCATCATTTTCTTCAGCTACTTTTATTCTTCGTTGATTCTCAACCCAGTAGATGTGGCGCAGAACTTGAAGAAAATGGGTTCTAGTATTCCCGGAATTCGTCCCGGCAAGGCAACTAGCGAGTATATAGAACGAGTGTCCAACCGACTCACTTTTTTGGGTGCGATCTTTTTGGGCTTCGTTGCTATTATCCCCACTGCCGTAGAAAGCGCTTTGAATGTGAAAACTTTCCAGGGGATAGGTGCAACCTCGTTGTTAATTTTAGTTGGTGTGGCAATTGAGACAGCCAAACAAGTCCAAACTTATGTCATCTCTCAGCGCTATGAAGGAATGGTGAAATAATAGTGACGCGATTAATCTTCTTGGGGCCACCTGGAGCGGGTAAAGGAACACAAGCTCAAACCTTGGCTGAACACTTGAATATTCCCCATATTTCTACGGGTGAAATATTAAGACAAGCCATGAAAGAGCAGACTCCTTTAGGAATCAAAGCTCAAAGTTATGTTGATAGCGGCGAGTTAGTACCCGACCAGCTAGTGGAGGACTTGGTACAGGAGCGCCTCAGTCAACCAGATGCCAAAAATGGTTGGATTCTGGATGGATTTCCCCGGAAAGTGACCCAAGCAGCTTTTCTGGAGAAGTTATTGGAAGCAATACATCAAGGTGGCGAAAGGGTAGTCAATCTAGATGCACCAGATGAAATTGTCATCGCACGTTTGCTAGCTAGAGGACGAAAAGATGACACCGAAGAGGTGATTCGTCGTCGTTTAGAAGTATACCGCGCGGAAACTGCACCTTTAATTGATTATTATGGCGATCGCAAAAAACTCCTAACAGTCAATGGCAATCAGTCCCAAGAAGATGTCACTGGTGAACTACAAAAGGTAATCGCTTCCTGAAAACGAGGAGAAGTAGGGAGTAGATAATTCTCGACTCCCCCCTCACTGCCCCCAAGAAGAAGATCAATTTTAGCTAAGATATATTAATAAACTGTTGATATATTTCTTAAAATGTGTTTTTTTGCAGATGAAGCGCTGCAACTGAACACGAAATTGTTGAGTTGAGGAAAAAACAAATTGTCTAAGCAAGATTTGATTGAAATGGAAGGCACGGTTACAGAGTCCTTGCCCAATGCGATGTTTCGCGTTGACTTGGACAATGGCTTTAACGTGTTAGCACACATTTCCGGCAAGATTCGCCGAAATTATATCAAGATTTTGCCCGGCGATCGTGTCAAGGTAGAGTTAACGCCCTATGACTTGACTAAAGGCAGAATTACCTATCGACTACGAAAGAAGTAAGTATATGTAGAGAATTTTACCATAAAACCATTTTTTTGACTGTTTACTAGTCATTTAACTGGATTAATTTCCCTATAAATGCTATAATTTTATATTTGGAGTCAAAAAATAAAAGGCATGAAAGTTAGAGCCTCAGTCAAGAAAATTTGTGAAAAGTGTAACGTGATCAAACGTCGTGGTCGCGTCATGGTGATTTGCGTGAACCCCAAGCACAAGCAACGTCAAGGATAACACTCTTACCAACAGAGTGAGTTGTAACACGCATATCATCATTAAAACGAAAAGACGCGATTAATCACGTTTTTCCAACCAACAGTAATTGCGAGAACAATAGGGAGAGTTCATTGTGGCACGTATTGCCGGAGTAGACCTTCCACGCGATAAGCGCGTCGAGATCGGTCTGACTTACATCTACGGAATTGGGTTATCACGCGCTCAAGAAATTATAGCGGCAACTGGTGTAAACCCAGACACCCGCGTTAAGGACTTAAGTGATGCCGATGTGACAGCCCTACGAGGGGAAATAGAAAGCAACTATCAAGTTGAAGGCGACTTGCGGCGCTTGGAGTCTTTGAACATCAAGCGCTTAGTTGACATTGGTACCTACAGAGGTCGTCGTCATCGCATGGGCTTACCAGTCAGAGGCCAAAGAACTCGCACCAATGCCAGAACCCGTAGAGGCAGAAGGCAGACAGTAGCAGGGAAGAAGAAGGCTCCAGGGAAATAATTTTGCAACGCTTGCTAATCCGAGCAAGTTTTACCTTAAATCAACTAAACAAGTATGGCGAGACAACCAACTAAAAAAACCGGGAGCAAGAAGCAGAAACGGAATGTACCCAGTGGAATGGCCTACATCCAGTCTACTTTCAACAATAGCATTGTCACCATTACCGATCAAAACGGAGATGTCATCTCCTGGGCTAGCGCTGGTTCTAGCGGTTTTAAGGGAGCAAAAAAGGGAACTCCCTTTGCAGCGCAAACCGCAGCTGAAAGTGCAGCCCGCCGAGCTATCGATCAAGGAATGCGCCAAATTGAGGTAATGGTCAGTGGGCCAGGAGCAGGTAGAGAAACCGCTATCCGGGCGCTTCAAGGAGCAGGACTGGAAATTACACTCATTCGGGATATTACCCCGATTCCTCACAATGGTTGTCGTCCACCCAAGCGCCGTCGAGTTTAAATACTAAGACTTGGGCAGTGAGGGCAAAAAGTGACAGCCAGCAATGACCGCTTGAGCGTCTAACGTCCAAACTGTCATTGAGTCAAAGCTTGGGCGACCAGAAGCGTGTCAGATTTTCCCACTGGGAAAGCTGTTAGGCTTCGGGCTACCCAAAATATTATTAGCACCTGCAAGCTCAATAGAAGTGTCAAACTATACCGTAATTTTATACTAGTAGTTTGATATACCTATAATCTACAGGACATAAATTCAATTCTGGAGGCAATTGATTTGTCTGCTAGCAGCACCTT
Organism: Nostoc cf. commune SO-36; assembly: GCF_023734775.1. Lineage (NCBI taxonomy): Bacteria > Bacillati > Cyanobacteriota > Cyanophyceae > Nostocales > Nostocaceae > Nostoc > Nostoc commune. Next base: position 3,996,938 of record NZ_AP025732.1, on the reverse strand, counting down.
AAAAGAAGGGAGGCTCATCCGTGGCGCAGTTTCAAATTGAATGTGTAGAGTCGAATACCGAAGAAAGTCGGAACCATTACAGTAAATTTGTTTTGGAACCTCTAGAACGCGGTCAAGGGACAACTGTTGGCAACGCACTGCGGCGGGTTTTACTGTCTAATCTAGAAGGTACAGCAGTTACAGCAGTGCGGATTGCGGGCGTTTCACATGAGTTCGCCACAGTTCCGGGCGTGCGGGAAGATGTGCTGGAAATCCTCATGAGAATGAAGGAAGTTATCCTGAAAAACTATTCTTCGCAGCCTCAGATTGGTAGATTACTCGTTAGCGGCCCAGCAACAATCACTGCGGCACATTTTGATTTGCCCAGTGAAGTAGAAGTCATCGATCAGACTCAGTATGTAGCCACCATCGCTGAGGGTGGAAAGCTGGAAATGGAATTTCGGATCGAGAAAGGCAAAGGCTATCGCACTGTAGAGCGAGGACGTGAGGAAGCCACATCGTTGGATTTTCTGCAAATCGACTCGATATTTATGCCGGTGCGAAAAGTCAACTATAGTGTTGAAGAATCTCGTGGGGAAGGCTTGATTCCAAAAGACCGACTACTGTTGGAAGTTTGGACAAATGGCAGTATTTCTCCTCAAGAAGCACTATCTTCTGCTGCTGCGATCTTGGTAGATTTATTCAACCCGTTGAAAGATATCTCCCTAGAACCAACAGATACAGGTTCCGATATTCCAGACGATCCAACTGCCCAGATACCCATCGAAGAGTTGCAACTTTCTGTGCGGGCATACAACTGTCTCAAACGGGCACAAGTTAACTCTGTGGCAGATTTGTTGGATTATACCCAAGAAGACCTCTTAGAAATTAAGAACTTTGGGCAGAAGTCAGCAGAAGAAGTCGTGGAAGCTTTGCAGCGACGCTTGGGCATCACCCTGCCAATGGAAAGAGGCTCTAAACACCCTTAAGAAAAACCTTCATAATTCATAGTGCATAATTATGCGTCACCGTTGTCGCGTCAAAAAACTCAGTAAACCAGCCGATCAACGCCGTGCTTTACTGCGATCGCTCGCCACCGAGTTGATCCGTCATGGTAAGATCACCACCACTTTAATTAGAGCGAAAGTTCTCCGAAGTGAAGTGGAAAAAATGATTACTCTAGCTAAAAATGGCTCTTTGGCAGCACGCCGGGAAGCTCTTGGCTATATCTTCGACAAACAACTGGTTCATGCTCTATTTGAGCAAGCTCCAACTCGATATGGCGATCGCCAGGGCGGTTATACCCGCATCCTGCGTACCGTACCGCGTCGGGGTGATAATGCAAAAATGGCAATAATTGAATTGGTTTAAGTCATTGGTCATTGGTCATTAGTCATTCACAAATGACGAAGGACAAATGACAAAGGACAAAATCTGTATGTTAGAAAGCCCCCAGCCTACACAAACTCATCGAGTAGCCTTGGTAATCCAATACCTGGGCACTCATTTTCATGGCTGGCAACGGCAAAAACAACACCGGACAGTCCAAGAAGAGATTGAAATTGCGATCGCTACTATTCTTGGCTACCATGTGACTCTACATGGGGCTGGGCGAACCGATTCTGGAGTTCACGCTGCTGCTCAAGTAGCCCATTTTGAAGCAACAGGTTTTATTCCGCCTCACAAGTGGGCAACAATCCTCAACAGCTACCTGCCGCCAGATATATTAATCAGGGCTTCAGCTAGTGTCGATAACCGTTGGCACGCTCGCTTTAGTGCAGCCTATCGACGGTATCGCTACACAATATATACTCAAGATCGGCTTAACTTGTTTGTAAGACCCTTCAGTTGGCATTATTATTATGCACCCCTGGATGAATCCTTAATCCAAGCTGCCTTGAAACCTCTATTGGGAAAGCATCACTTAGCTGCTTTTCACCGTGCAGGTTCAAAGCGATCGCATTCCTGGGTAGAGGTACAAGCAGCAGAGTGTCGTCGCAGTGGGCCATTTATCCATATTGAAATACAGGCAGATGGATTTTTGTATGGCATGGTACGGCTGTTGGTAGGGATGCTGGTAGAAGTAGGTTCTGGACAACGAACACTTTCTAGCTTCACCCAACTCTGGAAAGAAGAACGCCGGGAAGAAGTGAAATATGCTGCCCCGCCTCAAGGCTTGTGCTTGTTGCGAGTCGGCTATCCCGATTTTCCCTTTCCAAAAGAGGTTTGGTACGACACCTTGCCAAAGTTCGTCACTAGTCAAGAGTCATTAGTCATTGGTCAGTAGAGACGCGATTAATCGCGTCTGTACAATCGTCATTAGTGAATAACAAAGGACAACTGACAAATGACAACGGACAAATGACTAATGACAAATTAAAAATGACAAAGGACAAATGACAAATGACAACAGTTAAAACATACCTTCCTTCTCAAGCATCCCTTGAGCGTGAGTGGTACATAGTAGATGCCACCGATAAACGCTTAGGTCGCCTCGCCAGCGAAGTCGCCCAGGTATTGAGAGGCAAAAAGAAACCCGAATATACACCTCATTTAGATACAGGTGACTTCGTAATCATCATCAATGCTGAGAAAGTAGCAGTCACAGGCAAAAAGCGCACTCAAAAGCTTTACCGCCGCCATTCTGGTCGTCCCGGTGGGATGAAAACTGAAACTTTTGCTAAACTGCAAGACCGCATACCAGAGCGAATTTTAGAACAAGCTGTTAAAGGTATGCTACCTAAAAATAGCCTGGGTAAGCAGTTGTTCACCAAGCTTAAAGTTTACGCTGGGCCTACGCATCCTCACGATGCTCAAAAACCTAAAGAACTAAAAGTTAGTACAATTCCTGGAGAAGAAAATTAATGGTAGTAGCAGATGCTAATAGCGGTCGCGCCGTATACTGGGGTACTGGGCGCCGTAAGAATGCGGTAGCACGGGTACGCTTGGTTCCAGGCACCGGTCAACTGATTGTGAACGGTAAAGATGGAACCTTGTATTTCCAATTTAACCCTAACTACCTGGGAGTCATTAAAGCACCCCTGGAAACTCTGGGGCTAGAAAACGAATATGACATTTTGGTGAAAGCAGAAGGCGGCGGCTTGACCGGACAGGCTGATTCTGTTCGCTTGGGAGTTGCTCGTGCTTTGTGCCAACTCGACCCAGACAACCGCCCACCTTTGAAAACCGAAGGTTACTTGACTCGTGATCCGAGAGCAAAAGAGCGGAAGAAATATGGTTTACATAAAGCCCGGAAAGCACCTCAGTACTCTAAGCGTTAGAGAATTGGGCACTGGTGAAGAAGGTGATAGGTTACAGGAGATAGGTGATAGTTTTCTGTTACCTGTAACCTGTTCCCTTCTCCCTTCTTCTAGCTCCAATTGAAACCTGAAAGTTATAATTGATATAGATTCATCACAAAAAGAACAATGGCTAAAGCTGATATTCACCCCCAGTGGTATCCAGATGCTAAAGTTTACTGCAACGGTCAAGTTGTTATGACCATTGGCTCTACCAAGCCAGAATTGCACGTAGATGTTTGGTCTGGAAATCACCCCTTTTACACCGGCACTCAAAAGATTATTGACACTGAAGGTCGAGTAGAGCGCTTCCTCCGCAAGTACGGTATGAGCAGCACTCAAACATCTGGCGACGAACAAGACAAAAAGTAGCGAGTTGGCTCTGCTGTTAACGACGGCCCTGCATCAGCTGGGTCGATTTTCATTTATATGCTCGAGCCAATTTGTTATTTTTTAAGGAGCGATCGCAATCGTCATGGCTGAATCATACTTACTGGATAAACTCAAATCCGTTGAACAAACTTTTAATGAATTAACACGTCGTCTTGGCGACCCTGATACCGCTAGCAATCCTGATGAGTATCAAGAAATTGCTAAGTCTCGTTCTTCTTTGGAAGAGGTAGTTAATACTTATGAAACTTGGAAAGCAGCCCAAGAAGACTTGATTGGGGCACGTGAGGTTTATAAAGAATCTGCCAGTGATCCAGAGTTGCAAGAAATGGCATCACTCGAAGTAAAAGAACTTGAAGAAAAAATAGAACATTTAGAGTCTCGCTTGAAAGTCTTACTGCTACCACGCGACCCCAATGATGAAAAGAATATCATGTTGGAAATTCGCGCTGGTACTGGTGGCGATGAAGCAAGCATTTGGGCTGGCGATTTGATGCAGATGTACACCCGCTATGCTCAGACTCAAGGTTGGAAAGTTTCTCTAGTGAGCGAATCTCGTGGAGAAATGGGTGGCTGGAAAGAGGTCATTCTTGAAATTAAAGGTAATGACGTTTACAGCCAGCTAAAGTTTGAAGCTGGAGTACATCGCGTGCAGCGCGTACCGGCAACTGAATCTGGGGGACGGGTTCATACTTCCACAGCTACCGTGGCGATTATGCCAGAGGTGGATGATGTGGAAATTCACATTGACCCGAAAGATATTGAAATGACTACAGCCCGTTCTGGTGGTGCTGGTGGACAAAACGTCAACAAGGTGGAAACAGCCGTTGACTTGATGCACAAACCGACGGGAATACGCATTTTCTGTACAGAAGAACGCAGCCAGTTGCAAAACAAAGAACGGGCGATGCAAATTCTGCGGGCGAAGTTGTATGACATCAAGTTAGGCGAACAACAAGCAGAAGTAACTTCCATGCGGCGATCGCAAGTTGGTACTGGATCGCGATCGGAAAAAATTCGCACCTATAATTATAAAGATAACCGAGCTACCGATCATCGGTTAGGTCAGAATTATTCTCTTACCCCTGTTTTGGATGGTGATTTAGAGACACTTATCCAATCTTGTATATCTCTAGACCAGCAAGAACGTCTGGCGGAGTTAGCGACTTCTGCGGCTAACTAATACCAATTCAATTAATGATTGCAACACATCTTTGGTTGGATAAAGACGCGATGAATCGCGTCTCTACAAATGGTAATAATTTTTGCTGTTAAATATCCTGTAAAACCACTTGTTGTAATGTTGCTTTTAACACAGACAGGTGGTTTTCTAATATCGCGTGGAGTATATCTTCTATTTCACTGGGATAATGGTAATAGGCAAATTCGTACTTCATAACGTAATTTAACTTTGCCCATTCCTTCAGGGTTTCACAGGTATAAATTAGCTTTTCCACTTCTTCTTGCCAACGTGCAAAAATTCGGTAGCTAAAAAAGCTGCTGCATATATTGCCTTTTGCATCCCAGTAGGAAATACACACTTGATGCTTCAGAAGGTGGATTTTTTTGATTTGCTTAACATCGTAGCCTTTAACTTTTAAAGCTTCTTTGGTTTCGGCGTCAGAAATGTTCCACTGTTCTGGTTTAATTTTATTAGTGGCTATAAAGTTTTTACCTTTGCGGCGATATTGATTAATTTTGCGTGGCTTGCGAAACATGATGCACCTTCGATATTATTTCTTCGCAGCAAAGTCTAGCTACTAGCTGAAGTGCTGTAGCAAACTAAGTTTTTTGGGTTGATTAAAGATAGATGGGTTATTCTACTAGCTTGATGCCTGTAGTTGCCGATTTACAACCAGAGATATAGTTTAGTACTAAAACACAAGGCTGTCAATATAAAAGTAAACTTGTATTATTGAAAGTAAACTTGTAAATAAAGTTGGCTAGCTATATAAGCAGTGAAGATCGAAAGCAAACAAAAACTGATTGAGATCATTAAACTAGCTCGCGGTTCAATGAGTCAGCGAGCATTTGGTAAGCTTTTGGGAGTATCTGCTACTGCTGTTCAGATGTGGGAAAAAGGTGTGAAGGTGCCAGATACAGAAAATTTGGCTCAAATCGCATCGAAAGCAGGCTACACAATGGAAGAGTTAATCAGCTGCATTGATGGCAAGCCAATTTCAGAAACTTCAGATTTGAGTCTGATTCTGAGACAAATCCAGCACATGCCTTTGGCCCAAGTGGCTCAAATTGTGCAAGCTGCGGCAGATAGATTGGCAGCTGTGGCTGAAGCATCCGGGGATGAAGCCAAAGCAAGTTGAATATTAAAATAATTCGTAATTCGTAATTCGTAATTCGTAATTAAGTTTTTTAAGGACGATTTAGCGCAAAATCGGATCAAACTAGCTTGTGGTTTCTTGCTGTCAAGATTCAACCCTATGGACAAACCTTTTTTGTATGACCAAGACTTCTATGGCTGGACACAGCAGCAGGCTAAAGCGTTAGAGCAGAGGCTAGTTATGGAACTAGACTGGCAACACCTGCAAGAGGAAATTCAAGCTTTGGGGAGACAGGAGTATCGGGAACTCGTGAGTCGTCTGAGTGTATTACTCGGTCATCTCTTGAAGTGGGAGTATCAACCCCAACAACGCTGTCGCAGTTGGTTTTTAACAATTAGAGAACAGCGCCGCGGCATTCACAGACATTTGCGACAGAACCATAGCTTAAAGTCTCGAATCGAAGAAGCCTTGTTAGATGGCTTTGAAGCGGGAGTCGATTTGGCGCTACGAGAAACTAATTTACCATTACGAACTTTTCCAGAGCATTGCCCGTATTTATTTGATGATGCGATGTCTACGACAGGCTACGCCTACGCAGATAATTTTCTGTGCGATACTCGTCAAGACTGGGAAGGATAATTACTACAACTTTTCTGGATTATAAGTTTTTAATTTATATTGAGCCTTGTCATTTTGTCACACATAACCGCTCATAGCTGCTGCTGGAATTAGTTATGCTCAGAAAAATTGATAAGAATATTTGGATCGCCGAGCAACCGTTAAGGTATTTTGGATTGAGTGTCGGTACAAGAATGACGGTAATTCGTTTCACTAATCGTGAATTAGCTGTTATCTCCCCGATCCAAGTTGATGACGAAACTACTGAGCAACTCAATAAGCTTGGAAATGTTAAGTATATTATTGCCCCAAATCTTTTTCACTATCTGTTCTTATCTAACTTTAAGGCTCTCTATCCTCAAGCAAAGGTCTATGCTGTATCGGCATTGAAGGCTAAAAGACCTGAGATATCTATTGATAAAGCATTAGAGGATAGTGGCAAAAATCTTTTAGGCGAACTTGAATGTTTATTATTTGAAGGGTTCAAAACCTTTCTTCCAAGTGGAGCATTACCTTTAAATGAGTACATTTTTTTCATGCTGAAAGTAAAACTTTGGTTTTGACAGACACAGCTTTTTACTTTGATGAAAGTTTCCCAATTACAACAAAATTAGTAGCCAAAATAATGGGAGGTTACAAGAAACTTAGACCATCATTGTTAGAACAGTTGGCTACTCAAGAAAAGGAGAAGGTTAAACAATCAGTTCAAAAGGTACTGCGATGGGACTTTAGAAGAGTTATTGTGGCTCATGGCAGCATTGTAGAGCATGATGCAAAGAAGCAGTTTAAAGAAGGGTACGAGTGGTTTTTAGGGGAGTCTCTTTAAAACCACGCACCACCGCAGCTTTAAGGGAGATAGTTTCAGCACAAGGTAGCCTCACATAGATTTGGTATTAGACCAAATAGCAACTACTGGCAGTTAAGGAATAAATGGTTTTAAAATGGTGCAATCTTAAAATATTTAGGGATGCAGCTATGTCGCTACGCAATGAGCCTTTAGATTAGCAAATTGAAACGAATAATCCTTATATACCAGTTTATCATCAAGGCGATTTGGTGGGATTTTTTAAACCAGAATATGCAAGTGAAATTATTAAACTTTTAAAGGAAGAAGAAGTTTTAAAGAAAGCGCTAAAAATGGCTTGTACTGATTTAATTAAAAAAATCGGCGGCGATACCAGAAAAGTCAATTTTTTAATGGAAAAATCTGTAAAAACTAGTGAACTTCCCAAGCATGGAACTAGAGCGATCGCAGTTTTACTTCAAGATAGGCAAAAAGAGCTTGACTTGAGTAACCAGGAGTTTGCAAAATTCTGCGACACTTTTAAATTATCTCCCACTGAACTGAATAATATTTATGCCGGAGAAGCATTTGATGATAGTTTATTAGCACCCCTTTCACGTATATTAGGGATAGCAAAAGAGCAATTACTGAAAGTGCGAGATGGTTCTGAAGAATCAATTAATACATGAACAGCAAATCAAAATATTCAAATGATATAAAGTTGTGAAAACAGACATCATCTTTTATCGGCTGTTTCAAGAATTCCCTGATATCTTCTTTGAACTTATTGGTAATCCTCCAGAAGAAGCTAGCCTTTATCAATTTTCATCAGTTGAAATCAAACAAACAGCCTTCAGAATAGATGGTGTGTTTCTACCGACACAAGGAAGTGAGAACCCGATTTACTTTGTTGAAGTGCAATTTCAAGCTGATGGAGAAATTTATTCACGGCTAATTGCAGAAATATGTTTATACCTCCGTCAGAATCAACCATCAAATGACTGGGGTGCTGTGGTTTTATACCCCAACAGGAATGTAGATACAGGAGATATCAAACATTACCGTGAGTTTTTCACAAGTGGGCGCGTCAGGCGGATTTATTTGGATGAATTAGGTGAAGGTGCATCGCTTCCAATTGGCATTGCAACTGCTAAATTAGTAATTGCAACTGACGATATAGCGATCGCACAAGCAAGGGAGTTGATAGACAGAACCGAGTCAGAGATAAGCTCACCATCAAAACAGCAGCAGTTATTACAATTTATAGAGACTATTTTGGCTTACAAGTTTCCCACAATGACTAGGGAGGAGATGGAGCAAATGTTTGGCTTAAGCGAGTTAAAGCAAACCAAATTTTATCAGGAAGCCTTTCAGGAAGGCATTGAACAAGGTAGGGTTCAAGGCATTGAGCAAGGTAAACTCAGAGCAGTACCAGCAATGTTGGCAGCCGGGTTGACTGTAGAACAAGTAGCACAGGCGCTAGATTTGAGTGTCGAACAAGTCAGACAAGCCGCGCAGTAGGATTCTTCTGATCAAGGAGTAGAGGAATTGGTGGACTACAACATAGGAACTATGAGTTTCAAAGATACAAAAATTTATCAAGAAGCATTTGAAGAAGGGCGTTTGGAAGGTTTACGGCAATCAGTACCTCGTCTATTAAATTTAGCGTTAACTATTGAGCAAGTTGCCGAGGGATTAGGTTTAACTATAAACAAAGTTCAAAATGCGAAACTCTATCATGATGGCATCCAAATAGGGGAGCGTAGAGCCAAATTAAAATTAATACCCACCTTGTTGAAATTTGGGGTGACTGTGGAACAAGTGGCAGAGGCATTTGATTTCAGTGTCGAAGAAGTTAGACAAGTAACACAAAGCCAGCCTTGAGATATATGTGGTAAATTTTATCCGTGGCTCAAGCCAAATTTGGTTTGCGGCTTCCAAACTTAATCACGACGAATTTATAGTTAATTTTTGTTAATATTAGAGGCGGTGTTAGTACTTCGTCCTCAACCACCCACTCCCTACCTGAGAGAAACTTAATGCTGCGACTAGAACATATAAGTAAAATTTATCCCACAGGCGAAGTTCTCAAAGATATCAACTGGGAAGTTAAACCAGGCGATCGCATTGGCTTAGTCGGTGTCAACGGTGCTGGAAAATCCACCCAACTCAAAATCATCTCTGGGGAAATGGAACCCACCGCAGGCGAAATCATTCGTCCTAATAGCTTACATATAGCCTACCTTAACCAAGAGTTTGAAGTAGACCCCACCCGCACTGTTAGAGAAGAATTTTGGACTGTCTTCAAAGAAGCCAACGAAGTACAGCTGTCTCTGGCGCACATACCACAAGAGATGGAAACGGCTAGCCCAGAGGAACTGGATCGACTGATCGACAAGTTGGATCGCTTGCAGCGTAAATTTGAAGCCTTAGATGGCTACAATTTAGATGCACGCATCGGGAAAATTCTACCAGAGATGGGGTTTGGGCTAGAAGATGGCGATCGCCTCGTCAGTGCCTTCAGTGGTGGTTGGCAAATGCGGATGAGTTTAGGTAAAATTCTCCTGCAAAAACCCGACTTGTTGCTGCTGGATGAACCGACTAACCACCTAGATTTAGAAACCATTGAGTGGCTGGAAAACTACCTCAGAGGGCTGGTTACGCCGATGGTAATAGTCTCCCATGACCGGGAGTTCCTTGACCGCCTCTGCAACCAAATTGTGGAAACGGAACGTGGCGTTTCTGCTAGCTACCTTGGTAACTACTCGGCATATTTAGAACAAAAAGCCGAAAGTCAATCAGCACAACTTAGTGCTTACGAACGCCAGCAAAAAGAAATAGAGAAACAGCAAACCTTTGTTGATAGATTTCGTGCCAGTGCTACCCGCAGTACCCAGGCAAAAAGCCGGGAAAAGCAACTCGACAAAATTGAACGCATTGAAGCACCCATTGCTGGGGTAAGAACTCTACACTTCCGTTTTCCCCCCGCACCCCGCAGTGGACGCGAGGTAGTAGAAATTAAAGATTTAACCCATCTTTATGGTGAGAAAATCTTGTTTTTGGCAGCAAATCTCCTCATTGAAAGGGGCGATCGCATTGCTTTCCTTGGCCCCAACGGTGCTGGAAAATCTACCCTGCTGCGTGTAATTATGGGGATGGAACCACCCACTGAAGGTAGCGTTCAATTAGGGGATCACAACGTTATTCCCGGTTACTTTGAGCAAAATCAAGCTGAAGCTTTGGATTTGAAGAAAACTGTCATGGAAACTATCCATGATGAAGTTCCAGACTGGGATAATCAAGAAGTTCGCACGCTTTTAGGACGCTTCTTATTTACTGGTGATACTGTATTTAAAGCAGTTGGGGCATTAAGTGGAGGAGAAAAAGCTCGTCTGGCGTTGGCAAAAATGCTCTTACGTCCCGCGAACTTACTAATTTTGGATGAGCCGACAAACCACCTAGATATTCCAGCGAAAGAAATGCTGGAAGAAGCGCTCAAAAATTATGACGGTACGGCAATTGTAGTTTCCCACGATCGCTACTTTATTTCTGAAGTAGCTAACAAAATCGTCGAAATTCGTGATGGGGAATTCCGGGTTTACTTAGGAGACTATCATTACTATCTCCAGAAAATTGCCGAAGAAAAAGAACAAGCAAAATTAGCTGCGATCGCTGCTGAAAAAGCTGCTAAAAAAGCTGCAAAAGCTTCTACCAAAAAGAAATAAGAGATTGAATACCGACTTAGTAGTAGTGCTAAAATGCTACTACTAAGTAATCACTTATTATTGGCGCTCAACAAAATTACAAAAAAATTGCTAAAGTTTAAAAAATCATTCAAAAAACTGTTAAGTCTTTCATAAAATAAATTAATAAGCAAAAATTCACTTGCGGCGTGGATTAGCAGTGGTATCATTCGGGTATTACAAAAAGTAAAGGGCAATTTTACTATGACCAAAGCACCTGTTGCTCCTGTGGTGCTAGTCATTTTAGACGGATGGGGCTACTGCGAGGAAAAGCGAGGAAACGCTATTAATGCTGCTAAAACTCCCATTGTGGACAGTTTATGGACAGCTTACCCGCATACCCTCATCCGCACATCAGGAAAAGCCGTAGGGTTGCCAGAGGGTCAAATGGGCAACTCGGAAGTTGGTCATTTGAACATTGGCGCTGGGCGAGTAGTACCGCAAGAACTGGTACGCATCTCTGATGCGGTCGAAGACGGTTCTATTGCCTTAAACCCAGCACTCGTCAAAATTTGCCAGGAAGTTCGTTCTCGGAATAGCAAGCTGCATCTAGTCGGGCTTTGTTCTGAGGGAGGGGTACATTCGCATATTACTCATCTATTTGGGCTACTTGACTTAGCCAAAGACCAGCGAATTCCAGAAGTTTGTATTCACGCCATCACCGATGGTCGTGACACCGCCCCAACTGACGGTGTAAGAGCAATCACACTGCTGCAAGATTATATAGACCGTACAGGCATTGGGCGCATAGTCACCCTCAGCGGTCGCTACTACGCGATGGATCGCGATCATCGCTGGGATCGGGTAAAACGCGCCTACGACGTGATGACCCAAGATGGTACAGGTGATAATCGCACGGCTGTGGAAATCTTGCAAGAATCTTATGCCGAAGGGGTAAAAGATGAATTTATTAACCCCATCCGAATTGCACCCGGCGCAATAGAACCAGGGGATGGGGTGATATTTTTCAACTTCCGCCCCGATCGCTCCAGACAACTAACTCAAGCTTTGGTCAGTCCCACATTTAATGGTTTTGAAAGACAGCAAATCACACCACTGTCTTTTGTCACCTTTACACAGTATGATTCAGACTTAGCCGTGGCTGTAGCCTTTGAGCCGCAGAATCTCAGTAATATTCTGGGAGAAGTCATAGCCAATCATAGTCTGAATCAGTTCCGCACCGCCGAAACAGAAAAATACGCCCACGTCACCTATTTCTTTAATGGAGGACTGGAGGAACCTTTTGCTGGAGAAGATCGGGAACTGGTAAGCAGCCCGATGGTAGCGACTTACGATCACGCCCCAGCGATGTCAGCAGCAGCAGTTACAGATGTTGCGATCGCAGCGATTCAAAAGGGTATATATTCTCTAGTTGTGATTAACTATGCTAACCCAGACATGGTAGGGCATACTGGTCAAATCGACGCTACCATTACAGCAATTGAAACAGTTGATCGCTGTTTGGGACGCTTGTTAGAGAGCGTTATCAAAGCCGGTGGTACAACAATTATTACTGCTGATCACGGTAACGCTGAGTATATGCTAGATGAGGGGGGTAATCCCTGGACAGCTCATACTACTAACCCAGTCCCCTTGATCTTGGTAGAAGGCGAGAAAGTCAAAATTCCTGGATATGGTACAAATGTCGAACTGCGAAGCGATGGCAAGCTATCCGACATCGCCCCCACGATTCTAGAGATTTTACAGCTGCCTCAGCCACCAGAAATGACCGGGCGATCGCTGCTAAAAACAGCAGATTATGAGCTGCAACGCACTCGCACTCCCGTGCAATTAGGGCTGTAAAAAATTGCTGAGTCCTGAGTTAGGAGTTATTAATGAACTCCTGACTCCTGTTTTTTAAAACTTGTTATAAATGAGATTCCACCATGACAGTTGCTAATATCGTGCAAGGCATTTGGGCATTTTCCGCTACTGGTTTGATTATCTTGGTTTTACTGCATAGCCCCAAAGGTGATGGCATTGGAGCCATTGGTGGACAAGCCCAGCTATTTAGCAGCACCAAAAGTGCAGAAAATACCTTAAACCGAATTACTTGGGCATTGACAGTAATTTTTATGGGTTTAACAGTAGTTTTAAGTGCTGGTTGGCTGCCTAAATAAGGATAAGTCAATGGGGAAAAAAACCCAACACCCGATACTTAACACTCTAATAAATTTAATTTCACGGCGGTTAATTACAGCTCTTGCCTTCTTTCTTGGCACAGGGCTGTTAATCTTTTTTACTAATTTCCAGTCGATTCATGGGTTTACAATAATACCAAAATATGCATACTCAGATTTAATAATCTCTCTCCCTCCATCATCTTCCCCAAAACCACATCCCTTACCGCCCACACTCGCAGAGTGGCAAGATAGCACTAACAGTGGTGACTACTTTTCCCAAGTCACAATAACCCAAGTAGGTTATTTAGTTTGGTCGCAATTTCCCATTCGAGTTTATGTAGAACCGTCTAAAGCTATCAGCGAAAAACAAGCTCAAGCATGGGTTAATGATGTCTTGAAGGGTGTACAGGAGTGGAGTAGTTATTTACCTTTAAAAATAGTCGAACAGCCAGAAGTTGCTGATATTGCGATCGCACGAAAAGTTCCACCTCTACAAATTTCTCCAGGTAGTAATATAACCCGTGCGCGATCGGCACAAACTACTTACGAGTTATACACCAGCAACAAAGTTTTATCTCACCGCTTCACCATCTTGTTAAGCCCCAGTCAAACAGGTGAGTATCTCATTGCAGCAGCCCGCCACGAATTCGGTCATGCGCTGGGAATTTGGGGTCATAGTCCGCTACAAACTGATGCGCTATATTTTTCTCAAGTTCGTAACCCGTCGTCTATTTCTCCTAGAGATGTAAATACTCTAAAACGGGTTTATGAACAGCCGACTACTTTGGGATGGTCTTTGGTAGATAATTCAGCGACTTAATTTTATGATGTTTCTTAGTTAAAATATGAATATGTTTAGCGCAAAGAATAAAAACTTAAGATTAAGGCAACCAATTTTTATCTAAAATTTGCTCTAAGGTATAAAGACATAATTCGGGTAAATTGGTTAAATTTGTTTTAGCCCTAACATAATCTAAAGCATTGCTATAAATTATGCTTAAATTCTCTTCTAAATGATTGCGTAAATTGGCACTTAAGTCTTCATTTAGTTGGTTCCGAAAACTAATAATTTCCGCAGCCCAATGATTAGCATTTCTTGGCTTTTCTAAATCCCAATATTGAGAAAGTAATAAATGTCTAATAATCTGTTCCAATAAACTTCTTACTCGCCTTTTTTCCTTTTTAGCCAAATCTTCCAATTCTTCTATTAAGTTTTCATAGTCAACATCTGCTAATTGTCGATTTTTGAGACATTTAATAGTCTCCTCTAACCATTGCAGGTAATTGGATTCATATAATGTTTTTATGTCAATGATTGTAGTCATTTGTTGATTTGATAGCTTTAATTTACTGTTATTTATTCTTTAATGCTAACTAATATACGGCTTATGTGAGTTGGAGGCTGAAACAACGCAGTCTCGTTCATAAGGCTAAAATTTATTATTAAAGCCAAGGCTGAAACCTTTGATATTACTTGAGAATTTTTAACTCACATAAGGCGTAATATATTAATTTTTGCCGATAATTATTTACATTTTAGCTTAAGCAAGAAGTATCGTTAAAACCAAAAACTCCACAGATATACTCTATAGAGCTTTATCCTATCTTGTAGGGGATTAAGAGCAATTTCACGATGCCAGTCTTTTCTTTAGCTCTGCCTCTAGTTGTTCATCAGTACTGACCACTACCCGCCCTGGCTTGGCTCTTATAATACTGAGGAAATATTGAAATGCTTCTTCATCTTGGGGGTTGGCTTTTACGTATTCCCGCAGTTCTTTTTCTGACAAATTTAAATAGTCACTCATCCGATAATCTCCTCTCCATTGCTAAGAATCTCTACCTAAATTGTTTCACCGATTAAAACTACGATTCTGTTTGTTCTTTGATCAAATCTAACTAATTCTATATTCCGTAGTAAATTACTGGTGCGAACGCTTAAACGGAAAAAGGCTTTAAGTTGGTCTATGGTTGGTTCCATTTGCTATTGTCTAATTTTCCGTTAACGCTGCACTATCTGTTGTAATAACTGGCGTTCTCTACGCTCTCCGACTTAATGGTAGAGGTCGCTGTGCTAAAACTTCTTTATAAAGTTCTTCCAGTAGAGTAATATTTTTACTAAGGGTATAGCGGTCTAATACACGCACTCTAGCTTTTTGCCCAAGTAAAGTTGTTAACTCTGGATGGTCTTGCAACACTGGTAAGAGGGTTCTTAATTGCGATCGCGCTGTTTTGGTACTAATAACTATACCTGCGCCCTTTTCCAATACTTCTCCATCTGCACCCACGTCTGTTGCTAAACAAGCCAACCCACATGACATTCCTTCTAACAGAGATAGGGACAAACCCTCTACCAATGAAGGCAAAATAAATACATCTGCACCCCGCAAAATTTCGATTCGTCGGTCTTCATCAGCGATAAATCCCAACCAAATAATGCCGTATTCTGAACCATAAAATTGCTCTAAGGAAGACTTTAAAGGCCCATCGCCAACAATTAGCAACTTAGTACCAGGCCCCATTGCCGACTGCTTCCAAGCCCGGAGGAGGGCTTCGACATTTTTCTCTGGTGCTATGCGACCCTGATAGACAAACAAACGTTCAGCTTTAAATTCTGCTTTGATTTGAGAAAGTCCTGGAGAATACTTGACGGGATCAACACCGTTGGGAATTACAGCAATATTCTCTTCCCTCACGCCCATCCCTGCTAATAATTCTCGCTGAATTTGGGAAAATACAATCACGCGATCGTAGTTAACTAAAAAAGGTGCGTAGAGCTGATAGGCCAAAAGCTGTGTTCCCGATATCAGCTTTGCCCCCTTACCAGCAAACGGTGTGTGAAAAGTGGCAATTAACGGCAACCTCAGTTCCTCACAGATTTCTGGTAGAAAAAAGTCTAGAGGAGATAGTGTCAAGGAAGCATGGACTATATCTGGCTTGATTTCTCGCAGCGCCTCCGTTAAAAGTTTGGTCGCTTTAAAAGTGGGGATTGTGTAAACCTGGGACTTGTAAATGAAAGGGAGTGAAACCTCTCGAAGATTTGGCCAATTGTCAGGTTCAGAGTCTTCTTGGGCGAAGTGAAGAAAGCTAACTTGATGTCCCCTATCTAACAAGGCATTTGTAATTTCTCGACTGTAGGTGACATTGCCGCAAAAGGGTGATTTTTTTCCAATCCAGGCTATACGCATTCTTTATTTAGCTGTAAGAAAAGCGAGTTTGATCTATGTGTGTCCTTTGTGATTTTAATTTTATCTAGCTGTACTTGCTGGCCTTTTAATTATTAGATATTACCACCAAAATCTGGTTATAAAAGCCTATTTTAAGCTCATGAAACCAGTGGATTTATGGCTTTATTTCTTTTACTTATAAGTTGTTTGTTTCTGATATTTAAACAACTTATTCTGATTAATGTCAGATTGATATCCCGCAAGTATGTGATAAATTTTCACTGACCACAGTTTACCATGAACAGAAAAGCTTTAAGTAAATATTAATTACTTCAAAGTAATTAATAATAGCTGCTGTTAGATGATAACTACTTGTGTGAGTTATACCAGGTTAAGATACCTCCTAAAAAGACAATCACAGCTAATCCCAAAAAGACTGCCTGTAATCCCAGAAACGTTTCTGCGACACCAGCTAATGCCAAAGGTAAGGAAAGAGCAATATTAATTACATTGTTCTGCAATCCAAAAACTTTACCACGCATTTCTGGAGGAGTTTCTGTTTGGATTGCGGTTTGCATAGGAATTCCTACTAGTGCCCCAAAGATACCTAATAGCGCCACTAGTAACAAGACTAGCCATAGTTGAGTTGTAAATACTGATAGACCAATTAGGGATGCTGCCATGCCCATACAACCGTACAGACTTAGTTGGGTATAGGAGAAGCGTTGACCAAATTGACCGAGGATGGTTGCTCCAGCAGCGATGCCAACACCGCCGGCTGCTAGTAAAAAGCCGAACTGTGAGGCTTTCATGTTGGGAATTATTTCTGCCATGCGAACGGCTAAAACAGTTAATGCTGCAAAGACAGAAAACAAGATAATCAGCTGAAGTAAAGCATTGCGGACGCGATGATTTGCTTTGAGGTAGGCAAAACCATCCCGCAAGTCAGAGAATACGTGAGGGAATTCTGTACCGGGGTCGTGGTGTTTTTCGTTAGTTGCCAACAGGAACAAAATTAGTCCAGCGATCGCATAACTACCACCGACTAAAAATTCTTTGCCCAAACTACCACTACCACCAATTTGCAGCCAAAGTCCATCTGCGATCGCTAACAACGGTTCCCCAACGGCAAACCCAACAATCACCGATGCCATCATCGTTGTTGTGTAAAGCGAATTAGCCGAGAGTAAATGCTGTTCTTCTACCACTAAGGGAATTGCCGCCTGTTCTGCCGGTGCAAAAAACTGTGTCAGCGTGGAAACTAAAAAAGTCACACCCAGAATGATCAAAAAACCAACTGGCAGCACTCCTATGGGTTTCCAGTCATGAGTCAACCACATCAGAAAGGGAATTGACAAAACCAGGATGCCGCGCCAAATATTCGTTGCCACCAGCACAGCCTTTTTCGACCAGCGATCGACAAACACGCCAGCAACGGAACCAAACAATACGGCTGGAATAGTAAAAGCCATCATCAAGACTGATACCCAACCACTAATACTCTGATTACCTGCTTGAAACTGAGTATTAATCAAAGCAATCATCAGCACTAAATAAACTTTATCTGCTAGTTGGGAAAAAACTTGACCGCCCCAAAGAGCCAGGAAATTAGGGTTTTTTAATACAGGCAAAAACCCTTGCTGTTGTACATTTCCGGAAACAGTTTCTTCACCTGAACCAGAACCATCAAATTTCATTGGTTCTTTTTCTGGGATAGTGGCTACTGACAAGTTCTGCCCATTGCGAGTGCCGTTGCTATCTACCTCAGCAGTAGTTAATTTATCCTCAGATTGTCTTTCTGATTGGCTGGGAACATCAGTTTTTGGGATTTCCTCTGTCCAACTTTGCTGGTTTTTAGAAACGTCTTTTGGAGACATTTCTTGGCCATTTATTTGACTAGGTGTAGACTTGGGAACGGCAGTTAAATGATTCCTGCCTGTAGGATCTGATATCCTATTCTGTTTTTTGGCGAGGCTTGGTGACAAAGGCAGGATTTTTTTATCCAAATCAGACGGTTGCATCATGGTTGGCAGCAAAATAAGAGTCGATTAAGGTAGCAGAGCGAATAGGGCGACCTAATTGATACTGAGCATACTGGCGCAAAATCTGCTCAACAGATAACCAGTTATGATCTCTAGCACCATCAATTTGCATTATCTCTGGTTGTGACAGATGTTGAAGCAAAGCCAGTTCCATAGCACTCAGGCGACTAGAAATCACAGGTATTTCTTGCCGATGCACAACAACTGTTTGGGTATTAGGGATGGGGGATGGGGCATTAGGGAGGCAGTGCGGTCTTGGGGTCTCCCCAAGTGGAGCAACTGCCGTCATCGGGTATTGGTCTTTCCTCATCTCTCTGATCTCCCTCTCCCCCTCTCTTCGTAACCGTTCCCTAGCTTCTAAGGAAATTGTTCCACCCGCAGCGATACTAAATCCTACCTGCCAGTTGGGGTCTGTAAAGTCTGGTTTCAGGGGACGCTGAGATAGACAACAGATTTGCACTTGCGGTGTTAGCCCTGCTAAAGCTAAAAGATGAAACACCCCATGAGCGAGATGAGCCAAAACACCAGATGGATTTGTACTAGATACCGCCTCCAACCGATGGAGATGTTCATTGAACAAATCATAAAGTTCTTCTTGGGGTTGTTCACTCAAAGCTTCACACAGCACTATTTCTGCTAAATATTGGCTAGCAGCCAATTTTCCCAAATCTTTAGCTAAACCAGGATAAGTTTTTAACGTCTGTGCTTGAGTAATTTTATCAAGCGATCGCCCTTTGGCAATCAATAGTTCATTGACAACAAACATCCCACTCCTACCGCCCAGACTGGAGTTGTGTTTACGTGCCCCTGGAGCCACTGCTCGAATCAGACCAAATTCCCGTGTCAAAATCGTCACTATTTTATCCGATTCTCCCAGCGCCTGGGTTTTAAGATTAATACCAGTTGCTTTGTAGGTTCTACTCATTAGTCATTAGTCACTAGCCATTAGTAGTTATTAGTCATTAATCATTGGTCAAAGGTCATTAGCTTCGGACAAATGACTATTCACCGATACCTTTTTGCTAACATTCATTAACAAATACACTCTTTAAGGGAGGGCGTATCAACCAATGCACGAAGGAAAATCCCTCGCGCACCATTTAGATCCCGGCTCATCACGCGCCCATCAGATGGAGACTTGACAAATTTAGCACCACCAAGTTTGTGGATTATTTCGCCAGTCCAACTGACTGTTTTTGATGTATACGCTTCGTTGACATCTATTACTAATTTGTTAGTTTCAAAAGCTTTGTGCTTAATAAATTGCTTAAATCGGTAGTGAGAAAGTGTTAACATCTGGCGTACTGACTTTGATCTAATTCGACGATGAGCCTTTTTAGACATCTGGGATGTTTCAAAAGTTGGCAGCAATATTATGTCAAAGTTATCAACCAAAAACCGAGCGGTTTTCTTGTGCAGTTCATCCACAAGGTTTTTAATCTTGCCTCGTAGGTTGCTTGCAGCAATCTTCATTCTTCTTCTTTGCTTGCACTTGGCTTTAGTGAACTTAGAAATTAACTTATCCAAGCGAAAGCATAACTTTTGAATTTGGAGATTAGCGGATGCTCCGACTTCACCAAAACTAGATTCAGAGAAGAATGTGATAAATGTCCTGATGCCGGGGTCAAGTGCCACAACACGCCCTTGGTTATCGAGTTTTTGTCGTGGCACGTTAAGAGGAACTGTCAGATAGTAATCACGGTAAGCGAATACTAAACGACAGTCACCAAAGCTTTGTGGTAAGGCTTCTTTAAAGGTCGCCTCACCTAATATAGTGTGATAAATCCCAACGTCTTTTACCGCAGACTTGGGAATATAGCAAGATTGCACAGAGTCTTTCCTCGTTCTAAATCTAACTATGCTTTTACCACCACCATTTTTATACTTTCTCTTGGCATTACTAACAGCTTTACAGGCATCCTTAATAGCGATTGATTTAATCTGATATGGAACTGACTTACTCCATTCTGGTAAGCCATTCAAAATATCAGTCTTAATCGCTTTCCAATTAGCCTTTATTGATGAATCTTGCAGTAGTTTGACGGTCGTATTGTAAACAAACCTAGACACACCAAACCATTGCTTAAGAGTCTGCCGTTGTAGTGCCGTGAGAAAGATCCGGATCTTCCTTGATTTTTTTACTGTACTTCCTGAGTCCGTGCATCCTACAAGAGAAGACGTGGAGGATGGAGAGAAGATCCGAGGTAAGTTCTGATTCTGGCGAAACTCGCCACCGGGGAGTATCCCCGTGGCAGATTTCGCGGCAGTGTACAGTGTTGTCGAGAACCACGATTTGTCCACCGTTTTGCTCGACCATATATTGAATAAGCTCAAATCCAAACCGCGCGAGTCGGTCACGACAGGCAACAACAAGCGTGAGCTTATCTCCTTGCATAAGTCTGTCCAATAAGGCTTGCAGTCCTTTGCGCTTAAAGTTGATTCCACTGCCGATATCTTTGATAGCGAAGCGTTAGCGACGTAAGGAGCGTCTGATTTCGGCATCTGGGTAGAGGGATTGCATATAAGCAATTTGTCTTCCAAGGTCATCTCGCTGCTTGGTTGAACTAACCCGGCAGTAGCAAATAATGGATGCGTGTGCTGCACCGCGACGGTAGGACTCGACATCAAAGAGTCTTTGCCCTGCTTCGTTTTTGATGCTTTCGATTTTGCCATTGTCTGCGTACTTCCTTAGCGTGTTCGGATGCAATCCAAGTTTTTTGACTGCTTCTCGTAGTGGTACATAAGCCATTCCACTATGTTAGCATTTGTGAGCGATTGTTAGCAAAAACTAGCTAATCAATTACCCTTTCCCAGGTTATCGCGCTGGCGGAGCAAATCCATACCGCGAGATGTGCCTAATCTAGTAGCACCCGCTACGATTAAGTCTAGAGCTTGATTCATAGTATGGATACCACCTGAAGCTTTAATTCCCACTCTGTCTTTTGCAAGTTCCTTTAAAAGTCGTACATCTGTGACTGTGGCTCCACCATTCCAGCCTGTACTGGTTTTTAAGAATGTCGCTCCTGCCTCCATAGATATTTCAGCAGCTATTTTTTTCTCCGCATCTGTCAACAGGTTGATTTCCAAAATTACCTTGACTGTTTGCCCAGTCTCTTCACAAATTTCGGCAATCTCCCGGTGGACTTCTTCAGTTTTGCCAGCTTTTAACCAGCCCAAGTTCATCATCACATCTAACTCAGTGGCCCCACTATCCGCCGCTTCTTGGGCTTCATATAGTTTCACTGCTGAAGTCGTTGCACCAGAAGGAAAACCAATCACCGTACAGACTTTGGGGTTTTTACCGTGGAGGAGTTCTACTGCTTGCTTAACATTAGCGGGGAACAGACAAACCGCCGCAAAATTGAATCTATATGCTTCTTCACACCATTGCTCAACCTGCTCTGGAGTAGCCGTTGGGGTTAACAGGGAGTGATCGATAAATGGCGCGATATCAATGTTTGGATAGTCTGCTGCCATCGTGTCTTCTGCCAGTTATTGATTATTAAACTTTATAAAAAATTAAAACATTTCTTATATATATATTAAACCACATTTATTACGAGTTTATCCTGAAAAGAACTTGCTCAATTATCTTGAATATCGGCTTTACAGATGTCTCGCTACTACTGTAGGTATTTAAGTTAACCTTAAGTAGTACTAACCCTAGAAATATCAACAGTGTTTTTCACACTAGTTGTTAAGAAGTTAAGAATAGTTTGAGCTAATGCCTTGGATGCCAAATATGGAACACCGTTACCAATAGTTTTAAACATATTTGTAAGTGACATATTCTCTGGAAGTACAAAATTTGCAGGCAAAGATTGGATAGCTAAAGCTTCTGCTACAGAAATCCGCCTAATTTTGTAAGGATGTAAATGTACTTCATTATTTCCATAGCAAGCTGTTGGAGAGTAACGCCATCTATGCAGACGTTTAAAAGACTTTTTGGAATTATCTCC
This sequence comes from Nostoc cf. commune SO-36, assembly GCF_023734775.1. Taxonomy (NCBI): domain Bacteria; kingdom Bacillati; phylum Cyanobacteriota; class Cyanophyceae; order Nostocales; family Nostocaceae; genus Nostoc; species Nostoc commune. The sequence continues at coordinate 3,974,558 of NZ_AP025732.1, read as the reverse complement.
TTCTTGAACAGCAGCAAATTTGGTGATAGCTGCCCTTGGTTGAAAATGGTGTTCAGCATTGGAATGCTTCAGAACATTATTTTTTCTAAACCAGTATTCAACTGTCAGTTCTTCAGGTATGCCATCAGGACAAGGTATTAGAGAATTTTCTTTGAATGGTTCACACCCGCACCAGGGGTAAGCAAAAACTTTTTCTTGAGGATATACAATATAATTATTCCAAGGAAAAAGTTCTTCAGAGATTAATTTCTTATCAAATGCTATTTTAATTTCCTGAAGAAAATTATTTTTAAAACCAATTAAGATAATTCTTTGTCTATCCTGGGGTACACCATATTCGATAGCATTAATTAACCGCTCAGTTAATATATAGCCTGCTTCTACTAATTGTTGCTTGAGCGATTCAAAAAATGAACGGTGCTTTGTCGTTTTCCACAACCCCTTAACATTTTCAAATAAAAAGAAATCTGGAAGATTGCGACAAATTAATTCAACATAAGAAGCAGAAAGTTTACCATTATCTCCTAAACGTCCCCTATTTTTCCCACCAATAGAAAAATCAGGACAGGGAGGCCCGCCGATGAAACCAATTATATGATGAGATTTGCGGCAGTCTTTGACTAATTCTTGAAGACGTTGTGCTTCTGTTCCGACGATCAGTTTTGTAACATCTGCGGCTTCACCGTGATTATATCCATATTCAGGCGATCGCATTTTCAGAATTTCTCGTGAATAGCGATATGCGGCGATGAATGGGGGAAAAATTTCATTGACATAAACAATATTAAAACCGCTAGTTTCAAAACCTAAATCTAGGAAGCCTGAGCCAGCAAAAAAAGAGAAAATACAAGGGCGATCGCTCATGAAATGACTAGTATTATAAAGAACTATTATTAATATCAGATATTACTAAAGTTTGTTATGTCATTCCTCCTAGGAAGAATTAATGTTAACTATCCCAATTTGCTCTTAGGGTTGGTAAAGCCTAATATACTTAGGCCTTCTACGTAGGTAAAATCAAAAATGAACAGTTTGAAGACAGCTTAAATAGTAAAAAAAAATTCATAATTACTCTAAGTATTTTATATCAAAGTTCACTCAATCTTTAAGGAAAATCCCTGACAGAAAGGGAGTCTGGGGTCACAATTAAATATAGGGGTTGCCAAGCTCCAAATAATGTTTAAGACAGATATTTGTCATTAAATAAAAAACCGGGTTACTCGGACTAATTTTTATGCGGATTTTAATTTACTCCTACAACTACTATCCAGAGCCAATTGGTATTGCCCCACTGATGACAGAATTAGCAGAGGGACTTGTGAGACGTGGGCATCAGGTGCGCGTAGTCACTGCTATGCCCAACTACCCTGAGCGTCAAATTTACCAGGAATATCGTGGCAAGGCGTATATCACTGAATACAAAAATGGCGTTCAAATTCAACGCAGTTACGTTTGGATTCGTCCACAACCCAACCTATTGGATCGGGTGTTGCTAGATGCTAGTTTCGTTGTCACTAGTTTTGTGCCTGCCCTCATCGGTTGGCGTCCAGATGTGATTCTTTCAACATCGCCATCCTTGCCAAGCTGTGTACCAGTTGCTCTTTTAGGATGGTTACGTGCTTGTCCTGTGATCTTAAATCTACAAGATATATTACCAGAAGCGGCCGTCCATGTCGGTCTACTGAAAAATAAATTGCTTATAAAGTTATTTACAGTCTTGGAAAAATTTGCTTACCACACTGCCAGTAAAATTAGCGTCATCGCCGATGGGTTTGTGGACAATTTGCGATCTAAGGGCGTAGAAGCTGACAAAATTGTGCAAATTCCCAACTGGGTTGATGTAAATTTTATCCGCCCTTTGCCTAAAGAAAATAACCCTTTCCGCGAAGCACATAATCTGAATGGCAAATTTGTAGTGCTGTATTCTGGTAACATTGCCCTAACCCAAGGCTTAGAAAGCGTTGTCAAAGCTGCTTCTGTGTTGCGTCATATCCCAGAGATTGTTTTTGTCATCGTTGGAGAGGCAAAAGGTTTACAGCGATTGCAACAGGAATGCCTAGACTGTGGTGCAGATAATGTTTTGCTCTTGCCGTTTCAACCCCGCAAATCTTTGCCACAAATGTTAGCAGCTGCGGATGTGGGCTTAGTTGTGCAAAAGAAAAATATTGTATCCTTCAATATGCCGTCAAAAATTCAAGTGCTACTTGCCAGTGGAAGGGCTTTAGTTGCTTCTGTTCCCGATAATGGTACAGCAGCACGAGCTATCAGGCAAAGTGGCGGCGGAGTTATCGTTCCTCCAGAAGATCCTCAAGCTTTAGCGACGGCAATTTTAGATTTGTACCAAAACCCCGAAAAAGTCAAAACTCTGGGTTACAAAAGTCGCCAATATGCTGTTGAGCATTATGCTTTTGAGCAAGCTTTAAATCAGTATGAGTCCTTGTGTTACTCATTGATGCCAGATCGCAGATCAATTCAGTCCATAATAGTTACGAAACAAGAAGTTTAATCTTTGCCGTAGATTTATATTTCATACCTGCATTTGCAATAAAACCCCTTATATAGAAGTTGGCCTTCTGCCTTTAAGGGACTTGCAAAAAATAAATTATCCCAAATTATTTGGAGATTTGTAGGGGTGCAAGGTCTTGCACCCCCAGTAACTTGCGGGACGCTCCGCGTTCGCGTAAGCGTCCCGCAGGGATGCAATGCCTTTTTTACTGGAAGCCCTTAATTCTAGGTAGCAGGAGATTTTCAGAGTTTGGGAGGGTTTTGCGTAAGTCCTATATGGGACTAGTATTTGATTTTTTAAATTACTTGTAGAGATAGGGAACAGAGAACAGATCGGGTGATTAACTTCGATAAAATCACTATGGTGCTAGTTAACCTTTCCTAAATCTAATGAAAAGCGATATCTCCGATGGGCTACGCCAACGCCCTTTTTCCCAACCCTCCCTTCAACGTCCTGAACTACTCGCGCCAGCAGGTAATTGGGACTGTGCTAAAGCTGCTGTGGAAAATGGGGCAGATGCGATTTACTTCGGTTTGGATCGCTTCAACGCCAGAATGCGGGCACAAAACTTTACTGAGGCAGACTTACCCCAATTGATGACATTTCTGCATCGGCGCGGCGTAAAGGGTTATGTCACTGTCAACACACTAATATTTCCCAAAGAACTAGCAGAAGCACAGCAATATCTCCGCACAATTATTGCCGCAGGTGTGGATGCGGTGATTGTTCAAGATGTGGGGATATGCCGTCTCATCCGTCACCTGTCGCCCGATTTTCCCATCCATGCTTCCACCCAAATGACCATCACCAGTGCGGCTGGAGTGGAATTTGCTAAGTCTCTCGGCTGTCAATTGGTGGTGCTGGCGCGTGAATGTTCTCTTCAGGAAATCAATAAAATACAGCAGCAGATTGCCCTACAGGAAACTTCGCTACCCTTGGAAGTCTTTGTTCACGGTGCTTTGTGCGTGGCATATTCTGGCCAGTGTTTGACTAGTGAGGCTTTAGGTGGGCGTTCTGCTAATCGAGGTGAATGTGCCCAAGCTTGCCGGATGCCCTACGATTTAATTGCTGATGGCGAAGTTGTGAATTTAAAAGATCGCAAATATTTACTTAGTCCTCAAGACTTAGCAGGGTTAGATGTTTTGCCAGATTTGGTGAAATCAGGAGTAACTTGTCTCAAGATTGAAGGTCGTTTGAAAGCTCCAGAGTATGTTGCTAATGTCACCCGTGTTTATCGGCAAGCCTTGGATGTGGTGATGACAGAATTGGAAAGACCTAACCCCCTAACCCCTTTCCCTACAAGGGAAGGGGGAATAAAAACTCCCCTCTCCGCTATGCCTAACGGCAGGCTTACGCCAACGGAGAGGGGCTGGGGGAGAGGTCAATCAAATCAAGAACATTACAACCTAGAAATGGCATTTTCTCGCGGACTCTACACGGGTTGGTTTGGCGGGATTAATAATCAGGAACTAGTTCACGCCCGTTTTGGTAAAAAACGTGGGGTTTATTTAGGTGAAGTCAGCCGCATTCACAACGAAGAGGTAACAGTCAAATTGGAAGCGCCTGTCAAACCAGGGGATGGAATTGTATTTGACTACGGTCATCCAGAGGCGAAGGAAGAAGGCGGGCGAGTTTATGGAGTGGTTTGCAAAGGTAAGGAAAGTGTGCTGACCTTTGGTAGAAATGACCTAAACTTGCGCCGAGTGCATATAGGCGATCGCATTTGGAAAACCAGCGATCCAGAACTCGATAAGCAATTGCGGCAGAGTTTTGCAGGTGAGAACCCACAATTTCAGCGTCCAATTGACTTGGAGGTTTATGGAGAAGTTGGTCAGGCGTTGATTGCGATCGCTCGCGATCAACTCGGCAATATTATACAAGTAGAATCTGTAATTTCACTTCAAGAAGCACACACAAAACCCCTCAATACAGGCCGTTTACAAGAACAATTTGGTCGTTTGGGTAACACCCCCTTCTCTTTAGGAACGCTAACCAACCATCTTAGCGGTGCTATCATGCTACCCGTAAGTGAATTAAACCGGATGCGCCGGGAAATGGTAGCACAGTTAGAAGAATTGCGGAGTCAACCCAAACGCTGGGAATTGCGTTCTGATGTTTCTTTCCAAGATTTACTCCCCTCTTCATCTCCCTTGTCTCCGTTATCCCCTTCACTTATCGTCTTAGTTCGTAACCTCAAGCAACTCCAGACCGCGCTCAAAGCTGGTGTTGAAACGCTGTACTGTGAATTTGAAGATCCCCGTGCCTACCGAGACGCGGTGCAAATGGTGCGCCAACTAAGACAACAATCCCCACTCCCCACAATTTGGGTTGCACCACCCCGAATTACTAAGCCGGGGGAAAACTGGATTTTGCAGCAAGTACGTGCTTGTGGGGCAGATGGCTATCTGGTGCGGAACTATGATCAACTACAATTTTTTGCCACAGACCGTTGTATTGGAGATTTCTCACTCAATGTTGCTAATCCTTTAACAGCAGACTACTTTCAGGAAAACTTTGGTTTAGAAAGGCTGACGGCATCCTATGACCTGAATATTACCCAACTGCAAGACCTGCTCACCAGTTGCCCTCCCCAGTGGTTTGAGGTGACAATCCATCAGCATATACCGATGTTTCACATGGAGCATTGTGTTTTTTGTGCTTTTCTATCGACGGGTACAGACTACACTAACTGTGGACGACCTTGTGATAAGCAGGAAGTTAAATTAAAAGACCGTGTAGGCACTGAACACATCCTCAAAGCAGATATAGGTTGCCGTAATACTGTATTTAACGGCACTGCTCAAACCGGAGCCGAGTACGTACAACGTCTGATAGAACTGGGATTACGTCAGTTTCGTATTGAGTTTGTGAATGAGACACCAGAGCAAGTGAGTAAAACAATACATCGCTACCGTCAACTACTACAAGGTGAAATTACAGGTTCCCAACTCTGGCGAGAGTTGAAGTTGCAAAATCAGCTAGGCGTAACTCGTGGCCCTATGGGAGTGTCTGCATTGCGATCATAATTGATTTTCTGAACGCCCAGCTTGAAAAATCTGTTCGGCGGTCAAGTTTAATTCTGGGAATGTGGGCGATATGATGCGATCGCTACCTCGAAACAGGTTAACTTGATACTCACCATCCACTAAATAGTAAACGGAAACAGTCGGTTGTTTCGGATTACCTATGTACCTTCTACCGCCCAAAGCTAAATAATCAGTAATCCAGTATTCAGGAACACCAAAAGTTTCGTAGTCAACCAGCTTGGATGCATAATCATCCCTCCAATTAGTGCTGACGACTTCAATAACTAGGGGAACTGACGCAGCTTGAGTAACCGTTGAGGACTTTTTCCACATCGGTTCTGCTGAAAGATTCTTTTGATTTATCACTATCACATCAGGCGAATAACCTGATTCTTTGTCAGGAACTTTGACTAGTGCTTGCTTAGGTATGAAGTATGGAAGACTCAGCCGTTCAAATTCCACGTTTAGTTTTTTAGCTAAAAAACCATTAATCTCTTCATGATCTCCTACTGGCTGCATTTCAACAATTACCCCATCGTATAGTTCATAACATCCGCCATCTGGCTTCCAATTGAGGAATTCTTCAAAAGCGATCGTTTTTGGTAAGGCTTGAAACATCACACTTACTCCTGATGATGATTTAGAGTTTAGCAAAATTACTTGGTATTGCTCACTTGACCCTTAGATCCCCGACTTCTTTAAGAAGTTGAGGATCTAAATCGACATAAAACCTCGCTAGATAAAGCTAAAACGAGTAATCAGGAAGATTTTACAAAATTTTGTATCTATTTTGGTAACAACGTCAATTCAGGTGAATGAAGGTTATAAACTCAACCTTGGAATCAGAAAGAGATTCCTTAAACCAGTGAGCATTGAACAGTTATCAGGCATATGGTAGGGGATTTAAACCCACTACCAAAGCATTTCACTTTCTTTGTCGGGGACTTCAACCCAAAGAATAAAATTGATAACTAAGTAACTGTTAAATAATTCACCCATAAATATCTAAAACGAAGTAACTAATAGGTTATCAAGGCTTCAGCATGAACAAAAACGCTAAGTTTCAGCGCAATTTTTGCTGCTCATTTTCTCGTGTTTCTCGTTACACTTTAATTGGATTACTGGGTGTAGTTTTGTTATCTGATGCGGTGGGTGCAAAGGTTGGTGGTTTAGATAACTATTCACCAAAGCGATCGCCAGAAATTTTATTAGATAAATATCGAGACAATTTCCCATCTTTAGAAGCTGGCGATAAGCAAGTATTATTGAGAAGTTATCAGAATCAGCAGAAAATATATCTTGCACAGCAACCAGCACCTACCCCATCAATTCCCTTGAATCCAGAGCAACAAAATTTATACCAACAGGGTGTAAAGCTAGTTAAAGAAGCGAAGGAATTAAAGAAAAAGGGGACTAGAGAAGGATATGAGCAGGCGATAAAGAAATATCAACAAGCGTTGAAAATTGTCCAAGAATTAGGATTGCGTACAGAAGAAGCTGAAATAAATTTAGCAATTGGTGTAATTTATTCTATTTCCTCAGAAAATTTAGAAGCACTCAAGTATTTCAACCAACTTCTAAATATTTCCCGTGAGTTCAAACTTCCTGTACTTGAAGCATCTGCATTAACACTTATTGCTCAAGCTTACACTAGGACTGGTAAAGCGCGAGAAGCTCTGACTCTTTTGAACCAAGCGGAGTCAATTTTTCGGGCAGAAAAAAAATTTGATGCTGTAGCTTTAGTGTTGATATCTATAGCTAGCACACACACTGGATTAGGTGAGATACCCCAGACTCTTGAACCGCTAAATCAAGCGTTACAAATTTACCGTGATACATTAAAGGATTTGCCACAACAAGCCACAGTTTTGAATCAGATTGGCTTCAGCTATTCGCAAATGGGCGAACCTAAAACCGCTTTAAAATACTATGAGCAAGCTCTAGAGATTCAGCAGAAAAGGCAAGATTTATTGCCAGCACAAGCAGAAACATTGAGAAATATTGGCTCTCTGCATCATCAATTAGGTAAAAATGAAGAGGCTCTTGATTATTTAAATAAAGCCAGAAATATTCAACAGACACAAGGTTTATTAATTGAGGAAGGTTTAACCATTCAAAAAATTGCTGATATTTACACATCACGAGGAGATTATCAAGGAGCAATAGAACATCATAAACAAACAATAATTCTCTTTAAAAAAGGAGGTAATACAGCCTTAGAGTCCCTGGGTATTCAACGTATTATCAGCATATATAAGAATTATATTGGTGATAATCACAAAGCATTAGAATTTGTAAAGGAAGCACTCGAACTTGATAAGAATGTTACTGGAGACATAGAAAGATATGCCGTAACTCTTAATGAAAAATCTGATATCCATACATTACAAGGAGACTATCAGCAGGCTTTAGAAATTTATAATGAAGCATTAGATATTGCACGTTCAACAAACAATAAAAATCTAGAAGCTCGTACTCTTAGCAATATGGCATCTCTTTACGAGCTATTAGGTGACTATAACTTAAGTATTAAAAGTTACAAGCAGGCACTACAGATATATAGACAAATACCAGATAAGCCATTTGAGCTTATCCTTCTTCCTTTAATTGGTAACTTGTATATGACAAAGGAAGACTATCCCGAAGCTATCAAATATCACAATCAAGTCTTGTCATTGTCACGAGAACAAAATAATTATAAATTTGAAATCACAGGACTTATGGGTTTAGCAAGAATTTACGAGTTAAAAAAGGATTTTCCCAATGCCTTAAAAAATGCTGAAAGTATATTATCTTTGTCAGAAAAACGTGGAGATAAATATTCCAAAGCAGCCGCTCTCAGCTTGATTGGTATTATTAATCGCTCAAAAGGTGATTATAAACAAGCATTAATTAATCATCAAAAGACTTTATCACAGTACCGCCAATTGGGAGTTCGTAGATTAGAAGCTCAAACTCTCAACAATATTAGTGTCACTTACGCCTTATCAAAACAGTATCCGCAGGCGATAGATACGCTGAATGAAGAGTTAAAGCTGCGACAAGAGTTAAAAGATAGCACAGGCGAAGCAGACGCACTTTACCTAATCGCCATCAACCAACGCAATCTCGGAAAACTCGAAGCCGCACTTTCTAACATCCAAACTACAATCAACATTGTTGAAAGCATACGCGGTAATGTCCAAAGCGATGAACTGCGTACCTCATACTTCGCTACAGTGCAGAATTACTACAAATTTTACATCGACTTGTTGATGCAACTGCACAAAGAAGACCCCACCAAAGTATGCGAATTCAATATCCAAAAACTCAAAATCAAAGATAGATGCGATGCTGTTGCACTCCACATCAGCGAACGCGCCCGCGCTAGAAGTTTGGTAGAACTTTTAAAAGCAGGTAACGTCAATCTCCGTAAAGATGTTGAGCCACAACTATTAGCAGAAGAACGTCGTTTGCAGAATAAACTAAAATTGCAGGAAACGCGTTTATCAGACTTATTAAGTCAAAAAGGCTCATCTACTGAACTCATCAACAAAACCAACCAAGAAATCACCAATATTATCCAAGAATCACAAAAACTCACCGCTAAAATCCGTGCCACAAACCCAGAATATGCAGAATTAACAGACCCTAAAGACATCCTGCAATTACCAGAAATTCAACAGCAATTAGATAAAGATACTATCCTATTGCAATATTCTTTAGGTGAAAAACGCAGCTATTTATGGGTAGTTACTCCTAATTCTCCTCTAGAAAGTTACGAACTTCCTGGACAAGAAGAAATAGCCAAAGCTGCAAATAAATTTAACATTTTTGTCAAGGAGCCACTAATTGATAACCCAACCCCAGTAGATATCGCCGATGCTATTGCAGAGACAGAAAAAACCGCAGACGCACTCAGTCAACTTATCCTTAATGATGTAGCAGGGAAGTTAGGAAACAAACGTTTAGTCATCGTTGCAGATGGAATTTTACATCAAGTATCATTCGCAGCCTTAAATGAACCCAGAAAATCACCAACCAGCAACAAATATCAACCCTTGGTTGTGAACCATGAAATTGTCAATCTTCCTTCAATATCTAGCCTCGCAACTCATAGAAAAAAACTCAAAATACGCGACAAAGCACCCAAAACCCTAGCTGTCCTCGCAAATCCTGTATTTAGTGCTGATGATACACCGTTGAAGAATGATAAACCCTCATCTGTGGAAAACAACCTCGACCGTTCAGCTTTAGAAACATCTTTGAGAAACACCAATGAGGTTTTAGAACCACTACCAAATACGCAAGCCGAGGGAGAAGCAATTCTCGAACTGGTGAATTCTCCTAATAACAAGCTTTCCGCTTTTGGGTTAGATGCTAACTACAACTTTGCAACCAGCAAACAGTTACGTCAATATCGCTATCTGCTATTTGCAACTCACGGGATTTTCAACACAGTAAACCCAGCTTTATCAGGTATCGTGCTGTCTCTGGTAGATAAACAAGGTAAACCCCAAACCAGAAGCTTTCTGCGACTCAACGATATTTTCAATCTCGACTTACCCGCAGAGTTAATTGTGCTGAGTGCCTGTGAAAGTGGACTAGGCGATGATGTCCAAGGTGAAGGGCTGGTGGGCTTGACAAGAGGCTTTATGTATGCAGGTGCAGCTAGAGTCACCGTGTCTCTGTGGAAGGTGAACGATAAATCTACCAAGGAGTTAATGATTGCATTCTACAAACAAATATTGGAACAAAAGAAATCTCCCGCCGCCGCCCTTAATTTCGCCCAACGCCAAATGTGGCAAAGGAAAGATTTGCAAAATCCAGCTTGGAAACATCCTCGTTATTGGGCGGCTTTCACTTTGCAAGGGGAGTGGCGGTGAATATTTAATTGACCTCTCCTTAACCCTCTCCTCAAAAAAGAGGGAACTGGAAAAAGAGGCAATTTAAAGCTTGTCTCCTTGCAGGAGAGAGAGCAAATATCAAATTTTCACTTTAAATTCAGGAGTCAAATCAATGCGTAAACTATCTATTTACAAACAACTGCTTGCTTTCTTTATCGCCGGAATTGTGGGTTTTACCGCTTTAGGTGGTTGGATATCAGTCCAAGCACAAACAGAATCACAGATATCGCCAAATACAGAACAACTGAATTTGGTAGGGGATGGTAAACCCTTTAAACCGGCTGATCTCGAACAGTCGGAAAAACCTTATGATCGCGATCGCGGTATCCCCAGAGGTATAGATAACCGTATTCCTATGCGGAGTAGATATTATCCTTGGTCAACTATCGGACGAGTCGAAGGCATAACAGCCGATGGTGAAAGCTATTATTGCACAGGAACACTGGTTGCCAGTAATATAGTTTTGACAAATGCCCACTGCGTAATTGACTCTGAGACTCATCAACTCAGTAAAGAACTTCGGTTTATACCCAATGTCATTAATGGCAAATCCCAGAGTCCGGGAGATATGAGCAAAGTAGAGAATATTGCAAAAAGTGTGCTTTATGGCACAGACTTCAAGGATGGCGGCTTCGATAACGTCAAGAATCAGAGTAATGATTGGGCGTTGATGATAATTAATCAACCCTTGGGTCGTAAATATGGTCATTTAGGATGGAAATCTTTACCTGCTTCTACTTTGATTAAACAGAAGCGAGGAAAACTATTCTTTGTTGGTTACTCTAGTGACTATCCAGACCCCAGCAAAAAAGGCTATGAATCCTTGACTGCCGGTAAAGGATTCACTGCGAGTTACGAAGATGGTTGTAGCATTGTTGGTGAGGAGTCAAACCATTTTTATCATAATTGTGCCACCGCAGGCGGTTCTTCGGGTGGCCCCATTATCGATTGGATTGATGGTCTGCCGTATATTGTTGCCCTGAATAATGGTGAGGCTAAAAACTCTATCACAGGGCAAGATATTATCAACTTTGCAGTGAAAATGGATTTCTTGGATAACTTGACTGGTAGAAAGTAAACCAGCGATCGCTGTAATTTAATGTAGAGATGTTGCAATACAACGTCTCTACACACCATAAAATTTTATGAATAATATTTCGACAAGCAATAATTGGGACACTTCGCTTTACGAAGATAAACACGCTTTTGTCTGGCAGTATGGCGAAGACTTACTAAAATTCCTCAACCCTCAGCCAGGAGAATCTATTTTGGATCTTGGTTGTGGTACTGGACAACTCACAGAAAAAATTGCCCAAGCTGGGGCTGAAGTAATGGGAGTTGATTATGCACCTGCGATGATTGAGAAGGCAAGAGAAAACTATCCCCATATCCGCTTTGATGTTGCTGATGCTAGGAACTTTCAAGTAGATAAACCATTAGATGCTGTATTTTCCAACGCTGTATTGCATTGGGTGAAAGAAGCAGATAGCGCGATCGCTTCCATACATCAATCCCTAAAACCCGGAGGCCATTTTGTGGCAGAATTTGGTGGCAAGGGAAATGTAAAGGCGATCGCTACAGCTTTAGAACACGCCTTAGAAGCAATTAATATCTCCGTACAAGCCCTAAATCCTTGGTATTTCCCTAGTATTGGTGAATATGCCAGCCTATTAGAACAAGAAGGCTTTGATGTCATCTATAGCTGTCTATTTGCTCGTCCAACTCCTTTAGCAGGGGGAGAAGCAGGTATGGCAAACTGGATTCAGATGTTCGCCAGTGCTTTTTTAGCAGGACTTTCTGGTAAGCAACAAATACAAGTAATTCGCGTCGTGGAGGAATATCTTAAGCCGACGCTGTATCAACAAGGAGCTTGGACAGCAGATTATCGAAGAATTCGCATCATTGCCATTAAACTTTAAATTGTGCGAATTTTGACTTGTGCCTTAATTACGAATTACGTTAGCGTAGCGTTAGCGAGTCATCGAGCGTCATTACGAATTACGAATTAGTATCAGCTATGCATATACCTAAATTGTGCGATGCCTGCGGCGGGCGTATATCGTTTTCATTACTACTAACCATTATCCTCTCAGCTTTATTAGTCCCTCCCTCACTAGCGCAAACTTCCTCAATACCGTCACCTTCTAGTGCGCCTCTGGAACTAGACTTATTAACCAAGCCAAAAGACTATGTAATTACAGCTAACACCATTAACCCAGTACAATTAACCGTTCCTAGTTTATGGTGGGCACAACAAAACTCTGAGAGAAAGCTATTGGATAATTGGATAGCATATCCAGCTTCTAACAAAGAACCTGCACGAGTAGACTTGATCGTAAATCAGCAACTTTGGAGCTTACTAGAGTATGTAGAGCGCTACGACTTCGTAAATCGCTTGGGTAGCGCCGCACGGAACTTTGGTTACAACGTCCGGGTATTTAACTATCAAAAAGAACCTTTAGCAACCTACACTTGCAACTTTAATACAAGTCCAGCTTTATGCAGTATCCAAACGAGTATTAAGAACAAGATAGGGTTACAGCGTTCTTCCTAGGGGCTGGGGAGATGGGAAAATTTCAATGCCCAACTAAACTTTCATTTTGGCGAATAAAGACTCGTATTGTTTTATCGTTGATGGCGGTAAAGGGAGCAAAAATTCACTTTTATCGAAAACTGCGCGATTGCTCTCTAACAGACTCCATAATGGTTCTTGGATATCGGAAGCGGCAATATTTGTAGAAATTGGCGAATTACTTTTGGTCAGCGCCGAAATTTGTTTAGCTGTGCTTGGTTGCCAACAAAAATCAATCCATTGATCTGATAAAGTACCCGCAGTAATCCCTGCGGGACGTACCCACATATCTGCCCAGATTGCTGTTCCTGACTGGGGGATAACTGCGGCAAGTTGCGGATAACGTCCTAAAACTTGCAGCACATCGCTTGACCAACCAACCGCTAGCCAAGTGTCTCCCATAATTAGAGGTTCCAGGTAGTGATTGGAACTGTAAAACTTCACCTGTTGGTTTAATGTCTGTAATTCTTTTGCCAAGTCTGCTATTTGGTCAAGATTCTCTGTATTGTAAGATTTTCCTAGCTTTTTTAGAACCAAACCAATAACTTCTCGTGGTTGATTAAGCAGGGAAATGCGCTGTTGTACTCCATCTCGCCACAAATCACTCCAGTCTTTGGGTGTCCATCCCAATTTTTCTAATTTGTCACGGTTATAAACAATCATTGTGCTACCCCACCTGTAAGGCGCACCCCATACTTTCCCTTGAGTATCCAAATTACCTTGTTCGTTGCGCGTTACCAGTTGTTTCCACCTTTCATCTAAAGCAGACCACTGCTTTAATTGGTTTCCCTGTACTTCTTGGAGTGGTTGAATTAATTTTTGCTCAATGGCTGCTTTTAGCCAGTAATCTCCCAATGTAACTAGGTCTGCATCAGCCATTTTTTGACCTTGCCTAAAAGGTATAAAGCGGCTCCATCCCTTCTCATCACTGGCTTTTGGTTTCTGCTGCCAATTTTGTAATTGCTGAAATAAATCTTGTATCCGCTCAACAGGTGCAAACTTTAACTGCACCTGTTGCTGCAAACTTTTGTGAAACTGATTAACTACCTGACCAGGTATAGAACCTTTTAATAACTGTACTTTTAGTTGTCTCTGGTTGTTTCCACCACAGCCAAAAAGCAGTTGTGAAAGTGCCAGTGTGCTTGTACCTAGTAAAAAAGACCGTCGATCCATTGATTTTGGATTTGAGATTTTTGATTATACCTAATATTAAGCAGAGATTCACCAGAGGTTGACTAGCTAAAAAAGTGGAGTTGGTAAATTATCGTTATTTTCTCTTGATAATACCGATAATTTGAAGATTTGGCTCAAATTAGCAATTTTTTGGTCAAATTGCTACCTAAAGATTAATTTATCTCCATAAATTTCCTTAGTGTTACTTATGCCTAAATTTTTCTTATATTGAGAAGTAATGATTTAAATGTCACATTTGCACCAAAAATTATCAATACTTAAATAATCCATAAGTATAGTTAAGGTTGAGAGTAAATTGAATAACATATAGAAAATGTACGGTTGAGGGTATTAAATGGAGCCATTACAGAAGCAAATCCTGACTTTAAGCGAAAAACTGGATGCCCTCTGCCAAGTGATTGAGCAGCTTGATAGTAAAGTCACTCAAGCTTTCTCAGAGTGTTCTTTAGCAAATACACAAGCAAAGGATAATTATCAGGAAAATGGCGCGGCTGGTGGCTACCAGTTCAGACGTAACAATTTAAATCCAGAAATGGAACACAAGGACGTCTTGATAGATGGCATTTATCTAGATATGCATCGTCAAAATGGAGATAACATAACACCAGAAATTCAAATACAACGACTGACAGCACAATTAACAGCAGCATACAATCGCATTGCGGCTTTAGAAGAACAATTACTTAGAGAGAGAATTCATTAAATTTAACCGAGTTTAACAAATAAAAATGCCTAGAGGTAGGTAAGGCAGTCGTAGTAATTTTGATTGGTTGTAGAGACGCGAAATTTCTCGTCTCTACAGGCTTTTGGTGACAAACCAACTAGTTAAATTTAATGAAATGATATTAATCGTCAGGGTCGTGCTTTGTAATTTTTGCTTTGTAAATGCCTCATTCACAAAGCACAATCCTTAAGGGAGATTTTCTCGCAGCAATGCTCGAAAGCCTGCTTGTTGAAAATGCTCATCAGCAGTCAGTGCTTCGGTTATTCCACTATATTGCATCACAATAAAAGACACACAATCGACAAATCCCCATTCTTTCTCTGTTCGTTCCCGATATAGCTCGAAAGCACGCTCGTAGAGTTCTTGTGAGAGGGGAACAATTTCTACTTTGGAGTCTGCTACTAAAGAATTTAATAATATGATTGCTGCCTGACGATAAGGTTGTTGGGATAAGGCATTGCCAATTTCCAACATTACCGCCTGTGTTGTCACCAAACGAGTTTCTGATGCTTGTAATATTTTAGCTAGATATAAGGCTCGGTCATGCAAGCGATCGCTCGGTGCAGACAAGGCAATGGCAAATGATGTATCAAGAAAGACTTCAGAATCCATGAAAAATTCACTTGCTGTACAAATATTTATCTATATTGGCAGACCAGTCAGGTGGGCCATCTAGGTTTAGCGATCGCGCCGTTTGCAGAAATGATACCGTTTCATATTCACTTGGCGGTAAAATTTCAATACTGATTCGCACGCGGGTATTAATTGGCAGTGCGATCGGTTCAGCCGGATAGAACACTTTGCCATTAAACACAGCTGTAATTTTTTCTACCATTTTCTGTTAAAAAGTACTTTTAGTCTATCCTAAGCTGGCTGTGGTGATACGAGTAGCGTAGACGACGCAAAGACTCTGACTCAATAAATGCATTCCCATCCGCATGATAATCAGGAAAGCCCCATTAAGCAAGGTTTTTAGGACTATAAGTCATAACTATTTTACTAAACAATTGGTACAAATACATGGATAGGGGCGTACAAATGTACGCCCCTATCGTTCAACTTATTAAGATGAAAGTACAGCATTTCATAAACTCGTTACGAACATGGCAAACTACACTTAGTTAGATAAATCATTAGTATTGCCAAATGGTGTTGGCTGTAACTCAAAATTAAAGAGGTAACTTAGATTATTCAAAATTACCAAGCCCCATCATGTAATAGGCGACAAAAGCAGTATCAAAAGGTTTAAGGTAATTGACATTTGTGGGATAGTTTGGATAAATGTCAAAATTTCCATCTGTGTTTATTGATGGGCGACTCTGATTTTTGGCTATGTAAAGACTAATGATTTTAGACATAGAATTAACTCCAGCAATAATAGGTGCAGAATTTATCAATTTTGTAAGTTTTATAGAGTTATGGCTCATTAACTTTGCATACCAATATGCTAGAAAATATTTATGATAGAAGCAAATGTTTTTAATTTTCAAATCCATAAGAAAAAGTGATTGTAATTAATATCTAGAGGCAAATCTCAGCAACACATTGCCTTTTCGTGGCTTGTGAACTCTTTTAGGTGCGTCACAGGTTGCATAAATTCACTACAAACAAGCCGATAGTGTCAAAATGTTATGTGTATAGTTTCTTTACAAAGTCATTTATGCCGAAAGCAATTTGGAATGGATCTGTTTTAGCTGAGAGTGATAATACTGTAGTTGTAGAAGGCAACCATTATTTCCCTGTTGACACCATTAACAAACAGTACTTCACAGAAAGTAACACCCACAGCACTTGTCCTTGGAAAGGTGTCGCTAGTTACTACAGTATTGAAGTTGATGGGCAAATCAATAAAGATGCTGCTTGGTATTATCCCAACGCTAAGGAGAAGGCTAAAAATATTGAAGGCTATGTGGCATTCTGGAAGGGTGTAAAAGTCGAGGCTTAAATAAAGCTAAAGCTTCCTCGAAGTGTTTTAGTTTTAGGTAATTGATATTACGTCCAACTAATTGCCCATAAAATAATTAGCCCGCTTATGCGGGCTAATTATTTAAACTATTTTTGTCTTTGACGACAATAGACAAGAATTTTGGAGTCTCAAGAGGCAGGAGGAACCCACGCTTTACGATTTCACAAAATCTTACTTTTTTCTTGACTACATCTTTATCAAAGTCAAATTTTACAGTTGGTTTATCATTTTATGGGTCTGGGGTATCACACGCACATATTTGAGAAACCCCTTCATCAAAGCTTGCCACATCAAAACTTGATCGCTCGAAGGTGCAAGCATAGGTATTGAGGTAAACTGTTCTGATACTGGCAAAGGCGTAACAGGTTGTAAAAATACTGAGATATCTGGACTAACCTCTGCCACCAACGAAGCTGAACGTTCTAACTCGGCGGGATCTGTGTTTTGAGACACAATTATCTTGACAAAAACATTTAAATATGAGTCATGACATAACTGGAGACATTTACTATGTTCTTGCCAATGACTTTCGCCGCTAACACTGGGCAATTTGAAATCCATGCCCACAGAGTCTAAGTAAGGGAGAATCATCGCTAGTTGTTCTGAGCGATGTCCACCAGTCTCTAAGTATATAGGTAGACCAGTTATGGTTCGCACTTGGGGTAGAAACTGCATTAAAAATGGGGCATGAAGAAGTGGTTCGCCTCCTGTTAAGCTAATGCTATCGTGTAGACAAGGTAGATTTTGCTGTTCCACCCATTCTAGTAATATAGGTAATGAGACAGGGTTAGAGTGAATTTCAAAATCGCGCAATCCAGGCGATCGCTCTATCCGACAAGTAGCGGGTGCATTCCACGTATGGGCACTATCACAAAAGTTACAGCGCAAATCACACAAAGCAAAACGAATAAATATCTGGCGTGTTCCTACATTCAGCCCTTCTCCTTGAATGGCAGAAAAGACCTCAATCAGGCGTGCGGTAGGTGTAACCGTATTTTTAGCAATCATTTGATGAGAGCAACGCGATCGCGCTGCGTCGGCACAACAGAAAGGATGTTTTTTGGCTTCTTATTCTATTGTGAATCGTCGCTAGCGATCTCCAATCTCAGCCCCGGTAAATAATGATTAGTCCTTATTACTACTGATTCCAATATTTAGGTTAAGTAATTTTCTAGGACAAAATAATCTTTAGCATATTACATTATACATGGCAACGAAAGTGCAGAGCTTCATGACTAGCCAACCGACAGAGGTCGATTTTCCAGTTAATTCCCTAAACGACACGGCTATAGTGCAGGTGCCAACGCGCTTGAGTGTGCTGGAGGCTTTAGGCTTTAAGGAAGCCTGCCAAGGCTTAATCCAGCCCAATTCAAATCTCAGGCAAATCATCATTGATTTTCACCAAACTACTTTTATGGATAGTAGTGGTTTAGGTGCTTTAGTCAGTAATTTTAAATATGCTCAGACAAATGAGATTACATTAACACTGCGGAATGTAACACCTCAAGTAATGGCAGTTCTAAAACTCACCGGATTGGATCAGGTTTTTCCCTTAGAGTCTGTGGAGGATGGGTCGTTAATAGAACAAGAAGAATTAGTAGATAATCGGAAGACAACTTCTCGTAAAGTCGAGCATTTACCTACTACTCACCCTTCTGTGGCATCTTGGATGAAACGGTTATTGGACATTGTGGGATCAATAGTCGGTTTATTAATTACAGGAATTTTATTTATTCCGGTTGCGATCGCTATTCAAATTAATGATCCCGGCCCCATTTTCTTTAGCCAAATCCGTTGTGGTTGGATGGGGAAACGGTTTAAGATTTGGAAATTCCGCTCTATGTGTGTGGATGCGGAAGCGAAGAAATCCCAAGTTAAAAACCAAGTGCAAGGCGCATTTTTCAAAAATGAGAATGACCCCAGAATTACCAAGATCGGGCGCTTTTTACGGCGTACTAGTCTTGATGAGTTACCTCAATTTTGGAATGTCCTCAAAGGAGAGATGAGTTTAGTCGGAACTCGACCACCCACACCCGATGAAGTAGAACGCTACGAAGTACCAGAATGGCAACGTTTAGATGTCAAACCCGGTATGACTGGCGAATGGCAAGTAAACGGACGTTCTACAGTCCGTAGTTTTGAAGATGTAATTCGCCTGGATTTGCAGTATCAAAAAAATTGGAGTTTGGTGTACGATTTAAAGCTAATTTTCAAAACTATAGCTATTCTGTTTAATAGAAACAGTGGTGCTGTTTAGCTAACTACCGTTATTCACATATTTTTTGGTAACTTCCAACTCGCACCATATTCTTAAATACACCCAAGCCTATTTTAGGCTTGGGTAAATTTTAGTTTTACTTACAGAATCACCCAAGTTTCGATTTTGGATTAACCACATTGATTAATCATCTTTCTGGAAACAAAGATGTTTATTTTTGATCCCCAGTTAAAATTGGCAGCTTCAAACCAAGTTTTAATTTTGGATTTTGAATCACTCAATCCAAAATCCAAAATTTGGTAATCCTCTGTATGAGATTATCCCATAGCCTTCTGAACACCAACTACTTCAACCTGCTGCGCTTCTGGCAATAAACGCTTCATACCTTGCTTGACAAACCCCTGCAAAAAACCAATCTGCTGATTTTGCTGAAATACCTTTTGCAAAGTTTGCCGCAAATTCTCCAAATTCAAACCATTCCCAGAATCTATTGCTATTTCCTGTTGTTGGAAATACTCAATTAGACTTAACCCTGCGACTCTAGTTAGATAAGCTGCACTTACTCCCTGCACTACGCCACCAGCAACAAAGGTAAGGGCATTACTTTTCAGAACAGTACTTATCGCCTTTGTAGAAAGTTCAACTAAACCGAGTTTCAGCATCAAACTTCCCATTGTTCCAGCTATGGTTTGTGCCTGTTCTAGGGAAAATTTCTGCTGATAGATATTACCCAAATCCATTACCATTTGAGCATTAATTGCCGCAGTCGCCAGAATATCAAGTGCTGGGACTGGGTTAGCAAAGGCAGCAGCAGCAGCTATCCATTGATATTGTTCAATAATTGGGGTGGCGCCATCGCGTCTGGTTACATTCAGCCAGTTTTTTGCCTCAGCTTTCAACAAGCCGGCTTTCCTCATCGTAGTTACCCAAACTAGCCGTTGTCCTTGCTGTAGCAATTCACCCAACTGCTGCGTCAACTGCTGTATATCTGCTGCCGGTTGTTCCATCCACTCTTGCATAGAACCATCAGCTTCATGCTTTCGGACTTTGATGGCAATGGGAGAAGCCGCAGTTGCAACTACATTTCCCTGCATCCGATGTTTCAATGACAGCAAGATGCTGGCGCTTTCATCGGCTAAATACTGGTCTTGTTTGTTGAAAACCAGGATTGTGGGCTGATTTGCTGCTTTTAGCTGCTGTAAGGTTTGAAATTCTGAATCTGTTAAATCACCGTTTGTTAGGAACAGAACAAAATCAGATTCTGCTACTTTTGCCAAAATGGCTGTATCCGAATTTTCATTCATTTCTCTAAACAAAGGTGCTGTTTCTTCTAGAGACACCGAATTTCGTGTCTCTAAATTTTGTTTTAGCACTTCAATTAAAGTGCTTTTACCTACAGATTTACCACCAGTCACAGCCACTTTAATTTCTTGTCTGTCTAATTCCAACAATAATTGGGCAACTTCTTCTCTAAGTGTCTGTAACGCCGGATGGTTTTCTGATTCTTGTGCCAGTTGGTTAATTACAGTTTCAGTTTTAGCGATCGCACTTTCTACAGTCGCCCGATCCACAACCATACCATCTAGCTGCTCTAAACTGTTTTTTGGGCGATTTTTTTGAAATAACCACAAACCACCGCCTACAGCTAAGGCACTCAACAAACCAAACTCACTCACCTGCACTATCGAATCGTGCCAACTTTGTAACATCCACAGAGAAAAGGACAGTCCCAATCCTCCCACTAAAATTGGTCGCTGCAACTTCACAACCATGATTCTTCGCGCCCTTTTGATGGCTATTTCTTCCAGAATAGATCAAAAACCTGCTTCTCCGAGTTGAACAGGCGATCTAACACAACTTTCTTTAGCTACCGATGCCTGTAAAATTAACTCCCAAGCTTCTCGATATTGTGCAGAACGAGGTTTCCTCTGTCGTTTTTCAGCCTCAACAAGGTGTACTTCGCTTCCATAATCTATGAACACATCTACGGGAAAGACATAGAACAGGTCAAGTTTTTCTATATATACTAAGGCAAAATCAAAGTCTGATATTTTATATGCTTCTCGAAGCATCAGCCGCCGATTGGTTTTAGTACGGCGATTATCTACAACATAATTGCCCGAAGGCTCATCCAACCAAGCATATTTGACTTGGATTTTAATTAGAGTTCCCTCTACATCAAATGCTAGATCGTAAGGTAGTCGATCACCAAAAGGTTTTAAAACTCCCCAACCACGCTTTAAGGCATGAAGAACAGCAGCTTGCTCTGCTATGTCTCCCTTAAGCTTTGTGTCCATTTGTAAAACTGAGTAGCTGACAATCAGCATAAAACAAAACCCTGTAATCTTTTAAGAAAACAAGGTTTTGCTTTATCTTTGATTTGGTGGCGGGAAGTGGATTTGAACCACTGACCTTCGGGTTATGCTTACCAACTACAACTTTCGTTGCCTAGATTAGCTAGTTTGTGGTCTGGACTGTCCCTTCACCCTCGTCATTATCGTTAGGGTGTCTGCCTTCCAGTCTCTACACCTTCTCCATTTCTGGAGCTTGGTTCGGGATTACCGCGCTATTGGCTTCCCCGAGTTTGACAGATAAACGCACATAAGTTTCTTTATGTACCGCCCATAGCAAGATTAACTAATAAGCGTATAGTTAAATTTGCCCGTTGAGCCCGACGAGCTACCAGGCTGCTCTATCCCGCGTCGCTCTTGACCTCTTTATCATAACCTATAGTCAAGAGTTTGGCAACTACAAAAATGATAATTCTCCAATTACTTCTAAACGCTTGTATTTTCCTAAGGTGACAAACTTTTCTGAGAGGCTTTCGGCGGCGCTGGGACTAATCCAACCCATTTGCTGGAGTAAGTGAATCGCCACGGCATATTTTGCTCGTTTTGCCCCATCCATGACTTTGATTGCCAATCCCAAGCCTTCACCGAGTCTACCAATGCACTGCACTCCTTCAGCACCAGTTTTACTAACCAATTCTCCTGGAGTCAAGCGCATCAGTTCCGTATCAAATTCTCCATCTCCTGCTACCATAGCGGGGTGATGAGTCATAGCCCGGACAATGCGCTCCATATCTAAGTTGGTACTAGAGGCTAACAGTGCATATAAAGATGCCATGTGACCGAGTTGCATCAGATAAGTTGGTGCGCCACAGTCATCATGAGCGCTGATAAATTCTGCTGCTGGCATTCGCAGCAATTCTGCTACTTTGCCTAAAATTAACTGCTGTATTGGGTGCTTGCGATCCAAGTAGTTATTTAAGGGCCAATGGCGTTGCTGACAAACAGCTAACATCCCTGCATGTTTTCCAGAGCAGTTGTATTCTAAAGGATTCTGCTTACCTTCAGGAATTGGGCACTGGAGTATAGTCGGGTCAAGATCGGCCCGCCAAAGGATGTTAAATACCTGTCGGACTTGATCTATTCTTCCTTTATGGGAACTTGTGATAATTGCTAAGTCGCGATCGCTAAGTTGATAGCGTTCCAGTGTACCTGTTGTGGTGACAGCAAGTGCCTGAAATGGTTTGAGGGCTGAACGGATAAATGCAGCAGTTTCAGAATTTCCGGCAACGGTTAGAACCCGTCCTCGTTCGTCGCAGACAACAGCTTGGACTATATGCCTGGATTCAATAATACCTTCTCGCAGCAACCGGACTTCCAGTGCTGCGGCTTGAGTTCGTTTTCCCATTGTCATGGGTTTATATTTATCACCTTTTTTAATTAATTAGTCATTGGTCATTAATCATTAGTCCTTAGCTAATGACTAATGACCAATGACCAATGATTCTTTAAAACAAATGCCAGACTATAGTACCAGTAACGTACATTCCCGCCAAGCCAGCGAAGGTAAATTGTAACCGCCGCAGAATTGGTTTGATTTCGTATGAGACAATTAAGCGATCGCGGTTGAGAACTTCTTGTGGCTTTGTCCAAGTTTGGCCGTCGTACCAGCCTGACTCTTCATAAAATACTGTGGGACTGCAAAGGCGATCGCACACGTAGAACCAGCCTAAGTACAATCTTACCAGTATCAGCACTAAGCCGACACTGGCTCCTGCTCCACCACAGAGCATAAAATGTGCAATATACTTGTGAGGGGGAAAACTTGCCGCAGCAATAGGCCCTGCAATGAGCCAAGATAAACCCCAAATCCAAGCAAGTTTCGTGATATACTTACGCCAATCTAAAGTGGCATCACGGAACAGCCAGGAAGATTTTAACTCTTCGTACTCATTGAGTGGTTGTTGGTCTGTAGGAACTGGGCAGTTTGAAACCGAAGACCTAATCATGTTGGCTTACCCTCACCCTCATCAGATTCTGGAAGGGAAATACGCTCTGCATGAATCCAGAACGCTTCTAAATTATAAAACTCTCGTTCTTTGGGCATCATGATGTGAACGATCACATCACCGTAGTCTTGTAGTACCCAACTTCCCTCGATTTTTCCTTCTGTCCTTAAGGGACGGCGTTGCAGTTCAGTTTCGACTTTTCCTTCAATTGCTTGAGCGATCGCCCTGACCTGTACCTTAGAATAGCCTGTCATCATCACAAAGTAATCAGCCAGGTAAGATACCTCTGCCACTTTGAGCAATAAAATCTCACCTGCTTTGCGATCTGATGCCGCTTCTGCTATCGTTGCAGCTAATTTTCCACTGGCCTCATCGGTTTGAGCATGGCTTTCTACCACACTTTTCGTCAGTGGGACAGATTGTAATGGGAAATTTCCTTGGAAATAATCAGTCATTAAACCTCAGGTGCTTTCTTCCTTTTGAAACAATTGTTTACATTTACTTACAAATAACAAACAATTGATCTGACAAATGTGTCAATAGGTTTTTTTGAATACTAACAAAAAAACGGGTGTCTATGGGGCTGGTTTGATAATTGACTATTTAGTTTTCGACACCAGCAATTAGCAGCACACGGTTAACGGCACACAGCTACAAGAAGGAATGTATATTTCCTTGTGTATACATTGTCCACTATATAGAGGAGGATAATGAGCGATCGCTACAGTATGGTAATTCAATGGTCAGATGAGGATAATTGCTACTTAGTACACTTGCCGAAATTCCCTTGGCAGCAATTCCACACTCATGGTGAGAGTTATGAAGAAGCCGCTAAACACGGACAGGAAGTTATTGAGTCTTTGATTGAATGGTATGGAGAGCAAGGAAAACTTTTGCCAGAGCCAATTACTTTTCCTCAGAAACCATTAAAAGTGGTTTAAATATTTTTAAGATACTCTGCACAAGTAGGGCGATCGCTCTTTTGTATAAAAGAAGTGATACATCAAGGATATTGCTGGGAATACTGAGATTAAGTCTATTTTGCAACAACTATGGTTAATTCATTTACTCAGCGACCAGACCCACATTTATTTAAGGGAGGAAACGCTTCAGATTACGAGGTAGTTGAAGGTAAGGCAGGTACTTGGTGTACCCGCCATACCGTGAGTGGAGAGACAATTCAATCCGTTAGACCAGCTATTGATATGTTTAGCATTGCTAATCTGGGAATAAATATACTCAATCTTGGTGTAGGCATTTACAATTCTGTCCAACTTCACAAGGTCAAAAAGAAGTTAGACCGGAATCAAGATCAGATTCAATCATGTGTTGAGAAGTTAGATAAAAATCATGAACAAGTTAAAGGAGTCTCAGATAAATTAGACAGAAATCAGGAACAGATTCAGACTTGTTTTAACAGTATTCAAAATGCCCTTACTGTTCAACACCGCACTCTTGAGTTATTAGTTTGTAATCAGTCTAACTTAGCACAGCAAATGAATATTCTCCGTGAGGAGATGCGTACAGGTTTTCAAAACATTCTAGAAGAAGTTAAAGATTTAGAAGCTCGTAGGCGTAGAGAAGAGTTTGAGACTAGAACCTTTAAACTACTCAAAGCCTATGAACGATTTACCTATATACTGCCTGAATTACTAGAAGCAGATCAACTTATTGAAAGAGCCGAGGATTTAGAAGCTTGGCTGCGAACTCAGCTTAATCGTATTGACATAGGGAAACCGGAAAGATTACCACTAATGGTAGCTCTTGCCTTTAGTGTCAGAGCAAAAGCTGATGCCTTTGAAGCAAAAGGAGGAGATTACACAAATTTTGCTACTAAAGATATTGGTCTACTAATAAATCAACTGCGTGATGAGGCTCGCGCATTCTGCGAGGGACGCAGTTTATATACTCTTGGAGTAGAAATGCCCGAAATACTCTACCAGTATGCCTTTTTGAATCGAAGTCTTTGCAAAGGGTATGAATTTCAGAAAAAAGTTAAGCAAGTTGATTCTGAATTTCTTTTTTCAGCAGAGGAGTTGAATTGGGATGATGGAATGGAGGAATTAAGAGAATTATTTAAACCAAATATTGAACATACTGAATTTTTGGGTGGAAACGAAGATATTAAGCTAAATACTATGGCAGACTACGATTGGTACATAAGTTTTGCAAATCAAGATAGATTAACTTTCAACGTTCACTCTCGTCCTTCAATAAAACTTTATAATATTCTATGTAAGATAGGTCATCCAGAACCTAAGACTGGAGGAATTGGAAAAACTACACTCAATACTCTTATGTCTTTTGCTCTACCTGAAAGAGTTAATAAGATTTCACATCTTATACAAGCAGAGTTTAAGCTAGATACTTCCCCTAAACTTCTTGTGGCGTCAAACTGATTTTTAGTCTTAGGGGTAATCAATTTTTTCACCCCAATCCCTCAACATCAGCACTTTCCCCTTCCGACTCAACAGGCTCAAACTTCACCTTTTTGTACAAATCTTGTAGAGAAATCTCAAAGGGTACGGTTACAAGTGCGATCGCTTCATCTTCTTCATCATATTCACGAAGCGTCCATTGCTTTTTCCCGGTTTTAGAAAATTGATCTACATGAATTCGTGTTTGGTCAATTAATAGATATTCTTGGAAAGTAGAAATACTTCGGTAAGCCTGAAACTTGTCTTCGCTATCGTAGTTTTTAGTAGATTTAGACAAAACCTCAACAATAAGTTGGGGATTTGTAATAATATCTGTACGGTTGTTGAAAAATTCTGGTTCACCGGCTATTACTGTCACATCTGGATACGTGTAGATACGTTTTTGGTGTATCCACAGACGCATATCGCTATTAAACACTTCGTATTCTTGTTGTCTGAACGCGAAGTTTAACACAGCATAGAAATTACCAGCTATACGATTGTGATTTATTGTTCCACCCGCCATAGGAATTATTTGCCCATCAATGTATTCACTTTTGTAGTCAGCAGCTTCTTCTAGCTCTAAATATTCCTCTGGGGTATAGTATCGCTGTTTTGTGATTTGCATAATTTTATCAAGTAGCAATGTTTAACGATACGGAGTGTCTAGTGACCCATATTTACTGAACAGTTTAACGTGGTTAGATAGAGATGTTATGTGCTTTGTAAAAAGTCAGCGTAGGCGCAGTCCACCGTAGGCATCGCTATCTCAATTCACAAAGATTACTAGCTTCTTTTCCTATTGATAACCGGCTGCTTGTAATAGAAACAGCTTGGCATAACGTCCTCCTATCTTTAATAATTCTTCGTGAGTTCCTTGTTCTATAACTTCCCCGTTTTCTATAACTAGAATTTTGTCAGCCATTCGTACCGTTGAGAAGCGATGGGAAATCAAAAGTACCATCTGATTTTGAGTAACAGTGCGAAAATGATTGAAAATCTCAAACTCGGCTTGGGCATCTATTGCTGATGTTGGTTCATCTAACACCAAGATATCTGCTTGCGATCGCATAAAAGCACGAGAGAGAGCAATTTTCTGCCACTGTCCCCCAGAAAGTTCCTGTCCTCCCTTAAACCAACGACCAAGTTGAGTCTGGAAGCTTTGGGGTAATTGGTCAATAAAGGATTGCGCCATGCCTTTTTCAGCAGCAGTTCGCCAACGGGTTTTATTTTCGAGATGTTCTACATCACCCACACCAATATTCTCACCCACAGTAAATTGGTAGCGGACAAAGTTCTGAAAAATCACACCAATCCGACGCCGCAATACATCAACATCCCATTCTTGCAAGTCCAAGCCATCTAAGAAAATTCGCCCAGAGTCAGGGGTGTAGAGTCGGGTAAGTAGTTTGATTAAGGTAGTTTTACCGGAACCGTTTTCACCGACAATTGCCAGTTTTTCTCTGGGTTTCAAATGCAGCGAAATGTTTGCCAACGCTGGCTTGGAACTTCCTGGATAAGTAAATGACACGTTCTCGAAACGAATACCATCTTGAGGATTTAAACCAATGGTTGCCTTACCCCAAGACTTTGGTACTTCTTTTTCCAGAAAATCATAAAGATTTGATAGATATAGGTTGTCTTCATACATCCCTCCAATAGAAGTGAGGGCATTAGAAAAAGTAGATTGTCCTTGGCGAAACACGGTAAGATACATTGTCATATCTCCCAAGGAAATCTTACCTCGCACTGTTTCCAGCACAATCCAAGCATAAGCTAGGTAAAAAGCACCTGTACTAACTAAACCCAGAAGATAGCCCCACACTCCTCGCCGGAGAGTCAAATCGCGGTCTTCGCCATAGAGTTGTTCAAACAGGTTGCGATAACGTCCTAGCAACATGTCTCCCAACTGGTAGAGTTTGACTTCTGTGACAAAATCTTCTCTTGCTAGCAGATTTTCTAAGTAATGCTGTTGACGAGTTTCTGCCGCACGCCAACTAAACAAGCGAAAGCCTTCCCCAGCAAACTTGGTTTCGGCTATAAATACAGGTATGGCAGCCAAAACTAGCATTAGCACTGCCCAAACTGAGAAATTTACTAACAAAATACCGTAGGTGAACAGGGAAAGGGCATTTTGCACTAACCCAAAGGTACGGTTTACTAAGGAAAGGGGACGAACAGATGCTTCTCGTCGCGCATTGGTCAATTTGTCATAAAATTCCGAGTCTTCAAACTGTCTGAGATCCAGTGTCAGCGCCTTTTCTAAGATGAGTACATTCACTCGCTGACCCAGTAGCGCCCGCAATAACGATTGACAAATGATGATTCCGCGTTGACCACCTGCTAGTAGAATTACAGCGATCGCTTCTAATCCTACATAAGATAGGGAAGGATAAATATTGACAAAACCATTACTTTCTGAGTTAACTTGAGAGGCAAATACCACTGCATCCACAATTAACTTACTGATGTAGGATATCGCCGCCGGTAAAAGACCAGCAACTATTGTTAAACTCGCCAGAAGAATAGTAAGCGATCGGCTAGTAGTCCATACTAAGCTTACAGCCCGTCCACTGTAGCGGAAAACCGTTAGTGATTGGCGTAGGATATTTCTTTTTTTTTAATCTTCATCTTTCTTGCCGCGAGATACCCCAGCTTGGGCGGATCTTCCTGACTTTTTTAAATCTTTATTAATTTTACCAATAAGGACATTCCTTTAATTGCGTCCGCCATCTGGATTAAACCTAAATTAATACCATTAGCAAGCAAGGCACTTAACAAAATAACTTTATCGGATACTTGTTCTCCTGAATGGAATGGCACTAAGAAAAGTTCTAAGCTATGCCGAATAAGCACTACAGCTTTTAAAGCTATTGAAAAGTGAAAGGATGGGTCAGGCGATTGCCAAATATAACAGTACTATCATCTGATTGAGCAAAGTTCAGCGCCCTTTGCGTAACCATTCTAAAATCTCATCAATTGATTGACTGGGGGCAAAGACTTTCAGGGTGTTGTAGGTTAGTACAGAGTCGCTAATAAAACAAATCGCCCCCTCAAATTTACTAATGGCGTTAAGAAACACATCGCTGTATGTCACCCCACCTGTAGTATTCGTTGAGCCTGAGTGAAATACTAAAACCACGCACTTGTCAGTATCTAGCAATTCCCAATAGGATTGGAAGTCCGCCATTGTTTTCGGCGTACCATCTTCGCATTTAGGACAGCCAGCTTTGACGATTTTAGTGTAAATTTTGCTAGCTGGGTTATCTGGATCTATGAATTTATTGGTGTCGATACAGATTAAGTGAATGCTTTGGCTGAGTTGAGCGTCATTATCAATCGCAGCTTGCAAACATTGGAGTAAGTTAGGCTGGTTAACACCGACTTCTTCATCATTCTTTCCTTGATGCCAAGCTTGATAGAAATCGGGATAAGCCATATTTTGAGAACATTTCCAGATCAAATTGTAGTTGTTATCAAATTGCAAATAATCCTTTAAACCTTTTACAACCAAAGACCGATCCTTATTGTCTTGTACAATTTTCCCTAAGCTTTCTGCTGCCTGACTATGGGTTTTGTCATCCACAGTTGTTGATTGCAGCAGTTCCACCAAGGCAGCGATCGCAAATTCATTGCCTGTGCCGATTTTCACTAAGCTTTCTGCTGCCAGCCTACGGGTGAAGTCATCGACAGTTGTTGATTGCAGCAGTTCCACCAAGGCAGCGATCACAAATTCATCGCCTGTGCCGATGGTTCCTAATTTTTCTACTACCGCCCAAAGCCGATATTTATTATCAGTTGATTGTAGCAGTGCCACCAAGGCGGTTGGGTCGCTTGTTTCTAACCATCCTGCTGCCATCATACGCAACTGCTGATCCAGAGCTGCTGAGCTGACTGTTTCCATGATCCTGGGATACACTTTTTTGAATGTCTCCATTCTCCCTGGTATTTTTGCTGCTGCCCAACGCTTGTCACTCACATCAGTCGATTGTGGCAGTTCCACCAAGGCAGCTGGGTGGATTGTCTTTAAGCTTTCTGCTGCCAGCCTACGGGTGAAGTCATCCACAGTTGTTGATTGCAGCACTGCCACCAAGGGAGCGATCGCAAATTCATTACCTGTGCCAATAGTCCCTAAGCTTTCTGCTGCCACCCTACGGATGAAGTCATCCTCAGTTGTTGATTGCAGCGCTGCCACCAAGGCAGCGATCGCAAATTCATTACCTGTGCCGATTGTTCTTAAGCTTTTTGCTGCCTGGTGACGGGTGTACACATACACATGATTTAATAGTTGCACCAAAGCAGCGATCGCTTTTTCATTACCTGTGCCGATAGTCCCTAAGCTTTCTGCTGCCTGGTGACGGGTGTCATTATCAAGATTTGGAAATTGTAGCAGTTGTACCAAGGCTGCGATCGCTTTTGTGCGTTCTGTTTGTTGCAGTGCTAACTGAGCTGTATCTTCAATTGGCTTAATAAATTTCACCCACTTCTGTTTTTCTGGTGGATAACCAAAGCCCCACTTGACAATTTGCGTTGCGATTTCATCTGCCTGAGAACAATCTTTAAACTCCGCAATTACCGCCGCAGCTAAAAAATAGGATTGATACTCATAAAAGCCTTTGTCTACATTTTCTCTCTCCCATTTGCCACATCCATCTTGAAAGTTTACCAAAGCATTAATAAACTCTTGCTTTTGTTGTTTTAAGTTCTCTTCTCGTCGCCCTAAGGGACTTGCAAGAAAATAAAGTACCAGCTAAACAGGGACAATAGTAATATCCCATTTGGGTAATGTTTCAGAACGCTGCCATTGGGGTTGGTATTGTTCTAACTCTTGCGAGAGAACCTTGATTCCTTTGTGATATGTGGTTTGAACCAGATGTACAATGGGAGCAATTCCTTTCCAAGTCATATTGGCGGCCCATTGTGCTGCGGCGGCAACAGAATCTAAAATCGCACCATTCCAATAGTTCTCCAAGGCAGCCCAACACCGCTCTATTGGATTGTACTTGCTATGGTAAGGGGGATAATAAATCAGTCGAATTTTTAAATTAATTGCACAAGACAACTCAACCATGCGTTTGATAAATTGTGTGCGGTTACTGCGAGTAGCGGCACCGCCATCAAGATCAATCACCCACTCATCAAGTTCCAGGTAATTGTGTTGATTCTCATGCCACCAAGCGGTTAAACAATCGACGATAAAATCACTGGTTTCCGCCGACTGACCCAAGTAAATCGATAGCTGGTCATTATGTGTATTGAGAATGCCAAAGGGAACTAAGACTGATGACCACTGTGTATCGTGGTCATCAGCAGCTTTCGCCTCCATTGTCCGAGCTTTACCGCCTCTAGAAAGGTTGCCAATCTTCACCTTAGCTTTAGTATCTATAGACACTCGCAACGATTTGGGGTTTTCATCTGATGCCTGATTCTCCCGGAACACATTCTCGAAAATGGCATCAGTTTGCGGAATCTTTTTCAAGGGTTTCGTTTTTTGTGTTTTTTTAGGCGATACCCTAAGCGATTGAGAATTTCTCCACAAGTTTGACGAGATGGCAATTCGCTCTCGTTATAGCCATGAACACTTACTAATGCTTCTCTTACTGCTCTGGCACTAATGCGGGCATACAGAAAGGTCGATTGAAATTTAGGGTCGGCTTGAGCTTGAGCATCCACCAATGAACGAATATCTGCTTCTAAGTTGGGCAATACCTCAATACTATTGTGTCGTCCCCTTGCCTGATAATTCTCTACACAGACTATCCCCGTCCGCCTTTCATGCAAGCCGAGTTGCACACTCTGGCGATTCCATCCCATAACGGTTTCTGCAATGCGTGCTGAACTATCGAAGTAATCTTCGGTAACTTTTGCCATGAAATCTCGTTTGCGATTGCTAGTCAGTTTCTGTGCTGCATCTTTAAAGGTCGATTTGATGGTGTCGGTGAGCATGAATTGAGGGATTCCCATTCTAGATATTTAAACTAGGCGCGGACAGTTCACCGCTTCTTCTCTTCTAGAATGGCTGGTATTTTATTTTCTTGCAAGTCCCTAACCACAGTAATATTGTTTGCCTCCATTGCGGTGTAAAGATGTGATAAATTCCTTGAATGGGATTTTTGGGGTTGTGTTGGAGAAAGAATTGCCAATCATTAATGGCTGTGGCAGCAAAGTATTCTTGAAATGAAGCATGAAAGAAAGAGTAAACATCAAAATTAGGATTCTCTTTAGCTCTCCCCACATTGTTTAGCCAACCTAACTTTATGGCTAATCCCAATGGGGTATTTTCATCATCTTTATAGCCTAATTTTTGCTTAATTGCTTGAGGAATTTCATCCAGTCGAATGCGAAACCGAGATGCTGGTTGATTGATTGCCCACTGGGATAATTCTCCCAATGCTTGATTCAGAGATTCTTGTTGTTTTTCCTTGATTGAAAATTTGTATTTATAGAAATAATCTACAAAACTCTTATACAGTTCTGCTGTCGTGTCTGGTAGTCCCCCATTTTCTTGCCACTTATCCCAAGTCAAACATAATAGGGTCAGTCGTAGAGGATTTTTCACCAAATCCTGAATCCGCTCTTTACCTGGTTCTTTGAGTGCAGTGCATACAGCACTTCCGGCAGCTTTGAGGATGTACCTCCAAGCTGAAAGATATACTAAAAGAGGGGAAAGGAGAAAAACTGTATTGCATAGCGGGAAGTGCTGTAACCTTTGCCCTCGTTCTCTATTTCCTTCTGGTATTATAGGAGAGAACCAACGATTAATAAACATCTCTACCTGCTCTGGATAAGAAAAATTCAAGGTGCGATAGATATCAAAATTAAAAAGCTCATTAGGGCTGTGATCCCACAAATTAACTCGACAAGTAAGCACAATTCGCGCTTGAGAAATATACCCTCCATTACGAATTTGCCGCGCAATTTCTGTTAAGGGATTGCCTGAAGATACAGACATTTCATCTAATCCATCCAGCAGCAAGCATACCCGACCTTGTATAAACTGAGCCGCAAAATCCTTTTCCATCTGCTGAGTGGCTTCCATCTTCCCTTGTCTGTTAACCGCAGCAGTTAACCAAACTTTAAATAAATAAGTTTCCAGTTGCTGCTCTTGCAAATCTGCTAAAGATACCCAAATGACAATTGACTGGTCAATCTCACGAGATATGCAATCAGCAATCTGCTGTAAAAGTGTTGTCTTTCCTGCACCTGGTTCACCAATAATTGCGATACGTTTACCTTGACTTTTAGGGGTTTCCTTCTGTTTTATAACCTCTTCAAGAAAAACATGATTCTCAAATGTTTTAGTAATTTCTGTCTCTTTGAAAAGGTCTGAACCTTTCTCAGGAGAAACATCATCCTGACGTTTAGATCGTTCTTCGCGCTCGACTAATCCCAAGGGTACATAAACATCTTCAACTCGCAGCGTTATCCCTTGAGATAATGTCAAGGCATTAGTGGTGAGTTGCTGCCGTTGTTCCACCAAAATTTCACAGCAAACTTTGTGCCAGTCTATCTTTCGCGGCGGTAGATAAAATACTTTTTCACTTACTTCTACACTGCCATTCCAGAATCGCTTATAAACTGGTTCCGGTTTACCAGCAGCCTTTAACTTTTCTTCAACTGCTTGAGTCAATGCCATCATCTCAGGTAATAAACAATCTGCTGGTAGTTTATTTAACTCCTCCATCACCGCTTGGGAAAAAACACCACTACCAGCGTGATTCTCTGCTACCTCATACTCTGCCGATGCAAATAATACAAATTGTGCATGATTTCCTGATTGGGAACTGCTTGAACCGGATTGACTACTCTTCTTTATCCAATTAATTGTAGGCAGATGTACATCCTGGTTATACAGACGGCTTGCACAAGTATCGAGCAAGTAGACTTGTTGGCTGAAACCAAACCTAATCGGAGAGTTTTTCAGTGCTTCTAGCAGCGAAAAAAAATCTAGGCTTTTGCAGTTCGTATAATCAGTATCACTAAACCACAGTAGACGTTTTGTATCCTCTGATTTAGTTATAGAACCATGCCCTCCCCAGAATACATACAGTAATTGACCAGATACATCTTCCTTGAGCAAACGGTCAATAGCGTTAGTGATATTTTCTCGATTTGCAGGCTGAGAAGTTAACTTTGTCTTTTCTTTGAAGTTTTCTAGTAAATTTTGATTATTATCTGAGGGAGAGATAAACAAATAGATATTTTCCTTTTTTACCTTCTTTGCCAACAACCATTCAGCAAACTTAATTGCATCACTAGCTGGCCCATCCAGATTCGAATCATCACCTTGTTGATACTTTTCAATTCCTACAACTAGAGCATAAGTTTCATCAGAACTAATCTTGGGTTCTTCTGTCATGGTAAATGATTTAAGAGGTTATTGGAAAAGTGGTTTGCAATTATTTTAGGCACTTATTAATACCCCCTAACCCGATTAAAAAGGGCAGGGTGGTTTCATACGAGTAGAGAAAAACTAAAACTGGGTTTCAAAGCCTCTCTCCGTTTCGGGGAGAGGTTTGGAGAGGGGTAAAAAGCTATGTCATAAAACGAGAAATCAAGACTTATGTATTTTTCTTTTTTCGGATGAAACCACCCTGCTAATCCGATTAAAAAGGGGGCAACCAGAATCAACATCGCAGGATTTAGGGTAATTAAAACGTTTGGTTACAGACCGACAATTAAGACTTTTAAAACATTCTCTCAAGATACTCTAAAATTTTATCCCATGTCTTTGGAGTGTTCCAATAAGCCCCGTGAGCCTCTGGAAATGGTTGCCCATTATCTACTTTAGAATCTTTTATTTTGTTGGGAAATAGCCCTTCGCCGATATAACTCAAAATATCCCGCAAATCATAAATATTCAACCATTCAGGAAAGTATTCTGGTAAAGGATCACCATAAGATAAACTTTGCAGCGAATTAATTTCATATAAAAAAGGAGCTTGTGAGCCGACTGTAATTAATAATTTAACCTCTGGTAGTTGCTGTTCAATTAATAAATCTACACAAGCAATTCCTCCTAAACTATGAGCAAGTAGAACTACAGGAGGTTCAACATTTTTTATTTGCTCTCGAATAAATTCTCGAATCTTTTCACCCTTTGCTTGATAAAACAGAATATCTCCAGAAAAGGGATAAGAAGCATCAGTTATAGCCCCTCGTTTACGCTGTACATAATATTTATTAAACGCAAATTTTCCTATGGCGATATAAGAATTTTTCCCAAATCCCCAATTACCCCGCGTGATTGGGTATCTTGAGTCAACTCACGAGTAATTGAGTCCACAGTCTCGTCTCGCAACTTTTTATTATGATGAATGGGGGGATCACATATATCACATATTTGTATAGATGCAGTTACAATTGCTCTAGCGATCGCTGCATAATCTGCATCTAAAGGTCTGGATGCTGTGTCTAGTAATCTGCTAAAAGGCTGAGAAGTTCTAATTGCATTGCAAGCTTCTTCAAATACCTGACTAATACCAGCCTTTTGTAGTTGAGTTTCCAGTTGGGAAGATGTAGTCAACCCCTCTATTCTCTTACTGATTTCCTGTGGAGGAGTCATCATCTTACCTCGAATATTAGCTTGCCCACGAGGTTGTCTGAATGATAAAAGATTAATTTCATATAGTGGATCTTTGTAGAGATTTTTCCACAACAGAATTTCTTCATCCTCCTGAGACTTAGCATTTACTCTAGTTGAATCATAATTAGGAATCGACAAACCACCAGCATTTAATTTTGTGCCATGAACCTCACCCCACAGACAGGGAACTAATCTAACCTCTGGTTTTAGCTCATGTAATTTCTGTTCAATATTCCTAAATGTACCTGCATAGGAATCTCTGCGCCCACCCGTTCCATGTACAAAGATGATTGTTGTCATATTGTCTATATTTAGCTTTAAAAGTTTTTTAGGAATTACGCATTCAAATTATTCGTTTTCTGTAAATACTCCACATTTGTAATTGATCGCTTCTATTTATGTAATTCAACAATTCATTATTGGCATTAGCTTGCTTGTAGGTTTGTAAATTTTCTATAAACGAGCAAATATTATTAAAAATAAATTTATTTTCATCGTATCGTATCACAGATTGCGAGTTGATATATGAATTTAAATTTGATGTAAGTAAGTCGGCGTTAAAAAATCAAACTATGTAACGAAGTTTAAAGTCAGCGAAGAGCCGATACAATCAATCTGACAAATGTAAGTGGATTTACATTGGAGACAAAAATCTTCAAGAGCTAACTGCCCTGGTTATTTATACATCAGATAAGCCGAATGATTCGGGAGTTGGAAAGATTAGGTTGGTTAATCTCTGATAAATTTTACAATCTCAAACGTAATGAGCCAGTGGGTTGAACTTAGCGGTCGCGGCAATTGTTCTGTGGAATACGGTGTATTTGGAAAATGCAGTCAACAGTTATTAGTTAAGAATTTGATTGTCAATTGCGAGTCAGAGTCCCCACTTCTAACAAGTGGTGTGTAACAGAAAGGGGTCAAATCCCCGCACTGAAACCGTGATAACTGATAACTGTTGACTGTTCACTTATTTAATTGGCTTAAATCTCAAGGTGTGGTTCCAGAGGAATACTTGCAACATTTGTCATTTATCCCCACAATCTCCTACCTGCTTTGCCACTTAATTTTTGATGAGCATCTTCCAACAAAGCTGGAATATGCAACTTTTCTGGACACCGAGGCAAACAGTCACCGCATTCTGTACAACGGTTGCCTTTCATGCCTGGGAACCAATGACCCGCATTTTCAAACATTCCGTAACGATATTGTCCATAGTCTGTCATATCGTATGCCACTGCAAGATTTCGTAACCGCAACACCTCTGGAATATTGATATTTTCTGGACAGGGCAAACAAGCATAACATTGGCTACACTTATCAGTTTCTAAAGCAACTTTTTGGTGATTTTCTAACCGTTTAAAAGCAGAATGTTCGGCTGATGTTAACTCTCCATCATCGTCAGCGATTCGCAAAGGTTCCCTTAATTCATCTGGGTTTGCTGCCCCTATACTCAAAGTAGTAATACGGTTGTCAGAAAGTAAAAATCGATAGTTTAAACCTAATGGTAAATACGGATGGCAGAGGTCTTTTAGAGTTTGGGGTGGTGTATGGAGCCGTCCTCCCTTATCAGCAGGGGAAATAATGAAAATGCCCATATCTTTTTCGGCAGCTAGTTGAATCGCTGGTGCGTGCCGTTGAAAAAAATAGTAATAATGCAGATTGACAAATTCAAAAAAATCTGTATTTATTGCTGCCTGAATTAGCTCTAATGACCCGTGGCTGGAAAAACCAACGTGTCGGACTCGACCATCAGCAACAGCTTCTTCTACGGCTTGCATACAGCCATTTTTGGCTTGTACCCACTCCAAATGTTGCCAAGTGTTCAAACCATGAATACCTAAGCAATCTAAATAATCTAGCTGTAATCGTTCTAGGGATTCGTCGATGCACCGACGCATGGTATTAGCATCTGCTGTGGCTGAGATTTTGGTGGTGACATAAAGCCTCGTTCGGGGTACTGACAACCCAGCTTTTAACGCCCTACCAAGATACTCCTCGCTTTTACCGTAACCTCTGGCAGTTTCTAAATGATTAATTCCTAGCGCTAAGGCTTGTTCGATGATCTGGTGAGCATTTTCAAAATCAGCCAGGTAGCGCATTGTTCCCAGAGAAAAAACTGAGAGGTACAGATTCGTTTTTCCAAAGCGTCGGTATTGCATCTTTAACAAAGAGTTAGGAGTTATTCAATTTTAGATTTTGAATTTTGGATTTTAGATTCAAGGAAAAATCTAAAATCTAAAATCTAAAATCTAAAATTGCCTAGCTGTCGTCATTACCAAAGCGCTTGATCAAATCTTCAGGACGGAGATTGGAAATAAATTCACGGAAGGCTTGCTGTTCGGCTTCATCTGCATCGCGATCAACAGGGATAGAAGCATCGGCAATCACTTCTTCCATTACCCAGATGGGAGTATTTGTACGGAGAGCAATAGCGATCGCATCGCTAGGACGCGCGTCAATTTCTTTTTTGACTTCGCCTTGCTGGACAATTAAAGCTGCATAAAATGTATCCTTTTGCAGGGAATGAATAATTACCTTTTCTAGAGTCATGTTCCAAGTCTCCAGAATATTCACAATCAGGTCGTGAGTTAAGGGTCTGGGAGGCTTCTGATTCTCCAGCGCACCCATAATTGCCCTAGCCTGTTCCTGACCAATGTAAATTGGCAAAGCCCGTCGATCTGAAGAATCTTTCAAAAGTACGATTGGACTGCGGGTTATGGCATCTAATGCTATGCCAGCGACTTTCATTTCAATCATTGCCTAAGCCTCTACAATGCTTCGAGAGCCTTGGATGCCGTGTAACAAATAATACCCTTTTTTCGGCGGTTTGGCGACAGGAATAAACATAAGCATTCGTTCTCTATAATTGCTTCTATTAAACTCCGAACTTGTGGTGAAAACCAGAGTAAGTCAAACTAGTCTTCTTAGACAATAACCTTCTTACCCAAGTATGCCCTGTGAAGGATGCTAATGTGTTAATATTCCTATACGAAAAAAAGTCAGAAAATATACTTGGATGATCAAGATTTTTGTGACAATTACCAATTGACTTCAGCCAAAATTAGGCAATAAATAGAGATAGTTTGACAAAAAAGCCGTGTTTACAGGATTAATCCAAGCATTAGGAACGATGGAACCCTTGGGGGGCGATTCTCGGCAAATTACTTGTGTAAGCCAGTCAGGTGAAGTAATTATGCAAGATTTGGCTTATGGTGACAGTGTTGCAGTAGATGGCGTTTGCCTGACAGTGGAACAAGTTTTAAAAGACGGGTTTATTGCCACGGCTTCACCGGAAACTCTACGCCGCACAACTCTTGGCGGTGAGCAAACGCAACAGAGATATGTCAATTTAGAAGCGTCGCTGAAGGTAGGCAGCAAAGTTGGTGGCCATTTTGTGATGGGTCATGTAGACGGCATCGGTAGATTGCTAGTGGCAGAACAAACGGCTAGTTCTTGGGAAATGACCTTTATTGCATCCGAGGCGATCGCACGGTACATTGTCCCTAAAGGTAGCATAGCTGTCAATGGCATCAGCCTCACAGTAGCCGCTTATGAGCCAGAACTCTCTCAATTCAAGGTGGCGGTAATTCCCCTCACATACAACGAGACAAATCTTCGCTATCTGGTTTCTGGAAGTTTGGTAAATCTAGAAGGAGATATTCTCGGCAAATACGTGGAAAAATTTCTTTATTCTGGCAATCCCCACACCAAAACCTATGATGACAATAGTTCAGATGGGATTACACCCGCATTCTTAGCAGAACACGGGTATCTCTGACATTTTGGATTTTAGATTAATTTAAAATCTAAAATCTAAAATCCAAAATTTCCAATCTAGCTTCCTGGTTTTTGGCTTACCTGAGTAGTTTGTAAGCCGAGTACTAACTGACTCAGACCGCTTTGTAAATGTACGCCTGGGTCAGTAGCAACCCACCCGTTTGGTGACAGATAACGGACTTCAAAGTGCAGGTGGGGGCCTGTGGAGTTGCCGGTACTGCCAACTCGACCGATGACAGTTCCAGGTTCTACCCACTGACCAGGTTGAACAAAGATTTCTGACATGTGACCGTAGAGGGTTTGTTGAGCCGACTTGTGATTCAGGGTAACGGTTAAACCATAACCCCCCAACCAGTTAGCAGTTTCCACTTGACCCGCAGCTGCTGCCAAAACTGGCGTACCCGTAGGTGCACCTATGTCTGTACCAGCATGGAAGCGTTGATTACCTGTGATTGGATGAACTCGCCAACCAAATACAGAAGTGATGGTAGCAGGTATAGACAGGGGATACATCATTCCCGTACCACTATAGGCGACTCTCCCCGCGTAGGGGATTTGCGGTAGTACTGATGCTAGCGAGAAGTCGTAAGCTACGTTGCTGGGACGGGGTGCAATGTTGCCATCTGCCATTGGTGGCGGTAAAGTCCCGCCACTCGGTGCGATGGGAGTTGCACTCACTCTTGTGGGGCTGAACTCGCCGGGACTTGGGATAAACCGATTCGGGCGAAATGCGCTCTTGGTGGAACCATTAGAACCACTTTGAGCAGCACGCCATCTGCTGGTGTTGCCAGTAGTTGCAACCTGGCGCACGGGTGAAACTACTGGTAATTGTGCATTTTGACTTCTTCTGAGCCAATTAGGTGCTGGTTTACCATTAGAATCAGCTACACTCCTTTGGGGTACTTTGGCGCAAACGCCGCCTAATACACTTTGTCCTGAAGGTAAAATGGCTCGACAACCACTGGAACGCTCTGTGAGAATTACAGAATTTGGTGCTTGATAAGTAGCTGTGGCACCGTTGTCATAACTATTAGGATCAATGTAGGCGTTATTATAATCCTTGGTTTTCCCTGCTGTTGCACTAACAGGGCTATTAGAGTTATTTGATGGTTGAGCAACTTCTGGAAGTTTTTCAGGTGCATAGCGGACAGGGGTATTGGGTTTTTCCTGTCTCACCCTTATAGGAGTAACCTGGGAGGCTTCTGCCTTGGGCTTTTGTCTGATAATTACAACAGGTTCAGCAGTTTCGATTTTGGGCGCAGACTGTCTAACTGGCTCTTTTGATTGAGCAACTTCTGGCTTACGCAATCTTTGTTTGAGTCTGGTTCGCCGTTGGGAAAATTCCGGTTGCGCTGACGCTGCTTCGGGCGCAACAGCCTGTCTTTTAACTGGATTTGTAACTGCTGAAGGTTTGGAACTTTCAACTGTGGGAACGATATTGTCTATTTGTGTTTCCGTTTGGGCAAACACAAAGCCGCCGCTAAGAAGGCTGAGGCTACTCAGCCAACAGAGGCTCTGAGCTGGTAGCGTTGAAGCAAAACGTTTTTTTGTTAGACCTTCCTGCCATAAGTAATGCAAACGATGATGGGCAGAATTATTGCGCTGCGTCATTTGTTCTCTCAGTTGTGTGTAATTAGCCTAAAGAGATGATGCTAGTGGTTTGTCTTGCCCAAAGAGCGAAATTTTGAACAAACCTCAAATTTAAACGGAAGATTTATGGTATCCCAAACTGATTGTACCGGGTTCAATATAAATTTCCGGTGTAATTAGTTCCTTTGTATCATCTGTTTCTAAATCAACTCGTAAATTTCCTTGAGATGTCACCCCAACTACTGTACCTGAAATATTATTGACGTTGACCCGATCGCCCATATTTATAAGCAAATCTAAATAACGAGACAAGAGTACCTTTACTCCTTCTTGATAAAGGCACTCCATACCGGATTCTATTCCCAGCAAGACTTTAGATGTGAGCATTTCCAGACAAGTAATCGGTCGGAAATCTTGAGAAGCTTGCCACGATTCCAGATTGATTCCAGTTTCTGGTACTGGGTTTGTCCAGTTAATACCAACACCAATTACTGCTTGGGTGATTTGTCCTTTGTTTACTTTGGTTTCTGTCAAAATGCCGCCTAGTTTGCGACCATTTAAAACTAAATCATTGGGCCATTTTATCCCAACATCAACACCGCATTGGCGCAATTGAGACGCAATTCCCCAAGCGGTAGCAAAAGTTAGCTGGTAGCTGTCAGTAGCCTCTATTTTTTGGTCTAAAGAAATCGCTACGGAAACATATAATCCGCCAACCGGAGAAACCCACTCACGGCCCCATTGTCCTCGTCCAGCAAATTGTACAGTTGCGATTACTACTGTTCCTGAAATAGCACCTTGGTTGAGTAAGTTCCAGAGGGTTTGATTTGTTGAAGAGACGCTTTCAAAAAGTGGAGGGAAAATGGTAAATATGTATACTTACGCCCTTCCTTCAAGGCTGCTTCCAAGTTTTGCAAATTAAATCCCACAGCAGTTAACCCAAATTCCGTTGTTCAAGTTAGCATTGATTGGCTGATGAGTGATTTCTGTTTAGGTTTGGTTGAAGATGCACACTTGGCACTGGCACAATTGGGAAGGACTCCCTTATCTAACTTGTAATATTCTGGAACATTGGCATCACGGCTTCTTTACCCAGCAGTTTTGGCCGCGATCGCCACAAGTTATCACAGAAGTATTGCAACCAGAGGCATCAGTCTATCGCTTAAAGCAGGTTCATGGCAATACTGTTCTCACCCCTCAAGAAGTTGAGAGCTTCTTAAGCTCTGCTGAGGAGGATTTAGCGTCGGCGGATGGTTTAATGAGTGAGCAGCCTCTACAAGCCGTTTGGGTAGCTAGTGCAGATTGTACACCCGTGCTGATTGGGGATGTGAAAACTGGACGGGTGGCAGCATTACACGCAGGCTGGCGAGGGACTGCCAAGAAGATTGTCCCCTTAGCGATCGCTCGATTACAATCTCAAGGCAGTAAGCTTGATGATTTACGTATTGCGATGGGGCCAGCGATCGCTGGTGAAGTTTACCAAGTCTCTATCGAAGTGGCTGCCGAAATTGGGGCTAGTATTATACCAGATGAAGACGAAGAAAAAATTTTAACTGCATTACATGAATTACCAAATTCACCCTTATTGGAAGACCCCAATCCAGGAAAGGTAAGGTTAGATGTCCGGCGAGTGAATACCTTACAACTGGAAAATATGGGAATTAGTGCAGAACAAATTGCGATCGCACCTTATTGTACTTTCCAAACTCCAGAGCATTTCTTTTCTTACCGCCGGGAGAAAGAGAAAAAAGTTCAATGGTCTGGGATTGTTAGCGGTAAAAGGTAAATCTGATTTTAAACTTTAGTATGAATATGAGCAAATAATTACTAATTCGTAATTCCTAAATCTTAGGAACTACGAATTACGAATTATATCTCAATTCGCTTCAAAGGTTCAAATTTAATCACTTGTTTTTGACGAAGGGAACTAATTGCTAAGACTAAAATACTTAGAGTGATTCCTAAAACTGCATAACTCGGTAGAGCGAAGATAGTTATTTTCATAATGTATGGCAATTCTCCTGCTTTCACGTTCCATCGCTTTGCTAGAGAGTGGATGAGCCAACCATGAATAACTGCTGTTTGCACTGCAAGACAGCAAACCCCTGCTAACCAAATAGACATTCTTCTCCTGGAAAATTTACAATTCCTGATCTGATACAGCAAATCATTTAGCAAAAAAACAACGGCAGGTATTAACATTACAGAACTCGTTTCTTGCGAATAGGTGATACCAATACTCAAGCAAGAAACTATTGCTATTTCTGCTAAATACATTTTTTTTGACCAGTTGGTGAGAGATTGTTGTAGATACCAATACCAACCCACCAAACCAAGAAGTATCAAAACAATTAAGTTTGACAAAAGCTTGGCGAAAAATGGGTTATTAGGAAGTAATCTCGGCCCCACAACCATCAAATCGAGACGACTGATAGATATATAAGGGCTAACTGACGGATCATTTTGCCAGAGGGAAAATCCATGAAATGCATCCGAGACGAATTGTGTCAAAGAATTACCTGTCAAAGCTAAACCTAAAAATGCTAGACAAGTTACTGTGATAATAGATACAAAAACTAGAGAGAACCGTCTTTTAAGTAGAAAATACAGAACGAATAATGCAGCTAATGTTGGTTTACAAAGGGCAATCCCCAAGCAAACTCCTGCTGGAATATCCTGATTTTTTCTAGCCCAGATAAACATCCATAAAATAAGAATTGCAATAAAAATTGCAACATTAGCAACTTGAAGATCGCGAACTACGCCATAAATTAAGGCAACCGAAATTGTGCAAATAGTTCTCAAAGCTTGCGACTTCGACTCCAGCAGGATATTCGCCCCCCATAAAGCCAAAGCGATTGCTAATATATGCATCACAAGCCAGATTTTAAATGCAGTATTCATCGAAAAATAAGCGAGAAACCAGAGGAGGGGAATAACATTAGGTGGATAGACAAACGGCGGAATAAAGCCACACACCTTAGTTATGGTGCAGAAACTTTGATTAAAAATCTCGGCATTAAAAGGACTCAAATGTTGATGAGCCAATTTACTCGCCACATAATACCATTTAAAATCCCATAAAGGTGGATCTGGCTGGTTTAGAAAATAAATTAGCCAACCTGTATAACAGAGGAATCTTGTAACGACTAATACAATAGCTGTTTGGATGAGGAAGTTAACAATTGGTTTACGAAAAAATTGTATCAACCATTGGATAACTGAAGATTTTAAGAATAAAGAATTTTCCCAAGCTGCCTTTTCATCATCTTCTAATCGCCAATTATTTTTAAGAACTAAAGCAACTAAAATTACTATGATTAGGTTCCAAAAGCCAAAGCTTATCATGAGAATGATCTCGATAATTATTTCTGCATGTCGTAAATAATATCGC
Organism: Nostoc cf. commune SO-36; assembly: GCF_023734775.1. NCBI lineage: Bacteria > Bacillati > Cyanobacteriota > Cyanophyceae > Nostocales > Nostocaceae > Nostoc > Nostoc commune. The sequence goes on along the minus strand of NZ_AP025732.1, from coordinate 3,930,405 downwards.
TGAAGTCAATCTTGATAATAGATACTTAAGTATTTTCATAGCTACTTCATACAAAATTGACAATTATTCCCTAGAATTTTCATAATAACTTCACAAAAATTTGACAATTACTCTCTTCCCACCATAAGATTACTAAAAAAGACGCGTCTTTATATGTCACTTGCTTCCTCGTAGAGGTACACGGACTGGCTCTAAGCGTACTCCTACGGAGAAGTAAGCTACACGTAGCGTCTCGCAGACAAGCCTTTCGTTCGCGTAGCGTCTCCCAATTGGGAAAAGAAAAGGCTTTACTTTACGCTATCGCCTACCTATCTCCGGCGCTCCTGCTTATTTTTGGGTTTTCTCAAGTATCTCTTCGTTAGCGCTATCTATTTCAATCTGCAAAAGCCGATTTGGTTAACTGGGAACAAGCATTGCAGTTTCATCAAATAGTATATAAACGAAGTTTGGCATTTTCTTCGCTCTACATTTTTTGGTTTTATTTATTACATAAAGCCTGGCTCAACAACTCGCGGTGCATTAATGCCCTATCGACTAAAGATTGTATTTGGTTTGGTGATAACGGATCGCCATTAGCGTAAAGCTCCATCCAAGTCAGACTAATGAAGTTGGGGTCATCTGGTAAACTAGCTAAATCCCATCCTGGTATTTCCAAGTCTTCCATGAGACGATTTACTTTGGGATCATAACTGAGAGCAAAGCAGCGACAACCTTCAGCAGCAGCCATAATCAAGCTGTGTAGACGCATCCCAATTGCCATTTCCACGCCGCGAAACACACCTTTCAAAAGTTGTGGATCTTCCAGACATAAAATCTTGCTAACATCTTTAAGGTGTGGTTGAATCGCTTCGGCAATACTTAAATCTTCACTTTTTTGAAATGGCAGTAGTAAGATAAAAGTTTGCGTAGCTTTTTGGAAGTCAACTAAAGCACGGGTTAAGTTTGATAGGCGTGTTTCTGTAAGTTGTGGATGCGATCGCAACGTTACCGCAACCCTCGGCGCAGGTAAATCCCAAAGTCCCGGTACTGGTTTAGATTCCAATGCCCAAACCGGGTCAGGAGCTATAATACAAGGAATTTGCCAATCAGACAATAAAGCAGCACTGGCGCGATCGCGGACACTAATTTTGGTACAATTACCAAAGGTTTGCCGTGCCAACCAACGAGTTTGCGGACGTAGTAATGGGCCAATACCTTGCGCCCAAGCAACAGTTTTCAAACCCATTCTCTGCGCCAATGCCATCAGTCCGCCATAATAAAATGGGCTGATAGTACTAGTAACATCTTGGATGAGACTCCCGCCGCCCCAAATCAAGGCATCACTTGAGCGTAAAGCTTGCAGTACAGGTAAAGTAGCCATGCGATCGCAGGTTTCTACATTGTAGCGATCGCGCGTTTCCTCTGGATTCCCCGAAAGTACCACAGGGGTTACATGAGATGGTAACATTTGCAAAAGCGTTGCCAACAAAGCTTCGTCACCACCATTACCTTTACCGTAATATCCAGATAATAACGCCCGCATCTTGACCATTTTGGATTTTGGATTTTAGATTTTGGATAAATAGTTGTTGTTAAATGAATCTCTGTCCCCGATACAGATGATAAACTCAATCCTAAGTTCTACTTTGAATAGTGCAGAAGATAGTTAGAACCCCCTCTGAACTCGGACGTTGAGCCTTTGAACTCGGACGTTGAGCCTCTGAACTCGAAAGTTGAGCCTTTGAACTCGGAAGTTGAGCCTCTGAACTCGGAAGTTGAGCCTCTGAACTCGGAATCTTTAAAATTCTAAAAGAGCAAGCAAAGATTTTGTTTAAAAAAATATAAAATTCAAGCTACATATCACCTTGACACCGCTACTCCTAACTCTTAACTTTCTTATGCAAGCCCTTTCGATTCCCACCTGGATTATTCATATTTCTAGCGTTATTGAGTGGATTGTCGCCATTTGGTTAATTTGGACTTACGGCGAACTCACTGGTAATCGCAATTGGTGGGGATTATCCCTTGCCATGTTACCAGCTTTAGTCAGCGCCATGTGTGCTTGTACTTGGCACTATTTCGACAACGCCGAATCTCTAGAATGGTTGGTAACGCTGCAAGCTACCATGACCTTAGTTGGTAATTTTACACTTTGGGCAGCAGCGTATTTGATTTGGCGTTCTACCAAGTCTCCTAACACTGTCGAACCAGAACCTATTAAATCAGAGCAATGATTTCTAAAGAAACCCTGTTTGCACTTTCACTGTTTCCCTATTTGGGTTTCTTGTGGTTTATCAGCCGCAGTCCGCAAATGCCGCGTTTAGCGCTGTATGGATTTTACGGCACTCTCGTCTTTGTTGCCATCACCATCCCAGCCGGAATTTACGCCCAATTGCATTATGGCGAGTCTTTGGCCAATATAGATTGGTTGCACGGTGGTGCAGAAGTATTTTTGACCCTTTCTAATATCTTGCTTGTGGTGGGTTTTGGGCAAGCTGTAAGGCAATTAAAAATGAAAAATTAAAGATAATAAACCCAGCTATAGCTAGAGTTTTAATTGCAATGAGGAAAAAGTAAATGGATGTAATTCCAGCAATTGATTTATTAGAAGGTCGCTGTGTGCGACTATATCAGGGAGACTACGATCGCTCACAAGTTTTTAGCGATAATCCTGCTGATGTTGCCAAACAGTGGGTAGATCAAGGTGCTACCAGATTACATATAGTTGATTTAGATGGTGCTAAAGCAGGTAAAGTAGTAAACCTGGGGGCAATTGAAGCGATCGCACAAGCGGTGTCAGTGCCGATTGAAATTGGTGGAGGATTGCGCGATCGCACCAGCGTACAACAAGTATTCAATCTAGGCATACAGTGGGCAATTCTCGGAACCGTTGCGGTAGAACAACCCCAGTTAGTGCAACAACTCTGCCAAGAATTTCCTGAACAGATTATCATCGGTATCGATGCCCGTAACGGCCGAGTAGCAACTCGCGGTTGGTTAGAAACCTCAGAAGTTTTAGCAACTCAACTGGCTATACAAATGCAAGAATTGGGTGCAGCCGCCATCATTTATACAGATATCCACCGTGACGGTACACTTATCGGCCCCAATTTAGAAGCTTTACGAGAACTTGCAGCAGTAATTTCCATCCCGATAATTGCTTCTGGTGGGGTAAGTTCTGTCACCGATTTGTTAAGTTTGTTGGCATTAGAACATCAAGGCGTGAGCGGTGTGATTGTCGGACGTGCCTTGTATACTGGGGATATTTTACTTAAAGAAGCATTACGAGCGATCGGGCCTGGACGGATTCAGGATATTCCACCGAATTTAGATTTTTCTACCTTTGCTTGACATTTTCTGTCTTTGCTAAAAGGTTTTGTCTGCGTTTAATATACTCGACATAGGGACACATCTGTGATGTAGCTATTTCATGCCATAAAGTCCCTATGATTATCCTGGCTTTTCACATTATGTGGAAAAGCTATAAAGCTTTCAGTAGCTAGTCTGATTCAATCTTCCTACTCGATAGCAACTAAAAGTAAAGGCTTAGTATTGGTATTGCATAAGCAATTGATTCAAACAACAAGGCTTTTATTCTTTTATAAAAAAATTATATATTCTCCTTTTTATATAAGTATATCTTATATAGTTACAACCTGATACATAAAAGTATGGGAAAAAGCTGTATATTATATGGTGTACTTGGTAAAAGAGATTAAAATTCTAGTTTTGATCTCTTTCAAGTATTAATTTTACTTATTGCAAGTATTGCTAGTAATTGCAATTTTATGTTCTTTATCGAACATGGAGTAAAACCAAGTTTGAAAATAAAGTGAAACCGACAATGCAAAAAATAACTGTCAATCTGCCTCAAGAAACAATTGAAGTTCTTAAACGACTCGCTGAAGAACAAGGTATTACTGCTACTGCTGCTTTACGTAAAGCGATTGCAACAGAAGACTTTTTGAGAAGTGAAGCAATCAATAAAGATGCAAAAGTCATCATTCAAGAACCTAATGGTGTAACTAAGCAAATTGTTTTTAGGTAAGTCTAGTGTCAATTGGCCCACCTAATTCCGATGAAAATCCTAGTACGAGTACTAATCTTACGTCCTCTGACAGTTCTGATTTAGATTTAGTTACCGAAACCGCAAAGGGAGAAAGTAACTATGATCCTCACAAAGTCAAGAAGGTTTTTGATGGGGAGAAATGGAGAGAAAGTACTCGTACTTTTCTAGCAATAGCTTTATTGTTGAACATTGCACTAACTCAGCTTTCAGTTATTCTTTACTTATTTATTCCTAATGTTATTTCTCTGGTTACTAAAGATAAAAATGATGATTCCAAGGAAAAGGATTTAAACAGAAATCTTGTAAAGTTAAGTAATTCAACCTTTGTATATGTGGTAGATAATGACAAAGAAGATAAAAGCAAAGATAGCAGAGAACTGATTACTTTAATTTGGACATCTCAGGTAACTTTAGTTGGGGGTGCATTAGGATTCTATTTTGCGGCTAGTAAAGAGAAACAGTAGCTTTAATCGAATTCATTAAATCATTTTCTCTTTAATAAACTTCACTTTACTTACTTGTGATCATAATTTTTTTAATCAAAATTATAGATCCGCTAGACAAATTTCTAATTCTATCGATAGCGATTCTGAAATTATTTTATCGCGCTGATGGAAAAGCTGATCAAAGCTGCTTATCCCAGCTTCAGTAGATATTCTAATTTGTAATCGGATCATTCACAAAGATATTAAACCCGGCAATATTTTAATTAATCCAAAAACTAAAGAAGTTAAATTAAGGCGAAGGAACAGAATTTGTCATTGAGATTCTAGTGTCTTACAACAGTTTTTGATCAAACCCACCACAAAATAAATCCTAAAAAACAAAGTCCAGTATTGCTTTCAGTAATTTTATCTGTGGCACGTTTGATTGCAATTTGCTGTAAGCGATCGCTGACTCATATATTAAGATTTGTGTTTATCCCATTAAAAGTGAAGGTTCCTACAGGGGTAACATTCCATACTAAGTTTTTCTAGTTAGACTTAAATTTTCTATGATATATTTCTGTAATCAACAATACTCATGATGTAGATAATATTGTAGGAGATTTTAAAATTTAGTATTATGTCTAGTCAAGAACAAAATTCCAATCAAGCATTTAAGCAAACACAAGCTACCGGAACAAAGAGGAAGAAACCACAACCTCCCCCAGACATCAAAAAACCAAGGAAAACTGACTGAAAATCGCTATAGTTCTTAGTAGAGACTTAAATTAAATCAAGTCTCTACAATTCTTATCAAAAATAAATTAGCTTATTTGTTTTTCGCTTGAGTCTTTGCTTGTTCCAAAGCTATTTCTTTAATTGCCTGATATGAATTAACATTTGAAGTACCTTCAATAGCTTTAACCGCCAAATCTTGAACCTGTTTGAGAGCAGATTCAAGTTGTTTAGAAAGGTTTTGAATTCTCGTCTCTTGATTAGTAATAGTTTGTTCTAAAGATTGCAGTCTTTGTTCATAGAAGCGCTTTTGCCCTTCTACTTCTTTAGAATATAAATCTGATTTTACTTTAGCTTGGTAGTGGGCAATGCCTTTGCCTTCTTCTGTAGCCTTTTTAATAGCCGCTTCTTTATCTTTTGGAAAAGCCTCTACCTTGGCTTTTAACTCTTCAAATTGTTTCTCCCTCTCAAAAATTGCTTTCTCTCGTTCAGCCCACTGTTTTTCTGTTTCTTGTAGTAATTCTTCTAGCTGCTTATATAACGCTTTCTGCTCTTGTTCGTATTCGTCATTTTCTAATTGACGCTGGAGTTCTAAATTATACTTATACTCTGAAGCATCCCGTTGTCGGGTTTTATTCAAGTTTTCATTCCGTTCTTTTATCGCCCGTTGCTGTTCCTCTTGTTCTTTCCCCCAAGTATTCCTTTGCTCTAATATTTCTTGAAATAACACTTCAGAACGCCGGGTATATTCTTCTTGATAGGCTTTAGTATTATCTTCATAGGCTTGAATAAGAGTATCCAAAATATCATCAGAAATTTCTAAATTGTGCAACTGTGTTAATTGTTGGATTTCTTCTTCTAAATCTCGCCTAATTTCTTCTAATTTAGAGGCTTTTGTGGTTAGCTGTTCCGATAGTTCATTAGCAGCACTGCCAAAGCCTAATTGAATCTTCGCCAAGCTTTCAATTGTATTATTCATTTTTTCTTGGACACTAGAAAGCTGATTCATAGCTGTTTTTTGTTCTAAGTTAGGCTGTTGTTTTGTTCCAGACTGGTTTTCCTTAGCAACTTGTTCGAGTTGCGATTTCAGCGCTGCTTTTTCTTTAGCTAACTCCTCATACGCCTGAAGAATTTCTACTTTAGTATTCTTATCAGTCGGCTTTTTCACCACCACAATAAACCTCCTCTTCAGGAATTAAAAATGATCTACAGACTCGCAACTATTTAGAATTAGAGCTACCAAAAGCTCTCATAGCTAAGTCTTGTGCTTGTTTTAGTGCCGTTTGCAATTGAGTAGAAATACCTTCAATTTGCTCAGACTGTTTCTTAATAGTTTCTTCCAGAGATTGAATTTTTAATTCATAACTCTGTTTGCTAGATTCCCATTCTCTTTCAAATAAATCAGCCTCAAACTTAGCTTTTTGGCTTGTTTCTTTAATAGCTTCTTCCCTAGCTTTCTTGACGGCTTCTTCAAGTTCGTTAGGAAATGTAGTTACCTTTTGTTGATAGTCTGCAAAGAGCGGTTGGCGTTCAGCGAGAATCTTTTCTCGTTCTGCCCAATCTTTATTTTTATTTTGAGAGTTTTCTTGTATTTCCCTTTGTTGTTGCCGCTTTATCGCTTCGTAGCTATCTGTATTAAGTTTACGAGTAGTTTCTAACTTATACTGAGATTCTTCTTGTTCTTGCTGGCGATCTTTGGCTAACAAATCATTATATGTTTGGAGTTTTTCTTCATACTCTGCTTGTTCTTTTTGCCATTCTTTTCGCCTAATTGTAATTTCTTTCTCTAAAGCTTCTTTTTTACTAATAGTGTCTTGTTCAAGGTTTTTTAATTTTTCTTGATGTTCTTGACTTAAAACGTCTAGAGTATCTGCTATCACTCTGATTTGTTGAAGCTCTTGTAAGCGTTGAGTTTCAATTTCTATAGCTCGGTTTAACTCATCTAATTTGGAATTTTCTTGAGCTAGTTTTTCAGATAATCCATTGAGAATACTGCCAAACTCCAATTGTAAATCAGCTAAACCTTTGACAATACTATCAACTGTATATGCAGAAGCTGCTTGCAGAATTTCTTGACTTTTTGCCTTTTCTGCTTCTTCTTGTTTAGTCGCTATTCTAGATTCCAGTTTTTTTCTTTGGATAATAATTTGTTGAAATGCTTGCATTAGTTGTTGTTTGCTGTCCTTGACTCCAACTGTAGTCATCTTCCAACTCCCTTCAATAGGCAAATGATTTATTGGGTAGCAAGCCATACCAATGACTACCCTATGCAGACATCAGAGTAGCTTTTAAATAAACATTTTTAACGCAGTGTAAATACTGAAATGATCAACAGCTGACACTTAGGTGCTACGAATTTTCCACATATATGTCCTTCTGTGTTTCATGTATAGTTTTGTCTTTGAGTGTTATAGTATTTTTGTACTATGATAAATATACTTAACCTAATCTCCTTTTGTCAAGATAATCCTTCATGTAGTCCTTTCCCTGTCATTGATCATCAGAATCGAAGTAGGGGCGCAAGTCCTTGCACCCCTACGATAGGATATGGTTCAAATAGATGAAACCTGCTGTAAAAGAATATTTAGAAGCTTGCGGCCACAGTGATTTATGATTGAGGATGCTGCTGTGGTATGTGTTACTTTTTGTAAATAAAATCTAAAAGAATTATCCCTAGTAGAAGCGCGGTTGCAGCAACGCGAGATAATAGACTTGATCAGCCTAATTGATACAAGCACAGTCCCAGACTTTTGTGATATCAATGTATACCAGTGAATCGACCAAATATTCTGCAAGAACGGACATTGGGCAAACCAGCCGTATTCTAGTAGTAGAAGATGAAGAATTAATCCAAGAAATGTTAGCTGTAGCTCTGGAAGAAGAAGGTTATGGGGTGATAACTGCTCCTGATGGGCGATCTGCTATAGAGTATCTCAAAAGTTTTGAAACCAATTCAGGAGAACTTCCCTTTGATTTAGTCATTCTTGATTTGATGCTGCCGCAAATTAATGGGTTAGATATTTGCCGTTTGCTGCGTCATCAAGGAAACCCAATACCTATTTTAATGCTCAGTGCTAAGGGTAGTGAAACTGACCGCGTTTTGGGTTTAGAAGTGGGAGCAGATGACTACCTGACTAAACCTTTTAGTATGCGAGAGTTAGTGGCTCGTTGTCGCGCTTTACTCCGCCGCCAACGTCTAAGTAATTTACCGCAAGTACCAGTATTAAAATTCAAAGATGTCAGCTTGAATCCTCAAGAATGTCGTGTGCTAGTTCGTGGTCAAGAGGTGAGTCTTTCACCTAAAGAGTTCCGCTTACTGGAACTCTTTATGAGTTATGCCCGGCGCGTATGGTCACGGGAACAATTGCTCGATCAGGTTTGGGGGCCAGATTTCGTCGGCGATAGTAAAACCGTAGATGTTCACATTCGCTGGTTGCGCGAGAAATTAGAGCAAGACCCTAGTCATCCCGAATATATTGTGACTGTACGAGGTTTTGGCTATAGGTTTGGATAATTAGTTTGGATAGTTGTTAGTTTTTAGTAGTCACGAAGAAACTAACAACTCAAATGCTTTTATTGGGATTTTGTCTGGGTTTAGCGGTAGGCATTGGGTTTTGGGTTTGGCAACAGGTTCAACTTAACCGTTACCTGGGGCGCTTACTCCGGCCGTTAACCTCGCATTCTTACAAGATGGGACTGCTGCTGATTCCTGGGTTGCAGCAGGAAATAGCGATGGTGAAGCAGCATCGGCAAGATTTGCAGCAGTCGTTGCAAACTTACCAAGACCTGCTAGATTTTGCACCAGTGGGATATTTGCAGGTGGATGAGGAAAATCAACTGCTGTGGTGTAATCGGCAGGCGCAAGAAATTTTGTATCTGCAAAGGTGGCAACCAGAACAGGTGCGCTTGTTACTGGAGTTGGTCAGGTCTTATGAACTCGACCATTTAATTGAGCAAACTCGTGATTTGCAAAAACCACAAACGGGAGAATGGATATTTCATCCATCTTGTGATGATGCGGCAGAGATGGCAAAAATAAAATCTTTGGCTTTGCGGGCATCCAGCTTGCCTTTACCCAATGGACAAGTGGGAGTCTTTTTAGAAAATCGTCAACCCCTATTAGATATAAATCAAGTACGCGATCGCTCTTTTTCTGATTTAGCACACGAACTCAGAACACCGCTAACTTCAATTCGCTTGGTTGTAGAAACTTTACAAAACCGCTTGGAACCACCTTTAAATCGCTGGGTTAACCGCCTAATGCAAGAAGTTGACCGACTGATTAACTTAGTGCAAAGCTGGTTAGAACTTACCCAAATGGAAGCAAACCCAAATATACAATTGCAAGCCAAAGCTGTAGAATTGCGATCGCTCATTACATCTGTTTGGGAAACACTAGAACCTTTGGCACAGCGACAACATCTGTCTTTTTCTTATTCTGGGCCTGAAAATATTTGGATTAAGGTAGATAGAGCCAGGATTTACCAGGTTTTTCTCAATTTGCTAGACAACAGTATTAAATACAGCCCTCCTTCTACAAGCATTCATGTTGAAGCGAAAATCTTATCAACAAAGGATAATGATGGGGCTTCTCCAATACTGGAAATAAATCTTATTGATTCTGGAGCCGGGTTTTCTGAGGCAGATTTACCCCACGTTTTTGAGCGATTTTATCGAGGAGATAAAGCGCGAACCCATTCCCCCCAAGATAGTAACTCCATAGGCGCGATCGTTGGTAATGGATTAGGATTAGCGATCGTTGAGCAAATTCTCATCGCCCACGGTGGTTCAATCAAAGCTATGAACCATCCAGAAACTGGAGGTGCGTGGATGCAACTCCAATTTCCTGAAGTTATGGCAAACTCCTTAAGCCAAGACTATAGTTAATAATATCTTCACGTTTGAGACAACAAGGGTGAAAGCTGTCGATTACAGTCCCAATCCGCAAAGACCCCAACTCGCACGCGCCATTAGGCGCTTAGAACGGGACGTATTACGCATGGGTGCTTTGGTAGAACAATCATTTCGCCTCAGCCACCAAGCGTTATTTGCTCGTAACTTAACCGCAGCTGAGGAACTTCCCCGATTAGATAAAAAGATTGATCGCTTTTATCGTCAAATAGAATCAGACTGTACGGCGATTATGACACTGCAAGCGCCTACGGCTCAAGATTTGCGCTGCTTGAGTGCCTTTATGCAGCTGGTGCGAGACTTAGAGCGCATTGGCGATTATGCTGAGGATTTAGCTGAGATTGCGATTAAAATTTTTCCTTACGCGCCTCATACGTGTTTATCTGAAATTGAAGCTATGTCCATTCACGCCCAAGCAATGCTAGCAACTAGCTTAAAAGCTTTGGGAGATTTTGATGAAGCAGGTGGGCGTCGTTTAAAGCACCTAGATGATACCGTAGACGATGCCTACGATCGCGTTTATCAGACTTTAGCCCAACAACGAGATGTGCCCGGTGTAGTCGAGCCAATTGTACTGCTAGCACTAGCAATTCGCTATTTAGAACGCATGGCAGATCATGCTACTAATATTGGTCAGAGGGTAGCATATATTGTCACTGGTCAACGCTCTTAATTGACGTTCCTTGTAACTATTTGTGCCTATATACTTACTTAATCTACAGAAAATAACAAAAAATTAAAATTGAAGAAGAATTCAGAAGTCAGAATTCAGGAGTCAGAACCAAGACGCGACGCTCGAATACTCGCTAACGCTACGCTATCGCGGACTCGCTAACGCTGCGCTATCCGCCACTCGCACAGAATTCATTCTGAATTCTGACTCCTGACTCCTGAATTCTGTTTGATAATCTAACTAAATATTTTACTAAAAGCTTACCTGGTCTTAAACTTGCACAATTAAAGTAATGAATAAACAAACTAAAAAATTCTCGGTATATCTAATTAATAGATGCCTTAAATCAAAAGTTGTTGCATCAGAAGATTTTGAGTTAGTCCCTAACTCTAATTAAAAAGAAGAGACTTTCAGATACAAAGGTAAATTTTGATACAAATTATTAGAGTTTCTTAATCATTGTAAACAGCGAGATTCCCTGATAATTATGTAGTTACAAATGATCTATTCCACAAGTCCTCCTTCAAACTCTTTTGACGTGTCAAATACTTCTGCTTTCAGCAGACAATTACCCCAGCAGATATTTACTCGTCGGCAAATAATTCCACTTCAAAAAGATGTAATTTGGCGCATTGAACACGGCGCAGTTCGCACCTTAACCTGGAGTGAAAATGGAACATTCATCACTCTTGGTTATTGGGGGTTAGGAGATTTGATTGGCTATCCTTTATCTAAGGTCAAGCCCTACCAGATTGAATGTCTCACAGGCGTGGAATTAAGCATTGTGCCAACTCATTTATGGCATCAAGATATTAGTGCTTTGTTGTCTCACATTCAACAGGCAGAGGAGCTACTAAGTATTATGCATCGAAAACCAATTTCACTACGTTTATGGCAATTTTTAGTATGGTTAAGTGAAAAATTTGGACGTGATGTAGAGAAGGGCAAGTTAATTGATTTAAATGTTACCCATCAAGATATTGCTGAAGTTTTAAATACTACGCGAGTAACAGTTACCCGGCTCCTACAAAAGTTAGAGCAAGAAGGAACAGTTTTACGTCACAAACGCCGCATTATTCTGCGTCTACCAAATAAATTAATTAAAAATTATAGTTCAGCATTAATTAACTGACTTACTTGTAATAATTGCAGGATAAATGTATAATCATTGCTGTGAATGTGTGTAAGATCCCCGAAAGTAAAGTGCTTAAAGCATTTTGTGATTTCTGGATTATATAGGTGTGAGTGAAGGTAAAAACATGACAAAACGATTCTGGAATCTTTTTAAGGTTAGTCCGGTTCTTGTCGCTGCTGCATTTTTCGCTGCGAATAGTGCCCTAGCTGCTGAAGTCAACGAACAAGTAACAAACGTTGCTCAGTTATCTGAATCTCAAGATTCTAACAACATTGGTCAGGTAACATCAGTTTCACAATTTTCTGATGTACAGCCCACAGATTGGGCATTCCAAGCTTTACAATCTCTAGTTGAGCGCTACGGCTGTATTGCGGGTTATCCCAACAGTACCTATCGTGGGAACCGCGCTTTAACCCGTTATGAATTTGCCGCAGGTTTGAATGCCTGTTTAGACCGAGTTAACGAACTGATTGCTACAGCTACTGCTGATTTGGTCAGCAAACAAGATTTAGCTACTTTACAGCGCTTACAAGAAGAATATTCTGCTGAACTAGCAACCCTGCGCGGTCGTGTTGATGGACTGGAAGCCCGCACTGCTGAGTTGGAAGCTAATCAATTCTCCACTACCACCAAGTTGGTTGGGGAAGGAATTTTCGCCGTGTCTGATGTTTTTGGCGGAGATAGGGCAGTTAATGCTGGTAATCCAACTGAAGACTTGAATTACAACACCACTTTTTCTGACCGGGTGCGTTTGAACTTGTACAGCAGTTTTACTGGTACAGACCAATTGCAAATCCGTTTGAATGCTGGCAATATCGTTTCCAATGCTGGTACTGCTGCAACCGCTACCGCACCCGCTAGTGGTACTGGTACTAACATGACCCGCTTGGGTTTTGACGGTGATACTGGCAACTCTGTTGCAATTGATAAAATTAACTATGCTTTCAACTTTACTGACGCAGTGCGTGTCAAAGTTGACGCTAGTGGTGGTGAATTATACGAGAACGTAAACACTTTCAACCCTGACTTTGCAAGCTCTGGTAGAGGTGCGCTATCTCGTTACGGACGTTTTAGCCCCATTTATCGTCAAGGCCAAAATGGTGCTGGTCTGACTGTTACTTTCAATCCTAACAGTGCTATCAGCTTGACTGGTGCTTACTTAGCACCTTCAACTGGTAATGGTGTCTTTGGTGCTAATAATCCCGGTCTTAATAATGGGCTGTTCAATGGTGATAACACGATCTTCGGTCAATTAACTTTCAAACCCAACAAAGCCTTTAATATTGGTCTAACCTACGCCCGTAGTTACTTTGCTGGCAATGCTGCCAACAGCCTTTTCCAAGGTACAGGTAGCGCCTTTGCCAACAATCCCTTTGGAGTTGGTACTCGTACTGAATCCAATAACTACGGTATACAAGCTACCTTCCAACTTAGCTCTGCCTTAGCTATTAGTGGTTGGGGAGGTTACACAACAGCTGATGCTAGAGCTGGTGTTAATGCGGGTGCAGACGCAGATCTTTGGTACTGGGCGGGATCACTTGCTTTGAAAGACTTTGGTGGAGAAGGCAATGTCTTAGGTGTTATCTTTGGTCAACCACCTAAAGTTACTGGTGGTAGCATCAAAAATGTTGCCACCAATGTTAACTTAGACGATGATACATCTTATCACTTAGAAGGTCTTTACAAGTTCAAGCTTTCCGATAATATTCAGGTAACTCCTGGCGTATTGGTAATTTTCAATCCAGAGCATAACGACGCTAACGATACAATCTATGTCGGTACTCTACGTACTACCTTCACCTTCTAAGATTGGTGATGAAATTTGACTGCTGAATCCTGTTTCGATAAAGCTGAGAATTAGATAAACAAAACCCCACATTTACGTGGGGTTTTGTTTAGAAAAAAATTAGCTATGTAGGATTATAATCTGGCTGATTAGATATATCTTTTGGGGGGCGATCGCTACTCCAAGCCCACCACACAGAACCACATTGACAATAGTAGAACTCTTGCCATTTGCGACGACGGTCTTCTGTAAGTACAGGCGATCGCCGATTTAGCCAAACTTTTTCAGCTTCTAGGCTACTTGAGTGGCAGTTAGGACAGCAAAAATCATAAGCGTGTGTTGCCTTATTAGTCCATTCAGGCGGGAGGGGAGCAAAAGCATCCATGTAGTTACAAGTGTAGTCTCAATGGTGATCCAAAACTTTCAGGTTTTGAATTTGGCGGCAAAGGAATAGAATAAAATGCCGCCACACTATACAAACTCAATATTTTTATGGCTTGATCTGAATCTACTCAAGACTGTGAGAGCATCTCACAAATCAAAGGTTAACACGAAAACTTTATTTTTTACACAGCTACTTACTATGCACATTATGGCTAATAATTACATTTATGGAGCCAAATGTTGAAATTCGCCGTTTGTTAGATGTGATGCCTGCTTCTGGTCGGATGACGACAAAAATCGTTAGTAAGCCGGAACAGGCAAAAGTGATTGACGCCTCCTTTCCCCAACCCTGGAATCAGGCGCGACCGATATATATTAATTTCGATTTGTGGCGTCGCTTGCCAAAACCGCAACGAGACTTGCTGCTGTTGCAGATGGTTAGCTGGTTAACGGGGGTGAAGTGGTTTAAACCCGACATTTATCAAGGTATGGTGCTGGCTGGGCTGTTAGGCGGATTATTAGAAGCAGCACAGTCAGATGTGGTGGGTGTAGCCGTAGCGGGGGGATTAAGTGCGATCGCTGCTTTTCGGATCTGGCGCACTAATAAATCTCAAGAGTCAGAGTTAAATGCTGATGCCACAGCAATTCGGGTAGCACAACGGCGCGGTTATTCAGAAACAGAAGCAGCGCAACACTTGTTATCTGCGATTGAAGCGGTAGCCAAAATTGAAGGGCGTTCTGGTTTAAATTTTACTGAGTTGATTCGTTGCCAAAACTTACGAGCGATCGCGGGTTTATCACCAGTGGGTATGCCAGAAAGTTATGATAAGTAGAATAAATCTGACTTAGGATCGTGGATTTAATAAGATATCAAACTTTGTTTGAGGTTTCTTGTCCTATGCGAAAACAACAACCGAGAGTTACAGGTTATTTAATCCACGATCCTTAGATATCAACAACTGGGAGTTTTGTCATACTCCTCGGTATTGCTTATGAGGTGATTACCTCGTGCGTAAAACTTAACTTAAATTCTGTCAGTCACTAACGGAGTTGATGGGAATGGGTAAATTCATTATTTTTGCCTTGATAGTAGTTTATGGAGGCGGCGTTTGGAAGTTTTGGAATGGGTTTGGACGGACTAATTTTAATCCAAGCTTGACCAATCGTATTGGTTTATCTTTGCTATGGCCAGCTTTGTTTATTACAAATCAATCCTATCGCCGAAACTTTAGAAAGGCGCTCAAGGGCTAAAGTTTACTATTGAGTCTAACCTCAATCCCATCCTAAAGGCGGGATATATCTACAATAAACCCAACCTCTCTTGTCTACTGAGGAGAGAGGTTGGGTTTACTCTTTTTAAAAAAGAGAGGAATTAGGGAAGAATAAGTTCGTTAACCGTTGGAAAGTATTTCAGCTGATGAATTTACGAAATTATTTGCCATTGGTTAAATAGATGGATTGCTCCACCGACAGCAGCACCATCAATAGCATTGCCAAGGGTATCTCTGCCATCGCCAGTAATTACGCCAGTTACTGCGCTAGTCCCTGCACCAACTCCAATATCTTGAGCAGCGTTCCGGTGGCGACGATTGCGAGTGTTTCTCAAACCATTTGCACCGTTGACAGCTGCGCCAGTGACACCACCTTTAACAGCATTGCCTAATACATTACCATTTCCCCTAACTGCTCCGGTGACTACGTTGGTAACAGCCCCAATACCTGCATCTCTTAATACTTGGTCATCAGCAGCTGCTGGTTTAGCGGGAACTATAGTGACACCAGCTAAACTTGCAGCCATGAGGCTGGGTAGAAGTGCGCGTTTTAGGATATTATTCATTGTGTTACCTTCTCAAAACATCAAACAATTGGATTAAGTCAAAGTTACTGGAGTCAGAGAAAATCATATTTTTTCAATTGGACAACAGCAACTATCTATTGTTTGAGGACATATACATAATCGCATCTATAAAGTCATAACTGTATCCCCTGAAAGCATGAATATAGATTCAGCCTACAGAAGGCCATGCTGATTTACTAGTTCATACTGGAGATTACATATTGACAAAACCAATAAAATATGAACCTATCTATATTTCTTTTATTAGAAGCAATTTCTAATGATAAATCGTGTAGTGTTTACCCTATCTATCTAAAGATAGTTGACAAAATAATTAAATTAATTTTTCAAAGTTAACTCTTAGTTTAGCAGCCAAGCGTTGCGATCGCGCTTCTGTTTGCTGCGATCGCTCCCATCTGTATGTAGCAAATTACCCTGATTATCCCACCAGCGCAACCAAGGTAATTCTATATTCTGATAGCGATCTTGCCAAATTCCTAATTCCACACCAATCGCTTCAGTTTATTTTTTAACCCCAAGGAACAACTTCGATATTTTCCTGATAAAATTCTTTATTTGCTATACGGTTGAAGTACTTGCCTTTGTACTCAAAAAGATTTAACAGAATCAGTTCTAAATACCATAAGCCAAGTTTATAAGCATCTATTTGTTCTGGAAAGGGTCGGTTAAGATATTTTTGACGCTTTTTTGGATTAGGATGAACGATTGCATTACGTATCTCTGTTAAAGCCTGTGCGCCATCAACCCAATTTAATTCCTTTGAGGCTTTGAGCAATTCAGTTAAGCTGTCAGGTATTTTTAGTGGAACACCACACTGTGAAAGGAGATGTCTTAGTTTTTCTGCTGCTTTAAGTTTTTCAAATTCTTGTTGACTGATAATACCTTTTTCTTCCACTAGAAGAGTCCAAGCAAGGATTTCAAAAGCAGCTTGCATCAAAACAATGGAACCTTGTACAGCTCCGGCTTGAGCAATACTTTCCAAATACCAATGGATTGCAAACCTTATCGGCTGATTCCAAGTAGTACTTCGCCAGCGATTAAGGAAACCTGGAAAAAGTTTGCCGAGACTGCAAGAATCTTGTGAATCTGCAAACCACGAATGCACACTTCGCCAGGCTG
The DNA here is from genome assembly GCF_023734775.1 of Nostoc cf. commune SO-36. Taxonomy (NCBI): domain Bacteria; kingdom Bacillati; phylum Cyanobacteriota; class Cyanophyceae; order Nostocales; family Nostocaceae; genus Nostoc; species Nostoc commune. Next base: position 3,913,331 of record NZ_AP025732.1, on the reverse strand, counting down.
ACGTTGTATAAGAATAAGTACAGTTTTCCCAAACCTTTTCGCTGCTGTTGTCATAACCGACTAATAGGATGGGAGAAGTCCTAAAGCCTCTACAAAAAGAGACAAACCAATGCAAAGCTTCCAATACATCATCAGCATCCTTTGTGGTAAAAGGCTTTTTATCAGAACGTTCGAGTCTCCCCACATGAGTTATAGCGTAGCCTCCTTTTGATTCAAGAGACTTTATAATATCTCCGAGGTTTTGCAGGCTGTCAATGAAAACATTCCAATTCTCAGCTTCTAATATGAGTCTGCCTCGCCACATTGCCCTTGATGTTGATATAGGCATCCCACTAAATTGATGAAAGTTGGTTAGGTGAAAGACTATATGTGATAAATTATTTTCCGACCTTAATATTGCTGGTTTATTTAAAGTACCTGAAATATCTCCACTTTCATGCTCAAAGTCCATAGGAATACTAGAAATAAAAACTTCAGCATAGCTTTGGATTTCTGAAAGATTTAGATTACCTTTACCAAGTTCAAGCTGAATAAGAAACTCATTATCAGATTTTGAAAATAGGAACTTAACATCGGGAGATGGCAGCCATTCAAAGAAAACAGTACCATTTCCTTCATATACAGTTCCTTCTTGAGTAATTTTTAAGGAACCTTGATAAAGTTGGATAGGTTGATTGGGTTCTCCAGTCAAGTAAATTGGTATAATTGCAGGAAAAGATTGTTTAAAACGCGATTCCGAAGATTCCATTGAGAGTATAGTTAGTATATTGAATAAAGTTTTACTGTTACATCCTTAAATATACTAAGTCAGTTAAGCTAGTTATTACCAGGGTGATATCCTCTCAAATTCAAGATTCTGTTCTTGCCCAATTTTCTAAATTAATCCCCTGAACTCTCAGCAAATCAGAGTCATTAGAAACCAGAATTAAACCGCGTGCGATCGCTGTTGCTGCTATCAATATATCTTGCTCTTGGATAGTAAAGCCCCTGCGTTGTAAGTCCACATATATTTCACACGCTAGCTCAATAATCTCTAAATCATCTATTAATAAAATTTTATAGGTTTGACAAAACTTATTAAACTCAGCTAACTGTCTAGTAGCATTGATAGCTAAAAGACCTCGTTTGACTTCATAGTAAGTTATGCAACTAATAAACACATCTTCTTTCAGACGACGAACTTCCCTAAACTTCTGATCTACAATTAAATTTCTCTTCAAAATATAACTAACAATATTTGAATCTAGTAAATAACTCACCTTATTGGTCTTCCTTCTACTGCTGCATCAAAAATAGCTATTTGCTCCGGTGTTAAATCATTTAACGTACCTGAAACTGCCTCTAAAACTAAAATACTATCAATTCTGTCTGTCAAATCATCATCTTTAATTTCACTTATTTCTTCTGGCGAAAATTTCCCAAATAGTTCAACTAACATTTGGATCATTTCCCGTTGGTTTAACTTTACTTGATATAAACTATTACCTTGAAATAAATTTTCCACAATTGGCGATATCCGATTGATAAGTTCCTGATGATAGCTAAAAACTTCTTGCATAACTTCCTACCAATATTTAACTAATTATCTCAATTATAAACAATCTCACTCAGCGCCCCTCTGTGTAAAAAAAAAGGCGGGCTTTTCAGCCCACCTCACAAAATTTTGAGAATATTCTGTTGCTATTAACCCAACAATTGTTTAGCCTTAGCTAATACATTATCAACGCTAAAGCCAAACTTCTCTAGACAAACACCACCTGGAGCCGAAGCACCAAAGCGATCAATACTAACGCAATCGCCTTCAGTACCTACATATTTGTGCCAACCGAAACTGCTAGCAGCTTCTACAGACAAACGCTTGGTAACAGCTTTTGGCAAAATCGACTCTTTATAAGCCGCATCCTGCGCTTCAAACAGTTCCCATGAAGGTAGTGAGACGACACGAACTTTCTTACCTTCAGCCTTGAGTTTTTCGGCTGCGCCAACGGCGAGGCTCAATTCTGAACCAGTAGCAATCAAGATGATATCGGGTGTACCTTCGCTATCTACCACGGTGTATCCACCCTTCGCTACACCTTCAATGGATGTACCTGCTAAGTTGGGGACGTTTTGACGGGTGAACGCCAACAGAGATGGAGCGTTTTCCTTGGATTTCTCTATCGCTACGCGCTTTATAAGCGCCAGAAGTTTCGTTACCGTCTGCGGGACGAAACACTAATAAATTAGGAATGGCTCTCAAGGAAGCAAGAGTTTCAATGGGTTGGTGTGTTGGGCCGTCTTCACCTTGTCCAATGGAATCGTGAGTCATCACCCAAATCGAACCAGCTTGAGAAAGGGCGGATAAGCGGATGGCAGCACGCATATAATCTGAGAAGATCAAGAAGTAGCACGTAGGGAATTAATCCCGAAGTGTGCAGCGCTATACCATTACAGATTGCGCCCATAGCATGTTCCCGCACCCCAAAGTGGATGTTGGGATTTTGGTATTCTCCTTTTTGGAAGTCGCCCTTACCCTTGATTTCGGTCAAGTTGGAGTGGGTTAAGTCAGCCGAACCACCGATCAATTCAGGTAAAACCGCCGCTAGTTTGTTGAGGCAGGTTTCTGAATGCTTACGGGTGGGCAATCCTTTGTCTTCGGGGGTGTAGGTGGGTAGTACCTTATCCCAACCATCGGGTAGTTTGCTGCTAATGTAGCGTTCAAACTCAGCTGCTTCTTGAGGATACTTAGCTTTGTAGTCGGCAAATGTTTTGTTCCATTCGGTTTCGTAACCTGCGCCGCGTTCAACTGCTTTGCGTGTGTGGTTGAGAGCATCTTGTGGAATATCAAAAGGCTCGTATTCCCAACCCAAATTTTTCCGAGTCAATGCTATTTCGTCTCCACCCAAAGCAGCACCGTGAATACCAGCAGTGTTTTGTTTGTTGGGGGAACCGTAACCGATGGTGGTTGTCACCTTAATCATTGATGGTTTATCGGTGACAGATTTAGCTTCTTCAATTGCTTTGGCGATCGCTTCTAAATCGGTATTACCATCTTGAACATGAAGCACATGCCAACCGTAAGCTTCAAAGCGCTTGGAAACATCTTCGGTGAATGCCACATCTGTGGAACCGTCGATGGAAATGTGGTTGTCGTCGTATAGAGCGATGAGTTTGCCTAATCCCAAGTGTCCTGCGAAAGAACAAGCTTCACCGGAAATTCCTTCCATGTTGCAACCGTCACCTAAAATTACGTAGGTGTAATGGTCAACAATCTTGGTATCAGGTTTGTTAAATTTTGCGGCAAGGTGCGCTTCGGCGATCGCTAAACCAACTCCATTGGCAATTCCTTGACCCAAGGGGCCAGTTGTGACTTCCACGCCTGGGGTCATGAAGTTTTCGGGGTGTCCAGGGGTCTTAGATTCCCATTGACGGAATAGCTTGATATCTTCAATGGTGACGCTATCGTAGCCTGTCAAGTACAGTAGGGCGTACAGCAACATCGAGCCATGACCGGCAGATAAAACAAAGCGATCGCGGTTAAACCATTTGGGATTTTTGGGATTAAACTTCATAAAGCGATCCCAGAGGACAAAAGCCATCGGAGCCGCGCCCATTGGCAGTCCTGGGTGTCCCGATTTTGCTTTTTCTACGGCATCAACAGCCAAGAAGCGGATCGAGTTAATACAAAGTTCTTCGAGGGACAATTCTTTGGCGGATTGGGTTGCAACAGTCATAATCTCTTGTTTTTAACGACGGGTTAGCACTCTTGGTAGCTTCTCTTGCTGGGGTTATTTTAGATTCCCCACAGTATCCTCATCATCCCATTCCCGCTTGTGGATGGACAAGCGGGATCTCCTGAGTTTATGGTGATAAATCAAGCTGATAATTGGGTCATGTTGAACGCTTACTTTATATCGGAATGATATTTCTGATACTTTGGGCATTGGGCATTGGGCATTGGGCATGGGGCATTGGGCATTGGGCATGGGGCATTGGGCATTGGGCATGGGGCATTGGTTATTAATTCTTCCCTCACTCTCTCATCCCACTGCTCCCTGCTCCCCTGCCTCCTGCCTCTTGTTTAAACGTATTTCTTAAAAGGCCAGTGTGACATTATGACCGCCAAACCCAAAAGAATTGGATATTGCCCACCTGCAACATTTTTGAGCGCGGCTAGAGTTAGGCACGTAATCTAAGTCACACTCTGAGATCGGGACGTTTTCTAGATTTATTGTCGGTGGAATTTGGTCATTAGCCGATCGCCAGTACTGTTGCGACTTGCCTTTCAATACCTCCAGCAACCGCCCAATAAATGACCTGTCATCGATTTGGTAGAGCTAATTGCCACCTTATAGGCATGTTCTCCCAAGGCTTTTTTGATGGCTGAGGTTTCAGTTGAATCATTCGCTGGGGTACTAGTGCCGTGGGCGTTAATATAGCTAATCTGTTCGGGAGTTATACCGCCGTCCTTCAGGGCTAGTTCGATCGCTCTAGCGGCTCCGAGTCCACCGGGTACGGGAGAGGTGATATGGTAAGCGTCACAGGTCATACCATAGCCAATCATTTCGGCATAAATGTGAGCGCCGCGACTTAAGGCGTGTTGCAGTTTCTTCTAAAATTAAAATTCCTGAACCTTCACCCAAGACAAATCCGTTGCGATCGCGGTCAAAGGGACGGCAAGCATGAGCCGGATCATCATTGTTAAAAGAGAGGGCTTTGCAGGCGGCGAACCCAGCTATCGATAATGGTGTGACAGCTGACTCCGTTCCCCCGCAAATCATCGCTTGGGCATATCCCCCTTGAATTAAGCGAAAAGCATCGCCTACAGCGTTAGAGCCAGCAGCACAGGCAGTTACAGGGCAAGAGTTTGGCCCTTTAGCACCTGTATGAATTGCCGTTAGTCCTGCCGCCATATTGGCGATCATCATTGGGATCATGAATGGACTACAGCGATCGGGGCCACGGTTGAGGTAGATGGTTTGCTGGTCTTCTAATACCTTAATGCCACCAACGCCAGAACCGATCATCACACCTACTTGTTCTGCATTCAGGTCATTGATCACTAACTCCGCGTTAGCTAGAGCCTGTTTTGCTGCCGCAACCCCAAATTGAGAAAATCGATCCATGCGCTTGGCCTCTTTGCGCTCCAAGTAATCATGCGGATCGAAGTTTTTCACCTCACCAGCAATGCGGCAATCATGGCGAGACGCATCAAATAAAGTGATGTAGTCGATGCCATTGCGTCCACTCAATAATCCATTCCAATATTCTGTTGCTGTGTTACCTATAGGTGTAATCGCGCCAACACCAGTTACAACAACCTGCGTTTACGTGTATAATCTGTCATGATTCAGTTAAAAATGGCGAAAAAGCAGCAGGCGAAAAATTCGGGTGTTAGCGAGTAGTGTAATGTGAGCCCAGGGTGGTGTTAGGGGTTTCTGAGGCCACTTGCTCTCTTGTTTAAAGACACTATGCAAATATTTGAGAAAACCCCATTGCTTTTAGTGTCTTACGCCACTTGCTTCACTTGGGGACGGACCCCAAGACCGCAGTGGCTCTCCTTCTCCCCAAGGGAGAGGCTAGCGCCAAGGGAGAAGATCGCAATGGCTGCCCATGAGCGACTGACCTTAGCGACGTTAAAAGCGTTACCCTTGCGGTGACTAGGTACGGAGAAAATTTTCCCAATCCCTAATCTCCCATCCCCAATCCCTAATTAAGCTGATGCGGCAACTTTGTTATTGATGTAATCTACTGCGTCTTGAACGGATATAATCTGCTCGGCAGCTTCGTCAGGAATTTCGATATCAAATTCTTCTTCCAAAGCCATCACCAATTCAACGGTATCTAAAGAGTCTGCTCCTAGATCGTCCATAAACTTGGACTGGGGTGTGATTTTGGCAACGTCGTCAACACTCAATTGTTCGGCGACAATTTTTTTGACCTTATCAAAAAGTTCCGTTTGGCTCATAAGTAATAAAAGTCCTTAACCAGTTCTTAGGTTCTGCTCTTTATGGGAGACATTGTTTTGAGCATATACATCTTATCGTCAAGCGCGATCGCCAGTACACTGCTAAAGGTTTTTCTTCTAAAAAACTCCTGCCATTTCTAAAACGAATGGGGTAAGTTTTTTGGCAACACTTGGGCAGTAGAGGAGGTGACAGCATGGCCGATACCGTCTAAATGCTTTAGTTTTCCAATTATTGCTAAAATTTTTTACAATGTCTCTATCAGTATTTAAAGCCTTGCTAGCAATAAGAATATCTAGATGCTGCGGCTTTGAACCTAGACGGTTAAAGGATCGTTGAACATCAAACATCAGAACTTCGCTGCTAACAAGGGAATGATAAAACAGTTATTTTTAGAGCGATCGCTCTAACTCAAACATACCTCTATGCTACCTCACACGCTGAAATACGCTTACTTCCCCGGTTGTGTTGCTCAAGGCGCTTGTCGGGAACTTTACCAATCAACTCAAGCGCTTACCCAAGCACTGGGTATTGAATTGGTTGAACTTAAAAAAGCTGCTTGCTGCGGTTCTGGCACATTTAAAGAAGATTCGCAACTACTAGAAGATACAGTTAACGCCAGAAATATTGCTTTAGCAGAAGAATTAAATCTCCCCCTACTTACCCATTGCAGCACTTGTCAAGGTGTTATTGGTCATGTCAACGAACACCTGAAAGAATGTCAGACTTCTAATCCTGTCTATATTGAACAGGTTAATGGCTTACTGCATAAAGAAGGCTGTTCGCCTTATCGCGGCAGTACTGATGTGAAACATCTTCTCTACGCCTTGGTGACAGATTACGGTTTAGAGGAAATTACCAAACGTGTCACTCGGAAGTTAAGTGGATTAAAATGTGCGGCTTTTTATGGCTGTTATCTCCTGCGCGCCCAAAAATCTATGCCCTATGATGACCCCTTCCAACCGGAAGCGATGGAAAATATGTTTCAGGCGGTGGGTGCAACACCAATTTATTACCGAGGCCGGACACAATGTTGTGGTTGGCCGCTTTCTAGTTATGCCACTACCCAATCTTTTAAGATGGCGGGGATGCATATTCAGGATGCTTTAGCATCTGGTGCTGACTGTATAGTTACACCTTGTCCTTTGTGCCACTTAAATTTAGATTCGCGTCAGCCAGAAGTAGAAAAGGTGATTGAACAAAAGTTAGGTTTACCAGTATTGCATTTATCCCAGTTAATTGCTTTGGCACTTGGGGTTAGTCCAGAAGAACTGGGTTTAGAACGCCACGTTGTTTCTACAAAACCAGTGTTGGAAAAATTAGGATTTTAGTTTATTGAGTACAAGGGGCTTAAGTGTCAATTTAATGCAAAGTTGCACTAAATGAGTAAAACCAGAAAGTTGGATGAGAGTTAGTTGTTAATCCAAAGATTAATTCCGCATTGGGAAACTGATAAACCGGAACTAAGGCTGTTAGTTGCTTTTCTTGAGATATGTTTTCGTACATATAGTGTTAAATTATGGGATATCAAACCCCATAATTTAACCGTGCTTACATCCTCACGCCACTTGCGGGATGAGATTTTACGCACGATCAATAAAGTTAATCATTGCTATTTTTGAATTTACGTTGCAATTGTTTTAACGATTGATACATATCTGGCAGGCGACCATAAACAGCACATACCTTGAGATATAGTTTGTAAGGAAGGGCTGGAGTTCCGCAGACAATTTCTCCTGGTGCAACATCGCTGTGAATTCCAGCTTGAGCAGATGTCATCACCCCATCTCCTATTTTCACTTGATTGGCTATTCCTGTTTGTCCCGCTAAGATAACGCGATTTCCCAGTTGAACACCTCCCGCCATGCCAACGCTGACCTGCGATCGCACAACCAGCACCGATTTGGCAACCGTGAACCTATTTGCACTAAGTTATCAATTACTTGTATTGCGGCCTACCCCTTGTTTCTCCAACGGCTGGGCGATCAATCCCACTGTTGCAACCAACTTCTACCCCATCTTCTAAGACTGTGTAGCCAGATTGTTCCATTTTGAACCAGCCAGTCCGGGTAGGAACAACAACCAAAGCCTTCAGCACCAATCACAGCACCGACTGTGAATGACACAATCTGCACCGATGCGGGTGCGTTTCGTGGATGGTACAGTTGGCGTGTAAGGTGGTTGCGATCGCCAATTTTGGCATCTGGATAAACTACCACATTGGGATGAATAATTGCACCATTGCCAATTTCTACCCCTTGTTGAATCACAGCATGGGGGCCAATATAAACATCACTACCAACTTTTGCAGTGGAGTGAATCACAGCAGTGGGATGAATTTCTGGGGTAGGGCGATATGGTTGATAAAAAAGTGCGATCGCTTTGGCAAACAACAGTCGCGGTTCTGAAGATGCTATCCAGACAATACCCCTCTCTTGTGCAACCATTTGTAATTTTTCATCTTGGGGCAAAATTAAAGCACTAGCATTGGTCTTGCCGACAAAAGACCCAAATTTTGCCCCTTCTACGTAGCTGATTGTACCGTTGCTAGCTTCATCAATGGCTGCTACCCCTGTAATTTCTGGGTCTTGGTCTGGGTTGCTAGTCAGGCTATGATTAGTGGCCGCGTCACCAAATTGACGGAGGATTTCGCTGAATTTCATTGTTGGGTGTGTTCAAAATTGATCTACAATTGCAAGATAATTTTCCCTCTTTATGATCCTTTTATCGTTATAGTAGTCTGCTACATTACATCTGTTTTCAGGTAAATAGATATGCGGTAGGGGCGCAAGACCTTGCGCCCTTAGAACTAGTCATTAGTTGCCATTGCTAGCCCTGCTAAATACCCGGTTGTCCAAGCACTTTGGAAGTTAAACCCACCGGTAACACCATCAATATCTAAGATTTCTCCGGCAAAATAAAGACCAGGAACTAATCTACTTTCCATCGTCTTGAAGTTGACTTCTTTGAGGTTGACGCCGCCACAGGTAACAAATTCTTCTTTGAAAGCTCCTTTACCGTTGATTAAATATTGTCCCTGAGTAAGTTCTTGCACCAGTTGATTTAAGGTTTTACTAGATATTTCTGCCCAACGGTCTTCTGTGGTGATGCCTGCACGGGCAATGATATATTGCCAGAGACGATGAGGGAGATCAACGCCGCGATGCAATGCGATCGCTTTCTTTCCCCATTCATCTTTAACTGCTAAAACTTTTTCTCGCACTTGTTCTTGTGGCAAATCAGGTAGCCAATTAATCAATAACTTGGCTTGATAGCGGCTTTCGTGGAGAACTCTCGCACCCCAAGCAGAAAGCTTCAAAACAGCCGGGCCGCTCAAACCCCAGTGGGTAATTAACAATGGCCCAATTTGTTGTAATTGGGATTTTCCACCCGCAGATAACCGTAATTGGGCAGGATTAACGCTAACTCCAGCCAATTCCCGCAGACTTTTGATCGACAATGTTGAAGGTAAATAACGAGGGTACTGGTGGTTCAATTTGATGACCTAACTCTCGAAGAATTTTATAACCCACAAGACTGCTGCCGGTTGCAAAAAGTAAGCGATCGCATTTAATCGTCTCTCCCGACTTCAGAAGGATATCAAAACCCCCATCTGCGAGGGTTCTCACTGAAGTTACGTGTGTACCTAGACGGAGTTTTACCCCAGATTTCGCCACCACTTTAATCAGACATTCCACAATGGTTTCTGAAGTATTGGTGACGGGAAACATCCGGTTATCAGCTTCAGTTTTGAGATAGACTCCGTGAGTCGCAAACCAAGTTACTGTATCTTGAGGCCCAAACCGAGTTAAAGCACCCCGCAAAGCTTTTGCACCTCTGGGGTAATTTTGCACTAACTCCTCCGGCTCAAAACAAGCATGAGTCACGTTGCAGCGTCCGCCACCAGAAATTAGCACTTTCGCTAGGGGCTGGCGACTAGCTTCGAGTAAAGTAACTTGGGCATCAGGATTTGCTTTAGCACAAGCGATCGCGCCAAAAAATCCTGCTGCCCCACCCCCAATAACTACAATTTGTAACGGTAACAATTTCAAAAATGTCTCTTTTACAGCACCTACTTTCTAGGCTAGCTGTTATTTTCACTCTTCATCAGGTTCAAAGTCGTCTTTTGTCGCACCGCAAGTTGGACATGACCAATCTTCTGGGATATCTTCAAAGGCTGTTCCCGGTGCTATGTCACTATCTGGATCGCCTTGTTCTGGGTCATATATGTAGCTGCAAACAGTACATTTATACTTTGTCATGTTCGTTTCCCTTAATAATTTGAATTAGTTCGATATCATTAGTTTTTTTCGCCCAGGAGTGGCGCACTATATACCGAAAACTCTTGTATCTTAGACCAATGACCAATGACCAATGACAAATGACTAAAAACGCCACCATGTCCTTTGGGCGTAACTGATAATCCCGATCGCGATCGCCCCAAGTAACAATAGCCAAATTACTCCACCTGGAATAAAAGTAAGAATACCAAAGCCTCTGAGTACCCAAACGGCGACGCTAACGCCGAGAAGGATACCAAAAATCTGGATTAATCTACGATTTAAAGAAGATTGATTCACCTACTTTTCCTCTCAACTCAACAGACATTACATTTGATATTGATAATTAAGATATGAAGTTCTCATGAAGTTGCAGTTTCATCAGAAATAATACGTAAAAGTTTAGAGAAGCTATCCAAACGTTGGGTTAAAGTGCTTGATATTAGGTCGTGTTTGTGCCATTCTAGCGGCTAACAACGCAGTTTTTCATTTATAAATATTGCTTTGATAAAACTTACTTCAGTATTAATTGTATTAATTGTAATAAGAAACACAGTTTTTACAGTAAAGTAACTGAAATAATTAGCAAAAATCGCTGTTTCTGCAAAAGATAAGTATTAGACTGGAGCTAAAGTTTAAGGGGTTGGATCTTAAGCCAAGTTTTACAGCTTGTAGATTCAACTTCATTTAGGTGGATGAGTTGAGGAGTAACTTAAATCATTATGTCTGTATCTTATATATCAGACTCAATTATTGCAGGTTCAGATATGGCTTGGAATCAAGACAAGCAAAACTTGCTGGTACAGGGTGAAATTTTAGTAGAAACGCGATCGCACAAAAGGTGGGGTGGCGCAGTGACAGCCTGGATGTATGTGCCGATGGTGCGATCGCAAGTTTGGCAGCAATTAACTGATTACCCCCGGTGGGTGCAATATTTTCCCGATATCACTAAAAGCGAAATATTGCACAAAGGTGAAGTCAAACGCCTGTATCAAGCAGCACAAAAAGCCTTTTTCTTTTTCACGGCTCAAGTGGAAATTTACCTCAACGTTGTAGAAGTGCTGGGGCAACAAATCCAATTCCGCATGGTAAAAGGGACTTTTGAGGATTTTAACGCCAATTTAGAACTCAAAGATTGCGGTAACGGCACAATACTTGCTTATACTGTGCAAGCTACACCTCTGATTCCAATTCCATCAGTGTTCATTCAACAAGCAATGAACTTGGAGTTGCCTGCAAATATGCGTAAAATGCGACAAGTGATTTGTAAGGGACAGAATAATTCGTAATATCATGTCCGCTTGATTATCAGACCCACAGAACCCCACCCCGCCAAAGCTACGCTTTGTCTCCCCTCCCCGCAAGCGGGGAGGGGTTGGGGGTGGGGTGCAATGACTGTGGAAATCACAACTAAATTATACGGACATGATATGAGATGAGCTTCAATTAGCTGGTAAAGACCTCAGCAGGTAAGCGACTAAAAGAAAGACGCTCATTTTGCACATCTACAAAGATGGTGTCGCCGTTGTTGAATTCGCCGCGCAAGATGGCTTTGGCAATTTGAGTTTCTAACTCTCGCTGAATTGCCCGCTTCAGTGGACGTGCCCCATATACGGGGTCGTATCCTACTTCGGCTAAAAAGTCAAGTGCAGTATCCGAAAGCTTGAGGGATATTTTACGATCGCTAAGTCTTTGGCGCAGTCTCTCAACTTGCAACAGCACAATATGCCGCAATTCCTTCTTATCTAAACCGTGGAAGATGATAATTTCATCAATCCGGTTCAGAAACTCTGGACGGAAGCTATTTCGCATTGCTTCCATGACTCGGCGGCGCATTTCGTCGTAGTGGGCATTATCTCCGGCGATATCAAGAATGTACTGCGAACCGATGTTGCTGGTCATGATGATAATAGCGTTCTTGAAGTCTACTTTATGACCTTGGGCATCAGTGACGCGACCATCATCGAGAATTTGCAAGAAGATATTAAATACATCGGGGTGTGCTTTCTCGATTTCGTCGAAGAGAATCACTGAATAAGGACGGCGGCGAATCGCTTCTGTAAGTTGTCCGCCTTCTTCATAACCCACGTATCCTGGAGGCGCACCGATTAAGCGGGAGACGGCGTGTTTCTCCATGTACTCTGACATATCGATTCGTACTAGCGAATCTTCGCTATCGAACATAAACCCCGCCAGCGCTTTCGCCAACTCGGTTTTACCCACACCTGTCGGGCCAAGGAAAATAAAACTAGCGATAGGACGATTAGGATCGGCTAGTCCAGCGCGCGATCGCTGAATTGCATCGGCTACAGCTGTGACTGCTTCTTCTTGTCCAACTACGCGGCGGTGCAATTCATCTTCTAAATGCAGCAGTTTTTCTTTCTCAGATTCCACCAGCTTGCTGATGGGAATTCCTGTCCATTTAGAAATAATTTCGGCAATATCAGCTTCTGTGACTTCTTCTCGTAATAGTGATTTACCACTTCTTTGAGCGCTTGCCAATTCAGCTTCTACTGTTTCTAATTGACGGTGCAAACTGGTTAAATTGCCGTATTTCAACTCCGCAGCGCGGTTTAGATCATAGTCGCGTTCTGCTTGCTGAATCTCTAAGTTGACCCGTTCAATCTCTTTTTTAACAGACTGAATTTTGTCAATGATATCTTTTTCAGATTGCCATTGACTATTTAGGGTTCTTTGTTCTTCTTTGAGATCGGCAATTTCTTTTTCTAATTTTTCTAGACGTTCACGAGAAGCGGCATCGCTTTCTTTTTTCAGCGATAACTTCTCCATTTCCAATTGCAGAATCTTGCGATCGATTTCGTCGAGTTCTTCTGGTTTGGAGGTAATCTCCATTTTCAATCTGGCGGCGGCTTCGTCTACCAAGTCAATGGCTTTATCAGGGAGGAAGCGATCGCTAATATATCGACTCGACAATACGGCGGCTGCAACTAAAGCACTATCCGAAATCTTCACCCCGTGGTGGTTTTCATAACGTTCTCTCAACCCGCGCAAAATCGAAATACTATCTTCTACACTGGGTTGATCGACATAAACTTGCTGGAAGCGTCTTTCTAGTGCGGCATCCTTTTCGATATGTTTGCGGTATTCATCTAGAGTTGTCGCCCCAATACAGCGCAATTCGCCCCGCGCCAACATTGGTTTTAACAAGTTACCCGCATCCATTGCGCCTTGGGTTGCACCAGCGCCGACAACGGTGTGAATTTCATCAATAAATAAAACAATATTGCCGCCAGATTCAGTAACTTCTTTTAATACTGCTTTTAGGCGCTCCTCGAACTCACCGCGATATTTTGCGCCGGCGATCAACGCGCCCATATCGAGCGCCATCAGCTTCTTGTCTTTCAAGCTTTCAGGCACGTCGCCATTGACGATGCGCAGCGCAAGGCCCTCCGCGATCGCAGTTTTACCGACGCCTGGTTCACCGATTAGAACGGGGTTGTTCTTGGTACGGCGCGACAGGACCTGAATGGTGCGGCGAATCTCGTCGTCGCGACCGATGACAGGGTCGAGCTTGCCTTCGCGGGCTTCTTCCGTCAGGTCACGCGCGAACTTCTTCAGCGCATCGTATTTGCCTTCTGGATTTTGATCAGTCACTTTTTGACTCCCTCGAACTTGTTTAATAATATTTTTGAGTTTGCCTTCGTCTAAACCAAACTCTTGGAATAAAGCTTTGCCAAAGCGGTCATCTTTAGCGTAAGCCAACAATAAGTGTTCAATTGAAATATATTCGTCTTGAAACTCTTGGCGATATCCGTCTGCTCGATCTAGAAGTGTATCTAAGCTGCGTCCTAAGTAGACAGAACTGCTAGTACCGGATACTTTCGGCTGACGTTGAAAAAATTGTTCAGTGCGATCGCGCAGTTTTTGGAGGTTAACACCCGCCTTAGTGAGAATCCCTGTTGCTAGACCATCTTGTTCTAGCAGCGCTTTCATCAGGTGTTCGCTTTCTATTTGCTGTTGTTGATATTGTTTAACAATATCCGGGGTATGGGCGATCGCTTCCCAGGCTTTTTCTGTAAATTGGTTAGGATTAGTAGGTTGCATAGGCTTTTTCAGGAACGAACCATCTTAGACATCATAAAAGCGTAAAGCACTGCTGACCTCAGACCACGGCGGCTTTCTGTAGGTTAGACTCCAAGAAAAGGAAAGTTTTTGTTTTCATATCGTTATTGTAAGAACATGATGGCGATCGCCTAGATCGGTGTTCACGTCTTGTAAAAGTGGTATTTTCCCGTAGTTCCCATTTCTTATTTGTTATTCTCACTCATTGCACTTAACGCGATAGCTGAAGTTGCATCAAATGAAAATGATTAAATTTTCTACTTCGATATGCTGTAGTTAAGCTTGCAATCGCTCATGATATTGGTCATCTCTTTTGCCATCTTCAGGCGCAGTGTACACATACAGTAACTGAAATTTTGTGTTAACTAGTACCGAACGATAGAGAAATTCTACTTCGTTAGACATATTATTGACAGCATTAGTTATTGAGCATGGGAATAATTTAAATTTTTTATTCAGAGAAATTATTAGTAGTATTATACAAGTTATACAAGTTATACAACTTATACACTATTAAAACATTGATTGAAACATGAGCTTTAACAATAGGATGTTATAGTAAAAATTGTTAATGAAAACTATACATAGTAAGCTGTAGACTGGGCGGGCAGGATGCCCACCCCACAGCAATATTGGATAATTTATTTCTTGGAGTTCCCTAAACCGATAGTTGTTGATGATTTTGTTGCTGTACTTGGCATTTTAGCAATTGCTAATAATCCTTATCCTCATGCTAACTAGCTTTAATTAATATCTTAGATATATTAAGTTTCTGGGAATTAATACTATGGGTCATTTAAGGAGTTTTGTGAGGGGGATTTAGACTAGGGTGTTGACTTTGATGAAATTTGGGCGTTTTGACTTATACTTCATACTATTTATGTATCAGTTAAGAATATTTGTAGGTTGGGTTGAACGAAGTGAAACCCAACAAACCCCGCAAAATGTTGGGTTTCGTTCCTCAAACGCCACGTGCTACAAGTCGGCATAGCCGCCCAACGCAGTGCATTGGTGTCAACTTAAGTTCAAACGCTTATCCCACAAACGTTTTACCCCCCTTAATCCCCCCTTATAAAGGGGGGAAAAAAGAAATCTTGTTCCCTCCCCTTTATAAGGGGAGGGTTAGGGTGGGGTAACGAGGTGAGTGATGGGAAGCCAAAGAACTCAATATCAAGTTTTGACAAGCGTTTCACGTTAAGTTGACACCAATGAACGCAGTGGCTCCCCAACCTACACATTTTTATTTTTTGGGCTTAACCGAACTTGGCGTGCCGTAGGCAAGACTTGCTAACGTAATTGCGAATTGCGAATTGTTTTAAGACTCTTATTCTCCCCTTTTTTAAGGCTACGGTGTACACACAAGTCTTTTAAAGTTGCTACGAAACGTAGGGTGGGTTAATTTTTGTAGATCGATGCAACAAAGGTGCAAATTGATACAACAAAGGTGCGAATCGATACAACAAAGGTGCGAGTCGATGCAACAAAGGTGCAAATCGATGCATCAAAGGTGCAAGTTGATGCAACAAAGGTGCAAGTTGATGCATCAAAGGTGCAAGTTGATGCATCAAAGGTGCAGGGCGATGCATCAAAGGTGCAGATCAAGAGACTTGTGTGTACACCGTAGCTTTTTTAAAGAGGGTTAGAGGGGATCAAAAAATATTTGATACTTCTTAAACATCCTCTTAGTTGCTAAACCATTGCAGTGCTAAACTTTATCCTATGACATCCGAGCAACCCTCTGAACAACCTGTATCTGATACCGCTAATGAAGTGTTAGACGTAGAGCAACAAAACATTGCAAATGCTTTATTTCCCATCGTTGGCATTGCCGCCTCTGCGGGTGGATTAGAAGCATTTACGCAGTTGCTCAAACATTTGCTTACCGATACAGGGATGGCATTTGTGCTGATTCAACACTTAGACCCTAACCACAAGAGTCTATTGAGCGAGATTCTGGGAAGAGTAACTAAAATGCCCGTCAATGAAGTGAAAGACGGCGTGATTGTAGAACCGAACCAGGTCTATGTTATTCCGCCTAATACTAAGATGATGTTGTCTGGTGGAGTATTGCGACTCACGCCGCGAGAGAAAATTCAGGGTAAATATATGCCTGCTGATGCTTTCTTCACTTCATTGGCAGCAGAACAAGGGCACAAAGCGATCGCAGTGGTTTTATCGGGAGCGGATGGAGACGGTTCACTGGGGCTGAAGGCAATCAAGGCAGAGGGAGGCGTGACTTTTGCTCAGTGTGAAGACACAGCAAAATTCGATAGTATGCCCAATACTGCTGTTGCTACCGGGAATGTCGATTTTGTGCTGCCGCCGCAAAAAATTGCCGAGGAACTGGTAAACCTCAGTCACAATCCTTTTATTGCTGACTCATTGCCACCGATCGCAATTGAGAACTTGCCCGAACAGGGAGATGCCCTGACGACTATATTTATGTTGTTGCGATCGCAAACTGGCGTTGACTTCAGCCACTACAAGCCCAACACCATCGAGCGCCGAATCCAGCGCCGAATGCTGTTGTATAAACTAGAACGCTTGCAGGATTATGCCGAGTATTTGCAAAATAATCCGGGTGAAGTCAAGGCGCTCTATGAAGAAATTCTGATCCATGTAACCCATTTTTTCCGCGATTCCGAAGCATTTGAACTCTTGAAAGAGCGAGTCTTTCCTACCATCATCCAAAACAAATCAGCAAAGTTGCCGATTCGGATTTGGGTAGCTGGGTGTTCGACGGGCGAAGAAGTGTATTCCATCGCTATCTCCTTGCTGGAGTTTTTGTCAGATAAAGTAACCTCGCCGCCGATCCAAATTTTTGCCACAGACATCAGTGAAATAGCGATTGACAAAGCGAGATCGGGTATTTATGCAGAGAATCAAATGGTGGAAGTCTCACCAGAGAGCCGCCGCCGATTTTTTAATGCCCTTGAGGGCGGTGGATATCAAATTAACAAAGCTGTGCGCGAACTATGTGTGTTTGCTAGGCAAGACTTGGGTAGCGATCCCCCTTTTTCTGACTTAGATTTAATTAGCTGCCGGAATGTACTGATTTACTTGAACGAAACGTTGCAAAAACGGATATTGCCCATCTTTCATTACAGTCTTAACCCGACTGGCTTTTTGCTGCTAGGGACTTCAGAAAGCACAGGTAAATATTCGGACTTGTTTACTCTAATTGACAAAAAGTATAAAATCTATAGCAAAAACCTAACTGTAATTCGTCCAAGTTTTTCGTTCATTACCAGCAATTATCCTGTCGCAAAAGTGGACGAATCAAAGCTAACTAATGAGAATCCATCGGATGAGGTGGACTTAGAGAGAAAAACTGACCAACTAATCTTGAATCGCTATGCTCCAGTGGGTGTGGTGATTAATGACAAGATGGAGGTGCTGCAATTTCGGGGAGAAATCGATCTCTACCTCAAACTTGCACCTGGGAAACCGAGTCTTAACTTATTCAAAATGGTACGCCAAGGCTTGCTCATCGAGCTACGGGCGACAATTTATCAGGCACAACGACAAAAAATTCTAGTTAGAAGAGAAGGGTTACGAATTGAAGATGGTGATCTTTCAAAAATCATCAATCTTGAAGTGATTCCATTCAAGCCTGGGACTGACAAAGAACTCTACTTTCTGGTTTTATTTGAACAAGTGCCACCCACGGTTAATAATATCAACACAGTAAATCTTGAAAGTTTAGAGCAGCCAGACTTAGAGCGAGAGATTGTTCGGCTCAGGCAGGAACTTGCAACCGCCATCCAAGAGCGGGCTGCGACTCAAGAATATCTACAAGCGGTGATCCAAGAGCAGGAGGATATCAATCAAGACCTGAAAGTTGCCAATGAAGAAATCCTCTCCAGTAATGAAGAGTTGCAAAGCACCAATGAGGAGTTAGAAACTGCCAAAGAAGAGATTCAGGCAACCAACGAAGAACTCAACACAACCAATGAAGAATTTCGCTCTCGAAACCAGGAATTACACCTAGTTAACAACGATCTCACGAATTTGCTTGCCAGTATCAATATTCCCATTTTGATATTGACTTTGGACTTATGCATTCGACGTTTTACGCCAATGGCGCAGCGACTTTTCAATTTAATTCCCGCCGATACTGGACGACCTTTGAGCGACATCAGAGCTAATCTCGATGTTCCTGACTTAGAAACTCTAATTTTGGAGGTACTTGACACACTCAGCATCAAAGAATTAGAAGTCCAAACTCTGGGGGGACATTGGTATAACCTCCGCATCCGTCCTTATCGCACTACAGAAAACAAGATTGACGGTGTAGTGTTGGTGTTAATAGATATTGATGGTCTTAAACGCAGTGCAGTAACGTTAGAAGAAGCCCGGAATTACGCTGAAGCAATTGTGGAGACGGTACAAGTGCCGTTAATCGTCCTTGATTCTGATTTCCGGGTGAATAAAGCCAATCACTCGTTTTATGAAACATTTCAGGTTTCACCATTAGAGACAGCCGAATCTCTGATTTTTGAACTAGGGAATGGTCAATGGAACCTGCCCGGACTGCGATCGCTCTTAGAAGACATTCTTGCCAACAATACCTCTATTGAAAACTGGGAAGTAGAGCATAGTTTTGAGCGGATTGGGAAGAAAATCATGCTGCTCAATGGTTGGAAAATTATTCAACAGGGAGATGTCCAAAGGATTTTGCTGGCCATTGAAGATATTAGCGATCGCAAACAGTTTGAGTTAGAGCGATCCGATCTTCTGGCACAGGAGCAATCAGCCCGTCAACAGGCGGAAATTGCCAACCGAGCCAAAGATGAATTCCTCTCGAACCTCTCCCATGAACTTCGTAACCCGCTCAATACTATACTGGGCTGGGCGCAACTTTTCCGCACCCGCAATTTAGATTCTTTAGCGATCGCTCGTGCCTGGGAAGTGGTGGAGCGGAGTGCTAATTTACAGGCTCAGTTAATCGATGATATGCTCGATCTATCACGGATTACGAGTGGAAAGCTTCATTTAAACACTCGTCTAATCGATTTGGTTTCAGTAGTGAATGCCGCCATTGAGTCTATCGAATTTTCCGCAGAAGCGAAAAGCATTGAAATTGTTTCCGACTTGAACTCGGCGATGGTTGTCGGAGATTTTGATCGCTTACAGCAAGTTTTGTGGAATTTACTTTCTAACGCGATTAAGTTCACTCCAGATGGTGGGCGAGTGGGAATTATCCTCGAAGCTGTATATAGTCATGCTGAACTTCGAGTCTGCGACACAGGAGTTGGTATCCGGGCAGAGTTGCTGCCATACATTTTCGATCGCTTCCGCCAAGGAGATTCTAGCAGCAGCAAAACAACTCAGGGACTTGGATTAGGCTTGTCAATCGTCCGTCATATTGTAGAACTTCACGGTGGAACAGCTGAAGCGCAAAGTGCAGGCGAGGGACTAGGAACCACCATCCTCATCAGGCTGCCTCTGCGCTTAATGCCACCGGAGATTACACCGCCAACTGATTTAGAGCCGAGCCTTTTGTCGCAGACTCTAGACACATTCAATGGTCAAAATCCACCCCTTACCCTTGAAGGGTTATGCATTTTAGCTGTAGACGATCAAGCGGATAGCCGCGACTTAATTAGGTGGATGTTAGAAGACTTCGGGGCTGAAGTAGTAGTTGTTACATCGGCAAGGGAAGCGATGGCTGCTTTAACTGAATCTCCTAGCAAATATGATCTGCTTCTAGCAGATATTGGGATGCCAGAGGAAGATGGTTTTTCCCTGATTAGTCAGGTGAGAGCGCTTGCAGATGAAGCTGGGGGACAAATTCCAGCAGCAGCAATCACTGCCTATGCCACCGAACAAGAGCGGCAAAAGGCAATTGATGCTGGTTTCCAAATGCATCTAGCTAAACCGCTTGAACTGAATGAATTAGTATTGATGATTGCAAATTTGACTGGACGAGTTACAGATAATTCGTAATTCGTAATTCGTAATTGAGGTACAGACCAACTAATTTTAACGAACCGTATTGTGGCATAGCCAACGATCCGCAACCCCGGACGTAAATCATAACTAATTTAAGTAGTTTTGTGGGAGCATCCCAATTTTGCAAATTTACCAATTAGAACTAGTCATTGCGAATGGAGCGAAGCGGAATGAAGCAATCGCAAAGTCTAGCGGCTGCGATTGCTTCGCTTCATTTCATTACGCTCGCAATGACAAAATATGTTTTTACACATTTGGGATGCTCCCAGTTTTGTGGGGTGGACAATTTCCACCCCATCTAACTTATGGTTTCTAGAGTGCGCCCTCATCTGTAGTTTTAGATTTAGCTTTTGCCTTATTTGCACTGCGCTTGAGGGCAGAGAGTCTTGCTTCGTATTTCGACCGTTGACGCTTACTAGGGGTATTGTCAATCAGGGTTTTTAAGGCGCTGCCAAGGCTCTTGTAGGCATTGGGGAGGCTATAACCAAAACGAGTTGCCAAAGCGATCGCTTTTTCATCAGCATTGAGCAATTCTCTCAGCTGCTTTTCCCCACTATTCTTTTGGTACAGTCGCCAGCCTGACACGCCACAAAGCGACAAAGCTAACACCAGCAGCAATCCATCTTGTACCCACAATTCGCCGACAGCACCACCTAAACCGATGGCTAGTGCTGCCATTTCCCAACCATCTTTAGGAATTGTGTCATTTTGAACGCGGGCAACTTCATGCCAGAACAGCAGATTACGCTGATCCATTGCGAGGGCATCCCATTTCACCAAGTCAATTTGAATTTCTACTTGGTCTTTACCAATTTCTTCGCAACGAACCAGGGGTGGATTGACTTCAGTTGTGCCTTCAACCGTGACCCAGCTCTGTAATTCTGGCGGTAGTAAGCCTTTCAACCGCCGTAGTTCACTCATTTCCGCTTTAGCAGAGGAGGTTGCATAGGATGTCATAATATCCAGCCCCAGAAAATTTCAGTATATAGTGAGGGTATCACTTTGGAGTATAGCGATTTAAGTGATGATCCGTCTCACTCGCTGGGAAAACTTCCTCGCTTTTTTCGCGCTTCCATTGCCTTTTCTAGCAAATCTAACAATCCTGGCGCTTCTTCTTGGATACTGAGTAATAGTCTTTCCCCAAGTTCTATATTCCCCGGATCAAGACCTGTTGCCATAACTTCTTTTAAGCGAGGTATCGCCACACCATCCACAATCTGAATTAACCCACTCAGACAACGGTGAAATTGTCTTTCTGTGAGAATCGAGTCTTCTAGAGGAAACTCAATGATGGCACGGATTTCGCCATCGGATGGGTCATATTCCCATTGCAACATTTTGGTTTCCCAGGAAATGGCTAGCATTGTCTGTAGGATAACTCCCTTGTGAGGATGGTCTTGAATTCCTGACAGAACTTGAGGCGCAAATACCCGGAAAAATTTTCCCTCTTCATCCAACTGGACAACTATTAGGAAATCTTCTAAGTTATCAGCCTCCACGCCTGTTATAATTCGGTCTTCTTCATCATCAAAACGGTAGTCCCAACCAAGGTTGTCTAAATAATCGGCAATCTGTTTGAGGTTAGCTCCCATAAAAGCCTCATAAAGAACGTGGAGCAGTTGTTACCAGACCTAGTTTAACCTGCTAGGGGTATTTGTTTGGGTTGGTGTAGATACTTCCGATCGCATAAAAGTGTGCAATTAGGGAATTGGGCATGGGGCATTGGGCATGGTGCATTGGGTATGAAGATAGAAAAAACAGATGCTCATTCTGCACTGTGAATAATATGTCTTCAAAGACTCTTGCTCATTATTCAAGAAGTGATAATTACTTTTTTCAAAATATTAGTCAGTGAAGTACATATAGTGGTTTCCATTCAGATGTGGTACAACATTACATCACGAGGTGTAGGGGCACGGCACTGCCGTGCCCCTACGGGTATACCTCACGAAAACGAGAACCGCTATAACATTAACTCACTGAAATTTTAATCTTTTTTTAGAGGTTTCATGAATGTATTACTAAATCAAGTATAGTGGCAGGATTTTTAATCAAAGTTAAAAGCTGAAGCCAAGTTGAGATAATTTATGCAAGTATCTAAGGCTTTTAAAAATATAAGAAAAAACTTAAACTAGCACTTTTAAAAGCGGATAAACATAGCACATAGGCTGCTAAAGTTTTATATTACAAGCAACAAATTGTTTTCACTAAATGATTGTAGTGAGCAATGCATTTTTTATTGATTATCTAGTAAGTTATGAAGTTTATGCGTAACTCAGCTTTAATTCTAGCGATCGCACCTCTAGTATGCGCGATCGCGGCTTGTGGTGAAAATTCAGGACAAACAGCAAGTACATCGGGCACTCCAGGCAGTAATCCAGCAGTACCAGCAACTAGAAATCGCTGGGATAATATTAAAAGCCGTGGTCAGTTAATTTGCGGTGTCAGTGGTGAAGTACCAGGGTTCAGCTTTGTGGCAACCGATGGTAAGTATAGCGGCATTGATGTAGATATCTGTCGCGCGATCGCCGCAGCTTTATTTGACAACCCAGATGCAGTAGAATTTCGCAATCTCAATTCCAAAGAGCGGTTTACAGCTTTGCAAACTGGCGAAGTAGACATTCTCAGCCGCAATACTACCTGGACACTTAGCCGTGATACCTCTGTAGGTCTAGAATTTGCACCCGTGGTCTTTTATGACGGCCAAGCCATAATGGTTCGCAAAAGTAGCAACATTAAGTCCCTAGCAGACCTGAAGGATAAAGCAATCTGTGTTCAAACTGGCACTACTACCGAACAGAACTTAGCAGACCAAATGCGGAAAAGGGGCATCACTTACAAACCCGTTGTCTTTGAAGACGTTAACGTTACTTTTGCTACTTATGTAGAAGGTCGTTGCGACGGTATTACAGCTGATCGGTCAGCATTAGTTTCGCGTGGGACAATTTTACCCAAACCAGAAGATAACGTGATTCTCAATGAAGTTATATCTTCAGAACCCCTTGCACCAGCAGTTGCTAAAGGAGATATTAGGTGGGGAGACGCTGTTAAGTGGGTGGTTTATTCTCTGGTAAAAGCTGAAGAGTTGGGCATTACTTCCCAGAATGTTGGTCAGTTTGCTACTAGTACTGACCCAGATATTAAGCGCTTTTTAGGAACCGAAGGCAACCTTGGCGAAGGACTCGGCTTAACCAACGATTTTGCAGCCAGAATAATTAAGCACGTTGGTAACTATGCCGAAGTTTACGATCGCAACCTCGGCCCCAAGACAAAACTAAATCTAGCTCGTGGTCAAAATCAACTCTGGAGCAAAGGCGGACTGCTTTATTCTCCGCCGTTTCGGTAGAAGAGGGCAGAGGAGGCAAGGGGAGAAATAATAAATGACTAATTTAAAACCGTCTATATGGCGTGATGTTCGTTTTTGGCGCATTGCTTTACAACTCATTGCTGTATTTTTAGCAGCAGTTGTAGTAGTAATACTGTGGGGCAATCTCCAGCGCAATTTGCAGCAATTGGGTATTCTGTTTGGATTTGATTTTCTTAAGCAACAAGCATCTTTTGATATTGGCGAGACGGTGATTAGCTATAAACCCACTGACGCCTACAGTCATGCTTTGTGGGTGGGGTTAATTAACTCCTTGCGAGTAGCGATCGCCGGAATTTTTCTGACAACCATTGTCGGGGTAAGTGCTGGGATTGCCCGACTTTCTGACAACTGGCTGGTGCGAAATATTGCAATGGTTTATGTAGAGGTTTTCCGCAATACGCCTTTACTGCTGCAATTGCTGTTTTGGTATTTTGCTGTGTTTCTTAGTTTCCCGAAAACAGAAAATAAGATATCCCTTTGGGGCTTTGTTGGCATTAGTCAAAATGGTTTAGAACTTCCTTGGTTTACCCTATCACCAGAGTTTTCGACTTTGCTGTTGGGATTAACTTTTTACACAGGTGCGTTTATTGCGGAAATTGTCCGGGGTGGGATTCAATCAGTACCGAAAGGACAATGGGAAGCAGCGCGATCGCTAGGATTAAAACCAGGGTTAGTTATGCGATTGGTGGTTTTTCCCCAAGCCTTGCGGGTAATTATTCCACCGTTGACGAGTCAATATCTAAGTTTGACAAAAAATACCAGTTTAGCGATCGCGATCGGCTACCCCGATATTTATTTTGTCGCCTCCACCACCTTTAACCAAACAGGGAAAGCCGTAGAAGTGATATTACTGATTATGCTCACCTATCTCACTCTGAGTTTAACCATCTCTGTAGTCATGAATTTATTCAATCGCAGCGTGCAAATTCAAGAGAGATAATACGATTTTAGATTTTAGATTTTAGATTTTAGATTGTGTTTGCGTAGGGTGTCGTAGACAAAGATTAAGTGGTAATTGCTTTTTGCTTTTCATCTGTCGTAATCATATTTTAAATTGGTCTAATAGAGATATGGGGAGAATAAATAATTAATATGACAAGCAATCCAAAATCCAAAATCCAAAATCCAAAATTGTTGTGGTTGCGTAAAAACCTCTTCAGTACTTGGTACAACAGCTTGTTAACTGTTGTCTGTTTAGTGTTAATTTTTTGGATGCTGCGAGGAATTCTAACTTGGGCAACTACTCAAGCACAGTGGGCGGTAATTCAGGTTAACTTACGTTTATTTTTAGTTGGCAGATTTCCGCAAACGCTATATTGGCGAACTTGGATTGTGTTGGCGATCGCTTCGACTTTAGGCGCTATAACTGCGGGTGTATTCTTTGGTAAACAACAATTAACAAAACGTGGGATTGCTTTGTTTGCTTTTATCATCAGCGTTTCCTTAATTGTTTTACCATTAGACTTTACATCCCGCCTTTGGTTATTGTTAATTGCATTTTTAGCATTTGTAGGTTTTTGGCTGGGAGGGAAGTTTACTAAAGTACTATCTCCTTGGCTTTCTCCACTATGGTTATTGTCTTTCCCGGTAATTCTCTGGCTAATTGGCGGTGGATTCGGATTGCAATCTGTACCGACAAATTTATGGAACGGTTTACTACTTACCCTACTGATGGCAGCAGTCAGTATTGTACTTTCCTTTCCCATTGGGGTTTTACTGGCTTTAGGGCGCACAAGCAATTTACCCGTAGTCCGTTGGTTTTCCATCTTGTACATTGAAATTGTTAGGGGAGTACCACTGATTGGGATTTTGTTCCTAGCTCAGGTAATGCTTCCCTTATTTTTATCAGCAGACGTGCGTCTAGATCGGGTATTGCGAGCAATTGCTGGACTAGTATTATTTAGTGCCGCATACATGGCAGAAAACGTGCGCGGTGGACTGCAATCAATTCCTCGCGGGCAAATTGAAGCTGCAAAAGCGCTAGGATTAAATACAGGCTTGGTGGTTTTATTAATCGTTTTACCTCAAGCCTTGCGTAGTGTGATTCCTGCGATCGTTGGTCAGTTTATCGGTTTATTTAAAGACACTTCCCTCTTATCATTGGTAGGATTAGTGGAACTCACAGGTATTGCGCGTTCCATATTGGCACAACCACAATTTCTCGGACGCTATGCAGAAGTTTATCTATTTATTGGATTTATTTATTGGGTATTTTGTTACTCAATGTCCTTAGCTTCTCGGCGGTTAGAGAGACACATTAGTCATTAGTCATTAGTCATTAGTCATTTGTTATCGGTTGTTATAAAAATAATATTAATTATTAAGGCTTTGAATAATATGTCAGATATACAAAAAATAATTGTTGCTGAAGATGTTCACAAGTGGTATGGAAAATTCCACGTTCTTCAGGGTGTGAGCTTGACAGTCAATCGTGGAGAAGTAGTAGTGTTGATGGGGCCATCTGGTTCAGGTAAATCTACCTTTATCCGCACATTTAACGCTCTAGAAGAATATCAACAAGGAAAAATTGAAATCGACGGCATTACCCTCAGCCATGACTTGCGAAATATTGAAACGATTCGCAAAGAAGTGGGAATGGTATTTCAGCAATTTAATCTATTTCCTCATCTCACAGTGTTGCAAAATATTACTTTAGCGCCAATTTGGGTACGGCGATCGCCAAAAGCAAAAGCTGAAGAATTGGCAATGCAACTATTAGAAAGAGTAGGAATTTTAGAACAGGCGCAAAAATATCCAGGACAGTTATCTGGTGGACAACAGCAACGAGTAGCGATCGCACGTGCTTTAGCCATGCAACCCAAAATTATGCTCTTTGACGAACCCACCTCAGCCTTAGATCCAGAAATGGTACGCGAAGTTTTGGATGTAATGCGAGGTCTAGCCCGTGATGGGATGACAATGGTAGTAGTCACCCACGAAGTTGGATTTGCTCGTGAAGTCGCCGACCGAGTTATTTTAATGGATAGCGGTTCCCTCGTCGAGTCAGCCACCCCTGACGCATTTTTCAGCCACCCCAAAGAAGAAAGAACACGCAAATTTTTGTCACAAATTCTCTAAAACCTCTGCGCTACTTTGCGCTTACCTCTGCGCCCCTCTGCGTTTCACTTCTAATAATATTGACCAGGAGGCGATCGCCCAATGGCAAAGCTAGACGAATATCGACAGTATATTAAGGATTTGCTTCAACAACACGCGAGTATTGTTTGGGATAATCGCATTCAAGCACAGATAATTTATGATACAGAACACGATCATTATCAATTAGTTTATGTAGGTTGGCGCGAACAAGACCGCATATATGGGCCTGTTCTCCATCTAGATATTATTGACGAGAAAATCTGGATTCAGCAAGATGGGACAGAGATAGGAATTGCTAATGAATTGGTTGAATTAGGTGTCCCAAAAGAGGATATTGTTTTAGGTTTTCAGTTACCTTCTGTGCGTAAATATACAGACTTTGCTGTTAGTTAAGGGTGAGTTTCAAGCCGCGTTCAACAGTCACCTTTAAGGCTTTTGACAATAATTTCAGCCATTTTTTAACAGATTGCGTTTTACTTATGATTGTATCTGCGATCGCTCTGCATCTTCTAGTTAAAAAAGAGCGATCACCTGAACTAAAACAATATCCCAGCCTCAATAACCTTTATTGCTCATAATGATATTTACAAGTCAAAATAATCAATAAATCTTCTTGCACTTTGTAAACTAATCTATGTTCATCTGTGATTCGCCTTGACCAGTAACCTTGTAGTTCATATTTTAATGGTTCTGGCTTCCCTATCCCTGCAAAAGGCTCTCTTTGTATATCTCTAATCAGTGCTAATATTTTTTTGAAAATTTTCTTGTCTTCTGTTGCCCACTGACCTAATTGTTCAAAAGCTTCTGGTTCAAAGGTAATTTTTTTCATATTCATCTAAATCTACATAAATTAGATTTCCTTTTTCTACATTTTCCAAAGCTTTGAGCAGATATTTTTTGTTATTCTCTGATTTCAAAAGATAAGTAGTTTCATCCTCTTCAGTTGATGGTTCAACTAGCACAATAACTTCTACAATTGTTCCTTCTGGTAGTTCGGTTGCTGAGAGTTCAATCTTGCCATCTTTGCCTACAATAGCTTTTTGTTTAATTCCACTAAGCATAATTCATATTTCCTCCTATCTTTACTACCTTATTGTAACTATGTTTGACTGAGATGATACAGCGCTTCCCGCTATTATGCAATACAGTTTTTCTTATTGCCTCTCTCCTAACATAGCTTTTAGCTTTGAGGATGTACCTCATAGCTGCCGGAAGTGCTGTATTTGAGCGATCGCTTTTCTTGGTTGGCGTGGGTGGTTCGTCAAAAAGAGCGATCGCTATTAGAGAGAATAAAACTCAAATTGGGAATACTGAGTAAAGCGCAGGTATTTGCTGTGCAGAATCGAAGTGACTAGCTAGCAGACATCACGCTGTTGAAATTTTAGCAAATAAGAGAAAATTATGGAAACAGTTACAGCAACATTTTCAATTCCTGACTGGATTAATGAAGGCTTAAAAACTAAAGCCTACGAACGTGTTGGAGGTGTTATTCGTGATTTTCGTACAAAGCAGATAGTTGCTATGTTACGTGAAACAGTACCTTATTTAACTCAAGCATCAACAATACTTTCTCAATTTGGTTCAGCAGCAAGTATTCTTAATCTGGGTGTTTCAGTAATAGGATTCGTCGTTGTAATTAAACGCTTGGGGGAAATTGAACAGCGCCTTAAAATTGTACAAGAAGATGTCAATAAACTCAATCTTAAATTTGACCTTTCCGTTTATGCTAATTTTCGTGCTGCTCTTGATTTAGCGCGTGATGCTTTTACAATGACTAAACCTGAGAATCGTGTCAATATGGCGAATTTAGCTATTAACCGATTTTTAGAGGCTCAACATACTTATACTGGCTACTTTGATATAGCATTAGAACAAGATATTCAAGTAGCTGATGAATATTTATCGTCGATATTTTTAACCTATGTAGCTAGAGCAAATTGCTACTTGGAATTAAAAGAAATTTCAACTGCACTTCTTTGTCTGCAAGAAGGTACAAAATTTGGGAGCATCCAGTTTTGGCAGAAATACTCAAATAGCCAGTAAACCATTGAGATAAGCACAACGAACTGAGAGGATTTGATTAACACTATCAACATTCCATTGTGCGCCAGAAATTTTCATCCTAGCTCCAATCTGTTTAATAGCAGACTCGACTGCACCAGAACCAATAGAACAAAGTTGTTCAGCCTGGTAATAGCTGTAGTTGACAATGCGAGAGCGATGTTTTTCAAGATAAGCGATGAAGTTCTTAACTTGTTTGCCTCGACGATTATGAAATAAAGCTTTAGTTTCTTCGACTTGACCTTGCCACAAAAGAGTTTCAGCAACTTTAAGCCGCTTTAAAGAACCGCCAATTTTGTAGAGATTTTCTTTGAGGTGATACCAATCCAATATTTCCCAACGCTGAAAATGCTCTGTTTTACCAAACTCTTTGACTAAATTCCACACGCCATCATGACCATCCCCCAAGCATACTAATGGGTTAACCAGACGCTGGCTATTGACATAATCAACTAATGATTGGTTGTCATCAAAAAACGCACTATAGTAAATTCCTTGTAGTCTTACGGTTTTATAGTCTCGCCAGTGACACCCGGCTTTCGGTTTACCCCGGAGTCGGACTTTTCCCCCATCTACACTGACTTCTGAAACTGCTTGTTTTGCAAGTGGTAATTCAAAATCTTGTGACAGTACTAATTTTTGTTGCGTTGAGTGACCCACTTTCACTCCTGTCAATGCCTCAACTTCAATTTCTGCTTTTTGGTATGATTCGTTAGCTGACAGCCTCAAACAACACTTTTGAAGTAATGGGCTTAACCGACTTCTGGGCTTCAAACCCAGTTTCTGTAACTGTTTGGCTTTAAGAGTCAGTTCCCCCACCAAGCTTTTAATTTTCCTGGTTTTACCTACTTTTGTTCCAGTTTTTTGTTCGATAAAAAAAGGGCTATTTCTGGGCTAACTAGTTCTAATATTTGACTGCGAACTGTTTTTTCTATGCCTTCCAGGTCTGTTAGCTTACTTTTGTCTGCTTCTTCATACAACAATGTTGCCACTTCTTGTAAGCACGCTTTGAGCCGTTCTTGTTTATCCTGGTTCATGATTCCTGGTTCACGCTTCTTTCTGTCTGTTATTTTCTCCTAAAATCTGTATATCTTCCAAAAGTGGATGCTCCCAGCAGCTGGCTGTAGAACTATTTATATTGATGGTAGTTTCGTCACCAGTAAACAAAAACCTGGAGACTTCGATGCCTGTTGGGAGGACAATGGAGTTGATATAAATTACCTAGAATTTATTGCTCCTATTTTATTTAATTTTGCGCTGCGGCGTGCCGAACAAAAAATTAAGTATAAGGGTGAAATCTTTCCGTCAAATTATCCAGCTAATGATTCTGGTACAGCCTACATAGATTTTTTTCAATTTGATACCAGGACGAATGCACGCAAAGGAATTATTGCTATAGATTTACAAAGGTGGAAACCATGATGATCAAAAACGAGCAACAATATCAACATTCCTTAGATTGGCTGCAACGCTTTGAACAGTCTATAGCGTCATTGGATAGCAATGAACACTTGAAAGCAGAACTAGAGCGATGGAAGCTTCACCGAGACTCATATCAAAGTCAAGTTGACGAGCTAAAGTCAGAAATCACGGAATACGAAAGACTTATTAATTGCGATACCAGCAAGCCTTTAAAAATTAAAGTTGATTCTTTAAATAAGCTGCCAAATGCTTTAATTAAAGCTCGGATAGCAGCCAAAATTAGTCAGCAAGAACTTGCTGATATATTAGGAATTGATGAACAAAGAGTGAAAGAATATGAGGATACAGATTATCAATGTGCCAGTTTTGTAGAAATTCTCGAAGTCAGCACCGCTTTGGGTGTTGAATTTGAAACGGCAACTGTGCAAGTAGATTTTGCAGAAATAGAAGCAGTTAAAAAAAGCGTGGACAAATGGCGCAAAGGAAAACTGAATATTAAAACTAAAGCTTCAAAAGATTACTGATTTTTTGGGACGGAGCAACTTACCATCGTTCCAATAAAATCAAAGCTTTTTTGGAATCTCTAAATAGAGATTCACCACAAGAACAATGTCCTCTCCTCAAAAGAAAATAAGAGTAATAGCAGTAAGGGATTCGGTGCTTAACGGTCTTCCAAAAGAGGTTAAGAATAATTTCATATTAATTGGAATATTATATATTATCTTTTTTATGTTTGTATGGGCAATATCAGAACAATTATTAAAGTCCATTATTCTTCCATTATCAATTATTTTTGGGAGCGATTCTTTTTATGATTGTCCTAGTTTATTTAAAATAGCCAATGGTTCTCGTTTATGTATGCCCAAAAATTGGGTAAGCGAAAGCATAAATTTTCTATCGTTTATAATGAGTTTTATTTTTTTACTTACACCTATAGAAATTGAATAGAATTAGAGGAGTTTTAGCTCTTTAAACGTTAAAAGTTAGCTGATAATGTCAAGTATCAAGCAACTATTAATTCATCGATAATTAGAGATTAATTAAGTTAATTTGAACACAAAAATTCGCATTGTTTTGGGCATTTTAGCCTTTAGTGTATTATCAAGCATGGTAAACAAACTATTTTGTAACTGCCTAGCTAGTAGTAATTGAGGCGAGAAAAACAGAGACATTACCAAGTAGCGCCTGAGTAATAACTTCCAATAAGTTAAGACCCTGCTTAGAAGCAGTGGAAAGATGCATAACGGATATTAGCGAATGAAACCGCAAACTCGAAGGAGCGAAAACCCACCGGAAATCTTCTGCTTACATTTCATCATCCGCAAGTCACGTTCTGCCTGATTATTGGTAAAGGGAACATCAGGTTGTGTCAGAAACCGTAAAACATCACTCTGAAAATTTGAAGCCGCAACAACAAGTTATGACCAACACGTCGTTTCACCCGCCCACGATTACCTTTGCGGATTAGGGGTGATTGAGAGGAGTGAAAACTCAGCCCTCGTTGTAGAATTTGCTCGTACAGTTGAGTCAGACGAGCAACAACATTTTTGGGAATACCTGATTGATAACGATGCTTGTAATTGCAAGCTAAAAGCAACAACTTGTTCATGGATTTAGCCCAAGGTTCTTGCTCGATTTCATCTATTGCTTTGAGTTCTCGAAGATGATGGGCATTACACAAAGCGTGATTGACATCAAGGAGTTGATAATAGGGTTTCCAATGGTCGTGGACTACTACACCCTTGATATCAGCTAATACTTCTATGTCTTTACGTTGAGGAGAAACTCGATACCAAGTTTGTGTTTTAGTGGCAACCACGTGCAGCCAATTGGTTTTACCACCAATCCTCAAAGAAAGTCTCGTCTAAATGTTTAACTGCTGCTGCTTTTACCTCAGAGGCCATCTCTGCTACTACTGGTTCTATGATTTGAGCCAGAGTCAAAGTTGTCTTTGCGATTGTCCCTGGTGTCATTCGGCAACCAAATAAATCTAGCAGCACTTCACTCAATCGGTCTTCGGGAATAAAGTGTTGATGATTTAGATAAGCTGCAACTGCTCTAATTCTGGCTCCATACTGTACTGGTGCTGTGACAGATTCTGGAAAACTACCTTGTAGGAGAGTTTTACATTCTGGACATTCTTTGACTGCCACTCTGTGTTCTGTGACGATGATGCGTGGGGCTGGTATATCAAATACTTGTCGCTTGATGATTTTTTTGATTCCTACATCCCCAATATCACTTCCACATCCAGGACATGAGCATGGTGTTGGATGTTCTACTATTTTCTCTGGCTCTAATACTTGTTTTAATGTCTGCCCTGGATGACCTATCTGCCCCCCTGATGGCCGCTTCCCTTTTTCTCTTAAACTTTTTGTCCGTATTTGATTTGACTTTTTGAGTCCGTCGCTGGCTGGTGGTTTTGAACTTGTTTGGCTATCTAGTCCCAAACTTCTCTCTAGCTCTGCTATCCTTTCCAGCAGTGCCTTAACCTCTAGCTCTAGCCTTTCTATTTTTTGATCTTTTTCTTCTGGACTCATTCTTGAACATTACCATCTTTCCTCCCTTCACGGGAATATCCCTGACTTTCCTACCTGGGCAGTTACCTATTTTTTGAAAAATCATCTGAACAAATAGCTAAAGAAACGTGTAAAAATCTATTAGAAGCAGTTCCTATTCAGCAGGTTGGAATAACGGTTAGAGTTGACAGTAAAACTTATAATTGTAATTAATACGAAGCAACCTATAAAAACGTATCAACCGCAATAATGCCATTATTTCTCTACACCTTGGCGAATTGCATTATCCATATCCCCAAAAGTTTTAGGTTCTCCTCGATATTTTAAGCAACCTGCTACATCATCTAATTTAGTTACTGAAAAAAATTACTAGGCTTTAATAAATCACCGACTTCTGAAATTGCTTCTATTTTAATTACAACTTTTTTCATATTCTTCCAGATTTTTATAGGTGGGAATAGATTGGTTAGTAACCACAGAATAAAGAACATCTGGGTCTAAATCTGCGCCATTATCCCAGTGAATTGTTCCCCATTCAGCGTTAAGTTTAACAGTTTTAAAATAGTTTAAATCTTTTAAAGGTGCAAAAATTCCTGTAAATTCGATTAACTGGTTAACATCAACAATACCTTCTTTTCCGTCTTCAAACTTCAAAAAGAGTTGATAGTTATCGTGAGCAATAACTTCTATAATATCTTTAAGCATAATTCACTCTAATGGTTGAATTTTTTCTAAGGGATTATTTTGTCTTGCCAATTGCCAGTTTTCTCTAAGTTCTGATTGGTGCATAGCTGCCCATTCAATTACTAAACCAAGAACTCTAGGAGTGAGTTTGCCTTCTAAAATTGATAAGGTTTCTATATCAATAATTGCCTTTTACTTATTGTAGCGGACATGGAAATGAGGGGGCGGATGGTCGTTATAGTACATAGTAATGATAATCCCTAAAAAACGACAAATTTCAGGCATCACATCATATCCTAAATTATCCTGTCTATTCAGCTATATCTACTTGATTGTAACTATTTATAGTAGCTCTCACTTTGCGCCTTTGTGAGACAAAAAAGGCGAACTTTTTGGGTTCGCCTTAATTATATGCTGTTGCTCAATCCAAACCCAAATTTAAATCTTCGCTTCTTCTCTCACCAACTTATCCCAACCCAAATCTTTCAAATCATTATTCCGACGTAGCGGACGAGTCACCAACTCTAACATGTCACGCGCATTCGTAAAGCCGTGAATTTGAGCAAAAGTGAACTCCACAGACCACTTTGTATTAATACCCCGTGCTTCTAACGGATTAGCGTGCGCCATACCAGTAATTACCAAATCTGGTTTCAACGCATAAATCCGCTGAAGTTGATTGTAATTATCCGGCTTCTCTACAATCCTTGGCAGAGGTGAATTCATTTCCTGGCAAGTTTTCTCCAACAGCGCCAACTCAGCAGCTTGATAACGCTTATCCATGTAGGGAATGCCGATTTCGTGAACAGTCATCCCACAACGGATTAAGAATCTTGCTTGGGAAATTTCCAACAAGTTATCACCCATGAAGAATACAGACTTACCGCGAATCAGTTTCACGTAATCTTCCAAACCTGCCCAAATTTGGGCTTCCCGTTCATCCAAACCCTTGGGAGTAATACCAAACACCGAGCAGATTTTCTCAATCCAAGCGCGGGTTCCATCGGGGCCAATGGGGAAGGGTGCGCCAATGAGTTTACACTTACGGCGGCGCATTAAAGTGGTAGCTGTGCGGCTGAGGAAGGGGTTGACACCAGCGACGTAATACCCTTCTTCCAGTACTGGCATTTCTGTGAAGCGCTTCGCGGGTAGCCAGCCAGAAACTTTGATTCCTTGTTTCTTCAGTTCCAAGGTTAACTGAGTAACTACGGGGTCGGGAAGGGAGCCAAAGAGAACTAAGGGTGGATGATCTACATACTCAGATTCATCTTGGGCAACATCTTCTTTCTTTTTACCGAAGTTGAGCAATTTAGCGATCGCATTTCGTTCAATTTTCTCTGTTTCCGCCACAGGAGCCTTATCAGGGCAACGGTTAGCCATAGCTGCTAATACGGTGTCTTCCCCTTGGGTGAAGGCGTAATCTAGACCATTTGCCCGCGCTACAACGATGGGAATTCCAATCTCAGATTCTAGTTTTGGTGCCAAGCCTTCCAAATCTGTTTTGATAATTTCGGTGGTGCAAGTGCCAATCCAGACAATTACACTAGGATTGCGATCGCGTTTAATTTGCAAGCACAACCGCTTTAACTCTTCATAATCACTCAGTTGTGCGGAAATATCGCCCTCTTCCAACTCTGCCATTGCATAGCGGGGTTCAGCAAAAATCATTACCCCCATCGCGTTTTGCAGGAAGTAGCCACAAGTTTTTGTCCCAATCACCAAAAGAAGCTATCTTCAATTTTTTGGTATAACCATGCCACGCAGCTAATTGGGCAAAAGGTATGGTAATTCCCGGTTTCACATTCAAAGCTTAAAGCTTCTGGTTGTTGAGCGATAGTCATTTTGGTTTTTTCTCCCCTTGATATTTAATGGCAGGTCAACCAATTTTAGATTTTAGATTGATAATTTTGGATTGAAGACTGGGACAACAAAAGTATCCTCTGTCTAACGACAATTTCCCTAATTCCTCATCCAAAACCCCAAATCTAAAACTTAAAATTGCGAGGAATGGCAATAATTAAGCGTTGGGGAAGAGACGGGCAATTTCTGATTCATCAAAAACGCCTGCTGGCAGTTCTTCCCCTAAAAAATCGTTACTTTCTTCAGCCTTTTGTAAAGCTGTTTCATCACCCCAGACATCTGACAACACGTCTTTAAACGCATTCTCATCTATTGGACTATCTTCAAGCCCCTCGTCTTCATCCAGCTTTATTTCCATTACAGCTGTTGCATCTGCATCGAAGGCAATTTCCCCAAACTCATCTGCTTCTAAACTAGAGGTTTCGAGAGACTGATCTTTTGAGTCGTGTCCGTTGGTTAAGGAAATATCGCCAAAGGCATCTTCGGTTTCCTCTAACTCGCTGATTTCCAGCATTGGATCGTCAGAATCCACTATTGTGAACTCCTGAACTACCGCCACCGCCGCAAAGCCATTTGTATGAGAATGTGCCAATGTTTCTTCTTCAGGCTTTTCGTCGATGACAGCTACTGCTTCTTCTATGAATCTCTCTACTTCTGGGTTGCCAACAAAGCGATTACCGAGAACTAAATCTGGGTCAAAATGCAAATCCAGCACTTCAATCAAGGTATCGGCATCAGGATTGAGTTTGGCAAAGGGCAACATTAACTGTGCTAGTTTTGGCTCTAGGGCGTTAAGAACTCCCAGGATGAGGTAAGAAGGTGGTCGCTTCCCGCCATCAGGGGTGTACACTGACTCCACTTCCATGTGTAGGGTAATCCAGTCTCGATTACTCTGGAAAAATTGCAACCACTTTTGCTTTATTGAATCCGTAAAGCTGTGAAAGAATGCCATGTTATTGTCCCCCATCCTGAGAACTTGGTGATTTATACAATCATCAAGTCTAGTTCCTCTTCTGAATTAGGAACCTGGGGTTTACCCGGATTTAGATAAAAATCGGATAACAAAGAGAACAACTCCCGATCTGGTGTGTCATTAGGTACAACACCTTCAGGACGCGCTAGAATTTGGTCGGCAATGTTGAGATAGTAGTCGCAAACGTAGTCTAGGGAAGGATCTTGCTCTGCCATTTCAAACAAAGTTTTGCCTTTCACACGGGAAACACGGATATCTTCAATTAAAGGTAAAACTTCTAGAACTGGCATGGGCACAGCTTCTATATATTTTTCAATCAAGTCGCGTTTGGAGGTGCGGTTGCCAATTAACCCAGCTAAACGCAGTGGGTGAGTTCTTGCTTTTTCGCGCACTGAAGCAGCGATCCGATTAGCAGCAAATAAAGCATCAAAGCCGTTGTCTGTAACGATCAGGCAGTAATCTGCATAGTTGAGTGGTGCTGCAAAACCACCGCAAACTACGTCACCCAGAACGTCAAAGAGAATTACATCGTATTCATCAAAGGCGTTGAGTTCTTTAAGTAATTTTACGGTTTCACCAACTACGTATCCACCGCATCCAGCACCCGCAGGTGGCCCACCAGCTTCTACGCAATCCACACCGCCATAGCCTTTATAAATTACATCTTCCGGCCAAACATCTTCGTAGTGATAGTCCTTTTCTTGGAGGGTGTCGATAATTGTCGGAATCAAAAACCCAGTCAGGGTAAAGGTACTGTCATGTTTGGGGTCGCAACCAATTTGCAGCACTTTTTTGCCACGTTTAGCTAGGGCGACTGATATGTTACAGCTAGTTGTGGATTTACCGATACCACCTTTTCCGTAGACTGCTAGTTTCACTTTTTATTTGCCTCTTATAGCTACTTGTCAAACTTGTGGCTCAAACATTTGCCTTCACCTGTCCTGAGATGGCGATGCGTGAGGTCTGTGAATGTCATTATTGGGCAAATTACATAGAAAAGAAAGTGGCTCTTAATTTGGAAAACGGTCTTATCCGATGAATTAAATCTTAATTAGACTTATTTGGGTTTTTATGAACCTTAAAGACTTTAAAAACTCTCAAAAGAGGTAATAAAAAATTTTTATTACTTGTTTTTATAAAAGTAGTTACAAAATATAAAAAGCTGAAATCGTCTTTTTTAAATGCTTTTCATAGAATTAGTTGATGTTTTTACAACGTGTTTTCAAACCATTGGGGCGCTGCGTTAAGGGTAAAGAGAGGTATATGCAGACTGATGCTGGAAATACTACTGGAATTTGCGTTAGCGTAGCTCACCAAAGGTATCGCAGATAAATTGCCAGTTTTCAGTCTGTAGTCACAACCATTTAATTGCTGCTTGAGAGTAAGTTATTCAGTTTTTGTAAAAATTTATTAAATTACCAAATTTAGGAGGCGGCAGCCCTCTTAATGGGCATTCCCAGCCAGAGACTGGGAACAAGGCTAATTAAGACACCTCAGTTTCAACTCCGTGGATTTCCTGTAATGTTTGCCAGCCAGCTTGCCACTGGGAATTATCTTGTAATAATTTGGCATTTATCCAGAAACGGACTTTCGGATCACAAGCAGCAACCATTTCGGCATAAACCCAGTTAGCCTGATTTTTACGATTGACAACTTGGAAGTGCCGCCAGCCATCAACTTTTTGCTGTGCCGTCCACTTAGAACCAACTAGGTAAGGAAATTTTTGTTTTTTAGTCATTTGTCATTTGTCATTTGTTAATGGGTATGGGTTCTCCTTTTTGCACCCAATTTCCAGCTAAGATGTCACCAAATCACCGTTACGGGTAAACTTTTGACAATCCAACTCACTATCTTGCTGGACACATAGCGAAAACCATCTAATATGGCTCCAGCAGGTGTTGATATTGTTGGTAATTTTGCGCTTTTTCTTAGAAAGGCGTTGCCTGACAATTTCATTAGGGCAAAGAATCTCTAACGTCCCTGTACCATCTTCGTAATTGACGATGCGAAATAGACAATCTTGCAACATCGCACGGCTACTGCTGTCGAAGAACCGCTTAAACCTCTGTAGCTTTTCCCCTTCAGTCATTTGGCTGATGGGTTTTATGTTTAAGAAATCTTCATCCTCAAAATCAAACTCATCATCTTCAAAGTCGTAGAGGTCAATCATTTTCAGCATCCACTAGGCGACCTGAGATTATGTTAACTCTGTGTGGGGGCAGGAGGAGAATGGCAAAGACATAATTTGAGGCAAAGGATTTTAAACTGGAAGCATAACAACAATTGCAATCTTGCCAATCTTTAATGCTGATAGTGAAAAAACTTATCGCGCCTGTAAAAAAAATGCATCCTTATCAAATCCCCTAAATTTATTTACGGGGAATGATCTTTTTACTCTTTACTTCTTAAGCTATAGCAGTTCCGTACCTAGTCAGATACGTTTTCAAAGGTACTAAACTTGGTAAAAAAGATTTGGGTGTAACTCTGCTGCTTAGGAAATGCTATGAGTCATTTAAATATTAAATATTAAATATAACAAGCTAACTTTATGGATTTTATAGACAAGTCTACACCTGAATTTCTCACCACATCTCATTAATTAAATAAGTAATGAGTAATAAGTAATGAGTAATAAGTAAGATTCTTTACTCATTACTCATTACTTCACCCGCGAAGGGAGCAGGGGAGCTTGTGAGAAATGCGGGTACAGAAGTGCTACAATAGTTGTTATAAGTATTCAATGTACGATAAAGTTTTAACTTACCGTAGCACTACAGCTACTAGATATAAAAAAACTTCCCATGACTTTAAACATAAAGTCATAAAAACTACTTTCTGCTTCAGATTCTACTGAGAATAACATAATCACAGGATATTGGCTGAAGATGCTTTAAGTGAAATCATTAGTATTTAAAAATAGCAAAAATAACTCAAATAGTTTCTAAGTACTTCCAAAACTGTATGTTGCAATAATGTCAACTCGAAGAATTTTTATCTGATGTGTGTAAGCTCCTATGGTCAAGCGATCGCTCGAAGCATCAGTTACCGGGATTGAACAAGCCAAAAAAGCGTTCGCTCATAAAGGGTGGACACAAGACAACTTGGCTTTTGAAGTCAACTTAAAGACTCGCCAACCAATTTGGCGGTTTTTTACTGGGCGTCCCGTTGAACGTCATATATTTATAGAAATTTGTTCTGTGTTGTCGTTGAATTGGCGTGAGATTGCGGCTAATCCTCCAGAAGAATTAAGCGAATCAAAAGAACTTGGTGCTGCTGAATTTTTAGATATTGATGCTCTAGTACAATTTGTGCGATCGCAACGCTTTAACAAAATTCAAGACCAGTGCGGCACTTTGCAGTTATTAGATGTTAGTCACCCCGTTAGAATGGACGACATTTACATCGATGTCAACATTTTGGAGGAGATTGCCAGCCTTCAGTGGTTAGAGTTTGCTGATTTGCAAAAGTTTACATCAAAAGAATTCGAGCGCTTTGGTTTAGATGAAGTATCCCAAACACAAATGGCAGGAATCGCAGCAGTTCAAACTTATTCAAAGCTGCGGGTGTTGGGTAAACCGGGAGCAGGTAAAACCACTTTTTTACAACATCTGGCGATTCAATGCAACCGAGGGAGATTTGCTGCAAATCGGGTGACTATTTTTGTCACCTTAAGAGATTTTGCCGACGAAACGAGAGTTGCAGGAGAGTTCTATTTACTGAACTATATTCGCAAAGAATTCCTTAACTGTGGAATTTCAGATCCATCTGTGCTGGAAACTTTGTTGTTGGAGGGCAGAGTGTTGCTATTGCTGGATGGATTAGATGAAGTACTCCATCAACAGAGCATTGGTGTCGTCAATGAGATTCGCAGACTATCTGAAAAATATCAAAAGAATATGTTTGTCGTCACCTGTCGCACGGCAGCTAAAGCTTTCAACCTTAGACGCTTTACAGATGTTGAAATTGCCCCTTTTAGTCAAGATCAAATTGTTGCTTTTGCTCAGAAGTGGTTTACAGCAGTTACGAAAACGAACATCCAGGATAAACAAAAACAGGCATTTGAGAGCAACACATTAGCGATTATATCGGTGATTTGCCGAATGCTTCCACAGAACCAGAGGAATTGCAATTAGATAGTGAAGGGGTACTTCAGGCGATAGAGTTGCAA
Source organism: Nostoc cf. commune SO-36 (assembly GCF_023734775.1). Classification (NCBI taxonomy): domain Bacteria; kingdom Bacillati; phylum Cyanobacteriota; class Cyanophyceae; order Nostocales; family Nostocaceae; genus Nostoc; species Nostoc commune. Next base: position 3,872,915 of record NZ_AP025732.1, on the reverse strand, counting down.
CATGGATTACTAGCAGAACGAGTGCGGGGAATTTTTTCTTTCTCTTATTTGACGTTTCAAGAATACCTGACTGCTCGAAAAATCGTAGGCAGTTATAATTTACAAGCATTAAAACAACCGTTAGAACTTCTGGTGACTCATATTACTGAACCTAGATGGCGTGAAATCTTTTTGTTAACGGTTGCCATGCTACGGAATGCAGATTTTTTGGTACTGTTGATGAAGCAAGAAATTGATGCGCTAGTTGCTGAAGATCCATATTTGCAAAAATTTTTAAAGCATCGAAACATTAAGCATGACTGGCACTTCAGCCCAAAGCAAGAGAAAGTATTGCAACAATATTACGATGCCAATCAGTTGCTTCTCGATTGCCTTAATAGCAACTGTGAGGTAACAGGCATTGTGCGACAGGAGATTGAAGCTAGTTTATTGTTGCCGATAAAAAAACTCTCCGAGCGAGAATGGTAGGGACTTTGACTAAATCAGAGTTGTCTTGCTACATGAAGCTTTCCCTACTGTTCTGCTAGTATTTTGATTTCATAAAGTTCTCGCTGAATGAAATTGGATCTAAACATCAAGCGCTTACCACTACTGTTTACAAAAAAGAATCTCTGATTACGAGATTGATAGCTAAATTTGATTTGTTACCCTCGGCAAGAGTAGATTTTACCCCGAATTAAATCGGTAGATTTAAACATTTTCAACCTCCTTATCCTCCCGATCAAAAACTTACTTACAGCAGAATTAAGAAGTCAGAATTAGCTACGCCCCACTGCGCTAACAGAAGTAAAACAGCCTTCATGCTGGGGTTTGAGACTTCGATTATTTACTTTACCAGCTTGAAATTCGCTGTATGTCGTAAGTAAATCTGCTTCGGGAAGGAGTATCATCGTTTCTGCACCAACTCTGCCAAAGTCAGGCTCTAGCCCTAATGCCATCTCAATGAGATAAGTCCATGTACCATATTCAGGTGTGTAGCTGCGTACAATCCCTTCTCCACCAACAAAGCTTACCCATTGGGCATTGCGAAACTTAGGACTCCTCATGAAGGTTGCACTCATGCGTAAAACTCCTCAATTCATAGTTGATATTTTCTGTTTTAGTAGAATAAATCAAATATGTTTTGTATCTTTTTAAGTAAAGATGTCAAACATCATCTATAACTTGAGAATGTTTTAGGTGGAGATTATACAACTTATACGTAATTCAAGCTTTTATTCAAACATTTGATAGGGCAATCCTAAATCATTCATTAAAAATTAGATACCCGACTTCTCAAAGAAGTCGGGCATCTGGACACCGCACATTTTTTACTTTTTCATAATTCAAATTAACGTGAGTTCGACAAGTCTTATTTGACCTCTCCCCCAGCCCCTCTCCGACACGGCTACGGTGTATACACAAGTCAAAAAAAGTTTGATTTTCCATTCTTCTCTCGTTTCATTGAGTCAGAGACTCAATGAATGCATTCCCAGTCGGAGACTGGGAACGAGGAACGAGGAAAGTCTTATCAAGTTAGGTTTTTAAGACTTGTGTATACACGGTAGCTCCGACACGGAGAGGGGAGCAAAAAGCTGAATTTTTCGCTACTCCTCCCTTTCCGTTTCGGAGAGGGAAGCTGGAAGGGAGAGGTTCGTCGAACTCACGTTAAAATAATCACTAAACTCTACAATTCCTGCGGCGGCTAAAAACGCGACTTCTAGTCGCCAGGATACTAATACCAATTCAATTAATGATTGCAAATTATGAATTATTAATTAGACGCTGCATTCTCTGCAACATTACGAATTATTTCCTCCAGCGTTTGCAGTAATTCTTGTTCGTTATAAGGTTTAGAAAAGTAAGCCCGTGCCCCCAATTGCATCGCCAATTGCCGATGTTTGTTACTGCTACGAGAAGTCAGCATCGCAACTGGAATATTTTTTGTCTCAACATCTGAATTCACCTTACCTAAAAAGCCATAACCATCTAAACGAGGCATTTCAATATCACAAATTACCGCCTCAACTCTCAATCCACTATGGAGTTTTTCTAAAGCATCTTGACCATCTTTAGCTTGCTCTACTTGATACCCGCCTTTTTCTAGAGTCAGAGCTAAGAAGCGGCGAACATTAATTGAATCATCTACGATCAAAATTGTGCCTTTCTGCTTAACAGATGCTGCTGATATTTTTTCTTCATCAAATATCAGGAACGGTGTTTTTAACCTTGCCGATGGTAATTGAGTACCTCTAGAAGTCCGCCGATTTGTAGCAATCCAATACAGCAACTCATTAACATTAACTAGTGGCACTACTCGACCATCACCGTAAATTGTGCAATTACTGAAGCCTTCAGGTAAAGGTATATTTCCCTCAACTTGACGAACAGCAACTTCTTGTTCACCCCAACAACGGTCTATTTGAATTGCTACTAGCTGATTATTGCCTTTGACTACTAACACACTGTTACTATTAATTGCTGCCGGAATCTCCAACTCTGGGCTATCATAACGCAAGCAATTAAACTCTAAATAACGAGTCAGGCGAATTAGTGGTAACATATTTCCTTGCCAATTCAGAACTTCGCTACCTGCCATTTGCAAAATTTGCTCGTCTTGGAGTAAAGATATTTCTGAAATGACATCTGTAGGAAATGCCAATAAAATCTTGTTAATTTCTACCAGCAGAACTCGTGCAACGGAAAGTGTAAATGGCACTGATAAGGTAAAGGTAGTACCAACTCCTGGTTCCGTATCAACTTTGACATCTCCTCGAATTAGTTTGAGGTTGTTACGAACTACATCCATACCGACACCGCGGCCAGATAATGCTGTCACTTGCTCGGAGGTAGTAAAACCTGCTTCAAAAATGAGTGATAATAGTTCTTCATCACTAGCATTAGCCAGTAGAGAAGCATCTAATCCCATCGCTAAAGCGCGGGTGCGAATTTTCTCTAGAGAAATGCCCCAACCATCATCACGGATAGTAATCAGGGTGCGATTACTGCGGTGGGTAGCTTTAATTTCAATTAATCCCTGTTCTGGTTTACCCAGAAGGCGGCGGGTGGCAGAGTCTTCGATACCATGATCAAAGGCGTTCCTTAATAGGTGCATTAAAGGTTCGTTTAATGCTTCTAAAATGCTGCGTTCAATTAAAGTGTTGCCACCTTCAATTTTTAACTGGACATTTTTTCCATACTCGACATTTAAATCGCGCAAAGCTCTAGGAAAACGTTCGACTAAATCAGACAGTGGTCGCATCCTGATGTGATTTAGTTTAGTCTGTAACTGTTTCGATGTTTTGTTGAGTTTACGAGCAATTTGGTCGGTATCATCAACACTGAGTTGCACATCAGTTGTGACTTCCTGAACTTGAACAATGGTTTCCATAACTTCCTGCGATCGCAGGTTTAAATCGTTATAGCGATCCATTTCTAAGGCATCAAATCCCCTATCTGTATCTTGTGTTTGCTGATCATTTTCAGCTTGCACTCTCACCCCAGTAGCTTGAGTAGAAATTTTGTCGTAAGCTATACGTAAATCTTGATTTTCGCGATCGAGAACTTGGACTCGCTGGTTGAGGTTACGAACAAGTTTACGTAATCTTTCTAGATGGGAGTTTAATCCATTGCGCTGAACAATCAACTCACCAAATAAATCATTAATTTGCTCTAGTTGTTTGCTAGGAACTCGGACGGTATTTTCATGGATTTCCCGATCTTTCGCAATGCCAACTTGCTCTCCCTTATTTTCGGTAAATCTGCCATCTGGAGGATTATTTTCTTTAGTAAATATCGTATTGTGTTCAGTGACATTGACACCATTTACATCATCAGCAAATTCTGCGTCCACAAACGTGAAATTAGCTGCGATTGCTTCATCTTTAATCCAAGTTTCTGGAGTGATTTCGGCTTGCCAAACAGATGTGTCAATCATATCTGTGTTAGCTGTATCTGTGGCAATCAACTTTGGTATTACTTCTGCTGGTAATAATGGTTGCGATCGCGTGTAACTACCCAACTCAATTTCTGTAGGTAAATTATCTAATTGATTTGTCAATATCAAAGCTTGCGATCGCCGCCATGCTTGCAATGCTAACTGAGCAATTTCGGGAATGCAATCGCTGCTCACAGTTTCTAATTGCTGCGTTACTGACTCACAAAGCTTGGTAAAAGCTGCCAACTGAAGCATTTCCCCTAAACCGCCCAATTCAGCCGCCATGATGACAATTTCTTCATGCAAACCGGGCTGTTCGCTATCTGCCAATATAGATTCTAGACGCTGCAAACACTCTTCTACTTCTGTGCCAAATAGCAAAGGGATAACGTCTTGCCCATCCTCAGGGGATAGCATGGTGGAAGCATCTTCCGGGGTGGGATCGCCCAAGCGATCGTGCAACTCATCAAAAATTGGATAACAAAAGGTTGCTAACCACGCATCTTCAACAACATTTCCTTCTGCAAGCAATTCTACAATCTGACGTAGCCAATCAACTCCAGATAGCAATAAACTTTGCAACTGAGTATCAATTTCTAAAGAATTTTTTTTAGTTTTTAAAACTTTAAAAGAATCTTCCAGACGATGAGATAAATCACTTAACGATCTAAACCCCATCATCCCCGCGCCACCTTTGATAGAATGAGCAGCCCGGAGTGCAGCATTAATTTTATCCAAATCGATGCGGTTAGTAGTATCGATTTCCAGCAATACCCCTTCTAAGGTATTTAAATAATCAGTTGCTTCTTCCAGAAACTGCATCTGGATTTCTAATTCTTTGTCTTGTAGCATAGTTTTTATCCTTAGTCATTGGTCAAGTCGCTTCGCTCCAATTCGTAGTTCGTAATTCGTAATTCGTAATTAATGCCCCATAAATTTAGTGATGGCCCAAATAACAAATGACAAACTTAACTAACCTTGAAAGTCTCGACAGTCTCTTGCAACTGTTGGGAAATCTCGGCGGTTTGTTGCAAAGATTCGGAAACTTGGCGAGAAGAATCGCTGGTGCGTTGTGATGTAGCAGCGATATCTTTCATCAATTGGCTGACACTTTGCGATGTTTCTACCTGAGACGCAGTTGCAGTGGAAATTGACTGCACTAAGAAGTCAATTTGACACGATACATCCAAAATTTCACTCAGACTCTGTTTAGCCTCCTCGACGATGCGTGTGCCTTCCACCACTTGGGTAGTGCCTATTTCCATTGCTTGCACTACTTCGCTGGTTTCTCGTTGGATATTTTCAACAATTTGTTCAATTTCTTGGGTTGCTGCGGCACTTCGGACTGCTAATTCGCCGACTTCTTCAGCGACGACGGCAAAACCTTGACCTTCTTCACCTGCACGCGCTGCTTCAATGCCGGCGTTAATAGCAAGTAAGTTGGTTTGGATGGCAATTTGGTTAATCAAGGAGACTACACGAGAAATTTGTTGCGAAGACTCTCCCAAGCGTTTCACTTTTTTAGCAGTTTCCCCAACGGTTTCGCGCAGAGACAGAATATTTTGTACTGTCAAATCCATTGCGTGTCCACTCTTGGTAGCGGTGTGAGCGGCGTGATTGGCAACAAAGGCAGCTTTTTCGGCGTTTTCGGCTACGGCTTGCATTGATTGCGTCATTTGGTCAACAGCATCAAGGGTATGGTTGATTTCAGCAGCTTGTGTAAGTGCTTCCTCTGCGAGATGGCGGATGGCTCCTTCGTTAGAGCCAATAGCACTATTCACATGGGTAGCAGCTTCTTGAACTTGGGTAACAATATCCCGCAGACTTTCGACAATGGAGTTGAAAAAGTCGGCAACAGTGCCTATTTCCCCAGCCGTCACGTCTGCACGTACTGTTAAGTCGCCTCTGGCTGCACCTTCTACGTCGTTGAGCAGTTGTAAAAGTTGCTGTTGCAATGTTTCGTTTTGATGCCGTTCGTCGTCAGAACCGATTACTGCAACATTTCTAGATTGCCCTTCAACGTCTAGTTCCTGTTCCTTTAAGACCTGCAATTGTTCGGCCATAAGGTTGATATTTGCACTCAATAACCCTAATTCGTCTTCTCTTTCGATTTCCAGACGGGTATTGAATTTACCTTGACCTAACTTCGCTAATGCCGCACTTGCATTGAGAATTGGCTGTGTAGTAACTTTAGCTAATCGAGATGCGATCGCACCGACAATCAATGCTGTCAGTACTGTACCAATGCTGAAAATCCACAATAATTGTCTTTGTGGCTCAAATACAGTTGCTGTATCTGTAGATAAAAGTACTTGCCAGTTTAAATCAGGTAAGCTATCTATCGTACTCGCTGGTACATAGCTAACTAGTTCTTGTTTTTTCTGAGTTTTTGGAACTTCTATAAAACTATCTAGCTTTTTGGCTGCCAGCAGTTTCGGTAAATTAGAATACTCTCCCTTTGCCTCTTTCCCTAATAATGCCTGTTGTGGACTCAATAAAACTTTTCCCGAACCATCGAGTAAATGGTATTGTTGTCCCTTGCCTACGTAGTTTTTGATTACTTCCTCTAAAGATTTTACGGGCATACGTGCTTGTACCACGCCAATAGTTTGACCCGTCCTTGTCTCTTTCACGGGTGCAGCTAGATAAATACTGACGACACCAGTATTTTTTGCTGCTTCCGGCTTGCTAATGACAGGAGTATCTTTTTGTAAAGCGTCTTGAAAATAGGTACGGTCTTTTTGATTTTCCAGGGGTTCGCCTGTAGATTGGACAATCAAGTTACCTTGGCGATCAAAAACAGCAACACTGTCATAAGCTTTGTAAACTTCGACAATGCGATTTAAAACTGCTTGCTTATCTAGAGTACTGACACTACTTTGGGGATTTGCCAAAAAAGGCAAACTTGATATTACCTGAATATCTCCGTAGCGCCCTAGCATGAAGCGGTTAACTTTATCACTTAAACCTGTTGCTTCAGCTTGTTGAGATTGAGTAATTTGCTTAGTAACCGACTTATTGACAAAACCAAAAGCGATCGCGCCGATGGTCAATACTGGTATTGTACCGATTGCGATCGCTAAAATAGTCGCTTTCTTAACCAATCCCAGCTTTGTAAAATAGGCAATAGCCTGATTCAAAGAAGAATTATTACCAGTTTCAGTAGTCAGCTTAGTTGGTAGCTTTACAACAGTTCCAATACCTTTTTGAGATGAAATCAGTGATGCTCGATTTTGAGCGTCATTACCTTGATTCGTGTTGGTTTTATTAAACATAAAAGTAGTTCTCCTAAGTATGTGAATAAGAATACTAAAAATCTTTTTTTAGTAGTACACCCTAATCACTGCGGAGAATAGAAGACTGTACAATTGCCTGTCCATCTAATACCAGTAATATTTCTTCCTCTTGCACAACGCACCCACATAAATAAGGAACTAAACTAGATGCCACTTGTCCGATAGGAGAATGAATATCATCAACGATGAACTTGGTTGTACCTTTTATTTCTTGCACAACTAAGCCTAACACCAATGATTCCACTTGAATAACGATTACATTGTATTGTCGTAGTCGATAATCTAGGGATTCTAAATTGAGCATTCTTGGCAAATCAACAACCCAAATTATCCGACTCCGCCAATTCATTAATCCTAAAATGCAGGGCGGCATATTGGGCATCGAAGTAATAGATTCAACAGGCACAATAATTGCTTCTTGTGTATGCCTCATTGATAAAACAGCAGTAGTTTGTTGATTTAGCTGAAACTTTAGATAACCATCTGCCAAGTTATTTAAAGTTGGTTTTGAAGAAAGAGTAATGTTTGTACTAGTCATTGATTCAAATTACCACTGATTTAATAGTACGTAAGAGAAGTTCGCGGGTGTAAGGTTTGGTTATATAAGCATCTGCACCTTGTCTCATTGCCCACAAACGATCGATTTCTTGATTTTTGGAACTACAAACCACAATCGGCACTTTTGCAGTAATCGGATTTCTTCTCAGAGAACGACACAATTCAAATCCACTCATTTCTGGCATTACGACATCAGTAACGATCGCATCTGGTTTTTGTAACACCGCTTTTTCTAAACCCTCTTTTGCACCACTTGCTTTAATTACGTTGTAACCACTCTCCTTCAGATAATGGCTCATTAATTCCAATTCACTGGGAGAATCTTCGACAATTAGAATTGTGCCAAGCAAAGTCAGGCTCACTATTAAATCTCCTAAAAAATTAAATTAAAGATATTTTGTTATTTTTATTTGCTTTGTTGAAATCAATCAAGATGCTTAAAAACCATTTTTAGCAATTCTGATTGTGTAAAAGGCTTAGTCAAATATCCTGATGATCTGACGATTTTAGCTTTTGCCCTGTCAATAAATCCCGTTCTACCAGTTACCATAATGATTGGTGTATTTTTAAAAGCTGAATGTTTTCGTAACAATGAACATAGCTCATAACCATCTAAGCTTGGCATTTCCACATCTAGCAAAATCAGATCAGGCTTACTTCGGAGAATTTGCATTAAAGCTTTTACCGGATCGTTGATCATGACAACGAAAAATGTGTTTTCATCCAAAAAATGCTTAATGGAATTTAAAACTGTTTGACTATCATCAATGCAGGCAATTGTATATAGTTTTTTGCCAACAGGCGGCTGAGTAGTTTTATTTTTCTCAGGAAGCTCAAAATTGATTGGTATTGGCAACTTTTGCCCAATTTTTATTTGCAACTGTGGCTTAATTTGAGACAGTTGTGTTGTAGACAAAACTTGGGAACCCCCACCAGCCGGAATTGAAGACTGGATATTTTGCCGATTTCTTAACTGCTTTTGGCAGTGTTCAACAAGTAACCGCAAGTCTAAGCGACAGAATTTAGGTAGTTCATCCAAAGAGCTTTCTGGACTGAATTCATAGCTACCTTCTTTTAAACATAGAAATGATTCCATTACTTCTTTTGCCAATTCATCTATCAGGCTTTCTGCTTGCACAGAGGTAATATAGCCCTGATTGACTAACCAACAAATAGCTTGGTAATCCGCATTTTGTATTGATTTATGTTCGTTCTTCGTCTCAAACATCAGCCGCATCTGCACGCGGGTGGCGCTGTTGAGAGCAGGAATTTGCTGGCTCAAACGCCGTAAGTGACTGTCAAGACGCTCAAACAGTTTATCTGAATAGGAGGCATAAGTAAGTTTACCGTCCTCTAGATAGATTGACCAAGAAACTATCCCGGTAAATACGCTTAAGCAACCTGTAGCACGCCGACTGGTTAATTGTGCCAACAGAGATAGCGGATGTAGTTTCTGGAACAACCTGTAGCTACCTATAGGAGTTGTGCTCATTTTCCTTTTACTTCAGCTAAATTCGATACGTGTAAGCTAAATTCGTGCAAAGTTATTCCACAATTGAAATCAAGTAAAAACCATCAAACTTATGTGTTTAAAGTACATCAGTTGACATCTAGCTTTGTGGTGAAACTTAACGACAGTAGCGTTATTTTCAGATGAGCAAATCTTAGTAAATTCGTAAATTGTGATTAATTTACTTACTTTTACTGAGATTTATAAACATCTTTCGAGAAATAAGACATAAAAATGTCAAGACTAGATGAAGCCACTTTCCATTGAGTAACCCCAATCTGACCACAGGAATAATACTGATTTTGTAAAGGTTAATATATTTGAACTTCTGTATTTACACTTAAATTAAAATTTAGTCTTCAACTAGGTAAACACAATATGCAGTCACTTTGCATTGACTTACTTCAACTTGACCACAGCAATAATACTGATTTATTTACCTAAATCGGAGAGAAGGCTCCCGCCATAATCTGTGATTTGGCGGCGAGATGAATCGTTCGCGCAGCGTGTCGTAGACAGGGCGAAAAATGAGACGTTCCCCGACCATAACTGGCTGCAAGCCAGTGAGGGAGAGGGGATAGTTGAGTTTTTTACAAATCCATGTTATAATTTACGTTAACATCTCTGACGTAAATATGCTGGTATTTGAAGCAAAACTTGAAGGACTTGACTTGCAGTATCAATTGCTTGATGAAGCAATTAGAACTGCGCGTTTCGTTCGCAATGCTTGCCTTCGGTACTGGATGGATAACAAAGGTATTGGCAGGTATGAGCTTTCTGCCTACTGCGCGACTCTTGCTCAACAATTTGAATGGGCAGGGAAGCTCAATTCGATGGCTCGTCAAGCCAGCGCTGAAAGAGCGTGGTCTGCAATCGCTCGGTTCTTGTCTACGACACGCTCCGCGAATGATAATTGCAAAAAAGCCTTGCCTGGGAAGAAAGGTTTTCCAAAGTTCAAGAAGGAACAAACCCACGGTTCTGTTGAGTACAAAACCTGTGGGTGGAAACTTTCTGACGACCGCAGGTATATCACTTTCTCTGATGGATTTAAAGCAGGAACCTTTAAGCTTTGGGGAACTCGTGACCTGCATTTCTACCAACTCAAACAGTTTAAAAGAGTGCGGGTTGTACGTCGTGCCGATGGGTATTATGCCCAATTTTGCATTGACCAAGACAGAGTAGAAACACGAGTTCCATCGGGTAAAACCATTGGTATTGATGTTGGCTTGAATCATTTCTATACCGATAGTAACGGGGAGACAATTGCCAATCCGCGTCACCTGCGTAAAAGTGAGAAGTCTTTGAAACGGTTGCAACGCCGGATGTCTAAGACTAAAAAGGGTTCTAACAATAGAGTCAAGTTTAGAAATAAACTTGCTCGTAAGCATCTCAAAGTAAGTCGCCAGCGTAAAGACTTTGCTGTTAAGACAGCAAGGTGCGTGGTGAGGTCTAACGACCTCGTGGCGTATGAGGATTTGAAGGTGCGGAATATGGTGAGGAATAGACACCTCGCTAAGTCGATTAGTGATGCGGCATGGACTCAGTTCCGTGAATGGGTTGAGTATTTTGGTAAAGTGTTTGGTGTTGTAACCGTTGCTGTTCCACCCCACTACACCAGTCAGAATTGCTCTAACTGTGGTCAAGTTGTCAAAAAGACTCTTAGCACTAGAACCCATATTTGCCCTCATTGTGGACATACCCAAGATAGGGATTGGAACGCGGCGCGAAACATATTAGAAAAAGGATTGAGTACGGCGGGTCACGTCGGAACTAACGCCTCTGGAGAGACTGACCAATACTTGAGCGAGGCAACTCTTTCAAGCAAGTCAACTCGTGGAAAGAGGAAGCCCAAAGAGTGATCTTTGGAATCCCCCACTATATTCGGTACTCCGAATTAGTGGTGGGAGGATGTCAAAAGAATAAATTTATTTTTGAAGATTCACACTTAAAAAGGTAGATTAAACAGAATGCAAAACTTACAGCGTTTTTCAGGTAAATGAAGTACACGGGTAGGGGTGTCAACTTAACGTGAAAGCCAGCCTAGAACCCAATACGGTTCAGTTAAGGCTAAAATTCTGTTATCAAAGTCAACTTTTTAACGTAGACGCTTCTCTACGAGACGCTACGCGAACGGCTTGCCGCAGGCTACCGCCTTCTCTACGAGAGGCTTTCGCCAACGCGTAGCGTCTCGTAGAGAAGGCGCAGAGAAGCCAGTGCGTTGGGCGGGTTTCCCGACTTGTTCGCTCTTAGCATTCCCGCAGGGTAGCAACTGGCGCGACGCAGAGAGAAGAAAGAGAAGGAAAAAATTGCGGTTCTTGCGTTACTTTTATGGAGAATTAATACTAAAGTGCCAATTTAATAAACTGCGTAGTCGAAAATTGCTAAAATTACGAAAGCCATATCCAAGTCTTTTAATTAACTTAAGTTTATTATTAATTCCTTCAACAGTACCACTCGTAGTTCTACCATCGAAATAACCGACTATTTCACCAAACCATCTAATCATTGTACCTATACTTTTCGGAAAATATAAAAGTGCATCGTGCATCCAATCTAATAATTTAATTATGCTATCTCCCCAAGATTTGCAAGATTCAAATACATCTCTGAATTCTTCTTTCAGCCTATGCATTTTAGCAAGAATTGGTGAAACTTCTTGGGCTGCCTTTAATTTCTCTTTTTGCTTTTCATTTAAAGAATCTTCATTTTTAATGAAGCTATATTTACTTTTATTCAATCCTTCTAATATTCTGTCTCTTTCGGATTTATTTTCTAGCGATATTGCTGCCTTCTTCTCGGCTTTACGCATTGTATCTAATTCATCATTTACTTGTTTCATAACGTGAAATCTATCAGCAGTTATGTTAGCATTGGGCATTAATTCTTCTACTAAAGTTTTATAAGGAGACCAGAGATCAATGCTCACTTCAATGATTTCTTCAAGCACCTGAACTCCCCATTTGATAAGGACTTCACGTAGTTCTTCTATCCGCCTTGATTTGACTATTTCTATAGGTTTATGAGTATCTAAATCTACTAATACTGCTAAGTAATTCCCTTGTCCTTTAACTAGAGCAATTTCATCTATACCTAATCTTTTTATTTGAGTTAAGTTTATGTTTAATATTTGCGATACTTGCCCTTTTAACATTGATTCAACTTCTTCATCACTTAAGTCATTCCTTTTCGCTACACTATGAATGTTGCTATCTAATACTTGTTGTACTATGTCTTGGGCTAATCTCTTAGTATATCCTTTGTTTTTATCGACAAAATCTAGTTTTTCGCTAAATACTTTTTTACAATTGTTACATTTGAATTGGCGACGATTTATTTTTAATAACACTGTTTGCTCACTCCAAGATAAATCATGAATCATCCTCCAATGATTTTGATGTATACTGCGAGTAATTTGCCTACACGAAGGACAAGCAGAATAGTTGACATATTTCTCTATTGTTATAACTATTCCTATGCCTTCAATTTCTTGACAGTCTAACACTTTCATCTCTGGCAGATTCAGGATTTGCTCTACAGGAAATTTCATAGCACTCGCTAAAATTTTTGCTTTTTATAAATAAGATTATATAATTTACTGTGTTTAAACATATTTAAAAACCTGTAAATTGTTAGCTACAGACAACTCTGGGCTTCAAAAATCAAAATTATTACTCATTGAAATGTAATTATTTTAATTTTTACCATAAAAATAACGCAAGAGCCAAAATTGCTTAACTGAACTGTATTAGCCTAGAACCAGCTTTTAGATATTGTCTCCTTCTCTCGTTCTCCTGCTCCGACAGGGAATGCCGTCCTTGGGGCTGCCGCCTCCCTTGCTGGCGGCAGAGCGGCTTTCAGCTTAAGAGGAGTGCTAATATTCAGACTTCTAACAGACTTACTGTTGCCGACTATTCTTACTGCGATCGCACCTAGTCTAAAACATTTGTTTTGCTAAACTGTTACTCCCTCTAACTCCTCATCTGTCAACTCATACAATTGCCGCAATTTATCCAACTTATCACTATCAGCTTCCCAGAAACCCCGCCCATGCGCCTCTAACATTCTCCCTAAAATATTGCGAAAAGCTTCAGGATTTGCCTTGCGTAATTTATCCGCCATCTCTGCATCTAATGCATAAGTATCAGCCGCTTGGTCATAAATCCAATTATCAGTAAAATCGGCAGTACCACCCCAACCAATCAACGCCGTCATCCGTTGGGAAATTTCAAACGCACCACCAGAACCTTGATTCGCCATCGCTTGCGCCCATTTGGGATTTACCAACTTGGTGCGGTACTCCATTCGTAGCAAATCATCTAAATTGCGCGGTGTAGTATCCTTCGAGAAACTTTCTACAAAGCTGGTTGTAACCTTCTTACCGCCTTGTTTTTCTGCTGCCCTTTTCAAACCGCCAGTATTGGCGTAATATTCTTGAATATCAGTTAAACCATATTCTACCGAATCGATTTCTTGGACAATGCGATCGCTAGTTTTTAACAACGTATTCAAAACTTCCGGTCTAGCTTGACCTTTATCTTCTCTCCCGTAGCTGAATACATTGCGACTTTGCCAAGTATTGCCCAACTCCTCACCAGATTCCCAGTTACCATCAACCACCCTATCATTCACCAAAGAACCAAAATCACCCGCCGGATTAGAAAACAATCTCGCTGATGCATTTTCCACACCTTGGGCTTTTAAAGCTAAAGCGTGTCTTCTAATAAAATTTTGATCATCCGTTTCATCAGCATCAGCCGCCCGTTGAAATAAATCATCTAATAATTCGATGATATTGACAAAACTATCCCGGAAAATTCCAGACAAATTACCCAATATATCAATGCGGGGATGTCCAACCTCCGCCAACGGCTTCAACTCATAACGAACAACTCTACCAGTTCCTTCCTTAACAGGTTCAGCCCCCACCAACTCCAACAGAATCCCCAAAGATTCGCCCTTAGTTTTAATCGCATCCAACCCCCAAAGCATCACCGCCACAGTTTCAGGATATTTCCCATATTCATCCAAATGCTGGACGATAATTTTTTGAGCAATTTCTCGTCCCCGTTGATAAGCAGCAGGTGAAGGCATCCGATAAGGATCTAAAGCATGAATATTTCTCCCAGTCGGCAAAACCCCAGCCCCATCCCTTAACAAATCCCCACCCGGCGCAGGCGGAATATACTCCCCATTCAACCCCCTTAACAAATTCGTTAACTCATCAGTAGATTGCATCAACAAATCCCTTATTTCCTTCTCCTCCTCTCTGCGTTCTCCGCGCCTCTGCGGTTCGTCTCCAAAATAAGCCTCCAAATACGCCCCCAACTCCTCCTCACTCGGCTTTTCCCCCAAAGTATGCAACCCCGAAGAAAACAACCGATTCTCTAAAACCTGCAAATATTCATACAACTCCACCAAATAATCATCAAAAGCATGATTGCTAAACATCCGCACATTTTCTGGAGTAAACGCAATCCCCAACCGTTTAGCATCCTCAAACGGGCAATCTGCATCCAACCCAGAATCCACAATTTTTTTACAAATCCCTTCCTTCAAAACATAATTCTTTTGTGGATCTTCCCGATACTCCGCAATTAAATCCCGCAACGCCACCAATTCCTTATACAAACCTGCGCGACCATAAGGCGGTACATTATGAGAAATTAACACACCATAACCGCGACGTTTCGCCAACATCGATTCAGACGGATTATTCGCCGCATATATATATAAATTAGGCAAATTTCCTAACAGAATATCCGACCAAGAATAACCCGTATTACCCAACGGAGAACCCGGCAACCATTCCACAGTCCCATGCATCCCAAAATGAACTAAAGCATCAGCTTGAAACTCATTTTGCAGCCATTTATAATAAGCAGCATATTGGGGATGGGGCGTTAAATCTCGTTCAAACATTAAACGCATCGGGTCGCCTTGTATACCCAAAGGTGGTTGTACACCTATCCATACATTTCCTAATTGCACACCGCCAATTTGAAATTCATCGCCATAAGTTTTAATACCAGTTCCCGTGAGAGATTTCCATTGTTTTTCGATGCGGGAAGTTTGCAGATATCCCAGCCATTTTTCTAGAGTGCGAACGTTAACAGATACAGGGATTTTTGGATCGTCAGAAGATTCATCCGCCTCTTTTACCCAGCGAATCAATTCTTCCCCATCATCTGGTAAATCTCCCACGGTATAACCTTGTTCTTTAAGTGCGTGGAGAAACTTCAGCAAACTACGCGGCACATTTAATAATGCAGCTGTGCCTACAGCACCATAACCAGGAGGAAACCCATATAAAATGATGGCAATCTTGCGTTCCGATGTAGGTTTTTGCCGCAAAGCCACCCAAGTTTTTACCCTACCAATTAATCGCTGCACCCGTTCGGGAACCAGATAAATATTTTCGCCTACCAAACCACCGAGGGGAACGGTATCAATAGCGCCATCCAATTCTGGTAATGCGTACAACACGACACTTTGCAATCCACCGATACCTTGGCGCGTCCACGAGGAAATATCTTGAATTAATAATGGTGCGGCAACAATATAAGGTACATTCTTGGCAGTGAGGATGCGTTTAGCTACTTCTATTTGACGGCCAGCTTCCATTGAACCAGCCGGGCCACCCACCAGAGGAAAGCCAATTGTAGAGACGATCGCATCTACTTTTACTGCTTCACTTGATAGTGAGGGAGTTTCTATATTACCTAGTTGTCGTTGCTGAATTTCATAGTCGGTTGTCATTAAATCTCGTACCGCCACGTGTCCTTCTACGCCGTTGATGAAGATGGGTAAAGGTGTTAAGCCAGCTTTTTCAAAACTGCGAATTAGTTGTGGAATGTAGGGTTGTTTGGTGATGACGTGTTTGCGGTAGAGTAAAATCCCAACAATTGGGGAGTGGGAATTGTTCATGCTCCCTATTCCCCACTCCCTATTCCCCATTCCCTTCTGCTGATACCATTCCAGGTATGCTTTTGGCGATTCAAAAAAACCTTGATAGTCGGGGTGGAGTAATCCGATGTTGGGGGTTTCGACTAAGGGGGGAATGTCGCCGACTTTTAAATTTAAGTATTTTTCTGCCAGTGTCCAGAATAATGAAGCGACGTTTTCTGAACCGCCAGCATTCCAGTAACCATAGATAATTAACCAGTTGCGTAAGTCTTGGACTTTTTGCACTGGCACATATTTCAGTAGTTTGGGGCCAATTTTTAAGAAGCTAATATAACCAGCGAGTTTGTCTTCTTCGCGTCCGTTGCTAAATTTGTCAAGGATGAATTTAACTGGTTTGGGCATTCCTTTGGGTTTGTCGCCAATGGCAAATATACCCAGCTTGGTTAAACTCATCAATTCTAAGGCTGACTCGAAAACTAGGCGAATGGGAATTTGGGCAATGCGATCGCGCAGCCACACAACTTGGTCATAATCAAATAGTAGGCTACCGAAAAACACATCAGCGCCATCGAGTGCTGCTTCTACCTCAGTGCGTTTATTGGTAAGATCGCGATCGCTAAATACCCGAATATCCAACTCTGGACAGCGAGAGTTAGCCAAAAAGGCTGCTTTTCTGTACAAGTCAGCGTTAAACGATTCAAACCCAGCAACCAAGACGATGCGTTTCATGCCTATAAGCTACGAAATATTTCTTTACTTAAATTTTAAACGTGCTTTCAGGCTGATTGTTAAATATCTACCCACAGATTCTGGTCACTAGTTCTTTGAAGAAGTTAAGGCTTCACTATCACCACTGCCTTTTAGATATTTTGATTTCAAAAAAGTTGTGATGTGTTGAGTCAAATTAAGGGCATCATTGAACTCTTTCGACTCCTGTAGCGCTTCATATAGTGATCACAAAATTTAAAGATCCCATGTTGAGCCTCGTTTCTTGAGCAGTTTATCTGATAAATCTCGCACAGGTGTCTAGATGCGAACGCGTATTTATTAATACTGTAAAGCATTATGTGATCAGATACTTAGGGCTAACAGGAATGTTAAAAGGCAAGTCTGTAAAGGGTTTACGGCTTTATAGGCGCACTTTTTATCAAGCAGTGCTTTTGACTTGGGCATTAAAATAAGTACATTTGTCATAGCTTTCTACTTTTACAAAGCGCTATTATCTGAATAATCCGGTTAATTGCTGCATTGAAAATTATTGCAACAATCACCTGGTTCTTCCCAATTTTGATAAATTATGATTGTTATGGTTTTTTGTTACAATCTACCTGATTTTACCAGTTAAAATTTGCTTACAAAGTTCGCAAAAAAACTTATTTTCTTTACCAGTGTACTAATGGTTAAGATAATGTGATTCTTGCTAACAATCACTAAAGAAATTTATTAACAAAACTTTTTTCTAAAAATTAAAGAGTTTTGAAGCAGTATCAAAATAAGTAAATTGAGGATTAAATCATGAAGTTTGGAATTGATAGCGGGCATAATTGTCCACCAGATACAGGAGCTAGGGGCATTAAAGTTGAGGATAATTTAACTCTAGATGTAGGTAATAGAGTTATAGCCAAGTTAAGAGCTTTAGGAAATGAAGTCGTAGTATGTAAACCAAGTAGTGCTAGTACAGTCCGTGACTCACTCTCAAAAAGATGTTCTACAGCGAATGCTAGTAGAGTAGATATTTTTGTTTCAATTCATTTTAATGCTTTTAACAGACAAGCTAATGGCACAGAAGTATTTGCAACTAGCGATACAGGTAGGAAAATTGCTAAACCTGTATTAGATGAAATCATCAAGTTAGGATTTTTTAATCGCGGCGTTAAGAGTGGTTCCCACTTGTATGTTCTAAAAAATACAGATATGCCTGCTATCTTGATAGAATGTTGCTTCATCGATTCACAAAAAGATATGAATCTTTTTAATCCGGAAACAATGGCTAATGCGATCGTCAAAGGCTTAACGGGTAAATTGCCAAGTGCCCCTGTTAGCCCCGTACAAGATGAAGAAGATAATGCAGATGCCACTATTCTGAGACTGCAAAAATCCTTAAATCGACTCAAAATAACTGATAGAAATGGTAGGGCGTTAGTAGAAGATGGCTTCACCGGGGCTAATACAAAATCTGCCGTAGAAAAATTTCAGACTATTGTCGGAGTTCAATCGACTGGAATTGCTAACCAAGCTACATGGAATGCCATAAATCTAATTTTGGCAAAACGAATTATTAGACCAAACCATGCTGGTGGTGCAGTTGTTAGATACTTGCAATACCGTTTAGGTGTTGATAATGATGGAGTTTACGGCCCACAAACAGAGGTTGTAGTTAAGAACTTTCAAAAGCAAAATGGTTTAGATGCCGATGGCATTATCGGGCCTGCTAGCTGGCAGAAATTAATTGGTTAGGCTGATAGGGATTAGGGATTAGGGAAGGGAGCAGGGGAGAAGATACCAAAAAAGGCAGAGGGCAGAAGGCAAGAGGCTGAGTTGGAATGCTTTCTGCCCTCTGCCGACGCTCGCGGACTCGCTCTAAGCGAAGCATCCCGAAGGGTATACGCTGCGCTATCCTGCCTCCTGCCTTCTTGAAACTCTTCAAGTCTGCCTCTTTTCAATTCTCAATTCCCAATCTCTTTGACATCTACTTATTAACTGGAATAATTTCAAACTCGAAAGTACTGATCAAACGGTCATCAATATAGACCTGTATTCTATGTTTACCAATAGGATCTCCAGGAGTGATCGTCCAAAAATTCTCAATCACACCCTCTGGAGCCGACTGTGTGCGCCGTGTTATGGATGTCATGCCGTCTGCTGACATTGAGAAGTTTTCACCGTTATCTGTACTCCAAGTTTCTGGAGGTTTTGGTAAACGCAAGACTTCGCGCCATTTCACTTCACCTTGGTAATCTTTGAGTTTGATTCGCCATCCGTAGACATTTCCTTCCTGAAGTGGCACTCTCGTAGTCTGGAAAATGGTAACGTTTCCTTTGGAGTCAACTCTCTTCAGCCCAAACTCGCTGTTACTGACAGTAATCTGTTTTGCATTCGTTAGCCCAGGAGATAAGATGGGATTTTCTACCAAAACAGCAGTGGCGTTGATTGCCTCAGAACCTATAACTTCAGATATTAGCCAAAAAGAAGCTAGCACAGCAGTAGTCCAAATTCTCATTAGTATGGTTTTCCTGTCAGACTTTTGGTACTTATTCAAGTAATCTGCCATGTTTTCCGGGTCAAGGTTAGGTATGGTTGGACAAAGGCGAAAGGGAGCAGGGGGAGCAGGGGGAGCAGGGGAGTAAAGAGAACGTTTTAGTAATTTTTACTACCGAAATAGTCATGAATACATTTATTTTTTCTCTCGTTCTGCCTGTCCTGCTTACCCATCTTGCAAAATCGCATTGTTTCCAAGATAAAATTGCTTTTAGAAATTTGATGGATTTAATCAAACTGCTAACTTTAGGTAACATCTAATCTAAAATCAGTAAATCATAGTCTTTGCCAAAGGCAAACTATTGTGTCATTTTTCCATCTGCGTAGGCGTAGCCCGCCGTAAGCATCGCATCTTCATCAGTCATAGTAGAGTTATACAGCAACTGGATACAGAAGCTCCTCTAATGTGTTATCACGACTGCTTTAGTTTGACACCAACTCATTCAGCAGCAAACATCAAGGGTTATAAGCATCAAATATGAACGTTTTACTTCTATACCCCCGTTTTCCAAAAAGTTTTTGGTCTTTTGAAAAAACACTGGCTTTATTAGACCGTAAAGCAATGCTACCGCCTTTAGGCTTGGTAACTGTAGCCGCGATATTACCTCAAGAATGGGAATATAAGCTAGTAGATCGAAATGTTCGTGTCTGTACGGAAGCAGAATGGGCTTGGGCAGATTTGGTTATTATGTCGGCGATGATTGTGCAAAAAGAGGATTTGCTCTCTCAGATATTGGAAGCAAAACACAGAGGTAAGCAAGTTGCTGTAGGTGGCCCCTTCCCGACAGCGCTACCGAATGAGATGACATCCGCCGGAGCAGACTACTTGATATTAGACGAAGGGGAAATCACCCTACCCTTATTTGTAGCAGCGATTGCACGGGGCGATCGCACAGGCATCTTTCGCTCTGACGGTGAAAAACCAGATGTAACTAATACTCCGATTCCTCGCTTTGACTTGCTAGAGTTTGAAGCTTATGCGGAGATGTCGGTGCAATTTTCCCGTGGATGCCCCTTTCAGTGTGAATTTTGCGACATTATTGTGCTATACGGTCGTAAACCCCGCACCAAAAACCCAGAACAATTATTAGCAGAACTAGATTATCTGTATAAACTGGGTTGGCGACGCAGTATTTTTATGGTGGATGACAACTTCATCGGCAACAAGCGGAATGTCAAATTATTTTTGAAGTCCCTTCTACCTTGGATGGTGGAACATAACTATCCCTTTTCTTTTGCTACAGAGGCTTCAGTTGATTTAGCCCAAGATCAAGAACTGATGGATTTGATGGTGGCGTGTAATTTTGGAGCCGTTTTTCTGGGAATCGAAACCCCCGACGAAGAAAGTCTCACTTTCACACAGAAGTACCAGAATACCAGAGATTCACTCAGTGACGCGGTGAATAGAATTACCCGCTCAGGGTTGCGAGTCATGGCAGGGTTTATCATTGGGTTTGATGGCGAGAAAGTAGGAGCCGGGGCACGAATTGTCAAGTTTGTCGAGCAAACAGCAATTCCCACGGCCTTATTTAGTATGCTGCAAGCGCTTCCAGATACAGCCCTCTGGCATAGATTAGAAAAAGAAGGACGACTCCGTAATAAATCTGCCAACATCAACCAAACCACGTTGATGAACTTTGTCCCAACTCGACCATTAGAAGATATTGCTCGTGAATATGTGCAGGCGTTCTGTGATTTGTATGAGCCAGAGCGGTTTTTGGAGCGTACCTACAGACACTTCCGGCTTTTGGGCGAAGCAACCTATCCGAAAAAAGGCAAAGCTGCCAAGAAACCATTGAATTGGAAAGTACTCCGAGCGTTTCTGATTATTTGTTGGCGGCAGGGTGTACTTCGTCAGACGCGCTGGCAATTCTGGCCTAACTTGTGGAGTATGTATCAGCATAATCCGGGTGGGGTGAGTAGCTACTTAGCTGTTTGTGCCCAAATTGAGCATTTCTTGGAGTATCGCCAAATTGTCCGGGATGAAATTGAAGCTCAAGTGGCTGATTTTCTAGAAGCAGAAGCTAGGATAAAACCGGAAGCAGAGGTGATGGAAGTATTAGGAAGCTTAAAAAAATAACTTATAGCACTTAGAGTAAAGGTTTAAGACCTCCACTGAACAGAGTTCAGTGGCTCCTGCTTCCTGCCTTTCTATAGCAGGGGATAAGAGATTTCCAAGAAATAAATTATCCAAATAAACGAACCACAGAGACGCAGAGAACACAGAGAGAGAAGAAATAGAAAGAATTTTTGCGTCAGTTTTGGGATATTTTTTTATTTGGAAGTCTCTAATCATTAGACATCGCCGACCCTAATAGGGGTTTTGATAAATTGTAATAAACAAGCGATCGCAGATACTTTTGGTCAAGCTGCGTTTCAATCCCTAATAGGGATTTTGATAAATTGTAATTTTACCGAGAATTCTATTGAGTTCCCACTTAATGTAACTTTCAATCCCTAATAGGGATTTTGATAAATTGTAATAAGGGACATACTCCAGTAGCTAGCCTTCTCCTGAAGCCTTTCAATCCCTAATAGGGATTTTGATAAATTGTAATATTATCCTTGGCAATCGTGTCGGAGCGACTGGAAAATTACTTTCAATCCCTAATAGGGATTTTGATAAATTGTAATTAACTAGTTGCCAAGTTCATATATTTGGTTACTTCTTTCAATCCCTAATAGGGATTTTGATAAATTGTAATAAGGACTAGTCCACTTGTTAGCTAGCAAATAATCCCTTTCAATCCCTAATAGGGATTTTGATAAATTGTAATAATCTTAGAAAAACTCGGTGTAAGATGGAGCGATAACTTTCAATCCCTAATAGGGATTTTGATAAATTGTAATGAAATAGGAACTTTCGGAACAGAAATACGAATAACTTTCAATCCCTAATAGGGATTTTGATAAATTGTAATCTGATGATTGCAGTTTCATTTACGACGAAATAACACTTTCAATCCCTAATAGGGATTTTGATAAATTGTAATTATTGTCAACACAAGTTTTTAAGCATACACTACAATCTTTCAATCCCTAATAGGGATTTTGATAAATTGTAATAGCGGGAGCCTGAAACCCAAGCTATATTTAGTTTTCAAGGTGCGGTTGCGCGATTCAAGGGCAATCATAGCATTAGAGAATCTGTTTGAAAAGAGCGCCAGGAAAATTTAAAGGCTGAAATCGAATTTTGATAAACATTTCAGAGATTGCGCGGATGAGGATTAGGCGACTAATAGGTTGAAAGCCTTGCTGGATTTGGGATAGAAGTATTTTTTTAGGGCTGGGGAATTTGTACACCTACCCTTCCGCGCATTTGAAATGCAGAAACCTAGCCAGAAGGAGACTCAGCAAAGAAAATTGTTTCGTCTCGTGGCTGTTCTCCGCCAATACGTTCGACTTTTCGCTGACAACAGCCACAGAGAAAATAAAAGCGAACGCTGTCTGTGTCGGGTTTTATTAATTTAGCTAAACGCGATCGCAGTTTAGCATACTGAGTGGGAGTGATATCGCACTCAAACACACTCAGTTGCATCCATTGTCCGTAAGACTTGAGAATGGAATGGATTTTAGTTCGACGCTTATCTTCTGGAATGTCGTAGCTGACAACAATATACATGGAGGGAATGGGGAATGGTGAAAAATTATAAGTTATTTGAGAACTAAAGGGGGATATTTATCGATTTCGTTCATTAGGTATTTACTTAATAACCTCGCCTGAATTTCAAAGGATTTTTGATAGGTGCATTTGGTTCCCATAACTGGATGTTTGAACTCTGATTGTTTCTTTTGTTCGTAGGCGCGGAGAAATGTATGCAGTCCTTCTTTAGTTAAAGACACAGCACCACTGAGCGGTTCGGTGGTAAAATCAGTTAGGGTTAGCGATCGCTTGTTAATCAGCGACAACACAACAGCATCCACTATCAAAGGACGAAATTCTTCCATCAAGTCTAAGGCTAGGGAAGGTCTACCATAACGTTCAACGTGTAAGTATCCTAGATAAGGATCGAAGCCAACAATATTTAAAGCACTTTGCACATCATGGCGCAGCAATGAATACCCAAAACTCAGTAGGGCATTAACCGGATCGGTTGGTGGGCGGCGGCGTCTGGCTTCAAATCGAAATTCTGAGGTTTTGATTAGCTGTTGAAAGCAACCAAAATAGGCTGCACTACCAGCACCTTCTAAGCCTCTGAGAGAATCAATACTGCTAGTTTTTTCGATTGGTGCGATCGCGTTTTCTAATCGAGTGATGTTATTATTCAGGTCAGTATCAGGATGTTCTCGCTGAGTGCGAAGTAAGCTATGGCGGTAATTTTTCAATTTACCCCGCACAAATCCTCTAACTAAATGTATTGCTGGTTCTGATTCTCCTATAGCTTGCCATTGGGCTTTCCGAACAAAAATATTTTTGGTAACTTCTGGTTCTAAACGTCCTAAATATCGTCCGCTTTGTGTGAGAAATGTTAAACAGATGTGACGATCTAAAAGTTCACTGACGACGGCGGGAGAAATAGTAGCCCGTCCTAGTACTACAATCCCTTCTAGTTTAATTAAAGGGATATCCATGATAGTTTTTTGTTCAGCTTTGACGGTGAGACGTTCATCAACTTTGCCGATAAAAGCATCGGCTTGTGTTACGTAAAGTGTTCCCATTTTTGATTTTTCCTAAAAATAATTGGTGTTTGGGCGAATTCTATTTGTCAGGGTATGATTTAACTTACTTCTTGATAAGTTTTGACTTTATTAGTGGCTTTGGGCAAACATTGCGAATAAAGACTACATCCTTGGCAGCGTTTGCTGTAAACTGGTTTTGGCATGGCTCCTGTTTCTAGGAGATTTGTGACAGATTCAATAGTTGCGATCGCACTTTGGCGTAACTCTGCATTAATCTCTACCAATTGCCGTTGATGGGAGTGGGCATAATAAATATATCCAGTGTTAACAGGTTGTCCTGTCATCTCTTCTAAACATAAAGCTTTGGCGCAAACTTGCAACTCATCGTTATCCCATTCGCCCTTACGTCCCCGTTTATATTCCACTGGGTAAATTTCACCTGATTCTGCTTCAATTAAATCAGATTTACCGATGAGTTTGTATTGCTCAGACTTCAGCCAAATTGCTCTAATTTGCCAAGTTTCTCCGCGCTGTACATCGCCTGTAGTGTGGACGCGATCGTGTAAAGTTGTACCTTCAATTGTGTATTGATTATCGGTAAACTCCCCTGCACAAAACATCCGCCAACAGCGATGCGCACAATAGGCATATTGATTCAATGCCGCAATTGAAATATATTCGGTTTGGTTCATAACTTAAGTGGTTTTTAAATGATGTTTGAAATTATGGAGAATACAGCCGTCGCATCATCCCCATACCCATCGTTGTTTTTCTTCCGACACCAGTATATAAAGCAAAGTCAGCTAAAGCGTTAATTTGCTTAATTTGGATTGGTTCAATTGCTCCTAAAATCTTATAGGTAACTTCGCCAAGGATGCCAATAAATTTGCTGCGAGAATCAGCTAATATTTCTGTGTGAATATTGACAAATGAGGGAAAGATTGATTCAATTGCAATCTGAGTAAATTCTATGCCACTGTATTTATTCCACCGCGAAAGTAGGGAATTGAAAACAGATTCTCTGGTAGGAAGAGTAGTATCATACTGTCCTTGACGGAAGGCGGTAGGTGTGGAAAAGCTAAGGTTAATGGAAGAATTGCGATCGCTAGCTTCTTCGTATAATTGAGCATAAGTATTGGCATTCGCCCAAGGTTGAATAGATTGGGGTGTGCCTTGAATGCTGGTAATATACAAGTCAGCCGGGCCAAGATGCCAAGGGCGATTGGGATTAAGATTTAGCCAGAGTTGGGTAAGTTTGCCAAATAGAGTGTCATCTAATAAAGAGATGCGCCACCAACAAGGAGTTCCGGCGGGAATGGGTTGTTGATGTGAGTATTGCAATTTAGATCCCCCCCTACCCCCCTTCAAAAGGGGGGAGTTAGTTTGGAGGGGAGAAAGGGTGAAAGCTTTATCTGCGGTGGAATCGTGCAAGCGATCGCCTAATGTGCTATCTACAGAACTAACGAGGGTTAAAAATAAGGCGTGGAGATGTCTACCTGTGAGATACTGTGGTGGAATAGGCGATTGAGGTAGCAAATTCAACACTAAACTATGAGGCATACTTTCTCTTTTTGGTTGTAGACTGAGTGATTCTTGACTCTACAGTGAACTCAGGGATTTCCTGGAGTTCAGTTTCACTCAAACTATACTGTTCACAAACGAGACTTAGGCGATTTCCTGGGGTTTTGACAGCGTTAACCGAATGGGTTAAATCACCTTGAAAATAAACTAAAGTATTGAATTGGGGCTTAATTTGCCCAAGTTGGCGTTTGTGCGATCGCAATACCAGTTCTCCCCCTTCCATATCTGCTGGTACTCGTACATAAAGCACACTGACAACCGCAGGTGGTTCAATAGTTTTGGAGTAGGAACGCAAGGAGCGATCGATATGCGGATCGACGCGGGAGCCTTCCTTTAGCTGTAAAGGATTGAGGTAAAAAGCATTACAACTAGGCTGGAGAGCTAAATCGAGGTAAGGCTTGAAGTAGGGAAACTGCTGTTCTACTTTTGGTAATCCAGAACGTTGAAATACTACAGAAAATCCTTTGGTGGCGACAAAATCGCGGTTGAGGTTGTTGATAGCAAAGTAAGGACAAGCTTGGATTTCTCCCCACAAGTTGTTTAGGTAATCGCTGGGGAAGGCGTTGGTTTGTTGTTGATAGTGTTTCACGGTGGATGTGAGAGAAATCTACTTATAAATTGATGTTGAATCAATTCTCGCACTAATGGTGCGAGAATTTAATTACTTATCCCGCAATAAAAACCTCATCATCTGGAAGACGTAATTGTTTAAACTTCATTGCCATTGTTAAAATTCCTGACAAGCCTGTAAAGAATCTATATTCTTTCTCCATATCATTACAAACAATGGTTATTGGATAAGAAGTAATTCCTTGCTTGTTTAATTGGAAAATAACAGCAGCATTTGTTCTGGGGCAAATAATTACTCCTGGTAACAGATGTTTATTTAAAGCTTGTATTAGGGGTGTTGGTCGTATTGCCCCTCCAGTACTGCGGATAATTTGGCAATTTTTAAAAGCTGTAAGTTTATTCAGTTCTGTACTGATAAATTCTTGCCAATTATCATTATAACGCAATCGAAAACTCAATTCATAAGTTTCAGTAGCGCGACTGGTGACTTCAATATAATCACCATTTTGGATAAATTCGTAATAACGTAATAGATGAAAAGGATCTAGTTTTGTTTCCTCTGATTCATCTAGAATAAAACCATGAGGGTCACGAATGGAAAGACTTTCAAACAGATTAGAACGAAAACTAAATAAAGGTGCATAGCTTGTACTAAAAACTTCAGCAAATTCTTTTAATTCAGCTATTACATCATCATCTTGTTTAAGCAATGAGTTTACATATTCTTCTATAGTGGCTCGTCCCGCTTGTAAATCTGCCCAATCTTCACTAAAATTTGCTTTGATAAAAGTTTTAACAAAGGCTTGACCACCTTTGATATACTTCCAATGTTTTTTGATTTCTTTGGGAGTTTTTTTCGCAATAGCTTCAGCACCTCGTAAAAGTTTCATTCTGTAGCGATAATCATCCCAAGTTCTGTTTCCGTCAAAAATAGATTTTAGAGTATTGAACAAATCCAAAATCAATTTTTCCTCAGCTAAACCTTCAAGCATTTCTTCCAATTCCAACAAGGGACGGGCAATTTCTAGAAATGCTTCTGAACGCCAGTAAGCTTTTAAAAAAGGCTTATCTAAACAGGGAAGTGTTTCAAGTAAGTCTTTTAACGCTGTACGTCCCCCAGTCGTATCTAGAGAGCTTAAACCTTCTTCCCAAGCGTTAGCAGGTAAATAAGCAATAGCCTCTGAATCAATATTAGTTTCAGATTTACCTAAGACACGCCCTACTCTACCAATTCTCTGCCAAAATGCGGCGCGATCGCGTGCTGAAAAAATCAACCAATCTAAATTTTGTCGTTTCGGTTCAGGATATCTTTCAAAGTTAAATCCTACATCTACTGTGCTAGTAGCCAAAATGATTTTACATTGCATAGCCCTTTGTCTATCTTTTTTAGGTGCAGGGCCTGTAATACGTCCAATGTCATCACCAATTCCTTGCTGTCTTAACAAAGTTGATAGACAATTAATATTATCAAGAGAGTCAAGAATTACAGCACCATTTTCATCAGGTCTTTCTCGAAAACGTTGGACAACTTCTGCTGCTAACTCTGCTAACCACTCTTCTTTACTATCTGGTTTTGGTCTTAATTCCAGATTAACTGCTGTTTGTGACGGTAAAAGATTAGTATTACCTGCTTCTCCATCAATCCTTGCTATTTTCACACCAGCTTGTTTTAAATTCTGCAATGCTAATTCACAAGCTGGTTCTGGTGTAGCTGTCAGCAAAACTATCTTGCGTCCGTCCTGAAAAAAGCGAAAAACCTGAGAATAAGCAAGATAAAACAGCATTCCTACTAGCTGTTTAGCATCGTAAAGGTGAAATTCATCAAAAATGACTGTCGAAAATTTGGTGTAAAAACCAGCAGCAATATTGCCTCTATCGAGATTGTTATATGCAAAGAAAGTTGCATAGTAAAAAATATCAGGATTTGTTACCAAAAGAATTGGTATATTTGCCCCAACATCATCGAAAACTGTAGCGGGATTTCGCAAAACATTATATAGCTTTTCTCCTGAACGACGACCAACTTTATCGTCAGGCCAGCTTTTAATATCTTTAGCTGAGGCTGATTTCACAATATGAGGTAAATTAGCATCACGAACGAACTGTTTTGCTGCTTCTGTTTGCTGTTCAATTAAAGCATTAGTTGGAGCAATGTAAACAGCACTGTTATTCGGCTGATGTTTTAATACTGCTAATCCTGCTTTAGTTTTACCTGTGCCAGTTGGTGCTAAATCAAGGATAATGTCTGCATCTTGTGATTGTTCAAATACATCTAGTTGGTGTTGAAGTGCATTCTTTATGAAAGATATTTTATCTGGTGAAGCACAAGCTGAAATACTGCGGGGTTCTAATCTGATAACTATTTTTTGATTACTCATTGCTACTTTCTCTACCACAAAAATGTAATCCTGCTGGTACAATCATTTCTCCAACTTGCCAAGCAGCACCCCGAAAACGAAGGTTTTTAATGATGGGTGCAGGAGGGATAGAAATTAAATCGAATGCTAAAGCCTCTATTTGCTGTGGTAAATCAGCAGCATTTAGATAATGTTGGCTTTGATATTCACCTTCGGGTAGTAAAGTTACAGGAAATTCATTCAGCACATTCACCTTGACTTTACTCATGAACTTACCAAGGCGAATATAATTTGGTAATTGGTGATTTCCAAATACCAAAGTTTGAAATTTGTTTCTGCGTTCAATCATCCGCAGTCTTCCAGTTTGTGGAAAATTACTCGGTCTAAATGAACTTGGTTTTTTACCTTGGCGTTGTAATGGTAAATCTTCCCGCGCCGTAGCAACACGGTTATTAGTCATTGCATACCAGTAAGCATCACAAAGAGCATTGAAACGTTCAAATCTGAATGTTACTCTACCTACTGGTGAAGCTGGTAAGATATAAAAATCGTGCGCTATTGGTTGCAAATCTTCTTTGTAGGTTGGTCGTCCTGTAGCCTGACCTTGAAGGCGATAGGGGGAATTTACCTTACCTAAAGCATAGGTAAGAGCATAATTCCCAATTACCCCCTCAGTGTAATAGGTATCAGACAACTCCCTAGAGGCAAAAAAAACTGGTTCAAGACAGTATAATTCAACAAGTTTTGCCTGCTGAAAAGGAATTGTTGACATATTTAACTCTCTACTTCAACTGGTGTATTTTTTCCTTTACCCTTACCTTTGCCTTTGTTTTTTTCAGTTGCAACCTGACGGAAGGGTTCATAAGATTGGGTTAAACGCTTGAGAAAATTATCACGTTCAACTTCTGACCAATTAGTTTCTACATCAGTCAGTAAATTTGCTAATTCTTCTTCAGATAGCTGCACAGAAACCCCTCTCTTATTTTTCCAGTTAGCAATTACTTGTTTGCTGGCTGTAATTAATTGATTAATATTCAAAGGGTGTTCTAAAGGCTTACCTAAGACATCATAAGTAGCTTGTACAAGTTCCAGAGAACTAGGAAGTTCGGTAATACTGCCAAATACACCTAATATCTCGTTTTCCATGCGTCCAACACGACTGGAAACTGCACCGTAACGACTTGTGAAAAGAATGTTACCAACGATATAGCGCAGTTCATCAGCAGTTACATCTTTTAGGGTGACGACATCCAGAAAATGCACTCCTGGTTTGATGTATTCACTGGTATTCAAGGCTGTTGAGGCATTACCTTTTTCATCGCGCATTGTGCCATTTTCGTAGATGGCATTTATGGTGCGATCGCCTACAACATCACTAGCAGGTAAAATACTAAAAGCATCTTCAGTCCAAATGCGACTTTTTTGAGCGCCACCACCACCAGCCGCGAAGCCGTAAAGGAAACAATCTGCACACATTTCACAAGGTGCATTAGTATTTAAAGAACAAAGAGCGCCATCTTTAGGGTTAGTGTATAAAAGCTCATGCGCTCTTAAATGTTCTCGTCCATAGCGTCTTTCTGGTGCTACTTGTTTACGTTTAGTCATTACCAAGCGTTGAATTATAGCTTTTTGATTTTCACCCTCTAAACCAGCTTGAACAAATTCGCTACACATTGGCTCACCTGAACCCTCTGTACGAAAGATAGTTTCAGAATGAGTTGTGCGTAAAACAACTAAAGTGATAAAACGTCCTTTAGGGAAGTTCTCATAAGTTGTTGCTAGTACAGAGGAAAGTTTTGAAATGGACATGATAAACTCCTAATTATTTAAACAGTTGCAGTTGTTTCGACAGATTCATCTTCAGATTGGACTTTAAGCTGTTTACGTGCTTCTTCAAGGAAAAATAAATAAGCAGCTTCTAAAGTTTTTTGGTCAGACAAAAACTTTTCAGGACGTGCTGAATAAACCTCCTCATATAGCTTTCGTAATACCTCGTAATAACGTTTAACTTGTTCCAACTTTGTCGCACCTACGCGATGCTCCCGGATACGGTCTAAACGAGTATGATATTGCTGTGTTAAAGCGGCAAAAATTACATCCAAACCCAAATAAGACTTTTGAGAACGAATGGCAGCAATAAAAGCTGTAAACGGTTCGGCTTGAGCAGTTCGTTTAAAAGAACTTCCCCAAATTTTGCCTTCTGCCGCAAGTTGAGCAGCTTCTTTGAGATACTTAGTTAATAACGAGTTATCATCCGGCATAAGGTTCTCCAACAAAATATTTAACGGTTCACAAATACGACTCCAAATAACACTCAAATTCGGTTCGTCTTGTTCTCGCAGAGTCCAACGTAGCAAGACATAATAAAGTTCAATTGGTCTGACACAAGCACGAGCCAAATCATACAAACAATCATCAGCTTTCTGAATACTTGCAACAGATGTTGCTAGTTTGCCAATGCAACGTAGCCGCTCAAGAATTCTTTCTGCACTTAGAGTCTCTCTATCTTCCTTAATTTCTTCTTTCTTAAAACGTTTATACTGACCACTTCCAAGTAGACGTATAAGTGCAGATGGAATTCCTTCTACTCTTCCAAAAATCCTATCGTCAACTTTATTAGTTGATATTTCTACCTCTAAGTTTCCACTGAGAGTAAAAGGAAAGCCAATATCTAAAGACAAGGAAATCTCTAAAGCAAGTCTTAGTGATTTTAGCAAAGCTAAAGAATTATTAACATCTCCCCAAAGTAAAGGAACAATGACAGATGTATGAACAAAATCAGGACGCTTTGGTAATGCTAAACCGACTACTTTATTAGCTTTAAATTCAAGCTGGTTATCTTTATATAATTTCAATTCATCAACTGTGACAGTACCACCTTCAGCATTTGTCGCTGCAAGTTGTTTTAAAAGTTCACGCCAAATTCTCAACAGTTCTGGAGCCGAACCTTTAGGTAATGCTAAGTGCAAATAAAGCGGGTCTTGTTTTTTAACAGCAGGAAAGTTTGCCCCAACTGCCATTAATTGGTAGGCTAAAGCTGCAATTGAATCTGCTTGTCTTTTAGGTTCAGCACTGATACCACCCGGTAAGCGGTTAGAAAAAGCTTGTACTTTTGTACCAGGAGGCATATTATCTGAAATTAGCTCATCTATATCAGTGGAAGTAGAACCTAAAGAGCATCTTTGTCTGGGATTTGCTTCTACATAAGCATTTAAATCATTCGCTCCATTTAAGCGAATAGCAAAAGGTAAATTTACCATTCTGCTAACGGCTGCAATCATTTCTTCAGATACTTCTGTTTCTTCAGATATCTGTGTACTTTCCTTCCTTAGTTGAAAAGATTCTTTTAGAGCTTCTTTAATACCCTCAAGTCCTTTAACAGCAGCCTTAGCAGCAAATAAAGGTCGCCCATATTGACCATTAAACGGCTCAATTGCAGTACGCTGAAGTTCAGATATACCCGTATGATGAGCGATTTTATCCCAAACTTCTTTAGGGCTTAATCCGGCTTCTCTATAACTGAGGTAAGCTGCCTTTAAACCCTCAGATATAGCAAATTCTTCTGCATTACTTACAGGTAATAACTGAAGTTCAGCCGCCTTTATTAGTGCGTCTGCACCAGCCCCTTCCCCCCACTTAGTTACATCTTTAGCAATCTTTTCTGATTTATAACCAGCTTTTTTCCTTTCTAAAAGAGCCTCAACATTTATCAATACTTCCTCAATATTTTGTTGGATGGCTTGATGAGTAACTTTAATACCATCCTTCGTAGCTCTGACAAGTCTTTCGATATTATTTCCAAAAACTTGGTCAATTTTAATTTGCCAAACAACAGCTATTTCTTTTGTCAAATCAACATTTGGTAAGGCTTCCCCTTCAAAAAGTTCGCCATCAGGGAAAATTGCTAAAGGATTTAACCCATACTTTTGTAAAACTTCTTCGCAAGCACCCAGCAATAGGGCTGTAATATAGCCTTTATCCTCAGATATGCGTATTCTAAAAAGGTTACAGCTTCGTCCAATAGCAACGGTTAATTCTTTTTCCAGTTTGCGAAAACGTTGTACATCTGGAATTCCTAAATCAAATAAAATCCGCAGCTGTAAGCATCGCCGCCCATCGTTCAATATTTGGGTCTTCTGGTAAAAACCTTGAACCATCGCTGACGTTATGACCTGAATGGCGCTCAATTAGCTTTCTGACTAACTCCAAATCATCTTCTGAGACGACAAAGGTAAGTACACAAGCTTTTTCAAGTTGTTCTCGTAAAAATTCCTGGTTTCTAGCTAAGGTTTTGACTTTTCGTTCTTGGGGATCTAATTTATTCAGGTCATGTACAGCAGTTGCGGCTAGTAGCAAAGGTCTTTTATTTTCTGGGACTTCTGCTATTCGGCTGACTGTCAAAATGAACTGACACGCCGAATCGAGATGTTCTGCAAGGGTTGTACCCGTTCTCACGCCAGTTTGATGACGATGTGCATGGTTTTCGTAAAGCTGGGGGCGAATTTCAGTGAAATAAATCTCCTCCAAGGTTTTAGGAGGAGCATTTAAAAGCCGACTGCGCTTAATCATATTCAAAGATATAGATTTAATACCAAACTCAGTCTCACAAAGTGGTCAACAAACACCATAGTCTGTCTTAATTTATTGCGTCACTAGTACGAGTTTTTACTGAATGAATTTTCAAGCCCTATTTTCAGGTGGGCGAATTCTGACTCTATCTAATTCAGCAGTTACAATTGCACCAGAGAATAATTCGTCTCCGTAAAGCTGAAGTACCCGCAAACAAACTATTGATTGTTCTTTGGTTGAGAGATTAACTAAGCGCAAGATACCACAGTGAGGATTTCCCCGCAGAATTGCTAACTCTCCAAAATCTTTATCAAGGGTGACTAAAATCCTACCTTCACGATAGGCGGTTGCTAAAATTTCCTCGTCACCTGGATCTTTTGGCCAATCTCCAGACCAAACTACATCATACCCGGCCGTTTGTAAATCGGTACGCACCCTAGCATTAATGCAAGTATCTAGTAGTATTTTCACCGTGGGGATTCTATCAATAAAGGTTCAATTCGTTCATGACCAACTAACCTTCGTGCATAGATTAAACAGGCTTGTACATCTTCCCGTTCTAACCAGGGATAAGCTTCTAGCAAAGTTTCAATAGTATCTCCTGCTGCTAACATTCCTAAAATATGTTCAACAGCTAGGCGACGACCTCGAATTATCGGTTTACCACCAAATATTTGAGGGTTAAATGTGATTCTTTCTAGTAATGTTTGTTCGTTCATGGTTTATACTATGACCTCTAATACAAGGTTTACCGAAACAAATATTGGAGTCAAGGGAAATTCTGGACAGCAAACGATCATCGGTCATGGTCGAAGCTTATTGTGCTTAATCATATAATGCTAAATGCTACCTAGATTTAGTTCTCAAAGTCGTTATAACTTATGATTTCGCCTTCGTCATTAGTTACGGGTTGACATTTCATATCTGCAATTACCCTCCTCAATCGAAGGATTTCGCATTGATACTTGTCAATCAGAACCAGACATTCAGCAATCTTGTGAGCGATATATTCCACTGAGTAGTCATGACCTATGACCTCTTGCAGGTTGAACGAAATCTACCTGCTCCTAGTATAGGCATATTGTTTGTCTAGTGGCATATAAACATTGATTTTATTTTCCCGAACCTCTAGTTTGGGGTCATATTGGGTTATATTTATTTGTGACCTCAAATATCTTCACAATCCCTATCAGGGATTGAAAATAGTGACATATATACATAGGGGTCAGTTTTTTTTGCAAACAAATCCCTATCAGGGTTGGTCAGCCAGAGTTACTCTCTGGCTTTTTTAATGTCTCGCTGACAACCGCATTGCTAGAGCATCAAAGCAATGTGGTTACACTTTCCCTTAATGAACGTAATTATTTGCATCTGTCCATGCACTTGAAGTTAATATCCTGATTTACAATTACAAATAGAAGTATGGCACAAGTAAATCAAAAGTGCAAGTACATTTTATAAATGCCGAGAAAAAAAGAAACGATTACACTGTCAATTCCGCCAGGAACCAAGGAACAACTAGAAGCGATCGCTCGCCAACTCAATATAACTTGGGGCAAAGAACCCAGTATTTCGGGGTTAATAGTAGCGATCGCACAACAATCTGTAGAGGTCGGAAAGCCTTTCACCCTTGACTCAAACCAAGTTAACGCTTTACACAAAGCTATCAAAGCCCTGAGTGATGCAGGTCAGATAGGGGAAGCTCAAACTGTACTTACACTTTTGTTAGAGCGTAGTAATCTTGAAGCTCCCTTGCGTCAATCGCTGATGAAACAACTGAGTCAACCTGCTCCTGCATGGCGAATTCAAATTGAAGAGTTAATCAAGAGACAACAGCCTTTCTACCTTGTTTATCAAAACTCTCAAGGTGATGAACTAGCATATACAGTTCGCTATGCTGAAGTTCGTTTCTTTGAGAGACGTTTTTACTTAATGATTTGGTGTGAAGAAACTCAAGACGTAGAAAACGATATTCCTGATTTACCAGAACTATGGCACAATCGGTGCTTGCGTCTAGACCGCATCGAATCAATGGCAACTATACCCGCCAGTGGAAATTGGCGTGGAGAACTAGGTTATCTAGAAGTGTACTTGCATTTTCGCCAAGGCTTAGTTAAAGCCTATCAACCTAAAGAAGATGACATTAAAGATGAAGTTATTGGAGATGTGCGCCAAGTCGTGCGGAGAGTAGTTAATGATTTTTGGTTGATTCGAGAAGTATCGCGGTATTGGGAAGATTGCGTGATTGTATCACCTGAGAATGTGCGCGATCGCCTCAAACAAAAACTCCTCACTCTATGCCAGTTATACGATATCGAAACCAGGAGTTAAGTCTTGACGAGGAGAGGGAAGCGGAAAAACTGAAGGGGAGTAAAATTCAAAGCCTCTCTCCCATTAGGCTACGGTGTACACACAAGTCGTGAAATTCCACCTGACACTTGGTTTCGTCCTCTAGCAGTAGGATTGTGTGATCGCTCCGTTATCACTGCGCTCGTAATGACAATTTAAGGGGACTATAACGCCTGAAACCCTTTCAGATAGTACTTGTGTGTACACCGTAGCCTTGGAAAGGGGAGGGTTAGGGTGGGGTAATTCGATAACTTGTGTGTACACCGTAGCCCATTAGGAGAGAGGAATGGAAGTGAGGTCACACTGTATTGCACCCAAACGAGAACCGCTATATTATGTTCCCGGACGAGAGCGAATACGATCGGGTATATGATGGCGATCGCCTAATATTTCTAACAAAGGGCCATTAACGTCAAATTTAACCATACTTACCGACGCGACCAAAATATTCACCCGATAGCGATAGCGTCCCAAATCAATTCCTAGTAAACTGCAAAGCATAATCCGAATCGTGGCTTTATGAGAAACTACTAAAACATTACCTTGGGGATGTTTTTCTTGAATTTCAGCAATTACAGGCATAGAACGGTTAGCAATATCTACCGCAGTTTCTCCACCTTTGGGTGCATTCCAAGCGGGTTCTGTCACCCATTTTAGATAGTTTTCTGCGTAATTCTCTTGGGCAAAGGATTTACTCTTAGTTTCCCATTCGCCGTAACTACCTTCTCTAAGTCCGTCACGCAACTGCATATCCATACCGATAGCATCACAAAATGGCTTGGCAGTTGCAATTGCGCGCTTCATAGGGCTAACATAAACACCCTCCCACTTCAATTGTTGATAAGCATCGGCAAAAGCGGATGCCATCTCCATCCCTTCAGAAGTCAACTCCGCATCAGTTTCACCGCAGAAATTACCACTTTGACTAAAGGTAGTTTCTCCATGTCGCAGTAAATATAAATTAAGTGTCATAGCTTGTATGCGATTAGGATAAAAGAGTTTGTGCAAACATAAAGTACCATTAATCTCGAAATCGAGTCTGTGACACCAGGACAAAGTAATCTACCAAAAAAGTCAATCAACCACAATCCGCATCCCTTATCGTAAAATCTGGTCAATCATCCTATTGGCTTGCGAATCGTAACTACCCCCAAATAAATTGAAGTGATTCAAAATGTGATACAGATTATAGAGCGTTTTTCTTTGCTCATAGCCTGCATCTAACGGAAACACCTCGTTGTAACCCGTATAAAATGCTGCGGGGAAACCACCAAATAATTCGGTCATGGCGATATCAACTTCTCTATCTGCAAAATAAGTTGCTGGATCAAATATCACTGGTTCTCCCGATGCAGTACACCCAGCATTTCCACCCCATAAATCGCCGTGTACTAAGGAAGGTTGTACCTGATGATTTGCCAATAGTTCCGGGATAGCTGCCAGTAACTTATCTTGTTTGGGAAAATTACCTCCCCGTCGCCTTGCCAACTGAAATTGATAACCCAGGCGATGTTTAATATAAAATTCTGTCCAGTCTGCTGTCCAAGTATTGATTTGCGGCGTGGAACCAATGGTATTGTTAATTTTCCAACCAAAACCTTGACTGCTGCTAGCTTTATGAATTGCCGCTAACTTGCGTCCCATTTCTAACCACGAATTGCTGTTACCGCTACCAAGTTCCAACCATTCCAGGACGATGTAGCTAGAATTATCAGCAGTACCCCAGCAAATTGGTTTGGGAACGCGAATACTAGCTGTTGCGATCATTTGCTCTAAACCCAACGCCTCAGCTTCAAACATTGCAACTTGGGATGCAAGATTTTGTTTGACGAAGTAGGTTATCTCACCATTAGAGACAGCATAACCTTGGTTGATGCACCCGCCACCAACCGATCGCCGTTGCTGACTCTGGAATTTTTCGCCAGTCACCTGGCTAATATGGGCATCGATTTGAGTCCACATGATTAAATTGGGGAGTGGGGGATGAGGGATGAGGGATGAGGGAGCAGGGGGAGCAGGGGAGGCAGGGGAGGAATAATTAATTATTGATTAATTACCAATGCCCAATGCCCCATGCCCTATTCCCAATTTTTAATTTACGGCTTGACAAAAACTACACCATAAGCGCTAGGAGATAGATATTCTTTGGCTGCTTGCATCAAGTCTGTTGCATCTTGGCTCTGAATGATTCCAGGGTAGTTAAAGGCGGGTTCCAAATCTCCCACCAAAGACTGATAATAACCATACAACCCAGAGCGATCGCTTGGTGTTTCGTTACCAAATATAAATCTGTTAGCTACTCGCTGCCGGATACGGGCAATTTCTGATTCTGTTACCAACTCTGTTTGTAGTTTACCAATGTGTTGAGCGATCGCATCCTCTACAACTGCTAAATTTTCCACTGCACATTTAGCTGAAATATAAAATATTCCTTGCAGCTCATTGCTCATGTTGCTCACAGAAATTGAAGAAACTAATCCCCGTTCTTCTCGTAAATCTCTCACTAATCTTGATGTCCGTCCGTGTCCCAAAATTCCGGCTAAGACATCCAATCCATAGGTGCGATCTAACTGCGTCATTCCTGGAACTCGCCAAACCATCACTAGCCTTGCTTGTTGCAGACTTTCATCGATAAATTCTCGACGAACAATTTCTGTAAATGGTGATTCAGCATTTAGTGGAGAGTGAGGAATGGGAAGTGGGGAGTGCTGAGTTTTAATGGCTTTTGCAAATCCTTCCGCAACAGTTGCAATTAATTCTTCTACGGGTAAATTGCCCACAGCTACAGCAGTAATTGACTGGGGTTGATACCAATTAGCATGAAAATCTCGCATCTGCTGGGGTTTAAGTCCGGCTATCACCGATTCTGGCCCCAATACCGCACGGCGATAGGGTAGCTGATCAAAGGCTGTCTCCATCGCCCGCCGATATGTACGTCGTTGGGGATTATCTTCTGAACGCCTAATTTCTTCTAAAACTACTAATCGCTCACGTTCAAAGGCATCATCAGGAATACTCGCATTTGATACTACATCTATTTGTAATGGCGCAAGCTCGGCAAAATCTTTGGGTGCAGTAGTTATATAGTAATGAGTATAGTCTTGGCTTGTAGCGGCATTGGTAACAGCACCCCGCTCTTCAATTCGACGTTCAAATTCGCCACTAGCCAGTTGTTCTGTTCCTTTAAAAATCATGTGTTCTAAAAAGTGAGCCATACCGTTAATGGCATCAGATTCTACAGCAGAGCCAACTTTTATCCATAAGTTGAGGTTTACGGCTTCAACTGGCATTTGCTCGGCAATGATTGTCAAACCATTGGGCAACTGGTGCAGTGTCGGAGCATTGAGACTAGTAAGTTTCCGCAGGGTTGAGGTCATTGCTACTTGTGTCTGAGGAGCGATATTACTCCTTTATCTTATCTGCCGCTTAAAATAAGCACTGCGATCGCACCACGAAGTGACGCAAAGAAGACTTTGGGTTAAATCTGACTTTTCACGGCATCTGGAAAACCTCTCTCTAAATCTCTCTCCTAGAAGGAGAGAGACTTTGAATTTTCCCCCTTCCCGCGACGAGTTGGGGGTTAGGTTTTTGGTGGACTTTTCCACATACGTGAAAAGTCAGGGGTTAAATAACGAACCGCAGAGGCACAGAGAACACAGAGACAAAGACTTTCATCAAGAAATTTTGCTTGGTCGAGTAGTAGTGATGAAGCTATTAATCTGGATAAGGCTGTAAAATTATGAATAGCAATATTAAGAATTATAAAGATAAATATCAATGTCCAGCATTTCTGTTGACAAAAGTAAATCTCGTGTAGTGGTTATTGGTGCAGGAATAGGTGGACTGACTGCTGGAGCATTATTAGCTCATAGAGGTTACAGTGTCTTAATTTTGGATCAAGCACTTGTACCAGGTGGCTGTGCTTCGACGTTTAAACGCCAGGGATTTACCTTTGATGTGGGAGCAACTCAGGTGGCGGGGTTGGAACCAGGGGGAATTCACCACCGCATTTTCTCAGAATTGGACATAGATTTACCGGAAGCAACGCCTTGTGACCCTGCTTGTGCAGTGTATTTACCTGGGGAAAGTACACCGATTAATGTTTGGCGTGACAAAGAGAAATGGCAAGCGGAACGACAAAAACAGTTTCCTGGTAGCGAAGCATTTTGGCAATTGATGGCAACTTTGTTTGATGCCAGTTGGGAATTTCAAGGACGCGACCCGGTACTACCGCCGCGTAATTTATGGGATTTGTGGCAGCTAGCGCAAGCGGTGCGTCCGAGTACATTAATTACTGTACCCTTCACTTTGTTTACGGTAGGAGATGCTTTACGGTTATGTGGACTGGGAAATGACCAACGATTGAGAACTTTTTTAGATTTGCAACTGAAGCTATACTCCCAGGTGGATGCAGAACAGACAGCATTACTTTATGCAGCAACGGCGTTGAGTGTATCCCAACTCCCCCAAGGATTGTTTCACCTCCAGGGAAGTATGCAAGTGTTGAGCGATCGCTTGGTACAATCCTTAGAAAGAGATGGCGGCAAATTGTTGATGCGTCACACTGTAGAAGAAATCAAAGTAGAAAACGGCAAAGCTACTGCTGTAGTTATTAGAAATCAGAAAACTGGCGAAGTCTGGACAGAAGCTGCCGACCACATAGTTAGCAATGTTACCGTGCAAAACTTGGTGCAGTTATTGGGACAAGCGCCATCTGGATATAAAAATCGGGTGGAAAAACTACCCCAAGCATCGGGCGCGTTTGTGGTGTATTTGGGTGTAGATGCCAGCGCGATTCCGCCTGAATGCCCTCCCCACCTGCAATTTTTGTATGATATCAATGGCCCCATTGGCGAGAATAATTCCCTATTTGTTTCTGTGAGTCATCCTGGAGACGGCCGCGCACCGGAAGGGAAAGCGACAATTATTGCTTCTTCATTTGTCGATCCTGCACAGTGGTGGGAGACTGAAGATTATGAAGGACTAAAAGAAAAGTTTACCCTGCAAGCGATCGCTCGTCTTGCTCAATACTTCTATCTCAAACCAGAAACGATTATTCATCAAGAAGCCGCAACACCGCGCACCTTTGCCCATTTCACAGCCCGCGATCGCGGTATAGTAGGTGGCATAGGTCAAAGGATTCCTACCTTTGGCCCCTTTGGGTTTGCCAATCGTACACCAATCCAGCATTTATGGTTAGTTGGTGATTCCACCCATCCCGGCGAAGGTACTGCTGGGGTGAGTTATTCGGCGCTGACGGTAGTCAGGCAAATTCAGGCGCAAAAACTTATTAACTACCAATAATTGAAAGGCGTTGCTGATTCCATGTATGAAAATGATTTTGCATAATACCAAAATCCTTGTAGAGACGTAGCAGTGCTACGTCTCTACATCTAGATTCATACTTCAATTCAGCAACGCCAATTAAAAAGTCTTCATTCCTTAGCAAGCAAGTCATACTTATAACCGATGGCAAACAGGACACAAAACTGATGAAATAAGGTTAGTGTTGCGAATCTGGAGTAATGACAGACAGCGTTTTAATTCTTGGTGGACGGGGGCGGATTGGTAGCAGTGTTGCTCAGGATCTCGCTACCCATACGCAGGCTCAAATTACGATTACTGGACGTTCTGCGGAGTTTGGCAAGGCTGTTAGCTTGTCTTCAGGAGGACAAGTGCAGTTTTTGGTGTTGGACTTGGCAGAAGTTGACAAGTTGCAAGATGCGATCGCAAACTCTAACTTAGTCATCCATTGTGCTGGCCCATTTCACTATCGAGATACTAATGTTCTCGAAACCTGTATTGCTCAAGGCGTTAATTATCTAGATGTCAGCGACCATCGTTCTTATACCAGCAAAGCTCTCAATTTTAGTGAACAAGCTGCTGCTGCTGGTGTGACAGCAATTATTAATACTGGTATTTTTCCTGGTATTTCTAACAGCATGGTACGTCAAGGTGTTGAACAATTTGATAAACCAGAAAAGATCCATTTAAGTTATTTAGTTTCCGGTTCTGGCGGTGCTGGCATTACAGTGATGCGGACAACTTTTCTTGGGTTGCAGTATCCTTTTGAGACTTGGATAGATGGAAAATGGCAGATAATTAAGCCTTATAGTGAAAGAGAATTAGTTGATTTTCCACCTCCCTATGGACGCACCGGAGTTTACTGGTTTGATATGCCAGAAACCTTTACACTGCCCAAAGCTTTCCCATCAGTAAAAACTGTAATTACTAAGTTTGGCTCTGTACCCGATTTTTACAATCATCTAACTTGGATTGCAGCACATATTTTTCCCAAGTGGTTAATGCAGCGCCGTTACATGATTGAATTTCTGTCTCATGTCAGCCATTCAATGACAGATGTCACTAATAATTTTAGTGGAATTGGTGTAGCAGTTCGTTCAGAAGTTACAGGGCAAAAAGATGGTAAAACCGCCGTTTATTGTTCAACTGTAGTGCATGAAAATACGGCTGTAGCTTCTGGTTGCGGTACAGGTAGTATTGCCCAGTTATTGCTAGAAGGTAAACTTAAGAAACCAGGTGTTTTTGCTGTGGAAGAAGCACTACCAACAGATTTATTTGAAGAAGTAATGCAAAGCCGAGGAATTAAAATTAATCACAGTTGGTTATAGGCTAATACGCTTGGGTTAAGCACACTAAGTAATAATTTTATCCGACGAAATATTCAGATACAGAGGTAGGGGCGTACAAATGTACGCCCCTACTGTAGGTAAAAATTAATATACCTTGCGGTAGAAGTAAAAACTGTACCTAAACATTTAGGATGCCTGTGAGCCTGAAATATTGAATATATTTATACCTGACGAAGGCTTAGAAAATAACAACAAGAGGGGTTTTTCATGCCAAAAATTCTATTAACTTTAAAACAAGCATTACGTTCAAGCTTTTTGGTTATTGGTTTAATGACTTTCATTAGCTTGTCAGGTTCTTTTATTTTTGTTCAGCAAGCTAGTTATGCAACTACTCTTGAAGAATTAAAGCTAATACCCTCAGATTATAAACCAAATTCTGAAGAAAAAATTAATCGTGCAAACGAATTTGACCCAGGTGTTGGCATTCAAGAAGAAGAACGACAAGAAGCTTATGAGCAAGCAATAAAAGATTCAAAAAACCTTACTACTATAGAGAAGACTTACGAAAGAAATTTGAAGGCTGAACAAGAACAAAATCCCCCGGAAACTTTTGGTGAAAAAGCAAAAGAAGTTATTGAAAAGGTGACAGGTAAATAGCGAATATAGACCTAAAAACACAGTTTTTACCCTAACTGGTTCCAAGCCTGGAGGCTTGGAACCGCTTTTGGGAGGCTCCGCCTCAAGTGACTTGATGAGAGGCAGAGCCTCTTAATTTTAGAATTCATTCCCAGCCTCCAGGCTGGGAACGAGGTAACACAAAGACTTTGGGCTTATCTTAGTGCCATTCGTGCGTTACCCGCATTTCCCACAAGCTTAAGGCATTTGATGGAGCAGAGGAGGAGTAATGAGCCATAAGTTTTTACTCATTACTCATTACTTATTACTTCTCCCCTACACAAGCGCAGGCTTTAAGAGGCGTGGTGAGAAATTCGGGGTTAGCCCTTGGCATAACACACCCTACAAAAACAAAAATTGCTTTTACTCAAATTCATCTATTGTGGTGGGAGGATTAGACTTTATCTTATTAGCAATATTGCGCTCATACCACTTCATTAATGGAGTTGAACTGATGCCATGTATAATTACAGAAGCGACAATGGTAGTGTAAGTTATCCAAGCAATTTGTTCAGCAGCTTCACCTTTTAAGCCATTACCAAAAGCATAGGCGAGATAATATAAAGAGCCGACACCGCGAATACCAAACCATCCCATCAACCACTTAGTTCCTGGATGAAAGGTTCGGCGGTGTGATTCTACAGGACGTTTACCTATTGTGCTAATCCAAACGCCTACAGGTCGGATTATAAAGAATAATAAAATTATCACTAATAAAGATTGCATAGCATAGTTGAGCATTGGCTGGAATAATAATATTGATCCCAATAGTAAAATTGTTCCAACTTCCATCAGTTTTTCAACTTGCTCAACAAATTCCAACTGTGCTAGCGGTTTTTCAGGATTTCTGTAACTGCGTTGGACAACTAACCCAGCAACAAATACTGCCAAAAATCCATAGCCATTCGCCATTTCTGTTAAGGAATAAGTTATTAGGATTGTGCTGATAGCAATAAAATCTTCCATTAACTCATCGGCAGGACGGCGTTTTTGAATTCTTTTTTCAATCCAAACTATAGATTTTGCGACAACAAATCCCATAAAAATGCCAGCTGCGATCGCCCAAATTAAATCAATCGCAATCCACTGTTTAAACCAGTTCCCCCAGTTATCATCTTTTATTGCATGAAGACCAAAATAAACGAAGGGAAAAGCTAAAGCATCATTTAACCCACCTTCAGAAGTTAAACCAAATCTCAACTCATCTTCGTCGTTGATGTCGGTCAGTTGTACTTCTGATGCTAATACTGGATCAGTTGGTGCGAGAATTGCTCCTAATAAAATCGCTTCTCCCCAATTCATCCCTAAAAACAATTTACCCACAACAGCCAGAGCCAAAATTGAAATTGGCATCAGAAATACAATCAATCGCGTCGTAATACCCCAAGTTCCTAATCTTAGAGGGCGAACAATTTTTAAGCCGCAGCTAAACACAGAAATAATTACGACAAGTTCTGTTATTTTTTCCAGCAGTTCGGCATTAAAAACTTCATCTCGACGTAATTGAATCAGTCCAAAGGCGTAAGGGCCTAGCAAAATACCAACTACTAAATAGATAAGGGCAAAAGAAAGAGGTAAGTGAGAAATCCAACCTGACCCTAAAGTTACCATCAACAGAAGTAGACCAATCACAAATAGGTCAATAATATAGATATCTACCATATAGCGATTTACATAAAAATTAGGCGTTACTTTGTAAGTTTAATGGTAATAGCTTGATGTTAGAAATTACCTATGGGCTGATTTTTTTGAATTGGAGATTAGGAATTAGGGATTTAGACTCGCCACCAAATTAGAGAAGAAGAGAATAGAGTCTCCAACTGGGAGCATCCCAAATGTGTAAAAACATATTTTGTCATTGCGAGCGTAATGAAATGAAGCGAAGCAATCGCAGCCGCTAGACTTTGCGATTGCTTCATTCCGCTTCGCTCCATTCGCAATGACTAGTTCTAATTGGTAAATTTGCAAAATTGGGATGCTCCCCTCCAACTAGAAATGCCATCCTAGAGGCTCCAGCTTACTTGCTGCAGCAGAGCCGCTATGATGA
The DNA here is from genome assembly GCF_023734775.1 of Nostoc cf. commune SO-36. Lineage (NCBI taxonomy): Bacteria > Bacillati > Cyanobacteriota > Cyanophyceae > Nostocales > Nostocaceae > Nostoc > Nostoc commune. The sequence goes on along the minus strand of NZ_AP025732.1, from coordinate 3,828,113 downwards.
GCATTTCCAGCCAGAGGCTGGAAACGAGATTTGAAAGGATTTTTACCTTAAGTTGACACTAATGGTTATGCCGTGCCCCTTACGGGTGTACCTTACATAAGCGAGAAACGCTATACAGCACTTCCGGCAGCTATGAGGTACATCCTCAAAGCTAAAAGCTATGTTAGGAGAGAGGCAATAAGAAAAACTGTATTGCATAATAGCGGGAAGCGCTGTATCTGTATCAGGTATTTCGTGAAATGGAATTAGCGAGGCGTTTACGTTAGTAAATACGGGGTAGGGTTCTTAATTTTTGATTTATGCAATAAGTCTATTGGGTTTATTTAAATAATGTATTCTTTAGAAGAGTCGTATCGTCTTTAGCAAATAGCTCAACGATATTCTTAGTTTTAGCACGAAATGGAATATCTACTAAAACATAGAATATCCATTTTATCGCTATACTAAACTGGCGGTTTTTAATAAATGCAACTAAACGAATTGGTGTTTCGATTACTTGCTGATAAGGATGTTTACGTGAATCATCCTCAAATTTGCTTTTGCTAATTAGGCGTTTTAGTGATAATACAAGCCCCATAATAAAACAGCAATAATATTCAAATATAGATCCAAACTTTAAATTTTCATACAGGTAATTTAGATCGCCGCCTATTCCTCTTAAAGCTCTATTTTCCGCAGGAGCATGAAAATGATCTGCTTTTGCTTGTTTCACCTTGATAATTTTGAAATCTTGTCTCTGAATTCGTCGCATTAACTCATGCTCTTCGCAAGCATAGCTGTTAAAATACCTTAGATTTGTATCAAAGCGAAAGCGATTAAAAATGAATCGCCTAAATGACATAAGGCTACCCGTTCCATAGGTTTCCGTTCCTTTTACCCAAGAACCCCCATATTGGTAAACACATCCCCAGATAGCTGTGACTTCTGAATCTTCTTGGTAGACTTTAACTAACTCATCAAGGCAATCTGGAAATAGACTAACATCATCATCAGTAAACACAATGAATTCACCCTTTGCATAAGCAACTCCACGATTTCTTGAGTAACATGACCCTCGGTTTTTATCGTTATTGAGAACCAAAAGGTTAGCCATGTTTTCCTCACAAGTCTTAAGAAAGCTTTGTGTATCATCTTTTGAACCGTCATTGACAACGATTACTTCATAGTTCGGATAGGTAAGGTTTGCCAGTGCGGGAAAACTATAGCTGCGTAAACTTGAGGCTCTGCCATAGGTGCAGATCACAATGGAGACAAGAGGCTTTTCCATTTGTATATGTCTTTTTTACAAATTCGTTAACTGAGAAATTTAGGAAAATAACGTAAAACTAATTGCAGAATTAAGTTATTTAATTTATATGATTCCCAATAATCTACACAGTCTAACAATTAGGAAAAAGCATATTTATTGTGAGCAATAATACCTTTGTGCCCAGTTGTGAATTGGTGTCAACTTCGACCGCAATATGAAGTAATATCCCGTTTATCAAACAGAATTCAGGAGTCAGGAGTCAGGAGTCAGAATTCAGAATGAATTCTGTGCGACTGGCGGATAGCGCAGCGTAAAGCCTGCGGCATGGCTTCGCTTAGAGCGAGTCCGCGATAGCGTAGCGTTAGCGAGTACTCGAGCGTCGCGTCTGAATAACTGGGTTTAAGACCCCCACCAAATCGTAGATTTGGTGGTCTTCAATCAGTCGCGGGTCGGAATCCCCGACTAATTGATTCTGACTCCTGAATTCTGACTTCTGAATTCTTCTTCAAATAGGACTGCGATTTGATTTCTGAAAACATACTGAGACTGAAAAGCCTAATTTCCTACTCCCTACTCCCCACTCCCCGCCTACGGAGATAATTTCAAAAATCAAATACGATTCCTATAGGATTTAGCTGTTCATGACGACTGCCTTTTTCTCTTGGACATCGCCTTTTTAACCATTTATAGTATTTTTGTACTATAATATAAATAGCCTCCACAAAGCCTAGCCAAATGTATAACGGCTGTGTGAAAACCTTCTGGAAGATGGATTCAAGGGTTAGTTCGATGATGAAGCATTACATTCTCAACCTCAATCCGACTGCCAAGCATGAATGGGATCGGTGTATTTTACGCGATCCGTTGACTGCTAAACGCCCAGACATTGCCAAATTAATTGCTGAAGCGGTTGGTGCAGATACAGGCAGTTATTTAGTGAGCGTGAATATCGAAGTTCAAGTTTTGCAGCAAGCCGCAGTCCCTCAAGCCGAACAACTTTCGCTTTCATTTCCAGAGGTGAGTGTGCCGTCACAACCACAACTGCGGGAAGCAGCTTGATGCTAGAAATTAATTAATCATTGCCTGAAAACCTTATAGAGACGTAGCTGTGCTACGTTTCTACAATCATTTTCACTCCTATCGTACCCAATACTTGATCGGTTATACCATTTCACTTTAATAATGATACAAATATGCTGGTAAGGGCATGGCAATGCCATGCCCCTACAATAAATCTATATGTATCAGGATTTTCGTGAATTGGTATTACAGCAATTTTCAAATCTCGTTTCCAGCCTCTGGCTGGAAATGCTCATCATAGCGGCTCTGCCGCAAATCAGAGAGGCGGAGCCTCTAAGATGGCATTCCCAGGCGGAGACTGGGAACGAGGCAATTTTCAGGTAAATAGACCACGCGGTAGGGGCGCAAGGACTTGCGCTCCTACTACAACATATATGGTTCAAATACATGAAAACTGCAAATTCTAATACCCTACCCATGCGATACATTTCATTAACGGTATAGCCAAACACGCAAGAGTGACAGCAATTGTTCGGTATCTACGGGTTTGGTGATGTAGTCTGATGCACCGGCTTCAATACACTTTTCGCGATCGCCTTGCATGGCTTTAGCGGTCAGTGCAATAATCGGCAAAGATTTAAATTGCTCGTTTTGGCGGATTAAGCGTGTTGTTTCGTAACCATCCATTTCGGGCATCATTACATCCATCAAAACCACATCAATATCTGGTGTAGTTTCCAACAAAGCGATTCCCTCTCTGCCGTTTTCAGCATATAAAACCTGGATTTGATAACGCTCCAACATACTGGTAAGGGCGAAGATATTACGCATATCGTCGTCTACAATTAGCGCTTTTTTGCCAGCGAGTAAGTGGTCTATGGAATGCAGTTGTTCAAGTATTTCTCGTTTTGGTGCTGGTAAATTTGCTTGGACTCGGTGTAAAAATAATGCTGTTTCATCAAGGAGACGTTCGGGCGATCGCACATCTTTAATGATGATTGTTTCGGCAATTCGTCTGAGTTCCGTTTCTTGAGCTTTGCTAATTTCTCTACCTGTGTAGACAATGATTGGTAAAGTTTTGCCGTGGGGTAAAAGCTTGATCTGCTCGATCAGTTCAAATCCGGTCATGTCGGGTAGCCCTAAATCGAGGACAAGGCAATCAAAATGCTGGGTGCGAATAGCTTCTAGAGCAGTTACACCGTCAGCCACAGCAGTAGTTGAAACATCGCTGTTGCCAATCAACTCAACAATACTCAGCCGTTGAGTGTCGTCGTCTTCGACTACCAATAAATTTTTCACTTGGCGCTCAACAAAACCTTTAATTTTGGTCAACGCTTCGGATATTGTCTCGCTGGTTAAGGGCTTTTGCAGATATGCGATCGCACCTAGTTGCAAACCGCGCTGTCTACCTTCCTCAATTGTCATGATATGTACGGGAATGTGGCGGGTATTTGGGTCATGTTTGAGACGATCCAATACTGTCCAACCATCCATTTCTGGCAACCGGATATCTAGCAAAATAGCTGAAGGTAGAAATTGCTGCGCTAGCATCAAACCTGTACTACCTGTGTGGGCAGCTATCACCTTAAATCCTTGCTGTTGCGCCATATCTAGAAGGATACGCGCAAAATTAATGTCATCTTCGACAATTAGTAAAACGCGATCGCCTCTTTCTATAGTAGTGCGATCGTCATTTAGGAGTGGAGAGGGGATAGAGACGCGATTAATCGCCTCTGTACTGAGTAGGGAATAGGGAGTGAGTAGTGTTGACGCAGAATCAAAACTCAGCGATCGTGACGGGCTAAACGCCCCGCTATCGCTAACAGGACTCAATTGTGGTAGATAAAAGGTAAAGGTGCTACCTTGACCGGGTTGACTAATTAGTTTAATTTCACCGCCAAAGAGACGGGCAATTTCGCGGCTAATTGATAAGCCCAATCCAGTGCCGCCATATCTCCGGCTAGTAGAGCCATCGGCTTGCTGGAATGCTTCAAAAATCACTTTCTGTTTTTCGGGGGCAATACCAATGCCTGTATCGCTGACTGAGAAAGCAATCACAAGCTGGGCGCTATTCAAGGTTTGGTGGTCGTTGTTCCATCCCTGCTTGGCCACCGCAATCTGTAAGCGTACCTCTCCTCGCTCTGTAAATTTAAAAGCGTTGGAGAGGATATTTTTTAACACCTGTTGTATACGTTTGACATCTGTATAGATGCTGACTGGCAATTCCGGAGTAAGTTCAATTCTAAAGTCAAGTCCTTTACTCTGAGCGATTTGCCGGAAGTTACGCTCAATTTGTTCGCCCAACTCTGCCAATGGCATTTGGGTCATGTCAATGGACATCGTTCCCGATTCAATTTTAGCGAGATCCAGAATGTCATTAATTAACATCAACAAGTCAGTACCGGCTGAGTAAATTGTCTGGCTGTATTCGACTTGCTTGGCGCTGAGATTTTGCTCGATATTATCTGTCAACAATTTCGCCAAAATCAACAAGCTGTTTAGCGGTGTCCGCAGTTCATGGGACATGTTGGCGAGAAATTCTGATTTGTATTTTGAAGAGAGGGCGAGTTGTTCGGCTTTGTCTTCTAAAGACAGTCTTGCTTGTTCAATTTCCCGATTTTTGCGCTCGACTTCTTTCTTCTGCATCGCCATCAACTCTGCCTTTTCTTCTAATTCGGCGTTGGTTTGTTGCAGTTCCTCTTGCTGTCCTTTGAGTAAATCTTCAGAGGTTTTGAGTGATTGGGCTTGTTGTTCTAGACGCTGGTTGGTTTCGCGGAGTTCGCTTTGCTGGGTTTGGAGTTCTTCAGCCAAAGATTGCGATTGTTTGAGTAATTCTTCAGTTCGCATCGATGCTGCGATCGTGTTGAGAACGATCGCTATACTTTCGGTAAGCTGGTCGAAGAATGTCAGATGAATTTCGCTAAAGCGGCGAAAGGATGCTAATTCTATGACTGCTGTCACCTGTCCTTCAAAGAGTACAGGTAACACCACAGCATTAAGTGGAGACGCTTCTCCTAAACCAGAGGCAATTCTGACATAATCACTTGGTACATCCGTCAGCAGAATTCGCTCTTTTTCTAAAGCGCATTGTCCCACTAAACCTTCACCCAAATAGAAGCGGTTAGCCAAATGTCTGCGTTCGCGGTAAGCGTAGCTACTAATTAATTTCAAAAACGGTATATGTTCAGCAGACTCCATCAGGAAGAATACGCCGTGTTGCGCTCCTACTAAGGGTGCTAGTTCTGAGAGAATTAGTTTAGATACGGTTTCTAAGTCTCGCTGCCCTTGCAGCATTCGGGTAAACTTGGCTAGGTTAGTTTTCAACCAATCTTGCTCAGTATTTTTCTGCGTTGTCTCCCGCAAATTGGCAATCATCTGGTTGATGTTGTCTTTGAGTATCGCTACTTCGCCCTGTGCTTCGACGGCAATTGAACGAGTTAGATCACCTTTAGTTACAGCTGTAGCAACTTCTGCGATCGCTCGCAACTGAGTTGTCAGTGTAGCAGCAAGTTCATTTACATTATCCGTCAAATCTTTCCAAGTTCCAGCCGCGCCAGGGACTCTCGCTTGTCCGCCCAACTTCCCTTCAATTCCCACTTCCCGCGCTACTGTAGTTACTTGATTGGCAAATGTCGCTAGGGTATCAATCATCTCGTTGATTGTCTCTGCCAAAGTTTCAATTTCTCCCTTAGCATCTAACATCAGTTTCCGTTTCAAGTCACCGTTAGCAACTGCGGTTACAACTCTGGCGATACCGCGCACTTGTGCCGTTAAATTACCCGCCATCGAGTTAACGTTGTCTGTTAAATCTTTCCAAGTACCCGCAACACCTTGGACTTGCGCTTGTCCGCCCAACTTCCCTTCAGTTCCCACTTCCCGCGCTACCCGCGTTACTTCTGATGCAAAGGAACTGAGTTGATCTACCATCGTGTTGGTAGTATTCTTCAAGTCTAAAATTTCGCCTTTGGCATCGACGGTAATTTTCTTCGATAAGTCGCCATTTGCTACCGCTTTGGTAACTTCCGCGATGTTGCGAACTTGTCCGGTGAGGTTCCCCGCCATCGAGTTAACGGTGTCCGTCAAATCTTTCCAAGTCCCAGCTACTCCTCTGACGTAAGCTTGTACGCCTAATTTCCCTTCCGTTCCCACCTCACGGGCAACTCTGGTAACTTCTGATGCAAAAGAATTCAGCTGGTCGACCATGACGTTGATGGTGTTCTTGAGCTCGAGGATCTCGCCCTTCACGTCGACGGTGATCTTCTTGGACAAGTCGCCGCGCGCGACCGCGGTCGTCACCTCGGCGATGTTGCGGACCTGGCCGGTCAGGTTGTCGGCCATCAGGTTGACGTTGTCGGTCAGATCCTTCCACGTGCCGGCGACGCCCGGCACCTGCGCCTGGCCGCCCAGCTTGCCTTCGGTACCGACTTCGCGCGCGACGCGCGTCACTTCGGACGCGAACGCGTTCAGCTGGTCGACCATCGTGTTGATGGTGTTCTTGAGCTCGAGGATCTCGCCCTTCACGTCGACGGTGATCTTCTTCGACAGGTCGCCGCGCGCCACCGCGGTCGTCACCTCGGCGATGTTGCGGACCTGGCCGGTCAGGTTCGCGGCCATCAGGTTCACATTGTCGGTCAGGTCCTTCCAGGTGCCGGCGACGCCCCGCACCTGCGCCTGGCCGCCCAGCTTGCCCTCGGTGCCCACTTCGCGCGCGACGCGCGTCACTTCGCTCGCAAAGCCGTTCAGCTGATCGACCATGACGTTGATGGTGTTCTTAAGCTCGAGGATCTCGCCCTTCACGTCGACAGTAATTTTTTTGGATAAATCACCATTGGCGATCGCAGTTGTAACTTCGGCAATGTTCCGCACCTGTGCCGTCAAGCTTCCCGCCATAAAGTTCACGCTGTCGGTTAAATCTTTCCAAGTACCAGCAACGTCTTTTACTTCCGCTTGTACACCCAATTTCCCTTCAGTTCCCACCTCACGCGCAACTCGCGTTACTTCACTTGCAAAGGAACTGAGTTGATCCACCATTGTATTAATGGTATTTTTCAACTCCAGAATTTCGCCTTTCACATTAACGGTGATTTTTTTCGATAAGTCACCATTTGCGATCGCAGTGGCAACTTCGGCAATATTGCGAACTTGTCCGGTGAGATTACCCGCCATCAAGTTAACGTTATCCGTCAAATCTTTCCAAGTGCCAGCCACACCTTGCACTTCGGCTTGAACGCCCAACTTCCCTTCGGTTCCCACCTCACGCGCCACCCGCGTTACTTCACTTGCAAAAGAACCAAGCCGATCTACCATCGTGTTAACAATATTAGCAGTTTGCAGAAACTCACCTTGCAGGGGTCTGCCTTCAATTTCTGTAGCGATCGTTTGGGATAAATCACCATTGGCAACTGACCGAATTACCCGAGTAGTTTCAGCTGTTGGTTGAACTAAATCTGTAATGAGAGTATTGACAGAAGTAACACAATCTGACCAAGAACCGCGAACATCTCCAAGAGAGGCGCGATCAGCAATTTTGCCTTCTTTGCCGACAACGTTACCAATTCGCTGTAGCTCCGCCGCCATCCGCTCATTTTGATCAATAATATCATTAAGCGTATCAGCTATTTTCCCCGCCACAGCAGTATGATCTATGGGCATCCGAGCCGAGAAGTCACCTTGTTTAACAGCATTCAGCGTTCTTAGTAGCTGATTTAAATCGAGATTGTCGCTGTCTCTAGTTAACTGTTCGGTTGCCATAGCCTTTTGTCTAAAGAATTTACTAGTTTTACGTGTTTAAAAAGACTTTTCAAAGCAGAAAGTTGATTTTAACTCTCATTAGTATTTTTAAGTTTTCTGCTACTCCCCATAGCAACAAATCTTTGGGAATTTGATTAGCTTGGAGTATGTAGTTATTTAACTGTCGAATGTCCCTGGTAGTGACTGATACTGAGGCTTGCACTAGTAAGACGTACTCATTCTAATGATAACGGGGGAAATTAAAATTTCTCAACGGGCAAGGCAAGAGGGCTTGGTTAGGAAATGCCTCAATTTGGACGTAGTGCTGCGCCCCAAGCTGTCAAAGGCATAGCGCGATTAATTCAAATATTCTCTAACTCGCTACTCAATAATTTCATCATATTGATTGGTGTCGTCTTCGGGTAATTCTTTAATCTCCACCAATACATCCGCCAAAGTTTTTTCATCTAGCCATTGATGACGTTCTTTAGTGTAGTCTCCTTTACCCGGACTAAAATATTGAATAAACCGAATAGTATCGGGAACTCCCAGAGAATTGATCAAGGCATTGTAGCCCTGTTTAATAATTTCATTTTGGGTTTTCATCATTACTTTCCTCCACTTGTATTACTTCAGCCAGCCATTGAACGGGATTATTAATCAATACGTTAATTAATTGAGAGTTTTTTTGAGCTTTTTTGAAGAGTCTGTCATCTGTTGTGAGAAATACATCAGCCTGACTTCTTTCGGCGCTGGCGATGTGGGTGGCATCATAGCTGGAGAATCCTAATTTTTGAAGTTGAGCGGCTCTGTCTTCAATGAAGGTGCTATTAATAACTTTAATTTTAGCAATGTCGAGTAATTTTTTGACGTTTTGTAGTCTTTCTAAATCAGGTGTTTGGTTTAATTCGGCGATTAAAGCACTGCTGTTGATCAGTTTCCAAGCCACTGATTGACATTGATTTAGAATTGTCATAACTGCCTGTGCTTCTAAATAAATACGAGATTGCGTCTGGTCATCAAACGGACGATTCAAACAACAAGCATCAAGATATATTTTATATTGTTTGCTCATGGTGTTTACTCATCTGAATCATATTTAAGTCTGGTTGACTCCGTGAGTAATTTCTACATTATGCCCTCGTTGAGGGCTTTATGATTTTTGGAATTTGAGGAAAGCAGCAAATCAATAAATCCTAACTGATAACTGAGGTTTGCTAAAGTCAGAAATATCCGGCAACTCCAAGGATTGGCAAATGGTTAGAGAGTACTCAGCCCAGAGACATCTGCCTCCGCTTGAAAGTGGCGATCGCTTAACTCGCCCTGAATTTGAACGGCGTTATGCGGCTGCACCCCATATCAAGAAAGCAGAACTGATAGAAGGAATTGTTTACGTGGCATCTCCCTTAAGACACGAACAACATGGCAAACCCCACAGTCGGGTAATAACTTGGTTAGGAGTCTACCAATCACTGACTCCCGGCGTTGATTTGAGTGATGCCCCAACCGTCAGACTAGATTTAGACAATGAACCTCAGCCAGATGTAGTGCTGTTTATTGAACCAGACGCAGGGGGACAAACCCGTTTAAGCAGCGATGGTTACATTGAAGGATCTCCCGAATTGATTGTTGAAATTGCCGCGAGTAGCGTTGCGATCAATACAGGGAGCAAAAAGCAGGTTTATCGCCGTAATGGGGTGTTGGAGTACGTAATCTGGCAATCTTACGAGAATAAAATTGAATGGTTTTGCCTAATTGATGGTGACTATCGATTGCTATCTCCCAGTGCAGATGGAATTATTCGCTCTGGGGTGTTTCCGGGTTTGTGGTTAGCGGTGGAAGCGCTGTTAAACAATCAGATGGTGCAGGTGTTGGAGGTAGTGCAAGCGGGGTTGAAGTCACTGGAACATGATGCGTTTGTGCAGCAGTTGAAGAAACAGAAGATTGTTTGAAAAGTGGTTGGCTGTATCTTTGCACTTAACTGATCCCCCCTAACCCCCCTTAAAAAAGATACCGCGTAGTAAAAATCATCGGCGTGACTTGGCGGTATTTGTGCCGAAATCCGTCTAAATCTCGTCTAGCTTCATCGTTGGGTAATTCATTCAAACCGTCTACAAGTAACAAAAATCGCCCTGTAAACAGTAGACTTTCAATCTCTATCCTGTTTAGGTTTAACTGATAGCGAGTCAAAAAGTCCCGAATTAAATCCAGCACCAATTGTCAGATGGGAACGTCAAAAAGTTTATTTTGACGCATTCATTGACCTTGCTACTGTCCACATTTGGATTAACAAAATATTATTAGTGGGATAGATTCTTGGCTATACATTTAGACCGATGCAGAAATACGTCTTGAGAGTTTTGCGATCGCCCATAGCGTAAGGTAAAATCATTTTCAATTGTTGAGAATTCGCAAGAGAAAAAAGTTTATGGCAGATAAGTCCGGTCAAGACCCCTCGGAAATCACAGTGGCAACGGTTAATGAAGAACGAAAAGGCACAACTTTCAGCGGTACGGTCATCCTTGGTATAGATCCTGAGGGTGGGGCAGTCGTTTCCTTTAGAGACTTTTTAATTGAAGATTATAAAGGCGAACTTACCGCAAATCTTGCAACAGATGGCGATATAACGAAAAGCATTGATTTAGGCGAACTCGATCATAAAAGCCCCAGTTTTAAGCTGCCAATTCCGCTAGGAACGGATACATTACCCTACAATACAGTCGTGTTGAGCGACAAAAAAAGCAAGAAAAAAATCCTGACGATCAATCTATAAAATTTTTAACTTAGCTCGTAGTTCAGCCAAATTCGATTGCCCTCTTGTATAGAACCCATAAGACATTTTTTGCTGGGGTGCTTGGCTTTGAAGTAAGCCGTTACTTTGCGATCAATGATAGAGCCTGCTTAAACTCGACTGTTTTTTGCAAGAACAGGGATAAAACCAGCTAGCTGCAAGGCTTTTAGTTTCTGGAATAGATATCAAATGGGTTCTATACACACCGTAGCCTTAAAAAGGGGGGAACTAGTGCCCCCTTTTTAAGGAGGTTGGGGGATCTCAAACCAGGATAAATTGAGTCTTTGAGCTTAACTTGACATTAAAACCTATTAGATTTTACTCAACTTACGATCGCACCCGACACCCCATTCATAGATCCATTTGTAGAAGAAAGCTTCACAGAATCAGCTGCTAAAGAATTGGTGACTTTGGAATTGTCTACTACGCTTCGCTTCTTCTTAGTATTACCTCGTCTAGCACCACCCGCCATCTCGTATTCTGGGCTGGTTTTACCGTAACGGCTGCCAACTCCTAGTAACATTTTTTCTGACATCGCTATTACAGCCTTTTCGGCGTTATTCACATCATCTGTAAGTTTGTCAATGGTAGATAATGCAGTGTTGTAGGCAGCAAGCTTAGACCGGAGATCGTTAATTGTCACGGTGTAAGCTTGTATAGTCAATCCTTGGCCAAAGTCAAGTTGTACGCTGATAGATTGTAAACTTTCAATCCGGCGATCAGCTCGTTCTAAAACGCTGGAATTTCTTTTACGACGTGCCATAATGCATCTCTGCCACTAGGTTATTAGTACTGTTTTATACCAAAATACTTCTGATTGTCATAGGGAAATATAGCAAATCGGTTGCAATTACATTTTTCAAAGTTTAGTTAATTTTACTTAGACTGTACTTTGTTTTAGGTAAAAAATAGATTTATAAGTTCATTACAACAATTGCTGCAATGATTTAAGCCTTTCTTATACATGGAAGAACATTAGCTGCAAAGCATGAAACAATTGCAGCAACGACTTATACATTTGTAAGAAAAACTTAAGCCTTTCTTATACATGGAAGAACATTTGTTGCAAAGTATTAAGCCTTTGCAGCAACGACTTATACATTTGCAAGAAAAACTTAAGCCTTTCTTATATATGGAAGAACATTAGCAGCAAAGGTTTAAGTTTTTACAGCCTCAAGCGTAGAAGCGTAGGCGTAGCCCGTCGTAGACATCGCTTTTGCTTTTTGCCTGATACCAATTCACGAAAATCTTGATACATATAGATTTATCGTAGGGGCATGGCATTGCCATGCCCTCATACCAATTTAATGTGAAGTTGCACATATCTTGATCCCCCTAAATCCCCCTTAAAAAGGGGGACTTTGAATTCCCCCCTTTTTAACCCTTTTTAAGGGGGGCTAGGGGGGATCGAATTCTATGCAGCTCCATAAAGAATTGGTATCAGCGTATTTGTATCATTATTTAAGTTAGAGTGTTTCCAAAAATAAATGATCCAAAACCCGTCATTGCGAGCAAAGCGAAGCAATCTCAGCCCTTGTGATTGCTTCGCTTTGCTTGCAATGACAATTGAGCATTTTTTTACTTCAAGTACTCTTAAATGGTATGAGATAATATTTCTTGCATGAATCAAAAATAATGATGGTATTTGGTGTATTAAAATTATTTATGTAGAAATTGGAGTTCAGATGCGGTGAGATCGCGCCATTGACCCAACTGTAAATCATCTAATTGTAGGTGAGCTATACTGACCCTCACCAGCCGCAAAGTCGGAAACCCTACAGCCGCAGTCATGCGCCGTACTTGGCGATTTTTCCCCTCTGTCAAAGTCATTTCCAGCCAAGCTGTCGGTACATTTTTGCGAAATCTAATTGGCGGAGTGCGTTCAGGTAACTGTGGTTCTTCTGGTAAGAGCTTAACTTCTGCTGGTTGAGTGCGATAATCTTGAATTTCCACACCTACTTGTAACTTTTTGATCGCATCTGCATCTGGAATTCGCTCTACCTGCACCCAGTAAGTGCGTTTATGACCAAAACGCGGATGGGCGAGACGATGTTGCAATTGTCCATCGTTTGTCAACATTAGCAATCCTTCACTATCCCAATCTAAGCGTCCCACAGGATACACATCAGGCACATCAATATAATCTTTTAAGGTGCTATGTGTAGGGGCATCTTTTGTAAACTGACTAAGAACGCCATAGGGTTTGTAAAAAATAATATATCGGTAATGATTGGTCATTGGTCATTGGTCATTTGTCATTGGTCATTGGTCATTGGGTATAAGAAAAAGTGGTGCAGAGGAGGAAAACTGACTGCAACTTCTCCTTGCTCCCCCTGCTTCCCCTGCTTCCCCTGCTCCCCTGCTCTCCATCACACTGAGCATTATCCAAAGATTTGGGCATCCTAATAAAAACAATATAGTGAAGAGTTGATTATGCCAAGTTCCAAAATCTGCCGGCGGTCTTTCTTGTTTCTAGGAGGTGCTGTCTTGGCACAAGGATTAACATTGGCACTCCCCGCAGCCGCTCAAACTGTACAAGTGAAGAGGGGTAAGGTAAATGGTTTCTCTTTTTATCAAACTATTATTGACCTCACTGACCCCAATACCTTCATTACTATTGGTTTAGCGAATAATGCAACTTTGGCTAATACTCATCAAAAAACTAGTGGTGATGAAGAATTTAACAATCTAGTGGCTCGTTATCGCGCGGCTGTCGTTGCTAATGGTACTTTTTTTGCTAAGAATGCCCAGAAAACAGTGATGGGTAACATGGTAGCAGCAGGCAGATTTATCAAATACAGCCAATGGGAAAATTATGGCACTACTTTGGGGTTACGAGCTGGCAATAAACCGGAAATGATGACAGCACGGGTTGATGGTAAACCTGAATGGAATCAACATTGGTTGTCTATCACCTGCGGCCCTCGACTGTTAAGGCGGGGACAAATTTGGCTGAAGCCGGATGTTGAAGGATTTAAAGATCCTGGTGTTTTAGGTACTGGCGCACGAACTGCTATCGGCTTTCCTGCTGATGGTAAAAAGCTATTTTTGATAAATTTCGATAGTGGACTAACTTTACAGCAAGAAGCGCAAGCAATGAAAGCAATTGGCTGTTACGAAGCGATGAATTTAGATGGTGGTGCATCAAAAGCTTTTGCTGCTAACGGTAAAATTTTAGTTCCCGCAGGACGCCCATTAACTAATGTGATTGTTGTTTATGATGCTAAAAATCCCGCTCCTGCTGCTTTACAACAGTCATGGATAAGGTTTCAGAAAGGCGATCGCCCCATAATACCTAGTGCTTAAAAACTGCGCTTACGCCAGATTCCGAAAAAACAGCATAAATTTTTAACAGATATGACGAAGGTGGTACACTACATCAATGCTAGGGGTGCCTACATAACCAGGCTGAGATCACACCCTTAACACCTGAGTCTGGGTAATACCAGCGGAGGGAAGCTGTTTATTGAGGAATGACAATATGCGGACAGAATGGGTTGCTAAACGACGTGGGCAAAGTAATGTATCTCAAATGCACTACGCCCGCCAAGGTGTTATCACCGAAGAAATGCACTATGTCGCCCGGCGAGAAAATCTCCCTGTTGATCTCATTCGTGACGAAGTAGCGCGGGGACGAATGATTATCCCGGCTAATATTAATCACACTAATCTAGAGCCGATGGCTATTGGCATCGCCTCTAAATGTAAAGTAAATGCTAATATCGGCGCTTCCCCCAACTCTTCTAATCTTCAGGAAGAAGTTGATAAGCTAAATCTGGCGGTGAAGTACGGTGCTGATACCGTGATGGATTTGTCCACAGGCGGCGGTAACTTGGATGAAATTCGTACCGCAATCATTAAAGCTTCGCCTGTTCCCATTGGTACAGTGCCAGTATACCAAGCTTTAGAAAGCGTCCACGGTACAATTGAAAATCTGACTGCTGATGATTTTCTCCATATCATCGAAAAGCACGCCCAGCAAGGGGTAGACTATCAAACTATCCACGCAGGGATTTTAATTGAGCATTTGCCTTTGGTGAGAAACCGGCTCACTGGGATTGTCTCTCGCGGTGGCGGTATTTTGGCGCGGTGGATGTTGCATCACCACAAACAAAACCCGCTTTATACGCACTTTCAAGATATTATTGAGATTTTTAAAAGGTACGATGTCTCTTTCAGTTTGGGAGATTCCCTACGTCCTGGCTGCACCCATGATGCCTCAGATGAAGCACAATTAGCTGAATTGAAAACCCTGGGACAGCTAACTCGCAAAGCCTGGGAAGATGATGTACAGGTGATGGTGGAAGGGCCTGGACACGTCCCAATGGATCAAATTGAGTTCAACGTCCGTAAGCAGATGGAAGAGTGTTCTGAAGCACCTTTCTATGTTTTGGGGCCATTGGTGACAGACATTGCTCCCGGTTACGACCACATCACTTCAGCCATTGGAGCAGCTATGGCTGGATGGTACGGTACTGCAATGCTGTGCTATGTAACACCTAAAGAACATTTGGGTCTACCAGATGCTGAAGATGTGCGAAATGGGTTGATTGCCTATAAGATAGCGGCTCATGCGGCTGATATTGCTAGACATCGCCCTGGTGCAAGGGATAGAGATGATGAACTTTCTAAGGCGCGTTACAACTTCGATTGGAACCGTCAGTTTGAATTATCACTCGATCCAGAAAGAGCTAAGGAATATCACGATGAAACTTTACCAGCAGATATCTATAAAACTGCTGAGTTTTGTTCGATGTGTGGGCCTAAGTTCTGCCCAATGCAAACTAAGGTTGATGCTGATGCGCTGACAGAATTAGAGAAGTTCTTGGCGAAAGAGACTGTAACTCAAAGCTAATTGACATGGGGCATGGGGCATTGGGAATGGAAAGGGGGGCAGGGTGAAAACTCTTCTCCCTTGCTCCCTGCTCCTCATACCCCACTCCCTAACTCAAACATATTAGACATCTCCAGAAATAAAATATGCGTTATCCAGAACCCTTGTAGAGACGTAGCACTGCTACGTCTCTACATTCTTTTTTGGAGATGGATGTCTATTGGCTTAAAACCCGATTTCAATGGTCAAGCTGCGAATTTTTCCTGTATCTGCGTCAGCTTTATCTGCAACTTCTAGAGTCCAGGTTCCTTGGGGACTTTTACCTTTAAAGGCAGCAAGTTTTGGGGTGTTTACCTCGTCATAAGTTGTTTTGATATTATCAGTAGCTCCGCCTTGGCGATCGTGCAAAACTATCGGAAGTATGCCTATTTGCACCGGGGGAAGGAGAGTAACGATAAGATCACCAATATAAGTATGCTCGATGTCTACATTAACTTTGATGGATTTTAGGAGGGTGGTATTAGCGATCGCCAACGATAATGTTGATGTTTGCAAATCGTTAATTGGGATATCTTGCACTGCCTGAAAAATACTAATGGGTGATGTTTGAGTAGGCTTGGCTAATTCTACAGCTTTCAGAGCATTGATTCGACCGTAACCGTAAAAAGGGCTGCGACCATTAGCATCATATTTACCTCCAGTGGCATCAATGCGATCGCACGAGCGTTTAATAATGTCTCGCACTTCATCCCAACGCAGATTTGGGTTTCTGGCAACAATCAAGGCTGCTACACCAGCCGCACCTGGACAAGCACTGGAAGTTCCGCCGAATTCGTTCGTGTAGTTGCCTACGGCCTCACCCAAATTTCGATTACCAGAATTATAACCAAGTACACCAGAGCGATCGGTTGTCCAAATTCCACTAGTTTGAGAACTGTCACCATTGTTGCTAGGAAAAGCACACCAGACAGCCTTACCAAAATCACTGTAAGCGCTTCTTGTGCCGTAGTCGTTACAAGCTGCCACCGCAATCACCTTTTGGTAGCTAGCGTAGCCGTCGTTATCAACGCTTTCGTTACCATTGCCAGCTGCGAATAAAACTACACAGCCTTTGCCATTGCGTCCTTTATTGATTGCAAAGTCTATAGCAAGTCGTGTGGAATCAGGCAGAGGTACTTTTTGGTTGTGTACAGGATCATTTGGCTCAAACCAAGTACCGTCTGCGGGGCCCCAACTGCAAGAAATAACATCAGCACCATTTTGAGCCGCCCAAACAAAAGCATCGGCTTCATCTTGTGATCCTAGCGCCGAAGCTAGACGAATCGGCATCAGCTTTGCACCCGGTGCTACACCAGATGCACCAAACTTGCCATTGGCACAAGCTACTCCTGCACAGGATGTTCCGTGATTATTCTCGTTTCCCGGTCTGGGATTATCCGTTTTACGCGTGACATCACGCGGGGCAACAATCTTGCCAGAGGAACGGAACTCTTCATGCTCCATATCCACACCATCGTCGATAATTGCAATAATCGTTCCTGTGCCATCGCTCAACTTCCAAGCTGCTTCAACGTTGGCATGAGCGTTAATGACTTTACCATTAATTGTTGTTTGTTTTAAGTGCCACTGCTGTGGGAAAACCTGACGCTGGCGTGATTCACGCGCTAGTTCAGGATGGCACAGTTCAACTGATTCCTCATTTAGAAGTCTCTCGGCAATGTCAAAGATGGCTATACCAGTATTTGCAGTAGCACTGACAAAATAAGCATTACGTGCATATTCAAGTTGGCGTTTAATTGTTAAATTGTAATGTTTTAAAACTTCTTGGCAGACCCTTGACTCTTCTTCGCTATCAAATTTAACAAAAATGTTTTCAGTGTAAATTACAGGTTGTTGGGATACTGGATCGATCAGAACACGTCCGGCAAATTGGACTTCAGACTCTCTGTTGAGAATTTCACGGGCATAATCGCGCAAAGCGACACCCTGATTTGGAACTTTAGCTTGCAGAATTTCTACACCCGCTTGCCGAAACCGTGTTCTTAAGTCAAATTGATTAAGGATGCTACGAGCTGTGGGTGACACAGGTGCGACTTCAAATGATCTTGCACCAACAAGAGTGTTGCGGCTTTCGGTACGCACTACAACGTGTTCGTTACTGATAGCAAATTCATACTGTTGGCCATTCTGTCCACCATAACGAACCTGAACCATTGTTTAATCTCCTAAATGTTTTGGGAATTGGGGAAACCGTATTATGCCTTACTTTTAAAGTTTTCTCTATACATCATGGGCTTATACCAATTCTGTATAAAGATGCGCCAAATTATATAAGAAACGAACCGCAAAGGACGCATTCGCGCAGCGTCTCGTCAGAGAAGGACACAAAGGAAGAAAGAAAATTTGGCGCAGCCTCACAAAGAAATGGTATTAGGTTTAGTTTATTGATGCTTTTTATTTCATGTGCTATATGTGTATTACGATACATAATTTAATTTATCTAAGTTCATACAAGCCTTCGATTCGTCTTTCCAGAAAAGAGGGGATTCAAAATCAGGTTGCTTTAATAATCTTCACTATCTACTCAGTAAAGGCGAACTGTGCATGACGATGAAAAAAATGTATTCCGTACCACTAAAAAACGCTATAACATCATTAGAACTTGAGAAAGATGTTTTATTTTCCGGCTGAGTATTTTCTACAGGTGTATTCTCTACCCCTGATTCCTGAAGTGAGATTTCAAAAAGACTATTTTTCTGATTATCCTGAACAAATTCGCGTTGGTAGCGATGCCAACGCCGGGCTACGTCTACGCGCTGCTGTATCCTACACTCGTAAGCTTGGGTACTATGCAATACATTACAAGCAACCCGGCACTGTGGCATCAGGAGCAATTTTACAACTTAATGAAGGTGCGATGTCTACGACGGGCTACGCCTACGCAGTTTTTTCAGGCGAACCCAATCAATCAGAACAGGGTGTATTGAGTCCAATTTATACACTACAATCCAATGGCTCCCTAGCAGTACCAACTGGACAGATTTTTATTCGCTTTGCTGAAGGTGTTGAGGTGGAGTCGCAGCGCGAGGCGATTAATCAAGCGGGTTACGAAGTCGCGCAAAGCCTTCCTTATGCGCCTCATAGTGCTTGGTTGCGTGCCCGATCAGGTAAGATTGTTGATGCGATCGCTGGAATTTCTCAGTTAGAAGCGATCGCTAATGTTGAGAGTGTCGAACCTCAAATGCTTATGGAAAGAGGTATGAGATAAATTACAAATTATACATCTGGTAAATGGGGCGATCGCCAATTCGTTTGCTAAATAAATTTTTTGATTGAATGACTAGATTTATCCATGACCAATTTGCAAAAGATTATTTGGAAGAATTACTAAAACCTTATGGAGAAGTGCAAGGTTCTAGCCGTGTGGCGGGAGAAGTTCGAGAAATTGATGTTTTATTTTCTCCTTTAACAAAACAAAGCACTAATTTAGAAACACTAGGATTATTAGGAAGATTTGCAGCTACAGCAGCCATTTTTGAACCCTTTCGCAACGCTGCATCAAAAGAAGAAATTTGTGATTGTCTGTTAAAATTATTAGAAGTAAGGGGTGGATTACAACGTCAAGCAAATCGAAATAAAACTTCCATTTCAGAATTAGAACTTCCCAAATTATGGATACTGACTCCAACAGCATCTACAACACTGCTGTCAGGATTCGGTGCTACTCAAAAGGTAAATTGGCTACCTGGAGTACATTTTATCGCAGAGTATTTGCGGACTGCGATCGTTGCAATTCACCAGTTACCGCGCACCCAAGAGACTCTGTGGTTAAGAATTCTCGGTCGAGGAACAGTACAAAAACAAGCAATAGATGAATTAGAAGCACTATCATCAAATCATCCATTTCGCAGAGCAACGTTAGAATTACTTTATAAACTTGCCGGCAAAACTTGCAAGTTAATCAAAATTCAGAAGAAGACGATACGGGAGTTAATTATGCGATTAAAACCACTTTATCAACAAGACCGTGAACAAGCTGTACAACAAGGCGAACAACGTTTAGTTATACGTCCCTACTCAATCGCCGTTTGGGTGAGATTGATTCATCTACTATTGAGCGAGTTCAAGGCTTATCTATTGAGCAATTGGAAGCGTTAGGAGAGGCTTTATTGGACTTTTCAGCTAATTCTGATTTAGAAGCTTGGTTAAACCAGCAAATTGATTGAAGAAGAATTCAGGAGTCAGAATCAAGACGAATCATGAATTGTCCCTACAGGCAAAATGAGAATACTAACCAAAACTTTGAACAAACGTACATATCATTTCCTGTATCGCCTACTAAAAGCAAACTGCTGTCATCACTTTCTAAATCTCGACTGCCAGCAATACCCTTTTGCAAAACTTTAATTATTTTTTGGGGGCTGAAAGATTCCAATTCTACAAAGTTTCCAGATTCTAACCATCTTAATTCTTCAGCAGATAAACTTTGACGAACTTCTTTAGGTAATTGTTTAGCTGCTCGCGCTGACTGTGGAGAGAATTGAATGAACATTCCGCGCTTAGTAGCGATAATTTGACGTGGCATTAGTCCGATATCAATAATCGTAATTTCTCTATGGAGAAACCAATTAGCGTTGGTTCTTAAATTATGAACTAAACCAATTCCTTGTGAATTGCAATCATGCACTGCATAAACTTTTAAATCGGGATTGCGGCGTAGCATTTGCATTGTGGTGTCAAAAATGCTTTGAGGATATCCAGTAATGCTGAGAATTGCACAGTTATTTTCAAAGTGAAAATTATTAGCAATTAATAATTGGGCAATATTAGCACTATCACAAACGACTAATCTATCAAAACTGTAAGCTGTTACATCAGGATTAATTGAAGTTGGTTTATTTTCCTGGTTGGGAGAAGGAAGAATTTTTAAAACTGAACCATTCATTTGCTGCCAGCGCTCTAGCCAATCTTTAACTTGAGATTGTGAAAATAAAAATTCTTGTCTTAAGAATCCAATTCTCCCTAACTGTTGACTTCCCAAATATATAGACAGCATTCCCATAATTACAACAATGACAAAGAAACTAAATGAATTTGAGTTAATACTTATTAAAATTCCTCCAACAAGAATAATTCCTCCTAGTATTTGTAAATTTCTAGCATTTGCTCTGCGACTTGTATTGTTGAGTTTACTTGAATTACTCTGATTAACAAATGTCCAAACAAATATAAAATTTACTATCATTAAACCAACAGTTGAGGAAATTGCAAAAAAAGTCAAAGGTATATATATAAACAACCAGCCAAATTGTGAAATTGAATTTGATTTTTTTCTGATACGATTATCTAGAAAATACAGCAGTTGTTTGGGTGTAAAAAATAAAGTGTTATTTACAGAAATATCAGCGATCGCCTTTGCAAAAAAAGAGTCAGTAATCTTAATATTACTCATGCTGGTAGGCTCAAAAGTAAAGGGATGATTGCATTTCAGACACCGACCTTGATTAGCTTTCCGGTCTTTTAACTTATTGTCAGTTCCGCAGTTAATACATTTCATAATGGTTGTTTTATGTTAGTTATTAATTGTTAGTCAATACGGTTGATATTGGGATTGATCCCCCCTAACTCCCCTTAAAAAAGGGGGAACTATCAAGCATCTGATTTGTTAGCAAAACACTGTAGTCTTCTCGTTGGCGAATCAAGCGATGTATGCCATTTTCTAGCAATACTTCCGCAGGTTTGGGACGGTGTAAAAAGTGAGACGACATTGCATAACCATAAGCACCGACATCTAAAATGGCAACGATATCACCAATTTTGAAAACTGGGAGTTGGCAATTTTTCCCCAGATAATCTCGTGAATAGGTGGTGTTCCCACAAATATCAGTTGTGAATGAATTGTCTGCTTGTTTCCAAGTGACGATTTCTCGGTAGCCGCCGTGTACTGAGGGTACTGAAAGATTGGCAACGGTGGTATCAACTCCGACAATCTGTTTTTCTCCTTGCCATTTTACAGAAACAACTTGAGCAAGCAAAGTTGCACATCCAGCGATCGCACTTCGTCCCGGTTCAATCACTAAATCAATTTCCCGCCCTAATCGTCTAATTCTCTCGCTTAACTCACTTCCAAAGATTTCCCAGTCAAAAGCTGTTTTGTTGTGGTGATATGGATAGCCAAAACCACCACCAAAATCTAAATATTCCCAATCTGGTAACAGTTGTGCTGTGGAGATTACTGTATCAATTACCTGGGTAAAAGCGGCTGTGGCATTAGTTCCAGTTCCTCGATAAAAGTGTAAACCACTCAGCTTTAGTCCAAACTGATGAGTTAAAGCGATCGCATCACCAAATTCCTCTGGACGCACCCCAATGCGGCTATCTCCGGTAATTTCTGGCAAATTCAGGCGTAAACCTAGCCGAATATTTTTTTCTATGCCTTTGGGGATAACTTCGCAGCACAATTGTAACTGAGCAAGGCTATCAAAATTGAGAGTCGTAATTCCCCAATTCAGCACTTGTAGCATCTCAGCCTGATTTAAATTACTGCCGCTATAAACAATCTCACTAGGCTCGAAACCAGCTTGCAATCCCAGGTAAATATCTCCTGGAGTATTAGCGTGAAGTCCCCACCCAAATGAACGGAAAATTTTTAACAGTGCAATGTTGCCATTGGTAACACTGGCAAAACGAAATTGTGTGTGCGGATAGCTGACTGCTTTGGTAATGCGCTCAATAGTTTCGCCCAAGCGATCGCCATTATAAACATAAAGCGGAGAACCGTAAGTACTCAGTAACTCCTGCGCCTGTTCTTCAGAAAATGGTGGACTAAGAGAATTTTGCAAATCATAAAACTTCTTGCTCTCCATAACTTTAAGTTAGTTGCTCCCTATATCAATTACGAATTTTTTGGTAATTTATCCATAGCCAACGATGTAACCAAAAAGGATGATCCCAAGACTGTTTACTTAGTTCTTCATTTAAAACATGCGATCGCCAAAGTTGCCACATAATCAGTAACCAGAGTGTTTCACCAATTCTCCGTCCTTGAATAGCTGCTCCTAGTTTGCCTTCAACGATTTGTGCCGCAATGTGAGGATAAAAGTGATTGTTAGCGCGAAGTATCCCAGGATTGAGCCAAATGCCGAGTTGATGCCAAAAATCATTTAAACACCAAGAAGTCAAGGGAACCCCCATACCCCGCTTTTGTCGCCAGACAATTTCGGGCGGAAGCCAATTTTCTACAGCCCGTTTGAGGATATATTTTTCACAAGCTCCCTGTAAACAGAGTTCTCCAGATAGAAGGAATGTCCACTCAGCTAAAGGTAAATCACAAAAAGGCGATCGCACCCATAATCCATGAGCAAACCCCAATGCAGTTGCACGGGGATGGATATTCTGCGCCCCTTTGAGCATCAAACTGGCACGGCGAAGGCGATGCAGCAAAGATGGACACTCATTGCGATCAAGAGATGTTAACAGCCAATCTTCAGGATGCAAATTTTGGATCTGTGCATATATTTCTGGCTGATAAACTTGAGATTCATATCCTCCAAGACGGTGAAAGGTGCGAAGATATTGCTGGATAAAAGTTTCCTGTCCGGCGGGATTTTCTGCTTGATAAACACCTGCGGCAATTAAAGGTTTGTTCGTCCAACCGGCAAATAATTGATCTCCACCTTCGCCATTAAAAATTACCTGAGTATCCTGACTCGCCCTCTCTGACAGCAGATACAACGGCACACATACGCCATCTCCAAAGGGCAAATCTAATGCTTGTACAGTCGGAATTAAAGCATTCTCAATCGAACTTGGAGTTACTGCAACTTTAACAAGTGGAATCTTGAGAAACTCGGCGACTTGTTCAGAGTATGGATATTCTGGAATCCCTGCATCACCGAAATCTAGAGTATAGGCGCGGACTTTCACCCCTGCTTGCACCAGCAGCGCCGCCACTACCGAAGAATCGAGTCCACCAGAGAGAAACACCCCAACAGGCTCATCCTTTAAATCGGCAATCTGTCGCTCAATGGAGTCTTTGAGGAGAGTTTGCAATTCGGTAATTGCTGTAGCTTCATCTGTTAACTGTTCTGGCGCTTCCCGCCACGAGTGGATGTTTTTAGATTCAGGCGATCGCAGCTTACCAGATTGGCGATCGCTCTGCCAAACTAATTCAGTCCCCGCCGCCACTGCAAACACTCCATTAACTGGGGTTAAAGGTGTGGGAACATAAGAAAAACAGCTATAACCATATAACCCAGGAATACTAACTTCTGATTGTTGCAAAATCGGTAAGAGTAGTTGCATTTGGGATGCAAACCAGATTACTTGTCCTTGCACAGTCCAATACAAAGGCACTTTACCAAAAGGTTCTCTTCCCAAAATTAGGCAGTTGTTTTCCTGGAGACTTACCCAAGCATCGGGTGAGGTTAATAATCCTGATGCGGAGATGGCAGCAATTTGATTTTGTTGCGGTGGGGAATTTCCATTAAGTCCTATATAAACAACATTCCAGATGGGAGGAGAATAATTTTCCTGTGCAGAAAACTGACTTTTCAGACCTAACCCCCTAACCCCCTTCCCTGGTAGGGAAGGGGAAAAATTCCAAACCTCTCCCCTTCTAGGGAGAGGTTTGGAGAGAGGTTTTCCACAACATTAGTTAACAGCGCTTCCAACTCGTGTTGAGCGCCGTAACCCCAATAACCAAGAAAGTGATGCGGGATGTTACCCATCTAAACTATTTAACTTCAAAGGTTTCATCACTAATCTGCCGACCTTCCAAGAACATCTGCACTTTCCAATTGCCAACAGTTGCAGCCGGGTTAATAGTGTAGCGACACTGGGTATCCCAGACAGAGGTATTAATCTCGCGGGTTTGATAGTTGTTTTGCTTGACAATTTGACCACTTGGGTCAATCCAATTACAAGAGAGAGCCAGCTTTTTACCCAAGGGTGCATCCTTTAAGGTGACACGGTACAACACCTCTGCATTTGTTTGGCGAGAAATTGTCTTTAAGTCGCCGCCATTATCTTCTATTAAGGTGATGCGGTCTTGTTG
Organism: Nostoc cf. commune SO-36; assembly: GCF_023734775.1. Taxonomy (NCBI): domain Bacteria; kingdom Bacillati; phylum Cyanobacteriota; class Cyanophyceae; order Nostocales; family Nostocaceae; genus Nostoc; species Nostoc commune. The sequence continues at coordinate 3,803,434 of NZ_AP025732.1, read as the reverse complement.
AGCAGAAACACGGGAAAGGGCAGAATTTTGCTGCTGCATGAAAAATATTGTCGATGCACTCACTATCACTAAGACTGCCACGACTCCATAACTAATCCATCGATTCCGGCGTTGCTGTACCTCCAGCGCTTGGCGGCGATTTAATTGAATCAGCGCTTCATCTAGTAACTCAGGTGGTAAATTTAACTCCTGTAAAATTTCTCTAACCTGCTGTTGGTCTAGTTCCGCTTCTCGACGCACTTGCAGACTTTCTACTTCTGTGACTATTTGTGATAATTGCTCTTGAGTCAGTCGCTGCGTCATAGCTTAACTCCTATTAAAAAAGTTTATGGCGATCGTTGATGATGTGCAATCAAAAAAATTTTAGACATCTCACTTTTGTAGGTACATCATAAGCTACAAAATAAAGTTGTTGCTTTTCGGATTCTTGTAAACACTTTCTTTTCTCTCTTTCTCATGCTCTGCAAGTAATATATTGAGTACTTACGCAAAATATCCTCAAACTCTGATTTCTCCGTGCCCTCTGTGCCTCTGCGGTTCGTTATTCCGTAACTTATGCGTAAGTCCTAATATTGAGTCAGAGACTCAATGAATGCATTCCCACGCGGAGCATGGGAACGAGGAAAATCTAAAATCTAAAATTAATATGACTCAAGTACAACAAACGGCAATTGAAGGTATCTATGAAGTCTGTATCGGTATCCCGGAGCCAATTTCTGCAATTCATTATTGGGAGCAATTTGGTTATCGCATTGGTGAAGTGGGTGAATTAACCGCAGATGTAGCCCATCAATTATATGGAGTAAATTCGTCTTTACGCTCAATCCGTCTCTACCACCAAAATGCAGATCATGGTTTGATTCGGCTGATGGTTTGGCAAAATCACACCCATGAAGGTTTGGGAACAGCATCGATGAAAATTAAGGGAAATCGCTGGGCGACAAGCTTAACAACGGATGTCTTGAATATTTTAAATCATATAGAGGATGCAAAGGCAGCAGGTTTCCCGATCAGATACTCTATCCCTTATTGGGAAGTCATCTACAACAAAGAGAGAAAAAGCCGTCCTTTTATTGAGCCAGCAGTTGGTGTGCGAGAAATGTTGCTACTGCAACCCTTAGCTCGACAGGTTTTGTTTCAACGCTTTGGCTATACACTACCGCATTACGGACAAGTTAACCATAATGCGCCTCTCAAGACTAGTCAGTTTACCCATTGTGGGATTATCGTTCAAGATGACAGCAAAGAAACCCTGAAGTTTTATGAAGAAGTTTTGGGTTTGCTGCGTGTGCGTGATGATGTGGAAACTAGCTATGAATCTTCGCCAGCAGGTAAAGATATTTTTGACCTTAACCCTGGTGAAAAGTTTATTGTTACTACCTTTGATGATCCGCGTTCTTCTAAGTCTGACTTGATGGCTACACGTAGTGGTAAGACTTTATGTCATTCGATTTCCAGAATCTATTAATTTAGAATCGCGCTTTGAAGCAGCCCAACCAGGTAGCTTGGGTATGTCTTTATATACCTATCGGTTAAGGGAATACAAGAGTATGGCGATCGCATTAAGGCGAGTACTGCACAAAAAGTTACAAATATCATTAGTAATGAATTTGGCGAGACGAGTTTCTCTTTTATTGCACCTGATGGCTATTTCTGGACTTTGCTAGAAGCTAATTAACTAAACATCTAACGAACAAAAATAGACCTCTTGCAAAAACTGAAAAATAGCCAAAAAATAAATTTTTGGGTAAATAGCTCAATTCGTTTCAAACCATCTAATTACAGTAGTTTTAGTCTCTTTTTTTAAACGGAATTTTCCTAAGTAAATGGGCGTAAATAAATATAATATGTTCCGTCATTGCGAGTGAAGCGAAGCAATCGCAAAGTCTCTGGGATTGCTTCGCTTCACTCGCAATGACATCTTATATTTAACGAACTTTGGGGGTTTAAGTCCCCTGCCTCTATAGGCAGCGCGTTTTGTGTCGGGGTCTAAATCCCCGTCACAAAACGTAATTGCGAATTGCGAATTGCGAATTGCGAATTGGTTTAATCATGCCTACCTACTTACTAGCCAGAGACTTAATACCAATTCTTTATGAAGCTGCATAGAATTCGATCCCCCCTAGCCCACGCCAGTCGCTCATGGGGGAAACCCCCAAGACCGCGCTGGCTCCCCTTAAAAAGGGGGGAATTCATAGTCCCCCTTTTTCAGGGGGCTTTAGGGGGATCAAGATATGTGCAACTTCACATTAAATTGGTATAAGTCTCTGGCTGTTCAAGTATTTTGTAATAGATTTAAGAAAAATTTCCATTTCCTCGTTTAAAGTAGTTTAAATTTCTCTATCTCCGCCAATAGCCAGTTGCTTTTTGCTATGTTTCAACTCTTTCCAAAGTGACTTAATTTGCTGGTAAGCCTCTTCCTGAGACAACTTACCCCCTGTTTCTAGACAAGTTATGTAACTAATTTTTTGGGAAAATTCTTGCAGGTTGGCATTAAACATTAAGTTTTCTGGCTGAAATTTACCATAATACCGACTACGAGGGTAAAGAAAGCTGTTTTTGTCTTGCGAGTTAAGTTGTGTCATAAGTTTTCTCTCTGTAAATCTTTCTTAAATTTATAAACTATCATTTCTCTCATTGTGTACATACACGGTATAAAATTCAAATTCCTGAAGAAAGAAGTTAATCTTTTAATTCAATATTAGGATAAAGCAGAAATACAGCTAATTAACTGTGGAAAATACTGAAATAAATGCGTCATCTACCAAAAGGAGTAAGCCAAACGCCATTCTACTTGTGGAAAACACCAAGATGAGTAAGTAAAATGGCATTTTACTGATTGTACTTGACTTGAGCAAATGCGGCTCAAAGTAAGATCAGATCATATCCGCATGATTAGTGATGATTACCATCACCTTTTTTTAGGGTTGATAGCGAAGGCTGAAGTAAAAGCCATCATCTTGAGCGTTATTACCACGATCGCTCAGATCGATAAATGGAAATCCATAATCGAGCCGCAAAAAGAGATTATCAATTCCTAATGCCTGATTCCACAGGAATCCTAAGCCTGCGCCTACTAAAAAATTTTGATTGGGTAGCTGATTGGGGTTATTAGACTGATTCCAGACGGCTCCCATGTCTAGAAATGGTGCAAGTTGAATTGTAGATATTCCAGATTTATCGCGTTGCACTGTGAAACGATCTTCAATCGCTACCCGAAATCCATTATCCCCAGAACGGATATTTTGGCGATATCCCCTTATAGATTGTCCACCGCCAATGACAAATTGCTGCGAAGGTAAAAGGCTATCTGGTGTTAGTTGCAAGTCTGCTTGGATGAGCAACAAGTTATCGTTATTGAGTTGCTGCACGCGCTGTATTTGTCCTAACCAACTGAAAAAGCGACCATCGGGTATGGGGTCATTGTTGATGGTTGCATCTAAGATATCAACGCCAAAATTAAATTGCGATCGCAAAAACCAAGCTCCTTGAGGTTCGCGCTTGGTATAATCTTGAGCAAATTTAATTACACTGGTGCGGCTAACGCCATTGGCATCAGGCCCAATGCCAAAAAATTGTGGGCGATTATTGAAAATGAAGGTTTGACCATCTTGATAGGTAAATCCTAAAGATAGGGCAAATTCTTCTCTTGGCGATCGCATCAATGGTTGACGATAATTGATTTCATAAAGATCCTGGTTTGCGCGAATATTAAGCGCATCAAAGGGTGGTTCAGTGATTTCGTTGCGATTCAATGCCGCTCGAATTTGCACCTTGCCATTCATGGCGTTCACGGGAACTTGATAGCTAAAATCAAAGGCATCGGAACCACCAGAGAGTGTGTGATAATAGGAGCCTGCTAACTCATCTCCCATACCGGTTAAATTGCGCGATCGCAGTTCAATACCCAATCTTTCTGCCCCAATGCTGGGAGGGGAATAATTATCTACACCCAAGCTACCAGTTAAAGGGTTTGCCTCTTCAACTCTAACAACGAGAATACTTTGACCAACTTTACCCGTTGGACGCAGACGCGCTTCTACATTTGTAAATAAGGGATCGAGTCGCAACAGCTTCAGTTGATCTTCGAGTTTACCAGTATTCAAAGGGATACCAGCACCTAGTTGGATGCGACTACGAATATAAGATGGGTTTAATCGCCGCGTCCCTTCGATGTTAATCTCTGTCAAACGCCCTTCAAACACCTGAATTACCACAACACCATCGGCGGTATTAGATTGTCGAATGTCTGCAACTGCTCTGGAATTTATATAACCTTTATTTAGGTAAAGCTGGGTAACAGCATCGGCGGCTTGTCTGATTTCTTCTAAAGTTAAATCCCGTTCTTCAAACGGTTTGATAACTGGATTAAAATCATTTTCATTAAAAACTGTGCTACCTACAACCTGGATTTTGCGAACCCGAATGCGTTGTGGTGTTTCTGGTGGTGCTGGGGATGATTCCGGCTTTGGTTCTGGTTGATTAGAGTCAATTGCTGGGGAAGGTTCTGTTTCCTGTACTATTTGTAACTCAGGGGAACTGCTATTTTGAGCCGATTTTGCTGTAGAGATATCGGCTGTCGCTCTAAGTCCATTGGCAGTTACAATCCACACCGCAGGCAGAATTAGCAAGCTGCACTTGAAACTGAAACTGTGCTTACTCCATTTAGTACTCGCTAGATGCCAAGTGTCTAACTGATGAGAGAGATAGACAATTCTTTGCTGAGTCGTTGCTTCAGACTTAACACGAGTTTCTGTTCCTTTTGTCATTTCTTTTTGGTGGGGTGTCTGATTTTACGACATACCTGATTTTAATTTTTGGTTATGCTCTGGGTGCATGATTATTTGAATATCATATTTTTGACGTTCAAATTTAAGAAAATTTGTAACAAAAAAATAATAAACAGCAATGATTATCTAAGTGAAAGCCCTTAGCATTGTACTCTGGTAAGCAGGTAAAGAACTTGGGAATACTTCGATGTCGCCACTGATCTCCATTGTCATCATCAATTACAACCGGGAGGCTTACCTTCAAGAAGCGATCGCCAGCGTCTTAAAGCAGACATGGCAAGACTTGGAGTTATTAATTTGGGATGATGGCTCTACAGATGGATCGGTGGCGATCGCTAACGCTTATGCTCAACAAGATAGACGAGTGCGAGTAGTCCAAGCAGACCATCAAGGACTTGCCGCGAGTTGTAAGACAGCAATCAGCCAAACTAGTGGCACTTACATCGGTATAGTAGACAGCGATGATATCCTTGCCCCCACCGCCCTTACCCAAACCGCTACAGTTCTCAACCGCCACCCAGAAGCAGGATTTGTTTACACCGACTACTTAAATATTGATCAAGAAGGCAAAGTTCTCAGTTACGGTCATCGTTGTGACATTCCTTACTCTCAAGCAGGTCTGTTGGTGGACTTCATGACTTTCCACTTCCGCCTAATGCGCCGTTCAGTTTACGAACAGGTGGGAGGTGCTAACGAATCTTTCTCTAGCTGTGCCTATGATTATGACCTATGTCTGCGACTTTCAGAAGTAGCCCAAGTGCGCCGAGTGCAAGAGCCACTCTACCTCTACCGGATTCACTCTCAAAGCATATCTGTCACCAGAAGAACAGAACAAATACTCTGCTCACAGAAGGCGATCGCTCAAGCACTTTGGCGGCGAGGATTAGCAAATAAGTTACAAATCGATGTAGAATTACCCGCAGGTCGCTTCCTATTACGGCGCAAAAAACCTCTACTGTCTAGCATTGCCGCTTCAGTGTTAGCTATTGTACCTCTGGTGAGTGCCATGAGTGCGGGATTAGCCCAAGCGCAACAAATTGTCCCTGCGGTCGATGGAACAAACACAATTGTTACACCTAACGGCAATCGGCTTGATATTACTGGCGGTACAACTTCTGGAGATGGTGTCAACCTCTTCCACAGCTTTCAACAATTTGGAATTTCACCAGAACAAATCGCCAACTTTCAAGCTAACCCAGCGTTACAAAATATCCTTGGTCGAATTACAGGCGGGAATGCCTCGGTTATCAATGGCTTAATTCAGGTGACAGGTGGCAATGCTAACCTTTTCTTGATGAATCCAGCCGGATTTATTTTTGGAGCAAACGCCAGTTTAAATGTGCCTAGTGCTTTCACGGTGACAACAGCTAATGGCATCGGTTTTGGCAGCAGTTGGTTCAATGCGATCGGTGTTAATGACTACAATGCCTTAGTTGGAAACCCCAACGGATTTGCCTTTAGTACGAACCAACCAGGAGCGATCGTCAATGCTGGAAATTTGACAGTAGGTGCTGGGCAAAAGTTGAATTTATTGGGCGGTAATGTAGTCAATACCGGGCAACTTTCAGCACCGGGAGGGCAAATTACAGTCACATCCGTACCAGGGGAAAATTGGGTGCGTCTCAGTCAGCCAGGAAATCTTTTAAGTTTAGAAATTCAGCCCCTCGCCTCTAGCAGCAACCAACCCAATAACTGGACAATCCCTATTGCATCTTTACCAGAATTGCTCACAGTTGGTAATACTGAAACTGGGTTAACTGCTAGTCCTGATGGAACTGTGCAACTAACAGGCTCTAATGTCACGATTCCCGCAACTCCAGGGACAACGATTGTTTCGGGCATTGTGGATGTATCGAGTCAAACAGGCGGTACAGTAGCTGCTTTGGGTAAACGAGTTGCGGTGATTGATGCCAATATTAATGCCTCTGGAAACAATGGTGGCGGCAGAGTGCTAATTGGCGGCGATTACCAAGGTAAGGGGACTTTACCCAACGCCGAGCAGACTTATATAGGCTCAAACTCCGTCATTAATGCCGATAGCAATTTGAATGGTAATGGTGGGCGGGTGATTGTTTGGAGTGATAAGACAACGGGATTTTTTGGCAATATTACCGCTCGTGGCGGTCTTAACTCCGGCAATGGTGGTTTTGTAGAAGTGTCGGGTAAGGAAAACCTGATTTACCGTGGCAATACTGACTTGAGTGCCAAAAGTGGTATTACTGGCAACTTGCTGCTAGATCCGACCGATATCAACATCATTGATGTTCCTAACGCACCCGAAGATAGCCTTCTGCCGGAAATTTTTCAAGATGCTTCCCCAGGTGCTATTTTCACGATTTCCAAAGACGCTTTAGAAAGTCAAAATGCTGCTGTTACTTTAGAAGCAACTAATAATATTACGATCGCTAATGGCGTATCCTTGAATTTTGTTAATGATGGTGGCGGCGCGATCGCTTTTACCGCAGACGCAGATGGTGATGGTTTCGGTGCTTTTACGATGGGGACATCTGACACCATCACAACTGATGGCAGAGATATAAGCATTTCAGGAGCTAGCCTATCTTTGGGAATCATCAATACTAGCAGCTTCTTTATCGACGAGGGAGGTGAATTTACTACTAATGGCAGTGGTGGTAATGTCACCTTGTCTGCAATAAACAATATTACTGGTGGTGATATTATCACTAGAGGGGAAGATAATGAGACAACAAGAGGCGGCGATATTAGTGTTATAAGTAGCAGTGGCGCTATCAGCCTGGGAAATATTGACACTAGCGCTACTTCCACTGACAGGAACAGCAATGCTACAGCTGGTTCAGTCCTAATCGATACATCTAGCAACACTACAAATACACCCAGTAATATCTCACTAACTTCAATTAAAACTGAGGGAATTATCTTAGATGGCTTTGGATACGGCATCAATGCTACAGGCACAGGAGGTAAAGTTACAATCAGTACCTCTGGCTCTGGTGCTGTCAGTTTAACGGGCAGTTTTATTAATAATGCAGATAGAGAAGCCAGCATTTCTACTATTGCCGTAGGTAGTGGTTATGGCACAACTACCCAAAACGGTGCGATCGCAATTCAACATGGCGGAGGAAGAACCAATGATCCATTCACAGTGGGTCAATTGACCGTGAACGGCACAACGGCTGCGATCGATGCTGGTAGTTCTATCATTACCACGGGTAGCTTTCCAGTTCTTCCCACTGGTGGCACAGCACTAAATACCCCAGCAGGAATTACAATCAATTCTGTAAATATACCCCCCCAACTCACTGCCAATTCTCAGTTACCTGATACTCAAACTAATCAGTCGGTAACTTTTACTTTTGCCAGTTTAGCGGCACAAGTTACCGATGCTGATACAGATATCACATCCATTCGGATTGATGCAGTGAATACCGGAACTCTAACTGTGAATGGTGTTCTTGTGGAACCTGGCGTTACCACCTTATCTGGAACAGAAACTTTAGTTTATACTCCTCCAACTGATGCTAATGGCTCACTAAATGCTTTTGTTATTAGTGCAAATGATGTCGTTTCATCTTCTGCACCTGTACAGGTAGCAATCAACGTCACTGTCCCGCCAGTTATTGAGCCGCCAGTTATTGAGCCGCCAATTATTGAGCCGCCAGTTATTGAGCCGCCAGTTATTGAGCCGCCAATTATTGAGCTTCCTGCCTGCACATTCCAGTGCATCACAATTACACCACCTAATCCCCCCCCTAACCTTAATCCTAGAACTGATCCCCCTGTTATTAATCCCGATCGCACTCCTGAAGGCAGTTTCACAGATGATTTTGCTGACCATTTAGGCATCCCTACTCCGAGAACGAAAACATTAGATGATGCCAAAGAAATTGCTCGCGAAATTGAAGAAGCTACTGGTGCGAAACCTGCATTCATTTACACCAGTTTTGTCCCTGTAGAGATTCTACCAGAGGAAAATTTAGGTAAAGATCAAAAATTTACTAAACAGTTGAATACCATAGCAGAACAAGGTAGCGACCAACTAGAAGTAGTGGTAGTAACTGGAAAAGGCGATCCTATCCGCAAGCGTATCCCAGAAACGACCAGAGCCAAAGTTCTCGAAGTAGCTAAGGAATTTCGTGACCAAATCGTTAGCCCACAAAACCGCCGCCGCACTGGTTATTTGCGTTCATCTCAACAACTTTATCGCTGGATTATTGCACCACTAGAAGCAGATTTACAGACTAGAGGAATCAACAATCTGGTTTTTTTACCAGATGTCGGCTTACGTTCAACCCCAATGGCAGCCCTTCACGATGGTAAAGGATTTCTAGTAGAAAAATACAGTATTGGCTTGATGCCCAGTCTCAGCTTGACTAACACCCTCTACAAAGACATTAAAAAATCTCAAATTTTAGCGTTAGGGGTTTCTCAAAGTACTCAAGGACAAGAACCTTTACCAGCAGTCCCCATTGAGTTATCAACACTAACGTCTAAACTGTGGCAGGGCAAGTTATTGTTAGACAAACAAGCCACCTTAGAAAATCTCAAAACAATTCGCCGTCAACAACCTTTTGGGATTATTCACATGGCAACCCATGCCGATTTTACTACTGGCGCTTTGAGTAATTCCTATATTCAACTGTGGGAAGATAAGTTACGCTTAAACCAATTACGGCAGTTGCGGTTGAATGAACCCGAAGTTGAAATGCTGGTGTTGAGTGCTTGTAGAACAGCTTTAGGTGATGAAGAATCCGAACTGGGATTTGCAGGTTTAGCGGTGCTAGCAGGAGTGAAAACTACTGTTGCTAGTCTTTGGTCAGTTAATGATGCCGGCACAGCAGCATTGATGACAAAATTTTATGAGAACTTGAGAACAGCGCCGATTAAAGCAGAAGCTCTCAGACAGGCTCAGATAGCTATGGTGAAAGGGCAGATTTACATCAAGAATGGACAAGTAGAAGGTTTGGGAGTAGTGGGGAACTTGCCTTTACCTACTGACAGTGTTGATGAAACCGAACAATCACTTATGCATCCTTATTATTGGGCTGGATTTACAATGGTTGGTAATCCTTGGTAAAAATAGAGCGATGTCTACGACGGGCTACGCCTACGCAGTTTTCCTTCTTGCGCTAAAGTTGCAAATAAACGTGCATCTAAAGCCAAGAGGATAAAAGTTGTGAAAGCAGTCTTGATGACAGCAGCAGGCAATCCCGAAGTTCTGCAAATACAGGAAGTCCCAAACCCTGCTGTTCCTGGGAATACTGAACTTTTAGTGCGTTTGGTGGCAGCTGGCATTAACCCCATTGACACGAAACTTCGTAGCCGAGGCACTTTCTACCCCGATCGCTTGCCGACAATTTTAGGATGCGATGGTGCCGGAATCGTAGAATCAGTAGGTGATAGCGTTCAGCGTTTTCGCCCAGGTGATGAAGTATATTTTTGCTATGGTGGTTTAGGCGCACACCAAGGAAATTATGCTGAATATACCGTTGTGGATGAGCGGTTTGTGGCACGTAAACCCGCCTCTATCTCCTTTGCCGAAGCAGCAGCAGCGCCTTTAGTCTTAATCACCGCTTGGGAAGCATTATATGAACGGGGACGATTAGAACCAGGAGAACGGGTTTTGATCCATGCGGGTGCTGGTGGTGTTGGTCATGTAGCAATTCAATTGGCAAAACTCAAAGGTGCTACTGTTGCTACCACAGTAGGTTCTGAAGAAAAGGCTAATTTCGTCAAAGAACTAGGTGCTGATCATGTAATTTTTTACAAACAAACAGACTTTGTGCAAGCAGTATTAGATTGGACTGGTGGCGAAGGCGTAGACTTGGCTTTTGATACCGTAGGCGGCGAAACCTTTCACAAAAGCTTCCCCGCAGTGCGAGTGTATGGCGATATTGTGACGATTCTCGAACCAGATGCCAACACTGTTTGGAAAACTGCCAGACAACGCAACCTCCGCATTAGTTTAGAATTAATGCTAACACCAGCCTTGCTAAAATTAGAAGAAAGCCTCCAGCACCACGCAGAAATTCTCGAACAATCTGCCACCTGGATCGACCAAGGCAAATTAAAAATCCATGTTAGTCACAAATTTCCTTTGCAAGAAGCAGCTAAAGCCCACCAACTAATTGAAAGCGGTTCTGTGACGGCTAAAATTGTTCTGCTGATTAGCGACGAATGATCCAACAACTTGCATAACTTATCTCTTAAACACAAATACACCCAGAGGTTAAACGCAAAGATACCCAAAAAACTCTCTCTGCCAACCTCTGCGCTTCCCTTAGCGTTCCTTTGCGTTTTACTCCTCCTCCCCCTACCAGCCTGGGCAGCACAAACACAGCCAGAACGCACACCCTTAACCCTAGAATTATTACAAGAACGACTACGCACACCCACACTCCGCGAAGGCAATTTAACAGTAGATTTGCAGAAAATGGTGATTGATTTGCGCCCAGATAACACCAGCTTTAGTGATACTTTTTACCAACTGCTGCGAAAAGAACTAGGAGCAAAACCTCTCGGTTTAGACCTCAGCTATGCCTTAATTTTGGGGGATTTTGTGGGCAGCGATTTGGGTTTAAGAACACCATTGTACGCCCAAGCAATCGCTCCTATTTTCACCACTACTGAACAAGAAGAACTAGAACGTTTGCGCTTAGTTTGTTTGGATTCACTGCCGATATCTGCAACTAGCTCTGCCTATGCTTTACCCAAGTCGAAAGATTGCCGATCGCTTTTAGGAACAGAGTCAACCCCATCCAGTGAAATCGCCGTCTTTCGTGGTGTCTTGACACTAGTAAAAACTCGCTTTAATGGCGAAGTTAAATTTTATAATACATTTTTTCTTCAGTCTGTCAATGCCCAAGGTGCAACTTTTCTCCAACCCACAAACTGGACTGAAACTAGATTTGCTCGTCCCGTTAGTTTCACCAGTGCTAACTTCCAGCAACCAAGCGATTTTCAAGGTAGTATATTTTTTGAAAAAGCTAACTTTAAAAAAACTAAATTTCAGGAATTGACTGATTTTCAAGGTAGTATTTTTGAAAAGGCTGCCAACTTTAACCAAGCAATTTTTAAACAATTGGCTAAATTTAGTAACGTAAAATGGCAAGAAAATGCTGATTTTTCTGATGTGCGTTTTGCCAATCAAGTGCAGTTTACTAAAGCAAATTTTAATCAGTCGCTCCTGTTAACAGAAGCGACCTTTGAGCAAGCTGTGAGCTTCCGAGAAGCAGAGTTTAACCAATTGGTAAATCTGCAAGGTGCGAACATACTTAATCAAGCCGATTTTAGTGATGCGAGGTTTTCTACAGAGGCTTGTTTAAGCGTACCTGGTTTAACTTTTAACTCCAACCAAGCAAAAATTTTAGGCAATCCCGGTCAGATTGGTAAGATGTTTTGCATCCCTACATTGCAAGGCAATCAAAACATCTTACGGAATTTGGGACAAAACTTCCGTCAGCAACAGCAAATTGCGGATGCGAATGAATTGGAATATACAAAACAACGACTACGATTAATAGAGTTCGGCCATCGTCTGACGGCTACAAATATTAATAGTGCTTCCGTAGCCAGCTTGATTAACCTGGGTTTTTCTCCAACTCAAGCTCAAGCGATCGCCCAGCGTCGTTTAATAAAATTATTTCGTAACAACAGTGATTTACTCACCATAGCAGACATCGATTTAGAAAAATATACCCAACTGAGCGATCGCTTAATTGTTGGCGAAACCCTTTCTATCGGTGGATGGTTACTACAAGCTTGGAGTTGGTTGGCATTAAGTATACTGCTGTTGTTGAGTGGTTATGGTACAAATTTTTGGTTAGTGTTTGGTGTAGGAGGATTAGCGATCGCTTATTTCGGCTTATTATTTTGGCTAGTAGATCGCTGTCGGCGGCTGCATCCCGTACCCATTATTCCCACATCCTACGAAACCATTTCGATATTAGTCAGTTTTAGCGTTTTAGAATTCTTCAGTTTACTAGCTATTTTTCGCAATACTGAACAACCTTGGTTGACATTGGGGTGTCTTTTCACAATTATTGTCCCCGTTCCAACGGCTTTATTAATCCGACTTTACCAACAAGGTCGTTATCACGATTTAATGGATGTTTCTTACTTCACAGAAGACGGCACATTTCGCCAGTTACGATTGTTGATTGGACGTTTGCCAGTGATACCAAGGAATCAGACATTTCGGGAACGATATATGCCTCTTTTGTGCGATCGCCGTTGGAACTGGCTCAACTACTATGATTTTAGCCTCAACAATCTAGTCAAATTAGGATTTAACGACATTCGCCTGCGAGACGAACACCTACCTGGGATCATCTCTGCACTTGCTTGGTATCAATGGAGTTTGGGTGTAATTTACATCACGCTAGTTTTGTGGACACTTTCTCGCACAATTCCAGGATTAAATTTGCTGATTTATCTGAAGTAATTCCTGCACCTGAAGCTTTTTTCACCGTACTCCGTAGTGGTGCTAAGTAAGTCGGCACGATAAAACTAAGGTATGTTAATTTTTATAAAAACCTTGGAACGATTCACTTATAGTCTCTTTCCTGACCTTACACTTTGTTGCATAGGTTGATTTTTATCGTCGGCTTACTTAATATAATGGAAGTATTGCAGGGTGCCAGTAACTGTGCTATTTACTATTATAAGTCTCGTGGTATAACGTCGGATAAAAGTGATATAACCCCGGCTAAATCAAGATTAATTAAATATCTAAAAAATAGGCAGGTTTATCAAAAGATTATTCATTGCAATATAATATTTAACCCAAATTAATTTTTTTATACAAACCTTTCAGTTAACTGTTTAAGTGATATCTAATAATATCTACAAGTTTGATAAATATATCAAAATATTTTTCATTGTCCTTCAAAACTAAATCGTATAAATTATAGATGGAAGTAGCATTGATTAAAAATTTTGTTATCTAAACTTAATAGAGATAACCAAATAATCTAATAGCTACTGACTAGTTTTGCTAACGATAAATTCATTAAATAGACTTGAGTTTTGTCTATTTTATGTTGCAATGCTAGCAATATTTTTATCCAAATAATGAGGATTAATCTAATGGCGGAAAATTCAAGTAATAGTGGTAGCAGTAATTCCTCTCCTAATGGGAACAATTCGATTAGCCAATCACCCTTCGGTCGCTTGGAAGTAGTACTCGGTAAAGAAGGCCTCACCAATATATTTAGTGGTGTTGGTGGTGCTGGTGGTGCCGGTGGCAGTAGCCCATTTGGTGGCGCTGGCGGTGCTGGTGGTGTCGGTGGTGCCGGTGCTGGTGGTGCTGGTGGCGGTGGCAGTCAGCCTGATTTACCCTATGGTGGCAATCCTTTCGCTGGCGACAACTTCTGGAATATCTTCGCAGGCGGTGTAAACCCATCAAACCCATCCGCAGGTGGTGGCAACCAAGGTAGTGGCAGCGACCCTTTGACTGGTGGTGGTAGCCCATCCGCAGGTGGTGGTAGCCCATTTGCAGGCGGTAGTAGACCATCCGCAGGTGGTGGTAGCTCATCCGCAGGCGGTGGCGACCAAGGTAGTGGCAGCGACCCTTTGACTGGTGGTAGTAGACCATCCGCAGGTGGTGGTAGCCAGACCCAGACCTATGGTATTAGCACAACTGAAATACCGAACGGGTTCGATTTGAGGATGACCATTGATAAGCTAGTTGACTCAAAGCTTGACAATGAACCGGGTAGTGGTGGAGGAATGCCATCAATGGGTGGAGGAATGCCATCAATAGGTGGTGGTAGTGGAGGAATGCCATCAATAGGTGGTGGTAGTGGAGGAATGCCATCAATAGGTGGTGATAGTGATGAAGGAATGCCATCATTTGGTGGAGGAATGCCATCATTTGGTGGTCGATAAATTCCGTTCGCCTAATAGAATTATTGCGAAAATCAGCAGATAAAAGAGGAGAACAATAATGAGTTCTTCAGTACATAGTATGCTAGTACAGCTTGGCGCAAAAAAACATACCATTCGATAAATCTGAAAAGAGTGTATTATCAATGATGTGCCTTCTGCTTTATTGTACTAGTTTGCTATTTTATGCCCTGAAACTCTTTACATATAAAGGTTTAATCAATATTTTCTGTTACTTTGACGGTAAAATTATTAAAGCCTTATTAGAGAGATTTTGGGTTTAGCAAATTCATAATTGGTATAACAGGTGCTGAATAACCCATAATTTTTTAACTAAAAATAGGAGAATTAGTACTAATGGAAGAGTCTGCTGTCAATCCCCCTAATAGTGGAGTTAATGCCTTAAATGTAGGTGGCGGTAGCAACCTATATAACGGTAATTCCTTTGCTGCCAATGGCAGTTTGTCTACTGAAGGCAACCTGTTAACGGCTGGCAATCTGTTATTAGGTAACGGTAACAATCCCATTCCAGGTGGCGGTATTAACCCGTTTGCAGGTGATGGTGGCAGTGGGCTTCAGAAATTAATCTTTGATCGATTAAAGTCAGTTTTGGGTGATAACTTCTTCAAGGATATTGACAACACATTGGCGGGAGGGAGTAACCCATTTGCAGCCAGTGGTTATCCCATTCCAGGTGGCGCTACTAACCCATTTGCAGGCAGTGGAAATCCTATAGCAGGTGCTGCTACTAACCCATTTTCAGGCAGTGGAAATCCTATAGCAGGTGGCAACCCGTTTGCAGGTGGTGGTACCAACCCTTTCGCAGGCAGCAATAATGCGATCGCAGGTGGCGCTACTAACCCATTTGCAGGCAGTGGAAATTCTATAGCAGGTGGTGCTACCAACCCTTTCGCGGGCAGCAATAATGCGATCGCAGGTGGCGCTACTAACGCATTTTCAGGCAGTGGAAATCCTATAGCAGGTGGTGCTACTAACCCATTTTCAGGTGGTGGTAATCCGATCGCAGGCGGCAACCCGTTTGCAGGTGGTGGTAATGCGATCGCAGGTGCTGGAAGCCTGCTTCAACAATCGCCTTTCGATCCATTGAAAGAAGTTCTTGGTATACATCTAATCCTGGTAGCCAAACCTTTAATCAGAGCAACGCACCCGTTGGGAATGGTAACAAGAATTTTGGTGATAATAACGCAACTATTGGTAATAGTAACTCGGATTATGGCAGTAACAGCGCCACCATTGGGAATGGAAACTGGAACTTTAATAATGACAACGCAACCATCGGTAATGGCAACTGGCTATTTGGAGAGGGTAACACAACCCTTGGTAACGGCAACTGGTATTGGGACGACGGAAGTAATAATTCAACATTAGGTAATGGGAATTGGCACTTCGGCAGTGACAATGCAACCATTGGAAACGGCAATTGGGACTTTGGTACTAATAATACAATTATTGGTAATGGTAACTGGGTTTTTACCAGTGGAAATGAAATTATTGGTAATGGCAATTGGTTAGCAAATACTGACAACACAAAAATTGGAAACGTCAATAATATCAGCAGTTTAAAGTTATCCCCATTAGGGATCAAAACTGATGTTAACAATCTAATTGACTCTCTTATAGGTAAAATAGGTCAAAATTTTCTTGGGTTCACAGGAGATTTTGATGTATCAAGTAGCCAAACATTTAACCGCCTCATTTCTTCTAAAAGTGTTGGTAATGATACTGATATATCTAGCGATATTGAGCAACTTTTGGCATCACTCAGCCCAATTCAAGGGGATTTTACCAATTATCAGCCTGTGCAAAACCCTCAGCCTGTCTCAGAACCTGCTTCTTCAGTGTCGTTGGTAGTAATGGGACTTATGTGTTTGCTATTGTCATTATTTAAAAAACAACAACACTGTTAACGTAAATTCAATCCTTCTAAAAGGATATTTGAAAGGTAACAGTATTTCGTCACTAGAAAAACTACTTAAATATCACAGAGTGATGACCGACATATACTGCCTCAAAACTTTTCAGATATCCTCTTAAAATCTACAATATTGCAATTCATCAAATGCTTTCGATATACAAAGATGCCAGCATGGGCAAACGCACCAATCATCAGGAAGCCAGTAATGTACTGGTGATACGTGTACAGCGTTGCCTGTGTTGTGTAGTCTTTACCGATGCAATGATAATGCAGTACCTAATGCTGCCAGGTAGGTGTATGGACAACTGGAAGTGCAACCAGTTGTTGTAGGTGTCGTACTGCCCTTGGTGCGGTAGATTGAACTGACCTTTAGTTTGGACGCCAAAGAAATTTCTGGCGTTGAGCATTTCTTTAATGCTGTAACCAATACCGAAGTTAGCCCGGTACTGATAAGCGATATCGGTCAGCCATAGCGATTCAGTTTGGGGCTTTTAATTCATGAAAGAAATCTATTAAAATGCCAAACTCGATATCATACCGTACCTACGTTTTTTTCAAACTATAGATATACGCATATAAGCACAGATGAACCTCATAATTGTCTGTATTCATCTGTGGTTACTAATTTTCTATGAACGAAGAAGTCTCCAAAAAACTAGAGTTAATCAGACAAACCTTGCGTGAAAATGAACTGCAAGGCGTGCGTTTGCGCGGTACAGACTGGTTTGCCTGGGCGACAGCTGGCGCTTCTAACACCGTGCTACTGACTGCCGAAACTGGCGTAGCAGAAGTATTAGTAACTACTGAAGATGCTTGGGTATTGACGGATGAAATTGAAGCGCAGCGTCTTAAGGATGAAGAATTGCCTGCTAATTTTAAGGTGCATATCAACCCTTGGGCTGATGGTGCTGCCCGTGAGTCTTTTGTTCGTGATGCAACTGGCGGTGGGAAAACAGCTAGCGATCGCCCCATCTCCAATTTAGAACAGCCATTACCCCCATCTCTGCAAAATCATAAACGGGTAATGATGTCAAGTGAATTAGAGCGATATCGTCAAGTTGGGCAAAAAGCTAGTCAGGCAATGACAGAGGTACTCAAAGTCGCCAAGCCAACTTGGACAGAATATCAGTTAGCGGGTGCGGGTGCAGAGGCATTATGGGCGAAAGGGCTGCATCCAGCGCTGACACTGGTAGCGGGTGAGAGGCGTTTACCGCTATACCGTCATGCTACACCCACAGCAGAACAGATTGGGCAGCAAGCGATGCTGGTATTTTGCGCTAGAGGTTACGGTTTGTATGCAAATCTGACGCGATTTGTTTGTTTTGGTAAGCTTTCAGACGAACGGGCGGAATTGCATTCTCATGTGCGCGAAATAGAAGCAGTAGTTTTAAATTTGTCCCAACCCGGAACCACTCTCGACACAGCTTATAACGCACTAGCCCAAGCTTATAAGCAGCATGGATTTCCCAATGCCATCCGCGAACATCACCAGGGAGGAACCACTGGATATTTAGCACGAGAAATCGTAGCAAATCCAACTACTACTGATACTTTGACAGAAGGCGTTGCTGTCGCTTGGAACCCTAGTTTAGCAGGGGCAAAGGTTGAAGATACTTTTGTGATTCTCAAGGATGGAAAGTTGGAAAATCTGACTTTTGATCCAAATTTTCCTAATGTTGAGGTAGAAGGAAGGTTACGCCCTGTACCTTTATACAATTAAAAATTATGGATTTTCAACAAGTATTCGGTAAACCACCTGAAACTCAAGCCAGTGCGCCAGGAAGAGTAAATTTATTAGGCGAACATACTGACTATAACGATGGCTTTGTTCTGCCAACTGCGATTCCTCAATCTACGACGGTACAGCTAGGTTTGAGTCGCGATCGCCAACATCACTTTTACTCGGAAAATTTCAACGAGCAAGTGAGCATTTCAGATATTAATCATACCCCTTCTGGATTTGCCAGTTATATTTTTGGTTGTATTGAGGTTTTGCAAAAAGCAGGATACACAATACCGTCACTTTCTGTATACGTCAAATCATCGGTTCCTATGGGTTCGGGTTTGTCTAGCAGCGCAGCTTTAGAAGTGGCAACGCTTCGGGCATTACGCCAACTTCTGAACCTTCCCATTGATGATGTTGAAATCGCCCAATTCGCCCAGCAAGCAGAAATTCAATATGCTGGCGTGCAATGCGGCATCATGGATCAGATGGCTTCTAGTTTGGCTGATACTGAGCATATCTTGTTTTTAGATACTCGGACTTTAGAACGCCAAGTGATGCCTTTGCCTGACAACGCAGAGATTTTGGTTATTGATAGTGGTGTGCCCCGAACCCTTGCAGGTAGCGGTTATAACCAGCGTCGGGCTGAGTGTGAAGAGGCGGCGCGATCGCTTGGAGTTAAGGCACTACGAGATATTACTGATGCTGAAGTAACAGAAAAATTACCCGAACCTTTACGCCGTCGCGCCCGTCATGTGGTTACAGAAGATAACCGCGTCTTGGAAGTATTGCAGGGAGTCACATCTGAGCGCTTTGGTGAATTGATGAATGCGTCCCACGCCAGCTTGCGAGACGATTACGAAGTATCCGTACCTGCCCTAGATACTCTAGTTGAACTGTTGCAAAAAACTCCGGGAGTCTTTGGTGCAAGACTTACAGGTGCTGGTTTTGGCGGCGCAAGTGTCGCTTTAGTTGCGGCTGGTGAAGCCAAAAGTATTGCAACTCATGTCCTTGAACAATATAAGCAAGCTGGTTACAACGGACAAATCTTGGTTCCTTCTTTGGAGTTAAATGATGCAGCCTAAAGTTGTTTACGGAAACGCAGCCGTTGAAGGTGTGAATCGTTGGGGATGGTTCATGGGTCACTTTATCACCCCTGAAGACGATCCGCGTTCCACGGAAATGCTAGAAGTAAAATGGGCTGTTCACAAAGCAGGTGACAGTAGAACTGAATGGGCAGTAAATAACCAAGCTGCTACGCTTTCAATTCTCATTGACGGAGAATTTCGTCTGCAATTTGAAGATAGAGAAATTTTATTAACTTGTGAAGGTGATTACGTTCTCTGGTGTGCGGGTGTGTCCCATTGGTGGGTTGCTGAGTCTGACTGTACTATTCTGACAGTCAGATGGCCCTTCAAAGCCAGGCGATAGTGTTGCATTGCCTGGAGTGTCAAAGAGTTAGTTTGGTGAACTACTCAGACTTGCCTACGGCTGAAGTCTAAGCTTCCCAATTCATCGGGAATAGCCTCTAAAACTCTGTAGTTTTTTTGGTCTGACATTCCCTCCAAGGGCAGGAGTCCTGGTTCCCAAGACCCAAATTTTTCTCTTGCAACATATACTTATTAGCTTGGTTTTCGCTTGCGGCATTGATGGTCAAGACAGTCTATATCTTACCAGAAAATTTTGGGGATTCGTCATACATCCAGAATTTGTTTTTACTGCGTAAAAAATTAATTCCAGATGTAATCCTCATACCCCGCTCACAATACCCACCTTATGAGTACATTGTTCGCGTAGCGTCTCCAAGAGTTGGTGGGGACTTCCGCGACACGTTAAGTAATTGAGCATAATTAAGTTTAATTAATTGTTACGGAGAATTGGTATAAGCCACTAATTTGGAAAATAGTACGCTACCATCGACAAGCAATAAAAAAATCTCTTAGAAGTCTGATATTAAGACGACTCTAGTTATAAGTTGGAGAGGATAAAAAAGATGGTTCAAAGTATAGGCGGTATAGTGAAATATTCAGCTACCGACCTAGACCAATTAGCTCAAGAACTGAATAAAGACGGAATTTGTGTCATTCGCGGTGTTTTTGAGCAAAAATTCATTGACGAGTGGGCACAAGCTTTTGAAAAGTTATTTCACGAGCGTCAAAATCAACCAGGTGGGTTGGCTCCTCGGGAAATTTCCCCGCTACTATCTGACATTGCCTTGGATTTACCCATTTGCTAATGAATTAGTTTTTGCCAATCCAGTGATTATGGGTATTTTAGAGCGCGTGTTTTACCAAGAATACGTGATGGTTCAAATGGGAGTTGATGTCCCATTCCAGGGTTCGGATTATCAGGAAACCCATCGGGATTTTCGTCCACTGTTTAGCGATCGCATAGTTACACCACTTTACGCCCTAGCGGTCAACTTTCCCCTGGTGGAAGTAACCGCAGAAAACGGCCCGTTCCAAATGGCACGCGGGACTCATGTATTACCGCGTGAAGAAGGATTAGAAAAGGTTGCCAGTGGTGAAATTCCGATGGAATCTTTTTATATGCAGCCTGGTGATGTCATGGTGCGATCGCCTTTAGCACTGCATCGGGGTTCCCCCAATCGGACAAACCAACCAAGACCGATGGTAGTCATGGGCTATGCTATGCATTGGTTGCACACACCAAAGGTAGATTTGACTCTCCCAAAAGACTACTATGAAAGCCTGCCAGAAAAGCTAAAGCAGATGCTACGGTGTCAGCTGGTAGAAAGCTTACCTCAGAACAAAGTTGAAACTTACGTGAATTTCAAATACTAGTAGTCTTTCAAGGCAAGAATGTTTGGTAAATAA
This sequence comes from Nostoc cf. commune SO-36, assembly GCF_023734775.1. Taxonomy (NCBI): domain Bacteria; kingdom Bacillati; phylum Cyanobacteriota; class Cyanophyceae; order Nostocales; family Nostocaceae; genus Nostoc; species Nostoc commune. The sequence goes on along the minus strand of NZ_AP025732.1, from coordinate 3,782,284 downwards.
GTTTGTAGTCAGGACTTTAGTCTTTGATTTAAGCTTTAAAGCCCTCACTACAAACCCAGCAAACTTAACTTGACTAACCACTAATGGTCTATCAAGCGAAGTTTGAAGGGTAAATAAACGAACCACAGAGGCGCAGAGGGCACAGAGAGAGAAGAAAAGAGATGTTTCAGAAGTGTCTCACCCAGCATAGTTGGCTTGACAGAGTACTAGTAGTTTGGCAAGCAAAGTTTGAAGGGTAAAGGAACGAACCGCGAAGACGCGAAGTACGCGAAGGAAGAAGGAAAGAAGAGAAATTGAAGAATTTATCTACCCGTTAAAGTTGACTTGCCAGACTACTAGTGGAAGAAGGATTTTTGTCATTCCTATAGATAATTAAGATGCAAACTTATACTAATCCAGTCTACAAAGGTTATTTTGCCGATCCTTTTGTTTGGCAACATGAAGGCGTATATTATGCGATCGGCACTGGTGCAGCAGAAGCAGAAGGAACGGTAGATGCAATAGCGGACGTACCGAATGTTAACTTCAATAACAAATCGCGTGTCTTTCCTTTGTTACGCTCTTTCGACTTTGTGAACTGGGATTTTGTTGGTAACGCACTACAGCGACCAGATCCAGCCCTTGGCGATAATTTCTGGGCCCCCGAAGTTGCTTACTGCGATGGACAGTTTTATCTCTACTACTCTGTAGGGCATGAAGACAAGAATCATCAGTTACGTGTAGCTACAAGCGATACTCCGTTAGGGCCTTATCAAGATGTTGGTGAGCCAGTTGGAGATCCAAAGTCTTGCCCTTTTGCGATCGACCCGCACCCATTCTGTGATGATGATGGACAATGGTATTTGTTTTATGCCCGTGACTTTCTCGATACATCGGATGGAGTGCGTGCTGGCACAGCATTAGTAGTAGACCGACTCCAAACCATGACTAAGCTTGCTGGTGAAGGGAAAGTAGTTTTGCGTGCGCGATCCGATTGGCAACGGTTTTTAGCGAACCGTTTGATGTACGGTGAAATCTATGATTGGCATACTTTAGAAGGCCCCTGTGTTCGTAAGCATGAAGGCAAATACTACTGCTTTTATAGTGGTGGACGCTGGGAAACTGAAAATTACGGTGTAGATTATGGCGTCGCTGACAACGTGATGGGGCCTTATTCTGATGCAGGTAACGAAACTGGGCCACGGGTGCTAAAGTCTATTCCTAATTTTGTTATAGGGCCGGGACATAACTCTATCGTTCTTGGGCCAGATGGAAAAACTGAGTATATTGTCTACCATGCTTGGGCGAAAAATATGGATATGCGGCAAATCTGCCTAGATATGCTGATCTGGAAACCAGAAGGGCCCCTTTGCCAAGGCCCTACCTGGACACCGCAGACTATCAACAGCGATCGCTAGGGAACTTAGGCATCTGGTGAAAAAGAATGTAGAGACGTGTATCACTGCTACACGTCTCTACAAGGGTTCTGGATAACGCATATTTAATTTCACCAGATATCTATTAAACAAAATATTGTTACCGAACAATGGCATTAAACCGAAAAATGTCTTACCCAAAGGCAACAATCTTATCTGGGCAGCAAAGCATAAGAAACTGCAAAACTACAATTCTAGTAGGCGTGTAGTGCTAGCATTGTTGTGAGAAATAATAAATAATAAATTGAATTTATTAATATTATACTAACAATTATTATTTTAATTAATCTTAGGTGCGAAACCAAACAGACACAAAACTATATCTGCAATATTTTTTGCAAATATAAAAATTTGCGTTACATAAATTAATATTTTGCTTGAGATTATTGATAAAAAGATAGTGCTTAAGACTTAATACAAAAAGAGATTTTATATTTATTTTGATAGATGAATAAATTAAACATATAAGAGTACTATAGTACTTAATTAACGCAACCAACTACTTTATTATACCAATTCGATATTGAAAAGCAGCCAATTTATGTTGCAAACTTTTGTATGAAAGTGAGTTTTACGCTGCCTTACAAACAAAGAAAAGGTATTAGCGATTGGCTAATTTGGAATTAATCATCTAAATAACGAGAGAAACTATGGCAAGTGAAAAATCTCAAGTCCAAAACAACGGTGTCAGCAATATTATTTCGCCCAAGCAGCGTAAAACAAAGCGATCGCAGCCAGTCGAAATGCAACCATCAAGTACATCACTGTTGAATTTAAGTTCGTCTAATAATAAAAAAGTTCCGACAGAAACCTTTCAAGATACGCCTGATATAGTTTGCTTATCTCATTTGCGTTGGAATTTCGTTTATCAAAGACCACAACATCTACTTAGTCGCTGCGCTCAAGGAAAGCGAGTGTTCTTTATTGAGGAGGCAATTATCTCTGAAGAACCCTTGGCAAGGTTAGATGTAAACGAAGATTCTGATGGAGTAGTTGTGGTTGTGCCACACCTACCACAAGGTTTAAGTGAAGAAGCAATAAACGCAAATTTACAAGTATTAATTGATAGTTTGTTTGCAGAGCATAATATCAACAAGTATATTTGTTGGTATTACACCCCAATGGCGATCGCGTTTACCCGCCACTTGCAACCCCAAGCTGTGGTGTACGATTGCATGGATGAATTGTCTGCATTCCAAGGAGCATCACCCACTTTAAAGAATTACGAAGCCGAATTATTCAGCCGTGCAGACTTAGTATTTACAGGGGGACAAAGCCTTTACGAAAGTAAAGTGAACCAGCACCCCAACGTTTATGCCTTTCCCAGCAGTGTAGATGTCCCCCACTTTGGTCAGGCGAGAACTGTTCAAGAACCAGAAGATCAAGCTCATATTCCTCATCCTCGCCTTGGGTTCTTTGGCGTAATTGATGAACGGATGGATATTGAATTGCTTGCTGGGATTGCCGAAGCACGCCCCGACTGGCATTTAGTAATTATTGGCCCAGTTGTCAAAATCGATCCCGCAACTCTGCCACAGCATGAAAACATCCATTATCTCGGTGGTAGAGATTATAAACAGCTACCTGCCTATTTAGCAGGGTGGGACTTGGCAATGTTGCCGTTTGCGCGTAACGAATCAACACGTTTTATTAGCCCTACCAAAACTCCAGAATATCTTGCCGCAGGTAGACCTGTAGTATCTACCTCAATTCGAGATGTGGTTCGTCCTTACGGAGAATCAAAACTGGTGCGAATTGCAGACACAGTTTCAGAGTTCGTCGCTGCCGCAGAACAAGCAATGCAAGAAGACACCCCAGCCTCAGAATGGTTGAGTCGAGTAGATGTCTTTTTAGAGAAGATTTCTTGGGATCGCACTTGGGCATCAATGATGAAGCTGATTGACTCTGCCATTGCAGCCCGTGATGGTGAAGACAAAGCTAACTCCACAGGTGCAGTTGGTAAACAAGCACCAAATATCATTACCAGAGATTTTGTCTTCGATTACTTAGTTGTCGGCGCTGGTTTTTCTGGTAGCGTCATTGCAGAACGTTTGGCAACTCAAGGTAAAAAAGTGCTGGTTGTAGACAAGCGCAACCACATAGGCGGCAATGCCTACGATCATTACAATGATGATGGTGTTCTCGTACACAAATACGGCCCCCACATTTTTCACACAAACTCCCGCGAAGTTTTTGAATACCTCTCGCGCTTTACTCAGTGGCGGTCTTACGAGCATCGCGTCCTTGCTAGTGTAGACGGGCAACTTGTGCCGATTCCGATTAACCTTGACACCATCAACAAGTTGTATGGGATGAATCTCAATTCATTTGAGGTGGAGGAGTTTTACAAATCCCTTGCTGAACCCGTAGAATCCATCCGCACTAGTGAAGATGTGGTGGTCAGTAAAGTTGGTCGAGAACTGTATGAAAAGTTTTTCCGAAATTACACGCGCAAGCAATGGGGACTTGACCCATCGGAACTTGATAAATCAGTAATTGCCAGAATTCCGACTCGTACTAATCGTGACGATCGCTATTTTACCGATAGCTACCAAGCGATGCCACTACACGGCTTTACCCGGATGTTTGACAATATGCTAAATCATCCGAATATCAAGGTAATGCTCAACACCGATTATCAGGAAATCCAAAAAGCTATACCTTGCCGCGAGATGGTTTACTCCGGGCCTGTTGACGAATACTTTGATTATCGCTACGGCAAACTACCCTATCGCTCGCTTGATTTCAAACATGAGACGCACAACACTTCTGTATTTCAAAAAGCGCCAGTGATCAATTATCCTAATGAACAGCTTTATACTCGTGTGACAGAGTTTAAGTATTTAACTGGTCAGGAACACTCTAAAACTAGTATTGTTTATGAGTTTCCAAAAGCTGAAGGAGATCCTTATTATCCTGTACCGCGTCCTGAAAATAACGAAATGTACAAGCAGTACAAGGCGCTATCTGATACAACACCAGGAGTATATTTTGTGGGACGACTGGCGACCTACAAGTACTACAACATGGATCAATGTGTTGCTCAGGCTTTGTCTGTGTACAAACAAATTGCAGTCAAAGCTTAAATAATTTGTAATTATGACTGCTTTGTATTTGTAGGGTGCGTTATGGACATTAGGGGGTGTTTTCAAACTACTCGTTTAGCCTCCTAATTTTTTAGATCCCCCCAACCCCCCTTCAAAAGCTATTGTGTACACACAAGTTTCTTGACCTGCACCTTTGTTGCATCAACTTGCACCTTTGTTGCATCAACTTGCACCTTTGTTGCATCGACTTGCACCTTTGTTGCATCGACTTGCACCTTTGATGCATCGACCTGCACCTTTAATGCATCGACCTGCACCTTTGATGCATCGACCTGCAAAAATTAACCTTCCTTATGTTACGCAACAACTCTAGAAGACTTGTGTGTACACCGTAGCCTTCAAAAGGGGGGCTAAGAATCTCATCTCTTAAAGTCCCCCTTTTTAAGGGGAGCCAGTGCGGTCTTGGGGGTTTCCCCCATGAGCAACTGGCGTGGATTTAGGGGGATCTAAGATTTTGAAAACACGCCCTAGTCCTAACGCACTAAAAATCTAGGATAGTGCGGTGCGTTAGTTTACGGCATAACACGCCACTACAAAACTTGAAATTAACCCATCAAATAAAATATCAGCTTGAGTTGTAAATTATGGCTTCTGCTTTCGACTCGACGCTCAATACTCCTAAATCAAAACTTCCTCTAGAAGTTTGGGCTGGTGTAGAGTGTACGGTTAACCGTGTAGGTGAAGAGTATTTTGACCAGTTAGAACGCAATGGTCATGCAACGCGCTTGGATGACCTAGATTTATTCGCCCAACTTGGTATACACGCCATCCGTTATCCAGTAATTTGGGAGCGAATAGCGCCCAATGGTTTAGAGAATGCTGATTGGTCGTGGACGGATGAACGGCTGGGACGCTTGCGCGAACTCGGCATTTGTCCAATTGTGGGATTAGTACATCATGGTAGTGGGCCGCGTGATACTAGCTTAGTAGATCCAGAATTTCCTGAGAAACTAGCGGTGTTTGCGCGTGCAGTTGCAGAACGCTATCCTTGGATAACACATTACACACCGATAAACGAGCCACTGACAACAGCACGATTTAGCGGGATGTACGGTCACTGGTATCCTCACGGACAGGACGATTTAACTTTTGCCCGTGCTTTATTAGGAGAGTGTAAAGCGATCGCTCTTTCGATGCAAGCAATTCGGGAAGTCAACCCCAATGCCCAACTCGTACAAACTGAGGATTTGGGTAAAACTCATAGTACACCAAAGCTGGCTTATCAAGCAGAGCTAGAAAACGAGCGTCGTTGGTTGAGTTTGGATTTATTATGTGGCCGAATCAACCCAACTCATTCAATGTGGGGTTACTTACGCGACTGTGGCATCAGCGAGACTGAACTTGAAGAATTTTTGCAATGTACCTGTCCGCCTGACATTATCGGCATTAACCATTACCTTACGAGCGAACGCTTTTTAGATGAAAACCTAGAAACCTATCCAGCTTGGACGCATGGAGGTAATGGTCGAGATAAGTATGCAGATGTAGAAGCAGTGCGCGTCTGTGCTGAGGGTTTGGCAGGGCCGCGGACATTGCTTAAAGAGACATGGGAACGCTACAAACTACCCTTTGCTGTCACTGAAGTTCACCTCAGTTGTACCCGCGAGGAACAGCTACGCTGGCTCAATGAAGTGTGGAATGCAGCCCAAGAATTACGAGATCAGGGCGCAGATGTTCGGGCTGTAACTGTTTGGGCGCTTTTGGGCAGCTACGATTGGAATAGTTTAGTGACTCGCTCCGCAGGATACTACGAGCCTGGCGTGTTTGATTTGCGTTCGCGTAGCGTCTCCTCTGGAGAATCGCCACAGCCTAGACAGACTGCGATCGCTAAAATGGTGCGAGATTTAGCCAGTGGACATAAACCCAATCATCCACTACTTGAGACACCAGGATGGTGGCATCGGCAAGAGCGCCTATTATACCCAGCAGTCAGTTGTCGCGTATCGCTCCCATCTCCTCCCCCGGCTTCCTCCCCTGTTTCCAACCGTCCCCTGGCGATCGTTGGAGCCACAGGAACTCTAGGCCAGGCTTTTGCTCGGTTGTGTGAAGTGCGAGGAATTTCATATTGCCTGCTCAGACGCCAAGATATGGATATTTCCAATCCTGCTTCCGTCAATAAAGTACTTACCGAGTTGCAACCGTGGGCAGTTGTCAACGCTGCGGGATACGTGCGGGTAGACGATGCCGAACGCGAACCCGATGTTTGTTTAAAGGTAAACGCTGAAGGGGCAGCGATTTTAGCTGCTGCTTGCGCTCAACATAATGTGGCGCTGCTAACTTTCTCTTCAGATTTGGTATTCGATGGTGCTGAGTCTAATCCTTATGTCGAAACAGATACCGTTGCGCCCCTTAATGTATATGGATGCAGCAAAGTTTTGGCAGAAAAGCTAGTATTACAGGCTCATCCGGCATCACTAATGATTCGCACCAGCGCATTTTTTGGCCCGTGGGATGATTACAACTTTGTGACGATCGCTCTACGGCAATTAGCTGCTGGTAATACTTTTGTCGCCGCCGAAGATGCGATCGTCTCGCCTACATACATACCCGATCTTGTCCATACCAGCCTTGATTTGCTGATTGATGGCGAGAAAGGTTTGTGGCATTTGGCTAACAAAAGTGCGATCGCTTGGTCTGACTTAGCCCGATTGGCGGCAAAAAAAGCAGGTGTGAGTGTCAGCAGTCTAATAGCTCGTCCAACACAAGAACTTGGTTGGATTGCTACCCGCCCAGCTTACAGCGTTCTTGGTAGCGATCGTGGTGAATTAATGCCACACCTTGACAGTGCAATTTCTCGCTACTTGGAAGAAAGAAATTAATAGTCTGGCTGGCAATCTAATTTTAAGGGGAGCAGGGGACGCAGAATTAAATTATTGATTAATTCCCAATGCCCCATTCCCAATTCCCCATCGCAAAATTATGTCAACGATTTTAGTAACGGGAGGAGCCGGATATATTGGTTCCCATGCGGTATTAGCACTGAAAAATGCAGGTTATGAAGTAATCGTTTTAGACAATCTGTCTAACGGACATCGAGAACTTGTAGAAGAAGTTTTGCAGGTAAAATTGATTGTTGGGGATATGAGCGATCGCGCCCTACTTGATAATATATTTTCAACCCATAATATAACGGCAGTAATGCATTTTGCTGCTTATATTGCAGTGGGTGAATCTGTTACCGACCCAGCCAAATATTACCAAAATAATGTTGCAGGCACTCTGACGCTTTTAGAAGCAATGGTTGCTGCATCAGTTAATAAATTTATCTTTTCTTCTACTTGCGCTCTTTACGGCGTACCAAAGTTTGTTCCTCTTACCGAAGACCATCCACAAGATCCCATTAGTCCTTACGCTACTAGCAAGTGGATGGTAGAACGAATTTTATCTGATTTTGATGCCGCCTACAATTTGAAGTCTGTACGTTTTCGCTATTTTAACGCCGCAGGTGCTGAACCGAATGGGTTGCTGGGTGAAGACCACGAGCCGGAAACTCATCTTATACCACTAGTACTACTAACTGCTTTTGGTAAGCGCGAATCAATTTTGATTTTCGGCACTGATTACCCTACCCCAGATGGTACTTGTATCCGTGATTATATTCATGTGAATGACTTGGCACAAGCCCATATTTTAGGTTTAGAATATTTACTCAAAGGTGGACAAAGTGAAGTATTTAATCTAGGAAACGGCAGTGGCTTTTCAGTTAGACAAGTAATAGAAACTGCGAAAAAAGTCACAGACAAAGAAATTAAAATAGAAGAACGCGATCGCAGACCAGGCGACCCTCCGATTTTAGTTGGCAGCAGTGACAAAGCAACTAAAATATTGGGCTGGCATCCAGAGTATCCTAATTTGAACGAAATTATCGCCCATGCTTGGCAGTGGCATCAACGACGACATAGGTAGAGACATCGTTCTTTAGGTACTCGTAAGCTAGTGGTCAAAATTGTTTAAATTAAAGAATGGCTTAAAACAGGTAATAGTTTAATATTAGTTAATGACCACAATCGAGTTTCCAAATTTACCTAATGCACAGCAGTGCCAAAAAAGCGCACCGCCCTATTTAGGGCTAGTTTGCATCACTTCCGACAAACAAGTGCGTTTTCGGACAATGACGCGCACCCGATACTTAAAACTTTCCCTTAGCGATCGCAAAGTTGTCCTAAGTGAACTGTATCGGTATAACTTACAGCGTTTGCATGATGCTCTATCTTTTTGTCAGCAGAATAAAATTCAGCTTTATCGGATGCCTTCTGCTTTATTTCCCCTAAGTGACTTAGAAGACGAAATTGGCGCAAATATATTAGAGGTAATGAGCGCTGATTTAGCAACAATCGGTGAACGAGCAAATGCATTGACTATAAGAATGGTGTTGCATCCAGATCAGTATGTAGTGCTGAGTTCTGATTCTCCCGAAGTGGTACAGGCAAGTATAAATAATTTAGCATGGCATGGACGTATACTTGACTTACTAGGATTACCGCGATCGCCTTGGTCATTGATGAATATTCATGGTGGTAAATCTCAACGGGCTGAAAAACTAATAAAAGTAATTTCCGAACTACCAGAAAACATCAAAAGCCGCTTGACTCTAGAAAACGATGAATACGCCTATAGTGCCGATGAAATTTTAGCAGTATGTCAGCAAGCTGGCGTGCCGATGGTATTTGATGCCCATCACCATATTTGCCACGAAAATTTAGATAGCTACGATCATCCGAGTGTAGCTTCGATGCTTTATGCAGCGCGAGAAACGTGGACAAATCCAGATTGGCAATTAGTTCATATTTCCAATGGTGAGCAAGCTTTCAATGACAGAAAACACAGCGATTTAATTACCGATATGCCTAACGTTTACTACCAAGTACCTTGGATTGAAGTCGAAGCTAAACAGAAAGAACAAGCGATCGCACTTTTACGTTCTTCGTGGCTAATAAAAAATAATTGTACGTAAATTAGGGGTTTCTAGTAAAAAAACATCCCATCGTAGAGTAGCACTGATGTCATTGGTGTCAACTTAATGTGAAACCCTGGCAATGAAGTTATATCAACCCTACTCAATTACCAATTAAGCCGTCGTAACTCCTCCCCTTACCAAGGCTAGTGTGTAAACACAAGTCTTTTAGAGTTGCTGGATAATGTAGAGTGAGTTAATTTTTACAAGCCGATCCATTAAGATTGCAGGTCGATGCATTAGCATTGCAGGTCAATGCATTAAGATTGCAGGTCGATGCATTAAGATTGCAGGTCGATGCATTAAGATTGCAGGTCGATGCATTAAGATTGCAGGTCGATGCATTAAGATTGCAGGTCGATGCATTAAGATTGCAGGTCAATGCATTAGCATTGCAGGTCAATGCATCAAAAGATTTGTGTCACCGTAGCTTTACCAAGGGGAAAGGAGATAAGCGTTTGAAGTTATAGCCATAGTCACACAGGTTTAGGACTTACGCACACTCTACGAATTCTTGGCGTTCTTCTCTAACGAGACGCTACGCGTTGGCGAAGCCTCTCGTAGAGATGGCGTCTTGGCGGTTCGATAAATTAAGCTTTTCGGCAATTTTTGCGTAAGTCCTAAGGTTAAGACATTTTAAAAGCATAAAATTTAGGAATAGTAATACTTTTACCTCCTGCCTCCTCCTATAATTTGACACCAATGACATCTGTGCGCCCCTAAAAATATACAAATAATTTGGGATAATTTATTTTTTGAAATTTTAGTTAGAAGTCCCTTGTGAACTATTTTAGAGAAACATTATTTTGAGGAAATTATCTATCTAAGTTACTTATTTCTCTTGGTAGATTAAATCAAAAATCAAAAAGACCAAAATAACAATATACACGGCTGAAAACTAAACTATAAATTGTTAGTTTTATGCAAAAGATTTATGGCAATGTTCAGAGCATCAAAGCTAGTCAGATTAAACAACTGCAACAGCTTTATGAGCAAAATCAACCAAGCAGATAGATTAATTACGCCAGAATTTGCTCAAGATTTAGCTACAATCACTCAACAAATTCATCACCCGATTTGTTGTTATATCAATCGGCGGGGACAGATTATCCGAATTTCTGTAGGAACACCCCATCAAACTCAGATTCCGCCTGAAGAATTACCCCGACGCAGTGCAGAACGCTTGAGCGGAATTCGTTGTGTTGCTACTCAATTGAAATCAGCACCTCCTGATGAAGCAGCGTTGATTGCAACGATGCGTCAGCGTTTAGATGCTCTTGTAGTGTTAACCGTCATTGATAGCCAAGTAAAAGAAGCTTTCCTAACTTACCTTTACCCCGATGCTGAAAGTCCTTGGGTAATTTCACCTCCTCTAAGTTTGGATGACATAACCGAAGAAGAATTTGATGTTTTAGTTGAAGAATGGGAGAGAGAAATTACTGAAGCAGGGCCTGGAATATTCCTATCTCAAGAAATTGTATCCGGTCAAGACAGGGTGCTGCTGGTAGGGGTACACACAGAAGATGTATCTGTGCAACGGTTTGAAGATGGACTTGCAGAACTAGTGCGTTTAGTCGAAAGCGCTAAGGGTATTGTACTCGATACAATGCGGCAAAAGCGCGATCGCATCCATCCTCAAACAGTAGTTGGTAAGGGAAAAATTGAAGAAATCACCCTTTTGGCTCAAAAAGTAAGAGCTAATCTAATCGTTTTTGACCGAGATATTTCTGCATCTCAAGCCCGTAACTTAGAACAAGAGATTGGCATCCGAGTTATAGATCGCACAGAACTAATTCTGGATATTTTCGCTCAACGCGCTCGCACTCAAGAGGGTAAATTACAAGTAGAGTTGGCGCAACTCGAATATATGTTACCTCGGCTACGCGGTCGTGGACAGGAAATGTCTCGATTAGGTGCAGGGATCGGTACGCGAGGCCCTGGTGAAACAAAACTAGAGACAGAACGGCGAACAATTCAACGGCGAATTGGTCAACTACAGGAACAAGTGAACCAATTACAAGTACATCGCGCCCGTATCAGACAACAACGACAACAGCAAGAAATTCCAGTTCTGGCATTAGTTGGCTATACCAATGCTGGTAAATCTACTCTGCTAAATGTGTTAACTAATGCAGAAATTTACACCGCAGATCAACTATTTGCGACCCTCGACCCAACAACCCGCAAGGTGGTAATTACAGAACCAGAAACACAAGAACGCAGGTCGATTCTGCTCACAGATACTGTAGGGTTTATTCACGAACTCCCGCCAGCACTGCTCGATGCGTTTCGCGCCACATTGGAAGAAGTAGTTGAGGCTTCGGCCATGATTCATGTTGTAGATTTGTCCCATCCAGCTTGGGAAAGTCATATTGAGAGTGTGCTGGAAATACTCGAAGAAATGCCTGAGATTCCCGAAAAAAGTTTGATTGCTTTTAATAAAGTTGACCAAGTAGATAGCGAAACCTTGGCTAGAGTTCAACAAGAGTATCCCGATGCTGTGTTTATATCAGCAACCCAGCGCTTGGGTTTAGAGACTTTAAAAATGCGATCGCTACAACTAATTGACGAACCCATGAAGACGATTGCAGTCCCACAAAATTCATACTAACTGAAGGAAATTATATGACACTGGCTATCATTGTTCATGGTGGAGCAAAAACCATCACAGACGATAAAGTTGCAGCCAACAATGCAGGCTGTACAGCAGCAGTAGAAGCTGGTTGGGCTGTGCTAATCAGTGGAGGTAGCGCCGCAGAAGCTGTTGAAGCAGCTATTCGAGTTCTGGAAACTGACCAGACATTTAACGCCAGTCTTGGCGCAACTCTCAACAGCGACGGAGAGGTGGAATTAGATGCGGCAATCATGGAAGGCTCATTAAGTTGGGGAGCAGTTGCAGCAGTTCAGGGCATCCGCCATCCAATCTCGGTTGCACGGAAGGTTATGGATGACAAACCCAGGCTACTAGTGGCGCGAGGCGCAGAACGCTTTTCCGCAGACTCCGGAGCCGAAATGTGTAAAAAAGAAAACTTGATTACTAATGAACAGTGGCAGGAGTGGAAGGAGGATCAAAAAGTTATTGATCGCCCCAACACTGTAGGTTGTGTAGCTTTGGATGCTAGCGGCATCCTAGCTGCTGGCACTTCAACTGGTGGTACTACGAAGCAGCAACAAGGTCGCGTTGGTGACACTGCCCTTGTTGGCTCTGGTTTGTACGCTGATAATAAATTCGGCGGTTGCTCAACAACAGGTGATGGCGAGTCAATTATCCCCGTGGTTTTGGCTAAAACTGCGGTCGATTTTTTGAGTGGAGACAGACACCCAGAAGAAGCCGCACAGATGGCAATTGATACTTTGGTTTCTAAAGTTGAAGGTGAAGCTGGGTGCATCCTCATAGACCGTCAAGGACGCGTTGGTTGGGCGTATAACTCATCACACATGGCTTGCGCTTATATGACCGAAGGACAAGACAAGGTGGCTGTTTTTACTAAGAAATAACTTATACCAATTCGTAGCGAGGCGTAGCCCATTACGAATTGGTAATCGCAATTAATGAAGCTAAATTACATCTGAGTTTTCAAATAATATACAACTTTATTTTTCCAAGTTGGCGTTACTTGAAAACTCAGAAAATTTATTTAATATAAACAACTGCATATCTTTGTATCTGCGGTTTATCGGAGGAGTAGATGTCAAAATACGACTTTCATTATTTTCAAGGAAGTACTCTTTCTGATCTCTTTGCTGAAGATATCACAGATACATCTTATGGGTTTATTTTAAATTACCCTGCAACTGCGAGTTGGGCTGCTTATCCCAACCGGAAAAAACATTTTATTCAAGATGGCAGTAGTGAAGCCACCAAAACCTCCTTTGATAAGATTTGCCAAAAAGAACCTTGGAAAAATCTAGCTGTGTTAGGCGATCGCATTCCCGAAATTGTGATTATGCCACCGCTAAAGTCGCTACTTGAATACTGGCAAGAGCATTTGGGCTTCAGCAACTCCAGTATTGAAATGATGGATTGCTCGACTTATTTGGATGACCTCAGCCACAGCGATACTTTTGATAAACTCATTAGTCTATTTCCCTTTGATCACCTCAAACCTGAAAAACACGCTGTTGATCCAGACATCCATTACTGCTTACTCAGCAAAGTAACGCTAAACGAATTGGGTGTGCAATGTCCGAAATACGAGAGTTATAATCTGCACCAAGTTAATCTCAAAGACATTCAGTTACCACAATTCCCCTATTTAATCAAAACATCGCACGGACTCTCAGGAGAAGGCACTTATATCATCAAAAGTCCCAGCGATTTGAACTACTGCCTTGAGGAAATCAGGAAATATCTTGATATTAAATTGCTGGATACGATTATTGTCTCAGAGTTCGTCAAGAATGAGGTGCAGAATTACTGCGTACAATTCTATGTCAACAAGGCGGGAGAGATAACCCTCATCGGTACTACTAGACAACTTGTCACTCCAGAAGGCAATTATTTAGGGGGACTGATTGACTACCGCAACACTGACATGAGCAAGTTCTTTGAGATGATTGCTGCCATTGGTCAGTATGCTCACAAACAGGGTTATTTCGGCGTGATTGGGTTCGATGTCCTGGAAGATCGAGACGGAGAACTTTATGCGATCGATGCCAATTTTCGAGTCAATGGCTCAACTCCTCTGTGTTTGCAGCGTCATACCTTACTGGGATTAGGAAAGGAAGTAGGTAAATATTCTAGTGACTACCGCATGGAAGGGACGTTGGATTCAATTTTAGTGACCTTAAAACCAGAACTAGATCGCAAAGACTTGATTATCCTGTCGGCTTTAGAGAAGGTGAAATACGGAAAAATCTACACCGAAATTTATGCGATCGCTACTGGAGAATCTATCGAAGAAATGCAGCATATCGAGCAGAAGTTACAGGATAAGGGATTACAATCGCTCTTTTAAACAGCACAACTGTTCATAGCTGACTTTATATAGTATTAAAAACTTATTATTCTACTTTAACCAAATCAGTTGACTGCTTGATTGGGAATAGGAATCGCACTAGTTGACCTAGTGGCATAGAGCGTTGTTCTTGAACAAAAACTAAAGGTACAAGTGCAGCCATCCGTAACAAGCCTGAGAGAAGAAACAGCCCCAGCAAACCCGCAGCACCAGGCAGAGTATGCGAGAAAGCCACCGATAGTAATACCCATTGCTCCAGTGATACCGGCAATTGCGCCTGCGATCGACAAAATAACTAGACTGATAACTTAGCGGTGCTATTCCCATCATCAAATTGTTAGCTACACAAATCAATTGCCGCCCACGTCGCGCCAGCTAGTACGTGTAACAAGGGCAACCAAATCCAAAAAGAAATGCGATCGCTTCCTACTCCCAACCACAGCAGAGGTGTTACCGCCACAAAGACTCCCACTAATAACAGTAGCGGGCGATTCCCAATCCGGTCGGCCAGTTTGCCCCACAAAAGCAGCATTAGCATATTTGCACCCGTTCCCAAGCCGTGATAAATAGTTACCACACTAATATCTATATCTAGGTTATCCAGCATATAAAGGTTAAAGAAAGGAGCGCTGATGTTGACAGCAAAGCACCAGATGCTCAGGTAAAACACAAACCTCAAAAAATTAGCATCTTTAAAAAAGCTAAAATCTATTCCCTGCGGGTGCGGCTGTGATGTGTCTAAATCTCCAACTTTTAAAAGCTGTGGATTTATATCAGTCATCCAGAACTGACAGCCCACACTGATTTAGCCCTAGCACAATTCCTAAAACCAAGACTGTGCCATAACCTTGAAGGGTTCCACCAGGCCAAACCGATACTGCTAGACCTAGCAGAGGAACACAAATAAGGTTTGTCAAGCCGAGAATACTATTGCGAAAACCAAAATACCGCCCCCGCAACGACTGAGGTACTAACACAGCTGACCACCCAAGCCAAGGCGCACGACCAAAAGCTTCGATAATATTAGCTACCAAGAGAATTGCCAATGTCAACTGTATTACTTCGTGTCCAGTGATATGAGATGAAGTAACCAACACAATTGCTGGTAGAAGAATCAACCACAGCAGCCGCGACGGAATGAAAATACATAGAAAATACCAACGGAAGCTGGTACTTCGGTTTACCAAATACGCTCCTAGTGGTTGGAGCAGATTCACCATCTGAGGAATAGCAGCGAGTAGACCAATTTCGGCTGGGCCAGCGCCTAACTCTAGCAAGAAATTACTGAGCAACGCACCGCCGATAATACTATAAAGAACCGTAGCAAAGACACTCTCATAAGTTAACGCCTTGAGACTTTGGCGAATTTCTGGTTTAGAAATTTTGAGAAACAGTTTTGGAGTTGGGAAAAGTACCGTCTCTGTTAATGCTCTATCCTCTGATATTTCTTGAATGGGGACAGGGGGAAGAGAATTAGCTTCTACTGAAATTTCATCTTCTTGGGGCTGAACCATATTATCTAATCAATATTTAAAGAGTTAAATTGTTATAGCTACTATTAGCCATAATTGGTAAAATTTATATAATCTTTCATCAATCAGTTCTAAGGCATTGCAATTGCTTACTTGTCCCGAAGACTAGCCTATAGTAAGTATTGACTATAAACAGCTTTAACAGAAATGACTAACATCCAGTGGATTTCAAGCTGGTAAAGTACACCAACTAAGTCTGAAGCTAGGTAGTAAGCTTGTTTTATTGCTGTTAGCCCATTCTGAATTGTGAATTATGCTGTATAACTGCGGTTAGAGTTTTTAATCCAATCAGTTCTAATAAGTCAATTAATTGACATAAAGCTAATTTTATGAAGATTTTGCTAAAAGCTTAGGTTTAATAAATATTTGTAGCAGTTAATTAAGGTTTTGTGAAGATAAAATCATGAAAATTTTTCAAAATCATTCTTGAGAATTAATACCTTTATATAGAAATCCTAAAATTTAGCTGGCACTAGTACACATAGGCATAAATAATCCTGTATTTATATGACCAATAGTAAGAGTAATATTTGAAGTTTAACCTCCTAATTACAGCGATGCTCAACAACTAATATCGAACCAATTGCATAAGCCTTGAAAAACTATTTCACTAAAAATCTCTATCGTGAGGTATGATTTCTCATTCTCCTAAATGTGCCACGATCGCAGTATAAATAAAATAAAAAACTTTTTTATGGCACAGACGGAAATTAACGATATATCGGCAGATAGCTCCTTAGTTGATCCTGAAAAAGACCTGCTAGGATATGCCAACTTCGCCAAATATCTAGCAGACAGCATTTGCAAAATGACCTTTCCTGAAGGCTTCGTTATTGCAGTTTACGGTTCTTGGAACTCTGGCAAATCTACACTATTAAACTTTGTAGTTCACTATCTTCAGCAAAAGCCAGATGAGGAGCAACCAATCATTGTTCCTTTTAATCCCTGGTTATTATCTGGACACGAAAATATTACAAGGCGCTTTTTTGACCAGTTACAAAACGTTTTAAGCAAAGAGTCATCTGTGCCAAAAGGTTTGAAAGAGAGACTCGCTGATTTTGCCACCATTATTTCAGACATTCCTCTACCTTATGCTCAAACTGGCAAAGCATTAGCAACATTATTAGATGATAAGGACAAGGAAGCTGCCCAATTAAAAGAAGAAGTAGAAGATACGTTAGTACAGCAACAGCGCCGAATAGTCGTCACAATTGACGATATTGATCGGTTAGCTGCTGAAGATATCAAGCAGTTATTTCGTATTTTTAAAGCAATGCGGAATTTTACTAACGTTGTTTATCTTCTGGTCTTTGACAAAGAAGTTATCGTGAAAACAATTGCAGATAGTAAAGAAACATCTGGAGAAGCATATTTAGAAAAAATTATACAAGTGAGTTTTGAGTTACCTCTTCCGGATAAAACCTCACTTCGCAGGTTGCTTTTTGACAAGCTTGATAATATATTTGCTCAAGCACCAAAACAACGAATTAACCAAGTTCGCTGGGGTGATATTTACTTTCAAGCAATAGATCATTTTATTACTAATATCCGCGATATTGTTCGTTTTGTTAACACTTTAACAGTGACGTATCCACCAGTAAAAGATGAAGTAAATCCTGTTGATTTCATTGCTATTGAGTCTTTGCGAGTCTTTTGCCCAAAGATATACAGCGCTTCCCGCTATTATGCAATACAGTTTTTCTTATTGCCTCTCTCCTAACATAGCTTTTAGCTTTGAGGATGTACCTCATAGCTGCCGGAAGTGCTGTATAGCATAATTCATCAAAATCCTCATATTTTTGTAGGAGAGGCAAACCCTTCAAGAGACGAACTAAAAAACATTTTGAATACCTGGATTGCCCAACTGCGAGATGAAGATAAGCAGCCTGTTAAAAACCTGCTCATGCATCTTTTCCCCAAGTTAAAATCCATTTTGGTTAAGACCTATTTAGATAAAAAAGAAGAGTTGCAATGGCGTGATCAGCTACGTGTATGTAGTTTAGAAATGTTTCCTGTTTATTTTCGCCTATCGTTATCAGCAGGCGAACTGTCTAATATTCAGATAAAAATTATTCTTGGTTTAGTAGAAGATGCAGACAATTTTAGAACCTATCTGATAGAACTTACTAAACAAAAACTTCCAGGCGGTACAACACAAGCTAGGGTATTTGTAGAACAGCTAGAGAATTCCACTAAACAGGACATTCCTGTGAATTATATTCCCTCCGTTGTGGAAGCTTTGCTTGATGTAAGCGAACAATTATTATCTCCAGATAATGAATCTAAGGGCATTCTTGATTTTGGCAATGAAGTTATTATCAGGCGTTGTATTTCACAACTCTTGCGTCAAATTGATGAAACATCACGGTTTGAGTTGCTAAAAAAAGTAATTATCCAAGGGAAAGCATTACCAATAATTAATCATGAGATTGCATCTCTAAAAGAGCAACAAAGTCAATATGATGCAGATAAATATAACTATGAACAAGAATGGCTTGTGAACGCACAACACCTCAAGGAATTGGAAGAATTGACCGAAGAGGTAGAAGGAAGGTAGGGGGTAGGGGTAGGGTGTTGACTCTGTGCCTTTTTAGAAGTTTAGGACTTACGCAAAATATCTCTGAAACTCTTATTTCTCCGTGTCCTCTGCGGCTCTGTGGTTCGTTATTCCCTAACTCTTGCGTAAGTCCTAAAGTTAACAAATCATGCAAAATATGTGTAGTCATTGCGAACTTTGCGAAGCAATCCCAGAGATTTTGCGATTGCTTCGCAAAGCTCGCAATGACACAAGAGAGATTTTTCCCTGACACAAAAATAGTATGAGTCAAAAACGCCCAAATTTCATCAAAGTCAACAGCCTAGGGTAGGGCGCACACTTCGACCATTGGTGTCAACTTAAGGTAAAACTGCTTTCAAATCTCGTTTCCAGCTTCCGGCTGGGACGAGACAATGTAAAAGTTTGTTTGAGACTGGCTTTCTCGTGTTGCAGGCAAAAATGCCATCTATCTACCAATATTCAATGAATGCTTTCGTTATCTTCTTATATAATCTGATTTTATTCATTTTACTTTCGTTTGCTAATGCTTTTTGATTAATAAATAATTGTCAAAAAATTACTTAAAAAATTTATATATAAACTGTTCATCACTAGTAGTTTATTGTGTGGCAGATTTATGATATGTAGTAGCAACCTAAATTTAATACTTTTTTTTCTAGATAACCTGGCAAAGATTGATGATGTATATGCCATAATGTCACGAGCTAGGCGTATATAAACTTATTGTTATACTTCAACACTTAAGTGCAGAAGGTATCAGTATTGACTACAAAAAAAATCTACTACTACTAGCTCCAACCGATCAATAAATGATTGGCTAAAAACTCATGCTATATCTGGCAATCCAAATATTTGGGCCTAAATTTAACTGATAGCAAGGGTTGATTGAGTTATTTATAAGGAGAAAATCTGATGAGATTGTTAGATATGGTAAATCATGAGGTTAAATTACCCTCTAAAACTAATAGTAATTTTGCGGACTTAGCAGTAACAGCACACCCTCGGCCATTGTTAAAACGCTCAGAGTGGCACAATTTAAACGGGCTGTGGAAATTTGCATTTGATGACCAAGGCAAATGCATTGAACCCAGCGATTTAACCCAATGGTCTCATCATATAGAAGTTCCTTTCGCACCGGAATCTACCAAAAGTGGGATTGGCGATCGCGGGTTTCATGCAAACTGCTGGTACGAGCGTGAATTTGATACACCACCAGGGGACGGGAGATTACTTTTACATTTTGGCGCTGTGGATTATCACGCTCGTGTGTGGGTAAACGATAAATACATCGGCGAGCATGAAGGCGGACACACCTCTTTCAGCCTCGATATTACCCGTGCCTTAAATGACAGTGGTACAACCAAGGTGACAGTGTGGGCGCAAGACGATCCGCACGACCTCGCTAAACCTCGTGGTAAACAGGATTGGCAGTTGCAACCCCATAGTATTTGGTATCCTCGTACAAGTGGTATTTGGCAGACAGTCTGGCTGGAGCGCGTAGGCGAGGCTTATATCGGTAATCTTCGTTGGATTCCCGACTGCGAACGGTGGGAAATTGGATTTGAACTTGGGTTGGCTGGTGATTTACCTACTTCAGGTGTACGAGTTAAAATTAAACTCAGTGCTGGCGATCGCGTGTTAGCAAACGATACTTATGAAGTATTCAATGGCGAAATTAGTCGCCGCATTGTTTTGGGCGATCCGGGTATTGACGACTGCCGCAATGAATTACTGTGGAGTCCAGAAAAGCCGACGCTGATAAATGCTGAAATTCAGCTATGGGATAAAGATCGTCTTGTAGATGAAGTGCAATCTTATACAGCAATGCGAACTGTCAGCATTCAGCGTGATCGCTTTATGCTCAACGGTCGCCCCTACTATCTACGCCTAGTTCTCGACCAAGGTTACTGGCCTGATACATTAATGACTCCACCCAATGACGAAGCATTGCGACGTGATGTAGAACTCGTCAAAGCTATGGGTTTTAACGGAGTACGCAAACACCAAAAAATTGAAGACCCCCGCTTTTTATATTGGGCAGACGTCTTAGGGTTGTTAGTATGGGAGGAGATGCCTAGCGCTTACCGCTTCACGCCGAAAGCCGTGGAACGCATGACCCGTGAGTGGACGGAAATCATTAAGCGAGATGTTAGCCATCCTTGTATTGTGGCGTGGGTGCCGTTTAATGAATCTTGGGGAGTGCCAAATTTGGTTGAGACAGCAGCTCACCGTAACTACGTGTTAGCAATGTATCACCTAACTAAAACTCTCGACCCAACTCGCCCAGTAATTGGTAACGATGGTTGGGAAAGTACGGATACCGACATCCTCGCTATTCACGACTATGAACGCCAGCCTGAGCGATTAGCCCATCGCTACAGACCGGATATTCAGATATCAGATTTATTTGAGCGTAGCCGCCCTGGAGGTCGTATCCTCACCTTAGACAATTATCCCCATCAGGGACAACCAGTGATGTTGACCGAGTTTGGTGGGATTGCCTACGCCCCTCTTGATCAACCTAATGCAGATCAAGCTTGGGGATATGAAAACTGCTCGAATATTTCCGAATTAGAAAAGAAATACGCTACTCTGCTCAAAACAGTTAATGACATTGAGCTATTTAGCGGATTCTGTTACACACAATTAACAGATACCTTCCAAGAAGCTAACGGTTTATTGTACGGCGATCGCACTCCCAAATTTCCCATTGAGGCGATCCGCGCTGCAACCCTCTCAGGACAAGGATTATGTACTCCCACAAGCTGTTAAAGCCGGACGGACGCAAACTCAAGTTATACAGTCGCTACCCAATTACTAGTCAGTTAGAAGCCCCTAGCCCTAGTAACGAGCCAGTGCAAGCTAATCCCCACCTGCGCTGGCATCCCTTGCGGGGTGAATGGGTAGCTTATGCTAGTCACCGTCAAGGGCGGACATTCATGCCGCCCCCAGAATACAACCCCCTTGCACCTACCACCAACCCTGACTTTCCTACGGAACTACCCCAAGGTAAGTATGATGTGGCAGTGTTCGATAACCGCTTTCCCTCATTGATTCCGACAGCGAACAATCCACCCGATACCATCGTGGAAACGTTACCAGCTAATGGAGCCTGTGAGGTAGTGGTTTTTACTCAAGATGCCCGTGCCACCTTGAGTTCCTTAGAGTTAGAACATTTAGATTTGCTGTTAGAAGTGTGGGGCGATCGCACCCGTGAACTAGGGCTAAATCCCCAAATTCAGTACGTGCTGCCCTTTGAAAATAAAGGTGTAGAGGTGGGTGTAACATTGCACCATCCTCACGGGCAAATTTACGCCTATCCTTTTATACCGCCTGTTCCGGCGCGGATGCTGTCAATGCAGCAGGAGTATTATGAAAAACATCACCGGGGTTTACTGCAAGACTTGATTCAGAAGGAGATTGCAGACAACCAACGGATTATTTATGAAGATGAGTATGCGATCGCATTTGTCCCGGTATGCGCTCGTTACCCCTATGAAGTTTGGATTGCACCAAAAGAGCCAGTTAGCAATTTTATGGGACTTACCCCAGAACAACGTTGGGGACTTGCCAAAGCGTTAAAAACTGTCACTCTTAAATATGACGGCTTGTGGAATCGTCCGTTTCCTTACTTGATGGCTTGGTTTGGTGCGCCAACTGATGGTTTAGCCCATCCAGAAGCGCATTTACACGCCGAGTTTTTTCCCCCATATCGGACAAGCGAAAGGCTGAAGTATCTTGCGGGAACCGAACTTGCAGCAGGGATGTTTGCCAATGATGCTTTACCAGAGGAAAAAGCGAAGGAGCTACAAGCTGTGATGGTAAATATTGAAGAGCCGATTTCAGCGTGATCGGTTATTTCTTTTGAAACTACAGCTTAGATCCAGAAAACCTCTTCTAGGGGCTGGGTAATGGGAAGATTTGAATAGGGATTGGGATGCTAACCAAATCTTAGTCATAATTTCTTCCCCAGTACTCAGTCTCAAAACTCATAACCAGACTATATTGAGCCGAGATACACAATTTTTATCAAACAGAATTCAGGAGTCAGGAGCCAGAATGGGCTAAACGCCCCGCTATCGCTAACAGAATTGAATTATGTGCGACTGGTAGATAGCGCAGCGTTAGCGAGTCCGCGTACTCTTACAGAGAAGCAAGCTACGCTTTTAGCGTCTCGTAGAGAGCGTCTGAATAAACGGGTTTAAAACCCCAGACGCTCCTGCGTCGCTAACGCTGCGCTATCGTCTGCACAGTGTCTACAATTGGTTGGGGTCTGAATCTAGGCTGTTGACTTTGATGAAATTTGGGCGTTTTTGACTCATACTATTTTTCTATTTTTGTGTCAGGTCAAAATCTCTCTTGTGTCATTGCGAGCTTTGCGAAGCAATCCCAGAGATTTTGCGATTGCTTCGCAAAGCTCGCAATGACTACACATATTTTGCATGATTTGTTAACTTCTAAAAAGGCACAGAATCAACAGCCTAGTCTGAATCCCCATCCAATTGATTCTGACTCCTGTTAGCGGATAGCTAAGGTTTAGCCCATTCTGACTTCTGAATTCTTCTTCAAATTGCATATCTTGGCTCATGTCTTTATGCTCGATTGTTGCTGGCGCTTGAGCCGATAAATTTTTGCTGAACAATCATCATTACTCCATCCTGCTTCAATCTCCTGTGCGTCAAGAAGATCCTGCAATGCTTTATCAAGTACGCTGTAACTACAATTAAATATGTCTTTTAATTCTCCAGCCGTTTTCTCACTAGAACGCAGGGATTCTAAAATAGCCTGATTAATAGGATTCATAATTGGCACAGTTTGAGGATTACTGAACTTATTTGATATTTAGTTTTTGTCAATAGTCGCATTTTTAATATCACTAATCAATTCATCAATCCTTGATTGAGTAGTGTTCCAAGAACACATAAAACGTACACCTCCTACACCAATGAATGTATAAAACTGCCAATTCTTCGCTTTTAAGCTGTGAATAACTTCTTCAGGTAATTTAACAAACACGGCATTGGCTTCTCTAGGAAACATCAAATCAACGCCTTCTATGTTTAATAGTTGATTTTCTAGATATTCAGCACATTGATTGGCATATCTAGCATTTTTGAGCCAAGCACCAGTTTCTAATAAACCCAACCAGGGAGCAGAAATAAACCGCATTTTTGAGGCTAGCTGACCTGCTTGTTTGCATCGATAATCAAAATCCTCTGCTAAGGTTTTGTTGAAGAAAAGAATTGCTTCACCTAATGCCATGCCATTTTTTGTACCACAAAAACACAATACATCTACTCCAGCTTTCCAAGTAATTTCAGCAGGGCTTTTATTCATAGCAGCAACTGCATTCGAAAAACGAGCGCCATCCATGTGAACCTTTAAGTTGTGCTTGTTCGCAACTTCTTTAATACTTAAAAGTTCCTCAATAGAATATAAAGTTCCTAATTCAGTAGATTGGGTAATGCTAATAACTTTAGGTTTGGGATAATGAATATCAGTGCGTTTAGTGACAATTGTTTCTATAGCCTCTGATGTTAATTTACCATTTTTACCTTGAGCAAGTAGCAGCTTAGAGCCATTAGATGCAAACTCAGGTGCGCCACACTCATCTGTTTCTATATGAGATGTTTCATGACAAATGACGCTATGATATGACTGACAAAGAGCAGCTAAAGATAAAGAATTTGCGGCTGTACCATTAAAGGTAAAAAATACTTCACAATCAATTTCAAAGAGTTCCCGAAAATAATCTGTAGCTTTTTGAGTCCATTCATCATTTCCATAAGCTGGAACACTACCTTGATTTGCTCTAATCATATATTCCAGAGCTTCAGGACAAATGCCAGAGGAATTATCACTTGCAAACTGTTCTAATTGGCTACTCATAATTTTATTATGATTTGTAACAATTACTGTTACAATACTAATGAATAATTTTGGATTTTGCCAATTTCCGGATCATTGACTTTTTAGATAAGTCAATAAGCTAAATATTTTGATTTTAAAAAATTAAATATAAATGCTATTTTTTTATATAAAAATCTTAATTTTTTTACTATTATAGCTTTTCTATGAGTATTTACAACAATGGTTAGTGTATTTGTACTATTAAATTACTTTGTTGATATCTACATAAAAGTAGAGCCTGAGTTTGCGATCGCTGAGATATTCAATTACTACGGTGTCTTCCAAAGCGTTGCATTGATGGTATTTTTGGGACATTAATTAAATATCGCAAATAACCAAATATTATGCTACAAAAATAAAGTTTGCTAATCAGAATCGTAATCATATACTTATAATGTACTATACAATTCCCTACCAATAAGCATTACATGACTATTGGGCACATTTGTCCTTAGTTAATTGTCAGTAGTCATTTGTTTATTTTCTGCTGACTAATGACGCTCCTTCTGGTGCGTCCACTATATATAATAACTTGCTTCTTTGTAAGGGTATATCACTAACGCCAGTTACTTCTCCATTTGGGGAATTGTCCCGGAGTGAAGGAGTACAAATTGGGTAACTCGCCCAAGGCACTGGCTCACCAATGACCAATGACTAATAACTAATGACTGAACCATTGATTGAACTGAAAGGTGTTTCTAAGTCCTTTGGTAGCCATAAAGTTCTAGATAATGTAGACTTGACCATTTACCGGGGAGAAGCACTGGGGATTATTGGCCCATCAGGGACTGGGAAATCAACGATTTTGCGGATAATGGCGGGGTTACTTACTCCCGACGCAGGAGAAATTTATCTGCAAGGAGTGCGGCGAAACGGTTTAATTGAGGATGGTAGCCAGCAGGTTGGCATTGGCATGGTGTTTCAGCAGGCGGCGCTATTTGATTCCCTGACGGTGGAGGAAAATGTGGGATTTCTACTTTATCAAAATTCCAAGCTGCCGCGATCGCGCATTCAAAATTTGGTAAAAGAGAAATTGGAGATGGTAGGTTTGCCAGCAATCAGCAACCTCTACCCAGCCGAACTTTCCGGGGGAATGCGAAAACGGGTAAGTTTTGCCCGTGCAATTATGTCTAACCCCGATAGTCCCTCAGAAGGGCCAGAAGTTCTACTATACGACGAACCAACAGCCGGACTTGATCCTATTGCCTCAACAGTAATCGAAGATTTAATCCGCCATTTGCAATGTTTAAATGGAGTTTGTAGTACTTATGCTGTTGTTACCCACCAAGACAGCACTATCCGCCGTACAGCTGATAGACTTATATTTCTCTATGAAGGTAAAGTGCAGTGGCAAGGTACAGTTAGTGAGATATACAACACAGAACATCCCTTGATCAGACAATTTATCAGTGGAAGTGTGCAAGGCCCGATTCAAGTCGTCGGTTAGAAACTCAAAAGTGAGGAGTGAGAAGTTAAGAATGAGAAGTGAAGAGTTAACAATGAGGAGTAAGAAGTTAAATTCAACTCATAACTTATAACTCCTAATTCCTAATTTATAACTTTTAACTCCTAACTCCTAATTGGTTGTTGGTGGAGGCAAACAAAATGCGAGGTCTTATGACAAGCCGCTTCGCGTCTGGGCGAACATTTAGAGAAGGCTCTGTGGGGTTATTACTCCTGCTAGGAATAGGGGTATTTGGATTACTGTTTCTGTGGTTAAACAGATTCACTGCTGCTGGCAGTTCATATAAAGTTATTGTGGAATTTGCTAACGCTGGCGGAATGCAAAAAGGAGCAACAGTTCGTTATCGTGGCGTTAAGGTAGGAGCTATTTCTCAGGTTCGACCAGGGCCAAATGCCATTGATGTAGAGATTGAAATAGCCCAAACTGACCTAATTATGCCCCGTAATGTAGTGGTAGAAGCTAATCAAAGCGGATTAATTAGTGAAAGTATTATCGACATCACACCAAAAGCAACCTTACCTACTGGGGTTGTGACTGCTAAACCTTTAGACAAAAATTGCAACGCTAGTCTGATAGTCTGTAATGGCACTCGGTTAAAAGGTCAGGTTGGGATTAGTGTTGATGAACTGATTCGCAGTTCAACTGAGCTAGCTGGTGTATACAGTGACCCAAAATTTTATAGAAATGTCAATGGGGTTCTAGAAGCAACTACAAGCGCAGCATCTAGTTTTACAGAACTAAGTCAGGATCTGCGAGGTTTGACCAAAAACTTACAGCAACAACTTAATACCTTTTCTGCCACCGCTAATTCAGTGCAACGCGCGACAACCCAATTTAATGCATCCGCGACTCAAACAGTAAATAAATTTGGTGGAACTGCAACTCAAGCAAGTCGCTTGCTGAACAACCTGGATAATCTGTTAACAACTAATCGTTCTGCGCTGGTTGGTGCTTTGAACAATATTACCGAAACCAGCAACCAACTGCGTGTTACAGTCAGTAGCTTATCACCATCTGTCAATCGATTGACTCAAGGAGAATTACTCAACAATTTAGAAACTCTTTCAGAAAATGCAGCGCAAGCCTCAGCTAATTTACGCGATGCTTCTAAAAGCTTAAATGATCCAAAAAATGTGGTAGTGCTGCAACAAACTTTAGATTCAGCACGAGTAACCTTTGAAAATACTCAAAAAATTACATCTGATTTGGATGAATTGACAGGTGATCCTACTTTCCGCCAAAATTTGCGGCAATTGGTGAATGGTCTAAGTGGTTTAGTATCTTCTACGCAAGAGGTGCAGCAGCAAGTGCAGGTTGCTACTACTCTAGATTCAGTAAAAACTGCTGTGAGCAAACCAAATAATTTAATTCCTACCCCAGCGCCAACTCAACAGGCGATGTCTAATGACAAGTCTCTACCTGTCTACCCAACTAATCCTTCACCTTTTAATTTTGATAGTACCGACACCATACTTGAACCAACCCCCAGTCCGTCTATCTCTAGCTCATCCCAAGAAAACCTCTTAAAGCAGCTGCGGGAATATGGCAAGCAACGGGAGCAAGGGAAGCAGGGGAAGCAGGGGGAGCAGGGGAAGAAGAACTATTGATTAATTCCCAATGCCCAATGCCCCATGCCCCATTGTCAATTCCCTAGAGTGTTCCAAAAAATAAATGATCCAAAACCCGTCATTGCGAGCGAAGCAATCGCAAGGGCTGGGATTGCTTCGCTTCGCTCGCAATGACAATTGAGCATTTTTTTACTTGGAGTACCCTAATTCCAATCTTGTTCATCTTTCTTGCCGCGACTTTTGTAAATTCCCCCCAAATCATGAATTTTACGAGTTTTCTCAAAAAGCTCGGCTTCGGTCAAACCCCACTGTTGCAAGACTTTCTCTAGGTCTTTTTGGATATCTCTCGCCCCTGGAAACCCTTGATAACGCATTCGCAGTCTAGCCAATTCTGCTAAATTATAGTCTGTCGCCTCTTGAGAGAGTAAAATATCAATAAGGGGGCGATCGCGGTTATAAAGTGGATGTTGTTGATCTTTACCAGCCGTTGCTTCAGTCATCGTCAGTCCTGAGTGCTGAGTCCTAAGTTTTAAGTTTAGCTGACAGTGGAAAACAGGACAGGCAAAATAAAATTGTCAAATACTGAAAAGTTAACTGTCAACTTTACCACTTCTGACTTTCTCCGCACTCCACTCAGCACTTATACTAGACGGCAAGTACACCTGATGTCTTACGGCTCTCACCACTGCCACTTAACTTTAAATAAAGTTACATTAGTCCTTAAGAAAATACAAAAAACTTTAGATGAGGGTGAATTTTATCTCACCCAAAGTCCAAGCAGCGAGGGAGCAATAACCCATTATGTTTGAACACTTCACTTCCGAAGCCATTAGAGTAATTATGTTAGCTCAGGAGGAAGCACGTCGCCTGGGACATAACTTCGTAGGAACTGAGCAAATTCTCCTGGGTTTGATGGGAGAAGGAACTGGGGTTGCTGCTAAAGTGCTAGCTGAATTAGGCGTTATCCTCAAAGATGCACGTCGCGAGGTAGAAAAAATTATTGGTAGGGGTTCTGGCTTTGTACCACCAGAAATTCCTTTTACTCCTAAAGTAAAAAGCCTCTTCGAGCAATCGTTTAAAGAAGCTCATAGTCTAGGACAAAATTACATCAACACTGAACACTTACTCTTAGGATTAACCGAGGCTGGTGAAGGTGTCGCCGCCAAAGTACTGCAAAATCTAGGGGTTGACTTCAAGGCTGTCCGCAGTGCCATAGTTCGCCGTTTGGGTGAAAATGCACCGGCTTTCGCTGGTAGTGGTAGTGGTAGTCAAAAGCGCACTCAACCGCTAACTATGGAAGAATTTGGCAGAAATTTGACCAAATTAGCCCAAGAAGGCAGACTCGACCCTGTAGTTGGTCGTGAGAAGGAAATTGAGCGGGCGATCCAAATTCTCGGTCGCCGCACCAAGAATAACCCGGTGTTGATTGGAGAACCAGGAGTTGGTAAAACTGCGATCGCAGAAGGTCTAGCTCAACGTATTATCAACCAAGATGTTCCCGAAACCTTACAGGACAAGCAAGTTATCAGCCTCGATATGGGGTCATTGGTAGCTGGAACTCGTTTCCGTGGCGATTTTGAAGAACGCATCAAAAAAGTTGTAGAAGAAGTTCGCACTGTCGGTAATATCATCTTGGTGATTGACGAAATTCACACCTTGGTTGGCGCTGGTGGTACAGAAGGTGGGTTGGATGCAGCCAACATCCTCAAACCTGCCTTAGCACGGGGTGAACTCCAGTGCATCGGCGCAACTACCCTCGATGAATATCGTAAGCATATCGAGCGCGATGCCGCCCTAGAGCGTCGTTTCCAACCGATTAAGGTTGGGGAACCCTCGGTAGAAGAAACCGTACAAATTCTTTACGGCTTGCGCGGCGCTTATGAACAGCATCACAAAGTCACAATTTTGGATTCAGCACTTGTAGCAGCAGCAGAATTATCAGACCGCTATATTAGCGATCGCTTCTTGCCAGATAAGGCAATAGACTTGATTGATGAAGCTGGTTCTCGCGTTCGTCTGCGGAACTCTCAAAGTTCTCCTAACAAAGAACTCAAGCGTGAACTCGCTGGCGTTACCAAAGAAAAAGAAGCAGCAGTCAGAGTTCAAGATTTTGACAAAGCTACACAACTGCGCGACCAAGAATTAAAACTTGCAGAACAACTGCAAGCAACCTTCACACCAACCGAGCAACCTGTCAACTCGACTGTAGTTGACGAAGAAGACATCGCCCAAATCGTTGCCTCTTGGACTGGCGTACCAGTCAACAAGCTAACTGAATCTGAGTCAGAATTGCTTCTACACCTAGAAGACACTCTGCATCAGCGGCTCATCGGTCAAGAGCAAGCAGTCACAGCTGTATCTCGCGGTATCCGTCGCGCCCGCGTTGGTTTGAAAAATCCCAATCGCCCCATTGCTAGCTTTATCTTCTCTGGCCCGACTGGAGTTGGTAAAACAGAATTAGCGAAAGCATTAGCTTCCTACTTCTTCGGTGCGGAAGACTCCATGATTCGGTTAGATATGTCCGAATACATGGAAAGCCACACCGTCGCCAAGCTAATTGGGTCGCCTCCGGGTTATGTCGGCTACGAGGAAGGCGGACAACTGACGGAGGCCGTGCGGCGCAAACCATATTCAGGTCGTGCTATTCGACGAAATCGAAAAAGCGCACCCCGACGTATTCAACATCCTGCTGCAACTCCTCGATGACGGGCAGCTGACGGACGCCAAAGGCCGGAAAGTGGACTTCAAGAACACGCTGATCATTTTGACTTCTAACATCGGTTCCAAGGTGATTGAAAAAGGTGGTAGTGGCTTAGGGTTTGACTTCGACACTCAAGCCGACGCTAGTTATAACCGCATCCGCACCTTGGTAAATGAAGAATTGAAAGCTTACTTCCGTCCTGAATTCCTCAACCGTCTCGATGAAATTATCGTATTCACCCAACTTTCTAGGGATGAAGTTAAGCAAATTGCTGAGATTATGCTTCGTGAAGTTGCTGGTCGGTTGACAGAAAAGGGAATTATCTTAGAAGTTAGCGATCGCTTCAAAGAGCTTGTGGTACGAGAAGGCTACAACCCTAGTTATGGTGCTAGACCATTACGTCGGGCAATTATGCGCCTCTTAGAAGATTCTTTGGCTGAAGCAATGCTGTCTGGCGAAATTACAGATGGAGACACAGCCTTCGTTGATGTTGATGATGACTCTCAAGTGAGAGTTAAAAAATCAGAAAAACGAGAATTACTCTTGGCAAATGTTGGCTAATTTTATACCCGCTCACTTTTTGCTGTAGTATTTGAGAAACACTCTAGCCTCTTGTATCAGTAGAGGCGATCGCAGGGACATCTCAGACAAACATTAAGTGAAATGGTATTATTTACGACCCCTAGTAGAAATACTGGGGGCTTTTTTTGTCCAAATTTTTCACAATATCAAAGTTGAGTTGCTCAATCGTCTGGCGTATAACTTGGCTAGAATGCTGTAATTGCTGTAACTCTTTTGCGCTAAGAGAGAGATTCAAACATATCTATTTGGATAATGTTGTGGCAATAAGTTTATGGCAGTATTGATTCTTCAGTTAATATCTCTGGTGGTTCTTGATTCTCAGCATAACTAGAGTTAAAACCATCTGCGGCATCTTTGATAAAACCAGCTATGGGTACTGCAACTAGCAAACCTAAGACTCCGCCAGCATTGGTTCCTACAAGCAAAGCAATCAATACCCATATTGGTCTGATGCCAGTAAATTTGCCTAAAAGTCGTGGTGCGATCGCCTGATCAATTAACTGGTCAATGACAACAGCTACTGCAAAAACCTTCGCCGCTAGCCAAAAGTCGTGCGACGCTATTATTAAAGTGATTACAACAAGACTAACGACATCACCAAAGGGAATCAAGCTCAAAAGTCCAACTCCCAAACCAAAAAGCAAACCAAACTGGACTTGGAAACTTAAAAACAATAATGTTATTGAAACACCCATCAGCAAAGCTAACGTTATCTGACCAATCAAGAAATTTTGGAAGTTTTGCTGAATAGACTGGCTTACCTTCTGAGCAAAATTCCCAGGTAACTTTTTAAATATTCCCTGCCAAATTCTTGGCCCATCTAACAGTAGATAAAAAGTCAGCACTACTGTGATTAATGCTTCAGAAATACTATCAATCGTATCTATGATAATGCTTAAAAGCTTATCTGAAACAAACTCTATCTCATTCGGTAATTTTTCCGTAATTTGTGCTAATAACTGACTTAAATTCACATTTAATTTGTGCCTAAAAAACCAATCATTTAAAACCTGAAGTTTTTCTTTGCTAGAATCAATCCATTGGGGAAGGACATTAACCATCTCATGAAATTGCTCTAAAACAATAGGCACTAAAGTAATACCCAGAGCAACAACAATTACCAATGCTAATATAAAAACTAACGATACTGCATAGCTGCGTTTAACTCCCCCCTGTTGCATAATCGAAACGGGATAGTTTAAAACGAATGCAAATAAAGTAGCTAAGACAAGAATTGTCACAACAGGTTGAAAGTTTTTAACTAAGAAAAATACTAGCCAACCATTGAGAAATACTAGAGGAAATAGCAGCGTAAAAATTAACCATCTCAGTAGCTGATTCAGTGAAAAATTCATAATTAATTTACAATCCAAATTATTCTAGTTATTAGATTGAATCCGGTAATTAAATATACCCAAGGGAAGTAGACAAGAAAAATATTCTCCCATTCACTACTCCCCATTATTCCAACTACTAACTTTCAGCAAAAGCTAAAAATTGCTCCTCACTTATTCGCCCTGCTTGATACAGAGTATTAGTAATTTCCGAAATAGTTAAAACCGCATGACTGCAATAACCATTTTGCTGTAACCTATCTCTCACACCTTGTTCATGGTCGATAAATACCACAATATCATTAACATTTAATCCTGCTGATTCCAATTTTCCTGCCCCTTCCATGACACTTTTGCCGCTGATGAGAATATCGTCAACCACCACAACTGTTTCACCGGGATGAAAGTTACCCTCAATTACTCTTCTAGTTCCGTGTGCCTTTACCTCTTTACGAGGGAAAATCATTGGACAATGAAGACGCAAAGCTAAACCAGTTGCAGTCGGTAAAGAACCGTAGGGAATACCTGCTAACCTGTCAAAAGTAAGATTCTTTAAAATGTCCTCATAAGCTGTGAGAACTTGATTAAAAACTTGGGGATTGGAATAATTTTGCGTAAGTCGATGTAATAGGGAAATATAGCTCCTGATGCTTGGACAAAGCTGCCAAACATAATACAGTCAATGTCATAAAGTTGTAAGATTAAATCTTGTTGGGGTGCTTATTTAACAAACAAACATCAGAAAACCAGACAGAGCAGGTGGAGTTTCATGAAATAATTTCAGTTTTTAATTGATAATTTCCGCACGTAAAGACTGAACTTCTTCAGATAATTGTGTGTTTCCCAACATATCTTGAGGAACAGGAATCAGCAAACCATCACCATTAGTATTCAAGCCGGCTTCTAAAATTTGCTTCAGGTTTTGACCCTCCGCCCAAATGCTACGCGCCATAATAATTCGTTCCGGGCGCAACTGCTCGAATAAGTGCCTAAAACTTCAGGATTTATAGTCCCCACTTCCAAACCCAATTGTTCTGGAGTTCCCCAGGTTTTTGATTCTTTACTACTTGTAAATAAAGGGGTGATTCGTTGGTAGGATATTGCTGTAAAGCTTCTGCACCTGGATTAGAAGTACAGCACAAAATAAACACCGCTTTACCCTGATAGACTAAAAAAGGTGCTACATGATCTTGTCCTGTATAGGGACTGAGAGTGATTGCATCCATTTGCCATTCTGTAAAACACAGTCCGGGCAAAGATGGTACTAGTATTTAGGTCACTGTGTTTGGCATCTAAAATAATTGGGATGTGCGCTGGAATGGCTGCTAAAGTTTTATACAGCAGTTCTAAACCTGGAATACCTAATGCTTCATAAAAGCCAATTGTCGGTTTATAGGCACAAACGAAATCAGCAGTTTCAGCAATAATGAATTGTAACCATTTCTCCAAACCAGCAATTAGTTCTTCAGATTCATAACGCACAGGCATCATTTCTGGATTTGGATCAAGTCCAACAAATAGTAAGCTTTGATTTTGTAAAATATTACGATTCAACTTATCAAAAAAGTTCATATTTTTCGTTTTCAACAAGAGTTATTAGTCTTTGTGTCTACTTTCTCAATAGTTGGTTTAGTAAAACATCGAGTCTGTGAGTTCAGTGCCTCCAGCTTTCTGCCCTAATCGAGAGTGAATCACTGCAAATAAGATAACCATTGGCACTGAGGCAAAGTGAACAATTCGTAATGCTTGCCAACTGCCAAACATATCTACAATCCAGGGAAATTGAGCAGGTTTATACATTCCAATTCCTGTCAATAACGCTAGCAGCAAAATAGGAATAATTGCTGTATAGGCAATACGATGCCAAGCGTAAATTAGACGTTTGAAATTTTGACTTTTTTGTAATGCTTTGAGATCATTAGCACCGACAAACCGATGTCGCCAGCGTCGGGTAATTAAAATGTAAATTCCATACCACAATAGATTGAGCGAAAATAGCCACATTGCGGCAAAATGCCAGTGTCTACCTCCTGCAAGCCAACCTCCTAAAGTAAATATCGGAGGAATGTGCAAACCTGCACGTCCGCCAAAAACAGGGTTGGCGTTGTAAATTTGTAGTCCACTGGTGAGCATGATAAATAGGACTAATGATGTTACACCAGTGGAAAATTTTGGCTCCTATTGCTTGAGTAGGTAGCTTTCGAGTTTGAGAGGGGGTCAAAGTCATAGATTTTGACTGATAAAATTTGTTGTTTATCTGTCTTGGGTAAATAGTCCAGCAAATTCGGAGGTGGGAATTACTCACCTTTATTTTCCCATCCCATAACTCAGTATTCTGACATTGATGGTCTACCATCTGCTGTTTTAAATGTCAGTTTCGGTGTAGCTAAGGTTGTTCTAAGCTAAATTGTCAAAATTGTGTGATGTCTACAACAGGCTGTTGGGTATGCTGCTAATCCCTCTTCTAAGAAACCAGAAGTATTTGATGAACCACAGCAAAAATTTCCTGTTCGATCTTTTGCTAATGAGTTAAATTTGAGCGTGGCATCTGTTTTTGGCTGGTTATTAGAGTAATATTGTGACAGATTTGGTCGTGATGTTTGATGGCGATCACTTCAGATTCTGCTTTTTACAATGTCTTTCACGCACGCGATCGTGGGCTATTCCTGAACCTGTGGAAAATACCAAAAACATAACCCCTCTCCGCCACCGGAAAGGGGTTAATCACTGCCGAAACTCAGTACTAAATTGTACAGACGCGATGAATCGCGTCTCTATTCAGCAATCTCTAATAAGCGTCTTGCAACTCGTAGAAATCAGGCGAGATGTAATCCTTCCGCAAAGGCCAACCTATCCAATCTTCCGGCATCAAAAGCCGTTTGAGATTTGGGTGTCCTTCGTAGATAATGCCGAACATATCGTAAGACTCGCGCTCTTGCCAATCTGCGGTCTTCCAAATCCAGTACACAGAAGGCACTACGGGGTTTTCCCGTGGTAAGAACACTTTAACTCGAACTTCTTCGGGGCGATCGCTATTATCACCGACTTTAATCAAGTGATACATACTCACCAATTCTTGTCCTGGGCCAAGGTCAATACCACCTTGACACTGGAGATAATTAAACCCGTAGGCATAAAGGGCTGTAGCGGTAGGAAGCAAGAAATCTGCCCCCACCTTAATTATCTCTACACCATTCTTATCCGGTGCTAAAAACTCATGGTCAAAGCCATTTTCCGTTAACCACTGGGAAATTTTACCCGCTTGTACCAATGCCTCTTCTTTGGCTGCTGGTACTGGTTTAGATTCTTCTTCAGCCACGGGTTTGTTCCTCCT
The DNA here is from genome assembly GCF_023734775.1 of Nostoc cf. commune SO-36. Lineage (NCBI taxonomy): Bacteria > Bacillati > Cyanobacteriota > Cyanophyceae > Nostocales > Nostocaceae > Nostoc > Nostoc commune. The sequence goes on along the minus strand of NZ_AP025732.1, from coordinate 3,746,867 downwards.
TTTGAGCCTTTGCTGTAAGCAGTGCAGGTGGTATTGGCATACCAATCGCTTCTGTCAATTCCTTCGGTGGTGCATAGCGAGTTTCTGACTGCAAATACTTACCAGTTAAGATTTCATCTACTGGCTTCAGGTTATGAGTCGTGCTGTAGTAGCGGTGGGTTTGCTTAATTTTATCCCGCTCTTGCATCGATTCATTGGAAATTTTCTTCCGCAGCTTAATAATTGCGTCGATAATTGCTTCTGGACGGGGAGGACAACCAGGCAAATACACATCCACAGGAATCAGTTTATCGACTCCGCGCACTGCCGTGGGGGAATCAACACTGAACATCCCACCAGTAATTGTACAAGCTCCCATCGCAATTACATACTTCGGCTCTGGCATTTGTTCATAAAGACGCACCAGTTGAGGAGCCATCTTCATCGTAATAGTCCCTGCCGTAATAATTAAATCGGCTTGGCGGGGGCTAGAACGGGGAATTAGCCCAAAACGGTCAAAGTCAAATCGGGAGCCAATTAAAGCTGCAAACTCAATAAAGCAGCAAGCAGTACCAAATAGCAACGGCCACAAACTAGAAAGCCGCGCCCAGTCGTAGAGGTCATCAACCGTCGTCAGAATGACGTTTTCTGAAAGGTCTTGAGTGATTGTAGTCCGCTCAATGGGGTTGATGATTCGTTCTTTGCCCTGGGTTGTTAAATTAGAATTCAAGACCATTCCAAAGCTCCTTTACGCCACGCGTAAACTAAAGCGACTACAAGAATTGCAATAAAGATTAGCGCTTCAATAAATGCCAATAGCCCCAAACGGTGGAAAGCTACCGCCCAAGGATACAAGAATACAGTCTCCACATCAAAGACGACGAAGACCAGAGCAAACATGTAGTAGCGGATATTGAACTGAATCCAGGCTCCCCCGATGGGTTCCATGCCAGATTCATAAGTGGTGTGCCGTTCTGGGCTGTAACCACTGGGTCGTAGGAGCTTGGAAGCTGAGAGCGCTAAGGCAGGAACTAGGCTACAGACTATGAAGAAGCCTAGAAGGTACTCGTAACCGCTGAGGACAAACACAATGAGTATCTACCGCTTATGGAGTGTTTTAAGTAGGGAGTAGGGAGTGGGGAGTGGGGAGATGAGGGAGATGAGGGAGCAGGGGAGAATAACTATTGATTTTTAACCAATATCCAATGCCCAATGCCCAATTCCCAATGCCCCATGCCCATCCCCTAACTGCGTAACTTTCTTTTACATTATATCTGTTTGGTTTTTCTGAAATCTGGGAAACAGACGCACTTCAGGTATTTGATTCGTTTTTGGTAGTGATAGAAAAGCCTAACAATTATGTCATAATTTTTAACGTATATTTAAGAATTCTCCTCTGCGAGGCCCTAGCCATGAGCGAACCAGTTGTTGAGACTCCAGTGTTAGACCACTACGAGTGTCGCGCCTGCGGTTATGTTTACGAAACCTGAGAAGGGAGACAACACGCATGATATTCCTTCCGGGACACTATTTGCAGAACTGCCCATAAATTGGCGTTGTCCAGTTTGTAGTGCCAAGAAGACCGCTTTTGCCAACATCGGCCCTGCGGGTACTGCATCTGGCTTCAAAGAAAATCTCGGTTACGGTTTAGGTGTCAACAACCTCACACCAACCCAAAAAAATATCCTGATTTTTGGCGCTTTGGCTCTTGGCTTTTTGTTTTTTATCAGTCTCTACGGCTTACAGTAAGCTGTTCCACATTTTAATTGCATAAGCTGGGCGCTCATGTTGCCCATCCCACAAGAGTTATATTTAATTCGATTATGCAAATTAGATGTTTTTTAGCTTAAAAGCCGTAATCCAAAATTCAAAATGAAGAACCCAGGATTGCGCAGCATCCTGACTGACGACTCCTACAAAAATTTAGAAATAACTAAGAAATACTGATGCATTCATTTGTGAAAAGTTGGCAACGAATAGCTGCCTTGTTGATAGTAGTCGTCATGTGCATAGGTTGTAGCAAAGTGCCCTCTGTTAGTTACAACCCTTGGAAAGTCATTTCTGTGCCGACAGACTCGAATCTATTGGATATTGCTTTTACTGATAACCGTGAGCATGGATACTTAGTAGGTAGTAATGCCACCTTATTGGAAACCAATGACGGTGGTGATACGTGGAAACCAATAACACTGCAACTGGATGAGCAAAAGTATCGTTTTGACTCAGTAAGTTTTGCAGGAAAAGAAGGCTGGATTGCCGGAGAGCCTGGACTGGTGCTGCACACTACTGATGAAGGTGCTTCTTGGTCGCGTATTCCCCTGAGCGAAAAGCTACCAGGTAGCCCGATCGCAGTTAAGGCAGTAGCAAAAAATACAGCTGAAATGGCTACTGATGTCGGAGCCATTTATAAGACCACAGACGGCGGCAAAAACTGGAAAGCCCAGGTGGAATCAGCAGTCGGTGTGGTGCGTAACTTAGAACGTTCTGCTGATGGTAAATATATTGCGGTTTCTGCTAAGGGTAGTTTCTACTCGACTTGGGAACCGGGACAAGATGCTTGGGTTCCCCATAACCGCAATAATTCTCGGCGGTTAGAAAAACATGGGTTTGGTGACAATGGGCAATTGTGGTTGCTAGCTAGAGGAGGTCAAGTTCAGTTTAGTGACCCAACTAAACCTGAAGAATGGCAAGAGGCAAAATTTCCAGAGTTATCCACCAGTTGGGGTCTATTGGATTTGGCATATCGCACACCCAATGAAATTTGGGTAGGTGGCGGTAGCGGTAATTTGCTACGGAGTGGCGACGGTGGTAAAACCTGGGAAAAAGACCGTGCAGTAGAAGAAGTTGCTGCTAATTTGTATAAAATTGTGTTCTTAGAGCCAGAACGAGGATTTATAATTGGCGATCGCGGCGTATTGCTCAAATATTTACCAAACCCTGAAACAACTTCTTCAGAAGCAGCTTAGTGAGTAAGAGGGAGTGGGGAGATGAGGGAGAAATAAGCAATTCCAAATGCCCCATGCCCAATGCCCAATGCCCCATGCCCAACGTACAATTTCTGAGAAGAACGTTGCAACTTGTAACTCTTTCTTAACTTTGTAGGATAATAAACTCTATAACATTCTTTGTGAAGGCAGAAATCTAAATGTCAGGTACCACTGGAGAACGTCCGTTTTCGGACATCATTACCAGCGTTCGTTACTGGGTAATTCACAGCATCACCATCCCGGCATTGTTTATTGCTGGTTGGCTATTTGTCAGCACTGGATTGGCTTATGATGCTTTTGGCACACCCCGCCCCAACGAGTATTTCACACCAGCGCGGCAGGAAGTGCCCATTGTGAAGAACCGTTTTGAAGCTAAAAAACAAGTTGAAGAATTTATTGGAAAGTAGTTTGAGATCATGACTAGCGGAAACAACATCAATCAACCAGTTACCTATCCAATTTTTACCGTTAGATGGCTGGCAGTACATACTTTAGGTGTACCAACTGTATTCTTTTTAGGCGCGATCGCCGCAATGCAATTTATTCACCGTTAGGAGCAATTATGGTAGAAAGATCGCCTAATCCCAATAATCAACCGGTTGAACTAAACCGGACTTCGCTATACCTGGGACTACTACTAGTTTTCGTTCTGGGAATTCTGTTTTCCAGTTACTTCTTTAACTAACTGGAAGTTCTGCTGTTAGTCTTTGTTTGTTGAACCTGTGTTGATTAGTTGTTAAGGGAGGAGAGAAGCTGTGTCTGGAAGTGGGAGAATTCCCCTGTGGGTCGTCGCTACGATCGCAGGTTTAGGTATAATTACAGTCCTGGGCATTTTCTTTTATGGTGCCTACGCCGGACTCGGTTCTTCGATTTAACATTAGTTAGTTTGAACCGAACACTATAAGTCAAAATTTTCTAGCATTTGTTGAGAAATCAACGTTAAAAAAACCGCCTGTCTCTATGAGATAGGCGGTATTAATTTTGGTCATTAGTCATTTGTCTTACCCTGCGGGTACTCTGTTGGAGAACTCGTTCGCGTAGCGTCTCCGTCAGGAGAAGAGTAGCCGCTGGTACGTCTATGTCATTTACAAATAAATAACTGATAACTAATGACCCATGACTAGATCAACCAATGTCGTCTCTTTCAATGTATAAAAAGAAAAACGCAAAGGTCACAGCTGGTACAACCCAACCAATGATGGGAACTAAGATAGAAGGCAAAAAGGAAGCTGCCATAGTAAAGGTTCCTGCTAAATAACACTACAATTCAAGATGAGCTTACTGCAAATTCTGCCAAGATTTTTGAAATTCTAAAGATTTTTAACACAGCTAATATGGGGAGTGGGAAAAGTAGGGGGCAAGGGGGAGAACATAAAATTAGCTCTCTCCCCTCTACTCCCAGCAAGAACTGCCCCTCTGCCTCTTCCCCATGCCCAATGCCCCATGCCCAATGCCCGATTTACATACCTAGGAGTTCATCGAGCTGCAAGCTGGGTAAGTCTGGAGGAACCACAGTCTTTACTATTGTGACTTTGTGACTTTCCTGTTGGGTTGTCAAATCAAGTGCGATCGCTTCTAAGCGAATTTCCAAACAGCCAAAGGGAATGTTTAATTGCGTTATTACCTCCAAACCTCCAGATACATTAGGTAGTAAATCTGTCAATAGATGAGGCCCATCTAGTAACCAGCGAGTTTGATAATCTTCAAGCCATAACTTGACAACAACTTGCGGAGGTACTTCGGGCAATACTACGCGCACCATTACAGACTTGCCAGCGATTAGTTCACCTTCTGGCACATGCAACTGTGGAATTGGTAAAGACTCAATGGCTGCCGCAATTCTAGGCAAGGAAGCAGATAAATCTAACAGTGGTTGCTCTTCTTCAAAGGGGTAACTCCTTTTTGTATCGGCTTCCAGTTCGCTATATGTATCATCTACAACGATTTCTTGCGCCAACCAAGCCGAAGCTATATTTATTTTTATCGGAGGAGGAGGGGGCGGTAGTTGCCTTGACAGAGCCGATGATAGCGTTGGTTCTAATACTTTTTCTATTTCCGTATTTTCTTCTATCCCCAGATCCGCTTCCTTGGCTGTATCTACATCTTCCCCCAAGTCGTCCAGATGAGAAGCTAACCTTTGGATTTCTTGCCATGTATCTTGTTCGTGTAACGTATCCGTGTTGACATCTAGGTTTAACGGCAAATTGATATCAACATTCGCAGTTTCTGCATCTAAAGAAAGGGGCATCAGCTGCGCTGGAACATAGTTATCGTAATCTTGACGTTGCAGATCATTGATAGATTCAGGCAAAGAGTAGCCTTGGCTCTGCATCCACTTCCTGAGCAGAGGAGATGAGTAAAGATTGCCTGTTGTAATGAATTGTGGATTTTGCTGGGTTTCTATTTCAACAACAGATTCTTCCTGGAATTGTGCATTTTGCTGGGCTTCTATTTCGGCAACAGATTCTTCTTGGAATTGTGCATTTTGCTGGGCTTCTATTTCCGCACCAGATTCTTCCTGGAATTGTGCATCGCCTACTATTAATTCAGGCGTATTTTCATCTACCGCTACAATTTCATCCAACTGCGGGAAGTCTTCAGCTGCTTTAATTTCCAATGCATCTGAGTTTTTTACTTCTTCTGCATCACCTGGTAAAGCTTGTAGCCGTTTTAAATATGGCAAAGTAGTGTCGAGTATTGGCATTCGACGTTGCCTGATGACCAACTGCTTCAAATTGATCACAGTGATAGTAACATCCTTTTCTAGAAGTTCTTCCTGTGCAGGGGGTTCTGTAACAACATCTGTGGGAGTGTTGGCATCGATTTGAACAGGAGGTAATTTTGGCAATTGAGGCAATTGAGGCGAAGTGCCTGAATTCTTTAGCTTAGATGTTGTCCGTAGAGTAGTTTCTCGCAGAACTTGCAGGTTAATTTGCGCTGGTAGGGATGTATTTGGGGATGGATCGAGTGTCTGAGGCTGCTCTGTTTTTGGAATATTGATCAGATTGAATAGTTTCAAGTCGAGCCTAACAGGTGCTTCTGCTTCTGCCAAAGCAGCAGATGAGTCTGATGGTGCTATCGAGTCATTTAACGATGTACTAGGTTTTGCTGCGGCTGTGATTGCCAGTAATTGCGTTACATCTGCTGTAATGGTGAAAGACTGGCTGGCTAACCGCATGATTTCACTATTATCGTTGGATCTACCATACAAACTGATATCTGCCAAAATTAATTTGGATTCACAGTCAGCAGGAATATCAATTGAGGTATTGATGGTGAAGGGTAACTGTTGATCTGGTAAAGGTTGCCGTACCTGGGTCAAAATTTTCGAGTTATTGGGCGATCGCAGTTCAATTTCTAGTTCAAGCGCCCGTAGGCTTTTTGAGGATAATGTTTCAGCCTGATCTAAATTTATCTTTTCTTTGAGTTCTATTTGTCCGTTGATTGTCAGAGGTTGTCCCCAACGGGCAATGTAAGTATCCTGACCTAAAGTTAGCAGTAACGGTGGCAGTAGTTGTGTTGCTGGAGAATCTGTAACCTTTTCATTTTTGGATAAAGGTTCAGAAGTGGGTAAATCTAAATCTATTAAATTTTGTAAAATCTGCTCTGCCGTCTCGCCTTTGAGCCACACAGGACTCACCGGCTCATCGATAACGATATTCTCTTCCGTTTCATTTAGCAGAATAGTATTAGTTGCCAGTTCTGCGGAAACAGCGATCGCATCATCTAAGGTAATTGTCGATTCTGTTGGAGCAATGTATTCTAAGTTGCCTTCATCTGGCACAACAATGGTGACAGGATTGCTGTCTCTAATAGTTGCCAATTCTGTGGAAACAGCGATCGCATCATCTAAGGTAATTGTCGGTTCTGTTGGAGCAGTGTATTCTAAGTTGCCTTCATCTGGCACAACAATGGTGACAGGCTTGCTGTCTGTAGTAGCTGCCAATTCTGTGGAAACAGCGATCGCATTATCTAAGTTAATTGTCGGTTCTGCTGGAGCAGTGTATTCTAAGTTACCTTCATCTGGCACAACAATGGTGGCAGAGCTGCTGTCAGTAGTAGTTGTCAATTCTGCGGAAACAGTGATCGCATCATCTAAGGTAATTGTCGATTCTGTTGGAGCAGTGTATTCTAAGTTGCCTTCATCTGGCAGAACAATGGTGACAGGGTTGCTGTCTGTAATAGTTGCCAATTCTGTGGAAACAGCGATCGCATTATCTAAGGTAATTGTCGATTCTGCTAGGGCGGGTGAATTTGATTCTACATTCTTCCCCTCTCCCACTTGTGAAAAGACTTGCAGCTGCACTCTGTATTGCCAAGATTTACCGAGCAGCTCCGCCATTAAATCGCCGGAACAGCGCAACTCCCACACACCCGCCTGGAAGTAGGTAAAAGGAATTACCGCCATTAAGCCTTCTGAGTTAGTACGACGCGATCGCTTAAAAATTCGCCGCATTGGTTGAACTTCCTCGGTTGAAGAGTGAGTTACCCGTACTTCCACATCTGTGTTAGGAAGGTTAGAACGAGCCAAAACTCTATAATGTCCTTCCAAAATTTCCAAATTTGGCGATTCTAGGACATGCCACGAGCGATCGCCTTGTTTTTGTATCAGAAATTGCCAGTGTTCCATTGTGAGTGATGCCCAGACCGACGAGCCGCTGAATAATATTGTGATTAACTTGCTTGCAAGTTTACCTCAGTATTTTGTAAATGCCTCACTTAAATAGCTATCAAGTTAACTAAGTTTTACTTACTTGACTTTTCTCACTTTAACTAGTCATGTCAAGGAAATTTCAACGGGTTGCCCTATTGCTTGTGCGTAAAGCTTTTGTTATTTTCTGAATATTAAGTTTGACAAACTCCAGTGCTAAATTAACAGATATGTAATCGATCTCGTTAGTTGCCTTTGCTCAACCTAATGCAAATATTTTTGTATTATTTTTTACTTAACTTTCCAATTTGCAATAGACACAACGTAGAATAAGTTAAGATTCACTTGAGAATTGTTATTGAATCATAATTACCCACATTTTTGCTACAAAAAGGTAGGATGTGGCTCTTAAGTGTCCTCTGCGATCGCTCACTCTGGGTGCAAAGCGCGATCGCAAATCACAACACTTACGTATCCAATCTACCTGAAGCGGCTCGAACCGCTACAAAGCGTGTCCTCCCCTGAGTGAAATGTGTGTGAAAAGGAGGATTTACAGGAGGATTCGATGCTAGTCATTTTAATGGAAGATCAAATTCTTGCCCCTGGGCAAGTTTGCCAATCTTGTTTACTCGCTGACGGAACCGGTCAACCCCGTTGGCGTGCGGGTCAACTGCGTTGTGGTCAAGCCATTCGCAAACTTACTCAACAGCAGCCAGACCAGTATGAGTGCATGATGGGCTTTCGCATCGCCCATATAGAATAGTTGAATTTCTCAGCAAGACCAAGCAACTGCGTTATCCTAGGCTCAAGTAACTATAGAAATTTAACCACAGGAGAACGCATAATGTCTTGGCGTGGGTCTACAACAGTTTCAGATCGGATTTTTGCTTCCTTGCCTTATTTGCTTCCTCTCGTTGAGGTTTTTGTATTTGGTAGATACTTACTCACAGAGTTTCCACCACTACAAGTGCTGTTTCTGCCGCTTATACCATTGTTAAATATTTACTATGGCGTGCGTTATGCAGGAATGATTATTTTCTTTGCTTTATTTTTGTTAGTAGTGAGAAACGAAAAAATTAGTCACTTTATTCGTTTCAACACTATGCAAGCAATCCTTTTGGATATAATTATTTTCTTGTTTGGCATCCTGACTGATGTTGTAGGGCTAGTTCCATCTGGTGGTTTTGCAATTCAAACCCTGTCCACAACCATTTTTATTGGCATAGTAGGAGCAGCCGTATATTCAGTCATCCAGTCTGCAATCGGACGCTATGCGGAAATTCCGGCGGTTTCCGATGCCGTGTATATGCAGGTGCGTTAGAAGTTAACGGAATGCTACGGTGTTTTCCAGGCGACCAATACCTTCAATTTCGACGCGGACGCGATCGCCTGGATGCAATGGATTGACACCCTGTGGTGTACCTGTCAGCACCAAATCACCTGGTAATAATGTCATCACCTGACTGATATAGGAAACTAAAACATCAGGGGAAAACACCATTTGATCGATACAGGCAGATTGGACTGGATTAACGTCGTCATTTAAAAAAGTCTGCAATCTCGCTCCTGGATTTAATTCCCGCACAATCCAAGGCCCCAAGGGACAGAAAGTATCAAAACCTTTAGCTCGTGTCCATTGAGCATCGCGTTTTTGTAAATCCCGCGCTGTTACGTCATTGGCGATGGTGTAGCCCCAAATTTTGGTTTGAGCTACCTCTGGTGTACATTCAAAGGCATAATCGCCAATCACTAATGCTAGCTCTCCTTCGTAGTCAACTCTTTGTGACTGGGGAGGATACTTAATTTGACTCTCAGATGGAATAATCGACGTGGGTGGCTTAAAAAATATCAGTGGCTCAGAAGGTACTGAAGTTCCCATTTCGGCTGCATGATCTGCGTAATTCTTACCCACCGCCACAATTTTTGAGGGGGCGCAAGGAGCCAAAATTTGGTAATTTTCTGGTGTCAAAGTTAAATCAGTGGGTTGTCCATGTAACCAGGGCGGAGCATCTAGCACCTGTACATTAAGGGATAGCTGTAGTAAGCCATAGTAAATCTGTCCTTCTTGATTTTGAATTCGCACATAGCGCTGCGCCATAACCTTGATGAATATCCTTTTATCTGCTTTTTCGTTGCTGTGAGTGGGTAGCAATCCTCAGTTAGCTCTTTAGCAAACCGATTGAGTCTTGAGCAAAAGCTATAGATACCCTTAGAGAAAGATACCCCTTGGCGAAGCTGATAGTTAGATCAATCTTGCTAAAGAAATATCAGAGTTGCCTCCCGACCTAGTTTTCATTATGGACATCCTAAAAATCCAAACTTCGGCGGTTTGGCTAATGATTCAAATAGAAAACTGGTAAGATTATAGTTCCTTGTTGCTTCAGATGTTAATCAATACTGACATTTTCAATAAAAAAGAGGTATAAATTAACATCGGCAGCCACTTTTGTCCATGAGGAAACTGAAAAATATGACTACAAATTACGAAACAATGTACATCCTCCGTCCTGATCTGGGAGAGGAACAGGTAGAGCAAGCAATTACTAAATATCAGAATTTGCTTCGCGATCAAGGCGCTGAGGATATGCAAATTCAAAATCGTGGTAAGCGTCGTCTGGCTTATGAAATCAAAAAACACCGCGATGGCATTTACATCCAGTTAAACTATACTGCGCCTGCAACTGCGATCGCTCCTTTTGAACGTGCCATGCGCTTGAGTGAAGAAGTGATCCGTTATTTGACAGTTAAGCAAGAAATTGGAGAGGAAAAACCCCCTAAAGAGGAAAAGGAAAGGCCCACTAAAGTAGCTGCAACTACAACAGCGTAAGGAATCAGCAATAGGGAGATGAGGGAGATAAGGGAGAAATAATTAATCCCCAATCCCCAATCCCCATTACCCCAAGGCGGCCCTACCTTTCCCAATCCCATTCAATAAAATTTTGTCTTTTTCTGATCTCGTGGCTTATTTGGGAATGCTAAATTAACAAATACTTGCCAAAGGTAGTACTCCCGCAGTTATACCTAAGAGTGGACAAGATTCTGAATGGGAGCTTTAAGCTACTGTGAGCCAATCTGATACACCTAATATTCAAGTTCTCTCTACGGAAGTATCGCAACTGCGCCAAGAGTTGCAACTTCGCGATCAATTAGTGCAACAGCTATCTCAAGAACTCTTCCGGCTGGTAAAGGGTAATACTAGTTTTATGCCCCAGCAGCCGGAGCCTGAGCGCGATCTAAGCCAGTTACACGCTTTACAAGAACAACTCCAAGCTGTAGAGCAGCAGGTGGCGTTCTACCAAGAGCAAATTACAACTCGTGACTCCGAAATCTACCAATTGCGACAGTCAGTTCAAGAACTCACCGATCGCACTCGGATGTTGGAGCAAGTAGTACAAGAACTGCCTCAAATTTACCGCCGGAAGTTTGAGGAACGGATGACACCAGTGAGAGAAAAAGTAGCAATGCTACAACGAGAAAACCGCCAATTACAAGCAGAACTGCAAAGTGTGAGTTACCGTTTAGCACTCAAAACTCGCAATGCTAGTCACGGCGGGATTGATTTGCCAAATTTTCCCCGCCCAACATCCGAAGAAACTAATATTTCGACTCCCCAGAATGCCTAAAGTTATCATTCTGGTGGAATCTAAGAGGTAAGAAATTGGTGTGGCAAAGGATCTTGGAGACATCCAAGTAGTACATCAAAGCAAAAATAACTATAGAGTTAGAAATAACGCAAACGCTGATAACGCTAATATTGTGACCTTTCTTACCTCTTGCTTCCTTGCATTACATCTGACTATGTAGAACAATTAGCTATTGGCATCTCCCACGACAAAAAGCCAGCCGATGAGATTCAAAAGGCTGGAAATTATCACAATTTTGGTCATTTTTTACTTTATCGCTTTATTGTAGATGGTTTTCAACAAGCACATTCATCTACCGTAAATGCTACCTAGTTAAAAACCATCAGTTTTTCTGAACATTTTTCTCTAAACAAAAAAGACAATCAGTCTGCTAGCACCAAACTGTTATCTTAAGAGAATGTGAAAAAATGCAAATATTGCTTGACTCCACCATCCTTCTAAAGGTAGATTTATTAACTAGCCTGCTAGCACCAGACTGTTGTTTTTGTCGGTAGTGAAAATGTCTTGGTAGGTTTGAAAAATTTCAAATACTGTATCTAGTTGGGTAAGTTCTAAAATTAACCGTACAGGAGCTTGTACGTTGCATAGAACCAAGCGGCAACCACTTTGACGTGCAGCTTTTAAAGCTTTTACTAAAGGAACTAACCCAGAACTGTCCATAAAATTTACTTCTGCTAAATCGATAACCCACAGTTGATGAGGTTGGGGGGCGATCGCAGTCATCTGCTCACTTAAAGCTTTACCGCCTTGCAAATCTATGATTCCTTGGGGTTTAAACAAAATCACTTGAAGTTCTTGTGTGAAAGCCATAAATTTAACAGGGTAGTTGGAACACTTGGTAAAAAATCGAAAAAAGACATTAATACATTCTTCTCTTTCAACGGTAAAACAAGCACTCTACCTAGATATGTGGGTAATTGCAGTCGTATAGTTGAGAAAGATGATTTCAGTATTCATGCCGTATAATTTGTGATAACTTTCATCAATATAGGCATAACCGCCTAACAATTTCGGTATCAACCGTATCTTTTACAAAATTTTTATCATTTAACTCGACTTTTATAAACTTTATATAAACTTTTTATTTCTTATTTAAATAAATATAAAATTATGGTACGTACAGCAAAAATTGTGTAATTAATAGTCAAAAAATAATAGTCACCATAGACTATAAGTTATCAAACAGAATTCAGGAGTCAGGAGCCAGAATTCAGAATGAATTCTGCGCGACTGGCGGATGAATAAATGGGTTTAAGACCCCCACCAAATTGAAAATTTGGTGGTCTACAATGAGTGGCGGGTCTGAATCCCCCACTCATTGATTCTGACTCCTGAATTCTGGCTTCTGAATTCTTCTTCAAGGATTATCCAAAATTAAATTAATGGCTTAATGATTGAATGTAGCGGTTTGATTGACACCCTACCCAAAAACAAGCAAAGATATAGTAAAAGTAAAAATTTGTAAAGACGGCGGTGCGGGATGTCTTTAGAGCTGATTTCACTAGAAAACATCCAGGAAGTCGCCCATACATACGGGTATTGGGCAATCTTTTTGGGAATTTTGCTAGAAAATTTAGGCATTCCCCTTCCTGGTGAAACCGTGACCTTAGTAGGCGGGTTTTTAGCTGGCAGCGATGAACTAAATTTCTGGCTGGTTCTCAGTGACGCAATTATGGGTGCTGTAATTGGTGGCACTTGTGGCTACTGGATTGGTAGAGTTAGCGGTTGGCCTTTTTTGGTAAAAGTTGGTAGCATCTTTCGGATTTCGGAAGTGCGACTAATGAGTATTAAAGATCAATTTAGTCAAAATGCTGCTAAAGCAGTCTTTTTTGGACGTTTTCTTGCATTGTTACGAGTTTTTGCTGCACCACTAGCTGGTATAGCCGAAATGCCCTTCGGAAAATTCTTTTTATACAACTTTTTAGGAGCAGTTGCTTGGGCTAGTTTGATGGTGACATTAGCTTTTTTTGCTGGCAAAATTGTCTCTTTAGAACAATTGGTTGCTTGGGTGGGTCAATTTGCGATCGCAGCGTTACTGATTCTCGCTGCCTTAATTGTTGTACCCCTGTGGTTAGAGTCTCGCCAAGTTAAAGAAGTGGGTGGTGAGGAGTAAAAAATCAGGGGTGAGGAGTGAGGAATAAAGTTAAAAGTTATTTCTTTTAACTTTCAGTTCTTCTGTTTTATCTAAACAGAATTTAGGAGTCAGGAGTCAGAATTCAGTATGAATTCTGTACCAGTGGTGGATAGCGTAGCGGTAGCGAGTCCACGATAGCGTAGCGTTAGCGAGTATTTTCGAGTCGCGTCTGAATAAACGGGTTTAAAACCCCCACCAAATTCAAAATTTGGTGGTCTTAAAGACGCTCGATAGCACAGCGTTAGCGAGTCCGCAAGCGTCTTGATTCTGACTCCTGAATTCTGACTTCTGAATTCTTCTTTAACTCCTAACCCCTAACTTTTAACCTCTTACTTGCTGCGACCAAATGCGAGTTGGTAATCCCCAAACGTAAATAAAGCCTTCAGCTGCTTTGTGATCAAATTGGTCTTCGGCTCCGTAGGTTGCCAAATCGGGAGTATAGAGGGAATTATCACTCGAACGCCCAACTATCGTAGAGTTGCCCTTGAACAACTTCACTCGCACAGTTCCAGAGACTCGCTCTTGTGTCTTTTGAATAAAGGCATCTAGTGCAACTTTGAGTGGACTGTACCATAAACCGTTGTAAACGATTTGGCTGTAAGTTTCTTCAATGCCACGCTTGTAATGGGTAACATCTGCCGTTAAAGTCAAACTTTCTAAATCTCTATGGGCCTGAATTAGCACCAACATTGCGGGTGATTCGTAGATTTCCCGCGATTTGATGCCTACCAGACGGTTTTCAATCATATCAATCCGACCGATGCCATGATTTCCTACCACCTGATTGAGTTCTTCAATTAGCTCAACTGGCTCCTTCACTATACCGTTGAGGGTGGTGGGAATACCACCAGAGAAACCAATTTCGATGTATTCTGGCTCATTGGGAGTGTCAGCGATCGCTTTGGTCATCTCATAAATTTCTTCTGGTGGCTCAAATGACGGATCTTCAAGTAAACCAGCTTCAATACTACGACCAAGCAAATTCTTGTCAATACTGTAGGGAGAAGATTTTTTAACTGGTGAAGGGATACCAAACTTCTCACCATAAGCGATCGTTTCCTCACGGCTCATTCCCCATTCTCTCGCTGGTGCAAGAATCTTCAGGTTGGGGTTCAAGGCGGTTACAGAGACATCAAAACGAACCTGATCGTTACCTTTGCCAGTGCAACCATGAGCGACGGCATCAGCACCATATTTTTCGGCTGTTTCTACTAATGCCTTGGCAATCAATGGACGGGCAAGGGCAGTTCCTAGAGGATAACGATTTTCATAAAGGGCGTTGGCTTGAATCGCTCCAAAGGCGTAATCTTTAACGAAACTGTCTTTGACATCCGCCACGAGGGATTCACTTGCACCGGATTTGAGAGCTTTTTCTCGAACTGGCTCTAATTCATCTCCCTGACCTAAATCTGCTGCTAGGGTAATCACCTCTTCCACACCCCACTCCTGTTTGAGGTAGGGGATGCAAACGGAGGTATCCACTCCGCCAGAATATGCCAGGACAACCTTTTTGGCGCGACCCATTAATTTCTCCAGTTAGGACAACAAAGAATGAGTCATTATTATATCTGAACTAATCCAGGTATATTTTCTTCATCTCAATCTCCCAGGAGACGACCACTTATACCAATTCACAATTCGCAAGTCGCAAGTCGCAATTAAAAAACTTAGATGCAGCAAAGTTTTCAGGGTTTACATCTGCATCAAATTTTTCGTGAAATGGTATTACCTGTAGCTGCAACACCTAATGTTGGTCGGTTGATTCAGAGCTTGGAGTTTCCACTTCAAAGTTGTCTCCCCGCTTCTTTACTGAAAAGTCCGGCTCATTTTTGCTATTTTGAGCTAATCCAGCAGCACCTGCGATCGCTGTTCCGGCAAGTCCAAGTCCAGCAGACCATTTGGCATCATTGATATTTGGCGAGACTAAAACAGCAACACCAATAACCGCTCCAATAGTTGCCATAAACATCGGTGTTATAGCCCTAATTATTTCTGGGGTGAGAGATTTCATAAAAGTAAGTTATAAAATTGGTTCTGTTCATGAGGTAAATACACAGCGTCAAATTCTCATTCCAGAATTGTGAACCAATTTAGCCTTAACCTTAACTATGATAAATAACTCAAAAAATTCCTTAATTCCTGTTGTGAGTCCGGTTCAGTTGCAGTGCGCTGCTATATTTCCCGTACCCGCGATCGCAATTCGTTTATCTGTTGGCTAAATTCATCTACGTCCATATTGCTCAAGCTGCAAAATTAAGAACCGTGGGCGTAAGTGGTTATACTATCAATGTATAAGAAGTAAATGCTATCTATAGCAGGACATAGTTTTCTTTAGGATAATTGAAAGCCCTAGAAAAGTGTTGATAATCAGCTTCAAATATCAACATAATCTGCTGTGAATATGGAAATAAATTTACGCAAAATTTATATATAGCTAACAAATTTAAAGGTTTAACAAAGATAATCTTTTGTTTGTTATTTCTTAACCTACATAAATTGGTTGAAAGTTTATTTAAGTAAAATGACAAAATTATTCATTTTTTAGCTTTGGAGCATTTTCTGATGAAATTAGTTAAAAATATTAGCATTGCTGCTTTTGCTGTTGCTATCTCGGTTGCTGTTGGTAAACCGACGCAAGCTGCCTTGGTTAATTATGGTTTCACTATAAATGCGACATCTGGCGATAATCCCGGTCAGTATTTCGGCTCTTTTCAATACGATGACTCAGCCTTAACCAATACAGGTCTTGAGACATTGGGAGTTGAGAATGGATTAGCAGTTGCATTCAACTATTTAGGTACTAATTATACAGAGGCAGATGATACTGATTTCAACAATTTTCCCATAGCCAGTTTTAATAATGGCGAAGTTCTGGGACTAAGCTATTTTGTTGCAGACCAATTTATGATCGGGAGTGATCCAAATACTCCAAATGTAGGAGGAAACAATTTTTATCTAATTGACCAATCAGTAAATACAACACAGGTGGGTACTGTAAGGTACGCCAAAGTACCCGAACCGTTAGCTATTGGTGGTACGGCTATTGCTGGTGTTATGGGATTGTGGATGCAACGTAAGAAGAGAGCAACAAAAATTGTGGGTTAATAACTACAAGTAATATCATGTCAGCTTGATTAATCAAGTAGGCATGATATAAATCCATACTTCTAGGATAAGTACTCTTCATCTCTGATGTGATCTGGGAAAAGGATAAGGGATAAATTTAAACCCTTTCTCTTTTCTCTTTACCCTTTAACTAAGAAATATTGCAAGAAAATCACCTTAATCCTTGCCCGTGTTTAGGCTCAAGAATTAAGGTGATTTAAAACTATTTAAGATACTTCGCTAAATAAAGCTGTTCCTATCGTCTTTAAAGACCACCAACAACGCCACCATCATTACGGGTAATTACTACCACTGATGAACGTGGGCGACCTGATGGGCCATACCCTTGACTGTTAGGCCAATTACTGGCAATCGTGGGATTCGAGGCATCCCCGCGATCGCCTGGGTGTTGGATGTTAATAAACATCGCTTTGCCATCGGGTGTAGTAATTACACCAGTTACCTCACAATCCGTAGGGCTGGTTAAGAAGCGCCTAACTTGTTTGGTGTTGGGGTCAGCACACGACATGGTGTTGCTACCGATGTTTACTAAATCACCGATACCATCGCCTGAGTGGTCGGTCTGAATCCAAAGGCGGCCGAAGTCGTCGAACCACAAACCATCTGGTGAACTTAAATCGTCACCTTTAATGTTGCCTTTGAGATTTGGTTCGGGTCTAGTTTTGTCCCCAGCTTCAACAAAAATATCCCATTTGAAAGTTGTAGCCGTAACGCTGTGTCCATCTTCGCGCCAGCGAATGATGTGACCGTAACGGTTGTCAGGGCGTGGGTTAGAAGCAACCACAGGAGGACGCGCACCGCCTGCTGTTGTTGTGCCGTCTGGCTGGTTGGAGGAAACTGGAGTTGTGCCCCGACGATTATTGTTGGTCAATGTGCAATAGACTTCAATCTCCTTATATCCGCCGATGCGAGGACGCACAGCAACCCACTCTGGGCGATCCATCATGGTTGCGCCGACGCGATCGCCAGCTTGTCTTGTCTTAACTAATACTTCAGCTTGGCTTCTGAAACCATTTTCTGGTGTCAAACCACGCTGACCGTAGACCAAAGGAATCCACTCACCAGTACCGTTGTCATTGAATTTGGCAACGTACAGAACTCCGTTGTCAAGCAAATCACGGTTAGCAGAACGATTTCCGGGATTTAAAGGTTGGGCACAAACGAACTTGTAGATGTACTCGTTGCGCTCGTCGTCACCTTGATAGAAAGCAACACGGTTTTTATCATCAACAACAACTTGAGCGCTCTCATGCTTGAACCGACCAAGAGCAGTGCGCTTGACTGGTTTGCTTTGTGGATTGTAGGGATCGATCTCAACCACCCAGCCGAATAAATGGGGTTCGAGTGGGTTGGTGTTTGCATCGAATCGTGGATCAACTTCTGGCCAGCGATAGCTAGACTGTCTAGGTACACCGTATCGATTCTGCCCTGCGAGGATATCAGACTTTTCGATGCCTGGAATTGCAACTACATCTTGTGTAGGGTTAGCAAAGTAGCCGTTCCAGTTCTCCTCACAGGTCAAGTAAGTACCCCAAGGAGTGTAACCGTGGGCGCAGTTGTTGAGCGTACCATAAGCGGTGTAGCCGTCGTTTCGTGTGCCAGTATCAACAGAGCCAGTTGGCGTAATGTTAAACTTTTTCGACTTTAACAATGCATCGCCAGCCGCAGGCCCCGATACTCGCATTTCGGTGTTGCCGGTAATGCGGCGACCATAAGGCGAATTGCGGTTGAAACTCCACTCATTGCCCTTTTTGGAAATTTCCACAACAGACACGCCATGAGCAGCCTGAGACTTGCGTACCTTGGCAATTGTGACTACATCCAGACCATCAGGATGCAAAATTGATTCCTGGGTATACTCATGGTTCACACACAGCAGACCAGTATTGATGGGCTGATTTAAAAAGCCTCTAAGTGATCTTGCTTGTGAACTTACTGTCCGACCAACAACATTCCCTGGCTGTAAAGGGAAGTAGTGCATCCCATCAGCGTGCATACCAAACTGCTTTTCTTGAGCAGCTGCATCTTGGGAGGCATCTGCTAACCAAGTCGGGCCACCAGGTGCGATCGGATCTCCCCAAGCAACCAGTACTTTGGCTGTGTAACCTTTAGGAACACTGACAAGATCCTTTTCCAGAAGTCCTGTCGCGGGGTTGAGTAAATTCGGTGGGATGCTCTTAAAGCCTATGCCAGCAAATCCCTTTCCCTTCGGAATCGGGGTTGCCTCAACACTTTGGAGAAAGCCACCGATAGAAACATCGCCTATAACAGTTAGCACCGATGTACCTACAGCAGTCATGATGAACCGCCGCCGACTCAAACTAACGCGGTCAATCACATCACGAATTGACTCGTTACCGGATGGGTTGAGAGTCAAATTGTTTTTAGGGTGAGAGCGTCCTTTCATTCTTTGTTCTCCGTTTTAAGGCTTACGAGGTTGCTATTCAGTTCATCTCTCAATAACACTAGTAATTTGGTAAATAAAAACTCTAGATATTTACAACAATTACTTAGATATTTCTTGAGAGTTGACACATTTTTAACAGCCAATAAATAGCAGCGAATAACAAATTAAGACCGGCTGATGCTGCTTACGCAGACTAAAAAAATCATATTTTCTTTAATTTAAGTACCAAATATTAACATTAGGTTATATATTGATTAATTTGAATTTATAAACAACTTTTTTTGATGAAAATAGGCTTTTGACAAATAAGTAACAATTTTTTCATGAATACGCATGGTCAGATGAAACCGAAATTTAAGCAAGCGATAATCGTAGGATGAACGCTGCCAAAAACACAAAGTTAAGGTTTTCGGCAGCAATAGACCAATACGCTTGGGTTAAGGCTAAAACTCTTGTTATCCAAGTCAATTTTTTAACGTAGACGCTTCTCTACGAGACGCTACGCGAACGGCTTGCCGCAGGCTACCGCCAAGGCGCAGAGGACGCAGAGAGAAGAAAGAGAAGGAAAAAATTGCTGAACTGAACTATATTGAGCAATAGACAGTCTTTATTCTCGAAAATAGATTTACAAAAAATGATGCAAGATGTCAGGCTAAACTAACATCTTGCATGAGTCGTAACAACTGTTTAGTAATTCATTACTCAGCTAATACCTGAAGTCGTCTTTAGAGGATGTTTGAAAAGTAGTTGGCTGTGATAATTAGCACTTATTGATCCCCCCTAGCCCCCCTTAAAAAGGCTACGGTGTACACAGAAGTCTGAAATAGCTGATTAACCAAGGTTTTACCCCACCCTAGCCCTCCCCTTGCAAAGGGGCTACTGTGTATACACAAGTCCTAAAAACCTTGCCTGGTAAGATACAAGCCTTAGTAGGCAAGGTTTTGAACCGAGCAAGCTAATTATCAATAGTGTCAGCTTATTGATAGAGGTTTAACGGAAAATTAAGGATTTTAAAAATAATTTTCCGTTATTTTGTGTCCATGTGATTCCCAACTCAACTTGTGTATACACCGTAGCCTTTGCAAGGGGGGATTAAGGGGGGTAATTCGACTTGTGTGTACACCGTAGCTTAAAAAGGGGGGG
Organism: Nostoc cf. commune SO-36; assembly: GCF_023734775.1. Classification (NCBI taxonomy): domain Bacteria; kingdom Bacillati; phylum Cyanobacteriota; class Cyanophyceae; order Nostocales; family Nostocaceae; genus Nostoc; species Nostoc commune. The sequence continues at coordinate 3,726,796 of NZ_AP025732.1, read as the reverse complement.
AAATGCTTAAAAGTCCCCCTTTTTAAGGGGGATTTAGGGGGATCTAAAATATTTTGCTACCAACGAGGAGACTTTTAAAACGTCCTCTTAGACGATTTGTAAATAGTTTGAGTCAACTCAATTGGACATTAGCTAGCATTGCGTTCAAAGTGCAAGACGGGCTAGGATGTCAATTAAAAATAAGGTTTTAAATTAAATAAACCTGTTGCGAGGATTTTTAAGGCGGATACCAATTACAGATGGTCGGGGAACACCTGTAGATTGTTCCTTACCACCATCAGATTTTGAGATATTACTCGGCCAACTACTGCCACGAGGTAAACTCCGAGTTTGATTGAATGTAGTACCATTCAAATCTAGTAATTCAATGCTGCGACTCAGCATTGTGCCATCGTTAATTGGACAATCTTCACCAGGATGTTGTACTGAAATAATCAGTGTATTTCCAATAAAAGTTGGCCCTGTCATTTCACAACGCACTGGCCCATAAGCAAACGGTGTTACCTGTCCCGCATTAGCACCACTGGTAGGGATAAAAAATAGCCAGTTATTACCAAATACTCCTGTAAAATCAGAAACGTTACCGCTAGTGGTATGATCGATTTTAGTTTGCTTACCTTCAGCACCAACATCAAAACCATTGTGAGTGCCAGTAGACATATCTGTAACACCCCAAACATTTCCCTGGTTGTCAAACACTAAATTATCGACGTTGGCAAAACCAGCACCATTAACAGAACCGGCTTCGCCACCTTGGGCAAATCTCTGCCACCGGAAGGTTAAACCTGTTGCATCGGTACTATCTTCAATAATTTTGTACAATCCTCCTGATTGCTGCGTTGCGTTCGCATCTGTGCTTAACTTAGCAACTTGAAAAATTCGGGAATCAGGATAACCATCGCTTCCCGGCGCACCATCAGTATAAGCAATGAAAACTTCTTTAGTCGTTGGATGCACTTCTATATCTTCTGGACGCGCTGTGGGAGTTCCCCCGACTAAGTTTGCAGCTAAAAAGGCATCACTAAGTACAGCACCTTGGGTAGAATAAAAGTCAGACAGTTTTTTATTTTGATAATCAGGTAGTGCTTTTGCTTCGTTAGTGCGATCGCATTTAAAAGTACCACCATCTTTGGTTTCACCTGCAATGCCATTACGTCTCGGTAGCGGTAAAAGTCCTTCTTTTTGTACTTTCTGCAACGCAGCAAATTCTACAGAAGATAGAACTGTCGGCGTAATTGGATTGGTAGCAGTAGTCAAGAGTAACGGTATCCATTTACCTGTACCGTCTGGATTGTAACGGGCAACATACAAAGTCCCATTTTCCCATAAGCTACTGTTAGTTTTACTGGTGGGTGAAGAAATAGTGCTGGCGCTGACAAATTTCCAAGTGTGTCCCCCGCGTCTGTCATCACCTAAGTAAGCAACTAATTTCTTACCTTTTTCAACGCGCAGGGCAACATTTTCATGGCGAAAACGACCTAACCAAGTGTGTTTACGGGGGCGAAATTTCGGATTTTTGGGGTCAATTTCGACAATCCAGCCGTATTTTTCGCCAACTAAACCAAAAGTATTGCCAATAGTTTTCTCTGTGTAATCCGTCTGAGTACCATTAGCTTTGACTCCTTCTGTAACGCTATTTTGGAAATTCTCTTCCGCAGTTAAAATCGTTCCCCAAGGAGTTTTACCACCAGAACAGTTGAAGGCAGTACCAATAATTTTGTTACCCAATTCATCAGAAGAAAGATTAAAAACTTGGGTTGCAGCAGGGCCGGTTCCAATTAAATAATTTTTGTCACCTTTTTGGTGGTTGCGACTTCCCCAAGCAGTGATATTTTTGTAATCATCATTGCGTTGGCTATTAATTGCCAACCCAGAAAGACCATGAATGCGGCGATTTTTGGCATCTTTAACCACAGCAAAACGTTTCTTGGCGTTGCGGCGAGAGATGCGGACGATTGAGCCGCCTTGGTTATATAAAAATTCTCCTTCAACTTCAATATTTTTGCTGGAGGGTAAAGCCCAACCAATTACCTTTTCAAATGCGTCGGGTAGTTCTTTTAGATCAGAAGAATCTTCTACCACTAAAGTAGAAAATGGAAAACTAACGTATTCATGATTTACCCATAAATACCCGACATCATTAGTTTTTCTCAGGGGAATAAAGCCAGTAAAATCATTGTTGTAACCGAAATAATCATCTTTGTTAGGAAAGATGCGATCGCCCCAACTGACAATTACATAACGTTCGTACTCTGGCGGCACTACCACATCATCAATAATGTTATAGCTACCTAACTTAATATCCGCAGCTGCATTAACTACTTTTCCCTGACCAATTCCTGTTGGCAAGAAATTTTTCTGCTGCTGATAAATTGGTAGGGGATGTGGTAAGCGTACAGGTGTAAAGCTAAGTGGCGCGTTTTTTACTTCTGCACTGTTGACAACACCGTTTAGGAGTTTATCTCCGAAAATAGCAGCACCAGCACTGCCAGCAAAAAATATTAAAACTTCTCTACGGCTCAATTTAGACATCAAACTTTCCTCTGATGTGACAGAAAAAATTTAGTAGAAATAAATTATACTAACTGATATAAAAAATTCTTAATTTAATCCAATTTGCTATATTTAAAATAAATAATAACTATTGACAACATCTGAAATTACTTGGCTTTTAAGGATAAATATAACTATTTCGTTATTTAGTTTAGTTGCCAATGATTAAGGTTAGATTATATCTTAGTTAACTAAAAATTATTTTCTCTGATATTTTCTTAACCAGAATCAGCTAAGGAACAGTGTTAGCGCCCCATCTGTCCTATCCTGGAGATGGATAAATAGTGTTGTGGGTGAGACTGTGTTTTTCAGCGTTGTGATACCGACTTATAATCGCCAACCGATTTTAGAAAAGTGCCTCCGCGCCTTAGAGGTGCAGGAGTTAAGCCAGCGAAGTTCTGTTACTAATTACGAGATTGTCTTGGTAGATGATGGTTCTACTGATGGCACATTGGAGTGGTTAGCAGCACACAAAGAGGAGTTTCCTCATGTGCGATGGTTTCAACAAGATCATGCTGGCCCGGCTGCGGCTCGGAATTTGGGAGTAGAACAGGCACTGGGAGACACAATTATCTTTATTGATAGTGATTTAGTAGTGCTGAAGAATTTCCTGCAAGCTCATGCTAATGCATTATTGCAGGGACAGGAGAAATTGGGGAGCGATCGCTTCTTTACTTACGGCGCAGTTATCAATACTTGCAATTTCGACAATCCAACGGCTGAACCTTACAAAGTCACAGATTTTTCCGCAGCTTTTTTTGCTACGGGAAATGTAGCAATCCCTAAACATTGGCTAGAGAAAGCCGGACTTTTTGATACTAGCTTTCAACTCTATGGCTGGGAAGATTTAGAATTAGGTGTGCGGCTAAAGAAACTAGGTTTGACACTAATTAAATGTCCAGAAGCCGTAGGATATCACTGGCATCCAGCATTTAAATTAGAGCAAATTCCCCGATTGATTGACCAAGAAATTCAACGCGGACGTATGGGAGTTTTGTTTTATCAAAAGCATCCTACATGGGAAGTGCGAATGATGATTCAAATGACTTGGCTGCATCGCTTACTTTGGGGAATTCTTTCACTAAATGGCACACTGAATGAACGGACAATGGCTCCTTTGTTGCAATGGCTAATTAACTTAGGTAAACCACAATTAGCTTTAGAAATTGCCCGAATTTTCCTCAACTGGTATAACGTTAAGGGTGTTTATGAAGCCTATGCTCATATTAAATATTAAGATGTCATTGCGAGTGTTCGCGGAGCGTCTCGTTGGCGCAGCCTCTCGTAGAGAAGAGAAGCAATCCTAGAGACTTTGCGATTGCTTCGCTTCACTCGCAATGACGGAACATAATTATATTTATTTACGCCCATTTACTTACCTACCCCGTAGCGCGTCATCTAGCAGGGGGTTTTCTTTTGGTGGCGAGGGCGATAGGGTAACGCTAACCTCTATTAAGATAAAACATACACTTTTTGCGTTATTAGTAATCAAGGGAATAAGGAAGATGAGGGGAATAACAATGCCTCATGCCCAATACCCCATGCCCAATACCCAATACTCATGGCTCGTACTCCTACATTAAATTTTGATCGCGGCACATTAATTTTGCATCCACCGCCACGCGGCAAAGGTTGGATGGATTATGCTACATGGGATGATAGAGTCGAAAAATTCCGCATTCCGGCAATTAGATACCGATCGCTAGTGGAAGCACTACAAGCGGAAGATGTGAATTTTATCGATGAGGCAAAGCAATTTTATCCTGTAGATTTGGTTCCCACTCTGGAAATGGAACCTTACCCCCACCAGACTGAGGCGCTAGCAGCTTGGAAACTAGCGGGTAGACAAGGGGTTGTTGTGCTTCCCACGGCGGCAGGAAAGACTTATTTGGCGCAAATGGCGATGCAGTCAACGCCGCGCACAACGCTAATTGTTGTGCCAACTTTAGATTTAATGCATCAGTGGTATGCACACTTAGTAGCGGCTTTCCCCGATGCTGAGGTGGGATTGTTGGGGGGCGGTTCGCGGGATAGAACGGCAATTTTAGTTGCAACTTACGATAGTGCCGCCATTCACGCTGAGACGTTGGGAAATCAATATGCGTTGATTGTTTTTGATGAATGTCATCATTTACCGACAGATTTTAATCGTGTGATTGCTGAATATGCGATCGCACCTTATCGTCTGGGACTCTCCGCTACACCAGAACGCACCGATGGTAAACACGCTGACTTAAATATCCTTATTGGTCAAGAAGTATATCGCAAACGCGCCGAAGATTTGGCAGGAAAGGCGTTAGCAGAACATGAAATTGTCCAAATTAAGGTGAAGTTATCGCAACTTGAGCGGGAAAGATACAACCAGTTAATTCAAACTCGCAATGACTTTTTGAAGCAATCTAAGATTTCTTTGGGGAGTCTGCAAGGTTGGCAAATGTTCGTGCAAATGAGCGCGCGATCGCAATCTGGACGTAGGGCGATGTTAGCGCACCGAGAAGCGAAAGATATTGCTTTGGGTACTGATGGAAAGTTGCGAATTCTGATTGATTTATTGGCAGAACATTATCCGGCAAGAATTTTGATTTTTACTGCTGATAATGCGACGGTTTATCGCATTTCTCAAGAGTTGCTAATTCCGGCAATTACTCATCAAACTCCTGTGAAGGAACGCCATGAGATATTAACCAAGTTTCGGGAGGGTAAATATAATACTTTGGTTGCTTCTCATGTATTGAATGAAGGTGTTGATGTGCCGGCGGCAACTGTAGCGATTATTTTATCGGGAACGGGTTCGGCTAGGGAGTATACTCAGCGATTGGGGAGGATTTTACGGAAGGGAAATATTGAGAATAAGCAGGCAATTTTGTATGAGGTAGTGGCGGAGGATACGAGTGAGGAGGGAACTTCGGCTAGGCGGAGAGGGGAGAGGAACGAACCGCAGAGGCGCGGAGGACGCGGAGAGGAAGAGGAGAGGAAGGGGAAGTTACAGGTTGTTTATGGGAGTGGGAAGGAACGGAGTTTGAAGGCTGCGGAACAGTTAGAAATTAATTATTCAACGGGAAGTTCAAAATCTAAAATTCAGAATTCAGATGTTACCGACAGATTTACTGATGCATCGCCAAAACGGGGAGGAGATTATCCCGAAGAGACTGAAGATTGATAACAAAACTTCGGAGTTGGCGATTGAGTTAATTAATTATTTTCAATCGGCGGTTGGGAAGACTCAAGGTGTGCTTGAGCGACAACTGACTGATTTTGAAGGAGATTCTACAGATTATCGGGTAAAGCGAGGGTTAGCTTATATTCTCAAAAGCAGTTTTTGTACTTTTGAGGTGGTTAGTCCTTTGGAACCACAAATGTTAAGAGAACGGGTGTTTTCATTGGCTGCAAAGTCGGTTTCTAGTCGAGAATCAACACAAGTTACTCTGAGTAAAATTGCTGATGAGTTAACTCAAGAACTTGAGCGGGAAGTTTTATTGGAACAGGTTCGTAATGGGTTATATGCTGATTTATCTGAAAATAAGATTTTGACAGTGTTTGATGCACCAACAGCGCCAGATGTATTAAATCGATATAACTTATCTCAGGTGCAGGGTGTGTTTTATAAGGCTAGTAAACTGGTGTTAAATGCTCATCGGAATGTTCCGGGTGAATATAAGCTGTTGTTTCGCTATCTGAAGTTGTTTCAATTGATGGCTTATATTGAGGGCGATGCTGACCACGGGTTTACAATTACGATAGATGGGCCGACGAGTTTGTTTAATCCTAGTACGCGATATGGGTTAGCGATCGCTAAAATGATTCCGGCTTTACTTCACGTTACTAAATGGAGTCTTTCTTCCATTCTCCAAACCCGCGACGCTTATACAAATGCTTGGAAAACTGGACGTTTTACTCTCAATTCTGAATGTGGTTTGGTATCCCATTATCCACCGGGTAAGCCCTACGATAGTATGTTAGAAGCATCCTTTGCTGATAAGTGGGATGCGTTGAAAAGTGGTTGGGCGTTAGAGCGAGAAGTTGATTTGATCCCAATTCCTGGTAGTGTGATGATTCCCGATTTTCGCTTGGTGCATTCTGATGGACGCACATTCTTATTAGAAATCGTTGGTTATTGGCGACCAGAATATTTACAAAAGAAGTTTTCTCAGGTGCGGCGGGCTGGACGTGATGATTTGATTTTGGCAATTTCCGAGCGACTTAATTTAGAAAAGGCGGGAGTACAATTAAACGATGTCCCCGCCAGAATTGTTTGGTTTAAAGATAAGTTATTGCCGAAAGCTGTGTTAGCTGTAATGGACTGATTATCAAACAGAATTCAGGAGTCAGGAGTCAGAATTCAGAATGAATTCTGTATGACTGGCGGATAGCGCAGCGTTAGCGAGTACTCGAGCGTCGCGTCTGAATAATGGGGTTTAAGACCCCCACCAAATTGAAAATTTGGTGGTCTTCAATTCCTGCGCGATCTGAATCCCCGACTGATAGCGTTCGCTTTTAGCGTCTCGTAGAGAAGCGTTAGCGAGTCCGCGTTAGCGAGTATTCGAGCGTCGCGTCTTTATTCTGACTCCTGAATTCTGACTTCTGAATTCTTCTTCAATCGGTTCGCTTGGTTGAAGATAATTTGCTAGTGACAGAAAGGTTACTGGCACTCATGGAGGAAATTCCTTAGCAGAAGTTCCCCAATTAATTGCAAAATAAATGCAGTTCGTCATTGTTACTAATTAAAAATGCCGACTACACTTGCTGACGCACAAAATTTACTTTCTGACCTGATCGCACGCTACTGTGGGCGTGTAGATTATCTGATGATTCGCCTGGAAGAAGCAGAAGGGACTGATATCTTGTTGCGTGGCGACAAGGTGGAAACTCTCAGTGAAGGCATCTCCATTGGTGGACATATTCGCGCTTGTTATAAAGGTGGATGGGGATTGAGCTGCTTTAACGAATTGGCGACAATCCAGGATCGGATAGAAGAAGCGATCGCTGCTGCGCGGATGGTTGGTGATGAAGAAACTTTACTTGCACCCATTGACCCGGTGCAAGCAGTGTGCATTCTCCCCCTAAAAGGCGCAGACCCGCGAAATATCCCACTCTCGCAAAAAAAACAATTGTGCGATCGCTATACTGAATTGCTCAAAAGCGTTGATCGCCGGATTACCACCACCTCGGTGCGTTACGGTGACAGCGCCCAAAAAGTGATCATTGCTACCTCAGAAGGCACTTTGATCGAGCAATCTTGGGTAGATATGGAAATGCGCTTTGCCGCCACCGCCAGAAATGGCGAAACCGTACAAACTGGACGGGAAACTACTGGCTCTCGCAAAGCTTACGAAGATTTAACTGATTTGGATGAACAGGTAAAAGGTGCGGCTCAAAGAGCGATCGCCGCTTTATCTCTGCCATCGGTCAAAGGCAATACTTACACCGTTGTCATTGACCCAATTCTCACGGGTTTATTCGTCCACGAAGCTTTCGGACATCTTTCTGAGGCTGATATGGCTTATGAAAACCCCGATCTGCTGGAAGTCATGACCATCGGAAGGCGGTTTGGCCCAGAAGAACTGCAAATTTTTGATGGTGCGGCTCCAGAGGGACATCGCGGGAGCTATTTTTACGACGATGAAGGTACGCCTGCTACTACTACTCAACTAATTAAAGATGGTGTTTTAGTTGGACGTTTACATTCTCGTGAAACTGCTGGCAAATTGGAAGAAGCACCTACGGGTAATGCTCGCTGTCTCAACTATCACTTTACCCCTATTGTGCGGATGACAAATACCTGGATTGAACGGGGTAAAACACCAGTTGGAGACTTATTCACCGATATCAAAGAAGGAGTTTATGCCCGTAATTGGTTGGGTGGAATGACAAATGGGGAAATGTTTACCTTTAGTGCTGGGGAAGCGTGGATGATTAGGAACGGCAAAATTGCTGAACCTGTGCGGGATGTGACGCTTTCAGGAAATGTATTCCAAACTTTAGCGGATATTGAGGCGCTTGGTGATGATTTCTACTGGGATGAATCTGGCGGTTGTGGTAAAGGAGGACAAAATGGCTTGTCTGTGGGTTGTGGTGGCCCTAGTCTGAGAATTCGAGATGTAGTGGTTGGCGGGGAAACATAAACTCCAACCCTTGTAGCATTAGGTCTGTATTGGACAAGTTGTAGGGGCACGGCATGCCGTGCCCCTACGGGTGTACCTCACGTAAACGATAACCGCTATACCACAAACATCAAAACTCACCGAGAATATCAATTTGCTAGCCAGAAAGCGACGTTACGCACATAGGCTTTGATATCTTCTAAGGCACGCGGCTCTTTTTCATCCCATCTCCTGGTTGCTCATCTACAAAAGTGGGGCAGCCTTTATTAATATCCCAGTTGTAATCTACTAGATGATGAAAGCTGGAGTTAGCTACTGCTCGTCCTAATACATTTCCCTGGTTATCTTGATGATGCTCGATCGCTACAACCAAATTGAAGTTACGACCTGTAACTAAACTTTTACCCAGGGCAATTACCCGCGCGCTTGTATTGCCCCCAGGTGCGCCAATACCGCCTTCGTGGGGATGTGTTGGGAAAAACTCGATACTTCCTGAAGGTGAATTAGGATTTTTTAAAAGTTCGTGAATGGGTTCAACAACGGTAATTTTTTGATAATCGCCGTTAGCTCCAGAATGATAGTTGGGCCAGGAGATATAAGTTGTGTATGAGTCATCTCGGCTCCAGCGAGATTCATCGGGATCAGGATTTTTGGTGTTGAAATAGTGGACATCACCAATGTCAATTAAACCACACATTGAGCAGCCCATATCCTGATGATCGCGTGTTGTCAAAATCCCGCCGCCGCGTTGCCGAAAAGCATTAATTCCGGCAATGTCTTTTTCGGTTAAACCATTATCCACCTCTAAGCCAAATAGCCAAAGTTCATCAAAATCTGATTTATCCAAATTACTTAAAACTGGATCGCCACCGACTGCATCTGATTCATAATCACGTCCTGTAACTTCAAATAAGGAGTTTCCTGCTTCGTCTTGAATCGATGCTAAGTAATTTTGTAACATCGAGAAACGAAAAATACTCCAGTCATTTTCAGTCGTAGGAATCGTAGTCTGCAAAAGAATACGAATTGGTTTTGCCATAACCTCTGCCAGACGAACACCACAATTGAGTATAGCGATCGCTTTGCACTAATGCTCAAATTTTTAAGGTCAGCAACATCCGTCTTAAGTATGAAAGTAACTCATAACTCTAGGTAGTAGCGCCAGTAGTTGGGTATGGCTATCATAAATAAATACGATTAAATATTCACCCTAGTTTGATTCACCACATCAATTCTCAGTAGCGCGTGCTGGGGATTTGCTGCTTGTCTGGGTAATCAATTAAACGTTCCTTAGCACAGTGACAGATATGAAAGCAGATCAACTCCTGAAAAACTATGCCGCAGGTGTCAGAGACTTTACTGGTGTCAACTTAAGCGAGGCGAACTTAAGGGAAGCCAATCTCAGTGGCGTAATTTTAGATAGAGCAATTTTAGATGGAGCTAATCTGAGTCACGCTAATTTAGCCCAAGCCAGTTTGATTGAGGCAGATTTAAATGGAGCAGATTTGAGCAATGCTGACCTCAGTGGTAGTAATTTAAGCGGAGCTATTTTAGATGGAGCTATTTTGGATGGAGCCGCAATGGAAGGAGCTAATTTAAGTCAGGCTGATTTGACGGTTGCTAAACTGATTGAAACCAACTTGAGTGACGCGGATTTGCAAGAAGCCAACTTGATAGCGGCAAATCTAGATGGAGCCGATTTGAGTGGTGCAGATTTAACTGTAGCTGACTTATCCCAGGCAAATCTCACTCAAGCAGATTTGAACCAGACAAATTTGAGCGGCGCAAATTTGGATGGAGCCAATATAGAAGGAACAGTCTTAGATGGGAATGTGTAATGCATTCCCCATATTCAAAATTCAAAATTCAAAACATTCTGACTGGTTCCCTGCCTAGAGGCAGGGAACCCATTCTGGGAGGCTCTGCCTAGGCTGTTGACTTTGATGAAATTTGGGCGTTTTTGACTCATACTATTAGGACTTACGCACGAGTTATGGAATAACGAACCACAGAGGCACAGAGGACACGGAGAAATCAGAGTTTGAGAGATATTTTGCGTAAGTCCTAACTATTTTTGTGTCAGGGCAAAATCTCTCTTGTGTCATTGCGAGCTTTGCGAAGCAATCGCAAAATCTCTGGGATTGCTTCTCTTCTCTACGAGAGGCTGCGCCAACGAGACGCTCCGTGAACGCTCCGCTCGCAATGACTACACATATTTTGCATGATTTGTTAACTTCTAAAAAGGCACAGAGTCAACACCCTAGGCGGAGCCTCCAGTAGCTTGACAAGAGGCAGAAGCCCACTTTAAATACATTCCCAGCCTGGAGGCTGGGAACAAAATGACACAACCCTTTGGGCTTTTCTTAGTGCCATTCCCCCATAACTGAAGTTGGGGGCTTTTGAGATTGCACCCTTAAAAAGTTTTGGTGCAGGTCGATGCAACAAAGGTGCAGGTCGATGTGACAAAGGTGCAGGTCGATGTGACAAAGATGCAGGTCGATGCAACAAAGGTGCAGGTCGATGCAACAAAGGTGCAGGTCGATGTGACAAAGGTGCAGGTCGATGCAACAAAGGTGCAGGTCAATGCAACGCCTTCCAATCAGCAACGCCTTGTCACAAGTTCTACGACGACAGGCAAAATCTTAAAACCTTTCTGCCTTAAAGCGCGTAACCTTTCATCATCATAAAATAGTTGCCAAGAACCCCATGCATACTCTAATACGGTTCAGTTAAGGCTAAAACTCTGTTATCAAAGTCAATTTTTTAACGTAGACGCTTCTCTACGAGACGCTACGCGAACGGCTTGCCGCAGGCTACCGCCTTCTCTACGAGAGGCTTTCGCCAACGCGTAGCGTCTCGTAGAGAAGGCGCAGAGGACGCAGAGAGAAGAAAGAGAAGGAAAAAATTGCTTAACTGAACTGTATTGATGCATACTCCACTTGCAAAAAAAAGTAACGTGGATATATTTTCTACGCACAAAGGTAGTACTTTGAAAAAGTTTGCTACAAGTAGTGTTATTTATCGAACAGAATTCAGCATGAATTCTGACTCCTGAATTCTTCTTCAAGATTGTCATAATTAAACAATTGACTCTCAACTATCAATGGTGAACTCTATCCTCGTTGTCACACTCTATGTCAACCCTATGACAGGGAATGATACCAATACTGGTTCACGGTTGAGTCCGTTTAAAAGCCTCACCCGTGCCTTAAAAGTAACCAAGATGCCCACGATAATTCATCTGGAATCGGGGATTTACAGCAGCGCTAATGATGAGGTGTTCCCACTGGTTATCCCTGGAGGGGCGACAGTGGTAGGTAACGAAGCTAACAAAGGCGCAGGGATCGTAATTTCCGGGAGTGGCGAGTATCAAAGCCCTAGCTTTGGTATGCAGAATATTACGCTGCTTTTGGTAGATAATGCCAGTCTTTTAGGTGTAACTGTTACCAATCCGTCAGTCAAAGGTACTGGTATCTGGATTGAATCGGCTGCACCCACTTTAGCTAACAATACTTTTAGCAGCTGTGGGCGGGAAGGTGTGTTTACCACTGGTACTGCCAAACCCACAATTTTAAATAACATATTTGTGCAAAATACTGCTAGCGGGTTAGTGATGGCAGGTCATAGCCAGGGAGAAGTAGTAGAGAATGTATTTGAAAGAAACCCCTTGGGCATAGCAATTAGTGACTTTGCCGCTCCTACGATCGCCAATAATAAATTATCAGAAAATCGCACGGCGATCGCACTTTCTCGCAACGCCCAACCTGTGCTACGTCAAAATCTCATTACTAAAAATACCCAAGGTGGTCTATTAGTCAATGGCAATGCAGTTCCAGATTTAGGCAATACCGAAGATCCCGGCGATAATATTTTTCGTGATCAAAATGAATTTGATTTGTATAATGCTACCGGAGAAAAGCTAGTTTCCGTAGGTAATCAATTCAATCCTTCTTTAATCAAAGGTTTGATAGAATTGATCCCCGCTAATGAAGTAACAGTTAACACCCGTTTTTCTGACAACCCAATAGAGTCTCCATCTCAAAAGCTCCCCTTTCCCTCTCCCCTCCCCGCGTCTCCCGAACTAGATGGGCATTGGGCAGAACCATTTATTCAGGCATTAGTGAGCATGGATTTAACTCATGTTTTTGCCAATGGTAACTATCAGCCAGATAAATCTATGACTCGCGCCCAGTATGCATCTCTGGTAGCGATCGCTTTTAACCCATTTCCCAAAATCTCGGCATCTGATTTTACAGATGTACCCAAGGATTTTTGGGCTTATAGGGCTATCCAAATCGCGGCTAGCGGTGGCTTTGTTGGCGGATTTAGCGATCGCACTTTCCGCCCCGATCACAATGTGCAACGATTACAGGTGATTGTCTCCCTAGTATACGGGCTGGGACTACCAGCAGTTGATAGTGATGTTTTAGAAGTATATAGCGATCGTCATACCATCCCCGACTATGCCCGAAAAGCCGTTGCTACTGCTACACAACAAAAAATTATCGTCAATTACCCAGATCCCAAACTACTTGCACCTTTACGGGAAGCAACACGCGCCGAAGTTGCAGTAATGATTTATCAGGCATTAGTTGCCATTGGGCGAACATCTGCGATTAAATCTGTCTATGTAGGGTTGCATTCTAGAGGTTGACAAGTAGAATAGGAAACACTGCTTATCAGCTTAGTAACTCGTGGAAAAAAACCATGTAGTTAAAAGCACGTTAGGCTAATATGCGATGGGTGACAAATCTTAGACCTATTGCCGAAAGCTAATAGCCCCATGTTAACAACACTTCCAGATACTTCTGCCAACTTAGCGATCGCCTTATTAATTAACTATAGTTTTGATCTCAGTGGCTATACTGCCAATGAGCTAGTTGAGCGTTGGCAAACGCAGTACCCCCTGAATTGGCTACACCTGGCAGTGATTGAGGCGCTATATCAAGGTCGTTATAAAGCGGTTTCCGTGCAGCAAATATTAGTATTTTGGCAGCGCCGGGATCAGGCTACATATCATTTCAACATGGAATTTGAACGGATGATTTGTAGCAAATTTCCCCAAAGCTTAACCTCATCGCTTGCACCAAGCCTATCGCCAGCGAAGAAAAACCCCACTGTAGAGATAACAAGTCCTCAATTACCACCAGCTAAAATTCGTAATGGCTATCAATACAGCAATACGGCAACTCTACAACTCAACAGTTCTGAACCAAGGACATCTTTGAGTCAAGAAGAAGAGCAGGAAGATAGAGATCATAAAACTGTCTTAAAGTCCCCTCTGTCTGGGAAATTTCCCTCTGCGAAAACCCTCCAGCTATCCTCTGCTGTCAGCCAAAGGCAAACTTCACCAGAAAGTCCATCGCCTTATTCATCAGCAAGCCATCATCAACGACAGCCGAAGCTGCTCCCACCTGCTGCTATTCATGCCCCAATTGGACAATTTACTCCCGAAAAAAGCGATCGCACTGACTCTTTTACATCTAAACTCAAAGCAATGTCTGGGGAGCAAAATTCAAGTTGGGGGAGTGGGGAGTAGGGAGCAGGGGGAGCAAGAATGCCCAATTATTAGATTTTTACTCTGCAACCAATTGCTTAAAACGCTCATCGTCGGCAATCTCATCAAAATCTAGGTCACTTGCTGCGTCTTCTTTATACTTAGGATTAAGCTCAATTGCTTGTTGCAAAGTTAACAAACATCGGTCAACTTGTCTTTGCAGTGCGTAACAGGCTGCTTTGTTGTAATGGGCACTGGCATAATCTGGCTTAATTTCTAAAGCTTTGTTAAAACTAGCGATCGCTTCATCATCGCGTCCCAATCTTACTAAAGTATAACCACGTTTATCCCAGATTTTGGGAGAATCGGGTTGGAATTCTAAAGCTTTATCTAGAGACACTATTGCTTCTTCGTATTGGTCTAATGCTACTAACGAAAGACCGCGATTCAACCAAGCAATGGCATCATCAGGCTTGATTTGTGTAGCTTTATCAAATGAGGCAAAGGCTTGCTGATGTTGTTGTAAGTTACCAAAAGCAACGCCGCGATCGCACCAAGCTTGATGATAATCTGGTTGAATCTGAATAGCTCTATCATAAGATGCGATCGCATCCTTGTAACGTTTTAACCTCCCCAGAGTTAGACCTCGTTTTAACCAAGCCACAGGTTCATCAGGTTGGATTTTAACCGCTTGATTATAAGCTGCGATCGCATCTTCATAACGCCTTTGGGAAAACAGCCCATCCCCCTGTTGTACATATTCATCAACAGTGAATTCTGGTTGTTTTTGTATTTCTTCCTTAACTTCAGAATTCACCATCTCTAAGATAGATTCAGGTGTAATTTCAGTTAGTTCTTGAAGGATGAGATCCTTTCTTTCTTGGGCATCCAATTGTAATTCAGATAGTTGAGAGACAAACTCAGTTTCTAATCTTTCTAACTTTTCTAAAATTAGAATCTTTTGTTGTTGAATATTCCATTGTAATTCTGAAAATTGCGAAGTAAACTCAGAACCAGATTTTTCTAAATTCTCAATAATTAACTCTTTGCACCTTTGAGCATCTACTTGTAATTCAGATAGTTGAGCAGTAAATTCTGACTGCAATGCTGCTAAATTGTCAACAATTTTATTTTTTTGTTCCTGAGCATCTATCTGTAATTCAGATAATTGAAATTTCAAGTCTTTATCGAATATTGCCAAATTTTCAAGTGTAATATCTTTCTGCTTTTGAGCATCTAACTGTAATTCAGATAGCTTTTCAGCAAAGTCTAACTGCAATTTGGTTAAGCTTTCAAAAGCTATATCCTTTTGCTTTTCAGCATCAGACTGCCATTCCGAAACTTGAGAAGCAAACTCAGACCTTGATATTTCTAAATCATAAACTGCTAGTTCTTGCTGTTGTTGCACACCTAACTTTAACTTAGACAAATCCTCTGCTATTATAGATGCTAAGTTTCCTAAATTATTCAGTGCTATATCTCTTTGTTGTTGAGCATCAAACTCTAACTTAGATAGCCCAGAAGCAAATTTTGACTCTAATTTTTCTACATTTTCTTGAGATGTTTTTAGTTGAGTTTCTAATCTAGTTAACAC
This sequence comes from Nostoc cf. commune SO-36, assembly GCF_023734775.1. Classification (NCBI taxonomy): domain Bacteria; kingdom Bacillati; phylum Cyanobacteriota; class Cyanophyceae; order Nostocales; family Nostocaceae; genus Nostoc; species Nostoc commune. The sequence continues at coordinate 3,711,051 of NZ_AP025732.1, read as the reverse complement.
CCGTGCTTTAGCTAAATCTAGCTCAGATGTCAAGATAGATACATTCTCTTGTTCATTTTTAATTTTTTGTTGTAAAGCAGTTGTTTCCTGTTCTAATTCATAATTTATTTTTTTAGCTTCTTGAATAATATTTTCAGCCTCTTGTTTAACAGTAGTTAGCTGATTTTGCAATTCTTCCATGCCTCGTAATTGTTGCATTGCTCTATCAACAATTTCCCGGATTACCACTCGTCGCAGCAGCCATAATAAACCAATGATTGCTACTGGAAATAGACTTAATATAACTAGCCAAACATCAAGTAAAATAGTTGTACGGCTAAAAGCGCTCTTAAAATCAGATTGAATTTGCTGTTGAACTCGCTTTTCTGCTCTTAGTCGCGCTAATTCTTCCCGTTCCTGAGTCGATAACACCGGAGTAGGAGTTAGTGTCGGGGAAGATAATGGTGTAGATTGTCCACTGGCAATTCCAGGGGATAGCAGTAAAGGTAAAAATACAATAGTACTTTTTACAATTAAAGCGAAAACAGCTTGATTTTTGCTCTTCATAACAACCATCTCGGTCTGTTGGTCAGTTTTTGAAGCGGCGTGCTTCTCTCCAATCTATAACAGAATTAAGTAGTTAAATGTTGTCGAGGCACAGAGAAAGGCTGAATAATCCTTAACAAATCCGTTCTCTCGTGCCTTGCTATACGTATAATTTCAGTAGGTAAGATAGTTATATTTTTGACATTATGGTTTGTAGTAAGAACTTTAGTCCTTATTATGAACTTGCTTACCTATGATTTTAAACTTGATAGACTAGTAGGGCGTTGAATATGCAATTTCTACCTATGCGTGAAGTGTCAGGTGTCGGTACTTCGCACTAATATTAGATTATCTAGGTCAAGCGATTACTTGTCCTAAAATTCACGTAACAAAGGCGGTAAAAATGGGTCGCATAAATCCTTATACATTGCAATTGCACATTACCCGAATGTTTGAGCAAGGGCAATCATTTTTTGCTACAACTAAGGTGCAGGAATGGTTGAAAGAACGCAAACACAATCCAGAAGATTATGACATTATTTTCAATAAAAAAACTGCGCCTCCTGGTTCCAAAGAAGTGATGGTAGTGGAAATTGAATTACGCCGCAAGGATGGACAACCTGTAGACCCGTGGTTGCAAGAACAAGCGAATCTCCATGCCTAATTTTAGCAACTAGCAATTTTTCTTTTAAATTTATATTATCTTAACAGAGTTTACCAAAATCTAGCGTTCCTCATTGCGGAACGCTCTTTGTTATCTTTAATCAAAATCATCCTAATATTTGTCGGTTAAGGGGAAAAGGGGAATGGGATAGGGCAAAGAAAAAACCTTTAAGTAAATGGGCGTAAATAAATATAATATGTTCCGTCATTGCGAGTGAAGCGAAGCAATCGCAAAGTCTCTGGGATTGCTTCGCTTCACTCGCAATGACATCTTATATTTAAAATCCAAAACCGAGCATTATTAAAAATCATCCTATCGGGTGAGTCTAATGGATGAAGTCTAAAAAACATAAAGTATCGTATCTTAAGGCTATAAATGGTTGCTTGTGACACCAATTTATAGCCTCAAAAATTAGGAAATGGATGATGACTGTAAACCAAATTATTGGAGATTCACCAAATCAGATTAATGCAAAGTTTGGTAAGCGTTTTTTCGCCTGGATGATGGCTCAAAGTAGCGGCACGTATGATAAAATTGTGAGCGATCGCAAACGTTCTCTTTTTGCTAATCTTCAGGGTAAAGTGTTAGAAATTGGCCCAGGAACTGGCCCTAACTTGCCTTATTACCCTAAAGATATCCATTGGATAGGAATTGAACCGAATCCATACATGCATTCCTATCTCAAAAAACAAGCACGAAAACTGGGTTTAAACATCGACCTCCGCATTGGAAATGCTGAATGGTTAGATGCTGAAGATAATAGCATAGATACAGTTATTAGTACCTTAGTTTTGTGTTCAGTGCCGAATATAGATTATACATTACAAGCAATTTTAAGAGTACTTAAGCCAGGTGGACAGTTTCTTATTTATTGAACACGTTGCTGCACCTGAAGGAAGTTTATTACGACGCCTACAAAATACAATTAGTCCGGTTTGGAAAGTGATAGGCGATGGTTGTCATCCAGATAGAGAAACTTGGATAGCCTTAGAAAAGGCTGGTTTTAGCAGCGTTAATTATGAGCGGTTTGATGCACAATTGCCGATTGTTAGTCCTCATATTATTGGTATAGGGACAAAGTGAATTGAAGAATAATTTAGGAGTCAGAATTCAGAAATCAGAAGAAAAATATGCTTTAAACTTGTTTTTGAGACTCAGCTTGTCTACTTCACCTTCCTTGAAATCTGCTGTAAAGTTTCTGCTTCGTTGGTTGCCATCCCACGCTTTTAAGCGTGGGTTTCTCCAGTCTGCTAAAATCAGATATTTTATGGATTCTCGCGTAGGAAAGTGGCAATCTCATCTAGTTCCTGCTGATTGAGACGAAATTCACCAGCACCGATAATTCCTTCTACCTGCTTTGGATTGCGCGCCGCCAACGATCGCAGCAGTCACCCCTGGATTGTTTAAAGTCCAAGCGATCGCTACCTCACCCGGTGAGCGATGATCGTGTTGTTGAGCAATGTGCTGCAACACCTCGACCAGCTTCAGGTTACGAGATAGACGCGGCTCCTGAAACTCATCACTCTTCTTGCGCCAATCATCATCTGCTAAATTGGCAATTCGCTCAGGTGTCATCTTTCTGTGAGCAACCCAGATTGCATTGGCGAATATACAATTACACCTATGTTATTTCCCTTACAAAAAGGTAGAATTTTCTTATCTACATCGCGCTTCACCAGTGAATAAGGTGGTTGCAATGAGGTAACTGGTGCAATCTCCTGGACACGTTTCAACTGTTCTACATTGAAGTTAGAAACCCCAATATAGCGAACCTTCCCTTCATCCTTAAGCTTAGAGAGAGTTGTCCAACCTTCTTCAATGTCTGAATCAGGGTTGGGCCAATGAATCTGATAGAGGTCGATAGTTTCAATGTCGAGTCGGCGCAAACTTGCTTCAACTTCCCGCCGCACAGAATCCGCCTTGAGGCTGCGACCGATTTCGCCCTTCTCATCCCAAATCATCGAGCATTTAGTGAAGATGTAGGGGCGACTAGATCGACCTTTGAGTGCCTGAGCAACAACCTCCTCGGAATGCCCCAGACCGTAAATAGCTGCGGTGTCAATCCAATTAACACCCAGATCGAGAGCGCGATTGATCGCTGCGATGGAGTCCTGGTCATCCTGGGTTCCCCAACCAAAAGCCCACCCGCTTCCACCAATCGCCCAAGCACCAAAGCCAATTGGGGTAATATGAAGTTCCGAATTACCAAGTTGTTTGGTTTGCATATCTACTTGCTTCAAGAATCTTTGAGACAATTGCTACTTTAAGCTGCAAATATTTTCTCAACAGCTATCTGAGGTGTGAATTACTACTGTTGAAAACACAACACTCAAGTACGAATGGCACTAAGATAAGTCCAAAGCCTTGTGTTGCATTTCTCACAAGCTCAAGGTGTTTGATGGAGCAGAAGAGAAGTAATGAGTAATGAGTAATGAGTAAAAACTTCTTACTTAGGGACTTGCAAGAAAATAAAGTACCAGCTAAACAGGGACAATAGTAATATCCCATTTGGGTAATGTTTCAGAACGCTGCCATTGGGGTTGGTATTGTTCTAACTCTTGCGAGAGAACCTTGATTCCTTTGTGATATGTGGTTTGAACCAGATGTACAATGGGAGCAATTCCTTTCCAAGTCATATTGGCGGCCCATTGTGCTGCGGCGGCAACAGAATCTAAAATCGCACCATTCCAATAGTTCTCCAAGGCAGCCCAACACCGCTCTATTGGATTGTACTTGCTATGGTAAGGGGGATAATAAATCAGTCGAATTTTTAAATTAATTGCACAAGACAACTCAACCATGCGTTTGATAAATTGTGTGCGGTTACTGCGAGTAGCGGCACCGCCATCAAGATCAATCACCCACTCATCAAGTTCCAGGTAATTGTGTTGATTCTCATGCCACCAAGCGGTTAAACAATCGACGATAAAATCACTGGTTTCCGCCGACTGACCCAAGTAAATCGATAGCTGGTCATTATGTGTATTGAGAATGCCAAAGGGAACTAAGACTGATGACCACTGTGTATCGTGGTCATCAGCAGCTTTCGCCTCCATTGTCCGAGCTTTACCGCCTCTAGAAAGGTTGCCAATCTTCACCTTAGCTTTAGTATCTATAGACACTACGCAAACGATTTGGGGTTTTCATCTGATGCCTGATTCTCCCGGAACACATTCTCGAAAATGGCATCAGTTTGCGGAATCTTTTTCAAGGGTTTCGTTTTTTGTGTTTTTTTAGGCGATACCCTAAGCGATTGAGAATTTCTCCACAAGTTTGACGAGATGGCAATTCGCTCTCGTTATAGCCATGAACACTTACTAATGCTTCTCTTACTGCTCTGGCACTAATGCGGGCATACAGAAAGGTCGATTGAAATTTAGGGTCGGCTTGAGCTTGAGCATCCACCAATGAACGAATATCTGCTTCTAAGTTGGGCAATACCTCAATACTATTGTGTCGTCCCCTTGCCTGATAATTCTCTACACAGACTATCCCCGTCCGCCTTTCATGCAAGCCGAGTTGCACACTCTGGCGATTCCATCCCATAACGGTTTCTGCAATGCGTGCTGAACTATCGAAGTAATCTTCGGTAACTTTTGCCATGAAATCTCGTTTGCGATTGCTAGTCAGTTTCTGTGCTGCATCTTTAAAGGTCGATTTGATGGTGTCGGTGAGCATGAATTGAGGGATTCCCATTCTAGATATTTAAACTAGGCGCGGACAGTTCACCGCTTCTTCTCTTCTAGAATGGCTGGTATTTTATTTTCTTGCAAGTCCCTTACTTCTCCCCGGCACTTGCACAGGCTTTAAGAGGTGTGGTGAGAAATCCGGGCTTGTGTTGCCTCGTTCCCAGGCTCCAGGCGGGAACGCATTCTGGGAGGCTCCACCTCTGGATCAAGAAAGCTACGGTGTACACACAAGTCTTCTAGAGTTGTTGCGTAACATAGGGAAGGTTAATTTTTGCAGGTCGATGCATTAAAGGTGCAAGTCGATGCATTAAAGGTGCAGGTCGATGCATCAAAGGTGCAAGTCGATGCATTAAAGGTGCAAGTCGATGCATCAAAGGTGCAGGTTGATGCATCAAAGGTGCAGGTCGATGCATTAAAGGTGCGGGTCGATGCATTAAAGGTGCAGGTCAAGAAACTTGTGTGTACACCATAGGGTCAAGAAAGAGGAGGCTGCTGCCTCTTGGAATACATTCCCAGTCTTCAGACTAGGAACGAGGTTAAACAAGCCTTTCGCCTTTTCTTAGTGCCATTCACTCAAGTACTAGGATTAAATTTTGTGTTGATATCCACTGCTCATACATTAGACTTGTTCAAAAATAAGCTAGAAAACATCTAATTTGCATAATCGAATAAATATAACTTTGGGCATGGAGGGGGTCATTAGGCATTAAACATTAGACATCTCCAGAAATTAAATATGCGTTACCCAGAAACCTTGTAGAGACGTAGCAGTGCTACGTCTCTACATTCTTTTTCGGAGATGTCTATTAGTTATTCCACTCTTGCTTCCCCTGCTCCCCACTCAATACGGATTTGAATCAATCCGTCCCTTCTTAACACTCCTGAGATAGTACCCAGAAGTTGGTCGGTTTTTAAGATTAAAAGGTGTCGCCACTGCGAACTTTCCAAATTTTGTAATTGGAAAAGGTCAAAGGCGTTCGGGGTTCACATACTTCCGGCAGATGATTGCCAAGTACAAAGTATGCCGCACCCCTACCCATAACTTTCACCAAACCGTTTCTATCGACAAGAACCGATGTACTTTCACTAACCGCTATACCTAAAACACTGCTAGATACACCATCCTTAATTTGACGGGCAATGAAAGTCATAATTCTACCCATTCTTTCCCGCCTATCGAAGTGTGTATCTACGATAGTTCCTTTCAAATTACTCCAATTGAAAAAGTTGTAAGTAAAAGTAATATCTCGGTAAGGATCTTCAAGTGCATCTCTAGTTTCAATGCCCTTTTCAGAAGAAGCGCAAGCATCATAGACACAATCACTTTGGATCATTGCACCCGCACTTGTGCCACCAATACCACCTCCCTTAAGGTAAACTGACTTGACGGCAGCCTCAAGCTTGGTATCTTTCCAGTTGCGGATGTATTGACATTGGTCGCCGCCAGCAAAGAAAACTACATCAGCATTTTTGACTTTTTCAAAAATCTCGGCTTTGTTTGCTTCTTGTCTATTGCGAACCAAAAGAGTTTCCACTGATTTTACGCCTTTCATGGCATAAATTAGCCGATTGTAATCGTGAGTACCACTAGTGCGAAGAACTACAACATTAACTCTATTATCGGAGTTACTACTTCCTCGAACTTGGTTAATCATCCACTGAATAGCATCATCGACATCGGGGCCACCTCCACCCAAACTCAGGACTGGCCCCCATTAAGGAAGGACGGACATCAAGGGAGGAGGAGGGACGGACATCAACATCAACATCAACAGTGTCACCCAGAAAGTAGCGTTTCCAGTTTTCGATAAAACGGGTTATTAGAGAGGTTCCCATCTTCAACAACTTGATTCCTGTATTTTTCAAGCGCCTTGCTATGCTTGGGAATGCCTTTGTCATACTAAGCTTCTGGACAAACTGCAATTATTGCTAGGCTATGACGCATCTTAATTGCTTATTTATTCGTGAAATTTGTCCATTGTCATTAGTCATTTATCAGTCATCCTTTGTAAATAATCAATAACAAATGACAGTCTTAACGAAAAATATGCAATCTAAACGCGCATTAGCTTAACTGTCGCACTAGAGAGGGTAAAATTTCCAGCGTACAGGTCTTGTACTGTTTTTTAATCTCTACGCTACTATGCGAAAATCTACACATTGGTTGTGTCCTTTATAGCGCTTCTCTTTTAGATACAATGCACACGGAAAGATGGTAAAAGCATTTTCCAAGTAGATCCTCGTAAGTTACAGCACTTCGCAACTAATGAGGTACAGAACCAAGGATTCACAAATCAAATTATTCTTCTTCCATCCTGCCTTGTCTACGACACGCTGCGCGATCTGCCTTCTGCCTCAAAACCAGTGACTTTGTACCTCATGCAAAAGAAAACTGCTGTAACCTAGTTTTGCTAGCCTACTACCAGGCAATTTGCGATCGCTCTTCCACAACTCGCTGATAAACTTGATCGGTTTGCTTGGCTAATTTGGGCCAGCTAAAGCGTCGCTCTAAATCTTCATAAGCATTATCCACCAGCCATTGCCGATATCCGGGATTTTTCAACACTTCCAAAATTCCCCAAGCTAAAGAATCAGAATTGTTTACCCAAGTCACAATACCTGTTTTAGTATGTTGCACCACTTCTGGAAAACCGCCAGTATCAGAAACTACTACAGGAACACGAGAAGCAAAGCTTTCTAAAGCCACAATTCCAAAGGGTTCGTAAAGGCTAGGAAAAACAGCACAGTCAGCGACAGTTTGGAATCTATCTAAGTATCTATCAGAGAGAAAACCTGTAAAATAACAATGATGCCAAATTCCCAAATCCCAGGCTTGGCGCTTGAGATGGTCAGTATTGCCGCCGCCAACAATTACAAATTTAACGTTACCTCCCATTTGGGAAAGAATCTTAGGTGCGGCATTGAGCAATACAGGTATACCCTTTTCGTAAGTCATGCGACCGAGGTAATAAACTATTTGCTCATGATCTGTGGCGAATTGGCGGCGAAAATCCAGAGCATGAAAATCTACGTGATGCTGTTTCTTTTCGGCTCGGATACCGTTATAAATGACATCGATTTTATCCCAAGGACTATGTAGCGCTCGTTCTACTTCTTGGCGCATATAGTCGCTACAAACAATAATCCGCCAAGCATTGTCAGCCAGTAAGGTTTCTTTACCATTTATATAGCCTTGAATGTCTGTGTGAATACCGTTGTAGCGTCCGTATTCGGTAGCGTGAATTGTGGCAATGAGTGGTATTTTAAAATTATGCTTAAGAGCGATCGCCGCATCTCCCACTAACCAATCATGGGCATGAATTAAATCAAACGGCCCTTCCTCCAAGATCAACTTTCCGCCGTGATCTCCCATACTCAGGTTGAGATTTACTACCCAGTGGAAAAAGTCGTTGCTATGTGGAACTGGCACTCGATGCACCTTTATTCCCTCAACCACCTCGTACATCGATGCCTGACCAAATTCTGCTGTAATCAGGTGAATTTCATATCCTAGCTTTACCAGTTCTGGATACAACTCTGCGACGTGCCGCGCAATTCCCCCAACAATCCTTGGTTGAAACTCCCAACTCAATACCAGTATCTTCATCTACTAGACTCCCCGATACTTTACAAATATCTAAAAAACTACATTTACCTAAAAATACAAGTCTGGCGAATGCAGTGAGTACTTTTACTAAAATTTTTAGATTTTTTAACAGTTATTTTTTTTAAGCTTATCAACTCTGGGCGATGAGTGGGAAGTAAGGTATAATTCGTGATTTGTTTTTTGGCTTTTTTCGGCAGCTGTTTTAGTTGGGTGAAATTTTGCTTAACAAACATAATTTTTGGGCTAGTTAGCGATCGCATTAGAGAACTCCACAAAAAAAATGATCCAATAGCTATGTGGGTTTAGCAAAAATTTCTACAAACCATTTTCTGAGATTGGGGAGGCGGTGAATCTGTGTTTCAATTTCTGCCATAGCGGAGGTAGTAAGTTTAACTCCTGTAGAATAAACTGTTTCTACCAATGTGACCACCGGATTTTTACCCTTAAATGTGAGAGTTTGGGCGAAATTCAGTACAGTCTCAACAGTGTCAAGTAAACTACCATTCCAATGCTGTTCTAACCAGCCAAAACAACGTTCTATCGGGTTATATTTGCTATGATAAGGCGGATAATAAGCAAGTTGTAACGTCAGTTGAGATGATGTACCAAAATCTACAATCCGCTTCATAAATTGAGTGCGGCGAGAATTATTTTCAGGTCCATTATCCTGATTAATCACCAGTTTTTGAATATGAGCAAATCTGTGTTTGACAGTTTGCCACCAGCTTTCAAGCAAATCAACAATACAATCAGCGGTTAATTTGGAAGAAACAAAGAATAAAAATAACTCGTTGTATTCAGGTATAAAAATGCCGTAGGGAATCAGAGTTATCTCCGTCGGGAAGTCGTGGTCTACTGAGATGGTTGGCATTCGATTTTTACCCCCACGGTCAAATTCTCCAATCTTAACTGCTACCTTAGCATCAATGGAAATTCGCAGAGTATGAGGGTCATTGTCAGCTTCACTATTAATTTGTTCAACTTGTTCAAAAATCGCTTCTGTTTCGGGAATTTTCTTGATAGGCTTGGTTTTCAGAACTCTTTTTAAGGTATAGCCTAAATCATTCAATTTTCGTCGAATTGTTTCTGATGAAGGTAGTTCTTCCTCTGTGTAACCAAATTGTTCAATTAGTTGACGACGGACTTCGCTTGCCGTCATGCGTGTATACAAACGTATACTTTTAAAACTGGGGTCAGTTTGACTTTGTGGGTCTACTAACGATTTTATATCCCTCAACAAGTTTGATAATTTTGCTTCAGCCCGCTTGCGTCCACTACGCCTGAAACCATCAATAAAAGGCTGACCACTCTCTAACTCCTGCATCCCTTTACGGATAGTGCGCCTATTCCATCCCAACTCCCTTTCCGCCACAGTTTGTCCACCTATTCCCAAACCTTTGACTACTTCTGCCATGAATTGTCTTCGGTCACTTCCCTTGAGTTTTTTCGCTGTTTTGATGTACAGAGATTTTAGGTGCGCGGTGAGTTGAATGATAGATTTTGGATACATGAGCTAGACTGCACACTGAATTTATCTTTCTCTTATCATAGGATCAATTATTCTGTGGAGTTCTCTTATTGATTATTGCCCCACATCCTTCTTGCTCCCTGCCCAATATGCAAATTCTCTCGCTCCTTCACCAAACAAGCTGTTTGAGATCATAAAACTTTGTATGCTGAATTAATAGGTCTTAATAGTTCTTTTAAAACTGGTGCAAGAAGATTTTAGGCTAATTGTTGATTTGGTTTTAGTTCTAGGCGTTGCCGCCTGTGGTGGTTTGTTGGCGGCGCTTTTGCGACAACCCGTGTTGCTTGGATATCTGATTGGCGGGATGATCATTGGCCCAGCCGGACTGGGATTAATTAAAGAACTTATTCAAGTAGAGACTCTGGCACAGTTCGGGGTTGCCTTTTTGTTATTCGCCTTGGGTGTGGAATTTTCCTTAGCGGAACTCAAAAAGGTAAAAGCGATCGCTCTTGGCGGTGGTGGACTCCAAATTGCTCTAACGATTTTGGTGACAGTTGTAGTATGCGGGTTAAGCGGAGCCTGGGGAGCTTTACCTGCGAAGGGGATGTTTTTGGGGTGTATTCTGTCTTTGTCTTCCACGGCGGTTGTCCTCAAGTGCTTGATGGAGCGCAACGAAACTGAAACGCCGCACGGACAAGTAATGTTGGGAATTTTGGTGGTACAGGACTTGGCATTAGGATTAATGTTAGCAGTCTTACCAGCCCTCAACCAACCAGCAGAAACCATTGGTATTGCTGTGCTGACAGCGCTGCTGTGGATTGCTTTATTTGCTGCCGGTGCAGTAGCTGCGGGAATTTGGCTGATACCGCCTTTGTTGCGACTGTTAGCCCGGACTGAAAGCCGAGAACTATTTTTATTAGGAGTTGTAGCCCTGTGTTTAGGAATTGCCCTGTTAACAGAGTATTTAGGATTGTCCATTGAAATGGGGGCATTTGTCGCCGGTTTGATGATTTCTGAGGTGGAGTACGCCGATCAAACCTTGACTTATGTCGAACCACTGCGAGATATCTTTGCCAGTTTATTTTTTGCCGCCATTGGGATGTTAATTGACCCAGTGTTTTTGTGGAACAACCTGGAATTGATTTTAGCGTTGGTGGCAATAGTTTTCGTAGGTAAGTTTTTAATTATCACGCCCCTAGTAAAATTATTCCGCTACCCTTTGAAAACAGCGATAATCGCCGGTTTGGGACTGGCGCAAATTGGGGAATTTTCCTTTGTTCTCGCCAGCAAAGGGCAGTCTTTGGGGCTGGTGTCTCGGCAGATATACTTATTAATTTTGGGAACCACCGCAGTCACTCTCATGCTTACTCCCTTTGTATTGCGGTTAGTGCCATTTTTATTTAACTTTGCCGAATCAATGCCCTGGTTGAAACCGTATTTACAAGAAGATGAGGTACGGGATGTGTCGGAAGATTTGCCCTTCAAAGATCATCTGGTAGTCTGCGGTTATGGACGAGTCGGCAAAAATTTAGTGAAGTTGTTGCTGCAACACGACATACCTGTGGTGGTAATTGACCAATCAGAGAGTAGAATTCAGCAGTTGCGTGAGGCTGGGGTGTCTTATGTCTATGGCAATTGCGTAAGTTTACACGTTCTGGAAACCGCCGGGGTGAGTCATGCCAAAGGAATGGCGATCGCACTTCCAGACCCCATGAGTACCCGTCTTTGCTTGAAACGCGCTTTGGAATTGCGCCCAGAATTAGATTTGGTTGTCCGTGCTACCCAGGATAAAAATATTGAAGTGCTGTATCAATTGGGAGCAAAAGAGGTTGTACAACCAGAGTTTGAAGCCAGCTTAGAAATGGCAACTCATTTATTAACTAGTTTAGGTTTGTTGTCGTCAGCTGTCGTGCAACAAGAAATGCAGCAAATCCGCAACGATCATTATTTAGATTTTCGCCCAGAGCGTTCTGCGACTGAAGTTGCTCGTGATTTGCGCCAAGCTACGCGTGATTTAAATCAGCGCTGGTATCCTTTACCAGATGATTCGCCCTTAATTGGCATGAGCATAGAAGAAGCAGATATGCGCTATCTAACAGGAGCGAGTTTAATGGCAATTCGCCGCGCTAACGGCGATGAAATCGATTATCCCAATAATCAAACCAAATTGGCAGAAGGCGATCGCTTGCTGGTAGTGGGAGCAGATGAAGAACTGGCGGCTTTAGCAGAATTCGCTAAGGGACAAGCTGCTGTTCCTGGAGAAAATAGTGCTTGCCAGTGGGTTACAGTCAATGCAGATACGCCAACGCTTGGTAAAACCCTTGCAGATTTAGATATCGCCAAGCAATATGGAGTACAGGTACAAGCAATCCGGCGAGATGGTAAGTTTATTCGCTATCCTGATGGCGGTATGGACTTGCGAGTTGGCGACCAAGTATTATTATGTGGTGGCTTGACAGGTCTGAGTCAACTAGAAGGGTTATTTGCGATCGCCACTTCAGTACCCCTTTCTCTTCCAGTGGTAAAAGCTGCCTCAGCAGAAGCGCTCAAAGAGTTTCTGCCTATGGATAATTTGTCGGATTAATCATTAGTCATTGGTCATCAGTTTTTCCCTGTCAGATTTTCTGCATAATCTGGCGCCTTTTCTGCATAATCTGGCCGTTTTTCTGCATACCCAGTTGGATTTGCTTGATAAGCTGTTGGTTTTGCTCCCTAATCTGCTGGGATTTCTGTATGGAGAGCCATAATTCCTCTCTAATGAACAACTTATCTGAGAGGAACAGCTTTGCAAGAGTTGCAATCCGCTTTACTTCTAGATTTTCAGTTTGCTCTTGAAAGCAGACACGATCGCGTCCTGCTGCCTTTGCTTGATACAATGCTCTATCCGCCGCCACAATTATTTTTTGAAAGCTAGAGTTAAATGTTGGAATTACTGTAGCTAACCCAGTACTCACGGTTACATAAGAACTAATTTGTGAATTTTCATGGGAAATTGCCAGTTTCCGTACAGCAAAGCAAATTTTTTCTGCAATGTGAGCCGCACCAAGTATGTCTGTATTAGACAAAATTACAGCAAATTCTTCCCCACCATAACGGGCAACTAAATCAGCAGGACGTTGAACAACATCTTTGATGGCTCTAGCAATTTTAATAAGACAGCGATCACCCATTGGATGACCATAGGTATCGTTGTAGGATTTGAAGAAATCTACATCAACAAGGATGAGGGAGAGGGGCTGTTGTGAGCGTGTCATGCGCCGCCACTCAATATGAAGATACTCTTCAAATCGCCGGCGGTTAGCTAGTTGAGTTAAAAAATCGATAGTAGCTATAGTACTTAATCGCTGCAATTCTTCATTCTTCGCTTCTAGTTTTTGCTGAAGTTGGCGACGCTCTAGTTCTTGGCTGGCTACCAAAAACTTATATTCCAAATTGCTTAAGCTTTTGCCCTCTGCCCAGTCCTAAAGCCTCTTGCAATGCCTGCCCCCGCAGTAAACATGACTCATCTTGATAGCCGGATGCTAGCCAAGAACTAAATATTTGGCAATAAGAAGGGAGATTGTCTAACTCCACAATCATCTTAATCTATATATATAAGAATTTAATTATATTAGACGTTTATTTGATTGATGTCTGTTTTATTACTTTTGGAATAGAAAAATTTGACACTCCCCCCAAAACGGGGGATTCTAGGGTCAAAAGGCTATATCTAATGAGTACAATAGCGATCGCGCCCCTTTTGTTTAGCATTGTAAAGTGCTTTATCGGCTGAAGCGATGAGTGTATCTGGCTTGATGTCGTAAGTGGGTATGACACAAGTAATACCAAAACTAAGGGTAACGATATTCTTGACATCAGACCGTACATGGGGAATAGGGGACTTGCAAGAAAATAAAATACCAGCCATTCTAGAAGAGAAGAAGCGGTGAACTGTCCGCGCCTAGTTTAAATATCTAGAATGGGAATCCCTCAATTCATGCTCACCGACACCATCAAATCGACCTTTAAAGATGCAGCACAGAAACTGACTAGCAATCGCAAACGAGATTTCATGGCAAAAGTTACCGAAGATTACTTCGATAGTTCAGCACGCATTGCAGAAACCGTTATGGGATGGAATCGCCAGAGTGTGCAACTCGGCTTGCATGAAAGGCGGACGGGGATAGTCTGTGTAGAGAATTATCAGGCAAGGGGACGACACAATAGTATTGAGGTATTGCCCAACTTAGAAGCAGATATTCGTTCATTGGTGGATGCTCAAGCTCAAGCCGACCCTAAAATTCAATGCGACCTTTCTGTATGCCCGCATTAGTGCCAGAGCAGTAAGAGAAGTCATTAGTAAGTGTTCATGGCTATAACGAGAGCGAATTGCCATCTCGTCAAACTTGTGGAGAAATTCTCATCGCTTAAGGTATCGCCTAAAAAAACACAAAAAACGAAACCCTTGAAAAAGATTCCGCAAACTGATGCCATTTTCGAGAATGTGTTCCGGGAGAATCAGGCATCAGATGAAAACCCCAAATCGTTGCGAGTGTCTATAGATACTAAAGCTAAGGTGAAGATTGGCAACCTTTCTAGAGGCGGTAAAGCTCGGACAATGGAGGCGAAAGCTGCTGATGACCACGATACACAGTGGTCATCAGTCTTAGTTCCCTTTGGCATTCTCAATACACATAATGACCAGCTATCGATTTACTTGGGTCAGTCGGCGGAAACCAGTGATTTTATCGTCGATTGTTTAACCGCTTGGTGGCATGAGAATCAACACAATTACCTGGAACTTGATGAGTGGGTGATTGATCTTGATGGCGGTGCCGCTACTCGCAGTAACCGCACACAATTTATCAAACGCATGGTTGAGTTGTCTTGTGCAATTAATTTAAAAATTCGACTGATTTATTATCCCCCTTACCATAGCAAGTACAATCCAATAGAGCGGTGTTGGGCTGCCTTGGAGAACTATTGGAATGGTGCGATTTTAGATTCTGTTGCCGCCGCAGCACAATGGGCCGCCAATATGACTTGGAAAGGAATTGCTCCCATTGTACATCTGGTTCAAACCACATATCACAAAGGAATCAAGGTTCTCTCGCAAGAGTTAGAACAATACCAACCCCAATGGCAGCGTTCTGAAACATTACCCAAATGGGATATTACTATTGTCCCTGTTTAGCTGGTACTTTATTTTCTTGCAAGTCCCTAGCCTGATCGTAGATTGCTTGTTGAATATTTTCTGCTACTTTGATTGACCCCGCTAAGTCAGTATTGGGGAGGAGTATCGAAAATTCTTCTCCACCGTAACGCGCCACGAGATCAGTAGGACGATGAAACTGTCTGTTGCACTGTTTGCGCTATTCTAATTAGACAATCATCGCCTCCAAGATGACCATAGTAGTCATTGTAAGATTTGAATTTATCAACATCTAATAAAATCAGTGACAGGGGTTGTTGCTCTCGTACAAGGCGTTTCCATTCTGCTTGCAGTCGTCCATCGAAGCAGCGACGGTTAGCCACCTTAGTCAAACCATCTAGATTTACCAGTTGTTCTAGTTTCTGATTTGCATCTTCTACTTTTTCTTTCGCAATTACTAACTCTGCTGTTCTCTCCTGTACCCGTTGTTCCAAAGTTTCCAAAGATGTTTGTAACTGAAGTGCCATGTTGTTAAACGATTTAGCTAGTTGGCCTATTTCGTCTTTTGAGCTAACTTTGGCGCGGATATCTAAGTTACCTGCGGTAAACTGGAAAACTATATTGGTAAGATAAATTATTGGCTTTGTTAGCAGTTGTCCAATAGAAAAAGCGATGATTGTCACTGCTGAAGCGATAAATGCAAATAGAAACATTGCGTCACGGATTTGCTTTTCTACAGGTGCTAAAGCAATAGCAAGAGGCTGTGCAAACAACACAGACCAAGGTTGATATTTTAAACGAGCGATCGCAATCAGATTAACCTGATTACCTGTTCCTGACAAAGATGCAATTAAAGACGATTGTTTACTATCCAATGCTTGCTGAAGTTTTAACTCATTATTTGTCAATTCCTTGATAGGATAATTAGGCAAACGCCCTTCCCTTTGTAATTGAGTTACCACATTTAAAGGCAGAGGCATAATGGATTTAAAAAGCAGTTTTGGTGCAATACTATGTGCTAGATAAATATTGTTTTCATCTAAAAGAATAGCAAAAGATTTTTTTCCAGATCGTTCAGTTTCTCGATTTACTAACTGTTGAACAACAGTAGCATTGTATGAGACACGCAATACACCTAATATATCTCCTTCGGCATTGCGAACCGGACTGCTAAAATAGAGAGTAACAAGGTCAGTAATTTTCGGCGATCGCTTCATGCTAGAAACAAAGGAGAACTCAGTTTGCAGTGGTTTATTAAAATAATCTTGAACTGATTCATCTTTGCCAATGTCGAGTGTAAGTATATCCAAGACATTTTTCCCCTTTAAGTCGAGCAAAGCATAAGAGATAATATTCAGCATATCTTTGCGACTGAGACGAATTAATGTTTCCGTCGCCAATTGCATTTCGGGGCTGTCATCTCGCTGTTTTGGAGTGAGGCTGAGGTAGCGTGCCAAACCTGGTAAAAGCGCCTCTACACGCACGGCATTGAGATTTGCATCAATAAAAGCATCTATTCTGTTACTGGTTTCGTTAGCCGCCGCAGATAGGGCTTGTTGAGCGTTATCAGTTAGTGCTTTTTCAGTTGTCTGTTTGTTGATAAATGCCAATAACAGCAAAGGAATCAAAGCAACAATCAGAAACGAGGCGATCAACTTTGTCCGAATGCTGCCCAAAAAAGTCTGCTGCATGGCTTTAAACTAGAGGGGAGGGTTCAAGAAGGAAGAATTGAACAAACTTTCTAGCTCAGGAATGCGCGTCAAGTTTCCCGAGCGAATAAAAAAGTCTGCATATATCTTGGCAGTTTTGTAAATAGAGTTAGGGTTACTAGATTGAAATAATTTTTGATTTTGAGCTAAATCAGTTAAGTTTACTCCCTCTAGAGAGATTGTATTGCTAGGAATTTTTAAGGCTTTGCTGATGATCGCGTTTCCTTCTTGAAGATTTGCCCTCCAATAGGTTGCGGCTTGTAACCATCCTCGCACAAATGCACGAACGTCTTCGGGGCGATCGCGGACTGTATCACCGCGAAAAATAATCATATCTACAATCAAGCCAGGAGTTTGTTTGCTGGTAAATATGATATGTCCTCCTAATTTAATAATTTGAGAAAGATGAGGCTCCCAAGTGTGTCCGGCTTGAATAACATTATTTTTCAGTCCTTGAGGAATTTCTAAAGCTTCTAATTTAACCAACTTCACATCATCGCTGGTTAAGTTGGCACTTTTAAACATCTCAGTCACGAAAACTTCGCTAAAACCGCCTAGATTTGCGCCCAGTTTTTTCCCTTTCAAGTCAGCGACGATTTTAATTTGTGATTGGGCGACCACCACATCTGCTCCTGTTGATTCATCTATAACTAGCACGCCTTGTATATCTGGATTTGTGGCACTCAAGATGATAATACTTCCTAAAGATAATGAAATACCGTCATACTTACCTGCACTGAAGTTTGCTCTTCCCAATTGGGTGTATCGTTTATGAATTAGTTCCACATCTACACCTTGGGCTTTGAAGAATCCTTTTTCTTGAGCAATGATACCTGGATACTCCCCAACAAAAGATGCAAATACCACTTTCAACGGAGAGCGTTTAAATTCGGTTGGTGCTGAAGCATGACAAGCAAATAGCAAATAAACAGTAATCAGAAAAACACTAATGTATCTGAGGTATTTAAACATAAAATACTTGATATGATTTAATAATTATGAACGAATATTCAACTAAATAAACTATTTTTTTAAATTCAAATCTACGTATAGTTTTTGTTAAGATTTTAATTAAAAGCTTGTAATATTTCTAATTAATTATATAAAAAGATTAATATTTGATTGTAAGAGGTTGTTTGAAAAGTCCTATTGTAGGTATTAAAACGTTCTAGATCCCCCCTAAATCGCCCTTAATAAGGGGGACTTTGATTCCGGTTCCCCCCTTTTTAAGGCTACGGTGTATGCACAAGTCAAAAAAAGTTTGATTTTCCATTCTTCTCTCGTTTATCTCGTTCCCATGCTCTGCATGGGAATGAGATAAACGAGGAAAGTCTTATCAAGTTAGGTTTTTAAGACTTGTGTATACACGGTAGCTTTTTAAGGGGGGTTAGGGGGGATCGCTAAGTACCTAAAATCACAGCGAAATACTTTTCAAACATCCTCTAAAGCAACTTCATAGAATTGATTAATCCCTTCTTGAGACATACAAATTAGATTATTAGATGTTATAGAATTTCCTTTTGTATATTCCAAATTTTAAGAATTATTTTCAGCAAATATATTTTTGACACCCAGATATTTCGCCCGTGTATTAAAAATAGTATTTTCTGCAAAAGGTTTACGTAGAAAATCATTACACCCGACTGAAAAAACGATCGCTTTCTCTTCTTCTAAAACACTCGCTGTTAAAACGATTGCAGCCTTAGCCCTTAATAGTAATTTAATAGGGGGGGATGGAGGTATTGCTGAGAGCGCTATTAGCACTACCCAGCAATAAAAGGCAACTTTCTCTCTTAAGTTGTTTTCGGCTTGATGTATGCGATCGCATGTTTCCAAACGGTGTACTGACTGTTTTCATCAGCAATAGAGATACACTGTGGATCTTGCCATAAAACCTTTCCTGTGAGGACATCGCCAGTCAGCAGCTTTAACTCTACTGGGGTTGTTTGTTTAATCAGGTTTTGGACTTGTCTAATACTGGGTAAAGTGGTGTCAAATTCGGTAAGCATTTTTAGTAAAGATGAACCTACAAGGCAAAATAAAGAGTAACTAATCCTTGATAATTCATCCTTGAAGAAATGGCAATCGAATTTACTAAGTATCATGGTCTAGGCAACGACTTTATTTTGATTGACAATCGCTTGTCATCATTGCCTGTAGTGACTCCAGAGCAAGCCATCAAGTTGTGCGATCGCCATTTTGGTATCGGTGCTGATGGTGTAATTTTTGCCCTACCGGGAGAAAACGGCACGGACTACACCATGCGGATTTTTAATTCCGATGGTTCAGAACCAGAAATGTGTGGCAATGGCATTCGCTGTTTAGCTGGCTTTTTGGCAGATTTAGAGGGCGAATCCCGGAATAAAGATTCATATCGCATTCATACTTTGGGTGGTGTAATGACTCCCCAACTCTTATCTAATGGTCAAGTTAAAGTAGACATGGGTTTACCCAAGTTACTCGCTGGCGAAATTCCCACCACTCTTGCACCCGCTGAAGAAAAAGTAATTTCTCTGCCATTAGAGGTGGCGGGGAAAACTTGGGATGTCACCTGTGTAAATATGGGAAATCCCCACTGCATTACCTTTGTGGAAGATGTCGCAGCAATTGAGCTAGAAACCATCGGCCCGAAATTTGAGCATCACCCAGTTTTTCCGCAACGCATAAATACCGAATTTATGCAAGTGGTACGCCATGACTATTTGAAAATGCGGGTATGGGAACGGGGTGCTGGGATTACATTAGCTTGCGGGACTGGTGCTTGTGCTTCCTTGGTGGCTGGAGTGTTAACTGGGAAATGCGATCGCACTGCAACTATAGAATTACCTGGTGGCCCCTTGCAAATTGAATGGTCAGAAATCGACCAACGAGTTTATATGACAGGCCCGGCCCAAAAGGTATTCACTGGTAAACTGTAACCAGTAAGGTACACCCGTAGGGGCACGGTATGCCGTGCCCCTACACCTTGCGATATAATTTTATACCGCATCTGAATGAGAACTTTTTAAGATTCGCTTTCTGCTGAAGATTGGATATGGGTATTAACTTTAGATTGTATAGATTCTTTATTAGAAGTTGCAAGATATATACCTACTAAAATTAGAGACAATCCTAATAAGTTAAAAATACTCAAGTTTTCCGAGAATAGTATCCAAGCAAGAATTGCAACAATCACGGGATTGAGTAGTAAGAGTAAAGAGATAAATCCTGATGAAAAGTTTTTGAGGCTGTATATAATTAGCCCATGACCCAAAGCTTCGCAAATAGAAGCTAGTGCAAATACTACTAACCACCCTGACAAAGTAACTGGAAAAACTTGTTTTTCAAAGATTAGTACCACTGGTATCATCAATGTAGTTGCAATCACACAACGCCACAGAAGTATCGTGAGAACTGAAAACTTATTGCGTATCTGCTCGATAAGTAAAAAGTTCGCTGCATAAAAAACCGATGATATGAGGGCAACAGCATCACCTGTAATATTGTTATTGGAGCGCAATAAATCTTCAAATCCAACTGCGATCGCACCGATTATGGCTAAGATCAAACCGATGATAAATTTACGCCCAAAAATTTGATTAAAAAATAGCCATCCTCCTAAAGTAGTAAATAGCGGATTGAGACTACCTAAAGCATTAGCATTAGCAGCACCAGTCTGAGTTAGCGACCAAGTCCAAGATAATCGACCTAATACATGAACTAGACCCACTGCGATTAATAAACCTATTTCTTTGATTGGATAGGACTGCTGTGGTAATACAGGTTTATCTTCTGTAATTTGAATATGTGCTTGGTTAATTCCACTCCATAAACCAAAGATAATAGTCGCTATCCATAAACGATTAAATAATGTAGCAACAGCGCTCATTTCTCTAAGAGAAATTTTAATAAATATTGCTGTTGAAGATAAAGCGAATAATGCAATTATTACTATGATTATCGGCAGGAGGTTTGAAGTTTTATCAGGCTTTTCTTGTGTTAGATTTAATTGATTTTCTGCCATTTAGTTTATACTCTATTATACTAACCGCCAAGTGCGCCTTCTCTACGAGACACTACGTGAACGCACAGCGTCTCGTAGAGAAGGGAGAAAGAGCAATTATTTGGGATTATTCAGGTAATAATGCCATAAAAGTCTTGCTGCAACTGCTCGCCACGGTCGCCAGTGCTGTGTTATTGCTTCTAGTTGTGCGGGTGTTGGACGAGTCGCTAAATTTTTGAGTTTTTGTAGAGCGATCGCGATCGCTAAATCTCCTTTAGGAAAGACATCAGGACGTTGCAGCGCCATGAGCAAATAAATATCAACTGTCCAGTCTCCGATACCTTTGAGGCACTTTAACTCAGTTCTAATAGTAGTTTCATCCATTGTTTCCAGCTTGGTTAGGTCAAGTTGACCAGTTGCGATGGTCTGAGCCAACCCACGACAGTATAAATCTTTTGCCGACTGAATCCAATCGCTTTTAATTGAGCATCATCTAATATCAGAAAGTTTTCTGGCGTTAAAGTTACAACAACTCCACATAGTCGCGTAAATACAGCTTTTGCAGCCGCTACGGAAACTTGTTGTTCCAGAATGATGCACAACAGTGTTGCAAAACCCGGTTGTCTTTGCCACATTGGTGGAGGCCCCAATGTTTCTAAAATCCAAGCCAAATCGCTATCGAGATTGGCAAGCACCATTAAACCACGGGTAAGACTTTCTTCCGTCAGCGATTCTAATTCAGGTATTTGAGCCATCTTTGAGAAATTTCGATTCTTGTGTAAGCAGTTTTTGTTTGCGCTCAATTCCCCAGCGATAACCACCAAGACTGCCATCACTCCTCAGCACCCGATGACACGGTACAATCAGCGCGATCGGATTAGCTCCACAAGCATTACCTACAGCACGGACTGCTTGGGGTTTGGCAATATTACGAGCAATATCAGTGTAAGTGCGGGTTTCGCTGTATGGAATTTTTTGTAATGCTTCCCACACCTGTTTTTGAAATGCTGTACCACGGACATCAAGCGGTAAATCGAGATGTGTTTCACCTCCCGCAATAAAGTCAAGGATTGCTTGTATCCATTCCTTGTGTGTGTGGTCATCACGTATGATGTGCGCTTGGTGAAATTCCTGGTTCAAAATGTGTTCAAGCTTGTCTGCTTCATTACCTAGTTTAACGGCACAGATACCCTTCTCTGTTGTTGCCACAAGCAAATATCCTAGTGGACATGGAGCGATCGCATAGACAATGCTGATTGTCTTTCCAGCTTGTTGGTAAGTCTTTGGTGTCATTCTCTGTTGTTTAGATGCTTTCTCATACAGTTGGCTACTTGAACCATACCCGGTTTCGTAAACTGCATGAGCAATTTCCTCTCCTGACTGTAAACGCTGTTTCAATCGTTAGCTACGCAGCCTCGTTCCCAGTCTCCGACTGGGAATGCCTGTCGTTGAGGCTCCGCCTCCCTTGCTGGCGGCAGAGCCGCAATTGAAGTGCATTTCCAGCCCAGAGGCTGGAAACGAGATTTGAAAAGGCTTTTAGCTTAAGTTGACACCAATGGGCAATGCCTGCCCCTACGATAAATCTATGTGTATCAGCCTTTTCGTGAATTGGTATGAGGACGCGATCGCCTTGGTTTGTTAAAAGTTGACTGTATTGAGCAATCAAATGCGAGGTGCTATTTTCAACACCTCGCATTTTAAGATTTCTGATTTTGCTTGTTGCTGTGTGATGGAATTCTAATTACTGATTAACCAACCAGAAAATTGTTGTTAGTTAATGACAACCCAGCAGATAATTGTGCAAACTGTACCTGAGTAAATGCGCTTGCACTGCCATCTTTGTCAAAGAACAATGCACCTGTAGTGGAGTCATAAATAAATCTCTCAGTAGCAGTGGTTGCAGATATTCCGATTGTAAACTGACTACTTGAAAGTACACCAATTGATAATCCCCCACCAAAGCCAGCAGCCGATACCTGAATTAATTCATTAGTGGCGTTGAAGTCGTAAATAGTATCAAGTCCTCCATCATATAAACTTCCATCATAGAAACTATTGAAAACAAAGGTATCAGTACCACTCATTCCATAGAGTCTATCATTACCCTCACCACCTCCGAGGATATCATTACCGTCACCACCTTCGAGGGTATCATTATTGTAACCACCTTCGAGGGTATCATTGCCATTGCCACCTTCGAGGATATCATTGCCGTAAGAGGCCGAGAGAAAATCATTACCGTCGCCCCCATCTAGTAGATTATTTGAACCGCTAGTATTCAAATAATCGTTACCAACACCACCGTTGAGGGTATTATTTGCACTATAGCTAGAGGCTACGGCTATCAGAGTATCATTGCCATCGCCCCCATCTAGTAAATTATTGCCTGTTGAACTGTAAATACTCAATGCATCGTTACCAACACCACCGTTGAGGGTGTTATCGCCAGATACCAGAGGCGAAACAAGTTCTCCTAATTCGTCGTAATAGGAATCAGCATAGACCCGCAAATAATCATTGCCATCGCCTCCATTGACGAGATTATCCCCTGCTGACGAGCCATCCAAGAAATCTTCACCGACACCGCCATTTATTGTGTCATTGCCGTCATTGCCTGAACGGAGCGTATCATTACCATTGCTTCCCACAAGATAATCATCGTAGGCTGTACCTGTGATATTTAATTGTTCAATATTTTTGTAGTTAAGCACTGTTGTGCCCGTCGTTGTAGAAATTGCTCCAATGTTAGTAATCGGATCGAAAGTCGAAGTTATTCCTGTGGTAGCACTGCTATAACTGACAGACAAGCTATCGTTACCTGTTCCGCCATCTACTGTTTGAGTCACCAAGGTAGATGGGGAGTATAAATTTAAGGAATCATTGCCATTGCCACCATTGAGGGTGTTATTGCCCGCACCACCTTCGAGGGTATCATTTCCATCGCCACCGTTGAGAGTATTATTGCCCGCACCACCTCTCAATATGTCATTGCCACTTAAGCCATTAATAATGTCATCACCTCCCTGACCATTGATGACATCATTTGAATTGTCAAAGCCACTAACATTGTTGTCAAGGTCGTTTAGGAAAGTGACTGTATTTCTTCTAAAGACATTGTTTCGGGTGGAGTTGGCATCGAAGACATCAAACCTATCTGTGATGCTAGTTTGCCCATAAAACAGAATATTGCCTAAGTCTACAGTGGCTCCAGTGGATTTGCTGAGGTTTTCCAAATTTTCCAGGGCAAAGTTTTCCAGGATGAATGTGGTATTACCATATCCTTGAAAGCTGATTTCCAAATTTGTGCCATTCTGGGTGAGGAGCAAGTTTTCGGCAGTGAAACCACTATAGTTTTGCAATATCAGAGTATCCACTTCGGCAATGACTGCTGCTGTAGGGTTTGTTCCTTTACCTACTCCATCAAAATCGGCGATCGTATGAGTGACAGTGTTAGTGTTAACAATATTTTCATTATACGGGTTCTCGTACTCTGAGCCGTTGTTGTAAACAAATTTATCCTGTCCACCACCACCTGCGAGGCTATCATCGCCATTACCACCCGTAAGGATATCGTCGCCATTGCCACCGTTGAGGGTATTATTTCCACTAGCGCCAGAGGCTGTGAGAGTATCATTGCCATCGCCCCCATTTAGCAAGTTATTGCCATCTGAGGTAGAGTCAGAGAAGGAGCCAGTATTTGCATAAAGATAGCCAGAGATGGAGAGAAAATCATTGCCATCGCCTCCATCTAGCAAGTTATCGCCTTGTGAACCGCTAGCGCTCAAGGTATCATCACCTGCACCACCGTTAAGGGTGTTATTGCCATTTGAGCGAGAGTCAGAGTACGTAAAATTGCCGTCATCAAATCTCGCCCCAGAGATGTTTATAAAATCATTGCCAGCGCCCCCATTTAGCAAGTTATCGCCTTGTGAACCGCTAGCACTCAAGGTATCATCACCAACACCACCGTTGAGGGTATTATTGCCTAAAGAGCGATCGTCATAACTTTGTCGGTCATAGTTGCTGCTATAATTTCGGCCAGAGGCTGTAAGATAATCATTGCCATCGCCTCCATTTAGCAAGTTATCACCTTGTGAATCGCTAGTACTCAAGGTATCATCACCAACACCACCATTGAGGGTATTATTGCCTGCACTACCCCTCAGTATGTCATTGCCGCTTAAGCCATTAATAATGTCATCACCTCCCTGACCATTAATGACATCATTTGAATTGTCAAAGCCGCTAACATTGTTGTTGAGGTCGTTTAGGAAGGTGACTGTGTTTTTTCTAAAGACAGTGCTTTGGATGGAGTTGGCATTGAAGACATCAAAGCTGTCGGTGATGCTAGTTTGTCCATAAAACAGAATATTCCCCAAGTTTACAGTGGCTCCAGTCGATTTGCTGAGGTTATCCAGGTTTTCGAAGGCAAAGTTTTGCAGGATGACTTTGCCAGCGTCGAACTGCCCTTGAAATTTGATTTCTAGATTGTTGTCATTCTGGGTGAGGAGCAAGTTTTCGGCAGTGTAATCATTGTTGCCCTGGAAACTTAGGGTATCTACTTCGGCAATGGCTGCTGCTGTTGGGTTTGTTCCTTTACCTACTCCACCAAAATCAGTCATTGTGCTGATATAACCGAAATACGCGTCTTCGTAAAAAAATATATCCTTGCCACCGCCACCAGTTACGGTGTATATTCTGTTGTCGGGGTAATCGTAAGTGCCCTGTAGGGTATCGTTACCGCTGGTTCCAATGATAATTGCCATAACTTTTACCTGATTGAATTGATTTTTGGAGTAACTTCAGTTGTCAATAATCGAGTTAGTGGTGTTTCGGGGGACAAATAATTTGCCAAAAGTTGAAGCTTTTGGTAGATTTTATTTTGCCTTTGAGAGTGAAGAACTTTTGCCCAAGATTCACTCTGTCGTACAGATTGTAAGCATGACTTATCCAAGTATTGAGAACTATCTAAGTCTTAAGTGCCAGAAAAAATTGAGTTGATTTGTCAACGCATAACTCTTACTAGTTTGAAAATAGAGAACACTTGACAAGGTATAAAAGAAGGAATCTTTATGCACCGATGTGGGCGTAGCTTGCCGCCGTAGGCATCGCTCACAATGTCTAGCGAGAAAACAGGAAACATCTAAATAACCCAATAATCACTAAATACCGAATATTTACTTATATGTCTATCTTTTCAGCAAAATCTTTGCATACTCTTCATATTTGCGGAGAATGTATATGTTAATTACTGAGATTTGTATATATCTGATATTTTGATCGTCAAATCATTTGCCGAAAACATCCGCAGCGCAAGTGATGTTTCAGCCTAAACACAAGTTAGCGATCGCCCCGCCCCGTGGTCGATGACATCATGAGTTAGTTACGTTTCAAATCTTGCCAATGGATTATATAAATCAGTCGTTGCTTGCAGTAATTCTTAGCTGTTGATCAAATTCTTTGGGGTTAATTATATCGAGCGATCGCACACGCTGCCAATTATTATATTATTGATTCCCTCTTTGGCAACTGGTTCACCCGATTGGGTGAATGCGATCGCAGCATCCACAACTACTCTGAAAGTAGAGCTGCTTTTTCTGCTGTTAGTGATCGTGCCGACAGCCGAAAATCTCTGATAATGGCTATGATTGCCTTGAATATTATGTCAATTGCTTATATATCAAAGGGTCGAAGAGTGGATGAAATCGTAAAATCACTACATAAACCAGATTTTCCACCAGGGAATATCACTCTGTTGGAAACAATTGCTGCTAATTTATCGGGGATGATTTTCCAAATTCTGCAACGGCGGGATGGTTCTGTGTTTATCCCTTATGTTAGTTCTGGTTGTAAATATTTGTATGAATTAGAACCAGAGGCTATACAGGCAGACTTTCAGGTGCTACGCAAACTGATTCATCCAAATGATATAAAAGCTTTTGCAGAATCTATTGCTGTTTGTAGCACCAATCTTACACCTTGGCATTGGGAAGGTCGGATCATTACGCCAAGTGGCAAACTTAAGTGGATTCAAGGTACTTCGCAACCAGAATTACAAGAAGCAGGCGATTTGCTTTGGAATGGCTTAGTCATAGATATTACAGACCGAAAAGAAGCTCAAGAAAAGTTGCAAGAGAGTGAGGCGCGGTATAAAGCCATTTTGGATGCTATCCCCGATTTGATGTTTCGCATCAGTCGTGATGGCGAGTATCTAGATTTGAAAAGTGAGGGAGCAAATGTCACTCTTTTAAGAGAAGAAATAGTTGGAAAATATGTGCATGAGTTATTGCCTAGTGATGTTGCAGCAATTAGCCTGGAAGCAATGGCTAAAACTTTAGATTCTGGAACTTTGCAAACTTGTGAATATAAACTAACAACTCCTTTGGGAGTCAGAGATTATGAAGCACGGTTGGTAGTGAGTGGTCAAGATGAGGTACTAGCAATTGTCCGAGATATTACAGAACGCAAACAAGCAGAGGTAGCCTTACAAAATCTGGCCCAAAAATTTGCTAAAGCTTTTAGTTGTAGCCCCGATTCAATTACTATTAGTACGCTGCACGAAGGACGCTTTATCGAAGTTAACGACAGTTTTGTGAAACTCTCTGGTTATGAGCGAGATGAGGCGATTGGTAAAACTTCTTTTGAGTTAAATCTTTGGGTAGACGATCGTGATCGCCAAAACTTAGTGCAGGAGTTGCAAACTACAGGAGTCGCTCGAAACTTAGAAGTTGAATTTCGGCAAAAGTCTGGTGAGATAATTACAACGCTGCTTTCAGCCGAAGTGATTGATTTGGATGGTGTACCTTCCATCCTAGCGGTGCATCACGACATTACAGAACGCAAACAGGTAGAAGCGCAATTTCGCCTATCAGCCCAACGCGATCGCTTGTTGGCAGAAACCTTAGTGCGAATTCGCTCTTCCCTTGACTTAGAGCAAATTCTCCAAACCACCGTAACGGAAGTCAGGCACTTTTTACAAACAGATCGAGTTTTCATTGGTTTAAATAATGCCAATTTAGGAGTCAGAACTCTTGCCGAATCAGTAGATCCCAAATACCCATCAGTCTCAGGTTGGTCTACTAATGATGAAGATTATCTCCAAGAATTGCGGAATTTACTAAAAGATAATCTTGTGCGTGTCGTTGAAGACATAAGGCAAATAACAGTATCTGCGAAAGTCAAAGCACACTGTGAAAAATTCCAAACGAAGGCTACCTTGGCTGTACCAATTATGCTAGGTGACGAATTATTTGGGGCGTTAATTGCCAATCAATGCTCAGGTTCGCGTCAATGGCAGCCAATAGAAATTGATTTGTTACAGCAGATGTCAGAACAAGTAGCGATCGCCATTCAGCAAAGCCAAATATGCCAAAAACTAGCAGAACTCAACGCTAATTTAGAACACCAAGTACAAGAACGAACAGCGCAGTTGCAGCAGAAAATGCAAGAAGTTGAAAAATTACATCGCGTCAAAGATGTAGTTTTGCATACAGTTGCCCACGATTTACGAACTTCGGTGATGGGTAACTTGATGGTGTTAAAGAATTTGTTAAATCAGGGAGTGGGGCAGGGGAGCAGGGGAGCAGAGGAGCAGGGGAGCAGGGGGAAAATTACAGCAAGTCTTTCCCCTCTTCCTTTTTCCCATGCCCAATCCCCAATCCCCAATTCGCAATCCCCAATCCCAGTATCTGGCTCAATTATCGAGCGGATGATTCAAGGCAAACGATCGCCAACTAACGATGATTAACTCATTGCTAGAAATTAATTCCTGTGAACAACAGGGTATTGATATCAAACCCGAACCTGTACAATTTAGCGCCCTACTGAGAGAAATATTTGCCCATTTAGAACCAATCCTCACACAAAATCAAGCGACTCTGAAGAACCTAGTTCCCGCAGATTTACCGTTAGTGATGGCGGATGAAACTTGGTTGCAGAAAGTTTTGACAAATCTAATCGCACATAGCTTACAAAATAATCCACCAGGGTTAAATTTTACTCTGAGTGCTACAGTTGAGGCGGGAATGATTCGCACTCAGATTCAAGATGACGGTGTGGCAATGAGTAAAGTAGAGTGCGATCGCATTTTCGATCTCCATGTCCGCGATCCTCAAGATTGCTGTTCCACAAGCATTGGCTTAAAAATGTATCTTTGTCGGAAAGTTATTAAGGCACATGGCGGCGAAATCGGTGTGATCAGTAACCGCAAGCGTGGGTTAACTTTCTGGTTTACACTACCTGTAGCAACTTCATCCGGAAAAAATTGCCCATAACTGACCAAAAAATGAGAGGGTGTTATTGATAGCAATGTTGAGTTAGGGAAACACCCTCGACGGTATGGGCAAAGTTGCTCGAATGCTAATAGCTACTCCATTTACAACAGCACAAAGCTGGTGGAGAAGAACCTTTTCTGCACCAACAGCAGACAAAATCGCTACTCTTTACAAAGATTGGCGTAACCGTTTTTTGTGGCAGAGATTGCGTTTATGGTTATGGCTGGCGCTGATCTGTCTGTTGTCTTTTACTTTACGAGACATTTACGGCTTATTTTTCCCTTTTCATGAGTTGCAGAAGCTGCCAGACGTAATTAGAACTCAACGCCTTGTAATTAATATTGCAATGCTTTTGAGTGTACTAGTCTGGTTTGCCTTGCATAAAACCAAATTAGGTCGTCATCGTCCAGATTTATTATTTTTAGGGTCTTCTTGGTCAATTAGTTTAGGATCGCAGTTGTTTGCAACTCTTACAGGTTTCGCACTACCCGATACCATCGGTTGGTCGCTGCTGTTCTTGAGTCAAGCTGTGTTGATGCCCGTCTGCTGGATTCTTCACTTACTGACTCAAGCGAGTGTACTGATTTATTATTTTGGTGTGAATACGGCACTCGGACTAAAAACACCAATCCCCGATCACCCAGAAATATATAATATAACGTTCATTTTATACATTTTTTGGTTTTGTATTATATGTAATATCGGTGTTTATCTATACGATCGCCTGCAACGTTCTGAGTTTTACGCCCGTCAAGAAGTGGAATCTGCGTATCAAAAACTCAAGGTTGCCGAAGCGAAATATCGTAGCATTTTTGAAAACGCCGTTGAAGGAATTTTTCAAAGCAGTCCCGATGGACGTTACATTACAGCAAATCCGGCATTAGCACGTATTTATGGTTACTCCTTGGTAGAGGAGGTGACAGTAAATTTCACTGATATTGAGCAACTGTACGTTGATCCGAACCGCCGCGCAGAATTTGTGCGTCTGATGGAAAAGTATGGCAGTATTTCGGAGTTTGAATCTCAAATTTATCGCCGAGACGGGAGTATTGTCTGGATTTCGGAAAAAGCTTATGCAGTGCGTGATGAACAAGGAAAACTACTTTATTACGAAGGTCTAATTGAAGACATTACCCAGCGCAAGCAAACTGAAGAAGAATTACGAATATTTTTCCATGCAGTTTCCCACGACTTACGCAACCCAGTGCTGGGTACTTTAATGGTGCTGAAGAATTTGCTTGCCCGTTCAGAGGAAAATATTGCGGTTTCCCGCTCAATTTTAGAGCGGATGATTCAAAGTAGCGATCGCCAACTTAATTTAATTAATTCATTGATGGAAGCTCATGTCAGCGAATTGCAAGGTATTGCTTTACAACGTCAGCCAGTACAATTACTGACAGTTGTCCAAGCGGCGATCGCTGATTTAGAGCCATTGCTAGCACAAAATCAGGCCAAGCTGACAAATCTGGTATCCGCAGATTTACCATTGGTGGATGCTGATCCTACCCAACTATGGCGAGTTTTTTCTAACTTAATTGTTAACGCTTTGAAACATAATCCCCCTGGATTGCTGTTGATCATCAACGCTATCCGTAAGGATGACAACATTTATTGTACTGTTAGTGATAACGGCGTGGGAATTAGTCCAGAACAAAGCGCTCGGCTTTTTGACCTTTACTTTCGGGGTGCAAGTATTCGCAATTCTGTAAGTTTAGGATTGGGGTTGTACCTATGTAAGCAAATCATCAATGCTCACGGTGGTGAAATTGGTGTGAATAGTTCATTGGATGCAGGGGCAACCTTCTGGTTTACATTAGACATCTCCAGAAATTAAATATGCGTTATCCAGAATCCTTGTAGAGACGTAGCACTGCTACGTCTCTACATTCATTTTCGGAGATGTCTATTACCCATTAAGTAGTTAAATTCTTACGAACTCAGACCTTTTGAAAAGCAGTTCTACATCGCAAATGCGTGTATATTGTGGAAGTATGTGATGTAAATTATAGTTCAGGTCTAATACCAATTCTGTATGAAGATGCGCTAAACCATATTAAAACTTAAGTATAAGGAAAAAAACGAACCGCAAAGGGCGCAAAGGACACAAAGGAAGAAAGGAAATTTGGCGCAGCCTTACAAAGAAATGGTATAAGTACTGAAAAACTGCCAAGGAGTGTAAAAACCAAATTTACCTACATATACATCAAAACTATTGTTAAAATCCAAATAATTTTCAGTTAAGATTCACACCCAACTCCTATGAGAGAAACTGTCCTAGAGGTTCGCAATTTACAAGTTGAATTTCCCAGTGATGGCAACACTGTCAGAGCTTTGGATGGTATTTCCTTCGGGCTGCATCGAGGTGAAACTCTCGGAATAGTAGGAGAATCGGGGAGTGGTAAATCAGTTACAGCCCTAGCAGTGATGGGTTTGTTGCAGACTCCGGGTATAGTTACTGGCGGTGAAATCTGGTTTCGTCCACAGGAGAATGCCAACCCCATCGATTTGGTAAAATTGCCTCCTGAGCAAATGCAGTTACACCGGGGTGGCGACATCGCCATGATTTTTCAAGAACCGATGAGTTCGCTCAATCCAGTTTATGACATTGGGTTTCAGCTAACAGAAGCGATTATGCGGCATCAAAATGTGTCAGCATCCCAAGCACGACAAATTGCGATCGCAGGTTTGCAAGAGGTAAAGCTTCTACCTAGCGATGAGGAAATACAGAAGCAGTGTATCGAAACTTGGCATCAAACCAACAGCAATTCAGCAAAACTAGATCCATTAAAGTTGCCACGGTTGGTTAAAGAATACAAAGAAGCCATGCTGAAACGCTACCCTCATCAACTTTCTGGGGGTCAGTTGCAACGGGTGATGATTGCAATGGCAATTTCTTGCAATCCATTAATCTTAATTGCCGATGAACCAACCACAGCCTTGGATGTGACGGTGCAAGCAACTATTTTGGAGTTACTGCGAGAACTACAACAAAGCCGTGACATGGCAATGATTTTCATCACCCACGACTTAGGGCTAATTTCAGAAATTGCTGACCAAGTAGCGGTGATGTACAAAGGCAAAGTTGTCGAATCTGGTACTTCTGAACAAATTTTCAGCACTCCCCAGCATCCATATACTAAAGGTTTGATAGCCTGTCGCCCGACACTTAACCGCCGTCCTCAAAAATTACTTACCGTTTCTGACTACATGAGTGTAGAAGAGACAGCAACGGGACAAGTCGTAATTCAGCCTAAAGAACCCGCACATCCCACAGAAGTCACCACGGAAGAGACTGCTGCAAGATTAGCAAACTTCGATCAAAAGGAACCCCTGCTGCAAATCCGCAACCTGAAAGTTGGTTTTGCAGTACGCGGGGCGTTTGGTGGTACAAAACGCTACACTATGGCAGTTAATGGCGTTTCCTTTGATGTTAAACCAGGGGAAACACTAGGTTTAGTGGGAGAATCTGGTTGCGGTAAAACCACCCTTGGCAGAACCTTGTTGCGATTAATTGAACCGATGAGTGGTCAAATTATCTTTGAGAAACAAGATATTACCAACCTCAAAGGAGAAGCGTTGCAAAAACTGCGGCGAGAAATGCAAATAGTCTTTCAAAATCCTTTCAGTTCCCTCGATCCACGAATGAAGGTTGGGGACGCGGTGATGGAACCATTGTTAATTCATGCTGTTGGTAAGACCAAGCAACAACGACGCCAACGAGTAATTGAACTTTTGGAACGAGTGGGGTTGAGTGCAGATGCAATTAACCGCTATCCCCATCAGTTTTCTGGTGGTCAACGCCAACGGATTTGCATAGCCCGTTCTTTGGCATTAAATCCTAAGTTTATCATCTGTGATGAATCAGTTTCAGCACTGGATGTTTCCGTACAGGCGCAGGTATTAAATCTTCTCAAAGAATTACAGTCAGACTTTCAGCTAACTTATATTTTTATTTCTCACGACTTAAGTGTAGTTAAATTTATGAGCGATCGCATTTTAGTCATGAATCGCGGTCAAATTGTTGAAGAAGGCACAGCCGAAAGTATTTACCTAGAACCCAAAGAGGAATACACACAAAAATTAATTGCTGCAATTCCTACTGGTAGCCTGAACGTGTGCGAAGTCGTCATTTGAAAGCTTGATAGGAACTCTCAGATGACGATTTATAATACTTAAGTCTATAGATGTAGTGATTAAATCATTTCTCGGTAGCAATAATATGTAAATCTATTTTTTGATGCCTAATTAACTCCATCAATCTTTGTGTGAAAGAACCTTTGAGCCATCTTTTCCATGAAGACTGCTGGCTCTCACCAATGATAATTTGAGTAATGTGATAATCTACTGCAACTTGAGCAATTTTATTGGCGATATTTTGGCTCTTGAAGTGTAAAAACTCGCCACCAAACTCTCGACATAATTTTTCGCATGTATCGATATGCAAACTCTCTTCTTTGGTGAGGAAACGTTTGGGACGTGCTACGAACACAGTATATAGTCGTGCATTCATATAATTGGCAATGCGTGCGCCTCGACGTAGCAACTGCACTGAATCAGGATAAGTAGATACACATACTAAAACTCGTTCGTGAACATTGCAAGTTTGTCCTACTAAGCTGGAAGTGTTTGCTTCTTCTTCAACAGTATCTGCTACTTCTCTTAATGCTAGTTCCCTTAAAGCAATGAGATTACGACGCTGAAAGAAGTTTTTCAGGGATTGCTCGATTTTTTCAGGAGCATAAATTTTCCCTTCTCGTAAGCGCTCTTCTAGAGTTTCTGGAGTAACATCAATGACAACCACAGCATCAGCTTCATCAAGTAGATAATCAGGAATGCGCTCTCGCACCACCACACCTGTAATTCTTGCCACTAAGTCGTTTAAGCTTTCCAAATGCTGAATATTGACAGTGGAGTAAACATCAATTCCAGCAGACAAAATTACTTCCACGTTCTGATAGCGCTTTTCTCGTTGAGAACCAGGAACGTTAGTATGAGCAAGTTCATCCACTAGAACCAATTGGGGAGAGCGTTGCAAAATTGCGTCTGTATCCATTTCCTGTAAAGTGACGTTCTGATGGATGCAGGCTTTTTGGGAAACTACCTCTATTCCAGCAGCTTTCATTGCCGTATCTTTGCGCCCATGAGTTTCTACGATACCGATGACTACATCAATTCCATCTTGTTTGAGTTGATGTGCTTCTTCTAGCATTTTGTAAGTTTTGCCGACACCGGGAGCCATACCAATAAAAATCTTATGTTTCCCACGTCGGTGAGGACGAATATAAGAACTATCGGGAGATGGGTTATGAGAATGAATCATTAACAAGATATTAGGTAAATTGGCAATAGTTAATTTAGAAAGCTGGGAGAGAATGACAGGGTTACTTTTTTTGAGTTAATCGTTTATTGGGACTGTAATCAGAGCAATTAATCGCTTTTTTGATTGGCTCTCTCAAGAAGTTAACTTGCAGGCTGTAAAGCATCCAAAGCCATATTTAGCTGCAAAACATTGATTCCAGGTTCACCAAAAATTCCCAAGAATCTGCCATCGATGTTTTGAGATACTAGAGTTTGAATTTGGGCTGGATTCAAATTACGGGTGCTGGCAATACGCCGCACCTGTGCTTGGGCTGCTGCAATACTGATGTGGGGATCTAAACCGGAGCCAGAAGTATAAACTAAATCAGCAGTTGGTTGTATATTGGCTTGTTTCAGTCGTGCTACTTCCACTTGAATGCGTTTGAGTAGTTCAGGATTGCTGGGTGCAAGGTTGCTAGCTCCTGATATCCCGGTTTTTGTAACTTCTGGGCTTATGCTGTATTTTACAGTGCTGGGGCGACTCCAGAAATAGCGATCGCTATTAAAAGGTTGACCAATTAAGGCAGAGCCTACAACTGTACCTTGACTGTTAGTGATTAAGCTACCGTTAGCCTGAAAAGACAATGCTATCTGTCCACAAAGTAGCATGAATAAAGGATAGAGGAAGGCTGTTAGTAACCACAAAGCTAAAGTAGAACGAACAGCTTTACTGAGTTGGCTCATTAGAATTTCTCCGGTTGAAAAATGACTACAAATAAATAAATACTCACACTCAAAGTCATGAGTCCTAAAAGGGCAATAGCATAAGATGCAGAACGTGATATTGCGAACGGTGTTGCGGCTTGTACTGCTGGTGCTAGAAGTACATTCAAGCAAAGCAGTAAAAATAGAGATAAAGGAATGCGATTTGGTTTTTCGCCAATAAAGTGAAATACATTGTTCATAATTACAATAGTGAATTGAAACGCAAAGGGACGCAGAGGTAAACGCAAAGTAACGCAGAGTTTTGGACTAAGCTAGACCTATGGACACAATCAAAAGATCGATTATTTTGATGGCAATGAAAGGAATCACAACACCACCAAGTCCATAGATAAAGATATTGCGTTGCAAAAGTTGATCTGCGGTTAATGGTCGAAATTTAACCCCAGCCAGTGCTAATGGAATAAGCGCTGGAATCACTAAGGCGTTATAAATCAAAGCTGATAAAACCGCAGATTGGGTACTTGCCAAATCCATAATATTGAGAGTGCCAACACCAATACCCGCAAATATTGCCGGAAGAATGGCAAAATACTTGGCAATATCGTTAGCAAGAGAAAAAGTGGTGAGTGCGCCACGGGTAATCAGTAATTGTTTACCAATCGTGACGATATCAATTAACTTAGTAGGATCAGAATCAAGGTCTACCATATTAGCAGCTTCTTTTGCCGCTTGAGTACCTGTATTCATTGCCACACCTACATTTGCTTGAGCTAAAGCTGGGGCATCATTAGTACCATCCCCAGTCATGGCTACGAGTTTTCCTTGGGCTTGTTCTGTCCGAATCACCTCAATTTTGTCTTCAGGTGTAGCCTCGGCAATAAAGTCATCAACTCCTGCTTCTTCGGCAATCACAGATGCAGTAATACGGTTATCTCCGGTCAGCATAATGGTTTTAATTCCCATTCGCCGCATTTGATCAAAACGTTCTCGAATACCCGGTTTAATGATGTCTTTGAGATAAATTACACCAAAGATTTCATCATTTTTACAAAGTGCTAATGGAGTACCACCTAATCGAGAAATTCGTTCAAAAGTGGTATCAAGTTCAGGGGTTAATTTTCCATTACGCGATCGCACAAATCCTTTAATCGCGTCCACTGCACCTTTACGAATTTGCACCTCGTTGGGTAAATCAGTGCCACTCATCCGCGTTTTGGCAGAAAATTCAATACCTTCTGCTTGTTTGGGGTCAAAATCTAATCTTGCCCCTAATTTTTCCGCCAGTTTGACAATAGATTTTCCTTCTGGAGTTTCATCAAATATGCTTGATTCTAGAGCAACCTTTGCTACCTTCTCCATAGAATGACCGTTAACGGGAATAAATTCCTCTGCCAAACGGTTTCCCAAAGTAATCGTACCTGTTTTGTCCAATATCAAGGTGTTGATATCCCCGCAGGCTTCAACCGCCCGTCCAGAAGTCGCAATTACATTAAACTGGGCAACTCTATCCATCCCAGCAATCCCAATAGCACTTAGTAATCCACCAATAGTGGTAGGAATCAGTGCCACAAGTAAGGCTATGAGTACGGCAATACTAATAGGTGAGTTGACGTAGACTGACACTGTAGGTAAAGTGGCAATCACAACCAAGAACACCTGGGTAAGAACTGCCAACAAAACCGTCAAGGCGATTTCATTGGGTGTTTTGCTGCGAGAAGCTCCTTCTACTAAACTAATCATGCGGTCAAGAAAGCTTTCTCCAGGGTCAGAAGTGACCCGAATTATCAGTTCATCAGAGTTGATACGCGTTCCTCCAGTTACGGAACTAGCAATATCTGACCCTGGTTCTTTCAATACTGGTGCTGATTCTCCTGTAATAGCAGATTCATCTACAGAGGCAATGCCTTTAATCACTTCCCCGTCAGCAGGGATAATATCTCCAGCAATTACCTTGATTTGGTCGCCACGACGTAAGGCTGTAGAACTAACCTCTTGGGTGGAACCATCAGCAAGGAGTTTTTTGGCTTTAGCATCGGATTTTGCCGATCGCAAGGCATCTGCTTGAGCTTTGCCTCGTCCTTCAGCTACAGCTTCAGCAAAGTTGGCAAAGACAACGGTTAAGAACAGAATCAGGGTAATTAAACCATTGAATAATCTGGGATTGTCACCAGGTGTTGGGCCAAATAAGTTTGGTGCAATTGTTACCAGTGCTGTGATGATCGTACCCAACCAAACTACAAACATCACTGGATTTTTCAGCATATTGCGCGGATGCAGCTTGACAAATGCTTGCTGAAATGCACGTTTGTAAAGTCCGGCTGATTTGGCTTTGGTTGTATGTTTGCGTTCTTGTCGCAGTTTTGTAGATGGTGTCATTGTTGATTAATTAATTTTAGGACTTACGCACGAGTTACGGAATAACGAACCACAGAGGCGCAGAGGACACGGAGAAATCAGAGTTTGAGAGATATTTTGCGTAAGTCCTAAATTTAAAAAAATTAGGCACAGGCGCAAACAAGAAAATATTTCGCGTTGCATAGTTGCGGGATGATTTACCAACTTCCAAAATTCTCCCCCTGCTCTCTTCATCCACCTCTGGCAATCAGAAACGCTTCTGCTATGGGGCCTAAAACAAGTGCGGGAAGGAAGGTAAGAGCGCCAAGAATTAAAATCACTCCGCTTGTAACTCCTGTGAAAAGTCCAGTGTCAGTTCTGAGAGTACCGGTGGTCATAGGAACAGGTTGCTTGCGGGACATACTATCCGCCAAAAGTAACAGTGCAATAATTGCGATATAACGCCCTGCCAAAATACTGACACTGGTGCTGAGGTTCCACCACAGAGTGTTATCGTTTAATCCTTCAAAGCCAGAACCGTTATTCGCTGCGGCGGAAGCGTATTCGTAAACTACCTGGGAAACACCATGAAAACCTGGGTTACTAATACCTGAAAGGGTATCGGGAAAACCGAAGGTAATAGCCCAAGGAATGAGAATAGCAAAGGGGTGAACTAATAAGACAACGCTGGCTAGGACAATTTCTGATTTCTCGATTTTGCGTCCTAAAAATTCTGGTGTCCGTCCCACCATTAACCCAGTCAGGAACACCGCCAAAATTAGATAGACAAATAGGTAAGCTGTGCCAGTTCCTTGACCTCCCCAAATAATTTGCAAAAACATATTAAAGAGAGTCGCAAATCCACCTGGAGGCATTAAGGAATCGTGCATACCATTAACAGCACCACACATAGTTGCTGTGGTAATGACTGCCCAAAGTGCTGTTTGTGCCCATCCAAATCGTACTTCTTTGCCTTCTAAGTTGGGTTGCTGTTCTCTTAATATTGAGTTAACAAGGGGATTTCCTTGAAATTCGCCTACTGCGGCAACACCTATTAAAAAGACAAAGATGACGAAGACCATCCAAAACACTAGCCATGCTTGTTTACGGTTATTAGCAAATATGCCGTAAGTGTAAATCAGGGCTGTGGGAATAGAAATCATTGCCCACATTTCTAATAAGTTCGTAAAGCCGTTGGGATTTTCAAAAGGATGGGCTGAGTTTATCCCAAAGAAGCCACCACCGTTTTCTCCTAATTGTTTAATAATTTCAAAGTGGGCAACCGGGCCACGGGCAATTACTTGAGTTGCACCTTCTAAGGTGGTTGCTGTGGCTGGGCCTGCCAAAGTTTCTGGCACACCCGCTAAGATTAATAACAAGCCACCAATCACAGATATGGGTAACAAAATTCGCGTGATTGACTTAACCAAATCGCTGTAAAAGTTGCCTAATGGTCTACCAGTTAAACCACGAATAAAGGCAATTCCTACTGCTAAACCAGTCGCCGCTGAAGTAAACATCAAGAACCCAAGGGCGAAAGTTTGACTGGCATAGGTATAAGTTGTTTCACCAGAATAATGCTGTTGATTGGTGTTAGTGACAAAAGAAATAGCAGTATGTAGTGCTAAATCCCAACTTGGCGCACCTAAATTTGTAGGATTTAGCGGCAACCATCCTTGCAGCATCAAGATTAAATAAACTAAAATCCCCATGACGAGATTGCTATACAGTACAGCTTTGGCATATTGCCAACCTGTCATTTCTTCTTGGGGACGTATACCACTAAAGGCATAAATAGCTTTTTCTAGGGGATTCATTAGCGCATCAAGGAGTGTTTTTTCTCCCATGAAAACACGAGCTATATATTTTCCCAGTAAGGGAGTAGTTGCTATGACTATCAGTAATGTCAAAGCAATTTGTATCCATCCTTGTAACATGAATTTAAAAAAGCTCCTGATACATTTTTATATTGTCGAATTTTTAATGAAACACTCTTTGGGTAAATAGTGAACTGGATGCTTTTTGTTAAGAACAAAATTGAGCATGGGAACTGAGGCTGAATTGAAAGCAATAGCTAGTATATAATCTCCATACCAAATTATGGGTTCAGCACTTGCTAGGATAACTTGATTATTTCTAAAAATGCCGAGAACTATGCAACTTTCTGGCAACGATAAGCTAGTTAAAGCTTTGCCACAATAGCAGCTGTTGCTCAGAATTTTTACACTTATTAAACCTAATGCCATAATGCATTTTTGCAATTTAAGATAACAATAGGAACAATGTTCTCTACTTGTTACTAATTAATATAATTAACTATATGAGCTAAAACAAGTAATAGAATGGTATAAAACAGCGTTTATTTTTTATTCATTGTGTTTATTGAGCAATATACATTAAGCGTTTAGGACGTTTATTTTTAGGTAAACGCTTCATTGATTGGTTAATAATCTGGTATAATCTATTTAGGTAAATATGATTTTTAGTTAAAATAATAAAAAATTAACCATCATGCCTTAAATGGTAGATTTCAAAGTTAGATTACTTCATAAAGAATCGCCTTTAGGCAAATCTTTGCTAATTGCAGGTCTATTTGTAGTTGCATTAATTCTGGAGTACTCTACACCTACTGAATATGTGTTTGGCTATCTCTACACAGGGCCGATTTTATTAGCAAACTCCTGGTTAGGGAGACGTGGCACTTTTCAAGCTACCTTCGTTGCAGTGTGCCTAACCATGCTGAATCTTGTAATGCCAGGTGGCGAAGTCATGAAGGCTTCTACGATCGCCAGTAGAGCGATCGCAGCGATCGCATTGATTGTCACAGGTGTTTTGAGCGATCGCCTACGTCGTTCGGAAGAAGCGATCGCCCTGACTCGTGCCAAGCTAGAAGCTCAAGAGGAATTGTCTAGAGTGCGTGAAGATTTTGCTTCTACTCTCACCCACGATCTCAAAACTCCATTGCTGGGAGCAATTGAAACTCTCAAAGCCTTTGAGCAAGAAAAATTTGGTGCTGTCTCATCGGCACAGCAAAAAGTTTTATCTACAATGACGCGTAGTCATCAAACTTCCCTACAACTGCTAGAAACTTTGTTAGATATCTATCGCAATGATACAGAAGGCTTAAAACTTAACTTAGCACCTGTAGATTTGGCTATTTTGGCA
The DNA here is from genome assembly GCF_023734775.1 of Nostoc cf. commune SO-36. NCBI lineage: Bacteria > Bacillati > Cyanobacteriota > Cyanophyceae > Nostocales > Nostocaceae > Nostoc > Nostoc commune. The sequence goes on along the minus strand of NZ_AP025732.1, from coordinate 3,670,480 downwards.
GAAGAAGCTGCTAGCACTCTCTCGGAGTTAGCAGCTAGCCGTCGCGTTTATCTTTCACTTAACTATGGTGAATCTGATTGGCGGCGATCGCTATGGGTTAAAGGTGATGCTTTGCAACTTCAACGAGTTTTTACCAATCTTTTAGTTAATGCTATCAACCATTCTCGGCGCGGTGAGCGTGTGGAAATAGTATTAGAACCGCAAGCTTCTTATCAAGTAGTGAAAATTTTGGATACGGGTGCAGGTATTGTGCCTGAACAATTCTCCCATTTATTTGAACGATTTTACCAGGGACATAGCCAACGCCAAGCCAAAGGCTCTGGATTAGGGCTTTATCTATCTCGGCAAATTATTGCAGCCCACGGCGGTATAATTTGGGCAGAGAACAGAGTACCTTTTGGGGCGATGTTCGCTTTCAAGCTTCCCGTTTACCCGTCTCAATCTTCTCTTACTGTGTGAGATGCCATCTAACCCAATCAAATTCTCCTAGTAGAAGATGATGAACTCTTTCGTTTAGGTTTGCAGGTGCGATTGCAACAAGAAACTGGCTTAGAGATTATTGCTGAGGCCGAAGATGGAGAAACAGCTATTGAGTTAATTAACCAAAAATCTTTCGATGTAGTGCTACTAGATGTGGGATTGCCAGGAATTGGCGGAATAGAAGCCTGTCGCCAAATTAAGCAGCAAAATCCTCAGTTACCAGTTTTAGTTTTGACTTCCCATTCCCAAAAGTCTCTAATTGCCCGATTAATTGAAGCAGGCGCTCAAGGCTACTGCCTCAAAGGAGTGGCAGCAGAAAAATTAGTGCTGGCACTTCGTTCTGTCGCTGCTGGGGCATCTTGGTGGGATGAAACTGCAACCAAAGAAATTCGTTCTACTTTTGCATCTGATCCTGGCGAACCTAACTCAGAAAATATCTCAAAACTTTCCAACCCCCTAACCCAACGCGAACAAGAAATTTTATCACTGCTGGCAGCTGGAAAAACTAATCAAGAAATTGCTTTGGCACTCTACATCACACCTGGGACTGTGAGGGTTCATGTTCATGCGATTTTGCAAAAATTAGAAGTGCGCGATCGCACTCAAGCTGTTGTTGTTGCTCTACAAAAAAGTTTAATAAGATAATTGCTTTACCTTTTCAACAACCCAATCAACGCGATCTTTTCCCCAAAATCTCTCGCCTCCCACTACCCAAGTCGGGACTCCGGGACAGCCAAACTGCTCGTATTCAGCTAAGGCTGCCACTGCTGCAAGTTTTGCTGCTTCGCCGTGGATTAATTCAAGAATGCGATCGCCATTCAACCCAGCATCATTTGCAACTTTCCTAATCACAGACTCATCGTTAACATCAAGAAGGTCGATATACGTCGCTCGAAAGAACGCGGCATCAAGCAGATGCTCCTTCCCAGTTCCACAAGCTGCGTAATAGGCTCTCGCGGGAAGTTCGACCAAACTTCATTTTCTCCCAACGCTTGACCCACCTACCAAATTCTTCAAGTTCTTTGAGCCGAATTTCAATGCCGTACTTTTTCGCCCACCGCAAACAATCTTCTTTGTGATACGACGATAACAGGGCGCTTTCACTTCTTCCTTGTAGATCGGCTACCTTTATCCCGCGCTCCTTGGGTATATAAATTGGTCGTCGTTCAATATCAACAGGTAAACCGTGCAATGCTTTTTCGGCAAGAGCAATACCAATATATGAATTTGACGAGTGGTATATCGAGTAGGAGTATACTTTGATTCGCTGCAACATCTTGGCTACCGTAGCTACCTAATTCATAATATTATTACGAACTAGCGATCGCAGCAGTAGCCAATATTCAATCATTAGAGTCCCCGATCCCCGCTATTCTATAAGTGCATAGTGTTACTCCAACTTGCTTAAACGGTTTTTTATAAAATAAAACTGAGCTTGTCGAAGTGCTCACAATCTCCACCTTATGAGTACATTGAAGGTCGGGACTTCCGCGATACGTTAACGCTTGCCTAGGAAGTCTTTTTTGCCAAGCTCTACACCGCAGTGTCTAAGAATGTCATAGGTTGTTGTGACATGAAAATAAACGTTTGGCAAAACAAAATATAGGAGAAATGGCATTCCTTCAAAAGATAGGCTCTTGTCACCCTGCGTAATGGTAATTGTTTTATCTTCCGAACCATCTATTTGTTCGGGTTTTAATGTGTCTAAATAAGAGATAGTTTTCTGAACGCGGTCAACAAGTTCGGGCAATGTAGTTTCATTGTCCTCAAACTTGGGTGCTTCTGCCCCTGCTAATTGTGCGGCACCTCTCTTTGCTATATCAGAGGCAATTTGTACTTGTTTTGACAATGGAAACATATCTGGGAATAGACGACTATTGAGCAACACATACTGATCTATTTTTTTGGTTTCTGCGTATGTAGCACCTTTTTCAAGAATACCTACAAGGTTATGCAGTGTGTGGATAAACACTGGTACTGAAGCTTGATACATTGAAATGATCATTGATATTTCTCCAGAAAAAGTTCTATCTTTGTATAGTTGGGGTCTTGTCGAGATCATTGGTGCGATTCGCTCAGTCTAAATCTATCGCATCGAATAAGCGCTACACATAAACGCGCGATCGCCATGAAGAGGGGGAGGGAAAATTCCATACCCCGCCCCTTATGCCCAGAGGGAAACCCACCTTCGCCTTTGCCCCTCTGCCTCTTTATCAATCCGTATCTGGTTGCTACAGTCGCGATGAAAAATACTAAGCTGGTAGATAGCACGTTAAAACTTTAGCGGAAATTCCAAATCGCATTCATCGGCGGTTTAGAATTCCCCATTGGCGAACTACCTGTAATTACATTATGTTTGATGCATTATCTGACCGTTTAGAATCCGCCTGGAAAAAACTGCGGGGACAGGACAAAATTTCTCAATCCAACATTCAAGATGCATTGCGCGAAGTGCGCCGCGCCCTGTTGGAAGCAGATGTCAATCTCCAGGTAGTCAAAGATTTTATTAGCGAAGTTGAAACCAAAGCACAGGGTGCCGAGGTGGTTGCCGGAGTGCGACCTGACCAACAGTTCATCAAAATTGTTCACGATGAACTGGTACAGGTGATGGGGGAAGAGAATGTTCCCATCGCAGAAGCCCAAGAACAGCCTACTATTATTCTCATGGCTGGGTTGCAAGGTACTGGTAAAACCACAGCTACGGCTAAGTTAGCCTTACATCTGAGAAAATTAGAGCGTAGCTGTTTGTTGGTGGCGACAGACGTATATCGCCCAGCCGCGATCGACCAGTTACTAACGTTGGGTAAGCAGATTGACGTACCAGTATTTGAACTAGGAAGCGACGCAGATCCTGTAGAAATTGCCCGACAAGGTGTAGAACGCGCCAGAGCAGAAGGTGTCAACACAGTAATTATTGATACTGCCGGACGCCTACAAATTGACGAAGATATGATGGCGGAATTAGCCCGCATCAAAGCAACAGTCCAACCCCATGAAACTCTGTTGGTGGTGGACGCGATGACTGGTCAAGAGGCAGCAAATCTGACTCGCACCTTCCACGAACAAATCGGCATTACTGGGGCGATTCTCACCAAATTAGATGGTGATAGCCGAGGTGGTGCAGCGCTGTCAGTGCGAAAGATTTCGGGAGCGCCGATTAAGTTTGTGGGCGTGGGTGAAAAAGTCGAGGCACTACAACCGTTTTATCCCGATCGCATGGCATCGCGGATTTTGGGAATGGGCGATGTGCTGACCCTGGTAGAAAAAGCCCAAGAAGAGTTTGACTTAGCAGATGCTGAGAAAATGCAAGAGAAAATTTTGTCAGCAAAGTTTGACTTTACTGACTTTCTCAAGCAGTTGCGGATGCTGAAGAACATGGGTTCTCTGGGAGGCTTGATCAAGATGATTCCAGGGATGAACAAGCTCTCAGACGATCAACTCAAACAGGGAGAAACCCAACTGAAGCGCTGTGAGGCGATGATTAACTCCATGACTCGCCAAGAACGCCACGACCCCGATTTATTAGCCAGTTCTCCCAGTCGGCGGCGGCGGATTGCTGCTGGCTCCGGTTATAGAGAATCAGATGTGACGAAATTGGTGGGTGATTTCCAAAAAATGCGATCGCTCATGCAGCAAATGGGTCAAGGCGGCTTCCCTGGAATGCCAGGAATGTTTGGTGGCGGTGGCGGTATGGGTAACGCCTTTGCAGGTGCTGGCAATCGTCCCCCTGCCCCAGGATGGCGGGGTTATGATGGTGCGCCAGGTACGAAAAAGAAAAAACCCAAAGATAAAAAGAAAAAAGGCTTTGGCAATCTTTAGTTATGGGGCATTGGTAATTTGCTAATCACTAATGACCAATGACTAATAGCACCAAATGCTAGACGAGTGCTAAAATTAGCATTTCGGCATACTTAACCAATTAGGAGAATAGATTCTTCAATCATGATCAAACTGCGCTTGAAGCGATTCGGTAAAAAACGGGAAGCAAGTTACCGCATTATCGCCATTAACAACCTCGCTCGCCGTGATGGCCGTCCCCTAGAAGAATTGGGTTTTTATAACCCCAGAACTGATGAAGTGCGATTAGACGTTCCCGCTATCGTCAAGCGACTACAACAAGGCGCTCAACCCACTGACACCGTCCGTCGCATTCTAGTAAAAGCTAATGTTTTTGAACAGGTCAGTGCAACAGCCGCATCATAATTTCGGAACAAAACTCCCAACAGCTAGCCCTAACTATGCTGGGCTGGTTCGGTTTTTAGTGCATCCGTTTTTGGAATCTCCAGAGACATTAAGCGTCGATTGTGAAATTTCTCAGGCCCTTAATCGGGTTTGGGTTCGCATCGCCTTTGAAAGCACAGATAAAGGAAAAGTGTTTGGTCGAGGGGGACGCAATATTCAGGCGATTCGTACAGTAATTGCCGCAGCCGCAGCCGCAGCTGGGCAATCAGCATACCTGGATATCTACGGCAGCACCACTCCAGGCCGCGAGGGTATGTCTTTTGATGAAGACACAGAAGAGCGAATCGCCACCGCCGACTAAGAGAGAACCGCGTGCAAATGATGGGCCTAAACCCATTGTTAAACCGCGTCTCCGCTAGGTTGAAACTAGAGAGCAAATCTGAGCGGTTGTTGTTACCTCCGCTCAGAATTTTTGTAAAAATGGAAAGTAGCAAAAGATTTTTAAATCTTTTTTTGAATTCTTCACTAGTAGGGGCTATGCCCTCACCCCCAGCCCCTCTCCCAACATGGGAGAGGAGAGTAAATTTTCCAGTTCCCCTTCTCCCAACATGGGAGAAGGGGTTAAGGGATGAGGGCAAACTGTACGCCCCTACGGACAATTAATTTGTTGCAAATATTTTTCAAAATGTAAGTAATAAAAACATAATTTCGCCGTTAGCGAGAAAAAATTAAGCTTTGTCAAACACAGATCCTCACCAATTAAGAAATACTATGGCAGGTGCTTTCACAATTCAGCTGCCGAATATTCCCAGTGCGATCGCTCTTGCCGGAGATGGAGAAGAAAATCTCAAATTCCTATCTCGGCAAACAGGAGCCACTTTAGTCTTACGCGGACAGGAATTAGTGATTTCTGGCACCGAAGGGCAAATTGATCTGGCTTCTCGATTAGTGCGATCGCTTGAAGACCTCTGGATTAAAGGCAATACTATCTCCAGTGCCGATATTTTAACAGCCCGTCAAGCTATAGATAGCGATCGGCAAGGGGAACTACAAGATTTACAGCGAGATATCCTCGCCAAAAGATCGCCGGGGTGAAGAAGTTCGTGCCAAAACCTTCCGCCAGCGTCAATATATCGACGCACTCCGTCAACGCGATCTGACCTTTGGGATTGGCCCTGCTGGTACTGGCAAGACTTATCTCGCCGTTGTTGTCGCCGTGCAAGCACTCCTTGCCAATCAAGTTGAAAAGCTAATTTTAACTCGTCCCGCCGTCGAAGCTGGTGAAAAACTCGGTTTTTTGCCTGGAGACTTACAGCAGAAAGTTAATCCTTATCTTCGCCCACTTTACGATGCTATTTATGAATTCATCGACCCCGAAAAAGTACCCAGTTTAATGGAACGCGGTGTAATTGAAGTCGCACCACTTGCCTATATGCGGGGACGCACCCTCAATAACGCTTTTGTAATTGTAGATGAAGCTCAAAATACTACACCCGCTCAGATGAAAATGGTTTTGACTCGTTTGGGCTTCCGTTCGCGGATGGTAATTACAGGCGACATGACACAAACTGATTTACCACTTCACCAACAATCGGGTTTAGGGGTAGCTTTACAAATTTTAAAACACGTTGAAGGCATCGCCTTTTGCGAATTTTCCCAAAAAGATGTCGTGCGCCATCCTCTAGTTCAGCGCATTGTTGCTGCTTATGAACGATATGAACAATAGTCATTGGTCATTAGTAAAAAAACTAATAAACGATGAAGGACAAATGACAAAGGACAAATAACAAATGACAAAGGACAAATGACAAATGACCACAACATTGAAAGAATTTTTAGCAGCTTGCGAAACTCTAGGAACTTTGCGTTTAATTGTTACTAGTAGTGCTGCTGTATTAGAAGCGCGGGGCAAAATTGAAAAGCTATTTTATGCAGAATTGCCCAAAGGTAAATACGCAAATATGCACACCGAAGGTTTTGAGTTTCACTTGAATATGGATAAAATTATTCAGGTCAAGTTTGAAACAGGTGAAGCGAAGAGAGGTAATTTTACAACCTATGCTATTCGGTTTTTAGATGATAAACAAGAATCGGCTTTAAGCCTATTTTTGCAATGGGGTAAACCGGGAGAATATGAACCAGGTCAAGTAGAAGCTTGGCAAGCTTTACGGGATCGTTATGGAGATATTTGGCAACCTTTACCAGCAGAAATTTAATATAGCTAAACTGATAAGGGTGGAGGAAATCGGATATCTGCACTGAATTGTTCCACATTAGTGCTGCGATGAATCGGTAAAATATATTCTAAATTTTTGTGGGGGCAGGCAATAATATGAGAAGAAAGCATCTCGCCACCGTTAACTCGTAACACTGCCTTTTAGTCCTGCTGTCACCGCCACATTTACCTCGCCCACAACCCCCCGAATTAACACGGTAATTCTTCCCAAATCGGTATTCTCATAACCAACAAGAGTTACACGGGCAGCTTTACACATAGCATCTCCCACTTCCACTGCTGTGGGAACGCCATAAACTTCAATCATGCCTAATGCCAATGTCATGCTATCACTATAAATTCGGGATAGGGCTAATTATCTCACTACAAAGTTTTAATTTTTAATCGATAAATAATAAACATTAAAGACAAAACTGCTAATGCTTGTAATGAAGGGAATTTGGAGTTGTTGCTTGCTGTTTTTTTTCCTACTGTGGGGTGGTGAAGCTTTTGCAGGAGAGTTGGCTGAACGGTTAGCAAATTTTCCCCAATGGGAAAAATTAACTTCAGTGCAACCAGCTTCGGGTGATTTGGTTTACCCGGAATGGATGGCTGGTGATTGGCAAGTTACAAGTACTTTAGTAGACTTAGCTGCACCTTTAGCACCAAAAATCGTAACTCCAGGGTTTGAAGGTAATCGCCGACAATTAAATCAGCCTGTGAGTTTTGTAGTAAGATTTGTGAAAGAGAAACCACATACTACTGGGTTAAATATATTACCTAAGATAGATAACAAATCCCCCATCTTAGTAGCAGATAGAGCATTTAATAGTTTGAATTTGGCACGGGCTTATTTAGGGGATGAAGGAGTGTTATCAGTCAAAGTAGATCCAGATTCACCTAATCGTCAAATTACGTTCTTGCGTAGCAGTCGGCAACTAGTTTCCATTGTGACTGCACGGGCCACAGAAACTACCTCTGATGGCATCATCACTACAGAAGTGTTTCAACAACTATTTAAAGGTGGTTCACGCCCCTATTTAAACTCTGTAGAATCTACTACGGCTTATCATAAACTTTCAACGTCTAATCCGGCGATTGAAGCAGACCAAGTTACTGCTGTTTATCTTTCACCCCAAGATCCAGATTACTTTCAAGCTGCTTCTCAACCAGTTGCTCTCTACCGCTATAGCCTCGAATTTTTCCCCAAAAACTATCAACTACTCCCAAAGAGTGATTTGTCAGCTAGCTCTTGACTACATTCGTACTACAGGCGTAGTATATAAATTCCAAGTTTACGATCGCGCTCTTGGATGGTGTGCATCATGGCCAAATTTCAAGATATTGTCAATTACTTTCGCTCTGATTGGAAGCTGAGTGTTTTTAGTATTACAGCATCCAGCATTTACGAAATTATTGATTTGGTTGTCCCTTATGCGATCGGGCAGATTTTAAACGTTTTGTCTGATCAACCTTTGGATAAACCACTTCAAAGTGCGATCGCAACTTTTTCTGGAATCACCAATTACCCAGTTAATAAAACTCTATCTTTAGGAGTATTGCTGGTTTTAATATTCATTGTCACGGTAGTGAGAGCGCCAACACAACCCTGGTTAAGCAATTGGTTTCACTGGGATATAGCTTTCAGATCGCGTCGAGATAAAAGTGAAACAGCGATCGCTAAAGTTCTCACTCTCCCACTAGAATTTTATGATGAAAATAACCCTGGACGTATTGCCGGAAGAGTAGCTAGAGGTATTTCTAACCATACTTTTAGTTACCCTGAAGTTGCCGGACAGTTGATTCCTAAGCTGGCTCGTGTACTGGGAATTTTTGTGTTTATCTTGTTCATTGAGTGGCGGATTGCAATTTTATATCTAATTTCCTTTGTAATTATTCTCAGCTTCAGCTTGAAGAGTTTACAACAGCTAATTAGGTACGAAAGTCGTGTAGATAAATATGGAGAGGACACCGAAAGCCGCACTTCCGAATTAATCACCAACATCAAAACGGTGAAAGCATTTGCTACAGAAGCTAGAGAACTGAAACGGCAAAAGAAACGTTTAAATCGTGAACTAGCGGTGCTTAATTATCGCATCCACAAAGGTTATACGATACTAGGTACTTGGCAAAGAACTGTAATTCAGTTTTGTGTGTTTACTATCCTCGGTTTGACTTTAGCAGCAACAGTAAACGGGAGAATTACTCTCGGTCACTTTATCATGACCTTAACTCTTTCTAGCATGGCTTATGCCGAATTAGAACCTATTAGTAATTTGGCAGAAGTTTTTGCCCGTCGTTATTCTCCCATGCTGCGGTTTCACGAATTTCTGCAAGAGCCAACTGCATCTGATTCAGCTAGTCTTTTAGAAGAGAATAGCCAGACAGAATCACCTTATAAATTTACTGGAAAAGTTGAGTTGTCGCACCTCAGTTTTGGATATGATGCCAACCGTCAAGTTTTACAAGATATCAACTTGTTGATTGAGCCATACCAAACAGTAGCATTAGTGGGGCGTTCCGGTTCTGGTAAGTCTACTTTAATGAAATTGCTGTTGCGATATTTTGAACCTCAAACAGGTCAAATTCTGATTGATGGTCAAGATATTCGCACTTTGGATGTGGGTAAATATAGACGGAGATTAGCGATCGTTCACCAAGAAGTAGATGTTTTCAACGGTACTATATTGGATAACCTCACCTATGGTAAGAGAAATGCCACTTTGGAGCAGGTTAAGGAAGCCTGTAGAATTGCCAGAGTCGATGAAGTAGTGCAGCAGTTACCACAAGGTTATTACACCGTCGTGGGAGAACGAGGTGTCAGGTTATCTGGAGGACAGAGACAACGCTTGGGAATTGCTAGGGCGTTGTTAGTGGAACCAGATGTGCTGATTTTTGACGAAGCCACCTCTAGTTTAGATTATGAGTCTGAACGTTCAATTCAGCTAGCAATGCGATCGATTCAGGGTACTTGCACCACCATTGTCATTGCCCACCGTTTAAGTACAGTCCGGGAAGCTGATAAAATCGTCGTTCTAGAGCAAGGAAAGATTGTAGAAGTGGGTAGCCACGATGAACTCTTGCGTCATGAGGGTATTTACCGCCGTTTGCATTCCCTACAAGAAACAGGAGAACTTCTGAGTTAGAAGACACACACATTTTGGATTTTGGATTTTAGATTGACTCCAAGAATTAATTAACTTGATTAAATCGCAATACCCTTGGCTTTGTGAAAAATAGTAGGTTGGGTTGAGCAATAGCGAAATCCAACAAATGGTTAATAATGTTGGGTTTTGTTCCTCCAGCCAACCTACGCTACTACATTACTTTTAGTTTTTACCATTAACTAAACCGTATTGACTTAAATCGACCTTATTATATTGTCAATAAGGTCGATTTTTTTAAATATGAGAATATTAATCAGTAGTCTAAGTTTTCTAATCACAAAAAACTAAGATTTACTCTTATCTGCTTCTTTCTGTGCCGCCTCACTGTATTTCTTATAAAGTTGAGTACGAATCTTAGCTTCCTGATAACGACTGTGTTTTTGTGGCACCGTACTCATTAAATCTGAAGCCCGTTGCCACTTAGCAGCTATCTCTATACCACTGAGTTGAGGCTGTGGCTGTTTTACCAGATGCAGAAGCAAGATTTGCAATTCGCCACCGCTATGGCAAATTGGTCATCAGATGGATCAAAAAAGTTTGTTCTTAGCAGGACTGAGTGGTATCTTTACTTTTCTATCGCTTGTATTTTCTGTAGTTAAAGATTTAGAAGTTTTGAATTGCATTAGGCTTTTCAGATTATTACCTAACTGGGCATAAACAACCCAACTAAGCAATAAGAGTGAACATAAACCAACTGCTGCTAATATCGCTTTGTTAGGTTTATTTTTGGGTTTTTCTTTGTTAATAAGTACTAAAGGACGAGAGACTTGAGTTTTAGGGAAATTTGACTTTCCTAGCCCAGCTTGAGCTTCTGTGAAATCTTTAATTAGTTGCTTTATAATATTGGGCTGAATTAACGTAATTTCCTGTGACCAAAGCAATTGATTTTCGCGATCGCTATCTATTTCTTTTAACCACAATAATTGTTGTTCCCGAACAATCCGACTGTTGATATTGACTCGGCGAATCTGACGCGGGGCGATGGAATCAAGAATTTGCTGAATTTCGGCGACAACGGGAGATTGCTCAAGTTGTTCTACGCTAGCTGCTTCGCACAGAATTTGTAAGATACCATCAGAAAAAATGGCTCTAGTTCTGACACCAGACTTGGCTAGCTTTTCGTTCAATAGCTGAATAATCGCCGCAACGCTACCTTGGTGGGCTTGCCAAGCGATATCGTTTATTCGGTCTATCATCTGAAATTTAGTGATAGCTCTTCCACCCTGACTGATTAACGTACTCATTAATTTAGGGACTCTTTTCTACTGGCCTTGATCTTGTCTTCGATTTTACGAGTAAAAAGATGAGTTGCCAAATAAAATCACAAATATAGAGCCTCACTTTTCAATTCGCTAAGGACGCTCGATCGCACTCACTTAATTTGACACCCCCACGCCTTGAAAGCTTAGAATTCTTGGGTTGAAACTGCACTTTCAAGGTAACGCTCATGCTGGCGGACGAGCTACCTGTTTGACATAGTACATTATGATGCCTTTATGCGTAAGCGTAGCCCGCCGCAGGCATCGCCTTTGGCTAACTTGAGGTAGGTGAAGCAGCCGCGATATGCGATCGCAAATGTATGAACTAGATAGTATCAGGATCAACACCAAGCGATCGCAAATGTTGCCTTAACCTTTCCACCTGTGACTCTGCTTGTTTTGCTTGCTCTTGGGCTTGTTCCCTCGCTAATCTTTCCTGCTTCAGTGCCTCTGCCAACTCCTCTGGAATTAGCAACTTTTCCCCAGTGTCTTCTCGATAAAAACCAATCAGTTGCCCCTCTATTTCCAAGCGCAGCTGCAAAGGTTCACATCGACTATCTGTAATTGGCTCATACACCTCACCTCGCAGCCGATACCCTTGCAATTGCTCCTTAATCCACTCTCCCTTGGGATCAAATAACCAGTATTCTATTACCCCTAACTGCTCATACAGCGTCTTCTTAAAACCTGTGTCCTGGTTTTTAGTACCCTCCGAAGTCATTTCAAAAATGACTACAGGCACTTGTCCCTCTTCCCATATTTTGTAATTATCGCGGCCTCCTGGAGCGACATTAAAAATCACCATGACATCAGGAGCTACCCGTAACCTCGGAAAACCCTGAGCATAATAGAGAAACTGATTACTCAAAACCGTTGCTTCCCGATCCAGCAAATATTGCCTTAATACTTCTAAAGTTGCCAGTAAAGCACATAAATGAACATAACTTTCTGCCAAAGGTTCACCATCCGAGCTTGGATAAAAAACTTCTGTAGATTGAGAATCCGGTAAGAGGCTAGTCATAATTAGCCACCTGATTAAGAGGATAGGTGCATGATTATATTATCTTAGAGACTTTCCCTGATATTTCTAGAACTACCGAGTAAACGAAGGGAGAAGAGGGTAAAAATCTCCTGCCCAGTCCCCAGCCCCCTACATATTGTTCAAATACCAAACAAAATAGCTAGATGGAGATTATTTTGTGATTAATTATCGCTTTTTTTGCCTTTCTGTCATTCTGGCAATCATAAACAGCACAGCGATCGTTACATTAGAAGATATATAAATAAAAATCATTGTTGATTTTCATTAGTCCGCAGTTCACACAAAACCATGAGTGCAAGTACCATCATTTCCCACAACCCCTTACTTCAAGGCACAGGATTACCTATCTTTGCAGAGATTAAACCAGAACGAGTAGTACCAGCCTTCCATCAGTTGCTGGCAGAACTTGACCAGCAGCTTGCCACCTTAGAGGCTAATATACAGCCTACTTGGAGTGGTTTAGTAGAACCCTTAGAAAAGCTGACAGAAAGGCTTACCTGGAGTTGGGGGGTGGTAAATCATTTAATGGGTGTTCAAAATAGCCCAGAACTGCGCGAAGCTCATGAAATTGTACAGCCACTAGTCGTACAGTTTGTCAACAAGCTTGGTCAAAGCCAACCTATTTACAATGCTTTTAAGAAACTTCGTAGCAGTGATAGTTGGGCAACTTTAGAATTAGCTCAACAGCGCATTGTAGAAGCTGCCATTCGAGATGCAGAACTTTCTGGTGTTGGCTTAGAAGGAGAAGCAAGAGAGCGTTTCAACGCCATTCAGATGGAGTTGGCAGAACTTTCGACTAAATTCTCTAACCATGTACTTGATGCCACAAAAGCCTTTAGCTTAACCCTGACAACAAAAGCAGAAATTGACGGCTTACCACCAAGTTTAGTGAGTTTAGCTGCTCAAGCTGCTCGTGCGGCTGGAGAAGAGAACGCCACGCCAGAAAATGGCCCTTGGCGTATTACTTTAGACTTCCCCTGCTACGGCCCTTTCATGCAGCACAGCACCCGTCGAGATTTGCGTGAAAAACTCTACAAAGCTTATATCACTCGCGCTTCTGCTGGGGATTTAGATAACAACCCGTTAATTGTGCGTATTTTCGAGTTACGGCAAGAACTTGCAGATTTACTCGGCTTTAAGAGTTTTGCCGAGTTGAGTCTTGCAAGTAAAATGGCTCCTAATGTTGAGGCAGTCGAAGCACTATTAGAAGAACTACGCCAGGCAAGTTATGATGCTGCTGTCAAGGACTTAGAAGAACTTCAAGCTTTCGCCGCATCTTATGGAGAAGAATATCAGGATCTAAAACACTGGGACATCAGCTTTTGGGCAGAACGCCAACGAGAAGCAAAATTTGCCTTTACTGCTGAAGAATTGCGTCCCTACTTTCCCCTTCCCCAAGTGTTAGATGGCTTGTTTGGACTTGTGAAGCGGCTGTTTGGTGTGACTGTAACCCCATCTGATGGTCAAGCCCCAGTATGGCATGAGGATGTTCGTTATTTCCAAATAGCTGATGAAACTGGTTCTCCCATAGCCTACTTTTACTTAGACCCCTATAGCCGTCCAGCAGAAAAACGTGGTGGTGCTTGGATGGATGTGTGCATCAATCGTGCCAAAATCACTGAAAATGATGTAACTGCCATTCGGTTGCCTGTGACTTATTTAATATGTAACCAAACTCCTCCAGTCGATGGCAAGCCGAGTTTGATGACTTTCTACGAAGTAGAAACTTTGTTCCACGAGTTTGGTCATGGATTGCAGCACATGCTTACCAAGGTTGACTATGCTGGAGCCGCAGGCATCAATAATGTGGAGTGGGATGCAGTGGAATTGCCTAGTCAGTTTATGGAAAACTGGTGCTATGAGCGACCCACTTTATTTGGCATGGCTAAACATTATGAAACTGGAGAAGCCCTACCGGAGCATTATTATCAAAAGCTGCTAGCGGCGCGTAATTATATGAGTGGTACTGGGATGTTGCGGCAGATTCACTTTAGCAGTATTGATTTAGAACTGCATTATCGCTATCGTTCCGGTAGCGATGAAACTCCGGCAGATGTGCGTCAGCGTATAGCCAAGACTACGACTGTTTTACCACCACTTCCAGAAGATTCTATGTTATGTGCTTTTGGACACATTTTTGAGGGTGGCTATGCAGCAGGTTACTACAGTTATAAGTGGGCTGAGGTACTTAGTGCTGATGCTTTTGCCGCTTTTGAAGAAGCTGGATTAGAAGATGAAGAGGCAGTAAAAGCCACAGGTGTGCGTTATCGTGATACAGTGCTAGCGCTCGGTGGTAGTAAGCATCCAATGGAGGTGTTTAAAACTTTCCGGGGTCGTGAACCAAGTACGATCGCTCTGCTCAGGCACAATGGTTTAGTAAGTGCTGCTGTCAATTAAACAACACCTCTGTAGAGACGTTGGATTGCAACGTCTCTACATCAAAATTTTTGCAGATAATCCTTGAGTGAACGTTTTTTCTCTAGTTTAAGGTGTTCCTAGGGGAATGGGTTCTCCTGCAACATCATCTAAGCTGATGCTGCCTAATAAATTTTGCCATTCTGCTTTCAGCGCCGCATCTTCAGGATTTTTTTGACGCAGTTCAGCCAGCGTCGCCAGTGCCTCGTACCATATCCCCTTTTGGGCATAGATAGCATAGCGCTTTCGAGGTTCTGTGGTTTGTAGCTCTTTGACTGTGGCTGGATTCAGTTCGATTCGTTGTATTACCCCTTCAACAAAAGTTGGGGGAGAAGTCTTTTCCTTGTCACAGTTAATGGTTTAAAAACCAGCGATATTGTTTGTCTACTGCCAAAGCGGGAACTGTGTCCGGCAAAGAAACGCGGATGACTCCTGGTTTATCGGGGGAGAGCGATCGCTTTTCGAAAAATCTCCTTAGAGTCCTTAGATTCAGGATATTCTTGCACTACAAATTCAACTGCATAAGGCAAATCTTTGGTATAGGGCACATAGAAAAACCAACTTGGACGTTCTATTGTTGTCTGTCCCCAGACATTAATCACTGAGTCGGCTTCTTCAGTAAAGGGCACTAAAGCAGTCAGATCGGGTTTAGTAGGTGGACACCCAGCTATTTCCCCGCGCTTCGCTCCACCACGAACACGACCGCCAGGAGGGGGGCCAGGTGGAATTGGAGGTTGATTAAAGGTTTTGGCTTGAGCAAGGATCGTTTTAGCATCAGAGCGATTAGGAGTTGGTTTCGCCAGTACTGGAATCAGGCTAACTAGTAGACTTGTACAGCTAAAAGTTACTATTAAAAACAGTTTTATAGGCCGTGAATTTAAATTCATAAAAACCTTACCTCATACGATTTTGGATTAGGCATTAGTTATCAAACAGAATTCAGGAGTCAGGAGTCAGAATTCAGAATGAATTCTGTGCGAGTGGCGGATAGCGCAGCGTATACCCTTCGGGATGCTTCGCTTAGAGCGAGTCCGCGATAGCGTAGCGTTAGCGAGTATTTTCGAGTCGCGTCTTGATTCTGACTCCTGTTAGCGGTAGCGGGGCGTTTAGCCCATTCTGACTTCTGAATTCTTCTTCAATCTCCCTCATTTCCCTCATTTCTCTCACTCCCCACCCGCGCTTCTGTTTTTGAATTATAGATTGACATCAAGCCCACCATAGCTACCAGCGATAAAGCTGACGGTACAAACGGTACCCAAGCACCGGAAATGAATAGACCGAAGCAAACTCCATACAAAACACCAGAAGTAACACCAGTTGCCAATGCCAACCAGGGTAACGAAAGTCTGCGCCAAGCCAAGACTCCCCCTACCAAAGACCAGCCCCAAATCCAAACCACTTCAGCCCACAATGACCAAACTTGCAGCAATGGCTGCCCATCCTGAACTGCGCTGAGGATCTGGCTGATCATGTGAGCGTGTACCAGCACTCCTGGCATTTGTTCATCTAAAGGAATGCCATAGGGTGTAGGCCAAGTATCTGGAGAATCCCCCTTTGCTGTCACACCAATCAAAACAATCCGGTCTTTGATAGCGCCGGAGTCAAGCGGACTAGATAAAAATTGCGTTAGCTTCACCTGTTCAGCTATCTGTTTTGAAGAACGGTATTTAAGTAAGATTTGGCCGCCATTAGCATCAATATTTTGATAGCCGCCAGTGCGAGAGTTCAGGTTCGGAAAAATAATTTTACCCAGTTGCAAATTCCCTTTAGGGGTGAACTTAGTTTGAATTCCTAAAGGGCGTAGATAGAGTGATGCTAATTGTAGACTAAACGAGTAGCGGGCAGGACACAATGATGTCGCCTCTTGGTTCATGAATAGGAGATGGCGACGAACAACTCCATCGCGATCGTGAATAAAGTCGCTAAATCCTAAGTTTCCTGGGGGTATTTCTGGTGGCGGGCTGTTGCCTGGGATATTTACACTGCCATCGCTCCCCTTACATACGCCAATCAAGTTCTGAGTTTTTTGGAGACGAGTAATTAAATCTGGGTCTTTGGCCTTAAAATCACGGTAGATATCCAAGCCGATCGCGCGGGGTTGGTATTGATTTAGTTTTGCCAAAACTTTGTTAAGAGATTTTTCCGAAAGGGAAGCTCCAGCCAAGGACTCGTCATTTTTTCTTTGAATTGCCAAATCATCATCGTCAATTGTAATTACTAACAGTCTGGGATCAAGTCCTGTAGCAGGGCGCGATCGCATCATCAGGTCATAGGCTTGAATCTCTGGATTTTCCAGCAATCCTACCAATCTCACCCCACAAACCAAGACTGTAATTGCCAAGCTGGATAACAAAGTTGTCCGAAATCTGCGTTTGGTAGGCAAGGGTAAATTTGGTATCTCTTCAGTTTTTACAGACCTTAATTCATCCCAAGTGGGTGGTATCTGCGCTGGATTTTGACAAATTACTGGTAGCCAAGTCGCACAAGGAAATCGATCCTCAAGTCCTTGCAAGCGTTCCCGCGCTTGGCGTACTGATTGATATAAAGACTCGCCACCGGCAAAGCCTTCAAGAAAATACTTTAAACCCACATTCCGCACCCCCAGTGTCACTATCGGTTATTACGGAGGTAAATTCATGAAAAAAGAATAAAAAAATACATTTATCTATAAAAAAACAAATTTTAGATAGGAAAGTTGATTCAGATGTATTCTCAATAAGAAGCAATAAATAATGAGGGTGGTTTCTAGAACAATAAATAATATAATTTTATGTTTCAACGATTAAGACTTTATCATAACTTATATTTCTCCAGAAATAAACTTAAAAACAGCATTAGAAATTAAGCTCATTAATTTTATTAATGAGTCAAATGATATGATTAAAGTATTAATAATATTGATAAATCAACTTATATATCTGTAGTAATTACGGCAAGCTTCGGGGAGGAATAAGAGAATGTACTTCATCTCAGATGTCAAATTATAAAAGTCTGTTTTTTGTTGAAAAGTAACAAGATGAACTGATTGAAAACATTGAAATATCCACCGCATAGTTGGATTGTTGATGGCTTTGCCCAATTGATTTTTTACAGTATAGTTTAAGGATTTTAAAGCTGCTCTAATTTCTCTTTGTGCTAGAGTATAGACTAGCAGACATAACCCCATTATCATTGCCAATGCTTCTATTCTTTCTGGGCTTTTCAGAAAAATACTATCTGCTAAAAATAAAGGATTTTTGAGAAAACTAAATCCTCTCTCACATGATTGTTGTGCTTTATATTCGGACAGCATTTTCTCACTACTCAGTTCAGTTTCTGACAAAACATTTGTCGCAATTATAAACCTTCCTGCACTTAATATTTCTTGGTCAATAACATCTTTATTTTCACTAACAGTTGCTAAGATTTGATAGTATTTTGATTGATTTTCTTCTTTGACGTTAGGATCTTTTTCGATAACTTCGATATTTTCTACTTGATGATATTTAAATTCTTTACTTATTTTGGTTAATTCCTTTCTAGCATCAGCAGCACAAGCAAATTTTTCTTGCGATAGGTTTTTTAACTTAGTTTGAGTATTAGTCAAAGCTTTTTCTATTTTCTTTGATAATTTCTTTAAGTCAGATTTTTTTCTATCTTGGCTTTGTACGATTAACCATCTTTGTTCTATATCTCCATAAGTTATTTTCTTTTCGGCATAAGAATATCCTACTTTTTCACTTTTAACAAATTCCGATTCTGCTAAACTCATCACTAAGTTTTTTGCTGATTTTATCGTCAAGGGTACTCTGGTTAACCATTTGAGACTCGACATTAACTTGATATTTGATTCTGTATATAATGCGCTATCTGCTACTATTAAACTATCAACTTGTATTCTTTTCTGATATTCAACTGCTATTTCTCCAAACTTTTTAGAATCAACTTCATTCCCTGATACTGCTTTTATATATATTGGTATATCTCCATCTCCTGAACATACTAATTGTGTAATAAATTGTTTTAAATCTGGACGATGATCTCTTGAATAACCGTAGGTCAGCTTTATCGCTTGAGGTGATTGACTCTCTTTATTTTCTTTTTCTAATGAACCTGATTCTTTTTGATTTTCAAATATCACTGATGGTAAACTATTTTCATATTCTCCATCTACATGAAATGATGTTGAATCCAAGTGTGATGATGAGAGTGATATCTGATATATTTCTACTGCATTTAAACTGACGGCTAAAAATACTGTATCTAGTCCTTTTATAAATAATTTATCTAATACTCTCCCCAATTTATCATCATTGAGATATTCTGCTTTTACTCCTACACCAATTAAATGTTCACAAGCAATTAATTCAAAGAATTTTGGAAACATATATAACGGCTGTGACATCATACTTAAGCCGTTTAAAATCATCGCCTTTACTACCTGACCTGCACTAACTTTTTCTCCTGGCTCTGACCCTAGTAAATTATTAATTATTTCTACAATCCCAATTGAATCTACTATTCCTGCTACTATCCCTAAATGGTCAATCTTCTTCAATTCAAGGTCTTTGGTACTAAACATGGCAACAGAAACTCCATCAAAGTATCTGTTGAAATTTTCTCATTTTTCTGTTGATTCAAACCGGTTTTTTGTCTTTTTATAGTCAATGATTTTGAACCAAGTTTTCCATCAAAATAACCTAAGAACCAAAATTTTGTACAAAGTCCAAGTTTTTTGACTATATATCTAAGTTAATAGTAATAATTCCTATTTAGAGCCAATAAATTCTAGTCAATTCTCCCACTAATTAGTTCCTATGTACTAAATACATCCGTTTCCTTGGGGTGTCACAGTTGTGGGTGCGGAATGTGGGTTAAAAACTCCTTAGCAACCTGGTCTGGGACAGGTTCACGCATGACGATTATTTGAGGAATTTGCAAATCAGCCAATTCTCGCGCCAATCCCAATCCATCACAGGAGTTGAATATAGCTAATTGCAAACCATTTTCAATGGCTTTTTTAAGAGCAAACTTTAACTCACCAATAGTCAGACTATCAGTTTTATTCAGGTAAATTCGTCCACTTTCCCCATTTCCGTGGCTGGAACTGTGTCCGGCAAAGAAAAGAATATCCCAATTTTTCCCCCAGAGATGGTCAGTCAATTCTTTACGCTGTGGTTCTACCATAAAGCTGACTTCAGCGTTATTACACTGTTGCAGTAAAGCTTGATCGGCTTGGGTGTCAATCCCTTTACTATTGCCCACAATTGCCAAAATGTTAACAAATTCATTGGCAATGCGTGGCTTGTGAATGCGATCGTAGGATGGTGAAGAAAGGGCGATTTCAGTTTTCGGGTAGCGTTCTAACAAGTCCCACAGATGCCAAGGTAATAGCTGCAATTGGCTATTTTCTGTTTGCAAAATTACCCGCACTTCGTCCGTGGAGGACAATCTTTCTAACCATTTTTCCCTTAAAGGGCGAAACTCTTCTGCTCGCAACCAAGTATTAAAACGTGCCCGCAAAATACGGGAAGTGTTTTCGCAGTCTTGAACCATCGATACATTCGTCACCTGCATTTGGTCAGCATGGAGCCGATAACGATTGCCTATCTGCCGATAACTAGACTGCCAATGACTATAATAGAGCGGCATTTCTGGAAATGAAGGTAGCCTCCCTGTGATTTCTGTTGCAGCACGCTCACCTTCTTCACCAATTTGGAGGGTGACAGCAAATCCCTGCTCAAAACTACCCTCTCCGAATTTTATGACTACTAACTTACCCATAACCGTCGTTATCTCCCTGTGCAAGATCACGCCTGTTTTAATTTCTCATAACAAGCTCCACAAGCATCTACAGACTTTTTTCAAAATCCCTAAAAGCTAGCTTGAATTTTTAATTTTTAATTAACTATTACCACTTAATAATTTACCGACCAAGAGCAAAGATGACTATGTAATTCAAATTCGGAAATGTTCGGTAATACTGGTATTCTCAAAGGCTACCCTAACACTAAATTGCTCTGTAGGTTCACCACGAAACTGCAACTGAATGTAGTTGTCTAATTTCCTAGATTGAGCGTCTAGAAATACTGCTCCCGAACTATCTAAAACGGTGAGATGAACTCCTGACGGCAAGTAGATTTGATTCCCAGTGGCGTGCAATTGGAGATGAATACTGGTTTGTTGATCCTTTTCGGGGCTAATTTCCACAATTAACATGACTGGTTGGTTAAGAATTTGGATACCCAAATCAATCAGTTTTGCCCGTTTAGTAATTGATTCTGCTTGGTTAAGGCTATCTAGTTCCAAAGTTTCAATACTGCGAAAGGCATAAGTTGGTCTGAGTTCCGGCACGTTCCACAGAGATTCAATAGTCTGCCAGCCAGTCTCAAATATACCAGCAAACCACTGACTCAAATTCACAAGTGAAGTAACTGGAGATTGACGCAGTTGCCAGATGTGGTCGATAAATGTTTCCAATGGTTGCAGTTGCGTTAAAGGCAGTATTTCATCTGTGACACTAGGAATAAAACCAAGCAGTTTCGCTTCTTGGAGCAATTCATCAAATTGAACTGCTAAATAACCCACCCGTTCTTCCCAAGTTTCTGGAGGAATAGAACATATCTGCTGATGGAAATGGACAGGGCGACACTCCAGACGACCAATTGAGGACACCTCTAAGTCAGCTACATTTCCACAAAGGCGCGTGATGGGGTTCCAGCTATCACTAGCTTGAAGATCAGTAGGAATATCCATCATTTGCAAGTAGTCATTCACCACCCACACAGCCAGAGTATTCAGCCGGACTTGCTCTGCTTTTTCCGGATTTGGCTGCTGTTTAGCAAATTGCTGGGCAGTTGTGCGAGCTGTTTGGGAAATCGGCAATGTCAAAGCGTAATCGTCTAGCTGATAGGTGGAGTTATTCATAAGTCAATTTCTAGTGATCAATGCTGCTATGTAGATATCATCCGCATTCACTAAATTTATGCCACAAAATTAAATACTGGAAAAAGAAATTGGGGTTTTGCTATTGGGTATTAGGTAAAAATATCTCATAAAATTGAGGAATTGTATATTGAGATTAGGACTTACGTATTGACAGACATAACTAAATGTGGATTACTTCTCCTCTTCTCGTTACAAGGCAGAGCCTTGTAATAGTATTGTGGGAGGCTCTGCCTCCTGTCAAACTGGGAGGCAGAGCCTAGGCTGTTGACTTTAATAAAATTTGGGCGTTTTTGACTCATACTATTTTTGTGTCAGGGCAAAATCTCTCTTGTGTCATTGCGAGCTTTGCGATTGCTTCGCAAAGCTCGCAATGACTACACATATTTTGCATGATTTGTTAACTTCTAAAAAGGCACAGAGTCAACACCCTAGGCAGAGCCTCCATCCATTACATTCCCAGGCAGAGCCTCGCTCCGGGGCAAATCCTCAGTGCCCAATCCCCCAATTACAACCAATTTCCAATCAATACATAGGCAGACCAAAAGCTTGGTGCATGATAATTAGGATGTTTCAGCAGCTTTAGCTGGGCACGATGGACTGCTTCGGCTTTAGTGATTTTGCCACTCTTGAGTTCTTGATAGAAGGCGCTAAAAAACATTGCCGTCGACTCATCATCAATTTGCCATAGAGAGGCTATAGTACTACGTGCCCCAGCTCGTACAGCTGCTCCTGCCAAACCGAGTGCTGCAGCGGCTATCTCCTGCTGCTGTTTGGCAAGCACTCAAAACCAATAGTTCCACTATAGTTTTACCCTGGCTGCGGAAGAGAGTATCAAAATCCTTAACATTGATCCGACCATCGTAATCCAAAATAAAAGTTTCCTCAAGACGGGAACTAAACTGACCGTGGGTTGCCAAATGCACTATGTTAAATGAAGCAGCACCAATTTCATTCTCTAAATTCTTTTTCTTAAAATCCCCATCTAGTAGACGAGTTGTGGATACTCCTGCTTTGGTAATGCCGTCGAATTCAGATTTGATCCCCAGCAATGGCCCATACTTGGAAAATTTTGGCGGGGGCTGAGTCAATCCTGCGGTGAGAGCTACTAGCTGCTGTTGCACTAGTGGTTTTGGGTTTAAGAGTTGTAGACCTACACTCAGAGCAACTGCATATTTTTCTATCAAGTATTGTTGACCATCGTAGAGAGCTGCCATTGGTAAGTTGCGTAATGGGCCATCTAGGACGAATACTAGGGTATCGACACCACTTTTTTGCAAATGTGACTCAATGGGTTTAAGCAGCCAGTTGTAAACTTCTTGCGATTGGGTTTGGACAAGCTTAGTAGCAGTGGGATTGACAAGATTTCTTCGCAGTTCTAGTAAGAGTTTTTCGACATCTGCTTGGGAAATCTTGGTCTTGTAGCTTTGCAAGCGTTGTTTGGGAATTTTGACAATTACCTGAAGTTCGTCACGAAGAATAATCGGATAAAGGATAGCAGCCTGGGAATTATTTTGGTCTACTACTTTATCGAGGGCTACTCTCTGACCTTGCAGGCAGGCTTCCTGGAAGAAGTCATCCAATTCTGCTAGTTGGAGTGCTTCAATCCGCTCGCGTGCTTTCTCCAACGTTTTTTCATCTGGTTTTCCTTGTTGGGATTGCAACAGTAACTCTACTGACTGTCGGTAGACGGGTTCCACGCTGTCCCGGAAGTTGAATTGCACATCCTGGTTTACTACATCTTTATTTGTTACTAAATCTCTGCGGAGAGACTGGAGTGTGTCTACAGCAGCATCATAAGCCGCGATCGCACCATTAATATCTTTTTTTTCCCTGAGCAATCTACCTAACTGCCACTCTAAGCTATAAGTAATTTCTAGTGCATTACTGCTCTGTGCTAAAGCTAATCCTCCTGGGTAAGCTTTTGCGCCTCTGTCCACTGTCTAGTTTCTTCGTACAAGCCGCCTAAACTCTTCAGAGCATAAGCCTCTGCTCGCTTGTCCCCTAAACTGTGGGATTGCTGGATGGCTCTGGCGAGTAATACTGCTGAGTCTTTTTTACTAGATTCTAGGTAGTAATTACTATTAGAAGCGTGCAAAATACCACTCTTGACTTTTGCCAAACTTTGTGAATAGTTTACATGAGCGTAAATACTAGCACGGCTGAGGGGAATTTGGTCGAGTTGGGACTCAATTAACGGTAAGAGAGTTTGAGCCTTTGCCCATTCTTGGTCTTCAATGAGTAGTCCCAGGTGATTCAGTTGAGCTTGGATTTTTGTGAGGGGTGAGGGAGATGCTTCGACTGTTTGTTGATAATAGGCGATCGCTTGTGGCTTTTCCTGTTGTTTACGGGCATTATTCCCCAAACTAAACAGACTAGCCCCAATATCCGAGTTTGATTGCAGGTTTCGAGCAATCGTCAGACTTTGTTCTAGTGCTTCTCGTGATTTTTTCAGATCGCCCACTACCAAAAGGGCATCACCGAGCGATCGCAAACTCACTGTCTTTTCTATGGAGTCTGGTTTAGATTCTAACGTCTCTTTTACTTGATCTAGTGTTTTGACAGCCCGTGGGTAAAATCCTTGAGCTTGCCATGCCTGTGCTTGATTAATTAGCGATCGCACCACGCCACTTTTATTATTTGTTTGCTTGTAGATTTCTTCCGTCTGCCGCCAAGTTGTTAAAGCCGCATCGGGCTGCCCCATCGCCAGTTGCAGGCGGCCTTGAATATCTAACGATTGGGCAAATATTTGCAGATTTTGATTTTCATCCTGTCCTTTAAGCAAATTTAAGCTCTCTGTAATTGCCTCCTGTGCCTGACTCCATGCACCGAGTTGCTGGTAAGCTAGGGAAAGATTACTCAGTGTCGCTGCCAATGTCAGGCTTTCCCCTTGCTGTCTATATGTCTGGACAGCTTGTTGCAACACTTCTACAGCCTTGGTATAGTTTCCATTACTGTATAAAACTTTACCCTGCTGTAATAGTGAGGCTGGGTCAGCAGTGACAGCCAGCGATGTCAGACTGTTAATTGGTAGTTGGGATGAGGAACTAATTGAGTTAGGAACTTTTGCCAGCAAAGGTGAAGTGAGAATGCATAGCAAGGCAATTAAGAAGTATAAAACCAAACATAAAAACTTAGCCAGCGTTTTGGCTCCCCGTGCTGGGAGGGTTTCTTTACTTGTGCCCTTACTCTTAACCAAGCTACGTGCAGCATCTCCCGTAAGGGTTTTTTTGGTTTTTGAAATGAGTGACTGACAAACTCTGAAAGGGTTAAAAGTTTTGCAATGTAGGGAAAATAGGCGATGCCTTGGCTCCCTTTGCCTTTTAACTTTTACAAAATTCGCGCCAAAAATCCTAGTTGTTTTAGCCATAAGACATGACGAGAGGTAAGTAACGCATTCCCCACAGATCAATCTGGGGGCTTTCAGCAGAGAAAGAGAAACAGCGACTTGGAACGCCCACAGGTTCCGAAACACTATCCCCCAAACCTCTAGGCGCGGTTACGATTAACAGAGGATGTACTCATCCCCACGCCCAAAAAACACATTGGTTTGCCTAGAAGCAAGCAATATGTTTTTATCCTAATTGAGACTACGCGACAGTCTCTTGTTTAATAAACAGGTTTTTTTTACGTGATTACGCAGTGTCTTATCCAATTTCAACATATTAATAATATTATCTCATGAAATACCCTGATTTTTTAGACTCTAAACATGATGGGCAAAGTATAATTAAGTATATACTTAACATAGCAAGGTAGCACGTTTATACTATCTTGCTATGTATCTATTAAATCAGTTAAATCAGTGAACAGTTATCATGGTTTCAGTTAGATATTTGACCCCGGCTGAAACACGCCATTTTTAGTCGCAACGGAAAAATTAACTGGTAACTGATAACTGTTAAAACAAGAATCCCTATAATAATCCCTCCAATTCTGCGAATTTACGCAAACGAGGTAGACATTGGCGCTGATAAAAACTGCTTAATGTCGGAATTGACAACCTAAATTCTTCAGATAATTCTCTCCAGCTGACTTCTGGGGGTAAGCGTTTGAGAATTAACACCTGACAGTTCACATCTGGATGCCCTTTTATGTGAGTAGCGCGTAGTTCTCCATCAGAATCTGTCCTCGCCCATATCTCCAGGTTTTCCAGAATCGGAGGCGCTTGGGGGCTAGCCGGGAGATTATCTACAGGGTCAATGGTTTCACTTGTTCCACCCGATGTAGACTGACGAATTCTCAGAGGGACTATTGTGGCTTGTTCCCGGTTTTGGTTAAGGTAAAAGTCTTGTAGTCTCCTTTTTAGGTAAGCATTCAGCCAGGTGATGACACTGCCATGAGTGGGGTCATAGATTTGGCCGGTCAAACCTTCACAAACATTGCGACAGAAATACAACCAAGTTTGTTGTAGTGCGTCTTGATAATAGGGAGTACTTTCCCTCCAAAGTCTACTTGCTGTCAAGCGAATAATTTGCGTGAGCAGCTTTTGACGCTGAGGACTACCAGGTTGGTGTCCACAGGCTTCTTTAACTAAGCAGCGTAGCTGTTCATCGTGAACCATGACAATCTTGGAGAACAAAGCCAGAATATCTTAGTATTGCGTATAACAACGCCCTAAAAAATTACCTTTCGTCAAGATGCCAAATTTTTTTCAAAGGGAATGGGGCGAATGGCATTGGTGGGTAAGATTTCTGCCCTTACAAGAATTTATATTCTGCGATCGCAATATTCCCCTGTTTAACCACAGTTTCACCATGTATTAATTTGACTACTACAGAGCATTTCCAAAAATATCCCTAATCCCTGCTCTCCTCAATATAATCCCAGCCAAGACACTAAAGTTTCCCACCAAGAATATCTAAAATTACCTACACTCAACTGCATTTTGTTGCGAATATCTTGGATTTCCAGTTGGTTAGTTTAGCTAGAGTTTGCGCTTCTTGTTCAAAACGCTTGGGCAAAGACCGCTTATATTCTCTACCCGCCTGACATTTGAGTTCCCCTGAAAACGGATGTTGTAAAACATAACGCCCTTGGAAAATTCACTATTGGCAGTTTGTTGAAATATCAAGTCTTCAGGGAATTTATCGCGGGTATAGCGAATGTGCAATCGAGAAAGGAAGACATCATTTCTAGGAAAGGGACGACGAAAGCTGGGGCGTACTGGGACATCGCTTGTAGAATTATCATCTAGCCAAAATACGCCTGCTTGCTTGAGTTCTTCTGGGGTGAGGGGTTCAGCAGAACAGGGATCGCAACTACCCATATTCCAAGCATATTCCAAAAAACCAACTTTCTGTCTTCTTGGTGTAGATAGTTTGAAACATGGATTTGTAAAATTCACCAAATTCATCTTTGACAAATAAGGGAATGTTCGCATCGGAGGGAATTTTCACCGTTCTGTAATTAGTGATTTCTGCCTGTCCTTGGGGTGAGAGAATGTAGACAATTAAATCCTGCTCTGTTGTGGCATTGATCATGCCCAAACGAATTGGCAGCATGAATTTGGG
Organism: Nostoc cf. commune SO-36; assembly: GCF_023734775.1. Taxonomy (NCBI): domain Bacteria; kingdom Bacillati; phylum Cyanobacteriota; class Cyanophyceae; order Nostocales; family Nostocaceae; genus Nostoc; species Nostoc commune. The sequence goes on along the minus strand of NZ_AP025732.1, from coordinate 3,643,283 downwards.
CGATTGGTAGGAAATTTGTAGTGGACGGAGGAACTGATAGCCAGATTGCTCGAATTTATCTAAGTTGACTTTAGCAACAAAAAATTTCATTGAGGAGCGAATGTAAGGCTGAAGTAACTGTTTCGCACCTCTGGGAATTTTGTAGCATTGCGTTTGAGCCAAGTTTCCAATCCGCCAGATTCTTTGGCACTGAGGAATCAAAATGTCGTATTCGCCACATTGAAACGTGCTTCAGACTGTCACACCCAAAATAGCATTGCCCCTTGCACTCCCCGCCTCATTCTCGCTGCTGCTGGCGCTGGTAATGCATCATTTGACTGCTATTATTTATTGCCAGACAAGGATCTGAGTCAAAATATTCTACCAATCGCGGCGCACTAAAAGCATCTAAGCGCTCAATAATCTTGGGTTGGGTGACGCGAACTTGTTCTTTTTGCAACACCGTTGGCACTGGTACTACCATTGCAAAATCTTTGACTTCGCCTTGAAAGTCGTTTGCCATTGTTAGGATAGTGCGATCGCCATCTCGTGCAATCACCACTTGAGAAGCTTTGTTATACAGTTTTGTATCCGCTTTGGCTACATAAAATCCACAAAATGCCCAAGCTGCGGGTGCAAAGCACAAAACAGCTACAATTGCCGATAATAATGGCGTTAAAAGTCGAAAAAATTTCATTATTTTATACCTCTATCTTTTTTAGTGTTAGAGACTAGAGACACGATGAATCGCGTCTGTACAAGAGTTAGGAGTGCTGAGTAAGAAATTCTTCCCCTGCTTCCTTATCTTTTTCTTGCCAAGCAAACCTTGGGGCTAACCAGAAAACATCTATCAGGATGCTTAAAGGTGCAAGGGCAAACAGCGCCCAGAAAACTGCTGTGGAAACAAAGAAATAATTTCGCAGAATAAAAGTTAATCCGGCGATGCAAACTGCCCAAATTACACGCCCAATTCGGGAATTGGGAATCGATCGCGGATCGGTAATCATAAATAAGGCAAATAGCAGCAAAGACCCACTCATCAATCGATGCCAGTAAACATCCCAAGTCCAACCCAGCCAAAGGTTGCGAAGCGCTTCCATTAAAGAGTAAGAACCCAAAAAAGCTGCTGTGGTGTCCCAGCGACCAATGCGTTGCAAAATCATGCCGCCAGTGCCGAGAAATAATAGCCCATACCACCACTCTTCACCCCATTGTCCCGGCGAAACCCAAGCATCGGGGGGAAGAATCAAGCAGATATGATGCCAAAATTGGCGGGATTGAAGAAATGCTTATCGCCAACTCGGAAGATAAATTTGCTGGCGATCGCAAGAACTGCGGCTATTGCCATTGTTGTCCAGTGGTCAGCCCGCAATAGTAAACTTAGTCCCAGTGAGGTAATCAAAGCACTGCGAAGATTGGGCATTTGTCCTTTGTCATTTGCTAATGACGAATGACCAATGACTAATGACAATATCCATTGAGTTGCTAAACTTGTAGCGATCGCTACCCCAATTAACTGTGGTCGCAGCGTCCAATCTCGTGTGCCAATTCCAAGACTAGGAACAAGCCAAGAAATAAAATCTGATAATCTCGTATATCTTTTAGCAACATTAACCCTTAATTCAGGGATTACCCGTAGATTTCTCACCAATTTAGGCGAATAATTGCTCAAATAGTGTTGCTGTTACAGATTTTGTTACAAAGCGACCTGCAAGTTCATGCCCATGCCTTGATATTGCTTAAGATTTCAAGTTATAAGCCAATACGCTTGGGTTGAGGAAGGAAACCCAACATTTTCGAGGCTTTGTTGGGTTGCGCTTTGCTTAACTAGACAAAACATATCCCTCTCCGACTCGGAGAGGGACAGACTTGAACTTTAGTTCAAGGCAGGGAGAGGTTCGTCGAACTCACTTTAAGTTGACTACCCCATCAACTCCATTTCTAATTACTAACTTGTGATTCAACTACACCTATGGGACAAGCTACGTTTGTCCCTCCTAAACCACAATACCCGTTAGGATTTTTAGCCAGGTATTGCTGATGGTAAGCTTCAGCGTAGTAGAATTCCGGCGCATCCAAAATTTCTGTAGTAATCTTGCCATAGCCTGCGCTGCTAAGGGCTTGCTGATAAGCTTCTAGCGATGCTTCTGCTAGCTGTTTTTGACTTTCGGAATATACATAAATTCCCGAACGGTATTGAGTGCCAGCATCATTACCTTGCCGCATCCCTTGGGTGGGATTGTGGCTTTCCCAGAAGACTTTGAGCAGTTCAGCAAAACTAATCACTTTGGGATCAAACACAACCAACACCACTTCATTGTGACCGGTTCGCCCACTACATACCTCTTCATAAGTGGGGTTGGGTGTGAATCCAGCAGCGTAACCTACTGCGGTGGTGTAAACTCCTTTAAGTTGCCAGAATTTGCGTTCTGCACCCCAAAAACAGCCCAAGCCAAAAATTGCCTTCTCTAATCCATCGGGATAAGGAGGTTTTAAGGTATTCTTGTTGACATAATGAGCCGCAGGTACTGACATAGATTGCGCCCTTCCTGACAAAGCTTCTTCAGGTGTGGGCATAACTGACTTTTTGCCAAATCCGAATAGTGCCATTGATTTTGATGATATATATCTTTACCTTATTTACTATTGTAAAGATTCTCGCGATCGCTTGGGGTTCTCTCGGAATTATCGAGGCATCTCGGCGTTTGCTCTTTCACTACTTAATGCTATTCATCAAAGATAACTTGGCGTTAGAAGCTACTCATGGATAAAATACCCAAAATTGACCGTCAAAGGGAGCATCAAGCGAACGAACGTACTTTTCTTGCTTGGCTACGCACTTCTATTGCATTGATTGGCTTTGGTTTTGCTATTGCCCGATTTGGTATATTTCTGCGCCAGTTGAATATTGCGATTACTCAACAAGAACCTCCGGTAAATCCATTATCTAATTCGGAAAATTTGGGTGTTGCTTTGGTAATTTTCGGAATTTCGACTATTGCGTTAGCTGCATGGCGATACAACCAAGTTTTTTGGCAAATTGAACGAGGTGATTATAAACCAAATAGGTTAATGGTTTGGATTATGACTGGAGTAGTAATTATTTTGGGACTTCTCAGCATTCCTTTACTCTTAAGGCGTGATAAAGTCCCTTTTCGTTCTCCTGTTAAAATTCAACCACAGTCACGAAATTTGCAAATATCAAATCCAAAAGCCAATGTTAAAAATGGGAAAATTACTATTTTGTATAGACAAATATTCTACAAGATCCCTAACTTATTAAAAAAATCGGGGATCTGAGCTTCTCACAGCCCGAAGACACTCAATTAACAGTGGCTTCAGAAATAACTGTGACACAGGCATTCACTAAAGGTAACAGTGGCCCCAGTTGTTCTTGTCCATTTACGGCTAAATCGCTGTGACACAAATAAACTCTTTCAGATACACGAGAGAGTAAATCTGTCAAAATTCTTCGTAGTCTTTGTTCTTCTGCCAATTTTTCATCTTCTGCTGTCCAAGGTTCGCCTAATCTGTCTCGCAGGAAAAACGGCGCACCGAACAAAGTTGCTGCGCCACCTTTCGCCCATAGAGGCGAACCAGCATCTAGCCAAAAATGCCACTGGTGCGATCGCCTACTAGATCGATATTGAAATATAGTTGCTAAGGTGACAGCCTTTCTTGCTCCACCAATGGGACGCACAGGGTAAGGGTTGGCGGTAATCGTACCGCGTCGCAGTAGTTGAATGAATTCGATAATAGTTGTGTGAGGCATTGTCTCAACTGGGGCAATTTGTCGTAATCTGGTGTCAATTTCCCAGTAGTGTTGGGCGGTTTCTAATAATTCCCGCAGTGCTGCTAGTTGTTCGTAGGGGAGATTACTACCATTCCACAAAAAACGCTGAATTGCTCTGTCTAACAAGGAAATGGGGCTGGGAATTAACCGCAATTCTTGTTGCGATCGCTGCTGTTCTAACCACTCTAATATCTGAGTATATGCTGTAGTCGCTGCGTAGCCGATTCGATCCCAGCGCTCGAAGGCTGACACAGGTAGCAAGTTGGGGCGATCGGGATGGGGTACAAAGCAGTAATCTGCAATCAAACCAGCGCGTACCGGATCAATATCAGTAGAGACGCGATTGATCGCGTCTCTAGAATTAACCGTGTCTGTAGAGTTTTCTGGTGGTTGTTGTTTCCTACTCAAGACAACTAGCATTTCTGCCACGGCATCCCGATCTACTAGTCGTCCCAAACCGGGATAAACTAGTGCCAACATGGTGAGTAATGCGCGAATGATGGGTGAACTAATTAGGGGACGTTGGTCATTAAGCGATTCTACCTGGATATTTTGTTTGATGAGGATTTCTACTAGGGTATAACGAGCGATCGCATCTAAACCTGGTGCAATAATTGCCACTTGTTCTGGTTGTACTTGTTGTGATTGGATGGCATTAGCAATTACTTCTGCTGTTTGCCGCAATAATTGGGCGCGGGAGGTGGTTTGAATTGAAGGCACTGTTTTTGGTAGGCTCAACAGTACCATCGGTTCTGTGACTAATTCCACCATCTGTTCAGTTAGTTGCTCACCAAGGGACTCTGGAGGCGGCCCGTTCAAGATTTCTACCCGACAACGCTTTGCTAATCCTTCTAGATAGTTGGGATCTGCTCCTAATCCCAATCGCACTGCACCGTCGGGATTGTAACTAAACGCCCCAACTGCGCCTTGATCTAATAGCAATTCAAACAAAAGACGCGCTACGCTAGGATAATCATCAACATCATCCGCCAGTACTGCCTGATAACGTTTAGTTAGATGTTGCTGGTAATTGCGATCGCTTAACAAGTGTTGACTATAGAGTTCTGTAATAATGCCATAAGTTAATAACCCTCTCTCTAAACACCAGTTCCGCCAATCTAGCAGCAAAGATGCCAAAAATTCCGGCTCTAAAGTTGTACTATTTTCCCCTAGACCTCTTACCAAAATCTGGGCAATATCTTCGCAAGGCGTACCACTGTAAGCTGCTAGTTGCAATAAATCGAGGATGCGACGCACCAAGCGAGATTCATTCACTCCCACAACACGTAAAATTTCTTCGTCTAATTGGGGATGCCAGAGTTTAGTTGCTAATTCTTGTTCTGTTTCTGGTCGCAATCTTACCGGAAACTGTGCCTTCAGGTTCAACGAGTTAATTAACAACGGCCAAAATAAAATAACTTCATCCTGAAAAAAACCTAGTGGTGTCTTAGCACGAACCGGATATTTACCCAAGGTGGAAGTAACAATTATATCTCCTAACTCTCGGCGATTATCATCATTGGCAGCTAAGACTAAAACTCCCGGCTCTGTTTGTTTAAGATATAAAAATTCGGGTAGATGACTAGCTTTTTTAAGTCCTGATTTTTTAGTATAAAATGATTCAGCGTATCTCTTCTCAGGTTGTACCCAATTACAAAATTGCTCTACCAAGCGAGCCGTCTTACCACTACGGCTAGTGCCAACAATCCAAACCGAATGAGAAACCACAAACTTTCTCCTTGTAGATTTGCTAGTATACTTCGTGCGTTAACTTAAGGTTAAGAATTACCAAATAATGCTGGATGATTGTTTGCAATGAAAAACTCTGTTTTTAGTCAAAAAATCTATTCTTTCTTACTTGATACTTACCGATGGTACTTACAGACTCCTGAACGTTCTTTACATCAAGCTTATGATGCAGCATTAAAGATTAAGGAAATAGAAGATAAGCATTTTAATGGTAATAAAATAGACATTGACTCAGCCATGTACAGTAATAGTGTGATGGATTATTTTGAGTCAGACCTAAAAAAGCTATTAAAAACTGTAAGAATGCGGCTTACAGAGTTGAAAGCAAGCCGTTGGTTTTTAAATGAAGAGAATCAAAAGGCTGCTCAGAAAGTAGGTATAGAGCATCCAAGTCCTTCTCTGGTTTTGGAAAAGCTAAATTTCATCGATCAAGTTACATCCAAATACACAACAATTTCTGATCAAACCACTTCCAAAGCTTTAGTAGTTATACCTCCAAACTTACCAGTTGAGCCTGTAATATCTGACGGGAATTCACTAATTGTCAATCCTCCGACATTACCACCCAAAATACCAATTAAAGACTCGGATAATAAATCAAAAGTAAAGCGTAAAGCCGATACAGTGGGCGTTTTACCTCGCTCTATTTTAAGTACTATCAGTCGTCTGCAAGTTGAATTAGACCCTAATTCGGAACAAGACGTAATTCAGACTTTTCGTCAGACTCAAAGAAGAACAATAATATCTATCAGGTTTATTTTACTATTAATTATCATACCACTTTTAACACATCAGATAGCAAAAGCTTTCGTACTCGGCCCCATTATTGATCGATTTAGAAATACTGAAGAAATACAAATATTTCTCAATTCAGAAATGGAAGAAGAAGCCCTTGTACAACTTCAAAGATTTGAAGAAAAGCTCAAATTTGAAAATTTAATTATCAAAGCTCCTCCACTGTTACCTGAGCAAATTGAAACTGAGATGAAAAAGAGGGCTAATGAGCTTGCTGAAGAATTTCGCAGCGAAAGCTCTAATGCAATCAAAAATGTTTTTGCAGATATGTTCTCGGTAGTTGCTTTTATTTGGCTTTTAGTCGTCAGCAAGTCTTCTATTGCTGTGCTAAAAGATTTTTTCGATCATATTGTCTATGGACTTAGTGATAGTGCCAAGGCATTTATCATCATTTTGTTTACTGATATATTCGTAGGATTTCACTCTCCTCATGGCTGGGAAGTACTTCTAGAAGGTGTATCACGCCATTGGGGATTACCGGCAAGTAGAGATTTTATCTTCTTATTTATTGCTACATTCCCAGTGATTTTAGATACCATATTCAAATATTGGATATTCCGATATTTGAATCGAATATCGCCTTCCGCAGTTGCTACTTATCGTAATATGAATGAATAAGGTATTGGGGATGAGGCATGGGGCATTGCACAGAGAATGAATGATTAATGACTCTCGCTTTGCGGTTTGATTTTGAATTTGAGGGAAGCGGGATAATATGAAAAATTTTAATTTTGATGAAAAAGGGACTTGCTGGGTTAGGAAAATTTAACAAAGCGATCGCCATTAGTTTACCTGTGGTTTTATCGGTTTTGCTGGTACGGATGCAATCTTTAACGCATCGGGAACTTATTTCGCCAGAATGTCGGGTGAAAAAGTGGGATATCCCACTTTCTTTAACTGCTGAAAATCAAGATGCACTTACACAAAAGCAAAAAGTACCATTGATTCAGAGATTACCAGTTACTTGTTGTCAAAGTGATACCTCTTGTTTGGACGAAATTCTATATGGAGAAATAGCAGATAAAAAGGCGCCGATGAGTGCGATCGCTCGTAGCCTCCAATACCTAGAAACGGCTAATGCTAAAGCTGCTTATCAAAACTATCCGGTGGTAGGGATTACGCGCGATCGCGTCTTCAAAAGCTTGCAAAGATTCCGCGAACTTCTATTAAAAACTAATTCTGCAACAGAATATCGCTATCCTGTTTATCGCTTACCTGCTGATTTCAAATTTTGGCCTAAACCTCATCCGACACGCGAGGAGTTAGAAGGAGCAGATGGTTTACAAAGCGCAAAAGGGAAATTGCGAGGATTAGAGTTGTTTTGGTTTCGCGATCGCTTCGAACCATATTTAGCTCAAATTCAAGGTTCGGCGAAACTTCAGCTTTCTGATGGTACTCAAACAACAATCGGTTCTGCGGGTAATACTGCTTATAATTACAAAAGCATTGGGCGAGAATTAGTGAATGATGGCAAATTACCGCTAGAAGGTGTAACTATGCCAATTATTCTCGATTATTTCCAACAGCATCCCCCAGAATTAAATATTTATATTCCGCGCGATCGCAGCTTTGTTTTTTTTCAAGAAAATCACGGTCAGCCAGCGCAAGGTTCTATCAATGTACCATTAACAGCAGAGCGTTCTATTGCTACAGATAAATCTCTTATGCCTCCTGGTGCTTTAGCATTGATTCGCGCTTCCATTCCCTTTGTTAATCCTACCGGAAAAATGGAAGAGCGCATTATTAGCCGCTATGTTCTTGACCAAGATACCGGAGGTGCAATTAAAGGTGCAGGTAGGGTAGATTATTTTTTAGGTACTGGGAAATTAGCAGGCGATGCCTACGGCGGGCAAAGCCAACGCGCTGGTGTTACAGTCAGCAATGGAGAGTTATTTTATCTATTACTTAAGTCCAAGAATTAAACATATTCGCATTTTAACGTATCGCGGAAGTCCCCATCTTCTAGGTATTCCTAAGATGGGGATTGTGAGCGGGGGATGAGGATTGCATCTGGGATTAATTTTTTACGCAGTAAAAACAAATACTGGATGTATGACGAATCCCCAAAATTTTCTGGTAAGATATATATTGTCTTGACCATCAATGCCGCAAGCGAAAACCAAGCTAATAGGTACATGTTGCAAGAGAAAGATTTGGGTCTTGGGAACCAGGACTCCTGCCCTTGGAGGGGATGTCAGACTAAAAAAACTACAGAGTTTTTGAGGCTATCCCCGATGAATTGGGAAGCTCAGACTTCAGCCGTAGGCAAGTCTGAGTCGTTCACTACTAAGATTCCCGACTTCTCTAAAAAGTCGGGAATCTTAACCTTCCGGCGTAAATGAAGTACACATTCCAAATCAATGAAACGCTTAGAGTAAATAATTTAATACAGTTCAGTTAAGCATCTCTTTCTTCTCTCTGCGTTCTCTGCGCCTTCTCTACGAGACGCTACGCGTTGGCGAAAGCCTCTCGTAGAGAAGGCGGTTCGTTAAAAAATTGACTTTGGAACCAGAGTTTTAGCCTTAACTGAACCGTATTGGTAAATAATTACGAATTAGGCTTCTATATCCATATCACCATCGTCATCATCATGATCGTAAGGGATATCGTCAAGGTCTATCATTTCGGAAATTTCTTCTACTTCAGTCAGATATTCAGATTCTTGATGTTCACGCTCGATTAAACGACCAGTTGACTTTAGCCATTCTAAAAGAATAAACTCATTACTTGTACGAATTACAGGCGCTCGTTGGTTACGAGGTTCTTCACGCAAAGGGCTTGTAGGCATAAAAAAAACTCACTTTAGAATTACAGATTACCGTAAAAAACATCAAAATTCCACATTAGGTTAAAAGTCTTGCATAACAAGCCTTTTCTCAACAGGTGAAATATGAACCATTTAGTCTTTCATCTCCAGCCCGTCTACTTCCTTACCACTAAAATTTCTCCGCATTAGTCCTAATAATAAATCTTCAAGCGGAATACAATATTACAAAGTATTTGGTAGCTTGGCGAGAGTTTCATACATATCAGCAGGCAATGCAGATAGTCTGTTTGCTACAGCTACTGCATCAGCTAAGTTGCTAAATTGACACCGGACAATTTCTTGCCCATTTCCTGAGGGGAATCGCTTCCTAGCTTTATTAGATACAGCACAAATAATCGCTAAAGCTTTCGCAAATCCATCTTTTGTCAATATTGTTTCTTGAGCGAACCCTTCAACAGGTATAAGACAAACCTCAAATCGATAGCCAGGTCTAGGAGAAACAGCTATGTCGATATACGGTTTATCTTCTTTTCTGATTCGGCGTAAATATTTGGCTGTCGAGTTAGTATCATGCAAATCAGTCCCAAGGGCGTAAGTAAAGAAGCAGTCTTCTGTAAGGGACTCAGGACGGGTAATTATATCCGTGGGCATAAGTTCAAGTAGTATCCGTATGTTGTCTGGTTTTGTGACACACTAAACTTGTCCGTTCTTGTTAGCACATTTTTTTGACAGTTATGGGTATCAGTGCCACGCGATGTATCCCCATACAGTTCGGCTAACTAAAATTTCAATTTTTGGAATGCTGAAAACTGTTATCTCTAAAAGTCTAGCTCTATTAACTTTGAGACTATTACCTATCCCTTAGATATTTCTTAACGCCTGAATATTGGTTACTTTTTTGGTGTCTAGAAGGGCAAATTCCCTCTTTTTGCCAGTGTTCTAGTTGGTAGACACCAAAACCCTTTACCCATACTCTGATAAGACCCATCTAGGTCGTCATCTTCAACGTCATTTAATAGATTAGAAATATCAACCGACATCAAACACCTTAAGAATCAAAGAGTGTAGAGATTTAGATTCGGAGAGGTGTCTATATAGTCAGTCACATGACCGAAAATATTTCTCAACATATCTAATCATAACATAGTTGAGGGATAAAGTTTAAATAGTACAAAATTTTACTAAGTATAATTGTCGCTAAAGGATAAACACTGATTGCGATCGCATCATCAAATAGGATGGGCGCTGTTTACCATTCGCTCAAACCCCTATTTGTACCTTAAGTACGGTCAATTGTCTTTCAGAAGTGGAGCCGGGAAAAACTCCGGCTCCTTTCAAAATCCAGAATTATTGGAAAATCAAACGTGCTAAAGCTTCTTGATTCTCTTATTAAGCTTGGATATCCAAGTCTTTTGAATTCTGAATTTTAAATCATTATTTAGACAATGCTCAAATTGACTTTGACAATAACATCATTAAAATCTTTGTCACCCCCACCAGCTAAATCTTCAAAGCCAAAGGTGTTATTCCCTAACAGACGAATATGATCTACCTTGTCAGCGTTAGCACCCAAGAATGGGAAGTAAACTGCTGGATCATTATTGGGATTGCTATCTAAAATAGCATCTGGTCTGCCATTGATAATAATGAATGGTGCAAAGATAGAACCAGGCTCGAAAGTGCCAGTATAACTTGCCGTACCTTGGTTATTTACCAACAAGTCAATTCCGGCAACACGCTGACGTATTGCGGCTTGGGCATAACCAGCTTGTCCAATAAGAATATCTCCATTACCATCGCCGTTGGTGTCAATACCACCATTCTCATCAGCTACTTTATAGAATCCGACGAAATTGTTGAATGAAGCTTCTCGGTTGACAACAAAATTAGCTCTCACCTGTTGTTTAGCATCCCGTAAATCAATCAATTCTCCTTGTGGCTGACTTTGTAGACTTGTACCCAAAGGCAACGGCTCATTTGTCGGCTGAATTCTTACTACTAGATTCTGGAAATCATTACTGCTATTACCAGAAGCATCTTTCCAAGCTAAGGAGAACGCATTGTCATTTAAACTTGTAATCTTTTGATTTGAAGAGTCAGAAAGCAGTACGTCAGTGATTGGTGTAACATTACTTAACACATTTTCTGTTGTACTGTTTTTGACTAAATAAAATCTCAGATTAGTATCAGATGGGAACTCCAATAAACTATTTAAAGAATTGTTGCTGAACCCATTAGGTGCGTTAGCAATAGCTGAGAGAATCACCTGTCCTCGTTCTAAAGCTTTGCGGGTGTAACCTGCTTCGTTCGGAGCAATACCATCAATTTCGCCTGTAGCATCATCAACAGCATATACACCGAATTCATTCACCAACGGAGAATTGCTGCCTGCGATCGCAACTTTGAGTGTTACTTTACCATTGTCACCTTTGATATTAAAGACATCATTACCACTATTTGTTAGTTTCTAATGGTTGTGGTTCTGGTTGTGGTTGTGGTTCTGGTTGTGGTTCTGGTTGTAGTTCTGGTTCTGGTTGGGGAGTACCAAAGATGACATAGCTTTGTCCTGCCCCCAAAGAAGCACCAGATGCACCAACAAGCAAATCGTCAGCACCATCGCCGTTAATATCTCCAGCAGCACTAACAGAAATACCTAAAGAGTCAGTACTATTAATACCGTTGATAGCAAAACCCTGGCTCTCATCAAGGTTGGAAAGGTCAAGGTTGGCATTAAAGCCGCTACTGCTGCCAAAAACCACGTAGCTCTGCCCTGCACCCGAAGCGGCAAAAGGTGCGCCAATAATTAGGTCAGCGATATCGTCATCGTTGACATCCCCAGCAGCACTAACTGAGTAGCCTGAAGAGTCATTGCCATTAATACCGTTGATGGCAAAACCATTGCTACTGTCAAGGTTGGAGAGGTCGAGGTTGGCATTAAAACCATTAGTGCTGCCAAAGACCACAAAACTCTTCCCTGCACCCGAATCAGCATTATATGCACCGATAATCAGGTCGTCGATGTCATCATTATTAACGTCTCCAGCATTGCTAACTGAAGCACCGGAGAAATCAGTGGTATTACCGTTGATGACAAAGCCATTACTGCCATTCAAGGACGAAAGGTCGAAGCTGGCATTGAAGGCGCTAGTGCTGCCAAATACTACGTAGCTCTTTCCTGTGCCCTGTGCGCCAATAATTAAGTCATCAATGCCATCATTGTTAACATCCCCAGCATTGCTGACTGAGTTACCTGCGGAGTCGGTGTCACTGCCGTTGATGGCAAAGCCGTTACTGCCGTCCAGGGATGAGAGGTCAAGGCTAGCATTGAAACCATTAGTGCTACCAAACACCACGTAGCTTTGCCCTGCACCAGAAACGGCACTGGGTGCGCCAATAATTAGGTCGTCAATTCCGTCGCCGTTAACGTCTCCAGCACTACTGACTGACTTGCCTGAGGAGTCTGGGATGCGATCTCCTGTTGAGTCATTAATGCCATTAATGGCAAAGCCGTTGCTACCATCAAGGGATGAGAGGTCGAGGCTGGCATTGAAGGTGCTAATGCTACCAAATACTACGTAGCTCTGCCCTGTACCCAAAGTAGCACCCGGTGCGCCAATAATCAGGTCATCGAGATTGTCGCCATTGATGTCGCCAGCATTGCTAACTGATGTGCCTGAAGAGTTAGTGCCACTACCATTGATGGCAAAGCCGTTGCTGCCATTCAACGATGAAAGATCAAGGTTGGTATTTAAGCCGTTAGGGACTTGCAAGAAAATAAAATACCAGCCATTCTAGAAGAGAAGAAGCGGTGAACTGTCCGCGCCTAGTTTAAATATCTAGAATGGGAATCCCTCAATTCATGCTCACCGACACCATCAAATCGACCTTTAAAGATGCAGCACAGAAACTGACTAGCAATCGCAAACGAGATTTCATGGCAAAAGTTACCGAAGATTACTTCGATAGTTCAGCACGCATTGCAGAAACCGTTATGGGATGGAATCGCCAGAGTGTGCAACTCGGCTTGCATGAAAGGCGGACGGGGATAGTCTGTGTAGAGAATTATCAGGCAAGGGGACGACACAATAGTATTGAGGTATTGCCCAACTTAGAAGCAGATATTCGTTCATTGGTGGATGCTCAAGCTCAAGCCGACCCTAAATTTCAATCGACCTTTCTGTATGCCCGCATTAGTGCCAGAGCAGTAAGAGAAGCATTAGTAAGTGTTCATGGCTATAACGAGAGCGAATTGCCATCTCGTCAAACTTGTGGAGAAATTCTCAATCGCTTAGGGTATCGCCTAAAAAAACACAAAAAACGAAACCCTTGAAAAAGATTCCGCAAACTGATGCCATTTTCGAGAATGTGTTCCGGGAGAATCAGGCATCAGATGAAAACCCCAAATCGTTGCGAGTGTCTATAGATACTAAAGCTAAGGTGAAGATTGGCAACCTTTCTAGAGGCGGTAAAGCTCGGACAATGGAGGCGAAAGCTGCTGATGACCACGATACACAGTGGTCATCAGTCTTAGTTCCCTTTGGCATTCTCAATACACATAATGACCAGCTATCGATTTACTTGGGTCAGTCGGCGGAAACCAGTGATTTTATCGTCGATTGTTTAACCGCTTGGTGGCATGAGAATCAACACAATTACCTGGAACTTGATGAGTGGGTGATTGATCTTGATGGCGGTGCCGCTACTCGCAGTAACCGCACACAATTTATCAAACGCATGGTTGAGTTGTCTTGTGCAATTAATTTAAAAATTCGACTGATTTATTATCCCCCTTACCATAGCAAGTACAATCCAATAGAGCGGTGTTGGGCTGCCTTGGAGAACTATTGGAATGGTGCGATTTTAGATTCTGTTGCCGCCGCAGCACAATGGGCCGCCAATATGACTTGGAAAGGAATTGCTCCCATTGTACATCTGGTTCAAACCACATATCACAAAGGAATCAAGGTTCTCTCGCAAGAGTTAGAACAATACCAACCCCAATGGCAGCGTTCTGAAACATTACCCAAATGGGATATTACTATTGTCCCTGTTTAGCTGGTACTTTATTTTCTTGCAAGTCCCTTACTGCTGCCAAATACTACGTAACTTTGTCCTGCACCGGAAGCGGCAAAAGGTGCGCCAATAATCAGGTCATCGATATCATCGCCGTTGATGTCCCCGGCATTGCTGACTGATGTGCCTGAGGAGTCATTGGCATTAATCCCGTTGATGGTAAAGCCGTTGCTCACCTGAGAAATCACTGGCATTGCCGTTGACGACAAAGCCATTACTGCCGTCCAGAGATGAGAGGTCAAAATTGGCACTAAAGGCGCTAGTGCTGCCAAATACTACGTAGCTCTTTCCTATGCCCTGTGCGCCAATAATTAGGTCGTCGATGCCATCATTGTTAATATCCCCAGCATTACTAACTGAGTTACCTGCGGAGTCGGTGTCACTGCCGTTGATGGCAAAGCCGTTACTGCCGTCCAGGGATGAGAGGTCAAAGCTGGCACTAAAGGCGCTAGTGCTGCCAAATATCACATAGCTCTGTCCTGCACCCAAAACAGCACTAGGTGCGCCAATAATTAGGTCGTCAATATCGTCACCGTTGATATCTCCGGCAGTACTGACCGACTTACCTGAAGAGTCTGGGATGCCATCTGAGTTAGCACCATTGATACCCTTGATGGTAAAACCATTGCTGCCGTTGAGGCTAGAGAGGTCGAGGCTGGCATTGAAGGCGCTAATGCTGCCAAATACCACGTAGCTTTGCCCTGCACCGAAAGCAGCACCAGGTGCGCCAATAATCAGGTCATCGATACCGTCGTCGTTGATATCCCCGGCATTACTGACTGAGTTTCCTGCGGAGTCGGTGTCACTGCCGTTGATCACAAAGCCGTTGCTGCCATCCAGGGATGAGAAGTCAAGACTGGTATTGAAGCCATTAGTGCTGCCAAATACCACGTAGCTTTGTCCTGCACCCGAAGCGGCAAAAGGTGCGCCAATAATCAAATCGTCGATACCGTCGCCGTTGATATCCCCGGCATTGCTGACTGATGCGCCTGATGAGTCACTAGCATTAATCCCATCGATAGTAAAGCCGTTGCTACCGTCCAGGGACGAGAGGTCGAATAATGGATCAGCCATGATTTTGTGAGAAGTTTGTTGTTAGCAATGGAATTTGTAGATATAAAATTTTTAAACAAATAAGATTATTTTTAGTTGAAAATTAGGTTAAGGCGATTAGTTAAAAGCATTTATTTTTTATAAAAAAACGCTGTAAGATTAGTATGTTTTTTATTGTTGTTCAAATAAATTGTTATTTATTTAGTTTATAAATGACTATTTTTATAAAGCAAATACTTGTGTCAAAAAATATTAGTGTATGTCTTAAAAATTTTATATTTTATAGATGACAGTTTTGTCCACAAGTTCTAGTTAATATATGGTTCAGCGCAAAAACATTATATTATTATTCTCCAATTAATTTAGAATTAATGGCAAAAATTGTTGTCTAAATAAAACCTTAAAATTTTCAATACAATTCCGATATAAAAGTTTTATATCTTTACCAATTAAAGAGATCGTTGCTGATTGAAAGTTATGAATTTAGTTTTGCACAAAAACAAAGGTTTCAAGCATTAAACTTTTAAATTTCATACTTCAACTCAGCAACGAAGTTAATGGTTGTTAAGATGTACCAACGAAATTAATAGCTAGCTAATTCCGGCAGACTGCAAGGTTGATTTATAAACCTAAGGGGTGCAAGGGGAAGGGCCAGAAGTAGTATTTACGCAAGTATTCACAACAGTTCTAGCCACAGTTTTAATGTTGTTGGGAAGAGGGGCATATCCGCGAGCTATAGCTATTTGGTCTGGAGTGGGGCTAGAGGAGTTCGCTGCGGGGGGAACTGGTTGTGCCGCATTTGCTAAAGCCCAGTTGATGAACTGTCTGATCCCAGCAGCTGGGCCAGTTGTGTTAGAGCCTGCATATACGTCATAAAACAGGAAATAACTTGCTGTGGAAATGGGGTAAGCAGTTGCAACGGTTGGATCGGCCAAACCATCAATTCTAATCAGCCTGTTAGCGGGAGCAGCACCATATTTTACTATGGTTCCACTTGCCAAAGCGTTTTGAATTCCAGGTGTTGTCGGGCCAACGTATGCGCCTGTTCTGTTCTGTAGAAGTGCAGCAGGTAGACTTCTAGCTAAACGGGTAGCACTATCTACATAACCAATTGCACCAGAAGTGCTTGAGATCGTAGTGGCTACACCTCCATTTCCTAAAGCAGATACAAAACTTGCTGGCCAAACAACTGTATTGGCTGGTGCTGCTGGGGGTACAGTACCTGAAGCACTGATGGTACCCACTCCTCTACTCCATGTATTAGCTGTTGGAATACCTGGAGTCGCAGCAGTTTTACATACAGTATTGAGATGATTAGTTAAAGCAAAAGTAGTACCGCTACTGTCACTACGACGTACAACTCTGAGGGGCAAATTGGCTGCAATTATTGCGCCGCCGTTATCATTTCTAATCCTGGTATCGTTCCAATTTGTGATGGTGCCGTTCAAAATACCACAGTAGGTAATTCGTGAAAGCCTAAGCCCGGCTGCTGGTACATTGAGACCAGTACGGTTGAAAGCTAACGCGATTCCAACACCTACCACAGGCACTTGAATGGCCTTTCCGCTATTGGAAGTGCCAGTAACTATTCGTTCAATGTCTGTTCCTGCTAAGGGGTCGTCAGTAGCTCCAAAAGAGACTGGTCTTAAAATAGTAAGACTATTAAGAGCTGGTGTACCAGCCGGCACTGATGGCGGGGTTTGAGTGAAAAAACTTGTTACGCCTGCACCACTACCAACCGAAGCATATCTGAATGTGAAGGCAGGAGCAACTGGACCATTGGCGATTCCTGCGGGATCGTTGAGGGATGGAGGATTTCCCACACCAAAAACGTTAAACCATGAGCCTTGGGGAGCAAGTGGAGCTGTAGTTCCTGTACCTGACAACAAAGTATTTACAGCGCTTGAACCCGCACCATTTATCAAAGTTACTCCCGCCGGGGCAGGAGCGGTGGCAGTCTGAGCTAGAGATTTGTGAGTAGCAGATTGAGCTGCTACTAAACTAATTGTGACGGCAAGTACAGAAATTGAACTTGTCAATTTGTTCGATTTGCGATCGCGATAAAAACCCATGTCAAGCTCCTTGAAGTTAGTTTCTGGTTCAACACCCTATCGAATCAAAATCAAGTGTCAAACTGGTGATCAAAAATAACCTTCCATAATCACAGGAAAATTATTCATTAAAAAGGTTATTGATAAATCAAAAGTTTGCACAAAACTCTAAAAAAATTAGAGGAAATTAAATGCAAAAAATAAGTATCTAAAGATATTTAAGCTATTGCTTATATACCCCATACCATAATTATTTGCTATTTAAAAACTCTATCTTTCTAATGTAAGTCCGTATAACTAAACATTCAGTGGCTTTAGTATAAGGGAGCGGATACTAGGTACTATGGCTCACGCCTCAATTCCCATTCTCAGCTTCTTATTACTCTTCTCAAAACCATGTTTAATTTAACTTACTTGGTATGGCACTTTTATCTAAAATCATGAAAGTTGCTTTCTTCAATATAGATATGCAGCACTTTGCCACAAACTACCGCTAAGTGCGAAGTAAAGAAAGTTAGTATTTCACAATCTTTGTAAGATTGCTATAGCTAATAGCTAGTTAAATTTTGCCAACGAAATCAACAGTATAGTGTCAAGGTAAAGCGCGAGTCATGCTTAGATTATGGAATGATTAAAAAACTAAATATATTTATGAATTTAGAGGTGTTTAAAAAGTGGCTTTTGTGGCACTTTTTATTACTCTCGCCAGAGCAAAATATAAAAACTTTGCTCATATCATAGTTTTGCTTATTAAGATTGTTTTAGAGGTTTTAATGGATATTTATTTTAATAGGTATTTAATAGAGTTTACTAAATATATTCAGTTTGATTGACAAAAATCTCACTATCTGATTCTGTTTTAACGGCTATTACTAACCAAAAATGTGGATTTTTCCCTATTTTTTGTGTTTTTCACGACATCAAAAAAAATAAATAGTAGTTTATGCTACCTCCTAGCGAAATCATTAATCGTGTCATTCACGTTATTAACCAAGTGCTAATGCGGATTTTGTGGTGTAGGTAGTAAGAGACTTTCTGAGTCCTTTTCATTTAAGCCATTTCCTCATTAATATCTAATTCAATGCACTAATTTTTAGTGTAGGAGTTGATAAATTATACCAACTTTTAGATAGTAATGCGCTCAATACGTAGGTTGAGTCGTAGCAATATCTCGTCGGCTATGGAATGAAACCCAACGCATACAAGATTTTGAGGTGTTGGGTTTCGTCCTTCAAACGCCACTAGCTTCTTCCTTTGGGAGAAGGAGAGACGCTGCGCGTAGCTTGAGCTTGTTTCCCTATGGGGAAGCAAACTTTTCTACGGCGGTGGCTTCCCAAACCTATTTGTATAGCGATCTTTTTTCAAATTGGTATTACTCGTGAGAAGCAGCCATCACAAAATCCATTAGAACTAGCTATGATTCCGCCTCCACAAAACTCTTTTGAGGTATTCCAATGAATAAGATTAATCTGTACAAACAACGTCAAAGCAAAAATAGGGTATTGATTTTAACTTCCCTAACCGTTTTGACTTCTTCATTAGTACTACCATTCCAACAAGCCTTTGCTGCAACATTGACTACTGTTGTAAATTTCAACGGCACTAACGGAGCTACACCAAGAGCTGGTGTACTTAAGGGTAACGGTACTGATGACAATCTTTATGGAACTACTTCTGCTGGTGGCACTTCTGGTAAAGGAACTGCATTCAAGTTAGCTCCTACTGCTTACAATATTCTGACCACACTGATAAACTTCACTGGAACATCTGGAATCAACAAAGGGACTAATCCAGTTGCTAGATTATTCCAAGCAGCTGATGGCAACTTATATGGGGCAACCTTTACAGGTGGTACAAGTGACCTCGGACACCGTGTTTAAGTTGGCAAAAACAACTTTTACAACCCTGACAACTCTTGTGAATTTCACAGGCACTAATGGGGCTAACCCAGCAGGCAGACTGATTACTGGCGGTGATGGCAATTTGTGGGGGACAAGCTCTACAGGTGGAGCTAGTAATAAAGGAACTATATTCAAGGTTTCGCCCACTACTGGTCTACTCACCACCGTCAAAAGTTTTAGCGGTACTAATGGAGCAACTCCATTAGCAAGATTGCAACTGGCTACCGATGGAAACTACTACGGCAGTGCCTCTGCCGGTGGGACAAGTGGTAACGGAGTTGTGTTCAAATTAACTCCCGCAGGAGTACTGACTTCATATAACTTTAGTGGTGTCACTAATGGGGCAAATCCGCAGTCTGCATTAATTGAATCTAGTGGATTCCTTTACGGCACCACTAAACTGGGTGGGGCCAACAATAAAGGAGCTATATTCAAGGTTCCTGTTGGTGGCGGTACACCCGTTTTAGTTGCTAGTTTTAACGACACTAATGGGGCTAACCCAACAGCTGCACTTATAAAAGCAAGCAATGGTAATTTCTATGGCACAGCTTCTGCTGGTGGGGTAAATAACAAAGGAGTTATTTACAGCGCTTCCCGCTATTATGCAATACAGTTTTTCTTATTGCCTCTCTCCTAACATAGCTTTTAGCTTTGAGGATGTACCTCATAGCTGCCGGAAGTGCTGTATCAGCTAACTGGAGCAACCATCACTGGCTTAACTAGTTTTAATGGCGCTAATGGGGCAACGCCAGAGTCCACGTTAATTCAGCTCTCGAATGGTGCCTTCTACGGTACTGCCTCTTTTGGTGGTAGTTCTAATTTAGGAACTGTGTTTAAGTTTGTAATCTAGTTCCAACTTTAATCTGTATGTAGAAAAATGGTAGGCGTTCAAATTTACGTTCTACTATTTTTCTACAATAATCAAAATAAATCCCTGTGAAGTAAAAAAATCAAAGTTTTGAAGTTTATTTATTAAAGCTATATAGAGCAGTTTGCAAGTAGCTGAGGTACAAAATGCAGGAATTAAAATTTAGACATAAACAGTTTCAAACTCCTGCCGACACTCTCAACGAGACGCTAAAAGCGTAGCTTGCTTCTCTCTAAGAGTAGGCGGACTCACTACTGCTGCGCTATCTTGCCTGAAAGCCCCTAGCTTTGTACTTCATGCAAAAGAAAACTGCTGTATGTGAGAAGATTGAGGAAATTCTCAAAGTCAAGATTTGCAATCTAGCCTCTCCAACCAGAGATATTTAGTTTTATATAAATCTTAACATTAAGTTAACCTAACTTGATAATAATCGTATACAATGTATAACTTTACTACAGATTCATAATTTGATTAACAATGATGTTAAAGCATGTTAAATTGTAGTAGCTATAAAATTAAAAAAGAGCAATTATAGTACACCATAGGAAAATTAGCAAATGTTCAGACAAAGTTCTCACGAGAGAAACTTTTTCAAAGCTTTAACTGATAGTGCGGCGAAAGAATCTCACAAGTTAAGACTGGTATGTAAATCCTGTCTGGCTATTCTGGTTGAATCTGTACCTTTTTTGATTGCTTGTGCTGTATTTGTTAGCGTTATCAGCCTCAAAAGCCCTATCCTGCTCTTTTGCTTACTATTTGGTAGTTTAATTGCAGTCATCACCCAGCAAATTGGGCAGCAAGTGAATTTACCAAGGCGATCGCTAATATTATTACAAATTTTAGCAGCAGCGATCATTCTGAGTTTATATTGGTTAGACTGGTTTGCAGGCCCCGCACAAGCACAGTTTTTTGGGGAAGCTGAAAAGTTTTTCAAAAACAACTTAGGTGGTGCAGCGACTGATGGTGGTGGTGGTGCCGAGACAGCAATAAGTTTGATATTTAATGTGTTGCGGGCGATTTACTTACTCTATATTGCAATTTCTCTAGTTGGTGTGATTAACGCAGTGCGTAAAGATGAAGATTGGCAAAGTATTGCCAGAACTCCCCTATTAGTCGTTGTTGCTGTTACCATTGCTGATGTACTCACACGCTTTGTAATTGGCTCACAGCCGTAAATTATTCAGATATTTCAAATGTCTCAAGAGCGGGAACAAGATTTTCGTCCAGTCAATCAGGTTCTAGGAAGCCAACCTTCGTTAGGGCCAATTCCTGCCGATCAAATTCTTCCTTGGACAGTAATTGCCTTAGCCTCTTACTTTATTATCAATGGAATTTTTGGTGGGATTTTCCAAGAAGAGTTTCAAAAGTGGTTGTGGACAGTACTAATTACTGGTTGGGGAATAGGAACTTGGTGGATTTTAACTGGTGGTAGGAGTTGGAGTTTTCTAAGTAAATTTGTTGGCGTTCCCGCTTGGACAAGAGGCTTTGCTCGTTATCAAAGCTTATTGGAAGTTAACCATGAAGCAAAAAATCGGAAAACAAAGCGTCGGCATCGCCGGAAATGAAAGTAGATTAACACCATTTGAAGATGCCTTGCACTTGGCGACAATGCTACGTGTTGCAATAAATGGACGTGATATTGGCGCTTATCTTTTAACAAAAGGCACTCAAAAAGATCGGTTTTGCTTTGTTTTTGGTTTTGATTGTAAGGGAATTCATACCACTTTAAGACCTGAACAAATCGATACACTTTTTAATAATATTGAAGCCGGATTAAAAGACATCCCTAGCGGTGAAAGGATAACACTGCACTTGGGTTCTTTTAGCTCAGACAAAGAGCGGCAAAAAGAATTAGCAACACTAATCAAAAATTCGCCATCACGAGATATCAAATATTTATTGATGGCAGAAAGAGCTAGAGTCAAGGAACTAACTATTTCTGGAATTCGTAAACCAAAATTTTTGCGGATTTACGTCACTTATACGATTGAATCAAACTCGCAACATGCAGATGATTGGATAGAAAAGCTTTTAGTCAAGGCTGAATCTTGGTGGTTGAAATTCAAAGGTGATCTTTCAGACGTAGAAAACCAACGCATTGAAACCCTGATTTCAAATGCTTATAAGCAAGGCTTTCTGCGTTGGGAGCAAATTTTATCTAACCAAATGGGGTTAGATATCAAGCCTTTGAAGGCTGATGAACTCTGGGAGGAAATCTGGAGAAGGTTTAATGATACAGAGGCAATAGCCGTTCCCCAGTTAAGGACTTTAGATGAACAAGGATTGCACGAGGAAGTTAATTCTGATTTAGCTAGTACTAAACTACTTATAGACAATATTCACGGCACAACTTTGCTGATGGAGTCTAGTGTACCTTGTGCCGATCGCCGCTGGGTTAATGTTAACAATCGTTATATTGGCGCACTGTCATTTCTCGAAAAACCCGGAGGTTGGATTAATAAATCGACTCAACTGCGCTATTTATGGGAACTGTTGGCTAGAGAAACAGTAGTAGATACAGAGATTTTTTGTGAGTTGACTGCCGCAAATCCCGCAATGGTAAAAACTACTCTGCAACGAGTGCTGAAGCAGTCAAACATGACGACAATCATGGCTCAAGAAAAAAGTAAAACTATTGATGTCAATGCTCAATTAAAGTTGAAGAAATCGGTAGCAGCACAAGAACAATTATTTGAAGGTGCAGTCCCGATTTATACGAGTGTCGTTATTTTGGTACATCGTCCAACTGTCGATAAATTAGATGAGGCGACAAGATATATTGAAAACTGTTTTCAACGTCCAGCAAAGGTAATTAGGGAAACTGAATATGCTTGGAAAATTTGGCTGCAAACTCTACCGATAGTTTGGGAAGGTTTGTTAGCAACACCTTTCAAACCGTCGTCAGCTATATTTAACAAGTGAAGTTCCGGGATTAATGCCTTTAGTTTTAACTAAAAGAGGTGATAAGCAAGGCTTTGAGTTGATTGCTGAAGAAGGCGGAACACCCGTACACTTAGACTTATTTAATCAACACAAAAATTTAGCTTTGTTTGCTACAACTCGTGCTGGTAAATCGGTGTTGGTATCAGGGATTTTAACTCAGGCTTTGGCACACGGCATTCCGGTTGTGGCGTTAGATTTTCCTAAACCTGATGGGACATCTACTTTCACTGACTACACAGAGTTTATGGAGGGGAATGGAGCCTATTTTGATATTTCCAAACAATCGAATAACTTATTTGAACAGCCAGATTTACGATCGCTAGAACCAGAACAACAGCGCGATCGCTTCAACGATTATACCGCCTTCCTCGAATCAGCGTTAATGACAATGGTTTTAGGATCATCGACTGAAAGTCAAATTTTATCGCAAACCGTGCGATCGCTGCTTAACTTAGCCTTAGAAGCCTTCTTTAGAGATGAGGGCATCAAAGAGCGATATCGAGACGCAATGACGGAGGGATTTGGCACTCTTGCTTGGCAGAAAACCCCTACCTTAAGAGATTTTCTGTTTTTCTGCTCACCCGAACACTTGCAGCTAAGTTCTTTAACTGGCAGAGTAGAAGACGCTCTGAGTCAAATTCAGCTACGCTTACGATTTTGGCTTTCTAGCCGCGTCGGACAAGCCATTTCTGCACCATCTAGCTTTCCTACCGATGCACAACTTTTAGTTTTTGCTCTGAGAAATCTATCAGATAGTGAAGATGCAGCCGTACTCTCCTTGAGTGCCTATTCAGCTGCACTACGACGTGCATTAAGTAGTCCAGCTTCCATATTCTTTATTGATGAAGCACCAATTTTGTTTGAATTTGAGCAAATTTCTGACTTAGTGGGCAGAATTTGTGCGAACGGCGCGAAAGCAGGTATTAGAGTCATCTTATCAGGACAAGATCCTGACACTATTGCTAAATCTAAAGCTGCATCTAAAATTTTGCAAAACTTGACAACACGATTGATTGGACGCATTCAGCCAGTTGCAGTAGATAGTTTTGCAGACAATCTTGAAATATCCCCGCCAAGTTATTGCTCGTAATGCCTCAGAAAGCTTTTTTTCCCCGCAAAGAAGGCGTTTATAGCCAATGGCTATTAGATGATAATGGTAGTTATACATTCTGCCGTTACTATCCAGGTTACGAACAATTGGCAGCAGTTGCTAATAACCCCTCTGAACAAACTGCACGTAGCAAAATGATGCAGTTACACAGTGATAAATATGAAGCAATTTCTGCCTTTGCACGTCAGTTAGTGGCAAATCTACGTAGTAGTTAATCGGGTTTTGCAAACAGTTAACAATGAGTTAAAAAGTATAAATTATAGTTCAAAACCAATACCTTTCAATTAAGTATTTCTCCGTTATTTTCCTTCGCTTTCTTCTCTAAGAGACTTTGCGCGTTGGCGATTCGTTAAAAGAATTGACTTTGACAAAGAGTTAAGACTTAATTGAAGCGTATTGAGTTAAAAAGCTAAATTTCTGACTCACTATATAATGTCGTCTACCTTTTTCAGGCACAGATATATGCGAAAAACTACCATTTTTACTTTTACCTTGTTATCCTTGGCAATCCTACCAGCAATGGCACAAATTAAAACGGCCGGATTAGGCGACGTTTGGGCTGATTTTAAAGCATATTCCACAGATTTACAAAATTACCTTCAATATAATTTGAGCGACAATTTAAAGCCTGTAGAAACAGAAAGTCAAATTGCTCTTAATACTGACAAGGGAGAATTAAATATACCTAACCCCATCGCTGCGGGAAAACAGATTCGGAATCAATTGACTAACCCCTCTGCTCCTTACGACTCTAAATCAAACCGCTTTGAAAATAATTCAGCAGTCTGGGGAAATTCAGTTAGTAATGAACTCAATCGTGTAATTACCCGTGGAGTAGCGGTAGGTATTCTCGGCAAAAATGGACAAGATAGGACAAAAACTAAATTAGAAAATACTGAGAGAAATCTAGAAAACCTGGTAAACAAGACTGAAGAATTAGATCAAAGAAGCGATAATCTTCTCAGTACAATCGTGAGCCAAGTCAGCAATGCAGCTAATCCTGCTGATAAAGCGATTTCGACTTTAGCGGAATTACTAGGTACTAGTCAATTGCAAACTTTGAAAATTCAGCAAGAACAAGCAAAATGTAGCTGAAACATTTGCTCAGACAATACAAAATAATCAGTCTTTACAATACTCGAACTTAAATTTGGCCAATATTTCTCAGCAGTCAGAAGAGACAAATCGCGCTCGGAGAGTAGAAACATCTACAGAAGCAGCACGACTTTTACGAGCGACTTCTCAAATGGATTTGTTTGGCAGAACAGTTAAAGTTAACAAGTAGGATTTTAGGAAAACAACTCTGATTCTTTAACTTCTGACAAGCTAAAAAAAATCGAAAAAACAGTTTAGTAGGTATACCCTACAAAATTAAAAAAATAGCCCATCAACTAAAAATGCAACTTGCTATTAAACTAATTTTTGCCCAAGCAGGCATTGATAGAGTTATCGACAATGGTACTGCAACTTCTCAAAGTATTGCCGAAGGTTGGGATCAACAATGGCTAGATTTATTACAAAATAACACGAATAATAATTTGTATGGCTCGCTGACAAATCTGGGTATTTTTTTGCGGTAGGAACCCTGTTATTTTTTATGATACAATTCCTCAAAGACTTAATATCCTACGAATATACCCGTCCCATATCAGCTTTAATTTGGCCTTTTATAGTGGTAGTACTCTTAAGTAATTCAGGTAGGGGAAGTATACTTTCTACTCTGACGCTGGGAGTGCGGAATTTTTTAAACACTGCGAATCAGCAAGTATTGGTAACAGCAGATGCAAATAAAACTTACCAGCAAGCACTGAATATGAGTATTGCTGAAGAAGTAGCTGGTTCTTTTCTGCGTCCTTGTCAATCCCTTACTGGCGAACAACAAAGTCAATGCTTTTTGAAAGCTGGCGAAAAACTCAACGTTCTCTGGCGAAAATACAGAGAGACTTATGGAAATAGAAGCTGGATAAATAGACTGCAAATTAAGGTAGATAATATCAAATTTGGCACTGTTGGCAGTGTATCAGAAACATCTTTTAATTCTTTGTTAGGTTCTACAGTCCAAACAAGCATCAAAAACTTTTTAGTTTCCTTACAATATGCCTTCCAGAATTTGATAGAAGCAACTATGTTGCTAATAGCAGCTTTAGGGCCAATAGCTCTTGGTGGTTCTTTACTACCTGTAGCTGGTAAACCAATTTTTGCATGGCTGACTGGATTTCTATCTATGGGAATTGCCAAAATTTCATTCAATATTATTGCTGTGCTAACTTCCGCAGTGATTGTAAATGGCCCAGGTCAAAATGCTAATGTTGATCCAGATTTAATGTGGTTCATAATTTTTCTAGGAATATTAGCACCAATTTTATCTTTGCTTGTAGCTGCTGCTGGCGGTTTTGCAGTCTTTGGTGCTATCAGCAATACGGCTTCTTTAGTCAAGGAAAGAATATAGAAAATTCAAAATTAAAAATGAATAAAAGGGAAGTGACGTGACTGCTCACTATATGGAAATCGTCATATATAATAGCTAAAGTTTTTTGCAGCAGGAGGTGATAAAATGGTGCGTTTATTAGAAAAAAGACAAAGAACAGGAAGTGTATTGACGATTTTTGCGATCGCTAGCTTCAGTGTACATATATTAATTTTATTTTTATTATTATTACAAGGGCTAAATATTCGCCAACTCAGTTTGAGAAAACCTCCCAATTTTGTACAATTAATCGACGGGAAACCAGTTGCTAATATTGATGATTTAGCAAGAGAACCAGAAGCGATACGCCGATTTATCAGCAAAACGATGATATCAATGTTTAGCTGGTCTGGAACCTTACCCGCACAAACTATTGAAGAAGTTGCCAACCCTAAATCAGATTTAGGAGTACTTATTAGTACACCTCAAGGTAGTGGCCAAAAGATTAGTACCAGCACCTGGGTAGCTAGTTTTGCTTTATCAGAAGACTTTCGCAAAGGTTTCTTAAGCACAGTTGCAGAAATGACACCGCCAGAGGTTTTCTCTGAAAATCCCAATCAAGCAATGACATCACAATTAGTTATTAAGCGGGTTTATCCACCTAAACAAATTGCACCAGGTAAATGGCAAGTGGGTATGGTAGCCGACTTAATTCAAAAAAACCGAGTTGGTGGTGCAAGACTCATCACTCCGTTTAACAAAGATTTTCTTGTACGTGCAACAGATTATTTTGCTAATCCTCAAGCGGAGAGTAGTACAGACTTACAAAAAGCAATTTATAGTATCCGCGCTGATAGACTAGAAAATTATGAAATTCGGAACTTATGTTTGTTAGATAACTACAATAGCCTTAGCCAAGATACATCAAAAGAATGCGGAACTGGACAAACATCTGATAGCTTTATCAGATGATAGATTTCTAATTCACTGGCTGATAGTTCAATTTATATAATCAATTATTAATGCAATTACTCAAACCAGAAAATAAGAAAAACAACCCTTTACCAGTGTTGGCAGTAGGAACATTTGGTTTGCATCTGTTAACCTTGCTTTTACTAATATTTCACGGGTCTATGTTACAACAGTTAAGTCGGCAACTCACACCTCAAAGTTTAGTGCAACTTGTTGATGGTCGCACTATAACCGTAGACCCCGAACCAAATTTAAAGCGACAGCCAGAGGCTATTAGGCGCTTTGTTGGTGAAACTATGAGCTTAATGCTTACCTGGTCGCAAGAACAGCCGCCAACACAAGTCTGGGAAATTACCTCCCAACTAGTAGCTGATGATTTTAAAGAAAAACTTAAGTCGGAACTTACTAATTTAAATCCAGATAGGCAATTTGAAAATGTTAATAGAGGAGCAGAGAATGTTTTAGTAATCCAAAAAATTTCTCAACCTACAGAAATAGGCAATGGAAGGTGGAAAATAGAGATACTTGCCAATCAATTAACTTTTAGCAGTTATGATAGGTTGGGAAAATCAGTTTCCTTTAATAAACAAATTTTAGTTAGAGCAATAGATGAGCCTGCAACTTCACTACCAAATGCGCCATTACCGTTGCACTTCGCAGCTTACCGCCTTGGAGAAGCCAGACTAAAAATTTATAATATATGTGAAATCAAAGATAACAATTGTTCTGGAAAACCAAACCAAGCTCTACCATGACCCGATACTCAATTCCTGCGGAAACACCTCCCCAAAATGGATTTGCTCTAACCACCGACGATAACCAAGTAGAAGTACAATCTTCGGATTGGGAATCACGAATGTCAAAGTTGGTCGGCTTTGAAGAAGAATCTTCTTCTATCGATACCCAAGGATCAGAAAACTCGGCAACGCCGCCAGAATCCGTTTCTCAACCACAAGAAGTTCAGACTAAGCAAGCCCTCTCAGCTAATCCCTTTGCAAAATTAGGCTTGGTAGGAGCTGCTACCTTAGCGATCGTTTTGATGGGTGGTCGTGTTTTTGTCGCAGTTAATGGGTACTAGCAATCAAAAACCCAAAACTATTGTTTCTCCACCAGTGCAAGAGCAGCCGACTAATGAATCTACATCTCAACAGCTAGAAGCTCAAGTAGATACTCTAAAAACGAAATTAGCCCTGACTGAACAAGCGCAAATGGTGAAAGCTGCCCAACAACAGCTGAGAATTGCCAAATCAACGCCTACAGTACCCTTACAACAACCATCAGTTAGACCGCAAGTGATCCCAACACCCCCACCAACAGCTTACGTACCTCGCACAGTCACAGTTGAGCGCGTCGTTAGAGTACCTGCTTCTCAACCTGTGCCATCACCCCAGCTACCAGTTGTGAAGCCAAACACAAACACTCAACCGGTAGTTAACATAACTCCACCATCTCCACCAAGCCCACTTGAAGAGTGGGCAAGGCTAGCAAAGTTAGGTAGTTATGGTCAAGTAAATGCTACTAATCAACCTACTACCATAGCTGCTGTTGAACCTTTAAACAACACGCCCCAGCAACAGACACCACCTAATCCTGAGCCACCCCCACAACAAGAAACAGCGCAAGCGCTGGGGCAGAAATCCTTAGCAGTCGGGAGTACTGCCAAAGCTGTGCTAGCAACAGCAATATTTGGGGAAACTACTAATAGGTCAAGCGGTGGTGATTCAGAGGAAGAAAAAAACGTATTTGTGATCCGATTGAAAGAACCACTAAAATCCTCCGATGGGGCGATCGCTATACCTGCAAATACCGAATTCTTAACTGAAGTTCGTTCCATATCAGAACAAGGTCTTTTGCAGATGAACGTAGTTAAACTGATCTCGCAAAATAATGGCGACCTTACAGAACAAAGCTTACCCAAAAATGCAATTATTATTCGCGGTACCCAAGGTAAACCTTTAATAGCAAGTAAATTTCCCGGTCAAAGTTCGTCCATAGCATCAATGGATCTAGGACTATTCGTTTTGGGAGGTCTTGGTAAAGCGGCAGAGTTAATAAATCGCCCCGATACCAGACTCGTGCCATATAGTGTAGTATCTCCTAACAACACAACTGAAGGCGAATCGACGAACAACAATACTACTACTGGTCTTACTACTATCACTGAGAATAGACGTGACCTTGTAGCTGCGCTTGCGGAAGGTGGTTTCAACTCTGTAGTACCCCAAATTGCCCAACGTAATCAACAGGCGATCGCCCAAATGTCACAACCTAGTAATATTTGGTTTTTGTCAGCTGGCACAACTGTTGAAATATACGTTAATCAAGCGATCTAGTTTTAGTAGGTTAGGATTTATACCAATTGAGATTTTGGATTGGGTAATGGTAATTGGTAATTAGTTTTCTTTCCCTTTTTCCCATCTCCCCTTCTTATATCTACCAATTTACCCATTTGCAACCATGAAAAATAATACTAAATCGTCAGGAAATACCGCAAAGAATTCTTATTTCCTACCTATAGCTTCCTTAATTTTCTCGGTTGCTATGTTCTTGTTGGTAGGCCGTGCTGTAGCTAATAATGCGGTTTTGCGTTCCATCTTTTCCTGCCAAGCACAAGGTTTAGGGGGATTAATACCTACAATCAATGTTTGGTATCAGCAAGGAACAAACTTAAGCTTTATTCCGGCCGGAGAAGTCATTAAAAAAGTTTGGTTGAATGATCCATCACAGGTAACGATGGATTTTGATGGCCCAGTATGTATGCAGTTTGGCCCAAAACCTAATGCTAGTTCAGGAGATTGTAAAAACTCAGCAGCGAATGTAATTCAACTCAGACGAATTCAAAAACTGAATATTCCTGGACTTCCTAACACTAACAATACACTTTTAACAGTTGTTACCGAAGGGCAAGGTAGAAACAAATTGTATACTTTTCGAGTGATATATGGAACAGATAATCCCGAATATCATACTTTAGCAATTTTTCCCGATCCTTCTGGTCAGGAAGGAGCTTGTGCGACAGTTTCACAATAAACTTTTACCAAAAGTACCTAATAGATATAGGAGTGAAGTAGAGACGTAGCAATGCTACGTCTCTATAAGGTTTTTAGTCAATAAATAATTAATTTCTAGAGATGTGTAAATGAAGTAATACTAATTCAAATAATGTTTGCGACACATCAATTATTTGTAAGGGCACAACATTGTTCATAGATGTCAACTTAACGTAAAAACCAATCTAGAAAAAGCTTTTAGGATTGCCTCGTTCCCCTGCTCCGACTGGGAATGCCCGTCGTTGAGGCTCCGCCTCCCTTGCTGGCGGCAGCATCCCCAAGAGCAGCATTTCCAACCAATATCTTTATAAATCTTTAGGCAAAAACTAACAACAAATTCCAAATCTGTGTAAATATAAAGAAAAGCTTAAGAGGTTACAGACTCATGGTAACAGCGAAAATAATGCAACAGCTTTGGGCTGTAATCGAGTCTACACAGGTTAGTACCCTGCTACAGTTTGACGATGCTGCTTTGGTACAAGTCCTTCTCCAACAGTTAAAGGCGAAGCAGGCAATTGATCCGCAGGCAGATAGCACCCTTAATACTTATATAAAATCCAAACTACCCCTCATTCGTGATACAGCCGAAGGTAGATTATCCTTTGGGCAAGGCGGCAATCATTAGCGCGATAAATCAAATGATTTCTCATTGCCAAGCATACGCTCAGAGTTCAAACAGTGGAATATTATGAATTACTGGCTAGTAATTGCCCTGGTAGCTTATCTAATTGGAGCAGCGATTGAAGGGGTCAGTACAGCCAGTCAGCTATCTCATTCAGTGCCGGAATTAGCCAAAAGTAGACAAGATCATCGTTCAGATTCTGCCACTCCACCTAGCTCGATTTGGCGAGTTGTGGCGGCTATCGCTTCAGTAAGTATCTGTGGAGCTTTTTTGTGGCCTTGCCGCCTTTTTCACCGTTTAATTAAAGGTAATCTTCATTCGGAAGATTAGAACACCAATCAATATCAATATAGTAGTAATTCTGGAAGAATCTTACCCCTCTTTGTTGGTGTCAGCCTGACGTTAGGCACGCAAAGAGGGGAGTTTGGTTCGCGTTTATTTATAAAAAACAATTTTCATATAGTTTCTTCTGGTATCGCTACATTTTGCCCAATTTTTGGCTCAGTACCAGCAAGCAGTCGTTCAATATTAGTACGATGGCGCAAAATCACATATAATCCGCCGGCAATCCCAAATAGAATATAGGGTAGAGGTTGATGCAAAAGTACCATGAAAATGGAAACTGCGATCGCACCTGTAATTGAACTCAAAGAGACAATACGCGATATCGCCACAACGACGGCAAATATACCTGCTGTTGCTAAACCTACCTGCCAACTCATTGCCAACAAAATTCCTAAGCTAATAGCAACAGATTTACCACCAGTAAAGCCTAAAAAAATTGATTTACTATGTCCGAGGATGGCGGCTAACCCAGCTAAAGTTATTAACCACGGTTGCCATAGTTGTGCATCTATCGCTGGAGGTATATAATTTGAAATTGGGTTAAAATTGAACAACCAGTAAACTAGAGCGATCGCTAATACTCCCTTTAAGGCATCAAGTACTAAAACCAATGCTCCTGGCCCTTTCCCCAAGGTTCTTAGTACATTAGTTGCGCCAGTGGAACCTGAACCAACTTCCCGAATATCAATACCCTTTAACTGCTTCACAGCAATGTAGCCAGTGGGAAAAGAACCCAGCAGGTAAGCTATCACCACAATTAGCACGCACAGAGTTAACCAAATAGCCATAATAAAATTCAAAATTTACTTATTCAAAAAAGTCCAGAGAAATAACTTTTGACTCTGGACTATTGACTAATTAAAAGTCGTCATCATAGTTTCTCACTGTTTTGGGGTCAGGAGCAAAGGCTAACCACAAAGGAAATTGCAGCAGTGACAAACTGATTTGCTCCTCTGAATCATCAATGATAATTAAGGGCAATTGATTGGCTTTTGTCAATCGGTCTGCCTTCAGAGCCAGAGCATCAGATGCCTCAAATAATACCACACCCCGGTCTGGGCCGAAATCTGGGCGACCTATTCCCAGACAGTCTTGCAAGCCGCGCCGCCATTCACCTAATCGCTCCGGCGTATTAGCTAAGACTAAAGTACGGAGGCGATCGCCATGCAGCTTGTGTAATATCGAAATCGTAGCTGAGGCAATCAGGATATTCTGCAAGCGGCTACCCATTGTCCGCAAACCACCCCGTCCCCCTTGGGTAAAAAACCAGTTGGAGACTCTTTCAGCGTGGATTGGTTCAAAGGTACGGCGTAGTTGCCACGGTGCGCCGTAGTAATCTGGTTTATTGCGGTATTGGTCAATTAAGCGGCGAATTTGCTTTGTAGTGTCTTGAAACTGCTGTTGGGCAAATTGGGGTATTCCAGATTGTGGTTCAACTGGTTTAGCCTCTTTTACAGATGGTTTTTCTCGTTCTACTACAGTTGGTGTCAGTTGCAACTGCTCGGCGGCTGAGGCTAAATCTTGTAAGCTACCTGTGAGATAGTCTTTAAAACCCTGCACCCTAATTGCCAAGTCTTGGGACGTACCAGCAAAAGTAGTTCGCATTTCGTTGCGGATACGTTCTTGACGGCGTTCTAATTGTTCTACAGAAATTTGCAGGGTTTGTTTGCGTTGTTCTAACTGCACCAGTGACTCTTGTACGATTCGTCCCAGTGATGTTTGAGTTTCACTAACCTGTGCCTGAAGATTTTTGTAATAAGCTTGCAGGTTGGCTATTTCTTCATTGAGAGCGGCTTGAGCGCTTTGCAACTCTGCCACTCGCTGCTCTGCTTCTGTATATAATGAATGATCTCCTGATTCTATTTCTGACTGAAGCGGGAGATTTTCAGCTTCTAACTGGGCTACAAACTCGCCATTTGAATTTTCTGTTAGCTCTACCGTAGAATCTACCACTTCTGAATTAGAAATGAGTGGCTCAAAAGTTGTGTAGTCTTCTGATGAGCTAATGGCTCCTATTTCTACCACAGACTCAACAGATGGATTTGCTGGATGTTCAACTGCACTGTTCTGTTCTTGTTTTTTTGCCAACCGCTCATCAATTGGTTCTGGGGTTTGAGATGCCTCTGAGTTCATAAACAATAGTGTAATTCCTATGACGCGAATAAATAGCTTTCAGAAATATTACAATCTACTTGCCATAAAAGTTCTGAATCATCAGTGCTAAGTTATGAGTTTAGATAAAAACGACTTGGCACTGATGCTACTCAGTACTAAATACGTGGACAACGTTGTTCTAAGCAACCTTTCAAGGTGTTGGGGTCAAATAAAATCGGCAAAAAGTGAATACTTTTAATTTCTTTAAAGTAAAACAGAATGGGTACTTTATTCCAGAATATCCGCCAGTTTTGCCATTCTTGATAGGGAAAACGCCGCAGCAATTTTTCGCCTCTGTAAATATCTAAGTCGGTGGCGGTAAATTGCAAACGTAGTGTTAATGCCTGAAACATGAGAAACAAACCAAACAGTGTGAAAATTAAGCCTATCCACGGTTGTACCAACAGTAGTGGAATAGCGGCAATCACCAAGACTATAGGTATGTTGTAACTAGGTTTGAGTTCCACTGTTGATGTGGAGTTAGGAGCAAATGAAGTGGTCACAGTCTTAAATCCTGCTTTATTAGTAGGCATCTATCCTATTTTAGAAGGCAGGAGTTAAAACTCCTCACTCCTAAATTTTGAAGCAGAGGCGAAGTGCCTCCGGTTTTGCTCCTAACTCATCAGTGTTATTAGCCCAAGAACGCACTGCTAGTCCCCTGAAACATTAACCAAGAAAGAAAGAAATTGCTAACGAATATAATTAATAAGGCAGTCACAACAGCAGTTGTAGTTGACTGTCCTACACCTTTGGCTCCCCCTGTTGTCGTCAACCCCCAACTGCAACCGATTACGGCGATTAAAATGCCAAAGCAACACGCCTTAATCATGGCACTAACAATATCCCATATCCCCAGAAAGTTACGGGCTGAGTCTAGAAATACCGTATCAGACAGGTTGTAGATATTTGTCGCAATTATGAATCCTCCGAACATCCCTGTTATCAAAGACAAGAGGGTTAAAATTGGTAGCATTAAACAGCAAGCAAGCACGCGGGGAATAACCAGATAATCGATTGGATCAGTTTTTAACATCAACATGGCATCGATTTGTTCTGATACCCGCATAGTACCGATTTCTGCTGCAAAAGCAGAACCGACTCGTCCCGCCAAAATCACTGCTGTCAACACAGGAGAGAGTTCTCGTGTCAACGCCACAGAAAGCACTCCGCCGATAATGTTTCCTGCGCCAAAGTTGATAAATTCCCGCGCCACTTGAATGGTAAACACTGCGCCGACAAAAATAGCCGTCAATAGGGCAATGAATAGGGAATCTGGCCCAACTGCTGCCATTTGTTCTAAGGTGTTGCGCCGATGGATTTTACCCCTCAATAGGTGAACTAGTACTTGCCCACCCAAAAAAATCGCCGCCAGCAGTCGCTGACTCCATTCCCCTAAACTGGATTTGGATGTAGTCTGGTTCAATGTTCTGTAGCTAACTCGGTAACTGCCTTAAGAATAGCGGAAGTTATGGGGAATGGGGAATGGGTAATTGGGTGGGGATTGGGGATTGGTTATTAATTCTTCTTCCCTCGCCTCCCCTGCTCCCCATTTCCCTAATAAGACTGAATATTAACTTAGATTAAAGATGCTCTCAGAAAATTAAGCTGTTCTTAAACGTGCTAAAAAACAATAAATAGATGTTAATCTTAGCTATAACCTTGATTGTGCAAGGTTTTTATAGATTAAAGTAATTTTTTATTTCCCCAGCATACGCTGTAACTAATAGTTGCTTCTTTTAATGAAAACTTAAGATTATTGACAGATTGTCTGTTCAGGAGCGATCGCACGTATTGTAGAAAATGACAAACCGCTATCTAGCTCTTGTCACCTCTACTCACGGAGTTTGTCTGAAATGACTATTTTTACTAACTTTCTCCGCTCGCTCCTACTCACAATCATTTTTAGTTTTGTCGCTCCCATGTTCTTCGTTGGCGGCGGATTGCTTCTTCTATCCCTCATGGGTCATTTTCCGGGCTTACAAGACTTAACTGAAGCGATCGCTACTCAAATTATGCATTTTCTCGCCACCTTTGGCAGTGGAACTCCCCTACGTGGATTATTTGTGATTAGCTTGACCTGTAGTTTCGTTGGCGCACTGTTTGATACTTATGCTTATTATCGGTATCAAATTTTACGAATAGACTAATGAGTAGTATAAATAGCTTCTTTTAGTTGCTGATGGATTGTACAAGATCGGAAAAAGCCATATTTCCAAAAGTGAAAGTACTACTGGTCTTAACCTTAATAGAGATTAGTGTTGCTAAATGAATTTTTATTACTTAAATTGACTGTCGAAGTTATTGATTAAATATTTATTAGTTATTAGTTATTAGTTATTAATTATTGATAGCTAGTGTAGGTGTGCAACTGTATTAAACCAATCCTCAAAAATTCAAAAAGCTTACAATAAGAAGGGTTTGGCAATTTTTAACTCTGCAAAAGTTTAAAATACTCTGTGCGAACTCATCACGTTGGAGGTTAAACTAGAGTTTGGCATTTTGTGTTGACTGCAATTTTTAAGGATTTGATTACGATTAAACGAGAATAGCAAATAAAACTCAAAAATATAAAATTTTCCTTAAAAGTCTAGCGATCGCCATGCCTGCTCATGTTTCTTAACAGAGCAAAGCAGGTCGTCTGACCGTTGAGGATCTTATATTGAATTTATTACGAGGTATGTTGACAGCTCATGATTTGGCCGTTTAAGCCCAAGTTTAGAAAACAAATTGCGCGGATTGAAATTACTGGTGCGATCGCCGGTGCTACTCGCAAACGCGTCCTAGAAGCCCTGAAAACTGTAGAAGAAAAAAAGTTTCCGGCATTATTGCTCCGTATCGATAGCCCTGGCGGTACAGTCGGAGATTCCCAAGAAATCTACAGCGCCCTGAAGCGTCTGCGCGAAAAAATTAAAATCGTCGCTAGCTTTGGCAATATCTCGGCTTCTGGAGGAGTCTACATCGGCATGGGAGCCGAACACATCGTCGCCAACCCAGGTACGATTACGGGTAGTATTGGTGTGATTTTACGTGGGAATAACTTGGAACGCTTGCTAGATAAAATCGGTGTTTCCTTCAAGGTAATTAAGTCTGGCCCTTACAAAGACATATTGTCTTTCGATCGGCAACTGACTCAACCAGAAGAAAACATCCTGCAAGAGTTGATTGACACAAGTTATCAGCAGTTTGTGCAAACGGTAGCTGATGGCCGTTCGTTAACAGTAGAAGCTGTGAAAAGTTTCGCCGATGGCCGGATTTTTACTGGACAGCAAGCTCTAGAGTTGGGTGTTGTAGATCGACTGGGTACAGAAGAAGATGCCCGTCGCTGGACAGCAGAACTAGTCGGTCTTGATCCAGAAAAAACTCTCTGCTATACCCTAGAGGAACGTAAACCTTTATTGAATCGACTTTTGCCAGGAAGCCGTCAAGTTTCATCAGGAATTGGGGCTGGAATTGATTGGCTCGAATTTGAAGTCTCTACTAGTGGTTTACCGTTGTGGTTATATCGACCCTAATATAAGTTAGGAGTTATGAGTGAGGATTTAAAACTTTCAATTTCTCACTCTTAACTTCTAACCCCTAACTTTTTTATTTTAAGGAGGATTTGGGCGTGGAGTGGCAAATGCGGGCTATTCGCGGAGCAACAACCGTTTCAGAAAATACCGTTGAGGCAATGCGAGAGGTAGTGACAGAACTACTAGATGAACTGGAAAACCGAAATCAATTCCAGCCAACGGACATGATTAGTGTGACTTTCTCCGTTACACGCGATTTGGATGCTATTTTTCCAGCTGCGATCGCTAGATCGCGTCCTGGTTGGGATAATGTGGCTATGTTGGATGTACAGCAAATGCACGTTGAAGGCAGCTTACAGCGCTGCATTCGATTCTTAATCCACGCTTATCTGCCAGCCTCCGCCTCGGTTCATCATATTTATTTACGCAACGCCGCCAGCTTGCGTCCTGACTGGAGTTTGCCTCAGTCTTTACAAACATCACAGCCAGCAGTTAAGTCAAAAGTGTAAATTATTTAAATAAAATATATTGTAACTGCCTAGCTAGTAGTAATTGAGGCGAGAAAAACAGAGACATTACCAAGTAGCGCCTGAGTAATAACTTCCAGTAAGTTAAGACCCTGCTTAGAAGCAGTGGAAAGATGCATAACGGATATTAGCGAATGAAACCGCAAACTCGAAGGAGCGAAAACCACCGGAAATCTTCTGCTTACATTTCATCATCCGCAAGTCACGTTCTGCCTGATTATTGGTAAAGGGAACATCAGGTTGTGTCAGAAACCGTAAAACATCACTCTGAAAATTTTGAAGCCGCAACAACAAGTTATGACCAACACGTCGTTTCACCCGCCCACGATTACCTTTGCGGATTAGGGGTGATTGAGAGGAGTGAAAACTCAGCCCTCGTTGTAGAATTTGCTCGTACAGTTGAGTCAGACGAGCAACAACATTTTTGGGAATACCTGATTGATAACGATGCTTGTAATTGCAAGCTAAAAGCAACAACTTGTTCATGGATTTAGCCCAAGGTTCTTGCTCGATTTCATCTATTGCTTTGAGTTCTCGAAGATGATGGGCATTACACAAAGCGTGATTGACATCAAGGAGTTGATAATAGGGTTTCCAATGGTCGTGGACTACTACACCCTTGATATCAGCTAATACTTCTATGTCTTTACGTTGAGGAGAAACTCGATACCAAGTTTGTGTTTTAGTGGCAACCACGTGCAGCCAATTGGTTTTACCACCAATCCTCAAAGAAAGTCTCGTCTAAATGTTTAACTGCTGCTGCTTTTACCTCAGAGGCCATCTCTGCTACTACTGGTTCTATGATTTGAGCCAGAGTCAAAGTTGTCTTTGCGATTGTCCCTGGTGTCATTCGGCAACCAAATAAATCTAGCAGCACTTCACTCAATCGGTCTTCGGGAATAAAGTGTTGATGATTTAGATAAGCTGCAACTGCTCTAATTCTGGCTCCATACTGTACTGGTGCTGTGACAGATTCTGGAAAACTACCTTGTAGGAGAGTTTTACATTCTGGACATTCTTTGACTGCCACTCTGTGTTCTGTGACGATGATGCGTGGGGCTGGTATATCAAATACTTGTCGCTTGATGATTTTTTTGATTCCTACATCCCCAATATCACTTCCACATCCAGGACATGAGCATGGTGTTGGATGTTCTACTATTTTCTCTGGCTCTAATACTTGTTTTAATGTCTGCCCTGGATGACCTATCTGCCCCCCTGATGGCCGCTTCCCTTTTTCTCTTAAACTTTTTGTCCGTATTTGATTTGACTTTTTGAGTCCGTCGCTGGCTGGTGGTTTTGAACTTGTTTGGCTATCTAGTCCCAAACTTCTCTCTAGCTCTGCTATCCTTTCCAGCAGTGCCTTAACCTCTAGCTCTAGCCTTTCTATTTTTTGATCTTTTTCTTCTGGACTCATTCTTGAACATTACCATCTTTCCTCCCTTCACGGGAATATCCCTGACTTTCCTACCTGGGCAGTTACAAAATTTCTCTGTTTATCTTCCCTGTAGTAACTTCCGCATTCACGTTTGGGTGTTTTGCGTAGCCTGTAGCAGCTTCCGCCTTTAATATAACGGGAGTTTAATTACTGCGATCGCCTGCATACATCACCAACTGAAATTACTGATTTGGCTTTGTTTGGAGAGCGATCGCCTACCTGATTTACTTCCATTGATACCCAGCGTTGGCAGTATCCTAGCAATGATCGCGCTCTGCAAAGGAACAATGGAATATATTGATATTTGTGAGACAACCAGAGCTAGGATCGGAAGGTAGTCTGTAGCTGACAAACTAACTATATGACATCCACATCGCGTGTTGTTCATAGCGACCCCGATATATTGGGGGGAATCCCTGTTTTTGTTGGTACTCGTGTGCCGATAAAAACCTTGCTCGATTATCTGGAAGCAGGTGACTCACTGGATGAGTTTTTAGATCACTTTCCCAGTGTCAGCCGTCAGCAAGCGATCGCCGTTCTAGAATTAGCAAAGGAAATGCTGACCGCCTATGCGAATTCTGCTTGATGAGTGTGTTCCACGACCCTTAAGGCGTGAACTCACTGATTATGAGGTACGCACGGTTGTGGAGATGGGATGGTCAGGAAAAAAGAATGGTGAGCTATTGCAACTAATGGCGAAGGAGAATTTCACAATTCTCCTCACAACAGACCAAAACTTACGATATCAGCAAAACTTGCAACAGGCTGGAGTTGCGGTCGTTGTTCTCGTAGCGTCTAGTAATCGCTTACCTGATTTACTTCCATTGATACCCAGTGTTCGCAGCACCATAGCAACGATCGCTCCGGGTGTGGTTGTTGAAATCGGAGGTTTTTGATGCGATCGCGCTGTATGCAACAAATCTATTCTTTTTGATGATGAAACCGAATTCCTAAAAAAATGTCATAAACAAACTCAAAAAAGTCCTTTTTCTGCAACAATCCTGAAGTTTGATAACATCCTTTTTCATCTAAGAGTGGCTTCATGACATAGTATGCAGGTTGATAATTATACCAAGGAATAGAAGGCCACAAATGATGAATTAAGTGGTAATTCTGTCCCATAATTAGGATATTGAGAACTTGGTTTGGGTAAACGCGAGCATTTTTCCAGCGATCGCGCTCCGCAAAAGGACGATGGGGCAAATAGTCAAAAAATAATCCCAGTGCTATCCCCACCACAAAAGCTGGTATGAACCAAAAATTCAGAATGTAACCCAAAAAGTGGTATTGCACTGATATATAAACAATTACACCGACAATTAAGCGGCTGATGAACCATTCCAATAGCTCATATTTCCGCCACAGTCGTCGTTGAAAGAAAAACACTTCGTGATATAAAAACCGCACCGCAATCAGCCATAGTGGGCCACCCGTAGAGACATAATGATCTGGGTCGTCTTCGGGATGATTGACATGTCCATGATGCTGTAAATGTACCCGCGTAAATACTGGAAAAGCAAAAGCTAGCATCAATGCACTACCATGCCCTAACATTGCATTCATCAGCCGGTTGCGATGGGCGGATTGGTGACAGGCATCATGAATTACCGTCCAGCACAATGTAAGGCAATGGTATTAACGCTAAAGCACAGCCAATGCGGCCATTCCCAAAAGCCAGTAACCAAAGTTAGATAACACCAGCATCGCCACAGCTACAGAAAAAAGCATTAGCGTGGGATTGAAATCACCAGGAGGCGCTAAAAATTCCTTTGGTGGGATTGTCAGTGGCTTTTGTGCCTCCGATGTGATCATTTCTAAAATCGACTCCTTCTTTAGCAAACATTACAAATATTACGATCAAGATTAGGGAACAAAAAACTTTTGCAAAGTTTTGTATAGCAAGATTTATCTACATCTTTGCATATCAGCAGATGAATAACGCTATGATTCCAGACAAGGACTAGTTTTTAGTGAATAAGTGGGGTATGACAATCGGCAAGAAGTTTATGGGATAAACTCCTTCATGGGGAGGATGGATACAAGATTGATGTACTATATCTAGTCTATCCCACAGCCCCCACTCTCCCATAAACCCTCTCTAACTGCTTATATCTTATTGATATAGCAGTGACTGAAAAGGAGATGAGACTTAAGTTACGATGACTTCCCAGATAGCTCCCTAACTTCAGCCCCTATGCAACTAAGAGATTCTCTGCGCCGGACAAAAATTGTCGCTACTATTGGCCCCGCCACTAGCAGTCCTGAAATGCTCAAGGCGATTATTGAAGCGGGAGCCACGACGCTGCGGCTAAACTTCTCCCACGGAACTCATGCCGACCATCAGCGTAGTATTCGCTTAATTCGGCAAAACCGCTTTTGAATTAAATCAGCCAGTGGCTATTCTCCAAGACTTGCAAGGCCCAAAAATTCGCTTGGGGAAGTTTGACAACGGGTCTATAGTTTTAGCAAAAGGCGATCGCTTCACCTTGACAAATCGTCCAATTGTCGGCACTCAGGAAATTAGTTGCGTCACCTACGATTATTTAGCCGAAGAAGTCCCGGTTGGTGCAAAAATTCTTCTCGATGATGGACGAGTAGAAATGGTAGTCGAGGAAATTAACCGAGACAAAGGTGATTTACATTGTCGGATCACCGTACCTGGAAAACTTTCTAACAACAAAGGCGTAAACTTTCCTGGCGTTTACCTGTCAATTAAGGCAA
Source organism: Nostoc cf. commune SO-36 (assembly GCF_023734775.1). Lineage (NCBI taxonomy): Bacteria > Bacillati > Cyanobacteriota > Cyanophyceae > Nostocales > Nostocaceae > Nostoc > Nostoc commune. Next base: position 3,601,452 of record NZ_AP025732.1, on the reverse strand, counting down.
TGACCGACAAAGACCGAGAGGATTTGATGTTTGGTCTAGATCAGGGTGTCGATTGGGTAGCACTTTCCTTTGTCCGCAATCCCCAGGACATGATCGAAATTAAAGAATTAATTTCCAGTACAGGCAAGCAAGTGCCAGTGGTTGCCAAAATTGAAAAGCACGAAGCCATTGAACAAATGGAGGCGATTCTAGCTTTGTGTGATGGGGTGATGGTTGCCAGAGGTGACTTAGGGGTGGAATTGCCCGCAGAAGATGTTCCGGTACTCCAAAAACGGCTAATTTCCACAGCAAATCGCTTGGGGATTCCCATCATCACCGCTACTCAGATGTTAGACAGCATGGTGAGCAATCCCCGCCCGACTCGCGCTGAAGTATCCGATGTGGCAAATGCGATTTTAGACGGCACGGACGCGGTAATGCTCTCCAATGAAACTGCTGTGGGTAGCTTCCCTGTAGAAGCAGTGGCGACGATGGCACGAATTGCCGAGCGGATGGAGCAGGAAGAAGCCCAACACTTAAATCTACGTTCTGTGAGAGATGCCCGGCGCTCCATTCCTAATGCAATTAGTCAAGCTGTCGGTCAAATTGCCGAACAACTAGGTGCAGCAGCAATCATGACCCTAACCCAAACGGGGGCAACAGCTCGCAATGTCTCTAAGTTTCGCCCTCATACACCGATTTTGGCAGTTACCCCCCATGTGAATGTGGCGCGGCAGTTACAAATGGTGTGGGGAGTAAAACCGCTATTGGTACTAGGTTTACCTTCCACTGGTCAGACATTTCAAGCTGCAATCAACGTGGCTCAAGAGCTGAAGTTACTGTCCGAGGGAGATTTAGTAGTGATGACTGCTGGCACACTCCAAGGAATTTCTGGCTCCACAGATTTGATTAAGGTAGAGGTGGTGACGGCAATACTAGGTCACGGAATTGGACTCGGACAAGGTTCAGTCAGTGGTCGCGCACGGGTGGCGAATACTGGTATGGATGTGAGTAACTTTAATCATGGAGACATATTGGTTGCACCCCGCACTAGTGCCGATTTTGTAGAGGCAATTCGGAAAGCTGCCGGGATTATTACGGAAGAAGAAAGTCTTACAAGTCACGCAGCAGTAATTGGGTTGCGTCTCGGTGTGCCAGTGATTGTCGGCGTGAAGCAGGCAACGCAGGCGATTCGGGATGGAGCGATTATAACGCTGGATCTGCAACGGGGTTTAATTTACTCTGGGGCGGTGAGAACGGCTTAGGGCTGGGGACAGAAGAAGGGAATACGGTACAGGTTACAGGGGACAAATTATTCCCTGTCACCTGTAACCTCTTACCTAACCCCATATCCCAATCGCTTTATCAAACAGTTGCGATCGCCACTCCAAGCCATCCAGCAAAGTTTTGCTGCTGTGTGGAATCAGGATGCTCAACAGGTTTTACCTGATATCTTGTTGGACGTGGTGACGCGAGGGTGATGGAATAAGTACGGAGTTCGTCTTGGTGGAAAACTGCGACTTGAATGGTATCCTTTGGTTGGTAATCTTTCAGGCGATCGCTTAAGCTACCTGCTGTTACCTTAATTCCATCAATTGCTAACAACTCATCACCTGCATCAATTCCTCCCCCTTGTGCAGGTGAACCAGTCTCCACAAACTTAATCATTTCCCGCCCATTCTCTGTATTTATTCTCACACCCAAGTAAGGTTCTTCTTGCTGTTCAGCTAACAACTGCAAGCCAAAGGGTTCTAAATACTCATTCAAGGGTAAATCTTCAGTGCCATCAATATAGCGTTTAAAGAAATCAGTCAAATCGATTTCTGCAACAGATTCTATAACTTCCTGTAACTGTTCTGGTGTATAACCAATTTCAGCTTGCCCAAATTGCTGCCACATTTTCAGCATCACGTCATCAAGGGAGCGCTGATTGTCGTGAGTAGAGCGAATTAGTAAATCCAGCAATAACGATACCATTTCTCCCTTTAAATAGTAGGAGATTTGGGAATTACCGCTATTGGCATCCGGGCGATAGAGTTTTATCCAGGCATCAAAACTCGACTCAGAAACGGGTTGTACCTTGCGTCCTGGTGTTATTTCATATCTGGTAATTTCCTTACCCAAATTATTCAAAAATGACTTAATATCATAAATTCCTGCCCGCAAAGGAATTAACAAGTCATAGTAACTAGTAGTACCTTCACAAAACCACAACGATGGTGTGTAGTTTTCTTGGTCGTAATCAAAAACCTCTAAAGCTTTTGGGCGAATTCGCTTGACATTCCACAAGTGAAAGAACTCGTGTGCTACCAATTGGATAAAGCGATTGTACTTATCTTGAGCGCGAAATCCAAAACGCTGATAAATTAAGGAGCAAGAGTCCTTATGCTCCAAACCACCAAAAGCTTGGCTAAATAAATGTAGCAGAAACACATATCGTTCATAAGGCAAACCGCCGAACATCTGCGCTTCTACTTGAATAATTTTTTGAATATCAGCAATCATCTGCTGGGCTTGGAAATTTCCCTGTCCCCAGATTGCCAGTTCATGGGGTTTTCCTAATACCTCAAATTTATACAATTTGTGGCTACCGATCTCAAAAGGAGTATCCACCAGAGTATCAAAATCGCCAGCCAAGAAAGTATTTGTTTCCTGAGCAACAGGTGGTAAAGCAGTAGTTACCTGCCATTCCGTCTGTGGTGGTACGATGGTGACGCGAATGGGTTGGTTCTCCCAACCGTGAATTCTAAAAAATAATGCCGCACCGTTAAAATAACCGTGGGTGGCATCTAGGTGATTTGTCCGTACCGATAGCTCATTCGCAAAAATGCGGTAACGTACAGTTAATTCTGAAATACCTATTTTGTCTACCTGCCAGTGATTTTTAGTGATCTTCCGCCAAGGTAAAGGCTTATCTGCTGTAAAAGCCGCAAAATCTTGTAAGTTTTTGGCGTATTCTCGGACTAAATAGGAACCTGGTGTCCACACTGGTAGTTTTAAATCAAGAATCGGTGAGGGATAATCCACAATGTGTAAAATCACCTCGAACAAATGGGTTTCTGGCTGAGACATTGCCACCAGGTAATGAATCGTTGGCCCAGTTTCTTGGACGTAAGTGTTGGGACGAGTTGCTGTTGCTTCAGTCATCTTGTTTGTTGAGATAATTGTTAATGGGCTACGTCCCGCTGGTTTTACGGAGCGTCTTGTAAAAGAAGACAGTAATTCGTATTTAAGAGACCCCACGGAGAAATCCGCTTGCTCTCAAATCAAAATTACACTTTATTTCTTTTCTATAATTTAGTTATGGAACTTCTCTATAGTACATAAATGCTACAGGAAATTTGAGTATTTCAGGTATATTTTAGTAGCCTGCGATGTCTACGACGGGCTACGCCAACGCACCAAAAATCGACACTAGTGAGGCCAAGTCAAAAGTAAAGGGATAGCGCAGATTCTCCAATTGGCTATATCTAAGCCATAATCGTGCATTTGCTCACAAGGAATTTTTAATTACTCTAGACTTACACATTGACAAAAACATCATCTATAGGGGACTTCCAACTAAAAAATACCCATCCCTGCGGGACGCTACGCGAACGCTTTAGTGAGCAGGGGAGGAAGAATCTAACGATCATCTTCGCTCCCGAAGTTGAATAATTTAATTTCTCGAAGTCCCTAAAATCTAGATAATTGTGCTTGTGCAACGTTTTTTATCAGTGCAGTGATGGAGATAGGGTACTGGGTGGAGTGATGTCAATACGGTTCGGTTAAGGTTTATTTGATAACACGCCCTAGATCGCGTCTCTTGCCTTATCCGAACTGTATTGGGAGTGATGTCATTCACTGCGGGGTCTATATTTGTGAAGTACCTACACCTCTAATAAGCAAGTCAACCGACTGCGTATTGTCGGTTGACTTAACTTAATACCAAAATTTGTCTCACTGAGTAAATAAAGCAATCACACTTTGCCAGCCAAGTTCATCAACTGTTTGAAGTTCACAAGATAAGTGGTGTTGTTGGCGCTATCAATGTTAATCCACCCTTTTTCATGCAGCTTTTGCATAATTTTAGTGGTTTCTTCAACGCCGATTTCTGTCACCTCTGCTAAATCCTTAAAAGGAACGTTAAAAATTTCTTTTCCTAAGTCTGATTCCTGACCGTAGCTTTCGCCTAAAGTTACTAAAGTATGGGCGAGTTTAACTGCTGGTGGTGAAGACCGCATTTGCAAGCGCAGGTTAATTTGTCGCAATCGCCGCACCATCAGTTGCAACATCCGGTGATGTAACTGCGGGTCTTTAAACAATATTTGAATAAAACGCTCTCTGGAGATACTAAGCAACTTCACGGGCGAAAGGGCTATGACATCAGTTGAACGTGGAGATTCATCCAAAATTGCCATTTCTCCAAAAAAATCGCCACGACCAAAAATTGCCAGAGCTACTGAATCTTCCCCGACGGTACGCCGGACTTTGACCCAACCAGAAACCACGAAATAAACGGCGTTACCCCAGGCATCTTCCATGACAACGGCTCGCCCAGATGGGTATTCATGTTCAATTGCAACATTGAGTAGCCATTCCAAAGTCTGTGGATTGGCTGTACTCATTAAGGGGAAAAGTTCACTAAAAACCTCAGTTAGCATGAAATATTTGCAACAATGGGATTTAAGAGCGGGAAACTGGCTTTGCTACTATAAGTTTGTTTAAACCGTAATCTTACTTAGAATACGATCGCAAAATTTGTATTTATTGGAAATGAACCTCTAAGGTTGATTAATCTAGGGTTCCGTTACAACATAACAATTATGTATGCGAACGAAATCAGCGTTTTCACTTACAGAGCGATGATTTACTGTTTGTTGGTGGATTGCCATCTAGTGCGAGTATTTTTATCTGTTGGTCTAAATTTTTCACTAATTGATTCAGGGCAGCTAAAGCCTCTAATTGCTGAGAATCATGGCTGGGATTCAGTAAAAGCCGTTGTTGTAGTTCATGTAACTTTAAGCTTAGTTGTTGAGATATTCCTAAGGCATCGCGGCCTAGACGCACCAACTGCTGTTGTTGATAGAACTTTAATGCTGCTCCCCGCAAGACTTGGAATGTTGCCTCTTCGCCGTGGATTCCCGGCATGACTCGCAAGCGTAATAATAAGCGGTCTTTTTGATATATGTATTCCTTTTCTACCTGTTTTGGTTCTGCAAATGTTGTAACAGGCAGGGAAGCAAACCGCTTTAATTCATTCAGTACTCCTTGGAAAACCGAGAGCGGCAGTTTATCTAATACACACTGTAAAACTCCATTGTCACTCCACAGTATCCGACCTTCGTAAGCTTGTCTTTCTAAATACAGCCGACCAATTCCCCCAGCCATGATTCGCCCCAGTAATTCTTCGAGTAATTTCTTTGGTGGCAGTGTTGGTAGCAACTCAATCGGACTCAGTAGTTCGGGAGCTTGTATGGGTAAAATGGGTAAATTATTTGCTGCTACTTCGGAATTCTGGCTTTCTTGACCTCTGAAAATAGAGGTTAAGAATGTCGTAGTTTGAGATGATTGGTCTAGTGGGATAGGAGGTAAGTCTACCCTCTGCCCAGAATGTTGATGCTTTTGTGTCTGAAACATCATCAATATTGGTTGCTGATGTGATTCTGAGTCGGCATCTAGGGAGGGAATGGGTGTGTCAGCAATGCTAGGAGAGTCTGCTGTTGGCTGATGCAGTTGTTTGGCATCTAGCTGAGATGTATTTTTATGGTTGAGGTAGGCTGATAATATTCTGCGGTGAGCGTCGGTTGCGATCGCCTCAATTACCATTGTGCAATTGATAGAAGACAAAATGCGACCAACATAATCTAGTGCTTCGCCTTCGTGTGGATAAACCATAGCTAGCAAGAGGATTTTGTCTTCTAATCTCAAAGGCAAAATCTGGTGGTAGAGGCAAGCTTCAAAGGACAACAGACTATCAATAAGTTGGAATATCTGCTCGCGATCGCTTCCTTCCTCCCACCTCGTTTGAGCAGCAGTTAGCATTTGCTGTATATTTGCTGCGGTATCATTTAGTTTGCCCTTTGAAGACAACATAGATTTGATTCGTTGGTATTTACCTATATTTTGCCTCTAATTCAATAGGTAGTTAATAAAGATACTTTGTTGGATTATTAAAATTTCAACTATATATACTTAAGTAAATGTAAGTAGAAGATGAATTTTAGATTTAGGCTGGGGATAATACTGAGAATTTGCAGTTGTACTGAGTAAACGCGAACAGCGTCTCGTAGAGAAGCATTGGGCATTGGGCATTGGGCATTGGTTATTCTCCTCTGCTCCCCTGCTCCCCTGCTCCCTGCTCCCTGCTCCCTGCTCCCTGCTCCCTGCTCCCTGCTCCCCGCTCCCTGCTCTCCGCTCCCCTGCTCCCTATTTCAAACTACTCTTGGCTTCTTAAAGCTTGGGCTACAAGATAGATTTTTGTCCATTCGCCTAGCACTTGATGGGTTTTGAGTTTTAACTGTTGAGCTATTGCTTCTATTGAGTTACCCGCTTTCCGCAAATCGAGAATCTGCCGCCCCAGAGGAGTCAATTTTTCATCAAGTTGCTGCCATTGGTTTTTCGTTAACCCCAAGTTATGTTCTTGCAAGGAAATTGAGAGCCAATTGTCTACGAGTTCTGGTTTACCTTTGAGGGCAAAAACACGCACGGCGTGGTAACTGATTTTTTCTCGCAGTCGGTATACTTCTTTAGTCTGCTTATTCAGTTTCTGGGCGATCTCTTCTTGGGACTTACCTTGCAGATACAATCGTAGCCATTCCACTGCCTCTGTTCCCAGATTTTCTTGTAAATAATTTTCAAATTCTTTTTGTACTGATTGGCGCAGCGTCTGTTGTTCCTCTAATTGTTGAGCTTCTTGATATTCGGCGATCGCTTGACTATCGACTAAGTTAATTCGATTGTCACTGTCGTCTGTAAGAACTTCTTCTGATACTAGTCTAATCAAGTCACGGTTGGGCACTTGGGTTAAGCCACCGCGCTGAGTACGACGCAAATAATTCACGAATCGGTAAGCTAATAGGGGTTGATTGCGTACTGGTCGCAAACAATATTCTTCTACACTGGCAAATAGCAGAGCATCCCCTAATCGTCTATCGGTTGTATATTGGGCAATATCAGTCATTTGCTGTTGCATCTGACTATCGCTTTGGAGTAATTCTTGGAGTACTTCTTGTAATACATCCATCACACTACGCTGGCGATCGCGGCTAAGAGAAACCCAAGTCTGAATCTTATTCCGTAATGTTACTAAACTCCCCAATCGTGTTATCAAGTTGCGATAAGCACGTTCTCGCCCTAGTCCCAAGTAGCGTTGACGTAAAATCCTCCAGCGATATTCCATCGCTTGTTTGGCGATCTCAAATTCTTTTGGGTTAAACAGATCAAACCGTTTTGAGTCAGATCCCATACAGCCAGAGAATAATGCTTTGCCTCGCGGCTTCATTTTGCTCTGGACATTCTACAGCCAAGCGCTGTTGCCAATCTAAAGCCAGTTGTTCCACATCCTTTGCCATAGTGAGATTGCATTCCTCGAAACTCAATTTTGAAGTTTGCATCACAACCCCCATTCGTCCCACCTAATTGTTTAACGGGCAGCTACCTCAGTTTTCATGAATTCCATGAAAATAGCTCAGTGATTCTACTTTTATTACGTCTTAATTCACTGAAATTATGCAGAAATTTCTACATCGATAGTTTTGTTTTAAATCTCAAATGTTCAAAGACATTACATAGCAAGCATTTGAGTCAATTGTGCCAAATTAAACTTTTTGTAAACTTATGTTTTTTCACTGAAAATAGAAATCTGCCGAGAGTGGTGAAGATACTTCTATGCACAAAATGGGTCAGATAAATCTGACATTTTGTAACAGATCCGAAAAACAAATCTAATTTAACTCTATCTATCTTATATATCCTTTTACTTGTGTAATTTTAAGGCTTAGAAATCCCTCACGCAGGAACATAATTAGATAACTCTTGGATAAATACTATCGCTATAGTGTTGAATCAGGCATAGTATTCCAGATGGCGATGTTTACGAGGAGGTACGCCTACGCTATTCTGAATAGTAGACAATTAATAGGCAAATTTATTTTTTAAACTAGCTTTACTCACAACTACGCTTTTAACATTGGCAAGTTATTTTTAAAATATTTACATTTCCAAAAATGAATAGTCAACAGTCAATATTGATTTTTGACTATTGACTTTGACTGTTGCTTTCCCTCTGCTTCAAAATCAACTTATGCAAAATATAAAAACAGAAAGAATGTAACCCTCAAAAGATTTAATGGTCAGAAGCCTTACAAAAAACTTCTCTTTAAATTCATTTATGGAGATTCTTCGTTTTGAATTCTCCCGCAGGGGGTGCCTCTATAGACGATTCGATGATCTAACAATGGGATTTTCTACAGATTCCCGATACCCTTGTACTTGTTCTGTGTAAGCAATTGGCAGAACAGCTTCAACGTTTTCATGGGGACGAGCAATAATCACCCAGGATTCGAGTGTGCCGCCATAAACATTTTCTGCGGCTTCAATACCAGCAGCCATAGCGGCTTTTACTTCAGAAACATCACCACGAATATTAACTGTAAAGCGGGCACTACCTACTCTGATATAACCAACGAGGGTAACTCGGCCAGCTTTTACCATTGCATCTGCTGCTGCTAGCACCGCAGGAAAACCTTTCGTTTCAAGTGCTCCAATTGCCTGTAATGACATTATTAATCTCCTATATGAATAAACACGGGGGCTACAAATTAGTTGTACGAAGCTTCGCTATAGATTTTGATAGCAAAATTCGTTAGAACATCCGGTAAGGTTCTGATGCTTCAGTGAAATGGATTGGTAATATAGTTTCCACATTTTCTGGAGGGTTAGGAACGATATAGTGGGTGATTACTGTACCAACCTTTACTTGCTCTCCAGCAGCGATTCCAGCTTCAACAGCTCTATTTACCTCAGAAACGTGTCCCCGGACAGCGACTAACAAGCGAGCGCTTTCGGCTTGACCATAATACACAATTGTGACTGCGGCAGCTTTGACCATTGCATCTGCTGCTGCTAATACACTAGGAAAACCTAAAGTTTCAATTACGCCAACGGCCATTGGCATGGCATTAGCTCCTGGATTAAGGGATCAGGCGATATTAATTGTACGTGGCTTTAGTCCCAATTTTTACATTTTGCTAAACTTTCTTTGATGCCATAATTTTTGAGGGAGTAGGAGTGGGGAGTTAGGAGTAGGGAGTTAGGAGTTGAGAGTTAAAATATTTTGATAGTGGCTGGTTTATGCTTGATATATTACAAATAATACTTCAACATATTAGTTTGTGTAATTTTGTTGTTTAACAAAATCAGCGATGCGTGGAAGCAAGCTAATACGATAAACTAAAATTTATGTTTCCGAATTTCTTCCTAAAGCAGTTGGGCAACTGACGGAATCTGCCTCGATCGCACTAGCTAGGAGTATTCAAACAACTGCGATCGCTACTCCTCTAATTAATCAACCAGTAACCACAACATTTGTCAAGCAAGGGAGTGGTGGGACTCCGATTTATTAATTCACGGCTTTGATAGTTCTGTATTAGAATTTCGGCGGCTTTTGCCACTACTTTCTGAAGATAATGAAACTTGGGCAGTGGATTTGTTGGGTTTTGGTTTTACAGATAGACTCTCTGGAATTGCCTATTAGCCCAACTGCAATTAAAACCCATCGTTATTATTTCTGGAAAAACCCTAATTAACCAACCTGTAATTTTGGTGGGCGCTTCGATGGGCGGTGCGACGGCGACTGATTTTACATTGACTTACCCGGAAGTGGTAAAAAAGCTGGTGTTAAGTGATAGTGCAGGATTAGCAGCTGGTTCGCCATTGAGCAAATTCATGTTTCCCCCATTGGATTATTTAGCAACCCAGTTTTTGAGTAATATGAAGGTGCGCGATCGCGTTTCCCGTATTGGATATAAAAATCAAAGTCTTGCTTCTATTGATGCGCTACGTTGTGGTGCATTACACCTACAAATGCCTAGTTGGCATCAAGCTTTGATTGCTTTTACTAAAAGTGGTGGTTACAGTGCTTTTAGATTCACAGCCATATCAAAAATTGTGCAACAAACGCTAATTTTGTGGGGCGATTCTGATAAGATTTTGGGTACTGGGGATGCCACAAAGTTTAAAATAGCAATTCCACACAGTACCGTTATTTGGATTCAAGATTGTGGACATCTTCCACACTTGGAACAACCACGAATCACCGCGCAGCATATTTTAGATTTTCGAGTTTAAAGCAGTTTGTTATTTAGCATTATTCTAAAAAACCGCATTTGTTTGCGGTTGGGAATGTAGATGCAAAGAGGCTTCCCACAAATTAAGCCAACACCAAGAATACCTGACTTTGTGGGAGCATCCCAATTTTGCTTAAATCTTTTCCCTCACCCCCAGCCCCTCTCCCAAAGATGGGAGAGGGGAGACATAATTCTAGTTCCCCTTCTCCCAAAGATGGGAGAAGGGGTTAGGGGATGAGGGCAATTAAAGTTTTTGCACATTTGGGATGCTCTCGATTTTGTTCGCGCAACACTTAAAGTTCAACCCAACCTACAAATATTTTTTTCAGAGTAATAAAAGAGTGCTAGTAGGCGTAATGCTGATTACCCATAAAGTCGCATAGTAAAACAAGGGGCTTAAACCCCTGTTTTACCAAGCCTGATTTTATGGCGTTTCACAAAGTAGTGGTATCGATTTTAGTCAAGTAACCACATCTCATTAGAACTATCGGGATACTCATTTGGTTGATTTTGAGGTTGAGCTTGAGCGAGGGTTTACGATGAACGATGTGATTTTTTGTAGTTAAGTGGATTGTAGTGGTCTTTTACTGGTTTTATTGCACTAGTTTCTTTTACAGCTACAGCAAGTTTAGACTTATCTTCTGCTGTTTGTTTTAAAGCATTAATTTCTTCTATAAGCTGGGAATTAGCTTCTGCTAGTTGCAGTGCTGTTTTTTTTGTTTCTTCAACTCCTTTTGCTACTTGTTGCGCTAATGATTTTTGTTCAGATACTAATGTTTTTTGCTTAGATAGTTTTGATTGCAAATCAACAATTTCCTGTTCTAAAGATGCTTCCTTTTTATGGCTTTCTTCTAAATTAGCTGTCAACTCTTTGACAGTTGCTTCTAAATCAGCCTTAGTTGAGCTTGTGCGTTTATTAGAATCTGACTCAGATGTCTGTGCTGAAGATTCTTCATCAGAAGAAGGCTGTTCTTCGACGACAACTTTTTCTGCTATAATTTCGATCGCAGGTTCACCCTCTATGGGTGTAAATTTTTGCGCCTCTTCTTGTAATAAGTCAGAGAGACTTTGTTTTCTAGCCATTATTATTTTCTCCAATCACGCTGTAATTCATCAGCTGCACGGCGGTAGTCTAATTCCGCCTCCCGTGCATTTCCTCCTCGCCATTGAGTAATCGCTACACCTTCAAGTGCTGCTCGTTCATGAGCTTTATAGGCACGGATGAAGGTATTACAAGTAGGAATACCTAAGCGAGTCAGAGTGTTTTTTGCTTCTTGTGCTTCCCCAAGACTGCGCGTATCGACTTTGGTGAGCAATACCCGATGGGGGGTTCCCAAGGGGATGACGGCTTCCTTGACTGTTTCCACGAGGATTGCTAAATCCATTGCAGATGGGGGTGTCGGCAAAACTAGATAATCTGCGATCGCAACTACCGCCACTAATGCTTCAGAGCGCAGGGCGGGAGGTGTATCCACCACTACTAAATCGTAACCTGTTATCTTTGCTAATTCACTTAAAAGTGCGGGATCTGTTTCTTGAGATAAATCAAATCCCATACCCTGCTGACTGCGCCCAAACCACCAACTGGCAGAACCTTGAATATCTGCGTCAATCAGCAGCACCTTTTTTTTCTTCGCAAAGTTTGCAGCCAGATTGACTGCGGTAGTCGTTTTACCGACTCCTCCTTTACCGTTGAGAATAGCGATGATTTTTGGCACTGCTTGCTTCCGATGCTGCCTATTGAGTACTGAGTTCTTAGTGCTGTTAGCGGATAGCTAAGGTTTAGCCCGTGCTGAGTTAAGAGTTAAGAGTTATTATTATCCTCCTTATCTTCCTTTCAGTCCGCAGTTCCCAGTTTCCAGTCCCCAATCATGAATATACCGCTTTCTGTAACCCTAAGTAACATGAAAAGTCGTAACAATAAAATTCAGAAGCCATTTAATTCCACAAAGTCCTATGACAACTAATTACAATTTGCCTGATGGGCCTAAAATGCCCCGTTGGCTGCGGATGATCAAGTTTATTACTCAGCCAGTGAAATATGTACGATGATTTTGCCCAAATCTACGGTGACACTTTCACAATTAAGAGTAGTAGCTCTGATAACCATCTAGTATATTTTAGTCAACCCCAAGCGCTTGAGCAGATTTTTACTGCTGATTCCAGTCATTTTGAGGTTGGGAGGGGGAACACAGGACTAAGATTTTTACTTGGCGATCGCTCCTTTATGTTAGCGGATGGCGATCGCCACCAACGACAACGGCAACTATTAGCACCTCCCTTTCATGGGGAAAGAATGCGGGCTTACGGCGAGGAAATCCGAGAAATAACCCGACAGATAACTAATGAATGGCAAATTGGCAAGCCTTTTAAGATCCGTGAATCTATGCAAGAAATCACCTTGCGTGTTATTCTCCGGGTTGTGTTTGGTTTGAATGATGGACAGTTGTTTGAAGAACTGAGGCGATCGCTAAGTGATTTACTAGACTTCATCACTTCGCCCATAATGTCCAGCGCCTTCTTTTTCCAGTTCATGCAAAAAGATTTCGGTGCGTGGAGTCCGTGGGGCTGGGTTCTCCAACAACGGCAAAAAATTGATCAACTGATTTATGCTTTACTTCGAGAACGTCGGGCTGAACCTGAACAAAATCGCCAAGATATCCTAAGTTTGATGATGGCGGCTCGTTATGACGATGGTCAAAGGATGTCAGATGAAGAATTACACGACGAGTTAATGACGCTGCTAGTTGCGGGACATGAAACAACCGCTTCTGCATTAACATGGGCTTTTTACTGGATTGATCGTTTACCAGAGGTGCGTGAGAAGTTGTTACAGGAACTCAACACCATTGGAGTTAACGCTGATTTGAGTAGTGTAGCTAAATTGCCCTATTTGACAGCAGTTTGCCAAGAAACACTGCGACTTTACCCAATTGTCATGACTGCTTTCCCCCGGATTGTGAAAACCCCAATTACAATTATGGGCTACGAACTGCGAGAGGGAACAGCAATAGTCCCCAGTATTTATTTAGCGCATCATCGGGAAGAAGTTTACCCACAATCCAAGCAGTTTAAACCAGAACGCTTTCTAGAAAGACAATATTCACTTTATGAATATTTGCCCTTTGGCGGTGGCAATCGTCGCTGTATTGGAATGGCATTTGCTCAGTATGAAATGAAAATTGTCTTGGCAACTGTTTTGTCAGAATTTCAAGTATCGCTAGTGAATAAACGTCCTGTGCGTCCTGTGCGCCGTGGTTTAACTTTAGCCGCACCCGCCGGAATGCGAATGATAGCAACACCTCAAGTTAAGCCTGCGAATACACCAGTATTGTTGTAATATCGTATCCGCTTGATTATTTATTAAACCCCAAGAACCCCACCCCTCTGCGAGGAGAGAATTAAAGGGTGGGGTTCTCCAAGTTTGGTTAATCAGTTATGCTGTTCAGTGTCAGAATTAACTGATATTTCAGGTTTAATCTGTTGTTTGTTGGCGAGTTTTTCATAATGTTCTTTGTTGCGGTATTTAATTATTCTCATAGGTTGATTTCCAACAATTGCTAAAGGTTCAACATTAGTAGTTACAACTGTACCAGCCGCTACAATCGCACCATCTCCAATAGAAACTCCTGGAACAATTAGGACATTTCCGCCAATCCAAACATTGCGACCGATGACAACAGGTTTATGGATGTAGACATTATATTCATAGGGCAAATCATTACTTTGATAGTCATGATTTGCCGAAAGTATAATCACATTAAATCCAAGTGTTGTGTTGTCGCCAATTGTGATCCCACCACGGCCATCTAATAAGACATCCGGGCCGATGTAGACTTTATTTCCCAGAGATACATTTTGTGGATGGTCAATTTTAATATCCCGCTTAAATCGTAGACCTGAGCCACAAAATTTCAACTGACTCTTCAGTTCTTGATGCTTATATCGCCTGATTTTTGTTTCTAGATATTCTCCCCACCTTACTAGACGAGGTACTAACCATTGTTCCAATAGCCGCTCTAATTTATTAGTAATTTTATTTTTGATCTCTTTCATAAAACCTCACATAAGTTTAATAACCCTCTGGCTTTCAACCAATGAGAGGAAACGACGCGGGTATTTTAGCGCCCTTGACATTTATTAGGTTTCCCAAATTAAAATATTTTCTCTCATTACGATTTGAAATCTAAAGTTCTAGGTAAAGGTGGCAATTGCCGATTTCATGCAAAGTTCATAGACTAATAGTTTGACAAGAACAATTCTTATCGCTACGAAGCCGTATTTAACATCATCTGGCATTGTGCCGAAAATCTAACTTACCCAGACTTCTACAAAGCAATGAACTAAACAAAAAGCGCAGAGTTCTTATTTACCTCCGCGTTCCTCTGCGCTTCCCTCCGCGTCCCTTTGCGTTAAAAACATAAAATTAGATATTCGATTAAATAAGCTTTAGTTATAACTTCAACTCCTCCCTCATTCTCTCTTCCAGCACATCCAATAACCCATCCACATCTTTTCCAGCTTGCTCAAAACAAATCGGTGGTGCTGGTTCCGGTGCAAACTGAATTAACTTAATTTCCCCCTTCCCAATGCCAATCATCACAACTTCCACATCCGGCTTGTGATTCTCCACAATTCCCAAAATTTCCTGAAGCCGATTCTCAACTCTAATATTTAAATTCTCTATCTGCTCTTTCGGACAATAAACAAAATGCGGCGTTGGTTGCAAATCAATACCAACAGTACCCTGACTATCGCCATTTGCTAACCACAATCCCCAAAACAGCGCCGCCAACTCTTGCTGATTTGCTTTGACAAACTTATCCAACTGGCGACGCCACTTAGTATCACCTGATTCTGGTTGACTATTACCAAAAAACATAAATAATTCGTAATGAAGACACAGACAATAGGCGAAACTTATCTTAAACCTGACTGTACACGCCAGAGGCTGGAATAAATACCGTCTTTCTCTAGCAATTGTTCATGGGTTCCCGACTCTACTAATTTCCCATGTTCCATGACATAAATGCAATCGGCATTGCGGATGGTGGAAAGACGATGAGCGATCGCAATTGTAGTTCTATCTACTGTAATCCTTTCTAGCGATCGCTGGATAGCTGCTTCTGTTTCATTATCCACTGCTGAGGTAGCTTCATCTAAAATCAGAATGGGGGGATTCTTTAAGACTGCACGAGCGATCGCAATCCGTTGTCTTTGTCCACCAGATAACTTTTGTCCTCTTTCCCCCACAATTGTCTCATAACCTTCGGGCAAGTTCACAATAAATTCGTGCGCCTCGGCTATCTTCGCCGCCGTGATGATTTCTTGCTCTTTAGTCTCAAAGCTGCCATAGGCAATATTCTCCGCTACAGTACCATGAAACAGAAAGACATCTTGACTCACCAAACCAATGCAACGGCGTAAATCTTGCAAATTCAAACTTTGTAAATCAATGCCATCCAGGATAATGCTTCCCGTTTGCACTTCGTATAACCGCAATAAAAGTTTGACTAAAGTGCTTTTACCAGAACCAGTTGAACCGACAATTGCAATAGTTTTCCCCGCCGGAATATCCAAAGACAGATTTTTTATAACCGGAAATCTATCTTTATAGGCAAAATAAACATTGTTAAATTGCACTTCCCCGCGCACTTCATTCACAGGTAATGCCACATCACCTGTATGAATAGCGATAGGAGTATCCAACAAATTCATGACTCGATTAGTAGAAGCCATTGCCCTTTGATATTGGTCAAATGTTTCGCCTAATCTAGTTAAAGGCCACAGCAATCGCTGAATTAAAAACACTAACACACTGTAAGCACCAACAGACATAGCTCCAGAAACTGCTGCCATCCCGCCATACAAAAGCAATGCTGTGAACCCCACCAAAATCAACATCCGAATTAATGGGACAAAAGCAGCAGAAAGAATAATTGCTTTCGAGTTACTACCGCGATAAGCATCACTATCTAATTCCAAACGAGAGGCTTCATAAGCTTCAGCAGTGAAACTTTTAATAGTAGTAATTCCGCTGATATTGTTGACAACCGCGAATTGAGAAAACCTACCTTTTCGCGCACATCAGCGTAGCGAGGTGCAAGCAGTCGTTGATAGGCAAAAGAACCCCAGAGGATAAATGGCATTGGTGACAAAGCCATCCACGCCACACTAGGAGCCAAAATAAAGAAAGCAGCGCCAATAATTAAAACAGTTGCAGAAACTTGGATAATATCATTTGCTCCTCCATCCAAAAACCGCTCTAATTGGTTAATATCATCACTGAGGACAGACATTAAACCACCAGTGCTACGTTCTTCAAAATATGCCAATTCCAACTCTTGCAAATGTTTGTATGCATCCAAACGCAAGTCATGCTGAATATTCTGAGCCAAATTGCGCCAAAGTCGAGCGTAGGCGTACTCAAAAACAGATTCGAGTATCCAAATAATGACAGTAAGGAAGGAAATAATCAAAAATTGTTGAAAGACATCGCGTACCCCTAACTGGGCAATTATAGAATCCTCTTGCTTGACTACCACATCCACCGCCACGCCAATTAAGGCGGGTGGTGCCAAGTCGAAAAATTTATTCAGGGTAGAATAAGTAGTCGCCAGCCAAATTTGTTTACGATACTGGTGTCCATACTCAAGCAAACGCTGGAGAGGATGCGCTGAATGTTTACGCCTTCTTGATGTCCGATGAGATTTTAAGACAGTAGCCACGGTTTTTTGCGGTTTCGTGTCATTGATATTACCACGGAACAAAGTTTTGAGTCCTGAGTCCTGAGTCTGAAGATTGATCCAGGCAGACTAATGAGACACTTAAACTAGTAACTGAGTTTATTCAAGGAGTGGGGAGCAGGGGTGCAGGGGAAGAATAACTAATGACAAATGACTAACTAAATATTGGAGAGAAGAATTTGAAAAATCAGGAATTCGGTAATTGGCAAAACACAGTTTTGGGAATTGTGTTAGCAATACTAGTGATTATTGGGCTAAATTCTTATATCATTATTAACCCAGGACAAGCAGGAGTAATCAGCATTTTGGGTAAAGCGAGAGATGGCGCTTTATTAGAAGGTATTCACGTAAAACCGCCTTTTATCACTGTGATAGATGTGTATGATTGAAGGTGCAAAAATTTGAAGTACCAGCAGAGAGTTCCACTAAAGATTTGCAAAACTTATCTGCGAGATTTGCAATTAACTTCCGCCTCGATCCGATAAAGGTAGTTGAGGTTAGAAGAAAACAAGGAACATTAGAGAATATTGTATCAAAAATCATTGCCCCTCAAACACAAGAAGCATTTAAAATTGCCGCAGCCAGAAGAACAGTAGAAGAAGCAATTACCAAAAGAAGTGAATTGAAAGAAGACTTTGATCAAGCATTAGGCGATCGCTTAGAGAAATATGGGATAATTGTGTTAGATACTAGCGTAGTTGATTTAGCATTCTCACCAGAATTTGCCAAAGCAGTCGAAGAAAAACAAATTGCTGAACAACGCGCCCAAAGAGCAGTTTATGTAGCACGGGAAGCTGAACAAGAAGCACAAGCAGATGTGAATCGTGCCAAAGGTAGAGCAGAAGCTCAAAGACTTTTAGCAGAGACACTCAAAGCCCAAGGAGGGCAGTTAGTTCTGCAAAAAGAAGCAATTGAAGCTTGGAGAAGTGGCGGCGCTCAGATGCCGAAAGTTCTTGTTATGGGTGGTGATTCAAAAAACGGCGTACCCTTCATATTTAACCTTGGGAATGTCCAAAATCAACCGTAAAAGGGAAGTAGGTATTATATAACAAACTCTAAAGTTATAAAATTTGCTCTGACCTCAGACAAATTTTACAATACATTGGACGATTCCCAATCCAAAATCTAAAATCCAAAATGGTATAAGTTGGGCTAGTCTCAACTCAAACACAACAGAAAAACCAACAAGACAATAGTCAAAGTTTATGTCAACCCCCAATCCTCAGAATCTCACCGCCGAAGAAGCGAAAAAATTACTGAACAAATTCAACTGTCTAGACATTGCCCCTATCCTCAAGCCATCAGAAAAAGTTGGAGTTCGTAATGCTTTAATTTTACTTACCAAGCTTGCTGACTACCAGATTTTAGGAATTTGTGCTGATACAGCAGAAGAAGGAATATTGGCAATGAAAACCTATTCTTTGGCTTTGGGTTATGAACCACCAGATAATTTACTGACACCTGAAGGCCCAGTTTATATCAAATTAAATGGTAAAAATGGCTTGTGTTATCTCGATTCTTATGTTGGACATCATCGTGGCGTATTAATATCTTGCCAGTCTTACCACGAAGACGGAATCAACGAGATGTATGGACACCTTCCCTTGGATTTATTTGTATAGAATTCGGCAATGTAGGTAAGGTATGAGCCTTGCCTACTAATTTAATGGAAAATAATTAATTGACTGAAATCTTATGAGTATCATTACACTACAATCAGTAAAAAAAGACTTTGGCATCAAGGAAATTTTAAAAGATGCTAGCTTTAGCCTCGATGCTACCGATAAAGTTGGTTTAATTGGTACTAACGGTTCTGGGAAATCAACCCTATTAAAAATGATCGCTGGTTTAGAATCGATAGATAGCGGTCAAATTTTAATCAACTCCGGTTCTAAAATTATCTACTTACCTCAACTGCCAGATTTAGATGAAAATCACACAGTTTTAGAGCAAGTTTTTGCCGACAGTGGCGAACATACAGCTTTGGTGCGTGAGTATGAAGAACTCTCAAATAAATTAGCTCACTATCCAGATGATAGTCAACTGATGTCTCGCCTTTCTGTGGTGATGCAACGGATGGATACGAGTGGTGCTTGGGAATTAGAAACTAATGCTAAAATAATCCTGACAAAATTAGGAATCTCTGACTTTGATGCCAAGATAGGCACTTTATCTGGAGGCTATCGCAAGCGCATTGCTTTAGCATCAGCTTTGCTATCAGAACCAGATGCTTTGCTTATGGATGAGCCGACAAACCATTTGGATGCTCTTTCTGTAGAATGGTTGCAAAGTTATCTAAATCGCTATCGCGGCGCACTTTTTCTGATCACCCACGATCGCTACTTTCTAGATCGCGTTACCAATCGGATTATTGAAATCGACCGAGGCGACATTTACACCTATACAGGTAACTATTCATATTACCTCGAAAAGAAAGCTTTAGCTGAAGAATCTGCTGTAAGTAGTCAACGTAAACACCAAGGCTTGTTGCGGCGCGAGTTAGAATGGCTCAAAAAAGGGCCGAAAGCCAGAAGTACCAAGCAAAAAGCGAGAATTGACCGCGCTCATGCTCTGCGGGATACTGAATTTAAACAAGTTCAGGGTAAAGTGGATATTTCGACTGTTGGTCGTCGCATTGGCAAAAAGGTTATTGAATTAAATAACATTTCTAAAGCCTACAATGGACGTACCCTGATTAATGATTTCACCTACGAATTTAGCCCAGAAGACCGCATCGGCATCATCGGCGCTAATGGTGCGGGTAAACTCCACTTTAATGGATATTATTACTGGTCAGATTAAGCCAGATTCAGGTGTTGCAGAAATTGGGACTACAATTCACATCGGTTATTTTGACCAGCATTCTGAAGAATTGCTCACAGCTTTAAACGAAAGTCAGCGCGTGATTGACTACATCAAAGAAGAAGGAGAATTTATCAAAATTACCGATGGTACTCAAATTACTGCTTCGCAAATGTTGGAGCGGTTTTTGTTTCCTGGTAATCAACAGTATGCCCCAATTAATAAACTTTCTGGTGGTGAGAAACGCCGTTTATTTCTGTTGCGGGTTTTGATGGGTGCGCCCAATGTCCTGATTTTAGATGAACCGACAAACGATTTAGATGTTCAGACATTGGCAGTATTAGAGGATTATTTAGAAGACTTTGCCGGGTGTGTAATTGTAGTTTCTCACGATCGCTACTTTCTCGATCGCACCATCGACACAGTATTTTCCTTTGAAGAAGGCGGTAATCTGAGGCAATATCCAGGTAATTACTCGATTTATCTGGATTATAAGAAAGCTGAAGAGGCACAGCAGCAAGCTGCGAACGCTAAGGAGAAGCCGAAAAATGTCGAAGTGCAAAATGGTGCGTCTGCGCCCAAAGATGTAGAGAATACCAAGCGGCGGAGATTATCTAATTGGGAAAAGAAGGAATTTGACCAGTTAGAAGGTAAAATTGCCGAGTTAGAGGCACAGAAGGCGGAAACCGAGAAAACACTAGGGAATGTGTCACCGGGGAATTATAGCGAAGTGCAGAAATTGTATGATCGTGTGGAAAAACTCAAGCACGCGATCGATGTGGCGACTGAACGCTGGTTAGAATTGGCGGAGATGGAGTAAAATACCTGGCGATTAGAAATCGCGGCTACACAGACAAAACCCACCTCCGTGGGTTCAAAAACCTTGATTTTTGTTAGTCCGCGTAGGCGGGCTTCTCTGCGATACGTTATGCGTAGTTTGCTTCTGGCTTCGCGCAGCGTACCATAAGAAAGGACGTTTTTATAGTAGCCGGGACTTCTATTCGCCCGGTGCTATGCTTGTCAAACAACCTCTTAAACATCGCCTTTTTACACTTACTCAACCCAGTTCTCTAATAACAACGTAGGAATGCGAGAAAATTCTCGGACATTATTGGTGACTAGGGTAACTCCTAAACTTAGAGCATGAGCAGCGATGAGCCTATCCATTGCACCAATGATGAGTCCTCTAGTTTCGAGATCACTTCTAATGCTGCCGTAAATTGTCGCAGATGCTTGATTGAATTCAACAATTTCTAGAGGTAGCAAAAATTGTAGCAACGCGGTGCGGTTTTTCTCTTGCTGTTGGACGCTAGTTGCTTCAAGTCGGCAAAGCCGCCCAACGCACTAGCTCCTTTTGGCTACTCCATATTCGAGTTCAGCAACTGTGATAGAGGAAATACCCACATCAGAAATGCTAAGGGTTTGAAATTTATCCACCACTTTTTGAGGTTTTTGCTTGATGAGGTAA
This sequence comes from Nostoc cf. commune SO-36, assembly GCF_023734775.1. NCBI lineage: Bacteria > Bacillati > Cyanobacteriota > Cyanophyceae > Nostocales > Nostocaceae > Nostoc > Nostoc commune. Next base: position 3,580,129 of record NZ_AP025732.1, on the reverse strand, counting down.
ATGCAGATATTGGTATCAAGCAGGTATCGCATTTACAAACTCTCTCTGGTGTCGATGAGTGGCTGATCTCTAGTAGTCATGAAATCATCGGAAAAATTGTCTAGACTCTCGATGAGAGATTGCCAGGGGTTATCTTTGGCAATGAGAACAATAGCGTTACCAATTTTTTTGATATAGACTTCTGTGCCAGTGAGTTGAAAATCTTCGGGCAAAATAACAACTTGATGAGTGCCATCAGTGCTGAGTTTGGCGGTGTCCATTATCTTACTTTTTTCTGTTGTACTTGCTCATCGTTAAACTATAACGCTTCCCATTGGATGTTATATACTACAATCCAGTAAAAATATCCCTAGCTCTAGTACCGCAAGGCGGAAGGGGCTAACTGATCAGTAGATTGCCGCTAATGATATTGTAAAAATAACCAGCGATCGCCAAACATTATTAAACAATTCAGTAATGAACAGCATCTTTAGCCCCGAAGAAATTACTGCCCTCTCTGCCGAAATTGACCGCCAGTTAACGGAACTGCGCGATGCCCCAGATTCAAGGCAAAAACAAGGAGAGGATGAAACGTCGGCTGAAAAAATGCTGGTAAAACAAACCGAAGCAATTACAAAACTTACACAAGAAAAGTCTAAGAGTTTTTTGCAGAGATTTGGACGAGCCGCCAAAAGTGATTTATGCCAAGAAGGGGGAATGCTGAATCAGCAGTGGAAGAAATGGGGCGATTTGGATAATAAAGATGCTGTAGAACGCTTGGGTGCAGTGTTGGTAACAATGGGTTTTTCGGGAGATGTGCTGTCTCCTTTAGCTGTCGCTGTGACGGTGATTGTTATTCATATTGGGTTGAAAGCGTTTTGTGAAGATTATTCTTCGGAAGTGGAGAATAAATGAATTTTGCATCACGCAAAGACGCAAAGGCGCAAAGAGTAAAAGTTTTAAGAGTCCAGTAGGGTGTGTTATGCCGTAGGCTAACGCATCTTATACTAATTTGAAAAAAGAATGCGACATGATTGTAGGGGCAAGGCAATGCCCATTGGTGTCAACTTAACGCGAAACCCTGGCAATGACGTTATATCAAGCCTACTCAATTACCAATTAAGTCATCGGAACCCCACCCCGCTTTTGTCTAGCGACAAAACCTCCCCTCCCCGTTCACGGGGAGGGGATTAAGGGGTGGGGTAAAACGCCTGTGGGATAAGCGTTTTTACTTAAGTTGACACCAATGGGCAATGCCTTGCCCTCTTGCCCTCTAGAATAATTGATGTGTCGCAAAAATTATAGCGGTTATCGGTTGAGTCCACGCACTCTTAAGGGCACGGCAGTGCCGATGCCCCTACAGGCGACGATATAATTTTGTCTTGCATCCAACTGAGAATCACTTTCTTAATTTTGAATTTTGAATTGGTATTATCACTCTGCCAATAACGCTGCAAGGGATTGCGGGTCAGCAATACCCCGCAGGATAGCGTAGATAATCATAGACTCTTCCAAATCTAACGGCTCGCACAGCATATTCTCATCTCGCTCGCCGGCTAATATGCGACGGATGGCAGCAACGAGATTTTGCCAAACTTCTGAAAAATTTTCCATCTCAACTTCTAGCTGTTCCCTGATTTCTGCATTATCCACAGCATCTACCGCCCCTGCAATCAACGGCTCATATTTCCGCAACTCATACTGCGTCCCCGCAAACGCCGCTTTTGCTTGCCTTGCTTGGCGACGATATTCTTTAGCTTCGGTGCTGTCGCCCTGCTTGTCGGCAATATCTGCCAAGATGTCATAAATTTTCCAAATCTCAGCCGCAGCCGGGTCTAAGGTTTTTCTGATAGTTAATGCTTCTTCTGCCAATTGTCGGGCTTCGCTGAGGCGGTGGGGTTGATTTTGTAGTATGTAAGCGAGGTTACTTAATATTTGAGATGCACTTGTTTGATTTTTTAATTTTTGATATTGCTCTAAAGCCTTGCGAAACCAAGCCTCTGCCTCTTCCAGTTTGCCAACAAATGTATTGAGGTTGCCTAATTGACCCCAATTAGTTGCTGCATCTGCCAGATTTCCTAGAGATTCGTTAATTTGTGCTGATTTTCGGTAGGCATCTTCCGCAGCGTTCCACTGCTTGGCTTCTTCATACACTATACCCAGTTGATGCCAAGCTGCGGCTTCTTTTACTGGTTCGTTGAGTTGCTGGAAAGTAGCTAGTACTTCTCGGTAACGCTGTTCTGCTTCTGGGAGGCTTCCTTGTCGCATGGCTAGTGTGCCGAGTTGAAAATTTGATACCGCAGCCCCACTAGGGTTTCCAACTTCTTTGTTAATAGCTAATCCTGCTTCATAAGCAATGCGTGCCTCATCATAATCTCCCATATCCCTCAGCGCATCTGCCAATTCAGTCTGCAACGTTCTCATCAGTTGCTTTACACCATCAGACTGTTCCAACTGCTGCGCCACTGCCAACCCCTGGCGGTAGATTTGTGCTGCTTGTACTGTTTGTCTTTGCTCTTGAAAGCACCGCCCTAGCATATCCAAAGTAAAACAGCGCTTATAACTTGGTTGCTCACCCAACTCTGCCAGTATCTCACTAAACACCTGCGCTGCTTCTTGATAGCGACTAGCATTGAATAATTGCTCACCTGAACTTTTACGGCTGAGATACCATGTATCGGAACCTACTTCCCCAGTCAACTCAGCAATCCGTTGATTTAGTCTAGTGCGATCGCGGTTAAGTCCAAAGTAGCCGAGAAACAAGTTTACCCGCTCAACAAAGTCTACTGCCGATTCTGCACCTGCATTCAACGCGCCATCAACTGCATAAAGTAAATTTGGTAATTCCCGTTGGGCAATGACACGGGCAAAATGAGGGTCTTTGCTATCTTCAAAATACAAAACCTGAGAAAGTTGATAATAACACTCTTGATAACGGGCAAGCAGTTCTGTCTGTGCTTCTGGAGATAAACGCGGCCACAAGGCAGGGGCTAAGGTGGGGTGAAATTTGACAAAACGCTCATCAACTTGAATTAACCCAGTGGCTTCTAATGCTGGGCGCAAAGTTTGCCACTGTGACTTAGAAATTTCTGTGATTTTCAGCAAGTTAAGTTCTAACGCCCCGCCCTGAAACACGCCTAAACGAGGCAACAACTGCATTGCTTCAGCATCCAACCGTTCTAAAGATAAATTCAATGATGCCAATAGGGGATTATCTGGTGTTTGGGCAATCAACGCTTCTAGGCGTTGTCCCAATTCTGCCGGACGGCGGGTTTTCAACTCTCTCGCCAACAAACCAATCGACAGGGGATGAAAATCTACCAGTTTAAATAATTTCAACAACACTTCGCGTTTAGGTGGTTCAAATGTGGGTGCTGGCGGCAGTTTAATCAAACTCTGGAAATACGCGAGTGCATCTTCTTCTCCCAAACCTCGCAAAGGTAAGGAGATATGTTTGCGGCTGCCTTCTGTAAGATAATCAGGATGGTGAAAATCTGGTGTGCGAGTGGTGAGTAGCACCCGACATTTTTCAGTTTCAGACCACTCTTTTGCTACGGTTAACAGTTCCCGTAAAGGTTCTGGGGGCAAAGTTTCTAAGTTATCTAAAATTAGCAATGTGGCTTGGTTACGCAACGCCTGAGTTGCCGCCTTTGCATCAATTAAACTCTGCTCTAATACTGTCGCCAAGGTGCTAACTGCCCAGCCTACAGCATCCACACCCTGAAAAGCAGCATAATCAACAAAACAGACTTTCTCAAACATCCCCGTGCGGTGTAACCAGCGTCCTGCTTCCTGGACAAGATAGGTTTTCCCTTGTCCACCAAAACCCGACACTGTGAGGCGGCGCGTTCCCTGCACAAACCACCGTTCTATCTGCCACAATTCTCGGCTACGACCAAAAAATCCAGCTTCTTGTAAATCCGGCAAGTTTCCCCATTTTGACTCCTCGCCGCTTTCTTGGTTGCTGCCTGTAAAGTCTTGTTGTAATAACGGCGTATCGCCAGCCGCTTGATACAAGGCAGGTAAAAACCAATCTTGCAATTTTAACTGCACCCGTTCCTCACCCCGTTGTCGTTCTCCCCGTTTCTGGTTGAGATACAAGTCTCGCCGCGCATTATCTAATGCTTCACCCATACCTGCACCAGACACCAAACCCTGATAAAATTTAGCAAACAGTTGATGGGCGGTTGTCACTAATATCGAATGAGTCATTGCCAAAACTGTGGGAATGCCCGCATGGGTTAACCTAGCGGCAACACAACCCATTGCATCCTCTCCATCTTCACCACCCATCGCCGCCGACTGACAGGCAGACAGGACAATTAACCCTACCTTTTGCCGATTTAGCATATCACCCAAGGTTTCGGCAGTAATCAGGGCTTTTTTCCCTTCTTTATCCTCAAATAACAAATAACCTATATTGCCGCCGTTCCCATTCCCGCCTTTAGTTACTCCCACCGGGTCGCTATGTTTAGCTTGTTCTTGGAAACGCCCATCAAGATCAAATACCCCATGACCATCAAAATGCACAATATCAACAGGGGGTTTGCGCGAGTCTTCTAACCGTTCTACTAAGTTATCTAAGGTTGCTGGACGCAAAAACTCTACCTCAACTCGTCCACTAGCTGCTTCTTGAATCGCGTCCAACACAGCCATTGCTTCACTACGGGGGTCAATAAATCCCGCATCACTAGGGCGACTGACCACAAACAATAACCGCAAACGATCCTTGACTTGCACTTTAAACGGTCTGCGGCCACCCCCTGCACCTGCCAAGCGGCGACGAATAGAAATGCGGGGATTTTCAAGAAACAAATAAGTCCCTTGTGGGTCGCGTAACAATTCCCAAGGCAGCGATAAAATTGCTGGATGACTAGCGCTAATTGTTAATAAGCGTCCTGGTTGATTTTGCTCTTGAAAATCATTAAACAGCCGTTGAGCAGCCCGATCTTGAAAAACTGCATTAAATAAATCTTCGCCCCATTGCTGCAATTTTTCTGCCATCCTTTCTGCCCGTTGATCATCTACATCCATAGTGTAATGAGCCGCATAAGTTTCTAAGTACCAGCAAATCTCTTCTCTGTCTGCTGCACTCAATGGTGAGGCAAAGGCTAGCCTATCGGTTTCTTGCTCGTCAAATTTTACAATGACCTGGTTATTCTCTGGGAACCGCAGATTTAATTCCATAGCCAACCGTTTGGGATTTGTGTGTGGAAGCTTACTTGAGAGAATACAAGCTTTTTAGGGGAAATTTCGTAAAAATGCTAGGCGATCGCATTTCCGTTGAGCATATTTAAACTCAATATGATTCAATTAAGAATTATTGGTGTAAATAATTGGTCTAATCAGATGCAATAAATCGCGTCTCTACATGAGGCTTTTTGGTTTAACTGAACGATATTGTATCTAAACTAACTTTTTCTATAAACATCTTTTCGATGCTTGCACTGCAAAATTTGTTGTATTTCACGCTTGTGGGGTGCGGCGCAGAAATTGGATTTGCCTAATCTGCGATCGCACTTCTACAACACCCTATTAACTATCTCTCATAAACTGCATAGTTTATCGCCGTAGGCATCGCTTACAAAAGTGCCTACGCAGTCATATAGCGGTTATGAGTTGAGTGCAATACAGACCTAACCTCAGCCCTTTCCCTATAAGAGAAGGAGAGTAAGATTCAAAGCCTCTCTCCTTTTAGGAGAGAGGTTTGGAAAGAGGTCAAACTGTATTGCTTCTATTCAAGAACCGCTATATTCATCATCAACATTTGTTAGTTATCTTTCAGAAGTTATTTTAAAAATGGTTTGCTGTGATACTAACTAATTATTCAGAATGGAGAGCGTTCAAGGCAATTTCTGATGGATGAACCACTCCGTTACCTTTTAGATTGGCTTTTTCCAGTCTGCGAAGCACGATCATGCCACGAGAGCGATTTGATGAGGAATCTTTATCTACGCAAGCGGCATATATACGTTGAATTGGACATTTCCAAAACCGGGTATACCGTTTAGGATTTGTATCTGCAATGGTTATTTCTTGAGTTTTCGGATCATAGTCTGCCAATAAGGAGAAGTGACCACCTTCTAAACTTGGATTTTCATGAGCAATACGGGTATTGAAGTTAAGAATGTGGACATCAGTTTCGTCACAAACTGCGGTTTCAACTTCACGGGTGAATGCTTCGAGCGTCATACTCGGTTTATCAAAATGCTCTACCCGAATAGACAAAGGTATTTCTTTTTTTTCAATGTAAGTTCGACAGGTATCGTAAGTTTCTGCTAACGTCATGCCATCATCTAAAACCGATGCGATCGGCAGTTGGGTAGCATAGAAAATCTCATCAACAGTCGTCAGATATCCCAATGCGGTAAAGGCATAAGCAATTGCAGTGACATTGCAAACAGTAGAATGGGTTGTTTGAAACTGATGTAGTTGAATGATTTCCAAATCTCGTTTGGAAATTTGAGATAGATTATCAAGATCCATTTTTTTGCCCTTTTAGATATATGTATTGATTAAATAAACTAATTCTTTATAAAAGATGCTTAGAAAAAATCATCACCGCCTGCAAACACTTTCCCGAACTTGCGGGGAGGTTGGGAAGGTTCAAAAATAATATGCAGCTTCATAGAGAATTGGTATAACTCAAGATTTACAGTTTTGTTGAAAACCACGTTTGTATTATCTAGCACTCGCCATCAAAAGATGCAAGGATAGTTAAGACAGTTAAGCAAATTTTTGAAACAGTTAAGACAGTTAAGATAGTTAACTAAACGGTAATCACAGTATTTACTTGCTCTCCATCAACAAGCAAAAGCCGCTTCTCTACGTTCCCTGCGAGCTTGCTTCTCCGGAGGGATACGCGCAGCATATCGCAGACAGAGGCTTTGCGTAGCTTGCTTTTGTTTACTTACTCCCCAACAAACTGAAGCAGTCTCACAACTTACGGGAGCAGCTTCGCAACTTACGGGAGCAGTCTCACAACTTATGGGAGCGGTTTCACAACTTACGGGAGCGGTTTCACAACTTACGGGAGCGGTCTTTCACAACTTTACGGGAGCAGTTTCACAACTTACAGGAGCAGTCTCACAACTTATGGGAGCGGTTTCACAACTTATGGGAGCAGTTTCACAACTTACAGGAGCAGTCTCACAACTTAAAGGAGCAGTTTCTCTTAAAAGTTTTGATAAAGTTTAGACAATTATCTCTAGAAATACCAACATTTAGTAATTAAAATTCCGAGAATTTACTTGCTATAGCTCGAAAAAATTTATTACAAAAAATTGCGAGTTTTGCTGAACCGAAGTGCAGTTTAATTGAGGCAAGCTAGCTTCAGTAGCATCCTAAAGGAGTAATTTTATGTCTCGTAAAAAACGCACATCCCGTATTTTAGAAAAAGCTCAGTTAAAGATCCGCCGGGGCTAAAATCTATTGTTCCAAATATCAAATTTGATGAAAACTATAGTCTGGAAAAACTAATTGAGTCAATCGAACAGTTACGTAGTAAAATTGATGTTTATAATACTGCTCTCTCTGTGGTTGACTCTTCTAGAACTGAAATTGAAGAGATGGAAAAACACTTAAGTCAGCTTTCTGAGAAAATGCTGATGGTAGTTGCGATCAAATACGGCAAAGACAGCCGCGAATATGAGATGGCGGGTGGTGTTCGTAGTAGCGATCGCATCCGCAAAATCAGGTCAAGCCGCTTGAAAAATGTTGCAGACCAAGCCTCAGATGAAAGTAGTAAAACTGCTTAGTCCCTGACCATTGGGCGCAGTTCAACATCTGGCTTCTAACGTACAATATAAAACTGCTCTAGACGAAAGTCAGAGCAGTTTTGATAGGAGTAAATTATATAGGAGACTTTTAATGCAGTCTCCAGTTTATTCATAGTAAATACAGTTATATAATACTATTCACCTCAAGTTTGGTACTTTACGCAAAAAACGAATAATCTTTAAGTTGGCATTACAAAATTTAAAACTAACCGCAAGGCAATCCCCAGTACTACCCCATCCATAACCCTGATTGTAGAGAGACACGATAAATCAAGCGTATTGGAATATATGCGATCGCGCAATGCTAAAAGCGATCGCAGAGATTATCAAGTGTCAACGCTGTACGATAATCATTAGGTTGCCTCGTGCCAGAATCACTACTGCTGGAGTTTACAATGATTCGACCGATAACGCCCGATGACACAGACGCGCTGATAGCTTTAGCCGACGCGACCGGTTTGTTTGCGCCCAAAGAGCTTGAAGAACTGGGCGAAGTTCTGTCAGATTATTTTGGCGGTAACATCGGGCGAGATCACTTCTGGATTACCGATGACGATGACGGGACGGTAGGAGTCGCGTACTATGCACCAGCTCCAATGACCGATGGAACTTGGTATCTATACTTAATTGCCATCCGACCCGACCGCCAGGGACAAGGACGTGGTACAGCATTGCTGCGCTACGTTGAGCAAGCATTGACGGCGCGTGGTGAGCGTGTGCTGTTGGTGGAAACGTCGGGACTTACGAGCTTTGAGGGTACACGAGCGTTTTACCGCAAGTGCGGTTACGACGAGGAAGCGAGAATCCGCGACTACTACAAAGCAGGCGATGACAAGATTGTTTACCGCAAGGTGTTGGCTGCTCCTATTACTAATTGCCAATAACAATAAGTAGGTAAACAAAGCCTTAATAATGTTGGATTTTGTTTCTCAAACGCCTTCATTTGATAGAAATAAGTGTTTTTTATCGAACAGAATTCAGGAGTCAGGAGTCAGAATTCAGAATAAATTCTGTACGACTGGTGGATAGCGTAGCGGTAGCGAGTCTTCTCCCAAGGGGAGACGCCAAAGGCGAACGAGCGTCTGAATAATCGGCGTTTTTGCACCCCCACCAAATTGAAAGGGGAGCATCCACTTTTGGAAGATATACAGATTTTAGGAGAAAATAACAGACAGAAAGAAGCGTGAACCAGGAATCATGAACCAGGATAAACAAGAACGGCTCAAAGCGTGCTTACAAGAAGTGGCAACATTGTTGTATGAAGAAGCAGACAAAAGTAAGCTAACAGACCTGGAAGGCATAGAAAAAACAGTTCGCAGTCAAATATTAGAACTAGTTAGCCCAGAAATAGCCCTTTTTTTATCGAACAAAAAACTGGAACAAAAGTAGGTAAAACCAGGAAAATTAAAAGCTTGGTGGGGGAACTGACTCTTAAAGCCAAACAGTTACAGAAACTGGGTTTGAAGCCCAGAAGTCGGTTAAGCCCATTACTTCAAAAGTGTTGTTTGAGGCTGTCAGCTAACGAATCATACCAAAAAGCAGAAATTGAAGTTGAGGCATTGACAGGAGTGAAAGTGGGTCACTCAACGCAACAAAAATTAGTACTGTCACAAGATTTTGAATTACCACTTGCAAAACAAGCAGTTTCAGAAGTCAGTGTAGATGGGGGAAAAGTCCGACTCCGGGGTAAACCGAAAGCCGGGTGTCACTGGCGAGACTATAAAACCGTAAGACTACAAGGAATTTACTATAGTGCGTTTTTTGATGACAACCAATCATTAGTTGATTATGTCAATAGCCAGCGTCTGGTTAACCCATTAGTATGCTTGGGGGATGGTCATGATGGCGTGTGGAATTTAGTCAAAGAGTTTGGTAAAACAGAGCATTTTCAGCGTTGGGAAATATTGGATTGGTATCACCTCAAAGAAAATCTCTACAAAATTGGCGGTTCTTTAAAGCGGCTTAAAGTTGCTGAAACTCTTTTGTGGCAAGGTCAAGTCGAAGAAACTAAAGCTTTATTTCATAATCGTCGAGGCAAACAAGTTAAGAACTTCATCGCTTATCTTGAAAAACATCGCTTCTCGCATTGTCAACTACAGCTATTACCAGGCTGAACAACTTTGTTCTATTGGTTCTGGTGCAGTCGAGTCTGCTATTAAACAGATTGGAGCTAGGATGAAAATTTCTGGCGCACAATGGAATGTTGATAGTGTTAATCAAATCCTCTCAGTTCGTTGTGCTTATCTCAATGGTTTACTGGCTATTTGAGTATTTCTGCCAAAACTGGATGCTCCCATTGAAAGTTTGGTGGTCTTCAATCAGTCGCGGGTCTGAATCCCTGACTGATAGCGCAGCGTTAGCGACGCAGGAGCGTCTTGATTCTGACTCCTGAATTCTGACTTCTGAATTCTTCTTCAACAATTACTGCTCTTCCTAAAGTTGCCAACTTTGAACTTTTTCACATTTAATATAAGTTCTTTTATTACTTTTTCCTTAATCACCTTTGTGAATTATGAACTATATAATTACTCAATTTAAGTATTAAATAAAAACATTAACAATAGTCTAGGAAAAGCAAAGACGTGAATCGTTTCCAAAAGCTATCCTCAATTGTGTTGCTGTTATTAGCCTTCATCTATCCGCCTGCTTTGGCTGAAGCTAAGGATAATACTCTAAATCATGTTTTCAATGAACAGAGTATTGACGGAGAGACGAAATTAGTCAAAGAGCAAAGTGAAGAGCTTTTGTTAGCTCACCGACGGACTCGAAGACGTTATCATAGACGGCAACGGACTGGAAGATATTATTATCAACGCCAGCGCAATAGACGACATTACTATAGACGACGCTATCGCTCTATAAATTATCACGGGCAACGATATCGTCATGGAGAATGGGAACTTGTGCGCGATCGTCATGGGACGATTCATGTATGATTGGCAGCGTTAAAATAATTCGCAATTCGCAATTCGCAATGACGCTCGCGGACTCGCTACCGCTACGCTAACGCAATTACGTTTTGTGACGGGGATTTAGACCCCGACACAAAACGGGCTGCCTGTCTTGCTGGGGACTTAAACCCCCAAAGTTTGTTAATATAATGGTTCCCATTCAGATGCGGTACAAATATATTGCAAGGTGTAGGGGCACGGCATGCCGTGCCTCTACTCAATTTTCCCAGAGAATCTTGATGCGTAAATCTGAATTTAGGTAGACTTGTTTGAGATAAGTAAATGACTGAAAAAAGGAAACACTGAATTATATCAAGAAAATGAACTAGGTTAAAACCCTTTTCAATGGGTGCATCCCAGTTGTTATTTAGCAACTAAAGAATAACCGTCATTGCGAGGAGGAACGACGAAGCAATCGCATGGTTTTTGTTCTTAGTGCGAGATTTTGCGATTGCTTCACTCCACTTCGTTGCGTTCGCAATGACATTCAAAAAAGTGGGATGCTCCCCTTTTCAATTCTGCCTTCTGCTCTTTAACTTGGTGCAGCAATATAATTGATAATTTAACCCCGAACTCACTGTTAGAGCATTGTTCTCTGACTAAAGTCCTAATTTTTCTTGAACTACTGCCTCATTTTTAAAACCGACTAGCACCGCTGTTCCATCTTTGACGATAAGTGGACGTTTGAGAAGCATTGCGTCGTGAGTGAATGCGTCAATCCACTGTTCATCATTCCAAATCTTCTTTTGCTCTCCTAAAGCGCGGTAGGATTGACCAGAGGTATTTCGCATGGGAGCAAAACCCAAAGACTTTACCCAGTTTTGAATCATCTCACGGGTTGGCGGAGTATCTTTGGTGTTGATAAACTCATGGTCAATGTTGTTGTGTTGTAGCCAAGTCAAAGCTTTTTTGCAAGTGCTGCAATTGGGAATTCCGTAGACTTGAATAGACATAATACCAGCTTTCTTTAAAAGCCTCACTAGCGAACGACTTGTTTCTGATGCATTGTAAGATAAAACATACTCCCCATTGATTTCATAAAAATCACCGAGGTAATGATTACCGATAACTCCAACTATCTTCTTTGCACGTGCCAATAAATCCTCTAGGTGTGGCCACATTATTGATGATATTTTTGTTTCATCGATCAACTCATGATGAGCAAATCGTTTATCTCTTACATCTTTGATATTTTTTATTTCATCTTCTGATGGTAGTTTTGCGCTAAGTGCTTCAGCAACAATATTTGTAATTTCTGCGTCAGATAAAGATATCAAACATTTTCTATCAACCACCCAATTAATTAGTTTTTCTTCTAACTGTTCTCTATTTCTTATTTTTAATTCATTGAAATTATCTTTTAAGATTTTAATAGCAGCAGGAATACTTCTCAATGGATATCTCTTAGGTCTTTCATAAATTTTATTTAGAGCAAGAATAGTATTCTTTACTAAGGCAATTTGAAGTACTCCAAATAAATTGTCAAAATTATCTTAATTAATGCTTCTTTATGATTTCCAATAACTTCGTATAATTTAATTGCTTCTTCTGCATCTAAAATTTCTATTACTACACCTTGCTTAACTATATCTTCAAGCTTACCTTTTGGTGTATAAACCATAATTTTATAGGAAAATAATTTATTTAGTATAAAATATACTCACAAAATTAGCACATAATACATATAACTTCACTAGCTTTCACTGCCAGCCACTCATGCCGCAAAATAACCAAGCCACCGTCGAATTCCGCGATGTCACCTTTAGCCGCAATCATCGCCCATTGGTGTCAAATCTCAATTTCACCATCCGTCAAGGAGAAGCACTAGTATTACTTGGGCGCAGTGGTAGCGGCAAAACTACGACAATGAAGTTAATTAATCGCCTATTCACACCTACACAAGGTGAAGTTTTATTTGATGGTATTCCCACAACTCAATGGGATGAAATTAAACTGCGGCGAAAAATTGGTTACGTCATTCAAGAAATTGGTTTATTTCCCCATTTTACAGTTGAACGCAATGTAGGTTTAGTTCCTTCTTTAGAAGGTTGGCAATCTAAACAAATAAAAACGCGGGTTTATGAATTGTTGCAATTAGTAGGTTTAGAACCAGCACAATTCGCTGGGCGTTACCCGCACGAACTTTCGGGAGGACAAAGGCAAAGAGTCGGTGTAGCCAGGGCTTTAGCAGCAGATCCGCCTGTGCTGTTGATGGATGAACCCTTTGGCGCACTCGATCCAATTACGCGGCTAGAACTGCAACAAGAGTTTCGACATTTGCAGCAAGAATTAGGTAAGACAGTTGTTTTTGTCACCCATGACATTCAAGAAGCCTTGGTTTTGGCATCGAGAATTGGTTTAATGTCTGGCGGAGAATTGGTAGTATTGGGGACGAAAGATGAATTTATGCGATCGCAACACCCAGAAAGCCTCGCTTTTGTTCAATGTTTGCGTTCCCTACAAGATACTTTATGAAAAATTTCTTCCTCGTTAAGTATGCCCCAGAAATACTTCAACATACTCTAGAACACTTGTTTTTGGTAGGCATTGCATTGGAATTGCCATCCTTATAGGCATTCCATTAGGTATTTTAATTACACGCAAAACTTATCTCCGCCAACCAATTCTCGGTATAGCAAATATTTTCCAAACTATTCCTAGTTTGGCACTATTTGGCTTACTAATTCCTGTGCCTATAATTGGTGGAATTGGCGCAGTACCAGCAATTGTTGCTTTAACTGTATATTCTTTGCTGCCAATAATTCGTAACACTTACACAGGTATTACTGGCGTAGATCCAGCGATTCGAGAAGCTGGCAGAGGCATGGGAATGACAGATAGACAATTGCTGTTGCAAGTTGAGATTCCCTTAGCGCTGGGAGTAATTCTGGCAGGTGTGCGAGTAGCAACGGTAATTGCCATTGGTATTGCAACTATTGCGGCGGCGATTGGTGCTGGTGGTTTGGGAGTGTTTATTTTTCGCGGCATATCAGTTGTAAACAATCAATTAATTTTAGCTGGTGCAGTTCCGGCGGCGGCAATTGCATTATTGGCTGACTTCGTAATTGGCTGGATAGAGAATAAATTAAAAGTTAAGTAATGAAAAGATTTTTGGTATTGTGCTTTTTAAGTTTTGCTGCGTTACTGGTAATCACTGGTTGCACGCCGAATATCAATAGTAATAACGATGCTAATATAGTTGTTGCTTCCAAAGATTTTACCGAACAAGATATTTTAGGTGAACTTTTAGCACAGCAAATTGAGGGAACAACTAATTTAAAAGTAGCTCGTCGTCCTCGGCTCGGTGGTTCTTTTGTTTGTCATAATGCGATTAATGCTGGCATAATTGATGCTTATATTGAGTATACAGGCACAGCTTTGACTGCGATTTTAAAGCAAAAACCAGTTAATGGCTCCAAAGAAGTTTATGAAATAGTAAAACAAACTTATGCCCAGCAATTTAATCTAGAAGTGATGCCAAGCTTGGGTTTTGAAAACACTTTTGCGATGATTATTCGGGGTGAAGATGCCAAGCGGAATAATATTCAAACTATCTCTGAAGCTACTCAATATACACCACAGTGGCGTGGCGGTTTCGGCTACGAATTTTTAGAACGAGAAGATGGTTTTCCTGGATTAGCTAAAACTTACGATTTACGTTTTGCTAAACCACCCCAAATTATGGACTTGGGTTTAATATATCGTGCTTTGCTTCAAAAGCAGGTAGATATGGTGGCGGGTAATTCCACTGATGGGCAGATTTCTCGCTTGGGTTTAGTTGTACTAAAAGATGATAAAAATTATTTTCCACCTTATGAAACTGTGCCCATTGTTCGGCAAGAAACACTGAAAAAATATCCAGAATTAAGAGAAGCGATCGCTTCTCTCGCCGGAAAGATTTCGGCAGATGAAATGCGGCAATTAAATTACTTAGTCGAGGGAGAGTTACGTGAAATTAAAGATGTTGTTCAGGAGTTTCGCAAATCGAAGGGATTAAAATAATTTATAATTAAGCGTTAGCGTAACGCACCTTAGTTTTGTCCACGCAAAAAGTTCTTTAGCCACCTAATGACTTCACTTGTTGTTTGCTCATTAGCCATTTGGAGACATTGCTGCACAATTTCTCGAACGTTAGGAAAATAGCTGCTTTCTGTAATCACATAACTTTCTTCCTGCAATCTATAAATTAATAGCCGATTACTCTTTAATATCCAGACTTCTGGTACTCTATAAGGCAAGAAATCATTAATGTCGGTGTAGCTTGTCACATCTATTTCAATTGCTAAATCAGGTGGTGGATCTGACTCCCAATCAATTCTTTTTTTGCCTACGACTGCTCTACAATTTTCAATGTAAAAGCAAAAGTCTGGTTCAATACCGCTAATCTCTGACAAGCTCATGGTGATAGGCGTAAATGACTCGTATATGCGGTTTAAGTGGTCAAGTATAGCTATTACTATTAATGCCAGTAAGCTGGCATCTCTTCCATGCTCAGGTAATGGTGCCATCAGTAAAATTTCTCCTCTTCGATATTTAATGCGAGGTGAGGAGCGATCGCCTAATTGCTGACTCAATACTTGATAGTCTTGCCAGTTTCCCAAAAGCTTCAACACCGCGCCAGGTGGTAACTCTATTCTTTGTGGTGTAATTACGGTATCCATATTAGCTCACCTTGTAGATATTGCCGATCGTATTACATGGATGATAAGCGATCGCATTTTACTTTAAGCATCCCTGTTTCATTCTCTACACCCACTTATTAACAGCAATACGTTTTCTAGAAAAACTCCAGTTTTCAAAATGGATGACGTTTATTGAATAGATATCTCCCAAAAAGATGTAGAGACTCTTTTTATTAGTTTTTAACAGAAAAATTATGAGCGTATGCGATCGCTTATTCTAGAAGCAGAGCATATTGGAATACACCACCACTTTAGTAACACAGCACATCGCCAACCCCCGCAGTCTAGAATTAGAACAGCTATAAACGAATGGTATCTGCGACGTTGACTGAAGCTACAGCATGAGGAAACAAGTCATTTCCCCCTGCCTCTGCCCCCTTTAGTTCTAAAGCTCAAAAAATTGGCTCATGTGCCGCCTGCTTGCTAGATTAGAAAGTAATTCTGGGAAACCTTAATTTGTGAGAGCGAGAGGCTTTTGCCAGAAGGAACTAGAATTAGGAAACACCTAGCTGGGTTCTTCTGACTTTTGAAATTAGGAGTGCATGTGTGCCAAAATCCCCTAAATATTTGCTGATTGGATCGACCGAGAATTACAGCGGTAAATCTGCAACTGTTCTGGGTTTGTCTCATCAGCTACAGCAAAAAAGGTCTGGATATTAGCTACGGTAAACCGCTCGGTACGTGTTTTAATAATTCGTCTAGTGGAACCGTAATTGATGAAGATGTCCAGTTCATCGCTCTTAGCCTCAATTTGCCGGAAAACCGCGTTGCACCTACAATGCTGGCTTTGGATGAACCGAATGTGCAAAAGCGCTTGCGGGGAGAAGACAAAACCGATTATCAGCAGTCCCTAATACAGCAATATTTACATAAGTCTCAAGGAGATTTAGTGTTGCTGGAGGGGCCTGGTGATTTGTCCGAAGGCAATTTGTTTGACTTGTCTTTGCTGCAAATGGCTGAAGTACTTGATTCTGCTGTACTGTTAGTAGCCCGCTATAAATCGTTGCTTTCGGTTGAGGCACTATTGGCTGCAAAACAGCGTGTGGGCGATCGCTTGATTGGAGTTGTGATCAATGATATCCCTGTCACCCAACTAGAAGCGGTTGACACGCTCTTGCGCCCATTTTTGGAACAGCAGGGTATTCCAGTGCTAGCAATGCTGCCGAATAGCGCTTTGCTCCGCAGCGTGAGCGTTGGCGAACTGGTCAAACAGTTAAAGGCTGATGTTCTCTGTCGCAACGATCGCATGGATTTATTGGTAGAAAGTCTGGCAATTGGAGCGATGAATGTCAACTCTGCTGTGAAATATTTCCGCAAACGTCGGAATATGGCTGTGGTGACAGGAGGCGATCGCGTCGAGATTCAGCAAGCTGCTTTAGAAACTTCTACCCAATGTTTAATTCTCACCGGGCAACTACCGCCACCGCCGTTTATTCTCAGTCGCGCTGAAGACCTAGAAATCCCCATTTTATCTGTTGACTTAGACACCCTCACCACTGTGGAAATTGTTGACCGAAATTTCGGGCAAGTCCGCCTCCACGAGCCGATTAAGGTTCAGTATATTCGTCAGTTGATGTCGGAGCATTTTGACATTGACCGCTTGTTATCCAAGCTAGGTTTAACTCCCGCAGCGGCATTGTCTTAGATTCATCAACTCAAACTATTCAGAGCATCTATAGCTCAGTTATCAGTTAGGAGTCTGTATTGCAGGTAAGGGTACAGATGGTTCGCCGTCACCACCCTGGCGACGGTGTGCTGTCTCCTTCCGCCCCATCGCTGGGACGTGCTTAGTTGCAGCAGCTAATCCAAAGACAGGCATATTCCCGTAAATCGCCTTATATTTTCCTGGTTCTATTAAAATTTTTGCTGGTGATATTGTTCCTAAGCAAATTATTTTGGCAGAGCTAGAACATCACCAAAAAGCCCATGAAAAAAAATTGTCTACGTACAAGGAATTAGAACAGCGTTACTTTCAGAATCCGCAAGAACTGCCAGAATCAGGCAAATTTCAATATTTGACTCTCTTAAATGGCATTAGTTACGAAACACATTGGCTAGCCTGGTGTAACCAAGTAAGGGAGTTACTGAAGCAAACAATTGAAAATTAGTAGCAATGTTTAACTCAAGTTTTCCTCGTATCTACACGCTGTTTGGTAGAATATCTGGGTCGTTTAATCTGATTTTCTCCATCTTTGAGCCAATCAACAGACCTTATTAACCTCGATACATTAGCGCAAGAACTAGCGACAATCCAGCAAACAGGTTCGAAAAGAATCGCCTTGTTGGGTTCTCGTCATGTGCCGATTACGCATCAGAATCTTATTGAAATGATGACTTATGCCCTAGTTTTATCGGGTAATCGAATCATTACTTCTGGTGCTACAGGTACAAATTCAGCGGCCATCAAGGGAGCAACCCGGGCTGATGCAAATTTGTTGACGGTGATTCTCCCCCAAAGCCTGGAACGCCAGCCTTTGGAATCGCGCCAGCAACTAGAACAGGTAATGCATCTAGTCGAAAATCCCAGTAATGATACTTTGTCCCTTGCTGAGGCTAGTTACCTGTGCAACAAGGAGATTGTCTCCCGTTGCCAGCAACTAATCTGCTTTGCGTTTCACGACAGCCGCACCCTGTTACAAACTTGCCAGGATGCAGAAGAACAAAGAAAAGTGGTGACGCTTTTCTACTTTGATTAGTCATTTGTCATTTGTCTTTTGTCATTTGCATTTGACTAATGACTGATGACTTATGACTGATGACTAATAACCAACGACTAATAAGTAATGATAATTTTTTTGTACTCGATCGCTGCTGCTGCCGTTCTGATTTACCTACCATTTTTGGTAGTAGCTTATGCCCGTGTGGGTATTGGCAAAGAGATGCTTTATACTCCTCGCGCAATGGTTGATAAATTGCCACCTATGCCCAACGAGCTACTTGGGCACATCAGAATACCTTTGAAGCGTTTATGGTGTTTGCAGCAGCAGCATTGATGGCTTATGTAACTGGTGTAAATTCTTTTACAGCCAAAGTGGCTGCGATCGCCTTTGTTGTAGCCCGTTTGCTATACTCAATTTTTTATATTTTGAATATACCCCTTTTGCGATCGCTGATGTTTGCCATTGGCATCTTTAGCTGTGGCACTCTCTTTTTCTTGAGCATCATCCAAGCTACTAATTAAGTGGGGCATTGGGCATGGGGCATTGGGCATGGGAATTATTAATGCTTTATGCCCACTTCCAAAATCCAAAATCTAAAATCCAAAATATTTTATGGCTTCTACTTTTTCCTTTGACATTGTAAGCGACTTTGACCGACAAGAGTTGGTTAACGCTGTCGATCAAGTTATCCGAGACATCAAAGGTCGTTACGACCTCAAAGACACTGAAACTACTGTCGAGTTAGTCGAAGAAAGCATTAACGTTAGTACTGACAGCGAGTTTACCTTAGATTCTGTACACACCATTCTGCGGGAAAAAGCCGCCAAGCGTAACCTATCCCAAAAAATCTTTGATTTTGGCAAAGTTGAATCAGCCAGTGGTAATCGTGTGCGTCAAGAAATCAAACTCAAAAAAGGCATTAGTCAAGAAATTGCTAAACAAATTTCCAAATTGATTCGAGACGAATTCAAAAAAGTACAAGCTTCAATTCAAGGTGATGCTGTGCGGGTTTCTGCCAAATCTAAAGATGACTTACAAGTTGTCATGCAGCGACTAAAACAAGAAGACTACCCCGTGGCTTTGCAATTTACAAATTATCGTTAACAGATTCGTAATTCGTAGTTAAGAATTCAATTACGAATTACGAATTACGAATTATTTTAAGCCCCTCCGCCAATACTTTTTTGAAATGCTGGACGCTCAGATAACTGCTTGATATAGTTCAACACCGCCGGGTAGGGGCTGAGGTCTAGCTTCAGCATGATGGGAATGTAACTCAGAATAGACCCCACTGCCACATCCACAACAGTGAATTCGTTACCCAACAGAAAAGGTTGCTTTTCGAGAATCTCATTTAAGAAAGTCAGCAAGCGGGGCATTTCTCGCTCCCGATTTGCTTCCACAAAAATCCCTGTAGCGAGGGTAGAATTGCCAAACAACGTCCATTGGGAAAATACAGCACGTTCCTCTGGTGAAAGAGCAGTTTTACCATACTTATCGGTAAGATACAGCAAAATTGCCCCAGATTCCCAAAGTTTAAAATCCCCGTCAACAATTGCCGGAACTTTACCAACTGGGTTAATTGCCAAATACTCAGGTTTGAGATGTTCACCAGCCTGCATATCCAGCTTGATGAATTCGTAAGGAACTTTTATTTCCTCTAAATACCATTGAACAATTGACGCTCGACTACGAGCGCCACCGTAAAGTTTGAGCATAATGACTAATGACTTAAAGAACTTTGTGAGTATGAGAGTGTTGTTTAACGTTATCTTCTTTCGTGACAACTCTAGCGGCATTTAATACCCGCTTGCGCTCAATAGAATACTTAAATTCAGCGTAGTTTGTGCCCAAGGGAATCAGGGATTTTGCAGATTCACGACGCTTATAGGTACGAGCTGCTGCAAATGCTCGTGGTACAAATTCTTCGCCAAACTGAGCCGACTCTGGGAAGCCATCTGGCAACGGTTGTGAATCGCCATCTAACACAGATCCCAAAGTTGTGGCATGAGCCAGCTTATAGGAGGTAGGAATGCCCTTTAACAGCGCTTCTAAAGCCGCAGAGGGAATTGGTTCTATAACTTCGATTTGATAAACTTCTCCATCTTCTTTGACGAAGCAGGTTGCCAAGCCGATCACAATGTAATCATCGGTTGCTAAATCAGGGGCATTGGGATAAGAAATTGCAGTTGTCATCAGAAAATTTCTCAAAACTTAAAAATTGAATCTAGGGACTAGAGACTAGGGATTAGGCATTGAGTTAAAGGAGGAAGTGAATTCTCCGCAGTTCCCAGTCCCTTATTTAACGAACGGCTTGTTGGCATTCTACCAATTTGCTGCTCTCACTACTTGACCAATTCTTCCTTGATGGTACAAGCCCCTAAATTCATTTATGGATAGATAAGTTTTAAACAATGCAGGGTTCAAGCCCCAGGATTTATCCGGGGGCATTAATTGCGAATTGCGAATTGCGAATTGCGAATTGTGCTGACTAGTCTTTGAGATTTAACGTCTGCTATTTCTGGAATTCACCTTCGAGAGCAAGTATCCATGATTAGGCTTGAGGAGCAATTGTTTCTAAGGGGTAGATTTCTACTGGTGTGAGTAGTTTAAATTCAGCCTTAAGATGGCTTTAAAGTAACCATAAATACCTTGAGAATAGACACAGTGGTAAAACCACCATCAGTAAAAAATTAGACTTTTATTTCACAAAGCAGGGATTTCAGGCAGGGAAAGATGAATACTTACTCATTTTTAGCTGACGATGACCAGCAAAGTAACCAATACAAATATGTTCTAAATACTACAAAAAAAGTTCAAGAGCGGAGAACAAGCGATCGCAGCGAATCTACTTTAGAGGATAGCCACTTACGCTCTTATGCTTTGAGGTTGGCTCAACAAGGAGAATATACTGAGGCGATCGCACTTTTAACCCAACTAATCTACCGCCATCCCCATAATGCCGTTGATTACAATAACCGGGGGCTAATTTATTTCCAAGGTGGCAAAACGCAAAAAGCGCTTTCTGACTATAACACCGCCCTCAAACTTAATCCCTATTTAGCTAGTGCTTATAATAACCGCGCAAATTACTACGCAGCTTGTGGAGAATTAGCAGCAGCACTTGCCGACTACGATCAAGCGATTAATTTCAATCCTCGCCATGTCCGGGCATGGATTAACCGAGGCATTACCTGGCGCGATTTGGGGCAATATGAGGAGGCAATTGAGAATTTTGAGGTAGCACAGCTTTTCGGTCAGCTAGAAGGTCATATCTGGGCTGAACGCGGCAGGACTTACCATCTTTGGGGCGACTGGAATTGTGCGATCGCTGATTATCGTCGCGCCCTCACTCAACTGCCTTCTATCGACAACAGCAAGGATATTACTTGTTGTCACTTACGTTTACAACTCGAAAATTGGCTAAACGAGTTGCTATCTGAATCAGCGTCTTAATTGGTAGATTAATCCTTCTAGTGGATTCAAAATTCAAAATAATTGATTAAATTTTGAATTAGAGTTTAGTGACGCTGTATCGCTAATGACTAATGAATGATAACTATATAGCTATTCAAAAATTAGTGATTAACCACTATTTATTAGCAATAATATAAATAACACCCGGTTTATACGTAGCCAGAATTACCAGAAACCTAAATAATCCTAAATTCGTTATTTTTTTTTAGGGTGAGGATTGTGTTTGTTCATCTTCTCGGCGATCCGGATTTACCAACACGACCTGACGCTGACTAGGATCAAATCGGTATCCTTGCTCTTGCATAATACTTTTAGTTTGCTGAGGATCGAAATTACGGCTAAATTGCGTTTGCAAACTATTGACATGTCCTTCCATCAGCTTGACTTCGGTACTAATTTCTCGCAACTTTGCTTGCTGTAACCAATGATAAGGCAAAAGTTGTGCTAACGCAGACGCTGCAACAGCTGTAATCACAACATTAACCGCTATTTTGACTGTGCTTTCCAGTGCCATCACCTGGTAAGAACGTTGACGAAGATGCCGCTTTGGTCGAGAAATGACCCGGCGTTTTTGTATAGGTTGTAACGGTGGTCTGGAGGGTTGAATCGCGTTCATGATGCTAAAAGATAACCTCGCTTAGTGAAGGGAAGCACTGTAAAAGCCCTCTGGCGCTAATTACTGCTTGATTTAGCTGTCATATTACTTCATTTTTTTGAAATAGCTACAAGTGTTGTACCAGTTAAAAAATAACCTGGCTTACGTAAGTGCAAGGTTTCTAGCTACTTATGGCTTTACACCATATCTGGAAATTGCACCCCGTACTGCCAGGATTATTTAGCTTTTTAACTGTGTCACATCGAAGGCTTATTTGTAAAGTTCTGTGGCTAATCGCCAAGCTAGAACTCCTGGGATCAAGGCCACAACTAGAGCGATGTAGACTTGAGTATCTGAGATGGAAGATATCTGAGCGATGTACAGAGTATCTAAGATAGGCATGGCTGAAAACCTCCTAAACTGAATAGATTTTGAACAGTTCGTTTACTACTTTTCCTTGTTTTGCCAAGATTGGGGAATATCTTGTTACAAGATGCAACAAAAGCAGTTATTAGTCAGTAGTTCTTATTTATTCTCTATTAAAAAAATTTATAAAAATTATGAATTTGTATTTGGGCATCGACTTCGGCACATCTGGCGCACGCGGTGTAGTGATTGACGAGGAAGCCTCTTGTATTCAGGCACAGGTGCGATATCCCTTCCAGGACTCACCAGCCGCCGTTACGCCCAAAATTTGGCAAGAGGCTTTGTTTATGCTGGTGGAACAAATACCTAACCAATTGCGGCGAGAAATTAAAGCGATCGCAATTAATGGTACTTCTTCCACTGTCTTGCTGGTCGATGCTGTTGGCAATCCTGTAGATACACCATTGCTGTACAACGATGCACGGGGATCATTGGTGTTAGAGCATTTGAGGAATATAGCACCCCCTAATCATACCGTGTTGAGTGCCACCTCCAGCCTAGCCAAACTCTTGTGGATGATGCAACAACCCTCTTTTAGTGAAGCCAGATATTTCCTACATCAAGCAGATTGGCTGGCGTTTCTCCTACATGGACAGCTGGGGATTAGCGATTACCACAATGCTTTAAAGCTGGGTTATGACGTAGAAGAGTTGAAATACCCAGAATGGCTAGAAAATTTGCAAATACCGATTCAGCTACCCAAAGTTTTGCCTCCTGGTACTCCCATTGCCCAATTGCGTCCTGAAATTGCGGATAAATTTGGTTTACGCCGTGATTGTCTGGTATGTGCAGGTACAACTGATAGTATTGCCGCTTTTCTCGCCAGTGGAGCAAAATTACCTGGTGAAGCCGTGACTTCCCTTGGTTCAACGTTGGTATTGAAGTTGTTAAGTCGCACCCGGCAAGAAGATGCCAGATATGGAATTTACAGCCATCGGTTGGGGGATTTGTGGCTGACTGGTGGTGCTTCTAATACTGGAGGTGCTGTACTCAAGCAATTTTTCACAAACGCGGAGTTAGAAAGCCTTAGCTGGGAGATTGATGCTTCAATTGCCAGCGAGTTAGACTATTATCCGTTATTGAAGGTAGGCGATCGCTTTCCGATTAATGATCCCAATCTACCCCCACGTTTGTCACCACGCCCAGATAACCCAGTCGAATTTTTGCATGGGTTGTTAGAAAGTATTGCCCGCATAGAAGCGCGAGGGTATGAATTATTACAGCAAATGGGCGCAGACAAATTGAGCCGTGTTTATACTGCTGGCGGTGGTGCGGCGAATGAAACTTGGACTGCGATTAGGGCACGTTATTTGCAGGTTCCTGTAGTCGCGTCAGTGTACACAGAAGCAGCTTATGGAACGGCGCTGTTGGCTATGGGAGGCGGAATTAAGGGTGAACAAGAGTAATTGTGTAACAATCTTTTCGTAAGTATTTCGTAAATCAGTATCTATCCCAGTGACAATCTACATATCTCGGACGATACTGTGATTATTAGATACCGGACTATAGATTCCAGGTTCATGATCTGGGCAGCTATTCGGGGATGGATGCTTCGCAGCAAGCGAATGTCATCTGTCCCCTTTATTAATTATTGGTGTGGGTTCTGAGGGTATACGCTTGGGTTAAGGCTAAAAGTAAAATTCTTTATTTTTTTTAACGAACCGCAGAGACGCAGAGGACACAGAGAGAAGAAATGCTTAGTTAAGGCAAACATAACAAACTTTCACTGGGGATATTAAGCGATCACAGTGATGGTAAAAGAAAGCCATGAATGCCATTTACCGGATTCGTCAAGTCCGACATCAGAAGTCCAGATGGTTTATTGTCAGGAAACTTCAAGGGCTTTATTTAGCACGCGACGCAGATGCTCCTGTAGGATACTTTCAGCCCCAGGATAAGCTGGAAGAGCCTCAATTTCTGCGTTGGAATAAGATGCGTAGGAACCAGGGTAAATAATCGCAGCATAGCTGACTACTTGCCTACCTTCTCTGTTTTGGATAGCATCATGGTAAGTGTGCATCTTCTGAATATCAACACTTTTAGGCTTTCCTTCATTGCTTGTGTTTTCCAGTGACTCACCCTCAAGTTTGTACTTGGGATCAAATAAATAGACATTCTTAGAGCCATTAGCTAGTCTGATCTCTACTGCTATATCAGGGCGCAATGTAACGCTGGCGCTTTGCAGTTCTCCATCTTTGCCATAGCTTCGTTCAGGAATTAACTTAATTTTTGTCTTGTGTTGCGGGTGAATTAAAACTAATGCTGGTTGTCCATTAGGTAAAATTCTGACGTAGACTCCCGTTTTATCTCTAGCAACTAAACACTGGGTTTCAACTTTGTATCCTTTATCTATAGCTACTTCCAATAGCGTTGCAATTATCCACAAAGTTCCCCAAATTTGGTAAAGTTTGTAGAGATTCTCCAAAGGTGCATCAAGGTCTGAATCATCCAAATGCACAGCAGGACTTCTGATAAATTCTAGATAGCCTTCCAAAGCAGCGTGGTAAAGTGGACGGTTTAACAAAACCATCGTAATTTGATTGGGCAAATATTTAGGCTGGCTCACCTCATCTAGAAAAGCTGCTTGTTGACGAGCCTTTTTTAATTGGTAAAACAGAGACTTAATCTCTTCCAAAGGCTTACCTTTAGGGTCAGCTTCAAAAGCTTGCCGAACTCGTCTAAGTCTCTGATTGACAAGCTCAAAAAATAACCTAACCAACTGGTTCTCATAAACATCAACAGTATGCTCAACTCGGACATCCGGTAGGCGAATCGGTCTTCCACTCACATCCAAGTTATGCCCTCGAAAAAAAGCTTGAACTAGCCCACCAAGAGGAGGTCTGCGGACTTGATCTTGCCGAACCCAAATTTCATTAGTTTTGAGGATTTGATGAGGATTGCGAGCAAGTTGGCTCAAAATCTCACTCAGCCCTAATCTTTTGCCTGTGCCATTAATAGCTCGACGTAAGCGAAGTAGTTCCTGAGCTAAAGTAGTTTCACCTAGTTGTGGTAATTTCAGACCAGCTAAAGCCCCGGTACGCTGTAAGCCTATCGCTACTGAGGTTGGCAGACGAGAATCGAGATCCTCTAGCATCTGAGCAAAAGCTTCACGATTAATTTTCTGAGGCCAAACCGCAATTGTCTGTTCCTCAATCTCATTTTGGTACTCAAGTCGTAGTCGGTAGTAGCCAGGGTTTGAGCGAGGCCACTCAGCTAGAACTCGAAACTTTCCACTCAAATCCATTACCAAGAGTGGGAGTTTTTTATCTTGAAGCCAAAGCCGTATTTGTTGTAATTTTTCTTGAGGTACATGAACTTCCAACCAAGCAGGTTGCCACTCACTTGGAGCATCTATAATCTCGCCTTCGCGGCTAAGAAAACTCAGTTTAGAAGTAGGAAGTAAATCCATGTTGTTCAAATGTTTTTAGCATTTTGCTAGCTTTAGCGTGACTTAGATTAAGTTTATTTTTAGCAGCAATATCAACAAATGTCTTAAGGGCTTCTCCTACCCTATCATCAGCACCTTTTAGTTTGGGCAAAATCTTCTGTAACAGTTGTTCATCTAAAGCTTCTTCCCAAGATATACCTAAAACTTTAGCTTCATTCACATAGTTATTGATTTCATCTAAAACACGAAAAGCAAATGGGGTTACTAGGTGCAGATTATCCCAAACTTCCATTAAAATTTCACGATAGTCAACTTCACCCAAATGCTCAAATAAATCATTACGACAAACCTCAAGTTCTATCATTTGCGCTCTATCATAAACTTTGTCAGCAAAATTGTGAGTAGTTTCGTCTACATTGACCGTACCAATAAAGTAAAGGTTAGGTGGTAACAAAATTTGTTTCTCGGATGCAAGTTCAATTTGGGCTAATCCTTCACGCATCCTAACTTCCATCACTGAGAGAAATTTGGCAAAGTAATACTCTACCCGTGCTAAATTCATCTCATCCAAGATTAAATGGTAAGGTTTGGGAGTGCGTTTTTCTGTTTGAGCTTGTTCGTACTCTTGAGCCGCTTTTTCTAAAAAATGGCTAAACGCAGTGTAATGGTATTCTTTATCCATTGGATTGAAGTAGCCGAGTAAATCTTCGTTAGTAGTCCAATTAGGAGCCACAGGAACTAAAAGGTATTCAGCCGCTACTACTTCAGCATAAGCTTTGGTAAGCCAAGTCTTGCCAGTCCCGCTAGTTCCTGAAAGAATTACAAATTTTCTGGTTTTAAGGGCTAAATGGTAGCGTCGCAAGATACTTTCAGAAATACGCAGACCTTTAGAGCGGATATTCTGACTAATCTCTGTAAACAAAGGTTCACAATAGTTTGGATAAATAGTTTTGAGGATACGCTGTGCTTCTTCGTAATTATCCACATCTTTTTCCTTGTCAAATAATTCTGTAGCTCTGCATAAATCCTCAAAAGCTTTTTGCTGATTTTCGAGTTCTAAGTATGTAAGTCCTCGATGGTAATATGCCAAGGCAAAGTTAGGATTAATATGTAAAGATTGGTTATAATCATTAAGGGCTTTATCGTAATTTTCAAGATTATAGTAAATATTACCTCGCTCATCGTAAATTTCGTAATTTTTAGGTTGAATCAGTAGTAAATAATTATAGTCATATATAGCATCGTCCGTATATCCTGTTTCAGCTTTTACTTTTCCTCGGTATCGATAAACATCCGCTATATTTGGAGCTTGCTCTAAAGCTATATCAAATTGTTTAATAGCATCTTGGTAGTTTCCTTCTTGATATTTCTTCACTCCTTGTCGGCAGTAATATTTACCATTTTTTATATTAGTTTGATGTAAATATTCTTCAATAGCTGTAATTGGTTCATCACACGTTGCAACCAAAAATAAAGGGAAAATTCCTTCAAATAGCTGTTTTATTTCATTAGCTAGCTGTTGATAGTCAAAATTTAATACTCGATAATATGTAAGATAATTAGTAACTTGAATACACTTAGTCGCGCTTTTCTGACGAGCTACAATTTTTAACCAGTCAGCTAAACGATTAATTTTACTAATCTGCTGACTAGATTCAGAAAAGAGAGAAAACTTACCATCTATTCGAGTATTTTGGAGAAGAATTTCTTTAATCGCTGTGTTATTTTGGATGTTTTTAATAAATTTTTGTCTATTCACACTTTTCTCAGAAATATACAAGCCAAACCATAAACCATTTGGTATAATCCGTATAAAAAAGTGAGCATTATTCCATTGAGTTTCCATTTGTTTTAAAAATAAATTATATTCAATAAATGGCTCATACAAAAAAATATTTTCCTGAATATCTGTATTAAGTTGTTTTATTATTTCACCTGATAGTTGAGCAATAGTAAGCTGGTATAGCTGCTGAAATGGTTGTTGAATATAAGTTTTAAAATCTTCTTCGTGCTTTGAATAAAAATCTTGACTTGAATGTTTCTTTAATTGTGCAAGAAGGTCAAAACTTTTTAATGAAAATGGGCATTCTGGATTTACAAAAACTTCTGTCATTTGACCTGATAACGATAACTAAAATTATTATTGTGACATATTTATTACACAAAATCTAACTACTTCACTACTTTAGAAATGCGATCGCAACAAACTTTCACTGGAAAAAGAACGCCAAATTGTAGGTTGAAAGTAACCGGATACTTCGGCGCTATAGTGTAGAAGCTAATGACAGCAAGCGGAACACGGAGACAAAAAAGTGCAAATCACTAAGCGCAACGTTGAATTAAGAGTAGATGGCAGCTTAATGCGTGTTTATGTTGCGGCTCCCAAAGCAGCAGGAAAATACCCTGGTATTGTGTTCTACAGTGATATTTATCAATTAGGTGATGCAATAATTCGTCTAGCTAACTACTTAGCAGGATACGGCTATGTAGTAGCAGCCCCAGAAATTTTTCACCGAATTGAGCCAGTTGGTTCAGTAATTGAGCCAGACGATCTGGGACGGATGCGGGGTAATGACGATGCGCGTCGAACCTCCGTAGCTGATTATGATGCCGATTGCCTTGCTATGATTGAATTTCTGAAAACAGAGAGTGCGGTTTCTCCAAATCAAATAGGCACTCTTGGCTTTTGTATTGGTGGACATTTAGCCTTCCGCGCCGCATTTCAAAACGAAATTCGGGCTTGTGTCTGCTGTTACCCTACTGGTATTCCCAGTGGTAAACTGGGTAAAGAAGTAGCCGATACAATCCAGAGGGTAAGTGAAATCAAAGGCGAGATGCTAATGGTATTCGGTACTCTTGACCCTCATATACCAGAGAGCGATCGCCAAACTATAATAAAAGCAATTGAGAATGCTAACATACCTCACCAAGTTTTCTCGTATGAAGCAGAACATACATTCATGCGCGACGACGGTTATCGTTATGATTCTAGTGCTAGCAGCGTAGCTTGGGCTGAAATAGTAACTTTTTTGGGGCGCATATTTGCAAACTGAAAACTTCTAGTGTTTCATGGGTTTGGGGGACGAACCGCAGAGGCGCAGAGAGCGCAGAGAAAGACTAAGAGAGGATGATGCGTTTGATGCCGTCTTTGAGGACGGGAACGTTAAAGTTGATGAGAAGGGCTAAGGGGTAATTAGTCATTTTAAGGTATGAGAGGACTTGAGCTTCGTGGATTGGGGCTAAATTTTGGACAGCTTTTAATTCCACAATTAGACAATTGGCAACCAGAAAATCTAGTCTCCCCTTACCTACTTCATGTCCTTTATAATTGACTGTTACCGACTTTTCAACCAGATGAGGTATCCCGCACCTGAAAAATTCTATAATTAGCGCCTCCTTATACACCTCCTCCAAAAACCCTGGCCCCAACACCCGATGCACCTCAATCGCCGCCCCAATCACCTTACCTGTAAGTTGATTCATCTCCTCTCCTAACTCTCTTCCCTCTGCGTTCTCTGCGCCTCTGCGGTTCGTTTCCATCAATCCCTCTCCAACCCTATGGCAAAATTTATAAAAGTCCTTCTTTAGTTTTCCCAGCATGACCGCAACCATTCCTAATCTCCCCAGTCTCTACGACCCCTTTTCCACCGAAGCCAAATGGCAAAAATTCTGGGAAGACAACCAAGTTTACAAAGCTGACCCCAACCAAGGCGGCGAACCCTACTGCATCGTCATTCCCCCCCCGAATGTCACCGGCAGCTTACACATGGGTCACGCCTTTGAAAGTTCCTTGATTGATACCCTCGTGCGCTACCAACCGGATGCAGGGACGCAATACCCTGTGGCTACCCGGAACTGACCACGCCAGCATCGCTGTCCATAGTATGCTGGAAAAACAACTCAAGAAAGAGGGTAAAACTCGCTACGAGTTGGGGCGCGAAAAATTCCTAGAACGCGCTTGGCAATGGAAGGCGGAGTCTGAGGGAACGATTCTGAATCAGCTACGACGCTTGGGTGTCTCGGTAGACTGGTCACGGGAAAGGTTTACTCTGGATGAGGGTTTATCTAAAGCTGTTGTCGAGGCATTTACTCGTCTTTACGAGGAAGGCTTAATTTATCGTGGTGAATATTTAGTTAACTGGTGTCCCGCTTCTCAATCGGCTGTGTCTGATGTGGAAGTGGAAAATCAAGAGGTGAATGGAAATCTCTGGCACTTCCGCTATCCCCTCACCGATGGTTCCGGTTTTGTAGAGGTGGCGACAACTCGACCAGAAACGATGCTGGGTGATACGGCTGTAGCAGTTAATCCCAATGACGATCGCTACAAACATCTCATCGGTAAAACTCTAACTCTGCCAATTTTACAACGAGAAATTCCCATCATTGGCGATGAATATGTTGATCCCACTTTCGGCACAGGCTGCGTGAAGATAACTCCCGCCCATGACCCGAACGATTTTGACATGGGTAAGCGTCACAATCTGCCGTTTATCAACATTATGAATAAAGACGGCACTCTCAACGCCAATGCTGGGGAGTTTCAAGGACAAGACCGCTTCGTTGCTAGAAAAAATGTGGTTTCTCGCCTAGAAGCAGATGGCTTTTTGGTAAAGATAGAAGATTATAAACATACCGTTCCCTACAGCGATCGCGGTAAAGTACCTATTGAACCTCTCCTCTCAACTCAGTGGTTCGTCAAAATTCGCCCCTTAGCTGACAACACTCTCGAATTCCTCGACCAGCAAACTTCTCCAGAGTTTGTCCCCCAACGCTGGACAAAGGTTTATCGTGATTGGCTAGTAAAACTGACTGATTGGTGTATTTCTCGCCAATTATGGTGGGGACACCAAATTCCGGCTTGGTACGCTGTCAGTGAAACGGATGGACAAATTACCGATAATACGCCCTTTGTCGTGGCAAAATCGGAAACTGAAGCTTGGGAGAAAGCAAAATCGCAATTTGGAGAAAATGTCAAGCTAGAACAAGATCCAGATGTACTAGATACTTGGTTTTCTTCTGGACTCTGGCCATTTTCGACTTTGGGCTGGCCAGAACAAACTCAAGATTTAGCAACTTACTACCCGACTACCACTTTGGTAACAGGCTTTGACATCATCTTTTTCTGGGTAGCTAGAATGACCATGATGGCTGGGCATCTTACGGAGCAAATGCCTTTCCAAACAGTTTACATTCATGGTTTGGTGCTGGATGAAAAAGGTCAGAAGATGTCAAAGACCAAAGGTAATGGCATTGACCCATTGTTATTAATTGACAAGTATGGTACTGATGCCCTGCGGTATACCTTAATTAGGGAAGTGGCTGGTGCTGGTCAAGATATCCGTTTAGAATACGATCGCAAAAAGGATGAATCGGCATCGGTGGAGGCATCGCGCAACTTTGCAAATAAGTTGTGGAATGCTGCCCGGTTTGTGATGATGAATTTGGATGGACAAACACCGCAACAATTGGGGAATCCACTAGCTACCGAATTGAGCGATCGCTGGATTATCTCGCGGTATCATCAAGTTATCCAACAAACTACCAATTACATCGATAATTACGGTTTAGGGGAAGCAGCAAAAGGACTCTATGAGTTTATTTGGGGTGATTTCTGCGATCAATATATTGAACTGGTGAAATCCAGATTGCAAGCAGATGCCTATCCAGTATCGCGGCGGGTAGCACAGCAAACCCTCGGCTACATATTGGAAGGAATTTTAAAACTGCTTCATCCGTTGATGCCTCATATTACCGAAGAAATTTGGCAGACTCTCACCCAACAACCAGCAGATTCCCCGCAAACTTTACCGTTGCAAATATATCCCCAGATAGATGTAAATTTAATTGATTCAGCTTTAGAAGAACAGTTTGAATTACTGATTGCTACTATCCGCACAATTCGGAATTTGCGGGCTGAGGCAGATATTAAGCCTGGGGTAAAAGTGACAGCGAATTTGCAAACTGAAAGTGAGAAAGAGCGGCAAATTCTCACTGCTGGACAAGATTACATTAAAGATTTGGCGAAGGTTGAGACTTTAACTATTACCGACAAGCAAGAAAACCAAACTGTTGCTGCGAAAAAACCTCAAAGGGGTTTGAAGACAATTGGCTTAATTATTGTGGCCATTGTCTTTGGTAGATTAGGTTTAGCTGCGGGAAATGCCATTGATGACATTCCCATCGTCGGAACTTTCTTTGAATTAGTTGGTTTTGGTTACACCACGTGGTTTGTTAGCCAAAATTTACTCACTGCTCAAGCAAGACTTAGGTTATGGAGCCGATTTTTCCCGCAGAGAGAATTAGAACAACCACAAGAATCAGAAAATGCGATCGCAGGTGTAATTGGTACAATACAGGTGCTAATTCCTCTAAGCGGTGTGGTAGATATTGAAGCTGTACGTGCCAAGCTAGAAAAAAGCTTGAGTAAAGCTGAAGCCGAAGTTCAATCCCTGAGTACCAGATTAAACAATCCTAGTTTCGTAGATAGAGCTAGGGCTGATGTGGTACAAGGAGCGCGGGATGCCTTAACAGAAGCACAAAAGCAAGCTGAAATTTTGCGCGAGCGTCTGAAGGGATTGTCGTAGGCATCGCTTGCGTGGCTTAGGATAACTGTAATGGGTAATGGGAGTGTCAATAATTCCCAATTACCCATTTGCAATTAATAAAATATCAATTTTGACACTTATTTTTATTAAATTGTTTTGAATTTTGAATTTTGAATTGGAGCAAAGCGACCCTCATGCTATATCTAGCCCAGGTGCGTAAAAACGATTTTTTAGAGCAGCACCAGTTACGCTTGTTGGCGCGTCAAGAAGCTGATAACTTGTGGGCGATAATTCCTGAAGAGGCTTTCATTTTGCTAGGCAAGGGAAAGCTCATGAGTGAGAACTTGCTTGTTTTAGTAGAACTTTCCCCTACAGGCGACATTGAAAGACTAGAAGATGCCACTAACTGGGTACTCCATCTAGTACAAAGCTACCTCACCATCGGCATTACCCCAGAATTTTTGCAGCACGAAGCCGAACGAGCAGAACATTGGCGACAATCCCTGACGTTGCAGAACCAAGACTTAGCACGGCGTTCCTTAGAGTTGGAAGCTCGACGCGAACAAATTCAAGCCTTAGAAGAAAGCCTCAAACGCGAGAAAAATGGTTATTCCCAAGAGGAAAGTTAAAAGTTTGCAGTTGTGTTGCACTCAAGTCTGTATCCATGACAGATTACCCAGCAAGAGTTTATCTGTCTCTTACTGGGTAATCTCCCAATGCTGGCTATAGTTCAATACACTTCAGAATGAGCAACAAAACCCAGATGTAGAGACGCCGTTAATCGCGTCTTGAAAAACTAAATCATCTACACCCATAACCCTTAACTGAACCATATTGGCTACAGTTAGCTTCCGTTAGGCAATTACAGTAATATTTGCACTAGTAAGCGCTACCTGATTCGAGAAGTGGGCAATTTTAATTTGTGCAGTCTTACCAATCCCATCTGCGTCAAAGAATAGGTTCCCCGTAGTTTGATCATAGATGAAGCGATCGCCTCCTGCGATCGCACTAGTACCAAGTAGAAACAAGCCCGAATCGAGCGTAGTATTCTGAGATTGAACTAGTTTAAATTCAGCCTTGGAAACCAAGATAGTATCATCTCCAAGAGTAAAATCAGCGATCGTATCATAGCCTCCAGTACGGCTACCAGTTAGGTTGAAACTGTCTTGCCCAATTCCACCAGTCAGCACATCTAGACCAACTCCACCAGCTAGTAAATCATCACCTAGACCACCGAGCAAGGTGTCATTGCCTGAGTTTCCAGAGAGGCTATCATTACCATCTCCTCCTATTAAAGTGTTAGCGCCAGTATTTCCCGTCAGGGTGTTATTGAGGCTGTTACCAGTACCATTAATTAGCTTGCTTCCAGTCAGGGTCAAGTTCTCCAGGTTATTGCCTAACACCCAAGTTATCGAAGAATTGACTAAATCTGTACCTGCATCTAAGCCTTCAATAATAGAGTCGTTCACGTTGTCTACAGTGTAAATGTCATTACCAACTCCCCCATCAAGACTGTCAACTCCTGCACCTCCATTTAAGGTGTCATCGCCTACACCGCCCAACAAAGTGTCATTCCCAGAACCACCAATCAGGCTATCATTGCCATCTTCTCCTCTCAACGTGTTAGCGCCACTATTTCCGGTCAAGATGTTATTAAGGCTGTTACCAGTACCACTTATTGCCCCACTTCCAGTCAGAGTCAGCTTCTCCAGGTTATCTACCAACACCCAATTCACCGAAGAATTGACTAAATCTATACCTGCATCTAAGCCTTCAATAATCGAATCGTTCACGTTATCTACGATGTAGATGTCATTGCCAGCTCCACCAATGAGACTATCAGATCCTAAACCTCCATCTAAGGTGTCATCGCCTACACCGCCGAACAAGGTATCATTGCCTACACCACCAATCAGGCTATCGTTCCCATCTTCTCCACTCAAGATGTTAGCGCCAGTATTTCCAATCAGGATATTCTTAAGATTGTTGCCAGTACCATTGATTGCTTCACTTCCAGTCAGGGTCAAGTTCTCCAAGTTAGCTTCCAACACCCAAATTACCGAAGACTTAACTAAATCTGTACCTGCATTTAAGCCTTCAGTAATCGAATCGCTCAGATTGTCTACGATGTAAATGTCATTGCCAGCTCCACCAATGAGACTATCAGCTCCCAAACCTCCATCTAAGGTGTCATTGCCTACACTGCCCACTAAGGTGTCATCACCTACATCACCAGTCAAGCTATCATTGCCATTTTCTCCACTCAAGAAGTTAGCGGCAGCATTTCCAATCAGGATATTATTAAAGCTGTTACCAGTACCATTGATTGCTTCACTTCCAGTCAGGGTCAAGTTTTCCAAGTTAGCTCCCAACACCCAAGTTACCGAAGACTTAACTAAATCTGTACCTGCATTTAAGCCTTCAGTAATCGAATCGTTCAGGTTGTCTACGATGTAAATATCATTGCCTTTACCACCGATGAGGCTGTCAGCCCCTGCACCACCATCTAAAGAATCATTTCCATCGCCGCCATTAAGAGTGTCGTTATCACCTAGTCCTTGGAGGGTATCATTGCCCTGCAATCCTGAGATGATATCACTCTTCTCCGTACCAGTCAGCTTGTCTGCAACTAAAGTGCCATTAATTGGAGGGGTGATTTCATTAATGGTCAAGTTGACCGTAGCAGTACTACTGCCTCCCTGCCCATCACTCATGGTGTAAGTGAAGCCGTCGGAGCCATAATAGTTTTGGACAGGTGTATAAGTGTAAGTACCGTTGTTGTTGTTAACTAAAGTTCCTTGAATAGGTTGGGTGAAGTCAGTAATGCTCAATACATCACTAATATCAGCATCTGTATCATTGCTTAACAGAGTAGTAGCACTAATGATAATAGGTGTGTCTTTGTTTGTGGTAATGCTATCGTTAACAGCAACGGGTGCATCATTCACTGCCGTAATATTAATATTGCGGGTAACGGCAGTACTATTAGCAGTCCCATCATTAACTATAAAGCTGACAGTACGAGGTGTGAGGGTGGGCTTATTACTACTGTTGCTATAAGTCACTGAACGTAGTGCAGTTTGATAATTAGCAACGCTGGAACTGCCAGTTAAGGTTAAAACACCTGTGCTGCTATTGTAGCTGCCCGTAATCCCATTTTGGTTGGTAAAAGCGAGGGTGTCTTGAGCAGAAATAAAGCCACTGGTAATTCTAATGGTGGCACTAGCAAGATTATCTGAGTCTACGTCGCTAACGGTGATGTCTGAGTCAATGGCTGTAGTGGCGTTCTCAATGTATGCCAGGGCAGAGTTTGTAGCAGCAGCAACAGGTGCATCATTCACTCCTGTAATATTAATATCGCGGGTAACGGCAGTACTATTAGCAGTCCCATCATTAACTAGAAAGCTGACAGTACGAGGTGTGAGGGTGGGCTTATTACTACTGTTGCTATAAGTAACTGAACGTAGTGCGGCTTGATAATTAGCAACACTGGAACTGCCAGTTAAGGTTAAAACACCTGTGCTGCTGTCGTAGCTGCCCGTAATCCCATTTTTACTGGTGAAGGCGAGGGTATCTTGAGCAGAAATAAAGCCACTGGTAATGCTGACGGTAGCACTAGTTAGGGTAGGAGAGTCTGTGTCGCTAACGGTGATACCTGAGTCGATGGCTGTAGTGGCGTTCTCAATGTATGCCAGGACAGAGTTGGTGGCAGCAGCAACAGGTGCATCATTCACTCCTGTAATATTAATATCGTGGGTAACGGCAGTACTATTAGCAGTCCCATCATTAACTAGAAAGCTGACAGTACGAGGTGTGAGGGTGGGCTTATTACTACTGTTGCTATAAGTAACTGAACCCAGTGCAGTTTGATAATTAGCAACGCTGGAACTGCCAGTTAAGGTTAAAACACCTGTGCTGCTATTGTAGCTGCCCGTAATCCCATTTTGGTTGGTAAAAGCGAGGGTGTCTTGAGCAGAAATAAAGCCACTGGTAATTCTAATGGTGGCACTAGCAAGATTATCTGAGTCTACGTCGCTAACGGTGATGTCTGAGTCAATGGCTGTAGTGGCGTTCTCAATGTATGCCAGGGCAGAGTTCGTAGCAGCAGCAACAGGTGCATCATTCACTCCTGTAATATTAATATCGCGGGTAACGGCAGTACTATTAGCAGTCCCATCATTAACTATAAAGCTGACAGTACGAGGTGTGAGACTGGGGTTGTCACTGCTGTTGCTATAAGTAATGGAACGTAGTGCGGCTTGATAATTAGCAACACTGGAACTGCCAGTTAAGGTTAAAACACCTGTGCTGCTGTCGTAGCTGCCCGTAATCCCATTTTTGCTGGTGAAGGCGAGGGTGTCTTGAGCAGAAATAAAGCCACTGGTAATGCTGACGGTAGCACTAGTTAGGGTAGGAGAGTCTATGTCGCTAACGGTGATACCTGAGTCGATGGCTGTAGTGGCGTTCTCAATGTATGCCAGGACAGAGTTGGTGGCAGCAGCAACAGGTGCATCATTCACTCCTGTAATATTAATATCGTGGGTAACGGCAGTACTATTAGCAGTCCCATCATTAACTAGAAAGCTGACAGTACGAGGTGTGAGACTGGGGTTGTCACTGCTGTTGGTATAAGTAACGGAACGCAGTGCGGTTTGATAATTAGCAACTGTGGCACTGCCATTTAACGTTAAGACACCTGTGCTGCTGTCGTAGCTGCCTGTAATCCCATTTTGGGTGGCGAAGGCGAGGGTATCTTGAGCAGAAATAAAGCCACT
This sequence comes from Nostoc cf. commune SO-36, assembly GCF_023734775.1. Lineage (NCBI taxonomy): Bacteria > Bacillati > Cyanobacteriota > Cyanophyceae > Nostocales > Nostocaceae > Nostoc > Nostoc commune. Next base: position 3,542,873 of record NZ_AP025732.1, on the reverse strand, counting down.
GGTAATGCTGACGGTGGCACTAGTTAGGGTAGGAGAGTCTACATCGCTAACGGTGATGCCTGAGTCGATGGCTGTAGTGGTATTCTCAGTGTATAGCAGGACAGAGTTGGTGGCAGCAGCAACAGGTGCATCATTCACTGCCGTAATATTAATGTTGCGGGTAATGGCAGTGCTATTAGTAGACCCATCATTAACTAGAAAGCTGACAGTACGAGGTGTGAGACTGGGGTTGTCACTGCTGTTGGTATAAGTAACGGAACGCAGTGCGGTTTGATAATTAGCAACTGTGGCACTGCCATTTAACGTTAAGACACCTGTGCTGCTGTCGTAGCTGCCTGTAATCCCATTTTGGGTGGCGAAGGCGAGGGTATCTTGAGCAGAAATAAAGCCACTGGTAATGCTGACGGTGGCACTAGTTAGGGTAGGAGAGTCTACATCGCTAACGGTGATGCCTGAGTCGATGGCTGTAGTGGTATTCTCAGTGTATAGCAGGACAGAGTTGGTGGCAGCAGCAACAGGTGCATCATTCACTGCCGTAATATTAATGTTGCGGGTAATGGCAGTGCTATTAGTAGACCCATCATTAACTATAAATCTGACGGTACGAGGTGTGAGACTGGGGTTATCACTCCTGTTGCTATAAGTAACGGAACGTAGTGCGGTTTGATAATTAGCAACGCTGGAACTGCCAGTTAAGGTTAAAACACCTGTGCTACTGTTGTAGCTGCCCGTAATCCCATTTTCGCTGGTGAAGGCGAGGGTATCTTGAGCAGAAATAAAACCACTAGTAATGCTAACGGTGGCACTAGCTAAGTTATCTGAATCTTTGTCGCTAACGGTGATGCCTGAGTCGATGATTGTATTGGCGTTCTCAGTGTATTCTAGGGCAGATGTAGAAACAGAGGTAATTATCGGAGGAACCCCACTTTTGTATAGTTGGGCATATATCCCCCCATTAGAATTTATGTCCTCATCCTGCGGTACTAGCCTATCTTGACCATAACTAGTCCAGGAAATTACAAAGTCTCCCTTTCCATTCATCGCTACTGTGGGGATACTTTGGTCGTTGGAAGTATAAGCATTGACTTGAAATTCTTCCCCTTGAGCATTCCCTGCACTGTCGTAGCGTTGGGCATATATCCCATAGCCAGAATTGTCTTGAACATTGCTTTGCCAAGAAATGACAAAGTTTCCCCTTGCATCCATCGCTACCTTGGGGTTAATTTGATCGTTAACGATTTTGGTATTGACCCGAAATTCGTTCCCTTGAGCCTCCCCTGCACTGTTGTAGCGTTGGGCATATATCCCATAGCCATCTCCGTCCTGGTTCTCGCTTTGCCAAGAAATAACAAAGTTTCCTGTCGCATCTATCGCAACTGTGGGGTTAGTTTGATTGTTGATGATGGTGGCATTAACCCGAAATTCCTCTCCTTGAGGCATCCCAGTATTGTCGTAGCGTTGGGCATATATCCCATTGCCAGAATCATCTTGAAGATTGCTAGTCCAGGAAATGATAAAGCCCCCATCTACATTCATTGCGACTGTGGGGTAATATTGTTTGTCTTCAAAGGTTTTATTGACCTTAAATTGGACATCTTGAGGCATCCCAGTACTGTCGTAGAGTCGGGCATATACCTCAAAGTCAGATCCATCCACCTCCAATTTACTCCAGGAAATGGCAAAGGCCCCATTTGCATTCATCGCTATCGCTACAGTGGAGTCCAAAATGCTGTCGATGTCGGTATTGACTTTAAATTCACCTCCTTGAGGCATCCCTGCACTGTTGTAGCGTTGGGCATATATCCCAGTGCTAGACCCGTTCTCAGCAAAATTAGTCCAGGAAATGATAAAGTTCCCGTTTGCATCCATCGCTGCTGTGGGGATACTTTGATTGTCTGTGGTCAGGGTATTGACCTTAAATTGATTCCCTTGAGGTGCCCCATCATTGTTGTATCGTTGGGCATATATCCCACCAACCCCGTTCTCATCAAAACTAGTCCAGCAAATGACAAAGTTCCCATTTTGATCTATCGCTACTGTGGAGTTAGATTGATTACCGATAACAGTAGTATTTACTTTGAATTCAGTCATAAAAAACCTCTAAAAAAACTAAAAATTTTATTTCAACAATTACGCTCTGATTAAACAGATTGCTTAGTCATTAGCAATCACCGCACTTAGTCGCAGTGAGCAGTTCAAATCTGGCGCAGTAAATGCTTGGCAGATTTCTTTTAATTCCTGGTTCAAAAGCATCGGATGCTGTACACCAGCTAGAAACTGCACATCATAAAGTTCTTGAAAGTCGGTAGTAAACTTCAGAATTCCCACTGTTCAGTTACTGCCTATCCAACAAATGCACGACTGCTACGCCACAAAGCAACCGCTCAAATTGTTGGGGTAATAAGCAACCCTCCGAAAACATACCGTTCCCGAATCTGGCAAAGTCCCACTAGGACGTAATACCCCACGCAGCACAAGCCCCCAGAAATCCTGGCAGCACACAAACTACTAGGTATGCGATCATTGTCAATAAACAAACCTGTATTTAGGAACAGAACCTAAAAAAATTGCCCCAGATAACAGGTCACACCTTGTCAAAGCTGCATTGTGTAAACTTTACAAACATTGGGATCTTAGTTTTTTATAATGTTTTACTGGTAAGTTTAATTTGGCTATCTACTGTTATAATAAAGACCATTTAAATAAAAAAAAACTGTATATATACTGGATATAAAATTTGGTTAAAACTTTAATAATTGGCAACCTAAGTCAGCAGGTTTTGTTTGCATAATCGAGAGGGTGGTCGTTAGGTTTAAGAAAATGCGTAAGTATAACCTATTTTAATATCGCCAGTTTATGTATTAAATATTTAGTCTAAATACGTATAATTGCAATTCTTTGCTCGAAATGAGTAGAGATAAAAGTAGCAACACTGACACAAATCGCCAAGCAACGCCTAAAATTCCTGTTAAAAAAGGATTATAAAAATAATTTAAGTTCTGGATGGCGACGCGATACGTCAAAACATTACAGCAGATTGCAACTTGGTGAGGTACAGATAATCGTAGGGGCACAACATGTTCATTGGTGTCAACTTAGAGAACTCCACAGAATAATTGATCCTATGATAAGAGAAAGATAAATTCAGTGTGCAGTCTAGCTCATGTATCCAAAATCTATCATTCAACTCACCGCGCACCTAAAATCTCTGTACATCAAAACAGCGAAAAAACTCAAGGGAAGTGACCGAAGACAATTCATGGCAGAAGTAGTCAAAGGTTTGGGAATAGGTGGACAAACTGTGGCGGAAAGGGAGTTGGGATGGAATAGGCGCACTATCCGTAAAGGGATGCAGGAGTTAGAGAGTGGTCAGCCTTTTATTGATGGTTTCAGGCGTAGTGGACGCAAGCGGGCTGAAGCAAAATTATCAAACTTGTTGAGGGATATAAAATCGTTAGTAGACCCACAAAGTCAAACTGACCCCAGTTTTAAAAGTATACGTTTGTATACACGCATGACGGCAAGCGAAGTCCGTCGTCAACTAATTGAACAATTTGGTTACACAGAGGAAGAACTACCTTCATCAGAAACAATTCGACGAAAATTGAATGATTTAGGCTATACCTTAAAAAGAGTTCTGAAAACCAAGCCTATCAAGAAAATTCCCGAAACAGAAGCGATTTTTGAACAAGTTGAACAAATTAATAGTGAAGCTGACAATGACCCTCATACTCTGCGAATTTCCATTGATGCTAAGGTAGCAGTTAAGATTGGAGAATTTGACCGTGGGGGTAAAAATCGAATGCCAACCATCTCAGTAGACCACGACTTCCCGACGGAGATAACTCTGATTCCCTACGGCATTTTTATACCTGAATACAACGAGTTATTTTTATTCTTTGTTTCTTCCAAATTAACCGCTGATTGTATTGTTGATTTGCTTGAAAGCTGGTGGCAAACTGTCAAACACAGATTTGCTCATATTCAAAAACTGGTGATTAATCAGGATAATGGACCTGAAAATAATTCTCGCCGCACTCAATTTATGAAGCGGATTGTAGATTTTGGTACATCATCTCAACTGACGTTACAACTTGCTTATTATCCGCCTTATCATAGTAAATATAACCCGATAGAACGTTGTTTTGGCTGGTTAGAACAGCATTGGAATGGTAGTTTACTTGACACTGTTGAGACTGTACTGAATTTCGCCCAAACTCTCACATTTAAGGGTAAAAATCCGGTGGTCACATTGGTAGAAACAGTTTATTCTACAGGAGTTAAACTTACTACCTCCGCTATGGCAGAAATTGAAACACAGATTCACCGCCTCCCCAATCTCAGAAAATGGTTTGTAGAAATTTTTGCTAAACCCACATAGCTATTGGATCATTTTTTTTGTGGAGTTCTCTTAAGCTAAAAGCCTTTCAAATCTCGTTTCCAGCCTCTGGGCTGGAAATGCTGCTCTTGGCGGCTCTGCCGCCAGCAAGGGAGGCGGAGCCTCAACGACGGGCATTCCCAGTCGGAGACTGGGAACGAGGCAATCCTAAAATGACAACATGTTGTGCCCCTACCCGTATACTTCATTTACTGAAATACGCTGTATATGTTCTTCTTCAACTCATAACTTTCACTACGATGCCAATAGTTGCCGAATTAACCTAGCTACAGCTTTTTGCGTAAAGCGGTTAGCAATTTGTTGACCTAAGCGCTGTACATCTGAATTTACCAACAACTGGGTAATTTGGGACGCAAGTTGCATTGGCTCAAAGCCTCGTGTTTCTCGGAGAATACCTAATATACGTTTGATATGCTCTAAGGTTTGTTGTTGCTCAACAGTGGCCGATGGAGTTTCATTAACTGCTGTCAATCCTACCCGTTCCCGCAACAGGGAGGTAAAGTTATGCAAAACATTTTTACCTAAAGCATCGAGCCCGTTAACAGATTCATCTACTAGCTTGTCACGAATGAAAGCGCCGCGTTCAGATGATAAAAATTCTATACCCTGATTCAGCACTAAATTAAAGTCGTAGTCTTGACTATTACGCGCATTTTTTAACAAGTTTTCTAAACGGTTCCAGCGAAATCTACCATCTTTAAATAGCAAATCTTGCAATGATGCTCTTAATTGCGGTGCTGGATCGGTTAACAGGCGTTTAGAAACGTAGGGATAAGCTTCGCTGAGAACTTTAAAGTTGGGATCTATAAATATTGCAATCCCTTCGAGTGTCACAAGGGAGCGAATAATTAAGGCGTAATAGGGCGGTACGCGGAAAGGATACTCGTACATCAAAGCCGATAGTTCATCGGTGATGCTTTTAATATTAAGATCGGCAACACTAGCTCCTTCGGCATCAGCAAAGACTCTTGCAAAAGCTGGGATAATTGGTGTTAAATCGGTTTCTGGTGATAAAAAATCTAATTTAACGTAGTCTTTTGCTAGTCCTTCAAAGTCGCGGTTGACAACGTGGACGATCGCTTCAATCAAACCATAACGCTGTAGTGGTTGAATCTCGCTCATCATCCCGAAGTCGAGATAAGCTAATTTACCATCTGGTGTTGCTAACAAATTACCTGGGTGGGGATCAGCGTGGAAAAATCCATGTTCTAGCAACTGGCGCAGGGAACACTGCACACCCACCTCAATTAGATAACGAGCATCTATCCCTTGGGCGCTAATTTCTTCTGTCTGGGTTAATTTTGTACCGTTAATCCACTCCATCGTCAAGACGCGGCGATTAGTGTATTCCCAGTAAATTTTCGGCACATATACGTCTTTTATATGACCATATAACTCGAAAAATCTTTCAGCATTTTCACCTTCGTGGATGTAGTCCATCTCTTCAAAGATGCGATCGCCTAATTCATCGAGAATACCAACTAAGTCACTTTTTACCCGTTTGACCTTTTTCTGCACCCAAGCAGCGAGGTTACGCAAAATATACAAATCAATGGTGATTCCCTCTCTTAAGTCGGGACGTTGGATTTTAACGGCGACTTCTTCACCAGTTTTTAGCTTACCTTTATAGACTTGCCCCAAGGAAGCCGCAGCAATTGGCTGGGCCGAGAGTTCGGCATAAACCTCTTCTGGAGGTGCGCCTAGTTCTTCTTTGATAAACTGATAAGCAATTTCGTTAGGAAAAGGCGGTAATTGGTCTTGTAGCTTAGTTAATTCTTCTAGGTATACAGGAGGAACAAGATCCGGTCTGGTGGACAAAGCTTGTCCGATTTTGATGTAAGCAGGCCCTAGTTGGGTCAGCAATACTCGTAGCTGAGTGGCTCGGCGACGATCATTTTTGACGACAATTCCCCGCTTACTATCCGACCATAACCCAAAAGCAAAGGATAAAGTCGGCCCCAACACGGCGAAAATCCGCCGTATAACTTGGAAGGGTCTTTTTTGATAATGCGCCGCTATAGTCGCGGGATCGTAAAGCGTCTGAGGTTCGGCTGTTATCCTCACCTTTTGGGCAGCTAATAGTTTTAGCGATGTCTGCGACGGGCTAGGATTACGCACAACCAAGCCTTGTATACCATTTTCTGGCACTATATCAATAACGTCCAGTTCGCTTCGGCTATTTGTGCCGTTGCGACTGTCCTCCTGAATCGGTCGGGAACTAGGGGGAAGTGTCTTAACAATCATGAAAAAGGCCACCAGTCAGAACGATCACATTAAGTATTGTAACAATATGTTGAGGGATTGGGAATTGGGAATGGGGCATTGGGCATTGGGCATTAATTATTTCTACCTCATCTGCCTCATCTCCTACTCCCTACTAGTCTGCTACACTTAAACGGGCATACTAGTTCAATAGTATTAGATATTGCTAGTTGCTAAAGGATGAGACTTATTATCTTGTAAATTAGAAGTATCCGGCATCTGCCCTCATGGAGAACTTGGCTTGATGTTGCTTTGCCTAAGAATTGAAAACTTTGCCCTAATTGACCAACTAGAATTGGAATTTGGCGCAGGACTAAATGTGTTAACAGGTGAAACCGGCGCAGGAAAATCGATTATTTTGGATGCGATTGATGCCGCTTTGGGAGGTAAAGTCTCTAGTCGAGTCATTCGCACGGGGACAAGTCGGGCGATGGTAGAGGCTACTTTCACCTCAAACGCCCCCTTAGCAGCTTGGTTGACTGAACAAGAAATAGATTTGCTTGATGAAAATTCAGTAGTGATTAGCCGAGAAATCACAGCGACTGCAAGTAATGTCCGCAGTCGATCGCGGGTGAATGGTGTGTTGGTAAATCGGCAGATCATGGGCGGAATGCGCGATCGCTTGGTAGAAATCACAGCCCAAGGTCAAACGGTACAAGTGGGACAATCTGCCCAAGTCCGTGACTGGTTAGATTTATATGGCGGAGACTCTTTAATGCAGCAGCGTCATAAAGTCGCTACAAGCTTTAGTAATTACCAACAGGCGCATTTAGCATTAGAAAAACGCCGGACATCAGAACGGGAACGATTGCAACAATTCGACTTGCTCACTTATCAAGTGCAGGAATTGGGAGCAGCAAACCTCAGTGAACCTAATGAATTGGAACAGTTGGGACAAGAACGGGAACGCCTAAATCATGTCGTTGATTTGCAACAAATGAGTTACAAAGTCTATCAGGCTTTGTATCAAAACGATAATGAAACTCCCGCCGCAGGTGATTTATTGGGAGACAGTGAGACGATATTAAGTGACATGGTGGAATATGATAGCCAACTACAACACCTGTTGGAATTGGTGCGTGACGCGCAAGCTGCGGTGATGGAAGTGGGAAGGCAAATTAATGCTTATGGGGATGGCTTGGAAGCCGATCCGCACCGATTGGAAGAGGTGGAAGAACGGATTCAAGAATTAAAGCAAATTTGTCGTAAGTACGGGCCAACGCTTACAGAAGCGATCGCTTATTACGAACGTATCCAAGGGGAATTAGCCCAACTTAATGACAGCGAACAATCTATCGAAAAGTTGGAACATCAAGAAAAAGTGTGTTTTGAAAAACTCACCCAAGCAAGCAATCAGTTAACTCAAATGCGGAGTAAGGCGGCGGCTAATTTAGAATCACGTTTAGTAGCTGAACTCAAGCCCCTAGCGATGGAAAAGGTGAAGTTTCTGGTTGAAATATTACCAGCTTTCCCAACTGCGATGGGAGCAGATAAAATTACCTTTACATTTAGTTCCAACCCTGGAGAACCACTACAACCTTTAACGGAAGTTGCCTCTGGCGGGGAAATGAGTCGCTTTTTACTGGCGCTGAAAGCTTGTTTTTCTCAGGTTGACGTGGCTGGGACAATGGTTTTTGATGAAATTGATGTCGGGGTTTCGGGAAGAGTCGCCCAAGCGATCGCAGAAAAATTACACCAGCTAAGTCAACGCAACCAAGTATTATGTGTTACCCACCAGCCTTTAGTTGCGGCAATGGCCGATCGGCATTTTCGTGTAGATAAGCAAACTATTAATCCAGGCAAAGGTAAAAAAGCTAACAATGACAACGCCGAACAGCGTACTGTTGTCAGAGTTACTACCTTGGATAATTTAAACACTCGCCGGGAAGAATTAGCGCAGTTAGCTGGTGGTAAATCTGCAAGCGATGCGATCGCCTTTGCCGAATCTCTGTTATTACAAGCTGCTAATCACCGTCGCAGGGAGCATACTTGACCAAATAATTACTAACGTTCTTTATTTCTTACACTAAGTAGGTTAGCTCAAATAAACCTAACTACGTAACGAAATGTAAAAGAGCCGAAACCCTTGTGATTGCTTGACTTCGCTTTGCTAGGTACCCTACGGGTTCCGCCCTTGGCGGTACGCAATGACATAGTTATAAATTTTCCTACCCACCTACTTATAGGCGCATCTTCATACAGAATTGGTATTAGTCGTAGGTAATAATTAGGAATTACTTTGAAAAATTTAAGCTGCCAATTCTGAAAGGCGTAAACCAGCGATATTCTCACAGGAAAAAGTCTCTTTACCTGTCCATTGGCGGCAGATTAGCTCTATAATTTGACCTGCCCAGTTGCGGAAAAACCATTGGCACAAGGAACCATCCTCTTGAGGAGTCATAGACAGAGGAAGAAAGCCCTTATTTTGCCATACTTGTGCTGCTGAATAGATATCATCAACAAGAATGGCAACATGATGGACAGTGTTAAAACCTTGCTCCTGGCATAAACTAGCTATCTGTTCATCTGGCGCGTTCGGTGCAAGCAGCACCAAAATCATGCCTGACGGCATTAAGGCTGAGAGAAAGTACATACTAGCATCTTCGGGCAATAGGTTTTGCTCAGGACAAAAATCATCAGGCCATTTTCCTGGCCCTTCGGTGATTTTGGCATCATAGTTGATCAGAGTTTTAGCATAGTCTGTAAGAGTTTCTGAATTAGGAAACAACAGTACATAGTGATCTACGATAACTCGTTCACCAAATAGATGTATGCAAAAGGATGAGCTTAAAAATTCTGGAGTCTTGTACCCATCTTTATAGAAAAGCAATCCATCACTTTCCATAAAAGGCGACTCCTTATTAATCGAAGTTTCGGCTAAGTTAAAACCTTTTCTAGGCTCTGCTGGAAGGTTATTGTTCATAATATTCACCTAGAAAAACAATCTATAGTATTTATCCAAAATTGACACTTAGAAACAGGGCTTATATCTACCATTATACTAAGATTGCTTTGGGCCAATCTAAACCATCTACGATGTGCTTGTGGTAACTACTAATACCAATTCTCAAACTTACGCCAAATAATTCTTAACTTAATAATCGCTGCTAAAATCAACTGATTCTGCCAAACAAACTTAGCACCAGCTGCAAGTGCTTTAAATGAAATTGGCTCAGTTGAGCGGATGACTTTTTGCTCTTTGATTACCAACGTTAAAATAAAACACAGTAAAGTTGCGATCGCTGCTAATACACAAACTCCTGTAGCACTTTCCAACAGCGCAATCCCGAATCCCCCGAAGGCTGGGCCCATGACTGCGGCTAACTGAAAAGCTACTACTATTCCACATGGCTGCATTGGTGAAAGCATTAACAGGTATTAATTGCCACATTAGAGCATCACTGGCAGGTTTGAGGAATGCCTTAGCAACACCTGTCAATACTAAGCAGGCATAAATTAGAAAAATTGCACCTTGAGTATAAGAAAGTACACCCAAAGCTAGGGAGCAAAGAGTTAGCAACATTACTGAGAGTAATATGGTGAGTTTGCGTAGGCGCAGCCCGCCGTAGGCATCGTGGCGATCGGCCACATCTCCAGCAATCAAGGTAAGAATAATCATCGGTAGGACTTGCGCCAGTCCTACACCACCTAATGCGATCGCTGAGTTAGTCCGCTCATAGAGTTCCCAGCTAATCGCTACAGTTTGCATTTGCGATCCCACAAACAGCACTAGCCGTCCAATGGTAAATAGGACTTACGCAAAATATCTCTCAAACTCTGATTTTTCCGTGTCCTCTGCGCCTCTGTGGTAGCCTGCGGCAAGTCGAAGCGTCTACGTTATTCCGTAACTCGTGCGTAAGTCCTAGTAAATAGCCGATAGTCTCGAAACTTAAAGGCTGCAAAGGGATCGTGTTGTGCAACCTCAGAGTTAGGGGGCTTTGAGTTCTGTTTTCTCGAAGACATTTTTTAGTAGAGTTAAGCCTTCTTCAATGTTAGAAATTTGTTCTTCTGTCAGACCTTTTAATAAATCGGTAATATGAGCGCGAGTTTGATCTTGAGATTGCTTGAGATGATGTTTTCCATCTTCAGTTAAATTGAGCAGCACCCGCCGCCGCTCTTGAGGATGAGCGCAGCGTTTCACAAAATCGCGTTGTACCAAGCGTTCTATGGTTGCTGATGCTGTGGCAGAGGTGACACCTAAATGCTCTGCCAAATCAGATAATGAAGCGCCAGGATTGCGATTGATAAATGCTAGCGATCGCAACTGAGGTATAGATAAAAAAGCGGCACTATGGGCACGCATATCCGCTCGGATAAACCGCATCACTAATGGAACTGTTTCCATTACTCTAGCGGCACATTCTTCGGAAGTTGCACCTTGATTAGGTTTATCCAAGGTCATGGGCTTGTTGTTCTCCTAGTTACATGGCCACCCGTGGATAAAGTTTTCCACCAAGAATGGCCAAAATTATTAATGTGAATAAGAGAATTGTACAATCCAGACCAAAGCCATAGATGCTAGTGCCGTTTAACAGCATGGTGCTACGTAAGCCGTCAACCAAATAAGTCAACGGATTAAAATGGGAAATCAACTTTAACCAACTGGGCATCAAAGAAATCGGATAGATGGCATTGCTCGCAAAAAATAACGGCATGGTTAACAATTGTCCAATACCCGTCATCCTTTCTCGACTTTTCACCAAACAGCCAATAATTAATGAAAAAATACAAAATGTTCCCGCCCCCAGTATGACGAGCAGCAGTACTTGGAGAATCGCTAGGGGATGAAGATTTAGTTTGACACCTAATAAAAATGCTAATCCGTAAATGAATATTACCTGAGATAAACACCTCACCCCACAGGCTAAAGCTTTGCCCAGCACCATCGCCACGCGAGGCGTAGGACTAGCTAAAAATTTATGGACAATACCTAAATCTCGCTCCCAAATTAGCGTCATCCCACCACTAAAAATTGCTACGAACAAAATACTCTGAGCCAAAATACCAGCAGAAATAAAGTCTAAATAGGGTAAGTTTCCTGTAGGAATCGCGCGAGTTCGGGCGAAAACTTGCCCAAAAATTAGCAGCCATAATGCTGGTTGTACAGCCCGAACAACTAAATCAGTGGGATCGTGGCGGAGTTTCCGTATTTCTAATTCTGCGATCGCTAGAGTTTTTGTAACTAACTCTTTGATTGCAGAGATCAAATTTACTCGGACAGTGGGTGGTGCTTTAACCCAACCGTTGAGCAGTACGTCTGGTTCTTGCTGTGTCACGGTAGTTGACTCCTGATGTTAACTGGTCGCCTGTATAGTGAATAAAGACATCATCCAAAGTTGCATTTGGGTTATTTAAAGAAGCTTTTAAGTCGCTCGGTGTACCTGTAGTAACGACTTCACCTTGCTGCATAATTGCCACTCGGTTACATAAGCTATCCGCTTCTTCTAAAAAGTGGGTTGTTAAAAATATAGTTGTGCCGTAATCAGCACAGAGTTGTAGTACAAGCTGCCATACTTGAGTTCGAGCGATGGGATCTAATCCGACAGTCGGCTCATCAAGAAACAAAATTTGGGGTTGATGTAGAACTGATATGCCAATTTCCAACTTGCGGATCATCCCACCAGAGTAGTTTCGTACCAAGCGCTTCGCGGCATCTTGCAAACCCATATATTCTAAAATTTCATAGATGCGGCGATCGCGTCCTTTGGCAGGAATTCCATACAGCTTGGCAAAAATTAAGAGATTTTCGTAACCCGTGAGACTACCATCAGCAGACAGCGCTTGAGGTACATAACCGATAGCCCGTCTTACAGAATTAGATTCACGAGCCACGTCATAGCCAGCTAAAGTTGCTTTCCCTGCACTGATAGGCAGTAAGGTTGTCAACATCTTAAGAACTGTACTTTTCCCTGCTCCATTGGGGCCAAGCAGTCCAAAGACTTCGCCCTGTTCTACAGATATGCTCAGGTTATTCACTGCGGTTAACTTCCCAAAACGGCGTGTGAGTCCCTGAGTTTCCAAAATCAACGGTTTTGGTTCTTCTTGAGGTTGCGATCGATTTATTTTTCCCGTCAGTATTGTCACAAGTTTGATGCACTTCTATTAATTAGTAAATCTAACTATTAGCTTCTCAATAGATTTACCAGAAGTCAATAGACTTCTGGCGGAAATTTTTATCAAAAATTCTTGGTTGATGATTTGAGCTTCGGTAAGAGGGTATCAGTGCTAATACAGTGGCATAGGTAGTAACAATAATGCTTAAGTATAACTATACGATGCATCCAATCCAATTGATTTAGAAGGACTTTATGAGAAAAGAACTATCACAATTAATTAAGAAATCTTATTCAGAAAAAGAAGAATATACATATCTTGAATACAACTTAACCCAAGAAGATTATGAGGTAGTAATCGAATCAGCAAAGTCCATTCTTCAAAATTTTCCGGTAATGCATAACTGCTGCGCTCCAATGAGTGCCATGTGGACAGCAATGATAAGAGATAATACTAATATACCTGTTCATATGGTTGCTGGTAGCTTAGATATCATGGGAAGACGTATATTTGGTAACAATAATAATACGCATGAGATAAATGACGCTTTTTCCAAATCAAATTTAGACTGGGATGGTCATTGCTGGGTAGTCTTTGGTGATGATATTGGAGATATTTCTTTGTTTAGAACTGCCTACTCACAAGAATCTCCAGAGTGGCTTAGAAATATAATTCGTACTCAATTTGGTGAAGGTCGAGGTATGCTTTTAGCACCTCCAATCAAAATGTTAGAAAATGGGTTGGTATATACCCCACATTACGTTCTCAAGGATTCAGAAATTACAGGTTTAAATAAATCAATTAAATTGATTACAAATTTGTAATCGTTAAGTAATCGCCTATGACAATGCTGCCTTTGGAAGCTTGGGACGGCGCGATGAATTTGGACAACGCTACACTCTAGATTTCACGTTGAAATGGCAAAATAGAAGTGCAACCATTCGGAGTGGTTGGATTATCGAAGAAGGTTTTGATATCCCAAGATTAACAACCTGCTATCTGCTGTAAATATTTGGAAGTGCTAGAAGATGACTAAAAATACAATCAAGTTGCTGGATGTAGTAGCACTGACAGTTGATTTGCTTGAATACAACCTGTACCGTGGTCAAGTTGGCACAGTAGTAGAATTATTATCTGGTGGTGCTGCGTTTGAAGTGGAATTTAGCGATCGCTCTGGCCGCACTTACGAATCTGTCGGTTTACGCCCAGAGCAAATTATGGTGTTACATTTTGAGCCAGCATCCCCTGATCCAGTCCCAGAAAGGGTGTCAGTGTAACCAGTATAAAAACGCAGATACTAAGGATATTTATGATTCGCTACCCTTACGCACATAAATATAGAGAATCTGGCGATCGCTAAATGTGTGCCGAATAATTGTATTATATATTCGATGGTTATGAGATTTCACCGTAATGGTTATAGCGGTATGCAGTTGAGTGAGATACAAAAACTTTGCTGAAATGATTTGACAGTAAGGACTTTGGTGTTCTCATCCAATCGATAACCGCTATATAGCAATCCTTTAGGAATACGAATTACATAACATCTTTAGTTATCTTCAACATCTGGTTTCCACCAGGCTGTAATTCGTATTCGACCTTTTCAATATCTATCTTGTAACCTTTTGAAGTATAATATTTGACAATTTCATCTAAATGTTGTGAATGTTTCCACATTAAAGTTATGAGGGGAAATATTCTGACTTCTTTAGCAATACGTAGCATCTCACCTACTGAATTTAAGTGAAAATCGTAATCGAGATGATCTGAATATAAAAATAATAAATGCGAACAAAGAGCTAGATCAAACTCTTGATTATCATCAGCTAATTTTGGCAATTCACCAACTGCGTATCTATTGCTCTTTTTGCCAGTTTCATAATCAGACAGAAATTCTTGAATAACTTTCACTCGATTTTCCCGCAAATCATCCGGGGATTTATGATAGCTCCATATCCAATCATTCGATGTAGCCTTGACTTGATTAATAATATTATCTACTACTTCATTAAATCTTTGCAATATTTCATCACTGGAGAATTGGTACAGTGGGTCAACAGAAACTACACTTTTACCCTGACGTGTCATTTCTGCATTAAAGCTTGCTGGCCCATCCCCAATCCCAATGATTCTTTTGTTCAAATCTGCGTTTGTTAAATTGAATATTTTTATATATTCATCCATTGACCTCCCAAAAGGAACTACTTGATCTAGAACCATTGCCATAAAATTTACCTCGGAAATAAACTGATTAAGTAGGATAATAGCAAATTCAAAATGTTTTACACACTATAAAATCGTAAGTTATTTTACAACCTTTAAAATATTTTTACCTTTAAACATTTACTTACTTTAAAGCTTAGGCGTAGCCCGTCGTAGACATCGCTCTATTCTCAATAGTGAATACTGCTGATTTTCGATAGCTGAAACTCTTGCTATTACGTTGTTCTCAAAAGTCTATGGTTTGCTGATATAATTTTTTAGTATTTCACTCCAATTTACAGACAAATGCACCAAAGTGTTTTAATAGGAAGTGATATAACTTATCGTTGAGATATGCGATTCGATGAATTAGAAAAGGAACGTCAACGCAACCGAACTCTTGCTCAAGAAAAGTTTTCTGAACGCATATCAGTTATCAAAAACTGTATTGATACACAGCATCTTCAATGTCGCCGAGATGCAGCAAAGATTGCTGTCCAATCAGCTACAATATTTATTTCTCCTCAAGCTCGGCAAGTTGTTAGGGAGTATTCGAGGCTTTGGCAACTAGCTCCTTCTATAAATTCATAAATCCAAAGGAGTGTTTTCAGTTAACGATTAGTTGTGACGCAGAGGTTACTTGCTTGCCACCACGTACTCAAGGGATATAGAGCAAGTAGTGCTATTGGAGCATACGCTACGCCCCATCCAACCTGAGAAATAATAATCTAAATTGCATGGTAATAATAAAGTTTTCCAATAAATTTTATATTTTTGTGAATTATCTTGGTGGCTATAGTACCTCTAATGCTTATTTTTAGGACTTTTGCAGCTTACTTGGCTAGCTCTAGTAGTTACCTTGACTAATCAATGAGGTTAAGAGAAACTAACTAAATACTGATGCGTGTGCTTATAATAATAATAAGTTTTGTAAAGATTCTGAGATATATATGTTGAAACATGGAACATTAGTTAACAAATGGCAAGTTTGTATCTAAATATGTTCCTAGGGCTATATTTGTAGCCTTCTGCTAAGGCAGTACAATTTAAGCGTACTTATCCTGGTTGGCCAAAAGAATGGAGACATTAGAGTTCATAATTTATCCAGACGGTCGGGTACAAGAGAAAGTCACTGGCATTGTGGGTAATTCTTGCGCTGAAGTTACAGCAGCAATAGAGGCACAGCTGGGACAAGTACTTAATCATGAGCCAACTTCAGAATATTTCGCCGCTCAGGTGCAGCAATCTAATGTGGCGAATACACACAGCACTTACAGCGATTGGTAAGTTTTCACAGTAGTTTAGTGTTATTAATTCACAACCACCATGTCACACTTTAGCCAAATTAAGACTCAAATCCGTAACCTTGATTCTTTGAAAGATGCTTTGACTGAATTGGGCGTAGACTGGAAACCTGGCCCACGCGAAGTTCGTGGCTATCGCGGTCAAACCCATCCTGCAGAAGTCAGTATTGAGCAGGAAAATGGCTATGACATCGGCTTTAGATGGAATGGCAAGGAATATGAATTGGTGGCTGACTTGCAATATTGGCAGCAAGATTTGTCTGTAGATGGATTTTTGCGCCAAGTAACACAGCGCTACGCTTATCAAACAGTTGTGAAAGAAACCGCTCGTGTAGGGTTTCAAGTTTCTGAACAACAAAAAAATGAAGATGGTTCAATTCGGTTGGTAGTACAGCGCTGGAGTGCGTAATGGCTGATTTTCTGCCGTCGCCGGAAGAACAAGAAGATAACCGTTCCGGTTTAGAACCAGAATTAGGGGGTTTTTTACGGGATGCCCCAGAACGTTCTGGTTTGGAACCGGAATTGGGTGGTATATTGCGCCAAAATGGTGTTTATGTTGACGAAATCACCTGTATTGGCTGCAAACATTGCGCCCATGTTGCGCGTAACACCTTTTATATTGAACCAGATTACGGGCGATCGCGCGTGGTTCGGCAAGATGGAGATGCTGAGGAAATTATCCAAGAAGCAATTGATACTTGTCCGGTTGATTGTATTCACTGGGTTGATTACACTGAACTGAGAAAGTTAGAAGACGAGCGCAAATATCAGGTAATTCCTTTAGTGGGTTATCCGGTAGAACAGGCAGTTGTTGCTAGCGAACGTCGGCGTAAAAAGCAAAAGTTAAAAACTAAAAAATCCCGTTATTAAGATAAAAACGTTAAATCAATATAGTAAAGGACTGGATATACCAGTCCTTTTGTTTTTCGTCATAGAGTTAATTTCTGATGTCTAGATCACATCAAATCGCAAAAGGTAGTATTGTTAAAAATTGGTATAGCTCCCTTTATTTGAAATTTAAAGGATCATGTTGTGAAAGCAATTTTTCTACTTTCGCCTCGTCTAACCTAGCGGTTAATTTTCTAGTTTCATGCAAGTCTCTAGTAGTTTTCGCCAAAGTAAAAGTTGAGCCTATAGAAAAAGCCATACCCATGCCCATAAAGCCTTTCACCCAGCCATTTACAGGTAAGTTTACAATACCAAAGGTGGTCATAGAAATAGAAATTACAAAAGCTGCCCAAGTTTGAATAACCCAAGCTGCACTGTCTTTTTGAGTACCAATTGTTTGCATATTTCTTACCTTTGATATGAGTTATTAATCCCAATTCGTAATTTTAAATTAAGAGGCATAAGATTTAATCTGGGTTTCCAGACTTGTATCTATAGTTTAATTTTGGAGAATTGGTATTAACAGTAATTGTATTGATTGGTAACTTTACTGGTATTAATAGTAAGACCAGTTTGGTAACTGGACTTCAAAAGGCAAGCTAAAGAACAATTAGAGTAAGTAGAAACTGGCACAAGATTTGTACCAGTTTTACAAGTGGCATCAACAGGATTAGTTTACTTATTCATCTGCAAAAGTCTGTACCTTGCCATCAGGACTGAGAACAACTCGAATTCTGAGATTTTGTCCCCGTGTATTGGCAGATACAAAAGGTTTGCCAACTTCAGGCATCCCAGCGCTATCAACGAATTCTCTCGCTGCTTTATTAAGGGGAAAAATTCGTTCAACTGTGCCGTCAACACTGACTATCAAACTGTACTCTAATGTTTGTCCCAGTCCAGTAGGTGGTTGCCAACGCTTTGTAAGGTATTCTCTAGCTTCTGCTACTTGAGGTGTGTCAAATAATGTGCCAGTAGCTACTTCTCTGGATGTGGGGGTTTTGCGTGCGTCCCCTAATTGATCGATAAAGGGATTATTCTCGGCAGTTCTAGAGGAGGGAAGTTGTGAACCAGGTTTCTCTCCAGGAGAAGCTTGCTGTAAGGAATTAATTCTTTCGTCTAGCTGTTGTGAAGTGAGTGAGGATGGTTGGGTAGGAGTATTACCACGATTATTATTGGGTATGGTGTCAAGAGATGGGGGGACAACTGGTGAGATATTAGTTGGTAAGCTACTTGCGTTAGAAGAGAGTCTAGGTGGCAAATTCCGCAGTTGAGGGAGAGTACCAGTTTGGGAAGTTGACCCTGTAAGGTTCTGTCCCAGATTTGGGACTATGGCAACTTCCTGGCCTGGGATTTTGTTGGATGGTGCGTTAGCGTTTGCGGAGAAGCTCGCCGGAGGCATCGCTTGATTACGAGGAAGAGTTGCAGTCGTCCCTTGAGGTATTGTCAGTATATTATTTGGCAATAAAGCTGGCGGTGTAGAGAAACTGGAACTAGGGACTGTTAAAGGTGCTTGGGGTAAAGTAGATGTGACAAGCGGAGGGGTGGAACCTAGCACATTATCTGATGAAGTTGTGAGTCCAGATTCAGGCGTGGGAAAACTTAGTGGGGCTAAAGGTTCTAAAGCGGTTTTTACTGCTGCTGAATCTGATGTTTTGGCTGTCTGCTGTTGGTTTTCCCTAATATTGTTAGCATATTGCCAAGTAACTGGTAAAAAACCTACACCTAATACTAATACTGCGGCAATAGGTGCCCAAGTCGGGAACCTGAGAGTCGAACTCGTGTTGTTGAGAGTTGGGAGTGCCATGACATCAGTCGAGTACTCATCTAAAGCACTTGCCAAATCGAATAGTTGCAGCAGACTGAGTTGAATTACGGGGCCAGATGAGTGGTTGGCGAGAGAACCGAGAACTAAGTTGTGACTTAAATAGCTGCTTGGTTCTAAACGGATATTTGCCCGTGGAATTTGGTTACTAAAGGCATTTAATGTTTTTGTTGAGGACTTTAATTCCAGGTCATCCAGTGCTGTGCTTGACTGCTGGGTAGGGGAAAAACTAACCCAAAAGCTTTCTGGAGATTGTTGGAGAAATTGCTGTACGTAGCTTGTGACAGCATCACATAAAGCTTCGAGTTGCTCGCGATCGCCCCGAATTGGAACTCTATGTTCTTCTGGTAGTCGGGGATCATCAAAACGTAGCTCAAAGCTCAGATGTTTGAGAACAGTTTTCCCCATCCAACGCGATAGAGGTGAACTTTGCGCGAATACTTCTAGCGTGCAAGTCGGTGGTGTGTAGCAACGAATAACAGAATTTGATAGAGGCATGACAGGAACTGCAAAGAAGATTATTTGGGATTTTGCAAAAAATTGAGCCGTTGCTTGCAAAGAAAAGTTAAAATACCGGATTCTCCACTTAGGATTTTGTCAGGTTGCTTCCGTTATGCAAACTGGTGTGCAAGAAAGCAGTGCTGATAGTGCATCGCCCAAAAGCTAACGACCATCAAAAGGGAATCCTTATCTGGCAAACTTTCATGAGCAAATTTTGGCTGAGAAATTTCAAATCTAAAATTTAAAATTTTGTTGAACGGTCTATAAGTGCTAGCCAGAGACGGCGATGCCCACCAGGAGCGCTGTAAAAAAGTAAATCTACAAGCAGTTTTAAGGCCAGATTGGTTAGTAAATCTGTTGAGATTTTTTCGTCCTCTTCCATCCGCTCTTGGTAGGTGTTGCAAAAAGCATCAATATAATCTCCAAGTAAAGCAGCCTGGTGAGGTTCCCGGTTATTTTCTGCCATTTGTTCCAACAGACCGACAGCGCGGCGAATCAATTCCTGGTGCTGTTTGGCTAGGTAGCAGATGATCAAAACAAGCGATCGCGCTTCTTCGACATCTAGCTTTTTTCGCCCTCCTTGACCTTTACGTAGGGGATTTGATTGGCGCAGTCGCCATAAAGCTACGCGATCTGGCACTCTTGACTCTAAATTCAGATCAGTTGCCGCCGAAAGCATAGCCTCTGAACCAATCCCAGTTAAGGTTTCTAGCGCCAACAGCACCAAGTCTAATTGGGTTTTGATATTGTCCCATTGAACTGTGTTAGGGGCTGGAAGCTTGATTAAATCCTCCCACTGGGAATTTGGAGTGGCTGAGTTGGCGGCCGAGTGCATAACTTTTAGCATAGGTGATCAAGCTGATAGGGGATGTTGCTGTTACCCATTTTGAAACCAGACTCTTAATAATCAAGCTTGGTTTCCCATAGCTATGAGCCAGAGGCTTCATCTAACTTTTTTATGTGGTAAACAGCAGGTATCTTTGTCCTACTCTAGATGAAAATTTAATTTGGACAAAATTTAATTTGGACAAAGTAGAAAATTATCAATTCTAGTTAAGGTTTACACGACTTTTGCTGCTAGCTCCGTACAAGAGTATAAATAAACTATTGTTTTGAATGCTAATCGCTAATTATCGCCAAGTAGTTATTTAGAATACCTCCTAATTTATTTGCGACTTTAAATTTTGAAATTTCTTGATATTTATTATTTCGTTTATCTGTATATATAATTACTATACAATTTTTTGCCTGTTTGTTAAAGACGCTTCTTGATACTAATGGGTACTTGCTAAATAAATAGTGATATTGAATTGTGAGAAACACAGATCATTTGTAGGGATGCCCAGTTAGCTGTGCATCCCTACCATGTGTTGCATACGAGAAAGGCTATAGCTCAATACGCTTGGGTTACGTCAGTTGGATTCTAGACTAATATTAATTCAGTGGACGCAGAAGTGTAATTGCGCCCATGCCAGTCTCTTGACTGAGTTGCGCCACGTAGATATGTCCATTTGTAGGATTCTCAACTAAATCTAATGGACTTAGGCTAAAACCTGTGAAGCCAGTAATACCTGTTTGGAAATTTACAATATCCAATTTTGCGCCACCTGGTGTTAGCACAATAATGTCTTTACCAGCGCTGTAGCGTGTCACCAGCAGTTTGCCTTGCAGTTGACCACCTAAAACATTACTACGGTACTCAATGATCCCATTTGGTGAAAAATGTTCGCCAAAATCGAAGGCGATACCTTTCCAATTCCGGTCAGGTAGAGTACCAATAGGATATTCATTTATCTGATCTGGGTCTGTACCAACTGTAGGATTCCCTCCATTCAACACCCACTCACAACGCTTAGGATTGGGATGACCATAATAACCATTTTTAACAACGCGAAACAGAAAGTCTCGCTGCGTGCCTATGCTGCTAAGGAAAGGTACAGATGGACTAGTATAAACCCCATTAGTAGCTTTATCGATACGGTTTTGGCAAGCAAGAGGTAATGGAATAGGTGTATTGGGCGTATTGCCACCAGCTGCTGAACCATTCGTTGGTACATACAATTGACCATTGGTGTGCCAAAGCAGATCGTAGGCATTGCGTACACCACTGGCAAAGATAGTTACAGGTGCGTTTTGATTGAAGGGGTTATAAGTACCTCCATCTTCCGTTTTAACGTTTAAAGGAAGTGAGGTGATCTTGGACAGATCAACTCGTAATACAGCAGCAGTTAACAACTGCTCAGGACGATTATTCCAGGCACTGTTTGGTGCGCCAGTACTATTATTACTACCCTGCAACACATACAGCACATTTGGCTCATTAGGCTTAAACTCAATGCTGTTGGTTAGATGATCCCGGCTTGATCGTGGTAAACCAACTACATAGTCTTGTACTTTCTCTAGGTTGGAACCGCTTAATCGGGTAATCTTACCGCTCCACTCTGGCGCATTACCAGTTCCATTCCAGTAGAAGTTGTTTGTTACCCATAGAATTAGGTTGCTAGCATTTGTTGATGAAGGATCAAAGTGCATACCAATGATAGTTCGGTTGCCACCATTTGCAGTCTGCAATGAGGAAATTGTTTGTGGCGTACCCAAGGTGCCATTAGCATTGATCGGGAAGCGTAAAATCTCACCTAGTAAGGTGGCAGCATAGAGTTTATTGTCAGGCCCAATCAATACTGTGGTGTAGGGTTTTGCAGGTACATTCGGTAGTGAGATTTGCTCAAAACTAATATTGTTTACAGGAGGGGGTTTAGTACCTGTTGTGAAACTGATGTTATGGGGTAAGAATGCAACACCATTGCTATCTTTAACCCCGTCGGTTATTTGCAACAGATACTTGGTATTACTTTTGAGATGATTTATCGGAGCCACTACAATCACATCTCCGCCTCCCGAAGTGTTGTAATTAGCATTGACTTGTGTATTAGTGCTGCTATCGATCAGCTTGACGGTTGAGGCTGAAAGGGTATTAACCGCAATCCCACTGTTGGGGAGATTTACATCTACTGTAATCGACATATCTGGCGGTACATTTGTTTGACCATCAGTAGGATTGCTCATTCTGACAGAGGGAAGGTTGCCTGGTGCGATCGCAATATAGTTGAGCTTGGTATTAGTACCACCTTTAGCATCAATTGTGAGCTTGCCGTCGGTAACATTAACAATTCGAGTAACTGCGGCAAACTTTTGAGTTGCCGTTGGTACAAAGCCGGAAATAGCAGCCGTACCTTCTATATTGATCTGGTGCTTACTATTTACAGTATTACTAGGATCACCGACGCTAACATTCACATTGTACGAACCATTAGACAACTTATATTCCCAAGCGGCAGGTATCTTCACTGCTGTTCCCGAAGTACTAGCAGGGTATTGCAGATGAATCAACCTATTTAGTCGTTGATCAATGCCAGTTAGGTTGCGATCGCGTGTATTAAGTTGGATATCAAGAGGAGTGCGTATAGTATTGCCTAAGCTATCTTCACGCACCCAACCAAAGCCCCGAGTATCATTGTAGGCTTGACCAATGTCTTTAATATATCCAGATGGTACAGGAACGTTATTTGGTTGAAAACTAATTGCTTGAACGATGGCTAATACTAGTATTTTGGGTTTAATGTTGTTGTAAGTCATATATACCTTGCTGTTGTAATCGTAGTTGATACGTGAGTAGTCGATTGAGGTTGACTAAGTATCTCCAATGGATACTTAACTAGTTAGAAATGAACACACTATTTGGCTTGAGGCGCTTTTTGGCTAATTTTTTAACTAACAGCTTTGCAGCAGTTATATGAATGTCTTATAAAGTTCGATATTTTGTGTCGTTTGCGCTTTCAAGATTTCTCTATCTTCCGCAAAAGCCTAAAGTTTCCAATTGTCTTTACTTCACAATTGGTATAAGAAAACTCTCAATTGGGATTAATGCCGATCTGATTATCATTGTGTTGATATTCTTGCTTGTGTTCAATATCAATACAGAATTTACAATAGTATATATCTGCGTTTTTAAATACTCCAACACGCTTAATTTATCTAATAAGATAAAACTAAGTTTACAAGTACCTACAAACCTAAATCTTGCAAATTTGAAACTATCAGTAAATTTTATGTATTTTTTGTTGTCAGAAAGCTTATATGCAGAAACCTTGTAGTCAACAGAATGTTGACGTTTCTTAAAGCGTGAATAGCAGATCCAGTGAGTTAGAGGGGTTTTTTCCCTTGTAGCACCGGGCGCTTTTTGGCTTTGTAATTATTATATAAACGTTTAATTCTAAACCAGGCTATATCAGCTGATACCTCAATTGCTATACAGTTTAGCTTGCCTGCAAACTAAAGATGTTTTGCTAAAATTGTACAAAGTTTCTGTATATAGTTCTTATCAACATCTTTATCATCCATCAATCATCTTCAAGATTTATTGCGGATCAATAAAGCTGTTATAATAACTTAAGCTAATACGTTATGCTTATTGACTCTACCTTTTAACTGGGCTTATAAAACTAACATTGTTTGAACCTGTTGGCTGACAAATATAATATAGTAGAACATAGTTTGTATATACAAGCTTTGGAGCAATAATTTACAAAATCTTTAAAAAATCTAGATAAATATGGACAAAAAACACATTTATAACACTCATTAATTATGATTTTCTATCGATCCTTAAAAGAAGAAAAAAGGTATTAATTGGCAATGTTGGGATACGGTTATACCAATTTAATGTGAAGTTGCACATATCTTGATCCCCCTAAATCCCCCGATAAATTGGGGGACTTTGAATTCCCCCCTCTTTTAAGCAGGGCTAGGGGGGATCGAATTCTATGCAGCTTCATAAAGAATTGGTATTAGAAGCTTTGCTTTATGAAAAAGCTAAAGAGCTAGAATGCAAACTACTAGCTCGTGAAGTCATTGAAGAGTATGCAATACAGTTAGTTTAACGTTTTAGTATTTTAAAAATACCTCAAAACCCTCTTTTTTAAGAGGAGGTTACTAACCCTCTTTTACGCCTGTTTGCCTAGAGTCTTCTCTTGAAATAAGGCGGTGTGTGGGTTCAAACTGAAGCGGAACACAAGCGATCGCTACTAGCGCACGGGTCATACCATCCACAAAATGCATGATACATATATATATAGTTAGGGGCGTACATCTGTACGCCCCTATAGCTAATTCATTGATTACAAAGATTTTTGGAAATGGTATCAGTGATTGAGTCTACAGTTAATAACTCGATTTTTACTGTCAGGATGAGAAGCAATCAATTGATATAAGCAATGGTGACACCAGTACCGCCGTCTGCTTGTTCTGCTGGTTCGTAGTGCTTAACTCTGGGATGGTGTTGCAAAAAGGCGTGAACTCCTTGTCGCAGTTTACCAGTGCCGTACCCGTGAATAATCCAGACTGGGCCTGTAGCTTCCGAGATAGCTTTATCTAAAATGTATTCGGCATCAGCCACCCGTTTACCGCGCAAATCGATGGTGTTTTGGGAAGTCCGAATTTCTGGGACATTTTGCGGTGGTGGCGTTACTACTGCTGCGGCTGGCTTGGGTTTGACGATTGGTTCGGGTTTTTGACCATCTAGAGATTCTACATCTTGCAACTTCACGTTCATCTTCATTAGCCCAAACCGAACGCTTAACTTCGCCATCTTCATCGGGGGCGGTGATTACATCTGCGATCTGCCCCAATTTTGGAATGCGGACGCGATCGCCTATTTTGGGCATAAATCCAGGTTTTGGTTTTGCTGGCGTTGCTGGCTGATAAAGTTGGCCAATTTGATTTAAAGCATTGGTGGCTTGCTGCGCCTCTTGGGCTGTGGGCGTACCTTTCTGCAAACGGCGGATAACTTGGGCAATTTCACCTCTTGCTTGAGCGATCGCTTGTTGAGACTGCTATTTCCTGTGAAGCCCGCAAACTGCTTTCCCTTTCCTCCAGACTTGCGGCTTTTGCGGATACTTCTTTGTATAAACGTTCCGCTTGCTGCAACAAACTTTGGGCTTCGGCTGCTTTGGTTTCTTGACGGCGGCGTTGTGCTTCTAAGCCAGCAAATTACTTGGTTAACTTCATCCGTGGCTTTCTCCCACCTGGGTTTTTGCCTGTTGTACCACTTCTGGGTTCAATCCTAGCGGAGGGCAATAGTTAAGGCGTTAGAACGTCCGGGTATGCCCCACAAAAAACGGTAAGTAGGTGAGAGAGTACGTTCGTCAAATTCAACAGAAGCATTTTCAAAGCGCTCGTCTTCGTATTTCAGGGCTTTTAATTCCCCGAAGTGAGTGGTGGCGATCGTTAGCTGGGAATGGTTGGCTAGATATGGCAACAAGGCGATCGCTAAGGCACTACCCTCAACTGGATCGGTTCCGCGCCGACTTCATCGAGTAAAACGAGTGATTTGGGATTAAGAATTTCTTTTTCCCCATTCCCCAATGCTTCTAAAATCCGACTAATTCGGCGGATGTGCCCAGAGAATGTGGATAAACTTTGCTGTAAAGATTGTTCATCGCCAATATCTGCCAACACCTTATCAAACCAAGGTATTTCTACTGGTTCGCGGGCAGGGACAAATAAACCTACTTTGGCCATCAATGCTGCTAACCCCAAGGTTTTTAGAGTTACAGTTTTACCGCCAGTGTTGGGCCCGGTAATTGTCACTACCCGAATTAGCGGATTGATCAGCAAATCTACAGGAACTACTGGTTGCCCTTGTTCATGCTGTTGTTGCCACACTAACAAAGGATGTCGTAAGTTCCGTAAGGTAATGATTTCACTGTCTTCACGCTGGATAAATCGCGGGGGATTTGCTCCTAACCAGAAACTATATCGGGATCTAGCGGTTGCCATATCCAAAGTGGTGGCGATCGCTAATAATCTCTCTAAATCTGGTTTGACTGCGGCGACTTGTTCCGTCAAAACGCGGCGAATCGCTTCTTCTTCCGCTTGCTCTCTTCGGATGATTGGCCGCAGTTGGTTGCCTAGAGGTACTACCGAATTCGGTTCTACGTACAGGGTTGCACCACTCGTTGAGGTGTCGTGAACAATACCAGGGATGGCATCTTTTTGCGGTGCTTTTACTGGTATGACATAGCGATCACTGCGTTGCGTAATTAGCTGTTCTTGAACTGCGCCAGATTTTGCCTGTAAGATATTTTGCAGCTTTTGGGTAATTTGGCTGCGTACTCGCCGCAAGTCTGTGCGAATTTCTCCCAGTTTTTGACTGGCGCGATCAGTTACCTGGGCCCGTTCATCAATACATCGGTGAATTTCTTGTTCTAGTTCTGGATAAGTCCGTAAATCGGCAACCAACTCAGTCAATATCGGCAAATCTTCCTGATTGTCGATGACACGGCGCAAATTTCTAGCACCAGCGAGGGTGGTAGCGATCGCTAACAGTTCCTCTCCTGCCAAAACTCCACTGCGTTCTGCCCGTTCTAAGGAATCGCCAATATCTTGAATTCCCTCAAATGACAGCCCCGTAGTCAGGCGAGTTTCCAGCTGGTAGACTTCTTTGGTTTGCTCTAATAACTCTTCGCTTTGGATCTGAGAATCAGGTATTTTCAGATGACGCGCGGCTGTCGCCCCCAGCTTCGTTGCCGCAAAGGTGGCAAGGTGCTGGCAGAGGCGATGCCATTCTAATAATTCTAAGGTCTCAGATTGGATCAAGGTTTCAACATCTAATCTGAAATTATCGTAACAATTTTAGCCCCTAGATGGATAAATCTTAAAGGAGAAAATTTTGCTTTAATTCAAATCAGCCAGCTAGTCCGTGGCAATAGCCAAAGTAATACTGGCACATTAAACATTTTTTCTGAGAAAATACCCCAACACTAACTGCTATCGGAAACAACACAGAAACGAATTAGGCAGCAACTATTTCTTGGGCTAGAACGTAAGGTTGAACGATGAGAGTATTAAATCGCTTAGTGCGATCGCCATTCCATTCTCCCACCTGTACTATCGTGGGTTTGGCAATCAATTGTTGATCAATCCACTGTTCCACTGATGGGATGTTATCACTGGCGATCGCTACTCCAACATCCACCAAATTCTAGCTCAAGTGCTACCAAAATTACTGCATCTCTTTGTACATGAGGAATTAACCATTCCCACTCTGCCTCATCCAAAATTTCTGTTAATTCCGCTCTTAAATCCGACATCACTTCCCAAATATTGATTGATATCTATTTTTACATTATTCACTAGTTCCAAGTTACTGACAAATGACAAATGACGAATGACCAATAACTAAACCTCTGACTTCATCTCATCAATCTCAAATAAAGATACAATTACTCCAGCAATGGGAATAGATATAAAAACTCCTAGTAATCCTGCTACTTTAGCGCCTACTAGCAAAGCAAAGAATACTACAACAGGATTAAGATTCAGCGCATCTTGCATAATTCGAGGAGCAATCAAGTTGTCTTGTATCTGCTGGAGGACAATACAAGCTATTAATACTTTCAATGCTAACCAAACACCTTGAGATAACACAAACAGAGTAATTGTGCTTACTCCTAATGTTGCTCCTATGCCAGGAATGATATCAAGAATTCCAACTATTATTGCCAATATTAAAGCAAAAGGTACTTGTAATATTAAGAAAACGAGGAAAGTCGTACTTGTGAGAAATGCACTTAATAATAACTGACCTCTAAAAAATCCTAAAAATGACTTTCTGATTATAGTTGTAAATCGATTGCGGCGATGTTTGGGTACAATTTTTAAGATAAAGTTCCACAGCTTGTCTCCATCTAATAACATGAAGAAAGCCACAACTGCAATTAATACAAAAGTCACAAAGTTCGTCATAAACCCTTGTAGAATAGCTAAACTAGTCACAAGACTTGATACAGCTTGGTTCCGCAGTTGTTCTTCAATAAAACTTAAATCTATCTGTAAATTCCGGCTTCGCAAAATTTCTTCTATTCGCTCTAATAGAGGGACTAAAGAATTCAAAAATGCTGTGATACTATCAATTAATTGTTGTCCTTGAGATAAAACCGTTAAGCCCACGGTAATTATCAGACCGCCTATAATCACAATACTGAGCAAGAAAACAAGACCAACAGCTACACCGTGGGGTAAAAAACGCCGCAGCCATTGTACAGGATAGCTGAGTAAAAAAGCCAAAATTGCAGCAAATGTGAAAATAACAATGACTGCTTCAAAATAAGCTAAAAGCTGTACAATTGCCCAGCCAGAAGCAATTAAAAGTAAAAATCTAACTAATGCTAGATTATTTAATCGCTCCCAAAAATTCTTGGCTTCAAAGCCGCTCATAATGCTGTTTAGGGTGAAATTGATGGTAGATTTGCCTAGCAGTTGCATTTAAGCACAAAGTCTGATGTCATTGCTAGAGCAGATTGACCTTAAACATACAGAGGTTTAGGAGCGATCGCTACCTCCCTAAAGCATATATCTGTTGTATCTCTAGATTCATCGCCCTAAATCATGCATTTCGTTAATTACCGTGGCACACTTTTGTGTCAACGCCTCCAATTCCTCTTTATTAGTGGAACTAGGCGCATCAATCAAGTTACCGATTCTCACAGTGATGGGAACTGCGCGAGGTAGAAACGAGCCTTTTTGTAAAATCTTCTCAGTACCCCAGACACTTACTGGTAATATGGGGGCTTTTGCTTTCGCCGCTAGTAGCAGTGCGCCTCTTTTGGGGTCTGTGATTCGACCATCTGGGGTGCGAGTACCTTCTAAGAAAACACCGACAGCCCAACCTTTATCGAGATATTCTAGGGCGGAACGGATGGCATTGCGATCGGCACTTCCCCGACTCACCGGGTAAGCACCATACAGTTTAATCGCTTGCGCCAAAACAGGGATTTTAAATAACTCTTCTTTCGCCATGTACGCCACTGGACGACGTACACAATTAGAGACAATCGGCGGGTCAAAGTAACTAGCGTGATTACTTACTATTAACAACGACCCTGATTTGGGGACATTTTCCGTACCATGAATCTGGCCCCGAAAGTAAGCGTGAAGCATGGGGCTGACGACTGACCATTTAAAGGCGTGGTAAAGTGCCAGACTGATCAACGGTTCGCGGTTTTTGTCCACAGAAGATAATGCAAATCAAACTGAATTTAGCATACGCGATCGCCAGGCCCAGAGCAAACGCCAAAAAGTGTGGATATAAATTGCTTCACTTATCTGGGAACACTAAATCTGTAAGTATCAAAGATTTAGCAGTATGGATAGCCCTATTGTCAGTATTACCGGATATCGCATCAGTAAAGAACTATACAATGGTTCTAGAACCATAGTTTATCGCGGTTATCGAGATGACTCTTTACCTGTGGTGATTAAACTGCTGAAAAATCCTTATCCCAGTTTTAGCGAACTGGTGCAGTTTCGTAATCAATACACCATTGCCAAAAATCTTAACTCACCTCTAATTATCCAAACTTATAGCCTGGAACCTTATCAAAATGGCTATGCGTTGGTGATGGAGGACTTTGGGGGGATTTCTCTGAAAGAATGGGGAACAGGGGAAAACCTCCGAAATATTAGGGAGTTTTTACAGATAGCGATCGCACTTTGCAACGCCTTAGATATACTATACCGTTCGCGCATTATTCATAAAGATATTAAACCTGCCAATATTCTAATTAATCCCGAAACCAAACAAGTTAAATTAATTGACTTTAGTATTGCATCCTTACTACCACGGGAAACTCAAACACTAATGAATCCCAATGTGTTGGAGGGGACACTTAGTTATATTTCTCCTGAACAAACAGGAAGAATGAATCGAGGGATTGACTACCGGACTGACTTTTATTCATTAGGTGTGACTTTTTACGAATTATTGACGGGAGAATTACCGTTTCAATCAAATGATCCGATGGAATTGGTACATTGTCATTTAGCAAAACTTCCACCATCCCTTCGGGAAGTCAAAAGTGAAGAAATTCCGCAAGTCTTGTCAGATATCGTGATGAAATTGATGGCGAAAAATGCTGAAGATCGCTATCAGAGTGCATTAGGACTGAAATTTGATTTAGAAAAATGTTTATCTCAACTCCTAGAAACTGGTGAAATTAAGAGTTTTTTAATTGCCCAAAGAGATGTGTGCGATCGCTTCATTATTCCTGATAAACTCTATGGACGGGAAACAGAAGTATCAACCTTACTCCAAGCATTTGAAAGAGTTAGCCTTGGTGCAACAGAAATGATGCTGGTAGCTGGTTTTTCCGGTATTGGTAAAACCGTTGTAATTAATGAAGTTCATAAACCGATTGTTAGACAACGCGGTTATTTTATCAAAGGTAAATTTGACCAATTTCAACGGAATATTCCCTTAAGTGCATTGGTACAAGCATTTCGGGATTTCATGGAGCAACTATTAACAGAAAGTGATAGCCAAATCCAGCAATGGAAAAGCAAAATATTAGAAGCTGCGGGTGAAAATGGACAAGTAATTATTGATGTCATCCCGGAATTAGAAAGAATTATTGGTCAACAATCATCTCCTCCAGAATTATCAGGAAATGCAGCACAAATTAGATTTAATTTGATATTCCAAAAGTTTACTCAAGTTTTTACTACTGCCGAACATCCATTAGTGATGTTTTTAGATGATTTACAATGGGCAGATTCAGCATCGCTGAAGTTAATCCAGTTATTAATGGCTGATACAGGACATCTTTTATTAATTGGTGCATATCGTGATAACGAAGTCGAAAAAGCACATCCGTTAATGTTGACTTTGAGTGAAATTGAAAAAACACAAGCAACGATTAATACTATTACATTAGTACCACTAAATCAAAGACAAGTGAATCAGTTAATTGCTGACACACTTAAATGTTCTGAAGATTTAGCATTGCCTCTTTCCCTACTGGTATCTCAAAAAACTCAAGGTAATCCATTTTTCGCTACACAATTTATCAAAGCATTACATCAAGATAGGCTGATTCAATTTAACTTTGAGTCAGGCTTTTGGGAATGTGACATTGCACAAGTGACTACTCAAGCGGTTACAGATGATGTTGTTAAGTTTATGGCATTTCAACTACAAAGACTGCCACAATCAACTCAAAATATCTTGCAGTTAGCTGCTTGTATTGGCAATCAATTTGATTTGGCAACTTTGGCAATTGTTTCAGAATCATCGGAAATCGAAACGGCTGCTGATTTGTGGAAAGCTTTGGAAGAAGGGTTACTTTTAACTACTGGTGATGTTTATAAATTCTTTCAGCACAGTGGGCAGGATTGTGATTCAAAGCCTATAAATTCTAATTTTCAAGTCCCGAACTATAAATTTTTACACGATCGCGTTCAACAAGCTGCTTATTTTTTGATTCCAGAAGCTCAGAAGCAGACTACTCACTTAAAGCTAGGTAGGCTACTTTTAAATAATACTTCTCCCAGCGAACAAGAAGAAAAAATATTTAAAATTGTTAGTCAATTGAACCTGGGGTTAGGGTTAATTACTCAACAGACAGAACGAGATAAACTAGCTCAGTTAAATCTGTTAGCTGGACAGAAAGCTATAACTGCCACTGCCTACACTGCTGCGATTGAATATCTAAAACTAGGAATGGAATTACTAACAGCAGATAGCTGGCAAAGTCATTACAATCTCACTCTAGCGCTGTATGAAGATGCAGCAAAAGCAGAATACTTAAACACCAACTTTGAACAGGCTATCAAACTGATAGACCTAATCTTGCAGCAAACTACACAGATATTGGACAGAGTTAAAGCTTATGAGCTGAAAGTGCAGATTTATATTGCCCAAGATCAGCAAGTTAAAGCTATTGAAACAGGGTTAAAAGCACTGGAGCAGTTAAACATTTCGTTGAGATCACCTGATGTAGAACCAGAGAATCGTTTAGCTCAACTACCAACTTTAACAAACTTAGCTAATATTCCAGAAATGACCAATCTGGAATCTCTGGCTGCACTACGGTTGCTGATTAGCATTACACCTCCTGTTCATCATGTCAAACCGGATATGTTTCCGTCAGTAGCACTGACAAAGCTTCATCTTTGTCTTGAACAGGGACATTCATCTTTGGCTGCTTTTGCCTATGGAAGTTATGGTGTATTTCTTTGTGCTGTAATCGGAGATGTCGATACTGCTTATTACTCAAGTCAAATAGCTTTAAAGTTACTAGAACAATACCAGAGTAAAGAAATCAGTTCAAAAATTTA
The DNA here is from genome assembly GCF_023734775.1 of Nostoc cf. commune SO-36. NCBI lineage: Bacteria > Bacillati > Cyanobacteriota > Cyanophyceae > Nostocales > Nostocaceae > Nostoc > Nostoc commune. The sequence continues at coordinate 3,510,268 of NZ_AP025732.1, read as the reverse complement.
TATGATTTTTGGTGTTTTTATCTGTGCTTACAAAGAGCATGGTCGAAATACACTCACAGCTTTACGAGAAAGTATCCAGTGTGGGCTAGAAGTTGGAGATATTGAACACGCTAGCTATTCAATGATGGCTGAATGTACGCATTTATTCTTAATTGGAGAAACTCTAGATGCTGTTGAGGAAAGGCAAACCAAATATATTAATCTACTTTTAAAACTCAAACAAAAACATTGTGTTGATTATGCCCAGGTTTGGAGGCAAGTCACCTTAAACTTACTTGGTCGATCCTCTCACCAATATTACCTGACTGGTGTTGATTTTGATGAGACAAAAATGTTGCCGCATCTTCACAACACCGACAATCATCAGTCACTATTTGCCATCTATCTTGCCAAAACAGCTATCTTGTATACCTTTGATCAGTATGAAGAGGCTGCAAGCAATGCAGAAAAAGCCACTGAATATATGGATGGAGCCTTTGGTCTACTCTTAGTTGCAGGACATAATTTTTACTACTCTTTGTCCTTACTTGCAAAGTATTCTAGCTGCGATCGCCAACAGGATCAACAAGAATGTTGGTTAAATCAGGTAGTTAGCAACCAAAAACTCATGCACTATTGGGCTGGCTATGCTCCTGTTAATTTTCAGCATAAGTATGACTTAGTTGAGGCAGAAACAGCGCGGGTAATGGGAGACAAGCTTAAGGCGATGGAATATTACGATCGCGCCATCTCCCTTGCCAAAGCCAACGGCTACATCCAAGAAGAAGCACTTAGCAATGAATTAGCAGCCAAATTTTACCTCGGCTGGGATAAAGAAAAAGTTGCCCAACCATATATGCAAGAAGCATACTACTGCTACGCTCGTTGGGGCGCAAAAGCCAAAATAGAAGACTTAGAAAAACGCTATCCCCACCTACTCCAACCCATCCTGCAACAGCAACGAATCAACCTCAAACACGACGAAACTATTAGCTTTCGTGGGACTTCCTCTTCCACTCGCACTTCTAGCGCTGGCAGCACCAGTATTTCTGATGCACTAGATTTTACTTCAGTTCTCAAAGCGGCTCAAGCTATCTCCAGTTCTCTAGAATTAGATCAACTTGTTGCCAGCCTCAGCCGCATTATCCTCGAAAACTCCGGCGCGAAAAAAGCTGCACTAATTCTTCCCCAAGAAGACACTTGGCAAGTTAGGGCAATTACCTCAAATTCACAGATTGGTATCCAAACCATTCTTGAACCACAATCACTAGACAATTGTCAAGATATTCCCGTAAATATTATCCATTACGTCAAAAATACCAAGCAAACAGTTGTTATAGACAATTGCACAACAGATATTATTGGGTTAATTGGGGAATATATGCACTCCTCACAACCCCAGAGTGTATTATGTACTCCGATTATTAATCAAGGGCGTTTGGTGGGGATTCTTTATCTAGAAAATCGACTGACGCAAGGGGTATTCACTAGCGATCGCCTTTCTATTATAAATTTCCTCTGCACTCAAGCTGCAATTTCTTTGGAAAATGCCCAATTATATAATCATCTCCAAGAGAGAGAAAAATTCCTCAGTAGTATTTATGAAGGTGTTGGCTGTCTCATTTTTGTGGTCGAGATCCGAGATAATGATAGGTTTGAGTACACAGGATGGAGTAAATCGTGCGAATTAGCGGTTGGTATCTCTGCTTCCCAAGTGCTGGGTAAAACTCCGCAAGAATTACATGGTGATGAAGGTGCAGTAGTATATCAAAATTATCTGCGTTGTTTACAAACCGGAATACCCATCACCTATGAAGAATGTTTAACATTTAATCACCAGAAAAACTGGTGGTTAACCACACTCAGTCCATTAAAAGATGAGACGGGCAAAGTTTATCGCATAGTTGGGACAACTATCAATATTAGCGATCTCTACGAGGAGCTTCGCTTACGCAAACAAGCTGAAGAAGCTGTAACAGAAAAATCTCAAGCACTCGAAGCAGCTTTAGCAGATTTACAACAAGCGCAATTAAAAATTGTTCAGAGTGAAAAAATGTCAGCACTGGGGAATTTAGTTGCTGGGGTAGCCCATGAAATGAATAATCCTTTGGGCTTTATTGCGGCGAGTCTCAAACAAGCTAAACCCACCATTGCTGATATTATTAAACACTTAAAACTATATCAAGCAAGTCTTCTCGATCCTGATGATGAAATCAAAGAACATGCCGAAGAAATTGATTTAGATTATACCTTAGAAGACTTACCAAAAATTATTGATTCAATGGTGATAGCGTGCGATCGCCTCAAAAATATCAGCACGAGTTTAAGAACTTTTTCTCGTGCTGACAAAGATTACAAAGTGCCGTTTAATATCCATGAAGGTATCGAAAGTACGATTTTAATTCTCAAACATCGCCTCAAAGAAAACGAACAACGTCCAGCAATTGAAGTAACCACTGATTATGCTAATTTGCCCAAAATTGAATGTTTTCCTGGACAATTAAATCAGGTATTTATGAATATTCTAGCTAATGCTATTGATGCTTTAGAAGAATCAAATACTGGTCGAAATTTTCAGAAAATTAAGGGAAATCCCAACCAAATTACAATTAAAACCTCCTGGGAAAATGGATGCGTAAAAATTGTTATTGCTGATAATGGCAATGGGATGAATGAATCAGTGAAACAAAAGATTTTTGATCACTTATTTACTACAAAAGGTGTGGGAAAAGGGACGGGATTGGGGTTAGCGATCGCTCGTCAAATCGTTACAGAAAAACATGGAGGAGTGATTCGAGGTAGATTCTAGACCAGGCGAAGGTACTGAGTTTGTGATCTACTTACCGATGTAGTATACACCTGCGTTTGCATATCGACATGAATTTTCTGGAAATCTTCAGCCTAAATACTTATCTCTGCCATTCCATGCTTACCCAATTTAGACAAATCTTTAACAAACAGTGGTCTTTGAAGTCTGTCCATGTCGTTAAGAATCGTCCCACCTCACTGACCCACAAAACATTAATTAATATGGCACTGCGAGTAATGGCGGTGGTACTCGTGTCTGCTGGAGTGAGCTATATCCATGTCATGTCTCGTTTGGAAACCCAGACTCAAACGCAGCTAGAAAAGTACATCAGCGCACGGGGAGAGCAAGAAAGTAGTATCTTTCGACTTGCACAGGATAACCTCGCTTTGCTGCGCGATCGGCTTTTGCTGGAATTCAAACAACCCACTAATATTGATTTCCAGGCTGAATTTGAGCGGCAGTATTTTTCTTGGAACGATGGTACTCGACGCAATTTTCCTCAAAATCAACCGATCAAAGACTTTGATTCGACTCGATATGCCGGATCATTCATTGGTCGAAATGTGCAAATTACTGAAGAACTACAGCAACGCCTGTTCAGGGCTAACACACTAATTAGTGCCTACGGAGCTGCTTGGTCTAATCGGTTTGTCGATACCTATTTTGTTACACGAGAAAATGTATCGCTTTGCTACTGGAAAGGGGTGCCGTTCGGATTGCAGTCACCGCCCGATCTGTATCATCCAAAAGAGGAATATTTCTATATTGCCGCTCCTCAACATAACCCGTCTCGATCACCGAAATGGACAGGTGTTTATCTTGATCCAAGTGTTAAGCTCTGGATGGTTTCGGCAATTGTACCGATTTATGAGGGCGATCGCTTCCTGGGTATTGTAGGACATGATGTGGTCTTAACTGAACTGATGGAGCATACGATCCAGGATCAATTACCAGGAACCTACAATCTGATTTTTCGCTCAGACGGTCGTTTAATTGTCCACCCCCACCGCACTGCCCAAATTCAGCAAGCTCAAGGTCAACTCAAAATCGATGCAATTAAAGATCCCCATCTCAACCGTATTTTTCAGCTAGTTACAAAGGCTCAACCGAAAACCCATATCCTCGAAAATAGCCAAGACCGTGAATACTTAGCAGTGAATCGCTTACAAGGCCCAGACTGGTATTTTGTCACAGTCTATCCGAAATCACTGCTATCGGGGGAAGCATGGGATACGGCTCAGTTTATCTTAATATCCGGTGCAGTGGCGCTGCTGGTTGAAGTGTTGTTGCTCTTGTCGGTGTTGCAACAACAAATTGCTAAACCCCTCCAGCAATTAACCGCCGCTAGTAACCAACTTGCTAACGGTGATTTTGCGATCGATCTCGATACCACGCGACAGGATGAACTGGGAGGACTTGCTAGTTCTTTCAACAGTATGGCAATTCAGTTAAAGACTTCTTTCATCGAACTTGAACAGGTAAATAATGCCTTAGAGCTAAGGGTTGAGGAGCGGACAACAACATTACAAAATACACTTGAAGAACTACGTCGTACCCAAGCCCAGATGATCCAGAGTGAAAAAATGTCAGCCTTGGGGCAACTGGTGGCAGGCGTGGCACATGAGATCAATAATCCTGTCAGCTTCATTTACGGCAACCTCACCTATGTACAAAATTATGCTCAAGATTTATTGGAATTTATTCAACTGTATCAGTATCACTATCCCAATCCAGTCGCTGAAATTCAAGCTGAGGCTAAAGAATTGGATCTGGAATTTATTCGAGATGATTTGCCCAAAATGCTATCTTCGATGGAAATTGGCACCAATCGTATTCGTGAAATTGTGTTATCACTTCGCAATTTCTCCCGTTTAGATGAAGCTGAATTTAAGGCGGTTGATATTCATCAGGGCATTGATAGTGCGTTATTAATTTTGCAACATCGTTTGAAAGCTCAACCGCAGCGTCCAGTAATAGAAGTGATAAAAAGCTATGATAAATTGCCTCCGGTGATCTGCTATCCCAGCGAACTCAATCAGGTATTTATGAATATTTTGTCTAATGCGATTGATGCGTTAGAAGATGCAAATCAGCAGCGCCCGCCTACAGAAATTGCTTCACATCCCAATACAATTTGGATTCATACTCGCTTGCTATCTGAAAAACAAGCCATGATTGCGATCGCAGATAACGGTCTTGGAGTTTCAGAAACAACTCTAAAAAGATTATTTGATCCCTTTTTCACGACTAAAGATGTAGGTAAAGGATCTGGATTGGGTTTATCTATCAGCTATCAAATTGTGACTGAACTGCATCAAGGTAAACTTGATTGTAATTCCACACTAGGAAAGGGCGCAGAATTTGTCATAACCTTACCGATAGAAGCTAACTTAATAGCTTGACGAGAATTTACAATTACAACATCAATCGGAGATATGGCAGTTTGCAATTGCGTTGAGTACAGACAATTTTTAGTGGCGCAAAGATGTGCGCTACTACGTACCCTGCGGGACGCTCCGTGTTCGCGTAAGCGTCCCGCAGGGATGGAATGTTTTTTAATTGGAAGTCCTTTATTTTGCAGTGCCTAAATCAGCAACACTCTGGATATTTTTTAATATTAAGTCAGGGCTACTACGTTTAATCAATCCAGTTAGCACTTTACCAGGGCCAATTTCCATTACTCGCTCAATTCCGTTGGCTGGTAATTGCAGACAAATTTCTCGCCATCTTACAGAACCAGTCATTTGTTTATTTAAGCGCTGCTTTAAAATCTCGGCATCAATAGACGCAATTGGTTCTACATTAGACAACACTGGCACAGTAGCTGGCTGAAATTCTACAGATTCTAAAATATCTTGAAATTCCGCAGCTGCTGGTGCTATTAAATGTGAGTGAAATGCTCCAGAAACTTTTAGGGGAACCGCACGCTTTGCTTTAACTTGAGTCATCACTGCTTGTACAGCCTCAGTCGTGCCTGAAATTACCACCTGAGCCGGACTATTGTCATTTGCTAGCACTACATCAGGCGTTTGGGCAATGACTGTTTCCAACTGTTCGCGGTCAAAGTTCATCAAAGCTGCCATCATTCCACCGACGGCACTATCCATGAGTTCTGCGCGACGCTTTACTAAATATAAACCAGCCGACCACTCAAAGACACCCGCTACATAAAGGGCAGAATATTCTCCCAAACTGTGGCCAGCAACTAAATCTGGCTGGTGTCCATCTTCTCGGAGAAGATCAGCAAGAATGCTTTCTACCACATAAAGAATTGGTTGAGTGTATAGCGTCTGTGATAGTTTTTCTTCTTCTTTTTGACAGATTTCTATTACAGACCAGCCTAAAATTTCCTCAGCCTGGGCAAATTTGTCTTTAGCTGATGGTATATCTAATAAATCCATTCCCATTCCCAGCGCTTGGGAACCTTGTCCGGGAAACACCCATGCAGTTTTTGTCATTTGTCAAGAGTCAGTGGTCAGTGGTCATGGGTCATTGGTCATTGGTCATTGGTCATTTGTCATTTGTCATTTGTCATTAACAAAGGACAAAGGACTAATGACATAGATGCGTCAGCAGCTTACCGCAGGGTAGGACAAAATATTATCTTCCCCATTGAAAAATTGCCGCACCCCAGGTAAGACCAGCACCAAAGCCGGATGTAGCAACTATGTCATTGGGTTTAATTTTCCCTTGCCGTACTGCTTCATCTAAGGCTAAGGGGATGGAAGCAGCTGAGGTATTGCCATACTGGGCAAGATTACTTATAACTTTATGTTCTGGGATATTTAGACGTTGGGCAACGGCATCGATAATTCGTTGATTGGCTTGATGCAATATCAGCCAATCTATTTGCTCAACGCTGATGTTGGCTTGAAACAAGGCTTTATCAATGATTTCTGGCACTTTTTGGACAGCAAAGCGGTAGACTTCTTTGCCGTTCATCGTGATCGGTTGGTAAGTGCCTTTTGTAATATTTACATCAGGGAGCAGTTCTTGGGAAGCGCCTGCATAAGCAAGATTGAGGTGATGGTTTTGAGTGCCATCACTTTTAAGGGCAAATCCTAATAAGCGATCGCTTTTGTCAGCTTGCAATACTACCGCTCCTGCACCATCACCAAACAATACACAAGTGCGCCGATCTTCCCAATCTACCCAGCGAGACAGGATATCTGCCCCGATTAATAGCACGTTTTTATAGACGCCGGTTCTAATGTATTGGGCTGCTGTAACTAGACCAAACACAAAGCCAGAGCAGGCTGCTGTCAAGTCAAAGGCTACTGCGTTGGTGGCTCCCAATTTAGCTTGTACTTGACAAGCACTACCAAACAAATCATCCGGGGTGGAAGTCGCTAGTAGAATCAGGTCTAGGTCTTCTGCTTTAATTCCCGAAGCTGCGATCGCCTGACTGCTAGCGGCAGTAGCGAGTACACTCAAGGACTCAGATGGCAATGCTAATCGCCGTTGACGAATTCCTGTTCTTGTAGCGATCCACTCATCTGATGTTTCAACTAGTTCACTCAATGTCTGGTTGTGTAAGGAAGTTGCTGGTACTGCCGAGCCGCTTCCGGTAATTGCTACGCCTAAGTTTTGCACTCCTAATCTCCCAAGCTATCAGCTTTTTGTCCTACCCTGCGGGAAGCCGCTGGTGCGTCTATGTCTTTTGTCCTTTGTCTTTTGTCCTTTGTCCTTTGTCAGTTGTCCTTTGTCTTTTGTCCTTTGTCCTTTGCAAATGACCAATGACTAATGACCAATGACTAATGACTAATGACCAATGACTAATGACCAATGACCAATGACTAACCGCTCTCACGCTCTAGGATATATTGGGACTGAATTCGTTGTATCACCTCGTTGTCAACAGCTTCTTTTGCCATGCGAATTGCATTAAAAATTGAGGGTGCTTGGGAGCTGCCGTGACCAATTAAACAGACTCCTGCCACGCCTAACAGCAAAGCGCCGCCGTGTTCGGCGTGATCCATGCGCTGCTTAACCCGCTTCAGGTTTGGTTTTAAGAGTGCTGAACCGATTTGACCGTGCAATCCTTGGGGTAATTCTTCCCGCAGAATTTGCAGAATCACTTCTCCAACGGCTTCGGCAAATTTTAACAATACATTACCTACAAAGCCATCGCAGACAATCACATCAAAGCGACCGGAAAGCACATCACGCCCTTCAGCATTGCCAATAAAATTAATTTGGGAATTTTCGCGTAGCAGTTGGTGGGCGCGGACGGCTGCATCATTGCCTTTGGAGTCTTCTTCACCGATATTCAGCAAACCCACCTTTGGTTCAGTTGTCCCCAAGACATACTGACTGTAAGCTGACCCCATAACGCCAAACTGCTCTAAAAACTGGGGACGGCAATCTACATTTGCGCCGACATCAAGTACCAGCACTGGCTTACCAGCAATAATTGTCGGAAAAACTGTGCCGATGGCTGGGCGCTCAATTCCTGGCAATCGTCCTAAGCGGAGCAAAGCTGATGCCATCGCTGCCCCAGAGTGACCCGCAGAAAATACGGCATCTGCCTTTTGCTGCTTGACTAAATCCATCGCTACATTGATAGAAGCCTTACGTTTGCGTCTAACTGCATTTAAAGGCTCCTCATCCATAGCGATCGCTTCCTCAGCAGTCACGATCTCCACCTGCCCTAAACTTGTTTTTGATGGCAAGGCAGCTTCTATTTGTTGCGGATCACCAACCAACAATACATCTACACCCAATTCTTCTCTTGCTCGCAACGCGCCAGCAACGATTTCACCAGGTGCGTGATCCCCTCCCATTGCGTCAATTGCGATCCGTACACGAGTCGATCTCATTGCTCACAGCTTCTAGAAACCTTACAAATTTTACCAGATGGCAAAGCCCGAAAAGCTTAACTTTCTGACCGCCAAATTTCTTCTGTTACTATTGCAACAATTTTTGCTGGCAAGCTCAAGATAGCATGAATTTGGGCATTGGGCATTGGGCATTGGGCATTGGGCATTGGGCATTGGCATTGGGCATTGGGCATTGGGCATTGGGCATTAGCCTGCCTCCTCTGCTCCCTTTGCTCCCCCTGCTCCCCCTGCCCCCTACTCCCTACTCCCCACTTCCTTCTACCCAGTTAACTAGCCTCCGAACGCCGTAACCGGTTGCCCCTGCGCTGTTGTAGCCATTTTCTTTATCTGTCCACACTGGGCCAGCAATATCTATGTGCGCCCAAGGGGTTTGTTTGACGAATTGTTTGAGGAAAAGGGCAGCAGTAATTGCACCGCCTGGGCGCGGGCCTGTATTTTTCATGTCCGCTATGCCAGACTTTAGCCCTTCAAAATATTTTTCTTCCATTGGCATTCGCCAAATCTTTTCTCCTGAAGTTTCCGCAGCTTTTTCGATCTGGGAAGCTACAGCATCATCGGGAGTGTATAAACCAGCAATATCTTCACCCAAGGCAATGACGTTGGCTCCAGTCAGGGTGGCTAAATCAACGATCGCATCTAATCCCAATTTGTCGGTATACACCAAGGCATCTGCTAAGGTCAAACGTCCTTCAGCGTCGGTGTTGTTCACTTCGATTGTTTTGCCGTTTGATGCTGTGAGAATGTCTCCTGGGCGCATGGCACGGCCGCTAATCATGTTCTCAGTCACCGCCGAGATAAAGTGAACTTCTGAATCTGGCTTGAGTTGAGCAATTGCTTTTGCTGCGCCCAAGGTAGCTGCTGCACCACCCATGTCAATTTTCATGGTTTCGATGCCGCTACCAGCACCTTTAATATTGAGTCCGCCGGAGTCGAAGGTTAAACCTTTGCCAATAATTGCCAGTTTCTTTTTGGGTGTACCTTCTGGTTTGTAAGTCAGGTGAATGAATTTAGGTGGTAAATCGGAAGCTTGGGCTACTCCTAAAAAAGCACCCATACCTAACTTTTCGCACTCTTCCCGTTCTAGAATTTCTAGTTGTAAACCGTGTTCGTTGGCGATCGCTTGAGCAGTTTCTGCCAAAGTAATTGGTGTTACGGCATTAGGTGGTGCTGCCACTAATTGCCGTGCCAAATTTACGCCTGAAACAATTTGATTGGCGCGGGTGATGGCGGCTTCTTGTCCACCAAATCCTAGTAAATCTACGGTTTCTATTTGTGAACCTTTATCTTCGGGTTCTGATTTAAAGCGAATATCTTGGTACAGTGCTAATTCAACACCTTCTGCGATCGCTTGGGCACTGGCTGCTGGATCATTGTTCCACAATGGAAAACTAAAACCCAGAATTTTGCTTTTTTGCTTCTTTCCTACCCTAGCTACAGCAGCAGCAGCGCGGCGCAGAGTATCTGGTTTTAGTGTTTCTGGTTTTCCTAAACCTACTAAAATCAATTTCCGCACTGGGCTACCAGCATTCACACGGGTAAAAATAGTGCTATTGGCTTTACCTTTAAATTCTTCTTCGGCAATCAGTTCTTTTAAGATCCCAGAAAACTTTTGATCTAAAGTTGCCAGTTCTCCGGTTAACTCTACTGCATCTTCAAATAATCCAATTGCCAAACTATCGCCTGCCCACTCTAGCAAAGGCTTATCACTCGGTTGAATTTTCATTTTGAGATTTTGTGTAAATATTCCTTCTTGTACCAGTATTGCTCAAAATTCTTGTTTCATGGTGAGGCGAGTGGGCATTGGATATAGGGAAGCAGGAATCAGTAACTATAATTTAGCCAATTGGTATAAATAGCGCCCATTAACGAGTCTTTGATTCTCATTAATCCACCTCGGAACTCCGTTAACGAGTCTTTGATACTCATTAATCCACCTCGGAACTCCGTTAACGAGTCTTTGATCCTCATTAATCCACCTCGGAACTCCGTTAATGAGTCTTTGATCCTTATTAATCCACCTCGGAACTCCGTTAACGAGTCTTTGATCCTCATTAATCCACCTCAGAACTCCGTTAATGAGTCTTTGATCCTCATTAATCCACATCGGAACTCCGTTAACGACTATTAACTTTACTGTTTTACTTCCTGTTCCATGCCCCATCCCCTATCTACCAATTTTATTTGCGTCAATATTAAATTTGTTGGCGATCGCTTCTATTATTTCTTGCTCAAGTCGTGTAGTCTTATTATCAAGCTGGGCAATTTTTTTACACTGAACGAGCAAGGGTACAGCAAAATCACGATTTAGCTGATTGAGCAGTATATCTAAAGACTTAGGCGATTTGATATTTTGGGCAATGGCATCCAACGAGTTAGGACTGAGTTTTACAGCTTGTAATTCTGGCAAAATTTCTTCCAAAGTCTTATCTGGATGACTGGCTAGGATCATGTGAACTAAGATTTGATCCATCACGGCTTCTTGAGCGATCGCACTTTCCAGATACTTTTCACTTTCGGCTTTTAATGTTGCTAATGTCTGCGGGGACGCCAGAGAAGTTGATTCATCCAGCTTGGTTTCGTAAAATCGACAAGCAGCATACCCCAATGAATAGATCATCGTTGCATTAGAACTAGCGCCAATTACCGCACCCGCTAAAGGCACATTTCGCAACAAGCCTAATCCCGCAGCTTTCAAAAGACGCCCTCCACCCAAAGCCAACCCAAAAATTGCCAAAATTTCACCTTTACGAGCTGGATCTTTTAAATCCAACCCGTAGACAGATGCAATTTGATAAAGCATTTCTGACTGCAATTTTGTTGTCGCTGTTAAATCAATTGCCAACAATGCAACTGCCATACCTGGCAAAATACTAGTGGCTAGTCCCACTGTCCCTGCTTGAGTTGCTTTTTCCACCATAATTCTGTGAGCAATCTGGCTGGGTGATTCATTTGGATACTGTTGCTTAAGCTTCTTTGCTGCCGCTTCTGCTTTTTCCAAATCAACAAGGTTATTATCATTAATTAGCCAATTTAGATTTAACACTCCAGATACTCTTCTAATCAGCCAATTTTCGCTGAGGCGATTCACAACCTGACCACTGCTTTGAGTTGTTTGCTCAATCAACTTGTGTGTTTCTTTGGCTGTCGCTTCTCCCACTCCTACTGCTGTGTCTAAAACTGCTTGGCCAGTTTGAGCAACAGTTTTAATAAAAGACTCAAATATAGAAGGTTCATTTTCTACTGATGATTGAGTCTGAATTCCTACTTCTGAAGTTTCTCTGGATGAATTAACTAATTTATTCACCTTTGTTTCTTGGGGTTTGTCTGCCATTGGTTGAAACCATCCTGTAAAGCCTCTCTTTAAACTTGTAACGAAGTTTGAGCGGCTTTGACATCTCTCGATAAGTACAATTTGTTAAAGCAATTAGAAATTAGAATGGCCCTTAACTATAGACAACTTTTTACTTTTTAACTCTACCTGTATCAGCTTTACTTTCTAAAAAGTCGTTAGCCTCAAGAATTTCGTAGAGATTAGTATCTTGTTCTAGCAAGCAAGCGTGTCCACAATGGGGCAAAACCACTATTTTATTATTTGGTAAGATGTTGCCTATCCGCTTCACTTCAGTTACAGAAGGCAAAAGGCGATCGCTACCACCGGCAATCAACAAAACTGGTTGAGTTAAGTGACCCAACTTTTCTTCATCAAGATGAAACTCTCGCAGTAAAGACAACCGCCAAAGAACGGTTTCTGCTGGGACAGAACGCATAGTTTTCAACAAATCGTGGCGATCGCTCCGAGAAATGCGTGACAAAGATGCTAAAAATGGCAACAAGCCTAGTGCGCCAATATCATACAATCCTGTTGGCACTAGGTAAGTTAGCTGGGATGCCCAACTTAACCAAGGGCGAAGCTGAAAGGACGAAGCTGGGTTAATTAAGATAATTCGCTTAAATAAATGGGGTGCTTGGATTGCGACTTTCATTGCCAAGCAACCACCAAAGGATTCACCACACAAGTAAACTGCTCTCTGAGAGCTTTTTTCTAATTCGCCGTCGATCAAGTCCAATACACTCTTAGTTAGGGCATCCCAAGTGTTAAGGCCTTTCCGGGGAAGCGCCAAAGAGCGCACATCAAAGCCAGTTTCTAATCCTACGGTTTGCGATCGCAATAGTTGACCAGTTCCATCCATTCCTGGCAAATATACTAACAGGGGATACTCTGGCTGTACTCGTTCAGGAGTCAGGAAACAAGGATTTAGCTCAACTTCTTGGATAGTCATTGGTCATTGATCATTGGTCATTGGTCATTAGTCAATGGTATAAAACTTTTGGATCGCTGATTGTTGCTGTTACGAGCTTCGGTAGTTTTGAGCAAAAACAAAAAAGGTCTTGGAACAATGCTAGCTGTTAGTCGTGAAGACAGTCCAAAATTCAAAATCGAATGCTTTTAATAGCAACCTTGACGCAGTAAATTGCTAATTTCACCATGACAGTGTTCTGTCAGTTCAGCCACAACAGTTCTGGCTTGTTTGCCATGATATTTTTTATGATGTTGGGGCGTAATCCAATAAGGACGACCGATTAACACCGCAACTCGACGATAAATTACCAAAGGATGCCAACCGCCTTGGTTAAATAAGGGTTCTGAAGGGTCAAATACACTCAAAAGCTTTAAGGGGAAGCCGGAAGTGTTGACTTCTTCTAAGGAGGCGATCGCGATCGGCAAAATAGCTAAATCCTGCACATCAGCCCGCAATGCCAAATGGGCAAATCCCCGATGAAACTCACTCAGATGATTTGGCTGACTAAATTTCACCATTGATTCAGTCCCTTCTGGAAATACTCCCACCATCTGCTTGGACTGCAATAGCACCTGCGACTGCGAAAAAAAGCTTTGGTGACGGTTTTGAGTTTCTTCCAAAGGAAAACACCCCAATTGTCCGGTGACAATCTCCCGCATTATTGGCACTTGTCCCATGTAGTGATGGCAAGCAAAGCGAATCGGACTCGATAACGCCGCCATTAAAATCAGTGCATCCATAAAGCTGCGGTGATTGCTGACTACCAACACGCTGGCATCCTGGGGAATGCGATCCTCGTAATAGCGAAACATTTGCGTTGAAAGTGCCGCCACCAAAGCGCGAGAAATCTCTAGGGGGCTATTTCCACTCATACCTAATCAATATATTTTCCAATAAATATGGCAGTTGATCTTAATTTAATTTTTACATTTCTTTACTATTGCCATGACCGTCTTAAGATAGAAATATCTCATCCACAAAAGCAGCTAAATTTCTTACCTTCTCAGTTATGTATTCTTCAACACAAGAATATCTGATATAAACTATTCAAAAAAATTATGATTAGTTAATTTCCATCTTTTAGGTAAAAATGAATTTAATTGATGCATATTAGAAAACAATTTTTGACCTGATAAATTTGCTAGGATGAATATGTTATTGGAAAAAATCTGAATAATATTGTATAATTGCGTGGTTTTGCCGCCACAAGTTAACAAGTAAAACGTTTTAATAAGTTAATTTTTATTTTCTATGAATCTAGTAAATAAAACAGAAAAGACATTTGCACTGACCACACCTCTATACTATGTAAACGATGTCCCCCATATAGGCAGTGCTTATACAACAATAGCAGCAGATGTTGTTGCACGATTTCAAAGGCTGCTAGGGCATCAGGTATTACTAATTACAGGTACAGATGAACACGGGCAAAAAATTCAGCGATCGGCAGAAAGTTTAGGCAAAGCACCGCAAGATTTTTGCGATGAAATTGTTCCTAGCTTTGTGAATTTATGGCAGTTATTAGACATTCAATACGATCGCTTTAGTCGGACTACTGCGCCTCGTCATGAAGCGATCGTTAAAGAATTCTTTAAGCGAGTCTGGGAATCTGGTGACATCTACCAGGGACAACAAAAAGGCTGGTACTGCGTATCCTGCGAAGAATTCAAAGAAGAACGGGATCTGCTAGAAGGACACCGTTGCCCGATTCATACTAACAAAGAAGTTGAGTGGCGAGACGAGCAAAACTATTTTTTCCGTTTATCCAAATATCAAACTAAGCTGACAGAATTTTATCAATCTAAGCCAAATTTTATTCAACCAGAAAGTCGGCGTAATGAAGTCCTCAGCTTTGTCAATCAAGGACTACAAGACTTTTCCATTTCACGGGTAAATCTAGATTGGGGTTTTCCTGTACCAGTTGATCCCAAGCACACCCTTTATGTCTGGTTTGATGCGCTGCTAGGTTATGTCACAGCATTATTAGAACCAGATGTAGAAGCGACTTTAGAAAATGCTTTAGAAAAGTGGTGGCCGATTAACTTGCACCTAATTGGTAAGGATATTCTGCGCTTCCATGCAGTTTATTGGCCGGCAATGCTGTTGTCGGCTGGCTTACCCTTGCCAGAGCGAGTATTTGGGCATGGCTTTTTGACCAAAGATGGTCAGAAGATGGGCAAAACTCTGGGTAACACCCTTGATCCTATAGCGTTAGTTGAGCGCTATGGTAGTGATGCCGTTCGTTATTACTTCCTTAAGGAAATCGAATTTGGCAAGGATGGAGATTTTAATGAAGTAAGGTTCATTAATGTTCTGAATGCAGATTTGGCAAATGATTTAGGTAATTTGCTCAATCGCACCTTGAGCATGGTGAAAAAATACTGCACTGAGAATAATGTCCCATCAATCGGCAATGAAGGGATTCCTGACGAAAATCCTTTGAAAGCAATTGGTTTAAGTCTAGGGGAACAGGTAAAACAAGCATACCAAGAGCTAGCTTTCAGTCAAGCCTGCGTAGCCATATTTTCGCTGGCGCAAGCCAGTAATAAGTTTATTGATGAACAAGCTCCTTGGTCATTATATAAACAGGGACAGCAGGAGTCAGTAGAAAAGGTTCTCTACGCAGTTCTAGAATCAGTTAGACTGGCAGCTTATCTGCTATCCCCAATTATTCCGAACATCAGTAGCGATATTTATCAGCAACTGGGCTTTGGAATAAACTTTAACGATCAAAAACAAAGTTCACTTACCGCTCCTTTTGCCATCCATGCTAAATGGGGGCTACTATCGAGCAAACAACAGTTGGGTAAACCCCAACCGATTTTTCAGCGAATAGAACCCCCGAAAAACGATTAGTCCTTATCAAACTCTGATTTTGTTCAATTTCTTATTTTCTCAAAAAATTTATCGGGGCTTAACTTATTAAATTAGCCCCGGAACATTATCATAAGCCACTGTGACTAGCATCTAAAAGTTCGTAATTTGTATCAAAAATAACAGGGATAATAATTGAGGTATCACAATGATGTTGAATAATTTTGAAACCGATTCAATCTTTACGCCAGAACAGGTTTTGGAGAATCGGGGTAGGGTGGCCATATTTATTGATGGCTCAAATCTATTTTACGCTGCACTGCAACTAGGGATTGAAATCGATTACACCAAGCTATTATGCCGATTAACAGGCGGTTCTAGACTACTACGGTCTTTTTTCTACACTGGTGTAGACCGGACAAACGAGAAGCAACAGGGATTTCTGCTGTGGATGCGTCGCAATGGCTATCGAGTCATTGCTAAAGATTTAGTGCAGCTACCAGATGGCTCTAAAAAAGCTAACCTGGATGTAGAAATAGCAGTAGACATGATGGCACTAGTAGATTCTTATGATACCGCAGTTTTAGTTAGCGGTGACGGGGATTTGGCTTATGCGGTAAATTCAGTCAGCTATCGCGGCGTGCGGGTAGAAGTAGTGAGCTTACGTTCAATGACCAGTGACAGCTTAATTAATGTAAGCGATCGCTACATTGATTTAGAAGCTATCAAAGAGGATATTCAAAAAACCCCTCGCCAAAGCTATCCATACCGCCCGTTATCTGGGATCGGTTTTTTGGAAGACCCCAGAACTAGTGATGGACACCTAGAAATCCAAGAATAATGGCGTATCAATTTCATAAAAGAGGGAGATGGGGAAAGAGAAAGATTCAAAATTTCTCCTCCACTCCCTCCTTTCTTGTTTTACCTTTGACCTTTTTCTTGGTATTTGGTTTAGTCGCCTGTGGGGGCAAATCTCCCCCAGCTTCTCAACAAAATACTGAGACTTCATCTAATTCAGATAGCAATTTGACTTTCTTTGATGTCACCTTAGAACAAGCAGATGAAGTGGGAAGACCGATTTGGAAAGTCAGGGCTAAAACCGCAAAATATACCAAAGAAAAACAAATTGGACAGGCTGAAAGTCCTTATGGTGAACTATACCAAGATGGCAAAGTAGTTTACCAAATCAAGGCAGATGTAGCAGATATTGAACAAGATGGGAAGCAGTTGTTTCTTAAAGGTAAAATATTTGCCACAGATCCTAGTAATGGGATTGTGTTGCAAGGTAATGAATTAGAATGGCGACCCAAAGAAGATTTGTTGATTGTTCGCAACCAGATTAATGGTACTCATAAACAACTACAAGCAGTGGCGCAAGAAGCGCGAGTTAAAACCCGCGAACAGCGCATGGAATTTTCTGGTGGGGTAATAGCAAATTCCACTGATCCCCAGATGCAAGTGAGAACTGAGCATTTAATCTGGAATATTAAAGAAGAAAAACTGATTGGCGATCGCCCCATAGAAATTGACCGCTACAAAGATAATAAAATTAGCGATCGCGGCAAAGGAAATTCTGCCGAAGTCAACTTAAAAACCAAAATTGCCACTGTCTCGCAAAATGCCCAACTAGAATTACTAGACCCACCACTGCAAATAGCTAGTAACTCTATGATCTGGAACATGAACGCAGAAACTGTTACCACAAACTCGCCTACGCGAATGTTCCAACGTGCCGAAAATATCACAGTGACAGCCAATCAAGGTGAAATGAAAATACCACAAAAAACTGTTTATTTAAAAGGTAACGTCAACGCCGTTGGTCAGCGTCGCCAGTCTCTAAGATCCAATACATTAACTTGGTATTTAGACAATAAGTTAGTTGAAGCTCAAGGAAATGTGACTTATCGACAAATTGACCCACCGTTAAATTTTGCGGGTGAAACAGCCGTTGGTAATCTACAAACAGAAAATATTGTTGTCAAAGGCGGCAGTTCTAGCGGTAGGGTAGTGACAGAGATTATTCCCCAAGAAAAAGCCAATCGGCGGTAGTGAAATTAGAGGTAGTAGGGAGTAGAGATTAGGGGGTGAGGGAAATGAGGGTAAATTTTGGTCAACTACTAGGCTACGATCTGAGTATTACAAGTCCTTTGATAACCCATGAATGGATCAAACCGATTAGGTAAGGAATCCTTGCCAACATCTCAGCAAGCAGAACATTCCCACTATCACGATACAGACCACGAGCATACAGATCATACTTATGAAACTGGAGAGTTGCCTCATCCTCACATCCATAGCGAAGAGTCTTTACGGCGAATCGTCAATCGATTATCACGTATAGAAGGACATGTTCGTGGTATCAAGACAATGGTGCAGCAAAGTACCCCTTGTCCTGATGTTCTACTGCAAATTGCCGCAGTTCGGGGCGCATTGGATCGGGTAGCGCGAATTGTTTTGGATGAACATTTAACTGAGTGTATTGGTAGAGCCGCACAAGAAGGTAATATTGACGTTGAACTTAAACAGTTAAAAGCTGCTTTAGATCGATTTTTACCTTAAGAATTTAAAAAAATAATGTAGAATGCATTTGCTAAATTCGTGATGCACTAACAGCGATACATAAAAATTCAATAGTGCATCGTGATATTCACCACGGCAATATCATGTTGCGAAGTGGTAACAAACTTATTTTAATAGACTTTTCCTTATTTCCTCCTAGAAAAAGGGAACAAGAAAAGGAGCTTATTTTATAAGATAATATTTTGTGCAAATTTGTGCAAAAAAGAGAGTTTTTGTTAAGATTGTGCTAATAAAAAATTATCAATTTCATTATTCTTTAATCGGCACTCTAGATAAGCCACTAATTCTTTTTTTACATGGCTTCATGAGTAAAATTGATGAATTTGATGAACCTATAAAATTACTATTTGACAAATTTTCATATTTAACACTTGACCTTCCCGGACATGGTAAAACTCAAGTTTTGGGTGGGAATGACTATTATACAATGGTAAACACTGCTCATGCTTTAATCAACTTGTTAGATGAATTAAAAATTTCCGAATGCTTCTTAGTTGGTTATTCAATGGGTGGGAGATTGGCTTTATACCTCACCCTGCATTTTCCCGAACGTTTTTTAAAAGTTGTCCTAGAGTCAGCTTCTCCAGGCTTGCCAACAGAAGCAGAACGATTAGAACGCATTAAAATTGATACGCAAATAGGTAGAAAATTAACAAGAAGTATTGAAAAAAGTGATTTCGCAACTTTTCTATCTAATTGGTACAATCAACCGATTTTTGGTTATATAAAAAATCATCCAGAATACGATCGCATGGTAGAAAGTCGGTTGCAGAACAATCCAGAGGAATTAGATAAATCACTGCGCTTTATGGGTACTGGATGCCAACCTTCTTTATGGGAAAAGTTACCAAATAATAAAATTCCTCTGCTCTTACTAGCTGGTGAATATGATGAAAAATTTATATCTATTAATATAGAAATAGCTAAACTATGTAAATTTGCCCAGCTAAAAATAATTAGTAATGCTGGACATAATATCCACTTTGAAAATACCTTGGCATTTGTGGAAAATGTCAAAGAATTTTTATCCACAGCAAGTTAAAAATTAGGATAATTTCACTGCTTCTTTACTGCCTTCCTAGAAGGAGTTGGAGATGGTGTCAAATTCGGGGCTATTGGTTGTTTAGCTGCGGTTAATTCCTCTTGCAACATTTTTTGATAAATTTTAGGCAAAGAGCTACTAATAGAATTAGTTTCTATACCATATCCTAGACTTGTCCAAGTGGGAGAGAGTCGCCGCAAAACATCATTTAACTTTCCCTGACGCAACAGTTGAGAAATATCAGTTCCCCAAACTTTAGAATCATTCAACCAACGGTAAACTACTACATCTTGATATTCTGCTTCAAAACTATAAGCAGTCCAAAACATCATTTGCATTGGATTTGGGTGATAAAGGGGGGCTAAACGATACCAAGTAATATTGATAATTTGATATCTGCCAGCAGCAGTGGAACAATTACCTGTGTTGGGGCCTGTGATAATTGTGACGCATATTTCAGGATGACGGCTAAGGTCGTTGACTTGCTGTCCACCATATAACAGCGAATAGGGACGGTTCCCACTGGCTTCACTCGCCGAAATGGTTCGCATTAAAGCGCGGATATAAGGGTCGCCCTGTTTCATCACCAAAGGCGGCTGTTTATTTTCAAAGATGGGATCAGAAGGCGATCGCAAGTCTCCAATGTACCATTGCAACAAATACACAAAACCGAGAAGGGCAGCTATTGGCCCAATAAGTTTTTCAACACCTTTGAATTCAAAGCCTTTCAGAGTCCGACTCCTTCAAATTCGCTCTTTTGCTAGCAACAATGATTGACGAACTCATTCTGACAAAGTTCACCAGTTGCTTCACTCAATTTAGAAGTAAGGAATTTGTACAGACGCGATTAATCGCGTCTCCCAACTTTTTCATCAAACAACGTTAGCAAATAATTCCCCAAAGGTTTTCGATGCTGCTTCAGGTTTGGCAATAATCTCAACAATTTTATTGCGTGCATCTGCTTCAAACAGCGCCTCAACAGCAACTTGGGCCACTTTTTGCCTGGGGATGCTACCGTCAAACAGTGTATCTGCACTCTGCATCACAATGTGGTCAGAGTTATCTTCATTCTTCAACCCCCCAGGCCGCACAATCGTATAAGTAAGACCACTTTTTTGGATATACTCTTCAGCTTGTTTTTTCCACAACAAAATCAACCAAAACAAGTTCAGTGGATGAAAAAGCTTTGAAGTACACAAAGACGAAACTAAGACAAAATGCTTAATTCCCTTTGCTTTAGCGGCATCTACTAAATTTTTAGTCCCTTCAAAATCCACTTTATAGGGGCCACTGGGGTCAAAGCTAGGTTTTGCCCCAGTCGCAACCAACAAAACTGTGCTATCTCCAAACGCCGCAGTCAAACTTTCTGGTTGTAATACGTCGCCTATCACTAATTCGGCTTCAGGAGACAGAATACTTCTAGCTTTGTCTATATCCCTTACCAGGGCTATGACGGGAATATTCCGCACTACCAATTCTTGCACAATCCGACGACCTGTTTCACCGGTTGCCCCTGCTACAAATGCTTTCATGAGAAATGCTATCCTGGGAAACTATTGTGTGCTTGTTCAATTCTTTATTTTAGTAATTCTATGGAGGTGATGGCAGATTCATGAGGTTTCAGTCAAAATAGAATCTGAATACAAAATGACCCAGGTGTGTGGGGAATCATTAATATAGACGAACGCCAATGTATACAGTAATCCTTTTATGCTTTCAAGAAAAGGCGAATATAAATCCTGGGAAATAACAGAAGCAGTTTTACCTGTAGCGTCCAGCCAAGAAGAAGGCGAGGACACATTAACACAAACAAATATAGCGACGCCCACAAAATTTTATGGTCGTTATCAAGATTTTATGGAAATGGCTGCCCCAGTAGATCAGGTTGCTGAGTATCTTAATACTCATGCCTCATGGTTTTCGCGCTGCGCTGAACCGATGAAGGTACAATCTCTTGGGGAAAATGGCTATGCTTTAACAATTGGTCGTTTTGGTTCTTTTGGTTATGAAGTAGAACCGAAAATTGGTTTGGAATTGTTGCCCCCAGATGAGGGTATTTACCACATCCGTACAATCCCCATTCCTGACTACCAACCGCCTGGTTATGACGTAGACTATCGGCATCTCTACAGTTAATCGGAAACGATGGTTGCAGTAATATTGCCGAGGTTACAAGGGTTGAATGGGAATTGGATTTGATAGTTTATCTTCACTTTCCCCGATTTATTCAGCGATTACCCAAGTCTATAATTCAATCTACAGGCGATCGCTTACTTAACCAAATTGTCCGCCAAGTCTCCCGTCGCTTAACTCGTAAAGTTCAGGAAAATTTTCATAAATCTTTAGAAATACCGTTTGCTGCTAATTCTAAACAAAAGCACTGATTTAACAGTCCTTTGTCATTTCTCATACACTAATGACAAATGACAAAGGACAAATGACTATGCTTGAGTGAGAATTCTTTGGACAATTTGCACGCCAGTAACAGCCTGCCAAGCAAAAAGTCCCAAAAGCGTGAAATTTATCAAAATATGAGTTGCACGCGCCCAATTTGCCCCTTTCTGCATATAAGGGGACAAGGCAGCAGAAAATGCAATTAGACTTGTCATGCCCAATCCTGCTAACAGGTAAGGCGCGACAAATAACTTACCATTATTGATGTAAGTGACAGCCATCCCGCCGATCGCACCTGTCACCATCAAAGCTAGGAGTATAGAACCGATTTGGTAGTGTCTGACGTTATATCTACCTTTAATCAGTTCTTTCTTTTCTTCTCCCTGAGCATTTCTGGTACGCTGTACTTGTAGCCCCAAGTAGGCAGCATAAATTGAAAATACTAATAGTGCCCACATCAGCACCGGGTGAAAAAAGTTCAGCCAATATTTTACCGACGTAGAAAGTTCCAGACTCATTGTGTTCTCACCTAATTATTAAATCTTCATAAAAATTAGCATAACTCTATTTTGTGTGCTTAATGTTGCACAAATTAAAAGAGGTTCCACCATCTTCACTCTGCAATTTTCCTTTGCCCTCTTGCCAAAGTGGATAAACAATCTCAGACTAAATTTTGAGGGTAGATGAACAAAACCCCTGTGTGGGATCTCATTCATGACTGAAAACAACGATACTTTGCTGCTAAAAGCCGCTAAAAATGGCGATATCAAGGGGCTGTGTGCGCTACTGGCTGCTGGTGCGAAGGTGGACGCGTGCGATCGCCAAGGCACTACAGCGTTAATGTTTGCTGCTAATTTAGGCTATACCGAAATTGTGCGATCGCTGCTGGATGCTGGGGCAAATATTAACTTACCCAGAAAACTCTATGGTTTGACGGCATTGATGTTGGCTGCTAGTGCCAAACAGCTTGACATTGTGCAGTTTTTACTGTCTAAAGGTGCTGATGTTAATGCCACTAATGAAGATGGCAGCACAGCTTTAATGGCAGCAGTACTCAAAGGTTATATCGATGTAGTGCGAGTTTTATTGGCTGCTGGTGCCCAAGTTAATATCGCAGATAAAGATGATGATACTGCCTTAAAACTTGCCGTTAAGCAGGGAAAAATAGAAGTTTTACAAACAATTCTTCAAACTGGTGTCGATGTCAATATTCCAGATGGTGAGGGTGAAACACTCTTAACATTAGCAGCAGATTTGGGACATCTGGAGGTTGTGGAAGCACTGCTGGCGGCGGGGGCTGATGTGAGTCTGAAAAATGCCGATGGTGGAACTGCATTATCGGCAGCAGCAGCAGGTGGACATAGTGCGATCGCAGCAGCTTTTACTAGATCGAGGTGCTGAAATTAATCTCCAAGATCAAGATGGTGAAACTGCCCTACATCTTGCCGTTGTAGAAGGCTACATTGATGTTGTGCAAGTGTTTACTTAACAAGGGTGCAGATGTCCAAATTAAGAACCGTCTGGGTGATACGCCACTGCTTGTAGCAGCATTGCAGGGACACAGCCATATCGTTGAGGCACTGCTGCGTTCTGGAGGAGATATTAATGAGAAAAATCTTGGTGAAAGCACCTTTGACGTTGGCGGCATCACAAGGACACATCCAAACGGTGCAAGTGTTGCTAGACTATGGTGCTGATGCCAACACTCCGGGGGATGATGGCAAAACTGCTTTGATCAAGGCAACCGAACGCAAGCACACAGAAATTATACATTTGCTGCTGGCAAAGGGGGCAGATGTGAATTTTCAAGACTCAGCAAAAGCAACATCATTAATGTGGGCTGCCTCAGCAGGTTATGGCGAAATTGTGCAGTTATTAGTGCAAGCTGGGGCAGATATGAATTTGAAAAACCGGGGCGGTTATACTGCTTTGATGATTGCAGAATTTAATGGTTACAAAAATGTGGTGCGGAGTCTACAAAAAGCTGGGGCGCAAGAATAGCCATCTAAAATATTTTCAGAAATATCTTGACAAATCATTAAATGAAGATTAGCAGCTTAAATAACGAGGAAGTTTAAAACAACTAAGTCTAGACCGAAGAAACAAAGAAAGCAAAACTCCGTCGTAACTGTTGTGAACTTGCTACGGCGGAGAAAGGAAAAATTAAAACGCCAAGAGAGAGCAGGCTAAATGCTTGTGTCACAAGAATAGAAAGAAAGCAAAAATGAAGAAGTAAATTTACCTTTTACTTTTTACCTTGTGCTTTTTACCTTTTACCTGCTTTCCCCCTTGACGTTTCCTACTGTGCTAGATGTGCAAAATATATAGTTTTTACTTTAACGGAAAAGTATTCTAAGGATCATTTTTTATGTATCCTCCTAAAGGCTGAATATAAACAACTCACTAAAAAGCTTGATATGCGACTATTTAGGCGATCGCTACGGAAATTTAAAGAAAAAATAAAAAATTAAATTTTGTAGAATTACTGTCGTGAATCCCCAGTAACCATCAGCTTTAACCAATTCACTGATGACTTGATCAAGGAAAAATGGCTAATTACTATAAAATTTGCATAACCACTAGTGTCATATCATCAGTGTTTTGCTTATCATCACCAATGAATTGCTGAACTTGGTCAAAAAGGTAATCTACAATCTCTTCTGGGCCATTGCAGTATTTGCAAGCTGTATTAAAGCCAGCTACAAAGTTATCTTCATCGAAGCGATCGCCACCAGCAGCAGCAGCATCAGTCAAGCCATCTGTATAGTAAATAATTGTATCCCCAGGCTCTAACTGTACCTGGGCATCTTCATATTGGCTGTTAGCATCCAAACCGATTAACATTCCTAGAGTATCTAAACGGCTGACAGTTTTTGTCGCCGCGTGCCACCACAAAGGAGGATTGTGTGCCGCATTGCTATAAGACAAAATTCGGTTATGGGGATTATATTCTGAGTAGAATAGCGTTACAAAACGGTGTGAATTTTCTAAATCCGCATACATAACTCTATTTAAGTTTTGCAGAATTCGGGCTGGAGAATTGCCATGTAGTACCTCTCCCCGTAACATTCCCCGCATCATCGTCATAATCAGCCCTGCTGGGACACCTTTGCCCATCACATCTCCAATAACCAAACCCCAGCAACTAGTTTCCGTGCTGCCTTTAATCTTGGGCTGAATTTTATTGTGATTGGTAGCAATAAAGTCGTAGTAGTCTCCGCCGACACGATTGGCAGGTTTACAACGTGCCGCCAAGATTGCACCAGGGATTACGGGGCATTGACGTGGCAAAAGTCGTCGTTGAATTTCTGCACCAATTTCTAGTTCTTGATCTAGACGTTCTTTTTTTCTTAGTTCTACAGCTAGTTCATCGTTTTCGATCGCTACTGCTGTTTGGTCTGCCACTAACCTAACTAATTTTTGTCTAGTTTCTGTCCAACTATATTCTGGATCGCGGCTCAAAACATAGAGCCATCCTCGTTCTGTATGCTTTACTAGAATCGCCGTGCCAAAGATTTGCACATCTGGCCCCAAATAGCGATGCATCTGGTCATCCAAAATCCCCGTGGCATTGGCTAGGGGGGCACTATTGGGTATTAGGGTAATTTGACTGCTGGCTATTTCTAGCGCTTTGCGGATATCCTTTCGCTGACGACTATCTTGCCAATGTAACTGTTCTAACCTGACTTGACCATTAGGTTTGTAGAGAAACAAGGCGCTACCGTCTGCATCTGTTACTCTTGTTGCCATTAGCGGGATAAGTTCTAAGAACTGATTCAAATTATTGAAACTTCTCAGGGCAAATCCTAAAGAACTTAGCAAATCTTGAATTTTGTTCTGTTCCCGGTGCAACCTTGCCACGAGTTCTTTGAGTGCCACGACTGGTGTGACATCTGTCGCGGCACTACTATTGCTGTCAGTGGGTTGAGAGGGCAGTTGAGACACAGGCACAGGTACTATTGCACTTTATATTGGCAGATTTTAGATTACTTATAAATCTTTTGGCTATGGCATTGCTAAACCATATTTAGGCAAGACTTGTCATTTTAGCAAGAGTATAAAGACGTAACGGGCAAATTTTAGCAGTATTTTGTATTTTATTTGCTTCTTGCATTTTTGATGGAATTTTAGTGATTTCAGATCATGTATTTTTAGTGCCAGCCCATACCGTAAAAATTACTAGTTTTGTTGATAGTTCAGAAAGCTCTTCATTTTTTCATAACTTTATTCCCAAAGCATATCTCTAAAGTCATAAAAATACTTTATTCAAAGAATAATTTATGATGCTTTCGAGTCACTGTTTGGTTAGAGACAATTAGGAGGCTAGAAATCTTTTGAGTTAAAACCTCTAGAAGCTGTCAAATCTAGGTTTGTTTGCTAAAAAACAGACTTACATTCATCCCCAAACCTGAGAATAATGTAAATAAGTTTTCAAATACTTACTTTATACACCATAATTGCTGGAATAATTGCCAAGATTGAGTTATTCCATTTTAAATTTCTCATTTTGCAAATTTTGAGTTGCTGAAGATGCAAAAATTAAACCCATTGAAATGGGATAAAAATGAAATAAACCAATCTTTTGAGTCAGCGACAAAAGATTTACTATGAACTTGCTTACCCGTCAATTTAAATTTGACAAGCTTGAAAATTGAGCAAAAGTCACACATTTATGGTGACAAACTCATAATTTTAGAACTTGATCTGTTTCTAGCATTTTGTTTCTAGCTAGTTCAAGTGATAATACCAGATCAGTTATCCCTAAATTTATGAGTTTGTCAAGAAAAATTTTTAACTCCAAGTTTTTCAATTAACCACTCAAGAGAGCTTCGACAAACTCATAGCTAGAAAAGGGGCGTAGGTCTTCAATTCCCTCACCAGCACCAATAAAGCGAATGGGCAAACCCAGCTGCTGCACAACGGCAAGGGCAACACCACCTTTGGCGGTACCATCTAGCTTGGTTAAGACAACGCCACTCAGTTGGGCAGCTTGAGAGAAGACTTCAGCTTGCCGCAGTCCATTTTGTCCTAAAGTTGCATCTAGAACCAAAAGAGATTCTACTTTGGCATTTGGGGCTTTTTTGTCGATAATTCGCCGGATTTTACCGAGTTCGTCCATTAAATTTTTCTTGTTTTGCAGTCGTCCGGCTGTATCTACAAGAAGTAATTCGGTTTGACGGGCTTGGGCGGCAGCGATCGCATCAAATACAACTGCTGCCGGATCTGTATTCTTTCCCGGATTGGCAATGACATCCACACCACTTCTACTACCCCAAACCTTTACCTGTTCCACAGCAGCAGCGCGGAAGGTATCTGCTGCCCCAATCAAGCATTTATAGCCAGATTTTTGTCCCAGGTGGGCAATTTTGCCGATGGTGGTGGTTTTACCAGCACCATTTACCCCGGTGATTAACCAAATATTTAAGGTTTCTTTTTCTGGAGTAAAGCTAGTTTTGTGGGATGCTTTGCTTGGCGCATCCAGCATATCCCGGAGGATTTTTTTCAGGTAAGCGATTGCTTCTTCCGGTGCGGTAACTTCTTCTCGAAGTTTTGTCTGTAGGGCATTGATAATAAAGTCTGTCGCCTCTACACCCACATCAGCTTGTAAGAGCAATGCCTCAATTTCTGTCACAGCAGCTTGATTTAGCGGCCCTTGACCAACGATCGCCTTCAGTTGGTTAAGAATACTACGACGAGTTTTATCTAACCCTTGCCGGAGCTTTTTCAGCCAGGTAATTTCTTCAATAGAAACGTCTTCTGCACTTCTACCTTGAGCGGCCAAAACTCTCGCCGACCAGACAAACCCATCATCAAATACCAATCCGGGAATTTCCTCATCTGTATCTGAGGTTGTAGCTACTGGCTGTACTACCTCCGGTTCTGGAACTTCAATGGCGGTGGCTACTAGTTGTTCTAGCTTGGCTTGCCGTTCTGCTGCCGCCCGTTCTAAGAAAGATAGTGCTGTTGGTTGTGTTGCCTCTGGCGTAGCTATTGGTTCGGTGGTAGTTGGTTCAGTTTCATTTGCCGTGAGTTCTGGGGTGGAAACATCTGGCTCTTCAGCAATTGCTGCTACTGAGGAATCTTCTATAATTTCTTCCTCAGTAGCAGCTTGGATAATATCTGCCTGTGCTGTTTCTAGGATTGTAGTAACAGGTTCTTCAGTTGTTTCTGGTTCAGTGATTTCCGCAATTGGTGTTTCTACAGTTTCAGGTTGTGCTGCGTTATCTGCTGAATCAGGTGGGGTTTCTACTACCTCAACTTGTTGTTTTTGCTGAATATTTTTGTAGGCAGCTTTAGCAAATGCCAACAAGTCTGCCGTTGTGTCTGGTGCAGTTTCAGCAGTTGGTGTTGACGTTTCGGCTGGCTCTGGTTGGGGTTCTTGTACAGGAGGAGTTTCTTCCTGTTTCTGAGCGGGGGGGGTGTCAGAGGAATCGTTATATTGACGACGGAACCAATTAAAAACCATTGCAGCAGTATTGTTTATATGAGTTATTAGTTATAAGTTATGAGTTTAATTTAACTTTGCACTTTTTCTTGGGGTGAAAACTTCCGGGTTATCCTCACCTTTTAACGCCAGTTTGAGTAGAATCTGTAAAACAGAGGCTTCCCTCCAAAAATTCTGCCCTCAGAGGAAGCCCCAGAAGCGGCTACAGAATTGTCTCCACAGCAGTATAGTAATTACGAATTACAAATTACACAGCAGTACTATGCAGTTTTTTTCTGCTCCGTGACTCGGCGTAAAACACCGTTA
The DNA here is from genome assembly GCF_023734775.1 of Nostoc cf. commune SO-36. Classification (NCBI taxonomy): domain Bacteria; kingdom Bacillati; phylum Cyanobacteriota; class Cyanophyceae; order Nostocales; family Nostocaceae; genus Nostoc; species Nostoc commune. The sequence goes on along the minus strand of NZ_AP025732.1, from coordinate 3,481,758 downwards.
ATAAATCTATGACCATCGTCTCCACTGTAGCGTTTAGCTAGTTCTACAGCTTCGTTGATGGCAATACTGTCTGGAACTCCTAAGAACTTCATTTCTGCCACAGCGATTTGCAGGATATCGCGGTCAATTTGGGCGAGGCGAGTTACTTGCCAATCTACTAAGGCAGTAGAAAGGAGTTCATCTATAATATGTCGATTTTCGTTGACGGTAATTACAAGCTCTTTAGCATAATTCCGAACTCCCTTGTCCTGGTTAGCTAACTGGATCAATACAGGGAAATCAACTGCCGTACCCAACTGATTGATTGCTGTCTGGGTGCAGGCGATCGCTTCTTGAAGCATTGTTCTGGCAGTATTCAGGTCAGAGGCACGAGTTTGGCTACTTAAGAGGCGATCGTTACTGCGTTGCAGTTCACCTGCGGCATTATCGAGGGTATCTTGCACTTCTGAGGTCAGAGTGCGTACAGCTCCTAGCACCAACTTGGATACTAGTTGATCGTCTTCCAATTTATCTAATTTTTTTGGGTTGACTGGCAATTGGCTCAGGCTTAAAAGCGCCAATTCACGAGCAATTTGCTGGGGTTTGCGGGGTTGCATAAAAATGAGGGGTGATTGGGCGAGAACTGATTATTTTTGCGGGACAAACTTATAATTATATCAATTTTGGCAAAGTAAAACAATATTATTACGTATAGGCTTGGGACTTTGCCAGATTGATTCCAGATGCCTTTTTCACGTTTCTTCAACAGGAATAACCTGCTTGATTTCGTCGTGTTTCACTTCCAGCGTGGATTCGGGGAAAACCAAGGGCGTATTAGGGGCGACAATGCCACCTGATACAACTATTTTAAAAGCGTCTTCAATGGATATAGAGAGGTTTACCACCTCGTCTTCAGGAACGACTGCGTACCATCCTGTAGTTGGATTCGGGGTGGTAGGGATAAAAACACTTAGCACAGGGCGAGACATTTGGGCTTGGATATCACTGCTGATTGCACCAGTGACAAAGGCGATCGCCCAAATTCCTCGGCGAGGATACTCTACCAAAATTACACGGCGAAACTTACCATTAGAATCTTTTAATATTGTTTCTAAAAGCTGTTTAAGAGTTTTGTATACCTGCCCCGCTAAAGGAATTGCCTGTAATAAGCGCTCACCAAAATCTAACAACCAACGTCCAGCAATATTTCGAGCCATCAAGCCCATTAGTAAAATACTTAGTAGTGGTACAGCCAATCCCACTAATAAATTCAGCAAATTTACTAAAATTGGGTTTAACCCATCGAAGGGATTTAGTTGTTTAGGAATTTGGGTGAGGAAGTTGATTACCCAAGTAGCAATGGTAATTGTCAGCCAGATCGTGGTTGCTAAGGGAATTATTACCAACAAACCAGCAATCAGGTCGTTTTTTAAGTCCTGTTTTAGGCGATCGATTACCAAGCCCCGATTCTCCTGTTTTAAGCTAGAGGAACTTTTGTTATTGGTATCCATACCAGCAGATGCGTCAAATTCCGAAGACTTTAACTTTAGGCATTTTCTGCCAGCAAGTAACTGTCCAAAACGCCAGCAGATCGACTGCTGCAAAAAGACGTACTTATTGCTGGAAATCAGCTATTTTCCTACAAGCATACACATAGACATTAACCAATCCGATAGCGGTTGGTTATTCTTAGAGGATGTTACTTTTCTTTGTAAGACTTGTAAATGATTGTTGCAAGTCCTTAAGTATTACTAATCTATCGCGCTCAATCAAAAGCTGCTCATGATTGTGAAAGTACCACCGGGTAAACTAAGAAATTATTTTATCTGGTCAGTCACTCACATTTGAGCAGAAGCGGCTTTGATGAAAATATTCTGTGAAAAATATTAATTCAAGTTCTGACGGTGAATGTAGAATCCCCACCTTCAACGAAGTAAGGTGGGGAGTGTCAAGCCACATCAACCTGTGTAGTTTCAGAATTGGCGCAGTGCAACTGTTGTGTACTCTCTTTTGCCAAAATTGCCATTGCTTCCAAATTAGATTTTGGTTGATATTTCATTTCCCAGACTTTGAGCAAAATCAGGTATTCGTAGAATGCCTGCAATGTACACCAAGCAAATCCGGCGCGCCCATCTAAACATCCGCCTAAGATAAAATACATATATACAAATCGTAGCAACGGTCTGCCGGGTAAACGCAAAGATAAATCTTTGAGGGCACGCCGTCTTTCGACTTCCGATTTGCCAAAGAATAAATCTCGCCAGTTGACCTTTCCTTGTTCCAACTGATGCAAAGTTTCTTGGGCTTCATCCGTGGAATAGCGGTTATGCTTTTCAATCCAGCGACTCAAACCTTTGCTAGAAGTGTAGTGGGGGTATGTTTCTTTTAAAAAGCTAGTTGCACCGTCACAAACTTCCCGCTCAGTATGACCATAGTCTGTAAACCAGACTTTACCGTGGCAAAAGAGGCGCATTTGGTAACGAGGATACTGTGTGCTGTAGCGAATCCAACTATTCATGAACATGACACGTTCAGCTACGTAGTAACCAATGTAGTCTGAATTCTGACTTGCCTTTTGGCATTCTGCGAATAGTTCTGGAGTCATGCGCTCGTCAGCTTCGAGGATGTAAACCCATTCGTGCTTCGGGGGAATAGACTCTAACATCCAGGTGCGTTGGCGACCGTGGCTTTCAAAAGCGTGTTGAACGACGCGGATGGGATAGCGATTAGCGATTTCCACAGTGCGATCGCTACTACATGAATCTACAACAATGATGTCATCTGATAGCATTGCCGATTCTATACAAGCAGCAATATCTAGCTCTTCGTTATATGTCAGTATGTAAATTGAGAACATTACGCAAGTTTTATAGAGATTTTACTGAGTGATAATTGCCTTTTTATTGTTATTAGCTATTGCGTACATGGCAGTACAGGATACGTCGTACTGCCATGCCAATGTGGATTAGCGTGCAGCAGCTCTAGGTTTACCACCTTGTACAGCACCCCTACCTCTTAAGCCTGTCCAGCCGATGATAATGTAACCAATGGACAACAGCAAACTGCTAATTCCGATTCGCAGTCCAGACTTCCAAGCAGTATCTTTAGCTTGTTGCAGCGCCTCGTCTCTGCGCTGGCGAACTTGGCTCAGTTGTTGAGTTTGCAGCGTCTGAATATCTGTTTGTTGTTCGATAGCTTTGTCAAGTGCTTGAGGATTTGTTTTCGCCTTCTTCAGTAACTCTTTAATGTTTGCGGGAATTTGAGCGCTTTCAAGTGCTTGCTTATATCTTTGATCATCTTTGAGGATTTCACTAAACTGAGTTTTGGTTTGGTTTCGCAGCTGCTCTAGCTGGGCTTTTCCTTGCTCGGTGTTCAGTTGTGCTTGCAATTGCGATAACCGAGTGTTCAGTTGATTTTCTGCCTGATCTGCTTCTTGGGTGATTCGGTTGAGTGTTTGAGTCTTAGCTTGATTGACGTTATTTAAGTGCAAGGGGAAAATCAGCAAAAACATCAACCCTAAAATACTTGAGATGATCAAGGCGGGAAATCTTAAATCTATACCTTGGGAGCGATCGCTTTCTGCATCAGCATTCTCAGTCCAATAGGCAGCAAATAGAAGCCCTAAACCTACTAAAGGAACAATTCCCCGATCAACTAGCGCCGTTGCCAAGTTGATTTGCCATACCCGATCAGTAGGTTGAAAGGGTAACAATAGAATCAAAAAGTCAACGAAAAAGGACAAAATGCAGATTATTCCAACTACCTTCAGTGTGAGAGCAGTAGTCACGGAAGTAAAACGGTTAACCATAGTTTTTCAAACTGGCGGTGAATACGAGTGATTTTCATATTTCAAGGTACTTAAATATTGTGCCTATGACCGTGACTATTGTGTAGAAACACAAAGCAGATTCAATATTGGTAAAGGCTATCTGCCTCTTGGTTTTCAACTAGACCACAGTAACATTTGTTATGTCCAGTGTCTTCAGGAAATTCGTGGTGGTTTAATATACGAACATGATGCGGGGCTGGAAGAAAAGACTCATTAATTACTCGATTTTCCTTATTACAGTTCTCAATCGCTTGTAATATAAGCATTTTGTAGGGGCGTACATCTGTGCATTGGTGTCAACTTAACTGAAAGCCTGTCTAGAAAAGGCTTTTACATATTGTCTCGTGTCTCGTTCCCAGTCTCCGACTGGGAATGCCATCTTAGAGGCTCCGCCTCCTTTGCTGGCGGCAGAGCCACCAAAGCATCATTTCCAGCCTAGAGGCTGGAAACGAGATTTGAAAAAGGCTTTTAGCTTAAGTTGACACCTATGACATCTGTGGGCCCCTAGTGCGTCTTGCATAAATACAAAAATTGCTATACCTTTTTCATCTTCCTTATTTTTACATCTTCCCTGCAAGGGCTTGTTCCCAAATCGATAGATCCTCAGGTCGGTCAACATCAGCTAAAGGCGACAAGCTTACGTGTGATAAATTAATTTTTTGGGCAATATCTACGGTTTTCTGGAATACTTGAGCAGTTCCCCACTCGATGTTAACGAATAACTCCGGGATGGGTTGGCGCAAACCAATTAAGTAATATCCACCATCGATCGCAGGGCCAAGTACAAGGTCAAAAGTGTATAAATTCTCAAAAGCTGTTGTTAAAATTTGGGCATTCACTCCAGGACAATCTGTGCCGATGATAATAACTTGTTCTGCACCAGATTGAAAAGCCTCGAAAAGCGATCGCGCCATCCGCGAACCCAGATCCCCTTCACCTTGAGACTGGTAAACTAAATCTAACCCCAGCCAGTCTTGCATAAGTTGCGAATCGCCACCTGCAAACCGCACTTCTACAGATATAGCTGCTGCTTTTTGCAATTCTTGAACCTGAAATATTGTATATTCAGTCATTTCCCGTTGAAGATTGGCAGCACCAACAGTTCCTAAAGCAGGTATCAATCGGGTTTTTGTCTTACCTGGTTCTGGATAGCGAGTAAAAATAATCAGGTGTCGTTTTGAGTTTGCTGGTAAGTTCAGCACGCAATACCTTTTTTGAATAAACTAAAAATATTTTAATAGCAATAATCACCTTCATTATTAGCTCTAGGTCGCTCTTTTGCCGTTCGCATTGCTCCTAAAATTGTAGAGATGTAGACGCAACGCTTAACTTTACCACCATACTTACTAGAAATAGTTATGCTTCGTGGTAGCGAAACAATATTACCTTTGTAATTAAATTTAATTTGCCTAACACCATTGGAAATTTGTAATGTTGTTTCTACATCTAAGCGTACATTGGCATCCAAGTTATTCCAGTTAGCGCTAGATGGGTTTACTGTAACAGGATGAACTGCCCATTGAAGAATACCGTTTTGTTCACGAAAGCTGGCTTGCCAAGTCAATTTTTCTTTGGTAGCTTGCCTTTGAGCTTGGCGTATCGCATAATAAATCTCGTTCTGGGCAGTGTTGAGACGGCGAGTATCTACAAAAGCCACCCAGTTTGGTATTGCCAATGTAGCTAATATACCAACTAATACAACAATTACTAACATCTCTGGTAAAGTAAAACCACTGTTAGAGTGCTTATTGCAGAGATTTTTTGCATTAACTAGAGATTGTAAATGCGCCTGGATACCCATTTTTGCTTTCTGTGCGATTTTCAGTTCCCCAGATGTTGAGCAATCCTTCCGTTTCTTGGCTTATTACTTCGCTTCGATTAATAATACTGTAAAGCAAGGTGGGCGAGAGAAAAATTATGACACTTTTCAATAACAATTTTAAAGTGAAATTTATGTTCTTAAGTCTTGAAGGGTCGTTAAGAAAATACTTCCACAGAAATATAGCCGATGCCAAACCTTTTGGTCGATTAAACGGCGTTTGTAGAGCTTTACAAGTCAAGTATTTGTATAAATTTGCTAGGCTTATATTCCAACTATCTTTAACTGTTGAAGGTCTTTCCTTGTAGGCTGTCTCAAGCACACGCAAGCAGGCTTTTTCTTGTCTGACAAGATTGCAAGAAACTGAATTAGCACTTATGCGATATAAGATTTGTACAGATGGTACACATATAAAATCAAACTTAGAAGCTAATCGCAGCCACATATCCCAATCCTGAGCAGCAGTTAGAGATTCATCAAAGCCACCTAATGTAATTAAAGCTTCTCTACAAATTAAGGGATTGGAGCCATTCTCTAGAAAGTTACTTAGCAATAAAGTTTCATAAATATTTGCATTTAAATTAATGCGCTTACCTGTAAATACAAATTTACCATTCGCATCAATATAATCAGTCCAACTGTAAGCAACTTTTGCAGTCGAATTTTCTTGGAGAGCTTTTAATTGAAATTCAAGTTTATTCGGTGTCCAAAGATCATCTGCATCTAAGAAACTAACAAATTCTCCGACTGCATGGTTTAGCCCTCGGTTACGACTAACATTGCCGCCAGCGTTGGCATAAGAGAATACTTTTATTCGAGGGTCTTTAATTTGTGTGATGATATCTAACGTTGAATCTTGCGAACCATCATTTATTATAATTAATTCAAAGTTAGCAAAAGTTTGATTTAAAACAGATTGAATTGTTTCTTTAATGGTTTTTTCGCTATTGTAAGCTGGGATAATTACAGAAATCATTGTTACATCCAAAATTTATTTAATCATCTTGTTGTAAGGAGCATCAACTTTTGCTAGATTGCCCTGCGCTAAGACGCACGCTACGCAAACAGACTAGAAGTCTGGGGCTATACGAAGTCCACCTGCGCGGACTCTATAAAACCCGCGCAGGCGGGTTTATTCTGTATAGCCGCGATTTCCAATCGTCCGGTGTTTTTTCTAAAAGCGGATGCTCCCTTGTTGTATTTCCTAAAATTCTGTCTAACTTCCATTTAAGAGAATAAAAAGGACTTATCATACTAGCCAAATAAAAATTAATTTCAAAAAGTACAATTAAATTAGTATCTAATTGACCTCTATACTTCATAAGATGTTGTAATATTCGGTGTAAATTTCCCAAGATAGTTTTGACTAAAACTATTGGTTTTTGCCAGTTTTTAGCATTGATCAAACGTAGTTGGAAAATACACAGACCACATCCACGCGCTAGCACTAGTAAATAGTCTTTTTCTAACCGCCAATATGGAATTTGATGATTGATATGCATCGCTGGATTATACCAGATTTCCCAACCTGCTTTGTGCAAATATAAGAGAGCTTCTGTATCATCCCCACCAACCATCAATTTACTTAGTCTACCCTTAAAAACTAATTCTTCAGGAACGCTTTCACACCAAGCTTGCTTACGAACAACCAATGCAGCACCTGGAGGAAGTCTTAAATTATCTGCATCAAATAAATATGGTTTTAGTCCGTGTTCCCTAATCGCTAAAAAGGCTTGAATTCTTGTAAACTCTTCTGGGGGTTTTACTTCAAAATCACCGTGGATTTGACCACTCCAAGCACCAGCTTGAGGATGTTCTTTGCCAAAAGTATAAGCTTGAAAAACCCAATCAGATGATGGTAGATTATCATCATCTATGAATGCAATAAATTCTCCTCTAGCTTCATTGATAGCTCGCATTCTGGCAAAGGCTATTCCTTGTTGTTTTTCCTGAAAGTACCTCAATGAGAAGTTGTGATTCCAGTTTCTTTGGTAATCATCAGTTACTTTCTTCGTCTCATCTTTACTATTGTTGTCAATAATAATAATTTCCCAATTTATATTTTCTATTTTTACCTGATTTAGGAGCAAATCTAAAACTTTGGGTAAACGTTTTCCTCCATTATATGTAGGAATAGCTATAGTAAAATCTATTTTTTCAAGCCCATATTTTTCCATATATTATATAAATCTTATTTTTTAATTATTTTTTTAGTTAAATACCCATTATTCCAAAGATAAAAAGGACTAATTAGACTGCTTAAAAACAGTTGCATTTCACAAGCAGCTACTAAATCAGTTTTCAACAGAGTTCTATATTTGAGGAAGTGCAAAATAATTTTACGCAGGTCATTTATCATATAGACTAAAAGAGCAATTGGTCTATATATGTGTTCAACATTAATCATTCTAGTTACATAACGGCTAAGTCCAATACCTTTAAAAAAGGGAATCAAATAATCTTTTTGTAAACGGAACTCTGGAATTTTGTGAAAAACTTCCATTTCTGGGTTATACCAAATTTCCCATCCTGATTTTTGGATATAAGACAACATTTCTAAGTCTTCACTAGTAAGCATATTGCCTTTAGCTCTACCAGTTAAAATAGGATTATCTGGTACATTTTCTAACCAGGCTTGCCTACGAACAACAAGTCCGGCTGAGGGAGGGAGTAATTTTTTTGCTGCTTCATATAATAGTGGCAAATTACCACGCTCTGTAATTGCCAAGAATGGAGCGATTCGCTGAAAGTTTTCTGGTGGTTCTACTTCCCAGTCAGGATGAATTTGGCTGCCATAAGCTCCCGCCTTGGGGTATTTTTCACCAAAAGCATAAGCTGCTGATACCCAATTTGATACTGGGTAGTTGTCATCATCTAGAAAACCTATTAATTCTACCTTTAGCTTCTGCAACTGCTGTTTTTCGGGCATAAGCTGCGCCTTGTTGTGCTTCAAAGCAATACTTTAAAGGGTAAGGACATCGCCAATTATTTTGATAAGTTTGAACAACTTTAGCTGTTTTATCAGTGCTGTTGTTGTCTATAACTATAATTTCCCAAGATAAGTTTTCTGTGTTTACTTGGTTTTGTAGTCGTTCTAGTAGTTCAGGTAAACGACTTTCACCGTTATAAGTTGGGATAGCTACAGTAATATCAAGGTTTTCATTCATTTAACAAACGCTGCATTTTGATATTTTGATTAGGAAGTTTTTTATATGTTCAGCCAATGGTCTAATTTATTACTGGCTCTTAGATATATCAAAGATTAAAACTGCACCCGATATTTCAATTTTGCTATCAATGTGCAGTTTTATGTACAGTATTATTGCGTATCTTTGAATGAAGATTACTGCATAAACTACTTAATCGCATTTATCGTCTTTTGCTGTGAGCATTGAGCCTAAGAGAGTTTTTACAATGACACATCGTTTTACGCTACTGGGCAATGTGGAATTTGCCGAGCTTGGTAATGCTACCACTATTTTTAATCCAGGTGTCTCTGTCGAAGGGGGTATAGCTGTTCCAAAATTTGCAGTTGGTAAAGCCCCCATATAGTCGAAGGTAATTTTTGCTGGCGTACTTGGGGTAAGATAAGATGCAGGAGAATTAGTTGTAGAATTAGCAGTGTTTTCACCACTAAGATTTGTACCTAGCAGCAATTTATTAGAATTAAGCCCTACATCCGCCCCTAAATTTTTCCATATAGGGGTTCCAATATCGGTTCGATAAATAGCAACCTCTACATTTTGGGTTGTGGTATTTTTCTGAAAACTGACACTGTAGCTAAGTTTTTTGTTTTTAGCTTGGCGCTGTGCATCTTGTAGTGCGCCTAAAACAGCGTCGTTAGCCTTATTTATCTGCTGTCGATTTACAAAGGCAATCCAACTAGGAGCTGCGATCGCTGATAAAATTCCTACCATGAGTATTACTACTATTAATTCTATCAGGCTAAAACCAGCATCTTTGTAGAAGTATGCAGATGTGTTGCGAAGTTTGTTTGCCAGAGATGCCTGCTTTGGTGTTTCTGTTAAAAATTGTTTAGGAATTTTATTTAAACTCAATAAAGCTGCGCCATGCATACAATACCTTTGATTTATTAGCAAGAGGTTATTTAGTAAATAAAAATCCGCGTCCTTGCACTCGAATGCTCGAACTTGGAAAATAACTTTTTAAGTTATCAGTGGAAGTTAAGTTATTATCTTGCAGACGAGCAAGTGCATTGCCTCTGATGTACACCTGTGCTAAAACTTCAGTGGCATCGACACAAGCAAAAAATCCACTTGTTTGGCTGCCTACAAGTTTTGGAGTAGAGCAAGGTGCAGTGCTAGCGCTAGGTGGTGCAGTGGTGCTAACGTAATCAATCAAAGTTACAACTGGACTATCAGTAGAGTAATTAGCTGATGGAGTGTCCTTCTGCCATTGATTCATCTTTTCTTTGAGCGAAGCACCGCTCTTATTTAGTGGTAGCGTATTAAATCCACTATCACTTCTACTTCCTGTTGTATTTGCATTAGCCGCATTCACCGGGCCTTCAAGTTCAAACCTACCAATTCGTGCCTCTTTAGACCATGTAGAGTTTGCACTATCTGTATTGGTGATTAAGTAATACGCTACCAATGAATAAGCAAAGCCATCATCTGTATCTGTGGCACTAGTCTGACTGCTGGCAGCAATACCAACACTATCAGCTATAAGCTGACGTTTCCAAAAAACAAGTATTGGTTTACAAATACTACTATCACTACAGCTAGAAGCAGACTTGAGTGGTGGTATTTGGTCTTTAATGCCTGAACTAGTAATAGTAGTATTTGTGTTTCTGGTAACACCATCAGCATCGTAGATGTAAACTGCTTGTTGTAGGTCACGAGCGATATAATCTAATGCTGCTTGGATTTCTTGCTCAGAAGTTGCCTTGGCTTGTTCTTTGCGATCGCCATCTAGAATATTAATCATAAAAGCCATTAAAGGCGTTATGATTAATACTGCCATTACCATAGCTACTAGCAGTTCAATCAGGGTAAAGCCGTTAATTGTCTTATTTATTCCAGAGCGTTTTAATTGAGTACTCAGGATAAATTTCAGTGAATTTATCATCCTGCGGTTTCCCTTTTATTGAGAAATATTTAACAATCAATATTTAATTACTGCAACCAATATCATTTGGATTATTAGTTGGATCTGATCCTTTAATACGGGCGCAAAGGTCACTATATTTAGGTTCAGTGTCGTTGATATCTGTTGTCATTTCTACCAAAGGTGCTTTGCGCTGACCGACACCTCCGGTAAAAGTAGCTTGTGTCACTTTTTCGTTATTAGTACCTGAAGCATTGTTTCTAGAAAGAGTAGTGTTTTCTTTGAAAGCATCAGCTCTATAAACCCGCACTCCTAAAGCATATCCTGCGGTGGAAGTGTTGTTATTTGGACGAAAACCCTGTACAACCATATCTGTGACACTGGTAATTTCACAGGTACTATTGCCATCAAAATCTATGCAGTATAAGGATGTGCCTATTAGAGGTGTTGGAACTGAGCAGTTAGATGCTACCGGGCTTGTGGGGGTAGTATTACATGTGAGTGTTCCCGTAGCTGTAGGGGCGCTAGTTCCTGTTAGGGTGGTAGCGGTGGTTGGCCCAGATGGGGCCAAAATTTTCTTAGTCTTCACCCCATCAATGTATGTTCTGGCAGCTTGAGTAGCTAATTCTATCCGTTTGGATTGTACACGGGTTGCCACTGAGAGGGAAAGAACTGGTGCGATCGCTAACAGGAAAATGCTAACTACAAGTATCGCTACCAAAGATTCAACAATTGTGAAACCCCCTTCGCTGTTTCGTAGATAAGACAGATGTATCTTGCCCACTTTTGCTGTCTGTAATGTTTGTTTCTTAACTTGTTTCCTTATCGACATCGCAATTTACCCAATATTTACAGCATTTATGACGGTGGCAAGTCAGATGGTATTGATGCAGATGGACAGCCCTGGCGATATTCATTAGAAACTGCATTTGCATAAGTTACTGTCACTCCTGTTTGTAGCGATACCTGTCTGGTTACTAGCTTCACCAGCACAAGAGCAATGTTTTCACCCAGGTATCATCTCGACCCAACTTCTCTAAAGTACTCATTCGGGCGACCTGCTGGAGGTAAGGTAAACCTTTGGGCAAACAAGTCTGGTTGCTCTGACAAAAGACCAACATCAAACCCCCAACTTCTATTTGTTGGTGCGTTGTAGAAAGGTAATAGACCTGAGCCGTTAGGGCTTGGATAAGTGTCTAGTGCATAGTCAAAAAGGCTGAGATTAGCGGTAGTGTCATTGACAGTAGTGCTTGCATTGGTTGATGATTTTGCAGCAAAAATAGGTGAAATTGGGCCTGTAGCGAAGCTACTTCGCTTCAATTGAATAAAGCTGCCACTAATTTTGGCTGTTCTATTATTCCAATTTTCTGAAAATCTTACAAAGTTTTGGAAACCTGCTGAGGTTTCATCTGATCTACTAGGGCTATTTCCTAATACAAACGTTGCATTATATATAGTGTCAGCATTGGGTTGTTGTATCCATCTATCTCTAAACTCGGTTTGTGTTGATCCGTCACCCCTGATGCTAGAGGTATTGTTTGCGTCATGAATCTGCAAAACTGGGACTAAGAGCGGCTGACCATTTAAATCAGGAATACCATCAGCGTTAGCATCAATGGGAGAGTAATAGAATAGGGACTCACTATTCCCGTAACTTGCATTATTAGATGGATTGCTAGTAGAAGTTGTTGTTCTAAACCAGAGAGCGCTGCTTCCCTTTTTGCCGTAGTGAGTGCCTTCCACTAAGCTACTGGTAGCATAAGCGCATCCATTATTGGCATAAGTAGTGCCAGTAGTATCTAAGGGACAATTTACCCCCATAGGCTTATAAATCTCAGGACTGCTGCTGACCTGAACTAGGTTGTTGGCGTTGTCACGCGCAAAGGCAACCCGACGGGGATAACGACGATCTGCGGCAACCAAAGCTTGTTTATCCCCTGTATCGCCAGATCCAAGTCGATCTCTAATACTTTTATCAGTAGATGTAGGAAACTTGGTAGTCCAATCTAATTCGGTAGTAGTGTTGTTATTAGTCAGTATGTTGTCTGCGCCAGCTACATTAGAACCGTAAGCAGCAATTATGGCTTGTCCCAACTGATATGCCTTGATATCTTTCTCTTTATCCAAGCTATCTACAATTGCGTCTCCATTAACATCAAATGCAACTGTGTCATCTAACAATGTAATTGGGTCAGAAAAACGTCCATCCCCGTTCACATCAAATCCGACTACCCAATCACTAGATTGACACTCTGAAACTGTCAGTTTAGGACACATTTCCATGACGTACATGGGGTATGTATCAACTCGTCGCTGAATGGGTGTCACTCCGTTGATTGTGTAAGACCCTAAGCTCGTTTTTGGAAAATTCTTATCTCCGCTGGTTTGCCACCAATCGGTACTGGTAACAAAGTTATTTTCCCCAAAAGCCATTTTTCAGGCGATCTTGTCTTCTTTGATCTAAAGCAGAAGTGTTGAAAGTAGCTAAGGAGGGGGTAGGGGTAATAAAGTTTAAGTTACTGTCAACTTTAATCCCAGTGTTGTTATTAAGGTCATAATCGCCTTCACTACGCACACCATCTTTAAAACCCACAGTTGCCGATGACCCAGATAATAAGGTCATAGAATCAGCAATAATTGTTGCTGGTCTCCAAAAGTCACCCCCAGTAGTAGGACAACCTGTTCTTCCTGGACGACACGCAAACCTATCTTCGCGAGTACTGCGACCATAGAAGTCGGTAGTTGCTGAAACTGTAAATTCCTCAATTTCTGTAGCGCTACTCGTACTTGTGCGGTGTAAATTGAAGTTGCCCTTGATATATACGGGTAAATTTGTTACTAAAATCAAACCTTTTTCTTTGGCATTGTAAGCATTGGTACTAGTTCTTGCTAAAGTTCCCCCATTAATCAGGCGGATGCCGTTTGGCCGGCGAATGGGGTCAAGTTTAAAATCAGTCGGGCTGAGTAACTTTGAGTTAGATGTACTACTTACATTCCCTTCAGTGTATGGCTCACTCGCATCGCGCAAGGCATCATCTCTAGAGGCGTAAATAATGCCGCTATAAGGCAATAAATACTCGTTTGCCGTTATTGCTGTAGTAGCTAGTGAACCTAAATCAATGTCAGTTACCCGAACTTCTGAGGGTTGGCGTTGTTCTAAATCTAAGTCGTATGTGCTTGATGTGCTTGAAGCGCTAATCTGCTTGGTTTCCCTGGCATCGAGAAAAGATGCTTCTCTGATTGCACCATGAGCAGGTTGGTTAGTAGGAGTGGTAACGAAAGCACTTTGATTACTCAAAATTGAAACAGCACAAAGCGCTGTATCAATTGCTGAATAATCAGCTAGCTGCAAGCCAGTACTAGGTACTGTAGTACCAGTCCCAATTTTGTCTAGAGCATCTTTTAAAGGTTTATTAACCCTATTCCCATTGGGGAATTTCAAGTTTGCTTGTAGTTGTAGACGAGTTTTGTGAGTTGTGAAATATGTGGTTCTTCCATTTGCCGGGTAATTGTAAACAACGCCATTGTTTGAGCGACCGTTGGTAGTATCTACACCATATCCACCATTTTGATTAATTTTGTTTTTAGCTGTATCTGCGGTGGAGGGATCGTAGTAGCTGCTTACACAAGCGATCGGTTCTTGGTCAACGCCATAGTCTACTTTGTAGTGATAAACAGCCGTGGCTCGCATTTGGAGATCGCCTTTGCGAACATTTCCAGGCGTTGACATTGGCATTGTGTCAGGCCAGACAATTGTAGTATCAGTTGTCGAAGGAGTATTACTTAAAGAAGGAGCTTTTAAAAATGAACCAAATGCACTATTACCTCGTGGGTAAAACGGGCCAGTGACAGAGTTTATAGCACTATTAGAACCATCTACATAAATACCTGCACCAGTAACAATCCGCACACCACCCACACTATCTAAATCGTTTACAGGATTTACTGTGGCATTTTCTTCCCAAAAACCATTTCGGTCTGATAGGCCCAGGTCTGTAACGGCTTGTATTTGAGTATTACGCCATCTTTGTTGAGCCTCTGAACCAGTTGGTCTAGTCCAATTAACAGCACTAGCGCCACTGCTAATTAACTGGTTAGCTTCTGAGCCAACGTATTCAGTGCCTTTTAGCCATAAAGCAGGTAAGTTGTTACCTACTAAAATGCGATCGCCTAATTTGGTCTGAGTGCCTTCTTTCTTTTGTAAATCTGGATATGTCGCCTCTAGCTGAGAAGTCGTCAAAGTAGTACCTGTTGCACCAGTAAACTGATTACTAGTGTTTACTGGCTCTCTCCAGGTTTGTTGAGGTTCTAAACTGGCAGTAATAGCGGTATATGAAGCTGTTTGATCTCCTCCTGTAGCATCTGATACTTCTGTAAAGGGTACTCGACGGGTACGATTTCGCAGATAAATTTCTATTTCATCTGAGAGGATATTTTTAGCTGTGTCTCCATCATCACTATCCAGTACTTTAGCTGCGACGTTAGTTATCACATCGTTTGGATAACCACTCGCCTTAACAGCAGTTTTGAGGGCACTACCGGTAGTTGTAGCTGCGGCATAACACGTTGTGCATAAAGTGCTGGCGGTAGTCTTCATGGCAGCAATGCGCTTATTGAATGCTGCATCGTTGAATCCAATTTCCGCACCACCAGTTCTGTTTGTAGATTTATTGGTGTTGTTAATATAATCTGTGGTGATGCCGTTGCCATAACCTTGATAAAGGTCAACGTTTACACTTGTACCAGTATTATTTTGAGCAAGACTACCATTTCCGACATTTCCGCCAACATCAATCTGCCCATTTTCTTGATTGTAGAAACAGGATGTTTTGCTACTAACTTGCCGGAAAGTTATATTACCGCCACTGTTAATGACACCTACTAGTAAGTTGGCATTTGTATGAATTCTTCCATTCAGCAACAATGCTGTACTACCTACTATGACTTCTAGATCGTTTTCAAACCAAACAGCATTATTTGAAAGGGGAATGCGAGTGCGGTCTTGCTGAAATTCTAGTGCGACAACGCTTTTGTTACCTTTGTATGGTTCGTATTCTGTTGCACTTAGGCTGCCTAAGTTAGTAATTGGCACGTTAACGCTATAAACAAAGAAGCTTTTACCCAGATTGCCACTATTTAACTTATACCAACTGGAGTTGCCCACTAAGCTAGAAAAACCGCTTGCATTACCGCAATTCTGGTTTGAGCTACCATCCATCGGTGGGGTTCTAGCTTCTAGAGCTTTTCTTTCACGAGTAAACTGCCCTGCACTGTTTCTAGGTGGTGTACGAAAGTAGATTCCATAAAGAGTAAAAGTATCTTTTTTGCCGTTATTATCTGTGTCAACGGCATATTTCCAAGCTGTTTTTAATGTTTCATCGCTCTCTAAAGTGCTACTAGTGTCAATGGTGTTGTCACCGTTAATGTCAAAAGCCAACTTCAGACGGGTTTCATCACCAAGCCTATATTTGTCTTTTTTAATAGCATCATATAAAGCACTATCAGAGGGAGTTCCTCGTGGTAGTGTTGGGTCTTTTAGTAGTGCATCTATTTTTGCTCTAGCACGATCAATCGCTGGGGTAGCGGCGTTAAGCACAGCCTCATTCACTCGGACATTGCTAGCGTTTTTAGAACGTTCAAAAGACCGGAATAAAAGTGCAGTTGTTAACAGAACGACGACCAAAGTCACCATCGCTACTGTTGGTAAAATAAAGCCAGAATTAACCGATCCGCGTCTTCTTTGAGTACCAGAAATAGTCCGCAATAGCCAAATGAGTTGCTTGTTAATTGCAGATAAAAACTGTTTGCGAATTTGTTTGAAGTTTTTTTGAATTGTTTTGATTAGCTGACGTTTTCGAGACATGGTAGCTTCCCTGCCAAGTGATTTTTAGCGAATTTTTATTTTTTCGACATCTTAATATATGCCTATTAAATGTTTTAAGAGGCAAAAAATATGAGGTTATATTTATCTAGCTAGTACATCTGGTTTTACTAAATCCCAAATAGAGTAGCCGCAATAAAAGACAATTTATTTTAAAGTTATATCATTTATGAATCGTTCATTTTATCCGGGAAATACTGATTTTTGGAGAATTATTTAATTCAAGTTTGAGAAATAATCAGAGCCTAAGCTCACAGTAGAATTGCGTAAATGTATTTTAGTTGAGGGAAAATATATAAAGATGTTATTAGCAGAGTAGGCTTATGATACCCATTTGTTAAAGAAAGATATCATCTTGATGCAAAATAATCAGATCCTCAGATAAAATTCCCGACTTCTTAGTGAAGCCGGGAATCATCTTGTTCATATTGCTTTTGTTAGTTACTAATTATTCAGTAGAGAATTGATTCAGTAATCAGAAACCTAAACCCTTAGCTACCTCATTTATACTCCAGTATGGTTTAGTTAATGTTTCAAAAGTCCTGTTGTTGGTAGCAAAAGTTTTTAGATCCCCCCTAACCCCTTAAAAAGGTAGGGTGGTTTTATACGAAAAAAGAAAAATATGGAAGTCTTTATTTTTCGTTTAGAACCATAAATTTTGACCCCTCTCCAAACCTCTCCCCGAAACGGAGAGAGGCTTTGAAACCCAGTTTGAGTTTTTCTCTCGTTGTATGAAACCACCCTGCCCTTAAAAAAGGGGGAACCGGAGTCAAAGTCCCCCTTTTTAAGGGGGATTTAGGGGGATCTAAAAGTGCCTAGAGTCACAGCGAAACACTTTTCAAACAACTTCTAAGGCTTAACTCGTTATTAAATTCCATTTTTTTAACGAACCGCAAAGGGCGCATTCGCGCAGCGTCTCGTTAGAGAAGGAAGAAATGTTTAACTGAACTGTATTGGCGCTAAACTCTTTTAAATTCTCTCTTCGTGTCCTTTTCTACGAGACGCTACGCCAATGCGTGTATAGATACTACACGTAGTCAGCACAGCTTTCTCTCATCGAAGTCAGCAGATACTATGTAGCAATCTGTGGAACTGACACCTTCACTAGCGCTTTTTTGTTAAAAGACAGACCATTTTCATTTTTGTCAATGATAATCGTGTCTCCAGAGATAAAAGTATTTTCCAATAACTTGGTGGCGAGAGGGTTTTCTACTTCTCGTTGAATTGCCCGTTTGAGTGGACGCGCACCGTAAACTGGGTCATAGCCTGATTCGACAAGGTGATCGCAAGCAGATTGGGATATTTCAAAGAAGATTTTTTGCTCGCGGAGGAGGTTTTCTACCCGCTTGAGTTGAATGCGGATGATCTGCCGCATTTCGGTGCGATTGAGAGTATGGAAAAGAATAATATCATCGACGCGGTTGAGAAATTCCGGGCGGAAATGCGATCGCAAACCTTCCATTACCCGTTTCCGCATAGTTTCATATTGGGAATCATCACCAGATACATCCAAAATATGTTCGCTACCAATGTTACTGGTCATAACAATAACGCTGTTGCGAAAATCTACCGTTCTTCCCTGAGAGTCAGTAATTCTCCCATCATCTAAAACCTGCAATAAAATATTGAATACATCGGGGTGCGCCTTTTCCACTTCATCCAACAGCACCACTGAGTAAGGACGGCGGCGAACCGCCTCGGAAAGTTGACCGCCTTCTTCATAGCCTACGTATCCTGGAGGCGCTCCCACTAACCGAGAAACTGAGTGTTTTTCCATATACTCAGACATATCTAAGCGCACCAATGCATCATCAGAATCAAAGAGAAACTGAGCTAAAGCACGGGCAAGTTCGGTTTTACCCACGCCTGTAGGGCCCATGAACAAAAATGAACCAATGGGACGAGAGGGATCTTTCATCCCCGCACGGGCGCGGCGAATTGCGGCGGCTACTGCTTCTACAGCCTCTTCTTGCCCAATGACTCGTTGATGCAAATGACTTTCTAGTTGCAGCAACTTTTGTCGTTCTGATTCCAACAGGCGATTTACGGGAACTCCTGTCCATTTGGCAACTATTTCGGCAATATCGGCTTCAGTGACTTGCTCTCGCAGCAAGGTAGAACCTTGGTTCTGAATTTCTAAAAGACTCGCTTCTTTGGCTTCGCGCTCGTGCTGCACTCCCTCCAATTTGCCATACTTCAGTTGAGCAGCTTTATTTAAATCATAAGCGCGTTCCGCCTGTTCAATTTGCACTCGCAGCGCATCTTCTTCTTTCTTTAAGGCGCTTATCGCCTCCAATATCTGCTTTTCACCTTGCCATTGCTCATTAAATATTTGCTGTTTTTCTGTTAAATCGGCAATTTCTTGCTCAATTCGCTCCAAACGTTCTCTCGTTTGCGGAATACCCTTTTCTTCGCCAGCTAATGACAGCTTTTCCATTTCTAACTGCATGAGGCGGCGATCAATGGTTTCCAATTCGGCTGGTTTGGAGGTAATTTCCATTTTCAACTGTGCTGCTGCTTCATCCACCAAATCAATGGCTTTATCTGGTAAGAAGCGATCGCTAATATAACGTGCTGAGAGGGTTGCTGCTGCTACCAAAGCTGAATCAGAAATTTTAACGTTGTGATGAACTTCATAACGTTCTTTCAATCCCCGCAGAATGGAAATAGTATTTTCCACAGTTGGCTGATCGACAAATACTTGCTGAAAGCGGCGTTCTAGGGCAGCGTCTTTCTCAATATGTTTGCGGAACTCGTCGAGGGTAGTAGCGCCAATACAACGCAGTTCTCCCCGCGCCAGCATTGGTTTGAGCAGATTTCCGGCATCCATTGCCCCTTGTTGGGTGGAACCTGCACCAACTACGGTATGCAATTCGTCAATAAACAATACGATGTCACCGTTAGATTCTGTAACTTCCTTGAGGACTGCTTTCAGGCGTTCTTCAAATTCTCCTCGTAATTTTGCCCCAGCAATCAAACTACCCATATCTAAAGAAATGAGTTTGCGGTTTTTCAGAGATTCGGGAACATCACCGTTTACCATCCGTTGTGCCAAAGCTTCGGCGATCGCAGTTTTACCTACCCCAGGTTCACCAATCAATACGGGGTTATTTTTGCTACGACGAGACAAGACTTGAATTACCCGCCGAATTTCATCATCCCGCCCAATCACCGGGTCGAGTTTTCCAGATTTTGCCTGTTCTGTCAAATCTCTGCCAAATTTTTGTAAGGCTTCATAACGCGATTCTGGCGTTTGATCTGTCACCTTTTGGCTACCGCGAATGATTTTGATAGCAGCTTCTAGTTTAGCTGCATCCGCACCAAAGCCTTTGAGTATCTTTCGGCCAACGCGATCGTCTTCAGCTAAGGCCAAGAGTATGTGTTCCACGGAAATGTAGGAGTCTTTCATCCTGGCTTTAGCTTCCTCGGCTCGGTCTAGTAAAACATCTAAACTCCGGCTAAGGTAGAGTTGATCGCTTTTACCAACTTTCGGCTGACGTTGGGTGAAGGCTTCTAGCTGCTGTTGGAAGCGGATTGGATCGACCTCAGATCGAGCCAGGATACGTATGGCTAGACTAGTGGGTTCTTCTAACAGGGCAATAATTAAATGTTCAACATCTAGTTGCTGTTGTTGATAAGCACGGACTATATCCTGAGATTTAACAATCGCTTCCCAGGCTTTATCAGTAAATTTATTTGGATCTGTAGGTTGCATCTTTAATAATTTTGGAATTTTGATTTTTAGTTTAGGGATTGGGAATTGCGTGTTGGGGATTGGAAATTGGGGACTGGGTATTGGAAAACTCTTCCCTAGCCCCTAATTATCCAAACATTCTCAGCGTCCGCGTGTATCTCCAGAGGCAATTTTGGATTGGTAATTGGCGATAGTTTTATCCATTACCTATTTTCTAATTTAAAACGAAAACACTGTTCTGAACGGACTTTTCCAAACGGTGCTATTAGAAGGATATCTACGACGGGCTATTTGGCGTCGCTGTTAGTGTTCCTCATCAACAGATAGTATGGGCCTAATATTAATAGGATTTACGCAGAGAAGATCCCTTAACCCGCCTAAAAAGGTAAGGTAAAAAGCGAAAAGTCTCGCGCGTTCTAACAGGAGCGCTACATACCTGTGTACGGAAATAATCAATCTTCCCTCATCTGGTTCAGCTTTTCAAGACATCGGTGTGGATTTTCCCACAGCTTTATTGTTTTCGATAAAGTTTTACCGCGTACTCAGTGACCAATAGAAGCGACGGAAACCGTTACTCTTAACTTCTCCCTTGGGCGAATGGTGACTCAACGCTACTGAAGCTCAAATCCATCACCTACTATTCTTGATTATAAGAATTACTGACTCACCAGTTGCTCTTGTGATTCCTGTTTAACTGTTGACCCTTGAGTTCCCAATTGAATCAGTTCAATTTTATACCCATCTGGATCTTCGACAAAAGCAATTACTGTCGAACCATGTTTCATCGGGCCTGGTTCGCGCACAACTTTACCACCTTGATTGTGGATTTCTTCACACGTAGCGTAAATATCATCAACGCCAAGGGCAATGTGACCATAAGCATTACCCAATTCGTACTTTTCTACTCCCCAATTGTAGGTTAGCTCTATCACTGAGGTGTCGCTTTCGTCACCATAGCCAACAAAAGCCAGGGTGAATTCTCCCCCTGGATAATCTTTTCGGCGCAGTAATTTCATTCCGAGAATTTCACAGTAGAACTTTAAGGACTCTTCCATGTTGCCCACGCGCAGCATTGTATGTAGTAATCGCATATTGACCTTTTCTCTGTAATTGATTTAGTGTTATTCTCTGCCACTATTTTACCTAGCTCAAAGTCTGAAGGTAGAAATGCCATTACAGAAAGAATTTAAAGGTAAAGGGCAGGATAAACAATTACCCCTTCTTGGCATTGATCCCTATACCTATAATGGAAATCTTCTTTAATCTCAGCCAATAAAGTCTCTTAACAGCATAAGCTAGCGATTGGGTTAGGCAAATGGACTGTATGCGTAACACATCAAAGGACAAAGGAGAAAGTACAGATGAGTAAATTTCTAGATACTGCTATTGAAGCGATCGCAGCCCGTGAAATTCTTGATTCACGCGGTAGACCGACAATTGAAGCCGAAGTACATTTAGCTAACGGTATTATCGGGCTGGCACAGGTTCCTAGTGGTGCATCTACTGGCACTTTTGAGGCCCACGAACTGCGTGATGGCGATAAAAGCCGTTATGGGGGCAAAGGCGTACTCAAGGCAGTGCAAAACGTCAAAGAAGCACTTGCGCCCCAATTGTTAGGCTTGGATGCCCTCAACCAAGAATTGCTAGACCGGACAATGATCGCTATAGATGGTTCTGCGAACAAATCCAATTTGGGAGCTAATGCGATTTTAGGAGTTTCTCTAGCAGCAGCCAAAGCAGGTGCTGAATCTCTAGATATTCCTCTATATCGCTATTTGGGTGGGCCTTTAGCGAATTTGCTACCAGTCCCGTTAATGAATGTGATTAACGGTGGCGCACACGCCTCAAATAACGTGGATTTTCAAGAGTTTATGATTGTCCCAATTGGGGCAACTTCCTTCCGGGAAGGATTGCGCTGGGGTGCAGAGGTGTTTGCTACTCTCAGCCAAGTGTTAGATGAGAAGGGTTTGCTTACTGGTGTGGGCGATGAAGGCGGTTTTGCTCCTAATTTAGAATCTAATCAGGTGGCTTTAGAATTGCTGGTTGCTGCCATTAAGAAAGCTGGTTATAAGCCAGGGGAACAAGTAGCTTTGGCGTTAGATGTGGCAGCTAGCGAGTTTTACAAGAATGGCCAGTATGTTTACGATGGTAAACCTCACGCCCCGGCTGAGTTTATTGATTATTTAGGACAATTGGTTGACCAATACCCTATTGTATCAATTGAAGATGGTTTACACGAAGAAGATTGGCAAAGTTGGCAATTGCTCACCCAAAAGTTAGGTTCACGGGTGCAATTGGTAGGGGATGACTTATTTGTGACTAACGCCACGCGCTTGCAAAGAGGCATCCAGGAAAAAGCCGCTAATGCCATTTTGATTAAACTCAACCAAATTGGTTCTCTTACCGAAACCTTAGAAACAATTGATTTGGCAACTCGCAACAGCATCCGTTCAGTAATTAGCCATCGTTCAGGTGAAACAGAAGACACAACGATCGCTGATTTAGCCGTAGCAACTCGTGCCGGTCAAATCAAGACAGGTTCTCTGTGTCGTAGCGAACGAGTAGCAAAATATAATCGCTTGCTGAGAATTGAAGATGAACTAGGCGATCGCGCCGTTTATGCTGGTGCTGTGGGGTTAGGGCCTAAGTAGGGAATAGGGAATAGGGAATAGGGAATAGGGAATAGGGAATAGGGAATAGTTTTCCTGTCCCCTGTCCCCTTTCCCCTTTCCCCTTTCTCCTGTCCCCTAATTAAGGATAAAACCCCAATTTGGGCAACCCTAAGGTTTCATCCCAGCCCATCATTAAGTTCATACACTGAATTGCTTGCCCCGTCTGTCCTTTAATGAGATTGTCAATTGCCGACATGACAATCACGCGACCTGTACGCGGATCAACTTCTATACCGATATAACAAAGATTGCTGCCGTTAGCCCATTTGGTTTGGGGGTAAATGCCGCTACCGCAGACGTTTACCCAAGGAGAGTTGCGGTAGAAGGCTGAGAAAATAGTGATTAAATCATCTCGCACTAGACCGGGATCGTTCATTGTTGCATATACTGTTGCCAAAATCCCGCGTACCATTGGGACAAGATGTGGTGTAAATTGGATCATCAATTCGTGACCAGTTAAGTCACTGCAAATTTGTTCAATTTCTGGGGTATGACGGTGACGACCAACATTGAAAGCTGCTATGGAGTTGTCTGCTTCAGCTAATAATAAGTTGGTTTGAGGTTGCCGACCACTGCTAGATGTACCAGACTTGGCATCGATAATAGCTGTTTCTGGCACGATTAAACCTTGCTTTAAAAGTGGCGAAAGTGCAAGAAGACTAGCAGTAGGATAGGAACCAGGACAGCCAATGAGTTGAGCTTCGGCAATGCGATCGCGATAAAGTTCTGGTAATCCATAAACTGCTGTAGCTGCAATGGTGCGATCGCTTCTCTCAATGCCATACCAATTTGTATAAGTTGTCAAATTACTGAATCGATAGTCTGCACTCAAGTCTATTACTTTACATTCTTTTTCTAATAGTTTAGGCGCAATTTGGCAAGCCAGACCATTTGGTAAAGACAGAAAAACTACTTCACAACGGTGAGCAATTATTTCTGGTTCTACTGCTTCTATTAACAGGTTAGTTGCATGAGCCAAATGCGGGTAGAGATCACCGAAGGATTTCCCAATACTGCTTTCACCTCCTAGATAAACCAGTTCAACTTCTGGATGATCCATCAGTAGTCGTACTAACTGTACTCCGCCATAGCCCGACGCGCCAACAATCCCAACGGGTACGCGTCTAAATTTGCCCATGATCTAAAATCCTTATCCCATGAATAGTTAATTCGTTCTCAGCTATCAACAATATCAGCGACTAGACGCACAGCGTACAAAACGCCCCAAACGGGAGATGGGGAAGTCGGGGAAGTAAATTCTTCATCTCCCTCATACCCCTTATCTTTATACTGTCGCTGCACTTTATGATGGCAAAAATTTTTGCCACTTTATCAAATCATTGCTAGTCTACTTCTCTGCCTTATAAAGGAGCTACAATCAAAAAGAAGAAATTGTTAAAAAAATTTACGTTGGTAGCTGGAAATCTTTCTGTGTCACAGCCTAATACTACCCAAGCTTTTAAATTTGATTCGATTGATGCCGCTTTAGCAGACCTAAAATCTGGTCGCGTCATTGTAGTGGTAGATGATGAAAATAGAGAAAATGAAGGCGACTTAATTTGTGCTGCCCAATTTGCCACGCCCGACACGATTAATTTCATGGCGGTGGAAGCTAGAGGACTGATTTGTTTGGCAATGACAGGCGATCGCCTAGACGAGCTAGACTTACCCTTGATGGTAAGCAACATTACAGATACTAACCAAACTGCCTTTACTGTCAGTATTGATGCTGGGCCAGAATTGGGTGTCACCACAGGCATCTCCGCAGAAGACCGCGCCCGCACTATTCAGGTTACTCTCAACCCAGCCACAAAACCTACCGATTTACGTCGTCCTGGTCATATTTTTCCTATTCGGGCTAAGGCTGGAGGTGTACTCAAACGCGCAGGACATACAGAAGCGGCTGTGGATTTAGCTAGACTCGCAGGGCTATATCCAGCAGGGGTAATTTGTGAAATTCAAAACTCCGATGGTTCAATGGCGCGGTTGCAGCAGTTAATTGAATATGCGAAACGTCACAATTTAAAAATTATTAGTATTGCGGATTTAATTAGCTATCGCTTACAGCACGATCGCCTAGTGTATCGAGAAGTTGTTACCAAACTGCCTAGTGAATTCGGTCAGTTTGAAATTTACGCCTACCGCCATACTCTGGATAATACAGAACACGTTGCAATTGTCAAAGGAGATCCAGATAACTTCAAAGATGAGCCAGTCATGGTGCGGATGCACTCAGAATGCTTAACTGGTGACGCTTTGGGTTCTTTGCGCTGCGATTGTCGGATGCAGTTAGAAGCTGCATTGAAGATGATAGAGGCTGCTGGTCAAGGTGTAGTTGTATACCTGCGTCAAGAAGGGCGGGGCATCGGCTTGATTAACAAGCTAAAAGCCTACTCGTTGCAGGATATGGGACTGGATACAGTTGAAGCAAATGAGCGTTTGGGATTTCCGGCTGACTTGCGAGACTACGGGATGGGCGCACAAATGCTGATGGATTTGGGCATCAAAAAGATACGTTTGATTACCAATAATCCCCGGAAAATTGCTGGAGTTAAAGGTTACGGCTTGGAAGTAGTTGATCGCGTGCCATTGTTAATTGAAGCAACCGACTACAATTCTTATTACTTAGCGACAAAGGCGAAAAAGCTGGGTCACATGCTGTTACAGACTTATCTGGTGACAGTAGCAATCCATTGGCAAGATGACCCGGAAGCTGTGACGGAACGTTATGAACGCTTAGAAAAATTGCGACACTTAGCCAGAAGTAATGATTTATTGTTGCAAGAAGAAGCGCGTCCCTTAGCGATCGCTATATTTGACGAGCCATCTTTAACAGTACACTTGGGTTTTGATCAGGCAAAAGTTGCTAGCTGTGATTGGTATCAGCAAAGTGGTCATCCTTATATACAAGCAATCTTTAAAATTCTGGATGAACTCGCAACTTTACCATATATCCAGAAACTAGAATTTCTGATTTCTTCTGGTTGCGATCCTTTGAGTAATTTACAAGTCCAACTAGATCGGCAGACATTCGCAGATGGTACACTGCCTTCATCGATTAGCGATCGCTTGGAGACGCAGCAAATTTACAGCTTTAGCAAATAGCTCAGAGACATTACGCGAACGCCAACAGCATAGCTTGCTTGTCTGCGACACGCTATTCGCGTTTGCTTAGAGCGAGTCCGTGAACGTCGGCAGGAGTTAAAAACTGTTTATGTCTGATTTTAATTCCTGCATTTTGTACCTCAGTTACTTGCAAACTGCTATATATAGCAGTTCATTAGATTTTGATGTCATGTTTTTTGTGAAAAACTACATCAAAAGATGCGCGGCTTGCGATTGTTTAGTACAACGGGGTTGTTAGGCCAATACGGTTAAGTTAAGAATAATTGTAGGTTGGGTTGAACGGAGTGAAACCCAACAAAGGCTTGAAAACGTTAGGTTTCGTTCCTCAACCCAACCTACATAATGTAGTTTTTTGGGCTTAACTGAACCGTATTGGTTGTTAGGCTGTCTCGCCGTTTGCTGCTTGTAGCATTGATTCAATCAACACCCTTAACACTTTTTTGACCGATTCTGGTGCATTGAAAACCTGAGCCACATCCAATACTTTTTGGATAAGCACTACCAGCCTTCAAACATAGGGCTGAAATCCCTGAAATTTCATTAATAAAAATCACTCTAAAAACCTTAACCGATGAAGTAAAAATCAGCTAAGGCACTACTTGCAGTAACCCCCAAGCCTTGTACAGACTGGTGTATAGAAAGGCATAGATATTTGCCATGAAAGTAAAAAATCTAATTACAGTAGTTTAAGAATTCCTATGCAAATTTTTGTAATAAATTTAAATTCCTGCGAAAAATTTGAGTTTTAGGCTGATATCAAAATGTAAGCAGTTCAAGAGATAAATATGGCAACCTTATCTAATCCCAGACTGCAAATCAATCTTCTTACAAGTTTAGATCCTAATGTTACTGCAACTGTCAAAGCCCACTACCAGTAGGCTCGACTGCTCAGAGTATAGTTAATTTACTTGAGATTCGTATCAAAAAGCACTTATTCTTTCTTGGCGGGATGATTTTTAAATTGCTTTAAAATGCTGAAATTAAGGCTGAGTAAGGATAAAGTAAATACTTTTTTTAAAGAGATTATTTTTTTAGTTTAAGTACTATCTTAAATCTATACATACTGTTAATATCAAGTTATTGCAGGGATAATACACTTTGCAACATAACTACTTTTTTGAAACTATAGAGGTTTAGACTATGGCTCCAGTATCTGATATTGTTCTGCTACAAGACTTATCAGCGTCATTTGGTGATGACTTACCTAGACTCAGAGAGATCATTGGCCCACTTATAGATAATTTACAGAACCCAATCTTAGAACAAATTTTTGGTGCTGACCCTTTCTTTGGTGTTTCCTCTTTTGTAGATAAACCAGTTAGTCCATTTGGTAGTAGTGGTGACTATGTTTATCGACAAGACCTTGCTCTGACAAGGGATAGCAATAGTGTTGTTGCAACAGTCAATAGCTCTACCTTTTCTATTAAAAATGGTGGTGATCCGCCGGAAGCACAACTAGAAGCGCTTCTGCAACTAACTTTCGATCCCAATTACAGATCAGGTTCAACTCGTATTGCTTTAATAGTTACCGATGCTTCTTTTCACCTAGCACCAGATGGTGTAACACAACAATTTGGTTCTACTATTACTCGACCTAACAATGGAGATAATGTAGTCGATGCTGATGAAGATTATCCGACTATTGCACAACTAAGAGATAGGCTAGTCGCAAGTAATATTATTCCTGTTTTCATAGTACAAGAAGATGTTAGCGGGCTTAAAAATACTTACCAGGGGCTAGTTGATGACCTTGGACGGGGTTTAGTAGTAGGTTTTGAACGCGGTAGTGCAACTATTGCTGATGCTATAAAAGTAGGCATTGCTGGTGCAAGAGGAATAATAACCGCATTGGGAAATAATCCCGATACTCCCGACGATATCTTTAATCTAGGAGGTATAGATGAAGATGGCGATGGAATAGATGATGATCAAACCGTCTTTACAGGTGGTGGTCAAGACCAAGTTACCGGAGGATCTGGTAATGATTATATTGATGTGGGAGCTGGTGATGACAACGTTGATGGTGCTTTTGGTAATGACATCATAGATGTTGGCGATGGTAACAACATAGCTCTTGGAAACGAGGGTGGTGATTTTATATTCACAATCAGTGATTCGTCTGGAAAAAATATTTTCTCTGGGGGAGCGGGTAACGATACTTTGATCGGCGGTTCTGACATTGATAATCTCAGTGGGGATGCTGGTAACGATGCCCTAAAAGGGAATCGTGGTGACGATAAGCTTGGAGGTGGAACAGGTGATGATCTTCTTCAAGGAGATGATGGTAACGATAACCTTATAGGTGGAACAGGTAATGATATTCTCCAGGGAGGCGCTGGTAACGATATCCTCAATGGTGATAGTGGTAATGACATCCTAACAGGAAGCACAGGTTCAGATATTTTTCAATTTAGCACTGGAAGAGCCTTCACCATAGCTACTTTCGGTGTAGACCAAATTAGTGACTTTTCAGCAGCTGAGATGGACAAAATCAGCTTATCAAAAAGAAGTTTTACGGCTCTAGACAACACTAGCAATGGTGGATTAATTGCCTCTAACTTTGACGTAGTTACTAGCGATTCTCTTGCCCAAGGTAGTAGTGCAGAGATTGTTTATAACTCTAGCAATGGGAACTTGTTCTACAACCAAAATAACGGGATGGCTGATTTTGGTACGGGAGGATTGTTTGCTACTATTACGGGTTCTCCTCTTTTAACTGCTTCCGATTTCTTGGTTTTTGCTGTGTAGATTAGAAAATTTTGGCATTCATCTCACGCTTCCTTCGAGTGAGGCGTGAGAGCAATCCAGACCAGCTTATCAATAGACGATTCATGAAAACAAGATGATCTGCGATCGCTTTCCAAATTTCGAGTTTTCAGTGGAAAAATAGGCACACCAATAATAAAATTCGACACTGCAAGCTCAGAACTTGAATGCCGAGATGTCGAAACTTCATTTTTAGAGACTGGGGAAGAATTTACTAATACCCATTCCCCATTCCCAACTAATAATGAGTTGCCGACTTGCGATGATGCACGGCTGTAACGCCATCAGTATCTAACAATTTGCCATTCTCGACAGTGGCATAAACCAGCCAGTGATCGCCAGATTCCATCCGGTTTTGTACGGAACATTCAAGATATGCTAGGGCATTTGTAAGTATGGGAGAACCGTTTTCAGCAACTTCTGCGGCGACATCAGCAAATCGGTCTTGTCCTGGGCCAAAGGGTTTGAGGAAGTGCTTCATCAATCCCAAATGATTGCCTTCTTTAAGAATATTCAGGACAAATTTGTTTCCCGTGTGCATCAGTGTTTCTACTGCACGCTCTTTAGCAACGGCGATGGTTAAACCAGGTGGACTAAAGCTAGCTTGAGATACCCAAGAGGCTAACATAGCACTGGAGCGATCGCCTTCTTTGGCTGTGAGAATACAAAGAGAACCGACAATGCGACCTACTGCTTGTTCTACAGTTGTTGCAGGAAGACTCTGCGATCGCACCTTCCTAGCTTTCTTCAAAGCTTGGGCAAAGTCGGTTCCAGCTTCTTCACACAATTGTAAGGTGGCATCGTCGGGTTTGAATTTGACGCGGATGGTATCAAAACCAAACCGATAGCCAGCATCTTTTAATTTACTCTCAATTAAATCAACTGCTTCCCCACTCCAGCCAAAGGAACCAAAAGCACCAGCGAGTTTATTGTTAGTAGCGGTGGATAGCACAATTCCTAAAGCTGTTTGTACGGGTGTCGGTGCATGACCGCCGAGGGTAGGAGAACCGATGATGAAACCACCGGCTTTTTCTACAGCCGCCCGGATTTCTTCTGGTTCAGTAAACTCGCAGTTAATCGATTCTACAGCGACACCAGCTTTTGTAATTCCACGAGCGATCGCTTGGGCTAATGTGGCTGTATTTCCATAAGCTGATGCATAAATCAATGCTACTGTCAAGTCAGCAGAAGTTTGCTGTTGACTCCATTCTCGATAAGCTTTGGTCAGATCGATTAAGCCATAGCGTACCAAAGGCCCGTGTCCAGTGGCATACATTCTCACGGGAAAATCAGCTAGTTTCTCCAGCGCTGTTTCTACTTGACGGGCGTGGGGAGCCATGAGGCAATCAAAATAATAGCGCCGATCTTCGTTATATATTTCCCAGCCTTCATCAAATACCTGATCTCCACAAACATGCGCCCCAAATAACTTATCTGAGTACAAAACTTCCGTTTGTGGATCGTAGGTGCAAAGTTGATCTGCATAGCGGGGATTGGGGGTGGGAATGAATTGTAAATTATGCCCGTTGCCTAAATCTAGGGTTTCTTCGCCCCGCATCACCAGAATTTGCAAATCTGGATTTTCCAGCGCTGCACGTAAATTTATTGCCCCTGGATTTAGAACAAACAAAAGTGATTTGTGGGGCAATTTCTAACAAAGCTTTTAAAGTTGCAGCGCGGTTGGGGTTGACGTGTCCCAAAATTACATAATCTAAGTCTTCGAGATGAAAACGCTGCTGCAACGCTTTTAAATAAATTTCTGTAAACGTTTCCCCTGGAGGATCGATAATAGCGGTTTTCTCGCTTTCGATTAAATAAGAATTAGCAGTTGTACCCTTAGCAAGAGCATATTCAATTTCAAATCTCAGCCTTGACCAACTGCGCGATCGCAGTATTCTTGTATTTGTAGCTATTGGATAAACTTGAACATCACGGGGTTTATTTGTTGACATGGCTTTATTCGGGAATAGGGCATTGGGCATTGGGCATTGGGCATTGGTTATGAATTATTCTCCCTGCTCCTCTGCCCCCTGCTCTCCTTGTTAATAATGATTACCGACTTTGCGGTGATGTACAGCAGTCAAAGCTTCTGGTTTAGAAACCCGTCCGGCGTAAACATTGCTGTATACTGCCCAGTGATCGCCGCAATCCATTCTACTAACGACTTCGCACTCCATGTAGGCGAGGGCATCGTTGAGGATGGGCGCACCATTTTCGGCTGGCTGGGTTCTCACTCCTTCAAAGCGATCAGCACCAGGGGCGAACCGTTTCAAAAAGTGCTTCATTAGTGGTTGAAAATTGCCTTCTTCTAAAACGTTGAGAACAAAGCGATCGCCTACTTGCATGAGTGATTCAATTGCCCGATCTTTGGCGACTGCAATGGAAAATCCCAAGGGTTTGAAGCTAGCTTGAGCAACCCACGAGGCTAACATCGCACTGGATACATCGCCTTTTTTGGCAGTAATAATATACAGTCCGCCGCTAATTCTACCTAATGCTTTATCTAAGTCAGCACCAAGGGATTTCATGGCTTTGATACTGCGATCGCGTGTTACCCATTGAGCTAAATCAGTTCCCGCTTCTTCACACAGCTTGTAGGTATTTTCTGTGTGCGTTTCTTTAATCCGAATTGCTGGAAAAACCGTTGTCAAACCCAAATTGCGGAATTTACTTAGCAAAGGATCTATCGGCTCATCATCGCCACCGCCGGTTTCAAATACGCCGATAGCCTGCTTTTCTTTGGCAGATCCTAAAACTGTGCTGAGTGCAGCTTGGATGCTAGCAGCGCCAGAAGCCGGAGGTAAACCAACGATTAGCCCAGCACAACGGCTAACTAGTTCCCGCAGTTCTTGTAAATCGACTTCAGATCCCAAATCGACAATTTCCACGGCGACGCCAGTTTTACCGATACCGTTGGCAATTGCTTGCACCAGGCGATTGCTATATCCGTATTCGGAAACGTAAAATATTCCCACTGCCGTTTCTGGCTTGACTTGCGTTTGGCTCCAAGTGCGGTAACGTCCAACTAGTTCTTCAACATTGTGGGATAATAATGGCCCGTGTCCCGTGGCAATCATGTCGATGGTTTTCAGTTCACCCATCCGCTTCAGGGCAGACAAAACCGAGCGGGCATTTGGCCCCATCAGGCAATCGTAGTAGTAATGAAAGTCTTCTTCGATAGCCGCCAAGTCTTCATCAAAGGTGCTATCTGAGCAATAGTGCAACCCAAAAGCATCGCAGGTATAGAGAGTTTTAGTTTTGTGGTCGAAGCTGAAAATGGTATCCGGCCAGTGTAAATTTGGGGCAATCACGAATTCAAATTCATGACCATTGCCCAAATCTAAGCGATCGCCATTTTTCACAATCCGCCGCTTGAATGGCTGATGTACAAAATCTTGAAGAAACTGAATCGCCACCTTAGAACCGACAACAGTTATTTCTGGAGCCATAAGCAGTAA
This sequence comes from Nostoc cf. commune SO-36, assembly GCF_023734775.1. Classification (NCBI taxonomy): domain Bacteria; kingdom Bacillati; phylum Cyanobacteriota; class Cyanophyceae; order Nostocales; family Nostocaceae; genus Nostoc; species Nostoc commune. The sequence continues at coordinate 3,449,464 of NZ_AP025732.1, read as the reverse complement.
ATCTTTAACTAAACCGCTATGGTCTGGCTCGGTGTGGCTGATAATCAAATAATCAATATCTGTTGGCTTGATTAGTCCGGTGAGCGTATCGAAGTATAGTTGACGAAACTTTTCGTGGGAGGTATCAACTAAGGCAGTCTGCTCCCCACGGATAAGAAACGAGTTATAAGTAGTACCATTTTGCAGACCAAACTCAATATCGAAGCGATCGCGATCCCAATCCAGAGAGCGGATAGCCGTCGTCTCTTGAGCGATTTCTACAGTCTGTATGGTGAGCCGTTTTTCAGTTTTTTCGGTGAGCGCTACCATAACTCCCCTCCTTAACACAATGAGTATTTGTTCCTCTTCTATTTTTATTGTGACACGGGATGAATGTTAATTTTTATTAAAAAATCTATGAATGACTTAAAAAAGTTAAAAGTGTGAAACCGCATAAGCACCCAGAACACACAGATAATATTTGGCTAGCTTTGGAAATTGGGAACTCTCGCCTGCATTGGGCGTTGTTTGTTGGCGAGACGCTTTACTCAGCTTGGGATACCGACCATCTACCTGAGTCTGTTATGCAACAACTGGCTGAATGTCAAACCCTGAATGATTTACTAGAGAAAATTTTTCCACAAGGTGAATCTCTAACAAATACTCTGTCCCTCTGTCCTCTCCTCGTCGCCTCCGTAGTTCCCAGCCAAACTGCTATTTGGCAAACTTACCCAAATACTCGCGTTATTACCTTAAATCAAGTACCACTCAAAGGTGTGTATCCCACGTTAGGAATTGACCGCGCCTTAGCTTTATGGGGAGCGGGAAAAATGTGGGGTTTTCCAATGTTGGTAATTGATACCGGGACAGCGCTAACTTTTACGGCTGCGGATGCTAATGAGTGTCTAGTTGGAGGTGCAATTTTGCCGGGATTAGGTTTACAATTTGCAACTCTCGGTCAACAAACAGGACAATTACCAGTAGTGGAAATGCAAAACTTTCCGTCTCTACCACGTTTTGCTCTCAATACTACAGAGGCTATTCAAAGTGGGGTAGTTTATACAATTTTAGCTGGAATTAAAGATTTTATTGAGGCGTGGCTGCAATTATTTCCTAATGGGAAGATTGCGATTAAAGGAGGCGATCGCACTTTATTATTAAACTATCTGCAAGCCTTACATCCTGAAATTGCAGATAGTTTAATTGTGGAAGCAAATTTGATTTTTTGGGGAATGCGCGAAATAGTAATGGGTGATAGCACAGATGGAATAAAATGAAGAGAGAAGTTTACCCAGAGTGAAGTTATGCCCAAAGCATCATTGCTTTATGTAATTATGCAACAACTCGCTGCCCTTTCTTTAGTGGATCTTTTCAAAGTTAGGGCAATAATTGATGCGTTGATTGAGCAAAAATCTTCTCCACTGTCCAATAGTTTGAGTATTGGAAGCCATCAAAGAGCAATATCTGTTTCTAGTGAAACGAGAGACATTGATATCGCTGCTGTATCACCCCCTATGATTCCGGGGTCAAGTATAAGAGGTCAGATCAGATCCGCTATTATCTCAGGAAACTTAGAACACATTAATTTAAATGAATATCAAGTTGTCCAATTTTCTAAATCGGAAGCAAAAGAGGATGATTCCTTAGAAAAGGTAATAGAACTGGTTGACGAATGGATGGCTGATAAATCTGGATACGATGAGCAAACATACCCACAGATTGAGACAGCTTTGAACCACAATCGGTTATCACTATAAAAACTTAGATGGGTAGAGCCATATTGCTAGACACTCATCCTTTGAGTCAAGTAACGCATCCAAAAGTAAACCCAAAAGTCCAACAGTGGTTGAAATCTTTACAGAAAACTGAAACTGTTATACGTGTGCCAGAATAGCCGATTATGAACTTCGGCGTGAACTATTGAGACAAAGAAAACAAAAAAGTAGAGACCGCCTCAACAAACTTAGCCAAATTTGTCTCATACCACTGACTCCTGAAACGATGCGAAAAGCAGCCGAACTATGGACATGGGTACGAAACCAGGGGAAGCCTACAGCAAGTAATGAAAGTTTGGATGGTGATGTAATTCTTGCTGCTCAAGCAATCCTCCAATTGAATAGTTTTAATCAGGTCATAGTTGTAACAACGAACTTGAAACACATATCACGGTTTGAGAGCGAAGGAATATGTGTAGTGGATTGGCAACAAACCCTGAATGAACTAGTTTAATTCGTTTAAATCATGATTTTTTAAAATACCTTGAATAAACTCCCGAATCTCCATCGCCACAACCCCAGCACAAGATTCTGGTAAGTCATTTCCGGCATGGGCAATCATTTTCAACTCGACTTTTGGCATCAGTTGAGTATAAACCCGGCTCTTGGCTAAAGCATCTGGTGTATCTTGGCCACCTTGTAAAATAAAAATCGGCACATCTGTCATGTAAAGCCGCTTTTGCAGTAATTCCGCCTCAATTTCTGCTTGTCGCCTTTTGAAGAGTAACTGGCAAGCTATGGGATAACGCAACAATTCCTGACGTAATTGCAAATCCTGGGCAATTTTTTCATACCAACCCAGAATTTTAGTCAAGGGAGTTAGCGATCGCAGCAATTTAACTATTAATGGTGGATAATTCAATAATTGCCGCATCTTCCGGCAATGCTGTTCTTGTCCTGGTATCTCTACGCCCTCTGGTGCTAGCAATACCACAGCATCAACTTTCTCTGGATACTTTAAAGCATAGCTAGCAGCAACCCAACCCCCAAGAGAATGCCCCACTAAATATACTTTTTCTAGCTTGACAGCTTGTAAAAACTCAGCCAAACACTCAACTTGTAAATCTATCGAATGGTGGATATTAGGATTTTCTGATTCACCAAACCCTAATAAATCAGGTGCAAAACAATGAAAATCTTGTGCAAGCGACTCCATCACAGATAACCATTGACTGCTCTCATTCCAAGCACCATGTAAAAAAATTATAGGAGTTTTTTCACCGACTTCACGCCAGAATAGTAGCCCTTGAGAGAGCTTTCTCCGGGAGTTACGGAATAGTGTATCCATTTTAATTTAGTAGTTAACTTGTAGCACTATAATAAATAGTCATTAGCCATTTGTCCTTTGTCATTTGTTTTGGAAAAATTTTAAACAGAGAAGTATGAGCCGTTCGCGTAATCTTTCGTAGAGAAGAGAGGCTAGAATTTTGGCGGCAAATTATAAAGAACCAATGAGAAAGGACAAATGACCAATAATAAAATATTGTTATGCCAGTGTTGTCAAGCCATTAAAGTAGTCTTGCAACTGCCGAGTATGGTCATGAGACATCTGTCCTGAAGGTAGGACACTAGGAGAGAAAGCTTGGATTTCCATGACTTCCAAGGTATCTTTAATTTCCATTGTCCCATGCACATCGGCTTCAACCACAACGCAAATTGAATGGATTCGGGGATCTCGGTCTGGTGCAGAGTAAACTCCTACCAAACGGTTAATTTTTACCAATTCTAGCCCGGTTTCCTCCATCAATTCCCGGCGGACTGTATTGGGAATATCTTCTCCCCAATCTACCATCCCTCCAGGCAATGCCCAAAGACCATCATCACGCCGCCGGATTAGTACTATCCGGCCATCGGGTAAAATAGGGATGATACTAGTGCCAGTAATGGGGTGACGAAATATTATACCCAATACCGTTTGTCCGATACGCCATAAGCTACGTGTGAACTGCACAGCTGCCGGAAAAAAAGCGATAACTTTCAATCTTCAAAATTTTTGTGTTTTATTATATACTTCTCTTGCCAGTCACGTATGCCCAACTAATAAAAATTTTGTTGAGTTTTTTTATACAAAAATGTTCGTGGTTTGAGATTTTATTCTCACGATTTACGCAGAATATTATTGATTCTAACATCAAGTTTCAATAGAAGCACTGTATTTGGATATACATAAAATTTTTTGAATTAGGAAAAATCTCAGTTTATAGCTACTTTTAGCAGGTCTAATGCTAGCTATAAACTGATGGTTTTACAGTCCATATTCAAAAAAATATTAATAATAAGAAGTCAGAATCCAGTAAATTATTTTTTGAAAAGATTAGTTTGTTTTAGGAACAACAACTAATTCGCTAATTTACAATCTGTCACATCGATTGGAATCTTAGAAAAAGTATTTTTCGTCTAGCTAACGGCGATAGTCTAAAATTGTTATTGACAGAGTAAGGCGTAATGCGGTAGACTAGTACACTGTTTAAAGCGTATTTATTGCTGCACTAGGCTACAAGTATATCAAGAACATTGGTAGCTAATATTGCCTACGTGATGCCTAGTTGCTACTTTTTTGTTGTTTATTAATGAGGTGAACATGGCCAAGCGCCGTAACCCGAAAAAAGAAAAGGCGCTACGTAACCAGGCGTATGCCAGAAAGTTTCGTAAACGAACTACGACAGGAAGAATGCAGAGAAGGTTCCAACAAAGACCACCAAAGAGTGAAGAAGAAGAAGGCGCAGCAACAGCAGCTGACACTGACTAAGCTGTCTGCTTAAATCCTTTTTAATTTAGATTATTTATCTTTTAGGGCGTATATTTGTACGCCTTTATTTATTTTTGGGCATGGAGAAGAGGCAGAGGGGCAGGGTGCGGGGGGCAGAGGGGAAAATTCCAATTCCTCTTCCTTGCTCCCCACTTATTCTATTGAGTGATTTGGGCGCGGGCGGCTATGAGTGCTTTGCTTACTTGTACAAAGCCAGTACCACCATAACTGTTGCGGGCTGCTACAACTTGCCGAGGGGATATCGCCTCATAAATATCTGCTGCAAATGCCGGATGTAGTTCTTGCCACTCTTCCAATTTCAAATCTTTTAAGAGTTTACCTGCGGCAATACTAGTTTTTACCACCTTACCCACGAGATTGTAAGCTTCCCGAAAAGGAACGCCACGCGCTGCTAGGTAATCTGCGACATCGGTAGCGTTAGAAAAATCTTCCGCCACAGCTTCTGCTAAACGCTGGGTACGAAATTCTAAGCCTTCCCTGAGCAAAATCGTCATCGCTTCAAGAGAGGCTTTGATTGTGTTGACGCTATCAAATAGTCCTTCTTTATCTTCTTGCAGGTCTTTGTTATACGCCAGGGGTAGCCCTTTCATAATCACCAACATCGCTTGGAGATGACCGAATACACGCCCCGTTTTCCCCCGCACTAATTCTGGTACATCGGGGTTTTTCTTTTGGGGCATGATACTGGAACCTGTGGCACAGCTATCTTTGAGAGTGACAAAGCGAAATTCTTCAGATGACCAAAGAATGACTTCTTCGGCAAGGCGGCTAAGGTGAACCATAATCAAGCTAGCAGCGCACAAGAATTCGATCGCAAAATCGCGATCGCTCACTCCATCAAGGCTGTTAGCATAAATATCGTCAAAATTCAATAGTTTGGCTGTGTAGTGGCGATCAATGGGGAAAGTAGTTCCCGCTAAAGCACCGCATCCCAAAGGTGAGATATTCACGCGGCGAGAAACATCTCCTAAGCGTTCCCAGTCACGCTGTGCCATTTGAAAGTAGGCCAAGAGGTGGTGAGCTAAACTCACGGGTTGGGCGCGTTGTAGATGGGTATAGCCAGGAATTAGCGTTTCAACGTGTTTTTCAGCTATATCTAGTAAAACACCTTGAAATTCTCGCAATTCGCTTTTGATTTGTTGGATTTGGTCGCGGAGGTAAAGTCTGGTATCAGTACCAACTTGGTCATTACGCGATCGCGCCGTATGCACCTTTTTACCCACATCGCCGACAATTTCTGTCAGTCGGCGTTCAACTGCAAAATGTACATCTTCAGCATCGACACCAGGCTGAAATTGACCCTGGCGATACTCTTGGCGAATTTGTTCTAAACCTGCAACCAGTTGCTCTCCTTCTTCTGGGGAGATAATGCCCGTGTGAGCGAGCATTTTGGCATGGGCTTGAGAACCAGTTAAGTCATATTCTATTAATTCAATATCGAAACCTATACTGGCATTAAAACGAGCGATCGCTGGATGCAACGCTGATTCAAACCTCTGGCTCCAAGTTTCTTTTTTGGTCATAAATATGAGGGAAGTGGGCATCAATTTTGGATTTTAGATTAATCATCAATCCAAAATCCAAAATTTAAAATCTAAAATTGCTTCAACCGTAGCTAGTTAGATTCCGAATCATATAGCCAATGACTAAACCAATCAACAATGCCCACACTTGACCTGTTTGTATAAAGTGACCCCAAGCTTTTTGAATCTGACCCAAAATGTTTGGATCAGTAATCGTTTGTGCTAGGGCTGTCAAATTTACAGGCAAATGCCAAAATAACTGAGAAATAAAATCGCTGTAGTAGCTCATATTTGGTGATTAAGAGGTTAGGGATAGCAAATTTCAGTATCAGTTTATTTTTGACATTCAATACTGATAGTGTACTGAAATATTGGATATAACCTTAATGTCTTAACTCAAGATGCAGCCGATGCCAACCGCAATTTCTCGGCAGTCCGCAAAATTTGCCCCGCCAACACTGCTGCACCAAAACCATTATCGATATTTACGACGCCTACTCCCGCAGCACAAGAGTTAAGCATTGTCAACAAAGGTGCTAAACCGCCAAAACTTGCGCCATAACCGATGCTGGTGGGTACGGCAATTACAGGACAACTCGCTAAACCAGCGACAACGCTGGGTAAAGCACCTTCCATTCCCGCCACGACAATTAACACCGATGCGGACTCAATCAGGTGGCGGTTACTCAGCAAGCGGTGAATTCCCGCAACGCCAACATCCCAGAGGCGCTGTACCCGGAAACCAGAAAGTTCCGCAGTCACAGCAGCTTCTTCAGCAACAGCTAAATCGGCAGTACCAGCAGAAAGAATGCCAATTTCACCCGCAAATTGTGGTTCGATGGTAGGAGGAGCGATCGCACAAATTCGCGCCGATTGGTAATATCGCAAACCGCTAACTTTTGATTCCAGTGTGGTATAAACTGCTGGTTCAATGCGGGTTGCCATCACCACCGGGTTGCGGAGGCGCATTACTTCCATAATTTGAGCAATTTGGTCTGGAGTTTTACCAGGCCCCCAAATCACCTCTGGGAAACCAGTTCTTAGCTGGCGATGATGGTCAATTTTGGCAAACTCACCTACAGACTCATAAGTTAAGTCTTTGAGTGAATCTAATGCCGTATCTGGGGTAACTTTACCATTGGCAACCGCAACGAGGAGCGATCGCAAGGTTTTTTCATCGGTCATGGGTTATTTGTCCTTTGTCATTTGTCATTTGTCATTTGTCCTTTGTGAATAACCAATGCCCAATACCCTATGACTAATCCGTTACTTTTAGTTCGTAAAGATTCCAGAATGGGCCGCCAAGAGCAGTATATTTAATTCCTTGGAAGCGATCGCGCACTGCTTGCAGATTCAACCTTTCCACTAAATGAATAAACGGCAATTGTTCTGAGGCTATGCGCTGATATTCATAATAAATTTCCTTGCGCTTGTTTTCATCCAATACCTGTGCGCCTTTAATGTAAAGGCTGTCAATTTCCTTTTCCCAGTCGGAAACTTCCCAGCCAATTATAGGCGGATCTCCCGGTTGTGGCCCTAAATTAAATGCGTGGGATGCACCGGCAACTCTCCAGATATTGCTAGCGCTGTGGGGTTCAATACCGCCTCCAGCAAATCCTCCCAGGTAACAATCCCAATTCTGCGTCACTTTTAGTTTTTCTAGATAAGAATTGAAGCTGAGAATTTGCAAATCTACTTGAATCCCAATATTAGCGAGATCCCGCCTGATTTGAGACGCCATATCTCCTCTAACTTTTCTTTCCGAATTCGTTAAAAGTGTAAATCTGACTCGGTTGCCATCAGCATCTACAAGCTGATTTTGAGCATTATATTTAAACCCAGCTTGTAACAGTAATTTATTAGATTTATCTGGTTCGTAATTATATACCCTTAATCCTTTTTCGGGAGGAAGAAAAAAGGGGCTTTTGACATAAACAAATGAATTTTGCAGTTCACCCAGTCCCCGAAAAGCATTTGTTTTCATGGTTTCGCGGTCGAGTGCATAGGCTATAGCCTGTCTGAATTCCTTTTTGTTAAACCACTTAGATTTAATTGGGTCTACGAAAGGTTTACCCTGAGAATTCTTAGCTTGACTCAGATTGAAAGCAATAAAAGTCGTACTTGTATCTGGGCCACCGTTATAAATTTCAAAATTTGCCCGTTTTTCTTCTCGCTTCAGCAAACTAAAACCTTCAGGAGCAACTTCTAAATCATCTAACTGACCAGAACGAAAACTAATCAACTGGTTTTCAGTAGATTCAATAATTTGCCAAACAATACGCTCAATGTAAGGCTGAGGATTACCCTGAGCATCTTTGCGCCAGTAGTATGGATTACGCCGAAATATAACTCGCTGGCTAGAAACGTAACTTTCCATGATATATGGGCCGTTACCAACAATTTGCTTCGGATCAGTGCCTGTTCCCCACATTGAGAGAAACTTAGGATTTCCATCAGATCCAGTTGTGCGAATTGCTTCCTGTAAAGCATGGGCTGGCATAATTGGGATACCGCCTACATATCTTAAAAAAGGAGCAAACGGTTCCTGTATGCTGAATTCAACCCGACGCGCATCGATTTTTTTCACCTTTGGTAAAGTGCCTTTATCACCAACTTTTAAGGCGTCTTTAAGAGAGGTTGGGATTTTAGGATTGAGGTAGATTTCGTTATAAGTAAAGACAATATCATCAACAGTCATTGGCTGACCATCTGACCACTTAATTCCTTCTCGCAGAGTGATCGCAATCCGTTGACCATCTTCAGAAACTTCCCAGGACTCTGCTAAACCAGGCTCTAATTTTGTGGTTATGGGATTCTCATTAATTAATGAGTCATAGAGGAAGCCAAAAACGCTATATGCCGATTCATTCAGAGCATAGTTAAAAGTTGAAGGTTCGCTCAAAACTGCGGTGACGACTTGCGGCACTTGAGCAGCTGCACTTTTGAAGTTAGCTGGGTTGCAGGCGGTAAGTGTAAGTGCTGTTGCTGAAGTCAAAATTATTGGCAACCAAAAATGTTTAACTGCCAGAAATATTTTTCTAGAAAATTTCATAATTTCAAATTTATTTTCATCCTAATTAGTCTTGAATATCTTTATCAGAGGCTAAAAGAAAGTTATTCGGAAGCAACTAGCAAGACGACAGCATAAGCACATATACCTTCTTCACGTCCAACGGGGCCTAATTTTTCGTTGGTGGTAGCTTTGATGCCAATTTGATTTGGTTCTAATTCTAAAACCGCCGCTAGTTTGTCGCGCATATTGTGAATATGCGGCTTTAATTTTGGGCGTTCTGCTACTACCACCGAGTCGATATTTCCGATCTGCCAACCTTGATCCCGAATTAGTTGATGTACTTGGTTTAATAGTACTAAACTATCTGCTCCGGCCCATTGCGGGTCGCTTGGTGGAAAATAATGACCAATATCCCCTAAAGATAATGCCCCAAGCATGGCATCCATAATCGCGTGTGTTAGCACATCAGCGTCACTGTGCCCCAACAAACCTAATTCATGGGGAATTTGAATTCCACCTAAAATCAAAGCGCGATCGCTCACCAGTTGATGAATATCGTAGCCATTACCAATACGAATTTTTGTCATTTGTCATTTGTCATTGGTTGTTCTTCTCTCCCTGCCCCCTGCCTCCGCTACTCCCCCTGCTCCCATTTCTCCAGAAGATCAGGGCGGCGATCGCGGGTTTTTTGGATTTGTTGTTCGTAACGCCATTTGGCGATCGCTGCATGATTCCCACTGAGCAAGACATCAGGCACTTTTAAGCCGCGAAAATCGGCAGGGCGAGTATATTGAGGATAATCCAATAACCCTTCCTCAAAACTTTCTGCGGTGAGGGACTCGGTTTTGGCCACAGTTCCTGGCATTAGTCGCACTACACCATTAATCAAAGCCATTGCTGGAATTTCGCCGCCAGTGAGAATAAAATCGCCTAAAGATACTTCACGAGTTACCAAATGTAGCACCCTCTCATCGACTCCTTCGTAATGCCCGCAAATAACTACTAACTGGTCATAATTTGTCACCAATTCTTTCAAAAGAGGTTGATTAATCGTTTGACCCTGTGGACTCATCAAAATTACTTCTCTTCGGGGTAGAATCGGCAGCGATTCCACGGCGGTAAAAATAGGTTCTGGCTTCATTAGCATCCCCACACCGCCGCCGTAAGGTTCATCATCTACTTTTCGGTGCTTGTCAGTGGCAAAGTCTCGTGGGTTAACCAGATGCACTTCGGCAATCTGTTTAGCTAAGGCTTTACCCAGCAAACCAGAATTGAGAACAGAGTTAAAACAGTCAGGAAAAAGCGTAACTATATCAAAGCGCACAGTTATTCGTATTCGAGGACACTAATCTTAAATTTGAATGTCTAGCAAACATCAGCAAGCCAATGTCGGGTCAAACTCCAGTTAAACTTTATCAATAGTATCTAAAACTACCAGACCTCTTGGATTTTAGATGGGATTAAAAGTTTTTCTAATTACTTAATTTATGTTTAAATGTTGTCACAACTACATTTAAATTAATAATCTTATCAAGTTAACAACTTCCAGGATGCATCGAGCCAGCCCCAGAAAAAAGCGTAGTCTTAACTGCTCGTCCTCAACCCCAAAGAGGGAATTTAGCCCTATCAAGACTATTTTGCCCTGCTGCAAGTGGACAGGTGAAAAACAAGGCACTGGCTTGGAGGAATGGGAAGGAACACGTTTAGACTGAGGCAACGTGAGCGTTAGGCGAAAATTTGGAGAGTGGCTGACCCAGTTCCAAACTTCCAAAAAGTGTCCTCTCAAAAAAGCAAAGCGCAAAATCATGGCTGCTTATGAACCTTGTTAAATTCACCTGAAGTTGTTGACAGGAGAAACACAATGCCGCAATTACAAGCTAAATCGCTAGAAATGAGGACACCCCAAGCAACTAAAACCGCCGTTCTGGTTATCGGAGGTGCAGAAGATAAAGTTCATGGACGCGAAATCCTACGAACTTTTTTTGGACGCGCCGGTGCTAGTAAGGCTTATATTACAATTATTCCATCTGCCTCTCGCGAACCTGCCATCATCGGTGGTCGGTATATTCGCATTTTTGAAGAAATGGGTGCTCAGAAGGTAGAAATTTTAGACATCCGCGAACGAGAACAGTGTGAAGCCTCCCAGATCAAAGCATCCTTAGAAGCCTGTAGTGGGGTATTTTTGACAGGAGGCGACCAGCTGCGTCTCTGTGGTGTATTGGCAGATACGCCAGCAATGGAAATTATTCGCCAGCGTGTGAGGGCGGGACAACTAACCTTAGCAGGCACGAGTGCAGGAGCGGCAGTGATGGGGCATCACATGATTGCTGGCGGCGGTAGTGGAGAGTCGCCAAATCGTTCCCTGGTCGATATGGCAACGGGTTTAGGGTTTATTCCCGAAGTAATCGTTGACCAACACTTTCACAACCGTAATCGCATGGGACGGCTGATTAGTGCGATCGCAGCTCATCCCGATCGCTTAGGTATTGGCATTGACGAAGATACTTGTGCAGTGTTTGAACGTGATGGTTGGTTACAGGTTATGGGCAAAGGCAGTGTCACCATTGTTGATCCCACTGAGCTAACCCACACCAACGAACCCCATGTCGGTGCTAATGAACCGTTAACCGTGCATAATTTACGTCTCCATATCCTCAGCTATGGCGATCGCTTCCACTTGTACCAGCGGACTGTATTGCCTGCTGTACACCGAATCTCCAGCTGACGGTATCGAGTATCTGAGGTTACACTGAGTTGAACGCAAATTTTAGATTTTGAATCAAAAGATCTAAAATCATAAATCTAAAATCCAAAATCAGTTGACCGCACATTTATTTCTTACCGTAGAAAAATGATAAGAATACCATGTAAAAAGAAAAAACTGTTCATTGCAAACAGTTTAGCGGTCAATTCCAGTAAGAAACTAGAGTTTTGGTTCCGAATCTCCATCTACCTATTCCCATGAGAATCCTCAAGATCCAGACCTTACGCGGCCCAAACTATTGGAGCATTCGACGCCACAAACTGATCGTCATGCGCCTCGATTTAGAAACCCTTGGCGAGATACCCTCGAATGAAATCCCTGGCTTTTATGAAGGATTAGTTGAGGCGCTGCCGAGTCTGGAGGGCCACTATTGTTCGCCTGGCTGTCGTGGTGGTTTTTGATGCGAGTCAAAGAAGGCACTATGATGGGTCATATCGTAGAACACGTAGCCTTAGAACTCCAGGAATTAGCTGGTATGCATGTCGGCTTTGGTCGCACCCGCGAAACTGCCACACCCGGAATTTACCAAGTAGTGATCGAGTATCAGAATGAGGAAGCGGGACGCTACGCTGGACGAGCCGCAGTACGGCTATGCCAGAGTATCGTTGATCGAGGCCGTTATCCCAAGGCAGAACTAGAGCAAGATATCCAAGACCTGAAAGACTTCACCCGTGATGCTTCCTTAGGCCCTTCCACTGAAGCGATCATCAAAGAAGCAGAAAAAAGAGGTATTCCCTGGATGTCGCTAGAAGCCCGCTTTTTGATTCAGCTAGGCTACGGCGTGAACCAGAAGCGGATGCAGGCCACAATGACAGACAACACCAGCATTTTGGGTGTAGAACTAGCTTGCGATAAAGAAGCCACTAAACGCATCCTCGCTGCTGCTGGTGCGCCAGTGCCCAGAGGTACAGTGATCAACTTCTTAGACGATTTGGAACAAGCTATTGAATTCGTTGGCGGCTATCCCATCGTTATCAAGCCACTGGATGGCAATCACGGACGGGGGATTACCATTGATATTAGAACTTGGGAAGAAGCTGAAGCCGGATATGAAGCTGCCAGACAGGTTTCCCGCTCAATTATTGTCGAACGGTATTATGTTGGGCGCGACCACAGGGTACTAGTGGTAAATGGCAAAGTAGTAGCAGTAGCCGAACGCGTCCCGGCTCATGTCATTGGCAACGGCAGATCCACCATCGCCGAATTAATTGAGGAAACAAACCTTGACCCAAATCGCGGTGAAGGGCATGATAACGTCCTAACCAAGATTGAACTAGACCGCACCAGTTACCAGTTGCTAGAAAGGCAAGGCCATACCTTAAATAGCGTGCCACCCAAGGGTACTATTTGTTATCTGAGAGCAACGGCAAACTTAAGTACAGGTGGTAGTGCCGTAGACCGTACCGATGAAATTCACCCAGAAAATCTGTGGTTGGCACAACGGGTAGTCAAGATTATTGGTTTGGATATTGCTGGACTCGATATCGTCACCACAGATATTAGCCGTCCTCTGCGGGAAGTTGATGGCGTGATTGTCGAAGTTAACGCCGCTCCCGGCTTCCGAATGCACGTTGCCCCTAGTGTGGGCATCCCCCGTAACGTCGCCGGCGCAGTGATGGATATGCTGTTTCCCAATGAGCAATCTAGCCAAATTCCCATTCTCAGCATTACGGGTACTAATGGCAAAACCACTACTACTCGACTACTAGCACATATTTATAAACAGACTGGAAAAGTAGTAGGTTATACGACTACTGATGGAACGTACATCGGTGATTATTTAGTAGAATCTGGCGATAACACAGGCCCCCAAAGCGCCCACGTTATCCTCCAAGATCCCACAGTAGAAGTAGCGGTATTAGAAACGGCTCGCGGTGGCATCCTCCGCTCTGGATTAGGCTTTGAAGCCGCAAATGTGGGAGTAGTATTAAATGTAGCCGCCGATCACTTAGGAATAGGCGATATAGAAACCATTGAGCAGTTAGCTAACCTCAAGAGCGTAGTAGCCGAAGCCGTATTCCCCGATGGCTACGCAGTACTTAACGCCGACGATCATCGCGTCGCTGCGATGTCAGAAAAAACTAAGGCTAATATTGCTTACTTCACCATGAACCCCGACTCGGAATTGGTGCGGAAGCACATCCAAAAGAGCGGAGTAGCGGCAGTGTATGAAAATGGTTATTTGTCAATTGTTAAAGGTGATTGGACACACCGGATAGAAAGAGCAGAAAATATACCTTTAACAATGGGCGGACGTGCGCCGTTTATGATTGCCAATGCTTTAGCTGCAAGTTTGGCAGCATTCGTGCAAAACGTCACAATTGAACAGATTCGTGCTGGTTTGAGGACTTTCCGGGCTTCAGTTAGTCAAACACCAGGACGGATGAATTTATTTAATTTAGGAAACTACCACGCTTTGGTAGACTATGCCCACAACGCAGCCAGTTACGAAGCTGTAGGTTCTTTTGTACGCAACTGGACTACAGGACAACGGATTGGCGTAATTGGTGGGCCAGGCGATCGCCGCGACGAAGATTTTGTTACATTGGGCAAACTAGCAGCACAAATTTTTGATTACATCATTATCAAAGAAGACGATGACACACGGGGACGCGTAAGGGGTTCAGCCGCCCAGTTGATTATTCAAGGCATCACCCAAGTCAAGCCTGATAGCCGCTATGAATCAATTCTGGATGAAACTCAAGCCATAAATAAAGGCTTAGACATGGCTCCTGATAACAGTCTGGTGGTAATTTTGCCAGAAAGCGTTACTCGGGCTATTAAGTTAATTAAGCTGCGAGGTCTAGCGAAGGAAGAGACACACCAACAAAATACTGGCACAACTGTTATGGATTCCCAAAATGGCATAACACCTTCTTCTGTTGTTAATACCTTGCTGTAATTAGGAATCAGGAATCAAAAGGATTTCTGTGCAACGGGACTATGACTCGTTGCTCCAAGTATGTTGATGAGAAAAACTATATTCAGAAATTTCTCAATATTGAAAATGCATTTTCTCGTGAGTGCATTTCTCCTAAAGCCAGTTATTCCACTTGAGGAGAACCAAAGACCGCACTGGTTTCTCCTGTATTCACTCCTTTTCTTATTGTTTTTCTTGTTCCGGATCGGTTTCTTCGCTGGGAGTTTTCATCTCCTCCTTAAAACCTCGTAGGGTTTTGCCCAGTGCAGTTCCCAGTTCGGGAATTTTTTTTGGGCCGAAAATGAGAACAGCGACTATGCTAATTACAGCTATTTCTGGCCATCCTAGTCCAAACATATAAATTTCCTCTAAGGTATCTGTAATTAAATATAGACATTAATGGCTCAAATCAGATGAGTCCGCCACTGATAAGTAGATGGTTGAAGGGGCCACTCAACGGCAGTGGGGTCTTAAACCATGCACTAAAACAGTCCTAACTCTACTAATTGGTTATTATCAGCATTTTCTGTTGTTATTGTCGTTAAATCTGCTGGTGGTTCAACAACTAAAGGAGCATTTTCTTCAAATCTCAGTTTTGAGCTTTTGATGTAATTTTCATCAATCTCAAAAGCTAACCAGCGTCTTTGTAAAGTTTCTGCAACTCGACCCGTCATATTAGAACCAGCAAAAGGTTCTAAAACAATATCACCTGGTTCTGTACAAAGGTTGATAACAAACTCTGGTAAAGCTTGAGGCAATCTTGCCGGGTGTGGCTTAAAACCTTCTTGTTTGCAACGCCTTTGATAATAATCGTTGGAAGCAGTATTTGAGGCAGAAATTACATTTACGGGCTGGACTAAATCTTCAAATAAAGTTTCTTGGATAAGAGTCTGTTGCCCTATTTCTTCTTTGTCTGTACTACAACGCCCATCAATAATATTTGGAGGAATAGCTCCTCCCCTGTCCTTCCCAAATTTATCGGAAATATCATGCCCTGATGGTCGAACTTTGGGTTTATACCCATTCTTTAGAAGGTTTTTCATAGCATCACTATAAGGCTTTAAAACCCTTCTATTATTAGCTTTAGGATGCGGTTCTTTTGACAGCCACCAAATTGTATTTACCGAATCTTTAACTCTTTCTCTGCGAATTGTTACCCATTCGGCAGGGGTGGGTAGTTTTGCTGGATTATACCAATACAATTCTTGTGCTAAATAAAATCCTAGTCCACCTTTTTCTTTTGGTTTACATAAGGCAACAACCAGTTCAAAATGATAAAGAGAACGGACTGGCATCCCCTTAATCCAACTGCCACCAATATCAATAACTAGTGAGCCAGTTGGTTTAAGAATACGGTAAAAGTGTGCTGCATAATCTTTAAACCATTCAACATATTCGTCAGCATCAACGTTTCCGTATTCTTTTTTACGAACTAATGCAAATGGTGGAGAGGTACAAATTAGGTCGATACTTTCGTCGGGAATATGTGCCATTAATTCTAGGCTATTTCCCAAATAAGCAGCGCCAAATTTTGTTTCGTAGTAAGGGTTACAATTAAGTCTCATCTAAACTTTATTAGTACATTTGTAACTTGTTATGAAGATAGTATCATTCATAAAAGCATAAGTTTTCCAACTGTTAGCTATTTTTCTTGATCAATTTGCTGGATGAATAGGGTAATGTGCTAAATATCTACACTCATACCAGTATCGGTGTTCTATATAAGTATGATCGAGACAGAACTGGACATCTTGAACAAAGGGATAATCAGTGCGACTAACTTCTAATTGGATTAGTAATTGGTAAATTTAACCAATCGCTTAATTCATGAGCTAGCCATTCCAGTTCTGCTTCAGATTTAATAGCACCACTAATATCACCAAGTTGATATTTTTTTACTCCTACCCAAATATCCAATTGTGCTGGAACGGCAATTCTAGTGCCTTCAGAGTCTTTTGTAAAATGTTTTGGAATGTAAACCAATTTAGTAATACTTTCTCTTGGTGCTGCACGGGGGCGATAAAATTTCCAAGCAAACAACTCCCAGGTTATGGCAATTTCTTTGGGATTCACGCGTAAGCAGATGCGTCCAAATAAATGAAAGAGAAATTTATACACCATCATCAAGCCAGCACCCCAAAAAGGAAGTGAGAACAAGGCAAAGGGGATGTTGAAAGGAAAAGGCGCTGAGAGTGCGCCAATTGTCCAAAACAGGATAAATGAATTCCAGACGATCGCAAATAAACCTGTGAATACTATTGATGGATCAAAACCAGTGGGTGGAACGATAATTTCTAGAGAATCTGCATTTTTGGTTAGTTGAATCTTACTCCCGTCTGGTTTGCTAACAACTAAAGTAGGCAAGTTTGTCGGTTGTGGTTTCTCCAAAGCTGCCAGTGCAGCACCCGCAGAACTCAAACGCCGTTCTAAACTGGGTTCAATCATCCACTTTAACCAATTAGTCAGGCTGGGACTCAAATTAGCCAGTTGTTCAAACTGAATCCGAAAATCCTTTTGGGGTAAATCGGCTGGGTGAGTACCCGTCACTAAATAAATTAAGGTTGCGCCTAAACTATAAAGGTCAGATGCTGCAACAGTGCGTCCGCCAAATTGCTCTGGTGGCATATAGCCGTAAGTTCCTACCACAGTTCTTGTGCCGGTTTCGCTGGCCAAGACTGTTTGCACTGAGCCAAAATCTATCAAATAAACTTGACCAATACTATTGCCAGAGCGATCGCCCAATAAAATATTGCTAGGCTTAATATCACGGTGAATTACAGGCGGATAAAGCCCATGTAGGTAAACAAGAATCTCTAAAAGTGCTTTGGCTATCTGTTTGACTTCAATTTCTGTGAAACTTCGCCCAGTTTGTAAGCATTGCTCTAAAGTTTGTGCAGGGATATAAGTTTGTACTAGAGCAAATCCTTTGATGGTTGGTAAATTTACTTCAAAGTAGTTTAAATAGCCAGGGATTGAGGGATGTGCTAGGTTTTTTAAAGTTTCAGCTTCTCGTTCAAACAACTTGAGTGAATCCCACTCAAAGTCACTACTAAAAGAAAGTAATTTGATAACTACTAATTCCTGAGTTTGCAAATCACGAGCTAATAGCGTCCGCCGCCCTGCTTTTTTTCCTAGTAGTTGCTGAACTTCATAGTGTTCGCCTAATATTTCGCCAATCATTATGTTTTTTTATAATGCTAAGGTTGAAAAGTTTTTATAGCTTATAGCTTTTCAATTTGGCAAATCGATATCTTTAGTATAATTGCGTAGTTCTATGCCCTCCCAACTTTGGCCTTATATTACCCCTGGTATTCCTGATGAATTGTTTGAACATTTGCCAGGAATTCCTCTGAGTCAGCGAGAAGTCCGACTGCTATTGATTGCCCAACTGCGACTAAAATCAGATTCTGTGTTGTGGGATATTGGCGCAGGGACGGGTACAATTCCGGTAGAGGTGGGGTTATTGTGTCCAGGTGGACAGATTATCGCCATAGAAAGGGATGAAGAAGTAGCTAATTTGATCAAGCGTAACTGCGATCGCTTTGATGTGAAAAATGTTGAAGTTGTTGAAGGCAGCGCCCCAGAGTGTTTACATGACCTCAAGGTTGCCCCTCACCGTATTTGTATCGAGGGAGGACGCCCCATTCAAGATATTCTGCAAGCGGCATGGCATTATTTGCCCCCATCCGGTCGGGTTGTAGCCACAGCTGCTAATCTAGAAAGTCTGTATGCTATTTCCCAGAGCTTTTCTCTGTTAAGGGCTAGAAATATCGAAGTCGTCCAGTCTGCGGTTAACCGCTTAGAGACGCGCGGCTTTTCTCAAAGCTTTACCGCCGTTGATCCTATTTTTATCCTCAGTGGTGAGAAACTGGATTAGGGAATGGGGCATGGGGCATAGGGCATTGCAAGAGACGGCAGGGGAAGGGGGGAAACAGAGATAAGGAAGTTAGGGGAGCAGGGGAAGCAGGAGAAGAAAGAATAACTAAATTAATTAATAAATGCCCCATGCCCAACGCCTCATGCCCAATGCCCAATGCCCAATGCCCAATGCCCAATGCCCAATGCCCCATATTTAATACTTCTATGCCTTGGTCTCGGATTATTAGTGGAATTGTTGCGATCGCTCTTGCTCTTTCTGCAACCCTTTTGGGGGGTTGGTACTTTACCATCATCTTTGCAGTTATCATCTTTTTGGGTCAACAGGAATATTTTAATTTGGTACGAGCCAGAGGCATCGCTCCTGCTGCTAAAACCACTATGGCTGTCAGCCAAATATTGCTGGTGATTTGTACGCTAGATGGCAGTTTAGCTGATGCTGTAATGCCAATAGCTGGCACACTTATTTGTTTTTACCTACTGTTTCAGCCCAAATTTGCCACGATCGCTGATGTTTCTGCTTCTATTATGGGGCTATTTTATGTAGGTTATTTACCGAGTTACTGGGTACGATTACGAGCAATTGATAGTGCTGTTTTTAGCAATATTTCTTTGGGAGGTTACTGGCCCACAACCTGGGCAGATTTCTGGGAAAAGGCAAATTCCGCTTCTTTACCACAAGGTTTTACAGCAACACTGCTGACTTTTTTGTGTATTTGGGCAGCCGATATCGGTGCATACACTATTGGCAAATTCTTTGGGAAAACCCGTCTGTCTGAGATTAGCCCGAAAAAAACTGTAGAAGGTGCTGTCTTTGGCATTACTTCAAGTGTTGCCGTAGCCATAGCAGGAGCCTATTATCTACACTTGCCCAGATCCCCCTTCACTGGTCTTGCATTGGGTTTGCTGATAGGTATTGCTAGTCTTTTAGGGGATCTTACCGAATCTATGCTCAAGCGAGATGCTGGAGTTAAAGATTCGGGACAGTTGATCCCCGGTCACGGTGGTATTTTAGACCGTACTGATAGTTATATTTTCACTGCTCCTTTGGTTTATTATTTTGTGACATTGCTATTACCACTAGTTAGTAGATAGGTAAGTTGAGCATGGGGCATTGGGGTTAAGGTACAGGGTACAGGTTATAGGGAATAATCTGTACCCTATTTCCCTTCTTTACTCCCCAGTCCCATCAAGGATTAACGTTAATTTGCCCACGACACACCAACTTACCTGGGATCAGCGTTAGTTCTTGGATATCAACATCTGAGCCAAGATCGAGATTGTACTCACGATTGTTGTTTAATGTATCTTCGTGGTGGGGGTGGATTGGGATATGTACCACTTGTAACTCATGCCCACTTTGTAACTGTAAGCCCAGACAAATTTCTAGAGGCGTTGTTTCACTATTGGTTACTCTCAAACCTCGCAGTAGAATTTGGTTGTTCTCAAGGATAATTTCTTGCCAACTAATTGGTTGTGACTGTGAGTAATGTGTTGGTAAAACCTTAACCAATAAATCACTCAAAGCAGTTGATAATAAATCAGATGAGAGAGAAGCATTGAGATCCTTCTCGTCTACGATTAAATCCCCAACTACTGATACTGTTTCTAACAGCCGCAGAGGTTTACCCTTGAGTATGGAGCCGATATTTATCCGAATATTTTCTGCTATTAACTTAATTTGTGTAATTAGGAGACCTTGATAAACTGCATGAGTAGCAAAAATAGATATTGAGGGGATGCGTCCAGAAATAAGTTGGCGATCGCTCGCTTTGATCTCCACTTCTAATTCTGATATTTGGCTGACTTGCGCTCTTAACCAGAGCTTGACTGCTGTTGTCAGTACCTGCGTAATTATGCGGATTTTATTTGCACTTGTTGTTTGGGAATTTTGCTCTGGCATCTACTAACTAATCTTTGTACGAGTATTTGCTCAACAACCGAACAGAAATTAAACAAGCTTTAAATGTAACATTTATGCCTACTCGCTACAAAATGCAAATATCATTTAATTGTTAACAGTAAATAAGCAATTTCCACATGGAGGCACGGTTACAAAAAATTCTCGCTCAATGGGGTATTGCCTCACGTCGTGAAGCCGAAGAAATGATTAGGCACTCACGGGTGCGGATTAATGGAGTATTGGCACATTTGGGTCAAAAAGTTGATCCCGAAAAAGATGCGATCGCAATTGATGATAAGCCTGTATCCAAAAAGCAGCGTCCGGCTTTAATATATCTATTGCTGCACAAACCAGCAGGAGTGGTTTCGACTTGCTACGACCCTCACGGCAGACCAACAGTCTTGGATCTCCTACCGAAAGAATTACGAGAGGGTTCAGGTATTCACCCAGTTGGGCGTTTAGATGCAGACTCTACAGGAGCATTAATCCTGACCAATGACGGAGAACTGACATTTGGACTAACCCATCCCCGCCACAGTATTTCCAAGACATATCATGTTTTGGTCAAAGGACATCCTTCAGAAAAAGTACTACAAATGTGGCGTCAGGGTGTCATGTTGGAGGGTAGAAAAACCAGGGCGGCTAAAGTACATCTAATAGAACGTCGTGCCGACCACAGCTTTTTAGAAATAGTGTTGCAGGAGGGAAGAAATCGCCAAATTCGCCGTATAGCTCAACAGTTAGGATACCCAGTAATCAAGCTGCATCGAGTTGCTATCGGCTCAATTCAATTACAAACACCAAAAGAACCCTTATTGTCAGAGGGTAAATATCGTTCCCTCAAAGATCATGAAATTCGCTTTTTGCAAGATCAGATAACGCAACCTATTAAAGAATCAGCGGAGTTAAGGAGTGTCAGTAGGCATGAAATGGCTAAGAAAGAAGAATAATCACCAGCCATCACTTTCTTTAGAGGAACAACGAGCCGAAAAGTTGGCAGAATTAGGCGCTCAACTTTGGGCATTGCGGCAAGAACAGGGCCTATCTCTAGAGCAAGTGGTTGTATTAACCAGGATTCCCCGGCGATTATTGCAGGCGATCGAAGAAGGTAATTTAAACGATCTGCCAGAACCAGTTTATATACAAGGTTTGCTCAGACAATTTGCCGAAGCTCTAGGCTTGAATGGAGTAGAATTTTCTGGCACTTTTCCGATCAGTTCTGCACAAGTGAACCCTCAAGGTCTAGGGAATCATTCACCCCTTGCTCAACTACGTCCGATTCATCTTTACTTTCTTTACATATTACTAATAGTATGCTCAGTAAATGGTTTATCTCAGTTATTAAATAATGCTGTACTACAAGCAAATAGTAGCCAAAACCAGCCATATCCAAAACAAAAATCCATTGTTAAACCAGAGATAGCCCAAATAAAAGAATCGGTGGAGGTTCAATCAGTTAACGATACCCTTAGCGCCGTCCAACAGGGAAAGGCTGTACAGATTGGTGTGACTTTGAAAGCGTCATCTTGGATTCGCGTAGTAGCCGATGGCAAAACCGAGTTTGAAGGTATTCTCCCAGAGGGAACTCACCGCATTTGGAAAGCCCAAGAGCAACTCACTGTGAAAACTGATAATGCTGGTGGCGTGTTAATGAGCATCAATCAAGAAAAAGCCAAGGAAATGGGAGAACCGGGGAAAGAGGAAGAAGTTAGGATTGCTGCAAAACCTAAGTTTTGAAATATGGGGAATTGGGCATGGGGAATTGGGCATGGGGCATTGGTTATTTTTTCTTCCCCTGCTCCCCCTGCCTCCCCTGCTCCCCCTACCTTATTGTCCTTCCGGGGCGCGTCCATTGAGCCTGGTAAGAACTTTTAAGCGATCGCGTAATTCATCTCTCAACGCTTCTGCTTGATAGCGCCACCCCCAGTTACCCTCAGCAGTACTAGGAAAATTCATCCGCGCTTCGTTTCCTAATCCCAAAACATCTTGCAAGGGAATAATCGCTTGGTTAGCTATGGAACTCAAAGCTAGGCGAATTAAATCCCACTGGATGCCTTCAGGACTGATACAACCTAAATAAAGCCATAAGTTATGCTTTTCGTAATCGCTAGCTGAATTAAACCAGCCTACAGTTGTATCGTTATCGTGAGTGCCCGTATAAACTACAGCATTTCGCGGGTAATTGAATGGTAAGAATGGATTAGCGGGATCAGAACCAAAGGCAAACTGTAAAACCTTCATCCCCGGAAATTCATACTTATCTCGCAGTGCTTCTACCTCTGGTGTAATTACTCCCAAATCTTCTGCCAAGACAGGTAGCTTGCCCAACTTCTGCCTAATCGCTTCAAAAAAAGCATCTCCAGGTGCTTCCACCCATTTGCCATTCATGGCAGTTTCTTCGCCTTTGGCTACTGACCAATAAGCCTCGAAGCCCCGGAAGTGGTCAATGCGAATAATATCTACATAATCCAGCATGGCCTCAAAGCGCTGTACCCACCATTTAAAGTCTTGTTTTTGCAATTCCTCCCAGTTATAAACCGGGTTGCCCCACAATTGACCGGTAGCACTAAAGTAATCTGGTGGGACTCCTGCCATTTGAGCAGCTTCTCCAGTTTCTTCGTCTAAACAAAAGATGTCGGGATGTGCCCACACGTCAGCACTATCGTGAGCTACGTAGATGGGAATATCGCCGATAATATCTATACCGCGCATATTGGCGTAGCTTTTCAGTTCTGACCACTGCCGGAAAAACTCAAATTGGACGAACTTGTAATAAAAAATCTCTCCGTTAAGCCGATCCTGTACCTGAGCTAATGCTTCGGGTTCGCGCTTGACAAATTCTCGCTCCCATGTATGCCAGCTTGCATTTTCGTGGGCATCTTTCAACGCCATAAATAAGGCGTAATTATCTAGCCAATAGGCTTTGCTGTCGCAAAAACCTGCAAACTCGTTTTTTTGGATGTCCGTAGCATTTGTTCTAAAGTTTTCACAGGCTTTTTTGAGTAGCCCAATCTTAATCGGCACAACCTGGTCGAAGTCTACCTTTTCTCCGGGAAATCCTGGTAAATTAGCAAAGTCTTCTTCAGTTAGCAAACCCTCATCTCGCAGTTTTTCTGGGCTAACTAGCAGGGGATTTCCTGCCATTGCTGAGTAGCACATATAAGGGGAATTACCGTATCCAGTGGGGCCCAAGGGTAGAACTTGCCAATATTGTTGATGGGTATCTTTAAGAAAATCGATGAAGCGATAGGCTTCTAAGCCTAAATCTCCAACGCCAAACCGGCTGGGAAAGGAGGTAGGATGCAACAAAATACCACTGGATCTAGGAAAAGGCATAAGTAACCTGAATTATGAGAGGGAGCAATTATCTGATGGACACGCGATGCGATCGCCCAAGGGGCAGTGGCAAAGCCAACGCATCGAATTTATCACGGAACAGTATTTGCACGGTAAATCAAGTAAACTCATTTTGATTGTCA
Organism: Nostoc cf. commune SO-36; assembly: GCF_023734775.1. Classification (NCBI taxonomy): domain Bacteria; kingdom Bacillati; phylum Cyanobacteriota; class Cyanophyceae; order Nostocales; family Nostocaceae; genus Nostoc; species Nostoc commune. The sequence goes on along the minus strand of NZ_AP025732.1, from coordinate 3,425,462 downwards.
TTTGTCCTTTGTGAATAACTAATGACCAATGACTAATGACCAATGACTCATAAATATGACTTACCGAAATCCTGCACCGACAGTTGATATCATCATTGAACTAGTAGATCGACCTCATCGGCCAATAGTGTTAATTGAAAGACATAATCTACCTTTAGGTTGGGCTATTCCTGGTGGTTTTGTAGATTATGGAGAAGCGGTGGAAGTGGCGGCGCGGCGAGAAGCTGAGGAAGAGACGGGTTTAAAGGTGGAGTTAGTTGAACAATTACTGGTGTATTCTGACCCAAATCGCGATCCGCGTCAGCATACGATTAGTATTGTATTTTTGGCGACAGCTACGGGAGAACCTGTGGCTGGGGATGATGCTAAGGGTGTAGGAGTTTTTGAATATTGGCGAGTGCCTGGTAATTTATGTTTTGACCACGATCGCATTCTGCGCGATTATTGGCGATATCGGCATTATGGGATACGTCCGAGGTTGGGGTAAGAGGAACGAACCACAGAGGCGCAGAGAGCGCAGAGAGAAGAGAAGAGGAATACCTGTGACACAAAGTTTTTGTGATTATACTGTGTCAGTGGTATTTAAAGGTGCATTATGGATGCTGAAGAACTTTTAAAGCTATATGCAAAAGGTCAACGAAAGTTTGATTCAGTAAATTTGAGAGGAGTAGACCTCAAAGGTGCAAATCTGAGTGGGATAGACCTAACAAGTGCAGATTTGACGGGAGCAGATTTAAATAATGCCAACTTGAGTAAGGCATGTCTTAAAAACACAAATCTCACTAGGGTATCTCTGACAAGCGCAAACTTAAGTGCTTTGGTGGAAAGTTCTAGTTTAAATTTAAGTTGGGCAGACTTAGATAATGCCGATTTGAGCGATGCTATGCTAAATTCTGCCAATCTCACTGAAGCTTCTTTGAAAAAAACAAATCTCGTGAGAGCTAACCTTAGCGGCGCGAATTTAAGTGGTACTAACTTGTTTGAAGCTGATTTGAGTCAAGCAAACCTAATTCATGTAAAACTCAAAGATACCAATTTGCACGGGACTAAGATTCGGGGTATTAATCTATCTCAAAAGGATTTGTCTGGTATGAATCTGGCTGGGGCTGATTTAGGTGCAGCAAATCTTAGAGGCGTAAATCTGAGAAAAACCTGTCTAAAAAAGACAAATTTAGAGAGAGCGGATTTACAACAAGCGGATTTAATGAAAGCAAATCTGAATGGAGCTAATCTTAGAAAAGCTGACTTAACTGGGGCAAATATCTATGGAGCAACCTTTAAAGATGCTGACCTAACTGGTGCGATAATGCCAGATGGAGAAGTCTACAAGCCGATCGCTTCTCAGCTAGAAATCGGTAAACAGGAAACATCGTTAGAGAAAGTAATATCTATGACCCGTAAAGTAATTAATACTGATAACGCACCCGCACCAGTCGGCCCTTATAATCAAGCGATCGCAGCTTCAGGTCAATTTGTATTCGTGGCTGGACAAATTGCCATCGATCCCCGCCTTGGCGATGTTGTCTACACTGATGATGTCAAAAAACAAACCGAGCAGGTATTAGCTAACCTTGAAGCCATCCTGACAGCAGCCGGTGCAACTTTCCAAGATGTGGTAAAGACCACTGTATTTCTAGCTGATATGAATGATTTCGCGGCGGTGAATGCCATTTATGCTAAATATTTCCCAGAAGATACAGCCCCAGCGCGGGCTTGTGTGCAGGTATCGCGCTTACCTAAAGATGTGTTGGTAGAAATTGATGCGATCGCTGTAATTAGCGGTTAGTACCAATGCACTCATAAAAGAAGCCTACAACTCTCCAAACAAACTAGGCTTTATTATTGACTTTTGTTCTTAAAAGCTATAAATCTTTTTTAGGGGTTAATTAAAATTAATTAGCAAAAAAACTGAGAAAACTTCCTAATGGAGAGTTGCAAATGAGTGTGAGGAAAAAGAGCTTATTGGGTGCTGGCGCGGCATTTGCAGTGCTTACAGGTTTAGTAGTCAGCACAGTAGGGGCTATGCAGGCAACGATCGCTAACCCCACCACTAATCAACAGACACCACGCTTACTTGCCCAAGGGCAGAAAACTTTAACAATAGTTTTTCCCAGTCGTGCTGATTCTACAGACTTGCAAAATAAGGCAAATGCAGTAGGAGCTTTTTTATCGAAAGAGTTAGGAATTCCAGTAGTCGCCCAAGTCGGTGATGATACAGCTGCTGTAGAAGCTTTGAGAGCAAACCGGGCTGATGTCGCTTTTTTAAGTAGCCGTCCGGCTTTGAAAGCAAAACAATTAGCAAATGCTAGCTTGTATCTAGCCGAAGTTCGTTCCACTTATTCGGGAAGATACACCTATAGCTCAACATTTGTTGTCCCTAAGAATAGTCCCCTAAAAACTCAAAATTCAGCTAAAGCCACTTTAGAACAACTGCGGGGCAAGAAAATGGCTTTTACTTCCCCTACTTCTGGCTCTGGGTTTATTATCCCTGTCGCTGAGTTGGTCAAACAAAAATTTGTACCCAACCGCGATCGCTTAGATGATTTCTTTGGTCAAGTTTCTTATGGCGGCAATTACAGCAAAGCCTTGCAAGCAGTTGTGCGCGGTCAAGCTGATGTGGCTGTTGTGTCAGAATATGCTCTCAATCCACCTTATATCACCGCCGAAGAGAAGAGTCAGTTACGGGTTCTGCACAAAATTACTGGTGTACCTGCCCACGGTATTGCTATCGATGATGATGTTCCAGCCCCAACACGCGAAAAAATCATCAACGCCTTACTGAAATTAAATAAGTCGGAAAATAATAAATTGTTAAGCGACTTGTATAATTCCACAGAATTAGTGCGAATTAACCACGATCGTCACCTAGCAACTATGCGTGACGCTCTGCAAATCGCTGGCATTGAACCATAATTTAGAATTCAGAATTCAGAATTCAGAATTCAGAACTTACCAATCTTGACACTCTCTACGAGACGCGGCGCTATCCGCAATTTCTGTCAAAATTCATTCTGTTAGCGGATAGCTAAGGTTTAGCCCATTCTGACTCTGACAATTCAGGTTATGTGGAAAAGTCCACGAAAAACCTAACCCCCAACTCATCGCGGGAAGGGGGAAATTCAAAGTCTCTCTCCTAAAAGGAGAGAGATTTAGAGAGAGGTTTTCCAGATGCCATGAAAAATCAGATTCTGATTCCTGACTCCTGAATTCTGTTCAATAAATTTCTATGAATGATTATGTTATTGAGTGTCATAACCTAGAGACAGCTTATACTCCATCTCTGAATCGTCCTATTCTCAACGGGATTAATTGCCAGATTAAACGGGGTGAATTTGCCGTTTTGCTGGGGCTAAATGGTGCTGGTAAGTCTACATTACTACGATCGCTAGTTGGACTAGTGCCATCAGTCAGAGGAGAATTGCTCGTTAATAATGTTGAGATGAATCCCCGAACACTGCCAAAAATTCGGCGCGATGTTGGGATGTTATTTCAAGGTGGCGGATTGATTCGGCAGTTATCAGCACTGGAAAATGTCTTATGCGGATGCCTTGGTAAAAGAACAACTTGGCAAACACTGTTGGGATTTTCTAAACGCGATCGCACATTGGCACTAAATTTATTAAAACAATTAGGACTCGAAGAGTTAGCTTTTCAAAAAACCAGTCAATTAAGTGGTGGACAGCAACAACGAGTAGCGATCGCCCGGACTTTAATTCAATCGCCGCAAATTCTCTTAGTCGATGAACCCATCACAGGCTTAGATGTTGTGGCATCGCAACAAGTCATGGAAACTCTATCCCAATTGCACACTCAGCAAGGCATGACTATTGTCGCAGTTTTGCACGATTTGGGTATTGCAGAAAAATACGCAGGGCAAGCGATCGTCTTAGATGCTGGACGCGTCGTTTACCAAGGACTTTGTGACAACTTACAAGCTAAATTTGCAAAAGTTTCCGGTTGAAAGACTTCCAAATAAAAATATATGCGTCAGTCACCAAAATTCAAAATTCAATTCTGACTCCTGAATTCTGACTCCTGAATTCTTCTTCAATACAATATGAGTTCCTTTTTTAAATTAAAACGCTTACGTTTCTACCCTTGGCTGAGTTCTCTACTCATCTTATTAATTGTCGTGGTAGTTTATGGTTGGGCTTTGCGAGGACTCAAACTCGATTTTGAACTGCTGCGTTCTAGCTGGCCATACATCACTGATTTTATTACTCGGTTATTTCCTCCCGATTGGAAAGTTTTAGATATTGCAATTAAGGCACTAATTGAAACTGTACAGATGTCTCTATGGGGAACTACCATTGGAGCCATTCTTTCTGTACCGATTGGCTATAGCTAGCGCCAGCAATATTGCGCCTGGGTGGTTGCGATCGCTAGCTAATTTACCTGCAAAATACTGTGCGTTCTGTCCCCTCAATTATTCTGGGGCTAATTTTTGTTGCCGCCACTAGCTTAGGCGCACAGCAGGAACTTTAGCCTTGGGAATCTACACCATCGGCTACCTTGCCAAATTTTATCAACAGGCAATTGAAGCCGTTGATCCGCGTTCTCTTGAATCCTTGCAAGTTATCGGAGCCTCCAAGCTACAGATTGCTCAATACGGCATTCTGCCACAAGTGCTACCTCTGGGATTAGGTTACACCTTTTGGATGTTTGAGTACAACATCCGTGCTGCTTCTGTCTTGGGTGTAGTTGGTGCAGGTGGTATTGGCTTTCAGTTAAAAAGTTACATCGACGGGTTCGAGTACACCAAAGCCACAACCATGATGTTAGTGCTTTTGGTAGTCGTCACAGTAATTGATGCTTTTAGTAGCCAATTACGTCATCGACTCGATTCTATGTAACGAATTCTTGGTTAGGACTTACGCAAAATATCTCTCAAACTCTGATTTCTCCGTGTACTCTGCGCCTCTGTGGTTCGTCATTCCGTAAGTCCTATTAGTGTCTTAGTGGTAGCCTGTCTTGAAAAATAATGCGTAGGCGTAGCCCGTCGTAGATATCGCTTCTATAACTTTGGGAATACTGAAATTAAGTACCCTAAAGGAGTATTAAAAATGCCAGAAAATCGGATCAGTGCCAGTCTAGCCCCAGCAGATAAAGAAGCAGTCATGCAGGCGATCGCTACAATTAGAGAAAAGTTACCATTTTTGATTGATTTGACTACCGAAGACCGACGCACCATAGTAAAGATGGGAGATAAAAGTCGGGCTTTTGTCAGCAAAGCCTTAGAAGTGGCAACACAGAACCCTAACTTTTTGCCTCGTTCTTTCGATTTGGAAGAGATGCGCCGGGATTTGGAAATATATGAGGACTTGTATCCGGTGCTATTGTCTCTAACCCAACTGCAAGAATTGGTAGATGATACCTGTATTGCGGCTGGTAGTGAAGCTTATGCAGCAGCCTTGGCAATTTACAACTATGCCAAAGCTAGCGGTGATGTTACAGGTTTAGATGCAGTCATTGATGAGATGGGACGCAGGTTTAGCCGCCGTTCCAAGAAAAAGAAACCCGAAGCCGCAGCCAGCTAAAGCTTGAGATCGGCGATGCCTGCGGCGGGCTGCGCCTACATCGCAGTTATCAATTTGGGTGGAATACACTGTATTCGTAGGGAAATACATCTGTGCTTCCCTACCATGTTTTGTATCTAAAGATTTTTGCAACCCGCGCAGGCGGGTTTTGTTTGTGTAGCTGCGACTTCTAGTCGCTAAGGCATTTTTGAGCCTTTGAGGCTGACAGTTGAGCCTTTTAGCCTCAGCCTTGAGCCTTTGAGGCTGACGATTGAGCCTTTTATCCTCAGCGTTGAGCCTTTGAGCCTGACAGTTGAGCCTTTTAGCCTCAGCGTTGAGCCTTTGGGGCTGACAATTGAGCCTTTTATCCTCAGCGTTGAGCCTTTGAGGCTGACAGTTGAGCCTTTTAGCCTCAGCATTGAGCCTTTGAGGCTGAAATTAGAAATATATCTAGATAAATTGTTAAATTTACTACTGGTTTTCAGAAAAAATCTGATAAAACCTTGTTGAAATATATTAACTCAGTACATCTACCAGCGCCATACAACAGCAATGAGCAATACCTCTGGATTTTCAGTCAGCAAACCTGTTGCATTATGGAATAAACCAATTAACGCTGACTTTAAAGAACTATTCAAATCATTAGGAAAAGGTGTAATAAATGGGGTTTTGGGTCAGTGGGGAGAAGTAGCCAAAGATGCTGTGGAAGCCACATCAGCACTAGGTTTAGGATCAGCACCAGAGGAAGTTGCCTGGTTACTAATTTACTGTTCTTTGAAAGAAGCAATAGAGAGTCTGATAAAAGGAAATCAAGAGTTACTGTTTGAAAAACCAAACGAAAGTGATCTTGAGCTATTGTGCGATCGCCTCAACCATTCCCTAGAAAGTATAGAATTGCATATTGACCAAGAGTTTTTTCGCCGTCCCAAAGATTTGCCGATTCTGGAAGCGGTTAAAGCTGCTTTTGCCAACTGGTTAAAATACTTTAGCGTTAATGAGGCACAAGCACTAACAATTAGTCATCGTCTTCCTACCTATTTTGTGTTTGCTTTACATGAAGAGTGGGCAAAACACCCAGAAAAATATGCTTGTTTAAAAGAAGAACTGGATACCCCTTTTACTCAAGCCAATGAACGGGAACAGTCATGGCAGCGTTATTTAGCTTGGCTACAAAAACAGGTTGAAGAACCGATGCTTTTAGAAGCTTTTGGTTTAAAACAGGTTTATGTTCCTTTACACGCCTACTATAAGCAGAAAGTTGGGAGTGAAAAAGCAGAAGAATTTGAACGCCGGGTGAGAGAACATGAAAAATATCAGCGAATTGTTCTTGATTTAGAAACTGAACTAGAAGCTTGGTTAGAAAAAGGCGATCGCAATGATGCCATTAGAGTGATTAGTGGTGGCCCAGGAAGTGGTAAATCTTCTTTTACCAAAATCTTTGCAGCTAACCAAGCAGAAAAAGGTAAAATTCCGGTTTTATTTATTCCTTTGCACCATTTTGAACCCTCGGATGATTTAATTGATGCAGTTAGTAAGTTTGTGCGAGACGATGGTTTTCTCAAACATAATCCCCTAGATAAAGAAAAGGCTGATTCCCGCTTACTGATTATCTTCGATGGTTTAGATGAGCTTGCTATGCAGGGCAAAATTGCCACTGAGATCGCTCAACAATTTGTGCGTGAAGTTCAAAGGAAGGTAGAGCGGTTTAATGTCCGTGAAACTTGCTTACAAGTATTAATTAGTGGTCGAGAATTAGTAGTGCAAGCAAATAGTAGCGACTTTCGCCAACCACAGCAAATCTTGCATATCTTGCCTTATTTTGTTAGACGAAGATGAGAAAGAGAATTACATTGATGACCAAAACTTATTGCAGCAAGATCAACGTCAGATTTGGTGGCAGAAATACGGCAATGCTAGCGGACGGGGATATGATTGCTTACCAGAAGAGTTAAACCAAGATAATCTGACAGAAATTACTGCCCAACCCTTGCTGAATTACCTGGTAGCATTGAGTTTTGACCAGCAAAAGAAATTTCCTACAGACGGCAACCTAAATGCAATTTATGCAAATTTGCTCACAGCAGTTTATCAGCGCGGTTGGGCTGGTTATCAACATCCGGCTATTCGTGGAATTGAGGAAAAAGACTTTGTTCGCATCCTCGAAGAAATTGCTTTAGCTTCCTGGCATGGAGATGGACGAACAACAACAGTCAGAGAGATTGAAGCCCATTGTGAACACAGTAGTTTAAAAACTCTTTTAGAGAAGTTTCAAGAAAGTGCAAAATTAGGCGTAACTCGTCTTTTGACTGCCTTTTATTTTCGTGAGAGCGGAGTTAAAGAACAGGAAAAAACGTTTGAATTTACTCACAAAAGTTTTGGTGAATATTTGACAGCAAAACGTATTGTACGAGAAGTTAAACTGATTCATAAAAAGCTGAAGGATCGCCAGGATGATCCAGATGAAGGATGGGATGAGCGCGAAGCTTTAACAAGGTGGGCAATTCTGTGCGGTGCATCCCCTATGGATGAATACCTTTTTAAGTTTGTTGCGGATGAAATGGGTTTACAGAATCCATCAGATGTTAGCAATTGGCAGCAGACATTATGCAATCTAATTAGTTTTATGTTGCGTCATGGAATGCCGATGGAACGCTTGACTCCCAGACCTGATTTTCAAGAAGAGAATAGACAAGCTTGTAATGCAGAAGAAGCATTGTTGGCTGTCTTAAATAGCTGTACTAAATTGACGAATGCTTTATGCAAAATTAAATGGCATACTTCAGAAAGCTGTGGTGCTTGGATTTCCAGAATTCAAGCACAAAGACCAGTAGAAAAGATTGCACTTGCTATAAAGTGTCTCAGTTTTTTAAATTTACAGGGCAGCATTCTTATCTTCAAAGATCTTTTCGAGGCGAATCTTGAACGATCAAATCTTGAACGAGCAAGTGTTTTAAAGTCAAATCTTGAAGGGGCAAATCTGGAACAGGCAAATCTGGAACAGGCAAATCTTGTAGAGGCGAATCTTCAAAGGGCGAATCTTGAAGGGGCGAATCTTCAAAGGGCGAATCTTCAAAGGGCGAATCTTCAAAGGGCGAATCTTGAAGGAGCGAATCTTGAAGGGGCGAATCTTGAAGAGGCGAATCTTCAAAGGGCGAATCTTCAAAGGGCGAATCTTGAAGGGGCGAATCTTGAAGGGGCGAATCTTGAAGGGGCGAATTTTGAAGGGGCGAATCATGAAGGGGCGAATCTTGAAGGGGCGAATCCTGAAGGGGCGAATCTTGAAGGGGCAAATCTTGAGCGCGAAGATTTAGAAGACTTAAATGAAGATTCAGCTTCAGAAGATATACCCTTCTAATTACAAACGATAAGTGATCGCTCAACCTAATTAGGTAGAAACTATAAAGCGATGCCTGGGTTGGGCTACGCCTAAGCTTTACATTATGTCTGTTTGATGACAATGTGTAGGCGGTCGCTTAATTCAATTGCATAGAGATGTTAAAGAAATTTGCCTCGTTTATGACAAAGCGCGACACTCTACCATAGAGATGGTGGCAGAGAAAGTAAAACCACGCTTAGATAATTAAAAATGAAATCAACAAACGAAAGAGAAGAGTTAATAAAAGATATCAACGTACTGCTACATCAAGCTTTATGACAGTACTTTAGATGAAATTTATACACTCTTAAAAAGAATCGATGATATAGACGACGAAGAAGACTTAAAAGCCATTAAAGAAGACTAGAGAAGATATACGCATTAATGGCACTGTGTCTTGGGATGAAATTCAAAACGAAATCAGAAACGAAATAAACAAGGATGTTGCGTGAGTTACGAAGTTAAATTTTCCAAGGGTGCGAAAAAGCAGTTTCGCGGAAACTACCTCTAGACGTACAAGAGCGCATACAAACTCAAATCAACGACTTGGCAATAGAACCTCGTCCAAACGGGGTAAAAAAATTACAAGGTGATGATAACTCCTATCGTCTTCGCAGTAGGAGATTATCGAGTTATTTATGAAGTAGTTGATAATGTTTTGACTCGTAACTGTAATTAAAGTAGGACATCGTAGAGACATTTATAAAGATGAGAGTTAGCACCAGTCCATCAAGCAACTACCGCCAGAGAGTAAACAAATAGTATAATTACCCCTATTAAAGGAAGGTAAAGACCCTGTACTGTGTTGTTAGGCTGTAGGTAAGCGATCATAAGATTCCGGTTAAATATCTGGTACTTTCGCCAAAACAGGTTGCTCATGGCATGCTCTCGCTTAACCCAATTGCCTACAAATATTAAGCGATCGCTACTACTACTTTGCCTTGCTCATGACAAATCGTAGGCGATCGCTTAACTTGACACTCTTGCAAATACTTGGCAAAAGTCTAATGCCGAGTATTAATAATGGAACACACTTGAGAAGATATTATTAAGCTTTCTCATTGAAATGTCAAGATTTTATGAATTACTTCTCCAAAGTTTGCCATTAGATATCGTAATTTCCCTTAAATTTTCAGGCTGCACTGACGAACTCTTGTCGCCAAAATGCTGATTCATCAAGGCTGGAACCTGTGCAGCTTGAATTCGACTATGGCGCGTTTTATCTGGCATTACTAAGTTTGGCCCAGCTTTACAGTTCTTCATACAACCAGTGCCCTTGATTGTAACTTGGTCTTCTAAACCGCGATCGCTTAAAGCCGCCTCTAACGCCTGACAAAGTGCTTTACCACCGCGTTTCATACAATCAGACTTTTGACACACCAAAATCGTGGCCTTAGTCTTAGCTGGTTTTACCTTGACATTATCAATAGATGGGGGTTCTTGTAGTGCTGCGATCGTTTGAACTGTCGCCATTTCCGAACGCGCCGCCATTACACGTTCAGCTTTCAATGTAACTTTGTCTTTTTTTATATCGTATTCTTTATAAACCAACAACTTGTAGCAAAGTACCTGCTGGTAGCCGCAAATCAAAAGCAGCCCGTAAATGTTTAGCAAGTTTAACGTAGCATTCACCCTCGTGAGTACCTAGCAGCAAACCTTTGAGCTTATAGCCATCTTTAATAACAAAATCTATAAATCTGCCCTCAAGGCAAAATTCCGATACTTCCATATTCTCAGATGCACCCATTTTTTAACCTCCTTTTAACTAATACAAGTTATCTACTCTGATATTTTCGACACCAGGGTTAAGACTGGCGATCGTAGATTAGAACTTTTGGTAGCGACTTTTCCAGCAGCACTCAAGAGTCCAAATCTGGTCTTGACGAGAGGCTGTAAATCGCCGTATCACACTCCAAAGTTGAACAACCGTCATAGGAGAGTCAATTTCAACTTGTAATGGCTGGTTAGCTGTACAACTACAGGGAATGTCTAACTCCTTTAGGCGTTGATAGACTTGCCAGCGATCTGCCCAATTCACCTCTACAAGGTGGTTGCTTTCTATTTCTGAACTAAACGATTTCAAGAGAATTGCCCTCAAAGTGCAACAAACTTGCAGTAACTACTGCCATTTAACTCTCTGCTTTTTGAAAGTCTGAAGAGTTTAACCTCTTAAAACCAGCATACCTTAAGTGCAAACAATTCTCAATAATTTTGGAAAAAAATCAACTTTTTGCAGCTATCCCATGTTGAAAGAGCGATGTAGGAAGACAAAGAAGAGAAAATTTTATTTTCTTTCCCTGCTGCTATTGGGAAATATACACATTTAAGCTGGTATGTCAATAATAATGAGAATTTTATGCAACTTGATGAGCGTGCCATCATCCAGCAAACAATAAAACTGAGATTTTTAGTAAGCAAAAATACAAAATATTGTGATGGCGAATTGGCTTGCTCTTCTTATTAAAATGTTAATATGTAAGGAATAAGCAGTTAAAATCTATAACTGTTAAAAAGAGAGGAACGCAATGTCTGAAACACAAACTTTGTTACGGAATTTTGGTAATGTATATGACAACCCTGTGTTGTTGGATCACAGCGTAACTGCTCCAGTGACAGAAGGATTTAACGTTGTATTGGCTAGTTTCCAGGCACTATACTTGCAGTACCAAAAGCATCATTTTGTAGTTGAAGGCTCAGAATTTTACTCTCTGCATGAGTTTTTTAACGCAAGCTACAACCAAGTACAAGACCACGTTCATGAAATTGGAGAACGTTTGGATGGACTGGGTGGCGTGCCAGTAGCGACCTTCAGCAAGTTAGCAGAATTAACCTGCTTTGAACAAGAATCTGAAGGTGTATATTCCTCTCGCCAAATGGTGGAAAATGACCTAGCTGCCGAACAAGCAATCATTGGCGTAATTCGTCGTCAAGCTGCTCAGGCAGAGAGTTTAGGCGATCGGGGTACACGCTATCTGTACGAAAAGATTTTGTTGAAAACTGAGGAACGTGCATATCATTTATCTCACTTCCTCGCTAAAGACAGCTTAACTTTAGGGTTTGTCCAAGCTGCTCAAAGCTAAAACTCTCATAATCTAGATTTGTCTACCTAGACTGAAAGAAAAAGTTGACAGCACTAACTCTTAAAATATTATAAAAAATGGCAGAGAATGGTATCCCTATATCTCTGCCATTTTTAATTTAAAGTAAACATATTTACATAATATTTAACGTTGAACATATTTAGCAATAAGCTAATTAAGATAGATTCTTATCTAAAGAATTTGTTGTGTGCTAAATAAGCAGACAGATATAGTCCAAAATAAATGATCATTTGTTGTAAGCTGTCATCAGCTTAAATAGTAAAAATTTGCAAAAGCTTTATAAATTTGAGTATCACAATTAAATAAAATTAGAAATACAAAATAGTCAATGGTAGTTAGGAGTTAGAAATTATTATTCATTTCCTGCTCCCCTAGCCCCCAATCCCCAGCTTCCACTCCCCTCTCTGTCATCAAACTTAGAAAACTTAATAATAAAAAGTACGAGAGGGGGTAAAGACCCTTAAAATAATCAGGATTTGTATTCTCGTATTCCAAGGCAACTACTATGCCCCGCCGTGATGACCTCCGGAAGATTCTACTGTTAGGCTCTGGCCCAATTGTGATCGGACAAGCATCTGAATTCGATTACTCCGGTACGCAGGCCTGCAAAGCGCTGAAAGAAGAAGGTTACCAAGTCATCCTGGTCAACTCCAACCCGGCAACCATTATGACCGACCCGGAAACGGCCGATCGCCACTTACATTGAGCCGATTACTCCAGAATTAGTCGAAAAAGTCATTGAGAAAGAACGCCCTGATGCGTTACTACCAACCATGGGAGGACAAACCGCCCTCAACCTCGCCGTTGCTTTAGCCAAAAATGGCGTGTTGGAAAAGTACGGCGTTGAGTTAATCGGCGCTAAACTACCAGCGATCGAAAAAGCCGAAGACCGAAAACTTTTTGGTGAAGCAAATGGCAAGGATCGGAGTAGCTGTGTGCCCCAGCGACACAGCCGAAACTTTAGAAGAAGCCAAAGCTGTTGCCCGCCAAATTGGTACTTATCCCTTAATTATTCGTCCAGCTTTCACAATGGGTGGAAGTGGGGGAGGTATTGCTTACAACCAAGAAGAATTTGAAGAAATGGCACAGGTAGGTATAGATGCCAGCCCCGTTTCGCAAATTCTCATTGACCAGTCTTTACTCGGCTGGAAAGAATATGAACTTGAAGTGATGCGTGATTTGGCAGATAACGTGGTGATTATCTGCTCCATCGAAAACCTTGACCCTATGGGTATCCACACCGGAGACTCAATTACCGTCGCTCCCGCGCAAACCCTGACTGATAAAGAATATCAAAGGCTGCGGGATATGGCAATTAAAATCATCCGCGAGATCGGGGTGGAAACTGGTGGTTCTAATATTCAATTTGCCGTCAATCCGGTTAATGGGGATGTAGTTGTAATTGAGATGAACCCCCGCGTTTCCCGCAGTTCAGCTTTATCTTCCAAAGCCACGGGTTTCCCCATCGCCAAAATGGCAGCAAAGCTAGCTGTGGGCTACACCTTGGATGAAATTAAAAATGACATCACCAAGAAAACTCCCGCGTCCTTTGAGCCGACAATTGACTATGTGGTGACAAAAATCCCCCGCTTCGCCTTTGAAAAGTTCCCCGGTTCTGACCCAGTGCTGACAACCCAAATGAAGTCTGTGGGGGAAGCAATGGCAATTGGGCGGACTTTCAACGAATCCTTCCAAAAGGCGCTGCGATCGCTCGAAACCGGACGCGCTGGTTGGGGTTGCGACAAAGCCGAGAAATTGCCCAGTGGTGAACAAATTCGCGCCCAACTGCGGACACCTAACCCGGATCGCATTTTCGCTGTGCGTTATGCCTTGCAGCAAGGGATGACTATTGAGGAAATCTACGAACTCACTGGTATTGACCGATGGTTCTTAGATAAATTGCAGCAGCTCCTAGATGTCGAAAAATTCCTCAAGCGGACACCTTTGCAGCAATTGACAAAAGAGCAACTTTATGAAGTGAAACGGGACGGATATAGCGATCGCCAGATAGCTTATGCCACCAAAACCACCGAAGATGAAGTTCGCGCTTACCGCAAGTCACTAGGGATTATCCCAGTTTACAAAACCGTAGATACTTGCGCGGCTGAATTTGAAGCGTTTACTCCCTACTACTATTCTACCTACGAAGAAGAAACAGAGGTAATGCCCGCAACCAAGCCAAAAGTGTTGATTTTGGGTGGTGGCCCCAACCGCATTGGACAGGGAATTGAGTTTGACTATTGTTGTTGTCACGCCGCTTATGCCCTGAAAGATGCGGGGTATGAGACAATTATGGTCAACTCCAACCCAGAGACAGTTTTCGACAGACTACGATACCAGCGATCGCCTTTACTTTGAGCCTTTAACAAAAGAAGATGTTCTTAACATCATCGAAACTGAAAATCCAGTTGGGGTAATTATCCAATTTGGCGGACAAACCCCGCTAAAGTTGGCTATTCCTTTACAAGAGTTTCTTAACAATGACACATCAGGATTGAACACTAAAATTTGGGGGACATCGCCAGATTCCATCGACATGGCAGAAAATCGGGAACGGTTTGAAAAGATTCTCCAAGAGTTAAATATTTCCCAACCACCTAATGGTATCGCTCGGAGTTACGAAGACGCGCTGATTGTCGCCAAACGCATTGGCTATCCGGTGGTGGTGCGTCCCAGCTATGTGTTGGGGGGACGGGCGATGGAAATCGTTTATTCCGATGCTGAGGTTGGAACGCTACATGAGCTTTGCAGTACTCATAGAACCAGAACATCCAATTTTGATTGATAAGTTCTTGGAAAACGCCATCGAAGTGGATGTAGATGCGATCGCCGATCATACCGGACGGGTAGTGATTGGTGGCATCATGGAACACATCGAGCAAGCGGGTATTCACTCAGGAGATTCCGCTTGTTCTTTACCTTCCATTTCCCTATCACCAGCAGTTCTCAATCAAATTCGCACTTGGACGGTGCAGCTAGCGCAAGCTCTGTCAGTCGTTGGGTTGATGAATATTCAGTTTGCTGTTGTGGGTGCAAGCAGCTATTCTCCCCAAGTTTACATTCTGGAAGCTAATCCCCGTGCTTCCCGCACAGTGCCCTTTGTTTCTAAAGCAACGGGTATACAGTTAGCGAAATTAGCATCCTTAATTATGTCAGGTAAAACCTTGGAGGAGCTACATTTCACCGAAGAAGTCATACCAACCCACATTGCTGTAAAAGAAGCTGTATTACCCTTTAATAAATTCCCAGGAACTGATACAATATTGGGCCCAGAAATGAGATCCACTGGTGAGGTGATGGGGATTGACAGCGACTTTGGCCGTGCCTTTGCCAAAGCGGAATTGGGTGCTGGGGAGCGTTTACCACTAAGTGGAACTGTATTTGTATCAATGAGCGATCGCGATAAAGCTGCTGCCAGTGGTGTGGTGAAGGAATTTATCGATTTGGGCTTTACAGTGATGGCTACCCTTGGTACACGCCGAGTTCTTATGGAACAGGGGTTAAATATTGAGTTGGTGCTGAAACTCCATGAAGGTCGTCCCCACGTCTTAGATGCAATCAAAAACCAAAAAATCCAACTTATTATCAACACACCTTCAGGGGAAGAAGCCCAGACTGATGCTAGGTTAATCCGCCGTACAGCCTTAGCTTACAAAATTCCCATCATTACTACCATTGCCGGCGCGAAAGCTACCGTTGCTGCCATCCGTTCCTTACAAAACACGACTTTGGACGTAAAAACCATTCAAGAGTACTGCCCGATTGCTAGGTAGTAGGGAGTGGGGAGTGGGGAGTAGGGAGTAGGGAGTACGAGGAGCAGGGGGAGTAGGGGGGAGCAGGGGAGGCAGGGGAGGCAGGGGGAGAAGAACTATTAATTATTGCCCAATGCCCAATGACCAATGCCCAATGCCCAATGCCCCATGCCCATGCCCATGCTCCCTGCCAAAAGAAAATTAAGTAATTGTTACAAGAGAATAAATATAGTTCTCATTAGAGATACTTTAACAAATATGAGGAAGCTTATGTGAACCAGATAATTCCTTAAATTGGCTTCTAGCCAGCTTGGAGAAAAAGAACGACGTTACATGAACTGGAACATCCAGGAAATTTAATGTCGCCATATAGCCAAAACATTCTCATAAATGTTACAATTATTAATAATACTCCAATAAAAAAATGTTTAAAAAGCGACCTTTTATCTAACTGTAGATACTTGTGCAAAGTAGGAAATAACTGTAGTTTTAGCAGTTAAGAATCCTAAACTTGATTATTATGAGCAGCCGAGTTTATCGGGCGCGTAAGTTGCAAACCATAGCATGGCTACCCAGTCTGACTGGGTAGCACCCTAATAAATAAAGCATCTATCCCTTAATGACCCTACCGCCAAACCCATCATTACCAAAGAGTAGCGCCATGAAGACCGCTCAGACAGCCACAGACCTCGTGCGGACTTACCTGCGTGAGATTGGCCGTGTGCCACTCTTAACACACGAGGAAGAGATTTTCTATGGTAAACAAGTGCAACGTTCTTGCACTTTACACGAATCAAGAGAAAGTCTTGCCAGCCAGCTAGGTCGCCAACCGACTCTAGAAGAGTGGGCCACAGCGACAAAGCTAGAACCAGCAGAGTTGAATGAAGCGATCGCAGATGGTGAAATTGCCAAGCGCAAAATGGTAGAAGCCAATTTACGGCTGGTAGTATCCGTTGCCAAAAAATACATCAAGCGTAACGTCGATTTATTAGACTTGATCCAAGAAGGTAGTATTGGTATGCAACGGGGCGTAGAAAAGTTTGACCCTACCAAAGGGTATAGATTTTCTACTTATGCCTATTGGTGGATTCGGCAAGCTATTACTCGTGCTATAGCCGAAAAAGCCCGCACCATTCGGCTGCCTATCCATATCACTGAAAAATTAAATAAGATTAAAAAAGCACAGCGCCAATTGTCTCAAAAATTGGGACGCGCTCCTACAGCTGGTGAGCTAGCTGAAGAATTAGAATTAACCCCCAAACAAGTACGAGAGTATTTAGAAAAGGCGCGTTTGCCCCTTTCCTTGGATTTGCGACTGGGTGATAATTACGACACCGAACTCGGAGAAATGCTGGAAGATCCAGGAGCATCTCCCGAAGAGTTTGTCATGCAATCTTCTCTATCTTATGACTTAGATCGCCTGATGGGTGATCTCACACCACAACAGAGAGAAGTGATCACACTGCGCTTTGGGTTAACCGATGGGCAAGCGCTGACTCTGGCGAGAATTGGCGAAATACTGAACATCAGCCGAGAACGAGTGCGGCAAATTGAGCGGGAAGCTTTAACAAAACTTCGCAAGTCTAAAGCCAACATGGATGAATATTTGGCAAGTTAGGGGAAAGTTCTAAAGCCAATATGGATGAATATTTGGCAAGTTAGGGAAAAGTTAGGAGTAATGAGTTAGGAGTGATGAGTTTTTAATTAACTCTTCACTCCTCACTTTATTTAGGAACTTCCAGAAATTAAATTGTTCAATTTTGGGAGCGAAGACGATCGTTAGATTCTTCCTCCCCTGCTTCCCCTGCTCACCAAAGCGTTCGCGTAGCGTCCCGCAGGGATGGGTATTTTTTAGTTAGAAGTCCCTGATTGGGGTGAGAAAATACGCTGGCTTTTGTACGGTTACACCTACTTCCACTCTTACGCTAGGCTGTTACATTAGTTGACAGGAAGACAAAATAACTAAGTCAAATCCAAAACAAGCATTTAATATTCAAATCACAAGCACCGCAGCCAATAGTGGTAGTTAAGGAGCTAAAAAATGAGTAACCCATCCAATCGTGTCTCAGAATTTTTTAATAGCGAATCAGAAACTAGTGATTTACTATGGCAGTATGTTAAATCATTGAGTCCAGAGACAGTTACCCAGCTATCCAAACCCACATCTGCCGAAGTCTTTCAGGTGATGGAACGAAATATTACAGGGCTATTGGGTAATCTACCTTCAGAACATTTTGGTGTTACTGTAACCACAAATCGAGAAAATCTCGGTCGGCTTCTCGCTTCTGCGATGATTAGTGGTTATTTCTTGCGTAACGCTGAACAAAGAATGAGTTTTGAAATGGCCTTACAAGGGACTGAAATAAACAACAGCGAAGTTGACTAAAAAATGCAAAATTTGGGAAATTATATATTGTTGGGCTAATAGGTAGTCACAGTTAGGGCGGTGAATCGAAAATAAGTCTCTGGGAAATCTTCGCCGCTAATTCCCAATTATGCATCAGCTAAGTTTTTCTAAAACATCCAAAATAGCGACCAATTAAGGTTAAAATTTAAATCCATAGACTCTTCACCTTGCCGCAGAGTAGGATTGCATATTAAAGCTGAGTTTTTAATTTCGGTTCTCTCTGTTGCCTCTTACGATTTGGTGACTAGTTAAATCGGAGGCGTATTTTTAAATGATTAATGCACATTTGTGGATAAACTAACAAAGGTAGACACCTTTGCAATAAATCTAAACTCGGCAGAGTTACAAGTAGTCTGCCGAGTTTTGTTATTAATCAAGAGTTAGGAATTTTCCTTTACTCCTTAGTACAGACGCGATTAATTGCGTCTCTCCCCATTTTCCCAATTAACTATGAGTGAAATCAGTTCTTTCCCACCCCATAAAATCATTGGTGTTGCAGTAATTTGGAATGACCAAAAGCAAATTTTAATCGATCGCCGTCGTCCAGAAGGAGCGATGGGTGGTTTGTGGGAATTCCCTGGTGGTAAAATTGAGCCTGGTGAAACTATTCAAGAGTGTATTCAACGGGAAATTTCCGAAGAACTGGGAATAGTAATTGAAGTAGGAGAGCATCTGATTACTATTGACCACAGTTATACAAACTTGCGTGTTACCCTCACAGTACATCACTGCCGCCATCTTACAGGTGTTCCCCAACCTTTAGAATCTGATGAAATTCGCTGGGTAACTTTGGCAGAACTGGAGCAGTTTACTTTTCCGAAAGCAAATATTCAAATTATTGCTGCATTAAAAGGGAGTGAGGACTGAAGAAGGGAATAGGGTATAGGTTAGAGGGTACAGATTTTTCGCGTCACCTGTAACTTCTCCCCTAACCCCAATGTCCAATCCCGTAACAATCTATTAATTGCATCAGGTTGAGTCCCGCAATTTTCTACAATAGGCCAGGGACTTTGATTAAAGGTGTCAGGAATATAAATGCCTAAAACCGTTGCCGATGTAATGAGCCGCGATCCGATTGTTGTCCGGGAGGAAACTCCACTGAAGGAAGCTATCCAAATTCTCGCAGAACGACACATCAGCGGGCTACCTGTTGTGGATGATGTCGGGAAATTGGTTGGTATTATCTCGGAAACCGATTTGATGTGGCAAGAAACTGGTGTTACTCCACCTGCATACATTATGTTTCTTGATAGTGTTATCTATTTAAAAAATCCTGCTACGTATGACCGTGATTTGCATAAAGCTCTAGGGCAAACTGTCGGGGAGGTGATGAGTAAAAACCCGATCGCTATTTCCCCTGATAAAACTTTAAGAGAAGCAGCTACAATCATGCACGATCGCAGCGTTCACCGCTTACCAGTGCTTGACGGCACGGATCAAGTAATTGGTATCCTCACTCGTGGTGATATTATTCGGGCAATGGCTGCTAGTCAAGATTAGTCAGAAGTAGAGACGCGATTAATCGCGTCTGTTTTTTTTATACATTTGAAAATCAAGGATAACTAAATGAGTATTACTCCGGAGTCTGTTAAGCAATTGCTCAGTTCTGAGGATTTAGGCGATCGCTTACGTGCAGTAAATCAAATCCGCGTATTGGAACCTGCGGTTGGCTTTGAATTAATTCAAAGTGCTATTGGCGATCGCAATTCCCGTGTACGTTACTCAGCAGTGAGCCAAATGGATACACTGGGAACACAAAATTTACAGTTATCCTTGGAAATCTTGCGCGAATCGCTTGCTTCATGACTCCGAAGTAGATGTACAAGCAGCAGCAGCAGACTGTTTGGGCGCTCTAAAGTTACACGAAGCTTTTGAAGATTTACAGCACCTTTATCATACAACTGGTGAATGGCTAATACAATTCAGTATCATTGCTACATTAGGAGAGTTAGGCGATCCACGAGCCTTTGAACTGCTTAAAGAGGCACTCTCATCAGAAAACGAATTAGTCCAAACTGCTGCTATTAGTTCTTTGGGTGACTTGGGAGATGTACAAGCAGTTCCTCTGTTGGCTCCCTATGCTACCAATCCAGATTGGCAAATTCGTTACAGACTTGTACAAGCCTTGGCTCGTTTGGCTAGTCCAGAAGCCAAATTTATATTAGAAACTCTGGCTAACGATCAAGTAGAAGCGATCGCAACTGAAGCGAAAAATTCCTTGCAATCGGTTTAACTTTGTTGTCTAAGGAAAATATAGTGATTCTTGTTTTGATGTAATACAGCCTAGTATCGCACAGTTAGCTGTGCGTCCCTACAAAAATAAAAAATTTGACCCGGTTCGGAAAAAGTTTGCATTCCAGTTTGGTCGGATATAAAGTAGTTACTTTCCAAAACGGAAAGTAACTACTTTATATCAAGCACAAGTCTATGGAGCTAGGCTTTTGCGACGACGAGAGAAAGCCATTCCTGCACCAACCAGCCCCAAACCTAGCATTGTAGCTGGCTCAGGAACAGTAGTAGTGAATAGAGCGCCAGAAAAACTTAAACCCTCAATTACACGATTGTCAGCAAGAGCTGCTGTGATTACTTCTATGTCCGTACCTGTGTAATTAGTATTAGCAATAGTTCTTAATGCAGAAATTTTGTTACCAGCTATTTGGAAAGTTAAATCTCCTTTCCCCGCAGTTTGTATACCACCTACTACGTCCTGGAAGTATCCGTTAAGTGCAAGAGATACATCCACATTTGCATTCCCTAATTGTTGGGTTAGTGTATAACCAGCCGAATTCAAAACAAATGTATTTTTATTATCTGTTAGAGAGCTAGTATTACTCCCTGGAAAAACTTGGCCGGGAGTGGGGATGGAAGTAAAAGGAGCAGTAAGAGTACCAAGATTAAGAAAAGGATTAGAGACATTCAAAGGAGTGAATTGGATAATATCTGCTACAAATGCAGAATTCAAACCCAAAGTCTTAAAGCTCCCTGTTGT
The DNA here is from genome assembly GCF_023734775.1 of Nostoc cf. commune SO-36. NCBI lineage: Bacteria > Bacillati > Cyanobacteriota > Cyanophyceae > Nostocales > Nostocaceae > Nostoc > Nostoc commune. The sequence continues at coordinate 3,404,321 of NZ_AP025732.1, read as the reverse complement.
ATTAGTAAGTGCAATAGGTGTAGGATCAGGAAGAAATGTTAAAGAATTTTTTCCTAATGTAATTGAGCTATAAGTTCCGAAATTAGTGATTCCAGGATTAACTTCAAACGAACCTACCAATGCAGCAGCCTGTGCAGAACCAGCAGAGGTAAATATTCCAGCAGTAGCCAGGGGAAGTGCAGCAGTAATGGCTAAAGTTGCATTTAGTAATATAGATTTAAAACCAATCATTATCTTTGAGGCTCCTAGTAATAATTTTAAATCAGAGCAATTGCTTAACTTTGAATTTCAGCAACCTGTAGAAAATACTGTCAGTGAAAGCGAAACTTGCGTGATTTATTTCTTATCTCCATAAAATCACATAGGTTTGCACTCTGCAAGACTTACTGAGTGGTCTTCATCACATCTTTAAAGCAATGGGATATTTTATAAAATTTTAATTTTTTATATATTTGCGCTTCATATATCTTTCATTTAATAGGGTTTTAACTGTTGGCAATAGCTCTGACATGAAGCAAGATAATTTCCGTATTAGTAATAATACAAGTAATTTTAATACTTATGAGTACTCAACCAGATTCTAGATAAATGGAGTATGCAGTGTATTTCTAACCTCTCCAGTTAGTAATATTTAGTGAAACGGTTCCTCTCGTAGAATAAATGAGAGGAACCTCTGTATTTGTTTACTATGGATAGTCTTTGTTATCAAGCTGTTCAGACCTTTGAAATGCTATGAGCCAAAGACTTGTGGCCAAGTTGTCACAACGAAAACTACAACTGCGGCGATCGCTAACAACCCTTGAATCAAATTTCCAACCAAAGATCCGACTACAATTCCTATACCTGCTTTAACCGCCAACCCAAATTCACGTCGGTAAAGGTATTCACCGACAATTGCTCCTAAAAGCGGGCCTAGTAAAATACCTAACAATGGGCCCCCAAAAGGTAACGTTGGCAATAATCCCAAAAATCCTACCACCAAGCCGACAATTGCGCCAATTTGCCCCCACTTGCTAGCTCCCGCTTGTTTTGCTCCGATATAGCTAGCTAAAAAATCTACTCCAACACTGAGCAGTAAAACTACAATTGTCACAATCAAGGGAATCTTGATAGCTGCAAAGGAACTACTAACGATTCCCCAGACAATAATTGCAATTAAAATTAAGCTGCTACCAGGAATGGCAGGAACTACTGCACCGACAATACCCACAACCATTACAGCAATTAATAGCCAATAAATAATTTGCATAGATTAATTGTAAATTGCCAAATTTCCTCATAGAGACGCACAGATGTGCGCCCCTACTGTATATTCTATCTGGGTAAGATAGCGATAAATGCCTAGTACACTGTGGTGTAAGTTTGCTAATGCTTCTAAACTGCTATTTAAAAGCTCAAAATCAATGACAAGAAAAATATTAACTGGACTAAGTTATGAAGCCTACGAACATCCCTTCGAAATCGCAAAGCCTTGGCTTCTTTGCAAAATATGCCCGGTGCCTCCTTACTACTCAAAAAAGTTAACGAATATGGCATCGATCACTTACTCAGGCTGCAAAGCCTTGGTAGCGAAATCAGAATTTCGTCCCGTAATTTTCCCGAATTACATCAAGCATTTGTAGAAACTTGCCAAATTCTTGATGTTGCTCTGCTTCCTGAACTGTATCTGTTTCGAGGTAGAGGTAACATTGAAACCTATATTGTTGGGATAGAAAAACCCCTTGTCGGTATCAATTTAGATGCAATGGAGTGGCTTGATACAAATGAGTTGCTTTACATTTTCGGACATGAAGTCGCTCGCATCAAGAGTCAGCAGATGGGTTATCACCAAATGGCAATTGTTATGCCAACGCTGAAAAATTTGTTAAGCAGTACCACATTGGGAGTCGGTGGCTTGGTGGCTAGTGGAATGGAACGAGGTTTGTATAATTGGCGAATGATGGCTAGGTTCACTGCTGATCGTGCTGGTTTGCTGGCTTGTCAGGATATTGACGTAGCAACTACCACACTAATGAAACTCGCGGGTTTACCAGATGAGTACTTGACTACTGCTGTAATCGAAGATTTTCTTATCCAAGCCCGTGAGCTTGCATCCAATAGCTTTGATACTGTCAATAAAGTTACCAAGATATTAAGCTATACAGAATCCGAGCTTTCCTGGGTAGTTATGAGGGCTGGCGAGTTATTAAAATGGGTTGATTCAGGAGAATATGATAATTTAATTCAACAGACAAATTTAAAGACACCCGAAGAACCGGAAGAAACAGAAGGAAAGACACCAGAGGAAAAGGAAGGGTGGAATTTTTTGACTTCTTGGTGAGTTAATAATTCGTAATGACGCTCGTGACGCTCGATGACTCGCTAACGCTGCGCTATCGCCCTTGGCGTGCCGTAGGCAAGACTCGCTACCGCTACGCTAACGTAATTCGTAATTAACTATAAATAGGAGCAAGTTAATTTGAGTTAAGAATTACAACTTACGAGTTATTGTGACAGATGACCAACCTAAATTTAGGTTAAGTCGCTTGGTTGGATAAATTCGAGCTAAGAGTAACAGCTAATTTATCAGCAATTCCTGCAATCCAGTTTTCATCTTGTTTGGTGTAACTACGAGGAGCATTTGCTCCTAAAATTAATGCACCTTGATTGCCAATAGGTTGACAAATTACACCTTGAGTATTTTCTGGTAAATAATCAAATTCAACTCTACCTGGATATATTTTTAGAGCAACTAGATAAATCGGTTTTTGTTTTTCGAGTACCTGTTTTAAGAGTACTCCTGGTACAACTTCAGATTTAGTAGCCAGAATGCCGCGACGCAACAAAACTTTACCTTGATAAAAAACTACAAGCGATCGCGTTACTGTATTAGTCAACAATAAATGAGATGCCCACGCTAGCTCTGTTTTCACGGCTTCGGGTAAATCTGCTGCGAGTACAAAACCTTCTTCGCCAATTAGTTCTACAGTATCAGGCGATCGCGGCTGAACTTGCTGCCAAATTAAACCCGTCAAAATTAACACCGCGCTCAAAATTACCCCCACCACATCACCACGCGATTGAGACTGGGTTAATTCCGGTGTTAATAAACGGTTAATCAGCAAAAGTACAGCGCCTAGCCCACCCACAACAATGGGTAGACGCCGCAAAACTCGATTAGGATCAGGTTTGGTCATTAGTCATTAGTCATTAGTCATTAGTCATTGGGTATTGGGCATTGGGCATTGGACAATAATTAATAAATAGTTCTTCTCCTCCTGCCTCCCCTGCTTCCCCTGCCTCCCCTGCCCCCTGCCCCCTGCCCCCTGCCTCATCTCACTCCTCCCCTGGTTCAATAATGCGCTGGAAAAGATAACCAGTACCCCGCGCGGTGAGAATCAATTCTGGGTTGCTAGGATCATCTTCTAACTTTGCCCGCAAACGGGATATATGCACATCCACTACGCGGGTATCAACATGGCGTTCTGGTGTGTAACCCCAAACTTCCTGCAAAATTTCCGAACGAGAAAATGCTTCTCCAGAGCGACTAACTACCAACTCTAACAAGCTGAACTCCATACCTGTTAAACGAATGCGCTCATCACCTTTGTAGACTTGTCGCTTATTCGTATCGATTTTAATATTAGCGACATGGATCACTCCAGAACTGGGAATGCCAGAACCACTGGTTTTGTCTACCCGCCGCAACACCGAGCGAATTCGAGCTTCTAGCTCTTTGGGGGAGAATGGTTTAACTACGTAGTCATCAGCACCCAATTCTAGCCCAGTGATGCGATCGGCTACATCACCCAAGGCTGTTAGCATAATAATGGGCACATCTGATTCTTTTCGTAATTCTTGACATACACCATAACCGTCTAGCTTTGGCATCATTACATCTAAAACTACCAGGTCAGGCTCAGTTTTGCGAAAAGTTTCCAAAGCTTCTTCCCCGTCGCCAGCTGTCACTACATCGTAGCCAATCATGGAAAGGCGCGTTTCCAAAATCCGGCGAATGCTGGCTTCGTCGTCTACCACCAAGATTTTTTCTTTATGACTTTCCAAGTTTCTGAAGGCTCCTTAACTAAAAATTTACATGATTAATTTTTAATACCATAATATTAAGATATCATTCCATGAATTGATTTGGAAAAACCTCTAAATACTACTATTATTGGTTTTTAGTTTTTCCCAAGAATTAAGTAAATATTAAGAATATTTAATAAGATTTAAGAATGGCAAAGCCAAAAACATTTTTCACTTGTAACGAATGTGGCGCAGAATCGCCCCAGTGGTTTGGGAAGTGTCCAGCTTGCGGTACTTACAACTCTCTAGAAGAACAAATTTCTATTCAATCCTCAGTAAATGTACCCAGCCGGGGGGGAGTGAGTAGTTGGCAATCGGCTCAAGGCAATGGCAAATCTCACAATAAACCAGCTAAAGCACGAGCCTCTTTAACGTTTGATCAAATTACTGATCGCCAAATTGCCCGTTGGCAGTCTGGTTATGAAGAATTGGATCGGGTGCTTGGGGGTGGCATTGTCCCAGGTTCTATGGTGCTGATTGGTGGCGATCCGGGTATCGGTAAATCGACTTTATTATTGCAAGTATCAAATCAATTAGCCCAAAAATATCGCATCCTTTACGTAACTGGTGAAGAATCGGGACAGCAGGTAAAATTACGAGCTTCTCGTTTAGGAGTATCAAAACAACTAAGTGTAGTTGATGAGGAGAATGTTACAGTAGTAGAGACTACACTACCCATAGAAGTGGTAGATTCTACACTACCCATAGACCCTGACAGTATAGGTGCAGATTTATATGTACTACCAGAAACAGATTTAGAAGAAATTTTACGAGAAATAGACTCTCTAAAGCCAAATGTGGCGGTGATTGATAGTATCCAAACGGTGTTTTTTCCGGCGCTGACTTCTGCACCAGGTTCGGTGGCTCAGGTACGGGAATGTACGGCAGCACTGATGAAGGTGGCAAAGCATGAAGATGTCACCATGCTGATTGTCGGACACGTTACCAAGGAAGGAGCGATCGCAGGGCCAAAAGTTTTAGAACATTTAGTAGATACAGTATTGTATTTTGAAGGCGATCGCTTTGCCTCCCATCGGTTATTACGGACAGTGAAAAACCGCTTCGGCGCAACTCATGAAATTGGCATCTTTGAAATGGTTGCAGATGGATTGCGGGAAGTCTCCAACCCTTCAGAGTTATTTTTAGGCAACCGTGACGATCCCGCACCTGGTACTGCTATTGTTGTTGCTTGTGAAGGTACTCGCCCGATAGTTGTAGAATTGCAAGCTTTAGTGAGTCCTACTAGCTACCCCTCACCGCGTCGTGCTGGCACTGGCGTAGATTACAACCGCTTAGTGCAAATTCTTGCCGTCTTAGAAAAACGGGTGGGAATTCCGATGTCCAAGTTAGATTCTTACGTTGCTTCTGCGGGTGGGTTGAATGTGGAAGAACCAGCAGTAGATTTGGGAATTGCGATCGCAATTGTAGCGAGTTTCCGCGATCGCATCGTCGATCCCGGTACAGTATTAATCGGTGAAGTTGGATTAGGCGGACAAGTGCGATCAGTTTCCCAAATGGAGCTGCGGTTAAAAGAAGCTGCCAAGTTAGGATTTAAAAAAGCGATCGTACCAAAAGGGACAAAATTTCCCGATTTGAATATTGAAATATTACCAGTATCTAAAGTGATAGATGCGATTATCGCCGCCATCCCGCATCAGGAATTGACAGCCGACGATTTAGAACCCGATGAAGATGAGTAACTATTGGCGACTGGGAAGATGAGGGAGCAGGGGGAGAAGAATTAATAACCTATGCCCAATGCCCAATGCCCAATGCCCAATTCTAAAGGAAAACCCACTATGACAACCCTCACCCAAGACTACCAAATCACTTGGGAAAAACTACCCGATGATTACAAACTCCCAGACGATCCAGTGGATAACATCAACCAACCAGCTTTAGCTGCTGCACTCACAGAAAGCCTACAATTAGCCGGAAAAATTTCAGCTAACGCCCTAACAACAACTAATTACGGCATTTGTGCCACTTTAAACAACAAAATGGTCATTAAAGCCCCTGATTGGGCTTTCATTGCCAAAATTAATGTTAGTAGAGAAGAAGTAATACGCAGTTACACCCCTCAATTACAGGGTGAAATTCCCGTAATTGTGATGGAATTTGTTTCCGATACACAGGAGACAGAGTATTCTATCAAAGCGACATATCCCCCAGGAAAATGGTTTTTCTACGAGCGCATTTTAAAAGTACCAAACTACATCATCTTTGAACCAGATAGCGGCAGTTTAGAGATGTATCGCTTACAGACCACAGAACAGTACATTTTGCAAGAGCCTGATGAAAATCAACGCTACTGGATCGCAGAAATTAATCTTTACCTTGGAGTGTCCCAAGGTACTCGTGAAAACCGCACAGGAAAGTGGTTACGGTGGTGGGATGAACAAGGAAACCTTTTGCCTTGGGGAACAGAATTAGCCGAACAAGAACGCCAACGCACTGAACAAGAACGCCAACGCGCCGAACAAGAACGTCAACGCGCCGAACGACTAGCAGCACAATTGCGGGCGGCGGGGATTGAGCCAGAAGTGTGATGAAATGTTTTAGGAAAAATTGAAAGCCACAGATCCCCGCTTTGTTTGACAAGTCGGGGATCTTATTTCTCAGAAATGATTAAGTAGGGCTGAATACCAGTTGTTAGGTAAGACGAGGGTTTAACAACTGCGATGTCTACGACGGGCTACGCCTACGCCATAAATTGATTACGATTGAATATACTGCTTATTGTAGGCTCCATCAGAATTGCCTAAAGTTTACCTTGCTAAACGCTCTAGTGATGAAACAAATCAAAATTATTGTCGAAAAACATTCTGACGGTTATGTTGCCTATCCTCTTGGTATAAAAGGGGCGATAGTTGGTCAAGGTGACATCTATGAAGAAGCCTTAGCCGATGTCAAGTCAGCTATTCGCTGCTACATTGAGATATTTGGCAAAGAAATGCTCGAAGATGAATCACCAGTAATCGAAGCTTTTATGACAGAAGCAGAGGTGGCTATTTAATGCCGAAGTTTCCTGTCGATGCTCCGAAGAAGAGAGTTATCAAAGCATTTGAGTTGTTAGGATTTCTTATTATTCGGGAACGTGAACATATTGTCATGGTGCGAGAAAATGAAGATGGATCGCAGACACCATTGGTAATGCCTAATCATTTGGCGATCGCTTCACCCAGCTTAGGTAAAGATTTACGCTCCTCCGTTGTCAAATCTACCAAAAACGGTAGTTTTTCTTTAATAGTAGTAATTGCTTGCATAACGGCTTCCCGATCTGCTGGGGTAAGTCTGGCACTGACTTTAGATGTTGACATTTTTCATACACCTTTAATTGAACTTAATTTCAGTATTCCCCAAGTCAGTTAGTCAGCCATAGTTATTTATAAGCAATTAAGAAAAATTTTTTATACCACTGAAAAACAATATTTTGCTTATTACCAGCCTTAAGCCAGTTCGGATCATCAAAATACTACAATAGAAACACATATCGAGAAATTATATCGTGCTGAGTATGACAACTGTAATTGCTAGACCTTCATCCTTAATAGGCAGTATCAGAATAGAAAAGCTGGATAAGTTTCATTTATTCAAGTTTAATGATCAACTGCAAGCACGGCTGGAAGAACTTTTAGAATGCAAAAAAGCTGATTTACTAACTCCAGAACAAGTTATCGAACTTGAAGAAATCGCAGAACTAGATAGGATTTTTACCCATATAAATGCGATGTTAGTAGCTCAACACAATGATTGATGATGCCACTAAAAAAATTGTCCGTAAACGCGCAAATTATCTGTGCGAATATTGCCATTCTCCAGAACGCATTTCCACAACAAGATTTACAGTAGACCATTTGATACCAAAGTCTATTGGTGGTTCTGATGAACTTAATAATTTAGCATTGGCTTGTCGTCGTTGTAATGAACGTCGCTACAACTTTGTCGCCGGATATGACTTAGAGACTAAAGCAGTAGTACCTCTATTTAATCCTCGTCAACAAATTTGGTCAGAGAATTTTCTGTGGTCAGCAAATGGTAGGACAATTATTGAAGTTTCTCCCACTGGTAGAGCAACCTGCAACCGACTTGATATTAATGATGAACGGTCACTATGAACCGATGAACTTGACCGACGGATACCTACTAATGCCAGAGATAGATTTAAGTTTAGGCTTATGGCAAGGTTCATTTCGAGATATTGAAAGGTTGTGGTTAAGGTGGTTCACTTTGACAGGAGAATTAATTCCTGCACCCACAGAGGAAACTGTGGCTGCAAGTCAACGAGCTATCATTGCTGAACAAGAAGCTACAGAAGCTAAACAAGAAGCTATAGAAGCTAAACAAGAAGCTACTCAAGCTAAACGAAAAGCAGAACAATTAGCAGAACGTTTGCGTCAATTAGGTGTGAATCCTGATGAACTAGACGAATTATTGTAGCTTGAGGAGTATTTTTTTTATACGTAGTATAATTTTCTGCTGTTGAGAAATCACTTGTAATGAAAACTTTGATAGCCGATGCCGAAGCAGCTATTTATTAACGATATTTACTCTCAGAAAGATTAATTTTTGAGAGCGATCGCATATTCAGCACTTGAAATACATATAATATTTCCTTCAGGAAGTCTATAGCAACCTCAGTTTTTCTCTAAAACCATGAGGTCATGCTGTGTCCTTACTGTTTCCAAGCTCAGTGTCAATTGGGTGGCTAAAAGTAAGATAAAGTCAGCAGCAAATCCAACAGGCAATGCCCTGAACATTTGCAGAGATTACCGCAGAGACTGGTTATATTGCGGCTGCTAAAATACGTAAGTATAAGTAGTATGATCAAACTACTCAGGTAAAAATTGTCTGTTTGGTCACACAAGACCATCGAAAAATTGTAGAAAAGTGTGTTTCCTTGTCTCGACAGTGGTGCTAACCTCAATTTAAAGGATGTTATCAGCCCTTATCTGCTAGAGTTTCTGACTTTCAGCAAATTAGATAATTTATCAATACAAAATCGCTAGGAGTGCGATGATGATGTCACAGTCCCATACCACAAGGCCAGAAATAGCTGCTGGAACTCTAATCGATAACCGCTATATTATCCAAAAACTTCTAGGGCAGGGAGGATTGGGACGAACTTACTTGGCCTTTGACACTCGTCGGTTTAATGAAGCTTGTGTTCTTAAAGAATTTGCACCCATTGGCACAGGAGAAAGTGGATTAGAGCAATATCGCAATTTATTTAAAAGAGAGGCAAAAATTCTTCATCAATTGCAACATCCCCAAATTCCCAAGTTTTTGGCTTGCTTTGAAGGAGATGGTCGGCTATTCCTAGTACAAGAGTATGTTGATGGTAAGACATATTCTAGGCTCCTAGGAGAACTTCAACGTCAAGGAAGGAATTTTTCTGAAGACGAAGTTATACAGTGGCTAAAGAATCTGCTGCCTGTTTTAGAATATGTCCACCAGCACAACATCATCCATCGAGATATTTCTCCTGACAACATTATGTTACCCGATGGCAACGATCTGCCAGTGCTGATTGATTTTGGTGTCGGCAAGCAAATTGCTGATATGAACGAGGCAAGAAGTTCTAACCACCAGGTAACGTTTGTTGGCAAAATGTCTCTCGTTGGCAAAGTGGGATACGCTCCTCGCGAGCAGATTAGTTTGGGTTTATGTTCACCTTCTAGTGACCTTTATGCTTTGGGTGTAACAGCGATTGTACTACTCACAGGTAGAGATCCATCTTTACTAATGGATCAGTACTCTCTTGAGTGGAACTGGCATTCTTATACCTATGTTAGTGATAACTTTGCTCAAGTACTCGATTATATGTTGGCAGATAGGCCCAACAAGCGCTATCAGGCAGCCAGGGAAGTTCTTACAGATTTACAACGTATTGGAGAACCAATTGCAGAACCAGAAGTAGCAATGTCTCCTGCAAGAATGCTTGATGATTTGCCTCCCACGGTATTTAACCCTGAATTTCAGGCTATGTCGGGAATATCGCAGTCATACAGCCAAGCTGAAGAAACAGTTTTTAGTTTACCTAATTCACCTACTAGTCAGCAAATTGGGCGAATCGAGCAACAACAACCTTCTCTCCAACCAGCATTTATCAAAAGTTGTCAGCAAGAATTAGCCTACCACATCGGCCCAATGGCAAATCTAATTATAGAAGAAATATTATCTCAAAATCCTTACATTTCACCTGACCAATTTATTGAACTCATCGCTAGGGAAATTCCTAGCTTTCAAGCAGCTTTTGAATTCAAGAAAAGCTTATTTTCATAAAGATTTAGACCTGACCAATTTAGGGGTGATTTTTACTCTTTTAACTAATTATGTGGGTTTAAGTCAACAGAGGTATATAAAATGGGAGAGTTTTTTGGCGAGGTCTAAATACCCGTGACAAAAATTAATTAAAAATTATTTGAATCCCCTGTACTTCCATGAGTGCGTTTGATTCTTTTCATTGCCATTTCTAAACTTAACTGCATCCGTCTAAAGGCTTTAGCTAAATTACCGATTTCATCATTAGACATTAGCTCAAATTCAACTTCCATGTGTCCTGTACTAACTTCTTCGGCTATGCGAGTCATACGCTTGAGAGGTATAACAACTTGTCGATTCAAGAAAAAGTTAACTAACAGGATAGTCGCTATAAATATAGTTGATACAATCAAAATAATTACTAAGGAAGACTGATTGGCTTTGCTAATGACATTATTAGCAGGTACTGATATAATCTGAGCGCCAACAATTTCATTAAGCTTCCACCCAAATCCATTAGCTGCACCATAAAGACTAATCATGCTTGGAGGTGCAGCTTCAGGTACACTATGACAGACCAGACAACTTTGTTCAGACACTGCTAAGGGACGAGCAATATAAAAGATATCCCCACCAGGAATTGAGCGAAATCCACTTACTTCTTTAAGGTCTGATTTATTTCTGAACCTTTCGACAATTTCCGTCTCAAAACCGTCTGCTTTATCCCGCAGATTTGTAGGATTGAGAGTTGCTTCTTTATAAAAGAAATCACGGTATTCTGGTGTTTTCCGTAAAATCTCAAATACCTCTCGTGCTGAATATCCAGGCACAGTTTGCGGCAAAAACTCAGTAGCCAATTTATCAACTAGCTCTGGATTCACTTGCGTACTAGTATATTTCCGAACAGAACTCATTGTTTGGATGAGTATTAGACCAGTTGAGCTAATATCCTGTTTAGCATTTTCTCTGAGCAGAGAAGAAAGAGCAAATCCACTCAAGCTCAAACCGAATGTAAGAATTACTAATAGCAGAATTGTAAACTTTTGTTTCAGATTCAGATTCTTTAGCATAATTTTAGATTACCTACAAGTCAAATTATTATGAACAAATATGGCTAAAGTCATCGTTTACTCTAGCATGAAGAATCAACTAGAGATTTTAGTGTAAAAACATAGTTTAACTAAAATAATTAAGGTATATCCAACTTGATACTGTTAATTATTTTGTAATTACCGAGGTTAAGAAAAATGTTATCTAAGTAAGTAAATTTAAAAAAAATACAACAGCGATTCTGAGAGAATTTCCAAAAATTCGTGTTGGCTGTTCTGATACCGTGCCAAAATAAATACCAGCAATTGTCAAATATTACTAATGGTGTGGAATGCAGGAAAGTCTTTATTCGGGGGACGCTACATTATCGAAAGGCAACTAGGTGAAGGCGGAATTGGCATTACTTATCTTGCCAGAAATCAACGGAATCAACAGCGAGTGATTAAAACCCTCAAAGAAGAAATCCTGAATCACCCCGCTTGGATACTTCACCGAAACAAGTTACGGCAAGACTTCCGTGATGAAGCAGTTAGGCTGGCTGTGTGCCATCATCCTCATATAGTACAGATAGAAACCATCTTTGATGAGGGAAATTTGCCCTGCATGGTGATGGATTATATCGAAGGGGAAGACTTGGGACAGCGCGTGAGACGGATAGGGGTGCTATCAGAAGCAGAAGCACTGCTCTACATTAGGCAAATTGGTGACGCTTTGACCCTAATCCATTCTAAAGGATTGCTGCATCGGGATCTCAAACCACGCAACATCATGATCCGCATTGATAAATCAGAAGCAGTGCTGATAGATTTTGGCATCGCTAGAGAATTTATTCCTAATATGATCCAAAGGCATACAGTGTATCGTACTCCTGGTTTTGCCCCACCTGAACAATATGAATCAGAAGCACCAAGAGGAGAATACATTGATATCTACGCCCTAGCCGCTACTTTGTACAATTTGCTTACCGCAGTTATACCAACAAATGCAGATGATAGACGCCACAATATTAATTTAGAACCACCACAATATTTCAATCCCAACATTAGCAACAGAGTAAATCAGGCTATTATGTGCGGCATGGATTTGGAGTCAACCTATCGTCCCCAATCTGTGCAGGAGTGGTTAGATTTATTAGGCTCTGATAGTGGGAAAGATGTAACAGCAAAATCACCTACTTTACTGATAACGCCTAGACCTAAACCATCTCCACCGATTGTATTAGATCAGCAGAACTGGCAATGCATACAGACCATCAAAGGTCATTCTAGTATGGTTCATGCGATCGCCATTAGTCCAGACGGGCAATTTATTGCAAGTGGCAGTAATGACAAGACTATCAAACTTTGGCAAGTAAGTACTGGCAAGCTAGTGCGTCAACTGGGTCGTTGGTCTTCTAGTCATTCCAGTATGGTTCATTCCGTCGCTTTTAGCCCCATCTCTCCCAACTTTTCTTATCAAGGCGAGTCCGGCAAATCTGCGGGAGTTACAGACCTAAACCGAGGAATTTTAGCCAGTGGTAGTTGGGATAACACAATCAAATTGTGGGATATCAACACAGGCAGAGAAATTCGTACTCTCGCTGGTCATACCAACTGGGTGAATTCTGTTACCTTGAGTCCAGATGGCAAGTTTCTGGCTAGCGGTAGTGCTGATTGCACAATCAAAGTGTGGCAGGTACACACTGGCATAGAAATCCAAACTCTCACTGGTCATTCCGACTCAGTTTCGTCAGTCGCCTACTCTCCGAAAATGTCTGGAACCAATAGCCAGGATAAACAGATGGTGGCTAGTGGCAGTAATGATTACACCATTAAACTGTGGCAAGTATACACAGGCAGAAACATCTATACACTTGCAGGTCATTCCTTTTTCGTCAACTGTGTCGCCTTCAGCAAGGATGGGGAAATTCTCGCCAGTGGCAGTGGTGACAACACGATTAAACTGTGGCACGTAAATACTGGCAGAGAAATTCATACTCTCACTGGCCATTCTGATTCAGTTTGGTCAGTCGCATTTAGCCAGGATGGACAATTTCTTGCTAGTGGGAGTTGGGACAACACTATCAAACTGTGGCATATACACAGTGGGAGAGAAATCAGCACACTTACAGGACATTCCAACTATGTTAGGTGTGTTGCCTTCAGTCCCGATGGGCAAACCCTAGTTAGTGGTGGTGATGACGACACAATCAAGATTTGGCGAAGGGGGTCATAATTCGTAATTCGTAATTCGTAATGACGCTCGTGACGCTCGATGACTCGCTAACGCTGCGCTATCGCCCTTGGCGTGCCGTAGGCAAGACTCGCTACCGCTACGCTAACGTAATTCGTAATTTGTGATGGTGCTTTCTACAAGATGCTGTACATAGCTTGCTTCCCCGCAGGGGTATGCGGACTCGCTAACATAATCTTGAATTGGCATCTCCTTGTGGTTAGTGTAATTAGTGACTTTTAAATCTACAGATAGAAATGCGATCGCCCAAAAATTGTCACAATAATGACGGCAACCGTTATTTTTGAACAAGAATTAATATTTATGGGCTTTGGTATTGGTGATTTATTCTGGATTTTTCTGCTTCTGACTTCTTTGCAACCCCTCTGGCAAAAACGTCAAATAGAATATCGGCGCTTGCGTGCTTTACAACAATTCCAGCAGGAACGCAAAAGTCGGGTAATTTTGCTGATTCACCGTCAAGAGTCTATTAGCTTCCTGGGAGTTCCCATATCTCGCTACATTACTATCGAAGACTCAGAACAAATATTGCGAGCAATTCGCCTCACACCCTCAGATGTGCCGATTGATTTAATTTTGCATACTCCTGGTGGTTTGGTTTTAGCTACCGAACAAATCGCCAGAGCATTAATTCGCCACCAGGCAAAAGTCACAGTTTTTGTACCCCACTATGCTATGAGTGGCGGTACAATGATTGCCCTAGCCTCTGATGAAATTATTATGGATGCTAACGCTGTTTTAGGCCCAGTTGATCCCCAATTGGGTAACTATCCCGCAGCCAGTATTCTAAAAGTAGTTGAAGATAAACCCATCGGTGAGATTGATGACCAAACCCTAATTATGGCCGACCTCTCACGCAAAGCAATACAGCAGGTACAACGGTTTGTGCGAACTCTGCTTAAAGACAGTATACCCAAACAAAAAGTTCTGCCAGAAAATATTGAATCGATTATCGAGGCTTTGACCACTGGGCGCGTTACCCACGATTATCCCATCACTATTGAAGAATCAACAGAAATGGGGCTGCCCGTAACCGTCGGACTGCCCCATTCTATTTATGAACTCATGGATTTGTACCCACAGCCACAAGGAGGCCGACCTAGTGTGCAGTACATTCCTATGCCTTACAATGACCTTCGTCCAATACTACCTACACCCAAGGGCAGGCCCTTAGAAGAACCAAATCAAATGATTTGAAGGGCTTTAAGGTAGGAGTTTTTTGTAATCATTAGGGTGTAGCTGTTGGCGTAGCTGTTGGCGTAGCTGTCGGTGTAGCTGTTGGCGTAGCTGTCGGTGTAGCTGTTGGTGTAGCTGTCGGTGTAGCTGTTGGTGTAGCTGTCGGTTTAGCTGTTGGCGTAGCTGTCGGTGTAGCTGTTGGTTTAGCTGTTGGTGTCGCTGTCGGTGTAGCTCTTGGCGTAGCTGTCGGTGTAGCTGTTGGCGTAGCTGTCGGTTTAGCTGTCGGTTTAGCCGTCGGCTGGCTGAAGACTGTCTTTGCTTCTTCATTTAGCTTTTGGCGAAGTGCTAAATTAGCAATTCCAGTTTCTTGCAACTGATATTTCTTCTGATACTCCCTCACCACTGCTTCCGTCCGAGAACCATAAAAATGATCGCGCGGAAGTGGAGGATTTGGCTTGACCACTGCATTCAAATTTGTTTGCAGAATTTGAACGATGTTAGCAGCAAAAGCCTGAGTTTTTGGCCCTGCTATCCCATCAACTGGTTTTAGCTTATAGCCTGTTTGAAATTCACGAATTGCTTTTTTAGTTTCCTCATCCGTCAAGGGAGTGTTTGTTACCTTGACGTTATAGCCTAATCCCCGCAATACCTCACGGAATTGCTGGGGCGTATAACTTTTTTGAGTGACTGCGAAACCAGTATCTGCAATTACTAAGCCAGCACTTATCAGGCAAGTAACAGCAAAGGTTGCGCTTGATTTTCCAAACCCACACCACATACTCAAAACTCCTTTGGGTTAAATCAGCAGGATTATAAAGGTTAACAGCTGCATTTTAAGTTTGTTTAATAACTTTTTTCGCGATTATTTAATGATTTTTGAATAATTTGTGACTTATTTTTGTGAAACTTAATCGATGCACAAAAAAAATTTTTTATTATCTATCAAAAGAAGTATCTTAACATTGGCAGAGATACAGCACTTATCATTTGAATTGAATACGCCCCCTGAAAAAGAGCCAAGGGAGCAAGGAGCGTAAATTAAAGTAGGAGATGCACAGATGTGATCTGCGGTCTACTCAACTGCAAATTGCTGTAATTGTTTGGAGAAAACCGGAAATTAATAAAATAGGACTTACGCAAAATATCTCTCAAACTCTGATTTCTCCGTGCCCTCTGCGCCTCTGTGGTAGCCTGCGGCAAGCCGTTCGCGTAGCGTCTCGTAGAGAAGCGTCTACGTTATTCCGTAACTCGTGCGTAAGTCCTATAAAAGAGCCTATACACAAAAATGTATAATATATAACATAAAATGAAAAATCTAAAATCTTCTAAGCAGCGAAACCTTTGGTTTGAAAGATTTATGGCAATTGCCGCCACCGTAAATTTAGGTTTTATTGTATTTGATTTAAGTTACGTACCTTGGCGGGATTTCTACTTGCGAAAACTTCCCCAAATTACCAAGATTTATGACCCAATAAAAGGTATTGAAGCCCATCGAGACACCGAAAACTATCTGAAAACAGTAGACGCATTAGAAGAAGAAGTTAGACAAACAGGGTTACAGTCGCCTCAAGTAAATGGCAGGCTAATACAAATAAGTCGTCTTAGCAGCGAGATGATTGACAGTAACCCGTTTGCGGGAGTGAATAAGAGTGGGACTCTGGAAAAAATCAAAAAGCAGATGCGATCGCACATCGGTAACGAATCTGCAAAACAGTCCTTTGCCACTTTTTGGAGTCAGCCTCATTTATCACAAAATGGCTGGGTTAAAGAAATTAATTTTTTTAACCAGAGCATCCGCCCTTTGATTGCCTCTAACTACTTCCGCCAAATCGGTGAAAATGGCGAATTTGTTGATAATTTCTGGATTATTGACTTACCCTTTGTAATTTTATTTGGCGTAGAATTGCTGGGGCGCACTTTCTTAATTAGACGCCGACATCCTGGTTTAAGCTGGTTTGAAGCAGTATTGTGGCGTTGGTACGATTTATTTTTACTACTGCCATTTTGGCGGTGGTTAAGAATTGTACCTGTACTAGTCCGCCTCGATCAAGCGCAGTTATTAAATTTGCATCCAGTGCGAAAGCAGATTAATCAGGGGATTGTCGCCAATTTTGCCGAAGAACTAACAGAAATTGTAGTGGTGAGGGTAATTAATCAGATTCAGGGTTCAATTCAGAAGGGTGAGTTAACGCGCTGGCTCTCGCAACAAGAAAATTTACGTCCCTACATAGATATTAATAATGTGAATGAAGTGGAAGCGATCGCAGGCATTTTGGTAAAAACAATTGTCTACCAAGTGCTACCCGAAATTCAACCTGCGATCGTTGCCATTTTGCGCCACAACATCGAAACCGTCTTCCATCAAGTCCCCGTCTACCGCAACCTTCAGAATCTCCCTGGCGTGGGACAGGCTCAAACCCAGTTAAGCGAACAACTGGCAACTCAAATCACAACTAATCTTTACAAAACGTTAGTTACTGCTGTTGAAGACCCTGTTGGTGCAAAACTCACTAGTCAACTAGTAGAAACCTTTAGCAAAGTCTTAGGATCTCAAATAAAGGAAAAACACGTACTCTCAGAAATTCAGAGTTTACTTTTTGACTTCTTAGAGGAAATCAAAATCAACTACGTCCAGCGTTTGTCCCAAGAAGACATAGACCAAATTATTGAGCAAACCAGACAGTTACGAACACAAGTATCAGTTCCAGCAATAGTGAAAAGATCAGACAGGGGAGGCCGGGGGCAGGGGACAAGGGGGAGAATAAAATAATTAGCTCTTTCCCCTCTGCTCCCAGCCAAGAGCCCCTCTGCCTCTTCCCAATGCACGACTATAAAAGAAATGCGCTAAACTCGAATTAGGCGAATCATCTTATGGTTCGTCACAAGACTTCTTGGAAGATATACCTATCGCAGGAAGTGGGTCGACACCCACTTTTTTTATTGAATTCTCTCATGGCTCATCCTTTAGTTCCACAAATTATTGATTTGGCGACACCAGTAGCAGAAGAACTGGGATTGGAAGTGGTTGGCGTGGTTTTTCACACTAACCAAAGTCCACCAGTGTTGCGGGTAGACATTCGCAATCCTGAGCAAGACACCGGGTTGAACGATTGTGAGAGGATGAGCCGTGCTTTAGAAGCCTCCTTAGATGCTGCGGAAATCGTTCCAGATAAATACGTCTTGGAAGTGTCTAGTCCTGGTATTTCGCGGCAACTGGTAACAGACAGGGAGTTTATTTCTTTTAAAGGATTTCCTGTCATCATCTCCACAACGCCCCCCTACGACGGACAAGAAGAATGGACTGGTCAGTTAGTTCGTCGGGATGAGACAGCACTCTACTTAAACCAAAAAGGTCGTGTAGTCGAAATTCCCCGCTCCCTAATTACTAAGGTGCAGCTAGACGAGCGCCGATAAACAAGTGATTAAAGGCTAGAGGTTAGAGGCTAGGGACTAGGGACTAGGGATTGGAGAAGCAGAGAAGCAGAGGAGCAGAGGAGCAGAGGAGCAGAGGAGCAGAGGGTAAGTTGCTGCAAGTCTTTTCCCTTTGCACCCAATGCCCCATGCCCAATGCCCCATGCCCCATGCCCAATGCCCAATGCCCAGTCCCTAGTCCCTAATTTTTAAAGGAGATTGCTTATGTCAATGGTTACTTTACCTGGATTAAAAGAATTAATTGAAAGTATTAGTCGCGAACGGAATTTACCCCGGCTTGCAGTTCAATCAGCGATTAGAGAAGCACTACTCAAAGGCTATGAACGTTACCGCCGCGCCCAAAATTTAGAGCGCAAGCAGTTTGACGAAGATTATTTTGAAAATTTTGAAGTAGAACTCGATATTGAAGGAGAAGGATTTCGCGTTCTTTCCACCAAAACCATTGTTGAAGAAGTAGATAATACAGACCACCAAATTTCCCTAGACGAAGTTCAACAAGTCGCTCCCGAAGCGCAGTTAGGGGACTCTGTGGTGTTAGATGTTACCCCCGACCAAGGAGAATTTGGCCGGATGGCGGCGATGCAAACTAAGCAAGTATTGGCGCAAAAATTACGGGATCAACAGCGCCAGATGGTGCAAGAAGAGTTCCAAGATTTAGAAGGGACTGTTCTCCAAGCAAGAGTCCTGCGGTTTGAGCGGCAATCAGTGGTTTTGGCAGTTAGCAGTGGCTTTGGTCAGCCAGAAGTAGAAGCCGAATTACCGAAGCGGGAACAGTTGCCCAACGATAATTATCGGGCAAATGCCACCTTCAAGGTATATCTGAAAAAAGTCTCCCAAGGTCAGCAACGAGGGCCACAGTTGCTTGTGTACTCGTGCTGATGCTGGTTTGGTAGTTTATCTTTTCGCCAACGAAGTCCCAGAAATCGAAGATGAAGTGGTACGGATTGTTGCCGTAGCGAGGGAGGCAAACCCTCCCTCCCGTTATGTCGGTCCCCGGACTAAAATAGCTGTAGATACTCTCGATCGCGATGTAGACCCAGTAGGCGCTTGTATCGGAGCTAGGGGATCGCGAATTCAAGTGGTAGTCAACGAATTACGCGGTGAAAAAATAGATGTAATTCGCTGGTCGCCAGACCCAGCAACATACATCGCTAATGCCTTAAGTCCAGCACGGGTAGATGAAGTACGCCTAATGGATCCAGAATCGCGGCAAACTCATGTACTTGTGGCTGAAGATCAATTGAGTTTGGCTATAGGTAAAGAAGGGCAAAACGTCCGTTTAGCAGCCCGTCTGACTGGTTGGAAAATTGACATCAAAGACAAAGCTAAGTATGACTTTGCAGGAGAGGATGCCAAATTTGCAGCCGTCAGAACAAAATATCAATCAGAGGAGTCAGAGGAAGACGATCTTGAATATGAAGAAGAATTCGAGGATGAAAATCAAGAGGAATTAGAAGAGGAGGATAGTTTTGATAATAATGATGATGAATAATTGATTAATTTTGTAAAGTTTTGATACTGTAGATTGTAGTCTCAGTTTCAAGAATTATTTTCTCAAAAGCTAGTTGGTATAAGTAAAAAATAGTAATAATAAACTTCTTTTTACTTCCATTATCCTGGGCTGAGATCGCAAAGAACCGATGAAACCAAATTATCGGCGCTGTATTAGTTGCCGTAAAGTAGGCTCAAAAGATGAGTTTTGGCGGATTGTCCGCGTCTTTCCCGATGGAAAGGTACAATTGGATCAGGGCATGGGGCGTTCTGCCTATATTTGTCCAGAAACGAGTTGCCTACAAGCGGCTCAAAAAAAAAATCGACTAGGGCGATCGCTACATGCATCAGTGCCAGAAACACTGTACCAAAGCTTGTGGCAACGCCTATGCGGCAGTAATACCCAAAACCAAATTTAGTTGGAACACTTTTGTGGCGTAATCTCCAGAGAAATTGTGTCGAAAGCCGAAATCGCGCTTTCATCACACTCACTGTTGATGGTTAAGGTTAGTGCCAAAATAGTAAATGGGTGTAAAAGGCATTTGGCTCTCCAATAAGGAGGGGCGAGGCAATATTCCCAGAATCAAGATGTAATCGATTGTGTTGTGGAAGACTCAGAATCAACAAAACAAGAAACTACAAAATGGCAACCTGGTAGCGCTCAGGCGCAGTTCGGCGTCAAGGGTTCCTATAAAAATCTTTTATTTAAGAAATTTTTATGGGTATCCCTCAACCATCATTCCTGGTGGGGATGCCATTATTAAACCGAAACATCTCTCTTTCCTGATTGGAGGCACCGGCAAAAACTGAACGGCAGTCTAAAAACAGTAATCCAAGGATGGAGATGTCGCAAACCAGGCAACCATCCGCTAAAACTGTAAATTAAAGGGGAAGAGTGGATGAACAACGGCAAAGTTAGAATTTATGAATTATCAAAGGAATTGAATTTGGATAACAAAGAGCTACTAGCAATTTGCGACCAGCTCGATATTGCGGTCAAAAGTCATAGCAGCACGATTTCAGAATCCGAGGCAGAAAACATCCGGGCGGCAGCAGAAAAGCTAGCAACTACGAATGTGTCAGCCAAAAAGGAACTAGGTACAAACCAGCCATAAGCCGAATTCACCACCGAACGGCGGACGTAACCGACCTGCTGTCACCCCACAAACAGCAAATTTTGGAAATACGCAAACCCAAAATATTGAGAAATACTACCTCCAACGCCCCAGAGGCGTCACTTGCTAACAATACCCAAGCTGCCTTGTCTGAAGCTAATCCTCCCTCTCCTCCACGGCCTTTCGCTACACCAGTCTCACCCCAGAAACCGGCAGCACCAACTCGTCCTGTGCCCCGGACTCAATCTGAGACTCAAGAGCAACCTCCGATCGCTGACTTGGAACAAACGCCTAATCCAAATCCAGCACCGGAAAAAATAGCATCCCAAAAACCGGAAAAAACAGTTTCACCCAGACCGAAATCGGAAAAACCGATCAAACCACAACTAGTTGCTCCTCCAGCCAGGCCTGAGGCAGAAGTGGCCCAGGTGGTAGATGAACAGCCGGTATCTCAGGCTGATAAACCGATTCTCAAACGCGACCAACGGCAGCAACGACCCGCAGAAGGCGATCGCGAGCAAATTAAGCCGAGAGTCGCTAAACTGCCAACAGACCAATCCGCACCAGGTGCGCCACAAAGGACAAGTCGTCCTACCCCTGCACCCAGCAGACCAGAGCAGAGGGGCAATAGACCATCTGCACCATCACAACTGGGAGAGGGACAACGACCCAGACCAGCACGTCCAGGTGAATCTGTAGCAGCCGCAATGCCGATCGCTACTCCACCCAGACAGATGTCAGGCATAGCGGGCAAATCTCAAGGATTGGGTGATGAACCAGTCACACCGCCTGATCTCCTCGATTTGAAACGCCCCAGTCCGCCTCGGCCAACCAAAGGCGGTAAAAAGTGGGTAGAAGAGGAAATCATTGACGAAGTTAAAGAGAAGGCAAAAGCTGGGGTCAAAGGCAAGCGAATCAAACCCATACTTGATGATGAGTTTGAAGAAGATTTGCTTGATGATGACGATATCGATTCACCAGCCACCGTCCAAGTTAGCCTTTCCATCGCTCGCCCTCCCAAACCGAAAGCGACTCGACCTGTACAGATGCCAGGTGCAACCCTTGCTAGCGCCCCAACTACAAGAGGAAGAAAATCTGGTTCCAGGTCTGGTTCTAAGTCTTCGGGGCGCGACCATCACCAAACCGTCGCCAAGAGCCGAGACAAAGCGCGATCGCCCGAAAAAGTGACGATCCCAGGGCCGTTAACTGTGCAAGAACTATCTGACGTTTTAGCCGTTCCTGATACAGAGATTGTCAAAATCCTGTTCCTGAAAGGTATGGCGGTGAGTATCACTCAAAATCTAGATATTCCCACAATTACGCTGGTAGGAAAGAACTAGAAATAGAAGTTGAAACCGTCGAACGAGAAGCAGAAGCTCGGAAAATCACGGAAATGGTCGGCGCAGAAGACCAAGAATATCTCCACCGCCGTCCGCCAGTCGTGACAATTATGGGTCACGTAGACCACGGTAAAACAACCCTGCTCGACTCAATCCGCAAAACCAAAGTGGCTGCTGGCGAAGCTGGCGGTATCACTCAGCACATTGGTGCATACCATGTAGATTTGGAACATGAGGGCAAACCTCAGCAGATAGTCTTCTTGGATACTCCTGGTCACGAAGCCTTTACAGCTATGCGGGCACGAGGAGCTAGGGTAACAGATATTGCCGTGTTAGTAGTGGCTGCTGATGATGGTGTCCGTCCCCAAACTATTGAAGCTATTAGCCACGCCCAAGCTGCGGGAGTGCCAATTGTTGTTGCAATCAACAAAATTGACAAAGAAGGGGCACAGCCAGAGCGGGTGAAACAAGAGTTGACCCAGTATGGTCTGACCGCAGAAGACTGGGGTGGTGAGACAATCATGGTTCCCGTCAGCGCTATCAGAGGTGAAAATCTGGATACGCTCTTAGAGATGATTCTCTTAGTAGCAGAGGTTGCAGAACTATCTGCCAACCCCGATCGTACCGCCAAAGGAACTGTCATTGAAGCACATCTGGATAAAGCCAAGGGAGCAGTTGCTACCCTGCTAATTCAGAATGGCACCCTGCATGTGGGAGATATCTTGGTAGCTGGCTCGGCCTTCGGTAAAGTCCGGGCGATGGTGGATGACAGAAGTAAGAGAGTAGATATTGCTTCTCCTTCCTTTGCTGTCGAGGTACTAGGTTTAAGTGCTGTGCCAGCAGCCGGCGACGAGTTCGAGGTCTTCCATAATGAAAAAGAAGCCAGATCCCTTGCTAGCGATCGCGCAGACAGACAACGCCTATCCCGCTTGTTACAGGGACGTGTTACCCTGACAACTCTGTCGGCTCAAGCACAAGAAGGCGAGTTGAAAGAACTCAACTTGATCTTGAAAGGAGACGTACAAGGTTCGGTGGAAGCCATTGTGGGAGCGCTCAAGGAAATCCCGCAAAACGAAGTCCAAATTCGGATGTTGTTGGCTACGGCTGGGGAAATCACCGAGACAGATATCGATTTAGCAGCTGCCAGTAACGCTGTAATTATCGGCTTCAATACCACCTTTGCCAGTGGTGCTAGACAAGCCGCCGATGAAGCAGGTGTAGATGTCCGGGAATACAATGTCATCTACAAACTCCTAGAAGATATCCAAGATGCCTTGGAAGGTCTTTTGGAACCAGAGTTGGTGGAAGAACCCTTGGGTCAAACCGAAGTACGTGCCGTCTTCCCAGTCGGTCGTGGCGCGGTTGCCGGTTGCTACGTTCAATCTGGCAAGCTAGTCCGCAACTGCAAAGTCAGAGTACGACGCAACGGTAAGGTGATCTTTGAAGGTGTCCTTGACTCCCTAAAACGGATGAAAGAAGATGCCCGTGAGGTCAACGCCGGTTATGAATGCGGTGTCGGCATGGATAAATTCAATGATTGGGTTGAAGGTGACATCATCGAATCCTATCAGATGGTTACGAAGCGCCGCACTCTCACCTTAACGAGATAGTGTTAAGGGTAAAATGGTTAGAAGTTAGGAGTAATAAATTAGGAGTTAGGAGTTAAAGGCTGCTAATTCTTAACTCCTAACTCTTAACTCATAACTTTTTATTATGCATTCATTTCGTTCTGAACCTATTTTGTGGATTCACGTCGCTGGATTGGCGACGTTGCCTATTTTTTTAGTACTTTGCTTATTTTTTCTGTCTGTAGGCGAACCGTTTTTGCCAGTCTGGATGGAGCTATCTTTAGTTGCCGCCATTGGTGTTCTTCCCCTGCTATGGATGCAGTTGCGTCGCCCTTTTTATATATTTGCTCTTTTAGGAATAGCCCTGAAGCCAGAAAATCTGACTGAACGGCAGCGAAAAATTCTCTGTTTAATTAATACAAAGTTAAATCGTATCCTGGCATTAGTGGCAGCAGTATTATCAATTTGGGTGCTGTGGCATCTTTTCCAAATTGCGCCATTAGTAGCAAGTTCAGCTAAATTTCTCCCACAATGGCGCAGCCTTGCACTAGTGCTTGCGGGATTAGCCTTTTTAGGCAGCAATCTATTTTTACAAATACCTGTGAGTGTAATGCGAGTTTTGGTGACTAATGACACAGAATTCGCTGGTATAGAACCATTATCTTTAGAAAAGATTAAGCAAGATTTCACCATTTTAGGGGTGCGCGTTAATCAAATCGTGCCCCGATTACTGCAATCTTTGTTTAGGATAAATACAGATTCGTAGCAGCCCGTAAAGTATATTATTTCACTTTAAAAGAGGAAGCATTCTTACTGGGGCAAGGAGCAAGGGAGAGAATAAAAAATTACATCTTTACATCTTTACCCCTTTGCTCCAAGCTTTCTGCCCCTCTGCCTCTTCTCAATGCCCAATTACCGTTGAAGTTAAAATAAAGGAATGAGGAACTATGGCTCAAATTCCAGCTTCTAGCGATCGCCAATTTCTGCTGATACTGAAATTTGGTATAGTCTCAAATGTGCAATCTCTACGAGTTCCGGTTTTCAACGCTGGCAACTAGAACGCGATGCTCAATTACAGGGAATTCGCTTGGAACAGCAGGTACAACGGTATTTAAGGGAAACTTTAGAAACT
Source organism: Nostoc cf. commune SO-36 (assembly GCF_023734775.1). Taxonomy (NCBI): domain Bacteria; kingdom Bacillati; phylum Cyanobacteriota; class Cyanophyceae; order Nostocales; family Nostocaceae; genus Nostoc; species Nostoc commune. The sequence goes on along the minus strand of NZ_AP025732.1, from coordinate 3,379,456 downwards.
TTAGCTTACTAAAAATTGAGTAAATCTTGCAGGCTTGTTTGCAATCGGCGGAGTTGACGGTATGCACTCTCCAAGCGTTTGCCATCAACTTCCACTTCATTGGTGGGATAGTTTTCAATAATTTCGATTAGCGATACCTGCCCGTCTTGACTCGCAGAAATTACCAAAGCGGCTCGCAAAGCCTGCCTGTCTGCTCTCCGAGACGGTGTATAAATAACTTGACTAATTTGATCCAAAATAATATTACCAATCTGGCTATTTAGCACTCTATCTAAAAATACAAGGTTTACCTTTACTGGCTCCGTTAAATACTGACGAATAGCTTTGGGGTCTTGTCGCGCCAAAGCAAAATTAACTCGTAGTGAACGTGAAAGTTCACCTGTTTGGGCAAAGGTGGATAGCTCCTCTACAGAAAGTGATTCACGGAAAATACCATAATTTAGCACCACTTGTTCCGCAGCAAAGACAGGACTGGACAAAAATAGAAGGCAGATACTACCTACTAAAAGTAAGGTGCGACGCAGCCCCAAAAATTTAAAACGCATTTCTGCCAATTTCCAATAGGTTTGCTTTTGATCTGATGATATTTCAGCAAAACTATTTGCAGCATCTAGCTTTAGGTAATAATACAAAATAACCTATTCAGTAGGCAGGATAAAGGCTTAGACAAGGCAGCGAGAGACTTGTTGAGACTCCTGAAAACCCTAAAGCGGGCGCGAAAATTCAGTTACCGTCCTAATTAACAAGGCTTGGGGCGTAATAAAGGAATTTTGCCCCTTGTTTCTTAGAGTTAGGCAAAGTTCGACTACAGTATACTAGTAAAATTTTCTGAATAAAATAATATAACTAATGTATAAGTTCTGTGATCTATCTAAGGAATTTAGCTGAATCAGCGCTAATCATCCAGTATAGTTTTGCATAGATTTTACAGTAGCTACAAAGCTGCTACCTTCAACAGACCATAATTCAGCACTCACAGACGGAAAAAATGAAATATCGGGGTTTTCACATTTCTCTAGCGAAAAATTTTCGCCTTCTTTCTAGCAGTCATCTCAGCTATACTTTACGCCTGGGAGCCGGACTAACGGCAATGCTTGTTGTTTCTAATGGGTCAATATTACTAGCAAGTCAGGTTAATGCTGGTGCTACTCACTCAGAAAGTATCGTCCCAATCACAGCACAAGCTCCTGCAACTGCCGCAGCGATTTACGTTAATCCAGCAACTGGTGCAGATAGTGCGGGTGCTGGTGCAACCTCATCTGCACCCTACAAAAGCATCAGTTTCGCTCTGAGTCAAGCCCAACCAGGTGCAGTTATTCAATTAGCACCTGGGAACTATAACCAAGAAAGTGGCGAAACCTTCCCACTCTTGCTTAAACCAGGGGTAACACTGCGGGGTGATGAAGCTACTAAAGGTCAGGGGGTATTGATTACAGGTGGAGGTTTCTACACTAGTCGTACCTTTGCCAGACAGGACATTACCATCCTCGCCGACCAAGATACCACGATCGCAGGTGTCACCGTCACCAACCCAAATAGCCGGGGTACAGCTGTGTGGGTGGAGTCAACTAATCCCGTTATCAAAAACAATACTTTTACTAACAGTGTCCGAGAGGGTGTTTTTGTCACGGGTACAGGCAATCCCAGAATCGAAGGTAATCTCTTTGTACAAAACCAAGGCAATGGGATTTCAGTTGTTAGAAGTGCCCAAGGAGAAATTCGGAATAACTTATTTCAGGATACTGGTTTTGGTCTAGCGATCGGTGGCACTTCCACACCCCTAATTGTAGAAAATCAAATCGTTCAAAACCAAGACGGTCTTTTTATCTCAGAGTCAGCGAAGCCCGTATTGCGTAAGAATGTCATTCAGAACAATAAGCGGGATGGAGTAGTAGCTACTGTCAACGCTTTACCCGACCTTGGTACTAACGAAAATCCTGGCGGTAATCTTATCCGCAATAACACTCGTTATGATGTGAACAACGCCACAAAAACTGGTCAGATTTTCGCTATCGGCAACGATATCGATCAGAAAAAGATTTCTGGCTCAGTAAACTTTGTTGCCGCAGCTGTTGATGTACCCCCTGGAGGGTCTGTCGCCTTTAAAGATGTGCCAGCAAATTACTGGGCAAAATCTTACATTGAAGCTTTAGCTTCCCAAAATATTATTGCTGGCTTTCCTGATGGCAGCTTTAAACCCAATGATCCTGTAACCCGCGCTCAATTTGCCACTATTGTCACTAAAGCCTTAACACCACCAAGTAAACGCGCAGCAATTAAATTTAAGGATGTAGCGACCAACTTCTGGGCTTACGCTGCAATTCAATCTGCTTATCAGAGTCAATTTGTTTCTGGTTATCCCGATGGAACTTTTAAACCACAGCAGGAAATTCCCAGAGTGCAGGTGTTAGTAGCTTTAGCTAATGGTTTGGGCTTAACTGCAAATAATCAGAATGTCCTTTCCTTTTACACCGATGCTGCCCAGATTCCTAATTATGCGATCGCTCCTGTTGCTGCCGCAACTGCACGGCAACTAGTAATCAACTATTCCCACAGTGAAGCAACTCAATCCTAATCGTCAGGCAACTAGAGCCGAAGTTGCTGCCTTTGTTTACCAGGCACTCGTTAATGCTGGACGTGCCCAACCTATTCCTTCATCCTATTTGGTAACAGCGCAGTAAATGCCTATTTAGCAAATTGAAAGCGCCAGACTAATAAATTATTAGTCTGGCGCTTCCAATATAGTGGTTTTTTAATTCTAGGGGTCTTTAAATATAGCCGACCCCATTTGAATGTGATTGGTTTCTGGTAAGGGTTTTTATATTGGCTGACCCAGTTTCAACGATTTCTCTTTTCTCAGAAGTTTTTGCTTTTTCGGATTTCCTAATAATTTTTTTATTTTTAGGACTTACGCAAGAGTTACGGAATAACGAACCACAGAGGCGCAGAGTACACGGAGAAATCAGAGTTTGAGAGATATTTTGCGTAAGTCCTAATTTTTTCTATTTTTATATTTTAATCTTCATAAAAGCCTTAATAAATTTGAAGAATATAAAGATATATCAAAAGAAAGCAGTCAAAAATTAACTAGCTAAAATTTCTCTCTTCAAGAATTAGGATTTTTACCCGATTGGAGGCGTTGTTTCCGACGCTGTTCCCAGCGCCAGAGAAAGACCATTAAGGCAACGATTCCTACTTGGAGAGCGAAACTAGGCAAAGCAGTCTCAACATTGCGTCCGGCAAGCACTTGGAAGAAAAAGACGAATGCGCCAATTGAGCCAGAAGCACCGAAAGCGATGTAGATAAATTGGCGTAAGCCTCGATAAGGAGCGGCTATTTCTGCTTTAAGGCTGGCGTATTGTTCAGGGTTAAGGCTATTTTTGCGATTTTGATCTACCATGATTAAATCATGTTATACTCTTAGATTGTGTACGCCGATGTGGCTCAGTGGTAGAGCAGCTGATTCGTAATCAGCAGGCCGTGGGTTCAAATCCCATCATCGGCTTTGATAAAGAAAGCTATTGCTCAATAGTCTAGTTTGACATAAGTTGTACAGTGACTAAATTATATGTCGTCGGTGACACATTACTGACTGGGGTATTGTTATCGGTCGATTTTTAGCAATGCTTGCGATAGCATCTGCTGGAGTTGGCGTTACCTGATTTGGTTGAGCAAAGACAGTCCCAGCTTGGACATTTGCCAATATTGCTTGGGAAGAGGATTTAACACCCCTAGTCCCATTTTCAAGTCAGTGGATTATTGCAGCAAAGGAGTTGTGCCATTACCGTTAGTTGACGCATTGGCAATTGCAGCTTGAGTAGGTTGAGTAGTAAGAACCGCTACAAGTGGAGTAACTTTTGAAGTAGATTGTTTATTTCGTTTGCGATTAGAGCCACCAGCTTTGGAATACTCTATACTGTTTCTGCCGTAGACAGCTGCAACTCCACTTAGCATTCGTTCAGACATTTCGGAGAGGGCTTTATCCATCTGGCTTACTGTTTTACGCGATTCTTCCAGATTGGACACTAGCGTATTATTAGCTTCTACCATCGCACGGGTAGCATTGATTAAGTGGTTGTAGGCTTCAATGGTTAACCCATGTCCCAAATCCAGATTTTCATCAATAGATTTAAGCAAGGCGAGACGAAGTTGGGCTTTGTCAACAGCAGCAGAACCACGAGTTTTTAAAGACATAACACATCCTTTTTTAATAATTCCTCTTTCAACATAGTGGAGTATCCTTTTGCCTGAGATGGGTAGTTTTGTGGATTTATTTCATTAAAAGTTCAACGAAATAATTACGAGGTTGCCTGTGTTTTTACTCATTTTTCATATAGATTTGTTGTTTGAGAATAAGTGCAATTAGCAACAGTAATCACAAAATCAATAAATGCCTACTCCGAAATAACAAATGAGTATCCCGAAATAACAAATGCATACTCCGAAATAACAAATGGGTACTCCGAAATAGCAAATGAGTACTCCGAAATAGCAAATGGGTACTCCGAAATAGCAAATGGGTACTCCGAAATAACAAATGAGTACTCCGAAATAACAAATGAGTACTCCGAAATAACAAATGCGTACTCCGAAATAGCAAATGCGTACCCCGAAATAACAAATGAGTACTCCGAAATAGCAAATGCGTTGGCGTAGCCCGCACTATTTTGTAGAATTGATATCTGCGGCGATTACTCTATTAATTGAATTAGATATTGACTAAGATTATGTAATAATTTTTTATGCCTTTCTGTTGAAATTGTGCCAATTGAGCCAATTATACTGTTACGAGTAATGACAGCTAAAAAACTTAATCTAATAACAGATTGACCGACTAAACCACTAGATTTAAAATCATCATCATTAGGTGAAATGATTTCGTCAAAGTTAGGAATATATTGTTTTAATTGTGTACTAATCCCATATATCAAAAAGTCTTGATATTTTGGCATTTCTCTCAAAATCAGCGTAGGACGGTTTTTTATTTCTCCATTTGCTTGAGGAATAGGAGTTAGTATGATATTACCTTCTTTCATAATTAGGGTTATATTCTTTAATTGATTCTATAGCATATTCTGGTTCATCTTCTGCATAACATTGATTTAAGTTATTTAAAGAGAAAGATTGCCAATTTTCTCTTTGTTCTATATTGGTTTCTAAAACGGTTACATCTTCGACTTGTGGAAGTGTTGAAGATTTAGTGATTAAATATTCGGCATAATGTAAAAGTTCAATTTTCAGGTAAATGGGCAAATTTTCTATGATTTTCCATAGGGCTGTTTCGGTACTCATAATTACTCGTTTTGGAATTTAGAAGGATTAATATTACTTATTATTTTGATTGTAAGATACAAGATCGGCGATGCCTAGGTTGGGCTGCGCCTACGCACTATTTTATAGGAATGATGTCCGCGACGAGGAAGGCGATAAGCCTAACGGCATAGCTTCTCTACGAGACGCTCCGCGAACGCTTACCGCAAAATCAGTATATTGTCTGTTCACAAGTAAAAAATACTCATCCACGAGGTTCTTTCATTGGCAGAAACACATCATTTGTGATGAAATTCTCCACTTTTCTGGAATTTAGGGCGTTGGTGTTGAATTTATCTCATGATAAAGTTGCATCTCACACCCTTGCCCATGAATGAACAGCGTCAGCAAGCCTATCTCAACCTCATTCAACGCCTGTTGAATTGCCGTACTAACAATGAATTGCAAGAAACTTTGGCAGCAAACCAAGAATTAGTAGATATTGGCTTTTTGCAGACAATAGAAGCAGAAGCACAGAGGTTTTCACAGCAAGGGGATGAGACAAGCAGCGAATTGGTTGCAAAGTTTGGCAATGCAACTAGGGGAAGCGTTGAATCTAGATAATAAAGTAGATTTGCAATCTCTCAATGAGGAAGAGATACAGATATATTACCAATTCTTGATGCAGGTACTACAAGCAACCGCAGAAAGTAACGGTAATTCCCAGGTAGTTTACCCCTTGCTGGCAAGGAATACAGACAAACTCGACGGAATGTTAGCAGAAATATTGCGCCGTTTGGGGGCAAAAACACTGAGGAAAGTGGAAACAGATGAGGAGAAAAACGTAGCAGGAGGTATTTTCACTTTTAGCAATCTAATAGCGCAATTCCCCTTGGGTGACAAAGCCAGCAATATGGAAATTGCCATCACTGGCTATGAAGTCGTGCAAAAAGTCTTCCCCAGGGAAGCTTTGCCTCAAAATTGGGCAACGACGCTAAATAAGCTTGCTGTTGCCTACACCAATAGAATTAAAGGAGACAGGGCAGATAACATCGAAATTGCGATCGCTGCTTCTACTGCTGCTTTAACTGTCAGAACCAGAGAAGCTTTGCCTCAAGATTGGGCAGAAACGCAAAATAATTTCGGACTTGCCTACATCGAGAGAATTAGAGGAGACCGGGCAGATAACATCGAAATTGCGATCGCTGCTTTTACTGCGGCTTTAACTGTCTACACCAGAGAAGCTTTACCTCAAGATTGGGCAATGACGCAAAATAATCTCGCAAATGCCTACAGCGAGAGAATTAGAGGAGACAGGGCAGATAACATCGATCAGGCGATCGCTGCTTATACTGCTGCTTTAACTATCAAAACCAGAGAAGCTTTGCCTCAAGATTGGGCAGCAATGCAAAATAATCTCGCAAATGCCTACAGGAAGAGAATTAGAGGAGACAAGGCAGATAACATCGAAAAAGCGATCGCTGCTTCTACTGCTGCTTTAACTGTCAGAACCAGAGAAGCTTTGCCTCAAGATTGGGCAGCAACGCAAAATAATTTCGGACTTGCCTACAGCGAGAGAATTAGAGGAGACCGGGCAGATAACATCGATCAGGCGATCGCTGCTTATACTGCTGCTTTAACTGTCTGAACCAGAGAAGCTTTGCCTCAAGATTGGGCAGCAACGCAAAATAATCTCGCAAATGCCTAAAGCTATAGAATCAAAGGAGACAGGGCAGAGAATATCGAACAGGCGATCGCTGCTTTTACTGCTGCTTTAACTGTCTACACCAGAGAAGCTTTGCCTCAAGATTGGGCAGCAACGCAAAATAATCTCGCAAATGCCTACAGCGATAGAATTAGAGGAGACAGGGCAGATAACATCGAAATTGCTATCGCTGCTTATACTGCTGCTTTAACTGTCAGAACCAGAGAAGCTTTGCCTCAATCTTGGGCAGGTACGCAAGATAATCTCGCTGCTGCCTACTATTTTAGAATTAGAGGAGACAGAGCAGATAACATCGAAATTGCGATCGCTGCTTCTACTGCTGCTTTAACTGTCTACACCAGAGAAGCTTTGCCTCAAGATTGGGCAATCACGCAAAATAATCTCGCAAATGTCTACAGCAATAGAATTAAAGGAGACAAGGCAGATAACATCGAAAAAGCGATCGCTGCTTATACTGCTGCTTTAACTGTCTACACCAGAGAAGCTTTGCCTCAAAATTGGGCAGAAACTTTGTGGATGCGGGGAATTACTTATCAATATACAAACAAGTTTGACTTAGCATACAATGATTTTAAATCTGCCATTGCTGGTATAGAATTTTTACGGTCAGAAATAGTATCTGGTGAAGAAAGCAAGCGCAAACAAGCGGAACACTTTAACCAAGTTTATAGCCGCATGGTAAAAGTTTGCACAGAATTAAATAAGATTATTGAAGCAATTGAATATGTTGAACGTAGTAAAACCCGTAATTTAGTTGAACAAATTCTTGAACGTGACTCAAAAAGCATCTTGCCTCCAGAAGTATTCACTCAATTAGAAAAATACAGGGATGAAATAGCCGTAGGACAATATCAAATCCAAAATGGCAAAGCTGAAAATCCTAAAGTCCTTGCACAACATTTACAACAGTTGCGAAATCAGCGTAATGAATTGCAAAACCAATACTTACCTGTTGGTTATGGGTTCAAATTCGACTCCTTCCAAGGTTCTTTGGATGAGCATACAGTCATTATCGAGTGGTATATTCTCAACGATAAAATTCTGGCGTTTATTGTCACAAAAAGAGGAGAGGTAACTGTTTGGCAATCCCAACCAGAAGACCGAGAAGCTTTGTATGATTGGGTAAATCAATATTTGCAGAACTACTACGAGCAAGAAGACCAATGGCTTAATAGCTTAGGGGAATCACTAAAAGAATTAGCCTCAATTCTGCACATAGATGAAATATTAAACCAGATACCAAAGCACTGCGATCAACTCATTCTAATTCCCCATCAATTCCTGCATTTATTACCCCTTCATGCACTCCCAGTCAATCACAATGCTGAAAATTCGCGCTGTCTTCTAGATTTATTTGCTAGTGGTGTGAGCTATGCACCTAGTTGTCAACTACTGCAACAAGTACAACAGCGCAAACGTCCTGATTTTCAATCTCTATTTGCGATTCAAAACCCCACAGGCGATTTAAACTATACAGATTTAGAAGTACAAGTTATTCAAAGCTACTTTAATACTGCTAATGTCCTGAAAAAAACAGCAGCGACACTCACAGCAATCGATAATTCCGACTTAAATACTTACCATTGCGCCCACTTTAGCTGCCACGGGTATTTTAACTTAACAAATCCCGGTAAATCAGCCCTAATTTTGGCAGATGCGCCTATCGCAGACACACCAACAAAACCCGACTCCGAACGTTATCTGAATGTGCGATTGGGTGAAACCAACGATTTAGACAAATGCCTTACCTTAGATAAAATCTTCACTCTCAAATTAGATAAATGTCGCCTCGTCACCCTTTCCGCGTGCGAAACTGGATTGATTGATTTTCAAAATACCAGTGACGAATATATTGGTTTACCTAGCGGTTTTCTATTAGCAGGTAGTCCCAGTGTCGTTAGTTCTCTCTGGAAAGTAGATGACTTATCCACCAGCTTTTTAATGATTAAATTCTACGAAAACTTAGTCGAACTTGATAATCTAAAAGCCGGAGATATTGCCATAGCCCTGAAACAAGCTCAAAACTGGCTGCGAAATCTGACTATTGAAGAATTAGACAGATTTTTGGAGGAACACAAACCCCAAATTGAAAAAGTCCTTGCTCAACTAAGAGTAGGACAACGCAAAATATTTGAGGAATCTTTGAAACAAATTAAGCAACGTCAACCCCTACCATTTGCAAATCCCTACTACTGGGCTGGATTTACAGCTTCTGGGCTTTAAACACCAGATTCCGGTACGTTACAAAACTTTCTCGCACCTAGTTTAAACACCAATATGCTAAGTGCAGTCGCAGTACCCAGAGGAATGCCTGCACTAACAGCCAATGGTTCTACAATTGGAGCAATTAATCCAGATTCCAAAAATTCTCTGACTTCCTCTTGACAAATGAATTGACGGCATTTTTCAAGCAAATCATTTAACGATCTATCTGCTTCCCGTGTAGTTTCGCGCATAACCAGCAGTGGAACAGCATCGTCTAAATAGCCTTCACACTCTTCTATGGCATCTAAAGCTACTAAAGCCTGGGGAAGATCCGCCAACTGGCTGCGAAACTGACTAATTTCCTCTGGTGTAAGAGTAATCATTTAATAGTCTTAACTGGTAAATACACGAAGCATTCAGCAATTATACATTTAATGCCGAATTTAGAGATATGGCGCTGACATTACATCAACAGTAGGAGTAATTTTGGTGTGCGATGTCTACGAGGGGCTACGCCTACGCGCATTTTCGACAACCAGAAAAATTCACGCTATTTTGGGTTGATATGCGATGCCTGCGGCGGGCTACGCCAACGCTCCTTCAAATCAAAGCCTCTAAATATCACTCAAACTCAGTTTCGCAGAAAGCTTTTAACAAATCAATACAGTTAGCGATCGCTCCTAAATGAGCAATTTCATAGCCATGTGTATTTTGGGTAGGAAACGCTAAACAAGCAGCACGCCCAACATGACCAAATTTCATCGCAATAGAAGCATCACTACCAAATCCACTCAGAATTGTGAATTGTATCGGCATATCAAGTTGTTTGGCAGATTGGCGCAGTTGTCCATTTAACCCCTCATCATATATCCCATAAGAATCTTGAGATAAAAGTACAGGGCTTTCCCCATCTTTAACAGGATATTCCTCAGATAATGGACAAATTTCTAAAGCAATTAAGGCATCTAAACGCTGATTTTGGGTAAAAAATAGCGCCCCAATTGCCCCTACTTCTTCTTTTGCTGAAGCTACTAAATAAACATCGACTACTGGCTGTTTCAGATTTTCAGCCAAAGCTAGCAAAATCGCCACAGAAGCTTTGTTATCCAAAGTGTAACCAGCAATATGATCCTTTAACCGAATTGGACGCTTGCGATGTTTGCCGATTACCATTCTAGTTCCCGGTCGAATCCCAGCTGCTTCTAATTCGGCAGATGTCAGCTTCGTTTCAATCCAGGCATTTTCCCATTTAACAGTAGTATCTTCCTGCTGCACTTTCTGGGGCGATTCGTGGGAAACGTGGCGGGAACCAAAGCTGAGAATACCGTTGATAGTTTCGTTATCTCCCAGTAAATCGACAACGCCTTCGCCATAAACCCACGGGAAAGAACCGCCAAGTTTGCTGACTTTGACACGACCTGCATCACCGAGACTCTTGACAATTGCGCCAATTTCGTCTTTGTGTGCTGTGATGGCGATCGCTCGGTCTGGATTTTTCCCTGGAATCTTGGCAATAATATTATCAGCGCGATCGCACCATACTTCTACACCCAGCGCCGCAAATCGTTGCATCAACAACTGGTTAATCTCAGCTTCTACACCACTCGGAGAATGGTGCATGACTAATTCTTCAATAATTTGAAATAAGCGATCGTAATCCCACATCAATACAGTTAGCTCAGTTTTCAACTGTTATATGAGATAATTATGCGTCAACAATCCGGGCTGCTGATACAAGTGCTGACTTTTTTTGTTGACGCTTCAGTACTCCTACCGCACCAAAAGCACCAAGCGCTAAAATCCCCAAATTGATTGAGGGTTCTGGCACGGACTTAGCATCTATTGCTGCTAATGCAGCATCTGCTATTGCCTTATGAACACCTGTAGTTGGGTGAAAATCGTCCCAAAAAAGGAACTTGTTATCACCTGGTTTACATATATCTAGTCTAGATAGACAAGACTCCTTTGCATTTGTAATACCTAATTCACTTGCCTGATTAAATAAAGAATAAATATCAATAGGGATGATGTTGAGATCCGGGTTTTTACTCAAAGCGCTGACAGTTGTTGCTAAACCCAAGTTAAAATCACTAGTCGATTGGCTAAGAGTTGTCGGGTTGCGGCCGATTGTAGCTGCTGGTACTTTCCCTAAATCTGGCAAGTTAAACACCAAAATATTTTTCGCCCCGATTTCTACCAGAGTATTCAACGCCAGAGATATATTATTGATTGGCGTAGCTGAGTCTTTAGGGTTGATAAAAAAGAAATCATTCGCGCCTCCCCACAATGTATACAGTGCATCTGGATCAGCAGTTTGATTATTTGTTTTCAGAGTTTCAGCAAAACCAAGAACTTGTTTGAGTACTCCTGGTAGACGTGGATCGGGAACGAGAGCATTACCCAAACCAGAACTAGCACCACCGAAAGCAAAGTTTATTCCTTGGGTAGGAACTGGTGTCGGAGGAATAGTAGTGAAATCTATATCAGTTAATAAAGTGGGCTTTAATCCTAGCTGACTTGCGAGATAATCAACCCACAGAGGCCCATCGGAAAAACGTCCTTCAAAGTAAGATGATCTGGGAGGAAATGTTTCTTCAGTTGCATTAAATACATTGCCTTGATCAGAAAGACTGTCGCCAAATATATAAAGCTGATCAAAACTCGCAGCCGAGGCTTTGGTCGGCAACATGAAAGAAAATAGAACAAATCCGACTGCTACAGCTTGTTTTTTCATATTTGTTTTACCCGTGGTATTTTTTTGTAGTGTGTTTAAAGGTAATGAAAGAGCGATAGTCTGAGCAACTTTTTTTTGAGTTATTTCAAGACTAAATACCTTTATTGAGTTATTTTGCGTCAATGTACTTAACTATGGCTCAAAAATTTATCAAACACGGGTAAAGAACGCTGAAAATACTTAGATTTACATTTTCTTCATAAAAAATAGATATATTACAAAGAAATAGCAAAAATTATCTTCTAAAGGGTGGAAATCGTCTATTTTTATGCTCTCATAGACTAACCGCCAGAAAAGAGGGTAAAACCATCCTAGATATTGCTTTAACTAATTCTGGAAGTTTAAGTCAAGAGCAACTTACAAAACGTTTGTCCAGCGCTTAGTCGAGTTGTGGCAAGTTTTGTGGGGTTATCTTAATTTCGCTTTAATTGCAAAGCCTCAGCAGCTGATACACCGTCACCCTGACTGCCAAAATACCACAAAGCTGTAGCAGCCTCAGCACGAGTTACTGGTTTTTTAGGTTGAAACAGAGTCGTATAACCAAACACCCGGCGAATATTTGATTGTTCGCCATTCTGGTAATCAGCCAACACTGCTCTTAAAGCCTTGGGGTCAATTCGCGCTGCATCTTGGAAACCCCAAGTTTGTTTGACCGCATCTAAGTTAGCAGAGGGTAAAGCTTGGCGAGTATCTAAGGGTAATTTCCACAACAGTAACTGTTCCCGTGTTAGGGGTGCATCAGGACGAAACAAAACTACTGTAGAATCTCCAGACAAAGGACTAGGAATTAATCCAGCTTCAGCTAATCCCTGAATTGCTGGAAAATCAGGGTCTTTTGCGGACACATCACTAAAAGCTGATTGAGTAGTTTCTGATGCCAAGCGAATTTGTTTAGCTGGATTGTTGGCATACATGGCATTATTGGCAGCAATTAGCCAACGGGCATATTCTCGATGTGTAACGATTTTACCGGGTTCAAACTGGTTCGCTGTGGTGGTATTGCTCTTAATTGCGTTTGGTTCTAAAGACAAAACACCTAATGCAGCCAAATCTTGGATGTGTTGCCGCCATTCTTGCGGAGCCTTATTTAGATCGTTAAATACCTGAGATTCAGGTGTCGCTGTAGGGGTTGTTTGGTTATTAGCCGTGCTTGGTGGCTGTGCTGCCAAGTTTGCAGGTGGTACTGGGCCAATGAACTGTAAATCTCCTGGTTGAGGAACGGCGTTAGTCGTTTCGTTAGGATTTGTGGTTGGGATAGATTGTGCCGTTGCAATACTATTCGGTACGTAATCAATCAGTAATTCAGTGGCAGTCTGAGGTTGATTAGCTGTGGCGTTAGTAACTGGTTTAGGCTGAATGAAAATCTTCAAAAGCAAATCGTTACGACGTGCCTCAAAAGCACCTCCGGCATCATCTGTTGGCTGTTGCAAAATCTGCCAGTTATTTGCTTGAAACTGGCTGCGATAAAAGCTAGCAATAAAGTTACTAGGATCAGAACTCAACCAACGAGTTGAGATTCTGTTTTCTGAACCGCTAGCAGGTGTAACTTCCTGTAGTTTGGCATTGGAATATAGGGGGATATCTTTGGGAAAATCAGGTGGTAACTGAACTGTTGATTCGTTTTGCTGTGCTTGCGGTTGGTTACTCTGAGATTCTCCAAAGACAACTGCATTGCTTTGCAGTTTCGGATCTGCCGCCAATGATTGCTCAAGATTTTTGGCAGATGGACTGTTAGCACAGGCTGTTAAGGAAGTGAGTAGAACAGCCCAAATTAGAAATACAGATGGACGTTTGCAGGGAAGCACAGGAAATCACAAATTGAGTTTCAATTCCTACCCTAGCGCAGACTGTTCATTAAATGGGATTGGGGATTGGGTATTAGGCAAGAAAAAGCAAGCAAGTTGGGGAGAATCGAATCTCACCTCTGCTTCTTTGTATCACCGAAAGACATTACCGACTCACGGTGTCTTCTTCGTAAATGTCTCTGTTGGTGAGTATGATATTTTAAAAAATGAGTAAACGGTAGCAGAAGCTACCGTATTGTCTTTGTTTTACAGCCATTAGGTTTTGATAATTCCCATGCTTATTTATAGAATTCCCTAAAATTCTGGCAAACTAACATTTTTGGAAAAAAATATAAATAAATCTGAAGCCCCTGCTGTATAATAGTTTCAGAATTTATTGGCTCTAAGTTAGTACTCCATCACAAGGATTACCATCTGCGATCGCCAAGCGACTGAAGTGATAAACTTAAGATTAAAGCCCTCCTTAGCCTCATCCAATGAGGGGAATAAATCAAGTTCGCTAACACTGGCTGAAAATCGATTTTGGAAATTATTCATCTGACGATGGTAAGCTGAGTAAGGCAATAGCTGGAAAATGCCAGTGTTAAGCATTTCCAGGAACTTAGCGTAAATTCGTTATTCTTGGCGACTGTTGTCATAGGTAAAGCAGTCAAGTGTTACAGCAGTTTCCCTCGTATCTGTAATTTGATTTTCTAGGGAAAGTGTTGCTTGTGCAGCCTCGAAAGCAGTAAGTGCTTCCCCTAAAAGTGCGTAGTTTACCGCCGTAGGCATCGCCTCTATGTTATCCAAAGCTTTCTTTCGGGCAACCCATCCCTGTTCATCTGGTATAGGGCAACGGTTCTTTTAGGAAGGCTGGGCACAGGGTATGCTTTGTAAGTTATAAAGGGGCAGTATAAAGTCAGATATGGCCGTTTTCCCAGTCCTACCAATCATTGGGTAGGGACAAAAAAGACACTTCATCCAATGCACTGGCGGTTGAAAAAACTCTCTACAAATTTGGTCTGAACAGTTAACAGCTTCCTGATAGATTAGATACAATTAGCATCTACGTTTGCTTAGGCAATCGCCTATTCAAAACGAGTACTCGAATTGAAATGGTGCTGCACTAGGCGATTTGACATAGTATTTAGACCTTTTACCTGCTAGCTCTGGCAAAAATTTTTGATTCAGGGCAAATTAAGACTTATATTCAAGAGCAAAGGTGTTTTTTGAAGATTAAGTTCACCAAAAGGGGGAAAAGGCTGAAAAAGATATGTCTGATGTCAAAAGCGCAGTTCGCATAAGAGTATGGAAATCTAAAATAGATATTAAATCGAAGAAAAAACAACGACCATCAACAACCGTCAGTCAATTTTACTTTCTGTAAAGCGTCACCGGGTTGTTACCAGTGCTGAAACACGATTACATGCAAGTTTCCCAGGATCAGCCTATTTATTCTGAGGCTCCACTCCAGCTGTTACTGTTTGTCGATGGACGGCCTAAGTCCCGCCAACAGGTACAGCGAATACGTGCTTACTTAAAAGAATTAGAGGCTGAGTATAGTTTTGAACTCCAAACTATCGATGTAGGACAACAACCTTACTTAGCAGAACACTTTAAATTGATCGCAACGCCAGCTTTAATCAAAATCCATCCCGAACCACGACAGGTTTTAGCTGGGAGTAATATCATAGCGCAATTGAAAAACTGGTGGCCTCGTTGGCAAGCGGCTGTAGATGCCTACTTAAAATTACAGGAAGATTTACAAGAACGGATAGACGATAGTGCTAGAGCAATATCACCCAAATCAACTATCCGTTCAGTTGCGGTTTCTGCTGAACTCATCCGACTCTCAGACGAAATTTTTCGCTTGAAGCAGGAAAAAGATAACCTCCAAGAACAGCTACAGTTTAAAGACCGGGTGATTGGAATGCTGGCGCACGATCTTCGCAATCCGCTAACTGCCGCAGCGATCGCCATTGAAACTCTCCAATCTAACTACAATTTAGAGACAGGCCAATTTCAGCGCCTCAAAGCGTCCATGACGGCGCATCTATTAAAACAAGCCCGTAATCAAACTAAAATCATTGAGCGGATGATTGCCGACCTCTTGCAAGTGGGTCGTGGCAAAGATACAGAGTTTCGTATAATACCACAGAAGGTAAAAATAGGCAAACTTTGCTTAGATGTAGTAGAAGAATTATGCGATCGCTACACTGCCAAATCCCAAAATGTAGAAACAGATATTCCTAATGATTTACCTTATGTATATGCTGACCCAGAACGCATCCGTCAAGTGGTAGTAAATCTGTTAGATAATGCTATCAAATACACCCCAGAAGGTGGCAAAATTAGCGTTGCCGGATTGCATCGCACTACCCAAAAAGTTCAGTTTACTATTGGCGATACTGGGCCTGGTATTCCTCTAGAGAATCGCGATCGCATTTTTGAAAACCACTTCCGGCTGCAACGGGATGAAGGTAAAGAAGGTTACGGCATTGGTCTTTGTTTATGCCAACGTATTATCCTGGCACACTATGGCCAAATTTGGGTGGACTCTGCCCCCAATAACGGAGCATGGTTCCACTTCACACTACCAGTTTATCCTTCTTAAGTAATGGACATGGGGCATTAGAGCTTGGTCATTCCCAACTGACTAAAGTACTTGAGATAAAGCGATCGCGCCCTCCAGCTTTTGCTTGATAAAGTGCTTTATCTGCCATGACAATCAAATCTGAAGGTGAGGATTCCCAACTGGGGACAACAGTCGCCACACCCATACTAAGGGTAACGTGCTGACTCACCAGAGATCCGTCATGAACAATTTGCAAATCTTTGACTCCTGCTTGTATCGTGGCGGCAACATGAAGTGCGCCAGATGCAGGGGTATATGGCATAATCACAGCAAATTCTTCACCACCATAACGCGCTACTAAATCCTGATGTTTTTGTGCCTTAAGGCTTAAGACAGCACCCACCTTTTGCAAACAGACATCCCCCGCTGGATGCCCATATTTATCGTTATAAAATTTAAAAAAGTCGATATCACACAAAATCATTGATAGGGGAGATCCCTCTTGTACGAGATTAATCCACTGAGTATTAAGATAATCGTCAAAGCGCCGACGATTAGCCAACTCAGTTAAGCCATCTACATTGGCAAGGTGATGCAAAGCTTGGTTTGCCGCCTCTAACTGTTTGTATACTTGCGCTTGCTGTAGCAGTCGGCGCAATCGCTGGCGCAATACAGGCCAGTGAATTGGCTTAGTAACATAATCAGTTGCCCCAGCGTCGAAAGCACGGTTTACAGATTCCTCATCGTCCAAGCAGGTGATCATCAAGATGGGGGTGCGCTCCCATATCTTGGATATAACCGTATTTTTCAAAGCAGAATCAGTGTCAAATGTTGCAAGTGCTGATATCAAATTATTCCTGGCAATTTGCAGCAAGTGCTTACAGCAAGTAAAGCCATCCATCACAGGCATTACAGCGTCTAGCAAGACTACATCCGGTTTGATAGTCTCGTAAGCATCTAAACATTGTTTACCATCATTGACCTCGACCACTCGATAACCTTCTTGTTCCATCGCTTTACGCAACAACACTCGGATGGTCTTGTCATCATCAGCCACTAGAATCAGTGGTGGTTGCTTAGTAGAAAGAGGAAATGAGCTTATGCCTGACATGAGTTGCCTTCCACTTGCAGAACTATCCTGAAAAAGGCTGTGCAACTTGATCGCATGGAGACGATCGCTCTCTTCATCAATGCCAGGATTTGCGGCAAAGGTTTATCTGGCTTCACAATCAACCGTTTTTTGACAATGGACTGCTTAATGTTGTTGACCCAAGCAAGCGGTAGATAACTAAGTTGCATAGACAATCTATAATTGGAACATGAAGGCAATTGTTACCTTTTTGTTCGGCTATGGTTGTGAGAGGAAATGTTACTTTTATATTTCCCCATTCTTATAGTCAAATTTAAATTTTTTTGAGAATTGCAAATACACACCTTAATTATTTATTTTTGTAGTTAGTTCATAAACCTAGTGAGACAGGGCAGAGCCATTGCCAAAGTGCCCTGAGAAAATAGCTAATACTAAATTTTAATATCACCTGACTTAAATTTATTTAGCTTATTTAGCAAGGGTTGCGGAGGTTTAGTATAATTACATAAGAGTAAGATTAAGCTTGATTCTCCAATGAGTATAGGTTAATAAAATAAGTAAAAGTTTTGATTTAATTAGATTCAGTGCATTTAGTACAGCTTCGTGGCAATCCAGGTATCATCTCAATTCACTAAACAAGGGGCTTAAGCTCCTTTTGAATCTGTCCAAACTTCCATCACACTCTACTAAATAAAAATAAGTTGTATTTCTGGAAAGACAGCAATTTAGTAGCTAAAATTAGATGAATACAGCCAGAAAGAAGTTCTTACAAAAAATCAAACCCTGTTTACATTCACTAAATATTTAATATGCCAGACTCATTAATGTATCAGCAGGATAACTTCGTTGTTCTAGAAACAAATCAACCAGAACAATTTCTGACACCATCAGAGTTATTAGAAAAGCTCAAAAAAACTCTCCAACAACTCATAATTGCAGATTTGCCACCGGACTTGCAAAAATTTGATACTGTAGAAGCTCAAGCACAATATTTACTCGACACTAGCTGCGAATTAGATATTGGTACTGGGCAATATTTACAGTGGTATGCAGTTCGTTTAGAAAAATAACTTTTTGGTTAGTGGTTAAGAAAATGCCAAAAAATAAATCTTCAATAGATAGTTAGTCGGCTAGAATGCCACTTACTTAAATAAAACTTACTGCCCAAAACCCCAACTTCTTCAAGAAGTCGGGGTTCTTAATCGTGCATAAAGGCATGAAGTTTGGATAACAAAAATTATTGTTATTGACTACTGACTAGAGACTCTTTTGGAGTATTGATCAGCGCTAGCTCAATTGTATCTTCAGATGGCTGCGTTATTTGAATCTCCAATCCAGGGCCAAAATAATTGGTCATTTTCTCCTGCTTTTTTTGCCATGCATCAATTGGTATTAATGGTGAATCAAATTCTAAAATTAGAGCATAGTTTCCATTAACTTCTGTTTCTCGCAACCCTGTGACTATTGGTCGTTCTTGATCTGTGGGACTCAAACCTAGAAAAGAAAGTGTTGTATCTAGATGAGCATCTTGACCGTAGCAATATCGGGTGATGTCTTTGCGAATTTTATTTTGAGTATCAGTTGCTTGCTGCTCTCGCAGTATCAATGCTGACGGTGACGTAGCTTGGGTAAATGGAACTGGCTTCAGTTCATTAGCTTTTAGCGCCAGCCCTCCCAATAATAGAGGAATCCCGTAAAAAAATCCGACAAGATTGAGTGTGGCATTATTACCAGCATAGGCGACGAAGCCAATGATGGTTAATATACCGCCTATAGTTAAACCGATTGTTCCTAAAGAGATTTGGCGTAGCATGAGCTTAAATTAGTATAAAGTCTGAATACCTCAGTTTTATTATCATCGGCTATGAGTAACAAATTAGGGAAGAACATCTTTCCCATCTGGATAGTATTCAACTAATTCAAAATTTCCTGGTCAAGACTGACACAAAGATAAATTATAAACTACTGACTTCCTTAAGTTGAGAACTTGAGAACTTTTTCCTTAAAAGGGGGTTGGGGAGATCACAAGCTTATGGAATAATGTTAGAGGAATGGTGATATACACCATAGTCCCACAAGCTCTTAGGGGAGACAGTAAGGGCGTATATAGCAATCCTAAATCATTTGTAAACCTATTTGATTTCTCTTTGCGGTCTTCTCTAACGAGACGCTGCGCGTTCAGGTAGTGTCTCGTTAGAGAAAATGGCTTGACGGTTCCATAATTTTCACAACTCAAATAGGATTGCTATAGTGCCCCAGAATGTCTGATTTTGAGTTAACTTTAAACTTAAAGGTAGTTAAAGATAGGAAAAAAATAATGGATCTACAGACCATAAAAGAACGAATTACCGCAGTTCAAAGTAAACGTGAGTACCTCTTAGGCCTACTGGAACAACCAAACCTAGGAACTCTGAGAATTGATGTCAATCAAGCTTTAGAAGAACTGGATGAGTTAATTGATGAATTTAGACGCACGATTCCGGTAGAGTAAAAATTACCAAAAATTGCGTCGGTTAACCATTAACTTCAGGTTATACCGACGCTTTTCAAGTACTATCATGCCTTTAAATCCCCATAACTTAACCAAGCCTGAGTTGGCAAAGCAACATAGCTGTATTATTTATCCTGCAATTGAACTATCTCCTGCACGCTGACCTAGCTGCCTAACTAAGGCAATCAGTTCGCTTGTAGGTACATCTTTTTTGCAAACGTCATCAAAGCTATACACTGTCTTTGTCCCCTGAAAGTTTATGTCTTCCACTGAGGAGTAAGCAAGAATCTGGGTGTTGGGAGATATAGCTTTAATCTGACTAGACGCACTCCAGCCGTCCATAACTGGCATCTGTAAATCTAAAATAATTACGTCAGGATGGCAACGTTTAACCATTTCTATAGCTTCTTCACCATTACTGGCTAAACCTACTACTTGAATATTCTCCTGGCAAGAAAAAACCAATTGTAAGGTTAAACGAGTCAGTTCGTGGTCATCAACTACTAGAACACGCAAGGTAGAAAGCTCACAGGATAACATTAACATTGACGGGAAGAACGAAATTATTTAGATAACCCCTATAG
This sequence comes from Nostoc cf. commune SO-36, assembly GCF_023734775.1. Taxonomy (NCBI): domain Bacteria; kingdom Bacillati; phylum Cyanobacteriota; class Cyanophyceae; order Nostocales; family Nostocaceae; genus Nostoc; species Nostoc commune. Next base: position 3,359,017 of record NZ_AP025732.1, on the reverse strand, counting down.
TTTATGAGAACAAGAGCCAGCAATAACTCTATCCTATGGTTGAATAACTTGTGTTGATCCATAACAAATAACCAAAGGATGTTTGTAAAGTATCAAGTTCCATCAAGATCGCTTCCTAACCTGGCTTAAAAAGAAAGAAACCAGAATCTAATTACCCAATTTCTCAGCAAATTTAGGAGAATCTATAAGTCTTTGATACATCACAAACAACTTTTCAAACGTCCTTACTTAGCTTGACTTTATCCCAAATTCATAACTTGGTTTTCTTTATCCTGCAAAAACCCTGTTTTTGGCAAAGACTTTTTCCACTTTAATCCTGGGTACTGAGTACTGGTAAAGAGTCTTTTTCCCAATTTGCTTGGGTTTAAATCTCCAGTCCCCAATGCCCAGTTCAAGGTATGAGTAACTTATTTTTTAATCAATCAAGTTTGAGGCTACACCAGTTGAGCGTAATGCCATGTTCATAAGAATTTTTTGTGAATTAGCTTCTGGAGAATCATCATAAGGGCGCCTTTGAATGTAAGTACCATCGGCTTGTAATTCCCAAGCTTGGCGATTATCTGCGAGCATAATTCCCATAATTTCTTGCAAATCTTTAGCAATATCAGGGTCTTTCACTGGGGTAATTACTTCGACTCGGCGGTCTAGGTTGCGGCGCATCCAGTCGGCACTGCCGATATAGATTTCTTCTTGTGTATTGTTATGAAAATAATAAATCCGAGAGTGTTCTAAAAAGCGACCAACAATGCTGATTATGCGAATGTTTTCACTAATGTCTTTGAGTCCGGGACGCAAACAACAAACGCCTCTGATAATTAAGTCGATTTGCACTCCAGCGCAAGAAGCTTCATATAAAGTGGTGATAATTTGCGGATCGACTAGGGAATTCATTTTGGCAACAATGCGTCCAGAAAATCCATTTTGAACATTTTCGATTTCGCGGTGAATTAGTGCCAAAAAGCGATCGCGCATATTCACAGGTGCAACCAGCAACTCTCTATAAGACTTTTGCAGCGAGTAGCCTGTCAAGAAATTAAATAAATCTGTGATGTCAGCACCCAATTCTTCACGGCAACTGAACAATCCCAAATCTGTATACAGCCGTGCCGTTTTCTGGTTATAATTACCAGTGCCAATATGCACGTAGCGACGTATCTGGTCTTTTTCCCGCCGTACTACCATGACGGTTTTACTATGGGTTTTTAGCCCGACTAAACCATAGACGACATGAACCCCGACTCTTTCTAGTCGTCTTGCCCAGTAAATATTATTCTCCTCATCAAATCGCGCCTTTAATTCCACCAGCACCGATACCTGCTTGCCATTTTCGGCGGCGGCAATTAAGGCGTTGACGATGGGTGAGTCACCAGAAGTCCGGTAAAGGGTCATCTTGATGGCTAACACATTCGGATCGTAGGCGGCATGGGTAATAAAGCGCACTACTGTAGCCGAAAAGGATTGATAAGGATGGTGTACTAATAAATCCTTTTCCCGAATCACAGCAAAAAAGTCTTTTCCTTCCTCGGTTTCCAGGACATCTGGATCTAGACTCGGCTCCCTCAGCCTTTGCAGGCGTATTGGGACAACTGATTGGCGTGGTGGATCTTTGAGTTCTGGCAATGGCAAGGACATAAAATTCATTAAATCCCGCAGTCCCAAAAGACCATCTACTTCGTAGAGATCGCTTTCTGTTAATTCCAAATCATGCAATAATCGCGATCGCACTATTTCAGGAGTCTGGGATTGAATTTCTAGCCGGACTGGACTTCCACCCAACCGCCGTTTTCGCAATTCCTGTTCGATCGCTAACAATAAATCATCTGCTTCATCTTCTTCTAAGACCAAATCGGCATCACGGGTAATGCGGAACGGATGATATTCTTGAATGTTCATCCCTGGAAATAGAGATTCCAAGTTATGAGCCGATCGCTTGTTCTAAAGGTACTCCAGTCCAGTGGGCAGGTTTTTCGCTATTTTGATCTCCCAACTCAGGCGGTATCGGTAAAAATCGTGGCAGAACGCTGGGGACTTTAACTCTGGCAAAAAATTCTTCTTCGGTGTCTGGATTTTTGACGACAACAGCCAGATTCAGACTGAGATTAGAAATAAAAGGAAAGGGATGACTAGGATCAACAGCCAGGGGAGTCAAAACTGGAAAAACTTGTTCCTCAAAATAACTGTCGAGATGAGTTCGCTGTTTTTGATTCAAATCTATGTAATTCAGGATATGGATGCCATGATTTGCTAGTAGCGGACGAAGTACTTCTTCAAAATGTTGATGCTCTTTCTTGACGTGGGGAGTAAGGTTAGACCTAATATCGTCTAACTGTTGTTGTGGTGTCCGACCATCAGGAGTTAACAGGCTAACTTTTGCCTCTACTTGTTGCTTTAAAGCAGCAACCCGCACCATAAAAAACTCATCTAAATTAGAGTTAAATATTCCCAAAAACTTGAGGCGTTCAAGAAGAGGCGTGCGATCGTCACAGGCTTCATTTAACACCCTGGCATTGAATTCTAACCAGCTTAACTCTCGGTTAAGAAAATATTGTGGATCGCTGAGATTGATGGGGGTAGAGCTTTTCTTAGATTTTGCCATAATGACCTAAGGACAGGCAGATGTGGCCCATTAAACTGGGGGACAATAAATATAGTAAGTTAAATGGGGCTTGAGCATAACGCTGAGGCTATTTTTGATTGTGCTGATTCTCTACCTGGCCACTGGTAAGAGACAGACATAATCTTTAAATCAAAAATCTATTTCTATTAGATAACTTCAGTTTTAAACTCAAAAAGCTTGTGTCGGCACGAAAGCCAACATTAGCAAATAATTTTGGGGTTTTGCATAGGCGTAGCCTAGGCTGTTGACTTTGATAAAATTTGGGCGTTTTTGACTCATACTATTTTTGTGTCAGGGCAAAATCTCTCTTGTGTCATTGCGAGCTTTGCGAAGCAATCGCAAAATCTCTGGGATTGCTTCGCAAAGCTCGCAATGACTACACATATTTTGCATGATTTGTTAACTTCTAAAAAGGCATAGAGTCAACACCCTAGGCGTAGCCCGTCATAGACCTCGCCTTGAGTTTCTTCCAGATAATCACCCTATCCATCCAACCTATAACTAAATCTTATAGCCGTTTTCTATTTTGTGGAATATGGTGTGGGCATTATAGTTGCCATTTATCGCATCCATACAATAACTGCAAACAGCGTGGGGATTGAAATTATTGCCAACAGCATATTATCCATAAAGATGCACTTAAGATTTAGCAAAGATATGACATAGGCACTTCTGACAACTTGTGACGAATTATTAAGCATTGTTTACAGAGGATTATGGCATTGAAAACAGTCTAAAGCTTTACCTCTAGTCCTTTCTAAATTTTGTTTTCCAAAATACGAATTTTGGTAAGTATTGCGACAACTTTAATACAGGCATTCAGTAGATAAAAACCTTGCTGTAACTCTATTTTTATTTTGTTTTTCAAGCCTTTGCTCAGATCCACGCTAACAGTTACATCTATTAGTTTTTTTAATTTATGACTGATGGAGTTTATATAAATTTCAGTGCTATTACTGATAATTTTATGGAATCTAATGGTTATATTGAAAACGTAAAGAGAAACATACGAGGAGTTTGTTAATCATGAAAATTTCTGCGATCGTTAAAGCGCAGCATTTGCTTGTTAGGTTTGGTTGGCGTTGCTAGTATCTTGGCGTGCACCAGCAAGTGCAGGGCAAGCATCAGCCCGTGGTGCTGCAACTTTTGTTAGAGCTTCAGGTGCTTCTAAGCAGTGTCAGTGCGGAATTAACTTTGCCTAATAACGCTTACCTACGACACGGATGGATCTGCTGAGGCTTTAATTGTTGGTGTTGATTATGGGGATGGCACATCACTAATAGACAATGAAACCATAACTGGTCTATCTCTTACCACAGGTGCAGTTGCTGGTGTTGATGATGATGGCTTTGTTGCAGGTAGTGGCAATGCATTTGTTCAGGCAGCAGCAGCAGCTTTAGACACAGCTGTTACTAATGGAGACATTGGCGGACAAGCAGCCATCATTCGTGCTGGTGCTGGCACTAATGGCTTAGGTGGTTTAGAGTAAATTAAATTTTTGTTTCGTAAATACTTACAAAGTTTTTAGCAACTGACAGAACAGTTGAATAAATCAATACATAATAGGGAAAAGAAATAGCAACGCTATATCTCTTCCCTATATTTATATTTGTATATATGACTCCGATTTTATTTCTGAAAACATACTGAGATTGAAAAGCCTAATTCCCTACTCCCTACTCCCCACTCCCCGCCTACGCAGATAATCTCAAAATCAAATACGATTCCTATATATGATATTGCGCTTCTTTGTGGCTCAGATTCCCGATTTTTTAAAAAAGTCGGGAATCTTGTTATATAGGTCTTTAGGGCGCATAGTTCGTCCCTTCCTCATAATCGCTTTACATAGCTTTAGTGATATCAATATAAACTCTGAAACTCCCAGAAAATAATGAATAGAGCGCTTGCGTAACAATACGAATTCTCAAAATGTTCATTGTTAACAAAATGCTCATATCAGGGATTCTATATTTTTATCTTAAGAAAGTAATAAAAAATATTCCGCCTTTACTTTTGCTAGTCGAGGTTGATTTTGCATCCCTAAGCAAAATCTAGAAACAACCTAAAGCGAACAACACTAGGAGCTTATAAAACATGAATAGCTTATCCAATAACTTATTTATAATTATTCGGGGAAGTTTTTGTTTATTAGGTTTAATAAATGGAGGAAATTTTTTAGCGCCATCGGCAATTGCACAACAAGCTACTGCTCGTGGTGCTGTTACTTTAATTAGACCTTCTGGTACTTTTCTCAGCGTCAGTGGCGAGGTGACTTTACCTTCTGGCTCTTACTATGGCGGAAGTTTAACAATTTCTCCTACCTATGGAGGTATAGCAGGTGGAAATGATGAGACCATAACTAGTCTGACTATAAGCCCAGGAGTAACTAAAACTACTATCCTCTCTAACCCAAACCCATTTATTAATACAGTAGCGAATTTATTAAATAATAGTACTTCTGTTGAAGATTTAACAACTATAATCCGAGCGGGCGCTGGTAATAATGGCTTAGGTGCTTTAGATTAGACATAATTGGCAAATTAAAAATCTTATATCTCTGACTTGTTTGAGAAGCCAGGGATATTTAACAACGCTATTAAAATCGATAACCACCTTGAAGCTTTAGGTCAAATCCATTCTCACCTGTACCAATTTTAGTTTCTATAAACACACTATTTTCTGGGAAATTATGCCTCATAATGACTCCATAATTATAGCCGGGAACTCGGCTGTTCAAACCCAAATTATTAATACTATAGTTTTTTAGATAAATACCAGCAGAAATATTTTTACTGACTCTCTGTAAACCCTGAAATTCAAAGAAAAACTCTTTGCCAATTTCTAAATTTGTCTTGAAATTTAAACCATGACTGGTACTAAATTCCCCATTGAAAAGACCTAAAAATTCACCATTGCTATTATTCTCAATAAAAGCGATGCCAGGAGCTAAAGAAAAACCAAAATTCCTTTCTTGATGCTGATATAAATAACTTAAATAGCTAGAAAAAGGATTATTTTTATTAGAAGCACTATTCCAATCAACCCTCAAGTATGGTACGTGAGTATTGATAGCTACAGGTTTTTTAGCTGCATTTAACCGTATATCAGTTTTAATATAGTTGAAAAGTATGTTAGTATAAAAACCTAATGTTGGTTCTTCCTCCCCTAAATTATTATTAGAAACGCCTGGTGCTGAATTAGCATCTATATTAAACCATGTTCCTAAATTAGCACTATAGTTAAAATTTCCAGAAGAACCTGCTGCTAGCAATTCAACTGTTGGTAAAGATAGAGAACCGCTAAAGTTATTAAAACTAATACCTATTTTATCAACTCTAGTGAGTTCCATATAATCGAACGCTAAATCTGCTGCTCTTACCTGGAGCGGTACTAGTGTCGAATCTGCTGAATTAAATTTTCGTATAAATCTTTGCCCTTGGGGGTTTGTCAAAATGACTTCGACAGCAGAGGCTTCGTTAATAGGATCAATAGAAGTATCATTTAAAGGAACTGGAATACCAATGTAGGTTAAAGGGCCAAATTTTTCGTTAGAGAGCCTGAGATCAGAAAAAAATGTATCACCTTCATCTAAAACAGAAATGTTTCTTTCAAGAAACTGAACTGCTCGTTTGTGGTTTCCGGTTCTTATTTGCAAGATGCTAGATTTATTCGGAGTGACTTGACTAGGAAATGTGTAAGTCCCAGATACCTGCTCTAACCCACTAGATGCATTGGCAAAAGAGAAAGTGCGATTCAACCTGTTATTGATTTGTCTTCTTTGTTCAGGTGTAGCAGGTGTATTTAAAGGAACAAAATCTTCCCCATTTTTTAATTTTTGTTTAGCTTCTTCTAGCCCTTGTTGAATATTATCAATTTTTATGGCTTCAAAGACTCCACCTAATAGCAAACCTAATGTAGAATTTATTGATTGAATAGCATCAATACTAGTATCGCTAAAATTAGCTGTTAGGGATAATCCTGGAGCAGAAAAAATATTAGAGTAAGTAACTTTAATGGCAACTGGATCATATTGAATTAAGCTGCGATTATGAGGATGGCTAACATACAGTCTATGCCAATCAGAAGTTTCTTGAGTTTGAGATAGTGTCTTAAATATAGGCTCTCTTTTTCCTAAAGATAGCCACTGTAAAGAGTTAAGATAATGAAAATCTTTATCGGATTGAGAGAGAAAAGGATTGATTGCTACATTTAACAAATCAAAGTTATCAAATTCTCCAAGTTGAGCAACTTTAATACCTGGAAAGGAAGAAACAGGTGCAGTAAAACCAAAACCTTCTCCTGTCAAGATATCTCCCCAAAAAATGCCAGCAGCTTCTAGGGCACTATTAGGAATGATTTCGCCTTCTTGGAGTTTGACGTTTCTATCATCTAGTAAAGGTTGTAGGTTCGTCGTTGGAAAGCCTTGTAGAATTTTAGGAGCATTGGTAGCATCTAAAGCTTGAAATAAAGCTTGTCCACCATCAACACTCAAAGTAGAGGCACTACCAATAGCTGGAATAGGATTTTTTAGAACTGTGACATTAGGATCGTTTGGGTCAATTCCACTATTAATAATAACTCTGCCAGCAGGTATCCCTTCAGGATTTACCACTTGTCCAGCTATTGAGATTACAGAAAAGTTAGTAGTATCAACTTCTCCAGCTAACTCCCGAAAATCTGTCGGTATAGCGAACAGAGTTTGCAATCCCCAAAATGCCTGTTCTGAAGTAACATTCCGGGTAATATAAGTATTAGTTTGTCTTCCTTGAGAAAGGATACCGGCTTGATAGCCTTTAGTTTCAACTACTATTCTATTTTGATCAAGAACCCAGTAAAACTGGTCAGCCTTGGGAAATTTGGCATAAGTAAACTTATCAATAATCTGATTTTCTCCAGAAAATTTGACGCTTATATCCGTATCTATATAGTTTTCATTTTTATTTGGCTTAAATAATTCTATAGGAAAAGTCAGGTTATCTGTTGGATTAACAATCCAAGGATACTTATCGGCACTAGTAGTCAGAGCGTCAATAATTATTTTTTTTTGAATTGCTTGTTGTTGTGTTTTTGTTCGACGTAATTTTTGTATTAGTATTTGTTGCTGGAGTGTGTATGGTTTTGATGGATTTGAATTTGATGGTTGAATTGTATTTGGTTGAGGCTTTTCTTCCTCTTCTTCAGGTGGCTTAGGAGGTTTGGCTTTATATTCTTCGATTGGGATAACGTCAGCTATGATGAATCTGCGTAACTTTTTTAGCTTCTCTAAGTTAAAGCTAGCATTTTTTAAAGCTTGCTTTAATAGTACTGTGTTTCGGGATTTATCTATTTTATTGTGCTTTTCAATAGCGATTAAATCAACCTTGTTTTGACTTTTAATATTTAAAGCGATCGCAGATAATTCAATAAATATAATTTTGTATAAAATTGTTGAAGACAACAAACACATTCCCAGAACTATTGCGTTTTCTTGGGATTTTTTTAGGAAATTAATGAGGTTTTTTTGACTTGATATCTTCAAGGGTTTCACAATAAGAGTTTTGGCAGTTAAAGCTAAACAAATTTAGCATTGGCTAAGATGAAACTAAATCGTTCTTTAATACTTAAAATTCGGATTTATTGTTAATTTCCTTGATTCGATGGATTCAACAGTGTTTGAGTGAATATAGATAGTCGAAAAAAGTTTGATTTCTTATCCTGGCTGTAAAGAATAAAATAGGATTAAGCAGATTTACTGCAACAAGAGTGTAATTCTTGAGCAAAAATTAAACCTCAGCAAAATCACCACAACTCAAAAATAGAGCTATTGTTTAGCCGTATAAATACGTAATATAAGAATATTGACTTAAAAAAATAGACTAAAAAAACATATTTCAGACTACTCGCCGCCGTCTGGCAATTTGGTACACTGCCCTATTACTACTACTGTTTGCCAGTGGCGTTAATTTATACGTCCCAGTACACTGATTGAGCGAATGATACCTTAACCATGTAGGGGAAATAGTAAAGCGATGTCTCACAACTAGCCTCTATGCATCTATGTTGATGCAGATAAATTTCACATTAATGTAGAAGCCAGTTTTCCTGAGAATACCGACAAAGTAGATGATGATCACATCTATCTAGAATGGTTTAGTCCGACTGCTAAATCTTTTATGTCTAATAAATAAACCTAATCATGCATAGTAAATAATATCAGTCCTAAACTTGTCTACACTAGGATTAGTGCGATGTCTAGGACGAGCTACGCCTATGCAATAACCTTGTGGCGTATTTAACAGACTTTCCTGAACAGCCAAAGGTAAAGAAACCACTAAAATTATTAAAAAAGATTAAGCTCTTTTTGAGATAGCCACGCTGCTGAATGGATATCACACTTAAATTTATTAAAAAAAGTTAATGAAAGCTAGACATATTGATACAGAAGTGGCGAGGTTAGAAGCGCTCCGCCAGTATCAAATTCTTGACACAGAACCCGAAGAAGCATACAACAATCTTGCTCAATTAGCAGCCTTTATTTGTGGTACTTCCATATCCTTGGTAAATTTCATTGATGAAAACCGTCAATGGTTTAAGGCAAAAGTAGGTTTAGATGTATCAGAAATGCCCCGGTGTGTTGGGTTATCTTATCTTTGCCAAGAGCAGCGTGGTGTTGTGGTGGTTCCTGATACCCTAGCTGATGAACAGTTGGCAAATAATCCAGCTGTGACTGGCTATCCATATATACGGTTTTATGCGGGTGTTCCCTTAATTACTCCGAAGGGAGATATACTGGGAACTTTATGTGTAATTGACCAATTTCCCAAAGAATTGAGCTAAAAACAAGTGGGGGCGCTTGTGGCTCTGAGTCGTTTGGTAATCGACCAACTAGAACTCAGACTTCGTGTAACTGAGGTAGCTCAAATTACCGAGGAATTAGTGGCCCATGAGCAAGCAGCCCACGCTCAATCTAAAGCGGCCAGAACCCGCATTGCTAATTTGCTTGAAAGCATTAGTGATGGTTTTTTTGCTTTAGATAAAAAGTGGCGATTTACTTATGTTAATGGTCAAGCAGAAAGGCTGTTGCAAACAACCCAAAATCAGCTTTTGGGTAAAAACATCTGGGAGGTGTTTCCAGAAATTATCGGCACAACATTCTATCGTGAGTATCAGAGGGCAATATTAGAGCAGGTAAGTGTCGAATTTGAGGAGTTTTATCCACTACTAAATTGCTGGCTTCAAGTCCACGCTTATCCAGCAAAAGACGGCTTGTCTGTTTATTTTCAAGACATTACTGAACGACGGAAGACATCAGTTGCACTACGAGAAAGTGAAGAACGTTGGCAACTAGCATTACATGGTAATAATGATGGTATTTGGGATTGGAACTTCAAGACTAATGAAGTGTTCTTCTCAACTCGATGGAAGGAAATGCTCGGCTATAAAGACCACGAGGTTTCCAACCGTTGGGATGAATGGACAAAACGAATCCATGCCGATGAGCGAGAGGGGGTACTTCAAGCCTTTCAAGACCACTTTGCCAAGAAAACACCATTTTACGTCTGTGAATATCGAGTCCAGTGCCAAGACGGCAGCTATAAATGGATTCTAGATCGAGGACAGGCACTTTGGGACGCATTGGGTGATATAGTGCGGATGGTGGGTTCTTATACTGATATCACAGATCGCAAGCGGGCAGATAAAGAATTAAAACAGCAAAATCTGCGATCGCAATTATTTGCAGAAATCACCCTGAAAATTCGAGAATCTTTACAAATAGATGAAATTCTTAAAACCACGGTGACAGAGGTACAAAAATTACTAGAAGCTGACCGAGTTTTAATTTTTCAACTAGAGGTTGATGGTTCAGGGACAGTAGTGCAAGAGTCGGTGCTACCTGGTTGGCCCGTAATTCTGGGAAAAAATCTTTTTGACCCCTGCTTTAAAGAAGAATACATAGAAAGATATCAGCAGGGCAGAGTGAGCGTGATGGAAGACATTGAAACTGCTCACATTCATCCATGCCATCGAGAATTTCTTCAGCAGTTTGCTATCAGAGCTAACCTCGTAGTGCCAATTATTGTCAGGAACCAGATTTGGGGCTTGTTAGTGGCTAATCAGTGTGCTGCGCCTCGACGGTGGAATCACTCTGAGACTGAGTTGTTACAGCAATTAGCTAACCAAATTGGGATTGCTTTATCTCAAGCGCAACTATTAGAAAAAGAAACCAAGCAAAGTCAGGAACTTATTCGTTCTAATGCTGAATTAGAACAGTTTGCCTATGTGGCCTCCCATGACTTGCAAGAACCGTTACGGATGGTAACTAGTTATTTACAGCTATTAGAGCGGAGATACAAAAATCAACTGGATGCCAATGCAGATCAATTTATCACCTACGCAGTAGATGGGGCACGGCGGATGCAGACCCTAATCAACGATTTGTTGAACTATTCCCGCGTCACCAGCCGGGGACAGTCTTTTGTGCTTGTTGATTGTAATGCTGTTTTAGCGCAGGTGCTTGCTAATCTGCAAATTGCGATCGCAGATAGTAAAGCAGTTGTCACCTATGATACTCTACCTCAAGTGATGGCTGATGCTACCCAATTGACACAAGTATTTCAGAACTTGATCGCCAACGCAATCAAATTTTGCCATCATCAACAGCCACTAATTCACATTGGGGTAAGCAAGGGAGATGTAGATATAAATAGAAAAAATTTAAATTTTCTCCCGTCGGAGGATGAATGGCTGTTCTCAGTACGTGATAATGGGATTGGTTTGGAATCCCAATATACTGAACGTATTTTTATAATTTTTCAGCGTTTGCACGGTAGAGAAAAGTATCCAGGTACTGGAATTGGTCTGGCAATTTGTAAGAAAATTATCGAACGCCACGGCGGCCATATCTGGGTTGAATCAAAACTAGGTCAAGGGTCAACTTTCTACTTCACAATTCCAGAGAGAGCAGTTAAGCAATAGTGAGCACCATAACAGCGATTATGCCTATTGAGGTTTTGTTAGTAGAGGATAATCCTGGTGATGCCCAACTTACACGCATCGCCCTGGAAGATAGCAAAATCTCGATTCACTTGAACGTAGTCGAAGATGGTGTAGAGGCAATGGCTTTCTTGCGAAAACAGGGAAAATATGCTAAAGTACTTCATCCAGATATTGTACTGCTCGATTTTAACCTTCCTAGAAAAGACGGGCGAGAGGTATTAGCAGAAATTAAAGGAGATGAAAACCTCAAACGAATTCCTGTAGTGGTTTTAACGACTTCCCAAGCTGAAGAAGACATCCTCAAAGCCTATAACCTTTCTGCCAACTGTTATATAACTAAGCCAGTAGATTTCGATCAATTCGTTAAAATTGTCCAATCAATAGAAAATTTTTGGTTTGCAATTGTAAAACTGCCACCGGAGTAGTGGAAATGGCAGGTGAAAATATAAAAGTCTTATTAGTAGAAGACAACCCTGGTGATGTCTTGCTGTTACAGGAGTTATTCAAGGAAGTTACCACAGTTGTAGTTGATCTGATGCCTGTTGAGCGGCTTTCTGAAGCACTAAACTACCTAAAAAATGAAATTTTTGATGTGATTTTGTTAGACCTTTCGCTGCCAGATAGCCAGGGATTACAAACTTTTATCATTGCTCATAATCAGGTAAAAGCAACTCCAATCATTGTGTTGACGGGTATGAATGATGAAACTTTGGCAACTAGGGCAATGCAACAAGGAGCGCAAGATTATTTAGTAAAGGGGCAAGTAACTGGCGACTTGCTGGTGCGATCTATGCGTTATGCCATCGAACGCCAACAGGCAGACAACGCACTGCGGCAGAGTGAGGAGCGATTTCGGGTTGCTCTGAAAAACTCTCCAATTTTTGTCTACAACCAGGATAGAGATTTGCGATACAGCTGGGTTTACAATCCCCCATCTGGATTAACAGTTGAGAAAATATTAGGTAAACAAGACTTAGATATCATCCCAATAGAAGATGCTCAACGTCTGATGACAATTAAACGTGGGGTGTTGACGACAGGTATAGGAACGCGAGAGGAAGTATCAATTACCATCAAAGATACAACCCGATATTACGATTTAACTGTCGAGCCATTGCGGAATGAAACCCAAGAAATTGTTGGGGTGACATGCGCTAGTATAGATATTAGCGAACGACAGGCTGCATTACGCGAACAGCAAGCCGCGCTACGCGATCGCAAGCTAGCTGAAGAAAAAATCCGCGAACAAGCAGCGTTACTAGACGTCACCACAGATGCTATTTGTCTACGAGATTTAAACAATCAAATTATCTTCTGGAACAAAGGCGCAGAAACACTTTACGGCTGGCAAGCTACAGAAGCTAGGGGCAAAAATGCTAGTGAGCTTTTGTATGACGAACCTTCACCAGAAATTGAAGCGGCTCTGTTGCAAGCTATTAGTAAAGGTAAGTGGCAGGGCGAGTTAACTAAACTTACTAAAAAGGGGAAAGAAATCCTCGTTGCTAGTCGCTGGAGTTTGGTGTGCGATGAACAGGGGAAACCTAAATCAATTCTCTCCGTTGACACAGATATTACTGATAAAAAACACCTAGAAGCCCAATTATTTCGCGCTCAACGTTTGGAAAGTATTGGTACTTTAGCTAGTGGCATTGCTCACGACCTCAACAACATTTTGACACCGATTTTAGCAGGAGCGCAACTGCTACCGCTCAAATTTCCCGATGCAGATGAGCGAACTCGCCATCTACTAGAAATTCTGGAAATCAACGCTAGACGCGGCGCTGATTTAGTTAGACAAGTGCTGTCCTTTGCGCGGGGCGTGGAAGGTAAGCGCATCACTTTGCAGCTCAGACATATAATTGTGGAAGTTGCCAAGATTCTGAAAGAGACATTTCCCAGATCCATAGAAATCAGCACTGATGTACCGCAAGATTTGTGGATGGTTTGTGGAGATAGTACCCAACTGCATCAAGTACTAATGAACCTCTGCGTTAACGCCCGCGATGCTATGCCTAATGGCGGTACTTTGAGTATCTATGCCGAAAATCTGTTGATTGACGAAAATTATGTCCGCATCAACCTGGAAGCCAAAGAGGGGCCTTACATAGTGATTACTGTCTCCGATACTGGCGTTGGCATTCCGAAAGAAATGCTAGATAGAATTTTCGAGCCATTCTTTACTACAAAAGATGTAGGACAAGGTACAGGCTTAGGACTTTCCACAGTACTAGGGATAATTAAAAGTCATAGAGGTTTTGTAAACGTGTATAGTGAACCGGGAAATGGCACTAGCTTTAAGGTTTACTTACCAGCCGTGGAGGGAATGGAAACACTCAGCCCTGAAGATTTGCCACCACAGACAGGACATGGAGAATTGATTTTGCTTGTGGATGATGAAGTTGCCATTCAAGAAATTACGAAAACATCGCTCGAAGATCACAATTACAAAATATTAGTTGCCAGTGATGGCATTGAAGCGATCGCATTATACGCTCAAAATAGAGACAAAATTAGTGCTGTACTAATGGATATTATGCTGCCCTCGCTAGATGGTTTAACTGCCATTCGTACCCTGCGAAAAATCAATCCCCAAGTCAGAATTATTGCTAGTAGTGGACTGATGTCTGACAATAAGCTCAGTGCAGTAGCTGCTATTGGTGTAAATACGTTTTTGTCGAAGCCCTATACTGTCAACGAATTATTGCTTTCTTTACAGAAAGTCCTATCGTAAGTCAACCAATTACGTAAATATGCTGTCAAGTGCGAGTACGAAAGGCTGCTTCATTAACGTGGGTGCAAATTGCCTGGATTTGATATGATTGAGCATCGCATCGGTTAAGGCACTTCTTTTACTGATACTGGAAACTAGGTATTGGGAAGAGTTTTCCTAACCCAATGCCCAATTATCAATGCCCAATGCTCAATTCCTTATACTATGCCTCGGTTTCTTAGGTTAATCATCAATATAGTAGTCTTAAGTACATTGTTACTTGTATCACAGCAAGTTTGGGCGCAAGATTGGCGTCCGGTTCGCGGTGGTATTCCTTTTGGTATCAGTGGTATGGCTTTGATAGAGCAACAAAGCAATACGCTAGATTTTCTGATTGCCCATGACAACAAACAAAAAAATCAAGGTCGTTTAGCAATCATCAGCATTAAGGGTAAAAACCAACCTGAATATTTCCCACTAAACTGGCCAAATAACATAGAATTGCCCATCGATTTAGAAGCTTTAACATCTGTCCCAGAAAAAACAAAATCCTCTTTTATAGCCTTAAGTAGTTCTGGAAAAGCTTATTACATCCGTTTAGAGCCTGCCAATAAGACTATTTCTATTATCAAAGAATTCAACTTACCAGGAATTATTCAAGGAAATAATTTTGAAGCATTTGGATTGCAAAATATAGATGGTAAATTAGTTGCGATTTGGGGACATCGCGGTGAAGGAGAACAACCAGCAACTATTTTTTGGGGAATGTTTGACTTAGCTAAATATGAAATTACTCTCACAGGTTCTGCCAATCTGAAAGTACCATTTCCATCTAGGAATGTTCGTCATATTTCAGATATTAAGGTAGACCCCGTAGGAATTGTATACATCACCTCAGCAAGTGATGCTGGAGATGATGGCCCATTTCAGTCAGCTGTGTATGTCGCTGGTTACTTGGGATTGCGTGGCAACAAAATTGTATGGCGGCAAAATTCTCAACTTGTTCCTCTTTACCGCTCTGATTACCACAAAATTGAAGGTATGGAACTTGTTCCCGGTGCAAAAGGCGGTGTAGTGGTTGGTACAGACGACGAAAATTTGGGTTCTTATCTATATATTGTGGGTGGAAGTAGCTAAACGGTATTGTCGAATATTTCGGGAGCGTATGATACGCGATGCCTACGGCGCTCTACGCCTACATATTTCTACTTTAAGCTTGGAACGATTAGAAGCATTAGCCCTAACATAAGATGCACATATTGAAATTATTGTTAAGTTATTTAGTGCGATGCCTACGCAACTTGGTGTAAGTTGACCATTATCTTATCGATAACGGTCACTCATTAATTACCCCTACACATTAAATCGGAACAACATTACATCCCCTTCCTGCACAACATACTCTTTACCTTCACTGCGAACCAACCCTTTTTCCTTCGCAGCATTCATCGAACCAGTTGTTACCAAATCTTTATAAGCAACAGTTTCGGCGCGAATAAATCCCCGCTCAAAATCACTGTGGATTACACCAGCAGCTTGAGGTGCAGACATTCCCGCATTAATTGTCCAAGCGCGAGTTTCTTTGGGGCCACAGGTGAAATATGTCCGCAAACCTAAAAGCGTGTAAGTTGCCCGAATCAACGATTTCAAACCACCTTCTTCCACACCTAAAGACGCGAGAAAATCAGCTTTATCTTCCTCTGGTAATTCCACTAATTCAGCTTCAACTTGAGCCGAAACTATCACAACTTGGGCATTTTCTGTGGCTGCAATTTGTCGCACTGTTTCCACAAAATGATTACCAGTTGCCAACTCATCCTCAGATACATTGGCGGCGTAGATAATCGGTTTATAAGTGAGCAGTTCTAATCCTTTAATAATTTCTGCTTCTTCTTCATTCAAACTTACCTGACGCACCGATTTACCTTCATTCAAAGCCGCAGCTAATTTTTCTAAAACTGTGATTTCAAACTGTGCATCTTTGCTGGTACGAGCTTGTTTGCGAGTGCGGTCAATTCGCCGCTCAATTTGTGCTAAATCTGATAAACCCAACTCTATATTAATGATTTCAATATCTCGCGCAGGGTCAACAGAACCAGCAACGTGGATAATATCGTCATTCTCAAAACAACGTACCACATGGATGATCGCATCAACTTCCCGGATGTGGGATAGGAATTGATTCCCTAATCCCTCACCCTGACTTGCACCTTTAACTAAACCGGCAATATCGACAAATTCAACCCGTGCCGGGATAGTTTGTACCGAACTAGCAATCTTAGCAAGAACATTTAACCGTTCATCCGGTACTGCGACAACGCCGACATTCGGTTCAATCGTGCAAAAAGGGAAGTTAGCTGCTTCTGCCTTGGCATTAGCAACTACAGCATTAAATAAAGTAGATTTTCCGACGTTGGGAAGTCCGACAATTCCGGCTCTTAGCATTTTGGATTTTAGATTTGAGATTTTGGATTACATTACCAAGTTAATCTAAACAGGTTCCGGTATGGTTTGGGGAATTGGTGCTGGAACTGTTTGAGGAATGGGAGCAGGTACTGGTTCTGGTACAGGCCCCGGTACAGGTTCAGGACTAGGTAACGGATTCGGCTCAGGATTGGGGCTAGGTAGCGGACTCGGTCCAGGAGTAGGAATTTGTGGTTCAGGTATAGAAATCGCAGTAGGATTAATCATCGTAAATCTAAATTAAATTATTCAACCTCCCCACGCTAGATGACAACCTCATCTGTTGACATCTCCCCAAATAGCTATACCCACGAACACATCCTTTAATAATTTCCCCCTCTTCTCATCCTCTGCGTCCCTCCGCGCTTCCCTCCGCGCTCCTTTGCGTTTAAACTCCAATCCTCAAACTACTCCTCCTTAACCTTTTCCACCACCTCTGGCACTGGATCGTAACCACCTGGATGAAACGGATGACAGCGCAAAATCCGCCGAGTTGCCATCCACCCACCACGCAACACTCCAAATCGTTCAATAGCTTCAATAGCATACATCGAACAAGTTGGTTGAAAGCGACAAGTCGGCAGAAACAACGGCGAGATAAACATTCGGTAGCCCCGAATCAGCCAAATAAATAATAATTTCATTGCAGCTACCCAAATCTTATAAATTAGTAACAGGGGTAAAACTTTTCATTTTGTCGCATCTTTGCTAATTACATTTTCTGACTTCACCTCAATTCCGGTTTTCTGGCTGCAAATTGCGATAGCTGCAATTTGGGTGTTACTCATCCTCTTGATTGCAGGGGTGGTAAACCGCTTTACCGAAAAGCCAGAAATCGTGCGGAAGATAGTTCATATTGGCACTGGTAATGTGATTTTAATCGCTTGGTGGCTCGATATTCCCGCCAGTGTAGGGATTACAGCTTCTATTCTAGCGAGTGCAATCACCTTATTATCCTACCGATTACCAATTCTTCCTGGTATTAATAGCGTTGGACGCCAAAGTTTAGGGACGTTTTTTTACTCTGTCAGTTTCGGTATTTTAGTTGCCTGGTTCTGGTACTTGCAACAACCCCAGTACGCAGCACTCGGAATTTTAGTAATGACTTGGGGAGATGGATTAGCAGCCTTAATTGGGCAACGTTTTGGTAAACATAAGTATAAAGTTTTTGGGACAGAAAAAAGTTGGGAAGGCTCCCTAGCTATGATGCTCGTTAGCTATCTTGTCAGTAGTTTGATTTTAATTGGAACTCAAGGAAGCAATTGGCAAACTTGGGCAGTATCACTGTTAGTAGCAGTTATAGCTACTGCTTTAGAAGCTGTTTCATTTTTGGGTATTGACAATTTGACAGTTCCTTTGGGCAGTGCAGCACTTGCCTTCTTTTTAAGTCAGTTAGTTTTGAGTTACTAATCTTTCCATTATGTGAAAATTGAGCCAAATCTATTACCGCGATCGCTCCAAAATCCAATCGAGTAAAATCGGATTGACTAACTCCGGCGCTTCATCCTGCGGACAATGCCCCACCCCTTCTAAAGGAATAAACTTTTCTACTTGGGGAAAGTTAGCTAATTCTCTCCCTAATTTAATTGGTTCCCACGGATCAGCTGTTCCCCACAAGATAATCGCCGGACACTGTAACAGTGGTAAAATGTCTTCTGGTAATGGCCCTGTAGAATAAGAAGTAAAAGCCAGAAACACAGCCCCAGCCCCCGGATCGCTTGCTGGTGACATGAGAAATATCTACCAACTCATCTGTCACCATCTCAGGATTTGAGTATGCTTGCAGCAAAATCTTCCGCACTGTTTTCGGTTTGGCGAGTTGATTGAAAAAAGAAATCACCAACTGGTTTGATAGATAACAAGCGTTGTAGTACCAGGCGCTCCGTAACGACGAGATAAAGGTAAAGTTACCCCGTTTGCGATCGTGCAACAGCCGGGTAAAGAACAGTTGAGCAAAGCAACTCCCAAGGCAATATCTGGATTACTTACTGCTGCTTGCATAGCTACAATACAGCCAATAGAATTACCGACTAAAAAAGCTGGCTCACCGACAACTTCACGGCAAAAATCTGCTACTTGTTTGTCCCCAAGTTTCCAGTGTGTAGGCAATTTCTTCTCGCAGGTTGAGGTTTTGCAGAAGCGCCAAAACCAATCAAATCGATTGCATAAACACGGCAACTTTGTGCTAATACGGGAATATTCTTCCGCCAGTGCCACCAAGAAGCACCAAATCCATGTACCAGGACAACAGCTGGCCCAGTGGTTCCTTGGGTTTGATAGCAGATCGGAAAATCTTGCCAAATCCAGGTTTTTGTAGAGTTAAGTGCTGTTTTTGAACTTGAGGTTGTCATGGTAAATTTGATTAAAACAAGACTAGAAGACTTTTAGTAGCAAGGCACAAGTAAAATTGTTTTTAATTGGAATAAAATTTATCAGATTTTTAAAGTAAAGCTTTTGCTATGGTGATAGCCTATACATACACCACGGAAGCTTCTCGGCTGATAACACTAGCATCAAGCTGATAGTTTTATCCACTGTAGAGAGTTTTAATTTGGTTGATAGAGCTAATTCATTCACAACTGAGATTATGTCAGTATTATGAATCATAAGTTTTGTAATGTGAGTAATATTTTGGCTATTTTTTAGATGTAAGCGAATTAGCATCAGTGCGAGATTCAGTAGTTTCACAATTTACGATCGCAAATTTGGTCTATAAGATTGGCGAATATGAGGCATCGGCTAAGGGGTGGTTTGCAACTGGAAACTGACGCTGAATTTAATAATATTTTTCTTGTTCGTAGTTCTGCGGGTCAGAAATCATGAATCTACTAGAAACAATTGATACTCCCGTTGGGAGCTATGCACCAGATTTTGAACTGCCAGGAATTGATGGTCAAGTACACCATCTCAGGCGTTATCTTGAGAAGTTCCGAGCAGTGGGCGTTATTTCTCTATGTAACCACTGTCCTTATGTAGAGTGGTATTTAGGCAGGCTAAAAAACATTCAAGCCGAATTTGCTCCAAAAGGTTTTACACTAATTGGACTCAATGGTAGTAATGTTGATCGCGAAACTAAGTCAAGCTTTGAAAATATGAAAGCTTTTGCCCTGCGTCACCAGCTGAATTTCCCCTACCTGTGGGACTCAACCCAAGATGTGACCGGTAGTTTCGGGGCAACCAAAACACCAACAGCTTTTTTAATAGATAGCAATGGTATAGTCCGTTACAAAGGTAAAATTGATAATCATCCCCAAGACGCATCATCAATAGGAGAGGATTATTTGAGAACTGCGATCGCTTCTCTGTTTCTTGGTAAAGAAATAGAGATACCACAAACAGAAGCGATAGGTACTAACATTGATTTGGCGTAACTAGACATAGATAGTCCCTGTAACTGCTATCTTAAATTGGAGGCAATTGCAACTTTTTTGATAAAGCAGAACTTCATGGGAACGAATTACCGACGGGTTTTACTCAAACTGAGCGGTGAAGCCTTAATGGGCAACATGGGCTATGGCATTGATCCCGAAGTGGTCAAAGGAATAGCAGAAGAATTAGCAGAGGTGATAGCCACTGGCACTCAAATCGCCATAGTTGTTGGCGGCGGCAATATTTTTCGTGGCGTCAAAGCAGCGTCGGCAGGGATGGACAGGGCAACCGCTGACTATATCGGGATGATTGCCACGGTAATGAATGCCATGACGCTGCAAGATTCGTTAGAACGCATAGGAGTTCAGACGCGGGTGCAAACCGCGATCGCTATGCAAGAATTAGCAGAACCATATATTCGTCGTCGTGCCATCCGTCATCTTGAAAAAGGGCGGGTGGTAATTTTTGGTGCTGGTTCTGGAAATCCCTTCTTTACTACAGATACGACTGCGGCATTAAGAGCAGCAGAAATTGATGCTGAGGTGATTTTTAAAGCCACCAAAGTAGATGGAGTATATGATGCCGATCCTCATATTTATCCAGAGGCCAAGCGTTACAATAGCCTTACCTACGCGCACGTTTTAGCCAAAGATTTGCGGGTGATGGATAGTACTGCGATCGCCTTGTGTAAAGAAAATAATATCCCAATTCTGGTATTTGACCTAACGGTGCGAGGTAACATCCACCGAGCAGTCTTGGGAGAATCCATCGGCACCCTTGTGGGAGGTTCTTGTGAAATTAGCTGAAGCTGAAAGTACGATGCAAAAAACCGTTGAGGCAACTCAACGAGCTTTTAACTCAATTCGCACTGGTCGCGCCAATGCGAGTCTATTAGATAAGGTATTGGTGGATTACTACGGTTCGCCTACTTCGTTGAAATCACTGGCAAATATTAGCACGCCGGATGCTACGACGATCTTAATTCAACCCTACGAGCGCAACACCCTAAACATCATTGAGAAGGCTATTTCCCTCTCAGATGTGGGTTTAACACCCAGTAACGACGGTTCTGTAATCCGGTTGAATATTCCGCCCTTAACGAGCGAACGCCGTAAAGAATTCGTCAAAATGGCATCTAAATATGCTGAAGAGGGTCGTGTTGCTATTCGTAACATTCGCCGCGATGCCATAGACGCCATTCGCAAAACAAGGAGAAAGCCTCTGAAATCTCCAAAGATGAATCAAAAGACCAACAAGACAACTTGCAAAAACTAACAAACGAGTACACTGCCAAAATAGACTCACTGTTGGCGGAAAAAGAAAAAGACATTACGACTGTTTAAAGTCTCAAGTCTGAAGCATAAAGGCTGAAGGATGATGGAAAAATTCTTCAGCCTTTATTATTTCTTTGGTTTTTAACAAAAATTGATCGACTATCTCAATAGAAAATAAACTAATTAAGGAGCAAAAATTCAACCTTATGTACGACTGCATCATCGTCGGCGCTGGGCCATCTGGTGGAACAGCTGCATATCATTTAGCCAAACAAGGTCGCTCAGTATTAATTTTAGAAAAAGAATCCCTGCCAAGATATAAACCTTGTGGCGGTGGTGTATCTCCAGCGATCGCTCAATGGTTTGACTTTGATTTTAGCCCAGTGATTTCTGTAAAAGCCGACTCCCTTCGCTTTACCTGGAATTTAGGCGACCCTGTAGAAGCAAAAATCGCCACAATTGAACCAGTCTGGATGGTGCGACGAGATATTTTTGACCATTTTATAGTGCAGCAAGGGCAAAAGCAAGGGGCTGAACTACGAGATAATACGGAAGTAACGGGTATTGAGTTTCAAAGCGACTATTGGCAAGTTAACACAACTAATGGCTCAGTTAAAGGTCGCTACTTAATCGCGGCTGATGGTGTCAAAGGGCCAATGGCAAAATGGCTAGGCTTCAAGAGACCGTAAACATCGTTTAGCAGGAGCTTTGGAAGCAGAAGTTGCCGCAGAGGTCCAAGGATAAATCTACAATTCACTTCGAGTTTGGCTTGGTGAAAAAACGGCTACATTTGGAACTTCCCAAAAGGCAGATGGTTATTCCATTGGTGTTGGTACATTTGTCGGCGGCAAACGCCAGGATTTTAAGAAAATTTTAGATGAGTACGCGCGGATCGTGTAATGTAGATATCAAAACTGGTAAGCAATATGGTTATCCCCTTTGTTGTGGGATGGCAACCAAAAGTTGCATACTCAAAATGCAGTTTTAGCTGGGGAAGCTGCTTGTGTAGTTGATCCAATGACAGCAGAAGGCATTCGTCCGTCAATTTTTAGCGGTTTGATGGCAGCAGGAGCCATTAATGAGGCACTTTCTGGTGATACCAACGCTTTAGAAAAATATAGCGAAGCCATTACTGAAGAATGGGGTACTGAAATGGCTTGGGCGCAAAAATTAGGTGGAGCATTTTATCGCTTTCCAGGCATTGGCTACAAAATTGGTGTTAAACGCCCCTCTGGTGCGAAAATAATGGGTAAGATCCTGTGTGGAGAACTGCGCTATGGCGATGTTGCCGGCCGTGCCCTCAAGCGTTTAATTCCTGGTTTTGGAGCTTGAGCAACTTGTTAAAGTCAGCAAATTTCCGCCGCAGTACACTAGATATTTTTCAATATGGCAATTTACTTGACCAAACGGCTATCTGTATTCGCTAATATTCTTGCTCTCGTCCTATTCATGCCGGGAATTACCTTAGCTGCACCCGTTCAAATGAATACTACTTCTGGTGTTATTTTTGCCCAAATTACTAAAACTGCAAACTACTCCACTTCGTCGGAGATTAATCTGACTCCTCTACAACGGCAAGAACTTCAGGCTGTGCGTCAGAGAAGAAATAGAGAAATTGAGGCAATTTTAAATACATCGCAACGTGCCCAACTTAATCACAATGTCCGCGCTGGTAATAATATCAATCAAGCCCTAGAAAAAGTGCATTTGCAACCAGAACAGCAAGATTTTGTCAAGGCGATCGTGCAACTTACTAACTTGAAAATGAAAGCTATTTCATCTAGGCATTCACTAGACAACAATAAATGGTAAGAATTCAGAAGTCAGAATTCAGGAGTCAGAATCAAGACGCGACGCTCGAATACTCGCTAACGCTCCGCTATCGCGGACTCGCTAACGCTTCTCTACGAGACGCTAAAAGCGAACGCTATCAGTCGGGGATTCAAACCCGCGACTGATTGAAGACCATCAAATTTTCAATTTGGTGGGTGGGGGTCTTAAACCCGATTATTGAGGCACTCGTTCGCGCAACGTGCCGTAGGCAAGACTCGCTAACGCTACGCTATCCGCCAGTCATACACAATTCATTCTGACTCCTGACTCCTGAATTCTGTTCCATAACTCAATGTTACTTAGAGTTTGTAAGCGATCGCAGCCTACCGGATCGGAGATATACTACATACACTACGACACGCTACATAACCTAGACAATGCTTTGGCACTGTGTTGATACTGTTTTGATGCTGTGTAGGCTCTAGAGCATTAAAAATACCTTAAACGTACAAGTGGGCTTTGTAGAGCATTTAGGGCGGTGTAGCGGGTTGGAAGGTTAGAGGGTTAGAGGGTTGGGGAGGTTGGGAAGGGTTCTAGGGTTGGCAGTCTCTAAACAGATGATTAATTTTAGGTTCTTCTCCAATCCCTAACATTATGGCTTTTACTCTATGTCCCTTTTTTTTTATTTTCTGGATCATACTGGTTTATGGCAGCTTTCAAGTCTGGATTGTCGATCACTAATCTTCTATCATTAACCAATGCGTTAATCTCAAGAAAAGATTTCAACAACGCCTGGAAGGAACAGGTGCAGCTTATTATTTAGAAATTATTCTCCGGCGTTGACGCAACAATAAACTAGCACTAATTATTCCTATACCAACCAATGTTGTAGTATTTCCCGCTTCTGAAACTTTTTGAGGAACCGCAAAGGAACCACTTAAGACAACTGTACCTGTAGTTCTAGGTTCCGTTGTTGCATTCAGATTGAAAATTATGTTCTCCGAAAGCGTTAAAATTCCTGTTGCACCTTGAAAATTACCTTCTCCACCTACAATAGTTGTAGTGCCGGAAATCGATGCCGTAAAATCTTCAACGTTACGTATAGCAGTACCAGTAGTGCTTGCAAATAATTTATCGTCAACGCTACCAAAAAATGTCTCAGTAAGAATTGGTAATCCTTCTATACCAAACTCTGTGGCATCTTTAACTATTGATTCCACTCCTGTATTGTCATTCCTTTCGATATAATTCATTCTTAGAAAATTAGTCAAACCATAAGGCGCATCAGTACTTTTACCCTTTACAGTTGATTTAAATACATTATCCTGAATCGGTTCAAAAACACTTTCTGTATTGTAAGTAGCCTCAAAAGGAAAAGTAACTTCAGCATCCGCTTTTGCCACATTTAACCCCAAACTCAGTAATGCTATTTGTATGAACGATAAAGTGAGGGAGCCAAGTTTCATACGTTTTTCTCCTTTAGTAATAAATACATTCGTAGTAATTTTAGATAACGCTACTAAAATTAATCATTGCACCATTTGGTTATTCAGCCACAAAACACGTTTAATTTCTCTCTGCCTTAAAGCCTTCACCACTTAGAAATTCTTCATTTATCAGCAACAGAATTTGATTATCTGCGTCTTTCCCTTTGTTGGCATAGCTAGCAGGGTTACTGGGGTCTTTCTTGTTCTCCATGCCGAACTTAGCATTATGGCTATGGCTAATTATTTCATCCTTACGGGCTTCAATCTCTTGCTCGGTTGTCATAAGTTTCTATCTGAATTGATTTTTCAATTTAAATATCTCAAAATCTTGACAAATACGCAAGGACAGTTAATAAAAAGATTTTATTGGATGCGGGATGAAGATCGATACACTTTCGCGTATCAATCTGGACAATAGCGATATCTGGCTCAGGTTCCGAATATTGGCTTAATTAAATGGGATCTTAAACATCCGGTGATATTCGTTTACAGTCCACAAGCGCACTCTAGTTTGTGTCATTGTATATTTCCTGTGGCGGGCTACGCCTATGCACATCACTTTTAGGCGATTATTGCTTACTCTCAACTTTGGCAGCATCTATAATTAATCTTGCCCTATTTAGTTCGTTACCATGTCGGAAGAAGATATCCGAGCCGCGAGGCTGGAGAAAGTAGAACAGCTAAAGCAGCTAGGGACTAACCCTTATGCCTATCGTTGGGAATCCACCCATCAAGCGGCGCAGTTGCAAGAACAATTTGCCGATTTATCCAGTGGTGAAGAAGTTGATTTAGAAGTTGCCATAGCCGGGCGTATTATGGCGCGTCGCGTTTTCGGTAAATTGGCTTTCTTCACCTTGCAAGATGAAAGCGGTACAATTCAGCTTTATTTGGATAAAAATCGCATCCAAGAAGGTATGGCAGATATTGATGCTGATGCCTTCAATCACTTGAAACAGCTTACAGATGCAGGCGACATTCTGGGAGCCAAAGGTACTATTAAACGGACTGAAAAGGGCGAGTTATCTGTTTACGTTAAACAATATACTATCCTCACGAAATCCCTGTTGCCCCTACCCGACAAGTGGCATGGATTAACGGATGTTGCCAAGCGCTATCGTCAGCGCTACGTTGACTTGATTGTCAACCCGGAAGTGCGGCAAACTTTCCGCCGTCGCGCCCAAATTACTGCCGGTATTCGCCGTTATTTAGAACAGCGAGACTTTCTGGAAATTGAAACGCCAGTTTTGCAAAGTGAAACTGGGGGTGCAGATGCGCGTCCATTTATCACCTACCACAACACTTTAGAAATGGAGTTGTATCTGCGAATTGCCACAGAACTCCATCTCAAGCGGTTGATTGTGGGTGGTTTTGAAAAGGTGTTTGAATTGGGGCGGGTTTTCCGCAATGAGGGAATTTCGACTCGACATAATCCCGAATTTACGACGATTGAAGTTTACCAAGCCTACGCCGATTACAACGATATGATGGCGTTGACTGAAGGGATTATTACCACTGTCGCCCAAGAGGTACTCGGCACATTGGAAATTACCTACCAAGGGGAACCTATAAATTTAACACCACCTTGGCGGCGGGTAACAATGCATGATTTAGTTAAAGAATTTACGGGCTTGGATTTTAATTCGTTCCAAAGTTTAGAAGAAGCAAAAACAGCAAGTAAAAATGCTGGTATTCCTGGTATAGATGAAGCCCAATCAATTGGTAAGTTATTAAATTTAGCCTTTGAAGAGAAAGTAGAAGCTAATTTAATTCAACCTACCTTTGTAATTGATTACCCTGTAGAAATTTCGCCCCTAGCAAAACCTCACCGTTCTCAACCTGGTTTGGTGGAAAGATTTGAGTTATTTATAGTCGGGCGAGAAACTGGGAACAGCTTCTCAGAACTTACCGATCCTATCGATCAAAGAGAACGCTTAGAAGCACAAGCGGCGCGGAAAGCTGCTGGCGACTTGGAAGCCCAAGGTGTAGATGAAGATTTTCTCACAGCTTTGGAATACGGGATGCCGCCTACAGGTGGTTTAGGGATTGGGATTGATCGGTTAGTGATGTTATTAACTGATTGTGCCAGTATTCGGGATGCGATCGCCTTCCCCTTACTCAAGCCAGAAAAATCAGAATCATCCCCAGATGAAGCCAGCAGTAATAATTCGTAATTGAACTGGGGATTGGGTACGGGGGAAGATTTTAACCCTTCCTCCTCATCTCCCTAATCCCCCCAGCCCTTATACGACTACTTTTTCTAAAATCAACTTAGAACGCTTCACTTGCTCAGGAATCGTCACGGGATAATCTCCAGTAAAGCAGGCTGAACAGAAACTATTGGTGTCTTCTCGTGTCGCTTCTAGCATTCCTTCCCAACTCAGATAGGCAAGGCTGTCTACTTCCAGTTGCTTGGCAATTTCTGCTACTGACTTGGTAGCAGCAATTAGCTGATCCTGAGAATCGGTATCGATGCCATAGAAGCAGGGATGAGTTACAGGCGGAGAAGAAATTCGCATGTGTACCTCTACTGCACCTGCATCACGTAAGGTTTTGACTAGTTTACGGCTGGTAGTACCCCGTACAATCGAGTCGTCTACAATAATTACTCGTTTACCTACCAGCACATCTTTGAGGGGGTTGAGTTTCATCCGCAGACCCGATTCTCGCATAGTTTGGGTTGGTTGAATGAAGGTTCGCCCAACATAGCGATTTTTAATCAGTCCTTCGCCGTAAGCGACACCAGACGCTTGGGAAAATCCAATAGCAGCAGGTATACCAGAATCAGGCACACCAAAGACAATATCGGCATCTACAAATGATTCTTTAGCTAACTGGTGTCCTAATCGCATTCGATAGCTGTACAAACTCTCGTTGTGCATGACGCTATCAGGGCGGGCAAAGTAAATCATTTCAAAGATACACAATTTCCGCTCAGACTTTTGACTCCAATGATAAGAAGCCAAACCTTCTTCAGTAATCCAAACTAATTCACCTGGTTCTACGTCTCGCAGGTATTCGGCTCCAATGATGTCTAAACCACAAGTCTCGGAAGCCAAAACGTAACGGACTGGATTACCAGCCAAAGTGCCGATTACTAAGGGGCGAATGCCATTAGGGTCACGGACACCCATAACGCCGACGGGAGTGCCAATAACTAAACTAAAGGCTCCTTGGCAACGGTGAAATGCCTTAATTCCGCCTTCTAGCCAATCAGCGCCCGTATCTATGGCTTCTGCGATCGCAAAAGCGATCATTTCTGAGTCTGTTGTTGTGACTAAGTTACATTTATTCTCAAGCAACTCTTGACGTAGTTGCACAGTATTGACTAAATTACCATTATGTGCAAGAGCTAATGAACCTAAGCGAGTTTCTAGTACTGCGGGTTGAGCATTAACTTTGCGACTAGAACCTGTGGTGGAATAACGAGTGTGACCAACAGCAAGGCTACCGGGCAATTGATCCAAGACGGATTCATTGAAAACTTGAGACACTAAGCCCATATCTTTGTGGAGATGTACTTGTGTACCCTCAAAGGTGGCAATACCAGCTGATTCTTGACCCCGATGCTGGAGGGCATACAATCCAAAGTAGGTCAGTTTAGCAACGTTTTCTCCTGGGGCGTAGATGCCAAAAACACCACAAGCTTCTTCTGGCTTGTCAGGCCGATTTTCATGACTATTTATTGGGTTGTTGGTATCGGGGTATTCATCCGAGGTGACAGAATGAATAAAAATCATGCTAGCTTTGCTCCTGGTGGGGGGGTCAAGTCACTGGGATTATGTCTATAGATAGTTGTAGGTTTCTTAATAAATCTTTAACCATCTATTAAGACAGTACCGTAATTTTGCTCAGAGACGCTAATAAAAGAGTGAGGAGTTAGGAGTTATGCTTTTTATCTCTAACTCCTTGGTTTCAACTTCTAACTTCTTTAAGTGGGGGTATTGGTATGCATGGCGAGACGTCTGGCGATCGCATGGGAATAGCGATCGCTCATATCTTTGATACTAACTTTGATTAAGGTTTGGTTATCAGTGGTGAAAACCCCCAGACCTGTCTCAAAATTTCCAACCGTACCCAGTTTTTGCCACTCTTGGCCTAGATGTTCCTGTAAATATGATTCCCAAATTTCTTGTTGTGCTGATGCTACAGAGACTAAAATCCTGGCTCCACCTTCGGCAAACAACACCTCGTCTAAGCGTTTTAACTGTGTTGATGCTATTTCTAAATTGATTTCGGCACCAAGATTACCAGCAAGACAACATTCGGCTAGTGCGATCGCCACTCCTCCCTCAGCAGAATCGTGGGCTGAACGTACCCAACCATTACAAATGCCTTCACGACAAACTTTCTGGACGCGGCGTTCTAAGTCAAAATTTACCCGTGGTGGTTTTCCAGCAACAGTCCCGTGGATGGTGGCTAAATATTCAGATGCTCCCAAACTGATTTGGGATGCCAGAGGCAATCCGAGAAGATAAATCACATCGCTGGATGCTTGCCAACCTTGACCACAAATTTTGCTTATATCGGGAATCAAGCCCACCATGCCCACTACTGGGGTGGGATAAATAGGTTGTGGGATGCCCTGAGAATCAAGGGTTTCATTGTATAAAGAAACGTTTCCGCCCGTGACTGGTGTCGCCAATTCTCGACAACCTTCTGCCAAACCACGACAAGCTTCTGCCAATTGCCAGTAACCAATGGGTTTTTCTGGAGAGCCAAAATTCAGGTTATCTGTTACCGCCAGAGGTTCAGCGCCCACACAGCTAAGATTGCGTGCAGCTTCTGCCACCACTGCCTTAGCTCCTTCGTAAGGGTCAAGATAAACATAACGAGGATTGCAATCTACCGTCGCCGCCACTCCTGATTTGAGATTTGGAATTTGGGATTTGAGATTGGGAATTTCTTCAAGGGGACGCAAACGGATCACAGCCGCATCTGCACCACCTGGTAGTATTACTGTATTATTTTGTACCTGATGGTCATACTGACGATATACCCAATTTTTAGAAGCGATCGTGGGTGTATCGAGCAAAGTTAAGAGAATATCATTCCAACTTTGCAGTTCTCCTTGAAGTTCTATTCCAGCAGCTGTGGAAGGAGGCAAGGAATCAGCAGTCCATTCCCAAGCTTTGCGCGCATATTCTGGTGCTTCTGTCAATAGCTCCCGATTATATAATGGCGTATTCTCCGCCAAAGCCTCAGCAGGAATTTCTGCTGCTACTTCACCCTGAAAGAGAATCCGCACAAGAGGTTCAGCGATGACTGTACCAGCAACAACGGCTTGAAGCCCCCAACGGTGGAAAATGTCGATTAATTCCTGCTCACGCCCCTTGTGTGCAACGAATAGCATTCGTTCTTGAGATTCCGAAAGCAGATATTCATAGGGAACCATCCCCGTTTCTCTGACGGGAATTTTATCTAAATCTAGTTCAATTCCCACACCACCTTTTGCCGCCATCTCTGAGGTAGAACAGGTGATCCCGGCTGCTCCCATATCTTGGGCGGCGACAACTGCACCTGTCTTAAACGCCTCCAGACAAGCTTCAATTAACGACTTTTCCAAAAAGGGATCGCCCACTTGCACAGCAGGGCGATCATCTATTGACTGATCGCTCAATTCTGCACTGGCAAAACTCGCGCCTCCCATGCCATCGCGCCCAGTGGTGGAACCAACATACAGCACGGGGTTGCCTAAGCCAGATGCCCCAGATTTAACGATTTCTGGTGTTTCCATCAACCCTAGTGCCATAACGTTCACCAGAGGATTACCAGAATAAGCAGAGTCAAAGTAAACTTCGCCGCCAACGGTGGGTACTCCCACGCAATTACCATAATGTGAAATTCCCGCCACTACGCCTTGGAAGAGCCTTTGAGTTTTGGCATCTTCTAAGGAACCGAAGCGCAGGGAATTTAATAAAGCAATGGGACGCGCACCCATTGTAAAAATATCTCTGAGAATACCGCCGACTCCCGTTGCTGCACCTTGAAATGGTTCTACAGCTGATGGGTGATTGTGGGATTCAATCTTAAAAGCTAGTTGGAATCCATCACCCAAATCTACAACACCAGCATTTTCACCAGGCCCCACGAGGATACGGGGACCATCGGTGGGAAATTGTTTGAGTAGAGGTCGAGAATTTTTGTAACAGCAATGCTCTGACCACATCACGCCAAACATTCCCAGTTCAGCTTTGTTGGGATGGCGGCCTAGCCGACGGACAATTTCTGCGTATTCTTCTGGTTTAAGACCTTCAGCAGCAATTTCTTGGGGGGAAAAGGCTGGTTTTGAGGTTGCAGTCATGGAAATAATGCACTCTGGGGGACAGAGCATTATTCTATCGATTTACTTGCCTTGTAGATGCAGTTCCAGAAATGCAGATAATTCTTCTTTTGGATATTTCTTTCTGGACTACTTGAATCACCAAGTTGTAAGCTTGCTCTTGAGATAGGTTGAAAGTCTAGTCATTTAAGTTCAAAAAAAGTAAGCATAACAGCGAAAGCGGTGCGCTTGTTGCCATCGATAAACGGATGGTTCATCGCTAAATGGTACAGGTACGCTGCTGCTTGCTCGTGAATTGTAGGATGGAGAAGTTCGCCGCCAAAAGTAGCTTAGGTTGTGCCAGTGCTGAATCTAGCAAACTTTCGTCTCTAACACCTGATGTTCCACCAAATCTTTGAATTTGGCGTTGGTGAATATCTAAGACTTGAGAAATAGTCAAAAATTTAGGAGTCTGCAAGGCGGCGGAAAACCTCTTCCCATTTTTTTTCAACTGCTAATTGACACTCTCAGGTCTAAAGACACTGAGATTCTTTAATCAAAGACATGACTTACTCAGGCAGGATTTCTCCAACCTGAACAGAGGACTTATCTCCTAAAGCGTTGCTTGCGTCTAGCGCAAAGGTTCCGGTATGCCCTACCGTACCCAATCCTCGACTAAGGATTATTCTGGCTGCGTTTTCATCCCTATCCATCACGCATCCACAACTACAAGCGTGTGTTCTCGTTGATAGGCTTTTCTTGACAATTTCACCACAGCTAGAGCATTCCTGGCTTGTGTATTGCGGATTTACCGCAACTGTTACGCGTTTGAACACTTTACCAAAGTATTCAATCCAGACACGGAACTGATACCAAGATGCGTCATTAATAGACTTGGCTAAACAATGATTTTTCACCATATTTTTAATCCTCAAATCTTCATAGGCTATCAAGTCGTTGGACTGAACTACGCACCTTGCTAATTTCACAGCATGGTCTTTACGTTGCCTACTTATTTTGAGGTGGCGATTACCTAAAATCTGTCTTGCCTTGCTAAGATTGTTTGAACCTTTTACTCTTCTGGAGACTCGACGCTGGGAACGCTTGAGAACTTTTTCACCAATACGCAGAAACTTTGGGTTTTTAACCATTGTTCTATCAGAGTCGGTGTAGTATTCTTTCAACCCAACATCCAAACCAACTGTGTTGCCAGTTGGTTCTATGTTTTCAGAACGGTCTACATCAATGCAAAATTGAACATAAACACCGTCAGCACGTTTCACCAATCTCACCCGTTTAATCTGGTTAATTTGGTAGAAGTGCAAATCACGAGTGCCTTTGAGTTTTAAACGACCAATACCTTTCTTGTCGGTGAAGGTTATCGATTTACGATTATCGGCAAGCTTCCATCCTGATGTCTTGTACTCAACAGAGCGACAATCTTTCTGGAACTGGGGAAAACCTTTTTTACCTGGAATACCCTTATTGCAATTATCATAAAACCGAGAGATAGATGACCATGCTCTTTCAGCACTAGCTTGACGAGCCATTGAATTGAGTTCATTGGCAAAAGAAAAATTAGCTGCAAGCACCGCGCAGTATTTCTGCAAATCATTTTTGCCAGTACTTTTAACGTCCATCCATAGCCGAATACAGCTATTGCGAATGAACTTCGCAGTCCGAATTGCATCATTTACTGCCGATAATTGCGCCGACTTACCGTAGGCTTTGAACTCAAAAACTAGCATCGCTTTACCTCCTATCTTATACTATCATGGCTGGCGTAAAAGTCATAGTTAAGAAAGATTGAATGCGGTTAAAACCGCACGAGTCGCTTGTATCTCAGCACTGAAGTGACTGAGCTTTACGCTTACCGGATAGCTTGTAAAATTAAGATTAACTAAATGCAACAATATTGAAGTAGTAAAACGAATTTTCCTATAATCTTTATTCAGGTTTGTCACAGTCCTAATCTATTGGAATGGAGTACTATTATTGCTATAGTCGGCGCAATTTAAGTTGGTTTGGGTATAGCTGCTACTGGGATTGTTTCTATTGCAAGTACAGTAATAACAATGCTTATAGCAGGAGCTAGCATGGAGGCGATATCAACAGCAGTAGGAGGATTGCCTAATACAATTTATGCGACCACCGCATCATTTGGATTAGTAACTATGTTGGTAAATGGCGTTAAAAATATTTTAGGATGCTAAGTTAATTTATGTTGCAAAGCGCGATGCCTACGCTGAAAAGCTACGCACTTCTACTTTTGTATAAATTAAACACGATATTTCAAGATAATTTAACTAAGTAACTTCACTGAAACTCTTAACACCAAAATTTGTGGATATATACTGATACTCAGAGATTATTCGAGTATATGCAGTTTAGATGTAACAATCAAGTGACGAGAATCACACATATCTATGATTAGGATCGTCTCCCTCATCTCGCTAACTAGGCATAATTAATGACAACTGAACTCTAGCCGAGTCATTAATAGGGAACACACTTAATTGCCGACAGCCTTAATCAAGGACTGTCGGTTTTTTATGTCCGTATGTCCTTCATCCTTTGAGACATGCCCCAGAGTTATACTTAAATAAATTTCCCCACAACTGGTTAGTAACTTGACAGAGATTTTGCCACAGCAACTACCAAATGTGGGGAAGGTATGATCAAATTGGGTATCTTATGCCTATGGAGCGCTAAAATATTACACTCACTCTAGTAGACCGGAAGTATACTCCTAAAACCAGCACACACTTTGTATTAAGACATCGCTTGAATGATGTAATCAAAGTAAGGTGCCGCTTCAGCAGCGTCTTCCGTACTCAATAAGCTAAGGGAAGCTGTTTTGAGGGAATTGATCGCTTCTACCATTCCAGGCACGGGAAACACCCAACGAATTGTACATTTCCCGCACACCAATCAAACCGATTTTTTCAATTGGCTCTTTGTCACCAGCAAGAACACCATAGGTAATTAGGCGTAAGTACCAGCCAAAATCACGAATACATAGAGAGCGTTGGCGTTCTCCGTAAGCATTACCTCCAGGGGAGATAAAGTCAGGACGGCTTCTGCCAAAGTTGTTTGGTTGCTTCCTGAACTATCTTTTTTTCGTTTTCGGCTAAGGTAGACGCAATCCGCGTCCGTTGTACGCCGGTTTGCAAAAAGTCTTTGATATTTTTAAGTTCGCCACTGCTGGGATAACGCAGTTCGTCGTCAGCTTTGAGAATAACTTGGCTAATTACAGTCATGATGATTGAAATCACCTGAAATATTATCTGTTAGTTTAGCGAGTTGGAGGTACACAAGTGAAGGGATCGGAGCTAGTTATGTATTGAATTTATCTGTTTGGGGGAGTGAGGAGCAGGGGAAGCAGGGGGAGCAGGGGAAGCAGGGGAAGCAGGGGAAGCAGAGGAAGCAAGAAAAAATAACTAATTCCCAATTCCCAATGCCCAATAACAAATGACAAATGATAAACGACAAATGACTAAAATAATTTGGCAACAGGGTGAATTAATTGAAGTTACGATCGCTAATCTGAGTGATACAGGCGATGGTGTGGGACGCGCTGATGAGCGTGTAGTGTTTGTCCCAGATACTGTCCCAGGCGATCGCGCCCTTGTCCGCTTGGTTCATGTTAAACCAAAATACGCCCACGGGAAGCTCCAGGAGCTATTAGAGCCATCTCCCCACCGTATCCGACCTAATTGTATTGTGGCGGATAAGTGCGGTGGTTGCCAGTGGCAGCATATTAATTATGATTACCAGCTAGTAGCCAAGCAAAATCAAGTTATCCAAGCTTTGGAAACGTATTGGCGGTTTTATCCAACCACCAGTAGATCAGGTACTTGCTGCCCCTTCTGCTTTAGGCTACCGTAATAAATCTACATATCCTCTGGGTATATCGGCAACAGGACAGGTACAAGCTGGTTACTACCAAAAAGGTAGTCACCAATTAATTAATTTAAATCAATGTCCAGTCCAAGATTCACGATTAAATCCCTTACTTGCCGAAGTTAAGCAAGATATTCAACAACGGGGTTGGCGAATCTATGACGAACAGCGTCATCAAAGGACAAATTCGCCATCTCGGTTTACGCATTGGGCGGCACACCGGAGAAATGTTGCTGACTTTGGTAGTGAAAGACTGGAATTTATCAGGAATTGAAACCCAAGCGCAGGAATGGTTAAAGCGCTATCCCCAGTTAGTAGGAGTGTCGCTCAACCGCAATGGCGATCGCACAAATGCTATCTTTGGATCAGAAACCCGTTGCATCGCTGGAGTCCCACACCTGCGTGAAAATTTTGCTGGATTGGAATTTCAAGTGCGCCCAGATACATTTTTTCAAGTGTATACAGAAACAGCAGAGGCACTATTGCAGGTAATTCAATCAGAACTCAATCTTCAAGGGCATGAGTTGCTAGTTGATGCCTACTGTGGTATTGGAACTTTAACTTTACCCCTTGCCAAAAAAGTACGGATTGCCACAGGATTAGAAGTGCAAGCAGCAGCAGTAGAACAAGCTATTTTGAATGCCCACCGCAACGGAATTGACAATGTGACATTCCAAGTTGGGGCAGTAGAGAAATTGCTTCCAAAAATGGGCACAATACCAGAAGTAGTAATACTCGATCCGCCACGTAAGGGGTGCGATCGCGCAGTCATCGACACTTTACGGCAATTGAAACCATCTCGGATTGTTTACGTCAGCTGTAAAGTAGCTACCCTCGCCCGTGACCTGAAATTGCTTTGTGAAGATGGGCAATATACCATTACACGGGTACAACCTGCTGATTTTTTCCCTCAAACTGCTCATGTTGAAGCTGCTGCCTTTCTTGTGCTATCAAATTTGGACAAGGATAGTAATTCCTTTACAAAAACTGAAATTTGAAATTTTTAGTCTAGTGCATACTAAAGATGCTAAAATTGAATTAAGCCAAAAATAAAAATTCCTTTTGTTTAAATAAATTCAAGTTGCATAGGTTCTTAAAAATATGAAGTAGATTGTGTGAATTATAAATCGGCAACTAACTAGAGTATGCGAATACTCTCTAAAATAATCACCAGCATATTTTTCATTTGCTGACATCATTATCAAACTTATTCCAGCCGATAGAGGTTTAAACAATCCCAACTCATAGTTATAAAGCCAATGCTCCCTAGCATTTTCAAAATTTAGTTTTAAAGACGCAAGTTTGAAGGCAGCATGACCACCTCAAGTTTTATCAGGGTGACTGTAATAGCAAACCGATGTCTAGCTAACTGAAAGCTATGGGGTTTCTCTTGTGATTACTATTTCACTCCGTCCAGTTGGACGTTATTGGGGCACTATTAGTTTTGCCTCAACCCTCTACCTTTGTCCGATATTAGATTTATGGTTGGCAGAAATTCCAGCAAAATTACAAGCAGAATTGCGGCTAGGACTTCAAGAAGCCCTAGTGAATGCAGCTAAACATGGCAATAATCTTGATCCAAGTAAAACAGTTGTAGTCCGTTTTTCCTTAATAGATAATCAATATTGGTGGATAATCTCAGACCAGGGTAACGGCTTTACTCCTTCATCTACTAATGAAGAAGAACCAACAGACTATCTCCCACCAGATGAGTCAGAAAATGGTCGTGGTTTATGTCTTCTGCACCAAATCTTTGATCAGGTAGAGTGGAACCGCAAAGGCACAGAATTGAGGCTTTGTAAACAAATGGAAGCTCGTCGGGGATTATCTCTGCGGCGATAATAGGGGAATGGTGAGTGGGGAGTGGGGAAAGTTATTATTTTTTTGATTTTTTTATTCCCTACTCCCTACTCCCTACTTTCCGTGAGTAGGACAGGGAGGTGCTGAAATAGAGCGATCTAACCAACCAATTGCTTGTTCTAGTCTCGCTTGAGCTTCTTGTGGCTGATTCTTTAAAAGATACACAATAGCTGCTGCCACTTGTTCATTAGCGCGGGAATTGCGGTTAGACTTGAGGCGATGCCAATCGTTAGGGGAAATGCTCAGTCTTTCCATGAGGGCTTGAGCTAGTTCCAGAGTACTAAGTTCATTCAGTTGACTGGTTTTCGGCAGCTGGGTAGATTGGGACATAACTATTGGCACATTTGCATTTACTTCTACTTTACTACTTGTAAATGAAGCCGCCAAAACAATCACAGCCGTCAGCAGAGAATCCCGAACCAGATTTTGAACAAGAACTAGAGGAAGTAGAGCGATCGCTCTTATCCTTAAAAGAACGTTACGATCAAGTGCAACGCGATCGCCAACAACAGGCACAATGGCAACAGCGTCGGGATCAACTAAAGCACAATAAATCTCAGACACCAGAAATCAAAGCAGAGTTACGGCAAATTCAACAGCAGTTGGAAAGGCTAGAAGTGAACTTAGAAAGCCAGTTATTTTTTCTTGGCGTAGCCTCAAAAAACCTTTCTGGCAAGTCGTCCGCTTTGGTGGAATGGGCGTTATCATAGGCTGGATATTAAAGTCTTATGCTGGGTAAATATGGTAAATCGACGGATTGCAGAAATATTGCGAAGTGGCCAACCTGATGAGTCCCTCCAAGTGCAAGGCTGGGTGAGGACAAAACGTGAGTCAAAAGGATTTGCTTTTATTGAAGTCAATGACGGCTCATCGCTAGCTAATTTGCAAGTCGTCATCAATCAGGATTTGCCAGATTACGAAGCTATATTGAAAAAACTGAATACGGGTGCTGCTGTTGAGGCTACAGGGGTACTGGTGGCTTCTCTGGGTAAAGGACAGCGAATTGAGTTGAAAGCCGAGTCCGTCAAAGTTTACGGTGAAGCTGATCCCGATACATATCCCCTGCAAAAGAAACGCCATTCCTTTGAGTTTTTGCGAACCATTGGACATTTGCGATCGCGGACTAATTCTTTTGGTGCAGTTTTCCGCGTCAGAAATGCTTGTTCGACAGCAATTCACCAATTCTTCCAAGAAAGAGGCTTTTTGTGGGTACACACACCCATCATCACCGCTAGCGATTGCGAAGGCGCTGGTGAACTGTTTAGCGTTACCAGTTTAGATTTAAAGAATATTCCCCGCACAGAAAACCAAGCAGTAGATTACAGCCAAGACTTTTTTGCTAAACCTACATATTTAACAGTTAGCGGCCAGTTGGAAGCGGAAGTTATGGCGATGGCGTTTAGTAACGTCTACACCTTTGGCCCTACCTTCCGTGCAGAAAATTCCAATACCTCCCGCCACCTAGCAGAATTTTGGATGGTTGAGCCAGAAATGGCTTTTTGTGACTTAGAAGGCGATATGGATTTAGCTGAGGCGTTTCTCAAACACATTTTTAAATATGTGTTGGAAACTTGCCCAGAAGATATGGAATTTTTCAATGAACGCATTGATAAGTCTGTGTTGGCAACAGCCGAAAATATTATTAATAATCAGTTTGAACGGTTAACTTATACAGAAGCCATCAAACTTTTAGAAAAAGCTGATGTTAAATTTGAATATCCAGTGAGTTGGGGTTTAGATTTACAATCAGAACATGAACGGTATCTAGCTGAACAATTATTTAAAAAGCCTGCGATCGTTACAGATTATCCAGCGCAAATCAAAGCATTTTATATGCGCTTGAACGACGATGAAAAAACCGTCCGCGCAATGGATATTCTTGCACCGAAAATTGGCGAAATTGTCGGCGGTTCCCAGCGCGAAGAACGCTTAGAAGTTCTAGAACGCCGTGTATTAGCGCAAGGGTTAAAACCAGAAGACTTGTGGTGGTATCTTGATTTGCGTCGTTATGGTACTGTCCCCCACGCTGGTTTTGGATTAGGTTTTGAACGGCTTGTGCAATTATGACAGTATGGGAAATATTCGTGATGTGATTCCGTTCCCGCGTACACCACAAAGTGCAGAGATTTTAGTTGGAGAATTTCAATCAGGCCATTAGAAATTGCGTCTGCACGGACTTATAAAAACTTTGAAACCCGCATTAACGGGTTTTGCTTGTATAGCCATGTGTTTTATAAAGCGACTCATTAAAATTTAAGATTTTTGAATCTCTCTTGTAAAACTTGAATTTGTTCAATAGATAATTCAGTAACTTGAGCAATTTGCTCTAAACTCATTCCAATTTGCAACAAATTTAAAGCCAACTTTCTTGTTGTTTCTGCTTTACCTTTGGCTTCGCCTTCTTCTAGGATTTGTTGATAAATGACTGATTCGCGCATAATCTCACTCCTTAATATTTTGCTAATTACATTTTTATCTAACACCAGTCCTGCTAAAATTCCACTAGCAGCAGCTATATTTCTTTGTAGCTGGGCGATCGCTAATTGCTTCAACTGCTTTGGCTACTTGGGTTAATACCATTGTAGGATCGTTTGTCTGACTTAGCACGGCAAAGGGTAATAAGCCTGGGACACTCATAAATCTTTCTGTTGGTTGTTCCCACAGGCGTATTACCTCAAATTGATGATAAGTGTTGTTTAATTTAAAACTGTTTTCATTGACTAATTCTGAACTTGTTTTTCTCAAATAGATTACTACTTGACGCATTTCTTTGTTAGGAAAGCGGCGATAAACCCTAACCCTATAATCTAACATCCGAAACGGGATGGCTTCATCAGCGTCGGTTTGAAATTCGGTATGTAGAACTAAATTATCAGATTGCAATAAAATTAATGAATCGGCGCGAATTGGTTCGCTTGATAATTCAGTAGGGCTAAGTTCTGTTAATTTAATCGGTGAACCTAGTAACCAAGTTGCTAAATCATCTTTGAAGTTTTCGGCAATGAATTTACAGATATTGTCATACATGGCAGCTTTAAAGGAAAGGTATCAGGTATTGTTGGTAAAAATTAAGTTTGTTGCTGTTGGGTTTTCTTGCGTAACCCAACATATTAGTACATTACTGTTTTTAACACCACCTAATTACCAACCCACATTCCGCACCCTAACTGTCACAAAGGGGTTTTTACTGAATATTTTCTCGACAATGAGAGTAAAAAAATACTTCCCTGGCTCGTATACTCATATTATTTACTTATCCTAAATAATATTTTATTCTCAATAAGAAGCAATAAGTATTGACGTTTAATTAATAGATAAAAATTTATGAATGTTAAACTAATATCTATGTCTAGTTTATGATATACAAATTAAAAGTGATTACAATTTGTGACTATGAATTTTAATTAATAGTCTCTATGACAAATAGATTGTAGATACAGCCTGATTAACATTTATAATAATAACGACAATTCTCTGGCAAAAAACTCAGAATATATTCTGTTTCCAAATTCAAATTAGATATTGATATTTCATTATCAAATTTTACTAAATGTATAGATTGAAAGCGTTGAAATATCCATCGCATAGTCGGATTATTTATAGATTTACCAAGCTGATTTTTAATAGTAGATTCAGATGCCGATAAAGCTTTTCTTATTTGTCTTTGAGCTAAAGTATAAACTAATAGGCATAATCCCATTATCATAGCCATAGCTTCAATTCTTTCTGGAGATTTCAGAAAAATACTATCTGCAAAAAATAAGGGGTCTTTGAGAAATCCAAATCCCCGCTCACAGCTTTGCTGTGCCTTGTATTCGGAAAGCATATCATCATTACTAAGAGATTTTTCATCTAAAATTTTACTCCTTCTCCAATTAGATGTTCACAAGGTTTATCTTTAAAAAACTCTGGGAACATATATAATGGACTGCTTACAAAACCCAGTCCATTTAATATCATTGCTTTAACTACATGTCCCGGACTAATTTTTTCTTGTGCATCTTCACCGACTAATTCATTAATAATATCTACTAAGCCTATGGCATCTATAATCCCTGCAATTATACCCAAATGATCTATGTTCTGAATTTCAATCTCTTGGTGGTTAAACATGGTTATGAAATGAAAGTTACAACAACTGTCATCTTCTCATTTGATGAACATAAAAATTTATTTGTAATGTCAAACCGCGTGAGTTTACACTGTAACTTTCACATACACACCTGGAGGCTTTGGCTTAAAGTTAATCACACATTAATAGAATAAATTCTTATTAAGGTTTAAAATACAACTTCACCTTATAGTTCATAAGTACTGTTCACCGACCCAATTAGTTAAGTACTAATGAACTTGTGACAGTTAGGGTGCGGAATGTGGGTACTTTAGTTTTCCCACACTCGTCAACTTGAAAAGTGTTACCAAAGCCACCTTGTCCTAGTTGTTTGATTACCCGATAGCGACCTTGCAACAGTATTTCTGACCCACAGTTACGGCAAATAAGGTTGTTTGCATTCACTGGGTCAACAGGTTTTGGACAATAGGGATTTATACAATAGGTCATTACACAGAAGTAAATATCCTAAAGAATCGA
This sequence comes from Nostoc cf. commune SO-36, assembly GCF_023734775.1. Lineage (NCBI taxonomy): Bacteria > Bacillati > Cyanobacteriota > Cyanophyceae > Nostocales > Nostocaceae > Nostoc > Nostoc commune. The sequence continues at coordinate 3,317,735 of NZ_AP025732.1, read as the reverse complement.
TTTTTATTGATATCTAAACAGAGTGCTAAACCTATAAGGTTCTATTAATAGAGTTCCCTAAAACTCTGAAAAAGTAACATATAGCTGTTCCTATTCAGATGCGGTACAAAATTATATCGCAAGGTGTAGGGAACATACCGTGCCCCTACGGGTATAACTCACGTAAGCGATAAACAAAGAACAATCACTCTCTATTTTGTTGCTGTGCCTGTCTAGATAATTTGCTAGCAGTCCTATTAATAGTTTTTTGCATTGACAAAGAAGTTGCTTTCCAATTCTCTATGCTTTAAATCATTTTCAAAAATTATATGTAAAAAAATATATGGGTAGGGGCGTACATCTATATGCTCCTATCCATATATTTGTATCAGCTATTTAGTTAAATAGTGTTAGATCACAAAGGCTGCCTTAACTTAACTAGTTAAGCATTTCTTCAAACAATTAGCGTGCTTGTGTGATTTAGTAGTGGGATTAGCATTTTTTTATTAGATTACATAGTAATTATTGACAAGGGAGTTTATTATTTCAACCTTAGAATCTTCTTTTGTAAAGGTGTTAACGCTTCAACCTGTTAAAAAACGATTGTTATCTTTGAGAAAAAATACTTATGCTAAATGATGATGTTAGTAACAATGTGTTGTCAAATAAACGGCTCAATGTCACTTCAATTTACTCATTAGATAGCTTTAATACGAAGAATGACTATAGTCTCAACCTCAGGGGAGGTAGTAGCTATAAATCAGCAGATGCTGATGTGCAGTTATTAAATAACGGTGACTCAGAAAATAGCAGTAACGTTAATACTTTTACTACTGAAAGTTATAACTCCATTAATGGCTATGGCTTGATTAATGGGGCAGCAGCAGTGGCCAAAGTTACTGGTCAGAATACCTTTGCTGATGTTCCTGATTTGGGTGGCAATAATTGGGGAGCAGACCTCGTTAAAGCACCGGAAGTTTGGGCACAGGGATACACAGGTAAAGGCGTTGTTGTTGCTGTCATAGATACTGGGGTTGATTATAACCATGAGGATTTAAGAAATAATATCTGGACGAATGCCAATGAAATTGCAGGTAACGGTATAGATGATGATGGCAATGGCTATATTGATGATAATTACGGCTGGAACTTCTCTGAGAAAAACAACAACACCCTAGATAACAACGGTCATGGCACTCATGTTTCTGGCACGATCGCAGGGGAAAATAATAACTACGGTGTCACTGGTATTGCATACAATGCCAAGATTATGCCCGTCAAAGTTTTGAATGAGTCTGGCTCTGGTTCCTATAGTTCCATCTCTAAAGGTATTCGCTACGCTGTGGATAATGGAGCTAATGTGATTAACCTCAGTCTAGGTGGCGGATCTGCCAATCGTACTCTAGAGTCAGCCATTAACTATGCCAGCAGCAAAGGAGTGATTGTTGTCATGGCAGCAGGTAATGATGGTGACTCATCACCAGACTATCCCGCCCGCTATGCATACAAGTCGGGAATTGCAGTTGGGGCAGTAGATAGAGATAATAATATGCCCGATTTCTCTAATCGCTCTGGAACGGATGAAATCTCTTATGTAACAGCCCCAGGAGTTAAAGTCTATTCATCAGTTCCAAATAATCAATATGCCACTTATAGCGGCACTTCTATGGCTACTCCCCACGTTGCTGGTGTAGTTGCTTTGATGCTTAGTGCTAACCCCAACCTAACTGATGCCCAAGTACGTCAGATTGTTACAGAAACAGCAGGAAATAGTACACAAACTACAACAACAAGCTCTAGTTTTAATGTTTCTAATGTCAATTCTCTAGCGAGTCGGGTAATTGCAGAAACAGCAAAAAATAACACACAAACTACAAGTTATAGTTTTAATACCAGTTCTCTGACAAGTCAGGCAATATCTGACGATAATCTGCTAAACGTCTATACACAGACCGAAAATTATCTCTCGTCACAGACGATTTCTAGTTTTAATACTTCCAATTTTGGTTCGCTAATTGGTCAAGCGATCGCACAAACAATCACACAAACAGCAACATATTTGACACCAGAGACTATGGCGAATTTGAATAATTCTGGTTTTAGTTCTCTAATTGGTCAAACAATCGCACAAAACGTAAAATATTTGACACCACAGACTATGGCGAATTTGAATAATTCTGGTTTTAATTCTCTAATTGGTCAAACAATTGCACAAACTGTAACATATTTGACACCAGAAACTATAGCGAATTTGAATAATTCTGGTTTTAGTTTTCTAATCGGTCAAATTATCGCAGAAACCGCAAAGTATCTCACGCCAGCCGAAGGTAATAATATATTAGCTAATCCAGAATTATGGTCGCAATTCCCAAACTATGAGGATATTCTGGGCAGCATCAATTTGAGTAGCAATAATAATGAGAATAATCTGAGTTTTGGTAAACTACTACAGGAAATCTAAAAACCAATAGATCGGTATGGAAAATTATAGTAATTTGCAGTTTAGTTCCATACTGGTCGATTAATAAAATCAACCAACCCGCTTATACATTGCGAATGAATTTAAGGGTTTAGCAATTCTAAACCCTTAACTTTTAGCTGTGCATTATGGGGTACATAAGCGTAGCCCAACTCAGACATCGCTTTTGAGGTGGTTATGAAAATAGAAGAGGCTAGTACCGCTACGCGGAAGTCAAAAATCAAAAGTCAAAAGTCAAAATGAATACAGCATAAGCATTTCGTCAATTTAGAATGGTTGGTTTACTTACGCCGTGTTGTACTAGAAACCTACCTAACAGAAAATGCCTCGTTGAATCGCCGTGTCACAGGCTCAGTGATGAATGTCAAAATTGACTTTTTACGAGTAACAATTTCACCTGTAGCAGTCATCCCTGGTGTAAATTCTACTTCTTGCCCCCGCACGTTGACTGAGTGTTTATTTAGCTTAATTCTTGTAGGAAAAACTAAGCCTAATTCTTTATCAATAATTGCATTGGGACTGACTTGCATGACTTCCCCATCCACAACACCAAATTCTTGGAATGGGAAAGTCGCCATTTTCACTTTTGCCTTCATTCCTTGACGGATAAACCCAATGTCGCGGTTCAGAACTTTTACCTCTAGGAGCATTTCTTCTCCTTCTGGCAAAATTGACACCAATTCTTCACCCGATTGAACTGGACCCCTAGTGGCTTTGACTCTGTAAATCGTACCAGCAACAGGAGCTTCAATGGTTTCCAAAGATTGCTGCTTTATCGCCTGCTCTAATTGACCTTGAACAGTTGTCAGTTCTTCTTTACGCTTGTTAAACTGCGTCAAAATTTCACTTTGGCGTTCTGATGATACACGCTTGGCCTGACTGCGTGCAGCGTTGTAGGCTTGTTCTGCTTGGTGAATTTCCTGGACTTGGGCAGCAATATCTTTTTCTAATGATGTGACTTTATCTTGAGCCTCTGTTATTCGGTTTTGGGCGTTGATAACTTCATCCTGCGCTCTGGTGATTTCTGTTTTTGCACGAGTTAGCCTTTCTTGGGCATCCAAGTAATCGACACGGGGAACAGCGCCAGGAGTAATTAGGGTGCGTAAGCTTTTTTCCCTTTCTTGTGCAAGTGCCAAATTACTTTCAATTTTAATTCGGATGCTATCTGCATTGACTAGGTTGCTTTTAGCATTTGCAACACTGCTTTTGGCATTAACTAAGTTGTCTTGTAAGCGACTCAAGCGGACTTTGGCTTGATCTATGAGTGCTATCTGGCGATTTGCTTCTGCTTCCGCTCCTGCTTGACGTGCTTGGAAGTCTTGCAGGCGTGAGCTTAAAAGTTCATCTTGCAATTTTGTCCCAGTAGTTGTGCCTCCAATACGTTCTGCATTCAAACGTTGCAAATCGTCCTGAATCAATCTGCTAGATTTCGCTAGGCGGGAAACATCGGTTTTTTGCAAGTCTGGATCTTTTTGAATCAGAATTTGACCTTTAGTAACGCGATCGCCTTCTCTAACTTTAACAGCAATAATTGACCCTCCACCCAAGGATGTCACTGGTCTTACCTGTGTGGAAGCAATTAATTCTCCTGGTGCTGTTGCTACTTCATCTATTTGCGAGAAATACGCCCAAGCGATCGCTCCAAATACGATGACGCTCATCGTTCCCGCTAATAATCTCGTGTACAGGGGTGGCAATTCCTGTACTGCTTTACCCAATTCATAGGTGAGTTGTTCCTCTGGTTGGGCGAATCGCTCTTTAGTCTGACGTGCTTGAGCAGCATTTACCATATATTTTTGTCCTTTGTTCTTTGTCATTTGTCATTAGTCATTTGTCCTTGATTATTCACGAATGACCAATGACTAATGACTAATGACTATTCAAACTGCTAAATAGCGCCGCAAAAAGTTTTCTAATGTCTCCAACTGAAAGTTATAAATCACTTCTAAATTGGCAATTTCATCTTTTGTACAGAAAAATTCATTTGCTAGCAATGTGCGATAAGTTCCCAAAGCTTTTTGAATTTGGGGATTAATTAAACCTAATACACTCTGTAACCCATCAACTGCAAATAGTGGTGAGTTAATTATTACTGGCTGTTTGTTGAAGATCCGACCAAAAATTCGAGGAATATCTTCTCGTAATAAAATCTCCGGCCCTCCAACGGGTAAAATCTGGTTGCGAGCGCCTTCAACTGTCACAGAATCCACTACTATCCTTGCTAAATCATCAGTACTGACAATTGAGCTACGGTTTTTGCGATCGCCAATGAGCAGATAGAATCCCGTTTCCCGAAATCGTTCTACTAATGGCAGCAAGTTAGATGCTAATCCAGATGGGCGTAAAATAGTGTAATTTAAGCCACTAGCTGACAAATATCGCTCTACTGCTCGTTTAGCTTTGAAAACGGGAGCGTCTTCATATCCGCGATCGGCTCCGAGTACGGAAATGAACACGAAATGTTCTACACCATTGGCTTTTGCCTGATCAATGAGTTCAATATTAGCGCGGTAATCTAAAGATAGGGCATCGCTATCAGAACCGTGGGCGCTGATAATATACCGCACGCCCCGACTAGCTTTCTCGATATCTTTTTCCTCTAGCAAGTCACCAATGAAGATTTCTGCACCCCGGTGTTCTAACTCGCTATAACGCGAGGTAAGGCGAACAAACGCACGCACAGACTGTTCTCTTTGCCGTAGGAGTCGGATAACTCTGCGACCAATTCCTCCTGTTGCTCCAGTTACCAGAAACATATAAATACCTAAATTGAATACTTTCAGCGTTTACATTTGTCAAAATGCCCAATATATGCTCAAAACCCATTGAGCAATACTTAAACAGAGATATGAGAATATTTTTATACTTTGTTACCATGCTGAAGATATTCTCATCTCAATAAGTCACACCTTATTCATTTTAATACTCTAAAAATTATCCCCTATATCGTTTGTAGATGCAGGGGATTAGGATAATGGAATTTGTTTTACTTGTTGATACCACGGCTACAAGCCGGGGGATTCTTGAAGAGTCCATAAACTAACTTTCAACGGGGAAGAGCAAAAACGCCCTAATTGTCGCTTGTAGGACAGGGAACAGACTTTTCTCCTGACCAATCTGTAAGAGTAATTTCATCTTTATAATGCCGAGGAGTTTGCAGCAGCAAATACCAAGCCTCCCCAGCATCCAATAAATTGAAACTTTCAGAATAGTGAGTTTCTAATAAATCCCTAACCAGAACATAATAGTCAGAGTTCATTCCTGGGAAAAGATGATGTTCGGTATGGTGAGAAAAATTTAAATGTAAGAGATCAAATATTTTGTGAACCCGGAGAGACATACTATTAATTAGTGGATCATTAACGTTAGTCATCGGACAAAGTAAATGATTTGTATAAATATAAAAAATTACTCCAGCATAACCAATTGCAATCGGTAAAAAGTAACCAAATATGAGCTTTATGGGTTCAAATTGAAGATAGATTAGGATACTTAGATGAATCACAATCATCATCAATAATTCCCCTGCGATCGCTCGACGATCTTTAGCACTAACTGTAAATGCAGCAGGAACATAATCGACGGATTCATGATTGAAAAATAGCACAGATGTCACATTGCGAAAAGTATGTACTCCCCAAGCAGAAGTCATTCCCACTATGAACCATATAGGATTGACTTCAGTTGAAGGCACAAATAAGTCCTGAATCCATTTTCCCCAGGTTGAAGGCTGTTCATATAAGTAATTGCGATCGGGGTCGTCTAAATCATTAGTGTGATTATGATGTACTCGATTATGAACTGCTTTCCACAGCGTTGGTGGCATCCACAACATTGTTAACCCTAGAAAGCTAATGATATAAGTTAACCGGGGGTTTTTAATCACGCTACCATGCATCAAATCATGGGTGCTGAACAATAAGACAACCACGCTATTGCCCATAATTATGCTTAAAGGTAGATAAAGCCATAAAAGGTATGGCGGCCAACAATCTAACCGCGCTGCTATCATCCAGCCTAGAATCAAAATTGCTAGATTAATGAATAAGATAATTAACTTACTTGGATCGGGGATAAATGCTTCAGGTGGCATCAGGGAACGTAATTCTTTCGCATATATTTTCTGATGAATCAGTGTCTGATCGGGATTAACATTCATAAATAATTGTCGCGTAGAGAATTTAGCTGAGTGAAGTTTTGCGGTAAATCTTAGCGTATTGAAATCGGATGATTCAATATCACAATAGATAAAAGTTTAATACTACATAATAATTTTTACAATAGACCTATTGGATAATTTTGGCATTGCCCACAACTCTGCCACAGAATTTATTTTGAGACTCTCAATCTGAAGCTGGCTGAAATTATTTTTACCCGCATTTCTAATCAGATCAAAGAAGAGAGTCTGTGAAAAGTTTTCTCAATTTATAATCCCCCTACATCTTTGTAGATGCAGGGGGACAAAATAACCCACTATTTGGATTATTGCTCAATTTTTGGGCTATATTCACCGATTCATTCTACCTACCACAAGTGCAATTGCACTATTTCTACTTTGTGCAAGCGGCCCACTTCAAAGCTATTCAGATACTTTGTTATTAGCTCTATTAGCACGCACCTCAGCTGAAGCCATGACTTCATCCATATTCTCTAGCACTTCGCCAGGAAAGTTTTCCAAAACTCTGGTAGAAAGAGCAACCCGCCCTTTACCTTCATCCAAGTCAATAATTACAGCTTTAATTGGCTGACCAACTTGAAATACTTTTTCTAAAGAATCAATGAATTTTTGGCTTACCTGCTTGATATGAAGTAAGGCGCTCATCCCATTTAAATCGACAAATACACCAAAAGGTTTGATGCCAGTAATTTTGCCTTCTACTAGTTGACCTAGTTCTAATAAGCTGAAGTTGCTAGAACGAGTTGCTAAACGTTGAGAAAGAATGAGTTTATTGGTGTTGCGATTAATTTCCAAAAAGCCGACAGTCAGATTTTGACCTTTGAGTGCTTCTAAATTATCACGCTCTGCCAGGTGCGATCGCGGGATAAATCCCCGCAAAGAAAGAATATCGACGGTGACACCACCTTTATTCACACCCATAACCCGTACTTGCACAGTCTGAGCATTTTCCTGCATTTCGGTCAGTCGTTCCCAGATGTGCTGAATTTCCAACTGCTTGCGAGAAAGGGTAACTTGCCCTTCTGCATCCTGATCTCGGATAATCAAAAATTGCATTTCCTCTTGCAATGGCAGCACTTCCGATAAATCGGTAACTGCTCTCAAAGAAGCCTCATCGCGTGGCAGAAAAGCTGACGACTTGCCACCAATATCCACATAAGCTCCATCATGGTCAAGTTGGAACACTTTGCCATGTACAAGCTGTCCCTTTTGAAATTGGTAGTCGTGTTTTTCTAGTGCTTTGGCAAAATCGTCCATTGTAAAGGACGAATTGGCTGTTTGAGAAAGTTTCGATTCGGAATTCATGACTTTTGAAGATTAGTTGTTATTTGATATGGTGCAACTGAAGTTTAGATTGTCATTTGTCATTTGTCATTTGTCCTTCGTATTTACCAATGACCAATGACCAATGATTAACTTGGCTGCGTATGCTTCAGTTTAGTTGACCAAAGAGTTGTTTTACTTGCTCCCAAGCATCGGCCGCAGCTTTAGGATTATAACTGGCACGGTGGTTACAGAAAAATCCGTGATCAGCTCCATCGTAGCGAAACACGCGATGAAGAATTTTATATTTTTCTAACTCTGCTGCAATCTCATCTACTTGTTCGGCTGGGATGCTAGCATCTTCTGTACCAAAGAAGGCATAGAGAGTACCTGGAATTTCTCTGGTGCGGGTGACAGTAGGAGCGCCTCCTCCCGGTGTGCGAGTGGTAATTCCAGCACCGTAGAAGGAAGCAGTAGCTTTAATATCTGGCAAGGTGGCTGCAAGATATGCAACATGACCGCCAAATTTCTCCGCCTTTGTGGTAGGTTTTTGAAGATGTATTGTTGTGCATCATGGGCAGAGCGCCCAGTTCTGAACCCGTAGCTCCTGGCATGGAAAGTGGCTTCGTGTGCTGATTCTAGTGCATATTTTGCTAGGCATTGCCAAGCTCTATCCGCGATGGTAGGTATCTTAAGTATTCTGGTAGTCCCGTCCTTCTTGGGGATGGGGATTTCCCGTAGTCCTTGATGCTTCCAATTTCCACTATTCATTTTCAGTAGTTCTTCAAGGTTGAAGCGTTCTTCAAATGTGAGGGATTTCTTACCATCAATACCAGCCGTCTTTTTACCAGCGTTTAACTGAGATACTTGCCTTATTGCAAGAAATCGAGCCGAGGTTGATTTTAGAATAAGCTTTTGGAGTAACCTAGCTTTCCGCTTGTTTCCAACTTGAACAGCTTTGTACACGCGCTTCTGAAGGCGGAAAAGATTTCGGCGGAATTTCTTCCACGGTAACGCTCTCCAAGATTCACTAGTTTTGTAACTGTGTCTAATCATTTTCTCTTCTTTAGTTTGTGTATTCTGAACACCTCAGACCAATTACGGTCTGTCCTACCCGACTTGTGAGAGTTCCGCTTCTCGTCTAGCCTACCTGGGGTTCGACTGCCCCAAGACTCACACATCGTTTTTATTCGTTCCCTCGGAAAGATTGATTGTTCCGTTAGATGTGGTCATTTCAACTACTGGATTCCCTGGACTCTTGCCGTTTCTCTGGCTAATAATGCGGCGGGAATAAACTCCAGTGAAGTCAGGGGTTTTTGGGAGTTACGCCCTGCTTTGGCTTAAGTTGCTTTTCTAGACCCTGTTTCATCATAGGAACTCCCTATTAGCGCCAGTGTCAACCCGTAACGGTTGTCTGATTGCGCCCTGTTCCCAGCTTCACTCTACAAGAACCGAGCTTGTTCGGTGTGGGCAGATAAGGAGTCAATTCTGAGTCTGAATGGTAGGGCTTTCACCTACATCAAACCGAGAGTTCAGCCTTTAATGACAGTAATCTGCTGTCGGGCTGGATTAGTTATTTACGGACTGTTTACCGTGATTCACTAATCAACGAATCGCACCAGCCAAAGCCATCTTTTTTCACTTGGGGCAGATTTTTGAGGTAGTCAATTGCTACTTGAATATCGCTCAATAACTCTGATGCTTGAGTCTGCATGGCGTAGCCTCTGCCCGTTTCAATATCTTCGGGTGTGTATCCGGTTTCAAAGCCGGGAGCAATCCGTTGAAAAAGTGCAGGTGCTATGGCAACATACCCAAGTTTGGCAATCCGTTCTGTAACTTCCCGAATGTGAGCGTTGATACCAAAAATTTCCTGTAATACCACAACTCCTGGGTAAGAGCCAGGTTCTTTTGGCTCTGCTAGATAAGCAGGCACTTGAATATTATCTTGCAAAAGATTAATCGTTGTGGTAATTGTTCCTTGCTCTGTCATAATAATTTTTACCAGTGCTATGTGATTAGCCGTGTGTTTATTTGATATAACTATGCCAGTATGCCCAGCTTTTTCTAATTAAATTATCAATTACCAATAGTAAGCGCATTAGAAATTTGTATCAGAAAAACTTTATATGTAAATAACGTATTTTGTATGTAAAAACTAAAACTAGTTATCAAAGGATGCTGAATACTAAGTGCTGAGTAGGAAAGCAACACTTAAGACTCAAACCCAGCACTCAAAACTCAGCACGGGCTAAACCCTAGCTATCCGCTAGCAGCACTTAGTATTAAGGAGGTTTGGTGATGATTCAATTCCGTATTCAGCCAGACAGCGAAATTCCGGCATCAACCCAGCTGTTTAATCAAATCCGATTTGCGATCGCTTCTCGGCAATATCCCCCTGCTTACAAATTACCAAGCACAAGAGCGCTGGCAATGCAAACTGGGTTACACCGCAATACCATAAGCAAAGTTTACCGTCAACTAGAAGAAGACGGATTTGTTGAAAGTATGGCTGGTTCGGGAATTTATGTTCGTCCCCAAGGTCATGAGGGCGGTAGCAGACTGCAATCACCAATTCTCAAACAAAATCCTGATGCCTATCAAGTTGTCCAGCAAGCACTTGACGAGTTGCTCACCCAAGGATGTTCACTGAATCAAGCCAGGGAGCTATTTTTAGCGGAAATTGACTGGCGCTTGCGTTGTAGTGCGCGGGTACTGGTTGCAGTTCCATCTTATGATATGGGTGCTGGTGAGTTGATGGTCTATGAATTAGAGAGATCGCTAAAAATACCAGTGCAGTTGGTAGCAATGGAAGAATTAACGGCTGTGCTAGATAAAACTACCTCTGCGACAGTCGTCACAAGTCGGTATTTTATCAGTAATGTGGAAGCGATCGCAGCTCCAAAAGCTGCACGGGTAATTCCTCTGGATATCTACGACTACAGCAAAGAACTCAGCCTTTTGAAAACCCTACCAAAAGAAAACTGTGTAGGCATAGTTAGCCTTAGTTCCGGGATTGCGCGAGCCGCAGAAGTCATCCTCCACGGTTTGCGGGGCGATGAACTACTGGTAATGACTTCGCAGCCAAAAGACGCTTACAAACTTCAGGCAATGGTTAAGCGGGCTGAGGTAATCATCAGCGATCAAGCCAGTTTTGCGGCAGTGCAAGCAGCCGTGCAAGCATCTGATGAAGATATTATTCGTCCACCAAAGCTGATTAAGGTTGAAAATTATATCGGCGCTAACTCGATTAACTTGCTAAAACGAGAACTGGGTTTGAGTTAATCAAAAGGGTAAAAATGGCATAGACGGACACACCTAGCAAATAACTCAGGATTATGATTGTGGAAATGCAACCCTACATTGGTTTGCTGAAAGCAATCAAGAGATGTATATCTGAAACTGTTGAGAGGCGATATGAGCATCCCACTTCTGAACTATCCCATACAAGAGAAATTAGTGACCGTCGCAGATGTTTCTTGGGAGGAATTCAAAGCTATTGAGGTACAGCTAAAAGACAACCGCAATGTGCGACTCTCTTATTTGTCAGGAATATTAGAAATTATGTCCCCCATTGGTGAAAAACACGAGGAAGTGAAAAGAACCCTTGGCTACTTGCTAGAAGCTTATATGCGAGAGTTGGGAATCCGGTTTTACGGTCGTGGTGGTTTTACTTTGGAAGAACCTGGGTATGCTTCTGGCACACCCGATGAGTCTTACAGCATCAACACAAAAGGAGAAGTTCCTGACATTGTTATTGAAATTATTGTTACTAGCGGCACAATTAACCGAAAAGAGTTATACAAACCCAAAAAAGTCCCTGAAGTTTGGTTCTGGAAGTCTAACCAGATAAAAATATTCCGTTTAAATGCAAGTGGCGAATATCAAGAAGTAAACCGTAGCGGTTTCTTTGCGAATTTAGACCCAGCTTTGTTGCTGCAATATATCGAACATCCTGACCAATACGACGCTGTTGCCGAATTTGTACAGGCTATCCGAAAAATCACTTAACTCAACTGTGGCTGTGGCGTGTTAATTTGCAAAAACTCTTGTACCTGTTGCATATAAGTTGGCGCATCTTCCAACATTGGGAAATGCGCTGTGTTACGAATCATCACAAATTTCACTTTGTCACTCAATGCAGCCGCTTGACGCCCCATCTCGGCTGGAATAATTTTATCATACTCCCCCGCCACGAGTAGAGTCGGCACTGTCAGCTTAGCAAACTCTTGCGGCATCACTTCAGATTGAGCCTTACTGACTGAAGTAAAAATTGTTCCTAAAGCCGCATCGTAATCTGCTTCGAGAAAATCTTCCAAAAAAGCTTGCCGCTCAGAATATGGTATTGAACTATACAGAAATCTGGCCATAAACATCCGGTCAACAAATGGAATTTTGCTTAACCATTTGGGACGGAATTTCACTACATAGCCACCAAATTTATGAAAAGCACTAAAAGATTTTTCATCGTACTCGAAAATGCCGCTACAAGTTAAAATTCCTCGTTCTACTCGTTCGGGATAGCGGTTAAAAAATAAAGTAGCAACAGATGCGCCCATTGAATGAGCATTGATATAAACACGCTGAAGATACAACCCATCTAACAAGACTGCCAAATCATCAGCGTATTCCTCTAATTCATAGGTTAGCTCTTTAATTGCCTCTGATTCTTCCTGTGGGGAATCAGATTCGGCAACAGCTTCACTTGCTTGGGCGATAGTTGGCTTTCCCCTAGAACGGCCAAATCCCCGCATATCGTAGAGTAAACAATCAAATTGCTCTGATAAAGCATCAGCAGTATTTTGCCAATATCTAGCCGAACCAGCCCAACCATGCATAAAAACCATCACTGGTTTTACCAAAGAACCGGATGGTTTTTTCACCCATTCGTAGTAATGCTCAACGCCACGAACATTAATATAAGGCATTAGTCATTTGTCCTTTGTCAGTTGTCATTAGTCGCTGGTATATGGTTATTATTCCTTATTTTTTGACCAATGACTAATGACCAATGACTAATGACTATTAAGCTGATTCTGGCTTCGGTAGTGAAGACGGATGTATTATCAGTTCAGCAGTCGATCGCTTCTCGACCATTTCTTTCGTAACTGTACAGCGTGTCACATCCTTACGGGATGGTAACTCATACATTACATCCAACATCAATTCTTCGACAATACCACGTAACGCTCTCGCACCAGTTTTACGCCGATAAGCTTCTTGAGCGATCGCTCGTAAAGCATCTGCTTTAAAATCTAGCTGGACATTATCCATCTTCAGTAGCTTTTGGTACTGCTTCACTAAGGCGCTGCGTGGTTGAGTGAGAATCGCCATCAGCGCTTCTTCATCTAGCGGATCTACGACTGCTACCATTGGCATCCGCCCAATAAATTCTGGAATCAGGCCAAATTTTACCAAATCATCCGGTTCTAGATGGCGAAGAGTGTCTGCTGCTCGCTTCTCTTTTGATTGCCCTTCTCCTGGTTGCACAAAGCCGATTGCTTTTTTGCCAACTCTCTGATCTACAATTTTCTCTAAGCCCCCAAAGGCACCACCACAGACGAACAAAATATTACTTGTATCAATCTGGATGCAGTCTTGATAAGGGTGCTTGCGCCCGCCCTGCGGCGGCACGGAGGCGGTGGTGCCCTCCATCAGCTTCAGCAGCGCCTGCTGCACGCCCTCGCCGGACACGTCGCGCGTGATCGACGGGTTCTCGGCCTTGCGGCTGATCTTGTCGATCTCGTCGATATAGACGATGCCGCGCTGCGCCCGCTCGACATTGTAGTCCGACGCCTGGAGCAGCTTGAGGATGATGTTCTCGACGTCCTCGCCGACATAGCCCGCCTCGGTCAGCGTCGTCGCATCGGCCATCGTAAACGGCACGTCGAGGATGCGCGCCAGCGTCTGCGCCAGCAGCGTCTTGCCGCAGCCGGTCGGGCCGACGAGCAGGATGTTCGACTTTTGCAGTTCTATGGCATCATCTGCCCCAGGTTTGCCACTGGCTTTAGACTGAATAACTGCCAGCCGCTTGTAGTGGTTGTAAACAGCAACTGACAGCACTTTCTTCGCTTCGTCTTGACCAATGACGTGTTCGTCTAAATACTTTTTAATTTCTCTTGGCTTGGGTATTTGATTAAATGAAATACTAGAAGAGTGGGTACGCCGTTTTTGAGGTGGCTCTGCTCTCGGTGCTGGTTGTGCTGCCGCACCATTAGTATCGATTAACTCCTCGTCTAGTATTTCATTACACAAGTCAACGCATTCATCGCAGATGTAGACTCCCGGCCCTGCGATTAATTTACGCACCTGCTCTTGAGACTTGCCACAAAATGAACATTTCAAATGGGAGTCGTACTTAGACATACCAGCCTCTTATTTCAGAATGGTGACGTTTTCCCCTGCTACGGGAAGATTTTGCCTGGAAATGACCTGATCAATCAAACCGTAGTTTTTTGCCTCTTCTGCCGACATAAAAAAGTCGCGCTCAGTATCTGCTTCAAGTCTTTCTAAGGGTTGACCAGTATGGTGAGCCATTAACTGATTCAACTTAGCCTTAACGTAAAGAATTTCTCTGGCTTGAATTTCAATGTCAATGGCTTGACCTTGAGCGCCACCAAGCGGTTGGTGAATCATAATCCGGGAGTCGGGCAGAGACATTCGCTTACCGGCAGCTCCTGCTGTCAACAAAAATGCCCCCATGCTCGCGGCTAATCCAAAACAGATGGTAACAACATCAGGGCGAATTTGCTGTATTGTATCATAGATTGCCATCCCTGCGTAGACCGAGCCGCCAGGAGAATTAACATACAGTTGGATGTCTTTTTCTGAGTCTTCGGCATCTAGGAATAACAACTGAGCCACAATTGAGTTGGCTACGGTATCATCTATTGGCGTTCCCAAAAAGATAATCCGCTCTCGCAGCAGGCGGGAGTAGATGTCGAAAGCTCTTTCTCCCATACCAGATTGTTCTATCACCATCGGTACGATGTTGCTAGGACTGCTCAACTGGGAGTTAATGTTTATTCGACTTAAGTTGCTGATTGGGGAATTTCCTGACTGCGATTCAAGCATACAAGCTTTCTTTGACGATAATTTAGGACAAATGTTTCAGCAACGGGTGCTGCCTTTTCAACGAATGGAATTTTTATAAGCTACGTGTTAACCATTATGCCTCATATAATTTCCTCTCGTGTAACACAGTATCAAGCCCAGGCAATAACAGATGTCACTATTTGCCGAAAATTCATTAATTCTTTAATTATTCTGACTTAATCCCTGAGTCATTGGGCATTGGGCATTGGGCGTTGAGCATTGGTTATTTCTCCCCTTGGTTCCTCATCCCCCTTACCTTACCCATTTCACCAGTACTTTAACTCAGAGCTGATGAATTCATGACTGTGGGATTTTTTATTATCCTTCTGTGACTTCTATTGTAGAAGTTTCGCTGTTTTCTTCCTCTGTCTGAGGTTCATCAGTATCAGCATCTGATTCTACGTCTTCCGTTTCCTCTGCGGGACTTAAGGAACCTTCGGGTACAAGTTCAACTGAGGAATGTTCTAATAGCCAATCAATGGTTTTTTCGGTTAATAGTTCGTTTTCCACAATTGAGCGCAGTCTATCTTCATCAACGTCTTGTTCCTCCGGGTACTGTTCCAAAAGTTCTGTGACTCTGGCTGCGATTTCTTCTGGTGTTACCTCGATAGATTCGCGTTTACTGACTTCCCGCAAGGACAAGGAACGTTTGATGCGTTCAATAGCCTCAGTACGCGATCGCTCCCGCAATTGAGGAATAATATCTTGAGTAAACAGCTTTCTCACATCCAATCCCTGCTGAGACAGCCGCATTGCTGTTTGCGTTAGCATTGCATCCACTTCTTTCTCAATCAAGGTTGCTGGTAAGTCAACTTCTACATGGTTGAGCAGTTCCGTTAACAACGCTTCCTGCTTATTTGTTTTTGTTTTGTCGTCCGCCTCTTTTTGATATTGCTCTATCAAAGAAGCGCGTAACTCTTCTAATGTTTCAAAATCGCTGATTTCTTGGGCGAAATCGTCATTTACTTCTGGTAGTTCCTTTTCCTTCAGTTCTTTGAGCGTCACGGTGAAAGTTGCCGCTTTTCCAGCTAATTCTTCATTAGCATAAGGATCTGGGAACTGTGCCGCAATTTCTTTCGTTTCTTCAGGATTCATCCCCACTATTCCTGAAATAAAGCCTGGAATAAACTTATCTTCCTGCAACTCAACTTGAAAATCAGTTGCTTCGGCTCCGGGAATCGGTTCTAGTTCGGCTGTTTCGTCTTCGCCCTCAGTTCTGGCAAATGAACCTTTAAAATCGACTACCGCAATATCGCCGATTTGAGCTGCACGTCCTTCCACAGGAATCAATGTCGCCAATTCTTGACGTTCCTTGTCAAGGCTCGCGTCTACTCGTTCTGGATCATACTTAACTTCTTCAGCTTTAGCTTGCAAATCGGTGTACTGAACTAAATTTACTTCTGGTTCTACATCGACAGCAGCCGAAATTGTTAGGGGTTTTCCCGGTTCATAATTATTAATCAAATCCTCAAAAGAGGAGCGCAATTGCGGCTGACCGATTGCTGGGATGGCTTCTTGTTTGACTGCTTGCTCAATGCCATCTTGAATTAGTTCTTCCAGCGCTGCTGCCTTGATTCGAGTTGTACCCAGCCGTTGTAGTAATATCGGCCGAGGCACCTTGCCTTTACGAAACCCAGGAATATTGGCAGTACTCGCTAAGTTCTTAATGACCTGTTCGTAAGTTTGTTTGGTAATTTCCGGCGTAATCTCTATTTCCAGGCCAATTTGGCTGGCGGGAAGTTTTTCCTGGGTGACTTTCATGCTTCGTCTCTAGGTTTCTGGTATTTTATACTCTGAGTACACACAAGACGCAATAAAATAATTGTTTGCGTTTATGGCTGTGATGTCTCTTATGGGCAATGAGAGTTTGCCAAAAGGTCTGATGACATCCAAGGATGGATGTTTGTCCTGGGGCAAAGATCCAGTTTACTGCCAATGTTCAAGGACTTGACATTTTACCTTCATAACAATTTGCTTAATGGGGCATTGGGCATACTTGTTTTTTCTTCCTTCATCTCCCCACTTCCCGTAAAAGTTAGGAATTAATTATTCAGTGGGCTAACGCTGTGATATCCTGGTTCTCAACGAGTTGTTAGTACCCCCAAGTTAAAGTTATAGTATTGAGTCTAGCTATTATTAAGTTGTGGTACGAGAGCGCATCTGTGGCTTAACCACATAGCTCAGTTTTATGGTGTGCTGGTGGTTTTATGCATTCCGATTTTAGATTTTAGTATATTCATCATCTTGGTAAGCAACTTTGTAACCAAGACGTTTGTTGCCTTACAGGTAGGATGCCTGTTAAACGTGTAAGTGCAGATATGTCCATTTTCTACTAAATGGCGGTTTGTTGTATAATAATATATAGTTAAATTCGATGAAAAAATCAGATTGCTATTGTTGTAAAAGGCAACATGACTTAACTTATTAAATAATCAAGAAAATAAATGTATTAAGTGTATAAAAATAAACTAAATTAGAGAAAAATCTAAACCTATTCAAAATCTATTTAAAGACTGCGATCGCATTTATATATAACTAAATTGTCAATTGTTCCAAGAAATTGCAGATAAGTATCTTAAAGGAGGAAGCAAATTTGTCGAGATCCTATCGTTTAGCTATTTTGGGAGCGACTGGTGCAGTAGGCACAGAGTTGCTGGAATTATTAGAAAGTCGTAATTTCCCGGTTGCTGACTTGAAGTTATTGGCATCAGAGCGGAGTGTTGGGCGATCGCTGCGCTTTAAAGGTGAAAATATACCAGTAGAGCCAGTGAGCGATCACGCCTTTGAAAATGTCGATATAGTACTAGCTAGTGCAGGTGGTTCCACATCCAAAGCTTGGGCAGCAATAGCGGTCGAGAGGGGCGCAGTGGTAATTGACAACTCCAGTGCCTTTCGGATGAACCCGGAAGTTCCCTTAATAGTTCCAGAGGTGAATCCCCAAGCCGCAGCGCATCACCAAGGCATTATTGCTAATCCCAACTGCACAACAATTTTAATGGCTGTGGCAGTTTGGCCATTGCATAAAGTTAAACCAGTGCAACGCATCGTCGCTGCAACCTACCAATCTGCTAGTGGTGCAGGGGCTAGGGCAATGGCAGAAGTCAAAACCCAAACAAGCGCTATACTACAAGGACAGCCAGCGATTGCCGAAATATTGCCTTACCCATTGGCGTTTAATTTATTCCCACATAACTCCCCATTAAACGATTTGGGTTATTGTGAGGAAGAAATGAAAATGGTCAACGAAACCCGAAAAATATTTGGTACGCAGCAAATAAGAATCACTGCAACCTGTATACGGGTTCCCGTACTCCGCGCCCACTCAGAAGCCATTAATTTAGAATTTGAGACTCCCTTTAGTGCAAAGGAAGCCAAAGAAATTTTAAATTCCTCCCCTGGAGTAAAATTGGTAGAAGATTGGGGAACGAATCATTTTCCGATGCCAATTGAAGCAACAGGGCAAGATGAAGTTTTAGTGGGAAGAATTCGTCAGGATATTTCTCATCCCTGTGGCTTGGAATTATGGTTATGTGGCGACCAAATTCGCAAAGGCGCAGCATTGAATGCAGTACAAATCGCCGAGTTATTAGTAGAGAAAAATCTACTCAAACCATTAGCTATTAGTCATTAGTCATTGATCATTAGTAAAGTGACAAATGACATAGACGCGCTAGCGGCTTCCCGCAGGGTAGGACAAACAACAAATAACTAATGACACTTGAAAGCAATTTGCAGATAGGTTATTACAATAGAGAACCACCAAGATATATAAACATGGGTAATCAGGAGTGAAAAAAGGGTGGGAGATTTTGGCAATGTTTTAACCGCTATGATTACGCCGTTTAAAGCAGATGGGAGTGTCAACTATGATGTAGCGGCGGAACTGGCGGCGCATCTAGCTAACAACGGTACAGACACATTAGTGATGTGCGGCACAACAGGAGAATCTCCAACACTCAGTTGGGATGAAGAATACCAGTTGTTTGTCGAGGTATTGCAGTCTGTTGCCGGAAAAGCCAAGGTAATCGCAGGTTGTGGATCAAATTCCACCAAAGAAGCGATCGCAGCCACCCAAAAAGCGTCTAAAATAGGAGTACATGGTTCCTTACAAGTTGTTCCTTATTACAACAAACCGCCACAAGCGGGATTGGAAGCGCACTTTAAGGCAATAGCACAAGCCTGTCCCGACTTACCATTGTTGTTATATAATGTTCCCGGTCGTACCGGACAAAACCTTCAGCCAGAAACAGTTGCCCGGTTAGCTGAGGTTAGCAATATTGTCGGGATTAAAGAATCCACTGGTAATATAGATCAGGCTAGCGTTATTCGTCGCTTGACACCAAAAGAATTCCACATCTATTCTGGTGATGATTACATGACTTTGCCCTTGTTAGCGATCGGGGCAAAGGGTGTAGTAAGTGTGGCTTCTCATCTGGTAGGAAACCAACTACAGCAGATGATCCAAGCTTTTAGGGCGGGGAAAATTGAGGTAGCCAGCGACATTCATCTCCAACTCTTCCCGTTGTTCAAAGCTTTATTTCTCACTTCAAATCCCATTCCAGTGAAAAAAGCACTGAAACTTCAAGGTTGGGAGGTTGGTTCAACTCGTCCACCTCTATGTGACGCTGATTTAGAAGTAAGTCAAAAGTTAGAAGCGGTTCTGAAAGAACTTAGTTTAATCTAGCCACCAGCTAGTTAAGCGCAAGATACATATACACAATGATCATAATTGTTCATAAGTTGCAATTTAAAAACCTGTGTTAGGACTGATAGATATACTATGAATCCTTCAGTTTACAGTCCATTTTATTGAATAAAAAATTGAAATCTTCAATTAAAACTTGATTGCTTTCAGACTCACTTAAGAGACAGATGATGTTGTCTTAAATACAAGTTCGTTAACTATCAACTTAATTAACCACAAGTAACAATCTAAGGAGAAAATGGCTAAAAACGAAGCTAACAATTCCGCCTTGAAAATTATTCCTTTGGGCGGTTTGCATGAAATCGGTAAAAATACCTGTATTTTCGAGTATGGAGATGAAATTATCCTGTTAGATGCAGGATTGGCTTTTCCCACAGGGGCGATGCATGGAGTAAATATTGTTTTGCCAGATACGACCTATCTGCGGGAAAATCGCCACAAAATTAAAGGGATGATCGTTACTCATGGCCATGAAGACCATATTGGCGGGATTGCTTTTCATCTCAAGCAATTTGATATCCCAGTGATTTATGGCCCCAGACTAGCAATGGCAATGCTAGAGGGTAAATTAGAAGAAGCAGGAGTGCGCGATCGCACAGAATTAAGAAAAGTTATGCCCCGTGATGTCGTGCGGATTGGCAAAAACTTTTTAGTTGAATATATCCGTAATACTCACTCCATCGCTGATAGTTTCACTGTTGCCATTCATACTCCCCTGGGTATAGTCATTCACACAGGCGATTTTAAAATTGACCACACCCCAGTCGATGGTGAAAAGTTCGACTTACAACGCCTAGCAGAACATGGCGAAAAAGGCGTTCTTTGTTTACTGAGTGATTCCACTAACGCCGAGACACCAGGATTTACACCTTCGGAACGTTCAGTTTATCCCAATCTGGAGAGAGTATTTAGTCAAGCTACTGGGCGATTATTCGTCACCACCTTTGCTTCTAGCGTCCATCGCATCAACATGATTTTGGATATCGCCAAGAAGCAAAACCGTGTAGTAAGCATTGTGGGGCGTTCCATGCTGAACTTAATTGCTCATGCTCGGAATTTAGGTTACATCAAGTGTGATGATAATCTGCTGCAACCATTGCACGCAGTCCGCAACCTCCCTGACGAAAAAGTTTTAATTCTCACTACAGGTTCTCAGGGTGAATCGATGGCAGCAATGACCCGCATTGCCAACAAAGAACATCCTCATATTAAAATCCGCGAAGGAGATACAGTAGTATTCTCTGCTAACCCAATTCCCGGAAATACGATCGCAGTAGTCAACACCATTGATAAATTGATGATTCAAGGTGCAAAAGTGGTCTATGGACGGGATAAAGGAATTCACGTCTCTGGTCACGGCTGTCAGGAAGAACAAAAACTGATGATTGCCTTAACTCGACCCAAATTCTTTGTGCCATTTCACGGCGAACATCGGATGCTAGTGAAGCACGCACAAACAGCTCAGAGTATGGGCATTCCCGCAGAAAACATGATCATCATTCAGAATGGTGATATTGTCGAACTGACTGAAGATGCGATTCGCGTCGGTGGTAAAGTACCATCTGGTATCGAATTGGTAGATACTACTAGTTCGGGTATGGTAAGTGCCAAAGTGCTGCAAGAACGGCAACGCATGGCTTCAGAAGGCATTATTACGATCGCAGCTGCCATTGATTGGAATGGTAAACTGTTGGCGAAACCAGAAACTCACCTCCGGGGTGTAGTTACCAGTGTAGAGCGATCGCTGTTACAAACTTGGGTAAAACAACGCATTGAAGAAATCCTCACTGTGCGCTGGACAGAATTTGCTCCTGCGGAAGGGGAAGCAGCAGATATAGATTGGGGTGGATTGCAAGGTACTTTAGAACGAGAATTGCAACGTTCCATCCGCCGCGAATTGCAATGTCAGCCATCTGTGACTTTGTTGATGCAAATTCCTGATGAGCCACCTGTGAAAGTTGCCGATGGCAGAAGACGGCGGACTCGGACTGCTGCTCAGGTAGCATCATAGAGAATTTAAGATAGAAATCTCATGCAGAAGCGCAGAGACGTAGAGTTTTTCCAACGTCTTTGCGCTTTTGTGGTAGATACACATACAGTTTTTTAACATAGGTATAGAAGCCGCAGTGGTTTCTATTTGCTTATAGTTATACTTATTGGAGGCAATCGCTATGATTAAAACACCAATAAAAATTAATACTCTGGACGAGTATGTAAATTTTGATGATGGCATCCTTCATTCTGGCATGATTCACATACGGAAACTGGTTGAAACAAAGGGTCGTATATGCGTATTAAGCGTGTACTTAAAAACAATCTTACTTATTTACATCTAGTTGAGGAGAGTTATAGCCCTGAAAAGAAGAAGGGCGAAAATAAAATAATTAAGGTACTGGGGGTAGAAGAACAAGAACTAGCCAAGCCACTCAATGACATGACTGAAGAGTTTGCAGTTGTGTGGGCGGAAGACAGGACTTTAGGTAATGCCGTGCCATTTAGTGAAAGAGTTATAGGACAGTTCCCAGAGGCAGATAGTGGTAGTGGCGTAATTCTCCCCTGTGATATAGTTCCATGTGGCAAGTTTCGTAACGGGGCAGAGCGTTGGTGGTGTCGCACCCATCAAGTACACTGGGGTGTCAAAGCTGATTTGCAACAGGCAGTTCAAGGTGATGAGGGTATAAGATGCTCAAACTCCACCCAGCCTATGCATTACACAAAAAATCCATTGGTGATTAATCCAGATGATTATTTAGGAGGAATAGGTATTTGGGCGGCGCTACCAACTGCAATTAACACTACAGATGAACCTGATATTGATGGCGTTTTTAATTCATGTACATGTCAGACCTCAGTTACAGGGCAAAAAAAGTATAGATGGTAACTTCCCATCTGTAGTGATAAAGTCCTGTGAATCATCACCATTATTTGGTAATGCACTGATAAATATACAAAGAGTTGTCATTGCTCCACCTTCAGCACTAGCATATCTAGAAGCATTGATTAACAATCTACCTCTGGGGACACTCTACTGTAACAGATGCCAGCACCCACATCTAGACCTTGGTGACTTTGCTAGAAATCCACACAAAAAACATTTTTGCGGCAACTGCGGCGTTGATTCTAACTGGTCAAAGACACCTATCGTTAGTAGTCCCCTTAATGAATTAGCACATAAACTCACAAAAAACTCAAACTTTGTTGAGAGCGATGGCAGTTTAGACCTGAGAGACTATCCAGACTGTCAGATCAAGGTATGGTCATCGACACCAGCCGTTCTCTGGACTGGCGATTTAGCCCAGGGAAATGGGTATCCATGTCCACATCTACCAAGGAAAAAGAAGATTTTAGATAACACATTTGGAAAAGTTACTGGCTTCGATGGTTCACATCTTGAACGTGATAAGTTACTAGCTATTATGTTAGACAAGTGCAAGAAACCTAAAGGGGATAAGTAGGAATTTTTCAACACTGTAAGCCACACATCCTCAATGAACCCAGAGGTACACTAGAACTAAAGTACACACTGTTAAAGGCGCTCCAAAACGCAGATGTTCCCAAAAAGTTAGCTTGTAGCCTAAATCAGCAGCAGCTTCTACAACTATCAAATTTGCAACTGAACCAAACAAAGTTAGATTACCTGCCAAAGTTGAGCCGGCTGCCAACAATAGCCAATACTTACTGTCACCTGGAGGAACCAGGGGATGCAGCAGAAGTACAGCAGGCACATTAGAAATTAAGTTAGATAAAACAACAGTTACACCCAAAAAACTCGCAGCAGAGTTGATTGCATGGGTAAATGGCTGGAGTAAATTCAACTTTTGCGTGACTCGTGTCAGGATAAACAATCCAGAAAACATTACCAGCAGATTCCAATCGATCTTTTGCAAAATCCGTTGCGGTTTAATCCGCCGAGTGATTAGCAGCAAGCTAGCAGCAACTAAAGCAGACTCTCCTAACGGTAAACCGACAGTAAATGCAATTAGTAACCCAATTGTGATGACTAATGTTTTTTTAAATAAGGGTTTAAAAATCCGTTGGTTGCCAACTGTTACCTGTTGGCAAGGTTTGACTGAGCGGACATCTGGGTAAAGTAGCAACAGTAATATTACTTGAATTACCAAACCTACTAGGGTAACTGGGGCCAATACACGCAAAAAATCTAGATAGGAGATGCCTGAAAAAGAGCCAATTAGGATATTTTGGGGATTACCGCTCAAAGTTGCTACCGATCCGATATTAGTTGCACCTGCGATCGCTAGTAAATAAGGTATCGGATTTAAACCCAAAGCTTGAGTCAAACTCAAGGTTAATGGTGTAAAAACTAGCGCCAGAGTGTCATTGAGAAAAAAGGCCGAAAGAATACCACTGCCAAAAGTTAAAGCAATCAACAAACCTAAAGGACTGCGAGTGATACTCAATATCACTGAAAGCGATCGCCGAAAAAACCCTGCATAAGATAGATTGGCATTAACTACCATCATGCTCAATAGAAACACGATGGTATTGGCATCAATGGCCTGCCATGCCTCCTGTAAATTCAGAACACCTAAAGCAATTAAAAAGGCAGAACCGACCAAAGCAATGGTGGCGCGGTTCATCCGTAAACCAGGAATGTAGCCCAATGCTAACCCTAGATAAGTTAGCCCTAAGATGCTATAAATTCCAAATTGGAGAAAAATCACTAATATTTAGCCTGATTAGCCTACAGAGTTACGCTTTGTTAGGGTAGCCTCACACTTCAGTTTCAATCAAGGTCTGAAACTCGCTTCTCTACAAGACGCTGCACGTAGCTTGCTTCGCTGTAAGGGTACAATTTTGAATTGTTAATTCTCTTTGTTTTAACAGCATTCAGCCAACAACGAACAACACACTTTTATGTGAGAAAGTGGGAACACGGAGAGGAAAAATGTCTTCTAGGATATTACTGATATTTATACTTAGAAAAAATAGTTCTAGAAAAACCTTATATTAAGTTCTGTAAATGTTACACTAAAACCTATCCAATGAAGGATGTCTTTATTAAAATTTAAACTGTGTCAAGTTATGAACAAGATCGTAATATTACACTACCGATCCCCAGAAATTTGCGATTAACTTGACGTAGTAATAAAGTAGGTTCTGACTTAAGTGGCTAATAAGGTATTACATTATATCGCAGTCAGAACGCTATTCTTCCGGGAAACTTCGTTGCCACGTTGTATATATTCATCAAAAAGATGAATAGCCTCAATAACACAGAGGGTTAAGCATGAAGGTGTTCGACAATACCACAAAAAAGATTTTTCTGGCAAGCTGGGTATTAATCAATCAAGCAGAGACAAGTGACCATAAAGCAACCCAGCTAAACCGTTCTATTTCCAAGCCTTATTGGGATATTCTCCAACCCCTACGGCAACGGGTAGAAAACATTCAAGTCCGCGATCGCCAACTAGCTCATCGTTTGTGCAAACTGATTCCATCTCAGTGCCCCTTTGAGCGCGATGTCAAATTATTTGGCAAGACTTTGTTTCACATCCCACCGATGTGCAAGCTCAACCCCTTATATGAAGAAGTGGTTAGTTTACGTTTCCGAGCTTTGTGCTATCTAGCCGACGAATGTGGCGAAGATGTATCGCAGTACTGCTAATGCTTTTAGCGCAGCATTAAGCCAGTGCTGAAAGAAAAGTTATGAGTAAGGAGTAATAGGCTGGGGATCAATAATATAACTCCTAACTCCTAACTCCTAGCTATTCTTTTACTATTTTTTTACTATATTCTTTTGCCATTTTTGAATCGCATCCTGAGCATCTTCGTAGGCTGTTGTCTCCTCTGGCACTAAAGCTGCGGTGGCAATTGCGGCATTACGTTCTCCCTCGGCGGCGCGACGCTTTGCCAAGTCTAAAATTTTCTCACTCCATTTATTGATCGACTTTTGGGCACTATCAAAGCCTGGTTCACCTGCTGGCACTTTCTTGGCAACTTCGATCGCTCGATTGTAGGTAGATGCCTGTCCAGGCTTAATTAAGGCATTAGCTGCATCTAAAAGAGTTTTGTTACTCACATACTGCTTGCCCTCTAACCGCCACAGGTTAATTGCTGCTTGTGCTTTTGCATAAGGAGCCTCATCTTTGGTGATTAATCGAGCGGCGGCAATAGCGCTAGCATACTGTCTTTGTTTAGCACGACCTTCTGCTAAATCTAAAATCATCTGGCTCCAAATCTTAATATTCTCCTGAGCTTGTTCGTACAGTGGTTCACCGGGTCGAATTTTCCGGGCTGTTGCGATCGCCATGCTCAAATCGCTAGCCTGAGTTTGTCTGAGCGACATTTTTGCCAAGTCTAATACTGCTTGATTCCGCTTTTTCGACTCGGAACTAGAGTTTATTTGGGCGCTAGATTGGTTTTTGAGTCTAACTGTTGGAGTGCGATTGCTTGGTAAATTCTCGACAATCTGGCGATCGCTAACAGTAGCATTAGGTGATGTACTTGATATTTGCTTAATTCTAAAAGTTTCTTGATTACGCAGAAAAACTACAGCGATTAAACCTGCTACCAGTAAGCTGCCTCCGCCCCACAAGATAAACTGTTTCCAAAAAGGGAGGCTTGGCTGATTTGATGGCAATCGAGAGATATAACCTTTGGAGGAATTGGGAATAAATCTTCCTCTGGTATTCGCTCCCAAAGAAGTTTCCGCCATTGGCTGCGAGATTATGCCGCTCCCTTGCTGCACTTTTTGGGCCTTCACCTGTTGGGAGGATTTCACATTAGCCTCTCCCCATTTACCTCGTTCTGCTGAAGTTTTAGGGTAATCGTCGAGGGGAGGAGCTGCAAGGGCAACAGCAAAAGATTCTTCGGGATAAATCACCGCTTCTGATTGAAAATCACTTTCCATTGCCAATTTTGGCAAGATTACTTGCTGCCTTGATGGGATGATCGTGGCAGGGTTTTGGATAGGACGCCAGTGATGGTGACATAATTTTGGCACGATCAAGCTTAGGTAGCTTTCTAAATCTGCCAAGTTGTTGCCATTGCCAGAACGTAAAGCTTCTAACAAAGCTGCTGTAAAGAATCCGTGACCTAATTCGCTACTTTCGTGGGAAAATTGTTCTGGTTGACAAGAAAGAATTGTCGCAAGTTGTAGTTCTTGGGCTAATTCTATTGTTTCTTCACCAACGGGAGCATCCGCTTGAGTGCCAAAAGCGCGGTTGATATCGAGTAGTAGCAATACATTCAAGTCAGCAAGTTGGAGACTTTGCATTAGCGATCGCAATTCTATGCCAGTCTCTTGTACTAGTTCGGGGTTGCCCTCTACTGGCATTAAATAATCTTTGCCCTTGTAGTTGACTCCATAACCGCTAAAGAATAACCACAGATAGTCTTCCGGTTGCCAACTTGTTGCTGCTAAATCCTCAAGTAGCAGCAAAATATTTTCCTTCGTCGGGTAAGTTGACCTATTCCCAATCGGCGGCGAAGTATCTGTCATGACTAGACGGTGGTTGGGAACAAAACCTGCCTCTGCCACCAAAAAATCTTCTAGTGCCTCAGCATCTGCTTGGGCAAAACTTAAAGGTTGAAATAACTGATATTGATTGATGCCAATCGCGATCGCCCAGTAATTTGCCATCCCGCTATTTGTCAGTTATTGTTTGCTGGTCTTAAAATTGCGGTTGGCTTTGCCAAAAAAACAAAGCTAACCTATGTCTTATAGTCTAGGTGATTCTATGCGAATCTTAAGTTAGAATGTAATTTTTATTACGCTTATAGACCGGAAAATACCTTTTACCTAATTTCAATATAAAGATCATCACTAAGGAGATAGAAGGTCATGAGCAAGATTTCTGCTCACCTACCATCATCGATCACTCCCTTTTCAGTTATTAGCCAAATTGCCAGAAGAATCCGGATAATTCCTTTAGTAGTTTTGCTCATATCTACTGTTCCTGCGTGGTTTTTGATGGAAGCGCTCGCACCGCAGGTTGTGCGAGCTTACACCGCTAGAGTTGATCTAGCTATTGACCGTCTGCCGGAAGAAAACTATGAAACCGTTCTCAGGAGAGCGGAAGCGGCGGCTAGGGCAGCTGCTCAAAGGAGCTTCGACCAAGATATCTTGGTGACAGATGTTTCAATAATTGTATCCGTACAAAATTATGGAGCGATCGCACCAGTCCTGACATTGGATGTCAGCCGTCCCCAATGGCGATCGCGTCCCGATGCTCAAAATTGGGCAACCTATTACAAAACTGCGCGATCGTTACTTTTCTTGGAAAATAGCCAGGAATTACCCAAAAAATAGCCGAAGCTCTAATTTTCAGTAAGGGCAATTCATTAATTGCCTTTACTGTTGCCCTTCGCGTCATTGGATGGCCTAGAATAGTAAGGTTGTCAAGAATTGCGATATCTGCTGACATGGCTGTTCCTAAGAAGAAAACTTCAAAATCAAAACGAGATAAACGTCGAGCTACCTGGAGGCACAAAGCCGTCGTCGAAGCTCAGAAAGCCCTGTCTTTGGGCAAATCAATTTTGACTGGACGTTCAACATTTGTATATCCAGCTGCTGAAGAAGAGGAAGAAGAATCATAATTTCCCAGTCAGGAAAAGCGTGAACAGCACCGATAGATTTGATTGCTATAATTCACCAATCAAACTTCTTAACACTGGATAGATGCTTTTTCTTAGCTTTCCTGATTGCATTATGAATCATAGAGACTCTACACAAGCTCATTAAATCGAAAAAATTGGTAGTGAGTAATTGGGAATATCCATTACCCATTACCTATCATTCATTAAGTAATGATCGCGTAATCATCATAAAGAGTCAAACATCTAGTGCTGTTGGCAACTCAGCAAAAAAGCTTGTAAACATCTTGAGAAAACTTATTTTTCTCTAACTATGCTAGGAAAATTTTTTCAGAAACCAGGAAAGGAAGAGAGCGAACGCGTCCCTCCTGGGCAACACTTAGCTAAAGGTTTTCCCGTATTAACTTACGGTGAAACTCCCCAAGTCAACATTAAGGAATGGGAGTTTCGAGTTTGGGGTTTGGCAAAACCTGCCACTTTTAGCTGGTCAGACTTTATGGCGCTACCTCAACACGAATTTACAGCAGACTTCCACTGTGTAACGCGCTGGTCTAAGCTTGATGTCAAATGGACTGGCATTAAAGTTACAGATTTCATGGGTCTGATTGAACTAGACCCGAAAGTAGCTCACGTTATGGAACACTGCTATGGCGGCTACACTACTAATATTTCTGTAGAAGATTTTCTGCGCGAAGAAAACTTCTTTGCTTTTAAAGTCTTTGGTGAAGACCTTCCATCTGAACATGGTGGCCCGATGCGCCTAGTTGTACCCCATCTGTACGCTTGGAAAAGTGCTAAATGGATCAATGGTTTGGAATTTTTAGCTGCTGAAGAACTTGGTTTTTGGGAGCGTAATGGCTACCATCGCCGTGGTGAACCTTGGGCTGAGGAGCGTTATAGTAACGCTTTTGGATTTTAATAGTTCAGAAGGGAATAGGTTACAGGTTATAGGTTACAGTAGAAAAAAGCTGTACCCTATCACCTGTACCCTTTAATCTTTTTATCCCAGAAGTTTCTTGATTAGCGGCAATTTGCCCTGATATGGAGCGTATCGCCATTTTAAATCGAGCCAGAAAGAGTTTTGCAACACACTTTTGTGATGAGAAAAGGTGTCAAAACTAGCTTTGCCGTGATAGTTGCCAATACCGCTATCTCCCACCCCACCAAATGGCAAAGACGAGACACCAACCTGCATAACTGTGTCGTTAATACAAACTCCACCAGATGAAGTTTCCTGCAAAACTCGATTTTGTAGGTTTTTGTTTTGGGAAAATAAGTATAACGCCAAGGGTTTAGGTCTAGAGTTAATCAAGGCGATCGCTTCTGCAATGTCAGTATATTCAATGATGGGTAAAATGGGCCCAAAGATTTCTTCCTGCATTACAGAATCTTCTAAGGAGACATTATCAATCAGTGTTGGGGCAATATAACGCTCTGAAGGTTGATTTTCTCCACCAATGACAACTTTTCCATCTTTGAGAAAATTCACCAACCTTTCAAAGTGTTTTTGACTAATAATCCGGGCATAATCAGGACTGTTTACAGGATTCTCACCATAAAATTCTTTTAAAGATTTTTCTAGACCATCTATTAAATCTTTTTTGATTGTTTTATTAACTAAAAGATAGTCGGGTGCGATACAAGTTTGTCCAGCATTAATAAATTTGCCCCAAGTGATTCGTTTGACGGTGTGTTCAAGATTAATGTCAGTATCTACAATACAAGGACTTTTACCACCCAATTCTAAAGTCACTGGTGTGAGATATTTTGCTGCTGCTGCCATGATGATTTTGCCGACAGCTGTGCCGCCAGTAAAAAAGATATGGTCAAACTTTTCTGCCAGTAGTTTTTGACTTGCTTCTACACCTCCTTCAACCACTGCAAGATAAGCAGGGTCAAAATATTTGGCAATAATCTTAGCAATGACATCAGACGTATGAGAAGCAATTTCTGAAGGTTTGATAATTGCACAATTCCCAGCTGCGATCGCACCTACTAACGGTGAGATAATTAACTGAAATGGATAGTTCCAAGGGCCGATAATTAAGACAACTCCTAATGGTTCTGGATAAATTTTTGCTGAATATGAAAAAAAATCCCAAGAAACTGCTGCTTTTTTTGGCTTACTCCAGTTTTGAAGATGTTTGATGGCGTAATCAATATCCTTAATGACACTGATTTCTGTAAGGTAAGTTTCTACTTCTGGTTTATGTAAATCTGCTTGTAATGCCTCGACTATCGACTGTTCATGCTCAATAATTGCTTGCTTGAGATTTTTCAGCTGTTCAATGCGAAAGTTTACATCTTTAGTTTTGCCCGTTTTAAAAAAATCTCGCTGAGTCTGGATAATATTGCCAATGTTAGATAATTCAGTGGTAATCATTGTTTTGCCCTATTAAAAACTATTTAATGCTAATTCTATGCTCTCAGCATATTTGATTTGTCAATTTTTAGCGTTTGATTTTCTAATTGAAATTTTTACTTTAAATTATCGCTGCATAGTAGTAAGGTTATAAATCATGAATTGCCAGGATTAAAACTCTACAATTCATAATTTATAATTACTAATTTTTTCATGCTTTGGTGGGTAGAAGCACAATAAATACACTACCTTTGCCCAACTCAGAATTAAGCAGAATAATACCTTGATGTGCCTCGACAATTCGACGAGCAAGGTACAGCCCTAAGCCACTACCAGAACTTTTATGACTGCCTTGGCGAAATCGTTCAAAGATGGTGGCTTGTTCTTCAGGGGGAATACCTGGGCCAGTATCCGCTATCTCAATTCTAATGTAGTCAACGGAATTGGATTTTTCAGAGAACTGAGATTGATTGCTTTTATCGAACTGGCCTTGAGAAGTAAAACGAATAGTAATAGATCCAGCTTCGGTAAATTTGATCGCATTCCCTATGAGATTAGTAAATAGACGATGCAACTCCAAGCGATCGCCCATGACTGTGTTTGTGCTTGACTCTTCAGTAATTTCCAAATTTAGGGACAGTGTTTTATCTTGAGCTAAGGGTGACAATTCTCCAGTCACTTCATCTAGCAATTGGCCCAGATTAACTGGTTGAAAGGCCAAACTTTTGCGACCCGCTTCAAAACGATAAACTTCCAATAAGGTATTGACCATAGAAAGCAGGTTGATATTGCTACGCGCCATGATGGCGATTACTTCCTGCATTTGCGTTGATAATGTTCCCAATGCACCTTGTTGAAATAGCATTAACATGCGATCGGCAGCTACTAAAGGAGTGCGTAAATCGTGGGTGAGGCGGGAGACAAAATCTTCTCGCTGGCGGGCAATTTCATCACGTTCATCCATACTATGCTTCAAACGTAGGAGCGATCGCACTCGTGCCAGCAATTCATCTACTGTTACAGGTTTGCGGATAAAATCATCAGCACCCAAGTCTAAACCGTGGGCGACGTTGGGCGCATCGTGGGCAGTAATCAGCAGTATGGGGATGTATTGCGGCAATTTCATATCACCGCGAATGTGCTTGGTGACTTCGTACCCATCCATATCTGGCATCATCAGATCCAGCAGAACCAAGTCACAAGGAGAAGCTTTTAATTCTGCCAAAGCCGAAATCCCATTTTCTGCGGTGCTAACTGTGTAACCTTCTTCCTCCAAAATAGTTTTGATCAAAAACACGTTATCAGGAGAATCATCGACAACCAGAATTTTGTCAGAGTGAGAAGATTGTGAAGTCATATAGATGCAAGGTACGGGGTAAAAGTAAATTTTTTAATTTTTCTTCATTTTGTCTAGCACGCACTCATAATATTTGGCGACCAACAAGATTGAAAAGAACTTAAGAGAGGCGTTGCTTTACTACTGCCCTCTTACTTAAGTATGATTTTTGAGTTGATATCCGAAAATTTTGGGTAAAGAGTTGTATCTGTTTAATATCTTAATTACAGCAAATTGCAATCAAACGTGCCACAGATAAAAGTACTGAAAGCAATAGTGGGCTTTGTTTTAGGATTTATTTTTGTG
Organism: Nostoc cf. commune SO-36; assembly: GCF_023734775.1. NCBI lineage: Bacteria > Bacillati > Cyanobacteriota > Cyanophyceae > Nostocales > Nostocaceae > Nostoc > Nostoc commune. The sequence goes on along the minus strand of NZ_AP025732.1, from coordinate 3,285,480 downwards.
GTGGGTTTGATCAAAAACTGCTGTAAGTTGTTTCCTGTCCGAAGAATAACAGAGGTCAAACGTGAAACGCATCGTTGAATTTCCTTCAGAGAACGACAACTCAATAATTCTTGTGGAAGTGAATGAGCCAGGACTGACTGACTCTCCCATTGGCATTACCGACGATCGCATCGGTATTCGTGAGCAGATAACTCAAAGGTCTACAAAGTCTTTTGAATCCGCCCTGGAAACAATTAAGCCTGTAGCTAACGCCATACTCACCAAACTTGGTAGTCTCCATCAGCCTGCGGACGAAATAGAAGTCAAGTTTGGGATCAAATTTAGCTCTGAATTTAAAGCTGTTGTAGCTTCTGGCACTGGTGAAATCAACTACGAAATTACCCTCAAGTGGAAGCGGGAGATCCAAAAATGAGCCAAAAATTAGAATTATCCGTTGTCAGAATTTACTCTAATAATGGCAACGTAATTGGCTCAGGCTTCTTAGTTTCCGATAAATATATCCTTACTTGCTCTCATGTTGTGGCTTTGGCTTTGCAAATTCCTGCTGGTACTTCTGAAATGCCAACGGGTACAGTTAGGTGTGACTTTCCTATAGTAGATTCTAAACAGAAACTAACAGCCACAGTTGTTTTTTGGCTACCCGTGAGTTCCAATCCGTCTGAATCTCAAGAAGATATAGCTGTCTTACAGTTGGAGAAGCCTTCCCCCAACAAAGCTAAACCAGTGGAATTACTTCCGTGTGAGAACGTATGGAAACATGAGTTTTTAGCTTTTGGGTTTCCCAAAGATAAACCCAATGGCGTCTGGACTGAGGGTGTATTACAGGAGCAAATGCTAAAAGTTGGGTGCAGATTGAAGTTAAGAGTGAAACTAGCTATCGTCTAGAAGAAGGTTTTAGTGGTACACCAGTTTGGGATCAGAATTTACAGCGTGTAGTGGGAATGGCTGTAGCGGCAGAAAAACAGCGCCAAGATGTCAAAGCTGCTTTTATTATTCCTACAAAAGTGGTGTTAGAAGCCTTACCTCAATGGGTTAAGCAACAAGTAAATCTCTACGAAATGAAACCAGCTACTCAAAGCGCCAGGATTTTTATCAGTTATCACAGCCAAGAACCAGACATAAGTTTAGCAAAGCAGTTTTACGATACTCTCAAAAATGCTGGACATGACCCATTCATGGCAAAGGAAAGCATTCTATGGGGAGAACAATGGTCGCAACGTATCGATAGAGAACTACAGCGTTGCGATTATTTTTTTCTGCTGTTGTCTGAGAAATCAGCAAACAGTGAGATGGTGACACGGGAAGTACAGCAGGTGAAACGATTGCGGGATTTACGTTCTAATCGTAAGCCGGGGATTTTGCCAATCCGCGTTAACTTCCCTTTAAGTGCGCCGCTTAATTATGAGTTACGTGGCTATTTAAATGAGATTCAACAGCGAGAGTGGAAGTCAGATGCAGATACTCGCCTGATTTTACAAGATTTATTAAAACTCTTAGCCAACGCTAATGAAAGCGAAACCTTTGATGAGCCTCTAGAGGCAGAATTGCCAACCATATTACCTGAACTAGAAAACTTACAAAGTCCTCCTCTGCCAGCAGCAGAACCAGAATTACCTGAAGGACAGATGGATTTGGCTTCTACATTTTATGTGGAACGTCCTCCCATCGAATCTGACTGCTATAAAGAAATTTTGAAGCTGGGTGCTTTAATTCGCATTAAAGCAGCACGGCAGATGGGTAAAACTTCTTTAATGGCGCGGATTCTACATTATGCACGGCAGCAAGGCTATAGCACTGCTTCATTAAGCTTTCAACTAGCAGATAGTAAAGTATTTACTGACATAGATGAATTTTTACGTTGGTTTTGTGCTAGCGTCGGTCGGAGATTAGGATTACAAAATCGTTTAGCTGAACACTGGGACAAGACGTTTGGTAGCAAAGAGAACTGCACATCTTATTTTGAGCAGTATTTGTTATCTTCAATCAACCAACCATTGGTATTGGCATTAGATGAGGTAGATTGCGTTTTTCAACAGTCCAAAATTGCTAGTGACTTTTTTGGGCTGTTACGGGCTTGGCACGAAGATGCAAAAAGTCGGGATATTTGGAAGAAACTGCGGCTAGTAGTAGTCCATTCTACTGAACCCTACATCAATATGGATGTAAATCAATCGCCGTTTAATGTCGGTTTACCCATTGAACTGCCAGAATTTAACCGCGAGCAAGTGTTGGATTTGGCAAGGCGATACGCTCTCAATTGGAATATTACCCAGGTTGAGCAGTTAGCAGTTAATGGCAATGTTGGGAGGACACCCGTATTTGTTAAGGGTGGGGCTTTATCATATTTCTCGACAACAAACTACATTGGAGCAGTTACTCAAAATTGCTCCCACAGATGCGGGAATATTTAGTGACCATTTAAGACGACATTGGTGGAATTTAAAACAGCATCCAGAACTAATAGATGCGATCGCACAAATTGTTAGCGCAACCAACCCAGTACAATTAGAGCCAATACTGGCATTCAAATTAAAGAGTATGGGGTTGATTGCCTGGGAAAACAATGGTGTGATTCTTCGCTGTAATTTGTATCGTGAATATTTCCACCAGCTAACCCACAATCTTAATGCACAAGAACCTGTTCAGAATCAACCAACCAACCCAGCACCAAACCCATCACAACAATTGCCTCCAGTACAGCCAGCAAACCCAGCACAAAACTTGGTTTATGAATATCAAGCCGGGGGAACTTTGCCAGCCAATGCTGCCACTTATGTAGAACGACAGGCAGATAAAGATTTATATGATGAATTAAAAGCTGGCAATTTCTGCTACGTATTGAACTCTCGGCAGATGGGTAAATCTAGCTTGCGAGTAAGAACCATGCAAAAATTGCAAGCAGAGGGAATTGCCTGTGCTGTGATTGATTTAACAGAAACTGGCAGTCACCAACTTTCAGCAGAGCAATGGTATGCGGGTATAGTTAGGCGTTTGGAGCGAAGTTTCCAGCTTTCAGTAAAGTTTAACTTTAGCAGTTGGTGGAGCGATCGCTCTCAGATTTCTCCAGTTCAGCGTTTGGGTGAATTTATCGATGAGGTGCTGTTAGTAGAAATTCCACAAAACATTGTCATCTTTATTGATGAGATTGATAGCGTTCTTAGTCTGAAGTTTCTCACTGACGATTTTTTTGCTTTGATCCGCAATTTTTATAACCAGCGTGCCGATTATCTAAAATATAAACGTATCACCTTCACACTATTGGGGGTGGCGACTCCTTCTGATTTTGTTCAAGACAAAAAGCGCACGCCATTTAATATTGGTGAACTTAAAGGCTTTCAGTTGGAAGAAGCCAAACCGTTAGCTATAGGATTGGCAAGCAAGTTTAAAAATCCCAAAGAGGCGCTGCAAGAAATTTTGCAATGGACTGGTGGACAACCGTTTCTTACCCAGAGAATTTGCCAACTTATTCAAACAGATAATCAGCGATTGAGTGTTGATAAACTGGTGAAATCGCGCATTATCGAAAACTGGGAAGCTCAGGACGAACAGGCGCATTTGCGGACAATACGCGATCGCATATGGAGGAAGGAACAACGCGTAAGCCGTCTACTGGGACTATATCAGCAAATTTTGCAACAAGGTGAAATTGCTACTGATAATAGTGCTGAACAAATAGACTTAAGGCTAACAGGTTTAGTGGTTCAACAGATGGGTAAATTACGAGTTTATAACCGCATTTACCAGTCTGTGTTCGCACTCGACTGGGTAAAGAAGGAACTAGCTAAACTGCGTCCTTATGCGGAAGCTTTTAGCAACTGGGAAGCTTCCGGTTATCAGGAGGAATCTTACCTGTTGCGTGGACAGGCGTTGCAAGATGCTTTGGAGTGGTCAACAGATAAAGGCTTGAGCAATCTGGATGATCGTTTTTTACGTGATAGTCAGACATTTGATAGGCGAGAAGTTGAACGTGAGAAACAGGTATTAGAAAAAGCACACAAGAAAGCCCGTCGAATCATTAGAGGTGGCTTTGTTGGACTGTTTATGATTTGCGTTGTAGCTTTAGGAATAGGTCTGTTTGCCAAAGAACAGGAACAACAGGCTCAAACAGCAGAGGAGAAGGCTCAAACAGCAGAGAAGAAGGCTCGAACAGCAGAGAATGAGGCTCGAACAGCAAAGGATGAGGCTCAAAAACAAATTCGAAAAACCGAACAAGCTCTTAACGATCAAACGAATAAATATTTAGCCTCACAAGGTAATTGGTGCCTTCAATATCGTGACGACAACAATTATGAGAAAGCCATTTTATGTTTCTCACAACTCATCCAGGAAAACAGTAGACAGTACACGGCTTACGGCGGACTGGGGCAAACTTACCATCTGTCTTACCATGCCCAGGAGAACGAGTTAGACCGTCAAACAGCATGTAATTTGCTAACACAAGCTGAAGAGAACTTCAATGAAGGAATCAACATAGAACCAAATTATGAGTGGGCGAAATCTCGCCTCGAAGAAGTTAAGATCGATAAACAAAAACTTAGCTGTTGAAGATATAGCAATCCCAGGGCTATTTAATTCTAGACATAAACTATCTGGAACTGAAGTTCCGGGCTAATAGCTAAAGTCCGTTAAAACTCGTCTTTAGACGACTTTGGCTATTAAACTCAGAATTCATTCTGAGGCGGACTAGATGAGAATGAAATAGCTCTGTAGCAATCTTACTTTAATTGTCAAAAATGAGAAACAAGGTGGAGGTATTTCACAACAAATGCAAGAAGATATTAACGACAAATTGAAGAATCTACAGGTAAGTTCTGTAAATTATTTAAAATCCACAGAAAGATTTGAAAATTACTGCCAAATATGTACTTAGGGCTTGCTGATTAAAGCTGAAACCCTTGTACAAATATTAATTGAGGTCTATAGGTTGGGTAAAAGTGCAAGAAAATCAGGTAAAATTGCTCAAAACCCTAACACCAGTATAAAAAATGTATAGAAAAATTGAGACCCCACCCACCCCAATAGAAAAGTTTGAACTGCCATTTGAGGGGAAATTGGCAGAGGATAATAGATGGGTCATGATGGCTAATTTAATTCCTTGGTCAGAATTTGAAGATGAATATGCTCAACAATTTACGATTGAAATGGGGGCACCGGCAAAGTCCTTTCGGACAGCGATCGGAGCTTTAATAATCAAGGAAAGATTGGGATTAAGTGATAGGGAGACAGTGGAACAAATAAGAGAAAATCCTTATTTGCAGTATTTTATAGGGTTGAATAAGTATAGTAATGAAGCACCATTTGAAGCATCAATGCTCGTCCATTTTAGACAAAGAATAGATGTTGGATTAGTTAATAGAATGAATCAGAGGATGGTCAAGAATAGTCGAGAGAAAGAAAATGAAGAAGTAAATGAAAAAAAGTTATTAGCAGTGGAGGAGAAGAAAAAATAAATGAAGAAAGAAATCAAGGTAAATTAAAATTAGATGCAACTTGTGTACCAGCAGATATTAAATATCCGACAGATTTAGGATTATTGAACGAAGCGAGAGAGCAAACCGAAGAAATAATAGATATTCTGTATGAAGAATTAGATGACAACGAAAAGAAAAAGCCCAGAACTTATAGAAATACAGCTAGAAAAGAATATCTAGACGTAGCGAAAAAGCGACGACCATCGAAAAAACAAAGAAGAAAAGTAATAAAGAGACAACTACAATATCTGAAAAGAAATCTATCATATATAGATAGGCTATTAGCCTCTGGAGGCAAGCTGGAGTGGCTGAGTGCCCAAAAATATAAAATACTATTAGTCGTAAATGAAGTATGTCGGCAACAGTTATTCATGTATGAGAATAGCCTTTCTCGTGTTGACGATAGAATAGTGAGTTTAACACAACCTCATGTGCGTCCAATCATTAGGGGAAAAGCTGGTTCATCAGTAGAATTTGGAGCCAAATTATCAGCTAGTTGTTATGAAGGTTATGTATTTTTAGACCGAATTAGTTGGGATAATTTTAATGAATCAAGTGACTTAAAAGCGCAGGTAGAAGCTTTTAAACTAGCAACAGGGTTCTATCCAGAATCTATACATGTAGACCAGATTTATCGAACCAAAGACAATAGAAAATGGTGTAAAGAAAGAGGAATTAGAATTAGTGGTATACCATTAGGACGACCTCCAAAAAATATCAGTAAAGAAACCAAAAAACAGACACAATTAGACGAGAGAGACCGTAATTGTATTGAAGGGAAATTTGGAGAAGCAAAAAGAAGATATAGCCTTGCTCGATTGATGACCAAACTTTCTAATACTTCTGAAACAGCAATTGCTATAAATTTTCTAGTCATGAATCTTTCCACATTACTACGGCGGATTATTATGACTTTTTTTTGTATTTATTTTAGGAAATACTGTATTTACCCTATTTTAATGTTTGGGTGATTAGAAAATATTATATGAATCACTTTGAGTCATATAATATTTTATTCTTTCCACTTACAAGCATTGTTAGTTGATTCTCGATCTGCCTTAAATACGACTTTTTCAGCAAGCCCTACTTATCTCCAGGATAATTAGTGCGATAATATTCTCGTTTCAAGGAATAGGGTAGCCTTTCCAAAAGTTGCCCGTCGTAGACATCGCACCAATTACACAATTTGCACTGACTGAGTATTAATTTCTGTTAAATTCACCAATATTACATCATTTGTAAACAATGTTGCATTTAGAGATTTTACAGTTGCTGCAATTATTGCGTCAGGAAGCCTGAGTTTGTATTGTTTGCGAAATGCAATTGTTAAATTTTTAATATTACTATCAATACCAATGATTGTAATTTTATTTAAAAAATCAATAATTTGTCTTTCTTCTTCTAAACTGAGACTCGGATAAGAGAGCAATTCAATTTCAGTAATCACTGAAATAAAATATTGTCCTGATGGTAGTGGATTTACCAAGCGACCACCCAAAAAATACAAGACTACATTTGTATCTAAAAAAATCAAAGGTTGTGTCAACATTACTCATCCCTAATTTGCTGCTGATATTCCAGAGGGTCTTGAGTTAGTTGAATTACGCCAGCATACTGGTTTAAATTGAACTCTTGTTTTTGTTGTGATTGATGAGCTTCTAATATCTTCTCAATTTGCTGCCAGTCCTGATAATCAATCAACACCGCTACCGGACGCATCGCTTCATCAGTCACTATTTTTTTCTTAAAAGGTAGCATGATTTTCTACATCAGATGCAACGTTTAACTATTTGATCGTAACTCTAAAACAAAAAGTACCTCTGTGCCATTGGTAAAACTGTCGCAGGTTCACAAATCAGCAACTCTCCATCTGCCCTAACTTGATATGTTTCTGGATCTACTTCAATGTGGGGTAGTGCATCATTCAGCTTCATATCCCGCTTACTCAATTGGCGTGTTCCAGAAACGGCAACTGCTGCTTTTTGTAAACCTAGTTGGCTGGGAATTTCTTTCTCTAAAGCTGCTTGGGAAACAAAAGTTAATGATGTGGCATGACGCGCACCTGCAAAACTACCAAACATCGGTCGCATATACACTGGTTGCGGTGTGGGAATACTGGCGTTAGCATCGCCCATTTGCGACCATGCAATCATTCCGCCTTTAATGACTATCTCTGGTTTCACGCCAAAAAATGCCGGACGCCACAAACATAAATCTGCTAATTTTCCTTCTTCCACTGAACCCACATATTGAGCAATTCCGTGAGCGATCGCAGGGTTAATTGTATACTTAGCAACATATCTTTTTACACGAAAATTATCTGCTTTTTGCTCAGTTCCTTGTGGGTTAAGAGTTCCTCGCTGCACCTTCATTTTGTGAGATGTCTGCCAGGTACGAATTATTACTTCGCCTACTCTTCCCATCGCCTGGGAATCGGAAGCAATCATGCTAAATGCGCCTAAGTCGTGCAAAATGTCTTCGGCGGCGATGGTTTCTCGGCGGATGCGAGATTCGGCAAAAGCGACATCTTCAGCGATCGCAGGATCAAGGTGATGACATACCATCAACATATCCAGGTGTTCGTCTAAGGTGTTGACGGTGTAAGGGCGTGTCGGATTGGTGGAAGATGGTAAAACGTTGGCTTGTCCGCAAACTTTGATGATATCTGGCGCGTGTCCGCCACCTGCGCCTTCAGTGTGGTAAGTGTGGATGACGCGATTTTTAAAAGCTGCGATCGTATCTTCGACAAATCCGGCTTCGTTCAGGGTATCAGTATGAATCGCTACTTGCACATCATATTCATCGGCAACGCTGAGGCAAGTATCAATTGCTGCGGGTGTGGTTCCCCAGTCTTCATGAAGTTTTAACCCCATTGCACCGGCATTTACTTGTTCTACAAGTCCTTGGGGTTGACTGGCGTTCCCTTTGCCCATAAATCCTAAGTTGACGGGAAAAGCATCAGCAGCTTGCAGCATTCGGTAAATATTCCAAGGGCCGGGGGTGCAGGTAGTGGCATTTGTACCTGTGGCAGGGCCAGTACCACCGCCGAGCATGGTGGTAATACCGGAAGCGATCGCCACTTCAATTTGTTGGGGACAAATAAAATGAATATGGGCATCGATACCGCCAGCAGTGAGAATCATTCCTTCACCGGCTAAAGCTTCAGTTCCAGGGCCAATAATAATATCTACATTGTCTTGAATATAAGGATTTCCGGCTTTACCAATTTTGAAAATCTTGCCATCTTTAATGCCGATATCTGCTTTGACAATACCCCACCAATCGAGAATTAAGGCATTGGTAATTACTAAATCTACAGCACCATCGGCGTTAGAAATTGGGGATTGTCCCATACCATCTCTGATGACTTTACCGCCGCCGAATTTAACTTCGTCGCCGTAGGTGGTGAAATCTTGTTCAACTTCAATAAATAATTCTGTGTCTGCAAGTCGGATGCGATCGCCTATTGTTGGGCCATAGGTTTCGCTGTAGGCGCGGCGATCCATTCTGTAAGGCATATAAAATCCTTTTTTTTAACGCAAAGGGACGCGGAGGGAAGCGCAGAGGTACGCAGAGGGTTTTTAGAGGTTTCCGTTAATTTTGGCGTTGAAGCCGTAGACTTGGCGAGTACCAAGGAGGGGGATGAGAGTTATTTCTTTTTCGTCGCCTGGTTCAAAGCGAACTGCGGTTCCGGCGGGGATATCGAGGCGCATTCCTCGCGCTTGTTCTCTGTCAAAGTTTAAGGCGGTGTTGACTTCATAAAAGTGATAGTGGGAACCGACTTGTATGGGGCGATCACCTGTATTTGACACTTGTAATTTTATAGTTGGACGACCAACATTTAGTTCAATTTCACCTTCTGGTGTGATAATTTCCCCAGGAATCATAATAAATTTAAAGTTCCAAACTTAACGAATTGGATTATGTACTGTCACTAACTTTGTGCCATCAGGAAAAGTAGCTTCTACCTGTACGTCATGCACCATTTCAGGTATACCTTCCATGACATCATCCCGCGTCAATAGAGTTGTACCATAACTCATTAATTCAGCGACAGTTTGCCCATCCCTTGCACCTTCTAAAATAGCAGCAGAAATATAAGCAACAGCTTCAGGATAATTTAGTTTTAAACCCCTTACTTTACGTCTTTCTGCTAATAAAGCAGCAGTAAAAATTAATAGCTTATCTTTTTCCTGCGGCGTAAGTTGCATTCTTATCTCCTCTGTGTTATCTGCACCTCTGCGGTTCGTTCAAACCTGCCAAACTCTTGGTATACAATTACCACGATTCAAGAAAAAAACTCGCAGCAACTGCCAAACATCAATAAACCAGTTTCTCACCTCAGATGTAGAAGCACCGCGATATCGACACAATAATCCATGTTGTAATCGACTAACACCCGCTTCCCCTTCCCCATCCCATAAATTTCGCGTTTTTTCAACAATTTCTCCTGAGACTGCACCACCAACCCAAACTAGACTACCTACAATTGGTTTTCCACCCAAACCGTGGGGACTGTGAAAAGTTTCTTCGCTACCCCGTAAGCATTGCCGATCAATCCATAAAGGAATACCTTCTTGCCAAATTTCCGTGTGCGATCGCCATTCTCCCTGTAAGAATTTTTCTCCTCTAGCACTGCGGCCAAATCGGGTAATTTCCCAGCCTAAAAAGCTAGCCCCGGTTGCTAATTCTACCCGTAAATCTTGCCGATAAATCGCGTTGTTAAATAAAATTGTCTCTTGCGGCAACCATTCTAAACAAGCATCAGCGTCAACCTGCATCTGGATGGTTTGTCTAGCTTGTAAGCCATTACTGCGGTATATTTTGCTTGCAGCCGCCGTGGTGATTAAGGTTTGGGCTTGGGGTTGGAGGTGAATATTAGAGGATAAGCGATCGCCTCCCACCATGCCCCCAGCCGTGTGTAAAATGACGCTATGACAAACTTTTTGGCCTTCTGGGTAAAATGGGCGCTGTACCTTCAGGGGCGCTTGTTGGTGATTGTAAATTAATTGGGTTTTACCCTGGCGATCGGCATAGACTAAATTAAGTTTGCCATGCCAACCTTCTGCTATTTGTGAATTGCAGATCATTTATAAATTCAAAATTAAAGTTCAGATATCTTATATTTATTTAATGCATTATATACTACTTTGGCTGCAATTTCTCATGATTTTTTCGCCAAGACTACATAATCATCTAATGTATAGTTTGACTGATGCTTCTGACCAAAATATTGTTGCAGTATTGGACTCATATACAGCTTTTTTGGTAATTTGTCTTGAGCAAACTTAGCAAATTCAGCACCGGGTAAAGATGTTCTTGAACCTGTTGAGGTTAGATACCTATACCAGACTAACTCTAATCCCAGTTCTGCTAGAAATTTATCCACTACATTTTTTTCCTGTTCTTGGTTTTCAACTTGGTGAACATCGTAAATTTTGAATAACTTTTTATTTTGCACAATTAGCAGGATATAACCTGAGTTTTTTAAGCTAGTGGCAAATATTTGCTTGTAAGTATTATTAGCTTCAACCGTCTTCGCTTTATCTATAAAGAAACAGTGGGAAATTACGATAAAGTCGAAAAAATCTTTGGGTAGATTATTCGATTGAGTTTTCCAAGTAAAAATATCACTAGTAACAAAGCGGAAGAATGTATTTACTGGGGTTAGACGCGATTCTATATATCGTCGCCAAAACTGAAGCCCACGAAACTGGAAAGCATCTTGTTTTTCTAAAGAGTAGTAGGATATATGCATTTGTGGGATATGAAAAAAACCGCTACTACTTTGGAGAAATAAAGCTAAACCATAAGCAACTGTTCCTGGCCCTGCTGCAATATCAAGGATATTAACCTTACTTGGTAGTAAAGCATCCTGGTAAATGAGAAACCAAGCTAAATATATGCAATATACATTGTCTAAAAAATACTTCATAAAGTAGACATGAGGAGTTAGACTAAAACGGTAGTCTGGGTCTTGTCCAATTTTTAAGTTATTAATATCCTCAAGAGCATCTTCTAGCTTAATAAATAATTTTTTTTCAGGAATTTTACTAAATTCTTCTTTGAGATATTCAACTAGTTTTGATTCAAAATCATCAAATATACGTTCATCAATACCAGTAGGTTGCAGTTTATATTCATCGTGCTGTATTAAGTTAAAAACTTTATAGATATATTTAACAAACTCATCATTTGGTATTAATATAAAATCATCTTTTTGCTGAGATGCTTCTGTTAATTGTTTACTTAAAGTTTCTGTTTGTCGTTTGTATTCTTGGGAATAGTGTTCAAATTGAAGTTTATCCCTAAATAGTTTTTCTAACCATGAGAATCTTGCACCTGATTTTTGAATTTCTTGCAATAATTGCGTTGAACGTCGGGTATCTCCGCGTCTCAAAGATAATTTAAACTGCTAACTTCGCCACCAATTTGTGATAGGATTACTCATAACCAAATCCCTCTTTACCTTCCATAATTTCTACACTTGGAAGCCGAGAAACTAACTTTTCCTTAAATTTCATATAGCTTAATTTCTCATCGTCATACCACCAAGCGTATTTTTGCTTAATTTCTTCAGCTTCTTGGCGAGTTGATGCAATGAGAGAACGACTCTGGCTTGCATGAAAAGTTTGAATTACAACCCTATCGGCGATGGCTAGTTTGCCAATAAAAGCAGCTTCATCAGTTGCTAAGTAGGAAGTAAAGGGGTAATAGTGATAGAAATTTTTGGAACAAAACCTTTGAAATAATCAATACTTTGTTTAATTTTAATGATAGCATTTAGTCTAGCTTTAATACTTGGCGATCGCGGTTCAAAATCTTTTCTCACTAATTCGCTCCCAGTGGGAATGCTCATATTAATTCGCAATCGCTTAAATCGTTGTAAATAATCAATATCTCTAGTAATAATTGGGCTACGAGTTTGAATCACCAAAGTTGGAGTTGGATAAAGATCATCTCTCACATCAAGCATTACCTGCAATAACCGATGAGTCAGCTGATATTTAGACTCAAGGGGTTGATAAGGATCAGTAACGCTACTCATGTATATTCTAGGAGGAGTGTGAGGATTTTTTTCATACCATTTTTTTAATTCTTTCGCTAAAATATCAGCAGCATTTTCTTTAAAAATTACCCATTTTCCCCAATCTTGGCGCATTTGGGCATTAGGGCTAAATGCAGCAGCATAGCAATAGCTACAACCGTATTGACATCCCCTGTAAGGATTTAGAGTAAAATCATAATCACCAATAAAACCAGTAGCTTTTGTTAAAAGTGATTTAGCATTTTGGGCATAAACATTAACATCTCCAAACTTTTCTCGGACTAATTTAGTAGGAGTGCATCCGCAATAACCTTCATATTTTGGTTGTGCCATGTGAATCCTGATATTTATTGAGAGTGAATTAACGCACTCTACTTTTTATGATTCCCATTTTTATTTTTAAATAACTTCTCCAAGATGTACGCTAGTGCGATAGACCATATAGACAAAACCACTCTCATCACGAAAGCGCTGATATAATTCTTGAAAATTATCAATAAGCTGTTCATATCCCAAACCTTCATGCGGTAGATAAGAAACACTCATTGCTCTTCCAATAAGTCCAGTTAAATCTAACTGTTGTTTATAAGTAAAATTATATTCACGGATGTTAATAAAATAGGTAGTTACTAATAGTGGCTCTACCGATTGCATTCGAGATTCTGCTGGATGATTATTAGATGCTTCGCAGACTATTCGGCTATATTCTGTAGTTAACGCATCTTCTCTATCGCGGTTATTCCACACCACAGCCAAGCGTGCTGATGGTTTTAAAATGCGGTGAAATTCCAATAAAGTTGGTTCGGGATTAATTTGGCTCATAGGTTTTTATGCAAAATTAGAAGGCGATCGCTCTAGTCCAGAAAAGCGATACGATAAAAATTAAAGTCGTTAAAACACGATCGCTTCTCCAGGTCTATGCCAAATCGATAAACCATGTAGACAAAATCACAGTCCTTATGAAAATGCTGATACAAAGCCTGCAAATAAATATAGATGTAAATTTATTTTTTTAAATACAGTGCTTAATTACTCTATCAGCTATTGTTAGAAAGCTATTCTTTAATGCCTGGATTTGATCTAATTGGTTTGGCGACCATTGCACTCTATCTTGAAGATTTCTTACTGGTTCCATTCGATCTAGTGTTGCGATAGGGCAGTTTAGCCACATACTATTTTGTACAAGAATGTTCATATCTTCTATTCCACCTAACTGGAAATATTTAAATGAGGTATTTTTCAAAACAGAAGGATGTTCCTTTATTTTATTTTCTAGTGTTTCAACAAGTTCTTTGACCTTCTGTATGATCTGTAGTCCCATTGCGTTATCTGCTGCAATTATTTTCTTAGTTGTCTCATCTTTAGGCTTTCTTGTGTCATATCCATTAAAAACCCAACCTGCAAATACAGGTTTACCAAGATTTATATATTTTTGAGTATGAGGATTATTAGTATCATGTAGTTGACATCCTATTTGCCATTCCTTAATAAACCTTGGTAGTGTTTCTCCTATTAGTCCAACACAATACGAGCAAAAAATATCAGATGTACAAGGAACAATAAAATAGTTAGAAGAATATAGTGCAGTTCTAACCAAATTATTAAATGAGGGTGGTAAGTCAATTAATACATAATCATACTCCTTATTTTCGGTACTATTAGCTTCTTGTATTAACCTGCTTATGATTGAATATTTTTCAAGCCCATTACCAGTGAGTAAATCCGATCCAACACTTAGTGATTCTGAATAGACATTCAACCAAGCATCACTAGCAATTAAATCAACATTATTGCTAGTTCTGTATCCTTTATGTTTATATAACTGTAATGTACCTTCATTTTGCAAAAACCTCTGTAGATATGCTCTTATAGTAGTTCCATAAGGATTTTCTGGGCTTGGTAAAATATTTGTAAATCGATCCCCTAACATTGCTATTGAAAGATTTGATTGTGGATCAAAATCTATTAACAGCACTTTTTTGCCTCTTCGTGCAAGCGCATCTCCTAAATTCCATGTAATAATAGTTTTGCCAACACCACCTTTATTGTTAAAAATTGAAATCACTTTAGTTTTATTGCTAGTCATATTTTCTAATCTAATCCAGTGTTTTGTACCTGATTATACTTGTTATATGAAGGATGCGCCAATTTTTTCAAAATGGTGATTTAGTAGACATCAGGTTATAGTTTATTAACCTACTTTTATTGCTGCAAAATATCTTGATAAATTGCAGACTATTTAATAATATCCTTCTGTAAAAATTTTAGTCCCTCTACTGCTGCTCTAACCAAGCTACCAAATCAGCAACTTCCGAAAAATCCAACAACGCCTCTCCCAAATCCTCTAACTGTTCGGCAGATAAATTCCGAACCTGCTCAACTAATGATCCATCAATATCACCAAAGCGCCGTTTAAGCTGACGACTTATCAATTTAAAGGCTTCCTTTTGAACGATATCTTGATAAATTACAGACTCTTTCATAATATCTTCCCGTAAAAATTGTCGAACCAAATCCTTTTCAAACCGCAAACCCGCCAGAATTTCTACACAACCCGCGATATTTTGTCGCTCCTCCCTATCTGGAATTGTAGCGACTTGTTCAGCCACTTGTGCCAGTAAAGTTTGTGGCGAGTCAGTTCACGTCAAACTTGCTAAAGGTAACAGCGCCGGATTAACTAAAAATAGTGTTGAATCTTGCTCCCAAAGACGAACAACTTGATATTGGTGAATCGTCGTGTTGTCCCGATATTCTTCAGTAAAAGCCATTTCGTTAGTAGTTTCTTGCAAAAAGATTAGCACTTGCACTACAGGACAACGGTATTGGCGCTTCAACCTCACAGAATAATCGAGCATTCGGAAATTAAGCGCCGGATTAGATTTCGTCAAAATTTGAAATTCAATGTGCAAAATTTGGTTAGCCGCTTGCAAAAATGTCACAGAATCCGCGCGAATTGGTTCAAGCGTGAGTTCCGTTTTTAAAACTTCAATTTGTTGTACCTCTACCCCAAGCAACCAACGCACAAACTCGGCTGGGTACTGTTCAGCTAAATATTTACAAGCGTTGTCGTAACTCACCCTTTTCCTCTTCTTTTGGCACAAAAAAATAGCCGCCTCCACAAGGGAAGCAGCCGTTTTAACAAATTATCTAACTACGTATTAGTAATCGAAGTCACCGCCACCAGCACCAGCGCCAGCAGGAGCGCTATCTTTAGGTTCAGGCTTGTCAACTATAATACATTCGGTTGTCAACACCATACCAGCGATGGAAGCAGCGTTTTGCAGAGCAGAACGAGTCACTTTAGCAGGGTCAACAATACCAGCAGCTAACAAATCGACGAATTCGTTTGTCGCAGCATTGTAGCCAACGTTGAATTCTTTCTCTTTCACGCGTTCAGCGATCACAGCACCATTCTGACCGGCGTTTTCAGCAATCCGCTTCAGAGGTGCAGGTAAGGCGCGAACGACAATCAACGCACCAATCAACTCTTCATCTTTAAGATTGCTCTTTGCCCAAACTTCCAATTCAGGAGCAAGGTGAGCCAGAGTTGTACCACCGCCAGGAACGATACCTTCTTCCACAGCAGCTTTGGTGGCGTTGATAGCGTCTTCTAGGCGCAGCTTCTTGTCTTTCATTTCGGTTTCGGTCGCTGCACCCACTTTCACTACAGCAACACCACCAGAGAGTTTAGCAAGACGCTCTTGTAATTTCTCTTTGTCGTAAGAAGATTCGGTTTCATCGATTTGACGACGAATCTGTTCTACACGAGCTTTAACAGCAGCTTCGTTACCTTCGGCAACAATTGTGGTGCTGTCCTTGGTAATGGTGATCCGGCGAGCTTTACCCAGGCTATCCAGCTTGGTGTTATCTAGCTTCAAACCAGCATCTTCGGTAATTAGTTGACCACCGGTCAAAACAGCGATGTCTTCCAGTAGTGCTTTGCGGCGATCGCCAAAACCAGGAGCCTTAACAGCAGCCACGTTTAGTACACCGCGCAAACGGTTTACTACCAAGGTTGCCAAAGCTTCTTTTTCAATATCTTCAGCGATAATCACCAAAGGACGACCAGCACGAGCTACTTGCTCTAACACTGGTACAAGGTCTTGTACCAAAGCGATTTTCTTATCGGTCAGCAGTATGAAAGGCTCATCAAAAACCGCTTCCATCCGCTCAGGGTCGGTAGCAAAATAAGGAGAGATGTAGCCTTTGTCAAAGCGCATCCCTTCAGTGATTTCCAACTCGGTGAACATAGATTTCCCTTCTTCTAGGGAAATTACGCCTTCCTTACCCACCTTATCCATTGCTTGGGCAATCATCTGACCGACTTCTTCGTCATTACCAGCCGAGATTGCACCAACTTGGGCAATAGCTTTGGAATCTTCCACTGGACGGGCGTGTTCTTTGATTTTGTCTACCAAAAAGGCAGTAGCTTTGTCAATACCACGCTTCAAGGAAATTGCGTTAGCACCAGCTGCAACGTTCCGTAAGCCTTCTTTGACGATCGCATGAGCTAAAACGGTAGCAGTGGTAGTACCATCACCCGCAGCATCATTGGTCTTAGAAGCAGCTTGACGAATCAGAGCTACACCAGTGTTTTCAATATGGTCTTCTAATTCGATTTCTTTGGCGATCGTTACACCATCATTAACAATCTGAGGTGCGCCAAATTTCTTTTCTAGGACTACGTTGCGACCTTTGGGGCCAAGGGTAACAGCTACAGCCTCAGCCAGGATGTCAATGCCTCGTTCCAAGGCGCGACGGGCGTTTTCGTTGTAGATAATGCGCTTTGCCATAATTTCTTGTTAGTTGTCCTTTGTCATTTATCTTTTGTTCTACCCTTCGGGAAGCCGCCCGGAGGGGGTCTACGTCATTTGTCATTTGTCCTCTGTCATTGGCTAATGACTAATGACCAATGACTAATGACCACTAAATAACGACTGCTAAAATATCTTTTTCAGAAAGCAGTACATATTCTTCGGTGCCTAGCTTGATATCAGTGCCAGCGTACTTAGAGTACAGCACCTTATCGCCGACTTTGATTTCCAATTCCTGACGGTTTCCGTCGTCATTACGCTTGCCAGGGCCAAGAGCCACTACTTCCCCTACCTGGGGCTTTTCCTTGGCGGTATCGGGCAAATACAGACCACCTGCGGTCTTTTCCTCAGAGGCGTTCACTTTTACGAAAACGCGATCGCCTAAAGGTTTAACTGTAGAAACGCTTAGAGATAAAGCTGCCATATTATTTCTTTCCTTTAGAGATTAGCACTCTCAACTCCTGAGTGCTAATCTACCGAAAAATTGCATCCAATGGCAAGAATTCCTTTAGTACGGGTTCCCGAACTACAGGGTCATAGATGTACTTAAGTACAAATGCTTAATTATTTCTACCTTGCGGGTTCTGTTCGGTAAGCTACGAAGAGAGTAGGGAGAGACGCGATTAATCGTCTCTGTACTAGAAAGTTAGGAGTTATGAGAATTCGTCCCCATTCCTTTTCTATTTTCAAAGGTGGGAAATTGCTATAGAACTGTAATCAGGGAGCCGCTCGATGAGTAACAATAGGGTGATCCAGTCCAGCCATCAAATTTCCAAAACCACTAAGTCTTTAAAACATAAGGCCCTGAGCAATTGGGTAGAAAGTTTAGGACTTGCAAAAATTCAGCGGCATATTTTTATTGGCGCTGACCAGGCAATTGCCAATCGCGGCTCAAAACGAGCTAGTCTGGAATCCTGGGAATACTTAAAAAAGCGATTTAAAGAGTTAAAACTCGATGAACCGCAACAGAGTCATCCCATTTGCGTCTTTAAAACTGAAGCCAACTGCTTGCGTGTTTCTTGCTCTAGACCCATAATGGTGGTTTACCCTGATGGTGTCTGGTGTCGCCAAGAAAACCCGGAAGTTACCCTGCGGCTTGTCCGAGAACACTTAATAGGCAATAAGGTGGTAGAAAAATATGCGTTTTTAACCCATCTTTTGCCAGAAACTTCCCTAGTTTCTTGTGAACACCTTATAGAGGCTTAACAACCAAAGGATATGCTATAGCAGTAAGCTTAAAGAAAGTGCGGGTTGCTTTTGAGGTAGGGTCATCTTTAAGCCAATACTTACTTGTGAGTCAGAAGGATTATTATTTTATCAGTGTTTTTGACCCCGACTCTTTCAATGCGATATATAATAGCGCATTATAGATACTACTGCTATACGTATCCTTGCTGGACTTTTGCTATCGAGCTACTAGTCTATTGAAAGTGCTCGGCATTTTTGAGACTTCGAGACAGCAAAGGCAAGTTAAGTAGGAAAAAGGACAACATCTCGAATAACCCACCATAGAGGATAAATATTCAAGACTTTGATGGACCGAAGCGCGACAAGTGCCACTGCTATGAAAGAACCCAGCATGAAAGATCACAAACGACTTCTATTGATTGATGATGACCCTAACCTCATCTTGCTGGTGAAGGATTACTTAGAATTCCGGGGATATGAAGTCATTACCGCCGAAAATGGACGTGAAGCTCTGGAAATTTTAGAGCAAGATGTTCCAGACATGATCATCTGCGATGTGATGATGCCGGAAATGGACGGATATACTTTTGTAGAGCAAGTCCGGCAAAACGAACGCACCAGCTGGATTCCGGTTCTTTTCCTTTCAGCTAAGGGACAAAGTGCAGACCGAGTTAAGGGTCTGAATAAAGGTGCTGATGTTTATATGGTCAAACCCTTTGAACCAGAAGAACTCGTAGCGCAAGTTGAATCCTCGCTGAAACAAACTATCCGTTGGAAAGAACACCAAGCTAAAGGAGGCGAAAACGGTTCCCGTATCCAGGTTCCCTTCGATGTGCAATTAACCCCAACCGAACTGAAAGTAGTCCAGTTCGTTGCTAGGGGTCTAGCCAACCGGGAAATTGCTGAAGAACTAAATGTTAGTCAGCGCACGGTTGAAAGCCATGTGTCCAATATGTTGGGCAAAACCAATCTCCACAACCGCACTGAATTAGCGCGGTGGGCGATTGAAAATCAAATGGCTTAAACAAAGTTAAGAGTTAACAGTTAGGAGTTATGAATTATGAATTTTTTAACTTCTAACTCCTAACTCCTAACTAAGATTTACCAACCGTCTTCTTCAGGGCTAGATTGGTGCAAAACTTCTAAATCCAGCTCATCCAGGTAAGTTAGGGCGCTTTCAATTTGGGAAACAGTACCTTGCAGTTCCAAATCGAAGCAGCTATGTTGTGGCACGTTTGCGCTTACCTGAGCATCAGCAATAATGACTGGTAATGCCATAGTGAGAAACCAGCCGTGAAATGACTGGTTCCTCACTGCAAGTCTTTAGGAATGCGAACCTGGATACGAGTTTGGGTGCGGTCTATTATCTAAAATATCAGTATTAGATTTTACTTCTTTATTTGGAATTGCCATTCTAGCTTCCTATTCGACTTCTGGGATGAGGGTCTTGTTTTGCACGATTTCTTTTAACACTAGCGTCACTTATCCCACGCAGGCAAGCAAAAAAGTATTTGCATTGGCAAACCATTAATCTAAATGTATTAAATGTGAAAAATTGCTTATAATCCGGTAGTTCCGAGGTTGATTATTATTCTATATTGGTTTTTGATCGGATTAAATATAGTTAATCTTTAGGGGTACAACAATTGTTGTACCCCTAATTTAATTAACACTTAAGTAATTCTCGTGCGTTTACGCCGAGGAGTATGTCAATTCTTGACTTGTATTACTGATATTTGCGATCGCAATATTTATCATCCTGTTACATGACAAGTTTAAAAGCAAATTTAAATGGCGAATGAAGTTATGCTCCATTCGCTAAAAAGTCTTCTTTAGCCGCTTGACAAACTCTGAGCTTTTATATATTCGCAAGCTTTGAGCTAGCAGTCTGTCAAGTTTTAATTGATGAATAAGCAAATTCGCAGTCAGGACTTTAACCCTTATTTTCTAAGCTCTAAAGCCATGACTACAAACTTTCAAAACTAGCTTGAATACTACTAGTTAAATCTACTAAATGTTTGCTTGCTGCCGTTGATATAATGACCAATACAAACCTTTTTGTTGCAACAACTGTGAATGAGTACCACGTTCGGCAATCACCCCTTGCTCCAATACCAAAATCAAATCAGCACGTTTGAGGGGGGCAAAGCGGTGAGCAATCAAGAACACGGTACGGTTTGCAGAAACTTTTTGCAGGTTTTGCAGTACTTGTTGTTCAGTTTCACTATCCAAAGCGCTGGTAGCTTCATCCAAAACTAAAATTGGCGCTTGGGAAAGAAATAACCTTGCTAGGGCAATACGTTGTCTCTGTCCACCAGATAAGGCTGTACCGCGTTCACCCACATTAGTTTCGTAACCGTAGGGTAATTGACTGATGAAGTCGTGAGCTACTGCTAATCTTGCCGCTTCTACTACTTGCTCTGCGGTAATGTCAGGAGTACCGAGAGTGATATTTTCCAAAATGGAACCGTTGAATAAAAAGTCTTCTTGGAGAACTACACTAACTTGTTGCCGCAGTGATGCTAAATCGGCACTTTTAATATCAAAACCATCAATCAGGATGCGTCCTGATTCAATTTGATAGAGGCGTTGCAATAGCTTAGACAGGGTACTTTTACCAGAACCGCTGCGTCCAACAATGCCAACAAATTGCCCTGGTTCGGCATTGAAAGAGATTCCCCGCAGAATTGCTTCAAAGTTCGGGCGGTAACGGAAAAATACTTGCTCGAAGGTGACTTGTCCTTTTAAGGGTGGTAAAACTAGACCAGTTCCCAGTTCTGCTTCTGGAGAGACGTTAAGAATATCACCAATACGATCTACAGAAAGTAGCACTTGTTGAAGGTTTTGCCACAACTGTACTAAACGCAAAAGTGGGCCTGTGACTCGACCAGACAGCATTTGAAATGCAACTAGCTGTCCAACTGTGAGCTTTTGTTCGATGACTAACTTAGCGCCAAACCAGAGAATCAGCATGGTGGAAAAATTGGTAAGAAAGTCACCAATGTTGCTGCTGATATTGGAGGTAGTAGAGGCTTTAAAACCTGTGCGAATGAAGCGAGCAAATAAGCCTTCCCAGCGATCGCGGGCTACTGGTTCGGCTGCATGGGCTTTAACGGAGTGAATTCCGGTGATTGTCTCTACTAGAAACGATTGACTATCGGCACTCCGATTAAAGGTTTCGTTGAGCCAGTTACGCAGAATTGGTGTTGCAACTATCGTTAATGTGGCAAACAGTGGTAGTACTGCTAAGGCGACAAAGGTGAGTGGGATATTATAGTAAAACATCAATGCCAGGTACACCACAGCAAAGATGCTATCTAGAATCACAGTTAATGCTGTACCTGTGAGAAACTGACGAATTTGTTCGAGTTCCTGGACTCTTGCTACTGTGTCTCCGACGCGCCGCGACTCAAAATAAGCTAATGGCAGACGCATCAGATGGCGAAATAGCTGTGCTGATAAGCTCAAATCCAAACGACGAGCTGTATGAGTAAAGATGAATAAGCGCAGAATGCCTAGTATGGACTCAAATATGGCTACGCATAAAAGTGCGATCGCCATCACATCAAGAGTCGGCAAACTCCCCTGCACCATCACTTTATCAATGACAACTTGGGTAATTAGCGGTGTTGTTAATCCCAAAAGCTGCAAGGTAAAAGATGCTAACAATACTTCTATTAGCAATCCCTTATACTTCCAAACTGCTGGGGTGAACCAACTGAGGTTAAATTTTTCTTGCTGGGATATGAGTTCTACTTGCCAAAATCGTCCATCCCAAGAGGCTTCAACTATTGACTGCGGCAAGCTTTCACAAGTTCGTTCGGGATTTAGAGGATTAGCGATAATTAAGCGATCGCCTTTAACTCCATAAGCTACCACCCAGGATGGACTCTGGGGTGAGTCAGAATTCCACAGCAGTAAAGCTGGAAATGACAGCTGTCGCAACTCAGCCCAATTCACTTGTAACCGCCGTAACACTAACCCTAACTTTTCTCCTGCTTCTACAACTTGTTTTGGGCGTTGTCCTCTGAGTTGGCGTTGTACCCATTCCAGTTGCACAGAATTTTCTAACTGTTGCGCCACCATTGTTAAACAAGCAGCAGCAGTGTTCCAGTTAGCAACAAAGGGGTAATTTGAGATAATTAGATTGGCAGATGGGAGTCCTCTTTGAGGTTGGAGACTGTGGGGGCTAGAAGTTCCATCCGAGGCTGATATTAGTGAAGGATTGGAAGAGAAGGAAAATGTTTCTTTTTCTCCCTCCATTTCCACTGGTAACACTTGCCAGAACTCCTGAATTTGTGGGTTAGACAATTCATTCCACAGCGCAGTATGCCAACAAACTACTACCACTTCTTTACTAGCGGCTACAGCTTTGAAATCCCCAGACAGCTTTTGCAAGTCACCAAACCAATCCCCCACATCTAGGGCAGCTAAAGGTTTGCTAACTCCCTCTTCTCGCAAGCGGACTTTCCCAGCCACAATTAAGAATTGATAACCGCCGACATCGTTTGACCAGATTTTTTCTCCCAGACGATACTGGCGGGTTTGGGACTCATTTTCTAATTGGGATTGTTGTTCGGGAGTCAGCCAGCATAGTGGTGGCTGATTCCAAGGTAAAGAAGCTAGCACTTTTAATCGTAAAGATTCATTATCCAGAATTTTTAACTCACTTGTAACTTGACTGTCAGTTTTTGAATTTTCTCTGCTAGCCATTTCTCAAACAACTCATTTTGTAGTGCTTGCTGTAGTTGAGTATCTTCTAAAGACGCTGGCAGAAATTGTTCTACTCGAAACAAACCATAAGGTCCTTCTCCTTGCGGAGAGTCTTTGCCAACGATTTCTATTGGGCCGATCAATTGTCCAGGACTGGCCACATCAATGGCTGCCCGTAATATATCCGGCATACTGCCTCGGCTGATAATTCCCATCATGCCGTTCATAATTCGGTCATCAGAAAGGGAATACTCTTTAGCTAGTTGTTCAAAACTACCTCCTTCTTCAATTTGGGTGTGTAGTTCGTCTGCCAATTCTCGATTATCAACAACGATCCGAGAAAGTACTATCCGATCTAAAAAAATTTTGCGTTCAATAAAATATTCTTGGAGTTTTGATTCAGTGACTACAGCTTTCAGTTTTTCTAACTTATAACCGAAAGTAACCGATGTGTGAAAGGTAGCGTAATCTGTATTATTGGTCTTTAACCATTCTTGAAAACTTTGGGGGTCAGTCAGTTGATTTTTCAGCCTAAAGTCAATAATTGCCTGTTCAGTTATTGCTGTGCCAATTTCAATATCGTCTCGTGTTCGGATTTCTTCCTCAATTACGTACTGGCGGAGAATATCCCCAATGAACTGTCCCAATTTCCCAGAGGCTTGCAGGTACTTTACTGCTTCCTCAACAGAAATTATTTGGTCATCAATTGTTAAAAATGATAAAGATTCCATGAACTAATTATGTGAAAATTGTGAAACACTTATAGGACTTTTAAATTAAATCATATAGAAATCATCTGGTGATTAACTGTCAAAAATGATAAAGATTCCATGAAAAAATTACGTCTAGATCGCTAAAAAATTATATGGCTAGGAAATCATTTAATTTTCCATAATCTCTTTTACAGTCTCGCGGGGACAAAACAGGATTTAAAATATCAGCTTTAGGGCAGTAGTAAGGCAGATTACTTATTTTCTACCAATGCCCCACCTAAACGAGTAATTGTTTATTTTCAGCGATTTACTTAATGAAACTTATCCATGACCAAGCAAGTAGCACAGATGCGATCGCACCGATTAATGTATTAAAAATATTTACTACTTCATTAGTCAGCCAAGCATACTTAGATTGTAGTGTCGCGCCAATCACACTTTCTAAGTTAGTAGCAATAAATGCTGCCAGCACACACCAAGCGACTCCCAATAGATCAATTAAACCAACTCCCCAACCAACAAATGCGATCGCTACAGAAGCCACAATACCAGCTAAAGTCCCCTCCAAGCTTACTGCCCCCTCTGTACCCCGTGGCACTGGTTGGAGTGTGGTAATGAGAAAGGTGCTTTTACCATAAGCTTTACCGACTTCGCTGGCGGTGGTGTCAGCCAGCTTGGTACTGAAACTTGCTACATAGCCTAACAATAATAGGGACTGAGGATTGGGAACTAGGGATTGGGGACTAGGTACAAAAAATCCCGAATTGATCATCCCTACTCCCAAGGCACACAACGCCCCAGTCAAAGCGGAACCCCAAACATTTTCTGGGCCTCTTGCACCAGACCGCTTTTCGGCAATTCCTTCTGCCTCCTTCTGCGCCATACCGATGCGAGTAACGCCAGAACCAACCAGAAAATAGAACATTACTACTGCATATCCTTGCCAACCAAGAGTTACCCAAATTAAGATCGCCAAAAACCACGCATGGAATAATCCAGCAGGGGTAAGTAGCTTTTTCGGAGCAATCCAAGCTAAACCCAATAAGATTGTATTCAATACTACTGCTACTAACCAGGGACTTACAGAATTAATTAAAATCATAAGTAATTTTGTTTGAATATCAACAGAATAGCGAATTGTCATGCTTAATGCTTAATTTCTAAAACCTCTCCAGCTAAAGTAATATATTTGTATTATTAACTAAATAGCGTAGGCATCGCTCTGAAAGGTGAGTGTAAAACTATAAACCAATACGCTTGGGTTAAAGGTAAAAACTAAAGGTGGTTTAGGTTTACTTGAGGAACAAAACTCAACATTATCAACCATTTGCTGGGTTTCGCTATTGCTCAACCCAACCTACTATTTTTCACAAAGCCAAGCCAAGCGTATTGAACTTTAAACAATATCTTAGATATACACTGCAATATTGACTAAAGAACGCGGATTAAACAAAATGCAAAACTTCTGTTTAGTTGGCTAGACTCTTTGAATAAGTAAGCACCCAAAGAACTTTTATAGAGTGTGTTCAGTTACTAAAACACCATAAGTTTTAAGTGATTAAATTTAGGTTATTAAATGTGTGCCAACATCAACCTAAATTAGTATAGCTGCACAAGACAAAGCAGTTATCTCAATAATTAAGTATAAATTATATAATAAAGACAGGGCGAAGTCATAGCTATAGATATAGCGACTAAAGAAAGTATTACTCAGTCACCAATCTGAGTCATAAACATAAAGGATATAAGTTAATGTTAATTAAAACTGTATTCAAGTTGACCACAAGCAACATCTAACAGCATAAATTGTAAATCGAGTAACTACTAATTTTTTTGAAACAACCTATGAGTCAAACTTTATTCCATCTGGCTTTCCCTGTGGCTGACATTGCCCAAACAAAAGCATATTACGTGGATGGCTTGGGCTGCATTCCTGGTCGTGAAAACCGCCACGCTTTGATTCTCAATCTCTACGGTCATCAACTAGTGGCTCACGTCACCAAAGAACCTTTGAGGGCGCAAGCTACCATCTATCCCCGACACTTTGGGCTAATTTTTACCCAAGAATGTGATTGGCAAGACTTACTAGAAAGGGCACAACAACAAAAGTTACTTTTTCGTGAGGAAACCAAAAATCGCTTTGTTGGTTCTCCTCTTGAGCATCGGACTTTCTTTTTAGAAGATCCCTTTTATAACCTCATGGAATTCAAGTATTATAGTCATTCAGAGGCGATTTTTGGAAGTTACGAACACACACAAATTGGGGATAGAACTTAAAAAATTCGTAATTCGTAATTCGTAATTAAAAGATGAATAAATCAAGCGCGGCAATAATTATAGCTGCTAGTGACTGAGTTTTTTCTTCAACAAGGGTAGCTTAATAGGCTCTTTTAAAGCTGCTGTGACTACTGTTAAACTTCTGGAGTCTGTCAGCATCCAGGGGTGTAGAGGGACAGGGACTATTACTTCGCGTCCTACTGACATTTGTGAACTATTGGCAGGAACAATCATCAAATCATAAGGTGTCCAGATCGACGTAAAATCTAGCTGCCCCAATGTTATGGCATCAGAATTTAAATCTTTGAGAAAAATGCTGTCGGGGCGCATTTGTACGCAACCAGGACGCCGAGAGCCATAAGCAACTACAGTTCCATGATGGGGTGAAGAGATTGTGATAAACCTCTGCACGCGGTTAATTCCTCCTAGTCGCTGGACATAGTAACGGCTGACAATTCCTCCCATGCTGAAGCCCACTAAATCTAGGCGTTGTTCTGATGCAAAGGTAGCCGTAACATAATCGGCTATCTGCTTTGCCAATTCATCAAGACCCACATCACCATTATTTGGTACTAAATTCAGTGCATGTACAGACAAGCCTTGTTGTATTAGGTTTGCCCTCATTTTATGGAAAACTGCCTCTGTATCGTCAATCCCGTGTATTAACAAAACGGGATTGAATTGTTGATTTTCAATGTTCATTTACAAAATTGGCTGGATTAAGGGGTGTATTTTACTTTTGTAGGTACATACTGCTCTACAAAATTAAGCTATTGCTTTTCGGATTCTTTTAGAGATATTTTTGCTAAACTGAAATGCTTCTGACTATAGCTTTGTATAAAATTTAACAAATTAATATCAATATCTGCCAATAGGCTATGACAGTCCTCCCACTGGTTGAGAGTAAAATGCTTGTTTAACTTCAATTAAATATTTAACAAACAAAGAAATGTTAATTATTATAAAGCTTGCTTTCAGAATCTTGCTCTTAGTTACAGTAAAATTTAATAATTAGTTCTTGGTGTATCCAGGTTGCAAATGCTTGCAACAGAACATTTGCCCTGTAGTTTTACTACAATGTTAATTAAGCACAAACCTATAAGGGTTGTCACCAAAACGGGGTGATGCAAAGCAGAAAATGTAACATTTTGTCGTAATTATTAACAATTACGGTTGAGTTCCAAATATAAAAGGTAAAAGGCAGGAGTAATTGTAATGGATTTTATCAAAAAGTTAATTTCGGGTATTCTGGGTTTCATTACCGGACTGTTACGAGGAAAGAACAAAAGCAACGGCTACTTTTTGGAACTAGACGAAGCCCAAGATGCTGCCAAAGATGCTGCTAAAGAGGTAGCATCGAACGCAAAGAAAGTGGCAGAGACAGTTGTATCGAATGCGAAGAAAGTAACGGCAACAGGTACTTCTGATGCACCAGAAGCATCCAAGCCAGCTTCATTGAACGGGACAAAAACTGCCGCAGCTAAAACTAAGGAAAAATCAGCTAAAAATTCCAAACCAGTCGATGTTACGCTTGTGCAGACTGCTGAAGGCCTTAAAGTTGAACCGGGCAAAAATGCAAAAGCCGCAGCAGCCAAAGTCCTGAAAGAGGAGCCAAAAGAAACAACATTTGCGCCAAAATATCTTGCTCCTTCGACTACTAGCTCTAATGGTCGTCGCCGTCCAGGAGCGAATATGAGTGCTTACCTAGAAATGGCACGTCAGATTAAAACCCCTAACAATTGATAGAGAGCGTAAATTTACGATATCTAATGTGAAATATGCAAGGTTAAGATAACTTTGCCAGTTGTAGATGGGGGAACTCTCCAAAGTAGGAGCGATCGCTTAATTTTCTCCACTACAACTGCGCTTTTTAGGGTTGAGGCTTTTTAATTAAAACTATCTGTTTTACTCAACTTTTCTTGATGATGAATTTAAAGATAATTTCACCACTGAAGCCTAATTATTTAACCAAAATTAGTCCACTATATAAATGAAAAGCTGAATCCCAATTAGTCTGTTCTTTACGGAAAAGATTAATGTAAGGCTTGATATGTCCCAGCATTTCTGTTTGATCTAATGTTGTATCTGCAAAAGATGTGAAATCTGACCAGATTTGGGCTTGAGGGAGTTGCTGGTGAATCCAACTTGATAAAGTATTCCAATTAATTCTGATTGTATTTTGGCTAGCTTGGGGAATGATTTTTAAACCTTGCTGGAATTCGTAGCCGTTATCATAAAGTCGGAGAATGCAACGTCTACCAGGTATGTGTAAATCACAAAACTGAGCATAGTCTTGTGTTTGAGTTTTCCGTTCCAGTTTCCCGCGCACGTCGCGATCTACGACTTCCTCAAAAATGGGCAACAGTCCCACTACTCTAGCTGTAACTTCTGACCAGTCAAAGGTAAGAGAACCGAGTTGATTTGTCTCATTACGGCAAACAACTGTAGCTTTTGGGGTAGATTCTTGAAAATATTTGACTTGATAAACTTGAATTTGCTGAATTTGAGCTATTGTTGCCCAAAAGCAAGGAATGGCAGCCTGCTGTAACTGTTTACCGTAAAACTTTAGTTCTCCCACTTGTCCAGAGCGGTATAATCTCCAGCCACGACTTGGCAGTAACAGCCTTGCAGTGTAAGGGTCTAGCTGCATAATCTGGGCAAATTTTCGAGAAGCTTCTGTTTTGAGTTCGTTACTAAGTGGTTCTAAAACTAGTACCCCAAGTTCACTGTTATTCCCTTCGGCTGTTGCTTGGGAAATAGCTCTTTGTCTTTCATCTAGTTCGATTTCTTGTAGCCGCCGCAAACCTTCACGCGCGAGGGTCACTATTCTACTATTCCTCGTATCTCGCAGCAATTGCCGATACACTTTTTCTGCATCCTGGCGCTTTCCAGATACTTCATGCAGCCGACCGAGATAAAATTGTACCCAAGGATGTTCTGGCGATTCTACTAGCAGCTGTTTCAGTAATTTAGCAGCTGTTTGATAATCTTTATGCTCAAAGGCGATCGCAACTTGCTCAATCATGTTTCAATCCACTGGATCAATGTCTCGCGCAAAATTACTTTTGCGTGAGCTATAAATCATTTATACTTCACAAGCTGCGGTAATCAAGGATAATGCTACTACTGGGGCTGTAACTGCTCTGAGGATACGGCGACCAAGGGAAACAGGCTGAAATCCAAATGCGATCGCATTTTCAATTTCTTGTGTTGTCCATCCTCCCTCTGGCCCCGTAGCAATGACAATCGTTTCTTGTCCTATGTCATTTGTCCTTTGTCCTTTGTGCTGTAAGCAATCTTTTAAATGGGGAAACTCACCACGCGCTACACAGATATATTGCTGGCTGTTTGCAAATGACAAACCCGTATCAAAAGCAACAGGCTCTAAAATTGTTGGTACTAAAGACCGCTCTGATTGCTCGGCGGCTTCGGCAGCGATACGCCGCCAGCGTTCGAGCTTTTGAGGACTAGGATGAAGCAAAGTGCGATCGCTCAATACTGGTGCAATACAAGTTACTCCCAACTCTGTACAACAACGCACCACTTCATCAAATCCATTACCTTTAGGCAACGCCACCATCAACGTAATTGATACAGGTAATTCTGTTTCTACCAAAAGCGCTTCTAAAACCTGTGCTTGTTCCCCTGCTAACTGCGCTAACCACCATTTTCCCTTACCATCCATTGCAATAAAGCGATCGCTTTCACGCAAGCGCAACACACGCCCCAAATAATGTTGCTGTTCTTTGGTGAGCAAAATTTGTCCTTGTTGAAATTGGGAAGGTGCGATCGCAATTCTTTGCAGTTGAGACATGAGATTTGAGAATTTCAAGAATATAAAATCAAAGATGGACACAGATAAATCCATCTGTGTCCATCATGGTTTAATTATTTATTTGGCTTACGAAAGATTCTGGAAGTAAGCTTCTAGCGCTTCAGTGACTAACTGAGTCATCGGCTTACCTTGGCTTTCTGCTACTTCTTTCAATTTGCCATAAACCTCTTCTTTCAAATTTACCCGGTGGCGTGATTTGTTTGCACCATTGGCTGTTTGGGGATCGTAGCTAGCAGCAAATTCGCGGATCGAATCAAAACCAACGCGATCGCAAAAATCACCAAACTTTTCCTTGGATTTCCGAGATTTCTTAAAGTAAACAAAAATAGGCTCTAGGAAGCTGTCTAAATCATTATGGTGCAGCTTCTCTGTGTAAGGTTGTGCCAGTCGAGTCTGATTTGGCGAACCCCCTAACCATAATTGGTAAGATTCTGGAGCGCTACCGACAAAGCCCAATTCTGCTAAGTAGGGACGAGCGCAACCGTTGGGGCATCCTGTCATCCTGATCACAAAATGTTCATTTTGTAAACCAACTTTATCCAAAAGGGCGCGAACCCGCTCCAAATACCCGGTATTGCTCGTTCTGATTCCGTGATTGCCAAGCCGCAAGTAGGTAACGCGGGACAAGCCATTGCATACCGCACTAAAGGTTCGATTTGACTAGGGTCATCTCCGACACCATGACGGCTGAGAATGTCTTGAATAGCTTCCTTGCTATCTGGTTCGATATCGTAAAAAATCAGATTGTGGTTGGCACTTAGACGGATGTGTAAGTTGAACTGCTCGACAATTTCCCGCAAGGCGGTTTTCAGTTGAAACGAACCTTCATCTTTGATTCGACCATTGTCAATAGAAATTCCTAAAAATAGCTTGCCATCACCTTGTTCATTCCAGCCGAGGAAGTCGTAATATTTGAACTCTGGCAGTGGTTTGAAAGCTTCGATTGATTTACCGAAATATTCTTCAACTTGAGTGCGGAATTTATCTACACCCCAATCGTTGATTAAATATTTTAATCTGGCATGACGACGATCGGTGCGATCGCCATAATCTCTCTGGGTAGCAACAATCGCTTTCACGATATCGTAGACATCATCTTTTGCCACATAGCCAATGGGGTCTGCTAACCTAGCGAAAGTTTCTTCTTTTCCGTGGGTTCTACCTAAACCACCACCAGCAAAAATATTAAATCCTTCTAATTGCTTCTTCTTATTGGTAATCACTACCAACGTCAGGTCTTGGGAATACAAATCAACCGAATTATCCCCTGGCACCGTCACGCAAATTTTGAACTTGCGGGGCATATAGTACGTGCCATAAATCGGTTCTTCGTTGTCATGGATAATTGTGCCATTCCCATTGCGTTGTCGCGCCGCCTTCACCTCTGGGGCTTCTTCAGCACTAATTGCCTTTTCCCCATCTAACCAAATTTCGTAATAAGCGCCTGTTTGCGCTGTCAGCAAGTCAGCAATATTCTGGGCATACTCCCAAGCATACTGGTACTCTGGGCGATTTTTAAAGGGGGCTGGTGGAGCCATTACGTTGCGGTTAATGTCGCCACAAGCTCCCAAAGTCGAACCCAGGTTCTTGACAATGGTGGCAATTGCTGATTTAAGATTCTTCTTTAAAATTCCGTGCAGCTGGAAACCTTGACGAGTAGTTGCTCGTAAGGTGTGGTTGCCATACTCATCAGCTATTTTATCTAAAGCCAGATATAGCTCCGGCGGTACTAAACCACCCGGATTTTTTGTCCGCAGCATAAACTGGTAATCTTTTTCCTGTCCCTTGGTGCGGTTGTCGCGGTTATCCTGCTGGTAAGAACCGTGATACTTCAAAAGCTGCACCGCATTTTCGGTAAAATGGGTAGTGTCTTCAAGGATTTCAGTTGCTACAGGTTCACGCAAAAAATTACTATTTTCCTTGATTCCTTCTACTTTGGAAGGCTTACGGGTTGCGGTGGGGGAAGGAGCAGATTTAACCATTAGACTTGTATAGTATTCTCAATAAAGCATTACGTAGACGCCGAATCAGCACCCTTCGGCTATTTGATCCCCGGTAATCCGGCCGGAATAATGAGGAATAGTTTAATTTTACCACGGTAAAAGCAGGCTTTGTCAGTGATGTAACACTTAACAAAACCAGCTTTTTGAAGTAATGAGTTTTAAGTGCTGTTAGCGGTAGCGGGGCGTTTAGCCCGTCCTGAGTACTAAGTAAAGTATAAACTGACTGAGGACTCAATAATCTTTTATTTGAAGCGATATCCAATACCGCCATTGATACTAACAGCAGGAGTATCGCTATTTTGGTAAGCACCAAGCCCGACTTTAGCATTAGTGTAGACGAGGAAGTTGTTAGCAACTTCCGATTCAACACCAGCACCTACCACTACTGAATCTTTATTACCTATGGGAGTTGGTGAGCCATCTTTCTCTACAAAAGAATAACCACCAGTTAAATAGGCATTAGTTCTATTAGCGATAGGCACATCCACAGAAAGTTCTGGAATAATAGCACTTGTCTTATCACTCCAAAGGACATTACCGCGTGCAGAAAATGGTGTAGTTCCTAATTTCACGCGACCTGTGACATTACCACCAAATGTGGCATCATCGTTGATACCTTGTCCGCCACTGGTAACACCAGCACCAACACCAGCACCAACATAGCTAGCATCAGTACCTTTTTTGGTTTCAGCAGAAGCTTGACTAGCTGATAGAACAAGAGGAGCAATTATTAAAGAAGACAATGCAGAAATTGTCATGAAAGACTTGAGTAAGCGCTTCATAATTTTTACCAAATTTTGTATTTTTTACTTGTATATTCCAAGTCGATAATTATGTGAGAATGTTCCAAATGTTTCCCAGATTTTATTAAATAAATGTTGCTATTGATGCTTTATGTTTACAGGTTAACTACCCGGAAAGTCAAGAATAAGCTGTTATAATTACATTCAATGTCTTTTGATCTGGGTTCTTTGTTCCAAAAATAGACGCTTTTAAAACTGGCACAATATTTGGAACTAAAACTAAGCCGTAAACTGGTAAAAAATACCCGATTAACAATTTTTGCCGAGCTTTTCACAGATGATGAAAAGTGGGCTGTAGCATCCGTTGCAACAAGCTATAGAGGGAATCTATAAAGTTAATTTTGAGCAATTCTTGTGGAGATTGAATAATGCTAACCGCTACAAAAACGTTGTCTGGTTTGATGGGTTTATGTGTCGGTGATGCGT
This sequence comes from Nostoc cf. commune SO-36, assembly GCF_023734775.1. Taxonomy (NCBI): domain Bacteria; kingdom Bacillati; phylum Cyanobacteriota; class Cyanophyceae; order Nostocales; family Nostocaceae; genus Nostoc; species Nostoc commune. The sequence continues at coordinate 3,252,189 of NZ_AP025732.1, read as the reverse complement.
TGGGTGTGCCGGTGGAGTTTACTAGCCGCGCTGAACGAGTAAAATCTCCAGTGACAACGATGCAGGGTTATGGCACATGGAATCAACCACCAGGAACTTGGTCGGATGACAGTTCCTTAAGCTTTTGCTTGGCAGAGTGCCTTTGTAGGGGGTATTCGTTGGATGCTATAGCCAATTCCTTCTGGCGCTGGTACAAAGAGGCTTACTGGACTCCACGTGGCGATGTCTTTGATATTGGTCAAACTACCCACACAGCAATTATGCGCCTAAAGCAGGGAGTGGTTCCCCATCAGGCGGGCGGTAAAGTTGAAAATAGTAATGGCAATGGTTCTTTAATGAGAATCTTGCCGATGGCTTATTGTCACAGAAGCTTCACCTTAGGCGAATTGCTGGCGCGGGTGCATGATGTTTCAGCGATTACTCATGCTCATGCGCGATCGCAAATGGCCTGTGGCATTTATATTAGTATTGCAGTGGCGCTCTTGGAAGGGTCTGACCCGCAAACAGCTTATTTACAAGCACTACAAGATATCCAGACAATTTATTCTGTCCGAGAATTTTTATTAGAGAAGCCGCATTTTGGCAGAATTTTCAGTGGTGAGATTGCCAAGATACCAGTGGAAGAGATTAATTCTGGTGGCTATGTGATTGATACCTTGGAGTCATCTTTATGGTGTTTATTAAATAGCTCGTCTTATTCTGAAGCGGTACTGAAAGCTGTCAACTTAGGCGGAGATAGCGATACTACTGCTGCTGTTACTGGTGGGTTAGCAGGAATTTACTACGGCGTGGAAAATATTCCCAAACAATGGATGAACCAAATTGCTCGTAGACAAGACATTATCTACTTGGCAGAGCGTTTTGCAAGGGCTGTTTACGCTTAGTACAACATTTTATTAATTCTTTGCGTCCCTCAGCGCTTACCTTTGCGTTTAAATTTCAACCCTCAATTGTCCACGATTTTATGCAAAGTTGTACTTAGAGTCAATACGGTTTAATTAAGGTTAAAACCCTTTGTCAAATCAATTTTTTTTAACAAACCACAGAGGCGCAGAGAACACAGAGAGAAGGAAAAAATGCTTAACTGAACTGTATTGTATTTAGAGTTAGGGACTTCCAAATAAAAAATATACAACTATTTATTGTGGGGTGGGCATCTTGCCCGTCCATAGTCAAAAGCGGGCAAGATACCCACCCCAGAAGATCAATACCTTTGTCAAAATAAGAGGCTGCAAAATTTTTGGCAAAAACTGGCAAAATTCCCCATACATAAGCGTTGATCTTACAAGGGAGGTTGGGCTGTCAGAACCTTAACACTGCGGGCAATACCTTAAAAAAACCTTGCGGGAAACCTTAAAGGAATTTTTAGGAGTTATTGTTTTTGCTAAACCTCAGAAAAGGGGAGTTAATCGTCAAAGCATCATCAACTCACCCTCTTAAATTGGCAGAGGTATTGGAAGATTGGATAATTTATTTCTTGGAAGTCCCTTAGTAGTTGAGAGTCAAAGAGTGAGAAGTTATAACAATCCTCACTCTTTACTTTTAACTTGCTGGGAAATCCATTGCAAGTAGGCTTGAGAACCGGCAAGAATTGGTAAAGCAATAATTTCTGGCACTTCATAGGAATGCAATTCCTTAATTTTGACCTCCATTGCCAGAAATTGCGCCAAATCAGTTTTAATCACTAATTGCCATTCTTGCTCTTTGTGCAGTTCCCCTTGCCAGGTGTAAATTGAGTGGATTGGTAACAGACTCACACAAGCAGCAAGTTTAGCTTCCACAAGGGCATTAGCAATTGCTTCTGCCTCCTGCATGTTGCCAGCCGTCACCAATACCACACCATAGCCAGAAGGTGTCTCCATGACCTCTAAAGCGTTGTAGACAAGGAATAGACCTGACCATCAATCAGCAGTCGCGTGATGCCCTTGGCTTGCAAATGAGTCCGAGCCTTATGGAGCATTTTACTATCAGGAACTTTAATCACGCGATCGCGCTTGGTAGAAAAGCGCTTGGCGACACGATGGTTATCAAACACCGGTAGAGTTCTTTGCTGGGTTTCTAGGCTGGGAATTTGCCCCAAATCACCAAAGTCTTTGAGAGGACGGGTAATTAATTCTGAGGAACGGTCAATTACCAGATAGCAAGTTTTGGGCAAATTCGCTATCGACAGAGGTAAAACTTGAACTGATGCTTCACCTGGTCTTCGTTTTGTGACTAACGGCCTTTGGTCATCCAGGTCATCGTCATCAAAATCTTCTTCCTCAAAGTCATCATCTTCTAAATCATCATCTTCTAAATCGTCCAAATCCTCCGATTCGTCTAGCAAATCTTCGCCCAGCATTTGCGCGATGACAGCCGCACCTGGATGTTCATTCTTTAGCGGTGGGATGGGGATACTGACTATTTCCGGCAGCTTTGGCTCTGGAGTTTCTAATTTCTCTGTAACTCGGAGCTTTGGTTTTTCCGTCGCCGAGGGACGACGCCGCACCCGTCTACTAGCAGCGAGTGATTCTGCCGTTTCCTCTGAGAAAAGTTCCTGCTCTACATGAATTACCCGACGTGGCAGTGGCTCAACCTTTGGTACTTCCACAGGGTGGCTCTCGATAGGTGGAACCTCTATCTCCGGCTCTGGTTGAGTCAGCAGAGGTAACTGCTCGTAGCTTACCTGCGCCCTACCCTCAGGAGTTCTCGCAGCCCGCTTTAAGGAGACTAAGTATTCATACTCATCTTCTGGCAAAGTGCTTTTGAGCAGACGACTAATTGTCGAGTTGCTCACACCATAGCGGTCTGCCAAAGTTGAGGTTGTTTCGGCAGTCTCTCGATATAACTTAAGAATTTCTTGCTTGTCAGAATCTGTTAATTTTCTCACGGTAGATACCAAAAATCTTTACTAAGCTCGTTTTCGTCCACTGGTACGCCGCGTTCGTCTTAGTGATGCGTCATATTCTAAGATAGCGCCCATGCCAAATAACACTCCACTAAACACCCAAAACACTTCTAATATCTCTCCACTTTGATAATTGGGGCCTTGGGCATATTTAAACCACATATCTGCAATGTAAAGCGAAAAGGCCGCGGCTGCAATCATTCGCCAAGACTGGGAAACTCTTCCCCCCCAAAAGGCTAACAGCAGAGTGGTAGCAATAATTAACAGAACCACATCGCTAACTACGTAAAACCAATTCAAAATAGCGACTAGCAGTTCTGAGGGTGTTTCCTGTTGCATAGAAATCCACCATGCTAACAAACTACCGAACACTGCAATTGCTAACACAATCAGCCACTGCCATTTTTCCAGATTGATTCGCCTGGAAGCCACAGCTAAAATCATGCCCGCGCCAAGTAATAGATAACTAAGTACAAAAAATATATCGCCTACAGACACATCCGGTTCATCTTTTAAAACTATTTCGGTATAGCCGAAAATTATCCCTCCAACGAAATAGGAAAGCATACCTAGCCCAATTAAGAGCCAAACATTCCGGCCACTGACGATTTGCGGACTCAGCCAGTTCCTCAAGCATAAGATACTGGCAGCCAAATAAGCTAAAGCTTCAAAAATATTTGTACCAATCACATACCACTCGGCTCGGCTTTCGATGCCATCTGCTCCGGGAACTTTGGCACTAAACAACAAAAAGTATAGCAGTGCCAGTACGGCCCAGCCAATATTAGCTAAGACAATGTTCTGAGTGGTGAAAATTGATTTAGAAAGGAACGAATTCTCGTAAGAGTTATTCATAGGACTTGACTATGTAGATGCTCTCTGGCAGTATTTTGAGTTAAAGGACTGTATATCTAGCAGTGTGTCTGTTAGGTAATACACAATCGGACACCAAAAGCAAGTGCCAGTGGCAGGAATTTTGTGAAAAAAGTTCCATGCTACTGCCATAGTTTACCCAGTGGCGATTGATTTAGCCAAGTGATAAACAGCGATCGCTCGGCTTCTGGCATATCTTCTAGCTTATAAATCACTTGTTTGGTAAAATTAGCGTTGCCAAAATAGCCTTTTCCTAATCGATGCAGTTCTTGTAACAGAATTACTACATGATTTTCTTGCCAATCAGGTATTTTAGCTGTCGGTAAGGGATTAGTAGATACCAAATATTTAACTGCTTCAAGGGTTGATGCTTGGGGAAATTGTTTCTGCTTGAACACCTCCGCAATATCTTTTTCAAATAATGCAGCTTGTCTAGCACCTAAAAACTCTTCAATGTCGATAGAAACACCCTGCAACAGCAAAATGCCGGCTTGGATTAAAATCGCCGTTTTGCCATGACCACCTGTGTCACTATCTAACTGCTCTAAACGGATTTTACCCCAAACACTAAAGCGTTCGGGTTCTTCCAGCAAAACACAGGCTTTACCCCGGTTATCCGTTAATTCTCTCCATAAGGCTCTAGCTTCTTCCTCTTGACTAGCTTTGAAAACACTAATCAAGCGAAAAGTCTGCCCTTGATAATTGAGGATCGGCACCTGCTGATCCTTTTTTGGGTGCTGAATGCTTGATATTTCAACATCCTGCCGTTTGAGAATAAACATGGCACTAGCAAATAACTCCTCACAGGGGCACTCTTAATATGGAATATATAATGGCATTTGGCAGTATCGCCAAGGCTGAAATTACTTAGCATACAGTGAAAATGAGCCTAGCGATCGCCAGTTCCTTCCCGAAGGTAGCCGCCCAGAGGACGTTAGCGCTAACGGGCAAATAACCCCTTGACAACACAATATATCTAAACCAATACCCCATCTGTTTCGTTTTCGGTGTAGATTAACTAACTAGCGACTTGCATCTTAGCCTTGCTAGTGGAAAATCTGCAATTTTTGATTGCTTCTTGGTAGGTGAACACGATATAATAGTGCAGGTGACTCCATAGGGAGCCATTAATTTATGTTGGGCGCGTAGCTCAGTGGATAGAGCCACGGATTTCTAATCCGTTGGTCGCAGGTTCGAACCCTGCCGCGCTCGTTTTAACTTAATATGAACCCTAAATAAGCCTTTTCATGGTAATTTACCAAATAGGCTTGAGAGTTCATATAAATGCACCACACAAAAGATAAGGGTGATCTAGCAGCTGCTAAAGTGATAGCAGATTTAGTCGAGAAAGAATATTCGGTTTTTGTACCAGTAGTAACTGAACATGCACCCTTTGATTTGATTGCCTATAAAGATGGTCAATGTTACAGAATTCAAGCTAAATACAGTTGTGATGGCACACTGAAAAATAAAAGCAATTGGGCAGACAAGAATGGTTGTCATGAGAAAAAGTACAAATCTGATGACTTTGATTTCTATGGCCTTTATTTGCCAGATATAAACAAAGTAGTGTATCCATCAATCAAGTTTGGCGGTTGCGGTTATCAGGACAACGCCACCTAAATCACCCAATCCTTTTTATTGGTGGGAAGATTTTACAGATTTAACTGAAGTAGCACTTAAGAGAACCTACAAGGAGTTTGGCGTTGACTTAACAACTAGAAAGGTTAACCCAGACTCTAGAATTCATACCAGAAAAGTTGAAAGACCATCAAAAGAAGAACTAGGAAAACTAGTTTGGGAAAAGCCAACTGCACAAATTGGGAGAGATTTTGGCGTGTCTGATAAAGCTGTAGAAAAGTGGTGTAAGGCTTATGGGGTAGAAAAGCCACCTAGAGGGTATTGGGTTAAGAAAGCTTATGGAAAACTAGAGTCTTGTCTTGAAGAGAAATCAAAATAGAGTACAGAAGTCTTATTACTTTTACCATACAATCAAAATAAACTGGTTTGTATAGAGTTATCTAATTCAACTTTTCCTCTTTTGGATACATAATCAATTAATTTAACCCAATCAATTTGATTGTTTTTCATAAAATTGAGTATAAAGTCTTGAGTCATTTCATTAACTTTTGCAGAATATGCAGATTTAAATTTCTCATCTCTCTCTTTTGCTTTTTCATCAATTGGCACAATTATTTCTTGATAAAGATTATCATCATTAGATATAAAGTACCAAAAATCCTGACCAGCATATTTGTAATAAATCTTATCAATATCTATATTGGTTTTTAAATGTACAGTTTCTCTTCCATACATACAGCCATTTACTGCAATAATTTCACTGGTAATGCTTTTCTGTCTTAAATTTTGTTTTGCGATTTTAAAATTATTTCTCATAGCTGTTATTTGGTCAGAATTAGCCCAGCTAGTTCCAGATTTAATTCCTACTATATAATAAATTCCATCCCTTTCAAATTCTAAGTCTACACTTTTGAAATTAGATTTGAAACCATTATATAAAGTTTGAGATATATAGATAGCAAATCCTTCTAGTAAATTTCCAAACATTGTTTCTTCTTGTGAAGAGAGGAAAGCATCGACAATACTTTTTACCAAATCTCCAGCTAACTCAATATTTTTAGCTTTAAATAAATAAGGATTTTTCCGCTTCAGAACATCTTTTAAACGTAATTTATTTAGGCTATTAAGTCTATTGTTATAAAAGGGAGTAACAACTTCCTCTGAAAGATAATCATAATAATTGTGGTAAAGATAATTATTCATAATAATTTCAGTTGGGTAGTACTCTTATTGACAGCATTTACCTCTGCTATTGCTAAATCATAGTAATCTGATTTTATTTCTATACCAATATATTCTCTGTTTAGCTCTGTTGCAACTACACACGTAGTATCAGATCCTACAAAAGGATCAAGCACTAAATCCCCTTCTTTAGTAAATAATTTTATGAACCATGAAGGAAGTTCTTTAGGAAAAGCAGCACTGTGACTCTTGTTATTACATTCTGTTGCTAGATGTAAAACATTTGTGGGATATACCAAATCACGACCTACCCAATTTGCAACTTTCTTACCAAAAGGACTACCAACTTTTGAGTTATCCCGCCTTTTATCTGTTTCACTCAAGTTTTTTAGTCGTGACTTCGCCCAGTCACCCGTTGGAACCATTACTTCCTCTTGATACATATTAAATTTTTTTTGGTTATTGAACTGTAGGCATCTCTCCCAAGCATCACGAAAACGATTTGACCATTTACCAGGAAAACAATTTCTTTTATGCCACATAAATTCTTCTGTCCACAACCAACCTTGTTTTTTCATCTCCAATATGAGTTCTAAAACATAGGTGTGACGTTCACTATTAACTACTCTTTCCTTGATGTTTAATATAAATGTTCCATCATCTTTCAAAACTCGCTTCAATTCTTGAGATATGGGTAAAAACCACTCCACATATTTATCAGGATGAACCCCTCCATAAGTATTTTTTCTACTATCTGCATAAGGAGGCGAGGTGACAATAAGATCAACAATATTAGAAGGAATAGATTGTAGAATATCCAAACAGTCGCCAAGAATAATTTTATTACGCCACTCCTCTAAATTTGGAGCAGATTCATTTTGGTCTGAAATTGTAGATATTTCTGTGGAAATACTTAAATTCATTTTTGTAGTACACACAAAATATTAGAAGCTTATTAATAGCATTATTTTTAGATTCAATGCATGGAAATAAAACAGCAAAGTTTCGTAAGCTGTAAAAAATAAGTATTGATAGCTTTCAAGCTTAATATTGTTAAATAAAAGCTTTGATTTTCAATAATCAAAGCCCGTGACGAGGATTGAACTCGTGACCTCACCCTTACCAAGGGTGTGCTCTACCACTGAGCCACACGGGCGAAATATAATTTCTATGTTTCAGTTAAAAGTTAAAATGCTGGGAGTTTTGATGCTTACCCAGACATTATAACTTATAACTTCGTAAGTGGTGGGCCGGGCTGGATTTGAACCAGCGTAGGCGCTAGCCAACGGATTTACAGTCCGTCTCCATTAACCACTCGGACACCGACCCGATTTGTCTCACGATTTAAAATCTTAGCACCATGTTTTAGAAATTGCAAGTGGTTAGAAAAAATAACTTGTGGGTAGAGATCGCAATAAAACTGCGCCTCTACCTTATGGATAAAAAATACTGGTTACACGCTCATCTCCAGCATTCGTTGCATTGGTCGCAGTGCAGCAAGGCGAATATCCTCTGACATGGTAATTTCGGGAGTACGATTTTTCATTGCCCAGTAAAGCTTTTCTAAGGTATTTAACCGCATAAACGGACATTCGTTACAAGCACAGTTATTTATCGGCGGTGCAGGAATAAAATGCTTATCAGGAGCTAGTTTTTGCATCTGGTGAATGATTCCCGGCTCTGTCGCAACGATAAATTCTTTCGTGGGGCTGCTTTGACAATACTTCAGTAAGGCGGCTGTGGAGCCAATAAAGCTAGCGTGGCGCAATACACTACTTTCACATTCTGGGTGTGCGATCGCCTCTGCTTCTGGGTGAGCAATTTTTAATTGAACAATTTTCTTTTCCGAGAAGGTTTCATGGACAACACAGCTACCTTGCCATAGCACCAAATCTCGTCCTGTCTGTTCCATGACATACCGCCCCAAATTCCGATCTGGGGCAAAAATAATCGGCTGTTCTTTCGGTATCTGCTGGACAATTTTCACAGCGTTGGAACTAGTACAAATAATATCGCTCATCGCCTTGATATCAGCAGAGCAGTTGATGTAAGACACCACCAAATGATTCGGATGCGCTGCTTTAAAAGCTGCGAATTCGTCTGCTGGACAACTGTCGGCTAAAGAACAACCAGCATCCAAATCTGGTAAAAGTACTAATTTATCGGGATTAAGTATCTTTGCTGTTTCTGCCATGAAGTGAACGCCAGCAAAGACGATCGCATCCGCATTAGTTTTTTCTGCGGCTTTTGCTAGTTGTAATGAATCCCCAATAAAGTCTGCAATATCCTGAATATCTGGCTCTTGATAATAATGTGCCAGGATAACGGCGTTGAGTTCTTTTTTGAGACTCTGGATGGCAGCAAACAAATCTAGTGGTAGTTCACCCAGTTGGGCGTTTTCGCGTTGAGCTAGTGCAGTAGTAAACACAGTTTAGGGGTGCTTTATGTTGCAAATGTATGTCCTGTGGATTCAATTATAGTAGTTTTTACCAAAAATAGTGGACGGTTGATATTTTGGGGTTGTGTCCAAATCGGGCTGAGTTTCATATCCTGGAGATAGACGGCAAGGAAAGTGGCATGACCAGTCAGAAAACTCAATCGATAAACCTCAAAATTGCTGTAGTCGGAGATATTCACGACCAATGGGAAGTGGAAGATGGCGTTGCACTCAAGCATTTGGGTGTTGACTTAGTGCTGTTTGTCGGGGATTTTGGCAATGAATCGGTGGAAGTGGTCAGAGCGATCGCTTCTCTCGATATTCCCAAAGCAGCCGTGATGGGCAACCACGATGCTTGGTACACCGCCACCGAATGGGGACGCAAAAAGGCTCCTTATGACCGATCTAAGGAAGACTGGGTACAGGAACAACTCGATTTATTAGGTTCGTCCCATGTCGGTTACGGTAAGTTAGATTTTCCCGCTTGGAATTTAACTGTAGTTGGGGGTCGTCCCTTTACTTGGGGTGGCCCAGAGTGGAAATTCGCGGAAATCTGTAAAGAACGTTACGGTGTGACGAGTTTGGAAGAATCCGCCGATCGCATCTTCAAAGCTGTTAAAAGTGCCGCTTACGAGACAATTATATTTTTGGGTCACAATGGGCCTAGTGGTTTAGGCGATCGCCCCGAAGACCCCTGCGGCAAAGACTGGCACCCAATTGGCGGCGATTTTGGCGATCCAGATTTTGGCGAGGCGATTTCTCATGCCTTGACTGCTGGTAAAACCATTCCTCTGGTGACATTTGGCCATATGCACCGAGATTTACGCCATACCAAGAAGGTGCAGCGCAAACCCATATTTAGAAGTCCAGAGGGAACAATTTACTTAAATGCGGCTAGTGTCCCCAGGATTGTGGAAAATGACGGCGAGAAGTTGCGTAATTTTTCCATTGTCACCCTAGAGGCGGGTGTGGTTTCGCAAGTTTCCCTAATTTGGGTGGGGAATGACTTTCAGGTGGCTAAAGAGGAAATTTTGTATGAGCGATCAAATCCAGTAGTGCAATCTGCGTAGATAATAGGGTATAGTATTATCTGTCAAGTTTAGTGCTAACCAACAAAAGCGCCTGAATAGCGTCTAAAACTAGGATCAGCACAAGTTTGACAGATTTACTGGAGAGGTGGCAGAGTGGTCGATTGCGTCCGACTTGAAATCGGATGAGGCTAAAACCTCCGGGAGTTCGAATCTCCCCCTCTCCGTTTAGGAATTAATATGTGGTGGTTGATGGTAAAAATCACAGACAAAATATTAATTCTGAATTGAAGTAAAAAATCAGTGATTCTTTACTTCAATTCAAGTATTACAGCACTTCCCGGTGTTATGAGGTACAATAGCAACAATTAGTAAACCAGTTTTTTAAATGTTGAGGATTCATTAAGTCGAGTGCAACTGAGATTACTGTATCAACCATTTCTGTTGTAGTTGGAGCAAAACTGCGTAAAAAAGATTTGAGTTGTGACCACCATAACTCGATTGGATTAAAATCAGGAGAGTATGAGGATAAACAAATAACTTTCGCACCTACAGCTTCAATCATTGGTACAATTGATGCTAGTTTATGGGCAGGTAAGTTATCCATGACGACTACTGCTCCTGTCCATAAATTAGGCGCTAAAAACTTCTCAATGAATACATCAAATGCTTGGCTATCCATTGAGTTATTCATCGTCATTAACGCCACTACTTTTTTAATACTAATTGCTCCAATTACTGTGACTTTTGCACCTCTATAAAATGGTTTTTGGTCGTAAGCTCTTGTTCCTTGTTGCGAACGCGCATGAGTTCTTGCCAGACCTAATAAAACTCCTGTCTCATCTAGGAATACTAAGTTATCTGGATCTATATCTCTGACCTGTTCCCAATATTCTACTCTTAGTTTTTGAACTCTTTCTGTTGCTGCTTGACTACTCCGCAATGTTTTTTTTTACGATTTAATCCTAATTTTTGTAAGGCACGACACATTGCACTTCGACCTACCCAATTACCAGTTTTGTCTGCAAATAATTCACACAACTCTATCAATGTTGCATCTGGATGTGCTTCAACTAATTCTCTTAACTCTATGTCAGCATTTGTCAGATGACTAAATTGTGGTTTTCCTCGCGGCTTTGGTTGTAAATTTCCTTCAAGTTTTTGTTGTTTTACAAGCTTTTGCACTAAACTCTTTGAGACAGAAAATATGTTAGCTACTTTCCTGATTGAGATATTTTTTTGAATATGTGCTGCAACTATTTTTTCTCGAAGCTCGATAGAGTATGACTTCATTTAAAAGTATTTATATTTTAACCTAGTGTACCTTATAACAGGCGGAAGCGCTGTAAATACTGTAATCTTACTCAAACTTGATACTGGCGATCGCTTTAAGCCGTCAACCTAGTAGGTTCTTGTTGGAGAAGATTAATTACTTCTTCACTCCACTTAATTTGATTACCACTCCAATTACCCTGAGTATTGGTAACTAAATAAACTCGACCGTATTTTTGACCTTTTTCAGTAAGTAGCCACTTTGACTTACCATTTCTAGTCTTTAGGTGCTTTTGCAAACCCAACTCTTCTAAAAGCTGGTTTATTTGTCGGTTGGAAATTCTACTTTTTAGTAACTCACTTAACCGCAGCGCAATTTCTGTCGGTGTGAGATCGACTTTTGGAATATTTTCTGTCATAATTGTCATTACGAAAAATAAATTGATTCAGAGCCAGACACCCAAAAACGCAATTAATGGGGCTGGCTTTTTCATTGGCAAAGTGCATCAAACCAAATACCCATTAAGAGTAACTCAGTCTGTTTCTACACTAAAACAATTTTTGCAATGTTTATTGTAGATGTCAAGTACCTGACATACTTTTTCTATATCAGCGTCCACCTGCCAAATGCTTTTTCAAGTCAGCAATTAGATTTCTGACTTTCTCCTCTACCTCGTCACTCAATTTATTACGGGCAAATTTTGCTGCTTCATCAGCATAGAGTGTCACATCGGGTACAAGAACAGGATAACGACTTTCTGTTTCTCCTTCATCAAAACCTGTTTGTGTATGTCCATGATCGCGTTCCCAACGTCCTGCCGCTAACCATGACAGCATCTTATCTAGTGTTTTTTGGTAAGTTTGTAAGTTTTGCTTTTCTAAATTAATAGCAACTTCAAGACGAGGAATTAAAAAGTGTCCACTTCCACCAGAATCACCATTAACTATTATTTCATAAGCAGAAGTAGGGGCAGCGTAACACATTAGTACACCTACTTTCTGACATATATAAATAAATGGTGTATAGTCATCTTCTTCTAGTCTATTTTCTTCGCCATTCGCTTTTTTTCTAGCAAGGCGTTGAGCAATAAAAGTTTGCCAGTCCTCTATATCATTTTCATTCAAAGGCTCAGGTTGCTCATCTTTTGAAATGATTATGGGTAATATATCATCTACAAAAGCAATATCTGAAAATCGTCTGAGAACTCGACAGCTTATAAAGTGTTTCTGTTTATTAAACTCACTAGAATGGTTAGCTAAACCTAGAAATAAAAGATGAGATACTGATGTATCGACAAAAGGCGCTTTATAAACATCATCGGCATTAACTATAAATTTACCCTGTTCCTGAATTTTTCTGTTATACAAATACCAAAATACTAAAGGTGATAACCATGAAAGCTCTGGATTTTTTACTGCCGAACCATAAACAATTTCACCAAGAGGATTTAACAGGGTATTATGAATAACTCCAGCAAATTCTGCGATTTGATTACGTACAATATCACCATATAAGCCATCAGCTTCATAGAAGTTAATTCTATGTACAACAGGAAACACACGACCATCTCGAAAAATGAGGGTTACTTTTGGATTAATCTCTAAATCCGGTAAATTACCCATAGGCCGCCATTCAGTAGTTCTGGTTGCAACACGGTAATCTTGATGATATTGACGCAGTTCTAAGGCCGCTGTTTGCGCTCTTTTAAAGGTGTCAGTACCAAGTGTTCGCATTAGATTTGGAGATAGTACTAAACCTTTAGCGGCAGCATTATATTCTTCATATTCCTGTAATCCATCAGGAGAAATATCAAAATCTAAATATTCCTGTTTTGTAGGATTATTGTCATCAACTACCATTGCAGCAGCAGAAGTAGTCACTATGACGGGATCTGGAGGAATAAAGCTACCGGAAGTGTGATTAAGAAAAATTTTTGCTATGGAAGCATCTGTTCCAACTGCTGCTTTATGTTGGTTTACCGGAGGAGTTGTTTCATCGATTAACCTATCACCTATAATTCGATTTTTTAATCTATCTCGTGCTGCTTTTTCATTAAATTGAGCGCGTATTCCATCACGGAAAAAATTTTTGGCTTGTGAAGGTAAGTCTAAAATGCCTTCTATTTCATCTCGTGAACGGTCAAGCCGCCAAAATTTTTGCAAATTGTTTCTTGCCCATGTTAATCTTTCATCTAATCTTCTAACCAAAACTTGAGCTTCTACTGTTTCTGATTTTTGCAATTTACATTCAATTTCTTCCCCTAACTGGTTAAGGTCATTAACTACCCAATGTGCCATGTTGACAACAAGCTCTACAGGGTTTTGTATAGCTATTTCTGATGCGTAATCAATAATTACTTTTGCATAAGTATCAGCTAGTAGATTATTAGCAGCGATTCTTTCTAAAACTGTCCGCCATTGCTTTTGACGTTCCCGTTCTTGTGGATTTATTTGCTCTTTTTCAATTTCTGTTTTAGCTACAAAGTGAGATTTGGCACTATCTACACCTGGTATATCCTGAAAAGGATTTACATATTGAGATACAGTTTTGAGGTTAAAGTATGCATAGGGTGGTTTCCCTCGTCCTTGACCTTGACGCTTGCGCTTGATCAGTTTTTCTCCCTTTACCAGTTGGTTTAAAAGGTTGCGTACACCTCTGGGAGAAATATCACTATCTTTTGCTTGTAAATGGTTGATTATTTCGTCAACCTCTAAACCTTCTGGTTGTTTTAGTAATAAATCTAAAATTTTCTGAGTTAAGATATCCTCTGCTGCCGCCATTTTTTCACTTCCTCTGCAATGTTCGGTGTTGGGGCACCTTCACGAGTTTCGCGTTTACGAATACGTATCTGTGCTGGATGGCGTATTATATCCATACTTGATGACATGATTGCTGTACCTTTTGGTAATTTAGGTATACGAGAAATCATTTCATCGGAAATACCCCCCAAAGTGCCAGATACTAACTTCATGTCATCTGGATCTAGGGCAAAAACTAGACGAGTATTGCAAGTTAATAATACTTGCTTATCCATAGATGCAGGACTTTGAGTAATTAATGTAACTCCAATTGCATCATGTCGAGCAGTACGAATCATCTCTCGGATTACTTGAGTTGATGCTGTTGTCTGTCCTCCTGCTGGTAAGAAAAAGTGCGCTTCATCCAGTACAAAGACAAAAGGTGGAATGCGATCGCGCTTTCTCAATGCTTGCAATAGTCTGACTGATGCCCCAACTATCAAATTTCGTTGCTGTTGGCTCAAATGTCCAACAAAAACATTAGTTATTGGTTGTTGAGCAAATTCCTCTAGCCAAGACTCTGTTCCGCTTGTCAGCAGTGGATTACGCTTGAATACCGTTGATACTTTACGTGCGGCTCTCCCTCCCACTGCTCCTTGTCCAAATTCAGTAGCAGCCCCTTGGATTTCCTCTAATAATTCTTCAATTTGGATATTTACTTTGCCACTTTTTTCTAGACTTTGAAGTGCTTCAGTAAATACAGAATCATAAGCCATAGATACTAATTCTGATTGATCAGATGTGAGATTAGGAACAAAGCCCAAAAACTCACTAAGCCCAATTACTGAGTAAGGAACACGGAAATTTACCCCCGCTCGAAAATTTAGACCCCCCAAATCTTCAGTAGCATGAATTACATCTCCCAAAACATCGAAAGCAATAATAGGTATGCCATGCCTAACTAACTCTTCTATCAAAACGCCTGTGGCATAACTTTTTCCTACACCTGTTTTTCCCACAACTGCCAAGTGTCGGGCGATCGCTTCCATTGGCAAAATAAAATTAGCACTTTTACCACCTGATTCTATTTCACCTAAGTAAAAACCATCTTCTTGCGTGTCAGGAGTATTAAGCAGCTGCGGTATTCTGTCAGCAGGTATTTCATATACTCCCTGACCGGTTTGTGCTAAAAGACTGGGTTCTTTAATAGTGATCTGATGATTACCATCAAGATGTATTTCACCCAAAACCTCAATAGTCATCACACGGGTAACATGTGGAGAGCGATCGCCTGGTCTAGTTTTATCTGAACCTACCTGATATGCCTGATTCTGTTGCAGTGTTGATGGGTTAGCACGAGGGTTATCCTCTGTTCCCTCGATAATACGTCCGTAATGAACTATCTCATCTTTATCTCGTTCGATAACTACGTAAGTTCCCAAAGCTGGCATACGTCCTTCACGTACATGAAAAGGTACTTCGTCAAACGTTGGTGAACCTAAAAATGGAGAGGAAGAGGTTGTTCCTAACCGAACATGATCAGTCAAGGAAAGGGCTTGTTTGATATTACTGCCCATATTTTATCCAAAAATATTTCAATAAATAATTAGTGTAGCAGTTTATTGAAATATTTAATAGCGATCGCACCCACAAACCAAAGGCGATCGCTCCTCTCACTTCATGCTTGCATTATGCTATCATTTTGATAAATTCTACTTTGAGGTAAAGCGATGGCTACCCTTTATGTAAGAAATTTACCTGATGATTTGTATGCAAAGCTGCAAGAGTTAGCGGCATCTGAACACCGTTCCATTAACGCCCAAGTTATAACTCTGTTAGACCAAGCTTTGAAGACTGAAGCACAGCAAGCAGAAGACGAAAAGCGGAAAAATGTCCCAAAACTTCTAGAGGAGATTCGTCTTCGCCGTGAACAGCTACCAGATGATATCGAATGGCCTGATAGCACTGCCATGATTAGAGAAGATCGGGACAGATGACAATTCCTCTTAGATGCGTCGTGGATGCGAGTGTGGCGGTTAAACAATTTATTCCCGATCCGCTAACAGGCAAGGTTAATCAACTGTTTGCTCACCTTACCTATCCCCAGACAGAAATCTTTGTACCTGACCTGTTTTACATTGAGTGTGCAAACGTTTTGTGGAAGTATGCTCGTGCAGGTAGTTACGATGTTTCTCTGATTCAAGGGAATTTAGCTAGTCTCAAAGCTTTTCCGTTGCGTGTTGTCTCCACAGCTGATTTGATGGCGGATGCAGTTGCGATCGCACTAAACTATGGAATCTCCGCCTATGATGGCTCTTATGTTGCACTTTCACAGCAGGTAGGTGCTACTTTGCTGACTCTCAACGGCAAGCTGGTGAAGGCTTTAGCCGCTTCGTCTTACAATGTTTGCTCGTTTAATGACTTCGAGGTTTCGCCGTTGGAGTCAACATAATTACTAATTCGTAATTCGTAATTCAACTATCAAAAATGTCTTTTACTTATAACCGCACGGTTCGCTTTCAAGATACTGATGCTGCTGGGGTAGTTTATTTTGCTAACGTTTTGGGTATTTGCCATGAAGCTTATGAAGAATCTTTAGAAGCATCAAGTATTAATCTCAAAGATTTTTTTACTAATCCGTCTGTGGGCTTTCCCATTGTTCATGCTAATGTTGATTTTTTGCGCCCTATGTTTGTAGGGGACAAGTTACTGATTAGTTTAATTCCCCAAAAGATAGGTGTTGAGAAGTTTGAAATTACTTACGAAATTACTGTGGGCGAGGTAGTAGTTGCTAAGGCTATTACTCGCCATGTTTGTATTGATGTAAGTAGTCGAAGTAAGCAGGAATTGCCTGATGAGATAGTTCAGTGGTTGGAGACGAACCGCAGAGACGCAGAGGACGCAGAGAGAAGAAGATCGAGAGAAGTTATTTGACGGAATTTTGCAGGAATTCTGTGGCGATTTGCTGTAACTGTTGACGGTTAATTTTACCTTGGGAGTTGCGGGGTAAGTTTTGCAGGGGAATCCAATATTTTGGAATTTTAAATTTACTGAGTTTGTCTTTGAGTAGGGTTTGGATTTTTAAGGCAGAGATATCTGATTTTTTGGGAATGTAAATCGCTGTTAAGGCTTGTCCCCAGTGTTTATCTGGAATGCCTATGACACAGATATCAGTAACCATTTGAGTTGATAGGATAGCTGATTCAATCTCTGATGGGTAAATATTTTCGCCACCTGTAATAATTTTGTCGCTGTTACGTCCGACAATATTTAAATGTCCTTGTTCGTCTAAAAAGCCTAAATCATCTACTTGAAAATAAGTTTGATATTCTCTATTTTTAGGATAGTAACCAAGGGCTAAAGATTGAGCATGAATGGTAATATTTCCGATTTGATTGGAATTTAAAATCTCGCCTTGCTGATTGCGAATAGTTACTTTTGCATGGGGAAGGATTTGACCACTGCTAATTTTACCGTTTAGAAAATTATCTGGTTTGAGGGTGGCAATTTGAGAGGCGGTTTCTGTCATGCCATAAGTAGGTGCTAATCGGATGCGATGAAATCTGGCTTTTTCTAGTAGTTCGTTCCATGCTGGCGCACCTCCTAAAAGTACTGTATTAAATTGGGATAGCCATTCAGTTAATTCTGGATTTTGCAGGAGGCGTTGTAACTGTGTTGGTACTAAAGATATGAAAAATTTTGATTGTTTAATATTGAATATTTGACCAGATTCTACTGCTTTGAATGGCAGAATAGCCAGTTTACCTCCGGTGGTGAAAGAGCGGATAAATTGCATTAAACCGCTAACGTGATGTAGCGGTAACACGCAAAAAGAATTGACTTGCTTTAGTTGGAAGTATTCTGTAAATCCTTGTACTGATGCTGTGAGAGTTTCCCAAGTATGAATAGCAAATTTAATCTGTCCCGATGAACCACCTGTTGGAATCATAATCAGTGGGCATGGGGCATTGGGAATTGAGCATTGGTAATTATCGTTATTTCTTATTTCCCATTGCCTATTCCCTATTCCCAAGATAATATTTGGCTGTACTAAATCAAAGGCTTGTTGCCATTCTTGTGTTCCCCAATCGGGGTTACAAAGAAAAACTGGACAATTAGCTGCACAAGCAGCAATAAAACTTGCTAGAAACCTTAATGGTTCACGTTCAGCTAAGATGATTTTTGGTGGTGTTCCACACGCTGATATTTGTGTTAATTCTAAATATAATTCTTCAAATATTTGATTAAATTGATGGCTGTTGTAACCGATAAGCCAATCATTTTGAGCTAGGTTATTAAGAAAGTCTAAAGGTCGTTCCATAAACTTTGAAACCACGTTTCTTCTTGTTCAAAAAAATGGTCGATGCCAAAACCAATTGCTCTGTTGTTTTGGGATAATTCGGCTGCTAGTTGGAGTGCTGCAAGTCTAGCGATCGCAGTTTCAAATACTGATGAGAATACAGTATCAATTTGATGCTGGTGGCAAAACTTTCTCAGGCGAGATGGCGATCCGGCTATCCCAGGCTTGATCACAAAAATCCCTCGCCAACCTTGTTGATAACAGGCAGCGAGTTGCCCAAGTGTGGCGACAGATTCATCTAAAGCGATCGCAGTTTTATAACTCGTACTCAATTCCAACATCTGCTGAAATTGCTCTACAGGTAGCGGCTGTTCGATAAATTCAATTTCTATGGGTAGTTCTGGATTTGCCTTGAGATTGTCGCAAGTCCGCAGCCATAAGTTAGCTTCTTCATAGCTGAGTCCACCGTTGGCATCTAATCGCAGTTTGCTAAAGGCTGGCAAGGTGTATATGAGTGACTCAAAAATTTCTAGCTCATCAGCGATCGCATACACACTAATTTTCCACTTAAATGTGTGATATCCCTGCTGCCACAACGTTTCCCATTCATTTAAAGCCGCTTCCCCAGCTGGTAATAAGGCACTGTAGAAGAGCGAATTAGGAGTTAGGAGTGAGGAGTTAGGGGTTATAAAATTATTTTCTTGATCTCCCTTATCTCCCTCATCCCCGCCACTCTCTACTCCCCACTCCCCACTCCCCCACTCGTAGGCTGACTCAAAGCCAAATTGACAAGCAGGTAAGTCATCTGGGATGGAGAAAATTATCTCGTCTGTGATTTCTCCTCGAAGTTGGCGACAAAAATCTAAGGCTTGTTCTAAAGTTTCGGAACCAAACCAGCTAATGGGGGCAATTTCTCCCCAGCCGATTTTACCTGATTCATCGGTAAGCCGGAGGATAATCCCCTCACGAATATCCCAATTGCCATGATTGGTAGTCAGCGATCGCACAAATCTTCGCTGATATGGACGAAATTCAAATCTGTATGTCACGACGCGAGAATCAAGCTTTATCATAATTGTCATTGGTCTTAGTCATTTAGCTTTTGTCAAGAATCATTAGTTTTTCTCCCTCTGCTCTAATGCCCCATAGTTCTCTACAGGAGGCTGCGCGACTAAGCTACTAGTACAGTACGGTTTAAATAAACCACCGATTCTAAATCAATAAAACTCTTACTCTGTATTCATTTTGACTTTTGACTTCAGCCTTACGGTACTAGTGCCCCATGCCCAAAAAAATGGTTGCTAAAGTATAAATCCCAGTCCAAAAAGCAAGCAAGCCCAGAAATGCACGGCTACGGCGATAAATTTACAGTTACTAACTTTGTCTGGCTGGTTGTGATTTTCTTGCACATGGCGGCATAATTTGACAGCAAAGGGTAAACTCACCCAACTCAATAACGTCCAGGGTGGAGAAATTTGCAATAGTACAAACAACAAAGTAAGGGCATAAATGCTACTAGTAAACCAAATTAAGAGTTGCGCCCCTTTTTGGGTTCCTAGACGGACGATAGGCGATCGCTTACCTGCGGCTATGTCATCCTTAACTTGGTGAAAGTGGGAGCAGAACAAAACTAAGGTTGTGGCAATCCCGACAATCACTGAGGCTGATAAACTTGTCATTGACCAAGTTTGGGTTTGGCTGTAATATGCTGCCTCAACTGCTAAGGGGCCAAAGGCAAAAAAGCAAAGAATCTCGCCTAAACCCTGATATCCTAAGCGAAAGGGAGGCCCTTGGTACGTATAGCCTAAACCGCAGCACAGCAGTATTATACCGATAACAGTTAGGTCTTGTTGCCAAAAGGCGATCGCTAATATGCCCAGCAACCCCAAACCTAAACACAAATTTCCTATCCAAAATATTAATGGCTTATTGTCTGTTAAATTCACCAGAGAATGGTGCTTATTTTTATCAATTCCTGTTTCGGAATCAAAGACATCATTACTGATATTTTCCCAGGCAAGAATTAAAATTGCGGCAGCTACAAAAGTAGAAAATACTGTTCCATTAAATATTTTAGTTTCTGCATAAGCTACTGCTGTTCCTACCCAAATGGGCATAATGGCAACGCTGTACATTGGCGGTTTAATTGCTGCCATCCATAACTTAGTGTTGGGATATAAAATTTGCTTGGTAGTCATCATTTGTGATTAATTAAATAACTGCAATATTACTCACACTTGAGATTTTATGATTTAAAGAGACGCACCGCTACGCGGAAGTCAAAATTAAAAATTCAAAAGTCAAAAAACTTATAATTTGGGCTTTCTAACTCTTGGAATGGTAGCTTTATTTACGTCATACTGTACTAGATATTCATTATCTAAAAACAACTGCTACTTTTACTATGGCTTGTTAACCTTGCGTTGTTAACACTCACCCTCACATTGTAGTCTCAAGCTGAAACTGTCTTATCATGGTTTGAGAACACCACGAACAAGGCAAACCCTACGCTGGTAAAATGGCAACTTAATATGTTACCTGTAGAAATACGACCACGATTAATTACACTTTAGGAAGTTAACTTAAAAAAAATTTACTATAGATCCATGACAGTTTCACCATGTCGTAGCAACTTGTTTGTAGAGCGCAAAGATTTATATCATTTTCTGTTATCAGTCCAAGAAAAGTGCCTCCAAAATAATGGCAAGCAAATTGTCAGTATTACTCAAGAGATCGATTTAGTTGATCCTTTACTTGTATTGGATAAACTAACACAAGCAAATGAAATAAATTTTTACTTTGAGGACAAAGCTAAAGGAGAAGCGATCGCAGCAATTGATTCTGTAGCAAAATTACAGATTGATGGTGCAGATCGTTTTGCTCAGGCTGAATATTTTATCAAATCTTGCCTAAAAAATATAATTAATTTTGGTAACGCTAATCAACCTTTTTCTGGGCCTCACTTTTTTTCTTATTTCAGCTTTTTTGATAAAAATGCCCAAGTAGATTACCCTTTTCCATCTGCTACCATCTTTCTTCCACGTTGGCAAGTAGCTGTGAAAAATCAGCGTTGTATATTAGTAACAAATATAATTATCAATGAAGATGCAAATATTCAAAGGTTGTTGGAAAATGTGCAAAATAAACTTGAATTTATCCAATCTTTAGAATATTACTCTGCTAATATTGATTGTTTTCCAGCAAACTTATATAAAAAATCTGTCACGAATGCTGCCCAATTTAAACGTTCAGTAGTATCTGTTTTAGAAAAGATTCGGTCTAGTCATTTAAGCAAAATTGTATTAGCAGATATATTAGATGTAAAGTCAAGCAACCACTTTGATTTAGTTAAATCATTAAATAATCTTCGACAAAATCATCCTAATTGTTATATTTTCTCTACAAGTAATGGCAAAGGACAAAACTTTATTGGTGCAAGTCCAGAAAGATTAATTAGTATTAATAATCAACAGTTAATCACTGATGCTTTAGCTGGTTCTGCACCACGAAGGTAAAACCCCTGCTGAAGATGCAGCTAATGCCAATCGTTTACTAAATAGTGAAAAAGAAAAGCATGAGCATTCACTAGTGCTTGATTTCATTACACAACGCTTATGCCAGCTAGGTTTATTACCGCAAATATTAGCACCCCGACTGCGACAATTATCTAATATCCAGCATTTATGGACACCAATAAGTGCTATGGTTCCCGCTAACATACATCCATTAAAGATTGTTGGGCAATTGCATCCTACACCAGCCGTTGCTGGTGCAGCACGAGATGTTGCTTGTGCCGAAATTCGTCGTTACGAAAGCTTTGAAAGGGGTTTGTATGCTGCGCCTCTAGGTTGGATAGATTCTCACGGTAACTGTGAGTTTATTGTGGGAATACGTTCAGCATTAATTGATGGCGATCGCGCGAGATTGTATGCTGGTGCTGGTATCGTCGCTGGTTCTGATCCTGACAAGGAGTTTGCAGAGGTGCAACTTAAGCTTCAGGCGTTACTCAAAGCATTAGTTTAAAGTTAACTACTTCAATTTTGATAGTACGGGGTAAAAGTAGCGAAAGTAATATGACACTCGATGTAACGGCAGGAAAGCATGATACGAAAAGGCTACAAAAATAAAATTGCTCTTTGGCCGGATCGCAAGGCTTTTAAGCGATTTACCTTCTGTAATATAGTTAGATTTATTTGTGCCTAACTACTTACACTAAATCTTGATGAGTAAAAGCTTTAGCATTAGCCCCAGCGTAAGTAGCTACAATATGACCATCGCCAGTCATTTGATATTTGTATGTGATTAATCCTTCTAAACCAACGGGGCCACGGGGAGGCATTTGTTGTGTACTAATCCCTACTTCTGCACCGAAACCATAGCGGAAACCATCAGCAAATCGGGTAGAACAATTGTGGAATATATTAGCTGAATTCACCAATCCAAAGAAAGTTTCAACAGAGTTTGAATCTTCAGTAATAATCGCGTCGGTATGACGAGAACCATATTCGTTAATATGCGCGATCGCATCTTCTATAGAGTCTACAATCTTTATCGACAAAATAAAATCGCTATATTCTGTTTGCCAGTCTATGTCTGTTGCCGTTGCAATGTTCGGTAAAATTTTTAAGGTGCGTTTATCACCTCTTAATTCTACATGGCGTTCTTGCAAAGCCTCAGCAACTTTGGGTAAAAATTCGTTAGCAATTGATTGGTGAACTAGCAAAGTTTCAATTGCATTACAAACAGCAGGATATTGGGCTTTGGCATCAACGGTAATTGGAACTGCTTTAGAAAGATCGGCGGCTTTATCTATATAAAGATGACAAATTCCATCGGCGTGACCTAATACCGGAATTCGCGTATTTTCTTGCACAAACCGCACAAAGGAATTAGAACCTCTAGGAATAATTAAATCTACATATTTATCTAACTTCAAAAGTTCTAAAGTTTCTTCTCTGGTTGTCAGCAACTGTACAGCATCAGGGTTAACAGCAGTATGAGATAATCCCTGCTTAATTGCTTTAACTATTGCCTCACAAGAACCTACAGCTTCTTTTCCACATTTGAGGATTACACCGTTTCCTGATTTGATTGCTAAAGAAACAATTTGAATCGCCGCCTCTGGACGGGCTTCAAAAATAATCCCCAAAACACCTAAAGGACAAGTAATTCGCTTGAGAATTAAACCAGTGTCGAGTTCGCGGTGAATCTGCACTTTACCAATTGGATCAGCTAGTTTACCAACATCTCGTACCCCAGCGATCGCATCTCTTAATTTATGTTCATCCAACTGCAAGCGTTTATAAAGTGGTTTGGGAATCCCTTCGGCATTCGCAGCTTCACAATCGGCAACATTTGCTTGTAAAATTTCATCTCTAGCTGATTCTAAAGCTTGAGCGATCGCAACAAGAGCCTGATTTTTTGCCTCAGTGGAGAGAATCGCTAGCTTACTTGCAGCTTGGCGGGTTTGTCCTGCGATCGCAATTAAGGGAGAAGCAATGTTAAAAATAGTCATAGTACAAATCTTTACCTTTTCCTCATCTTATCAATCTGAGGTTATGTTCATCATTCGTCTTCCTCCAATCGGGTGAACCATTTGGGTAATCAGCAATTACCCTGATTGGGTGAAGCAAGACTGGGTGCAAAACATTTATTCTCTAAATATCAAACACAGACAAAAAGGCATTAACTTTACAGCACCAAAAATATTGTAAGTATTATTACGGCTTTTATTTGTAAATCTTAAATATGATTTATGCGTTCCCCAGGCTAGAAAGACATAGTAATGTATGTTTTTCTAGCCTTTTACTTAAGTAAATAATTTATACTCTCATTATTTAATTTTTTACGAAATTGTAGTGACGATCGCTGGAGATATTGAGTATCTATAGATCAAATGCTACTCCTTCACTAGGGAGATCCTATGTCATTGCAATCTGGATTAGATGCCTTAAACCAAAAACGTTATCAAGAAGCGGTTGAATTACTCGAACAATTCTGCCGCGATTCTGTTGAACACAATTCCTCAGATTATCTTTCAGCACAGATGTGGCTGATGAAAGCCTATCAAGCCACAGGCGAAATCGAAAAAGCCAAGGCGCTGTGCCAAAAGTTAATGATGAGTGAAAACCCACAAGCTCGTAGTTGGGCAGAACAAGCTAGTCAATCCTTGCGCCAGCCATCTAATACCAGCCAAAAAGCTAGTCGCGCCGCTACCACTGGGATGAAATTAGCAATGGGGGGTGTGGGTGGTAGTTTAGCATTAGCTTCTGGTGTCACCATGACCTTGCTGTTTGGCATGGTCTTGGCTTTAGGTTTGAGCTTAGTATTTATTTTGGGTAGCGACGATCCACTCCAAGGGCTAGCGATCGCTATTGGTATTACGCTAGTTTTTAATATCGCCGCCTTTTTCCTCTCGCCATTCCTCATGGACTTAACCCAAAGCTGGCTTTACCAAACTCGTTGGGTAGAGTTAGCAGAAGTTGAAACCCTCAGTCCAGAGACAGCTAAAGTTATTCGCCAAGTCTGTGAACAGAAAAAGCTAAAAGCGCCTCGTTTGGGCATCATTAACGACCAAAACCCCACGGCTTTTACTTATGGTTCATTACCAAACAGCGCCCGTTTAGTAGTCAGTCAGGGACTTTTCACATACCTGGATGACGATGAAATTGCTACTGTCTACGCTCACGAACTGGGGCACATAGTCCACTGGGATTTTGCAGTCATGACAGTAGCTTCTACCTTGGTACAAATTTGCTACCTGATTTACAGCACAGCCAGAAGATTTGGGCGTGGTGGCGATAGCAAAATTAAAGATGCGATGCAAACTGCGGGTCTAGTTGCCTACGTGTTTTATATCATTGGTACTTATCTACTGCTGTACCTCTCCCGCACACGGGAATACTTTGCTGACCACTTTGCCGCCGAAAGTACAGGTAATCCCAATGGATTATCCCGCGCTTTGGTGAAGATTGCCTACGGAATATTAGAAGAAGGTTCGCGGACACAAGAACCCAGCCGTTTAATTGAAGGAACTCGCGCCTTGGGTATCTATGACCATAAAGCTGCCGCTTCCACAGGAACTGCTTACCGCATTACATCCGATACTCAAAAAGTTGGTCGCGTCTTTCTGTGGGATATGTTTAACCCTTGGGGCTGGTGGATGGAGTTAAATTCCACCCACCCCTTGACAGGCAAACGAGTTCGTGCATTAAGCAACTATGCCGAACAATTGGGTTTACCGACAGAGTTTGATATGGGGCGAGTGATGGCAGAAGGCAAAACTCTGAGTAAGAGTAGGCTTTACGGCAACTTCTTTTTAGATGTTGTATTGTACGGTGCTGAAACTATAGGTTTCTTCATTGGCTTGGTAATGGGTGTGATTCTGTGGTCAAGTTCCCCAAACACAGGTTTGGTAATTGGTGCGCCACTTATAGGCTTAGGGATCGGAATTGTGGTCAAAGCCTTGGTGATGTTCCCCGACTATAAGCAAGCACCAGAAACCGACATTCTCACCTTAATGTCAGACCCTTACGCCAGTCCGTTGCGTGGACAACCGACAAAACTTGAAGGTCAACTAATTGGTCGTGGCGACGCTGGTTATAAGTTTGGTTCCGACTTAAAAATTCAGGATCGTAGTGGAATGCTTTATTTGCATTACGCCTCACGCTTTGGCCCCATCGGCAATTTCTTGTTTGGAATGAAACGAGTTCAAAGCTTGATTGGTGAACAAGTTGGGGCTGTGGGTTGGTTCCGTCGAGGCGTTGCACCTTGGATGGATTTGATTCAACTCCAGAGTGAAAATGGCACTATTGTCAACAGTTATCATCGCTTTTGGTCATTCATTCTTGGTAGTGGATCGATTATCCTGGGAGTGGTCTTGACTATGTTTTTGAGCCGCTGATAGCTGAGTTTCTAGCTGGCTGTCAAAGCATTTCTCAGTCCATCCAAGCTTTAACAAACTTTGGGGGTTTAAGTCCCCTGCCTCTATAGGCAGCGCGTTTTGTGTCGGGGTCTAAATCCCCGTCACAAAACGTAATTGCGAATTGCGAATTGCGAATTGCGAATTGCGAATTGGTTTAATTTGTTAGGAGGTGGTTAATAACTGCCTCCGTTTTTTTTGGTTACTGATTAGATGTATAAATCTTGGTGTAGAGACGTTGCAATTGCAGCGTCTCTACAAAGCTTACTACTGTAAAACTACTACATCATGACAAAAGTTTTTTGCCACATCTTGCTCTACTTGATTAAAAATCATGAAAACAAATTTATCAAGGCTAAATGGTTTAAGTAAATATTTTTCAAACTCTACATCTGGAATTTGCTCATGAGTACCTGTGGTAGAGGTTGAAGTCACCATGATTGGGATATGATTGCCATTCTCTGCTTCCATTGCATTCAATTTATTTAGCAATGTATAAATACTCTCACCTAAAAACCTTATTTCACAGATCAAGATGTTGGGTATGAACCAACTCAGGATTTCTACAGCTTCTTTTACCGAACCAGCGGTAATCACATTTGCGCTCAGGTCTTGGAGTAAAAATGCGTACAAATCTCTAGTATCGCGATCGTTGTCTACAACAAGTACTTGTACACCTTTGAGTATCCCAATTGTCAAGCAAAAGTCATTGATTAAAATCATAATAAGACCTGCGATTAAGACTTGAAGTGCAAAGTGATCTGAAAAACCCGTAGTCTTAAGGAGACAAGACAACCACATAGGTGAAATAAAAAGTAGCAAACACCCACTTAATGGTTAAAATTATTAGATTTTGCTGTTGTACTATGAGCGAGTGTTGTTTGATTTGCTAAATGAGTTGATTAACTACGACACAAAACGTAGGAAAAATTTTTGATTACTAACTAAAAATAGCTACAAAGAGTTAACTAATAGAACTATTGCCATTCCCTATCCAAAGCAAGCAAATCTCAATAAAGGTATGATGCTCAACCAGACGGCCACTAAAAAACCGCCAAATCGGTTGTCTAGTCTTGAGGTTGACTTCCGCAGATAGATTGTCTTGTGTCCACCCCTTGCGAACAAATGCTCTTTTAGCCTCTTGAATCCCAGTGAGTGATGCTTGGAGCGATCGCTTGACCATAGGACAAAACTCTGCTACTCAAATCATTAATTTGAACTTTTATTAATATCTGCAATCTTATAGCTTTCTCTATGATAATAGCATTTTACTCATTTAAAGTTATACAAAACCCCAGAGTATACTCTTAATTTTTTAAATTTTTGTATCGAAATCCAACGTTATACATTTCAACCTTTTGGTAAGACCTGAATTCAAACACTTATCTGCAATGCTTAAGTAGAATTGGTTAAACAAGTAGTAGAGCTTATACCTCAAAATTATGCAGCCAGTTATATTATCGAAAAATCCCTTTTAGCAGCCTTGATTGCATCAACTAGGGTGCTAAAAAAGCCATCATTAACCGCACTATTAATGGTATCAGCCATTTATTTAACTTGGTTGTGTATAATTTACCAATTCTTTTCAGCATGACACATTAGCGTTAGAAATCATGTTTTAGTAAGCGGTTGATTAGGGTATAAGTTGTATGATTTTAGCCAAAAAATTAAATAATTAAAATATGGCAGAACTTAGGAGTTAGTTAAAAAATATAGTTAGCGAAAATTCAAAATTTTTTATCTGGTTTGCAGTGCATTGCACGATTCGTAACACATCATACACTGTATTAATAATTCTTATTAGCCCTGCAATCAATTGCAAGGCTAATGTAGTATAGGTTTTAGTTATTTCACTTTTTCAAAACTACATTGAAGGAATTTAAATATCCATTAATGGTTTTAACTAATGTCTTCTGCTGTTTTTTTGTAGTTATTGCCATTACTTGATATAGTCTGCCTTCAGCAACATACATTCTACTTTTAGTAATTTTCCCTCCAGAATTGATGTACTCAATTTCTTTGCCAGGATGATTATTGTAACTACGAATATTTCTTTGACTAATTAAATTACTTTTCGTAGTCTTTAAAGCCATATCCCGTGCATTATTCAGTACAGCTTGGGGATCAGTTATTTGACCATAACTATAAGGAAAATCATTGTAAGCAACTATGTATGCTACTTGCTGTTTTGGTGGTTGAGCAACAAATATTTCTAAAGTAATTTCCCCCATGTAAGTTTTTTGATATTGGGTATTTCTATTGGGGTTTCCCGGCATCAAAATAGTAAAGCGTCCATCTGGAGCGGTGTATAATTTCCATTGTGGCTGCACGGGTTGAGAAATCTTTGGTTTGACAACAGCCTTTGGAGGTTTGGGTTGACGCGCTTCCACCAGAACAGAACCACCACAGATAAAGGTGGCAGCGATGAATGGCAACAAAATTTTAACTGTCATAAGTTTTACCTTTCGAGATGCTAATCTCACTGATGATGCTAGCTGTTATAACCTAGCAGCACATAAAGCAGCACCTATTAACCCCACTTGTGGATTGAGGATAATATACACGGGTATTTCTTCCAGGAGGCGGCGCATCCTACCTTTTTGGGTGAAGTTTAATAAGAAACCACTGTTTTGGATTAAGGGCAAGATTTTGGGCGCAATTCCACCAGCGATGTATAAGCCACCATAAGGTAGGAGTTTCAGGGCGAGATTGCCGGCTTCTGCACCATAAGCCTCTATAAATAATTGCAAAGTTTGTTCTGAAAGGCGATCGCTACCTTGCAATGCAGCAGTACCAATGGCAGCACCGGGATCGACGCTTTTTTCTTCCTGTCCCGCTTCTTGTTCCCAAGTTCTGACGATTTGGGCAATGTGTGGTGATTCGGCGGCAAATTTGCGATCGCGCAGAAATTGGTAAATTGCCACAATTCCCATTCCAGAAACCACACGTTCTACAGAAATGCGCTGGATATCATGTTTACCCAACAGGTATCTCAACAGTTGAAACTCGATTTCGTTCCGAGGGGCAAAGTCAGCGTGTCCACCTTCTGAAGGAAAAACTTGATAGTGGTTTCCCTGTCTAATTAAAAATCCTTGTCCTAAGCCAGTACCAGCACCAATAATTCCAATAGGGGCTTCGGGTTGAGATTTGCCAACTTGCAACGTCAGCAAGTCTTGTTTTTCTAAACCTAAAATGCCGTAGCCAACGGCGGCAAAGTCGTTAATCAAAGAAATATGCGGGATACCCAATTCTTCTTCTAGACGTTCGGTATCTAGAAACCAGACTAAATTGGTCAGTTTGGCAGTATTTTTGACAATGGGGCCTGCGATCGCAAAACAAGCCTTTTCTGGTATTGGTGTATCGGCTTTCATCAAAAACTGCTGCACAATTGGTACTAAATCGGGAAAATCAGCACTTTGGTAACTTTCCTGATAAATAGTATGTGTTGATGAGTCTGATGTTTCAACCAATCGCAGAATAGTTTTCGTACCACCGATGTCTCCTGCTAGTAACAAAGTCATAGAACTTATTCGTGAATTAATTACTTTTTTTGTAGGATATAACCAACTTAACAGAAGCTATGAACCCAAATCTCTTTCAGAGGTTTAAGCAAATCGAATAACTTCTTCTATGTGAGTTAAATGGGAAGTATCCCCCGTTAGTTCTAATAACCATTCTGGTTCCTGGCGTACCACTTTTACCAGAGAACATAAAGAAGCCTTAACTTCTGTTTTGGCAATTTCCCCCACTAACCCCATTGCTGCGCCCAACACAGATGCACCATGTGCCACTAGCAGGATATCCTCTGGGAAGAATTCACTAGCTAAACATCTCGCAGTTTGCCCAGAACGTTCTCGCACTTTTTCGTGAGTTTCAGGATATTTAGCGGCGATGCGCGAAGTATAGCTAGTGTCAATTCTGGGGAATAACTTCGCTAAAGCTGGAGTTGACAGTCTTACGGGTTCTTCCGTCATCCAAACTGGATTTAGCCATTCACTCAAACCTGTTTCGAGTTTAATTGGTAACTTGAGCATTTCTGCAACTGCATTTGCCGTTTGTACGGTTCGCAGGAAAGGAGAAGCGAAAATATGGCCAATATTTTCTCCTTTTAATCGTTTAGCTAACTGCTGTGCCTGCACCATACCATCATCAGACAAAGGTGGATCGTAGCGTCGTTCGGCGGTGAGAAACCAATCAGGGTTTACGAAATCGAGGCGGTTAGCGTGTCTTGCTATCCAGACTATTTGACTCATGGGTTTAATGATTCCGGTGAATAGAATTCGCCGCTAAACAAATATAGATATCTGCAAGGAGGGCTGCAAATATTAATATAGGACAAAAATCGTAATAATATTTAATAATAATAAAGATTAGTAAAAGTTATAAATGCAGTCAATGTAGCTTTTCTTAAAGCTTTTTTAGCCATTTTTCTAAAGCTACATCAACTAATCCATTTAGAGAATCATAGTGATCAAATTTATATGTATTAAGTCTTCCACCTCCGATAACAAGAGTAAATTCATTTGCATCAATTTCTAGTAATTGCCTCTCCTCGTATGTTAAAGGTTCCGAGTTATTAAGTTTCTTAGCTATTCTATTTCTATCTTTATGATGTTGGTTCATGCTTTTATATCCTTTATGATCCTTAGAACCTTTATTTGCTACTATTTCATTCATTATTTTTACTCTATTTGAAAGTGTCTTTTTGGATAAATTCATCTTTACACCAATTCCACTTGGTACATATCCCTCTAACAAAGCATTGTCTTGCCAATCTGTCCAAATCCTTGCTCTACTTATGCGATCGCTACTATTATTTTTTAAACCTAACCATAAAAATATAATTGGTACTCCTTTACTATCAAAGTAAAACTCAGCGCAGAATTTACTTGTTTTACTATTACCATTTCCATATCGTAAACTAACAGCAGAAGAAATTTCTTCCATCCGTTTATCAAAATTAAGAACCTTTTGACGAATTTTTAATATTCCTTCTTGTTGTTCAGAAGAGCATTTATCTAGATGATTCAGCAGCCCTCTAGAAGGTGGAGGTATATCTTCATTTCTCTCTCTGTTCTGATGAGGAATTTCTATTTTTAAAATTTTTTCATTATCTAAATCTAAGTTTTTTATCTGGAAGTAATAGTTAAATTCATCTACTAAAATTGTAAATTCAAAAAAATCAATAGATAAATGATGATATTTTTTATCTATATAATTATCTCTATGAAAATTAGGCTTAATTGCTATTAAACCAATAGGTTGCTGATAATCTATTTCGTCTTCTAAAGGTTTTACTTCCTGTAAAGCGTCATAATATCGAGTTAGCTGCTGAACAATATATCTATCTTCAGCATTTTTCAATTCCAACACTACTAACTGTTTATTTTCCCTCAATGCTAAAATGTCGCAAATTTGACCATTAACATAATATTGTCGCTTTAGCGGAATTAACCCGAAAAGTTCCTTTAAATTTGCCCAGACAAAATCTTCTAAATCAGCTTCAGTCGCAAATTTCCAACTATTACCCGTTTTTATTAAATTCACGAAATCCATTATCTCGCTCTGACTTTAGTAAATTACTACCTTTATTATTCCCAAAGCTAGAGAAGAATTTATACAATTGATTACAACTTTAACCATCCAAATAGTTGCCCTACAGTTAATTGTAGATCGCTCACTAAATCGGGAACTGGTAATATTTATTGTTCTGCTTGTAAAAGTTCTGGTTGCTGCTTCGGTGGATAAACTAAAACAGAGCGATCACCTGGATCAATTAACCAACCTAAACGACTACCATGTTTTAAACAATGTAGAATATTTCCGGTTACTTTAGTCTGGCTTTGATCTGGCGAAAGAATCTCAATTGTCCAGTCTGAATATGTGTGAAAAACATTTGCCACCTCTCCACGTTCGTCTAAGGGAATCCGTTCCCAAGCAAACACAGCTATATCAGGGACAATTGAACGTCCGCCAAAAGTACACCGCAATTCTGGAAATGCAAGAGCAATTCTTTGAGGTTTGGTTACAGAATTGATATTACTGACTAGTTCACCCTGAAGAATACTATGTTTTCCCTGTGGCATTGGCTTTTGAATAATTTGACCGTTGATGTATTCTAAGCTAGGCTTTGTTTCTGGTAGTTTTAAAAACTCTTCTAAAGTTAGGGGTTTAGTTGGTGATTTTATCATCTGCTTGTACTTCCTAATTTTTTACATATAACAATCATATATCGTTTAAAATTTTAACTGGGTAAGCACGAATTGCATCATCGACAGTCACAATAATAAGGTCATGCTGCAAAGCTTGACAAATTAGCATTCGGTCAAACGGATCGCGATGGATATTAGGAAGCTTGCTAAGTTGTACAACACTATTCTCTGTTAAAGGAAGACTAGTAATCAAATGCCGCTCACGCTGTATCGGCAGATAAATCTCAGGTGATTGAGGTAAAGGTAATTTGCCTAATTGATACTTGATGGTTGCTTCCCAAATAGAAATTATACTTAGATATACATCATTATCAGTATTACGAATAATCTCTATAAACGTATTTGATAAACGGTGATCGCTACTAATAAACCAGAGGAAAATATGGGTATCTAGTAGGAGTTTCATTTACCCTCAAACTCACTTATAATATTATCTGGCAGTGGCTCATCAAAATCATCGGGTACAATAAACTCTCCTGCACAGAGTCCGAATGGTCTAGAGAGACCAGGTGCTTTTACCGTCGGTTTAATTTCAGCAATTGGCTTTCCACCACGTATAATTACAAGAGTTTCCCCAGCTTCAACGCGCTGAAGGTAGCCTAATAAGTCACGTTTTATTTCATCGACACTAATCCAGTTCATAAGAAATTTATTGGATTATTACTCTACTATAATCATCACCCTAAATAAGCTTTTTTAACTCGTTCATCACTAATCAATTCTGATGCAGCACCCGTTAAAGTAATAGAACCAGCTTCTAAAACATAACCGCGATCGGCAATTTGTAGCGCCAAATTTGCGTTTTGCTCAACTAATAGAATAGTCACGCCTGTAGCCCGGAGATTTTCAATAATAGAGAAGATTTCCCGGACGATCGCAGGTGCTAAACCTAAGCTAGGTTCGTCTAAAAGTAAGAGTTGTGGTTTACTCATTACAGCACGAGCGATCGCTAACATTTGTTGTTCACCACCACTGAGGGTTCCTGCTAGTTGATTGCGTCTTTGTGACAAGCGTGGAAATAGCTCAAATTGGCGTTGAATATCTGCTTTTATCTCTGCTTGATTAGAGCGAATATAAGCACCCAAAAGTAAATTATCCAATACTGTTTGCCGCGCTAATACTCTGCGTCCTTCAGGGCAATGGGCAATACCAAGTTGAACAACTTCGTGAATTTGGCGACGGTTAATATTATGTCCATTATAGATAATTACGCCATTCTTAGGATTAACTACTTTAGATATGGCACGGAGTGTAGTAGTTTTACCCGCACCATTAGCACCAATTAGAGTAACTACCTCGCCTTTTTGAATAATTAAATTAATCTTTTTTAAAGCTTGGATGCCGCCATAATTAACATCAAGTTCTTGAATTTCTAAAATTGTATAGTCTGGTCTGCTATCGGATTTCATCGGCGGCTTACATCCAGAAATGTTGATTCAAAACCTAAGATACATCAATCATACATTTCTTAAAACAGTGCGTAGACATTGCTGCAACTTAAAAACCAACACCAGAATACCGCAATCTTTATGATGTACCATTAATTACTGATAAAGATATCAAGCGTCCTGTGGCAAAAGTAGCAGATATTGGTAGCAAACGACTAATTAATTTAGCTCCCGATGCATGGGTAAAGTGGGTGACACAGCGTCCTGAAGTCATGGCGAAAGAAATTCTTGGCTCTGAGTTTCATTGGATTAGCCGGGAAACAGATGTGTTGGTGAAAGCATACAGTGCTACTCACGGAGATTTTCTGGTACTTAATGAACTACAGTTGCGTTACACGGCACAGATGCCTCTACGGATGAGAGCTTATGCTGCCTTAGCACAAGAACGCTATCAATTGCCAACTTACCCAGTACTGATCAACATTTTACCGCCCCCATCTACCTTAACTATTGTCAATAGTTACGAGCAGGAATTTTTGGGATTACGTGCTATCCAAGATTATCGCGTGATTAATTTGTGGGAAATCGATGCTGAAATAGTTTTTGGGCAACCACTCCCATCCTTATTACCCTTTGTGCCAATCCTGCGAGGAGGGGGAGAAGTATCAGTTGTAAAACGCGCATTGCAGGCGCTACGAGCAGATGCACAATTGAACGAGTTAGAATCATTGCTGGCATTTTTTGCTAGCTTTGTGTTAGATACGCCTTTAGTGCAACAAATCATGAGGTGGGATATGGCAGTATTGCGAGAATCGCCTTGGTATCACGAAATTGAACAAAGAGGTATTCAGCAAGGTATTCAGCAAGGTGTTCAACAGGGT
Organism: Nostoc cf. commune SO-36; assembly: GCF_023734775.1. NCBI lineage: Bacteria > Bacillati > Cyanobacteriota > Cyanophyceae > Nostocales > Nostocaceae > Nostoc > Nostoc commune. Next base: position 3,217,488 of record NZ_AP025732.1, on the reverse strand, counting down.
GCGCGACAGCAGTTAATCCGAGTATTGCGACGACGCTTTGGCGAAATTCCCCAAGAGGTAGAAGTAAGGATTGAGGGCGAAAGTGTGGAACAATTAGAGAACTTAATGGATAGCGCGATCGCAGTGAATTCTTTAGACGAATTTGTGAGTATTTTGTCTACATAAATTCATTCATTTCCCAAATAAGCTTCAATTACAGCCGGATCATTTCTAACAACTGCTGGTTCACCCAATGCAATCAATTGCCCAAAATCTAACACCGCAATGCGATCGCACAAACCCATAACCAATGGTACATGGTGTTCTATAAGTATGATCGTCAAATTGAAGCGATCGCGCAGACTACGGATAAATTCACTCAATTGCTGCTTTTCATTGGGGTTCATCCCCGCCGCCGGTTCGTCGAGAAGTAAAATTTGCGGTTGTAATGCCAAAGCGCGGGCAATTTCTAGCCGACGCTGATCGCCGTAAGCGAAGTTTTTAGCTTTTTCGTGGGCGCGATCGCTTAATCCCACCAAATCCAATAAATCTAAAGCTTTATGCTTAGTTTTTAATTCTTCACTAGGCGCTGGTGGTAATCCTAAAACACCTGTAATCATATTACTTTTAGTGTGTAAATGTCGGGCGATTATCACATTTTCTAACGCCGATAATTCCCCAAACAAGCGGATATTTTGAAAGGTACGGGCGATACCTAAAGCAGCAATTTGATGAGGACGTAGTTGGGAAACTTCTGCACCTTGATAAATTAATTTTCCGCTAGAAAGGGGAATAAAAGCAGTAATCAAGTTAAACAGTGTTGTTTTACCAGCACCATTAGGGCCAATCAGTCCAAAAATCTCATGTTTGTTTACACTAAAAGATACATTATTTACTGCCACTAAACCACCAAAGCGGCGAGTCAATGCTCTTGCTTCTAAGACAATACTGCTGTTAGCTTCGGAAATACTATGTGACATTTTTGCATATTATTATGAATATATTACCCATGCAATAACTCTCTAAAACTTTCCTTACTTCGCGCCCTTTGCGTCCTTCGCGGTTCGTTTTTCCATAATTTTCCGTTTTTGAAAAATATCTGGAGTAATTAGCCCTTGAGGGAAAAAGATTGTACCTATTACTATTAGTAAGCCAAAAATAATTAATCTCCCATCGCGCAAAAACTGTGCTAGCCAACTAGGTAAACCACCAGTATCAGCAAGGCTTCGCAGAATCTCTGGTAAAGCAGTAAATACCATACCTCCAACTACCGGCCCTAAAAAACTTCTCGAACCACCAATTAAAACAAAAGTTAAATATATAATACTACTATCAAAAGTACCTTGGCGAGCATTCCAGGTATTAAGAAAGTGAGCGCTAATTGCACCTACCATCCCTGCAAGTATAGCCCCTAACGTAAAGGCTAAAACTTTGTAATAAGTGGGATCAATCCCCATTGCCCCCGCAGCTAATTCATCTTCGCGGATAGCAATAAAAGCCCTTCCCACGCGGATGCGTTCTAAACGGTAAAGCAGCACCATACTAATTAATAGTAATGGCAAAGCAATCCATAAATATTCAAGTTGTGTTTGGAAAGGTTGAGGAATGCCAAAAATTCCGACAGCACCGCCTGTAATGTCTAGATTGAGGGAGACGACACGCAGAACTTCCACAAAAGCGATAGTTGCGATCGCTAAATAAATTCCTCGCAATCTTAATGCTGGAATTCCCACTATTACACCCAATAAACCACAAATTACACCAGCAACTAACATTTCTAATAACAACAATGGAATGGGAAACAGACTACTGCTAGATGTTAAAATTGTTGTAGATAAAATTGCAGCAATATACCCACCTAAAGCATAAAATCCTGGACTAGCTAAAGACAATTGCCCTGTCATTAGGGGTAAGTAAAGCGATAACCCTAGTAGCGCCCCCAATACCATAGAAACAATTAGAGAACCATAAGTAGCAAAAAAGTCAGCCATTTTAATACATTGTGATTAAGCTTTATCAAACTATCACTTTTATCAACTATTAAGCTGTTAATATTTGGTCTGCTGTCAACGCCAGTTCAGGAAAAGTTCGTGACACAATCCGTTCTGAACCTCTAAAATGTGTGCATTGGTATTTACCCTCAGCATCTAATAAAAAAACAAATACAGCCGGAACTTTTGGATTTCCTAAATACTCTCTTAGCCCAATTGCCAAATAATCTACAATCCAATATTCTGTAATACCTAAACGTTGATATTCATCTAATTTATCAATGTAGTCATCTTCCCAATTAGTTGATGTCACTTCTACAGCTAACTGGATGGGTTCTTCGAGGGCAGCATAAGCAGAACGATTTGAGCGCCATTTATCTTTATCTATGACACTTGCATCAGGCTTGCGCCCTTGCTCTATTCGATTAGCAGTTATAGTTTTAAAGACTGCTGTGTTATTAACTACATAATTTAGGTTTTGTCGCTTAATTTCATCATTGAAACCAAACAATAGAAAATTAGCGACATCATCATGATTTCTCGTTACACGCACTTCTACAATTTCTCCATCTACAAGTTCATATAAACCTTCCTCTGGACACTCTTCCAAAAATTGCTCGAAAGTTAGTTTTTGCTTGGTGTATGTTTTCATAATGCTACGTCTCTTTAAACTTTCTGAATAAACCGTCGTCCTAGCAAACCTTGGGGTCTAACTAATAGCATGATAAACAAAATTCCAAAGGCTACCGCGTCTTTATATCCAGAATATTCGGCGGGTACAAATGCCTCCACTAATCCAATTACCAAGCCTCCCAACACTGCGCCGGGAATGCTACCTAAACCACCTAAAACAATTACTGCTAAACCACGCAAACCAAAAGTAATGCCGAAATATGGCCCTGCAATACTAACACTAGAGGCTACTAAAGTTCCTGCTAATCCTGCTAAAAAACTGCTGATGAAGAATGTTAAAATTATAAAGCGATCGCTATTAATTCCTAACAAACTAGCTGTAGTGGGATCTTCTGCGATCGCTTGCATTGCCTTACCATATTTAGTCTGATTGATAAAATAGGTAAGAATTGCCACAATCACAACTGATACAGCAAAAATTACCACCTGAACGCTGCGAATGGGAATTGGATTTTCTGGGCTACCAAAGTTAATCGCAGGCGGCAAATTACCATAAGTATTTGCAGGGTATGTGTAACTTTCTGCGCCTACTAAATACTGGATTAAATTCACAATTACCACTGCTACCCCCAAACTAGAAACAACAGTTAGTAAAGGGTCAGATCCTTGACGGCGTAGAGGTTGAAAAGCAACGCGTTCCATCACAACCCCTACTAATCCCGCCAAGATGCTTCCTAAAATCAAAGATATAGCAAAAGGTAATTTTATCGGTAGGGCTGCATTAGCTAACAAGCCATTAAATCCAAAGTTCCCACCCATAAGTGCGTAAGTGAAGTATGCACCCAAGGTAAAAATCGCGCCATGAGCTAAATTAATGATGCCCAAAATAGAATAAACCAAGGTATATCCTAATGCAAAAATTGCATATACGCTACCAATAGATAACCCATTTAATAATTGCTGCAAAAATAAATTTGTATTCATGTAGCAACTATTTTAAAAATGTAAATTTACCTTGACTTCCGTCTTTTTCCATCTTGATTTGAGCTACATAAAAATCTTTTTGTACAACTTCCCCTATGGGAGTAAAACCAATTTCGCCTAATGGTGTATTATAGGTTCCTGCAAGTATTTGTTTGTTTAACTGCGTCCGTAATTCTGGTAGCTGTAATTTGTTAACTTTGCTATTTTTATCTAAAGATTGGAGTGCTTCGACATAAACTTGCACGGCTGCAAAAGCTTGGGCGCTAAATTGTGGTGGTTCTTTTTTATATTCGTCAATATAGGCTTTACGAAACGCTGCGTTAATTTCGCTTGGATGTTCTGGACTGTAGGCTTGAGCAATCAATACGCCATTACAAAGTGCTTTACAAACTGACAATAAATTTGATGTATTTAAACCATTCCCACCGACAATTAAGCCTTTATAACCAAGTTCCCGCAATTGTCGTACTAAGTTACCGCCATCAGCAGCCAAGCCGGAAATAATTACTAAATCTGGCTTTAAATTAATCGCATTAGTAGCTTGGCTTTGAAAATCTGTATCACTTGTTTGAAACTTTTGTACTGTTACCAATTCCAGCCCTTGATCTTTAACTGTTTGTTGAAATATTTCTGTTTCTGACTTGCTAAATGCATCATTTTGAGCATAGAAAACGGCGACTTTTTTAAGTTGCGGGTTCTGTTTGAGTGCAGCTTTCACCGAATTGGGTGCAACAACAGAAACTGGTGCAGAAACACGAGCAACGTAATCACCAATTTCCGGAATATTTTTAGCAGTATTTGATGGGCCAATAATTGGTACTTTGGCACGTTCGGCAACCGGATCAGCACTGAAGGCTTGCTGTGATAAAGTTGGGCCGACAATACCAATAACTTTATCTTTGTTAATTAGAGTTTGAAAAGCGTTAATTGCCCCTGCTTCATCACCGCTAGTATCTTGAAATACCAATTTAATCGGTGTGCCATTAACACCACCTTTACTATTAAAATACTTTTCTGCAAGTTTAGCTCCAGCGACTTGCTCTTGCCCTAGTAATGCCACGTTACTAGTTTGGGCAACAGCAATACCGATGGGAATAGCACTTGACAATGTACCCGTTGTTGCTGTGGTATTGGTTGCAGTACTATTTGGACTATTAGTTGGAGAACTTGTCACTGTGCTAGTGCCACCACCACAACCTGTTAGTAGCAAAGTGCAAGTTGATAATAATGCTGAAGTCCGAGCGATCGCGTTGTTCATCGTTAGATAATCATGTAGTTATGAGATATTCGGCAAAAGCATCTATCTGCAAACAAAATGACGCAGATTGATACCTTTGCCCGAATTCTATTAAATCATTCTTATTTCACCATGCAAAGACAAATACTCAAAGTCTTTATAAATACAAATTTTTATAATTAGCAATGATCTTATCATTTCCAGGTAAAACTTGGGAATCGTTAAGCGTAAGCGCTGTCAGGTGTCAAATGTTCTAGTCTAACTTAGGTGTCTCAACTCGTCAGCCGATTAGCAGCGAGTATCCAACTAAGTTAATGTATGATTTGTCCAGATTTAAACTGTAAATATAAACAAACTTTTAGCTAAAACTTACTTTGATATAGTTTAATTTGATTAGTGTTGATGTAACAGCTGAGAGTAGCAGTTATATCACACGAAAATTATGAGTTGGAAATGGATATTGTAAAGGTTTGTAACTGTTTTCCGTAACTCTAGAACTGAAACTGATTCCCAATATGTGAGTGATTTCACTGTTCAATATCACTCAAACTGAAAGAAAAATTCAGGAATAAAACTTTACATCTGTCTAAATGTTTCCAACCAAACACAAAGCGGTATTACGGAGGAAGACATTAGATTTTATGAAAAGGAAATTTTCGATTTTAGCAGGCACAACATCGGTAATTTTATCCCTGGTAAGCCAGCCAGTTCTTGCCGTTTGGAATGGGCCTCAGAGTCTGGGAGGTATAGCTACCTCAAATCCTAGTTGTACTTCCTTAGGTACAAATCAGGTTATCTGTGCCGTCCGAGGAACCGATAATGCACTTTATGTGAATCGGTTTAATGGCGGTTCTTGGAGTGGGTATCAGAATCTGGGAGGTATAGCTACCTCAAATCCTAGTTGTACTTCCTTAGGTGCAAGTCAGGCTATCTGTGCCGTCCGAGGCACCGCTAATGCACTTTATGTGAATCGATTTAATGGCAGTTCTTGGAGTGGGTATCAGAATCTAGGAGGTATAGCTACCTCAGATCCTAGTTGTACTCGCTTAGGTACAAATCAGGCTATTTGTGCCGTCCGAGGAACCGATAATGCACTGTTTGTGAATCGGTTTAATGGCAGTTCCTGGAGTGGGTATCAGAGTCTGGGAGGTATAGTCACCTCAAATCCTAGTTGTACTTCTTTAGGTACAAGTCAGGCTATCTGTGCCGGTCTAGGAACTGATAATGGACTTTATGTGAATCGGTTTAATGGCAGTTCCTGGAGTGGGTATCAGAATCTGGGAGGTATAGCCACCTCAGATCCTAGCTGTAGTTCCTTAGGTGCAAGTGAGGCTATATGTACTGTCCGAGGAACCGATAATGCACTATTTGTGAATCGATTTAATGGCAGTTCTTGGAGTGGGTATCAGAGTCTGGGAGGTATAGTCACCTCAAATCCTAGTTGTACTTCTTTCGGTACAAGTCAGGCTATCTGTGCCGGTCTCGGAACTGATAATGCACTATTTGTGAATCGATTTAATGGCAGTTCCTGGAGTGGGTATCAGAGTCTGGGAGGTATATACACCTCAGATCCTAGTTGTACTCGCTTAGGTACAAGTCAAGTTATCTGTGCCGGTCTCGGAACCAATAATGCACTCTTTGTTAATACTGGCCCATAGTTAGGAATTTTCAGTCCTAGAGTTATAGGGGCGCAAGTCTTTGCGCCCCTATAAATAGACATCTCCAGAAATTAAATATGCATCATCCATAACCCTTGTAGAGACGTAGCACTGCTACGTCTCTACATTCATTTTCGGAGATGTCTAAATATAGAAATAATTATGGGATAATTTATTTTTTGCAAGTCCCTCATTAAGACCCTTTTTCACTACCAGCTAATTCTTTAGGTTCATAGTGACGGCAACCGTTACATGGGCCTTCAGGATTGACAGCACAACGCATATAACCAGATCGGGCATTAAATTTACAGCTGATATCGCCAATCAGATAACCCACCCCTTCTAAATAATAGCGATCGCTTTCAACCGGTCTAAGGTTTTGCTGTCTCTGCACTGGTGGAAAATTCATCGCTGCTTGTCTAAGCCGTAAGCGCGATCGCGCATGGGTTTTGCGGATCGCCCACAGGGAAATCAGGGACGGTAAAAAACCAACGGCAATTACTAAAAGTGTCTTTAACACCTTCTTTTTACCTCTTTTGTGCGCTGATTGATTGTCCCTGATGTTACACTCTGGTTTTACGGAAGTGCAAATATTAGGGCAGTTAACTGTGCCTCTTTGCAAACATAGTTGCTAGCAAAGAGACAATGGCAGTGTTGTATCTAGCAATTTTGAGGAAGAAGTTTTTTCTGCCACTTTAATCAGCATAACTGTTACAACCTCAAGGGTGAGATGCCGTTTAATGTTGATAATTTTAAGATTTGTTGACTAATACCTTTTTGAACAAATTTTTTGTGTCAGTCTTAGCACCACTCTCGTTTTTTCTCTGTTGCTGCGATACTAATCTTTTTTTAGTTTGCTGACGAAGTTGCTGTGCTAACAGTGCGGCTTCCCTTTCGGCTCGGAATAAATCAATTCTTCGCGTTGTCAAAATAAATGATTCGTCCGGCTTTCGTTTCACCCAAGGAACGCAAACTGCAAAATACTGACAAATATCTTTGCATGGCTCCTGATTGAGAGCCGGGTAACGTTTTTGAGTATTCAACGTGTTTGCGATCGCTTTCAACTCGAATATCGCTGCTTCTAACTCTCCTGCCATCTGATTTATGCGTTCGACTTGTGCCTTCAAACGCTCCCGTTCACTAATGTTTTTCTCCTCTTGGGGACGCAGTGGCACTATAGCAGCACTTACAGATGTAGGCTGCACCAGCGATTTCAGCAAAATAGGCTTTTTGTTCGTGTCTTGGATGTTTTTCATACTACCTCAAGTAAGGCTAGCTAACTTGTAAGGCATTTTAGCAGCAATATAGTATTTTTGTACTAATATTCCTGAATCCTTTTTGAATATCGGCCTTTCTTAAGCACCCCCACCATAATATTGATCAACCATTCAAAAATATGTATACTTGACAAATACACCCAATTGGGAGATATTTATTAGCCCGTGGTTCGGCAACGAGAATTTGATACAGACGAAGTTTTAGCGATCGTTATGGATTTGTTCTGGCAACGTGGTTATGCCAACACTTCCATGAAAGATATTGTGCAAGCGACAGGAATCCAGCCTGGAAGCTTATATTCTGCCTTTGGTGACAAAGAGAAGTTGTTTCAGCAAGCATTCAAGAAATACACGCAAGAATTCTTTCGTGCTTCTATGCCACGCCATTGTCCCCCCTTGGAATGTATTCAACAGTGGTTTGAACGTTTGGCGAAAGCGATGATCAACGACTCAAAACATAAGGGTTGTTTGATTATTAACACGGCGATAGAGCGCGAATCCCATTCAGCCAGCACGATCGCCATTATTGAAGATCGTTTAGATGAGATTGAGTCCTTCTTTCGGCAGAATCTGGCTCAGGCAATTCAAAATGGAGATTTGCCGAACTCATTTGCGATCGAAACGAATGCTAAAGCATTATTGGGATTAGTTGTGGGTATGTTAGCAGTTGCCCGAATCCGACGTGATGCTCAAACGCTTAAGAGCATTGCAGCAGGTGCTAATACACTGCTTCAAATAAATTAATTTTGACGTTTTCTCTTGACAATCCTTTTTTTTGGTTTTATCTTGAATGAGTATTCAAATTGAACGAATGTTCAAGAAACACTGCTAATACCTCAGGAGTAAACCAGATGTCCAATTTAGTTGTACATGGCTTTCCAGTGAGTCCTAATGTCCGCTCTGCTCGCATTGCTTTAATCGAGAAAGGAGTTGACTACCACTTCAACGAAATCGGGTTTGACTACTTAGGGACGGACGAATACGCAAAGCTTAACCCGTTTCGGAAGATGCCAGTATTAGAGCAAGGAGATTTCATCCTGTACGAAACTCCAGCAATTTTAGGCTATGTTGATGAAGCATTCGCTGGGCCGTCTTTACAGCCAGTTGATCCAAAAGCACGCGCCCAAGTACGGAAATGGATTGGCATTGCGGCAAATTATTTATATCCAGTCGGTGTAATGCAACTATTCTTGCAGCGAATTATGACTCCCATTATGGGTGGTATAAGTGATGAAATTGTGGTTGCGGACTCAGCAAACATTACTAGTCAGCATTTAGATGTCCTCGAACGTGAGTTGACAACATCATTTCTTGTGGGTGATGCATTGAGCTTGGCTGACATCATAGCTGGGTCAATGGTGTACTACGTCAATATGACCAAAGAAGGATCGGCACTAGTTAAAGCTAGACCCAAAACAGCAGCTTGGTTAGAGACTCTCAGCCAACGCAAGAGTTTTCATCAAACTCTGGCGGGACTGTTGGCAGGAAAGGCACAAAGTTAGATATCAGTGGTAAGCTGATCGCCTTGAAGTTGCATAGTTCGGATTGCTAAAAAGACGCAAAGATGCAATTTGAATGATGATTAGCTTCTCCATAAATTTTGTCAGACCATCTTAATAATTCAAAATTGTTCGTGCAGTCTCTCATAAAGAAGAGAATTTCAGACGGGGATTTAAACCCTGGCTGAAAGTGAAGCTAGGTCTAAATTAATGAGTGTTCGTTCAAATTACCAGAATAATCTGTTATCTAGGAGATTTAAGTAATGCAATTAGAAGGAAAGCATGTGGTTGTGGTTGGTGGTAGCCAGGGGATTGGCTATGAGACAGCGCGACTGGCAAAACAGTCGGGTGCAGAGGTAACAATTGCCAGCCGCTCATTAAGCAAGTTGGAAGAAGCATCTGAGCGATTAGGGAAAGTCTACACTGCTGTAGTAGACATCACCGACGAAGCAGCAGTAAATCGTTTATTTACCACAACAGGGCAGGTTGACCACGTTTATATTTCAGCCGGCAGTTTTGTCGGTGGAAAAATTCTAGATGGCTCTGTTGATCAATTTCGCCCTGCTATTGAAAGCCGTGTGTGGGGAAGTGTTTATGTCATTCGAGCAGCTGTGCCAAAAATGTTTTCTGGCGGCTCGATAACGCTCACTGGTGGCTTATCTACCGATCGCCCAGTTCCCGGTGCTTGGCCAACTGCGGTAGCAACGGCTGCGGCTGAACAAATGTCCCGTGCTTTGTCAATCGAATTAAACCCCATTCGAGTCAATGCTGTTGCCCCTGGTTGGACTGACACTCCTATGTGGGATGCAATTTTTGGGGAAGCCAAGCAAGATGCTTTTCAAGACGTTGCTTCAAAGATTCCAACTAGGCGGTTGGTAACGGCTGAAGAAGTTGCCAGCAGTGTGATTTTTTTAATGACTAATCCCTCGATTACAGGCGAAGTCATTCATATTGATGGTGGACATCGTTATGTGTAGGTCTTTGATTTTGTTTAGTTGAGAGTCACACAAATGCAGTATCGATTACTGGGACGGACGGGTTTATACGTTTCTGAAATCTGCCTTGGTACTATGACCTTCGGCGGTGCTGGCTTCTGGAAAGTTATCGGCGAGTTGGGTGTTGATGCCGCAACAGAACTCGTTAAAACTGCTTTCGATGGAGGCGTGAACTTTTTTGACACAGCAGATGTCTATTCAGAAGGGCAGTCTGAGGTCATTTTAGGAAAGGCACTTCAGCAGTCAGGATTGCCTCGCGATCAAGTAGTTATTGCCACTAAAGTACGTGAACGATTAGGAAACACCCCAAATCAAGTTGGATTATCTCGCCATCATATTCTGAATGGAGTCGAATCGCAGCTTGAAACGTCTCCAGGTAGACTACATCGATCTTTACCAAGTTCATGGTTTCGATCCTGTGACTCCAATTGAAGAAACTCTAAGTGTCCTAGATGATATAATTGCCACTGGTAAAGTGCGCTATATCGGATTATGCAACTTTTCTGCATGGCAGATTATGAAGGCATTAGCGATCGCAGATAAATACCAGTGGCATCGCTTCGAGTCAGTACAAGCATACTATTCTTTAGCTGGTCGTGATTTAGAGCGTGAGATTGTTCCTTTGGCTCAAGATCAACAGTTGAGCGTTTTACCCTGGAGTCCTTTAGCAGGTGGTTTACTGAGTGGTAAATTTAAACGCGAGAAAGACAATCCCACAGGTGCAAGACGCACTACATTTGACTTTCCTCCGGTTGATTTAGAACGAACCTACAAAATTATTGATGCTCTACAGCCGATCGCCCAAAGCCACAATTGCTCAATTGCTCGAATTGCCCTAGCATGGCTACTCAGTCATAACTATGTTACAAGCGTTCTCATTGGCGCGAAGTCTGTAGAACAGTTACAGGATAACTTGATGGCTGCTGAATTAACGCTCACAAAAGACGAACTTTCTGTTATTGATGAGGTTAAGCCGTTTACCCGTAGAGTATCCTCAATGGATGTTAAATTATCAAGCTCAAGAGCGATCGCCTGGAGGGAGTCGTCCAGCCTCATAATTTTGCAAGATGAAAATTCCTGCTGAAGACAGAATTCACAATACCCCAGCAGTCAAGTCAAGGCGAAGAGTCACCGAAAGAATTTAATATCACGCGCGTTTTTAGCTGCCTTAATTTTATCAGAATTTCAATCATCAAACTGCACCGACTATGAACCTGAAAATCTTTGCCTTAGTGCTGGCAACTTTGATGAGCATATCTGCAAAGACAATTGCCCAAACCTGGGATCGGTCTGCCCCTGGAGATTTTCAGGGTCGTTATCTTGTTTCGGTATCAGATGCAGATATGCTGGCTTCTGCCTACGTAGATGGAAAACTTGGATCTCGTGAAGGGAAGGATGCTATAAGTGTAATTCCTCTGACAGGGAAACAGATTCGAGACTTACGTGCTTACGAAACTGAGGCGAGTAATTCTGTCGCTGGGCCACCTGCGGCAGTCGCGGTTACACCCGATGGTCGTTATGCATTAGTAGTTGAAACTTTTGAGCAAAGACCGCCAGGGGATTGGCAAAATCAAACCTTTACCGATCTCAAGCATGGGAAACGCCTTTTGGTGTTTGACTTGAGCAACCCGACTCGACCAACTCAAGTGCAAGAATTAGTGATCGCCGAGCGTCCTACATCTGTTAGCATCAATCGTGATGGTTCCCTTGTATCAGTTACTTTTCATCCCAAAGGATCTGGGGCAAAAACTCCTTTAGCATTGATTCCCCTAAACAACGGAAGACTGGGGCAACCAATTTATCCTTCTGTGTCCCCCTTGCCACAGGGACATGAACTAATCCATACAACTTGGCATCCTACCGAAAATACTTTGGCACTCGTCAATACAAGCGCTGCCGAAATCTCCTTTACCAAGGTCGTGCGTCAGGCTAATAATCTTGAGCTTCAGCCCTGGGGAAATGTAGTAAAAATTGAAAAAGCTCCCTACATTGCCCGATTCACACCAGATGGCCGACATTTAATTGTGAATAATCTCTTCTGGGGAGCAGATGTACAGGGAACTTGGAATGAAGCGCCTCGTGGTAGCGTGGTGAGTATTAGGCTAAAGGCCGACACACAACCCGATGGTAGCCCGCGCCATGCTCTAGTATCACGAGCCATGACAAGTGTCAGTCCTGAAGGATTGACAGTTAGTCCCAACGGTCGATATGTCGTCACGACCAATCTAGAGCGAAGTTATTTACCCTACAACGATAATCGCATCACTTGGTTCTCATCGCTAACATTGATGACTTTAGACCCCCAGACCGGGCAACTCAAGCCGAGTAGCAGATTATCCTTATGATGGAATTTTACCCGAAGCTGCTGTATTTGATGCTTCCAGCCAGTATCTTGCAGTTGTTACCTATGACCATTTTGACGATCGCATCAAAGGTGGCTCTATTGATTTCTGGCGCATTGCTAGCGATCCACTTAATCCACAACCGCAATTGGTACAGACTCGTTATTCTATTCCAGTCACACGGGGGGCACATTCAATGGTGCTAGTTCCGTAGACAAAATACTATACTTCCGTAAGATAAACTCTTTTTAACCTCCCACGAATACCTTTCTCAACATCTTTAAAAAGGCAGGGTGGCTAATGCGAAGAAATAAAAATATCGAATTCTTATTTTTTAATCTGATACCTACTACCAAATAGTTAAAGAAGTACAAAACTTTAAGGCTTATATTTTTCTCTAACGAGAATGAAATAATTCTGACCAATATTTTTTAAAAAAAGTAATTTTTTTAACCTATTACTGACGAAACTTGCATAATATCTTAAACAATATCTGATAAGTTTGTAGCTGTTTAAGATATTAGGATTGCTGTATGTCAGCAAGAGAGTTTCTCAAAGCTAAGTTTGATTCCCTTTATCCTCATCTGAACGAGAGATCGCTACGTCTGTGGGCTGCCGCAGAAGCTATTGCATTCGGTAGAGGTGGAATTACGCAAGTTTCTCAAGCAACAGGTCTATCACCAAAAACGATTCGGGTGGGTATTCGTGAACTTGAAATTGAGCCAGATGCCCAAATCAAACACAGCCAATTTCAAGAGAAAGCTCGATGTAAAGGAGGTGGTAGAAAGCGTCTGCTAGATACTGACCAAACCTTAATTCCAGACTTGGAGACATTAATTAAACCAGTGAGTTGTGAAAATTCAGACCCACCTCTACGTTGGACTTGTGAAAGCACCACAAAAATAGCTGAAAAATTGCGAACCAAGGGTCACGCGATCAGCGCTAGAAAAGTTGCTTCTTTATTATGTCAACTTGGCTACAGTTTACAAAACAACTGTAAAACCAAAGATGGATACTCTAACTGCGATCGGGATGTTCAATTTCAATATATCTATGAGCAAGTGCAAAATTTTCAAGCCCGTGGTCAACTTATAATTTCACTTGATATCAAGAAAAAAGAGGCTGTTGAAAACTATAAAAATGATATAAAAACATATCAATCGGAAAAACAATTTATCAAGGATCAAACTCATTATTTTCCCGAACAAGAACTCTTAAATACTCTTCCGTATGAAGTTGATAATGCGGCTACAAGCCAGGAGTGGGTAAATGTAGGCATTAATAATGACACCGCAGAGGTCACTGTTGAGTCAATTCGTCGGTGGTGGCAAGATATGGGCAAAAAAATCTACAAGGATGCTACAGAGTTGTTGATTACAGCAGACTGTAGTGAGCCTGACAAGTATTGCTTGCAGTTATGGAAGAACCAACTCCAAAAACTTGCTAAGGAAACTGGACTTATGATTCAGTTTGCACATTTTCCACCTGCTACAAGTAAGTGGAACAATATAGAACATCGTATGTTCTGTCTGATTACAGAAAACTGGAGAGGTAAACCACTAACCATTAAAAAAGTAGCAATCAATTTGATAAGTACTGCTAGCATCAATAAAGGAATGATAATTAAAACTCCACCTAATGAAAATAACTATCAGATAGACATGAATATCACTGACCAAAAATTGCCAAAAGTCCGCCTACAAAAGCCTGAATTTTATGATAATTGGAACTACCGATTTTTACCTCAAAACTCTTTGGAATTATCATCTTCCTTAAACAATTGAGATTAATAGGGAATAAAAGGTATATGTATCACAATTAGTTAGAGTTACATAACTAATTAAGTAGGTCGGCGTAAATAATTATCATTGGGATAAGGTACGGAGAAAAGGGAGCATCGCAATTTTGCAAATTTACCAAATTAGAACTAGTCATTGCGAATGGAGCGTATCCCTTCGGGGAAGCAAGCTACGCGGTAGCGTCTCTAAGAGTTGCAGAATGAAGCAATCGCAAAGTCTAGCGGCTGCGATTGCTTCCCTTCATTTCATTACGCTCGCAATGACAAAATATGTTTTTACACATTTGGGATGCTCCCCGGAGAAAAGGGTTTGAGCCTTGTTTACTTTTCTTCTCACAATTTACTTTTATTATGCCGACTAACTTATACAAGTATAACTTTAACCAAGCCTATTCTCTTATACATAAGCGGCGATGTCTTCTAAAGTCGATAGTTTTGCCAAACAAATCTATAGCTCAATAGTAGCTAAGTAGAATCATAGCAAAAGTGCATATATAAAGAATGATGTCGGATTCATAACAAATAGACTTACAGCGTTTCAGTTTTGTGACACTTGAATAGATTTTTTTGATTTTAATTTTATTTTCTATAGGAGTTGATATAAGTCTTACTTTAACAGTCAGTGTCATTTTTAGCAATATAAACCAAATTAGAATCTAAAAATATTCTGCAAATCCCTAATCTGACATCATTTACAAAGGGTAACGAGCCTCTAAAAGAAGTAAGTTATTTATGCGCTATTCTTAATGGTCAAACCCTACTTGAATAGCGATGTTTAGTTATGCTACTGTAATTTTGTAAACATTAGTTTAGCCCTAGTAAACAAATGCTAAACAAGGGGTAAGCGAAAACTACACGGTTAGTATTGCTTATTGCTGTTCCTAACTTAGTTCTTTTTTTTAATCGAAATAGCGCAATTCCATGAAAGCAATTCTTAATTTAGTAGTGTTGCAAAGCTAGTATTTAGTTAACCATTAGCTATTACGAAGCAAAACTTATAAATATTGTTTTATAACTACTAAATTTGTCTATGCCAAGTGGAGCTTCATTATGTTCATTTTTTGTCTGTTACTATCAAAAACTACGCAGATAAAAGCTTCTATATTTTAGTGGCTTAGATGCGTCGTAAATTCTCATAAGTTGCAATAACAATCTATAAGAGGTAGAAGCAAAAGTGGTTAGAAAGCTCACTGTTGGTACTCAAGAAGATGATTCTATTTTATTGATAGCATCAGAAGATAATAATACTGTTATTGCCCTCGCTGGTGATGATGTAATCTCTACTGGGTCTGGGAATGACCTTATCAATGCAGGCAACGGTAATGATATTGTTACTTCTGGACAAGGAAACGACGTTATCAATGCAGGCAACGGTGATGATGTTGTTAGTGGACAAGAAGGTAACGATTTTATAGATGGTGGAGCCGGAGACGACCTCATTGAGGGCGGACTTGGCAACGATATCATCAAATCTGGAACTGGCAACAACAATATCAATGGTGGTTTTGGCGACGATATTATTTATCTTGCAGGACAATTGAACACCGTTTTTGCTGAAGCTGGCAATGACAAGATATTCGGTGGTGATAGCATTGATGCCATTGATGCCGGTGACGGTAACGACATTGTTCTTGCTGGTGCTGGGGATGACTTTTTGACTGGTGAAAGTGGTAACGATAGGCTCTATGGTGAAATTGGTAACGATCTAATAGATGGTGGTAGTGGAGATGACAAACTTTCTGGAGATGTCGGCAATGACCAACTATTCGGAAATGATGGTACAGACTCCCTGAATGGCGGTGCAGGGAATGATTTGCTTGATGGTGGTCAAGGCAATGACCTATTAACGGGTGGCACTGATAATGACACTCTGATTGGTGATAATGGCAATGATGAACTGCAAGGCAATAGTGGAAACGACAAACTGATTGGCGTTAATACTGATATTGGTACATCTAGCTTTGGACAAGGCGAGATTGATGTTCTCACAGGCGGTCAAGGTGCAGATACTTTTGTTTTAGGTGACAAGAACACTGCTTACTACAGTGATGGTAATCCAGGTTCTTTTGGGGATAAAGATTTCGCCATTATCAAAGATTTTCAATCTGGGATTGATACTATCCAACTTAAAGGTTCAGCATCAAATTACTCATTAGTTCGAGCTTTTGGCGATCTTCCAAGTGGGACATCCATATACTACAGTGACAGTTCAAATATTCTTGCTGAACTCATTGGTGTAATTGAAGGACAGACAGTAACAAATTTAAATCTCAATAATACCAGTCAGTTCTCTTTTACAGATACTACACTGACTGGCTCACTCACAAGCATACCCATTAAAAATGCTGGCTTTGAAGAGCCACTATTGGAAGATGGAACCTTTAATATTGCCGATGTGCCTGGTTGGGTGGTTTACGATCCGAAGGGTTTCATACCTGAAAATCCCAACGGAATTGATACTTCCAACTATGATGTGTTAGACCCCAACACTGAATACTTCATTAACGAAGCACCTGAAGGAGAAAATGTTGCTGATATTTATTTAGTTCAACCTCCTGGTAGTGATGGAGTTGTCGGTCTAGCCCAAACACTTGATAGTGTTTTAACAGCCAATACTGAATATACCCTACAGGTAGAAGTAGGTAATATCGGAGGAATTTATATAGGAATTGACTTAAGTGGTTTCCCTGGATATCGTGTGGAATTGCTAGCAGGGGATACGGTTTTGGCATCTGACAATAATAGCGTGTTTATAGCAGATAAAAACCTTTGAAACCTCCACAGTCAAATTCACTGCCACAGAGTCTAATCCTTACTTAGGACAGAATTTAGGAATCCGATTGGTTAATATCCTAGAAGGCCCAGGGCTGGTAGTTAATTTTGATGATGTCCGCTTAACGGCGCAAACGCTACCAGATTTATCTACATCAACTGGAATTAACCTGACCTAATCCTCGTCTGTTATTCCCAAAATTTACACATCAACAAGCTTCGACTCTAATCGTTTGTCTGCTTGTTTTAATGCACAATATGCTCTTTTCGTGCAGTGTAATAAGTCCATCCAGTAATACCAATTCCTGGATATGTACGTATTGACTCTACTGTTAATGCGTGAATCCTAATCCTTTGCAACAACAATTTACAAGAGGTAAAAAGCAGAAATGGCAAGCCAATTTGTTACCGGAACTCAAGAAAACGACTCTATCATACTCATAACCTCAGAGGATGATATCACCGTTATTGCCCTTGGCGGTGATGACATTATCTCGACTGGATCTGGAAACGACTTGATTATTGCAGGTAGTGGGAATGACATTATTCCTTCTCGAGAAGGGGACGACTCTATTGATGCCGGTGATGGTAATGATCTGGTTGATGGGCAAGAAGGTAATGATTTTATAGATGGTGGTGCAGGAAACGATCTTCTAGGAGGTGGGCCTGGCAACGATATTATCAAATCTGGCTCTGGTAACGATACTATAAATGGTGGTTCTGGCAACGACATTATTTATCTTGAAGGTGAAGTGAACGTAGTGTTTGCCGAATCTGACAATGACATCATCTATGGTGGTGATGGTGTTGACCTAATTGATGCTGGCGATGGTGACGACGTTGTTTTTGCTGGTGCTGGGGATGACTTTTTTACTGGTGAAGGTGGTAACGATAGGCTTAATGGTGGAATTGGCAACGATACGATAGTTGGGGGTAGAGGAGACGATCGCCTTTTTGGCGATGTAGGTAACGATATACTCTTTGGAAATGATGGCGTAGACTTTTTAAATGGTGATGCCGGAGATGATAATCTCGATGGTGGTAAAGGCAACGATCTGCTGGCTGGTGGTACTGGTAATGACATTTTGGCTGGTGCTGATGGCAATGATACCCTCGAAGGTGATGGTGGAAGTGACACCTTAAATGGTGGTGCGGGAGCAGACAGACTAATTGGGGTTAATCCCGTTGTTGCTAGTTTTGGCCTTGGAAAGGGTGAGATTGACGTTCTTACAGGCGGTCAAGGAAGAGATACTTTCGTTCTAGGCGATAAGAATGCTGTTTACTACGATAATGGCAATCCATCATCCATTGGAGATCAAGATTTCGCGCTTATCAAAGACTTTCAGTCTGGTTTGGATACTATCGAACTCAAAGGTTCGGCATCAGATTATTTATTGGTTCAATCTTTTGGCAGCCTTCCAAGTGGGACATCTATATACTTTAGTGGCAGTTCAAACATTCTTCCTGAACTTATAGGTTTAATTGAAGGACAAGTGGCTACAAATTTCAATCTCAATAATACTAGCCAATTCTCTTTTGTTTAACCTGATTTGAACAGATTGAAAAAGGTGCAAAAAAGCTGAGACTTTAATAAAATAAAAAAAGGGTGTCTCAGCAATATTCACTGTGGTATTTTGGCTTAATGTAACGGCGTTTTTGTAGCGATCGCATGGAAACTAGTAGTCTTTCAAGAAGTAATTGACGAATAAATTTTCTGTAGAGACGGCGATAAATCGCGTCTTTCTAACCGTCAAAATGAATTTGACAGACTACTAGCGCTAAGAACAAATCTTGAGCGTAAAGTCTGACGCTACATCAACGCCGCAACATTTCAAGATATCTAGTTGGAAGTGATCTTTATGATGGGCTTGATTTAGCAACGCCCTTCTTTTACATTAAAACTATCACATGCTCTTATTTCAAGTGTTTCACACCTTTTGTCAAACTTTCAGATCAGCAACTATTAGAAATTTATTTTTTAAATTGCATAATTTCCGAAATAAGCTCTGATGAATTGGTAGTAGTAAATAACAGAATTTATACAAGTAGATGATTAGTTTTTGAATTTGTATAAATTCTTAAAAAAGCTCTAACAACTTTGTAGTAAATCACAGAACTCATGAATAGCTTTATGCCGGAATCAAAGCTAAATTTAGAGACTTGCGATATTAAGAAAGCAGTTAACATTCTTGGCTTAGAAATTTCTGATAGAGAAGTGGATGAATTAAAATCTGGCAGTAACATTTCACTTAAAAATAGAGATTTAAGTGAGATTGGTTCGGTATTCATCCTTGCAGAAGCTGTTTTAAGAACCAAGCTAGTTAAAGTTAAAAGTGTTAACTTTGACGAATTACAAAAAGTAACAGCAGACTTTTCACAGCACTCTGGCATTCCAATTTACTGTTGGGACTCTGAAACTAGTGGTAAGAGCTGTCTTCTACTAACTCTAGTGGATGGTAAACCTAATATTCGATTGTCAAGTGGGAGGTCAATTTGATACCTGTAAAGTTATCTGCTTTAGGAGTTTACCTACCTACTCAGATCATGACAAACCATGAGATAGCTAAAATCGTGGATACGTCTGATGAGTGGATTCGTACTAGAACTGGGATAGTTGAACGGCGAATAGCTTCTCCTGAAGAAAGCACATCTACTTTAGCAACAGCTGCTGCAAAACAGGTGTTGGATAAACGCGGTATCGAATCATTAGAAGTAGAAATGATTCTAGTCGCAACTATGATGCCTGATACACCATTTCCATCAGTTGCTTGTCAAGTGCAGAATAATATAGGAGCTTGGAATGCCTTTGCTTTTGATATATCTGCGGCCTGTTCAGGATTTGTTTATGGTCTAGAAACAGCAGCACAGTTTATCAAAACTGGTACAGTTCGTAATGCCTTGGTTATAGGGGCAGAAGTTCTTTCCAGATGTATAGATTGGCAAGACCGTTCTACATGTGTGTTGTTTGGAGACGGTGCAGGAGCGGTTTTGCTTGAGTCAGGGCAAGAAGAAAATGGTTTTTTAGCTTCTGTGTTGCGTGCTGATGGTTCAGGTAAACATCTGTTGTATATGCCTGCTGGGGGTACTACGCTTCCAACTTCAATTCAAACTGTTGAAAATAGGCAGCATTTTCTAAAAATGAATGGAGGAGAACTATTTCAGGTTGTAGTACCGATGGTATGCGATACCATCATCGATACCTGCAATAAAGCAAATATTTCTGTTGAAGATATTGAGCTGATTATTCCTCATCAGGCTAACATTCACATTATTGAAGAAGTTGCTGTATATTTGGGAATTTCATTTGAACGTTTCATGTGCAACCTTCATAAATATGGAAATACCTCTGCTGCTTCAATTCCACTTGCTTTGTTTGATGCTGTTCAAGAAGGGAAAATTGTCACAGGCGATTATGTGATGATGGTTGGGTTTGGCGCAGGGCTGACTTGTGGAGCAAGTTTAATTCGCTGGGACAAATCGTTTGTTTGCTAGAGGGTAGTTTACACATCATAAAAATCAAATGTTTATAGAAGACAAAATTTGTGCGTCTTCTGCCCAGTCACCAATTCAAGTAAAAACTGGAATAGATTTTATCTCTATCAAAGATATAAAAGACTTAGCGGATGCACCGATAGGAGTTTGGTTGACAGAACAAGAATGGGAGGATGTTTTAACTCTTTCAAATGAGAATCATCAACTTCAACGATTAGCAGGAAAATTTGCTTGTAAAGAAGCAATTATAAAGGTTTTAGAAGGTGGAATTAGTCAAATTGAACTGGTTGACATAGAAATATTACACAATAGTTCTGGAAAACCAATTGTTTTTTTATATGAAACTGCTCTTCCTTTTTGGCAAAAGATTGCAGCTCATAATTTGGATGTAAGTATTAGCCATGACAAAGATTATGCAATGGCGATCGCAATTGCAATATGTCTGAAAAATTGAAATTTATAGCAGAAAAAATATGTCACACATGGAAGCATTTGTTTTTCAAAATAAGCGTGAGCAAAACCTTGTTGGTGTTGTGCATCACGGGCAAGGAAATAAACCCAGACCGTGTTTAATTGTATGTCATGGATTTGCAGGTACTAAGATTGGTGGAAGTCGGCGCTTTGTGGAATTTTCTCGCTATGCAGTGAAACATAATTTATCAGTATTTAGATTTGATTTTGCAGGTTCAGGTGATAGTGATGGTGATTTAGTAGACCTGACTTTAGATAGAGAATTAGAAGATTTGGAAGCTGCAATTAATTTAGTTAAGAAGATAGATGGTGTTGATCAAAACGCAATTGGATTAGTAGGACATTGCTTAGGTGCAGTAACTGTTATCCGAGAAAGTGCGAGAAATTCAGAGATATATAAGACCGTTGCATGGGCACCATTTACTGATTTGTCAGGCACTGTTATGCGATTGATTGGGGAAGATTCATTTTCTCTTTTAGAAGAGGGTGATGAATCAGAATTTCTTTACCACGGAGAACTTATGACCTGTGGCCCTGAAATTCTCAAGCAATCTTTTGAGCTTGATATGTTAAAAGAGGTTGAGCAAGCTAATCAGCCCTTGTTAATTATTCATGGAACTGAAGATGCAACAGTTCCATTACAAGAGGTAAAGCAATTAGTAGAGCAAGCACAAATGACTTCTAATAAACCACCGAAATTACAGATAATAGAAGGAGCTCATCATTCTTTTCCATTCCATCAACAAGAACTTTTTGAGCTAACAATTGAATGGTTTATTAACTAAATTAGCTCTATTGTTTACTCAAATACTGATTGAAAACTACTAATAGATTTAATAAACTCTCAAAATAGAGAAGGAGAAAAATATGGTTGCAATCAATGAAAAGGACTCTAAACTCGTTTCATTTGATGAATTTTGTAATGCTGTTGCCCAAAGGCTTAACATAGACCAAAATAAGCTTCTTCCTGATGCTTATTGGGTAGATGATGTAGGAATATCTTCCGTGGATATTGTCAAAATTGTGATGCTCATACGGCAAAAATTTGGTGTGAAGATATCTACAACTCAAGCCGGAAGAATTAAAACAGTACAAAATGCTTACCAATTATTGGAATCAGCATTAAATAATAGCTAGAAAAAGATTTTTATATCTTTAAAAGTTACGTCAAACCCTTTAGGTTCAAATATCTTGATATCAATGGAGGTTTCTTTAAGCTATGGAACGATTAACTTCAAATAATTACGCGTTAGTTTTTCCCGGACAAGGTTCTCAATATGTAGGAATGGGATTAGAAATTTCTAAAAAGTTTATCTCAGCAGACAAAGTTTTTGAGACTGCCGAACAAATTACAAATTTAAATATTCGGAATCTCTCATTTTTCGGCTTGGAAGAAAATTTAATGGAAACTTCCATTGCACAACCTTGTTTATTAACAACAAACATAGCTCTGTACAGTGTTTTTCAAGAACATTTTCCTATAAAACCAAAATTTATCTGTGGACATAGTGCTGGAGAATATGCTGCATTGGTTGCTGCTGGCGTACTCTCTTTTGCAGATGCTATACGCTTGATTGAAGTTAGAGGAGCCTTAATGTCAAAAACGCAGGAGGGTGGTATGTTGGCTCTAAAAGGAGTTACATTAAAACAAGCAGAAGAACTATGTAGAGAAAATGTACAACCAAATGGTGTGTTAGTTCCTGCTAACTTGAACTCACCAGAACAAATTGTTATATCCGGTGATAATGCTTCTATAGAAGAAGCTCTTTTTTATGCCTTTGAAAATAATCTAAAAGCTATTCCTTTAGCTGTCTCAGGGGCTTTTCATTCTCCTTTAATGCAAGAAGCTGCACAACAGTTGGCTCATATAGTTCGTAAGTTTCAATTCAATAATGCAACTATACCTGTAATCTCAAATGTTACAGCAGAACCAGTAGTCAAGGGTTATGAATGGAGGCAGTTATCAGAGCAACAAATAACTTCTGCTGTTCATTGGGAGGCTTCGATACGTTATATCCAACAACAAGGAATTGAAATTTTTGTTGAGGTCGGCCCAGGGCAAATTTTGTCTAAGTTAATTAAAAAGATTGTTCCGTCTGCTCTAGTTTTTAGTGTTGAAGACGTTAAATCTTTGCAGAAGACATCGATTGAGTTACAAGAAGTTTTAGAATCGCAACTAGTCTAATTAATCCATTGTAGATATGAGCGATATTTAAGACATTTCTAGCTAAAAATAATCAATAGCTAATCAAGGTAAAAGATTAATGGTTCATGTGCTGGTAACATTAACACCTAATCCTCATGCATCAGAAGCTGCTGAGAATTACAAAAAACGGGCTGTAGCAATTCGTGATGAATATGGAGCAGAAGTAGTTTTACGTATGCACACTAAGGAGCGATTGCTCGGTTCTTTTGAGGAAGAATCTATCCGAATATTAAAGTTCCCCTCAGTTGAGCATATACGAGGATGGTTAACAGATCCACGTTACTTGGAAGTTTTACCATTTCGAGATCAAGCTTATCGCAAAGTAACCATTACTGTCTTAGAAGATTAATATTCTTCAAATATGGCGTTTAGACTTTGTAGCATACTTGATAATCTCGTGATTTTTTAATTGGAAGTTGTCAAGATTATCAAGTTAAAGTTGCAAATCGCCGCAAGATGGCTTAGAGAACTGAATGACACTATCTCATAAACATAATTAGAGGTGAATGATGAATTTAAACACATACGCAGTTATTGGTAGTGGTGCTAGTGGTATTGCTACGGCTTACTATCTACGGCAACGTGGCTTCAATGTTGAATTAATTGAGCAAGATGATGCCATTGGTGGACGCATTCGCCCATTTTTATTAGGAGACAGACCAGTACAGTTAGGAGGAAAAAATATTGGTAGAACATACAATCTTTTTCGAGAGTTTACAACTGCAATGGGGAACAATCCCTATGAGTTTTTTGGGCTTAACTCTTCTCAAGTTCGTAACAATAAATTACTAACTTTAGATAACAGTCGCCGTGTGAAAGCAACCCTAGAATTTTTGAGCCAAGGGACTCCTAAAGATATCTGGCGGTTCTGGAATGTTTGTGGAGCCGTCATGCGAAACCTTCAAAATGGTCTTTTGGGTGGCCCTTACTTCACTGACTTTTGTCAACGTCTAGGAGATAAACCTCTGAGTGAATATTTCAGCCCCAATTTCTGTCAGGTTGTTATCCGACCTATGACCGTTCGGATGAATGGAGCAGAACCAGAAGAAGCTTATGTTGGAAATCTGGGGAGTAATCTCCGCATGGTTCTTGATACTTACGATCAGTTGACTCAAGGAATGCAACCTGTATTGGAACAGTTTGCTAAAACTGGGCCTGTACGATTGAATAGTCGCGTAGAGTCGTTGATGGTTCGCAATGGACGTGTTGTCGGTCTACGATTACGGGATTTATCTGGTGTGCAAGAATTAGAATATGCGGGTGTTATATTGGCAACTCCTGCATCGATATCTTCTAAAATAGTTGCACCTCAAAGCTCTGAGCTAGCTGAAACTTTAGACTCGGTTAACTACTATCCTGTAACTGTAGTTGTAGCAGAGTATGCCCGCGACATTTTTTCAAAGAAAGTAAGAGCTTTAGTATTTAATGACACATATCCTATTAGCAATGCCGGAGCTTACGGTATTAATGAGCGCAACGTTATTCGCTACACCTTTAGTGGTCGTACAGGTCGCCGCTATATGAAGGATGGGGCTACTTCTGAAGAACTGATTCGTTTAGCAGAAGAAGCTCTAAATAAATACATTCCCATTAGCGGATCTGATCGTATCCGATATGTTGCTAAATATCATCCAGTTGGGTTATGTGCATATACTAGCAATTACCCGCAATTTACCACCAATCTAAAAACTCAGCTTTCCCAACTCCCAGGGCTTTATCTAACAGGTGATTACATCAAAGGGGCATCTCTTGAAGCCTGTTTTGAAGCTGGTAAAGCCTGTGCTGATCAAGTAGTTCAATTTGAGGAATTGCAGGTTTCACAAAAATCTGAATTAGCTGCGATTAGCCCTTAGAACACCAATTCACTAATCCTGGAAGTCGATCTTGGGGTCAGCTTGTTGTTATGGACTAACAAAAAATAAATGATTCCAAATGATTTGTAGGAGCGCAAGGTCTTGCGCCCCTACGTACCCTGCGGAACGCTTACGCGATCGCGGAGCCTCCCGCAGGGATGGGATCTTTTTTTAACGAACTTTGGGGGTTTAAGTCCCCTGCCTCTATAGGCAGCGCGTTTTGTGTCGGGGTCTAAATCCCCGTCACAAAACGTAATTGCGAATTGCGAATTGCGAATTGCGAATTGCGAATTGGTTTAACTGTAAGTCCCTTGGCGATCGCATAACGCACAGAAATTAATTATAAAGGTGCATTATGTTACTAATGCACCTTTATAATTACTTATTAATCAACAAATGAAAATACTTAAAAAGTGGGTGACGAGGGAATCGAACCCGCAACCAATAGATTAAGAGTCTACTGCTCTACCGTTGAGCTAGTCACCCACACGAATCACAATCATAGCACAACTTTTGAGAATTTAGCTAGTGCTGCACCCAAAAACGAATTAAAAGGAGAATTTGACGGTGAAGGTGGTTTGACCTGCTGCACTCTGTACATAGATTGAGCCGCCTAAATGTCTGACCATTTTCTGCACTAATGCTAATTCCAGTCCAGTGCCACTATGTTTCCAAGGATCATGCTTGGAAAGATGATAGAAAGGCTCAAAAATCCGTGACAGTTCATCGCGGGTAAGCTCTATTCCAGAATTGGTAATATTAAGCTCTACTGCATCCCCTGTCAGGTGAGCAGAGACTGTGATAGATTCGCCTGCTGGGGTGTACTTGCAGGCATGGTTAAGCAGTTCGGTGACAATCCGCTCTAAATCAGTAATATCTGTTTCCAAAGGCGGCAGCCCATGATCAACTGTTAGATTTAACTGCTGTCGTTGGCAGTTGGTGAGGTCTCGAAAAGACTCGATAATGGGATGAAGCCAGCTTTGAAGGTCAATGGCAATCAATGTTGGGGCAGCGGGTTCGGCTTCAAGATATGTGAGTGTGAGGAGGTCGTTAATTAACTTACTTTCTCGCCCACACTCGTTATGGAGAATCTGCAAGAGTTGCGGAACTATTTCTATCTCTGATGTTTCTGCTGGCGTAAGGACACTTTCGAGTGTTTGCACTGCAAGGCTGATACTTGTTATTGGTGTCCGCAGTTCTTGGGACAGGTTTCTGAGAAATTGGTTTTTGAGCCGATCGCATTTTTCTAATTCTTTTACCTGTGCCTGGTTTTGTTTGTAAAGCTGGGCTTGACGAATGGCGATCGCACATTCATTTGCTACCTGCTGCACTAACTCGATTTCAAACTCATCAAAGCCTTCTTGTGATGGTCTTGTCAACCAAATATTTCCCAAAATCCCTTGAGTATCGAAAATTGGACAAGCCATCTGGGACATAACTAGCAACTTTGGCTGCCATCCCGGCACAATTTCCAAAAATTGCAATGGTTGTTTTTGTAATAACGGCTGATAAATTTCGGGACGGTTGGCAATCTGTCTAGTTAAACCTTGACATTGAGGTAGGTTAATGCTGCACTCGTAGGTAATAGTAACCAGAGTTTGGCAATTGCTGTAGAGTTCGATTTGGCAACGGTCAAGCTTTAGCAACTGTGCTAATTCTTGGGTAACAGTCTGCAAAACCTGAGTTTCATCCAGGCTGTCGCGGATTTGTTCTGTCATGCGTCGCACCAAGGCTTCAAAGTTTCGCACCTGCTGCAACTGATTAATATGCTTCTGTTTCTGTAACTCCATCTTGGCTTTGAGATCCTCAAGCTGCTGATGAAGTTCTGCGTGTTGGATAGCAATGCCGATTTGAGTTGCCAACTGTTTAAGCAAGTCCGTTTCCGTTTGCTGCCATTGACGCCCTTGGTGGTAATGCTGGGCAATTAATAGCCCCCACATATCTTGCTCTTTGAAAATCGGCACGACTAGATTGGCTCTTGTCTGCAAAGATGCCAGAAAATTTATATGGCAAGGATGTAAGTCGAGAGCATCAATATCTTCAATAACTTGAATACAACTTTGTCCGTAGTGTTCTGGATGTTTGCCACTCAAGCCGGGATCGGTGATGTTTTTTCCCAAAACGGGATCGCTTGCAGGTATATTTGATTCGGCAATGATTACTCCATTGCCATCAGCCTCAAAGCGATAAATGAAGACGCGATCGCAATTCAAAAACTGCCGCAGTTCAATTGCTGTCTGATGTACAATTGTCTCTAATTCTACAGATTGGTGAATTCGTCCAGCGATCGCTTCTAGCAGTTGCTCGCGTTCAGCCTGGAATTTGCTCTGTTGTTCTGCTTGCTTAACAGCAGTGATATTACTACTAGTACCAATCAATCGATAAATCTTGGAGTTAGCATCCTTTAGTGGCGTGAGAGTCGTACTCCACCAAGTGGGAATTCCCTGGAATTGCAAACATTGTTCATAAGAGATAGTTGTGCCAAAGCTTACACAGTCAGCATAGTGTTGACGCACCTTAGCAGCGTCGATGGCGGAGAGAATATCTTCTGGTTTTTTGCCCCGAAGATCATCTGAGCGAATGCCTATCCACCGTTCATGAGTGGGATTAAGTGCCACATATCGGAAATCTCCTTCTTTTAGAACATCAACTACAAATATTGATGCCTGCACAGAATCGTACATACTTAGTAGAAACTGTTCGCTACTACTTTTTTCATCTACTTCTGTGCCAAAGAGAATTTGCGGTGGTGATAATTTTGTCAACTCCATAGTTGATTCCACTGGATTTTTATTCATGCGAGAGTCCCACTCTTGTATTACTAACTCTTCTAGGCGCTCTCTTGTAGTTACGCTTGTAGTAGATGTTTAGCGCCTATGGCAAAGTATTGTCAGCTGTTGCTCATCAAAATTTGGATCTTTCTCTACTTCTTGTCAGAAATCTAGGAAAGCTAATAGGAGTCAGCTTAACAAATCCTGCTTTTTGAAGGCGAAAATACATTTGCAGGTGAAGGCAAATTTTCTGAAACTTTTTTTTAATAGTTTTTCAGCATTTTTGCATATATCTAAGTATAAACATCAGTATACATCAATTAAATTTATAATTCTTAATATGGAGAGTAGAAACTTGCGTAGGCGCATCACAATTTGTCAGCATTGATTCCTGTGAGGATGCCAACCAGTAGCCAAGTGACGGCTAATCCCATGACTTCGCCTAAAAATAGCTGCGTTATGCTGTGTAAAATCATCCCCACAGCAGAACCTACGGGGACAGCAATAGCCCAACTTACCGCAGAGACAAATATCCATCGCCACGCTACAGGCTGGGGAATTGCTAACCATTGTGCTAATCCAATCCCCAAGCCGCCAAGACCACCATAAACCGCCCCTGACAAGATTCTCAGGGGAAGAATCTGAGTGCTAGGTACAATCCAACCCACGGCACCAATACCGATCGCAGTGATTATACTCCAACCCAAAAGACTTGACCAAATCCACCTGATACAAAATATAGGTTGTTTGAGAAGGCAACCTTGAGGAAGTGCGATCGCAAATGCGCCAATAGCCGCCTCTACCACTCCAATATCTGGCTTTTCGCCGACTTCAATTAAGAGTAAACTTAATAAAAATCCGCCAAAAGTCGCTAAAGTCCACAGCAATGTAAAGCCAAATCTAAGGTTTTCAGGCGCGAATGACATCAAAGTTTCTTTGGTTGTAATATTCTGACAGTTTTAGCATTAAACATTTCAAAAAAACCTTTGCGTCGCTGTTGCGGTGATTCTGGTACGATGTAACCCCATAGACTCTCCCAATAGAAAAAAGAGATGCCATCAAAATTGCGATCGCGCACTGCTTTAACCTGTTCTCTAACTTGGGCGATTTTCACCGGATTACCTACCGTTCCCGTAGATATACCAATACCCACAGGGATAAGACTTTGAGCCAATTTTACAGGTGGTTGTTCGAGTTGAGCGATAAAAGAGTTTTGATCATTTCGATATACTTGCAAAATCAACTCACTAACTAAACCTTTTTTTACCCAATCTTCCCAATCTTGCAAATAGTATTTGTAGGCAAAAGCTTGATAGTTAGGAGACAAAGATATTTTAACTTTAGGTTTAACTGCCTTGACAGCTTGATAGATTTCTGCCATGAAATCAGTAATTTTGTCTGCCCGCCAACGCATCCATTCTGGGTTAAAAGGGTCGGTAGGGGGGCTTTTGCCTTGATGTTCTTGCTGGTAGAGTTCTATAGTGAAGCGATCGTAGCCGAACTGTACAGGCATCCCAAAATGGTCGTCAAGCTGAATACCATCCACATCGTAATCTCTGACTACTTCTAAAATTAGCCCTTGCATGAACTCTTGCACTTGTGGATGTAAGGGATTCAACCAAGCTTGTTTATTCACCAAAACATTGTCGATTTCTTCCGGTGGAGCGTCTTGAATAGAGTTTATACCTTCTTGTCCAATTGTCAACCAATCAGGATAACGCCTTGCTAATTGTGAATAATGCGGTGTCATGAACCCATATTCAAACCAGGGAATGACTCGCAAATCTTTATTTTTGGCAAGTGTAACTATCTTTGCTAAAACATCCTGTCCACCGTGCATGAAGTTGAGCAAAGGTTGAGTATCCGAACCTGTAGTCATTTTAGCTATAGTACTTTTATAAAAAGTATGCCCTCGGTTCCAGACTACAGGATAAATTGTATTAAAGTTGAGAGCGGATAATTGATTTATAGCACGGTTAATTCCCCAAGGAACAAATAGTACAC
Source organism: Nostoc cf. commune SO-36 (assembly GCF_023734775.1). Classification (NCBI taxonomy): domain Bacteria; kingdom Bacillati; phylum Cyanobacteriota; class Cyanophyceae; order Nostocales; family Nostocaceae; genus Nostoc; species Nostoc commune. Next base: position 3,187,526 of record NZ_AP025732.1, on the reverse strand, counting down.
CACTAGCAACATTAGTGATCCAAACGCCGCGAATTTCTGTAGTTAAAGGTCTTATTTTTTGAGAATAGACTGGCAATGAAGAGGGTGAAAAAACTGTGAAAGCAATTACTAATCCCAAACACAGTAAGTAAAAAATATAACGGCGAACAACCCGATTCATTTGTAATTGTGACCTAGTGCGATCAGAATATATAAGTAAGAATTTAGCACCTAGAAGTCAAAATTTAGAATTTATAAGTAATTGAGAATGATTGGTATATTCATTCATCAAACATTATCCTAATTCTTGAATTATTTTGACTCTTGAATTCTTACATGAATGATAATTTTATGCCAATATATAAATTAATAAATGTACCTTAGCGGACAATTCTCGCTATTTTCAATTAACTTAAACAGTTATACTACTTTAGCCTAAGCCTGTGGTGCTAAGTAGGTAGGCATAATTAAATATAAGATGTCATTGCGAGTGAAACGAAGCAATCCCAGAGACTTTGCGATTGCTTCGTTTTACTCGCAATGACAGAACATATTATATTTATTTACGCCCATTTACTTATATAGTCATTGTAGTGTGTGCTGTGAATTAATTGCCAAAATACTAAGGAATCATCGCCACCTTGATTACCTGTCGCGCCTTCATCTGAGAAAACACCTCTTCTAAATCCTTTAATGACCGCTGTTTACTAATAAGCAACTCAAAGGGATTTTTGCGACTTGCGATAAGTGCAAGTGCCGATCGCACATACTCTGGTGTATTATGAAACACGCCTTTTATAGTTAGTTCGCTATAGTGTAGCTGTTCTGTGTTGACGGTAATGCTGGTATCCCGTGGACATCCACCGAATAAGTTAACTGTTGCACCAGGACGGGCACAGGCGATCGCAGTTTCCCAAACGCTTGGTACACCAGTAGCTTCAATTACCACGTCTGCGCCCCATCCTTGGGTAAGTTCTTTCACCACACTAGGAATGTCTGAGATTTGATGATAATTAAAGGTCTGGGTTGCACCCAATTTTTGACCAATTTCTAGCCTGTGGTTATTACCTCCCCACAGCAAAACCTCAGCTTTCTCACTCAACGCCGCCACAAACATCAGCCCAATCGCCCCATCTCCTAAGACAACTACTTGATCTTTGGGCTTAATATTAGAACGCGCTACACCATGCAACACACAAGCTAGAGGTTCCGTCATGGCTGCCAATTCCCACGGCAACTCATCGGGAATCTGCAACAAATTATGCTGTACTATCGCTGCGGGAATTTTTAAGTATTCCGCAAAAGTCCCATTATTCCAGGTCAAATTTGGACATAAGGAATATTCTTGTCGTTGACAAAAAAAGCACTTCATACAGGGAGCAGAATTATTAGCGACAACGCGATCGCCCACTTGCCAATTTGTCACCCCTGCACCTAAAGCAACAATTCGTCCAGCAGCTTCGTGACCAAACAGCGTTGGCGGTATTAGCATCCTGGCATGACCACCACGCCGCCAGACTTTCAAATCTGTACCACAAGTTGTTGCTGCCCCCACCTGGATCACAACTTCACCAGCTGCCGGAGTGGGGTCAGGAACATCTTCTAGGCGTAAATCTTCTTGTCCATAAAGTAACGCTGCTAACAAAACTTTAAACCTATCAATTAGCTCCATCCGATTTTATCAGTTGGAGCTAATTGATAGGTCTAAATTAAATCAGTATTGATTTTTATCAAACAGAATTCAGGAGTCAGGAGTCAGAATTCAGCAATGTTTTCTGTGCGAGTGGCGGATAGCGTAGCGTTAGCGAGTATTCGAGCGTCGCGTCTGAATAACCGGGTTGAAGACCACCAAATCTACGATTTGGTGGTCTTCAATTCCTGCGCGGTCGGAATCCCCGACTGATAGCGTTCGCTTTTAGCGTCTCTAAGAGTTGCGTTAGCGAGTATTCGAGCGTCGCGTCTTGATTCTGACTCCTGTTAGCGGTAGCGGGGCGTTTAGCCCATTCTGACTTCTGAATTCTTCTTCAAATTATGTCGAAAAACTAGGTATTCACCGCAGCCTGGGGAAGCACTCCGGCGTTCCAGGTATCCACATTCGGCAGGCGAATAGCAGTTAATAGCGGTACTTCTAGTCGGCACGACAGGCAAAACCAATATAGTCCACCATGACGAGCATGACGCAGGAGGGAACCACCGCAGCATGGGCAAGTGTTGGCTCTCGTAGTCATACCAATGTCCTCCTTAAAAAAATTATTGTTTTAAGCTAAGTAAAAAAAACAGTTGATTAAAACTCGATATTAGCTGCATAAATGCGACCATTCGATTTTATGCGGTCTTTAATAATTTGTCTGTAAATAGCTTCATATCCGTTGACAATTTGGCGATCGCTAAACTTGTTCTCCAGATATTTTCAACAGATTTGACGATTGAGTTCCCAAGCTGGTGGAATCATTGCTGCCATTTCTGCACAACTTTTGTGAGAAAGTCTATGGAGTTGTCCTCAATATAATTGAGCTACATGATTATTTTATGAGTAAAGAGCATTTGTACTTACTGTTTTGACATTTAAATTAACCTAACAGGCTACTAAAAGCGCAATAAAGTTTAACAGTAAGGCAAATTTTCTCCCGACAAATCTAACAGACTATCGGCGAAAGCTAACTATCAGCTACACTTGTAAGCTATCGCTAATCTATTAATTCTTGCATCTGTCTTGGGGATCATAATGATGTAGAATATTTTGTAGCAGAACTTACAAAATTGAATATTTTGTAGCTGCAAATACTAAAATCATCAATAGGATCAAGTCATTTAAGCTTTGTTTAAACGTAATTGACAAATGGAACAGAAATTATAAATATTAAGTAATTGTATAATAATTACATAATTTGTAATTAGTAATTTATAGAAAATCTGATAATTAACTAATGAAAATCGCTACTTGGAACGTCAACTCAATTCGCACTCGCCTTGAACAGGTTATCGATTGGTTAAGCCTGAATCCTGTTGATGTTCTCTGCTTGCAAGAAACCAAAGTTGTGGATGCTGAATTTCCGCGATCGTCTTTTGAGCAGTTAGGCTATAACCTTTATATATCAGGACAAAAATCTTATAACGGCGTAGCCCTGATTAGCCGCCAGCCACTCGTAGATGTCAGTAGCGGGTTTAGGGCGATTTTACCAGATTTACACCACGAGTGGGACGAGCAAAAGCGTGTAATTACAGGTGTAATTGATGGTGTTCGGATTGTGAACTTATATGTTCCCAATGGTGCTGCGGTAGGAACTGAGAAATACGACTATAAATTACGCTGGTTGACAGCGCTACACGAGTATTTGCGATTGCTCGTGCTGTCACAACGGGCAATTTGTGTGTGCGGCGACTTCAACATCGCCTTAGAAGACAAAGATATTCACGAGCAAGTGAGTACAGAAAATCACATTATGGCAACAGAAGCAGAGCGCCAAGCTTTACGGGATATTCTGAAACTGGGATTTGCCGATGCTTTTCGCAAATTCACCACAGAAGGCGGAAATTATAGCTGGTGGGATTATCGCTCTGCTGCCTTCCGTCGCAACTTAGGTTGGCGAATTGACTATCACTATCTCACACCTATTTTGTATGAGCGTGCTAAAAGTTGCATTATCGATACCGCACCCAGAAAATTAACCCAACCCAGCGACCATGTACCGGTGATTGTGGAATTTTAAATTATAAATTTTAAATTGGGCATTGGGCATTGGGCATTGGGCATTGGGAAAAAACTTGCTGCAACTTCTTCTTTCTATACTCCCTTATCTCCCTGCCCCATGTCCCATGCCCCATGCCCCATGCCCAATCAATTTAAAGGCTTATATATATCCTCAGAACTGGGATTGAGATAAGGACGCTGCAAATCTATTAGATGTCGCGTAAAGTGTTGGTCAATAACTCCTATCCGTTCCTCCATCGCATTCTTACCTTTTTGCCAAGCTTCTAACAAAGCATTAGCAACGATTTGGCAACGGTTCATCCCAAAACTTTCTTGTGCCGCAAATTTTTGGGTTGGTTCTTCGGCTAAACCTAACCCTGGTGCTAAAAATTTGGTAAATAAGGGAATTTCGGGATGGAAATGGGATTGATTTTCTATATAAACAGCCTGAAGGATTGTGCGGATTGCTGGATAGTCGAGGAGTTCAAAGTACAGTAGCCCCGAATCATAGCGTCCGTATGCACAAGGGTTGTGGAGAACCTGGAAATTAAAGGGAATCGAGGCTGCGTTCAATTGCAGTGTCAAGCTTTCCATGAGAGCGATCGCACCAGATGGCGTAAAGTTAAAGTAGATTCGCCCTGCTCCTAAATCAGCATCTGGGTTACTCTGCTTTTCCTGTCCGACATTACTAACTGCTAAGTAACAGCCATTTTGCAGTCTATTTTTGGGCATCCAGATTGCTACCATATCACCGAGTTTGGTAGATTTTTTGCTGGATTTTAAATGGCACTCTGGCTCAACATAAAGTGTTAAACCGCCTTTAGTCACCGCCATAGTTCCATCAGGTTCTTTTCGCAAGACCTCCCATCGAGGGTCAAAGTAACCTATGCCGTGATTACTGGCGTGTAGCTGCTCGTAAAAGTCCCAATCAATCTCCGAAATGGAATTATCTGCTAAATTATGTTTTGGCGAGTGATTAGTACTATCAGTATTTACCGCTAAAGTACTTTGCAGAGAGCCATTATAATAGATTCCATAGAGAAAATTTCGTAGCAGTAAAGTGAGATACTTCTGTTGTAAATCTTGGGAATTGTGCTGAAATCTCTCGGCTATTTTAGTTGGTAGTGCAAAGGGCTGATAGTTGGGATGGTAAATACAAAAATTGGACTCAATCTGGATATTTTTAGCAATATCAAATAGAGGAGTTAGCGATTGATTGATAGAGTAATTTAGCATTAATCCATTCAGAACTCAAACTTTAACAAAATAGAATTCAGGAGTCAGGAGTCAGGAGTCAGGAGTCAGGAGTCAGGAGTTAGAATTCTCTGTTTTTGTTCCAATTGTTCTTCCCCCTACTACTAGCAACCACGAAGCTGAGTTTTTTCGTAATAAATGCGAAGTAACTGCTGCTCCCTTACAGGCTGAGTAAACTTGTGGATTTTGGCGACAGGATTCAGGATTTCTGACTCTGATATCCCGAAAATAGTCAGTACAGCTTGCTCCGGCATCATGAGTAAACTTTTAGCTACTTGGAGTATACAAATCTCAGTATTATGAAAGTATTTTCGGCAAGTAACCATATCCTGAATTTGATGAATTAGTGCCAGCCCAGCAAATTGCATAACGCGCAAAATAAAGTCACTGCGGTATTCTAAAATCATCGGGAAAGCATTCACATAAGCCCTAACTAGAGCAATAAGTGAAGGTTGTAAAATCTCTAAGGGTGTTAATGCCAAATGTAAAGATTCTTCTAACTCAATGGTGGGGTCTACGACGAGACTATTGAGCCAAATTCCTAAATAGCTTGCTAGCAAAGTTCCTAAATCAAAAGCTGGGTCTCCCCAAGAACAAGCTTCCCAGTCAGTTAGTCGTATTAGGCAATTGTCTAGTTGCTCCCACCTGGAATGAACCAAAATTTTGTTCAATTTCAAGTCGTTGTGAGTCAAGCAACAAGGATTCCAATCATAAGCCAAATCGGCGATCGCAGATTCTAAACTCTCCGATTGCTGGTATAGTAGATAAAATTTCAGTGCATCCGTGGGAACCGTCCCAAAAATCTCCGGCCCAATTGACCCTACCCCTTGCGCCGGATTGTAAAAGCCATAGCGAAACTCTCCTTGAGGAGCAGTTGCCATAAAATCCTTATATTCTCGGCGGTTGTACGTGGCGCGATGGAGTCCTGCCAAAGTACTGCCAATGGCAGTCGCAATTTCTTGTGGACAAATCTCATTGTTGTGATATAATGTCGCAAGTTCTACATATTCATTCAAGTAGTTGCAGACAAGAATGGAATTTTCTTCGTCAAAATGCACGACCAATGGTGCGATTGCTGAAGTATTACCTAGAACTGGAAACTGTTGGAGCAACTGATGAAACAGCCACTCCTGAAACAATTCATGAGGCGCTGCGTCATGATTGTTAACCTTACGTTCTTGTTTAATGAGCAGTTGGCGATTATCTGCTAAAGTCACTAGTAAATTGAAATTGTCCTTAGTATTTCCTGGCAACTCAGATTTGTCTGATGGGCCATCTTCTGAGCTACACAGACCCGCGTCTTGCAGATACTGGATAACGTTATGAGAAGACAGTGATAATACCATGTATTATTTCCTACTTCATTAAATTACTTAAACTTATCTGTGTCGAATTTGCTTGGTATTAACAGTTTTTAGTAGATAGGAACTAGTGCAAGAAGGCAAGAGGCAGAATAAATACAGCTTGTTTCACCGATTTTTTCGCCTTTTTGAACTGGATAGTTATTTCCGCCAAGCTGCACTAATGTGTGAATAACAATAAAGATTTGTACAATCTACTAATATCCCATCTTTTAGCTAAAAACCTGCCAAAGTGGCACCAAGTTTTTTACAATTACTTTAAAATTTGCTCCCAGATACGGTGACATCTTTACACTTTATCAGCATAGTTACTTAGATACATCTAGAGTAATTTGTGTGTTATAGCCGTTTTGATGTAACAAAGAAGCATCCCTAGATGTTTTTTGATGTTCAGTAGTTATCCTCAAAGCAGCGAAGAATTTCAGTAATCCTTCGCGTGACGAAGCATGACATTCAACGCTATTACTTTTATTTATCATCACAAAGCCAAAAAAACCGGACTTTTTAGGCGGTTAATAATTATTTTTTGATTTAATTTTTAGAATTGATGTCTGTAAGCCTTGCTATCAGGTCATTTGTGCTACCTACAAATTGTAGCTGACTATGGGCGATCGCAAACAAAGGCTACATGAGCGCTTCTTATGGAAGTCTACTTTTACCAAGGTTGCAACCGGGCATTTTCAAACATTTAATAGTAAACTACCTACACTGACGCTTCGCGTACAGTGTAGGCTTTTAGTAGCCCTGAACTATCTACACTGAGTTTACAGCACAAACAGTTCGAGCCTCTGGGCGAGTTTACAAGATTCGCCCCAATAGTAGCAATATTCTTTGCTCCGTTTAAATCAGCGTCACCACTCCAAGAACAAGCCTCATTAGTACATCTGAAACGCTTATCAGAACGCAGTCCAATATGTAGGCATTGATGACAAGTAAGACTAGTCCATGCTGGAGGAACAGCAATTACTTCTACTCCAAATTGGATGCCTTTGTATTCCAAAAAAGACCTTAATTGATAGAAAGACCAAGAATTTGAACGCCTACGCTCTGTTTTGTTTCTTGGCTTTTGATTAGTTCTTTCACGAATACCCGTTAAGTCTTCAATTGCCACTGCTGCATTATTTTTTAATGCGTCCTGAATAATGGACTTGCTAATGTTGTGGTTTAGCCATTGTTGAAATCTTCTCTCCTTCCCCGACAACCGTTTCAAAGTCTGTTTTGCTCTGCGGCGAGTAGACCTTGTGCCTTTCGTGGCTTTCCTTTGGAAAGAACTTCTCACTCTAGAAAATCTGTCTCTAATATCGTTAATTTGCTTTCCATCCCACTTATCATTATTGCTAGTTACAGCAATGTCTCTGCGCCCAAAATCAACACCAATTACATTAGTTGACTTGATTAGGGACTTGCAAGAAAATAAAGTACCAGCTAAACAGGGACAATAGTAATATCCCATTTGGGTAATGTTTCAGAACGCTGCCATTGGGGTTGGTATTGTTCTAACTCTTGCGAGAGAACCTTGATTCCTTTGTGATATGTGGTTTGAACCAGATGTACAATGGGAGCAATTCCTTTCCAAGTCATATTGGCGGCCCATTGTGCTGCGGCGGCAACAGAATCTAAAATCGCACCATTCCAATAGTTCTCCAAGGCAGCCCAACACCGCTCTATTGGATTGTACTTGCTATGGTAAGGGGGATAATAAATCAGTCGAATTTTTAAATTAATTGCACAAGACAACTCAACCATGCGTTTGATAAATTGTGTGCGGTTACTGCGAGTAGCGGCACCGCCATCAAGATCAATCACCCACTCATCAAGTTCCAGGTAATTGTGTTGATTCTCATGCCACCAAGCGGTTAAACAATCGACGATAAAATCACTGGTTTCCGCCGACTGACCCAAGTAAATCGATAGCTGGTCATTATGTGTATTGAGAATGCCAAAGGGAACTAAGACTGATGACCACTGTGTATCGTGGTCATCAGCAGCTTTCGCCTCCATTGTCCGAGCTTTACCGCCTCTAGAAAGGTTGCCAATCTTCACCTTAGCTTTAGTATCTATAGACACTCGCAACGATTTGGGGTTTTCATCTGATGCCTGATTCTCCCGGAACACATTCTCGAAAATGGCATCAGTTTGCGGAATCTTTTTCAAGGGTTTCGTTTTTTGTGTTTTTTTAGGCGATACCCTAAGCGATTGAGAATTTCTCCACAAGTTTGACGAGATGGCAATTCGCTCTCGTTATAGCCATGAACACTTACTAATGCTTCTCTTACTGCTCTGGCACTAATGCGGGCATACAGAAAGGTCGATTGAAATTTAGGGTCGGCTTGAGCTTGAGCATCCACCAATGAACGAATATCTGCTTCTAAGTTGGGCAATACCTCAATACTATTGTGTCGTCCCCTTGCCTGATAATTCTCTACACAGACTATCCCCGTCCGCCTTTCATGCAAGCCGAGTTGCACACTCTGGCGATTCCATCCCATAACGGTTTCTGCAATGCGTGCTGAACTATCGAAGTAATCTTCGGTAACTTTTGCCATGAAATCTCGTTTGCGATTGCTAGTCAGTTTCTGTGCTGCATCTTTAAAGGTCGATTTGATGGTGTCGGTGAGCATGAATTGAGGGATTCCCATTCTAGATATTTAAACTAGGCGCGGACAGTTCACCGCTTCTTCTCTTCTAGAATGGCTGGTATTTTATTTTCTTGCAAGTCCCTTAGTGTTGGTGGCTCATCCTTGATTTGGATGTGGATATAGTAGTTACCATCACGATGCTTGCATAGTTGTGCCGATGTTGGCTTTCTGCCTTTTAATTTACCTCTTTGGTAATTACCAGCATCAATTTTGATGTGTTCTCTACCATTCGTCAGAGTTAAGCTAACAGTCCAGTCTTTCTCTCTAAATGAGAAAATTCTGGCATCATAATCAGCCGATGTTGGCTTAAATGTTTTAACTGGCTTGTCTTTTTGTTTGGCAGTTTTGCGATTAGCTCCAACTCTGGCACAAGCACGAACAGCTAAATTTGCGCTTAACCCAAAAAAAGCGCGAATCTCGTTATAAACCAGATTTTGAATAGTCATCTTACTGGTTATTTGAGACTTAACTTTTTCGTTGGCGTAGTTACACGCATCAGCAAAAGCTTTTAGTACCAGTTCGATTTCTTCTGCCTGTCTTTGAGAGGGGTTGAGTTTGCAAACTAGCGTCAATACTTGTTCCATGACTTCGACCTAATCACATGTGAATATAATACATTCAAAATAGTCGTGTTGTACCAAACATTTGTTTGGGAAAAGCTCAACTATCCCTCTCCCTAACTTCGCTGACGCTCAGTATTGGTCAAGGGATGTTTCGCTTTTCCCCCGCAATTCCTCTCAACACTGAAACGGTACTCCGTTTCAGTGTGAGCCTCCTTGCGGAAATAGGTGAATTGGTAGTAAGGGCTGCCACCTCTCTTGCTACCGGCAGCAGCCCCAAGAGCAGCATTTCCAGCCCAGAGGCTAGGAAACGAGGTTTTAAATTTCTCGTAGGGGCATGGCATTGCCATGCCCTTATTAGCATATTTGTATCATTATTAAAGTGAAATAGTATAAGCCGTGCCCATCTGTTTGTGCAGCCGCGACTTTCAGTCATCCTAGTATAAGAGTTGTCTGTCTCTACTCATGTACCTGATTTACACAAAAATCACCATAACTCATCGAGAACGCTGGAAATTCTTAGGCAAGGGTAACAAGTCATAGTAATATAAATGTACTAGTACATTTCAAGACAGAGAAAGTCATGGCATATCAAAAAAAGGAGGGTGATTATTGCTAAAAGATTGATATTACCTAAAAGCCATCATTTGATTCACCATCACCGCTAATGCCAGCACACCTAAAATCGTCATTAATCCTGCTGGCATAAACTTACGTGTCTTTGCTAGTCTAAATGCAAAGAATACTACTAAAGCAGCAGTAACTAACACTGCTAAAGTTGAACCCCAGGTTTGCCCTTGGAGTTGAAAGAAAGCGGCAAGTAGTAGTAATAAACCGCTAATACTACCACTTAGCAGTGAAACTATACTTGTAGCCTGAACGTAACCAATAATGCCACCAACAATCGCTAATATACCGTAGGCAAAAGCAGCAATTATACCTAAATTCATTGTTAAAACCTATGTAGACTTTGACTTTACTGCCAGGGTCAGCAGACAATTTACCATAGCTATTTAGCTATACCACACAGTTGATTGATGGATAATCAAGCGATGCCAATGGCAAGTACTTCCTCATATACAAAGGTTCAACATCTCCAGCGCCAAGCAGCCTCACTTTTACTGTACCAGTCAGTTCTTCAAGGCGAAGTGGGGATAGCATTTCTAGAACTGTTACAAGCTATACGTTACACTGAAGCCGATGCACGGGGTTGTCTCCAAGCCTATGGCAATTACTTCTACGCTTTGGCTGCTAAAAACCAGAACTGGGAAGACTATTTAATTACTCAACTTCTCTTCTGTGAGAATCCCTTTACAAGGCTAGCCCAACAGCGAAAATTTGAAGATTTGTCTCCGGCTTTAATAGCAGCAGTTCAGCATGATTTACAAATACTACAAAATCTCTATGAATGTAGTAGCGCTTCTTTAAGCGAGTGGGTACAAAGCGTTGCTCAGATGCCGATTTCGCCAGTGGTGTGGTATAAAGAGCAAGAATTGGTAGGAGTAGAGACAAAGTTCGCTACATATCTACAAGAGTTAGACAATTGGGGTGATGTTGTAGAAGAGTTAGCAACTTATTATCGGCAATACGGCTCTGGTTTATTTGCAGAATATCGCGCTTTACGCTGGCAAGCTGGCCAGGTTTTATCGGTATTCGGTATTCTGACCCCATAAAGCTGAATGCGCTTGTCGGTTACGAGTCTCAAAGAGATGCTTTGCTAAAAAAATACAGAGTTTTTATTATCAGGAGAGATGGCACTGCACGTATTACTTTACGGTAGCCGTGGTTCAGGCAAATCTTCTTTGGTGAAATCTTTGTTGAATGAGTATAGTAATCGCAACCTCTGCTTGTTGGAAGTGGCAAATCTGATTTAAAAGACTTGCACAAATTGTAGAACATTTACGGGTGTGTCACAAAAATTTATTATCTTTGTCGATGACCTTCCTTTGAAGAAGATGATGACGCTTTTAAAGCCCTCAAGGTGGTTTTAGAAGGTAATTTAACCGCACGGCCGCAAAATGTAGTTGTGTACGCAACTTCTAATCGCCGCCACCTGATTCGGGAGTTTTTTGTGGATAGACCTGCACCCAAGGATAACGAAGAAATCCATGCCTGGGATACGATGCAGGAGAAGCTTTCGTTTAGCGATCGCTTTGGTTTAACCTTGACCTTTGAACCAGCCAATCAGAAAACTTATTTAAAAATTGTACAGCATCTAGCCGCACAAGCTGAAATTAATATTACCCAAGAAGATTTGGAATTTCAAGCATTACAATGGGCAACTCGCCACAACGGTCGGTCTGGACGTACAGCACGGCAGTTTATTGATTTTTTAAAAGCAGATTTAAAACTTTTTCATGCAAATAGCAATACATCCAATACCTAGCATTAACTATTTTACTATGTGTGTTTTAATTACGAATTATTTTAGTGAATCCTCTCTCAATGGGAGACACAAAGAGCAAACGAGCGCCCTTACAAATTAGGATGAGAAATACTTATTCTGATAATTTAAATTCGCTAAAAAATAGCAATATGCAATCAGTAATGATCAGCAATCGACTTATACTAATGATAGTTGCCTTTAGTGTGAGCTTTGGTCTTAGCCTTGTCCCAAGCTGGGATTTTAATAAAGCCTTTCTCACAGGTGTAATCACTGCCGCTACTATGTATACAGCAGCGCTATTCGTAGATAAGCGACGCAGAAATTATGAAATGTTTGTTTTAACTTCTATCCGCAAGCGAATTAAAGATATGGAGGGATTAAAGGCTCGTGTTGTTAGAGAAATAAATCAAATCGAAGAACACCATAATTTATTATATGCTGAATCCCAACAACTGCAAAATCAAGTTACAGAAAGCCGTAATCAAAGGGATAGTCTACATCGAGAACTAAGAACATTTGCAGGACAAAAAAAACAGTTAGAAACTGAAATAAATAGCCTGCAAGCTGAAATTAATAACTTGCAAAAAAATCAAGCAGAATTGAACAATACTTTTTCTGTTCTCACATCAGAAAAACGCCGTTTAGAGTCTAATTGTAATGTATCTCGTGCGGAAATAACCCAGTTGCAAAGTCAAATTTCCGAACTCCAGCAGGAGAAACAAGAAATTGAAAGCAATTTAACCCTTTTAGGCAGACTCAAACCCCAATTAGAAGAAAAACTATACGAACTGCGAATTGCAATTCAAGAGCTAGAAGTTGAGACAACCCAAAAAAATCAATTGCTGATAGCGACAAAAACCGAAAGAGAAAATATCCAAGCTATCCTTAATTCTTCACAAACCCAACTAGCAGAACAAAAAGCCGAATTACAGCAGTTACAAGGGCAAGTTTCGTTATTGCAAGAAGAACGAGACTCCTTGCAAAATCAAGTATGGGAACTACTACAACAAGTAGAAACATTCAATTCAGAGCCTTTGTCTAATAATTTACAAGAAGATGATATTGAATTGTTTCCATTTTCAGAAATACTTGAAACTTCAATAACCGTAGACATTTCTGATTCTCAAACATCGGAAAATCTACCCGAAGAATGGGCTAATTTTCTCGAAAATCTTCCAGGACATGAATTACAAGTATTAAAAGCGATAGTTGAACAAGATAATCCCAAAGGTGCTATTAAAAAAATTGCTGAAGCAAACATTACGATGCCGAATCTATTAATCGATTCTATAAATGAACGGGCAAATGATATTATTGGTGAATTAATAATTAATTCTGATTCGGAAACTCCAGAAGTTTACCCTGAGTACATAACCTATGTAAAAAAAATAATTGCAATTTATGAAGACATTATGGCTAGACATACTTCATCAAATTAAATTATTATTACCGTAGTCAGATTATTAGTAAGGTGAATATTTACCTTACTTACTGCGTTTAGAATTTCAAAGTGAAGTGTAATACATGGCAAAGCTCAAAATCTCGAAAAAAATCTCCACTGCTTTAATCAATTCCCTTGGTGCAGGCGTAGTACCAAGAGTAGGAGTTGAATATATAGCAGTAGGGCGAGAACAAGAACTAAAAAGCCTGTTACAAAATCTCGATGATATTGCAGAAGGTGTTGCAGCATTTCGCTTCATAATTGGTAACTATGGTTCCGGGAAAAGTTTTTTATTACAACTAATCCGTAACCGAGCGATGGAGCAAGGTTTTGTAGTAGCTGATGCTGATTTATCCCCTGAGCGCCGATTAGCTGGAAGCAACCATGAAGGTGTAGCTACCTATCGAGAATTAATGAGCCACCTAGCTACAAAAACTCGTCCTGATGGTGGTGCTTTAGTCTCGATTTTAGAAGGATGGATTAATAAAATTCAACAAGAAGTTGTCAAAGAAACTGAAATGCGTCCGAATGACGATGGTTTTGATGACAAAGTTGAATCGAAAATTAGGGAAGTAGTTCAGTATATTGAAGACTTAGTTCACGGTTTTGATTTTGGTAGCGTGATTATCGCTTATTGGCGTGGCTACCGAATGGATGATGATAATTTAAAAAATGCGGCGATGCGCTGGTTGCGGGGAGAATTTACGACTAAAGTTGAAGCGAAAGCAGCTTTAGGAGTGCGCGTGATTATTGATGATGATAGTTGGTATGACTATATAAAAATGTTTGCGAAATTTGTCGCTGAAATTGGTTATAAAGGACTGTTAATTTTAGTTGACGAAGCCGTACATTTATATCAAATATCGACTACAGTCACGCGGGAAAAGAATTATAATCGACTCCTCGCAATGTTTAACGATACCATGCAATGTAAAGCAGAACATCTTGGCATTGTTGTTGGTGGAACAACTAAATTTTTAGAAGACCCCAAACGCGGACTTTTTGCAGACCAAGCTTGGCAAAGACGCACAAAAGAAAGTCGTTTTGTTGCACAAGCCAATGTTCAGGAACATTTAGGGCCAGTGATTCGGCTAAATCCGTTGAGTGAAGGAGAAATATTGACGCTTCTGCAACGTTTAGCTGAGATTCATGCACTCAATTTTGGGTATGAACAGACTTTGACAAATCGTGAGTTGAAGGAGTTTGTGCAAGAAATTATTAATCGCTTGGGTGCAGAAGCATTACTGACACCAGGGGAAATTGTGCGAGATTTTATGAGTGTGCTGAATATTCTTCACCAAAATCCAGGGATTGTGTTTGGTGAATTAATTCATGGCTCTAAATTTAAACCTACTGCTATGGGTAAGGATGCAGATGTGGATGAAGATGGCGTAGCGGAATTTAGTTTGTAATTAATAATGAAGACACTGAATACAGAAGAACAAGCAGATTGAAAAATTCATCTGTTTTCAGGATTGGTTAAAATAGCTTTGGGTTGATTAGCATTAAATAAAGAAGCAGACAACAGAATAATCGGCTTGTTTGTTTGGTTTTCTCCATAATGAACCATTCCGGCAGATTCAACTAAAGAATCTCCCACTGTAAGCTGTATAGTTTTCCCTTTTTGAAGAATCAATTCTGTGCCGTTAGCTTTCGTTACTTTAGCTTCTCCTTGCACAACAGTATAAGTTAAACTTCCCGCCTCTACTCGTTCAATCTGCATTCCTGGATGAGTATGAGTAGGGAGTTTTGCTTTTGGTGCGATAGTATAGCGTACAAGCTCAAGAATCTGCTTTTTATCTTGAGTAGGATAACCACTCGCTAAAACTTCACGGGTAACAGATTGAGTGTAAGTATTGGGTGAGGAGATTTCTTGGCTCTTAACAACTACACTGCCAAAAGCTAGGATAGCTAATGGGAAAATCAGAGACAGTTTTTTCATATTAAAAGTTTTTTGTTTAGGCAATACCTTTAATTAAATCATTTTGTGTTTAGGTTTAACACTTCTTACCTAAGCGATCGCACCAACGAAATCATCCACTAGCATCCTTTGGGAACAACCGGCTTAAGTTTAATAATGCATCTTCAAATCCAGGAATTGCTACTGACTGATTCGATAAAGAAATCTGTTTGCTGAGATAGCTAAACTTATTTTGAGCATTTTGATACGGCTGGCTATAACGCTCAAGTTGACGAGCCGGCAAATTCACAATCCAGTAATGAGAAATTCCGGCTTCTGCGTACAATGACAGCTTAGTTATTTGGTCGTAATCTATTGTTTTATCCGAAATTTCAATCACTAATAAAATATCTTCGGGATAGGGATGATGAGCGAGATAATCTTCATCTTTTCCTCGTGCAATGACAACATCCGGTTCAGGTTCACTCTGGTTAGGAAGAGTGATCGGATCTTGCCCACGGATGACTACTTCATCACCTAGAAGCCGATCTAATTGACGGCATAGGATAGAACTACAAACTGTATGAGGCGTTCCCTTTGCTGTCATTTGAATCAGTTCCCCTCGAATCAATTCAATATGATTGGCCTCTGTGAGAAATCCGAGTTCAATCAATTGATGGTATTCTGCGATCGTAAATCGCTTAGGTGTCACAATATTCATGAGACATCTTTCCAATAGTACTTGTACACTAGCAGAGATTAAACTGACTGCGTTGTTTACCGCCGCAGGCATCACAATGCTTCAAATTGCTGCCAACAAAGGTACAATGCACGCGGTACGTGAAAACATCCTTTCCATTTGCCGCCTTTGAGGTTCAACAGGACTTCTCCACGCCGATTGAGATAGCCAAACCACTCACCGTATTCTGAATCAGCAAAGTGTGACCAGGCGTAATCGTGCATTTTTTGATACCATTCCCAACACACCTCACGCCCACTCAAGCGATAGCCCATCGCTAATGCAACTAAAGACTCTAGGTGAACCCACCACAGCTTTTGATCCCATTCCAATTGTTGTGGTGGATGACCGTCTGCATCCATAAAGTAATACAACCCCCCGTACTCGCTATCCCAAGCAAAATTCAGGATGTTTAGCACTACATCCACGGCTTGGTTAATAGTTTTGGTGTCGTTTTGGCGACGTGCGATGTCCATGATGAACCACATAGCTTCGATACCGTGACCTGGGTTAATTAGCCTTCCTTCAAAACAATCTATGTGGGAACCGTCAGGGGCAACGTTTTCGTACATTAGTCCCCGTTCTGGGTCGAGAAAATCGGTCATCACTTCGTGGACAGTTTCAGCTAGAACATTCTCTAGGGTTTCTCTTGGCAGCAACCATTCCATTTCTAGAGTCAGGTTAGCTAAAATCATCGGTACAGCCAATGATTTCATCGGGCGTGTGGCGGGATAGGTTTTATTATATTTGCCCTTCGGGTTGTCTTTGCGGCGTAATACGTTGTTATAAGCTTGCATTGCCACATCCTTTGCCCATTCTTCGCCGCTAGCGAGTGCATATTGACTAAATGCCATTGCTGCAAAGCAGTCAGAAAAAATATTGTAAGGCTGAACCAGTGGTTTTCCTTCACGAGTGAGGGCAAAGTACCAGTTACCATCGCTATCTCTGCCATGTTGGGCGAGAAAATTAGCGCCATTGCTAGCAATTTTTAACCAGTTTTCGCGTTTTTCTAACTGGTTGCAAAGCATCGAAAAAGTCCACACTTGGCGGTTTTGCAACCAGATGAATTTGTCGGTATCATAAATTTTGCCGTAGCGATCGAGGCAGGTGAAATAGCCGCCTTGCTGCCAATCGAGAGAATATTTTTCCCAAAATGGAAGGACATCGTTGAGGAGAGCGTTTTTGTAATGTTCAGCGAGCGCTTGAAAATTATACTCCATAAATTTCCTCCTCTTTGCTAAAAGTAACAGCTTAACAGTTATCACATTTTGGCTCTAACATGGAGCGTAGGCGTAGCCCGTCGTAGACATCGCGTCAGTTTTATACAAGATTTTGTCAGCAGCAGGTATACTTCTATCTTGTATCTTGCACCATTCTCAATAACTGTAGGGTAGTTTTTT
This sequence comes from Nostoc cf. commune SO-36, assembly GCF_023734775.1. NCBI lineage: Bacteria > Bacillati > Cyanobacteriota > Cyanophyceae > Nostocales > Nostocaceae > Nostoc > Nostoc commune. The sequence continues at coordinate 3,170,176 of NZ_AP025732.1, read as the reverse complement.
AGATATGAGGTTGTTATGAGTCAGATTGAACGAGTTGCGATCGTTGGAGGAAACCACGGTAATGAGTTAACAGGAGTACATCTTGTCAAAAAGTTTCAGCAGTATCCAAATTTAATTGATAGATCAAGTTTTGAAACTCTGGCATTACTTGGCAATCTCAAAGCTATTGAAGAAGGCAAACGATACATTGACAAAGATTTAAATCGTTGCTTCACTAATCAAGGTTTACAAAATTCCCAACTCTCAAGTTACGAAGATAAGCGGGCGAAAGCAATCCAACAAATACTGCAACCGCAAAATCAGCCTTTTGTAGATGTAATTGTTGATTTGCATAGCACAACTGCCAACATGGGGTTAAGTCTGATTTTTTGTGATATGCATCCTTTATTACTTCGGTTAGGCGCTTATTTAAGTTCTATCAATCCGATGGTAAAGGTTTTTGTCAATCAACAATCTAGAGAAGGTGGTTTTCTCCGTTCTCTATGCGAATTGGGTTTTGTTATAGAAGTTGGCGCTGTGGCTCAGAATACCTTAAACGCCGAATTATTTCAGCAAACAGAACAGCTTATTTATGCAGTTTTAGATTATTTTGAAGGGTACAACAAAGGTAATATTCCGCAAAAAAATAGCACGCTTACACTCTATGAATACATTGAGACGATCGATTATCCTAGAAGCGATGTCTACGGGGGGTTGCACTTACGCGGGGAGATTCAAGCTATGATTCACCCCCACCTTCAGTTTAAGGATTATGAACCTTTGAATCCAGGCGATCCAATGTTTCTGACTTTTGAAGGAAAAGATATTTTATATGAGGGAGAGTCTACTGTTTATCCTATTTTTATTAATGAAGCAGCTTATTACGAGAAAGGAATTGCGATGTATCTAAGCAAAAAGCAGCAACAAGTAGTTTAATTTATTGCTAAATAAAAAAAAGTAAATCATATTTATGATGCAACCTTTGAGTGCATATTTATCAATTTTGCTCGAAATATAGTTCTCATTATCTAACTGAAAATTAAAGACTAAAACACAGCTTTTTGAGCTTAAGATTAACCTGGTGCTACTGCAATGTACTGAACCAGGTTTCTAAATCTGCGATCGCCTGAAAATCTAACAAAGCTTCACCGAGATTTTCTAATTTTTCTAGAGAGAGGGTTTCAATGCGCGATCGCACCTCTTGGGGTAATTCTCCTACACGGCGAGTTAGCAGTCGGAGAATGAGCGATCGTTCTCGTTGTTCTCCTCGTTGTTCGCCTTCTGCAAGAATTTCTTGATAAATTACTGACTCGCGCATCATACCCTCCCGAAATAATTGTCGAATTAAGTCCTTTTTGTATTTTAACCCCGCTAAGATTTGCGTGTAAGCAGAAATTTCTGGTCGTACTCCTGGCTCAAGTTGATTAACTTGTTCCACAACTCGTTGCAACAAGGTTTGGGGTTGCGTGGTTGCTGCCAGTGGTGCTAACGGTAACAAAGCTGGATCATTGAGAAATAGTTCGGGATTTTCTTCCCATAAGGAAATCACACAGATATTCGTGACGGGTGGTTTCGACACTGAAGACAGTTTCAATTACTGTATTTAGTGCAGGGGGAAGCAATAATACAACAACTTGCGTTATTGGGAGACGATACAACCGATATAACCTTACCCAGTAACTCGAGCATCCGCAGGGGTAGAGGGTGGTGTGGATTCTAGTTTAGTTTGAAATTCCAGGTGTAAAATGCGTCCTTGTAGCTGTAAAAATGTGACATAATCAGCACGAATCGGCTCAATACTCAATTCAGTTTTGAGGACTTTCACACTTGTTTGCGGTGTACCCAAAACCCAACTTGCAAAGGTAACGGGATGTTTTTCAGAAAGTAGTTTGCACAGGTTATCAAAGGACATTGATGAATTATGAATTATTAGAACTTACAGCACGGGTAATGGAAAACGAACCACAGAGGACGCAGAGGACACGGAGAAATAAGAGTTTGGGAGGGTTTTTGCGTAAGTCCTAATTATAAACTTCAGGGTTGACACAATTAGGCAAGCGATCGCCCCTCAATCCCGCAATTAAGTTTGCTATCGCCATTGCTGCCATTTTTGAACGCGTTTGACTGCTGGCACTGCCGATATGAGGTGCAATAATTAGATTGTTTAAGGTCAACAACAGGCTATCGCTGGGAATCGGTTCTGGTTCTTGAGTTTCCCTGAGTCGATGAGTTGCCGATCAATTTGGTCAGTCAGCAGACATAGTAAACCATCTATTTCCTTAACTTTTTCTAGTAAAATTTCGTAGGGAGGGGGTTGGCGTTCTGGCCAAACTTCCACAGTGGTGAGCGATCGCAGTTGCTCTAATTCGATGGGTAAGCGACGAGTAACGAAAACTTTAGCTTGAAGCATAATTATTGAACCTTTTATCTCTTCAAAAAGATATATTACTGGTTCATTTTGTCTTTGCTTCGTCTACGCTGAATATAGATGTTTATCCGTGGTGCTGTAGTACAAATTTATGACTAACTCAACTCCAATGGATGACGAGAAAAAGCTCCCCAAGAAGAAAGGCAAGTCGCTTCCTCCCAAGCTGATTATCTGGCTAGGAAAGTTTATCTGGACGAGTATGTGGCAGATAATGATGTCAAACCTTGCTCCTCGCAATCAGTCGGGAGCATATATTCGTCCTAATAGCCAGTTTCGCAAGTTTATCGGCACAGAATCAGGGAATCCACACCCACCAGCAACGGGGCGCTACAAACTCTATGTTGGGCTGGGCTGTCCTTGGGCACATCGAACTTTGGTTGTGCGATCGCTCAAAAAACTCGAAGCGGTAATATCAGTGGGTATCGTCTCTCCTTCTCCTATTGAAGGCGGTTGGATATTTAACCAAGAAGAAGAAGGTTGTCGCACACTGGCTGAATTTTATCAGAAGGCAGAACCCGGCTACAGTGGACGCTCTACAGTGCCAGTACTATGGGATAACCAAACAAAAGCGATCGTCAATAATGAGAGTTCAGAGATTATCGTCATGCTGAACTCTGAGTTTAACGAGTTCGCCAACAATCCGACGCTAAATCTTTACCCAGAAGAACTTAAAGAGAAAATTGACTGGTGGAATGAAAAGATTTATCACGCGGTAAATAACGGTGTGTATCGTTGCGGCTTTGCCCAAACTCAAGAAGCATACAATCAAGCTTGTAATGAACTGTTCGCAACTCTTGATGAAATTGAGCTTGCATTGCAGACTAACCGTTATCTCTGCGGAGAAAATCTGACACTCGCAGATGTGCGGTTATTCACGACATTATTTCGGTTTGATAGTGCCTACTATGGGCTGTTTAAATGCAATCGGCAGCGAATTCGAGACTATCAGAATCTCGGAGCTTATCTGCGTGACTTGTATCAGCTTCCAGGTGTGGCTGATACTTGCGATGTAGAAACGGTGAAGCGGGATTACTACGGGAATCTATTCCCACTCAATCCCGGCGGAATTATCCCCAATGGGCCAGATATGTCTTATCTTAATCAACCACACGATCGCGATCACATCGGCAAGGTTCAATGCTTCATGAACCAGATTAATCGAGTTGCAATTGTCGGTGGAACTCATGGCAATGAGTTTACAGGAGCCTACCTAATCCAAAAATTTGCCCAGTTTCCTAATTTAATTACAAGATCAAGTTTTGAGACAGTCACCCTATTAGCAAATCCTGATGCTTTTGCTGCCGGCAGGCGATATGTAGAGAAAGACTTAAATCGCTGTTTTCTCAAGCAAGATTTACAAGATCCGGCTCTAAAAACTTACGAAGAATTGCAAGCTAAGTTAATTCAGAATACCCTAGCCTCAAATGGGGATAAACAAGCAGATTTGATTTTAGACTTGCATAGCAGCACAGCTAATATGGGTCCTGACAATTATTTTGGTAAACAGCCATCCCTTAAACTTGAAATTGGCTGCTTATCTGAGCCAAGTTAATCCTTTAGTGAAGATTTATCGCTGCTCTTTTAAATCAGTTGCAGAAAACCCATTTGTAAATTCTCTGTGCGAATTAGGCTTTGCGATCGAGGTTGGCCCGATTGCCCAAGGTATCTTAAAAGCGATGCTGTTCCAACAAACTGAAGAACTTGTTCATACGGTTCTGGACTACCTAGAAAAGTTTAACCAGGGTGAAATATCGTCAAATAAAGAAACGTTGATTCTTTATGACCATTTATCAGTTGTGGACTACCCAACAAAACCGGATGGGACAATCTTTGGGATGATTCATCCAGAACTTCAAGACAAGGATTATCAAGCCTTAAATCCAGGAGATCCAATTTTTATAACCTTTGATGATAAAACAATTATTTATGATGGTGCATCTACCGTTTGGCCTATTTTTATTAATGAGGCAGCTTACTACGAAAAGGGAATTGCCATGTGTTTGACTCAGAGGCAGCAAATAAATTATATAGTATAAAGAAAAATTTTTTGTATAACCACTTTTTATGGTAGATAATGATAAGAATTTAGCATCCAAATCATTAATAACTATATTTAGTGCAATGTCTGCGACGGGCTAGACCTACGTTAAAACTTACTTGTATAAGTTTAAATATGCCTTAGTTATGATATATTGATTACCAATAATTAAGTATCAAGGTAAAAAGTTGTCTAAAAAACTGATTAAGTCAAGATTAAAGGAGCGCTGAAAACCCATTACCTTATTTGCCGGGAACATTTTTTACAAACATGGGACATTAATCTGGGCGATGCCTAAGACAGGCTACGCTTACGGGTGCTGCTTTTAAACTAAGTCTTGATTTTGAACATGAGGAACAGTAAACCTTCTGGCTTAAGGTTTTTCCTATCAGTCGAACGATGAAACTTGACCGATAAAACCCAAATCTAACACTATAATTTCCTTTTAAAATTGTCCAAATACTTAAACTCATAATGAAAACCAAGCAAAAAGGAAACAGACCAATCGCCAGTCTTTCTTTAGACTTGGATAATATTTGGTCTTATTTAAAAAATCAGGGCGCTCCAGGTTGGGAGACTTTTCCCTCTTACCTCGATATCGCAGTACCTCGCTTCCTAGATATTCTCCAACAATGGGATTTGACAATCACAGTATTCATTGTGGGTCAGGATGCAGCCCTAGAAAAGAATACTAAGGCAATACAAGCGATCGCTAACGCCGGTCACGAAATTGGCAATCATTCATTCTATCATGATCCTTGGCTACATCTGTATTCAGAGAATGAAATTGAAGAAGAGGTAGCTCTTGCCGAAAAACATATCAAGCGTGTCACTCATCAACATCCTATGGGCTTCCGGGGGCCAGGATACAGTTTTTCTCCAGCAGTATTGAAAGTTTTAGCACGACGCGGATACGAATATGATGCTTCGACTTTCCCCACATTTTTGGGGGCCTCTAGCACGAGCTTATTATTTAATGACCTGTAAATTGAGCAAGGAAGAACGTAAAAAACGGGAAGCCCTGTTTGGCGGTTTTAAAGAGGGTTTACAACCTTTAAAGCCTTACCAATGGAAGATGGGGAAAGATAAACTGACTGAGATTCCCGTTACTACCATGCCAATTTTCAAGGTGCCAATTCACTTCAGTTACATAATGTATATAAGTACATTTTCTTCAGAATTGGCGTTACTCTATCTGCGAATTGCCCTCTGGCTGTGTAAACTTACACGCGTCCAGCCTTCTTTGCTACTGCATCCTACAGACTTTGTAAGTCAAGAAGATGTGCCAGAACTATCATTCTTTCCTGGTATGAGTGTCCCTACTTACAAAAAGCTGGCAATAGTCAACAAAAGTTTAGAACTTATATCCAGTCAGTTTAATGTTTTGACTGTTGGACAACACGCCAAATTCGTAGGCGGCATCCGTGAACTGCCTGTATTAATACCTCAAAAAAGGTAAAAATATCATTTATTACCAATTACAAGAAGCAAACAAATTAGCGACAATCTCAACTAGTTCTCCTGGAGATACTGGTTTAGATACATGAGTATGAAAGCCAGCTTCCAAAGCGCGAATACGATCCTCGCTATCGTTATAAGCAGTTAAGGCAATAGCTGGAACTTGTCCACCCATATCTGGCTTAAGCGCTCGTATTTTTCGGATAAAAGTGTAGCCATCTTCCCCAGGCATACCTATATCACAAATTAAGACATCAGGTTGCAATTGCGGTAAAACTTCCCGTGCTGCCGGTGCAGATGGAACAGCTACAATGGTCGCTCCATCTGCTTCTAACACTGTAGTAATAAAAAAGCGAATATCATCATCATCTTCAACTACAAGAATATTTAAGCCAGCAAGAGGCAGAAGAGGTTGCATAACAAATTACACTATCTTGTCTAACAACAATGCCGACGTAAAATATAAAATACTGAAAGGTTTCATTTTACTTTAGGTCTAAACCCAACAATCTTGTAGCTAACAATAACTTTCAACTATTTTATATATTATCTCTATCATACATTATATAATGTTAACATTTGTATAGTGTTTGAGAAAGTGTTTGAGAATTTAAAAGATAGATAAGTAAGTAGACGCAATTAAATATAAGATGTCATTGCGATCGCAACGTTCGCGGTAGCGCCTCATAGAGAAGTGAAACGTGGCAATCCCAGTCTTTGCGATTGCAACTTTTAGAGACGCTCCGCAAACACTTCGTACCCTGCGGGAAGACTAACGCCAACGCAATGACGAACTATCTTATATTTATTTAGATGCACCTACTTAATGAAATAGCCCTGAATTTTATCCTAACTGTATTTTGATATTAACCATATTTATAAATAAGTAAATGGGCGTAAATAAATATAATATTTTCCGTCATTGCGAGTGAAGCGAAGCAATCCCAGAGACTTTGCGATTGCTTCGCTTCACTCGCAATGACATCTTATATTTAATCATGCCTACCTACTTAGTCAGGGATAATTTCTAATTATTGATAACCTTGACAAAATTTTTTAAGCTTTGTCTTAAATGCCTTGGGGTTTCAATCTGATTGCAAAAATTTTCGTTAGGCAATAGTTATTAGTGAGTTGTTTAAGTAATATCCAGCAATTAAATTGCATGAAGAAGAATTCAGAAGTCAGAATTCAGGAGTCAGAATAAATCAGTGGGGGATTCAGACCCACCACTGATAGCGTAGCGTTAGCAAATCGTCGAGCGTCTTTAAGACCACCAAATTGAAAATTTAGTGGGGGTTTTAAACCCGTTTATTCATCCACCACTCGTACAGAATTCATACTGAATTCTGACTTCTGATTCCTGAATTCTGTTTAGATAAAAATTATCAGGAATTTTACTGAACCGTCAAGACAATTAATATTACTAATATATAGATAAATATTGTCAGGATGCTGAATATGTCAGATTTATCGCTTCAGTGCCAAAATTTGCGAGAGCAAGTTGAGTCCATATTACAACTTTTACAACAAGAACCAACGCTACGTTCTCAAGATATTACACTCGTACAAACTTCTTTAAGCAAGGCAATTTCTCCGAAGTTTGAGATTGTCTTTGCGGGGGCATTTAGCGCTGGTAAATCAATGCTAATCAATGCACTATTAGAAAGAGAATTACTCTACAGTGCAGAGGGACACGCTACAGGTACAGAATGTAAAATCGAGTATGCAGATATAGATAAAGAACGTGTTGTTTTAACGTTTTTAAGTGAAGTAGAGATTCGAGAACAAGCAGTTTCTTTATGCCAACAACTAGGATTTAAGACAGTACCTAATATTAACCAACCTGATTTAATTAACTTGCTACGTCAAGGTTCTGAAACTATTATTCAGCAGGAGGGTGGTGAGAATAAATCAGAACGTGCAAAACAGGCGAAGGCGTTAATGTTGTTGCTAGAGGGATATATAGCAAACCGCGATCGCATCAACACGGTTAATAATGCTACATATTCAATGGAGCAATTTAACTTTTCTAATCTCAAAGAAGCGGCTGGATATGCGCGTCGTGGTAGCAATAGTGCAGTCTTGAAGCGAATAGAATATTACTGTAATCATCCTTTGTTACAAGATGGTAATGTAATTATTGACACGCCGGGTATAGATGCACCAGTAGAGAAAGATGCACAACTAACTTATACCAAAATTCAACATCTTGATACTTCGGCGGTAGTGTGTGTGCTAAAACCTGCCTCGGCGGGTGACATGACGAAAGAAGAAACACAACTTTTGGAACTAATGCGGGAGAATGGGGGAGTACGCGATCGCGTTTTCTATGTCTTCAATCGCATCGATGAAACTTGGTATAATACTCAGCTACGGCAACGATTAGAGGATTTAATTAGTGGGCAATTTGCCAATTCAAGCAAGGTTTATAAAACCAGTGGATTATTAGGATTTTACGGCAGTCAAATTAAACAGACAAACCAACGAGATAGATTTGGTTTAGATTCTGTTTTCGCAGAAAGTATTAAAGGTTTAGATGGAAAAGAAGAAACACCACAATTTGTCTATGCGTTTAACAACTACTGTGTAAATTCAGGAAAACTGTCTTCTACTAAATTCCGTGTCTCTGTTAACGGCTTTGAAACTCCAAATCAAAATTATGTAAGGATTTTGGGAGATTGGGGAAATGAACTTATAGAAAAGCTAATTCACGATAGTGGCACTGAAGAATTTCGCACCGCAATTACTCGCTATCTTACGGAAGAAAAGCGTCCCCAATTATTTAAAAATCTTGCTGATGATTTGGAAGATGTTTGTATTAACCTGAAGAAACATTATCAGAGTGTCCAACGCAATTTAGATAGTCAACCCCAAGAAATTGAGACGATGAAGGTGCAAGAGTTGCAACGTCTCAATCAGCAACTTCAGCAAATTGGTAGAGACTTTAATGAGCATATCACAGAAGAAGTTAACCAAATAATTAATAATTCTTGTGATGCTTTTGAAGCAGATTTTAAGCAATTGCAATCAAGAATGATTCGCCGTTTAGATGAATTGCTAGATACTTTTTCTGTAGCTTCTGCTTATCAACGTGCAACCATCAGCCATCCCCGTAACGCTACCGCACCTTTAATTGCGATTTTAGTAGAGGCATTTTATTACTTAGCAAATCAATTAGAAGATATTTTGGTTGAATCTTCTCACCAAGTTGTTACAAATTATTTTCAGAGGTTGATTGAAAAGATTCGCAAGTCAGAATATTATCGCCAGTTGTATCGGCTGTTAGATAATGATGGTGGGATTGAACAAGAGATCAGAATGTTAGAAAAAGGAGTTGCTAAAGCATTATTTAGTGCAGCTAGTGTAGAGTGCGATCGCTTCGTAAGAGAAAGCCCCAGATTTTACGATGAAGGCACTTTTTCTATATATCAATTTCGCCAAACTTTATCACAAACTTCTCAAGGTTATGACGCTGAAAGTATCGTAGAAGCAGAACCAGCAATTAGGCAATTATTGAAGCTAGATTTTGAACCAAAAGTTTCCCAAACTATTCGGAAATCGTTCCGTCAAACCATTAATCAAACACTGAAAACTCTTTTGTTACCAATGGCAGAACAGCAAGCAGATGAGATTTTGCAGCAATACCCACAGGCGCGGGCTTATTTAGAGAAAACACTGCAACAAGAAGCTGAAGAAAAAATTGCAACTAATCGCCGACTATTAAGTGTTGTTGAAGAAAATATTGCAGCATATAATTCAGCCGCTTTGAGTATTAATAGTTGTTTACAGTCTATGCATTTATATGACCATCTTTTGCCTGTAATTGGTGATTCGTTGGACACTGATGATAAGTTTGCTAATAATGGATTTGTGATTTCAGATATGGTACAAAAGGTTTAATTTTATATATCGCAATCCTCTTTTGCGAAAATTCGCGGTATCCACATCCCCGACTTCGTAAAAGTTGTCGGGGATATAACTTTTGAGAATACTAATCCCCAACTGAATAGTTATGAATATCAAGCGTCGGCAATTTCTTGCAACGTGTGGGCTGGCTACCTTAGCCACTCAAATACCAACACTTACCGCCCAAGGGAAGCCATCTCTAAACACCATCCGTAAGCCACCCCACCTGCAAGCAGGCGATACCGTAGGATTGATAGCCCCTGCGGGTATTGTTGACGCTAAAGACATTGAAGCAGCACAGAAAGCAGTTTCACAGTTAGGGTTAAAAGTCAAGCTGGGGAAGCATATTTTAGATCGTTACGGCTATTTAGCGGGTAAAGACAGCGATCGCGCCGATGATGTAAACTTGATGTTTAGCGATCGCACCATCAAAGCAATTATCCCCATGCGTGGCGGTTGGGGTTGTAATCGCATTCTACCCCTACTCAAATACACGCTAATCCGCTCCCATCCGAAAATTATCATCGGTTACAGCGATATTACAACGCTGTTGTTGGCAATTAATGCCCGTACTCAGGTGATTACTTTTCATGGGCCAGTTGCTACATCTACCTGGAATCAATTTACAGTCGATTACTTCAAGCGCATCCTATTTAATGCTGAAGCTGTGACTATGCAAAATCTCAACCCTAGCGAAGTGCGGGTGGAGACAATAGCACCGGGAAAGGCGAGAGGTAAACTTGTAGGTGGAAACTTATCAGTTCCTATCAGCGATGGTAGGTTCACCTTACCTACCTTCTTGGAACAAAAGCATCCTGTTTGTAGAAGAAGTTGGCGAGGATGTTTATCGTATAAGATAGGATGCTGACGCAGTTAAAAACTTCTGGGATACTTAATCAAATTGCTGGCTTTATCTTTGGGCAATGCACTAAATGTAGTCTTGGAGATGAACCGTCATTCACATTAATGCAAGTATTGCAACAACACATACTTCCTTTAGGTATTCCTGCTTGGTACGGTTCAATGATTGGTCATATTAAGGATAAATTTACTTTACCAATCGGTGTAGAAGTGGAAATAAATGCCGAACTTGGGACAATACGAATGTTAGAAGCGGGTGTTAGTCTTGTGTAAATGAGGCGGGAGGTTGGAATAAAAAATAGTGGCTCACATTTTATCTAAGCAGTAAATGTCAAAAAGCTAAAACTAGCTAAATCAATACATACAATCAAATCTAGCTAGTTTGATATGCTTATTAACACCTTACACTTAAATCAAATATCCTCACATTGTTAAAGGTTTATTTGCTTAAGTTGTAATACTTGCTCTATCACACTTATAGAAGACAAAATCTATGCCAAAAGATTGATGAGAAGGAAATTTAAAAATGCCTAAATATTATTAAAGTCTTAATAAATTTGCAAATAAATATTTAGCTGTGCCGCTAAGGAGTAATAAATCTAGTTGTAAAGCAAGTGTTGCCAAAATTTATCATAACAAAGTGTAAACTTTAAAACCGCTCTCATTGCAGAAAATCAGGAGATAATTATGGATACCGAATTACAGCAAGATCAGTATGTCAATACTGCTTCCCCAAACCAGATAGAAGCACTTAAAGGTTCAGAGTCTGGAAACTTGGCAATGTTGCCACCCGCCTCGAAAAATGAAGAACAATGGCAAAAAATTGGTAAGCAGATTTCTATATTTTTGGCAAAAATACCTGAGTACACAGGTAGATTTTACCAAGAATACAAATCGCTGATTGTCAGCTTTGCGTTGCTTGTGATAACAGTGACTGCACTAAGGATTTTTCTAGCGGTACTCAACGCCATAAATGATATTCCCCTACTTTCTCCATTTCTCGAATTAATTGGACTTGGTTACACAATTTGGTTTATTTTCCGCTATTTGCTCAAAGATTCCACTCGGCAAGAATTAGCAGCAGAAATTCGCTTGCTTAACAAACAAACTTTAGGCAGAGAATAATCACAGACTTTAAGCTAATTAAAGTATGGTGATATAGTCAACTTCTACATCTATATTCACCAGGTTATGGGAATTAACATTTCCCATAATCCAAATCAAAAGGAAACTAATGTTGCTCTTGATGAAAAATCTCTGGAACACTCAACTACCCAATTAAAAAGATATTATTACTCGTTGCAACTGCGTTGGGAAGGGGGTTAGCTTTTTCCATGACGTAAAAAAGTCATTGTTCAAGTAAAGTTTCGGCAGAAGGCAGATTCTCCCTGCCTCTTGCCCCCCTTGCTAATATCTTGATAGATAGTACGCATTTCTCCTCGCTATGTTACGACTAACAGAAGTAAGCTCCCGCTTGATCATGCTGAAGATGAGATCAAGACCGCCATCCTCAAAAAGCTGCAAATCACGGACGAAGAATTGATCAGCTATTCCATCTTCAAGCGTAGCTATGATGCCCGTAAGAAAGGAGAGATCGCTCTTGTTTATATTCTGGATGTAGAAACGACTCAGGAAACTCATCTACTCAAGCGCCTGAAAAAAGATCCTCATATAATGGTTACGCCAGACATGAGTTATTGCCCAGTGGCACAAGCACCAAGCAATTTGGCGATTCGCCCCATCGTGATTGGTACTGGGCCTTGTGGATTGTTTGCGGGTTTGATGCTGGCGCAAATGGGTTTTTGCCCAATCATTTTAGAACGTGGGAAACAAGTCCGCGATCGCACTGCTGATACTTTTGGCTTTTGGAAGAAAAAATCAGACTTCAACCCCGAATCAAATGCCCAGTTTGGCGAAGGTGGGGCGGGTACATTCTCTGATGGCAAACTCTACAGTCAAGTCAAAGATCCTCAGCATTATGGGCGTAAGGTACTAACCGAACTCGTCAACGCGGGAGCCTCACCAGAAATTCTTTATATTAACAAACCGCATATCGGTACTTTTAAACTGGTGGGAATTGTCCAAAGTATGCGTGCCAAAATTGAATCTCTCGGCGGCGAAATTCGCTTTCAAAGCCGGGTGGAAGATATCAACATCGAAAATGGACAGGTGCAAGGAGTCACCCTCGCCAGTGGGGAATATATCGCTAGCAATCATGTAGTTTTGGCAGTGGGGCACAGCGCCCGCGATACCTTCCAAATGCTATTTGAACGTGGGGTTTACATAGAGCCTAAACCTTTTTCCATCGGCTTTCGGGTCGAACATCCGCAGACTCTCATCGATAAATGTCGTTTCGGCACTCAAGCTGGTCATAAGCTTTTAGGTGCTGCCGATTACAAACTGGTTCACCACTGCCAAAATGGTCGTTCTGTTTATAGTTTCTGTATGTGTCCTGGGGGTTTAGTGGTTGCAGCCGCATCAGAACCGGGGCGACTTGTTACCAATGGGATGAGCCAATACTCTCGCAATGAACGCAATGCCAATAGTGCGATCGTTGTGGGCATCACCCCCGAAGATTATCCGGGAAATGCCTTGGCAGGAATTGACTTTCAACGGCGCTTGGAAGAACGAGCTTTTGAATTAGGCGGCGGAACTTATGAAGCTCCGGGGCAGTTGGTAGGTGACTTTCTCAACCATCGCGCCTCAACTGCATTGGGCACTGTTAAACCGTCTTATACACCTGGGGTACATTTGGGTGATTTGAGTGAGAGTTTACCAGATTATGCGATCGCAGCTATCCGCGAAGCCCTTCCGGCTTTTGAGAAACAAATTAAAGGATTTGCGATGAATGATGCTGTGTTAACTGGGGTAGAAACCCGCACATCATCACCGATTCGGATTAAACGCAATGAGTATTATCAGAGTTTAAATACAGTCGGTCTTTATCCGGCTGGTGAAGGCGCGGGATACGCCGGGGGAATTCTCTCAGCTGGTATCGATGGGATTAAGGTAGCGGAAGCGGTGGCTTTAAGTATTTTGCAAACCTTGACACTCCCCGCGATAAATCGACCGGGATTCTTGGTTCAACGAAACCACTTAATCTAGAGTCCTTGCGTCATCTAGACCATAGGTGGGATTCTCCCCAAGCGTTAACTTTCCGAGTGCCCCTCGGTAGTTGCATTTCTGCAAGTCCTGTTTTACTTGAAACAATTTGTTCCAAAATTCTGAGTCGTCTAGCCCCTATGAATCTTTTACCTACTGCTAGGAGGAAACTAGAAAAATGCAGTAGAACCGCATAGATGAGGCAGTGCGGTCTTGGGGTTTCCCCAAGTAGAGCAACTGCCGTTCAATTATCAAGGTTTAGTGCTTTGTCTTTTGACAGCTAGGTTTTTTAAGTGGTTGATTACCTTTCCACTATTATTAGCATAGTGTACTGGTACACTAATTAATTGAAAGCCGTCCTAGAAGGACGGGGCTTTAAACCCAATTTTTCGGTAAATCACAAAATCTAAGGCAGGGTAGCTCACTGAATGGTTGCTACTCTGCCTTCCTGCGATTAGTTGCTCACCATTAAGTGAGCCACCCGTTCTGCTAAGGCAGCGATAGTCATAGAAGGGTTGCGTCCAACAGCTTGAGGTAAAATTGCCCCATCCGCGACGTAAAGATTTTTGTAGCCAAAGACTTCGCCTTTATGATCGACAACGCCATCTTCAGCAGTTGTGCCCATTTTGCAACCCCCCAGAGGATGCACTGTCAACAAACTACGAAGAACCGACCAGTACAAAGGAATGTAAAGTTTACCCCCGTTAGCTTGGGAAAGTTGCTTTTGCAGATTCAGGATGGCATCAATTGCAGACTTTGAGCGCTGGATATTCCAGTCAAGTTTTAAGTCTGTTTCCCAAGGTTTGAGCCAGTTGCGACCGAGAGAAAGTTTTCCGTCGGCAGCATCAACACCCGCACCTAGCCAAACCATAACATTGCTTAAGGGATTTTTTTCGTCCAGTCCACGTTGCAAATGGTTGCGTAAAGCTAAGGCGAATAGGCTGAATTTGCCAGAATTAACTTTGCTGCTAATGGCATTCAGCAACATATTGGGAAAACCATCATCTTCAATAATAAAACTCTCACCTTCAAAGCTACCGTCGGTAAAGTCCATACCTGCGGTAATAGTTGGGCCAATAGACTGCTTAACCTCAACATCTTTACCGTAAAAGTCGGGGGTCAGAACGTTGGCATTAGCACTCCAATTTTTTACCGAGTTGCTGACTAATTTTAGGTAAAGTGCCGTACTTATCGCGGCTATTTAATAGCAACTCACTAGAACCAAGGGAACCTGCGGCGATGACAACTATTTTGGCCCTCTCTTCACCACGAATTAGTTTGCCGTCTTCGATGCGGTCGAAGATGACGCGATAGCCGCCTTCATCTGGTTGAATATAGCGTACCAAGTGGAGCGATCGCACTTCTGCACCTTTGTTTTCTCCAGCCGGGATATAGTTCAAATCAAGGGTGTTCTTGGCGTGAACATCACACCCTAAATCACAATTACCCAGATGGATACAAGTGCCTTGTTTTTGCCCTTGGGCATTGACAAATTGCCGCGAGTGCTTTTCATTCAAAGGGTCTTCCAGTTGGTAGTTCCAGTCTGAATCGAAGGAGATGGCTAAAGGCATACTTTGGAAGCGATCGCTATACCCCACCTTTTGCGCCGCTTGTTGCATCAATTTTGCCCGTTGGGTATGCTGTCCTGGAGGTATAGGACGCACACCCATCATTTTTCGCACGCGATCGTAGTAAGGCAGCAATTCACTGTAAGTAATTTCCCGTGGCCAGCCTTGCTCAAATCGCGTCGGATTTGCTTCTAAAACCACGCTGGAATAGCACAGAGAACCACCACCAACCCCCGCCCCCTGAGCTACGGCCATCCCCTTAAAGAAACGTAAATCGAGCCAGCCATTATATTTTTGCGGCTGGGTGTGTTCATAAATCCAGGCATCTTTGGCTTGACGTGGGTATTGGTCTTTAGTCCAACGCCGTCCGCGTTCTAACACCAAAACCCGCGCTCCTGATTCAGCCAAACGGCAGGTAACTACTGACCCACCAAAGCCGCTGCCAATAACGATGACATCAAATTGCTGGCTCATATAATTTACTTAATCACTACGGGATCTGCTGGACGGGCAAGGTTATCTCTTTCCGGTACTGGGATGTCGCGGGGAATCCAAAAATGTATCCGTTTATCGCAACCTTCACAGATGGAATAGTCATTGAATTCAATCACACCCAACTTCGTCCACTCTTTTTCGTTGAAGTTTTTAACGTTGATGGTATAAACCAATTTGTGGTCAGGATACTTTTCTAACCGCAGTTCATCGCGGAAGTCTTCTGCATCTATCTTGGCTGTACCTTGTGCCACCCTCAGCATAAATTGGTCTGGGGTGACAACTTTGCTTCCTGGTGCGACACCAAGGGTTGAGATTGGGAATAGCTGACGAAAACCGGGTCTTTTGTCCATCAGTCGGAAAATGATCCGGTTAACTAAGTTAGCTCCAATATCTAAACCGACAGAAGGAAAGTTAGTTAACTCAGTATCAGTAATATGCTTCGTCTTAATACCTGTTAGATAATCGACGGTAACAAAATTGCCTGGTTTTACCTTCTCATTCGGGTTGAGAGTAGGATAAACCTTACCCGCAATCCCAAAGGCGCGGCGATCGCCCCGTTTAATTCCAGCACCAGCAACCGAAAGGCGGGCAAACACTAAACCTTCTGAACCCTTAGCAAAGTAGCCTGTATAAGGGGAATCCTCAGTAATTCGCCAAACACCTGAGCAACAAATACCATTAGCGTGAATTAACTTGTCGTAATAAGGGCGGATATCCCGTTTATCGAACATATTCCGCGCCGAATCGTTGAGAAACTGCAAAAATTTTGTTAGTCCCAGACCCTCGTGATAAGGCAGTGGTTCACCATAAGGGCTACTAAAACCAACTTCTTTAACTTCGTTGTGGGTAGACCCGTCATACTCGAAAACATCTTTATCCGGTGTGGAAACTTGAGGTTTGTTGAGCATAGTCAGTATCAACAATGGGATTTGGAATAAGCACAAAACTAAGTCAATAATCCCGAAGGCAGGATAAATATTGGGGTAAAGAAAGAAAAAGAAGAGAACTCCAGGCGGGCGGGCGAGGGTCGCTAATACGGCGTTGGGAGTGTAACGGTAGGGGTCATTTGCTCCAGGAATGTAGAACAACGACAGCAGAACCACTAACAACCCAGCAAACGAAGTCCATACCGGGTCTTGGCTAGGTCTTTGGTGAAGTAATTCCAGCAACCAATTCGGTGCAAAGATCGCCGGCAAGCCAATCGCCCAATCTTGGATAATACCTAGCCAGACGATGCGGCAAAACCAAACAGCATATTTATTCATAGCTTGGTTATAAAGTTTTCAGATATTCGACTAATGCTTGTTTCTCTTTGGCGGGTAAATCAGTGCCATAGAGATGTCCTTGATTACTATTGCCGGGAACACTAATGTCGTATTTAAAACCTACACGTTGCGCTTCTTCTCCTTCGGAAATAAAGCCAACTTTTTTCTGGTCGTAGACATCAAATCCTCGGTAAAAAGATTGAGGACGATTCTCTGGTTTTTCTAACAAGTCTTGCAAGGATGGCACCGAACCGTTATGGAGATAAGGCGCTCTTAACCAAAGACCATCAAGTGAGACAGATACATAACCATTAGTCTTCCGCAACTCGCTGAAGTCCCAAGGATAACCATCACCAAATTTGTTGTAAGTATCTGCTGCTTGCTGCGTCCACATATCTAGACGGTGGCGGTCAGTTCCCACTTCTTCAACAGGAATCACCTTACCAGTTCTTTCGCCGCCAAATGCGTGACAAGATGCACAAGTGCTGCTAAAAATTCCTTTCCCTTGTGTAGCTAGTTGCTCATCAACTGCAAACGGATATTTAGGAGGTGGTAATTCCGAAATATAATCTTCTACCCGTTGGAGATCCTTTACTGGTAGAGACTCTTTAGTTGCACCGTCACCAATAGCGCCAGTCTGCACTGTTTCTCGCAGCGAAGTTTCTAAACCATCCCAATGCAGGGCAAAGTTTTGGTGTTGCTTCTGATTCCACAAAGGCATCATATCTGAGTTACCAATGGTGTCATCTTTAGGCAACCTTAAAGTAGTGAACTTCACAGGGTTAAACGGGTCAATTCTACCCGGCCCCCAATTGGGGCGAGAATCAGTCCAAGCAAAGTCAGCTTTTTGTTGTAGCAGTCCTTTCTTTGTTTGGGGAATAATTACAAAACGATAAAGCAGGTTTTCCCACCAGGGAAACTCATGGCTATATTTAATTTCATCAAGGATATAGTCAGCTTGAAATCTGGGGTCGCTAGCAGCGTTACCAAGAAAACGAATATAGCCTTGCGAATCAAATTTATTTGAAGGCCCAGCTGCAATGATTGTTGGCTTATCTTTGAGGTTTTCTCGATAAGTAGCATTATGACAAACAGCACAAGTTATGCCAACTCTCGGAAACCCAATGGTTTTTTTAGAAAAACCCACTGGTAGCTCTTTACCTTCTTCCCATGTAATCCCTAAAGAAGTATAACCGCCTGGCCCTGGTAACTTATCGGGAAATATACGCGGTAATACTAACCAAATCCAATACGGCACACCTTGCGCCTGTTCTGTACCAATAGAACCATATTTAAAATGATCCTCTGGTGACTTATAAACTTCGCTAGGCACTTCGCGGAAAAGGTTGTACCATCCCGCATAACCTACAACCCCAAAAAGAAGGACAATAACTACAGCAATTGAGGTGATTATTTTCCCTAATTTTGACTTAAGTATTGCCATAAACTTAGGTTTCTCCTTGCTAAAGTGTCCTTCAAAGTTTTTTCATGTACTCAACAATTGCATCTTTCTCTTCTGGGGAAAGATCAACGCCGTACAAATGACCGTTATTGCTATTACCTGCAAGTTTTGTATCAAACTTGAAGTATTTTTTACCATTTTCTTCGGCAACATCAGAGACAAAGCCAACTTTTGCTCTATCAATAACGTCATAGCCCCGATAGAATTCTTGTGGTCTATTCTCTGGTTTTTCTAACAAATCCCGCAGGGTGGGGACTGAACCATTATGCAAATAAGGGCCGCGTAACCAAACACCATCAAGGGGCATATTTGCATAGCCATTAGTCTTGCGGAAATTCTTAAAGCGCCACGGATAACCCGCGTACAGGGTATTTTGGTTAGAGATGGTTTCATAAGTAAATGAATCTAGGCGATGCCTGTCTGTTCCAATTTCTTGAATCGGAACAACTTTGCCTGTATAAGCACCACCAAAAGCGTGACAGCTAGCGCAATTACTTTCAAAAAGTGGTTTTCCTGTAGCTGCTAAAGTTTCCTTAACTTCATAGGGATATTTTGGTGCTGGTAGTTCCCAAAGCCAATCGGCAATTCGATCAATCCGAGGCAAATCAATCGTTGTCGGTGTGACTCCAGTCCCCAAAGCTGCACTCTTATTGCGTTCATCAACAGAACTATTATTACCATCCCAATGTAACTGCAATCCTTCGCGGGGTTTTTGATTCCAAACTGAGGGGAAATCAGAAGTACCAATCAGTTCATCCTCACGCAATTTATCCATTGGGAAATGGAATTGAATTGCTTTATAAGGATTAAAAGTATCTACTCTACCTGGCCCCCAATCTGGTTGTGTTTCAACAAACTTAAGTCGATATGCCTGATTAATTAGCGCATCTCTAGTTTGGGGAATTGCAATAAAACGATAAAGTAATTTTTCAATGGGATTCAAACCACCACTGATTTTTTCAATTTCTGGTAACATCCGGTTAGCAGTAAAGCGCTCATCCACACCAACTGCTGATAAAAACTTGATATATCCCTGTAAATTAAGCACATTAGCAGGCATTGCTGTAATGACTTGATGTTCGCTATTCGGGGTATCTCTCAGCGTTCCTGTATGACATACAGCACAATTCAACCCAATGCGATCAATAAGAACTCTCCGTTGCGAAAAACCTACAGGCAAATCTTTATCAGGTTCTTTGATAAATCCCAAAGAAGTATAACCTTTAGCAGGTAATTTATCTGGGAATAGTTCTGGTAAAACTTTCCAAATCCAGTAAGGGATGCCATTGATGGGTTCGCTGCCGATTGAACCATATTTAAAGTGGTTTTCAATATCAGCATAATCCACAGGGGAGTTAGAAAAAACAGGCCAAAGAAAAAATGCTGCTACTGCTACAACACCTACAATCACGACCCAAATCCGTCGGAAGACTCCCTTGATTGAGGTCGGTAGTACGGTAGGGTTTGTTTGTTCAGTCATAAAACACTCCCTATATTGTCGAGATTATCTGTAAGCGAAATTGCCAATGTGATGCCCATCGCTTTTTTATTTAGATGAATGTTCAAACTGAGTTGGATGAAAGACTGACATTACTTCTTTCATCATCTCTTCATAGCTATTAAAGCGATCTTGCTCATAACAACCTAAAGGATTCTCAGTTACATTTAATAGGCATTTATTGCAATAAGTACAGGGTTTATCTGCCAGGTCTTTACCTGCTTGAAAAGATTTAACTAAGTCATTATTAGCAATTAGGGTACGAGCCATTGTGACACCATCACAATACTTATCATTAATTGCCTGACGAATATAAGAAGCCTGTTGCAAACCACCAGTACATAGTACGGGAATATTAACGTGCTTTTTAATTTCTTTGGCATCGAGCAAGTTTCTGCCTTGGTTTTCTTCTAGTAATTTCTTAATTTTGGGGTCTTTTACATCATCACCACTAAATGCTTGAGGAGGCAATTGCTTTTTCACGCGGTTCCAGAAAATATTGAAAAGGGGATGTAAAAATGACTTACGAAATATAATATAGTTGCGTGTCGTCTCTACCCCACTCGACAACATGGTGTCATACGTTTTACTAATGACATCAAAATTAAAATCACCAATGGGATTGAGTGGGTGAGGGAATAAGCTACCAGTTGACACATGTACGCCATCAGCCCCAGCTTCTTCTGCCCATTTACAAATTTGGATAGAATCTTCTATGGTGTTACCTGGCTTTTCCCAAAAGGTGACGGCGTTATTATAGTCAACAGCACTAATTTTGAATTGTAGGTGAAAGTCGTTGCCTACTTCTTTGCGGATTGCTCTAATGACATCTAGCAAAAACCGCGCTCGATTCTCTAATGAACCACCATATTCATCTTGGCGGTCATTAATTCCAGAACTGAGGAATTGATTAAAAAGATATCCATTAGCACTATGTAATTCTATTCCATCTAGCCCTGCTTCACGGACACGTCTAGCACCATCGGCAAAGTATTGGATTGTTTCTTTAATTTCTGCTAGTGTCATCGCTTGACACAAAGAGCCGTGGAATGGCTCAGTTTGGCTGGTAGAACTTAACGCTTTTTTTCCTGAGTTTTCGATACCAGCAATATCCTGCTGTCGCCCAGAATGGCTTAACTGCAAGATAAATTTACAGTCGTATTCGTGGACTTTTTCTCCTACTTTTCGCCAAAAAGGAACGGTTTCATCGCTGTGAATTGTGGCGTAATTGGGCATAATTCTTCCCCGGATAGCAACTGGGACAAAGGAAGTAATAATAGCCCCTACACCACCACGAGCAAATTTTTATTCCCAGTTGATTCGGGCTTGAGTACCTGAACCATCGTAGTTATCCCACCTGCCGGAAATACTAGAGCGAAATACCCGATTTTTTACTGTGAGATTACGAAACCTCAATGGTTCAAAGATAATATCGTTTTCCATGTGTTCCTCTGTCTTTAACTTGTTATTTTCAGTAATAAAATTAGGTGGCAGAATTTTTTGTAGCACTAATTGCCTCGCCAGAGACTGATATTTTTATAGTCTCTGGGAGGGAAGTTTTTTATGTCTACAAATCCCCAGTGAAGGTTTTCGGATCAAACGCTAAGTATTAAGTTTTTGTTACTTAGTTTTACTTACCAAGCTTCAACATTGATATTTACCCTTATTGGTTTTTACAGTTATATAAAGACTTTTGCAATTTGTAAAGCTACGGTATTTACACAGAAATTCTTAAAAAAGATGGGGATTTTCGTTTTTTTATCTCTTTTAAAGGTTAAGGCAAGCTTAAAAGAAGCACTTAACAATCTGTTACAAAGATCACCAAATACGTAGGTAACGGATATAACAATAGCAAATTGGTTATTGAACACCATTGTAAATTTACAATTTTTTAATTTTTTGGTTTATAAATGTATAAAAGTTTATTGATGACGTTTTGCGAATTTGTGTAGTAAGTTCATATATAACGAGCCTCAGTAAGGTACATTTTAAATCATCAAAATATCCCAAGACTAAATCTGGAAAATGGGAAATTATTGATGGATTATTAGTGTGCCTCTGCAAACGCGAGGTGCAGTGGATAAGGTTTAGGTCTTACAACTAGAGAGTTTTATGAAAAAGACAAGTCTCATTTTTAAAGGCTGTCTGCTCCTGCTGTTCGTGACTATGTTTATAGTCTGCGGCTTTTATGGAACGGCTACAGCTCTAGCTGATGAGTATAGTGAGACACCTGCGCCCATAAGTAGTCAATACTCCAGTACTGATGTAAATGAATACCCGGATAATTGCGAGGGTATCGGTTATCTCCCAGAGTACACAAAGGAGAATTTGACAGATGCCGAGAAACGGGGCCGTTGCACTTGGTACTTATGGACTGGCGGTAATGCTAAGTACTATCGTGATTTAGCAAAGCGAACGCATGGCAGTGCTGACCTGTTAAAGCTGATTGACTCAAAAGATCATGACGAGCGATTCAAGTTATATGGCGCAATTAACGATCCTGGATGTGAAAAATCCACAGAAAAAGATGAATACGGATTGCGGCTAGATAAATGTAAAGACCCGCTTTCAACTGGCGTTATTGGGTTGCGTAAGTTCCCTAACCCCAATTTCGAACAGGCAAAGTGGAACCCTGATGAGTATTTCAAAACCTCACAAGTTGAGCCTCCTTACTTGATCGGGCAATCTTGTGCCATCTGTCACGTAGCGTTAGATCCTCTAAACCCACCCAAAGACAAGGAACACCCAAAATGGGAAAACCTAGTACCAGCATTGGGTAATCAGTACATCAAAGAAAGCGAATTCTTTGGAAGAAGTATCGCTGACAATAGTTTTGTTAAGCAAGTACTAAAATCTCAGAAACCGGGTACTTCTGATACTTCGCGGATTGCCACCGATCACATCAACAATCCGAATGCAATTAACGCCATTTTTAATTTAGGCGATCGCCCCACATATCCAGAGGTGATGAACGATGGTTCAACCAAGGATGTTAATCATATTCTCAAGGATGGTGCAGACTCTACAGGAGTAGCAACAGCCTCACTACGCGTCTACGTCAACATTGGGATGTGCGGCGATTACTGGACAAGTCTCCACGAGCCTTTATTAGGCAGAACTCCCCAAAAACCTTTTGATATCGAAAAAGCGCGGAAGGAGTGCAAAGACTGGAGAGAGACAGAAGCACGTATGGCTGATGCAGAGTCATTTCTGAAAACCATCGAGCCGATGCACTTGAAAGATGCGCCAGGTGGTGAAGAGTTCTTGACTAAAGACCAAGAAGTTCTCAAACGTGGCAAACTTGTTTTTGCCAGTACTTGTGCTGGTTGCCATTCCAGCAAAAAGCCAACTGCTGAGATTGCTGCTGACCCCGAACAGGCTCAAAAATGGTACGAAGAGTCTGTACTTAGCAGTAATTTCTTAGACCACAACTTCTTGTCTGATGACCAGCGTTATCCGGTAACACTAATTGGTACTAATGCGGCGCGATCGCTAGGGACAAATGCAACCAAGGGGCATATTTGGGATCAGTTCTCCTCGAAGACCTACAAAGAACTACCATCACCAGGTAATTTGACCCTGTATAACCCCTTCGATGAGAAAAAACCCATCGAATTTAAGATACCAAACGGTGGTTTGGGATATTACCGTACACCTTCACTAATAAGTATTTGGGCAACAGCACCACTTCTTCACAACAACACACTAGGACTTTACAACGAAGATCCTTCAGTGAAAGGGCGTGTAGCAGCCTATACGGATGCGATGGAGAAGCTATTGTGGCCTGAAAAGCGTGAAGGAATTATCAGCAGGACAGATCGAGATACCAAATTAGAGCTTCCCCCAGGAGATCCGAATCCGAGATTTAGACTTCCTGTTCCTAAAGGTACGCCTGTGAATTTGCTGGCAAGCATCAATATCAGAGAGGCGATTACATCTCTCAATCTGAGTAACCTTTTCCAAGACTTGAAACCAGGTGGTGGAATTAAAGGTAAGTTGGCACGCGTGCTTTTAAGAGCTAATAAGTCTCCTGACTTCGTTGAAGATGAAGGTCATTATTTTGGCTCGAATCTACCAGATGAAGATAAGAAA
Organism: Nostoc cf. commune SO-36; assembly: GCF_023734775.1. NCBI lineage: Bacteria > Bacillati > Cyanobacteriota > Cyanophyceae > Nostocales > Nostocaceae > Nostoc > Nostoc commune. The sequence continues at coordinate 3,146,024 of NZ_AP025732.1, read as the reverse complement.
GCCTTAATTGAGTTTGTGAAAACTTTCTAATACTAATATGTCGGGGTTCATAATATTTGACCCCGGAATATCCCTCCAAGCTATGCCACTTGCTTGACTTCAAAAGCTACGGTGTACACACAATTTCTATCTAAGACAAATTTTCTTCATACTCTGCACTCGTTCTCAGTTAAATCTGGGAACGAGCAAAAATATTTATTAAATAGTGAGGATATATATGCAGTATTTACCAATCATCTTTGTTCGTGGATATGCAGGTACACAAAAAGACGTTGAGCAAACAGTTAATGATCCATTTTATGGATTCAATAATGGTTCAACCCATATTCGAGTGGATGAGAAGGAAAATCCCCAGAAGTTTTTTTTCGAGAGTCCATTGCTGCGGTTAATGACCGATCATGGTTATCAACCGATTGTTGACAATCAAAATGTGAGCAATCAAATTAAAAGATTGTCTAGCCAACTTCATAAAACTATTTGGATCTACCGATTTTATGATGTAACTACACCTAGTTTTGGTTCTTCAAGTGTAGTCCGGCAAGAGATGGAGGAGATAGCGAGTGGTTTAAGAAAACTGATTCAGAATGTGAAACAAACGACGGGTGCAGCCAAAGTTTACCTTGTGGCGCACTCAATGGGAGGACTTGTTTGCCGCAGCTTGATTCAAAAGATTTATCCAGAAAAAGGTGAGAAAGCCGTCGATCACATTGACAAATTATTTACCTACGCCACACCTCATGGTGGTATTTATTTTGAGGTTGGAAGTGGGATGCTTGAAGAACTCAGAGACAGGTTCCAATTGAATAATTCTGATGACTTTGGGCCTCAACGGATGTACCAGTACTTAACACCTCGTGTCCAACGAAACGATAAGTTACCCGATAAATTTCAGCTAGAAAAACTACAAAGCTTAGATAGTGCATTTTCGCCAAACCGCGTTTTTTCTTTAATCGGCACTAATGCACATGATTATGAAGATGCTTTTGGTCTTGCACGCAAGACTGTGGGGGTAAAAAGTGATGGTCTAGTTCAGATAGATAGAGCTTACGTTGCGGGATCTCATCGTGCTTATGTTCATCGTAGTCATGGTGGACGTTATGGCATATTGAATTCCGAAGAAGGTTATCAAAACCTGCAACGCTTTTTGTTTGGTGATATCCAAGTGAAACTATCTTTGAGCAATGTCCAGTTGAAAGACCGGGACAAGAATTTTTATCAATTGGAAACTAGAATTGCTTTGCGTGGTCTTCCTGTTCCTATATATGAGCAAGCGATCGCTCATTATTGTCCAATCACACAAGAGTTAACTAGAACAGATAAACCTGTTCCTCTATTTACAGCTTTTTTAATACCAAGAAACTCAGCCAGTGATAATAATGTCTGTAGATATGCTCTACGTTTAGCACTACATTCTTTCACAAAACAAGAGACGAATTGGTTGCGTGATAGTCATCTCGACCAAGTACCACTGTGGTCTGACTATCTAATTACTGATGTTGCCGAATCAAATAGCACTTATGAAGCTATATACAGTTGGAATTCCGATGCAAAAGAACCATTAATCAAGTTAAATCCCAATCGAGAATCCAGTTCTGATGTATATGTTGCGTATGTTCCTTTACCTGAACGTGGGCAAAAAGTTTTAGGAACAAATGCGTCAGTTCGCTTGGAAATTTCGCGCTGGCAATAAATGTGATTGTTAAGTACTGTGGAGAGTGCTTGTTATAGTGTAGTCAGTGATTAGTTATAGTTAATTAGTGCTTTTTACTTATTCTGAAGAGAGAATAAGTAAGGTTAAATAGCGTTAGGTTACTAATGACTAATGATTCATAAAACATCTCCGTAAGAGAGGAAAAATTATGCAGAGTAATCGCAAACAAACGGCTCTTATTACTGGTGCATCTGGCGGCATCGGTTATGAATTTGCTAAGTTATTTGCTCAGGATGGTTACAATCTTGTGTTGGTAGCTAGAAGCGTGGACAAGCTGAATAAAATTGCTGATGAATTTAAAAGTAAATTTGGCATTGCTGTCAAAGTTATTTCTAAGGATTTATCTAACCCATCAGCACCACAAGAAATTTTCACTGAGCTAGAACAAACATCTATCATAGTTGATGTGCTGATAAATAATGCTGGGTTTGCTACCTACGGATTATTTCACGAAATTGACCTTAATTCTGAACTGCAATTGCTACAGGTCAATATCTTATGTCTGACACATTTAACCAAGTTATTCCTCAAGGATATGGTTAAGCGGGGGTCTGGAAAAATATTAAATGTGGCTTCGACTGCTGCTTTTCAACCAGGGGCCACTGATGGCAGTTTACTACGCTAGTAAAGCTTATGTTTTATCATTTACGGAAGCGATCGCTAATGAATTAGAAGGTACTGGTGTCTCGGTGACAGCGCTTTGTCCAGGGCCTACAGAATCAGGTTTTCAACAAAGAGCCGCAATGGAAGACTCAAAGCTAGTAAGCGGTCAAAAAATTATGACTGCGGATACAGTAGCCCAAATCGGCTATCGTGGTCTATTAGAAAACAAAACTGTTGTTGTTCCTGGAATTAAAAATAAGCTCCTTGCGGAATCTGTAAGATTTACTCCTAGAAAGCTAGTGACTAAACTAGTGAGAAATATGCAGGAAAGCAAATAATTTACCATAGCAATCCTAAATCAAACGCGCAGAAACAAGATCCCAGACTTCTTTAAGAAGTCCGGGATCTGCGGGTTGCAATTCTCACGAGTCTTTAATTACGAATTACGAATTATTTTAATCCCCCTGTGGATGTTCATCCCACAAGGTTGTCACTTCCCGTAAACTCTGATGATTGCCATTGCCCAAAATCAGATGATCTAGTACGGGAATGCCCAAAAGCTGCGCCCCTGCTAACAACTGACGCGTCAATTCTATATCTTCCTGGCTGGGTTCAAGGTTCCCAGAAGGGTGGTTGTGGGCAACTATTACCCGCGTTGCACCTTGACGAATAACTTCTCGAAAAATATCACGGGGAGAGGCTAGGGTTTCGGTTGCGGTGCCAATAGTAATTACCTGCGTACCCAATAAGCGATTCTTGACATCTAACAGCACCACTGCAAAACGTTCTTGTATCTGCCACATTAAATCTTGGCTGAGGGTAGCAGCAGCAGCAAGGGGGCTATCAATTAATGTGCCATCATTGGGACGAGATTGAAAAGCGCGTTTGCCCAATTCTATTGCTGCTAAGATACTTGTCGCCTTCGCTGGGCCAACACCAGAAATTTGCATCAACTCAGCAGAGCTAACTTCTCGCAGAACTACCAAAGGATCGCGTTGGTGTTTGCCTAATTCGCTCAAAATATATTGTCCCAAACCTACAGCAGATAATTTTCCTGGCCCTTGACCAGTGCCTAGAAGAATTGCGATTAACTCTGCTGTGGCTAAAATTTTGGCACCATGCGTCATTAATCGCTCACGCGGACGCTCATTTGTAGGAAGGTCGGCAATTCTGAGGCAATAGGTCATAGAAAACTAAGAGAATCGTCATCAAAGATGTAACTATCTTTATTTATCCCTTGTTTGCTTTCAAAATCATCTTTATTTGAGAAAATCTTTAACCTTGGTAAGTTTCTATAGCGTTTCTCGCTTACGTAAGGTACATCCATAGGGGCACGGCATATTCCCTACACCTTGCGATATAATTTTGTACCGCATCTGAATGGGAACCGCTTTATAGGTAATTTCATTTGCAACTTTTAAAGGGAATACTAAAAAGATGATTTAGGGCGATCGCTATGTTCGATGATTTATTCAACAATCTCAAAGTTTTTATTGACTCTAAAATTCAATAAGTCGGTAACGAAGCTCAGTGACCACTGTAAACATCGCATAGTATAACAGCACAACACTGCAAGCGATCGCAAACTCGTTAAACCCCTCCATCTTCGTTGATTATTGATAAATTTGCGTTGCTTTCAGCATGTGGTAGGTAATAATTAACTGAGTCAAAGCGAGAGGATAACTTTGCAGTGTTTCTCCAGTTGTACCAGCAATTTTACCCAGTTCGGGATTACTTTCGCGATCGCAAATACTTCGTAAATGGGGCATATCAGAACAAATAATATGCTCTAGCTTATTCACCTGTTCTAAGGTGGCGTGTCCATCAACTTCTAAGACATCCACAGGTTTACTCATATCTCTGTCTAGTCCCAGGCGAATCGCTGAGTCAGAATTACCATAACCAGGGTTTATAATCTGGGTAAAATCTGGGTGGGGAATTGACGGACGTAGTACCAAACGCACATTTAAATGTCCATTGGTTTCATCATCTTCCCCAGTAGGTGGATAAAAACTAATGACTATATCAGACCATTGCCGTTGCGGACGAATAAATTGTGCTGAGTCTGGTTCGCGTTTTTCTAGTTCTGCTATTACCTGTTCAGCACTGTAACCCCGCTTTTGGGTATCCCGCTTGACTTTCCACTTAGTGCGTAGTTCTTCTGGAGGCGCAAGGTAAACTTTCACATCGTAAGAGTCACGGGCAACACGGGTAGAATAACCGAGTAATCCCTCAATAATTACGAATTTATTCGGCGTTGATATACTGCGGTGCTTCAAATGTGCCGGTTTTATGGCTGTAAACTGGTTGTGAGAATTGGCTGTCCTGTGCGTAGCAACGATAAATGTTGCTGCATAATATCTAAGTGGTTGCAGTCCGGGTGGAGAGCGGTGATGCCAATATCTGCACGTTGCTGGCGATCGTAACGGTGATAATCATCTGTGCAAATGAGCGTAACATTTTCTGGGCCGAGTACCTGAGCGATTCCTCGCGTTAGTGTTGTTTTCCCAGCAGCGCTGTCGCCTACAATACAAGAATTATTGGACGGCTCATTATACCTCCCAGAATAAAAGCAAGTTTAGTAATAAAATTTCCCTACAATAGTTTTTATTCTAGAAGGGTTTAGGCAAGTAACTCAAGCAAAGGCTTGGTATGCAATATCTCTACATATCTCTACATATAGAATGTCTCTGTGCTGGTTTATCGAGGAAGGCAGGAGGCAGAGGGCAGGAGGCTGGAGGGAACAAGGCAACACAAGACTTTGGGCTTATTTTAATGCCATTCGTCTATGGGGTTTAGACAAAAGAGGAACGCACGGTATGACAACTCAAACACTAGGACTCGAACAAAACCTCTATGACTATTTACTGTCAGTTTCTCTACGAGAACCAGAGATTTTAACCCAACTAAGACAAGAAACAGCCCAGTATCCAATAGGTAGAATGCAGATTGCTCCCGAACAGGGGCAGTTTATAGCGTTGCTGGTGCAGTTGTTGGGAGCTAAGAAAACTTTGGATATTGGGGTATTTACAGGTTATAGTTCCTTGGTGGTGGCATTGGCGTTACCAAGTGACGGTAAGGTGGTAGCCTGTGATGTGAGTGAAGAATTTACAACGATCGCTCGGCGCTATTGGCAGCAAGCAGGAGTGGCAGAGAAAATTCAATTACACATTGCCCCAGCTTTAGAGACTTTGGATGGGCTATTGGCAACAGGAGAAGCGGAAACATTTGATTTCGCCTTCATCGATGCAGATAAGAGCAACTATGATGGCTATTATGAGCGATCGCTGCAATTAGTGCGTCCGGGAGGATTGATTGCGATCGATAATGTTCTCTGGTCAGGCAGGGTTGCTGATCCCCAAGTGCAAGATAATAGAACTAAAAGAATTCGTGCTTTTAATCAAAAGCTGCATCAAGACGAGCGAGTTAATCTTAGTTTAATAGCGATCGCAGATGGCTTAACTCTGGCGCTGAAGAAGTAATCCCAAATAAATTACCCCAAGCTGAGGCAAAGCCAGCTTAGGGTTTCTACTTGTGGTAGAGAAGATATACTTATAGGTCAGAACTTCACCGTAGTAATTCCTCAACTTGATGTTGGCTCCATAAAGTTCTGTATAAACCCTGTTGTTGCAAAAGTTCCAAGTGATTGCCTACCTGGACAATTTTTCCCTTTTCCATCACAAAAATTCGGTCAGTAGCCGCCGCCGCCGATAATTGGTGCGTAATAAAAACTACTGTTTTTCGTCCAGTACCACCAGAGAGATTTTTGAGGATTTGCGTAGCTGTTTGATTATCTACACTAGAAAGAGCATCATCCAAAATTAACACTGGAGCATTTACCAGCATTGCTCTAGCCAAAGCAGTACGTTGCCGTTGACCGCCAGAAAGAGTAATACCGCGTTCACCAACAAGAGTTTCATATTGTTGGGGGAAATTGTGAATTTCTGATTCAATTTGAGCAAGTTTAGCAACAGATTCTATCTGCTCTTGTTCGCTCACAGGATCGCCGTAGCTGATATTATTTTTGATGGTGGTGCTAAATAAAAAGCTATCTTGAGGAACGTAGGCGATCGCACCTCGTAAATCTGTCAAAGCTATCTTGGTAATATCCACCCCATCTAAAAACAATTGTCCTGACTCAATATCCCAACAAGCGCGGCAAAGCATTGGCCAAAGTAGATTTCCCTGAACCAATCGCCCCAACAATGGCCACGGTTTCTCCCGGAGCAATGGTAAAGTTAATATTTGCTAAAGCTGGAGTCGTGGAACCAGGGTAATTGTAAGTGAGATTTTTAGCTGTCAGTTCTCCTTTAAGTTCAGCCACAGGCAAATGAATTGCATCGGCTGCATCTTTAATTTTCGGTGTGACAGAGAGAATAGATTCAAGGCGATCAATACTAACTTCACCCCGTTGATAGGCAGTAATTGTGAATCCTAAAAAGGCTGTGGGAAAAACTAAACGCTCTACATAAATTAGCAATACTAAAAAGTCGCCAACCTGAAGCGTCCCAGCAGATATCCGCGCCGCCCCTAGCCAGATGATTACCAGTGAACTGACGTTAGCTAGTCCGCCAATAAGCGAAAAAAGTGTATTGCGGATTTTTGCCAATTCCAGGTTAGCAGTCAATAGCTGCTGATTTTTCTTGGAGAAGGCTCGACGCTCGTTTGCTTCTTGAGCGTAGATTTTTATTAAGGCAATGCCACTAATATCCTCCTGAATAAGTTCGCTGATGTCAGAGAGTTGCTCTTGGACTTCTGCTTGTTGTTTGCGTAAGCGATCGCTAAACATACTTACTAACAAGAGCATAAAAGGGTAAACTGCCAGAGAAGATAGTGTGAGTTCCACACTAATCGTCAGCATGACTGGCAGTGTCAAGACGTAAGCAAAGAAGGTATTTGCCAAACTCAAATTGCAAAACCCAACAACCGCATTGATATTATCCACATCACTGGTAGCTCGATTAATCAAATCGCCAGCAGTATTACTAGCAAAATAAGCCGGCTCAAGCTTGAGTAAGTGTTCAAAAATCCGTTGTTTCAGGTCAAATTCCACCTGCCGTCCCACCCCAAATAGCCAAATACGGGATGCCATCCGCATTAGCCACATCGCCGAACTTAGTAATACGATGATCACTACGTCATGTATTATTTGGTTTAAGATGAAGGTTGTGGAGAGTTTGTCAACACTAGCACGAATCAACAAGGGGATATAAACGCCCAGTGCATTGACAGAAAACAAAGCGAGAATGCCTAAAGACGCTTCCCGCCAATGGGGTCGTAAGTAGGCACTGAGTTTAGCGATTCGTCGAGATTTTGCCATTAAAGCAATTTTGCAACTTTATCATCATAGATTAACTGCTAGTCCAAGAAGGCAGCTATTTAGGGGAATGAGGATTGGGGATTGGGAATTAAGGATTGGGTGCTGAATCCCTGTTTAAATTTTCCCAATCTCCAGTTTTTAGTTCAATGAAACCCTTGCAAATTCGTAATTTTGAATTTCGCGCAGTGTTCTCAAAACGTGCATCGCGGTCTTTTTAGTATTTTTTTTACTTTATTACCGCTGAACACGTAAGAACCTGTAAACTTCGGCGAGATAACTTTCCCAAGTTCTTGTTGTCAATAGCAACGTTTCGGCATTCGGTACAAAGTCTTCAAGTCTTAAACCGCGTGTGCGAATATCTTGAGGATTTCCTTGTAATAGATAGGGAGGCACTCTCAAATTATAAGAAAGAATGCTATCTCCCGTCACATCTGAGATGTTCGCTGCGATGGTTTGTTGCCCTGATGCCACCAGTGTCCCAGATATTGGTATAGCAGTTGCTACATAGGTTTCACTTACCATTGCTAGAGGTGCTCTATAAAGGAAATAGGCGACTGCTGGCGTACTTGCCAACAGTAAAATCGTCAGTGCCCAACCTATCAAGTATCCTCCTGGTTTGTCTATCCCGCCTCCTTTGATTCTCTGAGCTGCAAAAATCATCATTAAAATAGAAGCTCCCAGAGGCTTGAGTGGAAAAGACATCATTCTCCACAACGAGGCCACAGCTGGTTCAGTGGGGTTAATAAATGATAGGGCTACGATTACCAACATAACGACTAAGATTAATCGCCCTACAAAACTTCCAGAGGGATAAAATCGCTGGAACAGAGAATATACGATAGTGCCAATCAGCAGCCACAGCAGTACCCGGCTTAACAATAGAAACATACATTAACTCTCAAATTTTCTGGTGCGGTGAGCCAGTGTGGTGGTGAGGCAGCCCCCTTTAATCGGGGTTGCCATGCCACTTCTTCAACCGAGAGAACCCCGGTAACGAAGGCATTGGCTCCCCAGAAGGAAACGCCATCCATGATTTCCCTGCATGAAACCACTGGTGACTTCTTAGCTGTAGCGACACAAGAAGCGTCACCCGTAAGGGTCAACCTAGAGGTTGCGGGAAATAGATTTATTTTATTGTCAAATTGTAATCGCACCGTTTGACTTAAGATATCTCAAACCTCACACCCAAAGACTACCGTCGTAGTGATTTTAGTGCAATTTTTTGCCACTGCGTCTATTATTTATAATTTTCCAAAAGAGTAATCTGACACCGATAAACTAAATTAATTGAGTAATCCACTTAAAAGGAAAAATTATGTCGTCTGAAAAGCCTACCATTTTGGTCACGGGGGGAGCTGGATATATTGGTTCCCATACAGTGCTTGCTTTGAAGCAAGCGGGTTACAACGTTGTCATACTTGATAATCTAGTCTATGGTCATCGTGACTTAGTAGAAAAGGTTTTACAAGTAGAACTGATAGTCGGGGATACAAACGATCGCGCCTTGCTAGATCACCTATTTAAAACCCGTGATATTGCTGCTGTAATGCACTTTTCTGCTTATGCCTACGTAGGAGAGTCAGTGACTGACCCGGCTAAATATTACCGCAATAACGTTGTTGGTACTTTGACTCTGTTAGAAGCGATGCTGGCGGCATCTGTGAAGAAATTTGTCTTTTCTTCTACCTGTGCCACCTACGGAAGTGCCGGAATTTGTCCCCATTCCCGAAAACCATCCCCAAAATCCGATTAATCCTTATGGCGCAACAAAGCTAATGGTAGAGCGGATTCTCTCTGATTTTGATGTTGCTTACGGTTTCCAATCAGTGCGTTTCCGCTATTTTAATGCTGCTGGTGCTAATCCCAATAGCTTACTTGGCGAGGATCACAACCCAGAAACCCATTTAATTCCCTTGGTGCTGATGACAGCTTTAGGCAAGCGAGAATCCATCTCAATTTTCGGCACCGATTACCCGACGCCCGATGGTACTTGTGTTCGTGATTATATTCATGTTAACGATTTAGCAGATGCCCATATTCTGGGATTGGAATATTTATTAAAAGGTGGCGATAGCGAAGTTTTCAATTTGGGTAATGGCAACGGTTTTTCTGTTAGAGAAGTAATTGCCGCTGCCGAACAGGTGACAGGAGCTTCAATCCCAATAGAAGAACGCTCACGCCGTCCTGGCGATCCCCCAATTCTCATTGGCAGTGGTGAGAAAGCGAGAACAATTTTAGGCTGGCAACCTCAATATCCATCCATCCAAGATATTGTTGCCCATGCGTGGGAGTGGCATCAGAAGCGACATAAATAAGGGCATGGGGCATTGGGCATTGGGCATGGGGCATTGGGCATGGGGCATTGGGCATTAGTTCTTCCCCTGCTCCCCTGCTTCCCCTGCTTCCCCTGCCCCTCTGCTTCTTCCCTACTCCCCACTTCTCCTCATATTTTGCAGTACGACAACTAAGATGCCGATAAATGCGAGGATTGGCAGTGCGATCGCCCAAATTGGTAATTGTTGAGATTGACCCTCTACTAAATCACCATTGACATCCCGCAAGTTTCGTGAATTTTGGTTAGAACCACCTGCTACAGTCACTTCAAATTTGAACTCAAAGGGTTTGAATCTTGCCCCAGAGACTGGTTTACCATTTAGTTGCAACTCATAAATACCTGCTTTGGGAAAGACAACTTCTGCACCTGGGATGCCTTGATAACGTTCAGCTGCCACAGGTTCTAACTCTGGTTCTAAGAGTGGTGGCTCTCCAGCTGCATAAGGTTGGGCATAAACAGCCAACTGACAATTACACTGTGACAGGGGAATCACCCTTCCACCTCTGCGGGTGAGAGCAAACCAAGCTTGGCTTGGTTCTCCAGCACGGGGATTATCATTTGGTTCAATGTGGAGGGTACCGCCCACATCTCCAGATATCTCTACCTTATGAGCAGATGCAGGGTAAAGATTAGTTATTGATATAACTAAGCAACTCAGGAATAATAAATACTTGATTGATCCTTGATGCCAGAAAATGCCTTTGAGGGGGTAACGCCTCTGTTTTTGACTCTTTGACATAGAGCCAGAAATTAAAGATGATTTACCGCGATTTTGTTGGGGGAACATAAAACTTTTCTAAGGCTAACTTTGACCAAAAGAAGCGCGAACGTACTAGCAAGACACAGAGGGTAATAATTACCATTAGTACTGCCGCTAATTTATTTCCCCAAGTTGATTGCAAGGAACCCAGGTAATGGGAACCAATCAACACAGTATGAATGGCACTCAAGAGCAAGGCTGGCACACCCAATAGATGAATCTGTCGCCAACGCTTGCCCAAAGATTTCTGCAACGATTCCCAACTCGTTAAAGCGGCGGGGGACATTAATATCAATGCTACAGCACCCGCAGCCATACCCCACTGAAATTCTGGTGGCAGAAAAGAAAAGGCGGCAAAATTCCATTGCAATGAGTGTTCTATCATGTGGACGGTATGAACCACAGAAAGCACAAAAGATCCCACCCCCAAGCCGCGACGGTAACGCAATGGTGAAGCCCACAAGCCACTAATGGGACGCGCAATAAGTGCCAAGATTAAGCAGATTAACGCCGCGTGTCCGGTGTAATCTACCATTGTGTCACCAGTCCGCAGCAAAGTGATAATGCCAATGGTGAGCGTTACCCAACCACCTAATCGAAACAACTGACTGCGCCTGTCTTTAGTTACCAATGATGTGGAAACGCCTACACCTAGCATAGTCGGCAGAGTTCCCAAACCAAAAGCCAGCATAGTTGCCCCACCCATCCATAAATTGCCTGTTTCAGCAGCTTTAATTTGGGCAGCATACAGGAAACCACAAGGCATTAAACCCCAAGTCATCCCTAAAAGCATTGGTGTCCACCATTTGGGTTTTAAGGAAAGCTTAACCATTCCTGTGCTGAGGCGATCGTGTAGGCTACCTTGTAATAATGGGTGTAACACGGGAATGCGCGGCAGCAAATCGGGTTTTACTTGTCCTAAGCCAAACCAAATCAGCATCACGCCAGTTACAATTGCCATCCAGCGCCGGAAGTCGCTACCAACACCCGCTAGCTGTCCACCTTGCAGCAATACCGAACCTATCGCCCCAATACCAATACCGACTAGAGCATAGCTCAACATCCGCCCTAGATTGAGCAGGATATGAAATTTTAATTGCTGTTGCCAAGTGTCGGGCTTTTCTAAGGTTGATGTCCGTCCTAATGAAGCTGTGTGTGGTCTTTTTGGCTGATGAGACAGAGAAAAAGCCACTGTTAGGGGGCCACACATCCCAAAGCAATGCCCAAAACTCCCCAGGAACCCCAAGGTTGTGATCAGCAACAAATCTACCATAAAAAAATTCCTGAGTTCTGAGTCATGAGTCCTGAGTGTCAAAGTAAGGATTTTTGAAGAATTGGCAAGAAATTGTTTTCTCTTCCTCTTTGCTCAGTACTCAGTACTCAGCACTCCCCTAGTGCGGCACTTTAAGTCAAGTTGCGATCGCTGTCAAAAGACAAGCCGTCAAACTTAGCAATTCAACTAATGAAAATTTTCGCTTGATCTGATAAATTTGGCAGGATTAACGGTAGTAAAACTATGAATTTTGTGGAATTTTCAATAGTGGTAACTTCTATCGTGCCTTGAAGATATTCTACAAGCTTTTTAACTAATGCCAAGCCCAATCCTGTCCCGCCAATTTTCCAGAAATCGTTATAAGGAATCCGGTGAAATGGCTCAAAAATTCGAGATTGTTCTTTTTGAGGAATTATTACGCCAGAATTGCTAATTGTAATTTCAAAGAATGGTACTTGAGAATTAGCGATCGCACCAGATTGAGTATCTTCATTAATTACACTTTTTGGCAGGTAGATAATCTGGACATTTAATCTAATCTCTTCATCAGGAGGAGAATATTTACAGGCATTGTTGAGTAACTCGGAGACGATTTTGCTAACTACAGCTAAGTCTGAAACTATAGGTGGTAAATTTGCAGGAATATCAATTTGAAAAATCTGTTGCTGAGAACGAGCGCGTTTCTCGAAAATATAAGGCTATCTGAGGAAGCCAGTCTTGGAGTTGAAATGAAGTTAATTCTAATGGATAGACATCTGTATCAATCATTTGTAGAGACAGCAAATTGTTCACCAACTCTAACCCTTCTTCACTTTGTTGACGCAGAATAGTTAGGTAGCCAGCTACAGACTCAAATGGAGAAAGTAATTCTGAATTTAAAATTCCCTCTCGCTCCATCAGATTTTCTAACACAGAAATTGTCATTTGGATGTTCAATAAGGGGATTCGCATTTCATGAGAGGCGGTTCCTAAAAAATTCTTTTTCAACTGGTTGAGCCGTTGTAATTGTGACAATTGCTCACGTTGATAGCAGTTAAGTGCTGTTTGAATAGCAACATAAAGCTGTTGCTCTTTGACAGGTTTGAGGATGTAACCAAAAGCAAATGTCATTTTAGCCCGCTCTACAGTGCTTTTGTCAGAATGTCCGGTAATGTAGACGACAGGGATTTGCAGACGATTCCAGATTAGCTGCGCCGCCTCAATGCCATCCATTTCACCCCGCAACCTGATATCCATCAAAACTAAGTTGGGGAGTAGTTCAGCAGCTTTGTCAATTGCTGTTTCTGCCGAATCGGCAATATCTGAAACAGTGTATCCCAGCAATTCTAAACTTTCTTGTAAATTCAGAGCCAGGATATACTCATCCTCAACAATCAGAATCTTAACTTTCTCTGTTATCTCTTTGCTTGATAAAATATTGGTCACATTTCCTGCTTTTTGTAAAATAAATATTGATGTATATACAAGTAATAAAATACTATAATACTAGCTTTGACCACGAGAAAAAAAGCACTTAATGGTCAATATCACGGGTTCGCTCTATTTACTTATTAAACTAAGTTTTGCAAAAGGAAGATACTGGATATTTTAATTTTTTGGAGAAAATTTGGGAGGTAGTCTAATAGCATATTCTCAACTAATGTAACCTAAACCCATCACAGTTTTTGAAGAAAAAATAATATCTTGATGCACTCTTTAATTACAGCGTATTTCAGGTAAATGAAGTGTATGGGTAGGGGCACAGCCTAGGCTGTTGACTTTGATGAAATTTGGGCGTTTTTGACTCATACTATTTTTGTGTCATTGCGAGCTTTGCGAAGCAATCGCAAAATCTCTGGGATTGCTTCGCAAAGCTCGCAATGACTACACATATTTTGCATGATTTGTTAACTTCTAAAAAGGCACAGAGTCAACACCCTAGCCATGTTCCCTACGATTATCTGTACCTCACACCTGTTGCAATCTGCTGTATGTAGGCATCGCAGACATCCAGTAACTTGAAGCATACATAATTAAAGTTACTACAACTCGGATGAGCCAAGGATAGATGACATGAGAAAATGGATTTGGCTAATGCTGTTGCTGTTGATGGCAGTTGCCGTGGTAGGTAGTAGGGGTAGCACGTTTTTTGAAGAGCGTCCTTCACCGACAATTGTTGAGCGCATTCCAGTGGAAGCACCCCAACCACAGCCAGAGTTACAGCAAGTTGATATTGCCCCACGAGTATCTACTGAGAAGCTATTAAGCCATATCCAAAATCTGAACTTTCAGCGCTACACAACAAAAGAGCGATCGCTTACTCGCACTTATATCACAACTGAACTCACAAAATTAGGTTGGAAGCCCAAATTAGAAAAGTTCTCTGAAGGTGTGAATATTTTTGCCGAACGTGCAGGAACTAATAAAGCTGCTAAAGCAATTCTCGTAGGAGCGCATTATGACACTGTTGCCTTATCTCCTGGTGCTGATGATAATGCCAGTGGTGTAGCCGTGGTTCTGGAAGTAGCGCGGTTACTGGGTTCCCGTCCCACGCAACGGACGTTACAGCTAGCTTTTTTTGACCAAGAGGAAACAGGACTTTTAGGTAGTCAGGCTTTTGTAAGCAAGACACCACGCTTGCAAAATTTAGGCGGGGCGATCGTTATGGATATGGTAGGTTACGCTTGTTACACTACTGGCTGTCAAAAATACCCTGCTGGATTGCCTGTTACACCACCTAGCGACAAGGGCGACTTTTTGGCAGTAGTCGGTGATACAGAGCATTTACCTTTGCTGAATGCCTTTCAAAACCCCTCAACCGCCTTGGATAAACAGGAATCAAATTTGCCAGCAGTCTTAACACTGCCGATTCCTTTTAAAGGTTTGCTGACACCCGATACTCTACGCAGCGACCATGCACCGTTTTGGTATCAGGGGGTGGGTGCTGTGTTGGTGACAGATACCGCAAATTTACGCACTCCTTACTACCATAAACCTAGTGATATGCCGACGAATATCGAGCGATCGTTTTTCATAGGTGCAGCACAAATTGTAATTAATGCTACTACTAACTTGTTAGAAAAGACTGAAGTTTTGGAAACTCAATCACCAAGCTAAATAAGTCGATGAAAATAAATCAAGCTAGTAGTCTATCGCAAAAGTTTTGATAGGTAAATCAGCTTTAAATTCCTCTTCTCTAACTCTTAACTTTGCGTTCTTTGCGTCCTTCTCCCAAGGGGAGACGCTAACGCGAATGCGGTTCGTTTCTCAACCCCATCAAAATTAATGCGATAAACCACTAATGCTTCTTAACTTTCTGCTGTATTTGAGTTGTTATGCTGCATTTTTACTTTGGGTTAACCAGGACTAATCTACTACGGTAGTCGAAATAATGGCGATTTTATCTACCAGCCCTTAACACCTGTTCAGCCGTTAGTTTTAAATCTGGGAAAGTTTGAGAGACGATGGTCTGATTGCCTCGAAACTGTTGAATTTCATACTCCCCATTCACTAGCGTACAAATAGAGAGGGTGGGTTGTTTGGGCTTCCCAATGTGTCGAGTACCACCATTAGCTGCGTAGTCTGCAATCCAATATTCGGGAATGCCTAAAACCGCGTAGTCTTCAACCTTACGGGCATAATCATTTTGCCAGTTACTACTAACAACTTCCGCCACAAATTTAATCGAACTGCCCAGTGTCAAAATTGACTGGTCAGACCAAAGCGGTTCTTTGATAAGTTCATCTGGATCGACAACTGCAACATCAGGTCGAAATGCCGTCATACCAATATTAGAAGGGCGCAATAGTCCTCGCTGAAGGACAAACCAAGGTAAGCCTGCTCGGTCGATCTGGACACATATCTTTGTGGTAATGAAGGCTGCAACCTCTTCATGGAGACCTGTTGGTTCCAAGTCAAACACCTCTCCATCGATTAGTTCATAGCGGTTATCGCCACTATAACGGGCAAGAAACTCATCAAAGTTCAGTGGCTTCTGTTGTATTGGTTGGTTGATCGCAATAGTCATAAGTCAACTTAGCCCAATCAATGCCTTCAGTCTACCAAATGGAATATGTAAGCAACTCCACGGCTAAGGCTAAACAACAGACAGAAGGCTATAATTCTACGAATTATGTTGACTAACTTTTGGTTCCGGGAAAGTCAACGTCCAGTTCATGTTTATCATTGAGTTGGAAGTACAAACCTTGGAGAATGAGCCGCAAAGATGTTCGAGTTCTAATAAACTTTCTCAGCAGATAAGTTTCTGGTTCAGCAAAGATATTATCCAAAATTATTTTTATGACCGAACTGTTGGGAACAATAACTGCCAGCACCTTTAACTCTGACTACAAAAAATGGAGATTGTTTGTATTTATCAGGAATCATAAAGATTCCATATACATGGTGACGACCACGCCACGGCTGAACAACAACTTTAGTAGCATATACTTGGAATTTTGTAGTTTTTGATGCTAAAAAATCGTCGAGATTGACAATCAGAATCATTCACAGGCCACCACAGTGTAATAATACTCAGAGAGAGAAGCAAAATTAAAATATAGCGGAGTCTGTGACGCATAAAGCTAAGGAAGATTTTTGATGCGGCTGCTAGAATTTGATGAGTAATGATAGTGCAGCTACAACAGTAAGACTATCTACTGACAACACCTCTGCAACACGATCTAAAGGACAAAGACAAAACATGAAGCGATCGCTTAAACTTTTCTGTGATCAAAACTTACAATCACTCAATTTAGGATTTTAGATTTTAGATTTATCCCATACATAAAATCTGGTTGCGCTGGATAAAGAATTTTGGATTGTTGCTGTTACAGTATTAAACCTACCGGAGAAACAATCGGGTTTTTGTGGCTGTCAACACTGAATTTATGCTTAAATTTTTAGCTGTGATGAATTCTACAATTCGTCGCTTTTAATGTAACTTTATCGAACAGAATTCAGGAGTCAGGAGTCAGAATTCAGAATGAATTTTGTACGACTGGCGGATAGCGCCGGCGGAAGAGCGAGTCCGCGATAGCGAAGCATTAGCGACGCAGGAGCGTCGCGTCATTGCGAATTGCGAATTGCGAATTGCGAATTGGTTTTATTTCTGGGTAATTAACGGGGTAGTCAAATACACAAATATCCGTTATATTCCCGTAAGTAACACTTGGTATAAATATTTATGAGAATAAGTTGGGGAAGTCTTAAGGCAGTTGCGGGTTTCTTTAGCGCAATTATACTTACACAGTTCGGGGCAAATACTTCCGCCACTGCGGCTGACACAGTTGTTGTGCGTCTGGGTTTATTTACAGAATCCATCTCTCTTGCTGAGTTGCAAAAGGCTGCAAAAACTGGGGAATTGCCTCAAAGTTTGCAGTCTTACACTCAAGGATTATCTGAAGAACAACGACGCTCTTTTTTGGGGGCGTTGGGGATGAATATACCGATGAATGTTGTCACACTTGATAAGTTAATTAATACTCAGATTGGCACAACTATTCTCAATGATTTCGCTACTGCTTTAGCCCGAAAGGATAAAGCTGGGGTACAAGCACTGAGAGCAGGATTGGTATTAGGTTCTACTGCACCGCAGGGTCTTTCTATACTGAGTTTTATTGCTGCTTATCCCAGTAAACGCTTAGAAATTGATTTGCCAAAGGCTTTCGTTGTTGTAGGGAGTTTGAATACAGCTTTCTGGCGCACCCAACAATTTATGCTAGCGTTGACCCGTAACGGATTGTCGTCAGACATTGCTTCCCAACTTGACCCCAGAACACCGCAGATTGCTTTTCCTTTTGACCCCAGCCAACCGGGAGTAGCTCAAGTAAAAATACTCAACCTCAGCCTGAATGACCAAAAGCGCGACCGTAAAATTCCAGTTGATATTTACTGGTCAACTGCTGCAACTGCCGACAAACCCGTAATTGTCTTTTCTCACGGCTTCGGGTCAGTCCGCACAGACTTGCGTTACCTGGCTGAACATTTAGCATCCCACGGTTATGTAGTAGCAGCTTTAGAACATCCTGGTAGTAATGAGGCAAATACTAACTCAGCATTACAAGGCAAAACCAGAGTTATGAAGCCTCAGGAGTTTTTGTATCGCCCTCAAGATATTAGTTTTGTCCTCGACGAATTAGAAAAGCTCAACCAAACAGCTAATAATTCGTTGCAAGGGAAACTTGCAACCAATAAAGCGATGGTTATCGGCTATTCTTTGGGCGGTAGTACAGCTTTAGCACTTGCTGGAGCCGAGTTACAACTGGAACGTCTCAAACAACGCTGTAAAGAGAACTTAACTATCTTGAGTCTGGGAGAAAATATTCAGTGTATCGCTCAACAACTGCCAGAAAATAGCTATCAACTACGGGATACTAGAATCAAACAGGCGATCGCACTCAATCCTACAACATCTCTGATCTTTGGCGAAACTGGATTAACTAAGGTGCAAGTTCCTACCCTAGTGTTAGCAGGTTCCGCAGATAAAACCACCCCAGCTTTAACTGAACAAATTATGGGATTTGACAAAATCCCATCTCCAAAGTGGCTAGTTGGTATAGTTGGGGGTACTCATCTGAGTGTAAAAGACCCTAGTACAACTTTGGATCAGATAGGACAACCAAATACCCCCATTAGTGGCGGTGAAATTGTGGGTGAACAAGCTGCTGATGTTCGCAAGTACCTTAAAGCTATAGCTTTAGCTTTTGCTTTCCAGATGACTCCAGAAGCTAAAAACTATACTGTCTTTCTGACATCAGATTATGCCCAGTTTGCTTCAACTACTGCATTCCCATTCCGCTTAATTACGCAGATTCCTCCTGATGCTATGGCAGTGGTGAAAGAATTTGTTGGCAAATAAGGGACTTCCAATTAGAAAAAATATCCAATTTTTTTGTAGGGGGCCAGTGTATTGCCAAGAGTTTCCTGAAAATCAGTTTCCTCGGATAGTGTAGCCTCTTTTCTACCAGAGGCTGCGCCAAAAACTCTGCGTATCTCCTAGGCAAATACTGCTGAGATATTTTTTTTAACTGGAAGTCCCTAAGCGCTAAGTTTTTACGCGATTACGCCCCACCGTAGAATTCCCAAAGGGCTGTAGGGCGATCGCACTACGTGTCTGGTAAAATCTTCTTTAGACATCTTCAAAAATGAATATAGAGACGTAGCAGTGCTACGTCTCTATAAGGGTTATGGATAATGCATATTTAATTTCTGAAGATGTCTTTTATATTTAAAAATGCTTGCTTGACACCTTGTAAAGTTCTTTACTCTAGTTCTACTGATATCCTATATCCTTCTTAATAAATTATCAATTTTATATATATGCCTCGAAAAACCCCACCTCCATCCCACTCAACTAAAGCAACTCCACTAGCTCTTTCCCAATTACATATCCGCTTACAGTTTCTAGAAAAAGAACACCAATCGCTACTCAAACAAATTAAGAGAAAGCGCACAGAACTGAAGAATTTTGTTGAACAAACGCGAATTTTTGCAACAGAAATATTGCATAAAGCCAGCCCCAGTTTCCAAAAGATGGCTGAATTAGACCACGATATTCATGCTCTATTTGATGAAATTTTTACTACTAGAAAGTTTGGGAAACAAACCCTCAAAAATATAGAGGCAGTATATCTTAATCTTCAGTTGACAGGAATTATTAGTCTGAAACCGAGTCATAAACACTTCAATACAGAGCTAGACGAATTGTCTGACAATCCCGAATCTGATTTTTCAAGAGAAACTGCTGAAGAGGGCTATGAACATTGGCAAACACAAGAATCTGTAGAATCTCAGTCCGTAGCTAGAACAGAAGATAAAAGAAAAATTCGTGAAACATTTCTGAGGTTAGCTGAAATCTTTCACCCTGACAAGGTAAAAGACAACGAGACACAGAGATATTATACAGAAATCATGAAATCAATCAATCAAGCCTACCAAGAAGGTGATTTAGCAAGACTTTTAGAAATTGAGTTACTTCAGCAAGTCGGGGAAGTTATTGACAATAATAGCGAGGATGATTTAACTCGGAAATGTCGAACTCTTTCTCAACAAAACCAAATTCTCCTCACTCAATATGAAAACTTAAAACGGGAACTACCTTTGGCAAAAAATACTCCAGAAGGAGCGATGGTTTCCGATTCTCGTAAAGCTGCTAAAAAAGGCATTGACTCTATGGCTATTATGGTAGAAACCATAGACAATCAAATTAACGTTGTTTCTCAGATTCGGGATTTTGTCAAGGACTTTAGAGAGCAAAAGATTACTATCAAAGAATTCCTCGGTGGGCCACCAAGTTTGCACTCCTTAGACGAAGAAATTATGGAAGATATTCTTGAGCAGATGTTGTCAGAATTAATGAGATAAGCTAATTTTTATTGATTTTTCCAGATTGATTCGTTTGTAATAAGCGGCTATATAAGTAGGTGGGCGGGGAAACTTATCACTATGTCATTGCGTACCGCCAAGGGCGGAACCCGTAGGGTACGGAGCAACGCGGAGTGAAGCAATCGCAAGGCTTTTAAGCGATTTACCTTTTGTAATCTAGTTAGATTTATTTGTGCCTACCTACTTAGCGTCTAACAGGAATAAAATGAAAGCTTATATCTGAATCTTGCTTGAATAACTAGTCAACCCAAAAGAATTGCTTTTTCATACTTTTTCAGCAACCCCTAGTTAGATATTGAGTCTCTGACTCAATGAATGCATTCCCATGCTCCGCATGGGAACGAGGAAAGTTAATGATTGCATTCTTATGCGGAGCATGGGAACAAGGAAACGAGGAAAAACTTAATTACGAATTACGTTAGCGTAGCGGGTAGCGAGTCTTGCCTACGGCACGCCAAGGGCGATAGCGCAGCGTATACCCTTCGGGATGCTTCGCTTAGAGCGAGTCATCGAGCGTCACGAGCGTCATTACGAATTACGAATTATTTTAAAAGCGATCGCTTATCCTTATTTTGAGTTTTAATTACTCTACCAGGACTGATAAAAGAAATTCCTTGTTGAAAGTCAGTACCAATCATGACTGCCTCCACTATCGGTTCGGATATTTCTGTTTGGGCTACCCACTCGACAATAAAGTTTGCACCTAAACCTCCAGTGGTGTCATTTCTATTTACAAAAAAGTCTGTAGAAGCTAGGGCATCAAGTTGAATAGGACGCTCTAAATATTCTTTAACTAGTTTCCCTTCTGAGTTATAGTAGCGCACAGAAGTAATAGACGATCGCATTGGTCAAATCTGTATTCCGAATACTTAGCGTAACTGCTAACTCGAAAATCTCCTGCCGATTGTGATGATAGATATGAGAGTAGACTGGAACATAAACAGTTTGACTGCTTGCTATCTTAAAATTCTTATCCAGCGTCACGATTTTTTGCAATGGGGTTGCTGGAATGGCATCGGGTTGTGACTTTGGTGGAATTTCAGGTGATTGACAAGATACAAGAAGAATACAGCGATCGCTAAATAAATATATCGATACAGCTTCATCAAAACTATCTACACCAATTATTATATATAGCTAACTACGCTCAACATTTTTGTTCAATAAAATCAATGACTTGATGTAAACATCCTGGTTTAGTCACAATCAGCACAGTTGAATGAGGTTCCAGTATTGTACTACCGTTAGGAATCATCAAATCTTCGTGGGGATGGGGTTGATAGCCAATAATTAGCGAACCACTAGGAAATTGGGAATCCTGAGCAATTTCGGCAACGCTACGACCAGCCACATAACAATTGTTGGGGATGGAAAGTTTCAGAACCTCAATCTGTCCCTGCTCAAAATGCATCATTGATTCCACTTGTGGATATTCAATGGCATTCACCATTGTTGAAACTGATAGTTCAACAGTACTGATAACATGGTTAGCTCCAGCGATACGTAACGGTTCGGCAAAATCGGGGTGGCGCATCCGACTCAAAATATGGGTGACACCGTAATGTTTTGCAAGAGTCACCATTGCCAAGTTTAAGGCATCACTTCTCAGAACAGCTGCCAAGGAACCGGCTTTGCGAATCCCCGCTTCTAACAATACTTCTGTACTTACAGCACTGCCTTCAAAAGCCATTGCACCCACTTGTTCACGGGCATAGCGGCAAGCGATAGGGTCAATGTCAATTACGGCAACAGTATGTCCCAGTTCTACCAGTTTTTGCGCCAAATTTAAGCCCACTAAGCCTGCACCACCAATTAGTACGTACATGTATATTCTTGATACTCTCTTCGACTTCCTATTCCACTTTACAACTTCGCAAAGGAATGAAAGTCTAGCTTGTATGGGGATACTTTCAATTACTGGACAACCAGACTTGGCAATCAGGCAAACTACTTTTATGCTTTCAACAAGCTTTGGCGACGACTAGCCCACCAAGCAAATCCAGCGCCGGTTACAAACATTAGCAGACCATAAATTGCCCCAGGAATGGCCATTGTAGGACTATTTAGTAGCGTAGGCGTAGAAGCGATCGCGATCGCCAGAGTCCCATTTTGAATTCCTACTTCTATGGTAATTGCCGTAACGCGTTTTTCTCCTAATCTGGTTAAGGTTGCGATCGCAAAACCTAAAGCCATTGCAACCACATTCAAAATCAGAGTTGCCCAGCCCACATCTATTACATAAGAAATAAAATTATTCCGTTCTCGCAGCAGCACTCCAGTAATTACCACCGCCAGGAAAAATAAAGACAGCCACTTCACAGGTTTATCTGCCTTGTCTGCCAATCCGGGTGCATACCGCTTGGCTATCATCCCAATTGCTACAGGTAGAAGTGTAATCACCGCAATCTGCAAAACAGTATTTAAGAAAGGTAACTGTAGCGTTGTTCCTTCCCCCAAAAATCTCTGCATTGACAAATTTACTACCAAAGGAATCGTAAAAACAGTAATGAAACTACTAATAGCTGTTAGCGTCACAGAAAGAGCAACATCACCCCCAGCCAAAAACGTAATCATATTAGAAGTAGCGCCACCGGGACAGGCTGCTAAAATCATCACACCTACCGCTAATTGTGGGTCAAGGGGAAACACTGACGCAATGCCAAAGCCCACAATTGGCAACACAATTAACTGCGCCACCAAGCCAATCACCACCGCTTTGGGATAGGTTACAACTCGCTTAAAGTCTTCTAGGGTCAAGGTTAACCCCATACCTAACATGATAATAAATAGAGCTAGGGGTAGAAAAACAGCCGTCAGAAAATTTGCTTCCATCCTTAACCCGCGTTGGTAACAATAAAAGTGCCTCTGGATTGTACCGTGTTCCTGTTAGGGGATTGACGGCTGTTGCAAATTAAGCTCTTGGAATGCTTCAGAAGACTCTTCCAATTTGAAGCTACCAGCAGATTTACCGTTGATTTGTAGAGTGTATTTACCCTGTGGCAAGCCTTCTAAATAATAGACTCCAGCACCGTTGGTAACAGAAAAACGCCGAGTTCCCTGATCTGCTTGTATAGCTTCTATCCGTGCGCCTGCGATCGCTTGACCTTGAGCATCCGTGACTACTCCCGATCGCGTGTAAGAACGAATTAGGGGAATCATCACAGGGGTATAACTCCCAGCAATCACATCCACGGCAGAAGACTCGACCGCAGCCTGCCAATCAGGGGGTAAACCTGCTGGATCAAGGTCGAGGCGATAAATGCCAGGATACATTCGTACTAAAGTGCGACCACCCTGGATTTGTGGTGAAAATGACTTAAGTGGTTTATTGTTCAGAGTCAACAATAAATCAGCGTTATCTGTATAAACTTCTTCCCCTTCATCCTGTTTGCCGTTATTGTTCCGGTCAAAAAATGGCTTAATCAGCAGTCCGCCTTGTGTACGGAAGTAACTAGAACGGCGATCGCCTGGACTAACACCCCCTTGTAAATTTAGGCTAGAAGCTAAATCTATGCTGAAAGTTGCTTCATCGGAACTTGGCGATACACCTTGATAACGCGCCCGTAATAGCAAACCGGGTAAAACTGTTGTTGATAATGTGGCTAGTAGTCCGCTACCCTGAGAACCAATGCCATAACCCAACTGTGCTTCCCACCTATAATTACCATCAATCGCCTGTTGTTGTGAACGATAGCGCCAACTCACACTTAGCAAGCTGTCGCTACGATTTTGATTCTGTGTTTCATAATTTAACAGCAGTGCGCTGCCACCACTAGAAAAACTGTTTTTAGAAAATTTGTAAGTCAGTTCCGACAAACTGCCAATTTCGTTACCGCGTTGCGTTAATTCTAACCTCCCAAGACGTTGCAGCAAATTCCAGCGCAGGCGGTTTTTAGTATCTAAGCTGACACGGGCAAAGGTAAAGGCATCTTTGCCACTCAAGTTAATTTGCATTCCGCCAGATGTCGCATCAGCTGTGTCAGTACTAGTGAATAAGGTGAATTGAGGCAAAACTCGCCAATCTAGATTAAAACGGCTAGACAAGCGATCGCTAGTAAATGCAGCGCTCAAGTTGGATGATGGATTGTAGCGAATATCTGTATTCACATCCCACTTATTACCCGTCAGTGCTGAAACTGCTACCTGCAAAGGTAACTTTCCCGGACGCCAAAATAATTCTGCTAAGGCTCTAGGCGATTCGTCGTACACTCCACCTAAGCCTACTGTTAGATTTTCCGATAAACCCCAACGCCCTGCAATTCCCCCCCGAAAGTCAGAAAAGTTGCCCAACAGACTTTGATTTCCCAAAGAATTCCGTCGTAAGCCACCAGAAACGATCAATCCTGAAGCACCTGCTGGTAATTGCCCTGGGACTGTAGAAAAAGTAGCCTCTTGAATTTCTGGTTGGGCGGTGAGTCGCCCTTGGGGATACAGCAAGACGCGATAATTGTTGCCTAAAAATTGATTTTGACTTTTAATATTTTCAAAGCGGTAAATGCCAGAAGAATCAACTAAAATTTCGGCAATGACGCGATCGCCAAAACCTTGTACTAACCGCGCTAATGTACCTGGTTCAGTCTTACCAGAAATTGTGCGCCCAATAGCATCTGCTTGTAAACGTTGCCGAGGATCAGAAGAACCACCACCAAAGGGTTGAGGTGGTACAAATCCCTGCCGTTGAATGGATGTAAAACCCCAATAGTCTCCTGTTCCTTGAGTCTGCCAAAAAGTTGGCTGGGAACCCACAAAATAATCAGCTGAATTAGTTTGTCGAAGAAACTGCGCTTCGGCAATATTCCAAGTTTGCGGATTTTGTAAATTTGGTTGATCGGTGCGAATGAACCATGAACCACCGAAAGCACTACCAACAGCAAGGAAATCACCTCTATAATTTGTTGATCTGGTAGCACTACCACTAGCATTGACCTTTTGTTCAATTGCGGCAACACTAAAATTTTGAGGTGAAATGTGTGGTAATCCTTCTAGTTGAATCGGAGTTTCTATTTCTGCCAGGTTGCCACTAGATTGATCTAGCCCTGGAACATCCAAAACAATGGCATATTCATTGATATCAAATTTCGCCGTTACGCCAAAGAGAGTTTGTAAATCTTGAATTGTAAAGACTAATCCTAATTCTGGATCGGTGCGAAGTTTCGTTGGATCAATACGAGTTACAACACCAGGCGATCGCACTTCTAATTGCCCATCAGGTAAAGTGGTAACATTTAATTTCAACCCTTGAATTACAGCATCATAAGGTAACAGCCAATTTGCAAAATTAATTGCTTCGGAACCATCTTCTTGACCACGCACTAAAACGCTAGAATTGACATTACGGTTGCCTACATTCAATCCTACGGGAAAAACTTTAAATTCGGATTCCTTAGCTAATTGAGTACTTGTGGGCGTTTGTAGATTGGAAATAGTAGCCGTATCTGCCTTAGCTGGCGTGATAATAATTTGACAGATAAGAGCGATCGCAGCTAGCAGACATTTACTTTTCTTTACTAACCGAAGTTGCACAATTTTTTCATTTATCAGGAAATTCATTTATAAAAATAGAGACATTGCAATGCAACGTCTCTACAAACATATAATTCCCACATAGCAAGCGAAATTATCGAGATTACTGCTATATTTGGCAGCAATAAAATCTTTTGAAAATCAGTCTATAAATACGAACTTGAAAACCAATATTTAATCTAATAAACTTCGGTTCACGCAAGAGAGTGATAAATCATCGTCTCTATAAATAACTGATTATTCTAGTGTAAGAATGGCGATTTATCGTGTCTTTGTGATCTAGAATTTTCATCAAAAAACTTAAGCTAACCCGATTAGAATTTAATCTGAATTTCTTAATTAAGAATTATGAATTATAGTACAAGCTATTTATTTTGTGATGTAGCCGTTTGTGTAGGAATAGTAATATTTAGATTGAAAGGCAATTTACTTTTGTTACTGTCTTCACCCCAGAACAACTCACCACTTAGCTGATATTGACCGGGTTTTAGGGCTGGTTGGTCTTTGTTGGGGTAATTTAATAAAAAATTGCGATCGCTATTTGCCACTACAGCATTGGAATCTATTTGTCCAGTTTTTACAACAGTTGTTCCTTGGCGTAAAGTCCATTTTACACTAGGAAGAACAGTTGCTTGACCGCTATTTTTAACTAAGAGTTGAATTTGTTTTTGCTCTCGATTAAAGCTGGCGCTATCAATCGCTAGTTGGGGAGAAAGATTGCCTTTCCTCACATAAAATGTCACGCCAATTCGTGCTACCAAAGTAACGTTATTACCAGCAGCATCTTTGGATTCATTGAGAGTTTCATTAAACACTACCGCTCGATATTCCCCGTCAGGTAAATTAGGAGCCAAGCGACTAATGAGGCGCACCCGCCGTACTTCTCCAGGTTTGACAGTCAACTCACGCGGTGAGAATTGCAGATATTTTGTCAAGTCACTGGGACTAGAGGATAAGGTTTGAAATCCCGAATCGCGGCTATATGTGAAAGGTTGAGCATAGATCCGAATCCGAGAAGGGGTCTTACTGGTATTGGAAATTGTAATCATTCCTTGAGCTTGTCCGCGTTCCGCCTTAGCTTCAATCACCAGAGGAGAAACGCTCATTTGTGCTTTAGCAGCAACAGGAAACAAAACTAGTGCAAATAAGCCAGCACTAACAGCAGCTAGAGAGCGCCAATTATTATTGAGCATATTTATAAATGTGGCAGGATTGTAAATTTAATTCCTGATTTATAGTTCCCAAAAGCAGACTTATTTTATCTATGGGTAATGAGAAAAATATCTTGCCGCTTGAAGATTTACTCTCTAGCGACAAGATATTCAGCAACTATTTTTCTCAACTGATCTGAAGGTAAACTGGAAAAATTTTAGACTATGGCACGATAGTCAAGGTTGTTACATAGCTGTAGTTTCCAGGAGTAAGGGGACTGCCTTTATCTACGATCATGTCTATATCCAAAGGCAAACCGCTACCTCCTGGCAGGAACACAGGATTAGCATTCTGAGAATCTGTACTGCCAAAAGGTGAGTTGATTATTCCAACAGAAAACATGGGCGTAAACCCAGGGCCTCCGGTCTGCTGTGGCTTAGATATACTTACTCTGGCACCTTGGTTACAGCTAACAAAAACCTTACCAAATTGCCCTCCAGTATATCCTCCCGCTAGTGAAGTTGGGTTAGTCTGCTGGTTGAGTCCCAATTTACCAGGGATAATTTGATCGAAGTTGCAGACACCACCGACATTTGCTGTAAAGGGAACATCAGCCGTTTGTGCCATTGTTTTGGGTGCAAGAATAGCAGAACCAACAATGATTAAAGCGGCAGTTAATAAAGAACGACGAATCATTTTTAAATCCTTTTAAAATAGATAAGGGTTGGAGAAAACAGTTATGGTGCAATGGTTAAAGTAACAACGTAGGTATAAGTTCCTGGCGTAAAGGCTACTGGTCGCTCTACCAATAAACCCACCTCTAAATTGGTGTTACCTGGTGGCAAAATTCCACTCCCACTGCTAACATCACTGCGAAGGTTGGTCGAACCAAATTTTAAAAACCCAATGTGCGTTGTCCCAGATGGATCAACACTAGGCCCAGATACAAACCTCGCGGGTGAAACAGAGATGCTGGCGGATGTGCTGGTTTGCACAGCGATAGTGGCAGGAGTTTGCGATTCAAACTTTGTCGGAATTCCACCAGAATCGCTAGAAATAGTTGGTTCAGCAGTGCCAGGGGCAGGAGAACTAAAAGTAGCTTCAACTGGAACTATTCCACTGAAAGGAACATTTGCATTTTGAGCTAGTACAGCTTGATCTAGAGCGAATACTAACGCTAGGCTAGAAGTTAACGCTAGACGGTAAAGCATAAAAAAGTTAACTGATTACTCAGCTTTGTTCTGTATCAGTGTCTTGTTCATATATAATCGATAAAAAGCTACATTATCTACCGTAAAAATACGAAATTACCATCCCAGAATCAAATTGCGTTAAAATACTTAAAGTTGGACGTTTATAAATTTTAAGTTTTTTACATCTGTCGATTATCGATTCATGCGATCGCAACTTTATATATCAATACGCTAGGCTTTGTGAAAAATAGTAGGTTGGGTTTCGCTATTGCTCAACCCAACATTATCAAGTATTTTTAGTTTTTACCCTTAACTGAACTGTATTGCTTTATATATACAGAAAAAAATAATTAACTCAACAGAACAACCCCACGAATTTATCTGTGGGGTTGTGACTATTAGGGACTCCCAAATAAAAAATATACAACTATTTATTGTGGGGTGTGCATCTCGCCCGCCCACAGTCAAGGCGGGCAAGATGCCCACCCCACAAGAGGTGATTTTTTCAGCAATTTCATTGAAAGTTCTCACTCAAATCACCTTGTCCTCCAACCCTCCAGCTTTTAAAGAGGCTGTATCGGCAGCAAAGCTGATAAATCCAGAGAGGCGAGGTGTTGATAAGCTTGCTCGATGCATCGCTTGCCTCTGAGAAAGCCTGTATTTGCTCCAGGACAAATATACTGAAGAGTTTCTGGTGTAAAACGTTCTAACAATAATCGCAAACTTTGAATTTGCCTTGGCCAGTGAAAAGTTTTAGCTGTCCGTAATGGTACTGGTTGTCCCTGCTGGTTAGGGAGTAAATGACGACCAGAAAATAATATTCCTCCAAGTTCACTGTAGTAGAGACAAGATGAGCCGGGAGAATGACCTGGTGTCCAAATCACTTGCGTTGCAGCATCGAGACTAAATTCTTGCCTAAAGGTAGTTACAGTTAAGCCTGGTAATAAATAAGCTTCTTGCTCTTGAATCAGCACTTCGCTGCCAAAGGTTTGCTGAAATTCAACAGTCTTGCCAATCGCGCCTCGATGGGTGATAAATAACCAACGCACGCCTCCATGCGTCCCTAAAAAATCTTGATTTGTTTGGTCTAGGGCTGGGCAATCTATGAGGATATTGCCTTCATTTCTTACAATAAGATAAGAGGTTCCCCCTAATGTGTCCCGATTGGGTGGAAAGGCAAAAATTCTCTCTTGTGCGAAGTCCGATTGCAGAGAACCTCCGCGAGAAACTTCGTCAGGAAAGACAGCCCGTGGTGGCTTAGTTGTATGACTTGGCTGTTGAGGTAAAGGGCACATAAGCAAAGAACCGAAACTGAGGAGTTGTGGACAATCTGGTTACAGTGGGGAAATTCTCAAGAGTTGAAACATAAAATTGGGATTTGAGGTCTGCCTTGTAGTTAATGCTATGGTGCTGAAGCTACTGGTGCGGCGTTTTGTCAAAATTACTGAAGATAACATGGCATTTTGGTTTCTGTTTATCCTCCTGCTGGGGCTAGCTACTTATCTAATGGTGCAGCACAGCGTCGCTCACGTCACCCGAACACCAGTATGGTTGTTGTGGCTGGTTTTAATGACACCAGCATTTCTGTTGAGTGGATGGACGCTAATCTACGGGGCAAAACAACCTCCGCCACCAGGATTGATCATCTGGTCGATGTTTTTCTGCACACTTTTATACTGGACGTTATTTCACTGGGGGCGTCAAGTACCAAGAAATACACCGACCGAAGGTCAAGCCCAAGCCTCAGAATCACAACCGACTATCCAGCCTACCCCAGAACCAATGGTGCGTCCTATTGAGCCAACAGAAGAAACCTTACTACGAAATTGTTTTCCTTGGTCTGTTTACTACGTTCAAAATATTGAGTATCGACCCCAATCTGTAATTTGCCGTGGTCAGTTGCGAACTCAAGCCAGCAACGCTTACCAGCAGATTAAAACTAATATTGAAGCACAATTTGGCGATCGCTTCCTGCTGATCTTTCAAGAAGGTTTCAATGGCAAACCTTTCTTTGTGCTGGTTCCCAATACTCAAGCTGCTAAACAGACAAATACACCACGACGCAATCAGGAACGCTTGACTCGTCCAGGATTAGCACTTCTGCTGCTAGCAGCTACTTTGCTAACTACTACCTTGGTGGGAGTGGAAATTGCTGGTGTTTCTCTACCACCTATCTGGAAAATTGGCCCTTTGTTCAAAGTTCTATCTGACCCAGATGTTCTATTTAAGGGATTGCCTTATGCTTTAGGACTGATGACTATTTTGGGAATTCATGAACTTGGGCATTATTTGACAGCAAAGTTTTACCATATTCGCTCGACGTTGCCTTACTTTATTCCCGTGCCTTTCTTTTTGGGAACTTTTGGCGCATTTATTCAGATGCGTAGTCCTATTCCCAACCGTAAAGCTTTATTTGATATTAGTATCGCTGGGCCAATTGCAGGCTTTGTTGTTACCTTGCCATTACTAATATGGGGCTTGGCTCATTCTGATGTGGTTTCCATCACTGAAAAAACCCGAACTTTGAATCCTGATGCCCTCGATCCCAAGTATTCAATTTTATTGGCGCTACTTTCAAAGTTAGCTTTGGGAAGTGAGTTAACGGCAAAATCAGCCCTTGACTTGCACCCGTTGGCTGTAGCAGGTTTTCTCGGATTAATTGTTACAGCATTAAATTTAATGCCTGTGGGACAACTAGATGGAGGTCACATTATCCATGCGATGTTTGGACAACGAACTGCGCTTGTAATTGGTCAAATTGCTCGCGTGTTGTTGCTATTACTAGCTTTAATTCGGGAAGAATTTTTAGTGTGGGCGATTATCTTATTATTTATGCCGTTGATTGATGAGCCTGCACTGAATGATGTCAGTGAATTAGATAACAAACGTGACGTTTGGGGATTACTGGCAATGGCCTTGTTGATTGTAATTATTTTGCCATTACCGCAGGCGATCGCTAACTTTTTGCAAATTTAAAAAGTCGTGAAAGCTCCCCCGCTTTTTCATTGCGATCGCTCTTTGTCTACAGGCAAAAACTGAGGTAGCAAACGCAGCCAGTATTGCAGTAAACTGATTGGTAAACCGTAGTATTTGTACTACAGTACTGTACGAGTAAGCAACAATCAAGTTTTCGCCAATTAAAGTTAGAGATGATGAAAGAAATAACACGCCGCAAATTTATTGCAACTGCCACCTTAGCAACGGGTTTTGCCCTAGCGGTGCAACCCATTTCTGCCCAAGTTATCACCACCAATACTGAGGGGTTAGTAGCTGGTGCGGTGAAAATTCCCGTTAAAGGTGGCGAAATTCCTGCCTACAGAGCAGCACCTGCTACTGGTAAAAATTTCCCTATAGTTCTGGTAATCCAGGAAATATTTGGTGTACACGAGCATATTCAAGATGTCGCTCGTCGTTTTGCTCGACTAGGGTATTTAGCGATCGCACCGGAATTATTTGTGCGTCAAGGCGATGTCTCGAAGTTAAGCAGTATAGACGAAATTCGTCCAATTGTCGCCAAAGTACCAGATGCCCAAGTATTATCCGATCTTGATGCCACGGTAGACTGGGCGGTGAAATCAGCTAAGGGTAATGCTGATAAATTGGCAATTACAGGATTCTGCTGGGGCGGGCGCATTACCTGGTTATACGCAGCACACAATCCCCAAGTGAAGGCAGGTGTGGCTTGGTATGGGCGACTCGTAGGCGAGGCTAACGAACTTCAGCCAAAGTATCCCGTTGATATTGCATCATCCTTGAAAGCCCCCGTCCTCGGACTTTATGGCGGGAAGGATACGGGTATTCCCCTTGATACAGTAGAGCAAATGCGCGATCGCTTAAAGGAAAGCAGCAGCAAATCTGAAATCATCGTCTACCCAGATGCACCTCATGCATTTTTTGCTGATTATCGCCCCTCCTACCGCGAGGAAGATGCTAAGGACGGTTGGAAACGGCTTTTGGCATGGTTTAAGGAGAATGGCGTGTAAATCTGCCGAACATAGAAAAGCCTCCCACAGTGGGAGGCTGAAAAGTTAGCGGAGAAAACTTGTTAAACTACTGCGTAGCTACAGCAATCACTCCTCCTAATGCAGAGAAAATCGCGGAGACGGTTGCTGTGGCAAATAGCCACCAAGCTGCCGAAGCTGCGGCTTTGCGGGTTTCTTCCGCTTGCTTCTGTGCTTGATGCTTCACCTGTTCTAGGCGGCGTTGGGCTTCATGCTGTATGCGTTCTGCACGTTGCAATACTGTGTTGCGTGCCCGCTCAATTTGGTCAATGATCCGGTTGGCATCTTCCTCAGAGATGTCCTCACGAGAACTCATTATTGCCACTAAGGTATCACGGTCAAAAGAAGATAGGCGATCGCGCAGCGCATCAAACCCTGCCTGGGGATCGTCAAAAAATGTGCGAACATCGTGCTTGATATTATCGTAGTTAAGTTCCGGGCGATCCAGAGAGTTGAGATAGTTACGAATGCGGCCGAAAACCCCATCAATCGCATCTTGAATGCCTCGTTGGATATTCCGCACTTGTTCGACAAATTGATCCCTTACGGATACCATGTTATCGGCAATCCGCGCCGCTTCTTCGTCGGACATATCTTCCCGAATTTTCAGCAGGGCGATGATCGTAGAACGGTCAAAATGGGAAAGGCGATCGCTAAAACTTTCTACCCCAACTCGCGGATCGTGCAAGAGTAGTTGCAAGTCGCGTTTGATACCTTCAGGATTGAGTTCTTCTTTACCCGTTTGGCGCAGATACTCTTCTAGATAAGCTTTGAATGTTTCTGCTCGTTGCTGTGTACGAGTAGCTAAACGACGAGGCGCACGTATAAAGTTACGAATCGAAGTTTGTGTAGAATCAATGATTTCATTGACTTGTTGTTCGCTCAAATCTTGACGTTGACTGAGCAACTTCACCAATGTATCTCGGTCTACCTGCGACAACCGACGGCGCAGTGCGACGGCTCCCTCTTTGGGATTGTCAAACAATTTGGTCAAATCTCGCCCGATACCTTCTGGGTTCAATTCTTGTTTACCAGTATTCCGTAGATAATCTGCGATCGTCGAAGTAACAGAGTCGTATTGCTCTTTGGCTTTATCCACTACAGCTTGGGGTGTGTGGCGAATACTATGCCACGACTCTTCAGCAGAATTGATGATTTGATCAACTTGATCTTCACTCAAATCTTGCCGCTGATTCAACAATTGCACCAAGGTATCGCGGTCAAAGCGAGACAACCGCGCCCGAATTGAGCTAATTCCACCTTGGGGATCTTCCAGTAACTTTTTGAAGTCGGCGCGGATGGCATCAGGATTCAGTTCTGATTTCCCGGTGTTACGCAGATATGATTCTACATTCAGCCACAGGGTTTCTGCTTGATATTGCGCCTGTTCTGCTAATCCTTTGGATTCTACCAAAGCGCGATCGCGTTGTTTTTCCAACTCTTCGAGAATGCTGTCTACTTCATATAGCTGCACATCATTACGTTGCAGCAATATCGACCGAATTTCCTGACGATCAAGGTGGGCTAGTCGCAATGTCAGGGTTTCATAATCTACATCTGAGTCTTGCAACAGTGGTTTGAAGTTCTGCTCAATGCCTTCTGCTGTCAAATCGGCTTTTGGAGTAACTAGCAGATAACTTTCCACTGCCCGTTGCAAGTCTTGGACTATCTCGTCTTTCTTCAATACCTGTAACTATCACTAGCACATCTTTACGGACAGTTTCTAACTGATCTGCAATGCGCAGAATTTGGGCTTGGGTAAGCAGGTCCCGTTGTTGCAGTATATTGAACGAAATCGTTGCGAGATAATCGTTCTAGTTCCCTGCGGACTATTCCAGCGTCAGCTGCTGGGTCATAGAGGACATCACGAAATTCCTGGGCGATTCTTTCTGGACTTAGTTGCCAAGCATAAGTGTTATGCAGGTAATTTTCGATATCAGCCCGAATTGGGCTATAAGGTTGTGATGGTGTTGGCAACCCTAGCTTATCTGCTTGCTGTGTAACTTTACCTTTGGCAGTGGTGAGACTACCCAAAGATTTTTTCCACATCCAAATCAGGCAAATCTGCCCGTCCCATCACAGTGGCGGTTAAAGCAGATAGTGCTTGCTGGATTGTACTTTGCATTGGGCCTGGGGCTGCCTTTTGGTTTGGGTCAGCTTCTTTGGAACCACCCTGTTCTGCTAATAACCGATCCAGTTTGGCGTTGAGTTCATCTGTTTTGTTTTGTCCTGCTGGAAGTGATTTCAGATAATCCATCAACTCACCCAGACGGTCTTCGCTGGGTGATTGTTGACTCACGACTTGCTGCCAAACTTTATATAAGGTATCAGCAATGCGGGTAACATCTTTTTTGGAAAGGTCGGTGCGGCTGCTGACTAACTCGATAAACTTCTGGCGGTCGATGTTGCGAATATCTGGAGTCCCGGCGATCGCTTTTAGTTGCGGATCGTTGAGCAAATTTTCAAAGTCACCCCGAATCTTTGACAAATCTAGCTCTGGAGGACGGATCTTTTCTAAGTAATCCTCTATATTCTCTCGGATACTTCCTGGGTCGATGGCGCTTCCTAGTTCCCGGCGGATAGCGGCTGCGGCGGCTTCAGCTGTCGCTACAACTTGGTTATTGACAGCTTTTGCGCCCAGTGCGGCGGTGGCTGTCCCCATAATCGCCTGAAAACCGGAAGTTGCTGAATTAACGACTGAGCCAATTAAAGAACCCACGGTGGTGGAACTTACCCAAACGAGAAGCAAAAAGTAAGCACCCCAAATCACCAAGCCGAGAATCGCTCCTAATACTGGGTCTAAGATTACCAGGCTTAATTTAACTGCAAGAAAAGAAGCGATTAATAAGGCGATCGTCACAGTGACTAATGTCCAAATACCCACTGCGGTGCCAATTTTGCGAATGTTACCACCCAAACTTCCCGCTTCCCCACTATCTGAATCTGAATCCGAGTCAGATGAGTGCCCCAGGTAGGAAATACCGGCTGCAAGGGAAAGATTAGTTAGAACTAATTGGAAAGCAAAGGCTAAAATCACGCCGGAGATTAAAGCCACAAAAAAGCGCGGCCCGGAAATGAGAGCCGATGCCTGTGCTGGCGTGACATTTGAGGATTCTACTGGAACCTGTGCCAACCACAATAGTGGTTTGTAGAGTCCTAGCATAATTTCCGTACTTTGGAACATTGTATTTCCTTCTACTAGGGTTTCAATTTGGGGAATTAAGAATTTCTTGAGAAGCAACTCTTAGTATTTATGATTGGTACTTATGGTAATACCTAACTCTTTAAGCTCAGAATCGTGGAATTTAGCTGTTTAAAGCATCTCTCTAAAGATTGAAAGCTGTATCCAGCGAAAGATATAACTTTTACTATCGCTCGGTGAGAATCTGAATCAAATTGCCACCTACTATTAATTATGTATAGGTAGTTTTTAATTTTTAATTGCTTATTTGTAGCGATTGATTCTGTTTAAATTATAGTTTGCTGGCAACGCCTTTACATTTATTTACATATTCGCTCTTGCTCACCCTCTAAAGGTGGATTTGTCTAAAAAAATACCTTTGTGATAATCGTCCATAAGAAGTGCCTGTGGTTTGTACCCACAGACAGAAATAAGTTTAGTTATAAACAGCTACATTAAAGTTAACAAATCAATGGTTGATGTTCGTGACCTTTTGCGCCTAGTTGGCTACTAGAACATTAAACACTTGAAAAACTACTAAGTATTGGAGAAACAAATGGCAACTCAAGGAACTCGTCCATCTACAGATTTACCACCTGTTGCAGCAGAATACAACGGTGTAGATCGCAACGCATTTTTGTTTGGCTTGACACCTCAAGCCGAGATTTGGAATGGTCGCTTGGCAGCAATTGGTTTTCTAGCCTATTTTACTTTGGGATTTAGCAGGCTATAGCGTTGTTCGAGACGTTTTACATATAGTTGGCTACTAAAACAATAGAACATTAAAACGCTTGAAAAAACTACTAAATATTGGAGAAACAAATGGCTACTCAAGAAACTCGTCCATCTACAGATTTACCACCTATTGCAGCAGAATACAACGGCATAGATCGCAACGCATTTTTGTTTGGCTGGACTCCCCAAGCGGAAATTTGGAATGGTCGCTTGGCAGCAATTGGATTCCTTGCCTATTTACTTTGGGATTTAGCTGGTTATAGCGTCTTACGGGATGTGCTACACCTAATTGGATATTAGAAATAGCTTAGGATAGATAAGTATCTGAGTTTAAATAAAGAAAGTACTCAGAAACCCGACTTTTTGTAAGAAGTCGGGAATTTATCTCCTGAGCATTTTATATTTAATTAGGTTGGTGTTTCCTTACCTAAAGCAAAAAGCGAACTAACACATACAAAGCCGAAGCTACCAGTTGCAATACCATAACTGGGATACCGTAGTGTAGAAAAGTTTTAAACGATATACGCCCGTCCATGCTGCTCAGAAATACCGGCGGCTACAATGTTAGATGATGCTCCCACTAGTGTGCCATTACCTCCCAAAGTTGCACCAAACATCATTGCATAAAACAGTGGTAATACTTCTGGCGGAAACTGTCCTTGAAAGTCTTGGGCTAAAACTTCTGCGGGCGCTAATCCGACAGTAACAATGTATTGTTTGAGTAAGGGCACCATCCCCACCACTAAAGGAATATTAGGCACTACGCTGGATAATATCCCCACAGAAAATAACAAAACTAGGGAACCCAAGATTATATTTTTTCCTAAAATTGCTGCTAATACTCCTGATAAACCATTAATTACGCCTGTTTTTTCTAGACCTCCAATTAACACAAAAATACTCATAAAAAATATTAATGTACTCCAGTCTACATCGCGCAAAATGTTGTTAACTGAATCAATTTTGCTATGGTGAGATAAAAGCAACGCTAAAGCGGCTCCTAACAAAGCTGCGGCAGCAGGCGAGATAGGAACTGGTAAAGATTCTCCAATAACAAAAAATAGCAGGACGAAAAATACAATAACTGCACCAAGGGTTAAAGCTCGTGGGTGATTTATTTCTGGATGTGGCAGTTCTTCAAGATTGTCTAACTGTGTATTCCAAATTTTGCGGAATAAAAATGGTAGTGTTGCAATCACTATGACAATGGCAATTACTCCTCCTAAACTCAACTTTAATAAATAATCTGTAAAGCTGATATTCACAGCATCACCAACAATAAATGTCGCTGGATCTCCAACTAAAGTCAGAAGTCCGGCACTATTAGCAACAAACACCATTAAAATCAACAAGGGTACAAAATTTATCCCAACTTCCTGCGCTATTGGTGGAATTAAAGGTGCTAGTAACATTACTGTTGTGGCATTCGGCAATACTGCACAGATGGGCGTAACAATAGCCACAATACCAAGTAATAAACGCTTGCCTTGTCCTTTAGCTATGACTACTATTTGAGTAGCTAAATAATCAAATATCTTGGTAGGCTCAAAAGCCCGCACTAACACCATAACTCCAAAGAATAAACCGAGTGTTCCATGACTTCTGCCGATGTAACCAACAGCTTCTTGTAAAGACATGACGTTGGTAAAAACTAACAACAATGCTCCCAATAATGCTGCAATGGTGAGATGTACCCATTCTGTCATTACTAAAACAATGACGCTGATAAATGTAATAACGCTGAGGGTTGCTTGCCAGTTTTCCACATCTTAACTCCCGAAGTGTAGTTGGTTGCATAGTAGCGAAAAAAGCCACCTAGTTGTAGGTGACTTATCTATGATTACAATTAGGTAAAAATTACTGAAAGTCTTAACAGTGATTATTCATCAATACAACTGGGAATACCCAAAACGGCACAGGGAAAATTAGAATCTAGTGCCTCAATCATCGGATGATTGACAGAATTGCAACCCATAAACAGAATATCGGCAGCTTCTGATTCAACAACTTTGGTAAGTTCTGTCGAAATGCAGCCAAACCGTAAATGAGATTTGAAGCAACCTTGCCATTCTTCAGCCAGACTTCGGGCTTGCCAAAGAATTATATCTGCTTTTTGCAAGGGTGTTACCACTGTTTGCAATTGGGGTTGAGTTAATACCTGTGTAGTAGACTTTGATACTTCACTGACTTGACACTCCAATGGAGGTTGTTGTATTGGTAAGCTCAAAATGTTTGAATACTGGCTTTTTGAATTGTCTTCTAGCACATAAACGGCTTGAACTGTAACTTCTGCATTGGTGGCTAAACGCGTTTGGTGGGCAATCCAGAAAGCAATATCTAGCGCCGTATGACTGTTAGGAGATGCGTCATACGCAACGATTAAATTAACTGCTTTTGCTTTTTGAGGTTTTTTAGAAAAAGGTTTTTTTGGTTCTGGCAACAGTACCATTTGTTCAATTAAGTCATCTCGACCTGTGGCACTTTGCAGACGTGCTAACATTGGCTTTATTTGCACAGCTTTACTTCTCCCAATGAAATAAATTAACAATGAGAAGCAGGGCGATCAATTTGAGATTTTGGACTTCGGCTACGCTCAGTCGAACGATTTTGGATTTTAGATTGAGTGACGATAACCAAAAGTTCAAATCTTAAATCAATCAAGGAAACCCCAATAATAACTGTATTACAGCCAAAGTGTTGGGGGTTCCTTCCATTGCCTACGGAGTTAGCTGACGGGCTAAGACTGGAAGGTGTCTCTCATAAGATTAGCCCCAAACATTGGTTCCTCCGTTCCAAATTCAGCTTTCATGAATTTAAATTAGGCTACCCACTAAAAAAAATGATAATCTAAATTTACTCGTCTTGGGCAAAATATCGATCAAGAAAATTCAGGGCGTGGTTACGGAGTTCAAAATATTCTTTTGAGTTTCGCATTGCGGCGCGATCGCGTGGATGCTCAAAAGGAACTTCTAAAATTTCTCCTATACTAGCAGCTGGGCCATTGGTCATCAAGACGATGCGATCGGACATATAGATTGCTTCATCTACATCGTGGGTAATCATCATCACTGCCTGACGATTATTTTCCCAAATATCCAATACCTGCCGTTGCAATTTGCCACGAGTTAACGCATCTAGTGCCCCAAAAGGTTCATCCATCAGCAACATTTTAGGACGAATTGCTAAAGCTCTGGCAATACCTACTCGTTGTTTCATACCTCCAGAGATTTCATCAGGATATTTGTCAGCCGCCGCCGTCAAGTTTACCATTGCCAAGTGTTGATTTACAATGCTAATTTTCTCGGCACGATTAGCATTTTTTAGCACTTCATCTACAGCTAAACGGATATTCTCTCGCACGGTTAACCAAGGTAATAACGAATAGTTCTGAAATACCATCATCCGTTCGGCTCCTGGCTTATGAATTTCTTTCCCATCTAGCCTAACTGAGCCGGAAGTCGCTTTTTCTAAACCAGCTACTATCTTTAGTAGGGTTGATTTTCCACAACCAGAGTGACCAATTACAGAAATATATTCATCTTCACCAATCGTCAGATTAACTCCATCTAAAACGACAAAATTACCTTTATCAGGTGTCGGATAAGACTTGACTAAATTTTCAATTTCTAAAAACCCAGAGCGGGGAAGAACTTCGGTCTGGGTATTAATAGGTAATGAGGTATATTCCATCATCGAAATGCTCCAGAAATAATTTAGTCATCAAACAATTTTGGATTTTAGATTTGCAATTTTGGATTGTTCCCGATTAAAAGGATGCTGCGTTGCTGATAGCGCAGCGTCGGATTTTATGTTTATTCCATCC
Organism: Nostoc cf. commune SO-36; assembly: GCF_023734775.1. NCBI lineage: Bacteria > Bacillati > Cyanobacteriota > Cyanophyceae > Nostocales > Nostocaceae > Nostoc > Nostoc commune. The sequence continues at coordinate 3,106,050 of NZ_AP025732.1, read as the reverse complement.
AAAAGCGACAGAGCATAAACCAAGGAAACAAAATCTAAAATCTAAAATCTAAAATCCCAAATTGGCAGGGATTTAAGACATGAAAAAGTTAGTGGGAGCGTTAGCCCTGATGGCAAAACTATTCAAATAGCCCACAGGATCGCTGGGGTCGAAGCCTTTTTTATCTATAAATACTTCTGGTGGTTCGACCTTGTAATCGTCTTTGGGACACTCGATGCCCATTTCAGACGCTATCTCCCGATATAAATCTGTTCTCCAGCCAAGTTCGGCTAGTTTTTCGGCATTTTTGGGGAATTCCTTAATTTGTCCCCACCGGGCTGCTTGTGTCATCATCCAGATACTTCTCGATCTCCATAAGAATGTGGAGTGTTCTCCTGGCTGTTTGGGAAGGTTGTCAGGAATATCGAAGAAAATCGTGGTGTCAGCAGCTTTGATGGTGCGGTCTTTACCGTCAAAGCCGCCATAGTTGTAGTTGCCGAGAATTCCCGGACTTGTAAATTTCGCAATTGGGGCATCTTTCTTTTTGGGTCTAGCACCTGTAAAGGAACGGTCTGTTATGAGTTCGGCAACTTCTTGGCGGTTTTCGTCTTTGCTGCAATACTGACAGGCTTCAATCATTGCCTTGACTAGGGAACGATAGGTTTTGGGATATTGGTCAATGAAAGATTGCATCACCCCCAAAAGCCGATCTGGGTGTCCCAACCAGACTTCTTTACCTTGTGCGAAGGTAAAGCCGATGTTCTCGTTGCCTGTAATTGCTCGTGTATTCCAAGGTTCCGCAACCATGTAAGCTTGCATCGCCCCAATTCGCACGTTTGTTACCATTTGGGGTGGCGGAACGATGATGACGCGAAACTCTTTAAGCGGATCAACTCCGGCGGCGGCGGATAAGTAACGAATAAAGTATTCGTAAATGGAGGAACTTAATACTACTGCCCAGACTTTGTTTTCTGGCGGTTGCTTGCCAAAGTAGTCTCGGAAATCGTGCCCAAAGGCTTGTAGCGCCCCATCGCCATATTTTTCTTGATACTCGTACCACGGACGCAGCCCAAAATCCCACATGGCTTTGTTCATTGTCATGGCGTTACCGTGGCAGTGTATGGTCATGGCTGCACACAAGGGGGCCTGGCGTGCGCCTTCAGCACCAATTCTGGCGTTGGTGACTGCACCGGATACCACGGGTGAAGCATCTAGGCGACCAAAATTAAACCGTCGCGGGAGGTGGCCCAACTGGCTTCGCGGTTGAGTGTAACGTTCAAACCATACTTGCGGAAGAAACCTTTTTTCCAGGCGATCGCAAATGGCGCACAATCATTAACGGGAACGTAACCAACTGTCAGAATCGGCTTTTTCTAGGTCGCCGCTTTTAACTAGTGGTTGCACAGCTAAGGCTTCTTCGGTCAATCCTTTGGCTGATCTATCTCCTGAAATCCCACAGGAAGACAGCGCCATTCCCGCCGTTGTTGCTCCTATTCCCTTGATAATATCTCGTCGAGTCCAGTTAATATCACCCATTTTTGTAGCTCTATTGGTGGATCAATTTTGGATTTTAGATTTGTTTGATTAGACGCTGCGCGAACAGATATTATTAAATTTTGGATTTTCAATTCTTCAATCCAAAATCTAAAATTTAAAATCTAAAATTCCCTTTAGTTAGTTAGAATTTCTAGGGCGATGGGTGACTAATTCTTCGATTTTGCCCACGCCATAATCCAGGATTAACCCAGTTACACCAATTACCAACACAGCTAAAAAGACTGAACTCAGGTTTAAGCGACTCCATTCATCCCAGACAAAGAAGCCGATACCAACACCGCCTGTAAGCATTTCCACGGCGACGATTACCAGCCAAGCTATCCCTAAACTAATTCGTAAACCTGTAAAAATATACGGCAAACTTGCAGGCCAAATGATTTTTGTAATCCGCCGCCAACGTGGCATTTCCAGTACTCGTGCCACATCTAAATAATCTTTGGGAACGCTAGAAACTCCTAAAGCGGTATTAATAATTGTCGGCCACAAGGAGGTAATAAAGATGACAAAAATCGCTGAAGGATCTGCCAAATTGAAAATTGCTAAGGCGATGGGCAGCCAAGCTAAGGGCGATACGGGTTTAAAAATTTGAATGATGGGATTGAGTGCTAGCATTGCCGGTCTGGACATCCCAATTAAAAACCCCAGAGGAATCGCTACTACCGCACCTAACAAAAAGCCTATTAATACCCGACGCAGACTTGCTATTAACAACCAACCAATTCCTAAGTTGCCTGGGCCTCGCTGATAGAAGGGATTTAAGATGTAGTCTAAATTAGCGATTAAGGCTTCTGGTGGGGTAGGCATCAATTCATGGTTGGCAAGGGCAATAATCCACCACAAGATAATTATTCCCAAGAACCCCAACACAGGTAGAAAGAATACATCTCTAACGACGACAGGTTTTGCCTTTTTCCAAGCGGCTTGTCCAGCGATCGCTGCGATCGCTGCTAAATTTAATTGAAATATCATTTACGACCCCAACAGATTTAAGTGCAGGTACAAAAAATCCGAGCAGTACCAGCCTTGGACACCGATGAGATCGGAACATTATAAAAATGCCGTCTCTTCAGTCTCCTCTCAATGCCTACGAAGTTAGCTGACGGGCTAGGGCTGAGAGATGCCCTTCTGAAGAAAGTTATGAGTTATGAGTTATAAGTTATGAGTTAAGTATTTAGTAACTTCTAACTCCTCACTCTCAACTCCTCACTTTCTATGAGATACGCCCCACAATTTGGTTCCTCCGCTCCAGCGTTATGCACTGTGACACGCTGAATTAGGCTGACTTACTCTAATGGATACTAAATTATGCACAATATAACATCGATGCTCAGTAAAAGCTATTGGTATTATGATGATTGCTGTTAACTTTAATACTATAGTTAAGTGTTTACTCGCAATTATTTTTAATAAATAAAACCTATGATTTTAGTCGTGTTGTGGTGAACTCCTTACACGGACTGCTAAATAATATAGTCGAGCCAAGCATCAAGAATGTTACGTGCTTGATTAATATTTTTGAATATAAAATAGATGATACTGAAAAATTTTAGATACAGTTAGTTAATCAGCAAACAAAAGAACATGGACAATGTACTCCTTTTGGTAGGTGAAGAAAATTAGTAAATATGGTATAAACTCCCTGCACTCGCTAAACTAATTGGATATGGAACTTTACTCATCTATCTCTTAGCTGATATTTAACATAATGGATTTTAGTCAAGCACTGGCTGAAAAAACGGACACCATCCTCGATAAATGGATTCTAGCAGTTCGCAAGGATAGACGAATTGAAAGTGCTGATGACCTATCTTACACAGCAGTAAAGGATCATGTCCCTGATGTTTTAAAAGCAATGGTGACAGTGCTTTCAAAATATCAGGATAATGATATTGAGTCAATAGTTACTGCCAGTCTTCAGCATGGAGCTATTCGAGCAGAACAAGGCTTTGATCCAGCAGAAATTGCCAGAGAATATCATTTGCTGCGAACAGCAATTTTTGATGCTTTACAACCAGATTTATTGGGGGGAACACCTGTAGAGATAATTCGTTCTATGCGTTTGATTGACGCTATCCTAGACGAAGCGATCGCTCGCTGTTTCAAGAGTTATGTTGAGGAGCGGTTGCGAGAATTACACCAGTTGCAGTTATCACTAACACTCCATAATGATGAACTCACACGCTTGATTAGTGTAAATAACGAGTATATTTCGCAACTAGCCCATGAATTGAAACATCCCTTAACTTCCATTATTGGTTACTCTGATCTATTTTTACGCCAACAACGAAAGACTGAGATAAAAGACAACTATACCAATCTAGAACATATTGAGCGCGTGTTACGCAACGGTAGACAGTTACTCCATATGATCAACGATGTATTAGAACTTTCGCGGCATGATGCAGGGCAAATAAAACTCCAACTAGCACCCACCGATGTGCTTGAATTAATTAATAATGTATGTGAAATGTTGGAACCTTTAGCTGCTGGGAAAAATTTAAAAGTCGTAGTCGATTGCGATCGCGCTCCCAAAGAAATAATCACAGACCCTTTTCAATGCCAACAAATTATTACAAATCTTATTAGTAATGCGATTCGTTATACAGAGTCGGGGACTATTATTATTATGTGTCAGGTGTTGGAGAATCAGACATGGACGATCGTAGTTTCTGACACTGGAGTTGGCATTGCACCCGAAAACCAAGCCCAGATATTTGAACCATACTTTCGCGTGACTTCTAGCAATCGCCCCTATCTTCCTGATAGTACAGGATTGGGGTTAGCGATCGTCTGTCGCTTAGTAGAACTATTACAAGGTCAAATTAACCTAGTATCAGAGGTAGGCATTGGTTCCACCTTCACCGTCATTTTTCCTTTAGCTTAACTCCCTGCCCCCCTGCCTACACCGCGATAGGATATTTTTTTAGTTGGAAGTTCCTTAGGGATGGTAGACACCATCCCCATTTTTATCAAGAAAGGCAGTCTTCAACTTTCTATTTCATCTACTGCTTTGGGAACCCCCGCAGTTAACACCTCATGTCCATCAGATGTAACTAACACATCATCCTCAATCCGAATGCCAATACCAACCCATCGCGGATCAGTCTGTGGCTGGTCTTCTGCTAGTTTCGTATCTGGCACAATATATAGTCCTGGTTCCACTGTCAAAATTTGACCTGGTTGCAAAATTTGCGGTTTGTCTTCACCGTGCTGGTAAACGCCCACATCATGGACATCTAAACCTAACCAATGACTAGTGCGATGCATATAATATGGCTTATATTTCTCTTCTTCAATTAACTTATCAATTTCACCTTTGAGAATGCCAAGTTCGACTAAACCTTCTGTGAGAACACGTACTGCTGTATCGTGAACTAATTTGAAGGGATTACCTGGTTGAATTTGAGCGATCGCTTGTTTTTGTGCTTCTAAAACAATTTCATACAGCGTCTTTTGTTCTGGCGTAAATTTGCCACCTACAGGAAATGTCCGCGTAATATCCGAGTTGTAATAACCGTAGGCACAACCGGCATCAATTAGTAGTAATTCTCCATCCTGCATTTGACGATTATTTTCAATGTAGTGGAGTACGCAAGCATTCGCGCCGGAAGCCACAATGGAAGGGTAAGCTGGCCCTAACCCACCCCGCACGCGAAAGATGCGTTCCATCTCCGCTTGTATTTCGTACTCATAACGTCCAGGTGCAGCAATTTCTTGGGCGTAATTGTGGGCTTCAGTGGCGATCGCCACTGCTTGACGCATCAATTCCAACTCAGCTTCACTTTTGATTAATCTCATGCTGCTGAGGACAGGGCCAGTATCTTCAATAGCGATCGGCCCTGTACCGCGCTTCGGATAAGTCCGCAGTAAACTTTGGTAATGTTTCAAGATTTGATCGTTAAAATTGCGATCGCGTCCTAAGTGATAGTAAATCCGGCTGGCTTTTTCCAAATACTGCGGCAATTTTTCATCTAACTCGCTAATGGGGTACGCTTCATCAGCACCATAAATTTCCTTCGCTGCATCTACCCCATTGAGATAACCAGTCCATACTTCCTTTTCACGATCCTTCGGTTGGACAAATAGCACAAATCGATGTTCTGCATGATGCGGTGCTAAAACTGCTACTGCCTGTGGTTCATTAAAACCAGTCAAGTAGAAAAAATCACTGTCTTGCCGATAAACATACTCGACATCGTTGTGCATCACTGCCATTGGCGCACTGCGAAAAATGGCTGTACCATCACCAATTTTTGCCATTAAATGCTCGCGGCGCTGCCGATATTCTGTTTGCATAGTTGATGTGTTTATGAAAGTATTGTGTTATTTTACACTTTTCACAACCAGAGGATGCACAGATGGTGCTTCTCGGTAGTTGCTAATCTAAGTTATTTTAACCAATATTTATTTTTACTTAAGTCATCAGAACTTGAATAAAAGAGAAAAACATAACCTAGTTTTATTTTTAAATCATCACACACATAAAACATTTTCTAATTGTTTAAAATGCTACTTGAAATATTTTAATAAATCATTTATAAGAAATAAAAGTTTGTGTTTAAAAACTAACATTAAGCAAAAAAAAATAGTTATAAAGAAATATTGAAAACCTACTAAATGTTATTTGGTTACAGAAAGAGGCTGCAAAATAAAGTTAAAAAAAGATAACAAACACAGTCATAAGAAAATACCATGTTTGAAAGTAAAAATCCTCAAAAGTCGGCTTTAAATACAAGTACATCTGGACAGCCATTAGAACCTTTACAACAACCAAGCAGCTTAGAATTTACTTCTTATGGTTCATCTTTTGGGGGTAGAAGTTCCTCACAATTGGAATCATCTGCGGTAGCATCAGCAAATCCTAATCCTAATCCTTACCTAACCAGTGCCGCAATTGTTCCTGACTTCAACGGTGATGGCAAAACAGACAAACTTTGGGTAAATAGCCAAACCGGTGAGATTATCGTTCGCCTAATGGATGGGACAAGAGTTGTCGAACAGGGTTCTTTAGGTCAATTTGACCTATCCGCCTATGATTACAAAATTGGCGAATTTAACAATGATGGCAAAACCGACTTCTTATTACGCAATAAGACAACCGGTGAGAATAACATTGTCCTCATGGATGGTACAAGAGTTGCTAATGCGGCTTCTCTAGCTAGCGTTGATGCAGCCTGGACTTCTCAGATTGGCGATTTCAACGGCGATCGCAAAACCGATATCTTCTGGCATAATGCTACAACCGGTGAGAACGCTATTTGGGAGATGGATGGCACTACAGTTGTGACGGCAACTGTTCTAGACACTACAGACACAGCACTAACTTCTACCATTGTTGATTTCGACGGCAATGGTAAGAGTGACATCTTCTGGCGCAATCAGACAACCGGCGATAACCTTGCTTGGTTTATGGATGGTACGCAAAAGACTGAATTTGCACTGCAATCACAAGATGCAGCCTGGACTTATAGTGTTGGCGATTTCAACGGCGATTTAAGCACTGACTTGCTGTGGAGAAACGCTGCAACAGGTGAGAACAAGATTTGGACAATGAGAGGTATCTTAGTCACAGAAGGTGCTTTGGGAACACTTGACTCATCCTGGACTTCCAAAATTGGTGATTTCAACGGTGATGGCAAGACTGATATCTTCTGGCGCAATGGAACCACAGGTGCGAACACCGCTTGGTTGATGGATGGTACAACAGTTGCTACTGAAGCTTTCTTACCAACTAATAACGCGGCCTTGACACCATCTCTTGGCGATTTTAACGGTGATGGTAAGACCGATGTCTACTGGCGCGATCAGACAGCAGGTGCAGACAATATTTGGACTATAAATGAGACGACAGCCGTTGAGACTCCCATCAGCGAAGCAGATAAGCTTGGCCCAGAATGGTATACATTCTAAAATCAGAATTCAGAATACAGAATCCTGAATTCAGGAGATGGAGGCAGGAGTCATTATTTCCCCCTGCTTCCTCTGCTTCTTTGCCAATCTCCTTTATTCAAAACTTGTAACTCAAAACCTGAATTTCGCTATTTTCCGGTAATTTACCAGGGTTAATGGAAATACTATCTCCATTACTACGCCGCACTGTCATACCTTGCATCAAGGTCAGAAAATCATCCAGTGGTGAAATATCGCACGCAGCAGCATCAGCCGCCTGTGTCCGGTAATGGGTCGGAATCACCAACTTAGGATTTAACACTTGAATAGCCTGCTTTGCTTCCTGGGCATTGTAGGCTTTTGCACTGCCTCCCACTGGAACAAATGCCACATCAGGCCGTCCCATCAGGATTTTTTGCTCAATGGAAATGGGTGCGGCTGCTCCCCCTAAGTGTAAAATATTAATTCCGCCTTGCTTCCAACTCCAAGCGGTATTTGAGCCAAACTGCTTACCACCTTTGCGATCGTGGTCTATAGCGATTCCTTGGAACTTAATGCCTTTGAACTCGTAAACTCCTGGTTCGTAGATGAGTTTTGCATTTCCTGGTAATACATCTACAGCACCTTCATCCAGCAGTTGACTGCTAATCAGCACTAAATCTGCTGCAACTTTTGGTGGGCGATACTTAGCAGTACAGCCGACCGTCCGAAATGGATTTACAAGAATTTTTGCACCACCACCAGTAAAAAGAAAGCAAGTATGACCCAACCACTGAACTGATAAACCGCTAGATTGTGCGTCAGCTTGAGATTCAGAACCCAAGGTAGTAAGCAAAGCTGTTACCAACCCCGCCCCAGCATAGCCCATCAACTGTCGTCGTTTCATTAATTACGCTCTCGACTTTAACTGTTTCAGAAAATTTTGCAATAACTGTTTTCCTGAAGATGTCAGGACACTCTCTGGATGAAATTGGACGCCCTGAATGTGAGGATAGTTCCGGTGTCGCACTCCCATAATGGTGTTATCTTCAACCCAAGCGGTGATTTCTAACACATCTGGGCAAGTCTCACGTTCGATGACCAAACTATGATACCTGGTGGCGGTTAAAGGATTTTCTAATCCCCGAAAAACCCCCACCCCAGTGTGAGACACTTGAGAGGTTTTGCCATGCATCAACTCTGGAGCAGGAATTATTTTACCACCGAATACTTGACCAATACTTTGATGTCCCAAACAAACACCCAAAATTGGTAACTCTTGTCCTAGCTGTTCAATCAATTCTAAAGAAATGCCAGCATCTTCCGGGCGACCAGGCCCAGGAGAAATAACTACGGCTTCCGGCTTTAATGCCCGAATCTCATCTATGGATATTTTGTCGTTACGAAAAACTTTAATATCATCTGCTACTGGGAATTCTGCTGCTAATTCTCCCAGATACTGCACTAAATTATATGTAAAACTGTCGTAATTGTCGATAACTATAATCAAAGCTTATCACTCCTAGTTTTTACCACTCATCAGTTGCAAAAAGCATAGACAAGTATCTCATGCTATTTGTTTGCTAGGTGTAAAAATAACGCTGACGTGAACGCGTAGATATAAAGTAGCTACTTTACGACCAGCCACTTCCTAAAAGATTACCAAATAACTAGGATCGCCCTACTTAAATTTTAAATGTGTTTTCCAAAAGGAATCGGACAGACGGTGATCCTCTTAGCGGCTCACTTGGCGTAGCCTACGCCAATCACCTCTACAAAGCCGATATAATTAACCTTACCAAAGGAGGCAGTAATAGGATACTAGCTACCAGCACTGCTACCAAAGCAGATACAAGCACTGCACCTGCTGCACAATCTTTAGCAATTTTTGCCAAATCGTGATATGTCTGCTTAACGGTTAAGTCCACAAGAGACTCGATCGCTGTATTTAGTAACTCTAATGCCAAAACTAAACCACTAGTTATCCCAATTACCGCTATTTCCACCGCTTGCAGATGCAAAAAAACGCTTAATGCGATCGCCATTGCACAAACACTTATGTGGATGCGAAAATTACGTTGAGTTTGAAAACTATAGCTGATTCCAGCCCAGGCATATTTAAAGCTAACAAATAAATTAGAGGCTACTTTCCAGGAGAATTCCCGTTCGTTAGACACCAGTGTTTGTAACGTGGTAGGTGTTGGTGATGGAGAAATTTTTTGGGACATAGACTTATAAAATACAAAAATAGAGTTGCTACAGTGGGAATATTCGCCAATCTTAAGGGCGTAATTAACTTTGAGGCAATCTTTAGGCAATTTTCCACAGAGGTATTATAAAAGTATTACCCAAAATTGACACTCAAGATACATAAGTTACTGCTATTCCATGTCAATAGCAATACCTATTCCTTTCAGCAATCTCACTTGCTGTTCTAACATTCGCTCCAAACTTTCTTCATCAGGATGATCCCAGCCCAGCAGGTGCAACAAACCGTGAGCAGTTAACCAGGCTAGCTCGGTTTGTAAACTATGTTCTTGTTGTTGAGATTGACGTTGTGCTGTATCTACAGACACTATGATATCACCTAGATATAATGGTATAGAGATCAGCATTTCTTCGCTTTGAGGAAAATCCGCCTCCAAAGCAGCAAAAGCTAAAACGTCTGTAGGCTTGTTTTGTTGTCGATACTGAGCATTCAGTTCTTGAATTTGCGAATCATCTGTCAAACGTAGCCCTATTTCATAGCTTGGCGCTGGCGGAATCTGCGGGTAAAGTATTTCTAACCACTGATTAAACCAGTTTTCCCAAGTTTCAGGAGTAATTCGGGCATCAGTATCCTCAATTTTTACGGATGTTGTCGGGGACAACTCATAAAAATACTCTTCTACATATAGTTCAACTCTCAGGGGCACAAAGTCTCCTAATCTGAGGTTTACGGTTTGTTGTTAGTGAGTTAAGTAAGCAAGACCAACAAGCAGGGCTAAAAGCCCTATAGCAGTCAACGCAAAATGCTTCAGGGAAGTTGCACCCTTCCGCACCATGTTTCGCATAGCGAGTTTTACGTAGCTAGGTTGAGGTTCTGTCGAAGGAGAGTTGCTCATAATTATTTGTCTACAGACTCTTTTATAACTGTAACAGTTGGACTGGAATAGAATTGCGATCCCCTGTATATTGCTAGGTATTTATCTGAAAAACCGCCATTAATATCGGCTGCTAGGCGATATCTACGACTAGCTACGCCTACGCGCTCATCTCAAAGACAAGGTACACAAAGGTAGGGGCGCACATCTATGCGCCCCTAGGATGGGATGTTTTCTCACTGGAAGTCCATAAAGTGAAAAAATTACCTAGTACCTCTTGCTAGCCCTTAATCATGCCGGAGTGTTTTCTACTAGTTTATTTTCTTGGCGCAGATAAGCTTGAATGAATGTATCAAGTTCGCCATTCATCACATCACCAATAGCTGTAGTTTCTGTATTTGTACGTAAATCCTTCACCATTTGGTAAGGGTGAAACACATAGTTACGGATTTGGTTTCCCCAGGAGGCTTCTACCATATCGCCACGAATTTCGGCAATTTCTTGGGCGCGTTGCTCTTTGGCGATGACCAACAGCTTTGCTTTGAGGCGATTTAGGGCTTTCTCTTTATTTTGCAGCTGCGATCGCTCTTCTGTACAGCGCACGGCAAGACCAGTAGGAAGGTGAACAATCCGCACCGCAGTTTCTACTTTGTTGACGTTTTGCCCACCTTTACCACCAGAACGAGTTGTGGTGATTTCCAAATCTTTATCTGGAATATCCAACTGCACAGAATTATCAATCTGTGGCATCACTTCCACCCCTGCAAAACTGGTTTGTCGTTTGCCATTGGCATTAAAAGGTGAAATCCGCACTAAGCGATGTGTACCCATTTCCGATCGCAAGTAACCATAAGCATAGCGACCAGTAATTTCTAGGGTTGCCGATTTAATTCCAGCTTCATCACCCTCCGACTCTTCAGCTAAAGTTACCTTATAACCGTGTGCTTCGCCCCAACGAGTGTACATCCGCATCAGCATAAATGCCCAGTCTTGAGCATCTGTGCCACCAGCACCAGCACTAATCGTCAGTACAGCACCTTCCGCATCGTATGGGCCGGAAAGTAACTGTTGTAACTCCCACTGGTCGAGGTCACGATTCAGCTTGGTGATGGTAGATTCTGCTTCTTGGAGTAGTGCCTCATCAGTTTCTAACTCCAACAATTCAACAACAGCCTTAGTATCTTCTAGATTGGCGTGCCAGCGATCGTATTGCTGAAGGTGGGCTTTCAGGTCGTTGAGTTCTTGCAGCGTTTGTTGCGCCTGGGTTTGCTCATTCCAAAATTCTGGTTGAGAAGATATTTTTTCGAGGTCTTGAATTTTGGCTGTTAGTGCAGGTACGTCAAAGATAGTCCTGGGTTTTACCCAGGCGGCCAGACAACGTTTCGATTTCGCGTTTGAGTTCTAGGACATCCATAATGCTTGCTGAATGATAGATAGAGCGCTTTGGATTAGAAAATTGCTCTTTTTATGTTTCTTGATTTTAGCTGTAGTTGGGCAAATTTTTTCTGCACAACTTGTATAGGTTACAAAAGTTACTTTAAATTATCAAGCACTTCCTTATCCCCTGAAGTAGTGAGATATAGCTGTTGCAGATAGGCTTTGATAAACAAATCAATTTTACCGTCTAAATACTTCTGTCGCAGCAGATGTTTCTAAATTAGTGCGTAAATCTTTCACCTGAGTGTAAGGATACAAGATATATTCACGGATGAGCTTGTTGGATAGGGATTTTATCTGTCCGGGTTGAATTTTGTCAATCTGGACACCTTGGGCTAGTGCGTAGGCGTAGCCAACCGTAGGCATCGCAAATAGTTTACTCTTCGAGAATAACTAAGGCTTTCTCTTTGTTTTGCATCTGACTGCGCTCTTGATCGCAAAATACACTAATCCCGGTAGGAATATGAAACACTCGCACCCATGTTTCTGGGCGGTTGACATTCCCCCGATGGCGCGGCAAAGTAATTTCTAAATGCTTCTCTGGAATCTCCCACTCAACAGACTCATCCAATATTGGGAGAACTTCTACACTAGCTAAACTCGTCCGCAAGCTGTTAGTAGCATCAAAGGGCGATATTTGCTGTAGTTGATGTGTGCCTGTTTCTGATTTGAGGTAGCCGTATGCATAACGTTTTGTAATTTCTAAGGTTGCATACTTAATTCCGGCTTCATTTCCCTCAGAAATCTCTACTACATCCAATGGATAATTGTGGCTTTTTCCCCAACGACAGTACATTTGTAGCAACATATATGCCCAGTATTGATCATCTGCATTATCAACCTCAGCAGCAATAGTGAGAAATGCACCTTTTTGGTCGTGGGGGTCAGAAAATAATTGTCGTATTTCTGCTGTTTCGAGTTCTTGTTGGAGTTGAATAAGGTTGCTTTGTACCTCTTGCCACAATTGTTCATCGGCTGATAATTCCAGCAATTCCAACGCAGCCTTGATATCTTCTAGAATCGAACACCAGCGCTGATATTTCTGATGCTTATAGAATATAGAGTATTCAATTTCTTGAAGTAGTTCATAAGCACGGGTTGGATTATTCCAAAAGTCCGGTTGAGCAATTACTTGATCTAAATATTGAATTCTTGCAGTCAAATATTGGAGGTCAAAGACAGTCCTCAGCCTTACCCAAGATATTAGACAATTTTTCTACTTCAATTTTTATATTTAAGAGTTCAAGCATAGTTTTGCTCACTTGAGGCTTAACTTAATATACATATTATACTGTTAAACAGATGAAAAAACCGTGGTTGCTAAAAATTTAACCACGGTTTTACTTTAGAAAATTTTACTTGTGTTAGTGCCTACAGAGAATTAATCGCGGCCATTGATGGCAATTAGCAACCGCAAGATAAAGACAAACAAGTTGATGTAAGTAAGGTACATCGACAAAGCAGCAGGCAGATATTGGTCATCGCTGTAAGTGCGGGGCAAGATGTAGAAATCGACAACAGAAACCCCAACAAACAGAAATACTCCTAAACCGGAAATGGCGATTTCTAACCAATTTGGCGTGTAAACACCAAACATGGCAAACCCAAATTGGGCAAGGCACACAACCACCAAGGCAATAACGCCGAGATTGATGGTTTTCGTCAAAGCCATCCCATCTTGTTCAGAAAGATTTGAACCAATTTGACGGGCAGCAATAAAGGTGACACCACAACCAAGGGCAGCCAACCCAATGCCTTGAATACCAACACCTTGGGATCTCAAAGCGACAAATATCAAACCACTGAGAGTATATCCAGACAAGAGGCTGTAGGTTGCCAACAGAGGTAGCGCAAGTCCCTTATTGCCTTTTTGGGCAACATTTTGGGCAACAAAGAACAAAATTAACTCTACAATCACCGCACCAATGAAGGTGGGAAAGAATATTTCGGGGTTAGTACGGATAACTCCCAAACCGCCGTAGGTTCCTAATGCCGTTAGCACCAATCCACCACCGACGTAGGGGAGGGCGTTGGCGATTACGTTTGGGCCAACAAGGGCGTGAGATTTAGCCTCACGGATAGCTTCACGAAAATTACTGGTATTGCTCATATTGAAAAACTGTTTTTTAGGAAAACGTTGTGCTTATTCCTATTGTTACCAATCTTTGCGATTAACAGCCAACGATTTAAGGCATAGTTTGCAACCAGCGTTGAACTATTGCTTTCTGACATGGTTGCATTCCGAGTTATTGACACAACTTTATCTAGGCTAGACCCTTGTTTATGGATGCTAAACCATTGTTGAAGTGCATCAAGAATTTTCTGGCGATGTTTGGTGATTTTCATTGTTCACCCTTGTGTCTAGCAGAAGTGTGACACCCACCAAACTTACATATCCATAACTTGTTTCTATGTTTTTACATTTATAAGTTTCCAAAGTTCCTGTTTTCTCAAAATTGAATGGAAATTTCACTCAATACTCAGCTAAGTATAAATCCTTATAAAAATGAGGTAAAATTCTGTTTTTTGTAGCTTGGATTTTGTTTTTCAACCCAACCGCCAATTTGGATTTCTGAGCTTTATTAATAACAGTGCGTACTCAGAGATAAAATTGCTCAGTCTCTTTTGCGATTAATTCAGTGCCGATCCACGTTGCTCTCAGTATGACAGATGGCTATTAGTCCAGTTATGCATTGTTCAGCATAAATAGCTAGTTTTTGTTGCAAAAGCTAAAGATTATGTGTCATTGAAGAGTTATGTAAAAAATAGAAACAACTTCCAACAGAGATGTTAGCAAAATCATGCGTACAAATACTGAATTATAGAGTTCGATCCTTCATAAGTTCAGTGAAACGACGATGGCTTATTCTTCCCTGACTAAGCAAAATAATAACAACTTAGAAAAAAATATACGCAACTCCATTTTCCCAGGAATAGGAGTTACAACAAAGGAATGTATATGGCAACAAGTGAGTCCTCTTTACGAACTGATGGTATAGAATTATTACACTTGTACCACCAGAATCCATCTATTAAACTTCGTAATAAACTTGTACAGTTACATACTGGCTTAGTGCGGAAGATGGCTCATAAGTTCAGCCATCAATGTAATGAACCTTATGAAGATTTAGAACAAATTGGGTATTTTGGTTTGATTAGGGCTATTGAACGTTTTGACCCTAGCCAAGGATATGCTTTTAGTTCCTTTGCAGTGCCATATATTCGCGGTGAGATGCTGCACTTCTTGCGCGATCGCAGTACTCTATTAAAAATCCCCCGTCGTTGGCAAGAATTATACAATGAAGGGCAAAAGATCCGCAAGGACTTGGCAATGTCTTTAGGTCGCCAGCCCAAGGATGCTGAAATTGCCAGCCACCTGAGGGTATCTGTGCAAGAATGGCAAGAAAACTAAGTTAGCCGCTCAAAATCGGATGCCTTTGAGTTTAGATGCAACCGCAGTTAACTATGTTGATTGCCAAATAACCTTGGGTGAAGCACTTCCTTGTCCTCGTTCTCATGTACTTCTGCAACAAGAAGAAGAACGCCAACAACTCCAAGGCGCAATCAATATGTTGGAAGAAAAGCCCCGCATGGCAGTAGAAATGGTATTCTTGAAGGAAACTTTCTCGCAAGGATGCCGCTAAAAATATTGGCACTAGTCCAATGACGGTAACACGCTATTTGCAAAAGGGAATTCAGGATTTGATTTGCTATTTACAACCACAGGTAATGCCCACTGGCTCGTAGTCATTAGTCAATGGTCAGTGATTAGTAGAAAAGCAACTGACAAATGACTAATGACAAATTATCTAGATTTTAAATCAGCGATCGCACCTTTGGTCATAGCAGCAATAGCTTGATCTGTCGCTTTTGGCAAATGATAATATTTACCGCCTGCTGTTTGCGATAATTCTTTAGCAAAGCCAGTAGACACAAATTTACTTTCCGTATCAATTACTAATAGTTGCATCCCCAAAGCACGAATTCTGGCAGCAATTTCTAATAATTCTCCTTTGATATCTGGCTTTTCTCCTGGTTCAAGCTGTTCACCCAAAGAACGCGCTAAGGGAATATTACCCCGCCCATCGGTGATTGCTACAAGGACAACTTGCCCAATATCTCCACTCATCTGAGCATTTAAGCCGACGCGCACAGCTTGAGTTAAACCATGCGCTAAGGGCGAACCCCCGCCACAGGGCAACCTTTCCAAACGGTTACGCGCTAAAGCAATAGAACGTGTGGGAGGCAATAATACCTCTGCCTGTTCTCCCCGGAAGGGAATTAATGCTATTTGATCGCGGTTTTGATAAGCTTCTGTCAACAGTTGCATCACCGCACCTTTAGCCGATTGCATTCGATTGAGGGCCATTGAGCCAGAAGCATCTACCACAAATACTACCAACGCCCCGGCTTTGCGTACCAAGCGTTTTGAGCGAATATCAGGCTGTTCGACAATAACTTTTCTATCTGGTTGTCTTTCTCTGCGTGCTTTTTGATAAGGAGCAGCTGCTCTCAAGGTAGCATCTACTGCAATGCGTCGCGCTTTTCCCTTGGGTAACATTGGCTTAATGTAGCGTCCCCTATCATCAGAAAAGATGACACTGCGACTACCAGATTTACCTTGCCGCTTCGCTGTTTGGGTAAAATACAACACGCTGTCATCAAGGATTACCCCTTCTGGATCAAAGATAAACTCTTCCGGGATGTCGGGGGGTTCTTGCTCTTGATTTTCTTCTTGTTCTTCTTGTTCCTCTTGTTCCTCTTCAGATTCGTCTTGGGGTTCTTCTTGATTCTGTTGTGGCGGTGGTGGAGGCGGTGGTGGTGCTTGATCTGGTGGCGGTGTCTGCACAACTGTGGCACGTGGTACAATTACCAGTTCTACAGCACGGCGCAAATCTTCGGCATTAACTGTTGTCCGTCCCTCCAAAGCCGCAGCAGCTTTAGCAACCCGCGTGGCGAATAACTCGGCGCGATGTCCCTGAACTCCGCCGCGAATAGCCTCATCCACTAAATAGGCAATTTGTTCATGGGTGATGATGACTTCTTTTAACCATTCCCGCGCCAAGATGATTTGGGTTTTCAGGGAGTCTAAATCTTCGTTGTACTGTTTGAGAAAATCTTGGGGAGATTTAGAATAAGCGATCGCTTGCTCTACTGCTTCTACTCTTTGATCTAAGCCAAGTACACCGTCAGCAGAAAGTGCGATCGCAATTCTATCTAATAAATGCTCCCGTAATCCGCCTTCTTCTGGATTGTAGGTGGCAATAAATAGGGATTTGCACGGATGCTGAAAACTAATCCCTTCTCGTTCTATCTGGTTGCGTCCGTCAGATAATACTGTTAGAAGCTGATTTGATATTTGGTCATCTAATAAATTAATTTCATCTACGTACAGTACACCCCGGTTTGCTGTAGCGAGTAAACCGGGCTGAAAAATGGTATCACCTTGTTTTACCGACTTTTCGACATCCACTGAACCGAGGAGTCGGTCTTCTGTAATACCTAGAGGAATTTGCAAAAAAGGCGCGGGGATAATTTCGACGGGCACATCTTGAATATCTTTATCTGCGTACTCCGCCAATAGTTGATCGTCCCATTCTTCTGGGTGATTGGGGTCACAATTGCTGATTGAGCCTTTGACAACTTCAATCGGCGGTAGTAGAGCATGGATAGCACGAGCCATTACAGATTTTGCCGTACCGCGACGACCTGCGATCGCTACTCCTCCCAAACCAGGATCAACGGCTGCTAACAGCAAGGCTAATTTAATTGCTTCTTGACCGACTACGGCAGTCAAGGGAAAGGCAGTGATCGTGGGGTTGATGGTAGGCGCAGGCATTGTTTGCTTTTATAGCGAGTCTCGGCCTTTAGCATACCAATTTCTGACACATTTAGAATAGGGATTATGGCAATGAGACAAAGGTAAGGTTATGAGTATTGCTCAAGCTAAACGCTTCACACTGGATGAATACCACAGGCTTGGAGAATTGGGCTTTTTCCATGAAGATGACCATATTGAATTAATTAACGGGGAAATTATTGAAATGGCATCCAAAGGTAAAGCCCATGAAACTTGCTTAAGAAAATTATGGAAGGAACTCCCCAAAATACTGGGAGACAAGGCTACTTTGCAATCACAAGCCCCGATTGCTTTGCCGCCTAATAGCGAACCTGAACCAGATTTTGCGATTGTTCAAAACCGTGCTGATGATTATCTGTCGGCTCACCCTAAACCTGCTGATGTTTTATTGGTGATGGAAGTTTCAGATTCTTCTTTGGCTTATGACCAAGATGTGAAAATCCCTCTCTATGCTAAAGCGGGTATCACTGATTATTGGATATTCAATTTATTCGATAATTATTTGGAAGCTTACAGTGAACCATATCAGGATAACCAAGGCAGATATGGTTATTCAAATAAGCGAATTTTCTTGTCAAATGAGGTAATAAATTTTCCCTGCTTCCCTGATTTATCTCTTGATTTAGCTAAGGTGTTTCTGCCAAAGCGAAATTTTTAAACTTTGTTATAGGATTCAGTCATAAGACAAAGGATTAAGTTTTATGGCTTATAGTGATTTTAAACTTGTTGAAGTTATCGATTCTTTTGGGTTGATTATCCACGAATCATCTGGACTATTTGCAAATGTCGAGGAGCAAGATTGTAGTGATTTATTATCTACTATTCTGAGGGAAAATGTTGACTTAGCAGTAGCGATAAGTTCTGAAAAAGCTCGGAGTGAAATGATAATCAGTCCAATTTTATTAGAAATTAGACGCAAATTTAATTATGAAATCAGCTTTTTTTCGGGAGTTGATTTTACCGTTGATAGTCAACGAGGATTAAATGGATTTTGTGATTTTATTTTGAGTCTTTCTTCAGAGCAGTTGCTTGTACGTAGTCCGGTGATTGTCTTAGTAGAAAGTAAAAATGAGAATTTGAGGTCTGGTTTAGCCCAATGTATTGCCGAAATGGTAGCTGCTCAGTTATTTAACGAAAGAGGTGGAAATCAAATTAAAGCTATATATGGTGCTGTTACTATCGGTACTATCTGGCAATTTCTCAAGCTTGAAGGTAATGTAGTTTCGATTGATTTGAGTGAATATTATATTAAGGATATTAAGAAAATTTTAGGTATTTTGTATAGTGCGATCGCACAAAGTAAACCGTAAATTATTTATTCACTAAAATATTTTAAAGTAATACATATAACATTTTTAAAGTTCATGAATATGGGTGAGCGCTTTTACGAAATCTTCATAAATAAGTATATTGACAATCCAGGGTCATCCATGTCACTCTGTACATAAGACAGAACAAACAACCGCACTCTAAAACGCAGGTTTTTGGTGTTGTCTCAGCAGCAGAATTCCTAGTTTTCTGCCAAGCTTCGTGTCATCCCTTCGGCTGATTATTTAGCTAAATGTCAAGTCAACTGATTGACTAGACTTTCAACAGGAAGACAAGATGTTTGGATGAATGCTCAGGGGAAAGGATGACGCGAAACTTGGTAGGAAGCCAGGAGTTCTACGGCTGAGACTTGAACCAAACGAAAGCGACAGTACAAAGCTTTATTGCAGGGTAGTACTTTTTAAGTATAAATTCCCAGTATAAAGCCCTCCTACTGCCAGATGTGTAATTTGTTGAAGCTGTCCAGTTTACCAAACAATAACTGGATACATTACGATGCCACACGCTAATCAATTTTCCAAAAAACAAGCAAGCCAGCAGCTACCTCTAATTTCCATATATTGGGATTATCAAAATGCTAAATTAAGTCCATCTCAGGCTAAATCATTGTTGGATTTAGCACAATCCAAAGGACGTGTAATTAGTGCAAAAGTTTACTACAATGCACAGTGTCAAGATCAAGTTTCTGTAAAGGATGATTTCGGTAATCTTTTTAACTGTCTTAATGTTCCTTGTCCTTTAAAAGATAGTGCAGATAACCAATTAATAGCTGATTGCTTAGGGGATATTCACAGCAATATGTCTCCAGATATAATTATGATCATATCAGGAGATGGAGACTTTATAAAATTAGTTCATAATCTGCAAAAATTAGGGAAACAAGCCATCATTCTTGCTCAAAAAGGTAATGTAAAACAAAAGCTGAAAGAATTGGCTGATGAATTTTACTTTTTAGATGATTTACCCAGATTAACTAACAATAAGACTCAAGCTCAAAACACGACTCTTATGTCTCAGATTAATTGCAAAGAGGCTATAGAGTATCTAATTGAAGCTATCAATACTCTTTCAAACCAAGGTAAACCTACCGTATTTGGTAGTATTGATAAATTGATGCGTCAACTTTGTGATAAATATCAAGGATGCTCATCTATTTCTACAGCTAATGGCAAGAGATTTAAGAATTTTAGCCAGTTTATTGATGTTGCTGTCAAGGATGGCAAAGTCAGAAAACAAAATCATGAGTTATTTTTAACTGAGTTAGATATGTTGGCTGCATAAAATAGCTTTGAAAAACCCAGTCAAATAAAAAACTGGGTTTTCCCAAAACACCGCAATTTGCGGTGTTTTCATGTCTGAACAAAAAACAATTGTCAATTTTCCCAACAGTCAATTTCTGCAACAAGACATAAGATAAAATGCACAAACTTCTAATATTTCATAATGAAAAACTTTTACGACAAGCACTTACCCACCGTTCTTATGTCCATGAAAACCCCGGAGAAGGCGAACACAATGAACGCTTAGAATTCCTCGGTGATGCTTTGCTGAATTTCTTAAGTGGTGAGTATCTATACAGTTGTCACCCAGAAATGGGAGAAGATGAATTAACACGGCGGCGTTCGGCGTTGGTAGATGAGAAACAATTAGCAAAGTTCGCCGAGGAGGTAGGTTTAGACTTTAGGATGCGGTTAGGAAAAGGCGCTATTCGAGACGGAGGCTTCCAAAATCCTAATTTGCTCAGTAGCACCTTTGAAGCTGTACTTGGTGCTTTCTATTTAGATAATGATTCCAATATTGAAGCAGTTCGCGCAATTATAGAACCGCTATTTGATTCTGTAGATCCTAAGCATATAGTTGTGTCTCGTTCTAATGTAGACTCAAAAAATCGCTTTCAAGAATGGGTGCAACGCAACATTACTCCGAATCCCCCCAAATATTTTACAGAACAAATAGGAGGCCCTTCTCACGCGCCAGAATTCATAGCCAAAGTATTGGTAGATGAAAAGATTTATGGAGAAGGTAGGGGACGCAATAAAAAGATGCAGAAAAAGCTGCTGCTGAAGATGCGCTAGCTAAGTTGAAAAAACAAGGTTTGTTATAGAGTTTATAGGTTCATAAATTTTGATAATTTTAAAATTAGAAACTTCCTAACACTGAAAAAACGCAAAAAATGAGGTTGGAGTATACCATCCTCATTTTATTTTTTGTCACTTTACTCATTTCCAGATAGTAGCCGGAAAGGAGTCAAATATTATAGTTGCGGTACGTACTGTTGCTTATCTGGGACTTCAGCGTACTCAGCCACAATCTGGCGGAATTCTTCGCCGTCAATTGTTTCTTTTTCGATGAGCAAATCGACTAAGCGATCGGTGACAGTGCGATGATCGCGGACAATCTTCTTGGCGTTTTCGTAGCATTCTTCCACGATCGCTCGCACTTGTCCATCAATGCGGGAAGCGATGGATTCAGAATACTCAGATCGGGTTGTCCAGTCACGACCTAAGAATACTTCTCCCTGCTGGCTTTCTAACGACAGTGGCCCTAAGTCAGACATTCCGAAACGAGTCACCATCTGCCGCGCCATTCCCGACAACTGTTGCAAGTCTCCACCAGCGCCAGTTGTGACTTCCGCAGCGCCAAAAATGACCTCTTCGGCGGCACGACCACCCAAAGCACCAGTAATTCTGGCTTTCAACTGGGAACGGGAAATTAACCCCTGTTCTTCGTTGGGCGTAAACCAAGTTAAACCCTGTGCTTGTCCCCGTGGGATTAAGGTAACTTTCTGCACTGGGTCATGGTCTTTTAACAAAGTCCCAACTAAGGCGTGTCCAATTTCATGGTAGGCAATTAAGCGCTTGCTCTTGCTATCTACCAATGGAGTACCTTCCATCCCTGCAACTACCCGATCCACCGCATCATCAACTTCGCGGAGGGTGATCGCTTCTTTGCGTCTTCTCGCAGTGAGAATTGCTGCTTCGTTGAGCAAGTTAGCTAAGTCAGCACCAGTAAATCCAGGAGTGCGACGAGCGATCGCATCCAAAGATACACTAGGATCTAATTTCTTGTTCCGCGCATGCACTTGTAAGATTTCCAAACGCCCTTTGATATCGGGTGCATCGACAGTTACCTGGCGGTCGAAACGGCCGGGACGCAGCAGCGCCGGGTCCAGCACGTCGGGACGGTTGGTCGCGGCGATCAGGATGATGTCTCTGGTACGCCTCGAAGCCGTCCATCTCGACCAGCAGCTGGTTCAGCGTCTGTTCGCGCTCGTCATTGCCGCCGCCGAGACCCGCGCCGCGATGACGACCAACGGCGTCGATTTCGTCGATGAAGATGATGCAGGGCGCATTCTTCTTGGCCTGTTCGAACATGTCGCGCACGCGGCTGGCGCCGACGCCGACGAACATCTCGACGAAGTCCGAACCCGAGATCGTGAAGAAGGGCACGCCCGCCTCCCCCGCGACCGCTTTTGCTAGTAAAG
This sequence comes from Nostoc cf. commune SO-36, assembly GCF_023734775.1. Taxonomy (NCBI): domain Bacteria; kingdom Bacillati; phylum Cyanobacteriota; class Cyanophyceae; order Nostocales; family Nostocaceae; genus Nostoc; species Nostoc commune. Next base: position 3,083,453 of record NZ_AP025732.1, on the reverse strand, counting down.
TTTTACCAGTTCCAGGAGGCCCAACTAACAGCACTCCTTTGGGAATCCGTGCGCCTACTGCGGTAAATCTTTCTGGCTGCTTCAGGAAGGTGACAACTTCTTGCAATTCTTCCTTAGCTTCTTCAATACCAGCTACGTCGTCAAATTTGACCCCGGTTTTCGCCTCCATTTGGAAACGCGCTTTAGATTTGCCGAAGTTCATCGCTTGACCTGGCCCGCCGGGGAGGTTGCTAGAACGCCGGAACAAAAAGAACAGCCCGGTAATCAATAAAACTGGGAATATGAGATTGCCCAACAATCCCCAAATTGCCCCATCATTCCGCATGGGGTGAGCATCAAAACTAATATCTTTTTCTTTGAGCTTGCTAATTAACTCAGGAGCGTTAACAGGCAAATCCACACGCCACCTTTGGACGCGATTTTCAATGTCTGGATCGCGGGCTTCTATAATTGCTGTCCTACCGCCTTCGTAAAGATCCACGCTGCTGACGCGATCGCCGTCCAAGTATTCTAGAAAGCGACCATAAGTCATGCGGGTATTGGCTGCATTCTTACTCATATCAGCAGGAGCGCCTGCAAAGGCCCCTTGCCAAAAGAAAAAGCCAATTACCAAAGCCGGCAATGTCCAGAGTACTAAGACTTTCCAAGAGAATTTCATGTTAATTTGCCTCTAGATGCCTATACAATTCATCAGCCTTAGTAACCGAATGTTCATCACTCTGCCACTATTAAGCTGTTTAAACGGATGTTTATAAATCCATTTTGTGTAATTTGATCTCTTATATGCACTGCCATAAAGCGGTTAGGGCATTATGGCAATGCCAACAAGAAGTCTTAATCAAAGTTAACTTAATTTTAATACAAAATCGCACGAGAAAAGGGAGCAAAACAGGATGCAAAGACATGGAGAATTTTTCCACAATGCTCCTCGTGCCGTTCCAGCCTCTCTCAATCATAATTGTGGGGGAGATGAGGGAGCAAGGAAGAAAGAATTTTTTCCTCAGTAAAAACAACACCCCTTTGTGCCTCTTTTCAATGCCCTACTTAACTTCTGTAATTTGTATCGTGTAAGGAAGATACTTGTCTTTTTTCGTAGGAACCAACCCAAACTTGGTAAGTTCCAGCCAGCCATTCACCAATAATGCCAGCATTTTTGCCTTCAAAATCGTCATTACACCAAGTACCACCGGGCCCCTTGATAATCAAGGTGGTGTCTTCAGGACTTTGCAGTTGCAACTTCAGGTAGTCGAATTTACTTGTTAGCGCTAATGTATGGTCTGGTGTTTCATCAACAAATCCGGTGCAAGGGCCAGTGGCTGTTTCACTTCTCCCACCTACTTGATTCCCAGATATTGAACCACCACTCATCCCGCGAACTGTCAGGGGATCTGGGGAAAACTGAGGGCCAATGGTGACATCTCCAAATATCGTTGGCACTTCCTCAGCATTAACTGTCGATGTGATCAACAGCGTAACTATCATGAACGATAATCTCATCCCTCTATTAAGCGCTTTTGTTGGCATTGTAATTACGTTTCGCTTCTAAGTGTTTTTGAAGACATGAATTTTACACACCAAGTTCCCAAAGTGAGGAGAATTGACTACCTATTTTAGATTTGAAATTGGGAATAATTCATTAGGAATTAGTCAATGATTTTTTGTTCTTATAGTTGCTCTATACTCGATCAACCCAATATTTCTGGGTGAAAGCAGGGAATAGGGAATGGGGAATGGGGGAAGAATTCTTATAATCCCTCACTCACCACTCCCCATTCCCAGACCTATCTAAAAATTGTTGTAATCGCTAATTAGCTTCTGTTATTGCCCTACTCAAGCGTGGCTTATCTAAACCAATCTGATTTAGTAGTAACCAAGATTGTATGAGGTCGGGGCCATGAACATCTCCAGTTAAGGCTGCTCTGAGCGATCGCATTACTAAGCCTTTTTTGACTTTTTGCTCTTTTACGACTTGCTTAATAATGTCCTGGGCAAAGGCTTCTGAGAGTTGAGGCTGATTTTCTAAGGCTGTGACAATCGCCTCAAGGACAGCAGTAGAACCTTCTTGCTTCAGTTGTGTACTACCTTCGTCGCTAAATTCAACTGTGTCAGTAAAAAACAGTTGGCTTTGAGGTACTGCATCTACTAAACGAGTCAAACTCTGGCTAATTAAAGTTACTAGCTGTTCTAACCAAGGGCGTTCTCTTCCATCATCAAATTTATACCCAGCTGCTTGCCAATAAGGTATGAGTAAATCTGTGAGTTTATCTACTGGCGTCTTGTGGATATACTGACTGTTCAACCAATCTAGTTTGTCCCAGTCAAACTTTGCACCTGCTTTATTTACACGCTCAAAACCAAATTCTTTCGCTGCTTCTTCTAAGGTAAATATTTCTTGTGTCGAGTCTGGTGGCGACCAACCCAACAATGTCATGTAATTTACTAAGCCTTCAGCAGTAAAGCCCATTTGCTGAAAGTCAGAAATAGAAGTGACACCATCTCGCTTAGAAAGCTTGCGCCCTTCCATGTTCAAAATCAGCGGCGTGTGGGAGAACTCTGGAATTTTTGCACCCATTGCTTCATACAGCAGAATTTGCTTGGCGGTATTGGCAATGTGGTCTTCTCCCCGAATGACATGGGTGATTTGCATATCGATGTCATCCACTACAACGACAAAGTTGTATAAAGGTTGACCGCTTCCTTCTTCTGAGGCACGGGCGATGACCATATCACCACCTAAATCGCTACCTCGCCAAGACATCTTTCCCCTTACTAGGTCGTTCCAGACAATTTCTCGCCCATCTTCGATTTTGAAGCGGATTACAAAGGAGCGACCTTCTGCTTCATAAGCGGCGCGTTGCTCTGGGGTGAGATTGCGGTGACGGTTGTCATAACGAGGAGCCTCACCTCTAGCTTTCTGAGCTTCTCTTAAAGTCTCTAGTTCTTCAGAAGTGGTGTAGCAGCGATAGGCTAATCCTTGATCTAGTAGTTTTTGGACTGCTTCTTTATAAAGATCCAGACGTTGGGATTGGAAAAATGGCCCTTCATCCCAGTTCAGTCCTAGCCAGCGCAATCCTTCCAGAATATTGTCGGTGTATTCGGGACGCGATCGCTCTAAATCTGTGTCTTCTATTCGCAGTATAAATTTCCCACCGTGGTGGCGGGCAAATAACCAGTTAAATACAGCCGTTCTAGCTGTACCAATATGCAAATTTCCGGTTGGACTCGGCGCAATACGGACTCTAACAGTCACAGTTAATTCTCTCTTTCGCAAAGCATGATAAATGTAGCTTATATTCAAATCTTGAATTCTGAGTCAATCCTTTTGGGGAATTCAAAATCAAAAATCACCGAAGTTCGGGTCGGTGATTTATTACTCTTGAAGAAGAATTCAGAAGTCAGAATTCAGGAGTCAGAATAAATTGGATGGGGATTCAGACCCCAACCAATTGTAGACACCGTGCAGACGATAGCGCCGGCGGCAAGCGAGTCAGACGCTCCTGCGTCGCTAACGCTGTGCTATCGAGCGTCTGGGGTTTTAAACCCGTTTATTCATCTACTAGTCGCATAGAATTCAATTCTGTTAGCGGTAGCGGGGCGTTTAGCCCATTCTGGCTCCTGACTCCTGAATTCTGTTTGATAAATTTAGAACGGGACTGACGGGGCTCGAACCCGCAACTTCCGCCGTGACAGGGCGGTGCTCTAACCAATTGAACTACAGTCCCTTGTTTGTCAACTTTGTTATTATCACTATTTTTTTTCTACTTGTCAAGCGTTTTGGAGTTGGGAATTAGAAATTATTTTTGACCCGTCTCTACCAAGGTGTAATTTTTTCGTTAAAACCTTGATAATACAACCTGTGGCTCTGATTCCAGATGCTGCAATATCCGGGATTGCATTTGTTTATACTGTTGCTTTAATAGCTGTTTGCTCAACTGGGGTTGAGAAGCGGGTGGTAGACTGTGGCTCTGCTGTACCCAGCTTTTCAACATTTGTCGCTGAGTTGGCTCGATGCGACTACTAAGAAGGTTGGTGCAGGAATGTGGTGCTTCTAAAGTAAAGAAAATCAAAGGATAGTGTTCATTTTCAGCCAGGAAACTTACCAGCTTAAGATTTTGGGGATTTTTGCATATCTAAGTAGCACGGTAGCCACTTAGGAGGTAATTGCCGATTGTAGAGTACAGTTACCCACAGCAACATTGGGTGAGGGGATGTTATGAACATAAATCGGTTGTAACGGGTAGAAACGGCATAATTTTTAATTTCTTGTTTAGACAACATCAACCATAATGCCGTTATGGCTCCTTGTGCGGTGTTTAGAAGCTGAGGAAAAACAATTTCTTGAATTGGTTTATTTTCAGGCCACAAAAGTTTACGGCAGCTTTGTTCTAATGTGATTGGTAAACCTGAATCAAAAGGACGGCTAAAGTTTGAACTAGAAGCTAGAGTTGTAGGTATACTGGGACAATTAGACTCTTCTAAACTGTTTAAGACTTGCAAAATTTGAGCGATATTTTGGGGGCGATCGCAAGGTTTTTTCGCCAGACAAGCCATGATTAAATCATTTAGCTTTTGAGGTATTTTAAGAGTGGGTTTAACATCTGCGATCGCTTTTGGTTGTTCAAATTGATGTGCTTTATACCAAGCACCAAAGTAATCAGTTTCTGGTTGCCAAGGTTTTTTACCTGTAAGCATCTCAAACATCATCACACCCAGACTATAAATATCAGAGCGACTATCTAATTTTTCTCCGTCTAGTTGTTCTGGAGAACAGTAGGGTAAAGTACCATTAAATCCACTACTTGTACTAGCTGTTGATGCATAATTTAAAAATCTAGCAATCCCGAAATCGAGAATTTTAACTAATTGACCCAATATCGGATCAGGAATAACTAATATATTAGCAGGCTTGATATCTCTATGTACTAACGGACAAATTTGCCCATCAATGTTAATACCTTGATGGGCACACTGTAAGCCCAAACAAATTTGGCGACAGAGAGTCAAAAATATATCCAGGGGTAGCGGAATTAAATCCTTTAAACTTTTACCGCATAGATATTCCATGACGTAATATGGTTTTCCTTTCTCATTCACGCCATAATCATACGCCCGCACTATATGTATGCTCTTTTGACTCAAAGCCGCACTCATTAAAGCTTCACGAGCAAAGTCTTGTTGCATCTTGTTATTGATAACAGTTTTAGTCAAAAACTTGACAGCAACTGGTATGCCTCCTAACAAAATATCATTTGCTAAAAAAACTTCACCCATACCACCGCTACCAATTAATTGCTTGAGTTGATAACGATTGGCAAGCAAGCCCGTACTACTTGAAGATGTAAATAAGCTCTGATTCACTTTGCTTACCTCTGCTTGCTGTTAAGCCTATTTAAATTTAGCAATATATACATAAAAATATCATTAGCTAATTGGACAAGCCATTTGAGAAAATACTTTTAAGGACATGATAAAAGTTTTAAAAAAACCTCAAAAAATTTATCCATCCAATTTTTTAAACTTTCTGTCTCAGTTTTTTTCTCTGCGGCTAACTTTTGTAATATGTCTAACTTAAGCTTTTCATAATCAGTTCTTAAAAGGTTTTTTGTTTGGCTAGATAGCATTGATTCATTTGAATATTGATTCATATCTAGGCAATCTATAAGTTTCTGGCGTTGTTTAGCCGTAAGGCTTAAAGTTTTTACATGAGAGCAACGGGTTGGATCTTCTATGGCAAAAAATAGTAGATGGTAATAACCTACTTCCGCTAAACTACGTGCTATATTTTGCCCTTTACTATCTTTCAAATCTAGAAAATAAGGCAGCCATTTACTCATAGAAGGTTGAGTATCGTATAATACTGTTAACCACAATAGCATCGGGTACATATTCGTTTTGCTAAGAAATTCAGTACCATGTATGTTATCTAAAAACTTTGTAATATCTTGTTTTGGCAACATTGCCCAAAAAGTCGGTATAGGTCTTTGAGTCGTATGTAGTAAATGGGGAAAACCAATTGGCGCAATTGGTTTATTTTTAGGCCATTTTTTTTGCAAACACTCTTTTTCTGATAATAAAGTTGCTGGGACTAATTGAACTGGAAACGAGTCTTTGCTAATGTCATCATTATTGCTAGGGATAGAACTATTAAATTGAATATTAACCTTTTGTAAATCCTCTAATATTTGGTTTATATTTTGAGGGCGTTCGCTTACTTCTTTCGCCAAACAACTCATCAATATTTTTTCTAATAACTGCGGTATTTTGACTTGCGGATTGACTTGTTCAACTGTAGGCGGCATTTGAAAGCGATGTGCTTGATACCAAGTACCAAAGGAGTTACTTTTTGTTTGAAATGGATGTTTACCTGCCAGCATCTCAAACATTAATACTCCCAAACTGTAAATATCGGAGCGGACATCTAGCAGTTTGCGTCCTTCCATGTGTTCTGGAGAACAATAAGGTAAACTGCCAATAAAAGAATCTGTGAGAGTCATCCCACTTCGCTCTGTAAGAAATTTGGCAATCCCAAAATCTAGTATTTTAACAATTTCTCCTTCTTTACTATCTTCAGCAATAAATATATTTTCTGGTTTAATATCCCTATGAACAATAGGAGAAATTTCTCCTTTAAGGCTGATACCTTCGTGGGCACATTGTAAGCCTAAACAAATCTGATTACAAATTTTCAAAAACTTCGATAATGTTAAAGGTTGAATTTTAAGAATTTGCTTGAGATTTTTTCCTTTGAGGTATTCCATGACATAAAATGGAGTTTTATCCTCAGTAACGCCATAACTTAAGATCCGAACAATATGTTTACTTTTGCGGCCCAATTGAGCGCCAATATAAATCTCTCTAGCAAAGCGTTGGGACATTTGTTGGTTTGCTAAACTAAGTGATAAGATTTTGATTGCGATCGGCATACCATCTTTAGCGGTATCTTCAGCTAGATAAACTCTGCCCATTCCCCCTTTGCCAATCAAATCTTTGATTAAATAACGATTATTTAAAAATTGTCCTATGTAATCGTCTACTTCTGCTTTTTGCCCTACCATACTCTCAATTTTATTTTCTAGCATAAAAATCATTTATGAAAAATATTTTTGGCAAAACATTTTAATAAGTCTCGCTAATTATTAAACTTAAATCTAAAAAATATCAGAATTTTGAGAAAATTAATTATCTTCTGTAATTGTGTTTGATCTCTCTGCAATAACTTCTAAATATTGTGTAACATATTTATTAAGGATTACGGCTGAGAAATTACACGGAAACTACAAACAGACTAGATAAACTTGCCTAGTAGATTCCGTGAATACACAGGAATAATCAGAAAAAAGTAAATAGCGGTGAAGGTACAATCGCCCCTTCACCTGTATACAGTTAAAAGTTAAGATTCGGAAGTAAACGACGTAATAATCTAATTAGCGGAGTTTCAATTTTAATTTTAAAGGCTAGTATCTGGGTGCGTTGTAGAGAGTTAAAATTGTTATCACTGATAAGAATTAATGATTGCTGCCCATCGGATAGTTTAGGGCCAAGAGTTAAGCCTTCGATGTTATCTAACAGTACATCTAGTTTTCTCAAATCTAACAGCAGTTTTTTTTGAACTGGTTTAATGTTTTTGGAATCAACTGCTAAAAGGCTGTCAATATTATGAATATCATTGGCTCCTTCTAAAGAAACCTGAAATAGCGAAATAGCAAATCCTAAACCAGTAAAAGAGCGTTCTAAACTTAGGAAGTGTCCTTGATTATCGAGAGCAATCAAATCGGGTAATCCACTAGCGAATTTGCCAGTTACATTCAAAAAGGGGGAAACTGGTTCAGTTTGGTAAAGAAATTCTTTTTCTGGCTGGTTATTGAGTAAGTTATATTGCAAAATGCGGCAAGGGCTGCCGACATTAGGTTTAGCTGTTACACCATCTTGAATTAGAGCATTTTCGGTAGCTGTAAATAGATGCTTGTTATCGGGCGTGATGGTGAGGCTTTCAAAAGCCAAATTGTTGCGGATACCTTGTTGACCAGTTTTATCTGGCAAAAATTTATTTGGTATGGGGAGTGTTACAATTTCTTTGCCAGAAGATAGCGAAAACTCTTTAATAAAAGGATTAATTAATCTTGCAGCATCACCTTCAGATGAAATAAACACAGTTTCTTTATTAGTTAACGCAATACCTTCTGTATCACTTTCACCAGCGCGAAATGTTTGACCATTTTCATTTAATAACGTGGTAACGCTGACAGGAACAACTTTACCCTTTTCTAGAGAACCTTTGCTTAAGTCAATTTTTAAAGTGTATAAACGAGCTGCCGCTTTTTGTCCACGATCATCGGAGATAGTGTAATAAAGGTTGTTTTTTGCATTATACGCAACTCCAGATAAACCTCCAATTTCAGTTTTTCGCAATATTAAACCTTTTGGTAAAGTTGCTTCCCCGATAAATTCTATGCTACTTACTTCAACAGCATTTGAGAGTAAATTTGTGAATACAAAGCTGATAACTATAATTGGCATCAAAAAGTAAATAATTCGTGGAAATACGAATATTTTTTTAATTATATGCATAGATTTTATTTGGTAAATCAACACGCGTTAGGGACGCACAGTTAGTTGTACGCCTCTAAAAATAATACTAATAAAAAGAATGTGACAGCTATAAGTCTGAAAACTCTTATTAAATCAGGCTTTCTTAATTTTTAATTTAAAAATCTGGAGAAAATACTAAATTATTTAAGCTCGTCGCAAACCATATTCATCTTGGAAAAAGTTAACAAGCCAATCTCTCACTCTGTGGGTGGCGCGGCAGTCATCTTCGTTGTAGCGTTGGATAATTTCTAGTAAGGTGCGATCGCCTGTTTCTAGCCATTGCTCATACCAATAAATACACTTAGCACCACTAGCTTCTTTGTCACGCCACTCAAATCCTACCCAACGAGCGATCGCTTTCAAGGCATAGCTTTCTACAGGCAATGCTACACTTTGGGTTAATTGCTCATACACATCCACAAATCGATTCAGTACAGGACGCACTAAGGAGTGTGGAGTGCCGTAAAGTTTTGCTAATCGTTTGACTGTATCAAACTCGTAGACACAAAAATGATAAATTGGCGCTTCGGGATATTGCCAAACCAAATCCAAAAATTGCTGCCAAACTAATTCTTCGTCTTCTGGTTTGTCTGCTAAAAACGAATAAAACTGTTCTGTATTAGCTTGTCTATCAACGACCAAAACCCCTAAGAGATAATCTAAATCTAAGTCTGGCTGCGCTTCAATATCAAAATAAAGCTCTATGGGCGCTGTGAATGTAATATCTTCTTTTGGTAGCGGGTAAGGTAAGATTAAGGGTCGTTCTTCTAATGCAGATTGAGCTTGCAATACCAACTTGGGCGCTATTCCACTATCAAAACCAATCAGATTTTCTAAGTTGCTGGGGCTGGTGTTAGCGAGAGATTCCAGGGTAGTAATGGCTAAGGCTTGCAGTTGAGTGTAGCGAATCGGTGTTACACCTGGCACTAGTGAGAGATGTTTTTCAGATTGAGCGATCGCATAACATTCACTATACCAATGGCAAAGATTGCACTTTTGTCGAGAAATAAACACCTCTGGCGGATTCGCTAATTCTAAAACTTGAATAAACTCCTCCAGAATCTGCTGCATTCGTGGCATCCATTTAAACAGATCCACCCCATAATTTGTATTTTTGGTTCGCAATATCAGTGAAGCAGTTTCAGGTGCAACTCCCTGCACTGCTGCCAGCCGCTTGGACATGAAATGCAGCCACAACCTGATATCTTGTTTAGTGCGCTTACCCAGTTCAATATTAGCCGGGACGTAGATCCAATCTCCAAAATCGGATTGTCCTGGTTGTTTTACGAGTAAATCTGGACGACTTAGCAGGGTGTATGCTTCAGAATAATTTGCTAACAGTACTCCTTTATAGATGTACTCAACCCCACGCTGCATCAATTCTAAAGTTTCCTTCTCTGCCCTTTCCCAGTTTCCATAAGAATATTCTGGTTGATGATAAGTCACATTTGCCAAAACACTCAACTGATGAGCGATTTTGTCCTGTTGCAGTTTCCGTAGCAACTCATTGGGAGCATCACGCTGACCTTTGTCACCGTGGATATCCAGAAAAGGCCGACGTTTACAACGTTGGTATTGCAGTAGGAGTTCAGCATTAATTAGCATCCTTTTAAGTTAACAAGAATTAGCACACTCTGGGAGTAACTCAGACAATTAATAATGGAGTGGGGGAGACGAGAGAGACGAATGACTTTTGACTAATCCAAAATCCAAAATCTAAAATCTAAAATTGGTATGACCAGTATTTCTGTCGCACAAACCAAGTTGCATAGCCATCGAGAGCAATTTCCGGCTTTAGCGAATAAGACTTATTTCAATTATGGGGGACAAGGGCCGATGCCCCAAAGGGCAATGGATGCGATCGCCCAAACTCAAGCTTATGTTCAGCAAATAGGCCCCTTTGGTAATGAGGCGTATCGCTGGATAGCGCCCCAGACTCAAGCCGCTAGAGAAGCGATCGCTTCGGAGTTATATGCACCAAGCGAAACAATTACTCTCACCCAGAATGTCACAGTTGGCTGTAATATCGCTATGTGGGGTATTGACTGGCATTCTGGCGACCATCTGCTGCTTTCAGACTGCGAACATCCAGGCGTAATTGCCACCACACAAGAAATCGCCCGGAGATTCGCGGTAGAAGTTACCACCTGTCCTCTCAAGGCAACTTTAAATGAGGGCGACCCTGTAACCATCATTGCCCAGCATTTACGCCCCAATACCCGTCTTGTGATATTGAGTCATGTTTTCTGGAATACTGGTCAAGTTTTACCTCTTGATAAAATTGCCGAAGTATGCAGGAATAATCATTCTTTTTTACTGATAGATGCTGCCCAATCTGCTGGTTTATTGCCTTTAAACTTGACTGAATTGGGAGTAGACTTTTATGCTTTTACTGGTCACAAATGGTTATGTGGCCCTGCGGGTGCGGGTGGTTTGTATGTTCGTCCAGAAGCACGAGAAAGCCTGAAACCTACATTTATTGGCTTGAATGGCATTGTTGTAGATAATCAATCTCAGCCTGTGGATTGGCTTCCAGATGGTCGACGATACGAGTGTCTACATTGGCTTATCCGTTGTATCTTGGGTTAAAGGAAGCGATCGCTATTCATCAGCAATGGGGAACGCCACAGGAACGTTACGAGCAAATTTGCCATAACAGTGAGTACCTCTGGCGACAATTGACGGCGTTACCCAATATTAAATGTTTGCGAACTTCTCCACCCAAAAGTGGTATTGTCTCCTTTCAACTTGAAAATAATCCACCTCAAACTCATTTGAAGTTGGTGCAATTTTTAGACTCACAAAGGATATTAACTCGGACAATTGCCGATCCTAGCTGTATCCGCGCCACCGTTCATTACTTTACTTTAGAATCTGAAATTGACCTATTGGTTGAGACGATTCAAAGTTTTTGCAAAACTAATTAGAAGTTAGGATTTATAAGTTATGGCAGTCCTATTTGATTCGTGAAAAATATAAAATTTGAAAACGAACCGCAAAGTACGCTAAGGGCGCAAAGGGAAGAAAGAAGAAAGAGATATATAATTTTCACAAATGATTTAGGACTGCTATATTAATTAGGGCTTACGCAAGAGTTACGGAATAACGAACCACAGAGGCGCAGAGTACACGGAGAAATCAGAGTTTGAGAGATATTTTGCGTAAGTCCTATTAATGTGAAAATTATAATTTTCAACCCTAACTCTGCCGATTTTAGATTTTGGATTGAAGTAAAAATCTAAAATCTAAAATCTAAAATCCAAAATTGAATGACTCTTAACTATAAAATGGAACGCCCAATCTTATATTTAGCCATCACTAACCACGGCTTTGGTCATGCTACTCGCACGGCTTCTGTTGCTGCAACAATTCAAAAGTTATGTCCAGAAGTTCTGCTAATTGTGGTGAGTACTGCCCCACGCTGGTTGCTTGAGTGCTACATAGAAGGCGATTTTATCTATCGTCCTCGTGCATTTGATTTGGGTGTAGTACAAAGGGATAGTTTGACAATGGATAAAGTAGCGACTTTAGAAAAGTTGCTGGATATTAAGAAGCAGCAAAATTCGCTGATTGCCTCAGAAGTGAATTTTATTCGTCAAAATCGCGTTAATCTTATTTTGGCAGATATACCCTTCCTCGCTCCTGGGTTTGCTAAAGCTGCAAATATTCCCTGCTGGATGATGAGTAACTTTGGCTGGGACTTTATCTACCGCGATTGGGGAGGTGAATTTACCGCAGTTGCAGATTGGATTAGTGATTGGTATTCAAAGTGCGAATCGCCTGTTTTCGTCTCCCTTTTCACGAACCAATGCCAGCTTTTAATAATATCACCGATGTCGGTCTAACAGGCGGTTCCCCCCGTTACTCTAGTGATGATTTACGTTCTCTTTGGGGAATAACTGCACCAGTGGAAAAAACTATTTTGTTGACCTTTGGCGGTTTGGGTTTACAGCAAATCCCTTATGATAACCTAGCGCGATTTCCAGATTGGCAATTTATCATCTTTGATCAATCTGCCCCTGATTTACCTAATTTAGTGAAAATTAATGACCACAAATACCGCCCTGTAGATTTTATGCCTATTTGTGGGCGAGTCGTTTCTAAACCTGGTTACAGTACTTTTTCGGAAGCCACAATACTAGGATTACCAATTGTCACCATACCGCGTGAAGATTTTGCCGAAGCAACATTTATACTAGAAGGCATAACTAATTACAACCAGCATCAAATCATTACCCCATCTGAGTTTTTTCAAGGGACTTGGGATTTTCTACATGAGTTACCCCAAATACCAAAGATATCTCAACCAATTGCTAAGGATGGTAATGAAGCGATCGCTAATGCTGTTCTCAATTATTTACAGACAAAATAAACTTATTCAAATAACATCAATTAATAATGGAATCTCTCACAATCATAGATAAAGATACTTTAGAATAAGACATATTCAGTCTAACGATCAATCAACAGCAAAAAAACAAATCACGCAGATTGAACTGTCATCAATAATTACTGTTTCAAATGACTCACTACCAAAAGTTACTAAAAATTTCTACCACTGGCAAATCTTTTTACAACATCACTGCAAAAATTGCAGCCGCAGTTGCAGAATCTGGCGTTGAAACTGGTCTTTGTACTTTATTTTTGCGTCATACTTCAGCCAGTTTAGTAATCCAAGAAAATGCCGATCCTGATGTTCTTATGGATCTAGCTAATTTTATGGCAAAACTCGTCCCCGAATCAGGTAAATACATCCACGATGCAGAAGGTGCTGATGATATGCCGGCACATATTCGTACCGCACTCACCCATACTTCTGAACATATCCCCATTAATCGTGGTCATTTGGTACTGGGAACTTGGCAGGGAATTTATATTTGGGAACACCGCCAACGTAGCCATTCCAGAGAATTAGTTGTTCACATTTCTGGATAGCCGATTTTCAAGTTTTATTGAAGGTGCGGTTTTGTAGAGTTTAAATAAATACTCTGGTTATACTCTCTACCTCTGGATATAATATTCTAAAATCATGGTGATATGTATTAAATAAATTTTGCATTGAGAAGTTTTTAATTACAATTATTGATGCAAAACTAACCAGACATATACAAAATAATTTGTGTACATTTGTAAATTAAAAAGTTAAGTTTATTTGTAAAGATTAAAAAATCAATTTGTTTGACTATATACTAATATTTAGTATAAGCTGTTGGGCTATTTCAATTACTATGAAGAAAAAACTAACGCCAACCCATACTTTTCAATTTATTGATGAAATACTTGCCCAGCAGTCTGTTAAATTATTGTCACTGAGTCCTCAAAAAACATTAATTACCAGCTTTACAGAATTGGAAAATTTAATTGGGGAAAAAAGCACTGACCCTCAAATTCTCACCGCTATTCAAGAAACCCTCGAAAATATAGTCCGTACTCAGTTACAAAACTTCCCAGAAAACATCTTCTGGGATTTTGATTTTCTTGTAAGTAGTATGCTTAGACAAGCTTTAAATGCAGATGAGGGTGCTGTTACTTTCTTGAAAGTTTTTGGTGAAAAGATGGTTTGTCTCACAGACATGTTCGGCAATAAAACGGACATCCGCTTTCGTTATGTTCATGATTTTATTTATGGGTTTGAGTGGGCAAGATGGGTGCAAAAAGAGCCGGAGAAGCGCGCACATATAGAGCCTTTTAGTCTGTTATTTTTGGATTATTTGCTCGTCAAAGGTAAGGAACTTTTACAACGTATTAAGCATGGTCAGGTCGTATCTTATAAACTGTGTGAGACGGGCTACCGTAACCCCTTCACCTTTTCTCGTGAACCCGAAGATGAATACCGTCTGCTAACTTATCTTGCTGAAGAACAACTGATTCCAGTAGCGGTATGGAACTGGAATGCTAGCCCTGTATGGAACAAACCTTTCCAAGAAATGCGCCAGCAATTAGCATTAAAATTAAATATTCAACCACAGAGACGGTGAGTAGCAATCAAAAATTGTTGAAGAAAATAATTATGAAAATTGCTGATTTAATTACTTGGTTTGAAGCATGGGCGAATCCCGCTTGGTGTGAAAGTTGGGATAATTGTGGCTGGCAGATTGAACCAGGAGTTTTGCAGGAAGAAACACGGGTTTTGGTATGTTTGACGCCGACTTTGGCGGTAATGCAGGAAGCGATCGCAAAAAATGCTAATCTAATATTCGCCCATCACCCCTTGATTTTTAATCCTCTCAAATCTTTACGCACTGGTGAAGCGATCGCCGAAATGGTACGGTTAGCTTTTACCCACAATATTGGTATTTACACTGCCCACACGAATTTCGACCAAGTGGAAGATGGGACTGCTGATGTTTTAGCTCAGATTTTAGAACTTAAAGAAGTCACTCCCATAGAATCTACACAAGCAGGATTAGGATATGGTCGTGTTGGTTTGCTAGAGCCATTTTTGACATTACAGGAATTACTAGCAACTATTCAAACCCGACTTGCGCCCCCTAATTTGATTTTTTCCCCAACTGCTGATTTACAGCAAACAATTTCACGAGTTGCCGTTTTAGGTGGTTCGGGGGCTAGTTACATTTCAGCCGTCGCCAAAACTGGTGCCCAAGCTTATCTCACTTCTGACTGTAAATTTCATCAGTTTCAAGAAAGCCGCGATTGCAATCTCATTTTAATTGATGCTGGACATTACGCTACCGAACGCCCGGCTTGCGATCGCTTGGTGCAAAAATTCCAGTCCTTAAATCTAGACTGGGCGCAATTAAGTCAAAAAGATGAGGATTTTCGCCAGTTTTTTGCTTGATTGCCGATGTTTCAGCATATTTTTTGGATGTTTGGGGAAAAATTTTTTATTAAGATTTTTGAACAAAAGTCAACACCCTGCCTCCTTAACTGTTGTTGTGACAAAAATCACTATATATGTGTAATGTTAATCACATAGTATTCATGTTCCATATCAACTAGTAATAGAAAAAAATGTTCCACACTAGAACTAATAAATTGCTCACTCTGCCCTAATCAAGATGATTCGCACAATCATTGCATCTGCTTTTCAAACTGGGTATCTTAGTGTTGAATCTGAGGGGTTACTCCAGCAAGTGCTAGCTACTAAATGCTATCAGTCAGAAGATTTGCCAGACCTGGCAGCCTTATACGATGCAGTTCGCGCAGGTCAAATCAAACGAGAAGCTTCCTCGTCAAGCGTGCTAATGGAATTTCCCCTACCGTATAAATCTTGCTGATATTCTCCTAGCATCAGCAGAGGGAAATTTTTCATAGTCTGTCCTCTCTGCCATTTTCTGAGTCATAATTAGGCAAAAACCTTAAAAACTCAAAACTATTTGGGTGTTGTTGTTGAAAAGCACCAAGGTCAGCGAGAGAATGAGTTAAGATCAGATACAAGTGGGTAAAACTAAAGCCAAGTCCCCAGACTTCTCAGTAATGCCAATGAGTAAAAGTAGGCAAGTTAAACAACCGCAATCAACGATTGTTTTGGAGTATTCTTTATTACATGATGGTAAGAATGAGTCACCAACAGATATAAACCTGGGTAGGACAGGTACCGAATTGTTTGACTTCTATGAAGCAAACATTCCCTAAAATGAGCCGGAGGGAGATTTAATGCATTGCTAGAGCAACTATTGACTGATGACCTAAGATTTCCTATATTTTGACAACTACGGGCAAGTTTTGGGATTGGGTCATGAAGCGTACTTGTTCTAAAAGGTGAAATTAATCTCTTAAAGGTGTAATCTAATGGGGTAGAACCCAGATTTTCACAGGTTTAACTACATTGTTTAAAAAGGCAGAAACAATACATGCTACACCGCAAGATTTATCAACTCTGTTGCGATGGGCGCGAGGTATGTGTTTTCTTGCGGGACCAGCAACGCTGGATTGAACGCGCCCGCATCATAGACATAGAGGGAGACTTAGTGACCCTACGCTATGAAACAGAAGAAGAGGACGAAGTTTGTTCTTGGGAAGAAATGGTTCGCCTCGAGAGCATTGGTGCTGTAACCCAAAAATTGGCTTCAGTACCACGCGGTAATGTGGAACCTCTGATGACTGAAGATTGTCCTGAAGCAGAGCGCATCCCCAACCGTTATACTGACTCGAATCCAGAATAATTGGTCATTAGTCATTAGTCATTAGTCATTCGTCATTAATTAAAAATGACCAAGGACATCGGATTAATGACTATTGGCTATCATTCAAACCTTCAAAAGCAGGACAGTAACCTTCTAGAGTTACCTTAAAGTTATACAACGGGGAAGCTGGATTCCAACACCGCTGCCCCCTTTGATGTCGGCACGTACCACAACAGTCTACATCTGTCCATGTATAGCGATCGCTATTTTGGTTGAGCAATTCTCGTTGAGACAATCCCCTTAATACTACTTCTTCCCCTTGCCAACGAGCTTCGATTAAACCAGTATCGGCAAATTGCCGCCAACGGGGATCAGCAGTAATCATATTGGGTAGGCTGATTGTGATTACTGTTTCCAACTCTGTCAGCTCACCTTCGTAGTTAGTCTCTGGCGCTGCTGGCTGTAAAAATGTATCGCCGATGGGTAATTCTACTAAGGTTTCAGCCGCCGGGGAATGTATATGGTAGCGATTTTGTAACTCCTCTAAGCTAGTCAGGTCTGCCAAGTAGGAGGGCGAACCGTGGACAAAAATGACGTGCTGGGGTCGCAAATTATGAATTAGCTGCGTAGTACCAGGGCCATCACTATGTTGAGCCAAGAGATAGGTTTCAATAGTGGTAGGTGCTAAATATTCTTTGTTAACTTTTATATCAATTTTTTCTGGTAGGAGAATTAGCCAAGGCCCGGTGTCTAGTTGGCAGTGTTCACCTAAATCAGATGTCGAGTCGGTGAGGACAATACAAGGGGACTTGCCCACGGTGGGACGATGTTCTGCTTGTAAACGACGCACACGGGGACGCACCCGTTCATCCCAAAATAAGGGTTGATGGCGGGCAAAGTTCTGTACGGATGGGGGGAGATGGGGTAGCAGTTCGAGGTACGCATCGCAGCCAGTAGCGACAGCACCATCTACCCAGATATCTAAATCTCGTCCGGTGAAGTGGTGATGCGATCGCAAGAGCATTAATAATTCTTGACCCAATCCTAAAGCAGGGGTGGGAAGGATTACAGAACAATGGTCAGCGATCGCGCGATTAATTCGTTCGGCTAGTTGATTTTCTTGGTTGCGGCGGTGAGGATGACGGGATGTGCCATAACTACCTTCAATGATTAGCACATCCAAGTCTAAGCCCCGCAATTCTTCTAAACGCAAACCTTCTACTAAGCGGGAGTTGGACAGGAAAAAGTCACCTGTATACAGTAACTTGTAAGTACGCTGCTTGGTGGTGTAGGTAAGGAGAATTGCAACTGCCCCTGGTAGATGCCCTGCGGGAAATAATTCTGCTACCAAACCATCTTGCAACTCTATAGGCGATCGCAACGGCAAGGCATGACAAAATTGAGAAATTTCTTCAGGGTTTTGGTCTAGCCAATTTAGCGGCAGTAACTTGCTAGTCACCTCACTACCATAAATAGGTAACTTGGGAAAAGCTTTATGCAGTGGCAGTAAGCCTTTAGCGTGATCTGGGTGGGCGTGACTAATTAAAACCAAATCTGCTGGTAGGGGCGAACTAGCTCCACGTATCGGCTTAGTAAGCCCCTTAGCCAGCGATGAAATATCCTCCAAACCGCAATCCAACAAAATGCGGTGTGGCCCCATCTTTACCAATAAACACACGCCCTCATTGTCATGTTGGACACTATAGGGCAAACATTCTAATTCACTACCCGCTTCCGCAGCATCTACGCTAGAAGATGCCGACAGATTATCCCTCATGTTCTCCTCCCCTCAAACCTCATCATCATGGACATATCCCAAAAGCCAAAAGTTACACAAATTTTGGTTTTGTGACTTAGGGGTAAGTTTTATCGTGCGCCCCTACACCCTGAGAATACAGATTTTTGATTGGGGAGGACGCCTCCGCCGAACCCGCACTGGTTCGGAAAGGTGGGCTAACGAAAAGCCATCAAGCTAGTAAGTTAAAGAGTCTGGCTCTTGTTTATTTTTCCTTGGCAAGTTCTGGAGCTATTTTAGTCAAGTTAGCCTACAGCAGGTTGCTAAAGGATCTACAGACTTATCTCAATGCGCGGAGCCATTGCCGTGATAGTTATCTGAATCATAGAATCCATTTTTCGTGCCAAAGAATAAGCACGAAAGCGTAAATATAACTGTTAATCCAGCTAGAATCAGCTTTACATCCATTTGTTTGCTGCCCTTTAATGAAGACTTTCCTATATTAATTTAGTGCTTCCGCAATCAAACGGAATCACTAGAAAATCTTTACTATGCTTATGTGGATTGGGCAATAAGTAAATTTACCGCAATCAGTCAGATTGTAGAACCTTTCGGTTCACCTGTCTATCTATCTAGATGTAAAGCAATATGACAGCAGAAGCAATTTTCTACAGCCCGTAAAAATCCTCATCTAGAATCTGCTCAATCGAAAAAGGACAAACGGTAGGATATTCACTTTCGTGGGGTATGCGAATTCCAAACTTAGCTAGCTTACCTTCCTTAATTGCTAGCTTACGAGCATCTGGGTAGGCTTTTTCCACCGCCTCTACTAGAAAACTTTTGAGAGAAGGGGTATCTGTCAAATTATTGATAACTCGCTGGCGATGTTCAAGTATGGAGCTATACCAGCTTCCTTTCATGCTATCGGGGACATCATACTGAACGCGTAACTTGAGTAAATGTGCTAACAAAATTGTCAGATTGCTTTTGAGCGCATTTTTTTCTGCTTTACCCAAATCAACTAGTTCCTCAATCAAATGCTCAATATCCAACGCCTCAAATTCATGATTTTGTAACTGTTGAATGGTTTGCTCAATCCATAATTGCAAATCTTGATCGTATAGCGGGTTAGGCATTTCTCAGATCAACTCCTAGTTACTTACTCGATCATAGGATCGCACCCGTGACGAAAAAACTGTTTTGTCCCATGCTCCTTTTACCTAGTTCGCAACAACTGCACGAAGGTATTACTCACGGTATTGTCTTTGGTGTCGGCGGCGTATTGAATCAATTCTTCCCGCAGTTCTTTGGCTGCATCTATCTCAAGTAGAGTTGCTAGCAAGAAATAAACACCACGAAAACGCGGATCGCCCATTCTATCAACTAATAGTCCTTCGGCGGCATTACTTTCGCCGAGAAAGTTTTGCACTAAGAAGAAATCCATGATTTTATCGTGGCGGAAGTACCATTCTTTCTTAGCTTCGCCTTTTTCATCTTGCCACTGACGGCTGACTACCATCTTGTATTTTTCGTCTTCCAAAGACATGGCAACTTGATAAAATTCGTCTGCGGGTAAGGCTCGTTTGTCTTGGAGTCGCATTTCGTAGACGGCGGCTGAAAATTTCTTTAAGGGAAATTCTTGATTCCATTCTTTGAGGTATTCTGTTGCCATTAAATTGTATTGCTGTTCTTGCAGGCGAAATAAGTTAGGGTGTTTGCCTTGTGATAACATGAGCGATACCACTGTTAGATCCATTGGATTGGAAAGAATTCGGCGGACAGCATTTAACTCTTCTTGGGCTTGCTGGTGATTCAGGACTTCTGTTAAATAATTGGTACAAGCTTTTTCGTAATCAGCACCTTGAAGTTGGGCATCGTTGGGGAGTCGCGGCTGACGGGAGATCAAAAACTCTTGAATTTGTTCTTCTTCAAGGGGCTGCAAGTAATAAGTTTTGGCTGTTGAGGGGGGTGTCCACTCTAGGGGCTGGGTTGTCATGATAATGTTGCCCCGGAAATAGCTTTCGACAAACTGGCAGATTTTGGCGCGGGTTTCGGCGGTGACTTCGTTGAGTCCGTCGATGCAGATATCTATCGCGCCACTGTAAATCAGGTTTTTTAGGAAGCCGGCGTCTTGGGCTTGGCCGTGTAGCTTGTCTTGGATGGCTTCAATTACGCCTTTATGACATTTCTGGGCGGGGAGATAAACGACAATGCGCTGGGAGTTTTGCAACAGATGACGGAGAAACATCGACTTGCCTAAGCCGGAATCTCCTTCTAAGATAATTTGTCCTTGAATACTGGGTAAGGCTGCGGTAATTGGCTGGATGTCTCCTGAAGTAGGAACTTTGACTTTTGATTCTGGGAAGTATGATTGGTCATAAAAATTATCTAAGCCGGCATCTGCTAATAGGGAAGGTTTGAAGGGTTCAAATAATTTGCGCCGGAAGGGGGGGAACCAGGTGAGGAGAAAGCCGACATAGCCGACGCCGAGAATCCGGCGTACCCACGGGTTCCAAAAGAAGATGGCTTGGATTTGGGGGAATTTGGGGTAGGCGAAGATGAGGGCAAGCCAAAAGGCGGCGTGAGACAGGATAGTGATTCTGGCTTTGAGAAACCACTGCCAATATTCCACATTATTGATGACTCGTTGCACCGTATCTGATTCTTTGTACTTGCCTTCATTGAGATTTTTATGGTGACTTTGAAGTAAGTTAATGTTGGTTGCTTTCCAAGAAACCATATCAGCAACGACAGCAATCTTTTGTGCTAGTTCTCTTTGCAGTTCTGGCAGAGAATCACAATGTTTCCAGGCTTTCTCGAAAACTTGCATTGTGTTCACTCCCTGGTCATAGTTCGGTTTTTCTGGCCGCATTTTAGGCTTACCAACCCATTGCATAAGAGTTTCTACTTCTGGTTTACCACCTGCCAAAAAATGAGCTAAAAACCTGAGTTGACTAATCTCAGAGGGATAATAGTGAACTGAATCTAGGACTTGGACAACAACTGGCAAATCTTGTTGCCCTAGTTTGATGAGTGCCTGTGCTGCTGCATTACGGACATTACTGTCAGAATCTGTGAGCAGTTTCGCAACTTGTGGAGCTAGTTCCTTGGCTTGCATCTGCCCTAGTGCCTCTGCTGCTGCATTACGGGCATTCCAGTCAGAATCTGTGAGCAGTTTTGCAACTTGTGGAGTTAGTTCCTTGGCTTGCATCTGCCCTAGTGCCTCTGCTGCTGCATTACGGACATCAGAGTCAGAATCTGTGAGCAGTTTCGCAACTTGTGGAGCTACTTCCTTGGCTTGCATCTGCCCTAGTGCCTGTGATGCTGCATAACGGACATTATTGTTAGAATCTGTGAGCAGTTTCGCAACTTGTGGAGCTACTTCCTTGGCTTGCATCTGCCCTAGTGCCTGTGCTGCTGCTCTACGGACATTCCAGTTAGAATCTGTGAGCAGTTTCGCAACTTGTGGAACTACTCCCTTGGCTTGCATCTGCCCTAGTGCCTGTGATGCTGCATAACGGACACTCCTGTTAGAATCTGTGAGCAGTTTCGCAACTTGTGGAGCTACTTCCTTGGCTTGCATCTGCCCTAGTGCCTCTGCTGCTGCATAACGGACACTACTGTTAGAATCTGTGAGCAGTTTCGCGACTTGTGGAACTACTTCCTTGGCTTGCATCTGCTTTAGTGCCTCTGCTGTTGCTCTACGGACATCAGAGTCAGAATCTGTGAGCAGTTTCGCAACTTGTGGAACTACTTCCTTGGCTTGCATCTGCCCTAGTGCCTCTGCTGCTGCATAACGGGCATTCCAGTCAGAATCTGTGAGCAGTTTCGCAACTTGTGGAGCTAGTTCCTTGGCTTGCATCTGCCCTAGTGCCTGTGCTGCTGCATTACGGACATTACTGTCAGAATCTGTGAGCAGTTTTGCAACTTGTGGAACTACTCCCTTGGCTTGCATCTGCCCTAGTGCCTGTGCTGCTGCATTACGGACATTACTGTCAGAATCTGTGAGCAGTTTTGCAACTTGTGGAACTACTCCCTTGGCTTGCATCTGCCCTAGTGCCTGTGCTGCTGCATTACGGACACTACTGTTAGAATCTGTGAGCAGTTTCGCAACTTGTGGAGCTACTTCCTTGGCTTGCATCTGCCCTAGTGCTTGTGCTGCTGCATTACGGGAAACTGCTGAATCTTTATCCTGCAACTGTTTAGCAAACTGTTTTACAAGCTCATCATAGTTTTTTATCTGCGTTTTAGGGTTATCTAGCTGATATTCCTTTAAGTTTTCTGTTGCTTTAGCCCTGACTTCAGGTATTAGGTCTGTTAGGGCTGCTACGATACCGTTAATTTGCCATACTTCCAGCTTAGGTTTTTCTTCAGCCTTTACCCAAGGTAGAGAGAGGAAGAAAATCAGGAGTAGGGTAAAACAGAAAAGGAAAAAGAGGGAAAGCTTGTTAGTGTGGCGGGGAGTTATGAGCATAAATCAGGGCAGGGTGGCAGATTACACGCGGCTATGGGTATAATACCAAGCTTGCAATTCCTAATTCCTGATTTAGAAGGTCAGATTTTATTTGAGTTTTTATTGTGGGAGCTTCCCAAATTTTGAAATTTACTATTATGGTGCGTTCAGATAGGAATAAGAGAATGAAGAAACGAACCGCAAAGGACGCAAAGAGCGCAAAGTAAGAGAACAGACTGGATGTTAATCTTTGCTCATGAGTATAAAAGACTCGCTCACGAGTATAAAAGACTCGCTCACGAGTATAAAAGACTCATTCACGAGTATGAAAGACTCATTTACGAGTATAAAAGACTCTCCCGCGAGTATCAAAGACTCATTCACGAGTATGAAAGACTCGCTCACGAGTATAAAAGACTCATTTACGAGTATCAAAGACTCGCTCATGAGTATCAAAGACTCATGAGCGAGTATTAAAGAACTTTCAAATAAAAAAATACTCAAATAATTCTTGTGGGGTGGGCGTTTCGCCCGCCCATAGCCAAAGGCGGGCAAGATGCCCGCCCCACAAGATTGAATAATTTATTTGTTGGAAATCCCTAAAGACTCTCCCGCAAGGTTTAAAGCTTATGAACCAGAAGTAGCTTTAGCAGGTTTACTTTTAATAGCTTTAAACCGTTCACCTAACTGTTCGGCAATCGTTTTTAACCCTGGAGTTTTTTTAGCGGCTGTCTTCACGTAGTCGTAAACAGTCAAACTGCTGCCCATTGCTTCGCTGCCGACTGCCATTAGGGTATCATCTACCTGTTCTGTCAGTTGTTGCAGTTTAATCAACAGTTCGGTGAGGGTTGCTGCTAATTGATAATCGCGCACAAACTCATCTACATTAAAGCTGGCTGGTAAAATGTCTCGGTTAGATTGGGCAGCAGTCAGGCTAGTGTTGACAAAGGCTAGGCTTTTATCGCCCATCTTAAATAACTTGCGTCGTTCTTCCACACTCAGCGTCACGAGAAAAGGCATCTTTGCTTGGATAGTCGCAAAGGCTGCTTTAATTTCTTGGATATCTGCTGGGGTAAGGGAGGCGGTAATGTTTTGGTAAGCCATTGGTTATTTACTCAGGTGAATCTGTTTGTTATGATTCCCATTGAGAAATGCGATCGCACAATATTTAAGGAAGGGGGAGTAGGGAAATTAATCTCTCTGGTGTACACATAAGTCGAAGACACTTCTACTAATCCGGCTAGCGATCGCATTGCGGACATCATTGGTGGCGCGATCGCTTATCTGTACCCAAAACTGCAACTCGTACTTTGTCGCCATCTTTGAGATATCCTGCACCATCAACGACGACGCGATCGCCTAACTGTAACCCACTGTTGATTTCCACCGTGTCGCCATTACCAGGATCTCCTAACTCTACTTTTTGACTACGGACTGTATTTTCAGCCGATAAGGTGAATACAATTACACTTGCATCTGCTTGGGATTGCACTGCTTTTTGTGGCACTACCATCCTCATCTCTGAGTTAGTAGTAATTGCAGCACTAGCAAACATCCCTGGTTTTAGTAAAGTTGTTGGCGGTAAGTCAATTTTGACTGTAGCCTCACGCCTTGGATCGTTGACTTGTGGTTGTATATCTTTGACTCGTCCTGGCGATCGCACATGGCGATCGACATCTGATGTAATTTGCACAGATGCACCAATTTTCACTTGATTGAGTTGAATTTCGGGAACCTTCGTCTGAAGTTCGAGTTTGTCATCTCGGATAATCGAAAATAGCTTTTGTGTGCCACCAATTACAGTACCCATCTGGGTTTGCGACGGCACACCAGTGACATCACCGACTCTAGCCAATTTTTCTGCGATCGTTCCAGAAACAGGGGCACGCACTACAGTTTGTCCCAACTGAGTTTGCAGTTGTTGCACCTTTGCAGCACTACTGCGGACATCAGCTTTGGCTTTATTGATGATCGCTTGGGCATTAACAATATTGGCTTGGGCGTTAACAATATGGCCTGGGCACTACGCACATTTTCTTGGGATAGGTTGACAACTTCGATGGCAGTTTTCACAGCATAAGAACGACTATCGAGTTCTTGCTTACTAATAGTTCTAGAGTCGGCGAGTTGTTGATAACGCTGATAATTTTTGGCTGCTTCTTCTAGCCTTGCTTTAACTTGAGCTAAATCTGCTTTTTTTTGCTGAACTATTGCTTTATTTGATGCTAAATCCGCCTGCCTTGATGCCAAATCTGCTTCTTTGGATTCCACATCTGCCTGTTTAGATTCCACATCTGCCTTTGCTTGGCTAATTTGGTTTTGCAGTATGGAACCATCTAACACCGCCAACACTTGACCTTTTTTGACAAAAGCTCCTTCTTTCACATTTTCGGGGATACTTTTGATTTGTAAGCCGTTTGTCTGTGGTAACACCGGAATTAAATCACGCGCTGCTACTGTCCCAGTAGTTTTAAGAGTACGGACAACACGGGCAGTTTCTACTGTGGCGATAGTGACTGTCATTGCTGGGTTAACTTTTTTATCCGCTACCGCGCTTTGTTGACGGGATGTGAAACGACTTAATACACCCATACCACCAAGAGCGATCGCAATTCCTAAGCCAGCGCCCAAGAATAATGGCTTCAACCATACCCTGCTTGGTTTTTGATCTGATTTGCTCAAAAAACTCCTATCTTCAGAGGTTATAGCTTCTTCCACCTCGATTTCTGAAAAACTTTCATCGCTCAAAGTCCCACCTCCACTTTCTGTCTATGCATCCCAATCTTGGTATTTTCTTAAAAAAACTTGAAGTTTATTTATTTCATCTCAACTATAGGACTCATATTTGATTTTTGAAAAAACTCCGTACACTCAAAAAGTCTTTTTTCCTACTCCCCACTCCCTATTCCCCACTCCCAGCCTACGCAAATAATTTCAGTAATCAAACCGGATTCCTATATGACGTATTCCATAGTAAATGTCCTTTAAATGCGCCAGTATCTAATAAAACTCCTAAGCCACGAGTAATTACTAAGAAAATTGCTTCAAAAGATTATGATAAAAAAAATTATCTTATCTCATCTAGCTGCTTTAGGTCACATATTATCTGTATTTAGATCACTGTCAATCAAGCGTTAGATATGAAAGACTGATAAAACTAATCTAGATTTATCTAATTAGAATTTGACAATAAGTGTACTTGAATATACAAAAAAATTGTTTCTTTACGCAACATAATAATTCCTCTCAAACCTAACGGCACTAAGTTAAGACACAGCCCTTGCCCTGCTTGCTTCCTAGCCTTCAGGCTCTTAACCGATCCTGCGAGACTCTGCCTCCAGTGGCTTAATCAGAGGCAGCAGCCCTCTGGGGAACGAGGCAACACAATACTTTGGACTTATCTTAGTGCCATTCCTCTAAAGCTTTTGTCTAGACAGAAAGCTATCCACATTTAAATCCAGGTATAGATCAAGCTAGCGTCTACAGCTATATGTGAGTTACAAAAGAGCAAACTCCATTGCGCTAATTCCAGTCAGAGGTTGTTTAAAAAGTCTCGCGGTGTATCAATATCCTCCAAACAACCCTAAAAAAGGGGAAATAACCTTCTCAAAGTCGTCCTTTTTTAGGAGAATCTAGAGTTTTGAATACCTCCGCCACCACTTTTCAAACATCTTCCAAGGCTAGCCCTGATTATGGAATTTTGAAATTAATCAATCAATAAAATCGATAAATAATTGGTATTTACCAGAGTCAACAGATATGTTCAATGCACTGAAATCTTAATTGATGCCTTTGTAAATGAAATTCGAGAAGGCTACCGTCGTACTTATGGCTGCTTCAAAAATGATTATCAGGATATTATCGCCTGGGCTGGTAACATGGCCTTTGGAAAACATTGCCAATAGTGACGCTCTTTATCACAATGATTGAGCATACCGTCTAGTCACCCTAGTGGGACAAGAAATCTTACGTGGTAAACACATTAGGGAAGGCGGTGTTTCTAGTGAAGACTGGTTGCATTGTATAATTTCCTTAGTGAGATCATGATATTGGCTACGTTAAGGGAGTTTGCCGACAAGACCGAGAAGGAGCAGGCTTATACTCCACAGGTAAAAATGGCAAAATGATTTCTGTCGCTCCGGGGGCTTCTGATGCCAGCCTAACGCCATATCATGTTGATAGAAGCCAAGCTTTTTATTGATGAGCGTTTTGGAGGGTCACAAGTTAATAGATTGCTGAGGCAATTAAGAGCAATATTGAATTGACTCGATTTACCGCGTACCTGCGGCAGAAGATCCATCAAGATACAAAGTGCTTTGCAGGGTTAGTACGTGCTGCTGAATTGATTGGTCAACTAAGTGACCCACGTTACTTAAAGAAAATTACTTCTTTATTTTACGAGTTTGAAGAAACTGGTGTAAATAAGGTTTTAGGCTATAAAACCCCTGCCGATTTACGCAATAACTACGCTAAGTTTTATTGGAATGGCGTATATCCCTATATCCAAGAGGGACTGCATTATCTATCATTGACACAACAGGGAAAACAAATTCTCGCTAATCTCTATTCAAACGTGTTTGTTGTGGAACACGAAAAACAACAAGAAGAACAGCAACGGTATTTAGAGAAGTTAGGAGTTGCGAATTAGAAGTTATTGAATTTGGGATTTTAGATTGTATCCTTCAGTCTAAAATCCCAAATTGACAGAACTGGTAGTTGAGAATTATTAATGATGGATTATGAATTAAGATAAAAACTTAATAACTCATAACTCATAACTTATAACCCCTAACTACTATGGATTGGTGGCGACGACTTAAGAAAAATCCTTTGGCAACGATTTGGGGCAATTTTGCTGTTACTTTTCTATATAGGAGTAATTGCAGCAGATTTCGTGGCTCCTTATGACCCCTATGCTTCACAGCCTAATGGTTCACTGCTGCCACCAACTAAGATACACTGGGTTTCTCAGTCAGGGCAATTTACCGGGCCGTATATTTACCCGACGACTCAGGGAGATACGAATTTAGAAACAGGCGATCGCCAAATCATTGTAGACTCAACAAAGCCCTCACCTTTGCGTCTATTTGTCTCCGGGCCAGAATACCGATTGTTGCAGATGACTTTGCCATTACCTCCAAAATGGGATGAAGTCACAATCTTTTCGGGTATTCCCTTAAATTGGCATTTATTTGGCACAACAACTGGGGCAAAATTCAACATTTTAGGTACTGATGACCAAGGCCGCGACCAATTTAGTCGCCTCCTGCATGGCGGTCGCATCAGTATGTTTATCGGCATTTTTGGCATTATTATTACCTATCCCCTCGGTTTGCTCATCGGGGGAATTTCTGGCTATTTCGGCGGTGTAACTGATAGTGTCATTATGCGCTTGGCAGAAGTACTAATGACTTTCCCTAGTATTTATCTTTTAGTGACTTTGGGAGCAGTATTACCAGCTGGCTTAAGCAGTACCCAGCGCTTTTTACTGATTGTGGTGATTACTTCGGTTATTAGCTGGGCTGGTTTAGCACGGGTGATTCGAGGACAGGTACTATCAATTAAAGAGCGAGAATTTGTGCAAGCGGCACGCGCGATGGGCGGGAACCCAATTTATATCATCCTTCGCCACGTTTTGCCACAAACGGCTAGTTATGTAATTATCTCTGCTACTCTGGCAATTCCTAGCTTTATTGGTGCAGAAGCGATAACTGAGTCTCCATCGGCTTGGGTATTCAACAACCAGACCCTTCTTGGGGAAATATGCTTTCTCTAGCTAGCAATGCTTCAATTTTGGTGTTGCAACCTTGGTTAATCTGGCCGCCTGCTGTGTTAATTATCCTCAACAGTGCTAGCATTCAACTTACTCGGTGATGGATTGAGAGATGCACTTGACCCCCGCAGTTTGAGGAGATAAGCAAGTAAGTTAGCACAGTTTTTATCGGTGTTAAAGGTATAAGTATATCTACATACTAGAAGCGATCGCACCAAGGGGTAAAGAAACCTTAAGCGATCGCTTCTCTTAAGAGCTAAATTTAAGTAAGTAGAGTTTTGGAGTTGATCATGCTTAAGCAACTCATCTTAGAAAACTGGAAAAGTTTTCGTTATGCGGAGCTTCCACTTGACCCATTGACCGTTCTGATTGGTACAAATGCAAGTGGTAAATCTAATGTGATTGAAGCTTTGGAATTTTTACAAAGAATTGCTAGAGGTGAAAATATTGAAGCAGCCTTAGCAGGAGATAAAACGCTTAGTTCTATTCGAGGTGGTGTAGAATGGGCAGCACTTAAACCAAGAAACTAAATTTACGCTCAACGTTTTAGTAAACGGAAAGTATGCTAGAACTGATTACCTCTACACTATTACTATTGAAACTAAACCGCATACGCAGCTTTTAAATGAGTCTTTAGTGCTAATTAAACATAGTTTGAACAATCATGAAGAAGTATATGAAGAAAAGTTATTCCAAACAGATAACCTATCATCTCATACTCCCAGTATTACTGTAAACCTCTATGATACAAATATCATAAAATCACAAGATTTTAGACGCAATCAGTCTGTACTGAGCCAGTTTTAATAGGACTTTCGATGAAAATGGTTGAAGCAATAAATGTTGTTTCTCAAAGTCTAGAAAGTATATTTATATTAGACTCTATTCCCTCTAAAATACGGAATTATTCACCACTATCTGACAGCTAGAAAGTGATGGATCTACATTGCTGGTGTGTTAGCAGCATTAACTGAAGAACAAAAAACTGAAGCTGAATCCACTCTATCTAACGATATCAAAGATTTACCTGAAGGTGATATTCAAAAAGTATGGACGGAAAAAGTAGGTAGGTTTGGTACTGATGCCATGCTTTAACTGTCAAGAACAGTGGAAACCTGGTCACATCACAGAGATTGATGCTAGAACTATGTCCGACGGAACTTTACGAGTTATAGCAATTATTACAGCATTATTAACTAGACCAGAAGATAGTCAACTAGTAATTGAAGAAATAGATTAATGGTCTTCATCCCTCGCGTGCAAAATTATTGATAAAAATACTACGTGAAATTGGTAGTAAAAGAAAAATTGATATTTTAGTAACTACCCATAACCCAGCTTTACTTGATGCTTTAGGCCCAGAGATAGTTCCTTTTATGGTTGTCGCACACCGCGATAAAGAAACTGGAGAAAGCAAACTTACTCTTTTAGAAGATATTGAAAATCTTCCTCTTTTATTAGCATCAGGCACTTTAGGCAGACTAGCGACTAAAGGCGCAATTGAAAATAGCCTTGCTGATAATAAGTAAAATTAAATATGAGAAAGGTTTTGATTATTGATACATCAATACTTTGCGTCTACTTGGGTGTTCCTGGTAAAGAGACTTGTGGTTCTGATAATGATAAATGGGATAAAAAAAGAGTTGAGACCCGTTTTCAATTAGAAGAAAAACAAGGTGCAAAGTTTATACTACCAATAGCAACAATTATAGAAACTGGTAATCACATTGCACAAGCTAACTCTAAGCGATATGAAATTGCTCAAGCTTTCGGTAATATTTTAGTGAAAGTAGCAGATGGAGTTATACCTTGGGGAGTTTTTGAAACTCAAGTGGGTGAACTTTGGAATTCAGAACAATTGAAACAGTTGGCTACTGAATGGCCTACTCTAGCATCTAGAAAGATTTCTATCGGAGATGCGACAATTAAGACTGTGGCTGAATATTACGCCAAAACCAGTAGTACATTTCAAGTAGAAATTTTTACGGGCGATGGGGGACTCAAGGCTTATGAACCAGCTACCCCAGCACCTACGCGTCGTAGTAGTCGAACAAAAAGGTAAAATATCCTTGAGCGATCGCAATTCACCCCTAACATCAAGCTATCATCGGATATTGGGGAATTTCCGTGCGTAACTCGATAGCATCTATGACCGCCTCTCACTCTGAAACTCCATCTACCAAGCCTGATGCAAGTACTTTTATTTCTGACCATCTACAGGTGGATCGCAGTAAGCTAAGTCAAATGTACTTACATTATGTCGAGACGAAGGATAAATATCCTCACGCAGTATTGCTGTATCGAGTAGGAGATTTCTTTGAATGCTATTTCCAAGATGCCGTAAAACTAGCGCAAGAGTTGGAATTAGTTCTCACTAGTAAGCAAGCTGGA
Organism: Nostoc cf. commune SO-36; assembly: GCF_023734775.1. Classification (NCBI taxonomy): domain Bacteria; kingdom Bacillati; phylum Cyanobacteriota; class Cyanophyceae; order Nostocales; family Nostocaceae; genus Nostoc; species Nostoc commune. The sequence goes on along the minus strand of NZ_AP025732.1, from coordinate 3,052,425 downwards.
GAGCAAGGACGAGTGGCGATGTCTGGTGTTCCGCATCACGCTTGGGAACGCTACGCGACAATGCTAGTAGAAAAAGGCTACGCAGTGGTAATTTGCGACCAAGTGGAAGATGCTTCTGAAGCTGCTGGGAGATTGGTACGGCGGGAAGTAACGCGCATTCTTACACCTGGCACTTTGCTAGAAGAAGGAATGCTCAAATCAAGCCGCAATAATTACTTAGCAGCAGTAGTAATTGCCGCCAATCATTGGGGTTTAGCCTATGCAGACATATCTACAGGCGAATTTCTCACCACTCAAGGTAGTGATTTAGAACATTTGACACAAGAATTAATGCGCTTGCAACCTTCAGAGGTGTTAGTTCCGACAAATGCGCCTGATTTGGGTAGTTTGCTGCGTCCAGGAGAAAGTTCGCCCCATCTCCCGGAGTGTTTGCCACCATCATTTTGTTATAGTTTGCGATCACAACTTCCCTTTTCCCAAGGTGAAGCTAGACCTAGATTATTGCAGAAATTTAAGGTGCGATCGCTCGAAGGACTCGGTTGCGATCATCTTCCCCTCGCCGTCCGTGCAGCCGGTGGTCTTCTGGAATACTTGGAAGATACTCAAAAAGAAAACCCTGTCACTCTTCAGAGACTCCGCAGCTATACTGTCACCGACTACTTAATAGTTGACAATCAAACCCGCCGTAACTTAGAAATTACCCAAACCGTCCGGGATGGCACTTTTCACGGTTCCCTACTTTGGGCGTTAGATAAAACTAGTACAGCGATGGGTGGGCGGGCTTTGCGGCGATGGTTGTTGCAACCGCTACTCGATATTAAAGGTATTCGCGCCCGCCTTGATACCATCCAAGAATTGATGGAAAATACGCCCCTGCGTCAAGATTTACGGCAGTTATTACGCCAAATTTATGACCTAGAACGCCTTACAGGAAGGGCGGGTTCTGGTACAGCGAATGCTAGAGATTTAGTGGCTTTGGCAGATTCCCTTTCACGCTTACCAGAATTATCCAATTTAGTAGTTGAAACGCGTTCTCCTTTCCTCAAAGCTTTGCAGAAAGTCCAAGTGTGTTGGAAGAATTAGCACAGAAGTTACACGCGCATCTTGTAGAGTCGCCACCCATACTAATTAAAGAAGGCGGATTAATTCGTCCTAGTATAAATCCCCTGTTGGATGAAAGAAAGGCGACCGTAGAGGCTGATCAACAATGGATTGCCAACTTGGAAGTTGATGAAAGAGCTAAGACAGGAATTTCCACACTGAAGGTAGGGTTTAACAAAACCTTCGGTTACTATATCAGTATTTCCCGCACCAAAGCTGACCAAGTACCCGCTCATTATATCCGTAAGCAAACCCTGACCAATGAGGAACGTTTACATCACCCCAGATTTAAAAGAACGAGAAGCCCGGATTCTCACGGCGCGAGATGATTTAAATCAGTTGGAATATGAGATTTTTACGGCGTTTGCGGGAAGAAGTAGCACAAGAGGCGGAAGTAATTCGCAATCTCTCTCGTGCAGTAGCGGCGGCAGATGTGTTGTGTGGTTTAGCTGAGTTGGCGGTGCATCAAGGTTACTGTCGTCCCGAAATGTTGCCGGGAAGGGAGATAACATTGTTGATGGTCGTCATCCGGTAGTGGAACAGTCTTTACCTGCGGGATTCTTTGTGCCGAATTCGACGCAATTGGGAAGTGAGGAAACGAACCGCAGAGGCGCAGAGGACGCAGAGGAGAAGGAGAGGAGTTTCCCCTCACCTGATTTAATTATTCTCACTGGGCCAAATGCCAGTGGCAAAAGTTGTTATTTGCGTCAGGTGGGATTGATTCAGTTAATGGCGCAGATTGGTAGTTTTGTACCAGCTAGATTTGCCAGATTGGGAATATGCGATCGCATTTTCACCCGTGTCGGTGCAGTAGATGATTTAGCAACTGGTCAATCTACCTTTATGGTGGAAATGAATGAAACCGCAAATATTCTCAACCATGCTACATCTAGGTCGCTGGTATTATTAGATGAAATTGGTCGCGGTACAGCAACATTTGATGGTCTTTCCATAGCTTGGGCAGTGGCGGAATATATAGCAGTAGATATTCGCTCACGGACAATTTTTGCCACCCATTACCACGAATTAAATGAACTGGCCAGCATTATACCGAATGTGGCTAACTATCAGGTGACGGTGAAAGAATTACCCGACCAAATTATCTTTTTGCACCAAGTTCAACCAGGAGGTGCTGATAAATCTTATGGAATTGAAGCGGGGAGATTAGCGGGTTTACCAGCCGTAGTGATTCAACGGGCAAAACAAGTGATGGGGCAAATTGAAAAACACAGTAAGATTGCGATGGGGCTGCAAAATCTCGATGGGTAAGCAAGTTTGTAATAAGGACTAAAGTCCTTACTACAAACCGAGGTGTTAATTACTGCCGAAAAATTTCTACTTTTTGTAACACCACTTCTTGATTCGGACGATCTCTAGTTGTAGGCACATTCGCGATCTTGTTGACTATATCTAGACCTTGGACAACTTCACCAAAAACACTGTGTTTGTTGTCAAGGTGAGGCGTTGGTGCTTCTGTAATGAACCATTGCGAACCATTAGTACCGCGTCCGGCATTAGCCATTGACAAGATACCTGCACCAGTGTGTCTCAATTCTGGATGAAACTCATCTTCAAATTGATATCCTGGGCCACCAGTACCCCATCGGTTGGCTGTATCTAGATAACGACTCAGAGGATCGCCACACTGAATCATAAAATCAGGGATGACTCGGTGAAAGCGAACGCCATCGTAAGCTGGAGTCCCCTTACCGGATTCACCAGTTTTAGGGTCTTTCCAGTCGATTGTTCCGGTTGCTAAACCGACAAAATTTTTGACGGTGTTGGGGGTTCGTTCTTCCTCTAAACGAACTACAATTTCACCCAAGGAAGTAATTAGACGAGCGTGCAGCTTGCCATCACCGGGAATATTAATTTCTGGAAAATTCATGAGGTATCCTATGAATGAAAACTAGCCAGTATTTGACCTAGGATAAGCTTATCAGCATTCAAGTTACAGGTTTACAGATTACGAAAAAACAGAACTAAGGAAACTTTAGAAAACGAATATTTTACTCTGGCAAATTTATCGCTGGATTACGGCTAAAGAATCCTCTAGGAATTAGCTGAAATCCACTCTGTGAACAGGCATCACCGGCCAATCCTCCCGATCGCGGAATATGAGTTACGCCCATTGTGTACCACAGTATGATATCTTCACCCAGCAAAGACTCATCATCTGCAATATATTTTGGTAAACCTTGTCCGGGTTGAGTTTGGTTGGGATAATCGCCGCCAGCATAGAGTTCAGCAGGTTTATATTTTGTTACCCAAAGGTGATGAGTCGCAAATTCTGCCCTTTGGCGGATTTTTGACCCTTCTACAGGGAAAAACATGGAGTTTCCTCCAGACATCAGCATATATCCAGGCGCAGCACCCAGAGCATTCTTTTTATCTGCATTAACAATCATCCATTGCCGACTGCTTTTCATATCCAAATCGCGCACAGCAACCGTTTCTTTTGCTAGTGGGGTTTCTGTAACTGCGATCGCATTTCCTAAAGGATTTTTCTCATCCATCGGCAAAGCTTTCACATTCATTTCCATCACAGAATTAGCCTGACCATCGACATCTAAATCTAAGCGATAGTTGAAAAAATGCTGGTGATTTACTCCGAAAATATTCTTAGCAATTAACCGACCATAAGAATCATCCTCAGATTGCTTTTGGGCAGCCGTTCCCTGCGCCAATACGATACCCGTTAACTCATTTTGGACTTCCAAAGTCCCATCCTGGTGAAAGATCCAATTGATGCTGTAATCATAGTTGTCAATAGCCACAGTCATCTTCATGACTAATTCTCGACTGCGACGGACATCATTACGCTGAGTATTATATTCATAGTGTTTCCACAGCATTCCGCGATCGCGCTCGTAGATACCGATAACCCCTGGTATTTTATAAGGTTCTCCCTGCTCATTAGCAAACACAGCATTTAGCAACACGCCATTTTCGGGAATTTCCTTACCTAATTCCATCGTATTTGCTAATACACCAAGGTTATATTCGCCAACATCAAAGGCATTCCTAAATGACCAATTAGGCTCAGGATCGCCATAAGGTACTACCATTTCTGAGAGGCTAGCGCGGTATAAAACTGGTCGAATATTTTCCCCATCATTGTACGCTACTTGGTACAGCATTAATCCATTACGAGGATGCATTGAATAGCGAAACTTCCAACCTTGCCAGCTAATTTCATTGTCTTGAATCTGGAAACTTTGACCATTAGGTTGGAAAATCTTTAATACTTTAAGTGGTGAAAGTAATTTGTCCAAGGATTTGACATCGTAGTTCCAATTTTCTTTAGAGAAAGGTACGTTTTTGCTATCAACCAAGCTAGCAACTTTACCCGTATTCAAATTGACTGTTGCTACCACTCCTTCAATCGGACTACCGTAATAGTTCCAGCCTTTGCCTTTGTAGTAAAATAAGCCGCGACAAAGACGATTACCTGTTGCTTCTTCCTTCTGGCTCAAGATTCCTGGCGCCCACCAACTAATTTTGACTTGATCAAAATCAGTAATTCCCCGCCTTTGCATCGCTTTCTGCCATCGGGAATCGGCTTTAACCACTTGAGTTGCTAATTCATATTCTGAGCTGACCAGCGCAGGTTGAACTGACGGTATTTCTTTCCAAGAACTTAAGGTTTTGCTTCTGAGATCAACGATACCTTCATAGGTTTTATTGAGCGATCGCTCATAGATTACCAAAAAAGCTTTTCGTTGAAAAGCTTTACCCGGTGTAAATTTCAAAACTTCTTCTTTATCTGGTTCTTGTAAAGCAATCAGTGGAAAAGCTGCCATTTCGCTCAAAGTTTTCTCACTTTTGATCGCTGAAACAGCTGTATTAATTTCTGCCTCAGTTAGCGAACTGAGAGGGTGGGAAATTGAAGGCTGTTGAGCCGTCAATTTTTCCATTAATCCGAGTGAGATAGAAATGACGAAAATAAGAGGAATAGATAACCATAAAAAACGCTTCAGCCGCTTAATCATCTTGTACATTTTTACAAAAGACTTATAGTTATCTATTTCCAAGCCTAAGATTGAAAACCGAGAAATTAAGAGGCTAAAGTTAAATTAATTTGTTAATATCTGGGGATTACGGACTGGCGACTAGAAAACATTGGCAAATCTTTCCTAATACCCAATCCCCAATCCCCACTTTATGCCGAAACCAACCGACGTAAAGATTCAGCACGACGTTTAGCAATAGGGTTATTTGGAGCTAATTTGAGTGCTTCTTCGTAACTTTGTAACGCCTGAGCAGTTAATTTTTTCTTTTCGTAGGCATGACCAAGATTATTTAATCCTGTCACGTAGTCTGGTTTAGATTTGAGAGCTTCTTTGTACTGACGAATTGCTAAGTCATATTGCTCTTGGGTAAAATAAATATAGCCTAACCCGTTGTAAATGGGGGCGATATTTTCTTCTCCCTCTTCTTCGGCAGTTTTGAGAGCTTTTTGAAATAGCACAATCGCTTGGGAATACAGTTTTTTATCTGAATAAATACTGCCTAACTCATAATATTCTTGAGTTGTACCCTTTTCTTTCTCTAACTTCTTTCGCAACTTTGCAAAAGAGCTTTCAACCTTGCGAGTTTTGAAAATCTGGCGAAACACAGCCACGGCTGCAATTGTGAGTACACCCACCAATATTGAGAGATAAACAACGGCTAGATTATTATCCATTGCTGCAAAGACAGATATTATAAAGTTGCTTCTGTAATCTATTATCAGTTTATTGTTATTTGTCCTTTGTCCTTGGTTATTCACTAATGACAAATGACTAATGACAAACTTACGGTAAACCCCAATATTGAGAGCGTTGCTGGAGCCAACCTTCTTCTAAGTAACGAGCGATCGCTTGATTAACGTTTCGTCTTAACTCATCATATTGCAATCCCTTGGGCATTACTACAGACAAAGGTTCAGTTGACAGCTTGGTTGGTAGTAGCCGATATTGGGGATATTGTTGCACCCAACCGCTCAAAACGCTAGTATCTGCGGCAAAGGCGACGACGGCATTATTTTCTATTCCCTCTCGCGCTTCTTCATAAGAATTAACGCCAACTAACTCGGCATTTGGCACATAGTACCGCACCTGAGCAATGGTGCTGGAACTGTTGAGTACGGCGATTTTTTGGTTTGCCAAATCACTCAACTTTTGCAAAGAGGTATCTTTTGTAACTAATACAGTGCCATCCAAATAGTAGGGAACGCTGAAACTAACTATACGAGAGCGTGACTCGGTTGCTGTGACTCTAGCGATCGCAAAATCAACTTTCTTGTCTAAGACTACAGATAAGCGATCGCGATTCGCTACAGGTTGGAATCTGACAGCCTCAGCTTTACCAACCAAGTCAACTGCCAAACGCTTTGCCAAGTCAATTTCTAAGCCTTGCAAATTACCTTTAGCATCTTTAAATCCCAAAGGACGCAAGTTATCTTTAACGGCAACAGTTAGATACCCCTGCTGCTGAATTTCTGACATTTCGGCAGCAGATGCAGTTAATCCTGTCCCCACTATGGAACAGCAAAAAATCCAAAAAACAGTGGCGGATAATACCAGATGTTAACCGAGTAATTACTTGCCATCTGTTACATCTGTTATACATCCCTTGCCACCTTTATCCTTTAGCTTGATTTGCGAGTTTCAGCAACTTTACCAAAGCTAGCTGGATCGAGGACTGCTAATTGTGCCAACATCATTGCGATTGAGTTGGATATCAGCTTTTTTCAAGTTACCGATCAACTGGCTATAGGCTCAAGCCGGTGTTGCCTAGAAGCAGCGTTGATGCGGGTGATCCAAAGGCGGCGAAATCGCGCTTCTTCTTTTTGCGATCGCGGTAGGCACTCCGTAGCGCCTTCATCACTTGTTGGTTAGCGTTCTAAACAGGGTTGAATTGGGAACCGCGAAAACCTTTAGCTAGTTTGAGAATTTTATTGCGGCGCTTCCGAGCTACATTACCGCGTTTTACCCGAGTCATAACTTATTTCCTTAAATACTTACAAATATGGGAGCATCAAGCGCACGTTAAGTTCATCGCGTTCATGTACAAGCGCACTCTGACGCATGCTACGCTTTTTGTCAGAAGATTTGTGTTCTAAAAGGTGGCTTTTGAACGCTTTCCGACGGACGATTTTGCCGGTACCGGTAGCACGGAATCGCTTTGCCGCGGCTTTACGAGTCTTTAGTTTAGGCATGGTCTAGCTTTGATTCGACACGATCCATTATTATATACTATTAAAATTGCTATAACTGCAATTAAATAAAAGCATTCTGAGTCAGCGCAAAGTTTACGAAGCTCTAAAACGCGATTTGGCGGCAAGTTTTCGTAGCGATCGCGAAGCTTATACTAATGGTAAAAACGACTATATCCGTGCTGTGATGGTTAAAGCACGGTGTGAGAAGATGGGAAAAAGCCAAAGCCATTGATATGAAAACAGAATTTAGGAGTCAGGAGCCAGAATGGGCTAAACGCCCCGCTACTGCTAACAGACTGGAATTTTTGCGACTGGTGGATAGTACAGCGTAAAGCCTTCTCTACGTGAGGCAAGCGCTGCGCTATCGAGCGTCTTGATTCTGATTCCTGAATTCTGACTCCTGAATTCTTCTTCAATTAATTTTTCTTAATGACGGTAACTTTGGGATCTAAAACAATTTGCGAACCAGATTTATTGACATGGTAAGTCCAAAATTGGCCTTTAACCTTGACAATTACTTCCCAGCCCTCAATGGGGTCGAATATCTGAATGCAAACTCACCAAAGCCAAATATGCAGGAATTTCCAAAGGTTCTTGGTGAGCTTTAGTAATTTTTAAATCAGCAATTGCAACCCCAGAACGGTTTGAAGCATCGGTCAAAATTGCATAAGAGATCGTTTTCGGCAATATCTGTAAAGCGCTCACCTTGGGATCTAAAACAATTTGTTTTCCAGATTTATCTACACGGTAAGTCCACGAATCTTGCCGAACTCTGACAACTACTTCCCAGCCTTGAATGGGGTTGTATTCCCTGGTGCAGATTTCGCCAAAATTGAACTCACAAGGATTGCCAAAAGTTTTCGATGTCACTTGAATAATCTGTAATTCTCGTCTAGGTACACCGGAACGTTTGGACGCATCCCATAAAATTTTATGGGCGATCGCTCTCGGCAAGTTACTTGATTGCGCCTGGAGTGTTTGGGACGATTGGGTGGTGTCTAAGCGAGAAACAGCCCCAGCAGAATTGTTTTCAGTAAGCCCAAATCCCCACGATACCAAGCTTGTCAACGCTAGCGCCAATACATATCTTTTCATAATCACGATTCCTTGCGATTTATGTAAATACCTGAAACCCTTATCCAGGCTTCATTTCTAGTCCAAAGAAATCTGTATAATTAATGACAATTAATTATACAGCATTAACCACCTTCTCAACTTGATCTATTTTTTGCAATGCGATCGCCTAAGTTGAAACTTCTGTAGGGCTTCTTCTGTTTTCAGCTAAAAAACCAGCATTCTGTCGGATAAAGAAAACTTAGTTGCTCATTTTAAATAAAGTCGAATTCACCACATATTCAGGAAACTGGCGTTTTAATGCTGGAAAAACTGGACAAGGCGCTTGTTCTTGTAAATTGTCTGGCTTACTCCAAGTAAAGGGGGCTTTCTGTGCCGCAGACATCCACAACAAAAGCTTTGCTCGTGTCATAGCAACATAGAGCAAACGATACTCTTCAGATGTTTTCAAATTCTTTGCCACCTCCCATGCCTGACTAACATCCGGGATGATAGATTCTTCGTGGAGGGTAGCGCGAATTTGGGCGCGGGCTACTTCTGATAAAGTAAAGTCGCCTAAGAATTGGCTTTGGGGAGGAACCCAAAATCTACCAGGAATCAAGTTTTCGTGGAGAAAGGGAAGAAATACATAGTCCCAATCTAGCCCTTTGGCTTTGTGCATGGTAATAATTGTCAGTTGACCGCGACGAGTGTAACGTTCTTCTGAATCCTCGGTTTCCACTGGTTCAAATCGTTCAGAACTGACGATTTCACTTAAAGCTGAAAGCATTCCCCCCATCGAACTATTGCCAGCTATCTGCTGGTTTACCCGTTCTGCGAGTTTGTCAGCAGTTGCTAATTCTGCTTGGTCGTAATTTAAGGTCAGGGCGAGAAAGGAAATTAGCTGGTATAAGGGCAATTCCAAGCGAGCGCGAAGTAAACTACGACATAATCGCGCGGCTTTTTGTACTGTTTCTGGCTGGGGTGCTGCTAGGGGGCCAGGATACAAAAACTCTTCTGGTAAACTAGCAAGGATGTTGAGGTCTTGAGTAGGAATTAATTGGCGCTGTACTAATGCTTCTAGGGCGGCTTTGATGTAATCGGGAGAGTGGGGGCGATCGCAAAATTGCAATAATGCCAAAATTTCTTGAGGGACATGGGAACGGCGATCGCGTTCTCCCACATCGTAGAGTATAATTTTATGCTCTTTGCACAAAGGTGTCAGAGCCTCCGCTAACCATCGTCCTTGGCGATTTTCTCGGACTAAAATCGCTGCACTATTTTGTGTTGGGTCTTCGCCAAATAACTCAATCACCCTTTGAGATAATAATTCAACGGTGTGATGAATATCACGCGGGGTATAAAGTTCTAGTCCTCGTCCGACTGGTGCGGGGTTGGCGTTAGGTTGAGGATCGCCAACTTCCACAGGGCGAATTGTCTGTAAGCGAAATGGTACTTGTCGGTTGTCAGGAATTTGTTGTTTGTTATTGGTTGTTGCTAACCACTGACTATTGATCCATTTGAGGGCAAAGTTAGCAGCTTCAATGATAATTCTAGTACTGCGACCAGCTTGATCCATCGTTGCCAATCGTTCGATGCGATCGCACTCTTCGCAAAATTGCCGAAAATAAATCGGATCGGCTGGGGTAAAGGTAGAGTTAATCGCCTGATTAGGGTCGCCAACTCGTACCAAGTTGAGTGTTGACTGATGACTGATGACTGATGATTGAGGAGTTATTATTCTCTCCCTGCCCCCTGCCTCTTCTCCCCCATCACTCGCTAAAATTTCTAACAACTGCGTCTGTAGGGGGCTAGAATCTTGGGCTTCGTCTTCAAAGACGGCGAATACTTGATTTTGCTCAATCCGACGGGCACTGTCATTTTCTAAAACGCGCAGTGCGGCTAAAATCATATCGTCGTAATCAATGAAGTCACGCGATCGCATTAAGTTTTGATATTGCTCATACAATCCCGCCGCTATGCTCAAAATTGCGTATTCGTCTGTGGTTTCTTTACTCCACTCCCGCAACAATTGTGGCGATATCCCAGAACTTTTTGCTTCATGAATTACTGTATTTGCCAATTCCGGCAATACTTCTGTTCGCAGTACCGATTGGCGACGCAACCTTTCTGTCTCTTCTCCGTCAAATTGATGACCTTCTAATAACCGCAAATATATATCTGGATTATTTACAATCCATTGTTCTACAGCATTTCTAATAAAACGGTGACTTTGGGTTGGTGTAATTAAGGTGACATTTTCTAATTGCAAACCTGATAAATCAGGATGGCGGCCGGCAATATTCAACGCTAAACCATGTAGAGTATAGACAAAAAAGCCGGTCTGAGGTAGAGACAATTTCTTTAAATCTTTGCGGATCTTCGCTTTAATATTGGCAGCAGCAGAGCGAGTAAAAGTAACGACTACCAGCTGACGGCGAAAGGATGAACGCTCATACTGACGGGCGATCGCGATCGCTGCCGCCGCCGCCATCCCCGTAGATTTGCCTGCACCAGGAACGGCAGAAATAGCCAAAGGGCCAGATTGCCAGTCAGCCATTTGTTGTTGTCCAGGGCGTAGACTGTTGCGGATTGCGAGAATCTTCTCGCGCAGAGAAAGAGTAGGCGATCGCTCCAACAATTCTGAGTGGAGTAATTCTTGAGCCACAGGAGCAGTAAATTTAGAGTCAGACATATTAAATTTTATATTTTAAATAGATGATAATCTTTTGTGATTTTTAATCCAAAATTCCTAGATTGTTGATATCCCAATCCTAAATGAGTTATGAACAAAAAGAACCCCGACTTCTTGAAGAAGTCGGGGTTCTAAGCTTCTCGGTGGAAAGCAAAAAATATCAAGCTAACTCGTACAGTTGAAAATGACTTTTAAACTAGCTCTTTGATGTTTTGCCGTTCGCCCACAGTTGATTCACTAAAGACGGCTACATATAACCATCCTGCTAAAATAGCCCCCAAAATCGGAGCTATCCAGAACAGCCAAACTTGTGAAAACATTTGTACACCTGCAAATAGAGCAACTCCAGTACTACGGGCCGGATTAACCGAGGTATTGGTTACAGGAATGCTAATCAGGTGAATCAAAGTAAGCCCAAAACCAATTGCTAGTGGTGCAAATCCTTTAGGAGCGCGGCTATCAGTCACACCCAGAATAATCAATAAAAACATGAAAGTCATGACAACTTCACTAAGGAAGCAAGCAAACAGGGTGTAACCACCTGGAGAGTGAGTCCCGTAGCCATTAGTGGCCAATGGGTTAGAGCCAGTCAGGGTAAATCCAGTTTTGCCGCTCGCAATTAGGTAGATAATGCCTGCACCAACAACTGCACCGATTACTTGAGAAGCAATATAAGGTAGTAAGTCAGACCCCGGAAAACGCTTACCTGCCCACAGTCCGAAGGAAACAGCTGGGTTGAAATGGCCACCAGAAATATGACCAAAAGCATAAGCCCCTGTGAGTACGGTAAGCCCGAACGCCAAAGATACGCCGACTAATCCAATACCTAGTGGAAAAGAAGTACTTTCGCTGATTTTTGCTGCATCTGCGGTGTAGGCTGCGGCTATAACAGCACTACCACAACCACCTAAGACAAGCCACAATGTACCAATGAATTCGGCCAAGCAACGTTTAGTTAGAGACATTTTTGGAAAACTCCTTGTTCAGCGACAAACGAGTGATAGAAATGTTGGACAATCTTTAAGTCATTTATATCAACAGAAATTCATTGGGTTTGTTTTCTTCCCATTAAATTTCCAATTAGTGATAGTTCTGAATCCCTCACTAATGAATTCTGACTTCGCAATTCTTCAAGAAACTAAATCAAAAAAAATAGTAACTCGTTTTTTTACCTAATAATTGTGGTAATAAAAGAGGATACCGGAAAAAATAAAATAACAAAAAAAATACTTAATTTCTTAAGCATTTTACTTGAATTATACATTTGTTAATATTCTTCTCGTGGATTATATTAAAAATGATTTGAAAATTTATTTAAATTTTATGATATTTTTATCTGAAAAAATACTGTTCTCTATCTTTGATGAAAAAGAAAGAGCTTAGACAAGGCATTGGGAAGCCAGTGCCTTGCTCTGCTTAAGAGAGTTAAAGTAACTGGCGGCATTGACCAAATAGAAAATTCAACTAATGCCTCGTCTACTATGCGCTATTTGGACAGTATTAATAGATCACATCACACAGTTAGCCCTGTCTAAAATTGAATTTATTCGTCAATCTGCCATGAATCCTTAGTTAATTCTTCATCCAGAATTTTTTTTAGGACGCACGATGATAATAATTTGTCCTAATAAGGGAATTTCTGGCTCAGTTTCAAACCATTGAAAATCTAATTGACCACTATTTTCAACAACAAAGTAGCTAGAGGCATCCCATTCTCGTTGGGCACGATCTATAACTACTACAACTGGCCCTATTTGGCTTTGGGTTTGGATAGGGAAGCGATCGCTATTCGCTAAAATCACTACTGGATCTTCAGCCGCCAACAACACTTGCCAACCTGGTAATGGTATCCAAGCTTGCTCTCCAGAAAACTTCACCATCCGAAATGGTTCAATTTCTGTCAGTATGGGCACAGCTTGCAAGTCTTGTCGTGACAATGGCAACTCGCCAACCACAGGTAAGATTCGCGGTAATTGTTCTTCAATTTCCAGGCGGTAAAAGGGTAAAATTGGCGCTGGACGCTGGGGAACAGTAGTAAAATCAGTCAGTAGCTGTTCGATTTTTTGCCTGGCTGCTGGCGTGTGAGCAAAACGTAAACCTTTAGCAATTAGGCGCGATCGCTGTTGTAAATCTGCATTTTGGCGTGCCAGTTTCCAAACTTGATGAGCAACAGCATCACCAGGATGGGCAGAAAATCCTTCTGGTAAAGTGCGGTAATAAGAGAACTCTTTCAGGGCTTTTGCTATATCCCGTGCCTCATCAGCATCAACATTGTGAACGAAGATGAGTTCGGCGGCGGCGGCGCGTTCTTCTTGGGTGAGCAAACGCAGTTCGTATAAAACATCACTGCCGCGTGTGGCATAGTGCGATCGCGTTGCTTCCGATACTCCAAATTTTTCCAAAGAATTGTAAACTTGAGAACCAACAACCACTTGATTTTGTTGAATCGGCTCAAATCCAGTCGCCTCAAAAATTTCTTGGGGGTTGTAACCAGTTTTTAGCAACGAGGCGATCGCGGCTCCCCATTCCACCCAGTTGCCTTGTTTTTGCCTCAGCCGTCGCAGTAACTCTTGTGCTACATCGTTGGTAACATTGTCTTCGGGATTCTGAGCGTTGGGTGGTAGATCAGTCATAATCGGAGTGCGAGCTTCAACTTGAGAGGTTAATTAACACCTCATGAGCAAGTATTATTCTAATCTATGAACTACCCAGACCTACTGTCTTGATTTCATCTGGGGAAACTTATAAGAGAAGCAGGAGGCAGGAGGAAAGAATTACGCGACAAATTTTCTCTGTAGCGCTCAATATTAACGTTTCTGAATATGCCAGATAACTCCGTATAAACCCTTGGTAGTTTTCAGCTATTCTCAACTAAACTTGGTATGGAATATAACAAGAGAGTGAATATTTAAAGGAAATATCTTATGAATAATCCCAGTGTTGAAAATGATAAAGTCCAATATCAAGTGATGACTCTCGAACGACCAAAAAAGCTGAAAATCTTGGTAGTTGACGATGAGCCAGATAATCTCGATCTACTTTATCGCACATTTCGACGCGACTTTAATGTTCTGAAAGCTGATAGTGGGGTGAACGCCCTAGAAGTTTTGGCAGCAGAAGGGGAGGTAGCGGTGATTATCTCCGATCAACGAATGCCAGAAATGAAAGGAACTGAGTTTCTCAGCAAGACAGTACCTCAGTTTCCCGATACGGTAAGAATAATTCTCACTGGATTTACTGATATTGAAGATTTGGTAGAAGCGATTAATGCGGGGCAAGTCTACAAATATATTACCAAGCCTTGGGATCCTGGGGAACTGAAGGCAGTAGTGCAAAGAGCAGCAGAAACCTACGACTTACTCAAACAGCGTACAGAAGAATTACGTCGTGCCCATGCTCAAATGGCGCTGCTGAGTGTTTTGGTACAGGTAACTCAAGCAGCTTCTAGCTTAGAGGAAACTCTTGCTCCAATTGCTAGGGCTGTGAGTGAGACTTTTGGGGCAGAAGGCTGTATCTTACAACTTACAGATGGAAATACTCTGATTGCGACTCAAGGAACTTACAGCGATACAGGTACAATAGATAATTGGTTATCTCAAGATCCACTGACAACAGAAGCGATCGCCACTAGGCAAATGCAAGTGTCCTTAAATGTACTTAAAGACACCAAATTAGTTGATGCTATTCACTACCAAAATACGGGTGTGCAAGCACACTTAGTGATCCCAATTAGCTACCGGAATCAACTTTTGGGTGTATTGTCGCTACAGTGGAAACAACCTTGCACTTTGCGGGAAGATGAATTAATGCTAATTAATTTATCAGCAGAACTAGTGGCGATCGCTCTTACTAGTTGTCATTAGTCATTTGTCAAAAACCAATGCCCAATGCCCAATGCCCCATGCCCCATACCCAATGACTAACGAAATTCAGTCCATTTTTAACCGTATTGCTCCAGTTTATGACCAATTAAACGATTGGTTGAGTCTGGGACAGCATCGAATCTGGAAGGAAATGGCAGTAAAATGGAGTGCAGGTAAACCGGGAGATACCGCATTAGATTTGTGTTGCGGTAGTGGTGATTTAGCCTTACGTTTGGCACGGCGCGTGGGAGCAACAGGCAAGGTGTACGGAGTGGATTTTTCCCCAAATCTGCTAGAAAAGGCTAAAGAACGCTCCCAAAAGCAGTACCCCCAACCTGCGATCATCTGGGTAGAAGCTGATGTACTCAACTTGCCCTTTGAAGACAACCAATTTGATGCCGCAACAATGGGCTATGGTTTAAGAAATGTTAAAGATATTTCTCGCAGTCTCCAAGAGTTATACCGGGTTTTGAAGCCGGGAGCTAAAGCCGCAATTTTAGACTTTCATCGACCGAGTAATCCTCAGCTACGTGCCTTTCAGCAGTTGTATCTGGACGGTTTCGTGGTTCCAGTTGCCAATTATTTAGGCTTAAAAGAAGAATATGCTTACATCAGCCCCAGCTTAGACCGCTTTCCCGTCGGGAGAGAGCAAATAGAGTTAGCGCGTCAAGTTGGTTTTGCAGTTGCCACACACTACCCCATTGTGAACGGTATGATGGGAGTGCTGGTAGTCAGCAAATTTTAGATTTTAGATTTGCAATTTTGGATTGGGGACTGCGGAATAGGTAATGCGTAATGGAGAATCCTTAGTGGTTAGTGAAAAAGCAACTAACAATTAATAACCGCCAAATACCAATTACCAATACTCAATCCCTAATTTATAATCTAGAATCCAAAATCCAAAATCCAAAATCCAAAATCCTGTGGACTGGTCTCATCTTTGGCTTTATGTGTCTCCCCCGGTACTGGGTGGAATTATTGGCTATTTCACAAATGATATAGCCATCAAAATGTTGTTCCGTCCTTACCGAGCAATTTATATCGCTGGACGAAGAGTACCCTTCACCCCTGGATTGATCCCCCGCAATCAGGAACGTTTGGCTAAGAATATTTCCAATACAATCATGGGGTCACTTTTGACACCACAAGAATTGCAAAATTTGGCACGGCGTTTGTTGCAAACAGAACGCGTGCAAGCAGCAATTCTCTGGTTGTTGCGGCTGGCGATTGAACAAATCAAAACAGATAAAAACGAGAAAAGTGCCAAAATTGTAGCGGGAATTTTGCGGGATTTACTAGGGGAATCCTTGCCACGATTACTCAAGGTTTTAGCGCGACGTGAAGATTTTTTGGAAGCGCAAATCAATCAAATTTTTGACCAGATATTGCTAGAATTTCAACTAACTGAAGAACAAGCTACGCGGCTAGCTGATTGGTTGTTGCAAGTAGTTTTACCGCCGGATCTTCTGCGCCAAACGATAGTTGATTTTTTGACCGATCGCACGATTCAAATTATTGATGAAGGCTTCCGGGAAAAAACCAGTGGTACTTATTGGGTAGTAGCAAATTTATTTGGCTTACGTAATACTCTCACCCGGCTACGAACTTTTTGTTTAGATGAAAAAGAGGCTGCTAATACTCGCTTGCAGGAATTGACTCAAGATTTGCAAATCCGCGATCGCATTCGGAAATTACTGCAAAATTTATCATTACAAAACTTGCCAATAGGTACGGTGCGCCAGCTACGAAAGACCACCCGCGAAAGTGTCCGCCATTACCTGCAAAACAGTGGCAGCGATTTTTTACAAGGATTAACTGATTCTGTTGATTGGGAAAATATTGCTGTAGTGCTGCTGAATCGTCTTAGTACTTCACCAGTTGTAAATACTTCTTTAGAAGTTATGAGTCAAGAGTTAGCTCTAATTTTAGAGAAGTATTTGGAAAAAGATTTAGAAGCAATTGTGGCCCAAGCAATCCCAATTTTATCCATAGATGAAGTGATAGTTGACCGTGTAAAATCAACTTCCCCGGCTGATTTAGAAGCTGCAATTGAAGGAATTGTCAAAAATGAATTGCAGGCGATTGTTACTTTAGGTGGTGTTTTGGGTTTTGTGATAGGTTTATTGCAGACTGTGTTTTTAATATTAAGTCAATATTAATTCTTAATTTTTGCCTGTCAACTTTTATCAAATTACTATAAACTGCCCAGATTTGGAAATGCGTGAAATTGTCTCTTTGTAAGACTTTTTGAGTTCACCTTTTCTTTAATACTAAACCAGTTAAAATTGCTGTTGTCGCAGCTATATTACTCTGCAAAGTTGGTCAGGAATACCGATAATTTTCTGTGCCGTGTAATATACTTGTAGGGTCATCTGTACCGCCCAACACCGCCAATGGAAATAAACTTGGATAGCGCAAAAATACTTACGTAGGCTGTTCCCATAGTCGAAGTATCTTGAACTCATGATGAGTACTACCAATAGTAAAACTATTTTGTTGCAGGATTTCTGAGGTACAACACAGTGCGTCTACCACTTAATCAACGAGTAGCTATCTTGCTACATGAAGGAACTACTGGAACTCAGGGAAAAACGGGGTTATCTATATTACGTTACAGCGAAGCCCCAATTGTAGCCGTAATTGATCGCGAGTGTGCTGGCAAATCCCTAACACAATTAACAGGTATCAAGCGTGATGTGCCGATTGTGGCATCTGTAGCCGCAGCCCTAGATTACCACCCGGAAGTTTTGGTAATTGGCATTGCCCCAGGAGGTGGTGCTGTACCAGATGATTACTGGCTGGAAATCAAAGAGGCTTTAGAAGCTGGAATATCTCTGGTGAATGGTTTACATACACCAATGGCAAGTATCCCAGAGTTAAATGCACTACTTAAACCAGGTCAATTAATTTGGGATGTGCGTAAAGAACCGTCTAATATAAGTGTTGCTAGTGGAATGGCACGCACCCTCCCATGTCGGCGAGTGTTGACAGTAGGAACGGATATGGCGATTGGTAAAATGTCAACTAGCCTAGAGTTACATTGGGCATCAAAACTACGAGGCTGGCGTTCCAAATTCCTGGCTACAGGGCAAACTGGGGTGATGTTAGAAGGCGACGGCGTGGCTTTAGATGCAGTGCGAGTAGACTTTGCCGGCGGTGCTGTGGAACAGATAGTTATGCGCTATGGCAAAGACTACGACATTTTGCACATTGAAGGACAAGGTTCCTTGCTACACCCTGGTTCAACAGCAACTCTACCTTTAATTCGTGGTTCGCAACCAACCCAATTGGTATTGGTACATCGGGCGGGACAAGTTCATATACGCAATCATCCTCATGTACTAATTCCACCTTTACCAGAGGTGATTCGGCTTTATGAAACCATTGCTAGCGCCGGTGGTGCATTTGGAACTGTTTCTGTAGTGGGTATAGCGCTGAACACAGCTCATCTAGATGAGTCTGCGGCCCAGGAAAGCATCGCTCAAACAATAGCAGAAACGGGGCTACCTTGTACTGATGTAGTACGCTTTAATGCCAATGTACTTGTGGATGCAGTGATGAAGAATTAGGTGGTGTAAAATGCTTCACTCTTAACACTTTTGAACTGGGGACTGGGACAGTGTTGATGGAGATTCAAACTTCAAGCAAATTGAAAAAAGACTCTTTCCCAGTCCCAGAGATTGCTAGTACAGCACAGCGTAAATAAAGCAACTATTTCAAATCGTTCAAAAGCCTGTCTTCTAAGCTTTTAGGATTTACGCATTGACAAGAAATAGTAAATATGTATAACGTGAAAAGCCACATCTTTCGTAAGGGTAAAGCATTGCTAAACCCCTACAGCATGGTCTATTTACGATCAAAGGATAATTAATCAAATCCTGAAACAACCTATTTTCGTTAAGCCACATCATGATTAATTTGTACAGTGCGTAAGTCCTAGCTTTTTAACTTTTGACTTGCAGTACTAATGCCTATTAGCCCAAATGTTATGGATCTTCAGGAAAAACCCATTTTGGCGGTTCCGTCACTTTTTTTCGCAAGCGTTCTTCTGCCAACTCCAGCATTTTGTCTAAGGGAGTGTCTTCAATAAATTTTGTCGCTGCCTCTCTAAACTCTATATTGGGGCATTTATCCCCTAAAACACACCCGTTAATACAGGCTTGGGCACAGTCAATTTTTTGCTCCATAATAAATTCCTCTCTAAAAATTATGAGTGTGAGCTATGATTTTCACCCCTAACTCTTCACCGGAGGCGGAGCATCTTTGGCTCCGCTCTTAACTTTTTACTATCAGGTATTATCCTCTAAGTAAATTTTACCTTGCCAATTGCCATCTCATTAGTCTAAATACTTACCATTTAGAAAGTTATGAGTTATGAGTTATGATTTTTACTCTTAAGGGAATTCCAGTAAAAAAACATCCTATCGTAGGGGCGCAAGGTCTTGCGCTCCTAAAAATTTACAAATAATTTTGGATAATTTATTTTTTATCAGTCCTTAATTTTTCACTCCTAACTCTTATAAAGGGCGCTCATGTCAGAACTCTTTGCTACTACTGGAACTATAGCCGCGATCGCCACTGCTGTTGTCCCCCAACAGGGTAGTGTTGGTATTGTGCGGGTGTCCGGTTCTCAAGCAATGGCAATTGCCCTAAGTCTTTTTCATGCACCAGGGCGACAAGTTTGGGAAAGTCACCGGATTCTCTATGGTTACATTCGCCATCCCCAGACGCAACAACTAGTAGATGAAGCCCTGTTGTTGATTATGAAAGCACCCCGTTCTTACACCCGTGAAGATGTAGTGGAATTCCATTGCCACGGGGGAATTATGGCAGTGCAGCAGGTGTTGCAGCTGTGTTTGGAAAATGGTGCTAGATTAGCGCAACCAGGAGAATTTACTCTCCGCGCCTTTTTGAATGGACGATTGGATTTAACTCAAGCCGAAGGTATTGCTGATTTAGTGGGAGCTAAATCACCCCAAGCTGCTCAAAGTGCCTTAGCTGGTTTACAAGGAAAATTAGCTCATCCGATCCGTCAGTTACGCGCTAACTGTTTGGATATTTTGGCAGAAATTGAAGCTCGGATCGATTTTGAAGAAGACCTTCCACCGTTGGATGATAAAGCAATCATATCAGAAATCGATAAAATTGCCGTAGAAATAACTAGGTTATTGGCAACCAAAGACAAAGGGGAGTTGCTACGCACTGGTTTAAAAGTGGCAATTGTTGGGTGTCCGAATGTAGGTAAATCGAGTTTATTGAATGCTTGGAGCCGGAGCGATCGCGCCATTGTGACTGATTTACCTGGTACAACCCGCGATGTTGTCGAATCGCAGTTAGTTGTGGGGGGAATTCCTGTACAAGTGCTAGATACTGCGGGGATTCGGGAAACAACAGACCAAGTGGAAAAAATTGGCGTGGAGCGATCGCGTCGTGCCGCCAATGCAGCTGATTTAGTCTTGCTTACCATCGATGCTTCCGCAGGTTGGACAGAAGGCGATCAAGAAATTTACGAACAGGTGCAACACCGTCCATTGATTATAGTAATTAACAAAATCGATTTAGTAGAAGAAGAGGATAGGAAAAATCTTCAATTTAAAATCGAAAATCCAAAATCCAAAATTGTCACAGCCGCAGCCCAAAATCAAGGTATTGATGCTTTAGAAACAGCAATTTTAGAGATAGTTCAATCGGGAAAAGTACAAGCTGCTGATATGGATTTAGCCATTAACCAAAGGCAAGCAGCAGCCTTAACTCAAGCTAAAATTTCTTTAGAACAGGTACAAGCAACCATTACCCAACAGTTTCCCCTTGATTTTTGGACAATTGACTTACGGGGTGCGATTCAAGCTTTAGGAGAAATTACTGGAGAAGAAGTAACAGAATCAGTTTTGGAGAGGATTTTTAGCAGGTTTTGTATTGGAAAATAAACTAAAAAATTATTTGTTTAAATATGAGTTATAAGTTATGAATTATAAATTTATAACTCATAACTTATAACTCATAACTCATAACTCATTTTCTATAGCGATCGCTCTTGGGATATTGTTAACACTTGCCAACTGCACTGTAAAGGTAGAACCTTCTGATAACTTACTTTTTACAGAAATAGATCCGCCACAACGCAGAAGCAATTGCTGTACTATTGTTAACCCCAACCCAGCACCACCATAATCTTCTGTTGAAGATGTACGCACACGATAAAAGCGGTCAAATATTTTGGGGATTTCGTTTTCGGCAATACCGATACCTGTGTCGCGGAATTCTAATTGGACATAATCGCCTTGAGTACGGGCACGCACCCATGCTTGACCCCCATTAGGAGTAAACTTAATGCTGTTGTGCAGCAGATTAATCACAATTTGCCTCAGACCACCACTCACGCACCAAACAGATGGGAGTTCAGTCGGTATAGTGTAGGCTAACATAATCCCTTTTTCTTGGGCTAGAGGTTGGTAGGTACTGACTACTCCAGGCACAATATCTGAGAGACGTACCGATTCCAAAGTTGTCCCATCTAAATTCCGTTCTAGCTGCACCAGTTCCAACAAACCCGTAATCAGGGAATTCTGATGATCGCACTGGGTATTTAACATCTGTAAATAACGTTGTCGCTGTGGGGGTTTGAGATTAGGGGAATTCAATAATGAGAGTGCTGTTTTCATGTGCGTTAGAGGTATACGCAATTCCTGACATACATTATTTAGATATTCATCTTTGAGTTGCTCTTTGTTGTAGAATTCTTGATTTTGCTGCTGCAACTTAGTAGTGCGTACTGTGATGATTTGACGATTAATTTCATCTTGTCGCAGGAGTTGTTTAGCCAACAGTTGATTCATCAGTGTGGCTTGGGGCACAGCTGGACAAATAAAACTAGTAGGTATTGGGGATAATTCTGGCGCGTAGACGCCTAGGGGCTTGTCGTTAGATATCGCTTGTTGGATACCATGTAATACTTGCTGAATTACTCTCCCCTCAACAGTAGTTATAATGAGCAATGGCTGGTTTTTATTAGTATTCACCTTGCCCGATGTCTGATTTTTGCGTTTTTTAAGTGGTCGATGAGCCAAAATTAAACTGCAAAACTGCGGCGATAACACCATCAAAAAGTTTTCCCGTCGCAGTTGGCTTTCTGGTGGTAGGTAAACGGGGACATGATAGGAAGATGAAGGGGTATTTTCTTCCCCTGCTTTTCCATCTCCCTCTTTCCCACTCTCGTTAATCTGGCAAGTATAAATTAAACTAGACCCACCTATCGAAGATTGATAACGGGCTAATTCTGATTGCCAAATTTTTTCTGGTGGTAACTTCACCCATAAAGTGGCTGCAATTTGCTGCTCAATTAGTAAGTCAATTTGCGCTCTCACTAGTGATAGTAGAGTAGCAGGACTGAGGGACAAAGGTTTAGGAGGCGCTTGCACTCCCATGACCAGTTGATAAACAGACAGATCCTTAGCCAGAGAAACATTCATGAGTCAAGCACAACAAGGATGAAGCAACAAGTAATTCTGTCTTCGATTTTCACCTTTATGTGTGCATTTTTTACAAAATCCCCACGGAAAAATACATTAAGTATAAAAACTCTCCCTACAAGGGGGTGGGGAGTGGGGGCAGGGAGCAGGGGAGGCAGGGGGGACAAGGTTGCAACAAGTCTTTCCCCTTGTCCCCAATGCCCAAATTAACTTTGTATTCTCGGTCTTTGGTGTAAAGCGTCGCGTGCGTGTTCTCGGTCATCAAAATGGATTTTTTCGGTGCCGAGAATTTGATAATCTTCGTGACCTTTACCAGCAAGCAACACTCCATCACCGGGTTGTGCTTGTAAAATAGCGGTACGAATTGCGATCGCCCGATTGCAAATTACAGTTGGTTGTACTGTATCAGCAATTCCCGCTAAAATATCTTCTAAAATCCTTTCTGGGTCTTCAGTCCGGGGATTATCTGATGTCACTACTGCCACATCAGCTAACTCAGCAGCAATTTTACCCATTTTTGGACGCTTAGTGCGATCGCGATCGCCTCCACAACCAAACACACAAATCACTTTTCCCGGTATAAAGGGACGCGCAGCTTTCAGCAGATTTTCTAAACTATCGGGTGTGTGGGCATAATCCACAATTACGCTAATATCTTGGTCAGCATCAATTTGTACCCGTTCCATCCGTCCCGGAACTCCGGGAAACTCAGGTATCACAGATACGAGTAACTGCAAATCTAGACCTAAGTGTAAAACTGCTCCTACGGCCGCGAGAAGATTTTCTAAATTATATTGTCCGACTAGAGGCGATCGAAAAGCCACGTCACCTTTTGGTGTATGTAATGTCCCACTAACACCATTCGGCTGGTAACTTAAATCACTCATCCATAAATCGGCGCTGTTATCGTTGACACTGTAACTCCAAACGCGCTCAGAATCTAACGAGGCAATTAACCGCTTACCGTAAGAATCATCAGCATTAATTATTGCCCGTCCCTTGAGATAATTGGGGCTAAATAACAACGCTTTGGCGGCAAAGTAATCTTCCATGTCGGTGTGATAATCGAGATGGTCTTGAGTAAGATTACTGAACACCGCCACATCAAATTCACAACCCAACACTCTACCTTGAGCTAAAGCGTGAGAACTTACTTCCATCACCCCGAACTCACTACCAGCCTTTACAGCCTCTGCCAACTGCTGTTGCAGTTCCACCGCAAAGGGTGTAGTGTGGGCAGCAGTTTGCTCAAAACCTGCCCAACGAGTGTAGAGAGTTCCCATCAAAGCTGTAGCTAGATTAGCTTTGATGAGCAGAAATTCAATCAGATGAGTTGTTGTAGTTTTGCCATTTGTACCAGTCACACCTACCAACTTGAGTTTTCGCCCCGGATAACCGTAAAAAGCACTGGCTATCTGGGCACAAGCTTGAGTTATGTTACTTGCACTAATGACCACAGCCTCATTCGTGGGAGGATTTTTTTGTGCAGCTTCGGGAGAAACGATCGCAGCTACAGCCCCGGATGCGATCGCACTTTGCCAAAATTCCCCACCATCAACCCGCGTTCCTGGCATCCCAATAAATAAATCTCCCGCACTACAAGCATGGGAATTCGTTTTTAAACCCCTAACTTCCACATCCTCCATCGGATGGCTAGGCAATTGTTCAACACTGTCTACCGCCGTTAGTAATTCCCGCAATTTCATTTTGTGAACCTCGTCACCTTCTTGATCTTGCGCTTATTCTGCATTATTTTTTTCTAATTGGCTAAATACTTACGCAACATTTGCTCCAACTGCTGCACACTAGCACGAGGAGAAGGACGCGGCAATAATTTCTCACTACCCTCTGCGTCCTCTGCGCCTCTGTGGTTCGATAAATAAAGTACCGGCACTTCATACTCATACGCAGCAAACCAATCTTCACGAGTCGTAATATCCCTAACTTCGAACTCGAAACTAAAATTTTGGATTTGTTCTAGCTTTTCTTGCAAGCCTTCACATAAATGACAGCCGGGTTTACTGTATAAAATTAATCGCATTTGTTAATTAATTACCATGAACACTATTTTACATATCACCAAAAGCGAACAGTGGACTCAATTACCGTTGCGAGAGGGTGATTGCGCTCTTTCTGCTCAAGCTTGTGCAATTACGGTATGGTTATCAAAACCGAATCCTTACGATTGGCGCTCAACTAGCATAGCTGTCATCAGGGCAAATCGATTATTTATTTAGGTAGTAAATTTAGCGTGCAAAAATCTCCAGATGAAATCAGGTCTAACTTAGTAAGATTAATTCAAGATTCTCAAGATACTTATCCAAATTTGGCATCAAGGCTAAGGGAAATGAGTAGATGGATTGCTGATAAAAAATCTGGACAACTGGTATCTAAAAAACACGTAATGCTTCTTTTGGAAGAGTTGATAGAAGATGCAACATTTTGGCTAGAACTACAATTAATACCTAAAGAGGACAAGGAGGCTGAACTGTCCTCACTGACACCAATAGAGATGTATTGGTACGAATATTTATTCCCCCTTTGGATTAATGAGAGAGATCCAAAAAAAGAAACCTGGAAAAAAGAATTAATGGCTGGTAAATTCCAAGGAAACGATAGTTCTTTAGTTGAGAAGATATGCCAAGTAATAGAATTTCTTGGAGGTGATACATTTCATTCTTATATTGCGGATCTATCAATGGCAACAGATTTATTCGCTTCTGGACTAACCAATTTACCTCTTTCTGTTCAAATAACTACTATTCAAGGTATACTTTCTCAACCAAAGCAGCAAAGATGGTTAGATACTTTACAATATTGGGGAATTGACCGGGGTTTGTTTGTAAGTTACAACCCGACAGTGTATCAAATTGAGTCAAAAATTGGACAAGAAGCATTCCAGTGTAGTGACGAAATCCCGAAAAACTGTTATTCTAAAATTGATATAGACAGATAAGCAGTTAAAGCCATGATGTCCTATCAAGTTGAAATTCCCAAAGAACAGAAAGTTACTAGAGCAAGAGTTGCTCTTGAGAGCGCCAGAGAGTTAAGACGCTCTAAAAGGCTTATGGGAGTTGATGCCATATACCAATTTGTTAAGGACGTTGATGGAGAGTGGCTAGAAAATTGGACGGATATATCGGATGCTGAGATAAAGGCAGAAAGGGTCAAAATAAGTTCTATCAAAATAGAACTCCTTGTTTTTGAGTTTATGCTGTATGTCGCAATGTTATACGCTTTTTATGTTTTGCTGCTAAACCAAATGGATTCGGTAAATTTTGCAAAAGCAAAGAACAGGGACTCAATTACATTGCTATGTTAGTCCAACAGACAATTTTTAAATCAAATAAATAATAAGAGACAAAAAGCTTTAAGGTATCTTAAAGCTTTTAGTTTTATACAGGTTTTTCTGAAATATTTAAGCTAAAAGGTGGAAGAAAATACAACAACATCTAGGTTCAGTAATTCAAGGACAGTTACTTTTACTATGAGTGAGTTACGATTGCCATACAAGAACTTCATATAATATCCCTAAAGTTCCTAATGACTAAGAGCTAACGCCTAAGAGATGATGAATTTTTTAGGTGTGTTATGAAAAGTTTGCTATTAGGTTTGATGATTGCTATGTCTGCGGCGTTGCCGGCAGCAGCAGAGTGGCAACATATCGGTGACAATGAAAGCGAAACGTCATTTTACATTGATGATGAATCAATAAGGGAAATAAATGGAGGATATCAATATTCAGAAATGTTGATTAGTGAAAGTCAGAATAAATATTTAGTTGTTCAAGAACAGATGTTATGCAGGGAAAGAGCAACTAGAATAACTGGATATGAGTCTTACACTCGCAACGGAAAACTAATTCAATCTCGTCAAATTCCTAATGATAAGTTTGGAAAGATTGTAATTGATACTGTGAAAGCTACTTTATGGGAAAAGCTTTGTAATTAGAAAAGGGCAGAGGCTAATCAGCTAGCCCCTAAACTAGGGTAACATTTCCTGAACTAAACTATTCTGATTTTTACTAGATTTTTAAATAGCAATAATTAAAAATTCTACTACCAGTCACCTGCTTGTTCAAGTGCATCAGAGAATATACTGAATGCAGAGGGGACGGAGGAGGAGAGATGAGAAGAGAAGGGTTTGATGTGGGTGAATATGTTGATCAAATGGCGTTGTTGTTGGATTTGCAGCTAAGGGATGAGTATCGTGATGGTGTGGTGGCAAATTTTGAGACAATTAGGGCGATCGCTAATCTTGTAAATTCTTTTCCTCTAGCCGAGGATATTGAAGTTGCACCAGTTTTTGAACCATGAATGATGCTGTATCAATAGCTGCTGCTGTGCGTGAAGGCAAAGTTAGCGCGGTGGAAGTTACCAAAGCTGCGATCGCACGAATAACAGCGCGGGATAATCAACTTAACTGTTTTACGGCTGTGACTGCTGAGACAGCTTTAACAGATGCAGCACGCATTGATAAGGAAATTGCCCAAGGTAATAATCCTGGTTTGCTTGCTGGTGTCCCTTTCGCAGTAAAAAATCTCTTTGATATCGCTGGTTTAACGACTCTCGCGGGGTCAAAAATCAATGCAGACAACCCAGCAGCAAGCCTTGATGCAACCGCAGTAGCGAAGCTGAAACAAGCGGGTGCGGTGCTGGTTGGTGCTTTGAATATGGATGAGTACGCTTATGGGTTTGTGACGGAAAACTCTCATTACGGTGTTACTCACAACCCTCATGATTTACAGCGAGTTGCTGGTGGTTCATCGGGAGGTTCGGCGGCGGCTGTTGCTGCGGGGTTAGTACCCCTAACGCTGGGTTCTGATACTAATGGTTCAATTCGCGTTCCGGCGGCGTTGTGTGGCGTTTTTGGTTTTAAGCCGACTTACGGGAGGTTATCTCGTGCTGGCGTAGCTTTATTTTCTAGTAGTTTTGACCATATTGGCCCTTTTGCGCGATCGCTGCAAGATATCGCTACGGTGTTTGATGTCCTTCAAGGAGAAGACGATCGCGATCCAATTTGTACAAAGCGTCCACCTCAATTGGTTTTACCACAACTTGAACAAGATATCTCTAATATCAAAATTGCGATCGCTGCTGATTATTTCACCAAAGGCGCAGAACCGGAAGCTTTAGCAGCAGTGCAAAAGATAGCTGATGCAATGAAAGTCACTGAATACGTAACCATACCAGAAGCACACCGCGCCCGTGCTGCGGCTTTTGTGATTACAGCTAGCGAGGGTGCAAATCTCCATTTGGATAAGTTACGATCGCGTCCTCAAGATTTTGATTCAGCAACACGCGATCGCTTTTTGGCTGGGGCATTAATTCCTAGTAGCTGGTATCTGCAAGCACAACGCTTTAGAAAATGGTATCGCGATCGCGTGCGGGAAGTTTTTCAAAATGTCGATCTAATTCTTGCCCCAACTACACCAATTTCTGCACCGCTAATTGGCCAACAAACTATGATTTTGGATGGTGAAGAAATTCTTGTTCGTCCTCATTTAGGGTTATTCACTCAACCATTATCTTTCATTGGTTTACCCGTTTTATCAGTACCAATTCAGCGCCCAAATAAATTACCTTTAGGTGTGCAACTAATAGCAGCACCATATAATGAAACGTTAATTTTACAGGTTGCGGCTGCGTTAGAGGTAAAGGGTGTAATTGGAGTAAAAATCTTAGTATGAAATACGTAAATATTGTTGTTTTTATAAACTTGAATTATACTCCCTGAAAAGCTTTTGGGTAAACCACTTTTCCCTTATATCTTTGGTGATAGTTTTGCAGTGGTTTGACCATGAAAACATCCTCCGGAACTGGAAACGGAGACTCAATATCATAAACAATAGAAGACTGAAAGCCAAAACGAGTATAGAAATGTGGAT
This sequence comes from Nostoc cf. commune SO-36, assembly GCF_023734775.1. Classification (NCBI taxonomy): domain Bacteria; kingdom Bacillati; phylum Cyanobacteriota; class Cyanophyceae; order Nostocales; family Nostocaceae; genus Nostoc; species Nostoc commune. Next base: position 3,024,155 of record NZ_AP025732.1, on the reverse strand, counting down.
GACCTAATACAATGACTATAGGTTCTCTTCTTTTATCTGCTAATTCTAACCCTGCTTTTATGAGTGCGCTGCCAATACCTTGTCTTTGAAACTGTGGATGAACTGCTAAAGGTGCTAGACCAAGTACTTTTAGGGTTTCTTCACCCGCTAGGTTAATGTAGCTGAATAAAATATGACCGACTACAACATTTTCAACCTCTGCAACTAAAGAAAGTTCTGAAATATAGCAATCAGAACGGCGAATTTCCTCCACAAGTTTCGCCTCGTTTTCTTGACCAAAAGCTAATGTATTCACCTCAGCTATTGCTGTATGGTCTGACAGAGTTTCACAACGAATATGCATGCTTTGAAAAGCAATTCTCTAAAAATCCAGTTTGGTCGATATTCTACAGAAATCTTTATTTTTTACAAAAACGTTAAGAATGCGGCAATGCTAAGTCAATCGGTAAGCTTTGATGCAAGTAAAAAAATAATCCGTATTATGGTGAGGCGATTAGCACAAAATTTCACCCCTGAAAACTTTTTAAACAACATCTAATCGCCATTCCCAGTCTCTGACTGGGAACAAGACAATTATTCCTAACTCTTACACCTTCCCCGCCACCACCGAGTTTTTAACCAAAAGTTCCACGGCTGCTTGATATTGCAGATCCGCTTCGGTGCCAATCTGTTCGCGGTTAATAGCTGCTTGGGAAATCACCTGATCTGGCGTAATACCTAGTTTGTTAATATCCCGGTGTTGAGGAGTTTCATACTTAGCAATTGTGACTGCCAAACCAGAACCATCTGATAATTCAAACAAGGATTGAATTAAGCCTTTGCCAAAGGTGGTTTCGCCTACCAACTGGGCACGACCATTATCTTGGAGTGCGCCGGCGAGAATTTCACTTGCACTGGCAGTTCCTTGATTCACCAAAATCACCAGAGGATCTTTCGTCAGGGCTGGCCCAAGGGCTTCAAAACTACCCTGAATGCCTTGTCGGTTAACGGTGTAAACGATAGTGCCGGAATCTAACCACAGACGGGCGATTTCAATTCCTGATTGCAATAACCCCCCAGGATTATTTCGCAAATCTAAAATGTAGGCAGCAGCGCCTTTTTTTTCTAGACTAGAAATAGCGTGTGCCAATTCCGTTGAGGCGTTGGCATTAAATTGTGTAAGACGTAGGTAGCCAATAGGTGTCCCCTCAGTCGAAACACGCAAATCTGAAACCACAGGGTTAAGAGCAATGCGATCGCGTGTCAGTCTAATTTCTATTTCTGCTTCTCCCTCCCGTTCGATGAGGAGAGTAACAAGGCTGCCACTTGGCCCACGCATCCTGGTCGCAGCTTCATCAAGTGTAAGATTTTCTGTAGAAACGCCTTCAATTTTGAGAATGCGATCGCGTGGTCTAATCCCCGCTTTATCTGCTGGTGAACCTGCTATGGGAGCAACTACTTCCAACTTCCCATTCTCAGAATTCAAAGCAATTTGTAATCCCACTCCAGTCAGTTCGCCAGAAGTATTGACCTGTAAGCTGCGGTACTGTTCTGGATCTAAAAAGCGGGTAAAAGGATCGTCGAGGCTCTTGAGCATCTTACCAATAGCCGTATAAGTGGCATTTGAGTCTGCCAACGGCTTCTCCAGAACCTTTTGTCGGACTGCCGCCCAGTTTTGATGATTAAACGTCTCATCTAGATAAGTGCGATTAACAATTCGCCACACTTCCGAAACCAGCTTTTGTTCTCCCGTCAAAGCCATCGCCGGCTGAGTAAGCGTACCAAACGCCAACCAAAACGCCATTAACAATGAAAATCCAACTCGAAAGACTTGTTTGTTCATGAACCCCATTATCAATTCCACCTCAACCCAAATTGCCTAGATAATGCCCACTTGCTCTGTTGTTGATGAAATCTATCTCTCGATTATGTTACTTTTTTATAGAAGTGGTGCATTTTTCTCATCAAGTTGTTCAGTCAACTGATGCATCGTATCCACTCACCAAAGGATAAAATCTACTTTGTGTCCACTATTTTCTGTGTAGGGGCGTAAAGAGATCGCAATATATTCCATCTTTACAGAGTGTAAAGTTTCTGAAGTCTCTTAGCACGCCAAAAGCTGAAAAGCAAACAAAAAACTCCCCTTTACTAAAATCCCAAAATTGCTAATTGGGAGAGAAGTCTGAATGAAGCTTTTGCCGATTCAGAACTTCGGGATTTATCAACCGCAACCGACTTTTAGGAACTTGAGATTGTATGGCCAACGTTTCCGACTGGTTTGAGGAACGCCTAGAGATTCAGGCACTCGCTGAAGACGTCACTAGCAAGTACGTCCCTCCTCACGTCAATATCTTTTACTGCCTGGGTGGAATTACCCTGGTTTGCTTTCTCATCCAGTTTGCTACTGGATTTGCCATGACGTTCTACTATAGGCCAACAGTTACTGAAGCTTTCTCCTCAGTAGAGTACATTATGAATGAAGTCAACTTCGGTTGGCTAATTCGCTCCATCCATCGCTGGTCTGCCAGCATGATGGTATTGATGATGATTTTGCATACCTTCCGGGTTTATCTGACTGGTGGTTTCAAAAAGCCCCGCGAATTAACCTGGATAAGTGGTGTCATCCTAGCTGTAATTACAGTTTCCTTTGGAGTTACCGGCTATTCCTTACCTTGGGATCAAGTTGGCTACTGGGCTGTAAAAATCGTTAGCGGCGTACCAGAAGCAATTCCTGTAGTTGGCGTTCTGATTTCCGACTTGCTGCGCGGCGGTTCTAGTGTTGGTCAAGCAACACTAACTCGTTATTACAGCGCACACACCTTTGTCTTGCCTTGGTTGATTGCAGTCTTCATGCTGTTTCACTTCTTGATGATCCGCAAACAAGGCATTTCCGGGCCTTTGTAATCTCAGTTATTAGCCAAAGGCAATGTTTGTCAGTTTTCAGATGAAGTTGTTTGTTTTAAACTTATGAAGCAGGAAGAATTAATTGTACATAAGTTCCAAAAAAACAAACACTTGTATTTGAAGCCTAAAGCTGTAAAAAGTCTCCAGGCGGCTGACCGTAACAAACGCTTTTTGCCGCCTGCTAGATTTGCCTAGTAGCTGATAGCTTTCACAAATGCTTTAATTTAACTTAAGCAGGAGAGCACATTTCAAAATGTCAACACAAAAAAAACCTGACCTGAGCGATCCTCAGTTAAGAGCCAAACTAGCTAAAGGCATGGGTCACAACTACTATGGTGAACCCGCTTGGCCTAATGACCTACTTTACGTTTTTCCAATCGTGATCATGGGTTCCTTCGCTGCGATTGTGGCTCTAGCTGTGCTAGATCCCGCAATGACCGGTGAACCAGCAAATCCTTTCGCCACACCATTGGAAATTTTGCCAGAGTGGTATTTGTATCCAGTCTTCCAAATTTTGCGATCGCTTCCTAACAAACTTTTAGGAGTGTTAGCAATGGGTTCAGTACCAGTGGGGCTAATCCTCGTTCCCTTTATTGAGAACGTTAATAAGTTTCAAAACCCCTTCCGTCGTCCAGTTGCAACCACAGTGTTCCTCTTTGGCACCCTTGTAACCTTGTGGCTGGGTATTGGTGCTGCTTTACCATTGGATAAATCTTTGACTTTGGGATTATTCTAAGTTAATCACTACAAAGTGCTTTGACGCCTGTAAGTTTCAAGAGCATATTGTATGTAGATATGCTTTTGAAAACAATCAACAGGCGTCAATTTTAACAGTGATAATTCAAGAGGTCAGAATTCAGAATTCAACTAGGGACTCCGGACTGGGACAATTTTGGTGGGGATTCAAACCCCAACCAAATTGGAAAAAAGACTCTTTCCCAGTTCCCAGTCCCAAAGCTAACATTTTTCCCCAACAAGCTAAAGCTTGTTCGCGTAGCGTCTCTTAAAGAGCATCTAAATCTAAATAAACGGGTTGAAGTTACCCACGAAATATACTTTTTTTAGTGGTTAACAAAACAAGTGGTAGGTCTTAAACCTCGTTCAGATTGCATCTGGGATTTGTTTTGGATGTAAAAGCGATTTCAAAATCTCAAATCACCAAAAGTCAAGAAATACAAACATTTCTAACTTACTTAACGTAAGTTGCTAGTTACAACTCTCGAAATGCCAAAATCGTTCATGTTTTGTATTTTGGTACACAGAATATGTAAATTTAGATTTTTTTATGTCAGAGAAATTTTGCGAATAGGGCAAAATTTAATAACTAGCAACTTGAGTTTATTTACATTCAAGTCACAGTTAATGCTTCGTATAGTGCAGCAAGACCATCTGATGGTTAAGAGCGAACTCAGACTCTTAAACCATGTGCAAGAATGGTTTGAGCAATTTTGTCTGCAACATTTGTCTCGACTTGGCTGGTCAAAAACCCAACTTGATCGCCTCAATTTAGCATTAGCAGAAGGCTTTACTAACGCTGTTCGTCATGCTCATCATGCTTTACCGCCGGAAACAACCATTGAGATTAACGTTTATCTGTGGATTGACCGACTAGAGATTAGAATTTGGGATTATGGAAAACCTTTCAATCCTGATGCGATCGCAGAGCCAGCCCCAGGTACTCTGCAAGTAGGTGGGTATGGATGGTTTCTCCTCCGGCGGTTGGCTGACCGTGTTGTATACGAACGGGGTGCAGATGGTAGAAATTGCTTGCTCATTGTTAAATACTCTGTAGAAGCACAAAAGTAAAATAGTCAAAGCTAAAGGAACATAAGAACCTTCTTATAGCAACTTTGGCTTTTGAGTAGAGGCAAAGCGTAGGCAAGAAGTGCCAGTAGGGTTGAAGGGCTTGCTTGTGCAAGACGCAGTGTCTAGCTTGACTATACTTAGGAGTACAACAAACAAAACTTCTTCTATGGTCGTCGCTGCGCTAAGGGAGATTTTGCTTCAAGTTGAGCCACTCATTTTAAGGCAAAATCAACAGCAGAAAATTTGTTGCTCAAATCCATTGTTATTTGATTGATAAAAGTATACTTCTTTTTGAAAATTATTTGAGTTAGAGTAATATGTTTTTTACGTAAAATTGCTTACTAAGCATGATTTTTTTGTAAAGTCTTAAAGAATATTTTTGTATAAAAAAAATTAATGAATATAGTAAAGATAACATTCGAGTTACACTAACTTGCTTGTTAAAATTTGTCAGCAGTGTTGAGAATCTTAATTTTTGTTCTCCAACAAGTGCCATTTAGTGCTTAAAGAGATAGAGACAATAGGGGACAAAAGATGACTAAGACAGCCCTAATTACAGGAATTACTGGTCAAGATGGCTACTATCTCAGCCATTTGCTCCTCAACCGTGGTTATCGAGTTGTTGGATTAGTACCCCCACATCGACAACCTAATTTGACAAAACTGGGAACATTAGCAAATCAGGTAGAAATTTTTACAGTTGACTTGAGAGATAATGCGGCGCTGTTGACCGCAGTTGAACAATTGCGTCCCCAAGAAATTTACAATCTAGCGGCTCCCAGTTTTGTACCCGACTCCTGGAACGATCCATTGGGAACTCTGGATTTGATAACTGGCACGGCTACCAGGCTTTTGGAAGCAGTACGAAAAGTTGGTTTATCTACCAGATTTTATCAAGCCAGCAGTTCAGAAATGTTTGGCGATGTATTTATTTCACCTCAAGATGAGGAAACTCCTTTTCGCCCTAAAAATCCCTATGCTGCGGCCAAGATGCACGCCCACTGGACGATGGTGCATCATAGACAGCGCTATGGACTATTTGCCTGTAGTGGAATTTTATATAATCATGAGTCTCCTCTACGCGCACCCCAGTTTGTTACACGCAAAGTTTCTTTAGCGGCTGCATCGATTAAATTGGGTTTAACTGACACTTTAGAAATGGGTAATCTGGATGCTAAACGTGATTGGGGTTTTGCGGGTGATTATGCAGAAGCAATGTGGTTAATGTTGCAAGTTGATGAGCCAGAAGAATATGTGATTGGCACTGGTAAACTGCACAGTGTCAGAGATTTAGTTACCACAGCCTTTGAGTCTGTCGGATTGGATTGGACACAGTACGTAGTATTAAATACCAATTTATTGCGACAAGATGAGCATTTTCAACTAGTAGCTAACCCCAGTAAAGCTAAAAGAAACCTCGGCTGGGAACCCCAAGTCAGCTTTGAGGAACTTTTAGAAAAAATGGTAAAAACAGATTTGGAGCGGTTACAAAGCGGTGCAATCGCGCCCTTACCGCAAGTGTAAATAATTTAAGATGCACATCACTACAGTGACAGAAAACCTCAATTTAGGTGATAAAGTTAACAAAAGAACTAACCATGTCTTCGTGTTTTTAGAAATTTTTGCTCACGAAGGTGGTATTCAATCATATATAAAAGATATTTTTCGTGCGTATCTAGGATTAAACCAAGACTACAAAGCAGAAGTCTTTTTGCTGCGAGATAGTCCTGATAGCTTAAATCCGTTTGAAGCCGAGAACTTAAAATTTCATTACTTTAAAAATCAGTCCCCCTATTTTGGGAGATTGCAAATGGCAGCAGCTTTACTTAAGTGTCTGTTGCAAAGCCGTCCACAGCAAGTTTTTTGCGGTCATATTAACTTAGCAGTATTAATCCAAACTCTTTGCCAGCCCTTGGGGATTCCTTACACCGTGCTAACTTACGGTAAAGAAGTCTGGGAACCGCTAAAAAATCAAGAACGTCGCGCCCTGACATCAGCAGAGGGAATTTGGACAATTAGTCGTTACAGCCGCGATCGCGCTTGTATTGCTAATAGTCTAAACCCCAAAATGGTACAGATGATGCCTTGTGCAATTGATGGGGATAAATTTACACCTGGTTTTAAGCAGCCAGAATTAGTGCAGAAGTATGGCTTAACTGGTGCTAAGGTGTTAATGACAGTAGCGCGCTTATGGTCAGGAGACATTTACAAGGGTGTAGATGTCACAATTCGGGCATTACCACAAATCGCCCAAGTTTTCCCAGAAGTGAAATATTTGGTAATTGGTCGCGGTGATGACCAACCACGATTGGCACAGTTAGCCAAAGATTTAGGTGTGAGCGATCGCGTCGTATTTGCTGGTTTTGTTGCTACAGAAGCATTAATGGAACATTACCGCCTTGCTGATGCCTATATTATGCCTTCGCAAGAAGGCTTTGGCATTGTTTATCTGGAGGCAATGGCTTGTGGAGTGCCAGTGTTATCCGGTGATGACGATGGTTCTGCTGACCCCTTGCAGGATGGTAAACTAGGATGGCGAGTACCACACCGCAATCCTGATGCTGTAGCAGCAGCTTGTATAGATATGCTTCAAGGGGATGATCAGCGATGTGATGGAAAGTGGCTGCGAGAACAAGCGATCGCTCTGTTTGGCATAGATGCTTTCCAACAGCACTTACAAAAAATTCTTTTATCCCCAGTAATGAAGTCTATTTGAGTCCAAATGACAAATGACAAATGACCAATAACAAATGACTAAAATCGCTATCCTAGAAGGAGAGCAGGACGATATTTAAAAAATGAGCTTTAAGTCATTTCAATTGAATCTTTTAAATCTCCAGCCTTGGCTCACCTTGCTGGCAGTTGTTTGGTTGCTGGTATCACTGGGCTTGGGTTGGTTGGTTAATTCTTTGCTAATCATTGTCGGGTTGCTGTTTTTAGCACCCATTGTGGCTTTTTTTGGTTTTCGTTGGTGGCTGCAACGCAACTTGGTTGCCGATCAGTGTCCCGTCTGTAGATATGAATTTACGGGTTTAAATAACAGTCAGTTACAGTGTCCTAACTGTGGGGAGTCGTTGTTAGTACAAAATAGTCATTTTCAGCGCTTCACGCCAGAAGGCACAATTGATGTCACTGCTGTCGAAGTTCAGGCTAAATCACTTGAAGATTAGTAAAGAGTCATTAGTCATTAGTCATTAGTAAAAGACAAATGACTCATGACTATTTATTTTTTTGTGAGATTGAGAGGGTAGAAGTAAACTGTTGCTGGGATAGTTCGCCTATATACAGCGAGTATGTTCCTGGTGTCCAGAAACCAGAAAGTTCTGGCTTGCCTCCAGAGTAGCTATCTGCCATTACACAAAAGCGCCCTCCTGGCCCGTCGATTAACAGCGTTGGCTTCCCTGGACTCTCTACTGTTAATCGCAAATAAGGTAGTCGCTCTGTAATCTGGATGACTTGATTAGGTTCAGTGGTAATATTGCCACAATTACTTTTGAAAGTTCCCCCAGACTTTCCTTTCAAAACCAGTGGATCTGGTTGAAAATTGCGATTAATTTGGATTGTTGGTGTCTGTGCTAAATTCGCCTCAGTGAAAACCAAACTCATCGCCAAAGCTGTTGGAACAATTGCAAGTAGCCTAAGCGTCTTCATTTTAGTTAATGCTCCAGATTTTTTTAGAGCAATATTGTTATACTTTCTAATCTAATTGACGGCAGCAGTTCATCTTAGTTCCAAAAGCCGCCGTATAAAGCAATACCATTTAGTTAAGGATTGTTTGTGAAGATTTGATGTAGAGGCATTGCATTCCAACGTCTCCACATCATAAATACTCATGTCTGGAAGGCAAGCAAGAAAAAAAACAGCATTTTTCCCTGTTTAGACAGTTCTTGCACACACAGACATTAGCTAAAATCACTAAGACAACCACCAAAAATAGAATTTGGTTGGTCTGTTGTCTGTTCTTGAATAAGTATGCTAGCTGAGGTAGAAAAAATTGATGAATCCTCAACCAGAAGAAGACTTACAGCGTCGCCTCAATAAGCTAGAGGCAGAAATTAATTCCCCGCCTGGGGTAGTTTCACAAGAACCAAAACAAACGCCTCAGTCTGTTTTTGCCAGCTTCAACTTGCAACTGGAGCGATTTAAGATTTGGTTCAACAGCTTATCTGGGGCGAAAAAGCTGGTAGTTTTGGGTGTGACGGTGCTAGTAGGCTTGGCGATGCTGCAAGCAGTGTTTAAACTAGTTGCATCTGTAATCACTCTGGCGCTTTTGGCAGTGTTAGTGTATGTTGGATACAAATTTTTTGTGTCTGGTAGCTTTAAAGGTAAGCAATAAGCTGATATGCATTTATTTTGCATTCTGCTCGAAGCGATGAAAGTCAGGAGCCAGAGTACAAACTGCTTCTGACTTTCAGAGGATTTCAAGGAAGGGAAAGTACACAAGAACTGTCAAAGCCAGGTATAAAACCTGTTTTACTTCAGAATTCAGGAGTCAGAATTCTGAATTCTGCTGTATAACTCCTAAATCCTATTTCAATATGCTTTTCTTTTCGCTGATTAGCTGAGTCTATTTTAATTGTGCCGATCGCGGCGTAGATAGAAATAATATCAAAGGAAATTATACAATGACCTCACCAATTGTCAGGAGAAGTAATCAATCTGGTCAGTCAAAAAAACCGGAAAGAGCCAATTCAGTGTTGCTAGCAAGTAGGCGTTTTGCTGCTTGGGCGGCTGAAATCACACTAGTGGTTACTAGCGGGTTGATTCCCTTCGGCATTGGTGTCTATGCCAATTCTAGAAGCGATTTGAATCGAGTACCGCTAAACCCGGTGCTGGTAGTAACAGAAAGAGCGATCGCTAGACCCCTGGCTCTGCCTGTAAGCTATGGCATCCGTAACGTAGCATGGCCAACTAATATTTTGTGGACAATCGCCCTGTTAGCGCCTGTAACTCTCTCATGGTGGCAATTGTATTTACTAGCTAAGACTGGCAGCACACTTCCTAAACGTTGGTTAAAAGTGCGGGTTGTCAACGAGCAAGGGAAACCCCCCGGATTGGGGGCAGTTGTGATTAGAGAAGGATTTGGGCGTTGGACTGTACCAATTTCCATCGCCTATCTACTGTGGCGCTACAGCTTTGCTTTTCCGAATTTAGGATTATTCACATTTTTATCTTTATTAATGATTGTGGGTGAAGGGATAGGCTTACCGTCGCGCCGGGGGCGTCGCGCACTCCACGATCAACTCGCAGGTACTTATACAATAGATGCACTTTTAGCTAATAACAGACAAGCTCAGTCTGCTGGCAGTAATGATGAAGCAGAAGAATGGCAAGAGGGAGAAGAATTAGCAGCAGATCAAACCAACCAGTCGCCTAATCTGTGGCGACGAATACAGCAAAATCCTAATCTGACCATGTTTGGGATCGGGTTGACGAGTATGACTGCTGTGTTGGCAACCTTAATCGGTACTCAAGTTTATATCCAAATTCAACAATCCCAGCGAGCAACCCAGAAAATCAACAGGCAACAGTTCGATGAACTCCGCAACCAATTGACTCCTAACTCTGGGGTGACTAATGAGCAACGCCAAAGTGCAATTCTGGCTATGGGTGGTATTAATGATCCACAGTCCATTAAATATCTGGTGGATCTCTTAGTTAGCGAAACCAACCCCAGCGTCCTGGATACGATTCAACAAGCTTTAACAACTGTCGGGCCCCAAGCCATCCCAGAATTAAAAAATAAGAATCAGTTTTTGGTTAGCGAACTGGAGTCTATGGGTAGCAGTGCAGCCCAAGAGCGGGAATTACGGCAAGGGCGGCTACAAAGAAACCAACGGACAATCAATAAGATTCTCTCTGTTTACAGTGGGAAAATTCAGGGTATTGACCTGAGTAGCACCCAATTAGGTCAAAGTGGTACTCCGGGAAGTTCCTTCTTCAACTTGGTACTAGACAACCTTGATTTATCAGGGGTTAAGTTTAAATCTGCAAATCTTAACCAAGCCAGCTTTAAAGGTAGCCGCTTTCGAGGTGCAGGTGAAGATGGACGTTGGGATACTTACGACGATGTAATGGCTGATTTAAGCCAAGCTCAGTTGCAGCAAGCCAATCTGACTGATGCTAACCTCAGTCGCGTCTTGATGAACCGTACCGATTTGAGCCGCGCTACTCTCAACAGAGCCAATTTATCCAATGCGCGTCTATATGAGGCTAAACTCAATAGCACCCAACTAGTAGGAGCCGATCTACAAAACGCAGTTTTAGAAAGAGCCAGCTTGACTGGGGCTGACTTAGGCGATGCTAAATTGAACGAAGCCAATCTTTACGCTGCCCGTTTAGGTCGTGTCACTGCTATCGGAACGCAATTATCCTTTGCCAACTTAACTAACACTGATTGGCAAGGAGCAGATTTATCAGGAGCCTATTTGGATCGTGCTAATCTCAGCAATGCGAATCTGAGCGCCACTCGTTTAGCTGGTGCTGTTTTGCGTTCTGCCCAGATGGAAAACGCTAACTTGCAAAATGCCGACCTGAGTCTTGCAGATTTACGGGGGGCAAATATTGCCGGGGCAGATTTTAAAGGGGCAATTATCGCGCCTAGCAAACAAGATCCAGCAGATCAATTTGTCCAAACCCCAGATTTAGGCTCAGTATCTGCCGTAGTCCAAGGCGTTGATTTTTCTAAAGCCAAAAATTTAGATTCTAAGCAATTAGCGTACATTTGTACTCAAGGAGGCATTCATCCCCGTTGCCCGTAGAATGGAGAGCAGAGGGGCAGGGGGAGCAGGGGAGGCAGGGGAGGATGAGGGAGACAAGACGAATAACCAATGCCCAATGACTAATGACTAATGACTAATGACTAATGATTAATTGGTGTGAGGAGTCGGTTATGAAGTATATTCCACATTTGGTTTCAGTTTTGGGGGCAGGCTTGGTCTTGAGTCTGGCGAGTATTAAACCAGCACAAGCTCAAGTAGCTTATGGCAGTTATATTGGTATAGGCCCCACTGTTGGTTTTACCGATGGTATTCAATTGGGGGGCGTGATAGCGGGACGTTACAAGCTTTTGGAAGCGCCACTTTCACTCCGCGCCCAAGTGTTAATTGGTAATAATACGGCAGTTGTACCAACGGTTTCTTACGATTTTCCCCTTAACTGGCAAGCTGATGCCTACCTGGGTGCTGGGTTAGTGTTGGCTAGTGGTGGTGGTTCTTCTCCTGTGGGGGACAAAATTAGTTTTGCTTTACAACCAGGCATTGATTATATGATCCCAAATAGCAATACTGTGCTTTTTGGCAACGCCATTATTGCTTTTGATGCCTACCGTAATAGCGGTGGTACAGCTATCTCTGTACAAGGTGGTGTTGGTTTAAGATTTTAATCGATACTCCCGCTTGAAGCGATCGCTATCCCTAAGAAGCGTTAAACTTCATTGCAAATTAAGAAGTTAGTCCAAACAACGTGATAGTTTTTGGTCATGAAGAGAGACAGCATAGGATTAACATAGGAGAACACAGTGGCAATGGAATCAAATTTATTAAAAGATGCGGGCGTAGATGAAGTGAATCAAGATTTCAGTGAATATGTTGCCAACCTGCAACTTCACATGACTCTGCAAGCTCGCAATCTTGTTCCAACCCTGAAACAAACACTGGTAGATAGTCGCCAGCAATTACTCCATCAAACCCAAGCCCACTTTGAAAAGCTGGTTTCTCGACAAGGGCTATAAAATATATACAAATTTTAATCAAAATTCAAATAAAATAAGGGCAGATGTTGTTGGGTCAATGCCAATGGTGTTCTCACAAGGTCTGCTTTTTCTGATTTTTTAAGTATTAAGTTACTGAAATCACCCTTTTGGCACAATAGTAAAAAGCAGAAACTAGTTAAGATGATTGCAGCAGTTCCTTGCTTTGAAGAGCAGTTAGTTAAGGCTAAATGGCGGCTCGAATAAAAAATGACCTCATTACTTCCCAGAAACCTCAGCGTTGTTATCCGACCAGTCCAATACCGGGATCTGGACGGCATTGAGCGCATAACTCAAGAGTCATTCGCAGCTCTTTCTCCCAAGGGAGCAGGTTTTGCCATCAACCAGATGCTTATGCTGCGTCGCTGGTATGGATTACTCAAATTTTTGAGTTGGTTTCCTAACCCGCTCCAGTATCGCCTCTGTGCTTATATCGCAGAGCAAGGGCGGATGCTTTTAGGAATGATTCAAGTATCACCTTTTAACCGGACACGCAGTACTTGGCGGATTGATCAAGTGCTATTAGAGCGTGGTGTCGATAAACAAGGAATTGGATCGCAACTTTTGCGTCATTGCTTTGAATCGATTTTGGAAGCTCGTACCTGGCTACTGGAAGTTAACATCAACGACATTGAGGCGCTAGCACTATATCGACAAAATGGATTCCAGCGTCTGGCAGAAATGACATACTGGGAAATTGACCCAGAATTACTGGCTGAATTGGCACAAGCAGAGCCAGACTTGCCCAACCTGTTGCCAGTGAGTAATGCTGATGCCCAATTGTTGTATCAACTAGATACGGCATCGATGCCACCTTTGGTACGTCAAGTTTTTGACCGCAATACCCGCGACTTTAAAACCAGTTTGTTTGGCGCTTTAACTGATGCAGTCAAGCAATGGCTAACTAAAACAGAAGTAGTCAGTGGTTACGTATTTGAACCCCAGCGCAAAGCTGCGATCGGCTATTTTCAGGTGCAGCTTGACCGTAAGGGTGAAGTTCCCCATGCTGCAACGCTGACGGTTCATCCTGCTTACACTTGGCTATATCCAGAATTACTATCTCAACTAGCTCGTATTGCCCAAGATTTTCCCCAGCAAGGGTTACAGCTAGCCTCCTCAGACTATCAGGCAGAGCGAGAAGAGTATCTGGAGCGAATTGGAGCAAAACGCATAGAACATACGTTAGTTATGTCTCGCTCTGTGTGGCACAAGCTACGGGAGTCTAAATTTGTCTCCTTAGAAGGAATTCAGTGGACTGATATGTTGCAAGGTTTACAACCAGCACGTAAACCTATCCCCGGTGGGATGTCATGGATACAACCAGGACAACTGCCATCGTCGGATAAACCATTGCCAAGTAAGTCAGAACCAATTAACTTTTCGGTAAAAAACCCTAGCATCGAAGCATCGCCGATTTCTGAATCAGCAGATGCACAGCAGGAGAATTAATTGTGATATCCCCAGAGCAACCGAAACCTTTTATTTCAGCGTTGGGGCTAGATTTTGGTCGCAAACGGATTGGTGTAGCCGGGTGCGATCGCACGGGTTTAATTGCCACGGGAATCACCACAATTGAGCGTACATCTTTTGAGCGCGATGTGGAGCAAATCCGACAAATAGTTAATGAACGTGAAGTGCAAGTTCTCGTTATGGGCTTACCTTATTCAATGGATGGCTCACTAGGATTTCAGGCTCGTCAAGTTCAGAAATTTACTACAAGGCTTTCTAAAGCACTAAAACTGCCTGTGGAATATATGGATGAGCGATTAACTTCATATCAAGCAGAGCAACTGCTGATAGCTGAAAACCGCTCCCCATCACACCATAAAGGTTTGATTGACCGCAAGGCAGCCGCTTTGATTTTGCAACAATGGCTGGATGTTAAGCGTGCCAGTTCCCGCAGTTCAGTTGCGGCTATTGAATATTGATACCTTTTAACATGATATTCTGAAAACGATTAGCCAGCAGTTGTATCTATGTATAAAGCTATTTGCTTGACATAATATGTCATGAAAAAATAGTTAAGCGATTTCCAAACTTGCTGGTATTTATTAAATTTCTACATTTGGCTATGTTTTCCTCTCCATTCTCTGAAGAAAATGATAACGCTCATGCGGGTTCCATCACTTTAACCGATGACAAAGGGCGATCGCTCGACTGTTATGTAGAGCATCGACTTGAGGTTGATGAGCAAGAATATGTTTTGCTTCTTCCTGTAGACTCACCTGTAGAAATTTTTTCTTGGGAAGGTGACGGTGAGGAAGAAGAAGCGGTTCTGGTAGAAGATGATGCCATTATTGAGCAAATTTTTGCTAATGCCCAAGCTGTGTTATCTGAGCAGAACCTGGTATTGAAAAATACAGCTTATGCTTTGACAGTTGAAGGTGATTTACCGCCAGTTGAAGAATCAGAACTCTTCACCTTAGAAATCGAAGACGAAGGGGAAGATTTAGAGCCAGAACAATTACAACTACTCGCTAGCTTCTATGATGAAGATCAAGAGTATGCAATTTATACACCCCTCGATCCCTTGTTGTTTTTTGCCCGGATAACGAAAACAGGTGAACCTGAATTACTCTCTCCAGAGGAGTTTCGCAAAGTGCAGCCTCTGTTAGAAGAACATCTTTTTAATGAAGTGGAATAAGATTAAAAATTCAAAATGTAACGTTTTCATTTTGAATTTTTTAATTGAAAGTTTTGATTGTAATCAAAATCTAGCTAAACCTTTTACCATGTCCCATTAAATGTGGAAGCAATGAATCATTGACACTAAATTGGGACAATTAGTATTGTTTAAGATTCTGGAAAAAGCAGTTTGGTAGGGATTTTAATTCCATTATCCGTCTTGAAAAGTTTGCCACGGAGGGAAACCCTTCTTACAACTTTCCGCAAAATCCAAAATTGGGATGAGGTGCTGAAAATGGCTTATAGCGACTTTACATTAAGTAAATTTAAAAAGTCATTCAGCATCCACATTGATGAAGAAACTGATTTATGTGCCGACATCGAACCTTTACAGCCAAGCGAGAAACTTATAAATTCTTTAGAAGAAACAGCAGAATTGGCTTTAGCAATTAATACTGAAAAAGCTCGTTCAGAAATGATTATCACTCCGATTTTGTTGGAGGTAAGACGTAGGGCTAGTTATCCAATTAGTTTATTTTCAGGAACAGATTTTAATGTAGATGCTGAAAAAGGTCTAAATGGCTATTGTGATTTTATCATTAGCCGTGCTAAAGAGCAACTAACAATTAATGTACCTGTGGTGGTTATTATTGAAGCAAAAAATGAAAATATTAAAAGTGGATTAGGTCAATGTGCAGCGACAATGTTGGCAGCACAATTGTTTAATCAACAAGAAGGAAATGAAATTAGGAAAATTTATGGCGCGGTAACAACGGGGGATATTTGGAAGTTTTTGAAGTTAGAAGAAAACGATATATTTATTGATTTGAATAATTATTACATTAAAGAGATAGATAAAATTTTAGGGATTTTATCTCAAAGTGTTCAGGGAGATATCCCAGAATCGAGTCCGACTAACTAAACTATATTGGGTTATGCTCATTTGTCTAGAACTACTTAAATTTGACTGTTGACTATGGCCTGGAACAATCTTTTACAGCCTGATTTGATTTTAGAGGGTTCAGTGTTGAACCTAACACCAGATATTATCCAAAAATACGGGCTGAAAGGGCTGGTATTGGATGTAGATGAAACTTTAGTACCTTTTACAGTAGGCATAGCTTCGCTAGAACTACGAGAGTGGGTGGAGCAAATTCGCACGTGTACTGTATTGTGCTTGGTGAGTAACAACCTGAGTGAAGCGCGAATTGGTGGAATTGCGCGATCGCTTAATCTACCTTACTACTTAGGTGCAGCCAAGCCTTCCCGACGCAAAATTAGAGCAGCACTTAGGGGAATGGATCTACCAGTGCATCAAGTGGGGATGGTAGGCGATCGCTTATTTACGGATGTCATCGCAGGTAATCGCCTGGGAATGTTTACCATTCTAGTTGAACCGATTGTCCATGCAGACGAAGCCCTCCGCTCTCATCCCATCCGCAACTTTGAAGTTTGGATATCGGAAATTCTGGGAGCCTCTATTACCCCCAAGAAAAAGAAAATTCACAAAACTTGAGAAAACGTCAGGAAAGTAAATCTAAAGAGATCATTAAGGAATCTGAATGTGATTCAAAAATCGGGGATCATAAGTATTAATAACATGGGGTCAGCCAAAAAAGACCCTAACTCATACTAAGTAAATATACTTCCGTAAAGCGTCAACCTTCACTATAGAGGGATTGGCGCTTTACAATTTGAATTGGGTATTGGGGGCTAGAGATTAGGTATTAGAGACTCAGTACTGCCTATTAGCCATTGGAAATTGGGTATTACCTATTAACTTTAGAAATGCCTCGGCTTATAGTACTGAGTAACCCCATAGTTAACAATTCAAAATTGAAAACATTCTCAGTCCTGGATTTAAACCCCAACACAAACTGAGGCTACGTATAAATATAGGACTATTAAACCCTTTTATTTACGATCAAGCATTGCAATCATTTTATAATGTTATGTAAAAGTGATACTATATTACTTAATTTCACTTAAGTGTTTATTTAAAAATCTTACATGCGACAAAAAAATCCTTTTGTTGTCGGAAAACCAGTACCTCCAGAGCATTTTGTCGGGCGAGCATCAGAAATTGCAGCTGCCTTTGATCAAATTTATAACCACAGCCACTTAGCAATTTGGGGCGGTTCAGGTATGGGCAAAACCTCCTTTTTGCAGAAACTAGAATCACCCCAAGCTTGGGAAGACCACGGAATGGATCCATCCCAAGCGGTAATTGTTCGTTTTAGTTGCGAGAGGATCGCTCCTTTCATACCTGCCAGTTTTTGGGGAGAAATACTGAGCCTTGTCAAAGATAAATTAACAGATGAATCTACATTGCAGGCTGATATTAATACAATTTTGCAAAAAGGAAGTCCGACTAAAGATAGCCTGCGAGAGATATTACGAAAGTTTAAAGCACAAAATAAATATCTTGTGTTGCTAATAGATGACTTCCATGTAGCGCTCGGTACGAACCAAGAATACGGGGAAGATGCGATGCAAAGATTTTTGAGTGAGTGCCGTAATTTGGCTGTTCACTCTGCGGAAGGACAACATCTGTCGATGATTGTTACTTCTCTGAAGCGTCTCAATGAATTAGGCCCAAAGCTCAATCCCAACGCTTCACCGTGGTACAACCATTATCTATTTTTGCGACTCAAGACATTTAATAATAGTGAAATTGACGACATATTTAAGACATTAAGAATACCAGAATTACGGGAAGCAATTAAAGAAATTACAGGCGGACATCCGTCTTTGCTACAAACATCTGGTTTTCTACTTCATGGAGATTTACTCACTGCAAATGCGCCAAGTGTAGATAAATTCGTTAGCGATTTTGAAAGTGTGACACAACAGATTTTTCAACATATTTGGCAAAGGTGTAGTGAAGTAGAACAAACTTTACTGATGCTCATGGCTCTTTCTGCTTTAAAAGGTCGCCTACATAAACAAAAACAATTTGATGTTAGTGGTATTGAATTAATTTTTAGCCAAAGAGAAGCAGAACTAATCAAGCTGGAAGAACAAGGTGTAGTAACTCACACTGTTCAAGAAGAGAAAAACATTTACTCTTTCACTTCATCAACAATGGAGCGTTGGGTAATTCAAGAACTTTGGCAAACTGACGAGAAGTGGTTGCAAGCCCGAGAAAAACTTTTTCTCAATTTGATGAGTCGCCAGCAGAAGGAGAAATTCACTACAGCTATTAAATGGCTATGGAACAATCAAGATAAAATTCCAAAGATTATGGAGTGGTTTGGTAAGTTAGTAGCTGCTTTCCCTAAAGGATTTATATTGCCAGGTAATTAGTACAGACAATTAATATGAATGAAGTAACTAATCGTAGAAATCCTTACATTCTTGGTCGCCCAATACATGAACCCAGCAGCTTTTTTGGTCGTGAAAGTCTATTCAGCTTTATTACAGATAATCTAAGCCAAGGTGTAAAAGTTATCTTGTTGCATGGTCAAAGACGTATTGGTAAATCATCTGTACTTAAACAGATTCCCAATTCCGTTAAGCTTGATAAATTTGTTTTTATCCAATTTGACCTGCAAGATCAAGCTAAGTTAAGTCTAATGGATATTCTGTACAATTTGGCTGACTCAATCACTGAGACACTTAAGGATAAGTCGATACTGCCGCCAAGAGAATCATTCCACCAAGAATCAACATTTGATAAGGATTTTCTCCCAAAAGTTTATCAGAGAATAGACAATAGAAGCTTAGTCTTATTGCTTGATGAGTTCGATGTTGCAAATCATGAAAGTAACGATATTAATACTGTTGAGCAACAACCATTATGTAACTACTTCAAAAAGCTAACGAGAGAGCAAGAGAAAATATTTATCATCCCAGTAATTGGAAGATATCTTAATGATTTACCAAACTTGCTGAGTTTATTTAAGGATGCGCCATCCGAACTAATTGGTTTGCTAGATTATACTAGCGCTAAACGAATGATTGTTAATCCTGCTGAAAGTATTTTGACATATGAATTAGAAGCAATACAGGAAATTATACAACTCTCAGCAGGACATCCATGTTTTACTCAAGTTATTTGCTCGGCTATTTTTGAACAAGCAAGAAAAAATAAGAAATGGAATATTGAACCTACTGATGTGCAATCTATTTTAAAAGAAGCGATTGAAAAAGCTGATTCATTCTTGCACGGTTTATGGGAGGTACTGACCGTCGAAGAAAGAATCATTATGTCAGCTGTATCAGAAGGTCAAGAGATAGCTATTAAGCAACTAAAAAAAGTTCCGGAAGAACCATTAAATTTGCTTAGGAAAAATGACATAAATCAGACAGAACAGCTATCTCAGGCATGGAAAAGACTAATTGAAAGCCGTTATTTATCTGATGACGGACGAAAAGTCACAGTTGAATTAATTCGTTGTTGGTTGCTACAATATCATTCACTAGAAAATGAAATAAAAGGTTTAAGAACAAAGGTTGAAAATACTAATACTGTTAATAACCTGATTGTAGTAGCAAATTTTTGGTCTGAACAAGGAAAACATGAGCTAGCATTACAGCATTACGAGCAGGCCATAAAAATAAATCCTGAAAATTTTAATATTAAAGTGTCTTTGGCTGAACAATATTTACAAGCAAAAGATTTTTCAAAATCTTTAGAACTTTACAAAGAACTTTTTCAAGCGGATTCTCAAGATTATAAGGAAGGATATTTAGATGCGTTGTCAGAATATGGACATAATTTAATAATCACAGAAAAGTTTACCACAGCAAAAGAGCAGTACAAGAAAATTTTAGAAATTGAACCTAATAGAAGATTAGCTAAACAAAAAATTTTAGAAATTGAAACTTTTGAGAAAAATGCCATAAATCCCACATCAAATACAATTAATTCCATAAATAACTCAATAGATAAAAATCACAAAGGTTTAACTTTAAGAAAAATACTTGCAGTAATGACACTTTTAGTTATCGGATCTGTAGGTTTAGCTACTTATCGGTTATCATCTGACTGTCCTCCAGGTAAACAGAAAGAATTTGGTGTTTTATGTATAGAAGATAAGAGTAAAATTAGTAATGGCGATCGCACTTTATTTCCTAATATTAAAAATAGCTTTCGTGACCAAGGAATTAAAGCCTTTAAACAAGAAAAATATGAAGAAGCCATTAAGCTGTTTGGAGAAGCTGTAAAAGCTAACCCTAACGATCCAGAAGTATTAATTTATCATAACAATGCTCGTGCTAAACAAAAAGGAAATTCTTTTACCTTGGCAGTAGCTGTTCCAGCAGATAACAATATTGACGTTGCTAAAGAAATATTACGCGGTGTATCACAAGCACAGGAAGAGTTTAATAAAAACAAAAACAATGGCTTAAATAGTCGATTGCTTGAGATTAAAATTGCCAACGATGCAGGTCAAAAAGAACAAGCCAAGCAAGTAGCTGCGGAGTTGATAAAAGACCCATCAATTTTAGGAATCATTGGTCACTACAGTTCTGACTCTACTAAAGCAGCCTTGGAAGAGTATAACAAAGCAGATATCGCTGTTATCTCTCCAAGTAGCACCAGTACACAATTACTGGGTAGGAAGAATTTCTTTCGGAGTTTGCCTTCTGATGCTGCTGGTGGAAAAAAATTAGCGGAATATGCCTTCAAGACGTTGAAGTTAACAAAAATAGTGATTTTTTCTAATCCTGAGAGTTCATACAGTGACAGCATGAGGGAAGAATTTACAAAGACATTTGAAACTTTGGGAGGTAAGGTGCTTCACAAACCACAAATTAATTTAGCTGATGCCACGCTAGATATGGATTCAAAGGTTAACAAAAGTATTTATAGAGACAAAGCAGAAGCAGCTGTATTAATTCCAGATAGGAAAAATATAAGTATTGCTCTCAAAATTGCTCGGGTAAACCAAGACATAGCTGAGAGATTCAAATCTCAAAATAGAAACAGATCAGCAATGAAGCTTTTAGGTGGAGATACCCTTTACAGCAATGAAATTTTAAGTCAAGGTGGAAATGCAGTAGAAAATTTGATTGTAGTGGTTCCTTGGTTTCGGGAAGCTCCACAAGCAAAAGACTTTGCCGAAAAAGCAAAAAAACAATGGGGAGGAGAAGTGAGTTGGCGAACCGCAACTAGCTATGATGCTACCCAAGCTTTTATTCAAGCTTTATCTTCTAATTCTGAACGGACAACAGTTATCGATAAATTAAAAAATATTAATTTTGTTGTAAATAATAGTAATACTTCTGGAAATATACTTCAATTTAGTCCTGAAGGAGAACGACAAACGGAGCCAATTTTAGTTCAAATACAAGGTGGAAAGTGGATTATGCCAGCACAAAATAATTAACCTAGAAAGTGAGGTAGACTACAGCAATTCGATTTAGATGGTGTAAAATAGAATACATACCTCTAGTAATATACTGTTAATGCTATGGCACACTTGGCATCTCGAAGAAACCCTTATATAATTGGTCGTCCAATAGATGACCCAAAACTACTGTTTGGGCGACAAGATTTGTTTTGTTTTGTTGAAGATAATCTGAGCCAAGATATAAAAGTAACTTTATTGCATGGTCAAAGACGTATCGGCAAGTCGTCTATAATTCGTAATATTCCCAAATCTGTTAAATTAGAAAACTTTGTTTTTATTCCATTCAATTTAGAAGATTATACTGGTGAGAATCTCTCTACAATACTAGCAGAACTAGCTAAAGAAATTATCAAACATCTAGAAATAGATCCAAAAGAAATCAAGCTACCTACTAGTGAAGATTTAGACCAAGATAAATCTATTTTTTACAGTCAATTTTTGACTAAGATTTTTGATGAGTTAGACAGAAAAAAAATAGTTTTTTTGTTAGATGAGTTTGAAGCATTAATTTATAATTCTTCTGCATTAATGCTAAAAAAATTTTTTACTTATTTGAATTCGGTAATTCAAGTAGAAGACAAACTATTTTTGATTATATTTGCAGGTAGACAAGCTGCCAATATGCCGAATTTGCTCAATTATTTTCAGGATGCTTCTACCCGTGAAACCGAAATAGGTTTTTTAAATAAGGATAGTGCTATACAGCTAATTACATATCCGGCTCAAGGAATTTTAGAATATAAGCCAGAAGCGATTCAAGCTATTATTGAACTATCAGCAGGACATCCTTATTTTATTCAAGTCATCTGCTTTGCTATTTTTGTCAGAGCTAGAGAATTAGATGAATGGCATATTAATGTGCAAGATATAGATAATATTGTTGAGAAAGCAATTGAGAATGCAGAAGCGGGATTAGCGTGGTTTTGGGATGGGTTGACTATTCCAGAAAAAGTTGTGTTTTGTGCTGTTGCAGAATCTCAGAAGATAGCTATTGAGAAATCTCAAACGCTTACAGAAAACCCATTTAAACTACTTAACAAATATGGAATAGAGAAAACAGAAGTTCTAAAACAAGCAGTTAAAGAGCTTATTAAGTATAATTTTTTGTATGAGACAGGTAACAAAATCAAAATTGAATTAGTGCGTCGTTGGTTACTGCAACGTCATCCATTACGACAAGAAATTAAGGAGTTAGAAAAATTCAAAGAAGAAGAAAATTATTCCACTTACGAAGTTAAAAAGCAGTTAGCTCCACAGGAAAAGAAACATAATAATCTAGCTACTTATAATACTGCTTTAGCTCCTAATTTTCATAGGTTAAATTTTGATCTAGTTTTAGCTGAAGGATGTTTACATAATCAGGATTACACTACAGTCTTAGAAATTTATAATAGAGCTGATAAAGCAGACCCTTTAGGCAATAAAGAAGGGTTTTTACAAGCGATTGAAAAATATGCAGATGAATTGAAGCAACAACATGATTGGAAACAGGCAAAAGATTTATTTAACAAAATATTAGAAATAGAGCCATTGAAGTTTTATGCAGAAAATAAGAAGCGAGAAATTGAGATTTCTGAAGAAAAAGAAAAGTCTCAGATTATCTTGAACTCTCACCAAAAGAGAGGTTATCCAAAAGGACTCATGTAGTTATAATAGCAGGAGCAATGGCAATTTCTGCTATTTTGGGGATAGGTATTGGTCGTTTTTCCACACCGTGCTTGGCAAGCGAAAATAAAGTATTAGGTATTTTATGTGTAGATGATGCAAGCGTTAATTTTAGTAGCGGCGATCGCACTTTTTTTCCTATTGTAAATAAACCTATCGTGACCAGGTATTGAAAGTTTTAAAAAGGGTGATTATCAAGATGCTGTTAAATTATTTAAACAAAGCAGTAGAAGCCGATCGTACAGATCCAGAAGTATTAGTTTACTATAATAACGCCCTTGCTCGTGACAAGGGAAATTATTTTACCTTGGCAGTAGTTGTCCCCGCAGATAACAATACTAACTTTGCTCAAGAAATATTGCGTGGTGTGGCGCAGGCACAACAAGAGTTTAATAATAAAGATGGCTTAAATGGGAGATTGCTGTCTATTATTATTGCTAATGATGGTAATGGTAAGGAACCAGAAAAAGCAAAACAAGTTGCTGCTGAGTTGGTAAAAACTAACTCTCTATTAGGAGTAATTGGACATAATTATAGTGAGGCAACGAAAGCAGCTTTAACAGAATATGAAAATGTTGGAATATCAGTGATATCTCCTACCAGTAGTAATACTTTATTGCACAAGAGTAATGTTTTCTTCAGGACTGTACCTTCAGATGCAGCAATGGGAGAAAAATTAGCAAAATACGCTATTAATAATTTGAATTTAACAAGAGTAGTAATCTTTAAATCTACGAGTTTCTTTAGTGAAAGTATGACGCAGGAATTTCAAAATAACTTTGAAGAGCTAGGAGGTAAAATTGTTCGTCAAGTTGATTTGACAGAAAGGACATTAAATGCACAAAAGGAAGTTAAGCTAAGTTTAGCTAATCAAGCCCAGGCAGCAATTTTAATTCCAGATAGACAATATACTGATGTTGCTTTAGATATTGCTAAAGCAAATAATAATATAATTAACAGTTCTAAAAATCGAAAAAAACCGGGACTAAAATTATTAGGTGCGAATACTCTTTATAGCGATGAAACCTTAAGTAAAGCTGGTAAGGCAGTAGAAGGTTTAATTGCAGTTGTTCCTTGGTTTAGGGACGCAGCACAAGCAAAACAATACTCTCAAAAAGCTAAAAAATTATGGAAAAGTGACGTCACTTGGCGTACTGCAAGCAGTTATGATGCAACACAAGCTTTGCTTCAAGATTTATCTACTGATTCTAATCGTACAACGATTCTCACAAGTTTAGAAAATGCGAAGTTTTCGGTCAATCAAACTTCAGGATATCCATTCAAATTTAGTTCTGAAGGAGAACGGGAAACTGAGCCAATTTTAGTACAAATAAAAGGTGGGAAGTTTGTTGCAGTACCATAATGAGTTATGATCGCAATTTTGGATTTTGGATTGAAGAAAAAATCTAAAATCTAAAATTAAATGACTCCTAACTCCTAACTTTTTAGATGCCACTCACAATTGTTGTCAAGATCGGTACTTCTAGCCTAACTCAACCAGAAACGGGACAATTAGCACTTTCCACCATCGCTACTTTGGCGGAGACACTTTGCCATTTAAGACACCAAGGACATCGGGTAATTTTGGTTTCTTCTGGTGCTGTGGGGGTGGGTTGTGCGCGATTGGGTTTAACTGAACGTCCCAAAGCGATCGCACTCAAACAGGCAGTAGCAGCAGTTGGACAAGGCAGATTAATTCGGATATACGATGATTTATTTACTACTCTGCAACAAGCGATCGCTCAAGTATTATTGACACGCAGTGATTTAGTACAGCGCAGCCGCTATCTCAACGCCTACAACACCTTTCAAGAACTACTGGGATTGGGAGTGATCCCCATAGTAAATGAAAATGATACCGTAGCCATAGACGAACTAAAATTTGGTGATAATGATACCCTTTCGGCATTAGTTGCCAGCCTAGTAGAAGCAGATTGGCTATTTTTGCTTACTGATGTCGATAAGTTGTACTCAGCCGATCCGCGTTCCGTACCAGATGCGCGACCGATTTCTCTAGTTAGTAGTATTAAAGAATTAGCTCAATTACAAATACAAACAGGTTCCCAAGGTTCCCAGTGGGGTACTGGTGGGATGGTGACAAAAATTTCGGCTGCGAGGATTGCGATCGCTGCGGGAGTCCGTACCGTAATTACCCAAGGGCGATTTCCCCGGAATATCGAAAAAATTATCCAAGGTGAACTGATTGGGACACATTTTGAACCACAACCTGAACCGACTTCGGCGCGTAAACGTTGGATAGCTTACGGACTTGTACCTGCGGGTAAATTGTATTTAGATGAAGGTGCGATCGCGGCAGTTTCTCTAGCGGGTAAATCGTTATTAGCTGCTGGAATTAAGCTAGTAGAAGGAGAGTTTGACACACAAGATGCAGTGCAATTGTGTGACACAAACGGTAACGAAATTGCCAGGGGACTTGTGAATTACAACAGCAATGAACTGCAAAAGATTTGTGGGCGTCATTCACGAGAAATTTCCACAATTTTAGGATATGCCGGTGCAGAAACGGTGATTCATCGGGATAATTTGGTTTTGACTTAGCAAGGTCAAGCTAAGAAACGAAAGCAAAAATTGAGACAAGTAAACCTAGTGACTTCCACAATAGATAATTGTATACTATAATTTTTGTGGAAGCCTGTATACTCTCAGACTAAAAGTTTGGAGCTATACAGCACTTCCCGGTGTTATGAGGTACAATAGCAACAATTAGTAAACCAGTTTTTTAAATGTTGAGGATTCATTAAGTCGAGTGCAACTGAGATTACTGTATCAACCATTTCTGTTGTAGTTGGAGCAAAACTGCGTAAAAAAGATTTGAGTTTTGACCACCATAACTCGATTGGATTAAAATCAGGAGAGTATGAGGATAAACAAATAACTTTCGCACCTACAGCTTCAATCATTGGTACAATTGATGCTAGTTTATGGGCAGGTAAGTTATCCATGACGACTACTGCTCCTGTCCATAAATTAGGCGCTAAAAACTTCTCAATGAATACATCAAATGCTTGGCTATCCATTGAGTTATTCATCGTCATTAACGCCACTACTTTTTTAATACTAATTGCTCCAATTACTGTGACTTTTGCACCTCTATAAAATGGTTTTTGGTCGTAAGCTCTTGTTCCTTGTTGCGAACGCGCATGAGTTCTTGCCAGACCTAATAAAACTCCTGTCTCATCTAGGAATACTAAGTTATCTGGATCTATATCTCTGACCTGTTCCCAATATTCTACTCTTAGTTTTTGAACTCTTTCTGTTGCTGCTTGACTACTCCGCAATGTTTTTTTTTACGATTTAATCCTAATTTTTGTAAGGCACGACACATTGCACTTCGACCTACCCAATTACCAGTTTTGTCTGCAAATAATTCACACAACTCTATCAATGTTGCATCTGGATGTGCTTCAACTAATTCTCTTAACTCTATGTCAGCATTTGTCAGATGACTAAATTGTGGTTTTCCTCGCGGCTTTGGTTGTAAATTTCCTTCAAGTTTTTGTTGTTTTACAAGCTTTTGCACTAAACTCTTTGAGACAGAAAATATGTTAGCTACTTTCCTGATTGAGATATTTTTTTGAATATGTGCTGCAACTATTTTTTCTCGAAGCTCGATAGAGTATGACTTCATTTAAAAGTATTTATATTTTAACCTAGTGTACCTTATAACAGGCGGAAGCGCTGTATATATTTAGCCTATTTGTGTAGGCTAGTAATTTTATACAGTTAATTTAACTAGCTCGATAAATTTATTTAAGCAGCAGATGCAGGAAAATTCTGAAGTTACGTTAAACTGGTTTGAATCTTCTGATGACTCCCAAGACGAGGAATCATACACTATAAATGAGTATGAGATAACAACATCTCCTAATGATTTTAATACTCGAACAATGTATGACTTTATGGAGTCTGGTGCAATTAAGATACCAGCCTTTCAGAGGAACTATGTATGGGATATAAAACGAGCCTCAAAGTTAATTGAAATCGATTATTATTGGTTTACCTATTCCACAAATATTCCTCTATGAAGAGTCAAGAAATAGTTTTCTTGTAATAGATGGACAGCAGAGGCTCATGTCCATTTTTTATTTTATAAAACAAAGATTTCCGAAAAAAGATAAAAGGAATTTTCTAAGGAGAGTTTTTGAAGAAAATGGGAAAATACCTAACAATGTTCTTAATGATGATGAATATTTTACGAGTTTCAATCTACAGTTACCTGTAAATACACCTCAACAACCAAATAAATTAAATAAACTCAATTATTCTACACTTTCTGAATATAAATTTGCATTTGATTTAAGAACTATTAGGAATGTTTTTATTAAACAAAACTTTCCTGAAAATGATGACTCATGTATATACGAAATATTTAATAGGCTTAATTCTGGTGGTATCAATTTGAAGCCTCAAGAAATACGAATGAGCCTTTACTATTCGGACTTTTACACAATGCTATATAAACTAAATACTCTTCCAGAGTGGCGTAAAATCATTGGTGTGAATGAACCAGACTTGAATATGAAAGATATTGAAACCCTGTTGAGAGGATTTGCAATATTAATGGAATGGGAAGGATATCAATCTTCAATGGTTAAGTTTCTTAATGACTTTTCCCGAAAATGTAAGAGAGTAAGTAAAGAACAAATAAATTATCTTGAAACTTTATTTAACTCTTTCTTACTAACCTGTTCAAATTTACCTGAAAAAGCTTTTTATCTAAAGACAACGAAGAAATTTAATATATCTATGTTTGAGGCTGTGTTTTTTGCTCAATGTAGCAGTGCATTTAAAGAACAACGCTTAGTAGAAAGAAAGATAAATCCTGAAAAGCTTGAATCGCTGAAAAATGATGGAGAATTTATAACAGCTATCCAATCTCAAACAACAAGTAAAGAAAATGTCAAAAAAAGGCTAGAAAGGGCAATGAGTATTTTATGTGAGCAAACATTATCTTGAGATCAAATGGGAGAGACTATTGTTGATCGCATATATAAAGATAACTTAGAATTACTAGAATATCTTAACCAACAAAAAGAAATATCTTTTGCTAGTCAATTTGATGCAACTTTTAAAAAATCTCTGTTGTTATCATCAGCAAGCTTTTTTGAGGAAGAGATTTGTAAAATAGTTCAGGCTTTTGTTGAGCGTAAGACTAGCAATGATAAGTGTATAACTTCTTTAGTTAAACGGAAGGTAATTGAAAGACAATATCATACTTACTTTGAATGGGATGGTAAAAACGCAAATAAATTTTTTGCATTGTTTGGGGAGGACTTTAAAAATCAATTAGTACAAAAAATAAAAAAAGAGCCCAAATTGGATATTGCGCTCAAAGCTTTTTTAGAGTTAGGTAATATGAGGAACTGTCTAGTTCATCAGAACTTTGCAAACTATACAATTGATAAGACAGCTAAAGAGGTATATGACTTATATCAAGAGGCTATGATATTTGTGAAATGGCTGTCTGATAATTTCGATAATTCCTAAATTTTAGCAATGTATTTAGTCTTGAGCAGGGGCAAATCTATCATCAGCAGCCGACCGCCTGTTTTTTTCTGCACTTTTCTTTGCATTTATTGTTTTTTGTCAATATGTAAGTTCTATTAATGATGTCATTCACCCATCTTTTCTTATACCATCACACAAGATAGTATCTTTCTCAGGAAAGATGTTTGCGCTCAAGATACATTTAACACTAGAGAAAACCACATTATTCTTTAGAAACTCATGAGTTCCGAGCAACAACACCCAATTATTGATTTGTCTCACGCCAAAGAACCTCCTCGCTCTATCAATCTCGATCAGGATAAAGAAGCAGCTCCCCTTGAGCAGGAAGAAGTTAGCGGACAGATCGAGGATGATCCCATTAAGAATGCTTTTAATCGCCAGGAGGAAAGCCCAGAAAATGTTGGCGATTTTGCTAACGTTCCCGGTGCAAGCAGCTTGCAATTGGATTGATAATTATTGACTTACTTACCTGTTATTGAGTCCAGCACTTCGTCAATAAATTGTTGTAACCGTTCATAGTGTGAACCTTTCCAATAAATGCGATACCTACGGCGGTAAACTACGCAGTCTTGGCAACGCTGGAATTGCTCAATGTGCGTAGCTTGCCGCCGTAGGCATCCCACTTGTTCAATAATGGATTGCTTATCTACTTCGGGATGAGGGACACCTAACGACTCAATCATGTCCTTAATAGAGCAATACGCTTGGGTTAGCGCCAAAAACCTTGAAATGTGTAGGTTGGGGAGCCACTGCGTTGGGCGGCTATGCCGACTTGTAGCACGTGGCGTTTGAGGAACGAAACCCAACATTTTCGGGGCTTTGTTGGGTTGCGCTTTGCTTAACCCAACCTACAATTTTCCTTAACCCAAGCGTATTGCTTAATAAAGGCTTTTTCCTCAAACACATGAGATATTCTTACCTGTTTGTGATGCCGTGGTAAAAAATGATTCAATTCTGCACGGAAGTGAAAATATGCGATCGCCATAGCCACAGATATTTGAATTACCCTACTGGCAACAATTTGTCACAATTGCAAAACTCTATCTATTGTATTGAAAAAATCAATACTTGTAAAAGTGAGGTATATCTACTATAAAATGCCCATTTACCTTAATTGAAACTATAAAGATTATCAAATACTTGCATTTATTATTGAGTTCAGTTACAGTCAAATTAGATGCCTATCATCAAACTCTGACATAAGCTTCAGGAAGTTAAATTAGGTAAGAAGGTAAATAACAAGTTTGTCAATGTTGATTTCAGTGACACTGTTAATAATTGGTCATTAGTTTTCAACATTAACTTATCGTGCATGAAATATGGATCACTAAAGCATTTACCCCTAATTGGGTTGTTTTTATTTTTCCAATTTAATTGAGAATTATTCGCAATATGTATGAATTTATAGATTATTAAAAGCAGATAGGGGAGAAACGTCTTAAACTTATATTGGCTGATTCCGCATCCCTCTTTAGGAATATCTTCTTCAAAAGAAAGACAACAAACTAGATTTTTATATGTAAAAACAGGATTGCTACTAACTAACTATATAAATAACTTTAGCAAAACTTTAAACAAGTATCTTATTGCCAGCTATATTTTTAGTTGTAGTATTGGCTACATTTATATTGTCAGCAAGTTAATCCTTGGTAACTTTCCAAGTAGGTTCGCGTCTATGTAGAAGATTGAATTTATTTGATTTTACTCAAGAAAGCAAGTTCATAAAAACCGAGTTTCAGCAAGTGAAAATTTATAAAATACCAAATAACAATAAAACTAGATACAAAATTAACGTCGCTCATACGGAAAAATCTATCTTGACACTGTTTATCTTTATTGTGGAGAATTTATTAACCGGAAAGACCTCGATCATTAATGATGTTATAAAGTGGCTACCTAGTTTTAATAGGGAAATGAATATTGTTCTTTTTTATCTCCTTTAGCCAAGGATATTGTAGTGAAGAACACAAATGTATTTGGTAATACCTTTTGTCCATAAAATACGCTAATGAGTACAGCGAGATGAATACTTTTTTTTGTTCTGACGATTCACGGCAAGTAGGAGAAGATGTTATTGGTAGCGCCACCAATTATCAAACTTATATTTTAGTTGAATGTCCTTTACCTTGGACATCAGAAGCCCTTAATTCCAAATGGGTGCCTCAGAATTTGAGGATTTTAGTAGAGGAAGTAAAGCGTACTAAACTACCAATTAGATTTCTTTTAATTGCTAATGATTTATCACACAAAGTAAATCAGACCACGCTTCTGATTTATCAAAAACAAGAGGGGCTAAGTAATGGATATCACAAGCAAGAGTTTAAGCTAGAAAATATTGAGCAAGTAGCAGCAGTTGTTGAAAAATGGATATGGGGTATCAGTTCTAATTCTGAGGTAGAAACTAGTACAACTAGAGATATTTTAGTTTGTACCCACGGTAGCCATGATAAGTGTTGCGCGAGATATGGCGCTCCTTTTTACTTCAATGTTACAGCGAAAAAGGCTGATTTGTGCTTGGATAATGTGCGAATTTGGAAATCATCGCATTTTGGCGGACATCGTTTTGCACCAACAATTATAGACTTGCCAGAAGGAAGATATTACGGTCGTATAGATATAGATTCATTTAGATCAATTTTGGCTCGTACTGGTGATATTCAATGCTTAAATAAAGTCTATCGAGGCTGGGGAATTCTGCCTGCTACACTTCAGGTTTTGGAAAGAGAACTAATGCTTTGTAATGGATGGGATTGGTTTAATTACAAAGTTGCAGGCAAAATTTTGGAGCAAAGTTTAGATAATAATACTATTCTGGGTGAGCTAAGTTTTGAACAACCTTCTGGTTCTCTCTATACTTACCAGGCTAAACTTGTGAGAGATGAAACTAAGACTCAACAACTGAAGAGTTCATGCAATGCTACACGAGAGTTGGTAGTTACTAAATATGCTGTAAGTAGTCTTTGGGTTAGTTCTAGCAAGGTGATGAGTTATAGTACTTAAAAGAGGAGAGTTTTTAAACGCAAAGGGGAGGCAGCGCGTTGCGGGGGTTCCCCCCGTTGTAGCGACTGCCGTCACGCAAAGGGAAGCGCAGAGGTACGCGGAGTCTTACTTTATTTAGTATAATGCTGCACAAACTTGTAACAAAATATCTGCGTACCTTTGCGTTTTCCTCTGCGTTTAAATTCCGAATCAAGAAGAAGTCATATTTAAGACTTTTCGTAACAGTACTTGGTCTTCTAATTTGGCTTTTAACCGACCATTTTCAATATCTCGAATCCAGCTTTGGCTTTTACCTGTGAGTTTTGCTAATTCTCTTTGGGAGAGATTCAAATTTTTTCGCGCTTGCAAAATCTGTTCACCTAGTAAATCGTTTGTAGCTTTGGGTTTCCTTTTGGCTTTAGCAGTTCGCCGTTGCTTCTTTTCCGATTCTGAGATTTGTTGTTCCCATTCTGGTGGGAGTTCAAAAGCTAAAATCCGTGCATTCATTAAGAGATTCCACTTACCACGGGGGCCTGTATCTGTGAGGCGAGTTTCAGAACCACCGTCGTTAGTCCAAAATTCTAATGCTTCATCTGGATCTTCGGGAAGATCGATTAATTTCGCCCACAAAGGTTGAATTTCTGGTGGGTAAGTAACTGGATCGAAAAGTGGTTTCATTCCATAGTGATTGAGAATTTCTAAGTCGCTTTCAAAGGTTCGCAACAGACGTTTGCGTTCTTCTCGTTGTCTGGATGCAAGGGCGACTTTTTCTTCACCGTAAGCAATACGCAGCAAGGTAGGAATAGTAATGCGTTGTTCTTTGCCCATTTTGGTTTTAAATAGCAACCACAGCATTAGTCGGACTGCGCCTTCATGTTGCTGCCAAATGCTCATAACTGTGGTTAGTAGTGTTTTAGGGAGACTACCGTATTGATAGAATGCGGTTCGCTCTTTACATGCTTGTTTGTTTAAGAAATATTGCGCCCATACACCTGCTTTGACTTTAAAAGTTAGCCCAATCAGATATTTGCATCCAAGATTGTCTTCTTGAAAGTGGTGCTGAATATCTATTAAGTGCCATAAGCGGCTATTTGTAACAGAGAATCCGTTAATTCGACCTTGTTGCGGCCAATCAATGGAGATAATCAGGGAGCAAGCTTGCTGGACAAGATTTTTCATTAAAGCTAGCTTGGCAGCTTTGCTTAAGTCTTTGCGTTTCTCCATGCCCAAATATTTCTCGATTTGGCGCTCATCGATCGCAAATTCTTGTTCCCAAGGTTGATCTAAGGCTGTAGCGTAAGCTGCAAAATCAGATGTATGCAAGCGGCTCTGATATCAAGCGCCTCAATTGCTGCTATATCTGTGGCTTTGTCGTTAACTTTAAATGGATCTTGGATGTGAAATGCGATCGCACCCTTACCTTGATTTACTTGTCGGCTGTAACTAATGTAGCCGTCTTCGTCGGTTTCCCAATGTAGCGATGTGCGTTGCCCTAGTACATTACACGCTTCCCAAATTGCGATCGCAGAAGCAAATGGATTATTCTTGCCGTTAGAAAATAAGTCTAAACTGCTAGCATCTCTCGGTTCTATTTTGCATCTCCCCTTTTTCGATTGCCAAGGAATCGGAGAATTAGTTGGACAAGCTATTACACATTGCGGTTCTGAATAATAGCCCTCACAATTATTACAAAGACCAGGATCAATCCAGTATTCATTGTCCTCTATTCTGATTGCACCGGTAGGACATTGGGGGCGGCAGTTGTCACATCCAACGCAACTGTTGTTAGGAATTGTATAAGGCATAAGGCTCTTTTCCCACTCTAATCGTTGAGATGTCTGGCTCAGGTCTGCCCTGGATGAGTCCTGTTTATTCATGACTCGCTAACACATTATCTTTCTGGTGAGAATAATCTTTTCTCACCACGCTTACTCCCCACATCCATATTTTTCGCATCCAATTGGAAGCTTTTTAAGGCTTTAAAACCGAACCAAATAAAACTTATTTATTAACTATACATTTCATAAAAATAATGATTAATTTGTTCGTGTCGAGCTTAACAAAAATCTTAAGGTTTATTGAAAGTCTACCTCAATGAACATTTTAACTTTAACCACAAAGTGCTTTTAAAAAACATTTAAGCCTGTTGTAATTGGTTTTCATCTGATTTATTAATGATTTTAATATTTAATGCATGATAATATTCTGCTACCAAGTTTACAGTTCCTTCATAATTAACTTTACTTTCTTTATGTAAAACAATAATCTCTTCTGTCATCATTTATCTAAATATATTAATTAAAGGAAAATCAAAATTTGTTGGCTTTTAAAATACATATTGCATATATAAAAATGTAACTTATAAACATTTATTCTTGTATCAATTACTACTGTTTAGATATATTTATCTAACTAATAGAAAAAATATTTGAAAAAGAATATCATCACTCTTATAGAGATGTTTGTATCTGGTGGAAATAATAATTCTCCATACACAGCAGGAAGTAGCTACTTTAGCCCCCGACAAATAGACAATTATTATCAATAAACTTTATCTATAATTTAAAATCAAAAACAATGTAATTTTGTGTTCAAAGTCATCGAAGTTTGATGACTAAAAAGTAATTTTTGAATATAAACGAATAAAGGATTAGGATAATATGATGATTAATGCACAAACAGATTAAAAGGCAAAATTGCCGAAGGATTATTCATGGCACAGCTAACAGGTTTGACATTTGGCGGTAAAGCTTGGACACCAAAATTCGCTCAAGAAATTGACAAAGATAAATGTATCGGCTGTGGCAGATGTGTTAAAGTCTGCGGGTACAATGTGCTAGGTTTGAAGGCACTCAATGAAGAAGGCGAATTTGTAGAAGACGAAGACGATGAAGAAATTGAACGGAAAGTAATGGCAGTTACTTCTCCAGAAAACTGTATTGGTTGTGAAGCGTGTTCACGGATTTGCCCGAAGAATTGCTACACTCATGTTGAAGTAAGTAATTAGAGCTTTTAGAGTTAGTTCAAATTGTTGTTAATTCAAGGAGGCACTGTTTGTAAAAAGCGAAAATGCGCTAGGCAAGGTAACTTGAGGGGAATACTAAGTATTACTGTAACTAATAAAGAGTTCACAGTAAACAAATCCGTAAATCGTAAGATGTTAGCTATTAACAAAATTAAACTTGCTGCTAATATAGCCTAATCAATATTAGGTCAACAGTGCCCTCTTGGAACAACTAGCTTTTTTGAAAGCGGGGGGCTAACTTTGTGGTATGAGTTGAAATATAATTTGTATTTTTTTGGGGGAAAGATATGGAAAAAATCTGGAATTTTCCCCCATTTTTAATGGCTGCACGTTAGAAAGTTAATAAGTGAAAAGGAAATAGAGAATGGGGAATGGGGAATGGGGAATAGATAAGAATTCCCAATGCCCAATTCCCAATGCCCAATGCCCTATTCCCTATTCCCAGAAAATCACATCTTTAAAGACTGTTTACAAAGCAGGTAGCATGTATGCAACAAGTTCCTGTTTCACTATGGACTCTGGTTGCTGGGATAGTAGTTACAGCAATTAGCATTTGGATCGGTCAAAACCACACTCTCATGCCGATGCAGGCATCGCTACAAGCGCCTTTGGTAGACGGTTTTTTTAACGTCATGTTTACCATTGCGATCGCACTCTTCTTGGTGGTAGAAGGAACTATTCTGATTTTTTTGGTTAAGTTTCGTCGCCGTCGCGGTGATGATACCGATGGTTTACCAATAGAAGGTAACGTTCCCTTAGAAATCTTCTGGACAGCAATTCCAACAGTGATTGTCCTCGGTTTGGGCATCTACAGTGTAGATGTTTTTAACCAAATGGGCGGTTTTGAGCCTGCCGGTCATCCTCATTCAGTCTCTCATGTTGCTAGTATGCCGGGAACTGCTCTTGCAGCTACACTCAGCGATACTGAAACAACAGCTACACCATCAATTGCCCCGACAATTGGGATTGGCGCGTCTCCTCAAACCCTAAACAAACCAGCCGATTTAGTTGTTGATGTCAAAGGCATACAGTATGCCTGGATATTTAATTACCCCGATAGTGGCATTACTTCTGGGGAATTGCACATACCCGTCGGTGCTGATGTCCAACTTAACCTTTCAGCAGAAGATGTAATTCATTCATTTTGGGTTCCAAACTTCCGCTTGAAACAAGATGCACTTCCCGGTATCCCTACCGAACTAAGATTTGTTGCCACCAAGCCAGGTACATATCCCGTAGTTTGTGCTGAGTTGTGCGGTGGTTATCACGGCTCAATGCGGACAGAGGTAATTGTCCACACACCGGAAGCTTATGAGAACTGGCGGACAGAAAACCAGATTGCTCAACAGCAAAACCTCAATCAAGTTGTTGCAATTAATCCAGCCGACTTATCAACATCAGAGTTTCTCGCGCCCCACACCCATGATATGGGAATCAGTGCAGCAACTCTAGAGTCAGTAGTCATGAGTCATTAGTCATTGGTCATTGGTCATTGGTCATTAGTCATTCAAATGACAACGGACAAATGACAAACGACAAAAAGACAAAAGACAAATGACTTATGACAAACGACAAAGGACAAAAATATGACGCAGGTAGAATTTACTCCACCAGAAGGAAAGAAACCGGAAATGGTGGCTGGCCACGCTTCCCATCCGAAGGCGTGGAAATGGCAAGATTATTTTACTTTTAATGTTGACCACAAGGTTATTGGTATTCAATACTTGGTGACGGCGTTTTTCTTCTATCTCATCGGCGGACTGATGGCGATCGCTCTGCGGGTGGAATTAGCAACACCAGATGCAGACGTACTCGACCCCAATCTGTATAACGCTTTCATGACCAATCACGGGACGATTATGATCTTCCTGTGGATTGTCCCTAGCGCTATTGGCGGATTTGGCAACTATTTAGTGCCGTTGATGGTTGGTGCTAGGGATATGGCGTTTCCGAAGCTAAACGCGATCGCCTTTTGGTTAAACCCACCAGCCGGATTACTCATATTAGGTAGTTTCATTTTTGGCGGTTCGCAATCTGGTTGGACAGCTTACCCACCTTTGAGTTTGGTGACAGCGCCAATCGCTCAAACTATGTGGATACTTGCGATCGTCTTGGTGGGAACTTCCTCAATTTTGGGTTCACTGAACTTCGTAATCACCATTTTGATGATGAAGGTTCCGAGCATGAAATGGGATCAAGTACCCCTGTTTTGCTGGGCAATCTTGGCAACCTCTATTCTAGCCTTGCTTTCCACACCTGTATTAGCAGCCGGTTTAGTTCTGCTGTTGTTTGACCTCAACTTTGGTACATCCTTCTTTAAACCAGATGCAGGCGGTAACGTTGTAATTTATCAACACTTATTCTGGTTTTATTCTCACCCAGCAGTATATTTAATGATTCTGCCCATCTTCGGCATCATGTCGGAGGTGATTCCAGTCCACGCCCGCAAGCCAATTTTTGGTTATAAAGCGATCGCTTATTCTAGTGTAGCCATCTGCGTTGTGGGTTTGTTCGTTTGGGTACACCACATGTTCACCAGTGGCACACCCGGCTGGATGCGGATGTTCTTCACCATCTCCACTCTTATAGTTGCAGTTCCCACTGGCGTGAAAATTTTTGCTTGGGTTGCTACCCTCTGGGGTGGTAAGATCCGCTTTACAGGTGCGATGCTTTTCGCCATTGGCTTGTTGTCCATGTTTGTCATGGGCGGCTTAAGTGGTGTGACAATGGGAACAGCACCCTTTGATGTTCACGTCCACGACACATATTATGTTGTCGGACATTTCCATTACGTTCTGTTTGGCGGTTCCGTGTTTGGCATTTACGCGGGTATTTATCACTGGTTCCCCAAAATGACCGGACGAATGTTGAATGAAAGCTTAGGACGGATTCATTTTGCCCTTACTTTCATCGGCACGAATCTCACTTTTTTACCCATGCACGAGTTGGGTTTAAAAGGAATGCCAAGACGAGTGGCAATGTATGACCCTCAATTTATCGACCTCAATCAAATTTGTACCTTCGGTTCAATTGTTTTGGGGATATCGGTAATTCCTTTCGCCATCAACATGATTTACAGTTGGTTGAAAGGGCCTTTGGCTGGTGATAATCCTTGGCAAGCTTTGACTTTAGAATGGACAACTAGCTCACCACCTGCAATTGAAAACTGGGAAGTGTTGCCGGTTGTGACTCATGGCCCTTATGACTACGGGCATGGTCATAGCAATGAAGTACAGCCATCTGCAACGCCGGAAGCTAGTGCTTAGGTAGTAGAGTGAGTATTGCGATCGCACTCAAAGTCACTGAAACTTCTAGTCATTACATTTGAGAACTCGAAACTTCAGCCTCAGAACTCGAAACTTCAAGCTTATAACTCGGAACTTCAGCTTCGGAACTCGAAACTTCAGCCTCAGAACTCGGAACTTCAAGCTTGGAACTCGGAACTTCAAGCTTGGAACTCGAAACTTCAGCCTCAGAACTCGAAACTTCAGCCTCAGAACTCGGAACTTCAGCTTCGGAACTCAAAACTTCAGCTTCAGAACTCGGAACTTCAGCTTCAGAACTCGAAACTCGGAATTTTGAGAATTCTTGAACAAATGAAGAGTTAATACCATTTCACTTTCATGACGATACAAATACGTTGGTAGGGGCATGGCAATGCCATGCCCTTACGAGAAATCTATATGTATCAGTATTTTCGTGAATTGGTATAAGTTAAACAAGGATTTTGGATAAAGAATGGAAATTTTGCTGATTCAGGCTTCATTCTTTATTTAAGCTTCCATCACAGACAAAGTAGATTGTATTGTCAAAAAATCTATGACTATAGCTACAACCACAAGTGAAGATCACAGCGCAGGACACGAAGAACATCCAGATTTAAGAGTTTGGGGACTGTTGACATTCCTCGCCTCTGAATCCCTGATGTTTGGGGGATTTTTTGCAACTTTCTTGTTTTTTCGAGGTATTACACCCGTTTGGCCTCCAGAAGGGAGTGAAGTAGAACTACTTGTACCGACGATTAACACCATTATTCTGGTGTCTAGTAGTTTCGTGATTCACTTCGGTGATAAGGCGATTAAAAAGAATAACCTCAAGGGAATGCAACTGTGGTATGCCATTACTGCAATCATGGGGGCAATTTTCTTGGCTGGTCAAGTTTATGAGTACTCAACATTGGGGTACGGTTTGACTACCAACGTCTTTGCCAACTGCTTTTATATCATGACTGGGTTCCACGGTTTGCACGTTTTTATCGGACTGTTATTGATATTACGTGCATTGTGGCGATCGCGTCTCCCTGGTGAATATTCTGCAACCAATCATACTTTCATCGAAATGACAGAAATTTACTGGCACTTCGTAGACATTATTTGGATTGTTTTATTCACCTTGGTGTACGTTCTTACTTTGTTTTAAATTGGGCATGGGGCATTGGGCATTGGTTATTAATTCTTCCCTCAATTCCCCATTCCCCATTCCCCATTCCCTATTCCCTATTCCCCACTCCCCATTTCCAATTATGCAAGCTAATACAAACAAATTCTCATGGTTCGAGGTTCCAGATGACGTTAAAAATCTCTTAATTTTAGCTGCACAAAATTGGGAGAACACATCAGAATCGGAAAAATATATTCAACAAGCTTTAGCCCAAACTGGTGATAATACAGATGTCTTAGTAGCAGCATATAGATTTTTCTATTATAAGAATAATTATTCTCTTGCATTACAAACAACAGTCAAATTATTAGATAAAATTAAAGAACTAGAAAACTTACCTGATGACTGGGAGCAACTTAAGCCTATATTAGTCAATCGCAAAGAAGACCCACAAATTCGATTGTACTTATATGCTTATGCTGCTTCTGGATTAGTGCTAGCAAATTTGGGAGAAATTGAGCAAGCGAAAGAAATCAGCACCAGAGTCAAACAGATAGACGAAAAGAATGATTTTGGTGCTGGAATTCTCCTGGATATTTTGACACGCCCGGCAGAAGAAGACGATTAATAAGAAAGAGCGGGGAGATAAGGGAGATGAGGGGGATGAGGGAGATGAGGAGGATAACCCAATTCCCAATTCCCAATTCCCAATTCCCAATTCCTAATGCCCAATGCCCAATGCCCTTTTTGTCAAAAATCATGAACAATTGGTTATCTACCAAATCCTATTCCCTATTAGGAGCAAGTACCGATAGTAACTCTATCATCCCTCCTATTAACATACCTACTAAGCTTCCTGTAGGTAATATCCCTAATGTCTCACCGATCATTGTGATCCAATCTTCGCCACTATCAATTTAAAAGTTATGAAAGGTAGGGATTGGCTGCTAACGGGGGACGGTCAGCATCAAGCCTGTAAATCTGTAAGAGCATGGGATTTATTGAGAGAAAATTATCGTCTTTATCGGTTTTTAACCGAGGTCGAAGATGTTCTCAATAATGCAGATGATGAAACTAATTGTCTGCCAGAAATTCGGATGCTCGTAAGGCGCTTGATTGTAAATTCCTACTGGGTGCAAATTCAAAACTTAGAACCTTCACCAAAACGGGAAGCTCTGTTTTACTCCTATATGATGAATTGGGTTTGCCGTTAACAGTGCAAACAGTAACATTTGCACCGGGAACCCGTTCAAACATTCATAATCATGGAACGTGGGGAATAGTGGCGGTGTTAAAAGGCCAGGAAAAAAATACTTTTTGGCGACGCACTAATAGCCCAGAATTTCAGGACAAGATTGAAGAAACGGGAGAGGTAACTCTCTTCCCAGGAGACATTATTAGCTTTACTCCCGATGCAATTCACAGTGTAGAAGCAGTGGGTGATGAACCAACTGTGACTTTTAATATTTATGGCGAAACCGATCCAAATGAGAGGTTTGAGTTTGACTTAGTTAGCCATAAAGCGAGGAATTTTTAATTTCCTCGGTTCGTAGTTGGCGCTTTAGCGCTAAAAAGTAATTAGGAGATAGTTGAATGGCAAAGGTAATTTTCTATAGCAAACCAGGCTGTAAAGGTGGTGTTAAGCAAAAAGTTTTGCTAACAGCTGCCGGTCATGAGGTGATACCACAGAACCTACTAAAAGAAGCTTGGACAGCTGAACGGTTGCGTTCATTTTTTGGCGATCGCCCCGTAGTCGAATGGTTCAATCCTTCCGCTCCCAAGGTAAAATCTGGTGAGGTGGTTCCTGAAAAAGTGGATGAACAAACCGCTTTGGCGCTGATGCTGAAAGAACCACTGCTAATTCGCCGTCCTTTGTTAGAAGTAGGCGAACAACGCGAGGTAGGGTTTGATGTACAAAAGATTGATGCTTGGATTGGCTTACAAGCTGTGGATGAATCCTTGCAAGAAATCAGCGACAAGCTTATGAAGGAGAATTTGCAAGGCTGTTCTCACGGTCACGATCATGGGCATAAACACCATAAAGAAGGTGGCTGTAAGCATTAGTACAGGATTTTTGCATTAAAACCTGAATTCTTGGGTTTGAGATGCAGCAATGCTCTCAAGTCCCAACATACAAAGTTACGCGCTCTAAGGCAGCAGGATTAATTTCATCGGTTCGTAGTTTGCGCTTTAGCGCTAAAGCGCCAACTACGAACAATTAGACTACTACTTAGAACGATATAAATTTGCTTGGGGAATAAAAGAAAAACGTGTCAGCACGTCGTCGATAAATGTAAATCTAGTGGAAGCATCCGTATTTAGGGTAGCGTACACAAAGTCTACAACCTTCTGTTGCTTAAACACTGAAGGTTGTACAAAAGTAGGCTGACCATAAAGCGATATCACCTGTTGCGGGTTCATCCCGATTCGGATACGTTGATAGACAGCCCCACTTTTTGGCATGGCTGGTTCTGCCGGTAATATGATTTGTGTAATTTTGGCTGGAGTTTCCAATCCGACATTCATAGCCTCCACCCGACCATCTGTGAGAATTACATTTACTGGTAGTTGACCATCTTTTACATAAGCGAGTCGCTCAAGCTTGTAAATAGAAATGTCATTGCGTTGCTCAGAGAAAGGCTCGCCCATCGATTTCAGCAACTCTTGACGACTCATCCCAATTTTAATGCCCTGAGCAAAAGGAGGAATATCGTTAGTAGTTATGGTTTTGACTTCGCAAGCAATGCCTGACAGATAACCATCAATCATTGAGACTTTAGTGATAACTGGCTCTTGGCGATAATTCAGAATTTCAATATGCATATCTAAATTGGAAAACACCTTGACATCAGTTGGTTTTCCCATCACCTTTACCACTTCAGCTTGAGTCATACCTTCGTATAACAGACTAGATTTAAGCGATTGACGCT
Source organism: Nostoc cf. commune SO-36 (assembly GCF_023734775.1). Taxonomy (NCBI): domain Bacteria; kingdom Bacillati; phylum Cyanobacteriota; class Cyanophyceae; order Nostocales; family Nostocaceae; genus Nostoc; species Nostoc commune. Next base: position 2,982,224 of record NZ_AP025732.1, on the reverse strand, counting down.
CAATCTTAATATCAGAAAGGATTTTCGGCAAAAAGGACGGTTTATTATTACCTTGAGACTCAGTGTGAACTTGATTGTGTCCAGGGGCGGGAGTTTGAGCCATTAAGGGTGTAGCGGTAGCTGTGAGACTTAATGCCACAACACATAAGTCAAAGCGCAATTTCACTGGGATGATTTCTTGTAATTGCATGATAGTAATTGAATAAAGCTGTAGTTTATTGGGATAAGCACCGCCATATTGTTAATTAACAAGGGGCGTTGACTCAAAGTTTAATTACGCCAAATGAATAAAGCAGATTTAAGCTGTTGTGTATATAAGTTAAATACACAACAGCTAATTTTGAAAGACTTCTAAACCAATGCTTTGGCAAGCTTATTTGTTTGAGGGAGCGGAATCTACCTCATTTAATGGAGCTACAGGGGCAAGATTATTTACATTACCCGTACCAGCGGCTGGGTCTGGATCGGAGAAACTCGCTGGAGCGTTCCTTTCTGTTCCACTAGGATTGATAGTTGTTGGTGCAACGGGGCCAAGTTGTGTTGTACTAGCTGCTGGAATATTGAACAGTGGATCGGGTGGATTCTTCACAACAGGAGCATTTGAAAACTGTCCGTTTTGCCTGATGGGTACTAAGATGATCCTCTGCTTGCCAGGCCTACCTGGATCTGAACTCAGTTGTGGCCCAACAGTAATGGTGGCTTTTGTCTTTAGCGCGATGCTAGTAGTCGGCGTACCGTTAGAATTAAACGACGGTGGACGACTATATACAGAAGCAGCAGTATTGCCACCAAGTGGAGAACCGTCGTCTCTATAACCCCTTACCACTGCACTGCCAACGGTATACCCCAACGCTTCACCAGCTACTGAATCAGAGTAGTAGTGTACACCTCCTTGTCTCCGGGCAAGGGAGGATTCTCTACCCAAGGCAACGAAGTTTTCCACTGGTTCTTCAGGAAAACATGCCGCCCCCACAGCCATAAAGACACCGGCGGAGGTGGAGTGACCAGAGGGGTAAGCTGGATGATAAGGTGTAGGTAGACTTGGATTATCCGCTCGAAAAGCATAATTAGTTACTTGATCCGGGCGGGGACGTAAGTACATGAATTTGTTGTACCACGCCGATAGAAGACCAGCATAGATACCTTCGTTCAGCATGGCGCTACAACGCGCTACCAAGGGTGGACTGTATTTATAAAGTTGAGCTAAATGGTCAAAATAGTCGTTGTAGCTTGAAGCAGGTGGGTCAAAGTTCCAACGACTAATAACTTTAATCGTATTAGGATTGGTACGAGTAGCTGCCAATTGGTTCAATTCCCTTAGTTCATCTGCGGTTTGGGCAGAGGTATTAGAGGGCGGTGGAGGAAGGATAAACCTGTCAAATCTTCTCACGGATTCTGGGGGATCACCCAGTTGGGGGCAGTAGGAGCAACAATCTGCGAATCGTCTAGGATTGTTGGAAACTGGGGATTCGTGAAAGTATCTTTAGGGTTGAAGCGTACATTATCTGGCTGATTGGGAACCTGAGCATGAACTGCTGGAATGGCTGTAAAAACAAGCAGAGACATAGCAGATGCACTCTTAAGAAAGAATGAATTTCTCATTATTGTTAGTAGTATTAAATACTAAATGTGTTCTACAAAATACTGGAGAATAATCTAAAAAGATCGCTCTCAACAAAGATCACTTTGACTACTTGTAAGGTAATTATTAAGCGTATCTAGTCTAGGAAGCCAGGCGGCTAAATGGTTTACCACCATAAAGATGACTTTGACTATCACAAAGCAAAATACAACATTTATTTAACTTTGTTGGATACACTAACCTAAACAGAACTGAAAAATATATATCAGTTGAGCACTTAAGATTTACTTTACAAATGATCTATCAGGAACGATTAATCAGGAACACAAAATGTTGATAGTAACAGCATATTTGTTACCGTGATTTTTTAAAATCTATCTTAAGGTAGATTAAATTATCATCATTTTGTGAAATTTTATTGCGATTTGAATAACGATCGCCCAAAGATAGCGTTAAAGTATATACTTGACTTTACTGTTAAGTTAAGTATCAAAACTTACATAATATGGTAAATATAGTTTAGGAGCCAGAAGTCACAAATCTTCTGGCTCCTAACTTTTTAACGGACGCCAGCAGTTTCTAAAGACAAGTCTTGAAACATGGGTGTGCTGAGGTAACGTTCACCAAAGGAAGGCTGAATCATTACAATTAACCGCCCGGCATTTTCTGGACGTTTACCTACTTGAATAGCAGCGCACAAAGCCGCACCAGAGGATATCCCAGATAATAAGCCTTCTTCTTTTGCCAAACGTCGCCCAAAAGCGATCGCTTGTTCATCGCTGACTCTAATTACTTCATCAACTAATTCTAGGCGGAGAACATCGGGGATAAATCCGGCCCCAATACCTTGAATCTTATGTGGCCCGGCTTCACCACCGGAGAGAACTGGGCTATTGCTGGGTTCAACTGCGATCGCTTTAAAAGTCGGCTTGCGGCTTTTAATGACCTCTGCAATCCCGGTAATCGTCCCACCAGTACCTACGCCAGCAATGACGATATCCACTTCTCCATCTGTATCTGTCCAAATTTCTTCGGCGGTAGTTTCCTGGTGAACTTTAGGATTGGCAGGGTTGCGGAACTGTTGCAGCATAAAAGCATCAGGAGTATTAGCCACAATTTCTTCGGCTTTGCGAATCGCTCCGCGCATTCCTTCCGCGCCTGGTGTCAACTCTAAAGACGCGCCATAAGCTCTCAGCATAGCGCGTCGTTCTTGGCTCATCGTCTCCGGCATTGTCAAAATTAAACGGTAGCCACGCGCTGCTGCTACCATTGCTAGAGCAATTCCTGTATTACCGGAAGTAGGCTCAACTAAAATAGTCTTTCCTGGGGTAATTGACCCAGCTGCTTCTGCTGAAAGTACCATACTTAACCCAATACGGTCTTTCACCGAGGCTGCTGGGTTCATCCCTTCTAATTTGACAACTATCCTTGCTACTACTCCCTCAGCTTGAGGAATCTTGTTTAGTTGAACTAAAGGAGTTCGTCCGATCAGTTCTGTTATATCTTGAGCAATCCGCATTATTTAACTCCTATAAATTCTAAATCTTAGTACAGAGTATTTACTTATAACAAGAAGCTTTTGTGTATTTAATTTGCAGTTTAGTGCCAATGAGTGCATATACTATGTATTCTAACTAAACCACAAAATCTGAAAGTTTAGGAAGAACTTTTATCAGAGGCTCTCATTGATTCTCACTTCAGCAGATGTTTAGCTTGCCATTCTTTTATTTTACCATTTGGAATTGCTGACTATTGTTTCTTAGGCTAAGATCAATTTTTATAATTCTGTATATATGAATAATTTTCATCATAATTTTCTATTTGTTAGGGAGATATAACTTAATTTCAAAATATTTAATGGATTTTCTGAATTTATTAGTTTATCTTTATCAGGAGACATCGATATTTACTTTTGAGTGCAGATTTTGTCCACTAAAAATTGCATTAAAAATAGTTCTAAGCTTTACCTACATTGGTTTTAGGTTGAGTACAAAAACACCAGAACCCCACTTCAAAAACACTAGCACCCCATCTCAAAAACACTAGCACCCATACCCCAATATTTTTTTATAATACTTATCAGACGAGGATTACAGCCGTTGAGTACTATTCTAATGAATTTAATAATCTTAACAGGGCTGGGGTAAACTGTTTTGTGGAGAGGGACTGATATAAATCGTATAGGATTTACGCAGAGATTCCCCTCTACCCCCCAACATTCCTGAGCGAAAGCTGAGTGAACTAGGGGGGACTTCTTAATCTCCCTTTTGAGAGCAAGATGAAACCACATTCCAGAATCTAAGTGTGTTCTTTCTGATTGAATAATCCTACGTTTTGCGAAAATGTTACTAACTTTTCAGTTGTCAGTAGTCAGTGATAATTAGAAAACCAACTGACAGCTAACAATTGTGAAAATTACCGTTTACACATATTTTAATATCAAAACTGTTTGAGATAAACAGCAAAGGATATTTTCTTACTGGGTGCATACTACCTAGCAAGGGAGAGCCAAGATGAAAGCAAAAGTTTTAAATCTCCTTACAGTTTGTGTAATTACTCTAACAATGCTTTCTCCAGGATTAGTAGTATTTGGCATAATTTGGGAGCGACATCTGGACTTAGTAAAATCCCAGAATTTAGCCTACGAAGTTAACAAGACTACTAAAAATGCTCCCACTTTGGCTTCCCAGACAGAGGTTACACATTCCCCTCAGACTAGCATCCAATCCTCTGATCGTAATGTGGTTCATCAAATGCTGACTGTTGCTGAAAAATATAAATTTGCCACGATTTTGCAATGGTTCTTCTTGTTAACCCCTATTTGTGTTGGGTTCGGTATTCTCTTTTATGACAGATATCTTGTACATCGTGCGGCTGTTTTAAAAGAACAAGTTGAAATGTTGGAAAGACTGTGGCAGCAAAGTATAGAACAGTAACCAATTCTCAATTAACTCACTAAAATCAACCAAAACAAAACACCATGTCAGAACAACGCCAGCAATTGTATTTTAACCTGATTGATGAATTGCTCAAATGCCCTAATGGTCAGGAACCAGAAGTTTTAGAATCTAAGCCAGAATTAATTGATTCTGGTTTCGTAGAAACAATGTTACAAGTAGCAACTATGTTTGCCCATGAAGGCAATCAAGATGGCGCTAAATTTTTATTTTTTGTGGCGCGTGAACTAGCTAAAGAATTGGGTTTATACCCAGAAGTTCCGAATACGGAAGTTGAAAATACTGAAGTCGCAAATAAGGAGTAAAAATGTTGTTGACTTCAACAGATGCAGGACAAATTGCTTTAGAACTGCTAATGGCAGATTGGAATATTTCAGAAGAGAATCGAGAGTGGTTCACAATCGCTTAACTCTCGTCTGATTGGTGAGAGTTGGTACACTGTGGAGCTAGGTGTAGAAGGATTTCCCGATAGATGGTTTATCCAAGTATATGACACTGGAGCTTGCGATCCAAACTATACATTTATATCACCAATTCGTGGTTCTGAAGGATTTACAGATTTTGGAAATGTACCGGATATCATAGCAGAGGTATTAGTTTGTGAACGTAATGCTCGATAATGATTAAAAATTTAATATCTATAATTCAAATAAAATGTCATCAACAAAGTACATTTTATTTGAATTCATGATTTTTGATATCAAAGTTTTTGCAGCAAGGCTACTTTGATACTTCATTCAATATAAAGATGCTTTACGCAAACCGGAGGTGATACCAAATAGGTGTACCTCTTTTTTCTGTAATATTTAATATTTTATTTAAACATGATAAGGCGTTTTGTCATCTTTAATTGATAAAATTATGTTATATTAAATAGCGTGATGGACGCTACAGAAATATCAGTTCCAATGATTGCTGAAGATATCTTAGCCAAAGAATTCACCAGAGTCCTCAACCACTACTCACCCAAAAGTTGGGGAATTACTAGATGGGTGTTATGTGAAAGTCATCACCTGTTTTTGGGGACGACCTGCGAGACGCTTGCAATATATAGGAATTTATTGCTCTGCCGAAATGATTTCCTGTGTGCAAGCCCACAAAGAAATTCTCAGAGAAGTTGCAGACAATATGGGTTTAGTCCAAGTAGTCTGCATGAATGCCAAACGATTATTGCGCGATCCGATGTCGAAGGTCAAACATAATAACCCACGTCTATGGTTGGAGTTGCAGTGGGTTGCAAATTAGTTTTTGATCGCATGAATGGAGAGGAGTAAAGGTGTTTGTAGTGAAAACTTTAGTCCTCAAATATTGAAGCACTAAAGTGCTTACTACGAACATATTGACCACTAAAATAGCCAGCACAAAGTATTAACGCAAGTAATGAAAACTGGAATTTTCTGCAATTACGATAATCATCACCAAGATGCTCGTCGTGCCATCTTTGAGCAAGTCGCGCTGATAAAACAGGCAGAAAGTTTAGGTTTTGAGTCAGCCTGGGTGAGTGAGCATCATTTTAGTGAATCCAATCTCAGCCCGTCTATGTTGCTGTTAATGGCACACTTGGCGGGATTGACTTCAACTATCCAATTGGGCACTGCGGCGGTGTTACTGCCATTCCATAACCCAATTCGGGTAGCGGAGGATATCGCCACTCTGGATAACCTGTGCAATGGACGATTATTATTTGGAGTTGCTAAAGGCGGCCCATTCCCGCAACAAAATAAGCATTTTGCGACACTTCCAAGTGAAGCACGTCCTAAGACACTAGAGGCGATCGCACTGATTCACAAGCTGTTATATGAAACTGATGTATCATTTAATGGCAAGTATTATCAATGCGATCGCTTAACCATTTACCCAAAACCATTGCAGAGTCAAGTCCCAGTGTATGTTGCCACTGGTGGCGATGATGGTATCGAGTTTGCTGCTAAACATTCCTTCAGCTTGATGGGTGGGCCGCCATTCTCCCTACACAGATTGAAGGATACTGTTGCTAAATATCGAGCCTTAAATTCTAGCGGTGCAGAAAACTTCGTGCTGGCACGCTTTTTTTATGTTGGCAAAACATTTGATGAAGCAGTGAGTGAGGCATTGCCTTTCATCCGCCAATTTAGCAAGAAAATGACAGCTAATACGGCTGAAGTATTGCAAAATAGTGCGAATCCCAATCAAAAACCATTCGATCGGACAAATATTTGTTTCGACGAAGATTATTTGATTGAGAATTCAATTATCGGTGATGTGGAGACTTGTCGAGACAAAATCAAGAAATTTCAAGACGAATTAAATTTAGGTACGTTAGCACTCAAACCTTCGTCTTCCGATCTGCAAAAAAACCTGGAGAGTTTGACGCGCTACAACCAAGAGGTGCGAAATTATGTCTTCTAAACTTTACCTGCTTCCTCCCGATGATTTACCTCCAAATGAGGTAACTAAAGAGGATGGAATGCTTCAAATGGAGCTAGAACAGTCTACTGGCAGATGCTTTTTTCTAGCTTGCGATCGCATTACGCGAGTACTGTTATCTAATTGTCAGTGGTATATCACAACAAATGCTAGCATTCTAACATTAATTGTTGACTGTCCTGATTTAGTATCTTACTGGCATATAGTCAGCAATATTGCCCAGTTAGGTAATAGATTAGAACGGTTTGCTAGCAACGGTAAAATCCGCGTTTATCCGCCATTTGGCAAGGGGATGCCATTTGAAATCAGCGTAAATGAAATATCAGCTTATCGAGATTGGCTTTGAGGTAAATAGAAACTGGGAATCACACAAAATATAGCTATCTTACACCCTGTACTCCTAAAGTGCAGGGTGTTGCAATTTTTATCAAAGCCAATTCTAAAAATATCAGTGTTACAGAATAAAGCAATTTTTCCTTGTCTTTCTTCTCTTTGTGTCCTCTGCGTCTCTGTGGTTCGTAAAAGAATTAGATATTCGTCAAGCGATAAGAGATTAATGCTGACAAGTTTTTAAGTTTTCAATTAGCCACGCATACCACTTCTCTAACCCAGTACCAGTAGTTGCAGAAACTTGAAAAATCTGAATTTGGGGATTAATTTCTCTAGCATATTCTATGCACTTTTGCACATCAAAATCTACATAAGGCAGCAAATCAATTTTGGTGAGAATCATGATGTTACTAGCACGGAATATATGCGGATATTTTAGTGGCTTATCTTCTCCTTCTGTAACAGAGAGAATTACAACTTTTGCCAGTTCTCCTAAATCAAATAAGGCTGGACAAACCAAATTTCCGACATTTTCAATCATCACAACTGAATTTAGAGGCGGATTCAGTTCTTGTAAACCCCTCTCTATCATTGATGCATCTAAATGACAGCCTGTTCCGGTGTTGATTTGGATGACTTTAGAACCTGTTTCTTTAATTTTTTTGGCATCGTTAGCAGTTTCTTGGTCGCCTTCAATGACACTGATAGATAATTGATTTTTTAAATCATTGATGGTTTGCGTCAAAAGAGTTGTTTTCCCAGCACCGGGAGAACTCATTAAATTTAAGGCGAGAATATTTCGCCCTTTAAACCATCCTCGATTTTGGGCAGCTAGCAGATTATTTTTTGCTAATATATCCTGTTCTAAAGATATTGTTGTGTTGTGTATTTTGGCATGAATTTGAGGCGCTTCTATATGAGTGTCATGACTGTGGGAGTGAGTGATGACAGTTCCATCTGGTAAAGTGTGAGTATGATGATGTTCAGCTTCATCTGTTTCTAAATTTGTGATTTTTATTTCGCCATCATCAGAACAACCGCAGGTTACACACATAATTCCTCTATTTCTATTTCTTTAATTTTCAGTTCTTCACCAGTAATTAAATCTAATTGCACACTACCGCAGTTACAGATACCAAAAGGTTTATCTAAATAAACTTCTGCACCGCATTGGCGACATCTCCCTAAGCCTGGTATTTCTAAAATTTCTAATGTCGCCCCTTCTAAAATAGTGCCTTGAGTGCAAATATCAAAACAAAATCGGATAGCATCGGGCATGATGGCTGAAAGTTTGCCAATTTCTAATAAAACTCGCTGCACTTTTGCACCTTTGGCGTGTTCAGTCACAATTGCCACAATATTTTGCGTAATTCCAAGTTCATGCATACTATAGCAGTCCTAAATCATTCGTGAAAATTACACCTCTTTTTCTTCTTTCCTTTGTGTCCTTTGCGCCCTTTGCGGTTCGTTTCCTAATCTACATTTTTCACAATTGAAATAGGATTGGTATATAAATATATGAAAGATTAACAAATTCGTGGCAATTGGTCGCCTACTAGCATATCAACAATCCTTTCAGCACCAAAAAGTGTTTTTAACAAAACGATACCTGGAGGTGAAGAAAGAACTTCGCCAATAATACAAGCATTTTTACCTGCTGGGTGAGATTTCATAGCAGATAAAACGTTTTCAGCATTCTTTTTTGGAACCACTACAACTAACTTACCTTCATTAGCTAGATACAATGGGTCTAAACCAAGAATTTCGCAAACTCCATTTACTTCTTCACGCACTGGGATAGATTCTTCAAAAAGGCGAATTCCTACATTAGAACTGAGAGCAAATTCATTTAATACTGTGGCTAAACCGCCACGTGTTGCATCTCGCATAGCATGAACTTGTGGACATACATGGAGAATAGTTTCTACTAAACTATGCAACGGCTGACAATCACTTTCAATATTAGTATTTAAAGCTAATTCCCCACGGGCAATTAAAATTGCTGTACCATGATTGCCTATTTCACCATTAATTATTACGGCATCTCCAGGTTTAATATTGTGGGCGGAAATGTTAACTCCTCGTGGGATTATACCAATACCAGCAGTATTAATAAAGAGTTTATCGGCTGCACCACGATGTACAACTTTTGTGTCACCAGTAACAATTTGAATACCCGCTTTTTCTGCGGCTGCTTTCATACTGTTTGCGACACGGCGTAAGGTTTCGACAGGTAATCCTTCTTCTAAAATTACGCTACAAGTTAGATATAAAGGTTTAGCACCACTGACAGCTAAATCATTAACTGTGCCGTTTACGGCTAATTCTCCTATATCACTTCCGGGGAAAAATAACGGGTCTACAACATAAGAATCTGTTGTAAATGCCAGTCTGTCTCCTTGTTGGAGGAGAGGGGTTAGGTTGAAGCTGGCTTGGTCTTCTAGTTGTGAGAGAATTGGGTTATTAAAATTGCTGATAAAAATATCGTCTATTAAATCGCGCATGGCTTTACCACCGCTACCATGTGCGAGAGTGATATGAGTGTCTTGTACTTTAGTTTGGCGGCGGACTTTTTCGATTTTTTGGATTGGGTTTGTGGGGGGGAAATTCATATTAAATTTTTTTTAAACGCAAAGGAACGCAGAGGGAAGCGCGGAGGTACGCTGAGGATTAGTCTGAGGAGAAGCCGCAGGCGGGGAGAGGTTCTTGAGTTATTTTTGGTTTTTGGGTGATTGTTCTTTTGGCTATGGTGGAGAGTCGCCCGTATTTGTAATAGGCTGCACAAGCACCTTCGGAAGATACCATGCAAGTACCGATTGGTGTTTCTGGTGTGCAAGCTGTACCGAATACTTTGCATTCCCAAGGTTTTAAGACTCCTTTGAGAATTTCTCCACATTTACAAGCTTTATGGTCGGCTACTTTGAGATTCGGAATGGTAAATTTAAGTTCGGCATCAAATTGGGCGTATTCAGGTTTAATTTTTAATCCTGAATAGGGGATGTCACCTAAGCCGCGCCAATCAAAACTATCTCGGATGGCGAAAACTTTATTTATGGCTTGCAGGGCTACTGTGTTTCCAGATTTTTGGACAATTCGGTTATATTGATTTTCGACTTCGCAACGATTTTCTATTAGTTGTTGTAATAGCATCCAAATTGATTGGAGAATATCTAAGGGTTCAAATCCTGAGACGACTATCGGCTTATTATATTCTTGGGAAATAAATTGATATGGGTCACTGCCAATTACCATACTGACATGGCCAGGGCCAACAAATCCATCTAGTTGTAAATCGGGATTATCTAATAGTGCTTTGAGGGCGGGAATCACGAGAACGTGATTGCTAAACATACTAAAGTTAGGAATTTTTTCGGCTGCTGCTTGCAAAATGGTAAAGGCAGTGCTGGGGGCTGTGGTTTCAAAGCCTAATGCGAAGAAGACTACTTCTTTGTCGGGGTTATCTTTGGCAATTTGCAGGCTATCTAGGGGAGAGTACACCATACGGATGTCTGCGCCTTGTGCCCTGGCTTGCAGTAAAGTGGTTTTTGAACCGGGAACTCGCATTGCGTCGCCAAAGGTGGCAAAAATGACGTTATGATTTTGGGAGATTGCGATCGCATCATCTAATCTCCCCTTTGGCATCACGCATACTGGACAACCAGGCCCATGAATGAGTTCGATGGTTTGGGGTAATATTTCTTCGATACCGTATTTAAATATGGAATGGGTATGTCCGCCACATACTTCCATGATTTTGATGGGTTTTTCTAGCTGGTGGCTTAATTTAGTGATTTCGCGGAATATGGCTTCTGCTTTTTCAGGTTCGCGGAATTCGTCAACATATTTCATAAGGATTGGGGAATAGTTAATTTCGCTTTTGTGGTAGAGAATTTTTTTTTAACGAACCGCAAAGGACGCAAAGGGCGCGAAGAAAGAAAGATGTTGGAAACTGTTATTTAAGTATTGATTCCTGCTTGTGCTGCTGCTAATTCTTCAAAGAGTTGTAATGTCTCTGCCGCTTCTTGTTCGTTAATTCGATTCATAGCGAAGCCAACATGTACTAATACCCAATCCCCAATACAAGCTTCGGGGGGATGTTGTTCATCTACGATGCAAGCAATATTTACTTCGCGCTTCACACCACCAATGTTAACTAGGGCTAATTTATGGTTAACGTTGGTAATTTCTATAATTTGTCCGGGGATTCCTAAGCACATTTTTTTTAAGATAAACTAACCGCAGAAGCGCGGAGAACACAGAGAGAATTATTTGTGAGTTTTTTCAAAATCAAGACTCATGTATTAATTTTGCGGCTGTAATAACTGCTTGTCCTAGAGATAAACCGCCATCATTAGCTGGAACTAAGCTATGAGTTAGTACTTTTATCCCCAATGTTTCTAATCGTTTGGTAACTTGCTGTAACAATATACAATTTTGAAAGACTCCTCCTGTTAAAGCTACCTGATGAATCGGATTTTCTTGACGAAGGTGCTTAACCATTTCCACAATCGCGTTAGCTAAACCTTTGTGAAATTTAGCAGCTATAACTTGTTTTGGAATCTGCTGCTGTAAGTCATTTAGTAAGGCTTGCCACATGGAAGCGGGTCTATACAGTAAATACTATCTGAAAAGCTAAAACTAAAAGGGTATATTGGCGCTTCTTTATCATTATTTAAGCTGCTAACATCTACTATAGCTTCAAGTGCGATCGCAGCTTGTCCTTCATAGCTACATTCATCTCTATAAATACCGATAGCCGCCGCTACTGCATCAAACAACCGCCCCACTGATGAAGCTGGAGGAGAGTTAATTTTTTTCTCCATAAGTTGATTGAGTAGATTTAGTGGTTTTTTATTTCAGAAATTTTACGATTTCTAAATCAGCGTAATGTTTTCGGCAATCATTCCAAAGGTTAGCAGCTATTAATTGGGCATAAGTATTACGCCAAGGCTGATAAATTGCCTGTTCACCACCAATCATTGCTACTGGTTTAAATGTTGCTAGTCGCTGAAACTTACGATAATCTGCTAAAAGAAATTCTCCGCCCCAAAGTGTACTATCATCACCGTAACCTAAACCATCTAAAGCAATGCCTAATACTGGAGGTGAATCTAAAGGAATCCCATTTTCTGCCATACAAGCGGCAATATGGGCATGATGATGTTGGATTTGATGAATTGGAATTTTATTTGTATCTGCTAGTTCTTTACCAAGTTTGCTTGAGAGATATTCAGGATGTTTATCAATAGCAATTACTTCTGGTTTATGTTCAAATAAATTTAAGTATAAATTCAAAGTCTCTTGATAAGCATTAAAAGCCGCAGCATTTTCTAAATCTCCTAAATTTTGAGATAGAATTGCTTCTTCTTCACGCAATAAGCAAAATGTATTTTTTAACTCACTACCCATTGCTAAAATTTGCGGTACATTATGAAACCCAATCGGTAAACTAATTGGTGCTGGTGCATATCCTCTAGCACGGCGAATTATTTGAATTTTATCACTAATAACTCTCGCAACTGAATCATCTGCCCGATTAATAATTTCTCGATTGTGAAAGAGAAAATAATCTGCAATTGCCCTTAATTTTTCTTTTGCTTCGTCATTATCAATACATTGTGGTTCATCAGCAAGATTACCACTTGTTAAAACAATTGGGCGATTCATCCGCCGCAGAATTAAATGATGTAAAGGCGTATAAGGTAACATAAAACCAAGGGTATTTTGCCCCGATGCTACCGATGGTGCTACTAATTTTTTACCTATTGCTTGTAATAAAACAATTGGTGCAGCAGAACTTGTCAATAATTCTTTTTCTTTGGCGTTGACAGTACAATATTGTTCAATTATTTCAATATCTCGCGCCATTAAAGCAAATGGTTTGTGATAGCGCTTTTTACGCTGACGGAGTTTTTGTACAACGGTTTCCTGAGTTGCATCGCAAGCCAAATGAATACCACCTAACCCTTTAATTGCGACAATCTCGCCTTTTTGCAACAAAGTACAAACGGCATCCACATCATCTAGCATGGAAAACATGGAAGCTGTAACCAATTTACCATCAGCACGTTCTAACCAAGCTGAAGGGCCGCAAACATGACAAGCTACAGGTTGGGCGTGAAAACGGCGGTTTTCAACATCGTGGTATTCCTTTGCACATTCGGGACATATAACAAACGCAGACATACTGGTATTGCATCTGTCGTAAGGAATGGCACGAATAATACTCAAGCGAGGGCCGCAATGAGTACAGTTAGTAAAGGGGTAACGATAAAAGCGGCTAAAAGGGTCAAATATTTCTCGTTGACACTGTGGACAAGTGGCTGCATCAGGGACAATCTCTGTTTTAATGGCATTATTAACGCTACTAGAAATCACAAAATTATCAAATTTAAATTCACCTTTGTAAGGAATTCTAGTTAGCTGATTAATTTTTGCTAGTGGCGGACATTCTGTTTGCAATCTGGCAACAAATTCTGTTAATGCTTCCTCACTACCAGATACCCGAATTAATACACCTTGCCCATCATTACAAACATCTCCATACAAACCGCAAGCTTTAGCAAGACGATATACAGTAGGGCGAAATCCTACTCCCTGAACAGTACCGCGAACTCTAATTTCTTCAGTCGGCATAGAGACTTCCCAATAAAAAACTCTCTTCTCCTCATTCCTCTGTGTTCTCTGTGTCTCTGTGGTTCGTTTATTTCTTGGAAGTCCCACAATTAAACTGCCACAGCAATATTCGGTTATTTCCAGAATCAGCTATTACTGCCGTATTGCCATAAATCTTTATCCCATAACACCAATTTAAACTATCTCGTTTAGGCAATCCAAAATTACGATTTTCACCTTTACTTTGAAAATTTCTTTGTCCCGCCACCCCATCTGCCACTACACTTTGCAGTGATAAAATTGATTCCGGCTTTCTCCATCCTAACAAACGAGAATTAGCTGTATCTGCAACTACTAACCAATCGCCAGCCACCGCCACACCATAAGGCATACTCAAACTACTAGCACTTGGCAAATAAACCCCTTGATTCATTTCCACAAAATCAAAGTTTTTTTGTCCTAAAACCACAGCACAAGGAGTATTATTTTCTGTAGGTATTCCTTGCCAAATCATTACCCGGTGATTACCTGCATCACTGACAACTAGATTTTCTCCCCAAAAGGCGATGTCGTGACACCAACGCATACTCGCTGCGGTTGGAGAATCACCGCCGTTTTCGTTGCGAGATATCATATCTGGTTGTCCCAAAACCAAATCGGCAGGTTGACCATTTTCTGTTGGTAACTGATGCCAAATTAATAGTCTTCGATTACCAGTGTCAGCAATAAATAGCCGTCCTTGATGATAGAAAACACCATAAGGCCAGTGCATTGTACTAGCAGATGCTTGCTGATTACCTCGATTTGGTTCATTATCAATAAAATTAACTTGCCCTAATACCAAATCTGCTGGAACATTATTATCTTCTGGTAAGCTTTTCCAAATCAAAACTCGATGATTCCAAGCATCGGCGACAGCTAACCCTTCGCCGCAAGCACAAATCCCTGTTGGTACGCTTAAGGTTGCCCTTCCCGGTATAGTTTTAGCATTTTGCCCTTCATGATAAAAGTCAGGTTGTCCAATTACCCAATCAGCCGGTTGACTATCTCGCGTGGGTAAATTTTGCCATCCTAATAATCGATGGTGTCCGGTATCTGATACCCATAAAGGGCCAGTTTCTGATAATAAACAAGCACCACGAGGCCCAAACATATTTGTGGCATTAGGCGCTACAGGTATGACTAATTGTTCTGGTTCAATAATGTTACCTAAAATTACCTCTGCACCTTGAGGTGATAGAGGCAAATATTGAGAAATTTCTGTTGCTTCTAGCGGTAATTGTGATATGGGGTTACTTATGATTGGGATATCCATGAACCGCAAATAGACGCTGATATTTATTTAAAAACATTAATCTTGATTAGCGTGTAACAACAGTAACGGTTTTGTATTATGCTTTTTTCAAATTCAGTTAAAATCTCTAATTAACTTCTGTATTAATCAAGCTAAAAAAAATCAAGATAGCCTTTAGAGGATGTTTGAAAAGTCCTATTCTCGGTATTATATAGTTTTAGATCCCCCTAAATCCCCCTTAAAAAGGGAGACTTTGATTCCGGTTCCCCCTTTTTTAAGGCTAGGGGGGATCTAAAAGGGGAGCATCCCAAATGTGTAAAAATATATTTTGTCATTGCGAACGTAATGAAATGAAGCGTTCGCGGAGCGTCTCGTTCGCGTAGCGTTCCGAAGGAAAGAGAAGCAATCGCAGCCGCTAGACTTTGCGATTGCTTCATTCCGCTTTGCTCCATTCGCAATGACTAGTTCTAATTTGGTAAATTTGCAAAATTGGGATGCTCCCTTTAAAAGTGCCTAAATTTACAGCAAAATACTTTTCAAACAACCTTTTAGTAACTTTTAGTACATAGTAAATTTTTGGCATGAGTGCGTGATTTACTGAAAAAAGAAAGCAAACTCGGGTTTGAGAAAGTAAAAGCTTGTTTTACTTGCGGAAAACACTAAAATCAGTAAGTCAAATGACCTTTTGCTTACGGAAAACACCGAAATGAGTAAGCAAACTGGAGTTTGAATAAGTCAAACCTACTTTTGCTTGCGGAAAACACTAAAATGAGTAAGCAAACTGGGGTTTGAATAAGTCAAACCTACTTTTGCTTGCGGAAAACATTAAAATAAGTAAGCAAACTGGGGTTTGAATAAGTCAAATGACCTTTTGAGAAAGTAATATGCCTTTTTACTTTCTCAAAACACTAAAATCAATACTTGAATTATACAAATGAGAAAGCATTCGGGCATTTTGCTTGCACAAAACACTAAAATGAATGCGCGAACTACTTAAATGAAAAAGCAAATTAGCCGTAATTGACTAATCGCCAGGTATATTTGCTGAAATCTTACTTTCGCATGATCATTTTTGTAGTTTCACAAAAACCTTATCGTCTTTAATCTTGACTGGATACGACTGAAGCGAAACATCAGGCACGGTTAAGCATTTACCTGTCTCTAATTTGTACTGGAATCCGTGGGCAGGACAGGTAATAATACCATTTTCAACTTTACCCTTTTCTAAGGGAGATCCTAGATGAGTACAAGCATTACGGTAACATTTAACTGTAACGCCTTGACGATGTAAAATTAGTGAAGTACCAGCAAGTTGTACTGCAACTACACTAAATTCAGGAACTTCATCAAGGGTCGCTACTTTCATCCAAGTACAAGTTATTTTTGCAGAGAATGGACTAATTAAACTAGAATTAGCGTTCTTAACAGCAGGGCTATTATTGACTGCAACAACTTTGGTAATTTCAGGACAATGGTTTTTTATTGCTTGTTCTACTCCCTGAGATAAAGTCAAGGTAGAAGCCGGACAACTGCTGCAAGTCCCGATTAATCTGACTTCTACTGTATCTGGGGGCTTAATTGCCACTAATTCTACATCACCATCATGGCTTTTTAAACCTGGGCGAACTTCTTCAAGGGCTGTCTGAATACGTTGTGAAAGTGGAGGCTTTGGTGGTTTGACTAGTTCGTGATAGAGTAGCACTGCATAAACTAATTCATCTGCAACAGCATGGCGCAAAGCCTGCATTGACTCTTGTTTTAGGCTTTTAATCAAATTAGTCAATGCAGCTTTATGCAAAGCTTCAATTGCTCTTTTTAGACCAACTGCTACACACCGTTGGCTTTCATCCCACTCGGATATTATTGCCTCGAAACGATTAATTTCCTGAATTAATTCTTCAAGATTTGTCATTTATTATTTGTCGTTCGTCATTTGTCATTTGTCATTTGTCATTGGTTGTTTGTCAATGACAATTCACTTCGTTTTAAAATCCTTGAAGAGAAATGGCATAATCATGCCCGTAACTAAGCTAGATAATATGATTGGTAAGTAGAAGGGAATGGGGGCTTGTGCAAGTGACACTAATAGTAAAAAACCTACGGCAATACCAATAGTAGTTTGCTTGAGAAAAAATATTGGATTGCGTATTAGCTTTCCTTTAAAAAATAACTTGGCAGATAACCATCCTAGCTCTAACATATTTTCTCCTAATAATTTGTCAAGAAATTTAAGGCAACAAGCCCTAAAAAGATGGCAGGAATTACACCCGCAGGGGCAAATAATGCACCAAGCATTGCTGAAAGTTGATATCCTATATCTTTTCCAGCTAATATCATTCCACCAATTGCACCACCAACCATAGCTAAGGCGGTTGCTATGATTAACCACACTAATTCTGTTGCTATGTTCAGATCGCCATTTGCTAAACTTGTGAGAAAATTTATCACATTTGGCGTTGTTAAAATGTCTCCCATACTGTTTTTCCTCATTGTTTAAGTAAAGAGTTAAGAGTCAATTTATATCCATAACCAACCAATACGCTTGGGTTTTTGAGACGCGATAAATCGCCGTCTCTACAAGGGTTTTGGTCTATAACTTCTAACCCTTAATTTCTACTTCTACATCTTGTAATGCTTGGACTACTACTTCTGCTTGTGCAACTTGTTGGTATTCCGTAAATATTTCTAAAGCACTTTGATAGTAGATACGGGCTTGCAAAAGATTTTGAGGATTACCAGCTTCTGGTTTTTCAGGGTCGTCTGGTAAGTTGAATAAGGCGTTGGCTTTGTTGGAAATTGTGTTAGCGTACTCTAAAGGTGTATCTTTGATGTTACGCACTTTTAACGCTTCATCATAAGCTGCGATCGCACGTAAGTTATTGTCCACAGGATGGGAACTCACTAAATATTGCAAAGCATTACCTAAATTGTTTTGCAACATCGCATATTCTCTAGGATGGTCAATCAAATTAATATGCTTGAGTGCCACCTCAAATGATTGCACAGCTAACCCTTGACGCAAGTATTCCCGTTCTGATGCTAGGGGCATAGAAAGGTATGCGATCGCAATATTGTTATACAAAATGGCGTATTCTTGGGGGTAATCTTCCCAAGTAAATACCCGCAACGCCTCATGATAAGCCTGGATGCTGTCTGTTATCCGCGCCAAATTGAATGGCACTAACGACTGTAACACCAGCCCAAAATTCATCTGCGTTTCTGCCACTTCCTCTGGAGAAGCTAATTGTTGTAAAATCGGTAATGCTTCTTCATAACCGACTTTCGCTTGCGTCAGCAGTTGGTAATCAGCATCCGGTATTGCTTGTAATGTCCCTGACATACCTACTTGCGCTCTGGCTTTCAGTAGGGGATACTCCTCACCACACATTTCATAAGCCCGGTAATATAAGCCAACTGCATTTCGCAAGTCTTGGGCAGCTTTGGGCTTTTTTTGAAAACCCTGTGCGATCTCAATCAGCATCTGGATTTTTTCTTCTGCTGAAGCTGACTCCGATGCAACAGCTGCTACCGCAGCTTTCACCGCCGAATCTGTAATGCTGGGGGTCATAACTCTGCCGTACTCTAGCCAATTGGGAATTGAGTCCAACACCCATGAATGATCGAAACACGTTTAGGCATTTCATCACGGGCAATACTGATTTACGCAGGCTTCGAGTCCTTTAGGCGGAATTCCCCTTTTTGATTTGAGCTAAGATTAAAGACTAGAAACTAGGGAAAAAACTTAATCCCCTATAGCCAATGTCTTATGCCATGCTCAATACAATACTATAAAACACCCTATTTCTAAAATTCTAGGGGGAAATTGCTAATATTAATGTCAGTTTTAAACACCTAGTTTTTTTTAAATACTTTTTGTATCATCGTCTTATACAATTTCAATATTTTTTATTGAATTGTTGACATACATAATATTTATTGTACTCAAAATAGTCACCACGGGTTAGTCGTTGTGTAAAATATATTCATCAACTATAAAACAAGCTCCTTTGAAAACAGACAGTATCTTTTATCGGATATTCCAGAGTATCCCCAGTACTTTTTTTGAACTGATTAACCAACCACCCCAACTAGCTAGTGCTTACCAATTTTCTTCAGTAGAAGTTAAGCAACTAGCGTTTAGAATCGATGGCGTTTTCCTCCCAAATGCAGCAGAACTACCCATTTATTTTGCCGAAGTGCAATTTCAGCCAGACAAAAAATTATACTCACGTTTATTTACTGAAATCTTTAACTATCTCGACAAAACCGAATTAACTAACAATTGGCGTGGTGTTGTCATCTTCCCCAACCGCAGCGTTGATACTGGAGATACCGAAAGATATACAGAATTACTCAACTCACAACGAGTAACTCGCGTCTATCTCGACGAATTAAGCTCAATTGAGACATCATCAATCGGCATAGAGACAGTTAAACTCATCATCGAACCCGAATCAACGACGACAATAAAAGCTGTAGAGATAGTCAACATTGCCCGACAGCAAATTCTAGATGTCACTACTATTAGGGAAATAATACAATTAATAGAGACGATATTAATCTACAAGTTACCGCGATTGAGCCCGGAGGAGATAGGAAAAATGTTTGGATTAAATGAATTAAGGCAAACTAGATTTTACCAAGATGTTTTTGCAGAAGGTAGACAAGAAGGGAAACAAGAAGGTATACAAGAAGGTCGGCAAGAAGGTATACAAGAAGGTATACAAGAAGGTAGGCAAGAAGCTAAGTTAGAAACGATACCCCAGTTATTAGGGTTTGGTTTAAGTATTGAGCAAATAGCTCAAGCATTAGGTTTGGACGAACAAGTTGTTAGGCAAGCTGCACAACCGAAATCCTAAAATGAAGACAGAAAAAATGTTTGGAGCAAATGAGTTAAAGCAAACTAGATTTTACCAAGATGTTTTTGCAGAAGGTAAGCAAGAAGCTAAGTTAGAAGCGATACCCCAGTTATTAGCGTTGGGTTTAAGTGTTGAGCAGATAGCTCAAGCGTTAGGTTTGGACGAACAAGCTGTTAGGCAAGCTATACAACCAAAATCCTAATACAATAGGGTGCGCGAAGGATTAACAGTGCGTTTAATAGAGACGATATTAATCTATAAGTTGCCACGATTGAGCCAGGAGGAGATAGGAAAATGTTTGAATTAAATGACTTGAGGCAAACTAGATTTTTCCAAGATGTTTTTGAAGAAGGTAAAGAACAAGGTAAGCAAGAAGCTAAAAAAGAAGTTAAGTTAGAAGTAATACCGCACTTATTAGCGTTTGGTTGCAGTATTGAGCAGATAGCTCAAGCGTTAGACTTCGACGAAGAAGTTGTTAGGCAAGCTGCACAACCAAGATCCTAAAACAACTGATATATAGTTGACGGGGCGCAAAGTTTAGTGCCCCTATTTTTGGCTCATTTATTACATGAAAATCTGATGACTTAAAATACTCATCACCTCACACGCATTAACAGTTGACAGGAATTATTAACTATAATAGAGTTTTAATAGCGATAAGTTAAGCAGATTGAGTTTGTTTAACGTCAAAATTTAAAAATAAGATGCAGTGCTTATTTTTACTATTTTGCATTTATTAAATGTGTTGTATGTAACAGACAAAGCTATTGAAAACAATATTGAGACTATTTAATTTATTGTTAATGATTAATTCTTTTTTAATGAAAGTGAATTAGATAAAAAAATATCTTACTATTAAAAAACAAATATTGATAAACAGGTGAGACTTTGCAAGCATTATCACCTACATCATGCATGGGAAACAATACAAAAATACCTAGCCGATGACTAACGTACTATGGCTACAAGGTGGTGCTTGTTCAGGCAACACCATGTCATTTCTCAATGCTGAAGAACCGACAGTCTGCGATTTAATTGCCGACTTTGGTATCAAGGTACTTTGGCATCCCTCCTTGGGATTAGAATTAGGCAAGGACTTACAAAGACTGTTGCGGGATTGCATTTCTGGCAAAATTCCTTTAGATATCTTGGTATTTGAAGGCAGTGTTGTCAACGCCCCCAACGGCACAGGCGAATGGAATCGGTTTGCCGATCGCGCCATGAAAGATTGGTTATTAGACCTGGCCAAAGTTGCTAAATTTATTGTCGCCGTGGGAGACTGTGCAACCTGGGGAGGAATTCCCGCCATGTCACCCAACCCCAGCGAATCGGAAGGTTTGCAATTTCTCAAACGTCAAGAAGGCGGCTTTTTAGGGAAAGACTTTGTGTCTCAAGCTGGATTACCTGTAATCAATATTCCTGGATGTCCCGCCCATCCCGACTGGATTACGCAGATATTAGTTGCGATCGCTACTGGACGCATAGCAGACATTGCTTTCGATGAACTAAATCGTCCTCAAACGTTCTTCAACACCTATACCCAAACAGGTTGTACCCGCAACGTCCACTTTGCTTACAAAGCATCAACCGCCGAATTCGGTCAGCGCAAAGGCTGCCTATTTTATGACTTGGGTTGTCGCGGCCCCATGACTCATTCTTCTTGCAACCGCATCTTATGGAACCGCGTTTCATCTAAAACTCGCGTCGGGATGCCATGTTTAGGTTGCACAGAACCAGAATTTCCCTTCTTTGACCTCAAACCCGGAACCGTATTTAAAACCCAAACAGTGATGGGAGTTCCCAAAGAATTACCGCCAGGGGTGAACAAAAAAGATTACGCCTTACTCACAATGGTTGCAAAAGATGCAGCACCACCTTGGGCAGAAGAAGACTTTTTTACAGTTTAGTCATTGCTCATTAGTCATTAGTCATTAGTCCTTTGTGATTTGACCAATGACTATAACTTTTCATACTCCCCTAAACGAGAAATCAAGTATTTTGACCATTTTGCAGGGGGGCGAGTGAATAATTACCAATGATAAATGACCAATGACAAAGGACAAATCACAAATGACAAAGGACAAATGAAAAATGACAATTCAATCATTAGATATATCGCCCGTCGGTAGAGTTGAAGGCGATTTAGATGTCCGAGTCGATATTGAAAATGGAAGAGTAGTCAACGCCTGGACACACGCTGAATTATTTCGCGGATTTGAAGTTATCCTACGCGGTAAAGATCCTCAAGCCGGATTAATAGTTACACCTCGCATTTGCGGTATTTGCGGCGGTTCTCATCTGACTTGTGCATCTTGGGCATTAGATACAGCTTGGGAAACAGAAGTTCCCCGTAATGCGATTTTGGGGAGAAATCTTGGTCAAATTGTTGAGACACTTCAAAGCATCCCCCGCTATTTTTATGGTTTGTTTGCCGTTGATTTAACAAATAGAAAATACCGCAATAGTCGCTTTTATGAGGAAGCTACCAAACGCTTTGCTGCCTTTACAGGCAAATCTTACGAACTAGGCATAACAATTTCCGCTAAACCCGTAGAAATTTATGCACTATTAGGCGGACAATGGCCACATTCTAGCTACATGGTTCCTGGTGGCGTGATGTGCGCCCCAACTTTAACAGACATTACCCGCGCTTGGGCAATTCTCGAATATTTCCGCACCAATTGGTTAGAACCAGTGTGGTTAGGTTGTTCATTAGAACGCTATGAACAAATCCAAACTTATGATGACTTCAGAGATTGGTTAGATGAAGACCGAAATCATCGAGATTCCGACTTAGGTTTTTATTGGCGCATGGGTTTAGACATCGGTTTGGATAGATATGGCGCTGGTGTTGGTAAATATGTCACTTGGGGATATTTAGCCCATGAAGATAAATACCAAAAGCCGACTATCGAAGGACGAAATGCGGCGATGATTATGAAAAGTGGTGTGTACGACAGCTTCGCAGACACTCACGTTTTAATGGATCAGTCATTTATCCGCGAGAATACAACTCACTCTTGGTACGATGAAGGGACAGAGAATATTCATCCTAGCGATCGCACCACTAAACCCACTGCAATCAATACCAAAGACTTCGATAACGCCTACTCTTGGTCGAGTGCAGTCCTTCACAAAGACTTCGGACGCTTGGAAACTGGCCCTTTAGCGCGGCAATTAGTAGCTGGTGGTAAACATGGCGAATCTTGGCAACACTACGACGGATTTATCCTCGATGTCTTCAAACGAATGGGTGGTGCTAGTATTCATGTGCGTCAGCTAGCAAGAGTTCACGAACTTGTCAAGTTATATCGTCAAGCTGAACACTGTTTACGCGAATTCAAATTAAACGACCCTTGGTATATCAAACCCACAGAAAAAGATGGACGCGGTTGGGGTGCAACGGAAGCAGCGCGGGGTTCCTTATCTCACTGGGTAGAAGTGGAGGGCGGTAAAATTAAGAATTACCAAGTTATTGCCCCAGGTACTTGGAATATTGGCCCTCGTGACGGTGAAGGAATGCGCGGCCCCATTGAAGAAGCGTTAATTGGCACACCCATTTACGATTCTAGCGATCCGGTGGAAGTTGGTCATGTGGCGCGATCGTTTGATTCATGTTTAGTGTGTACAGTTCACGCCCATGATGCTAAGACTGGTGAAGAGTTGGCGCGTTTTCGGACTGCTTAATTCTCAAAATATCAGATCATCTACCACAACCCACATTGAGTGCTGCTTAATGGCACTGCAAAACTTGAACAGCAGTCAACTTTAGATCAGCAAATACAAGCGAAGCGATCGCACTATCTCCTAGATACACCTTCTCCTCATAAAAACCCTCTACCCATTCCAGAACTGTCACTCGCTGTTGTAGCGGATCAACAATCCAATACTCAGCGATACCCCGTGCGGCATACTCAGATCGCTTATAGCGATAATCACGACTACTCTGATTTGGACTTACCACTTCAACCACTAATAAAGGCGGTGGCATCTCTGGCATTACCGTAGATCGTTTAGCCCCCTCCATCGCCGTCGCCAACTCTTCAGAAAACACCACTAAATCAGGAACGCGCACCCGTGAGCCAGTAGTCATAATTTCCGTTTTCATCGACAGCCGATAAGCAGGAATACCCAGTTGCACAAAGCAGACAAGGATAAACATGGCAATTCGTCGATTTATCTCACTCTCAGCCGTCATCAGAAGCAATTCTCCATCTTCAAACTCATAGAGAGCATCTGTACCATCGTCATAATTAAAGAACTCCTCAAGAGTCATATTCCCAGATGCAGCTTTATCTAATGTGATTGCCATAATCACCTTACCTTCTGGTAAAAACATCATTAGCTTACTATTATCACAATATCTCTAGGACTTACCCGTTTAATTTAATTATCAGGTGCGTTAGTCATAAGCTCACTTTACAACTTACTGGATTAGCTATATACCTACGCTAAGGTATAGCCAGTCGTAGATATCGCTTCACAGATTATATTTATTACTAAGATTTTGGTTCAATCTGAAATTCAAGTTTGGAACGGTAGAAACACACATCAAACTCTAGGAAAAAGTTTGTTTGTCCAAAAATTAAGGGTACATTCGCTCTTCTCACCCAAGCAAATACCAGTTGAACTGGCCTAAAGTTACCGATCTCAACGTTTGCAAAGAATGGCATTGCTGTCAGATTGCTCAGGTTGCCTGCTAATTGAATAATCGCCCTGCTATCATCCCAAACCCCACCTAACTCAATACCAATTTCATAGGGTAGAACATTTACAGATTGCACCACTGTCCACCAGTCCAAGAGCTTCAACCGCTCTATCACCTAGACAAAGACGCAGTGGAATCCGTGGCAAACTGTCAAACTCATTTTGAGAAGTATCAATAGTCGAGTATTTGAATCGCATCTGGTCATATTTGATCTGTCTGTTTCAATGCCTGCATAAGAATTTCACCTGCACCAAACGAATTGTAGGAAGTGGGCAAATCATAGGTTTTAAACGGCTCTAGAGGCGAAATATCTTCGTTAGTATCCAATTCTTGTGCCAAAATGCGGATTAGCTTAAGTTTTTCTGATACAGACAGTTTGCGGACAGCAGGAAGTAGCTCACTGAGTGTCATGTTTCGCGCTCCATTTATCCAACCAGGCTCACTTATAGCTTACTAGATCCGTTATCCAACTGAGCGTAGGCGTAGCCAGCCGTAGGCATCGCTAGAAATTACAGCTTCTCATGCTTTACAAGCAGCTGCGTTACCTTTGCATCACCGAGATCCTTTTGACAGAATGTTGATTGCACAGGCTCAGATAGAAAAAATGACGCTTGTGAGTGCCGATTCGATGTTTAATAAGTACGATATTTCCCTACTTTGGGCAGCCAAATATTAATGTCTACGGCTGGCTACGCCTATGTATTTGTTATTTCGGCGATCGCATTTGTTATTTCAGCGTACTCATTTGTTATTTCAGCGTACTCATTTGTTATTTCGGCGTTCGCATTTGTTGATTCGGCGTTCGCATTTGTTGATTCGGCGTTCGCTACTGTTTATTGCGTTCATCTCCAAACAACGGACTGACTTAGATAATCTAGATTCTGAGGATAGGGAAAGAGTCTATGAGAACTAGGCGATCGCTTTCAAAAGCTATAATGTCTATTACAATCTCTCAATCCTAAAAAATACTAAAGGATTGCCATTCACGATTTTTTCCTCCACCTTTCTCATTCCAATCCTTTCTGTTAGTTTTTGTGATTCAAGGTTTGGGCGATCGCAGCTTGCTAAAAGATACTGATAGTTAAGTTTATTAAAACAATAGTACAGTATCTTGGTTGCCGCTTCGGTAGCATAGCCTTTTTTGGTTGCTTCAGGCAGCAAAGCATAAATTAGTTGGGGCTGTTCTTCATCAAAAAAATTCCACAAACCAACAAATCCAATGATTTCTTGCTCATTTTTGGTTTCAATAAACCATAAACCAAGTTTTTTGTCTTCAAAACTATTCTGGCTCTGTATCACCATCAGGGCTATTTCATTCTAAAAAATTGCTTAAGTGTGTCTAACCCAAATGAACATAATCGTTGAGCTTGTGCCATATTTTCAAACATTTGACTTCGATATAAATTCAGAGTGAAATTACGAGCGATAGCAAAAATCTGGGGTAAAGGTTTAGTACGAATTCTAGAAGCGTCTTCTCCTTGAGTTACATCTCGAACATAATGAACTTTATTTTCAACACCCCAATATCCCCGGATGCGCTCGCTAAACTCTTGGGCTGTCGTACTTAAGGAAGATATGTAATAACGTGTTTCATTTTGGACTTCAATATGATTGTGCCTGATAGTCTGACGTTCTGATTGGACTCGGATGATAGTTTTCAGACCAGGCCAGAATGTAATATCATTTGGCGACTGACAAATACTAACTCTACGTTTTTCGATTCGACCATGACCTTTATTAATTAGTGAAACAGTAGAGTCTGGTATAAAATTTGTTTTAACATCTTTAAACAGAGTTGGTTGGTTGCCTTTAAGAGCAGCAATGTAATCATTACCAGTTTCGATTATCAATTCACAAGTTTTTTTTGGGTATTAATCGCATCAAAAGCGAAAACTACCCCTTGAAGAGCTAATTTTTGAATCAAAATTGGTAGAGCTTTAATTTCATTGGTTTTAGCATCTACTTCCCACGGCTCTAAAATCAAACCACGCTCGACAATATAGGTGCTAACTAACATTATTGCCGGATGAGAATCGGAATTTGGATTATCTTCTTCGATTTGATACGAACCTTTGATGACTTTGCCATCTAACCCTATGGTTTCTCCGCAGACTGGTTGTATATTAAAGAACTTAGCAAGACACGCTCCATATTCCTCGTAATTAACCTGTAACAAGGCACGACGTAAGGTGCTATACGAGGGTAATCTATTTTTCGCAGGTTTTAATAGTTCTATCAATTCTTCTTGGTAGCTTGCAATCCAATCTCCGATTGCTAAAAATCCTTTATTCCCCGCTGCGATGCCTACGGCGGGCTGCGCCTACGCAAGGGTAAATAATGCTAGGCACAATGGCAACGTATGACGTTGCCCAGCTCGGCGGCGGGGGTCTTGAAGCTCAAGAAAAGCTTCAATTATTGCTGGTTGGCTCACGGTACTAGATGTATTTCATTTTTAGTGCTGCATTGTACCATACAGCCTTTATGTTTAGAATGAAATAGCCCTGGTATCACCATCTCTTCAACCTGTTGCAATGGAAAAATTTTGTCATCGCACAGATACTTTCTAACGTATGAGTCGATGAGAATAGCGTGTAGTGTGTTCAGCCCACTTTCCAAAATTGGTTTTAACAACAGCCTCTGAGTTTCAAGTATTAAAGTCATTGGTTTAGACCTCACTGCACTCCAGAATTTTTGAGAACAGAAATATTACTTATAGTCTAGTGAACCATAATCTGGAGATATAATTTGTTATTTCGGCGATGCCTGCGGCGGGCTACGCCAACGCATTTGCTATTTCGGCGATCGCCCCACCAACTCTTTTACCCTGGTAAAAATGTCGCAATAAACTTTTCAACTCCTTTAGGGTCTTGCATCAGTTGCTCATTGAGTTGCTTGGCCTGCTCACCTGGGTAAACTTCTTCTATGCCATCAACCACAGCTTGCAATGCATCCCGAACTACTTCTTCTGGAGGTACTTTAGGCGAACAGGAAAAGACTTACCCATGCCAATATCGATCGCTCCTGGTAACACAGCTAACACCAGCGTTTTCTGAGCCGCCAACTCTGCCCGAACCGCCTGAGTCAATGACAAAACTGCTGCTTTAGAAGCGCCATAGCTGCCATTAAAAGGAAGATTTACCCGCGCCACCATTGAAACCATATTAGCGATCGCTCCACCTCCATTTTGTTTCAAGATGGGAAGCAAAAGCACGGCACATAATCAACGTCCCAAAATAATTAACTTCCATTTCTGCCCTAGCGGAAGACAAATCAGGTGCAGACAATCAATCCCTGGTTCAAGCCCACACCAGCATTGTTAATCAGCAAGTTGACATCTTGACAATTTAGTGCAGCTTGGCGAACAGATTCTTCATCAGTAATTTCTAACTGAATCGGGATAATTCGCTGCGGATCAGTTGCAACCAGTTCAGCTAAAGCATCCACCTTGCGAGCGCCAGCATAAATTTTGGCTACACCTTGCGCTCTTAATCCCTCTACGAAGTACTTACCTAGACCTCCATTTGCGCCAGTTACCAAAGCGATTGCCACCTAAAACTTCCATGCTTTTCCTTTATACCGGCGAAATAAGAATTACTCTAATCCAAAAATATACTTATACTTACTTTTTGGGAAGTACTTACTTTTTTGTAAGTTCGCATAATATATGTCAGAAAAGCAAACTGAAGGCACGTCATTTGTGCAAATAACGCTAAAAATATTAGGTGGCAAATGGAAGATTTTAATTCTCTGGCACTTGAAAGATGAAGCCAAACGATACAGCCAATTGAAACAATTGATTCCTGAGATTACTGAAAAAATGTTGATTCAACAACTTCGTGAACTAGAAAATGATGGAATTGTTAACCGAAAAGTGTACTCAGATATACCTTT
This sequence comes from Nostoc cf. commune SO-36, assembly GCF_023734775.1. NCBI lineage: Bacteria > Bacillati > Cyanobacteriota > Cyanophyceae > Nostocales > Nostocaceae > Nostoc > Nostoc commune. The sequence goes on along the minus strand of NZ_AP025732.1, from coordinate 2,953,582 downwards.
GAAAGTGCAATATTCTTTTACAGATTATGGCAGAACTCTTATACCTGTCTTAAAAGCTCTTTGCGACTGGGGACAAGAACATCTAAAACGAGTTATTAGGGAATAGAAATTAGGAAGTGGAGCAGAGATTTTCTAATGCCCTATTCCCAATGTCCTATTCCCAATGCCTTATATTCAAAACTCGTAGCGTAACACACTAAAACTTATAGAAATAGTGGGTTAGGCTTGCGTTAATGCATTTGCATAAAACAGCAATTTACACGGTAAGCTTGTGTCTGATTTAGCGCTACATAATTATCTCCCTCGCGTTCCCGATGCAGCATTGCAAGAATACATAGAATGGTGTGTTTTAGAACAGGCAAAAGCCGCAGAATGTAACTTTACTCCTGATAGAAGTAAGTTAGATAATTTGCCACCAGAAGACTATGTTCCTAAACTTGTCGAGCAGTTCATGAAAGTTAAACCAGACCCAATTAAAGCTGGTTTGGTAGCTGCGATCGCAGGCAAAGAAGCTGACAAACACGCTTTATCTGGTTTAGCGATCGCTGCTGATTTTGTATCTCTTTATGTCAAGTATTTAATTCCTAAAGAGGGAAGTACTAAAGAACAGGCTGAAGAGATATTAACTAAAGTGTCACAAGATCAGTATGAGAAACTGACTGAAGTTGCCAAGAAACATGGTGTAGCTTTATAGTTTCCTGCTGATAATTTGGTTTTCAGAGGCTTTGTCTGTATTATTAGTCAGAGCCTCTGTTTTAGTCACTACTGATTACGTAAATCAGAAACTTTACTTACTAATTGTTGAATAGCGATCGCCTCACCAGTAATCTCACAACTACATAGCTACTGTGGTATTGCTAGAATATACTTACTATAATTCTGTAACTTTATGCCCGCTAGGGACTTCTACCATAATGCTGTAAAAGCAGCCCTTGTCAAAGACGGTTGGATAATTACAGCTGACCCTTACATCATCAATTATGAAAATACTAAACTATTTGCTGATCTAGCGGCTGAAAGAACACTTGCAGCTGAACGCAACGGAAGTAAAATTATTGTTGAAATTAAAAGCTTCCTGGGTAAATCGCCAATAAATGACTTTGAAAATGCTTTAGGTCAATATATTCTTTATCGTAATCTGATTAAGGTTACAGAACCTCAATATCAACTTTATTTAGCAATCAAGCAAAGCACTTATGAAAACTTTTTCCAGCTAAAAGCGATTAAACTAGTAGTTCAGCAAAATCAACTCTTATTAATAGTTGTAGATGTAGAAAGTGAGGTAATAGTTCAATGGATAAACTAAGTCACTATAGAAATATAATTAAAAATATTCTCATAGAATATGACCGCCTCTGCAATAGCTCACCTGATGACGACGTAGAGAGCCTTTTATCACTCGATAATGAACGCGATCAATATCTATGGTTCCAGGTTGGCTGGCAAAAAAATCGTCGAATCAAAGGCATTACTGTACATATTCGGATTAAGAATAACAAAATTTGGATCGAAGAAGATTGGACTGAAGAAGGTATCGCCACCGAATTATTAAACGTAGGGGTTCCTCAAAGTGATATTGTGTTAGCTTCCATCCTCCAAGCGATCGCGCTTTAACTGAATTTGCAACCGCTTAAACAATTAAATCTCATCCCATGCTCACTATTATCGGTTGCGGCAATCTCAATCGCAGTGACGACGCAGTAGGCGTAATCATTGCCCAACGCTTACAAAAATATCTAGCTGAAAACCCTCATCCTCATGTGCGTGTGTATGACTGTGGCACCGCAGGGATGGAAGTAATGTTTCAAGCTAGAGGTAGTAAGCAATTAATAATTATTGATGCAAGTTCAACTGGTTCTGAACCAGGTGCTGTGTTTAAAGTTCCAGGAAAAGAACTGGAAGCAATGCCCGAACCTAGTTATAACTTGCACGATTTTCGCTGGGATAATGCTTTAGCCGCCGGACGGAAAATCTTTCAAAATGACTTTCCTGAAGATGTCACAGTTTATTTAATTGAGGCTGCAAATCTTGCTTTGGGACTAGATTTAAGTCCTGTTGTCAAAGATTCTGCTGATTTGGTTTTTGAAGAGGTAGCTGCACTTATCAGCCAGAATATCAACTTTTAATTAACAATCCCAAATCCAAAATCCAAAATCCAAAATCGAATCATGCCCAATCCCGATAAACAGAAAGTTCATCTACCCTCATTTCAAAAGGTATGCCTTGACTCTCTGGCGGACAAACACGGATTTTAGCACTGCTAACAATTCCATGTAGTAATGTTCCCATTGGCACAATTTTTTGTAAAACACGCCAATTAATAACTTGATCGGGACATTCAATTACCAATGTCAGAGCATTGGCGTGGGTTGTGACATACCACCGACAATCAGATAGAAGATTTTGAATGGTGCGATCGCAAGCGTCATAAAAATATCTGCTAATAGAATACTCTAGCTGTTGCCGCAGTATAATATCCGCAGATGTCGGTTGCATAGGATGTGAGTCATCACCATTGAAGTAATACATCTTTCTAGCCATATCTCTTTAGCTTCCTGCTTATATTCCAATCACCATTCCATAAAGTACATCTTTATTTGTTTCTAATAATTCTTGGGTTTCGTCATCATAATACGCACCAATTCCACTACACTGAATTCCCAAATAATTACTAGTTAAATAAAGCCTTTGTCCGAGAAAACCAGCTATTTGCATAGCAGTTTGATAGTTTAAATAATCTGACACAAAAAATAAAGTTACAGCGCCATCTCTAGCAATAGCCTGATTAATACATAAGTAACCTGTCTTATCGCTAAAGTTACCCGCTTTAACCAGATACGTACCTTTATATAACCCAGGTGTCATTCCTTCTACTCGATGCACTACTGAGTAAATTTCTATTTGCTCATAATTTTCTGTCGGTATTGACTGCTGAAGTTGTTGTACTACATATAAATAATCTTCTTGAGAAATAGACTCTTTCCGGAAACGTCTAATAGAACGTCTATCCCAAATTGTTTGATAAAATTGATCCCGTTCAAAATCAAATTGAGGATACTCTAATTGCTGCTGACGACTCTTTTGTAGAGCAGTTGCTTGATAAGCATCTTCAATAAATTGATTGGATTCAAAATAATCAGTACCAGAGACAAAAGGAATTTTCAACCTTAAGCGTCTGATGTTCTTGTCTTGTACTTCTCCTGACACCGCACAAGCCGTGATAAACTCCTTATTCTCAAAACCCAAATCTGAATTGAGCGCAAGTTTATCAAAGTCGAAAATTAGTTGTATATCTCGGTTGTGGAGAAAAGCTGAAGCCGCAACTGCACCTAAATGGTGTCCGCTATCTAAGAAGCAATACCTTATGCTTCTATTTTGATATTTCCAGCTAGACCTATAATAAACACAACTAATTAAAAAGATGAATCCGTTGATACATTTACCCGGTATAATATAATTCTCTAACCCATCATCAATTAATTCATAGATGAGAGTTAGACAATTATTCTCAACTTCTAAATGGTATATACCATTTATCATTCCCTCAATCCCGCGAACCTGTACGTAAACTTCCGTAGGATACAGAGCGCCTGCTGATGGATTCACCCGCAATTTATAGGGGCCATCTTTATATACTTTTTCTAGTGTTATTGCACTGGTTAAAGAGATAAAAGAATGAACAGGATTATTGAGATTTAATTTCACTCTCCGATAAAACTTGGGATAAACTTTAAATGCAGATGGCTGGGTTGAAGCGTCTACATAATTTGGATCAAGTTGTACCGATAAGTAAGAATGCTTGGTAGCATCATGATAAGCTTTGCCCGATATCTGACTGAATGGCATTTTTAAGTATCCTTAAAACTTCTACGTTGCTAGCAAAATCTATCGCTTTATAATCGTCTAAGTTTTTTAAATATAAATTAGGATGATGTTGTAAAAGTAACTTGACGACTTCTGCCTTTCCGGCTGAAGCTGCGTACATTAAAACAGTTGCACCATTATCATTTTGGTTGTCAATATTAATGTTGTTCGCAAGTAGTAAATTAATTAAATCGTAGTGATTACCAAAACAAGCAAACCACAAAGCATTATTGCGATCGCTATTTCGAACATTGATATCCGCACCTGCATCAATTAATTCTTTGACAACCGTAGCAACTCCTTCTCTTGTAGCTTTCATCAAAGCTGTATCGCCATTTTCACCAGGCTGATTTAAATCGCTGGAATCATAGCCTTTTTCTATTAACCATTGGGTTGTTGCTTCACTCAAATTATGGCTGTTGGTTCGATTCATAAGTATTCCTTTGCTAGCTTAATTTGTACTAATTTTGACTTTTCACGTTATGTGGAAAAGCGCACGAAAGACCTAACCCCCTTCCCGCATCGGGAAGGGAGAAAATTCAAAGTCTCTTTCTTTTTAGGAGAGAGATTTAGAGAGAGGCTTTCCAGATCCCGTGAAAAGTCAGGTGCTAATTTACTAATATAAATTTGCTTGGTAAATAGAATGGTGAGCATTGCCCACCATTTTTGCAGAAATGTTATTTAAATTATTTTCACTTACATATATGCTATCAACTTTATAAGTTTAAATTCTGAATCATTTATAAAGATCAATAGATATTCTTATTAAAAAAGCTTGAAAAGTAATTTAAAAGCAGTAACTATTACAGTTGTATTTCATAATATAGATTAATAACAGATATGTCATAAAGATGGCTCTAGTTCGCTGCCTTCTTCAAGAAGCCAGCGAACTGAGAAGGAAGGACGTGTATTTTTAAATTTACTGGCAATGATAAGAATATAAAATATTGTCTACATCTTCGATGGTAAGACTTTGTTTGTCAGCTAAAGTTTTCAATCTATGGGTAATATCTTCAAGCTGAGACAAATTAAAAGAAAGTCCTAGTTCATTAGCTCGGTGATTAACCGCCTGTTTTCCAGCCAATTTATGATTAATTAAAATTGAGCGCGTCACACCAAAACTCCGGGGATTAATAGCCTCATAAGTCTTGGAGTTATTAAGCATAGCCTTAGTATGAATGCCAGCTTTATGGCTAAAAGCACTTTCACCAAAAACACAGTGGTTAAAAGGAATAGAAATTCCCACTTTTCTTGCAACTAATTCATGCAAGTAACCAAGTTGATCCAAACGATATTTAGATTTGATCTGTTCTGGATTTGTAGCATATAATCTAGCGATAAATCCAGCTAATGAGGTAATACCATTGCGTTCACCAATACCCAGAACACAAGTATTAATATGAGTTGCTCCCGCTTCCAGTGCTGTATAACTGTTAGCATTTGCACATTCTGTATCATTATGACCATGAAACTCAATATCTAAATTGGTGAACTGGCGCAAAGTCTTCACTAATTCAAATATTTGCATCGGAGTAATAATTCCTACCGTATCGGCAATTCCTATACGTTTGACAACTCCTAATTTCTCAATCGCCGAGTAAATTGTAATTAAATCTTCTGTGGAAGTGCGTGACGAATCCTCAGCAGAAAATCGTAACTCAATATCGGGAGCTTGCTGATGAATAAAAGTTAAAACTTCAGATGCTAAATCAATAATTTGATTAATATTTTTACCATGACTAAACTGACGCATCAAAGAAGAACTACCTATAGTTAAATTAATTCCAGCTACACCTGTTGATAGAGCAATTTTGGCATCTTCTAAGTGACAACGGATGTGAGTTAATATTTTGGATGGCAAGGCTAACTGAGCCAATCGTTTGCAATCTCGTCTAGATTGAGGTGAAGCAATTGGCGACGTTAACTCGATATATTCTACTCCAAATGCAGCAAGAGCCTCAGCGATTTCGACTTTATCATCTGAAGAGAAATTGGCTTTGACGAATTGTTCGCCTTCACGGAGAGTGCTTTCTACAATTGCAAATTCAGATAGCGACACTGATTTATCCTTTGTGCTAATTATTACTAATAATGCTTACTTGTTAGTTTTTATATCAACAGACTTGCATAATCTAGAAATAATTGCTTTGGCTGATTCTTGGGGACTGACTATAGTATCAATTATAAGAGAGCGATCGCTTGTATCCATCCCTTCTAAAATCTGTTTCGTGGAAACCGGATCATAGTTTTGACTCTCTTCCACAAATATTTTTAGTTTCTCGCGCAATTCTACATCTGTAACAACTTGTTTTTTTGCAATTTCTAAAATTTCTTGTTCTTCTTTAGGAGTAAAATAAGCAGACGCCTCTGGTACTCCCAAACTAGCAAAATTAGTCAGTGTTTCTGGGACAATTTGCCGATTATCTTCTAACTCTTGATTAACAATCTGGTCAAAAGAATCATGGCGTTTCAAAAGCCTTTCTATACGCACCGTATTTGGTGCAGTCAACATCGCAAACTTAGCACTTTTTAAAGTCGTAGCTGCATAGCGAACCTCATTTTCACCACGCAAACCATCAAAAACTAACATAGAGTTGACTTGTTCGGGATTAACGTGCAACGAAGCTAAAATGTGACCCATTCCACCAGGAAAGTATTCTCGATAAAGGCGAGTATAAGTTAGGCGTTTAATCCGGCAATGTGGTTGTACGAGTTTCTCTTGCATTTTTAACATCGGCGCAATTATTACGCGTTCGGTTAAAACACGACGATTAGGTAAAAGTGTGAAATCCAAGCCTTCTTCAGCCAAAGTTTTTGTGATTGTGCTTTTTCCCACTCCAGTCATACCCACTATAATTAGTAAAGGAAAACTTGTTATTGGCAACCAGTCTTTAGGTGCAGGAAACCCTACGCCTACACCTGGACTTAAGTGTTCAAAAAATAAATTTGCTCTTGTTGTATTAATTATCTGCTGCACAATATAAACCTCTTTTGTTAGCTTATTAAAATTAAGTTTTAACTAAAATACTCAAGGATTTTTTCGTTTTAAAAACGATACTCTACTTTTCTGGCAAGCCTCTTTAAAGCTTACTCTAATCCTCAATACGACTATTTTTTAGTTAGTATAAATACAAAAATATTCTCTAGCCCTCAGTATTTATACAGAAAATATATCAGATTTAATTAATAATCTTATTCTTGATAACACCTATTGATATTATTTTTTTAAATTGTTTTATCCGGAGTTGCATAGCACATGACTATGCTTCCTTGTAACATTCATTTTATAGAGATATAGCCGTTAGGTAATGAGAAGCATTTCCAAATTATTAAGATATTTTAAAAATGAACAGTTTTAATATTAAAAGTTGCTACTTTACTAAAGTATAAATAGCTAACATTGGCAAGCAAAACATGGAAATTAGCGCTCGTAATTCTCTTAAAGGTATTGTAAAAAAAGTTTTACCTGGGACAGTCAATACTGAGATAACTTTAGAGATAGCACCAGGGGTAGAGCTAGTGTCAATCATTACAAAATCATCAGCAGAAAAGCTAGGACTTGTAGAAGGTAAGGAAGCTTATGCTGTGATTAAATCATCAGATGTGATAGTTGCTGTTGAGTGAAAAATAGGCAATTTGGCTTTACTTGCAAGCCACTCTATTTCTGATATCAAATTGCATTCATATCTATAGATTAGTGGCCTCACTCCTAGAATTAGTTATCAAAGGAGTGAGGTAAATGTATTTTCTTTGGTAGCTAAAGGCAGTAACCAAAGTAAGAGTTTAAACGAGATACGCTTCTTGATGAGTCTTAATTGTGCAATTAGAACGAGGATAAGTTACACAAAGTAAAGCGTATCCTTTAGAAACCTGATCGTCATCCAGGAAGTTTTGATCGTCTTGATTAACTTCACCTTCGACAACTTTACCAACACAGCTAGAGCAAGAGCCTGCATGACATGAAAAGGGCAACTCAATCCCATTTTCTTCTGCTGCTTCTAAGATGGTGGTTTCTTCGTCAACTTCAATTGTGGTGTCGAGGTCTTCTTTTTTGTTGATTAATCTAACTTGGTAGGAAGCCATTTTCAGATTCTCCTCAAACGTTATACAGTTGGTCTAATTTCCGAATTTTTTGAGCAACCTATCCTACTTTTTGCTTCCCTTCTTATTACAGAGATGCTAAGTTTAATCAGCTTCTTTATAGAGGTAAGGGATGCAAGGCGAACTAGAATCTACCTCAAGGGCATTGAAATGCGAAGTGCGTCTATGGGAAGCCTCTACAACTGACTTAGCGCTAACGGAATGATGTTAGCTGCAAGGTACACCAGTAGGCGTACCGTCGTCTGTTTTGAAAGACTTTCCACAACCGCAGGTATCAGTTGCATTGGGGTTGATGAATTTAAAACCGCTTTCCATCACTCCCTCAACGAAGTCAACGATAACTCCGTCTAATAACGGCGCACTTTTGGCATCAACGTAAACTAGCACTTTGCCTTGGTGACTTACCAAATCATCTGGTTGGGGTTTGCTAGTAATATCGATCGCATATTCATAGCCACTGCAACCACCATCTTTTACCGAGATGCGGACACCTTTAGTTGCGCCATCAGCGTCGGGTGCTGAACCTTTCAGGAATGCTCGCAGATGAAATTCTGCTTTTTCTGATAAAATAACGGCCATGAAGTCTCCTGATTTGTAGCGATTAGTTGTTTTGATTTCAGGTGTAGGTTGTCATCTGACTCTGGCAATTTTGGATTTTAGATTTTAGATTTTAGATTTATCCTTCAATCCAAAATTCAAAATCTAAAATTGAATGACTAATGACTATTGACTGTGGGTTCCATCGAATTGGATTGCGCGTGTCTCCAAGGCGCACTATTGCCGCATACTGGACAAGAGCGATCGCGGTGAGAACGGCGTTTAGCAAATTCCATCCGATTTAGGTCGATTGTCAGCAATTGCGATAATAGAGGCTGACTAAACCCGGTGATTAGTTTGATCGCTTCCAGCGCCGTTAGACAAGCTAGTGTCCCAGAAACAGCGCCTAGAACTGAAAAGCCGCGCTGATCCCAATCAGGCTTTTCTGGAAACAGACAAGATAAACAAGGAGTCACACCAGGAATAATCGTTGTCAGGTAAGCCTCCATCCCATTCATTGCGGCTTCTACCATTGGCTTACGCGATCGCACACAGGCTTCATTTAACAAATTGCGCTCTGTAAAATTGTGGGCGCAATCAAGAGCCATATCAGCAGATTGCACTAACGAATCTACATTTTCCGGGGTGATGTAATCATGAACAATTTCCACTTGGACATCAGGATTAATCGCATCCAGAGTTTCTTTAGCTTTGAATACCCTTGGCTTACCTACCCAATCATCAGTCATGAGAACCTGACGATTCATATCATCTAGCCGCAAGTCACCACCCCGGACTAGGATTAGCCGCCCAACGCCCGCTACTGCTAAGTAAAGCGCCGCCGTACCGCCTAATCCCCCCACACCTGTAACCAAAACTGTCGCTGACTTCAGGCGTTTCTGTGCTGTTTCGCCAAAATTTGGAAGCATCATTTGGCGACGATAGCGTTCTAATTCGGTAGGCGTTAGGTTAACCAATTTATACCTCCTAATCAGAAGTGATTTCTGTCAGTGTGACTACATTTTTCGGCTTGTCGTTAAACACTTTGAACAGCTTTTGTTCATAAGCTGTCGATTCGGTAAATAACTGATAAGCTTTTTGCAAAGCCAAAGAATATTGATTTAATTTCTCTTCTTGACTCAAGTCAGGAGAATTATCATCAATTTCCTGAATATGTTGAGAAAACTTTTTCAGAATATGTAGACGATGCACATTCACAACTTCTAAGTCGTAGGACATATTAAAGAATTGAAAAAATTCTTCTGCATCTACGAGCTTCTTGAATTCATCAATTGTTCCAGTCATTTCGCATTCTCCAATTGTTTCAGATGTTGCTTGAGTTCATCTAACTGGCGATAGATTTCATAAGTCGCGGCTGCAACATCCATTAGTTGTTTGTAATCTGTTGGCAGTCCTTCAGCTAAATCATGCAGATCCATTTTCATTTGACCTGCTTTGCTGTTGAGCCGTCTGATTTGTCCTTGTAGTTCCTCAATTGTCATTTGTCATTCGTCCTTTGTCTGTTATCATTAGCCATTTGTCTTTTACTAATGACCAATGACCAATGACTAATGACCAATTAAATTTTGCCAACTTCAGGAAAGCGCTTCGCCAAATCAAGGCCTTTTTTGACGTAGTTCTCTCCCTCTTCGGCTAATTTCTCTACTGAGTCAAAGCCAAAGCGTTGAGCATCTCGCAGGGTTTTCACAGTTAGCAAAAGACGACCTGAAAAAACTAGCGCCCAGCCAAATCCTTCATGACTCAAATCAACTACAACCTGAGATATCAAACCTGTTTCTTGTTCAATACCAGCAGCTACAGCCCGAAAAAATGCCATAATCCGGGCTTGAGTTACCGCATCAACTTCGCCTTCAACGGATATTTCCCGTTTTTTTTGTTTGGTGACAATAAAGGGTTTGAGAATCAACTCATCCGACCAAGTACGATAAACTCCATAGCTGTCTTGACCACGGATTTGGTTGATTAATACCTTAAGAAAAGGTGAGTTCAAGACTTCAGTTGTAGCGGTTCCGTTAACACTATTATTTGCGGTCATACTGTTGCTTCGTCTTCAATTTCATCAGCAAAGTTTGTAGTTTTTGGCTGTAAAGCTTTACGCAACCAAGGTGGAGGATTACCTTTGAGGGTTTTCACTAGCTTATTTAGCACTTCACTAATTTCTTCTTCTTCCGATCGCGCCTTCACTGGGGTGACACCTTTCTTGATTAACCGAGCGGCGGCACTACCACCAATTGCTGTTACGTAAATAATCGTACAGTCGTCTATTGCCTCAAGTTTTGGGGTGATTTTGTCTTCATTCCCATCTTCTTTGAGTTCACCTTCAAAGGTGAGGGTTTCTACGAAGTGATATCCCTCATCGGTAATTTCGTAAACATCAATCATTTTTGCCCATCCAAAGTGGGCGTTAATATGAACTCGGTCGCTCGTCGTGAAGGCTATTTTCATTGTAATTCTCCTCTCTAAAGTTTTGAATTTTGAATTGATAAGAAGGAATCCAGGAGTCAGGAGTCAGAATTCAGGAGTAAGAATTAAATCTGCATATTTAGTGGTTTTCCCTATGGAAATGCCAAATGCAAACCATCAGTGGCAGGTTTTACTCTTTCTGAAACGCATTCTGAATTCTGAATTCTGACTCCTGAATTCTTGAAGAAGAATTCAAAACTCAGCGCTCACAATTCCGAACTCTTGGAACTGCTTAACTCTCGCTTCTTCTGCCTCTAAAAACAGGTTGCCGATGCCAAATAAAAGCTCCATCGTGCCTCGATAGCCAACTTTAGTAAATTGACCATTACCTAAACGGTCATAAATGGGCAATCCTAGACGATAAAGAGGGATTGAGAGGCGTTTTGCGATCGCACCCACATTTGAGTTACCAATCAGCAAATCTGAACCACCAGCTAAACTCTCAAAGTCTTCTAAGTCGCCGATGGTGATGCTTTTAACTGGGAGCTTTTCTAAGAGGTGCGATCGCGTGGTTGTCACCACAGCATGAATTTGACTACCCATCGATTGCAAAAAATGCACCGTTGACCACAACAAATCTGGTTCCAGCGCTAAGGAAACTCGTTTTGCACCGAAGTAAAAATGGGTGTCCAACATCGCATCTTGCAACTGACGGCGTTGGCGGCGGTATTTTTCGGGTACGCTGTTACCGCTCAGAATCGCCAATGCTTGGATAAATTCATCTACTGGTTCCAATCCCGTCAGTTCGCCAAACACTTCGTAAGGTGTGCCAAAGCGTTCTTCCAGAATCTTGGCAGCCCCCCGCATACTTTCGCCCAATGCCAGGGTAAAGGCAGAACTACCTACTTCTCGTAGCTGTTTTAAGGTAGTCCCACTGACTGTAACTGCACTATAATTATCCTCTAAATGTCCATCTAGAGAAGCGCCAAGGTCAGGTACAAAGATCGGTACTAATCCAAAGGATGTGATTATCTCTTTGATTTCCTGTACATCCCCTGGTGTGAAGGCAGAACCCGCCAAAATCGTGACTTGTTCAGTTCTGAGTCCACCCGCGCGAGGAATTTCTTTAACTATGCTTTCAACAGCTACGGCAAAGCCATCTTGCAACGCACCTTTAAAATCTGGGGTAGGTGCAAAAACGATCGCTAAATCATTCAATTCGGGATGGCGATCGCGGATTTCCTTAAGAAACCCTTCAATATCATCGCCTCTAGTTTCCGTTAACCCAGTACTACATAAACCAATAATTTCTGGGTTAGCCTTTTCCACCAGAGTCAGAATTGCTTGCTCCACATTCTCTTCACCACCCAAGATAGTAGTGACTTCCGTCATCGCCGTCGTAGCAAGGGGAATCGCTTCTCGGAAATGCCGCACCAGGACAACTTTAGCGAAAGCAGTACAACCTTGGGAACCGTGGAATAAGGGCATCGTCCCTTTTAATCCCAAAAAGGCTAAGGTTGCGCCCAAAGCTTGACTTTGCTTGAGGGGATTAACTGTCAGTGCTTTATCGGAAACAGTAACGATCGCCATTAAACTACCTCCTCACTTGGAAGCTCTTTACTCTGCGTTCTCTGCGCCTCTGCGGTTGAAAAATGATTTTTTTGAACCACAGAGGACGCAGAGGGCACAGAGAGGAAAAGATGAGAATTTGGTGTTGTTACCATTAAACTTCCTCCTCTTCTTCCCAAGGAGCGGGTTTGCGTATTTGTTCCCAAATCGGGCTATACAGAGCTTCGTACAGTTCCCGCGCCATCTCAATCATTCCCACATAACCTGCATAAGGATGGTGACGTTCTTGGTTGATATCAAGGAAAGGAATTCGAGCTTTCAAAGCTGTGTATTGGTTACGTCCACCAGCAATCAGCATATCTGCGCGAGTGTCTTTAACCAGTTGTAACAATTCTTGAGCGTTGCCTTTCTCCAGCATGATGCCATCGTTGCCGATCAACTTCTTGATCTTGGCTTTATCTTCTTCAGTACTTTTGCGAGTACTGGTAGCAACAACTTCAATGCCTAAGTCCCTAGCAGCCGAAATAATCGACCAACTCTTAACACCACCTGTATATAATACAACCCGCTTACCTTTGAGTCGAGCGCGATAGGGAGCCAGTGCCAAATCTAAAGCAGCCGTTTCTTCTGCAATCAGCTTTTCTGTCCGCTCCTGTAAATCAGCGTCGCCTAATTTAGCAGCGATATTTCGCAGACAGCGATTCATATCATCGATGCCGTAGAAAGACTCTTCAATGTAGGGGATGTTGTAACGCTCCTCCATCTTTCTCGCCATATTCAGCAACGCTCGTGAGCAGATCATGACGTTGAGCTTGGCGCGGTGGGCGTAGCGAATTTCATCGTAGCGAGCATCGCCCGTAATTTTAGACAGAATACGAATGCCTAATTTTTCTAGCAGTGGTGTTACTCCCCACATTTCCCCGGCGATGTTGTATTCACCGATTAAGTTAATATCATAAGGCGTTGTATGTTCCGGTTCTGCTGTTCCGACAACATATTCTAATAAAGCTTCACCACCGAAACGGTTGCCGAGATTTTTACTGCCAATGAATCCTGGGGCAATGACGGGAACAACAGGAATACCAATTTTCTCAGCCGCCGCTTTGCAGACAGCATCCATATCATCGCCAATTAAGGCTGTAACGCAAGTGGCGTAGACGAATACTGCTGCGGGTTGGTAGCGCTCTTTGAGTTCCAGAATCGCTTTGTAGAGCTTCTTTTCGCCACCAAAGATAACATCATTTTCACCCAAGTCAGTCGTAAAGCCCATTTTGTAGAGTTGAGGGCCAGACGACAGACTACCACGACTGCCCCAGGAATTACCAGCACAGGCGATCGGCCCGTGGACTAGATGCGCTGCATCTGCGATCGGCACTAGAGAAATCATTGCACCATCAAAGGCACAGCCCCCTTGAGCCGCGCCAGGTTGTGCCTGTTGAGCGCATGATTTGTTTTTCTTTTCTGCTTGTTTGTGCTGATTATGCTCGCATCCTGTCTCAGTCAGCAGTTCGTTGATTTTACCTTGGGTGCTTTTCATGTCTCTTCTCTTAATTGTTAATTGTCCTTTGTCATTTGTCATTTGGATAACTAACAACTAATGACTAATGACCAATGACTAATGACCAATGACCAATGACTAACAAATGTATCTTGTGACATCCTCTCCACAAACATCAGCGAGGTAAGATAGAGCGCGAAAACGCAATCCTACAAATTCGTCATATAAAGGATTGAGTTTACATAGTGGTGGAATATCAATAGTCTTCCCAAATAATTTAATTTGTCGCTCAAAGGGACAACAACAAGGAATTGTTTGGCAAATTAGATGAGCGAAGCGATTATTTTTAATCTGAATTCCATCTACTACACGGCGTAACGGATTAAGAAGATTGTGGAACCACCCTGGTTTTTTCTGATTAGGTGGATGGTAATTAGGATGAGGATGAGTGTGAGTATGTTCGTGAGTGTGATTGATGGTTTCCATCTATATATACCTTGGGTAAATGCTATCAAGAAAAAGGGAAGTTGGGGATTGGGAATTGGGCATTGGGCATTGGGTTTAGATATTTCCCCATTCCCTACTCCCTACTCCCTACTCCCCTTCTTTACCCTTAATTAACACGTTGTGTTTCTACGCAATTTCTAACGAATCAAATCGTAGGAAATATCTGTCTTAGAAGGAATGTTGGTGTTGCGATCGATTTCTTCAAACAGGGTGTTTACAGTCCAGTTGAGGAGGTTGATTATACCTTGATAACCGATGGTGGTGTAGCGGTGTAAGTGGTGACGATCTATGATAGGATAGCCAATTCTCACTAAGGGAGTCTTGGTGTCGCGCCACAGGTACTTACCGTAGCTGTTACCGATGAGCAAGTCTACGGGTTCGGTGAACAGCAGTGAACGCATGTGCCACAAGTCCTTACCAGGCCAAACAGTTGCATGTTGACCAAAGGGGCTAGAAGCAAGCAATTCTTTCATTTCTGCTTCAAATATTTCGTTGCTGTTGTGAACCAAGATATGCACAGGTTCAGCACCCATTTCTAGCATAAAGCCAACTACGCAGTATACTAAATCTGGTTCGCCGTAGATAGCGAAGCGCTTGCCGTGAAGCCATGAGTGAGAGTCAGTCATGGCATCAACTGCACGACCGCGTTCGATTTCCAATTCTTGAGGAATGGGAATACCGCTCAATTCGCTGAGTTTCATCAAGAACTCATCAGTACCCTTGATGCCCCAAGGACGGGAAACTGAGGTTGGTTGCTTCCACTCTTTTTCAATGTATTCGCGGGTTTTGATGGTAGAGTGTGCTTGCAGAGCGATCGTTGCTTTCGCGTTGATTGAATCTGCTGCATCTTCTAACTTTGTACCACCTGGGTACATATCGAATTCACCTGTGTTTGGTGAATCGAGGTAGTCGCTGTTGTCGGCTAAAATTGTGTAGTCAAAGCCGAACAAAGAAGCAATCCGCTTGATTTCGCGGTTGTTGCCTACGTAGGTGTCAAAACCTGGGATGAAGTTGATTTTACCATTGCTGGTTTCTTTCTTCTGACCTGCGGTCACGTTAGAAAGAATTCCCTTCATCATGTTGTCGTAACCAGTGATGTGGGAACCGACAAAGCTAGGAGTGTGAGCGTAGGGAACTGGGAAATCTTTAGGAACTGAACCAGCTTCTTTGGCGTTGTTGATGAAAGACTGTAAGTCATCACCAATTACTTCTGCCATACAAGTTGTGCAGACAGCAATCATCTTAGGCTTGTACAGTTGGTAAGAGTTCGCCAAACCGTCAATCATGTTTTGCAGACCACCAAACACGGCTGCATCTTCAGTCATTGAAGAAGACACAGTAGAGAATGGTTCTTTGTAGTGACGGGTTAAGTGGGCGCGGAAGTAAGCAACGCAACCTTGAGCACCTTGAACGAAAGGTAGAGTACCTTCAAAACCAACAGCAGCAAAGATTGCTCCCAATGGTTGACAAGCTTTAGCAGGGTTAACGGTTAAAGCTTCACGAGCGAAGTTCTTTTCACGATAATCCCAACCCTTTGTCCACTCTGCAACTCGTGTTACTTCTTCGGCTTCGTGACCATTTTCAAACTGCTTTTTGTTTTCAAATAGCTGTTTGTACTCTGGTTGGTGGAATAACTCGACGTGATCTTGAATTTTTTCTGGATTCTGAGGCATTTCTGGATCTCCAAGGTTACTGAATTCTTTACTAATTGAGGTGGGAGTAGGGAGTGGGAATATGATTCAAAATTCAAAATGCAAAAATCAAAATAAATTTTTAATCTTTCAATTTTGAATTTTGTATTCCCAACTCCCCCCTGGGGCTTTAGCCCCAGGTTATCCTTACTTATCTGACTCTCCCATTTCCCTAAACGGCAGCCTTAGCCTTAGCTTCAGCCTTCTTAGCCTGAGCTTTTTCATTCCAAGGAGCGCCAATGAATCCCCAGGTTGGGCTGTTGAGTGCCAAGTCCATGTCGCGTGCGAAGATGGCAAAGCCGTCATAACCGTGATAAGGGCCGGAGTAATCCTTTTTGTGGTTTAATTCTTTTCAACAGCCTAATGTTTGCAGTAAACAGTGTCAGCGATAAGCATTGTTCGTTGATAACACATTTATTTTTAGCCTAAATATAGGCTAAAAACACAGCGATGCATAATCAGGTTCAGGACTCATATCATGTCCGCTAAATTACCCATAAGAAAAGAACCCCACCCCTTAATCCCCTCCCCGCTTGCGGGGAGGGGAGACAAAGCGTAGCTTTGGCGGGGTGAGGTTCTTCGGGTTTAATAAGCAATCAAGCGGATATGATATTACGCATCATCTAAATGTTGTCCTGAACCAAGGTGATTAAAAAATCGCCCGTTTTTTTGCTCATCTCTGCAAGCACAGCAGCAAAAAGAACACATGAAAACGAAAGTACTACTGGAATTAGAGAAAGTTAATCTGCGTTTGAAGTCTGCAAAGGCAAAGGTGACAATTAGAGAATCGAATGGAAGTCTGCAATTACGGGCGACGTTACCAATTAAGCCGGGAGACAAAGATAGTAATGGTACTGGGAGAAAACAATACAATATCAGCTTGAATATTCCCTCTAACTTGGATGGACTCAAGACGGCTGAGGAAGAAGCCTATGAGTTAGGGAAGTTAATCGCTCGGAAAACTTTTGAGTGGAATGATAAATATTTAGGAAATGAAGCGATTAAAAAAGAATTTAAGACTATAGGAGAATTACTCGAACAATTTGAAGAAGAGTATTTTAGGACTCATAAACGAACTACCAAAAGCGAACATACTTTTTTTTATTACTTTTCCCGAACTAAACGATTTACGAATCCTCAAGATTTAGCTACTGCTGCCAATCTGATAAGTTCCATTGAACAAATCGATAAGGAATGGGCTAAATATAATGCAGCTAGAGCTATATCGGCATTTTGCATGACATTTAAAATCGAAATCGATTTATCTAAGTATTCCAAAATGCCTGAGAATAACTCCCGCACTATCCCTACAGATGCGGAAATAGCTGATGGAATTCTAAAATTTGAAGATTATTTGCATAACAGAGGTAATCAAGTAAATCAAAATGTTCAAGATAGCTGGCAACTCTGGCGCTGGACGTATGGAATGTTAGCAGTTTTTGGTTTACGCCCACGGGAACTTTTTATTAATCCTGATATTGATTGGTGGTTGAGTCAAGAAAATGTAGATTTGACATGGAAGGTTCATAAGGATTCTAAGACTGGTGAGAGACAAGCATTACCATTACATCGGCAATGGATTGAAGATTTTGATTTGAGAAATCCTAGATATGTAGAGATGTTGGGGAGTGCGATCGCTAAAAAAGATAACACCAATCATGCTGAGATAACAGCGTTGACACAGCGAATAAGTTGGTGGTTTCGCAAAATAGGATTGGATTTTAAACCTTATGATTTACGTCACGCTTGGGCAATCCGGGCGCATATTTTAGGGATACCAATTAAAGCTGCGGCGGATAATTTGGGGCATAGTGTGCAGGTTCACACGCAAACTTATCAGCGTTGGTTTTCACTAGATATGAGGAAGTTGGCGATTAATCAAGCTTTGAGTAAGAGAAATGAAGTTGAGTTGATTAGGGAGGATAACGCTAATTTGAAGATGGAGAATGACAAATTGAGATTGGAGATTGAGAAGTTGAAAATGGAAATGGTTTATAAACAAAGTTAAATTTAATGGTAAATCATAGCATCTTTATATAATTTGCTATGATTTATGGGTGAAAAATCATCAAAATAAACCCATTAAGATATTTATGTCGGCTACTGACATTGGAACACTGATTGTTAAGTCACCTGAAACTTTAGGGGGTCGTCCTCGCATTGCTGGTACTAGAGTTTCTGTTCAACGCATCACAGCTTGGTACAAACTTGGACTGAATGCAGAAGAAATTGCAGAACGCATGGGAAATGTAAATCTTGTTCAGGTTTATGCTGCTTTAACTTATTATCACGCTAATCGAGAGGAAATTGAGGCGTATATCTCTGCTGAAAAAGCAGATTACAAGCGGTTAGCTACAGAAATGGGGCAAGCAATATGAGTCCAATTCGATTATTTATTGATGAAGACTCAATGGATCAGCGATTTATCAAAGCATTGAGAGCAAGGGGAGTTTCAAAAGTGTTAGATAAGCATTATTAAAATACATTAATTAAATTTAAGTGGTTTAGCAGGAAAACGTTGATTTTCGGCATCTGGTGCTTGAATTTTAAAGATTGTTCCGTCAGACAAGGTACTAATTTCTTCTCCATTCTCTCGAACACGAGTATTGCTAAATACCTGAATGTTGGTATCAAGTCTAAGGATCTGTTCTATTGTCTCCACATGAACACCCGTAAATAGTCGGCTTCTGCCGTCTGGAAGGTCTAAATACCTTCCTATATAAGTTATATTTCTCCATGCAAAAGTATCTTTTGTTACCCTTTCTTGCTCAAAAGTTTGTATTACTGTATCTAAGAAACGTTGAAGCCCAAGATTTCTTGGAAATCGATATAAAGTTCTTTCTTGCTCATCTTGTCTATCCAATTTAAATTTTTCTACTAGCAAATTTTCATAAAATCGTAAAGTATTGTCTAAGCCAGCAAAGCTAAGAACATGAGTGTAATGCAAAAGTATTGAATTCTCTCTTTCAGGTATAAAAATGTCAGAAATTGGAGGATCTGCAATAAATGTGAACGGTGGCATACTTTTGCCTCCCGTCGGAAAGTACGAAACAATCGCAAATTTGCCTGTAGCAGTTTCTGGATAGCCTTTCGATTGCTCCAGTGCCTTAGTCATGGCACTTTCGATATTCTGTGGCTGAGTCGTTCCTTTTGATTCATAAATATATCTTTCATCATTTAGGTTAAATCCCAAAAAGTCAGGAGTCTTTTTTGAAAGCTTTTTATTTTGAGGTATTTGAGTAATAGTTTCCCATTTAATCTGAAATGATTGAGCCATAAACAAAGAGGATATTGCAACTCCTAAATCTTCAGAAATACGTTTTTTAAAATCTGAAGAGCCTTGATCAACAATTATTAATCCATTAACAGATGTAGTTGAATTATTAAAAAAATAAACTACTGTACTAAGGTAGAGCGAAAGATCATAACCAAATCGGTTTCCATTTTGCCCTAACAACATTAATGCATGGGCAAATGTTATAGCATCAAACTCAAAAACACATATATTTTGCTCAACTTCCTGGAGTTGACTGTTTGTAGAGTAGATTTGCTGCAATACCTCATAATCAATCGTTGAGGCATCAAAATAGACAAATGTTCTGAGCATTATTTTGTGCTTCCATGTGAGTTTGACATGATATACAGCACTTCCCGGTGTTATGAGGTACAATAGCAACAATTAGTAAACCAGTTTTTTAAATGTTGAGGATTCATTAAGTCGAGTGCAACTGAGATTACTGTATCAACCATTTCTGTTGTAGTTGGAGCAAAACTGCGTAAAAAAGATTTGAGTTGTGACCACCATAACTCGATTGGATTAAAATCAGGAGAGTATGAGGATAAACAAATAACTTTCGCACCTACAGCTTCAATCATTGGTACAATTGATGCTAGTTTATGGGCAGGTAAGTTATCCATGACGACTACTGCTCCTGTCCATAAATTAGGCGCTAAAAACTTCTCAATGAATACATCAAATGCTTGGCTATCCATTGAGTTATTCATCGTCATTAACGCCACTACTTTTTTAATACTAATTGCTCCAATTACTGTGACTTTTGCACCTCTATAAAATGGTTTTTGGTCGTAAGCTCTTGTTCCTTGTTGCGAACGCGCATGAGTTCTTGCCAGACCTAATAAAACTCCTGTCTCATCTAGGAATACTAAGTTATCTGGATCTATATCTCTGACCTGTTCCCAATATTCTACTCTTAGTTTTTGAACTCTTTCTGTTGCTGCTTGACTACTCCGCAATGTTTTTTTTTACGATTTAATCCTAATTTTTGTAAGGCACGACACATTGCACTTCGACCTACCCAATTACCAGTTTTGTCTGCAAATAATTCACACAACTCTATCAATGTTGCATCTGGATGTGCTTCAACTAATTCTCTTAACTCTATGTCAGCATTTGTCAGATGACTAAATTGTGGTTTTCCTCGCGGCTTTGGTTGTAAATTTCCTTCAAGTTTTTGTTGTTTTACAAGCTTTTGCACTAAACTCTTTGAGACAGAAAATATGTTAGCTACTTTCCTGATTGAGATATTTTTTTGAATATGTGCTGCAACTATTTTTTCTCGAAGCTCGATAGAGTATGACTTCATTTAAAAGTATTTATATTTTAACCTAGTGTACCTTATAACAGGCGGAAGCGCTGTATTAAGTCAATCTTGATTTTTGTAGACTAAAAGCAAAATCATTAAGGTAATTGCAGTTTTGCTTGATACGAGTTTAGTCTTAAGAGAGAACTTGCTCTCCATCATAACTAGATTTTCTTTATACTGAGTATTCGTAATTATGCTGTAATTGTTATCGGATTGTTCCAGCTTTCAACAATGTGATAAAATTTGTGGAAAGATAGAAATATTGATTCATTTCCAGGATGACAATTATGAACGCCGTAGAGCTATTTCCTACCCTGCGAAATTTAACTCGTGCAGATAAACTCAAAGTCATGCAGTTTCTAGTTTCAGAATTATCTAAGGATGAAGAACCATCATTAGAGCAAGGAGCAACTTACCCTATTTGGTCGCCACTTAATTCCCACGCAGCTGCACATCAACTTTCTCAACTGCTAGAGTCAGACGAGTAAATGCACAATGGTTAATCCTCAAAGATTTTCCTTTACAGAGGGATACGATACATTTGGTGTTCCTGATGCGCTGCCAAAGCTACCATTAATATTAACCTATCGTAACTCATCAGTAGACGTTTCTGGTTTGTTAGATACTGGAGCAAGCGTTAGCGTTCTGCCATATAGTATTGGTATTCAACTAGGCGCTATTTGGGAAGAACAGACAATTTCTGTAACGTTGGCTGGTAATTTGGCTCCCATTGAAGCAAGAGGTTTGCTTGTATCTGCTCAGATTGGATCGTTTGAGCCTGTTCGGTTAGTTTTTGCGTGGAGTTTGTCTAATGATGTACCTTTGTTGCTAGGACGTATGAACTTCTTTTTGGAGTTTGATGTGTGTTTCTATCGTTCACAACTAGTATTTGATGTGTATCCACAGTCGTAATGCGATCGCATCCCCAATGTAGTATGCGTTATCGCAAATCACAATGCACCTTCATCATATCAGTAGGCGATCGCATTCCTCGCGTATGGTGCGTTATTGCATTGATTGACAATGCTTCGGTATTATAAAGGTATTAAGTTCTGGTTCTGTCCATGTCTGCAAGAGACATTTTTCACGAAGCTGTCAAAGGAGGACTTGAAAAAGAAGGGTGGATCATCACGCAAGATCCGCTAGTAGTTAAGTTTGCCAAAGATAAAATGTCAATCGATTTAGGTGCAGAAAAAATATTACCAGCCGAGCGAGGAACTGAAAAAACTGCTGTTGAGATCAAAAGTTTTTTAGGGGATTCAGAACTGTTTGAGTACCATGCAGCTTTGGAGCAATTTCTCAATTATCGATTGGCTTTGCGAATTAGGGAGCCTGAACGAGTTTTGTTTTTAGCAGTTCCAGTCTCAACCTATCGCTCACTATTTAGCCGAGACTTTGGCTAAAGTTCAGTACAAGAGTATCAAGTTAAGTTAATAGTTTACGATCCAAAGGTTGAGGTGATTGTACAATGGCAAAGCTAGACCAATATCGTGAATATATTCAGAAGTTACTAACGAAGTATGGCAGTTACAAATCTTCAGAGGAAGATGTTGAAATTCAACTGATATTCGATACTGCACGAGATCATTATCAGATTTTAGAGATTGGTTGGGATGGATATGACCGAATTTATAATTGTGTGATACATCTTGATATCAAAGATGAAAAGATATGGATTCAACGTAATATGACAGATATCCAAATTGCTGAAGACTTGACTGAGATGGGAGTACCTAAAGAGGATATTGTTTTGGGACTACAGCCATTTTATCAACGTCAATATACGCAATATGGCGTAGCGTGAATTTGTATAATAAGTGATGATAGCAAAACCTCTGTTTAAGATCACCCCTCCCAATGCATACATCGTCACAAAGCTGATTTACTCAAAAACAACGCCGCGATAAATTTCTGCCATCGATAATTCAACCCCAACTGAATCTAAAGAAATAGATACCTCTAAACCGCTAAAATCACTGAGCAACCAACCTTCGGCTTGTTTACTGTAGCGTTCCACAAAAGGTTCATCTTGCTCGACTAATAAATATTCGCTAAAACTCGGAATTGATCGATACATCCGAAATTTACTTTGGCGATCGCAATCTGCGGTGGAAGGGGATAGAACTTCAACAATCAGCGTGGGATTCAATACTTCATCTAGACGTTCAGCATTTAATATAAGAAGCCTGTTTGTGAGTAATCATCACAAACCAGGCTTGACTTTGTTTTAGCCTTCTAATTAAGCTTGCTCCCAAAGCTGACGTACATAATCAGGTAGCCAGCTAGCAATTTCCTGAATCCGTTCTTCGGAAAGTTCGTCTTTGGTGGCAGAAAACACTGCTTTAACCGCTTGCTCTCTGTCTACAGTTCCCGGCTTCCCACCTTCATTAGCAACTCGGAACAGGAAGCGATCGGAATCGATCTTAAAGATACCAGGGCCTTGCCAGGGTGGACGAACCCGGCTTAAAAATCCCACAATTGGATTGGTATCTTTCCACAAATCAGCTACTTCAAACTGGAGTGCTTTCTCATCTGTAGGCACAGCTTCTGTATGCAGTTCTGCTGCGACGCGATCGCTAGCTTCTGTTGTCATCAAGTCGCGCATAACGCGATACACAACTTCGGTAAAGTCTCTTGTGTCATACAAATCTGCAAATCCGCTTCGAACCATGACTTTTTCCAGAAATGAGCGATGTTCGTCTGCGATCGCAGTTCGAGTATCTTCAATCTCTGTTGGGTCAATTTCTGGAATATTTGTTCTAAAACTTTGATCGGGCATTGTTTTTTCTTGTGGTTATTAATTTTGAGTCTTTATGCTTACTTTATGTAAGGTCGCACAAATCAAAAACCCCTAGCATCATCCAGAAGTTTGAGATGGTATCTATTCAAAAGTTAGAAATTTCTTTGATCTGCTCATAGCTGTAAAGTCATGGTTGAGGAGAGCAATACTTCTGATGTTTGTGCCCGTCTGTGTCGAAAACCAGTCAAAATAAATGAGTTGGTATAAAATCAGCCTAAACAAAGATGCTAGAAACAAAAAACATCGAAATTAACACTTGCCATGTCAAAGTACCTAACAATGGTTTAGAAATTGATGCTTACTTAGCTCAACCAGCACAAAACGGAACCTTTGGCACGGTTATAGTTTTTCCAGAAATTTTTGGAATCAATAGTAATATTCGAGATATCACCGAATTAATCGCTAAACAAGGTTATGTAGCGATCGCCCCGGCGATGTATCAACGTACTGCTCCCGGTTTTGAGGCTGACTTTAGCCCAGAAGATGCTGGCTTTAGTCCAGAAGCATATCAGCTGGGGTTGGAATATTATCAACAAGTTAAGTATCACGAGATTTTAAGCGATATTCAAGCTGCCATTACCTACCTCAAAACTTTACCCAATGTCAAAGATAATTCGATTGGTGTCATTGGTTTCTGTTTTGGTGGTCATGTTGCTTACATAGCTGCAACTTTACCCGATATCAAAGCCACAGCTTCGTTTTATGGTGGTGGAATTACCACTTCTAGTTATGGTGAAGAGACTCCAACCATTAATCGTACCTCGGAAATTAAAGGTACTATTTATGCATTTTTTGGTACAAGAGATACATTAATTTCCCAGGAAGAAAATGAGCAAATAGAAGCAGAATTAAAGAAACATCAAATCAATCATCGTGTATTTCGATACGATGCCGGACATGGATTCTTTGCCGGATTTTTCAAAGATAAGTACCCATTTTTAGAGCAGCACCCAAGTTATAACCCAGAAGCTGCTCCTGATGCTTGGCAATATGTTCTAGAATTGTTTGAAAATAACTTGTAATATAGTTACAAGCTATTAAAAATGTTTGTAGTCGGGACTTCAGTCCTCATTTTATAAAACCTTTTGGGCATAGCTGCGCTAACCGCGTAGCGTCTCGTAGAGAGGACTAAAGTCCTCACTACAAAACAAAATTATAAGAGTGCGATACTGTTGGCTTTAAACTTTTGAGTTTTTAAGTAGTAATTGGCAACCACATAAAAACGGGTTTGGACTTTCTGTGCGATTGTCTGCAAGCACTTCAATGGTTAGCTTGCTGTTGTAAATCAATTTGTCATAATTCATTAATGCATTCCACTTGATTTTGTCAGTTGGGAAGCCTAGCTGTGAAGTACCATCAGCGATTAACTCTTGCCATTTTTGAATCTCTGGATCTTGCGATTTGCAGTAATCGAGAATGGCAATTAATGCACCAGGTTTGGTAACTCGTAGGATCTCCTCAAGAGCGCGGACTGGATCGTTAAGGACACAGAGGGTAAATCCTGATGCTGCTGCATCAAAGCTATTATCAGGAAAATCCAGATTGCAAAGATCCGATACCTTAAAGGTGATGTCTGCGGATACGTGCTTTTTACGTGCTTCATCCATCATCTTATGAGAAAGATCAACACCAACGACACTTACCCCTTCAGGGTAAGCTGAAAGATTAAGACCTGTTCCTACCGCAGCATCTAGTACGGTTTGTCCTGACTGAAGCTGCAAGGAAGCAATTAACGGTTCGCGCTCAATGTGCCAGTAACGCTTCATAATTGCGTCATAATCCACCGCCCCGCGATCGTAGGTTTCGATCACCTGATTTATCTGCATAGGTTCCTTAACAAATATAACTACTGGTTTTAATTACCCATCTGTATGTACAATATGATGCTGATTTAAAACTGACTACCGTAATAATAGCTAGATAATTTGGCAGTTCCAAATTAGAATTAAGTTAAACCGCTTCATCAACCTTTAGCCGGAGAGGAACCTGAATGATAAACTCGGTTCCTTCTCCAGGATTTGAGAAGCACTCCAGTTTGCCGCCATGTTTTTCTGTAATAATTTGGTAGCTAATAGACATACCCATTCCGGTTCCTTTGCCAATGGGTTTTGTGGTGAAAAAAGGATCGAATATTCGTTGCTGAAATTCTTGGGAAATTCCGACTCCGTTATCAGCGATCGCTATTTCTAACCACTTTGAGTTCACTACTGATGTGCGAATCTTAATTCGACTGGGATTGTCCTTTATCTCCTGATAGGTACACTTGGTATTATTCTCTTCTAACGCATCAATTGCATTTACTAAAATATTCATAAATACCTGGTTCATTTGTCCGGCATAGCATTCTACTAGAGGTATAGTGCCGTAGTCTTTTATCACCTCAATTTCCGGTTGTTCTGGTTTAGCTTTAAGACGGTGTTGCAAAATCATTAAAGTACTGTCGATGCCTTCATGAATATCAACACTTTTAAATTCTGCTTCATCGATACGGGAGAAGTTTCGTAGCGACAGTACAATTTGGCGAATGCGATCAGTGCCAACTTTCATGGAAGACAACATTTTTGGCAAATCTTCCCGCAAAAACTCCAGATCCATTTCTTCGGCAGTGGTTTGAATTTCAACAGCAGGGTTAGCATTATACTGCTGATATAATTGCACAAGTACTAATAAATCTTGGGTATATTCTTGCACATGGACGAGGTTGCCATGAATAAAGTTGACTGGATTATTAATTTCGTGTGCGACTCCAGCAACTAGTTGCCCCAGACTTGACATTTTTTCACTTTGAATAACTTGAGATTGAGTACGCTGCAATTCTTCTAATGCATTTTTGAGTTCAGTAGTCCGTTCTTCTACCCGATCTTCTAGTTCTTCTTTGCTTTTCTCTAGGGCAGTAAACGATTCGTTCAATTGCCCTGCCATGTGGTTGAAAGAGTTGGACAGGGTATTAAGTTCTTGAATGTTGCTAGTTTCTACTGTCTGACCTAAATTACCAGATGCCATTGCCTCACTTGCCCGATTCAGGCGGAGAATGGGGCGTATGATCCAATGGGAGGTAAATACGCCCATTACCGAGGCAACAACTAATGCACTCAAACAAAGCGCGATCGTGATGCCCGTGTTGGCATTAATCTGCGCCATAAATGCGTTTTCTGGCACACTCACTACCATCAGCCAATTCAAGCCATACTTGTCACGCCAAGGTACAACATCGACAAAATACTGTTTTCCTTCCACCTCAACACGAAAATCTATATCTTGATTGATAGATTCAAACCCGAAGGTTTGGAGGCGTCTGGCGATATTCTGTATTACTGGATCAGAACTGTCGATCGCTTGCAATCGCCGGATATTTTGATTAACAATGACAAAAGGCTTCTCTGTACCAGAACTGGCGATTAATGTGCCATCCCGTTCTAAAAGAAACACCCGCCCTGATTGACTAATATCTAAACTGCGTAAAAAATCGCCGAGTTTCAGCAGGTGAATGTCTGTTGCAATCATTCCCAGCAAGCGATTTTGTGCATCATAAATTGGACGACTGGCAGAGGCAGCAATGTAGGGGGCTGTTGGAAAATTTGCAGTATAAATCTTTGCCCAGATGGGTTTACCAGCAGCTATGGTTTGGGTATACCAAACTTCGCTAAAATTGTTCCAAGTAAAACGATTATTAACTTGAGTCCGATTACCGTGATTATCCGTGGCGTAGTTGGTATTATTATTAGGAAGGTTGGCAGTCCAATCATCAATGGTGATTGTCTTGCCATCATAACGAGCAGCACCCAGCCCCTCACCTGTGGTTAGTCCAATACCAATATAAGTCAGGTCATACGCCTGCATTTGATCCCAGAAATACTTGCCAAGGGTTTGGCGATCGCGCACATCTAATATTCCCCTGCGGATAGCATCTGCATTAATCTGATTAAGTGTTTGCGGAATGGCAAGGTAAGACTTGAGGTGTTCATCTACTACCTCACTGGTACGATCTATTAACTGTTCTGCCAAGTCGTTAACTGCTCTTTGGCCATTTTTAAAGGACAAATAACCAACTAAACTGACTGCTGCAAAAATTTGGATCAGGAAGGGAACAACAAGAACAATCTGTAATGGGAACGCTTTACCTTTGCTGAAATAATGAGTCTTCATTGCTGGAAACTGGAAGTTGATCCTAATTTGAATTACTTCTATAGTTCCCAAGATGCCAACAGACTAACTTTTATTTAAATTTTTTTATCAAATCAAAGGTAGCTTTATGGTAAGTTGTCGCAAAATCTAACCCACCATCTTATCAAATATGCTAAACTTTGCACATAAATTGAACCTCAACACTGCCAGCCCAATCTCACGGCTAAATATTATGTTGGATTAGTTGTTGAAGAAGAATTCAGAACTCAGAATGGGCTAAACCTTAGCTATCCGCTAACAGGAGTCAGAATAAATCAGTCAGGGATTCAGACCCGCGACTGATAGCGTAGCGATAGAGAGGAACGAGCGTCGCGTCTTGAAGACCACCAAACTTTCAATTTGATGGGGGTCTTAAACCCGATTATTCAGACGCTCTCTACGAGACGCTAAAAGCGTAGCTTGCTTCCCTGTAAGGGTACGCGGACTCGCTCTAAGCGAAGCATCCCGAAGGGTATACGCCGCGCTATCTGCCAGTCATACAGAAAACATTGCTGAATTCTGACTCCTGACTCCTGAATTCTGTTCGATAAAGTATTCAAAATTGATTGACGATCGCAGTTACAAGCATAGTGCATACATATTGCTTGTCATTTGCAGGCTTGTTGATTTATTTAAACCACAATTAGAAAAATCTTTTCAAATTAACCGGATTATATTCATGTTTTCAGAAAAGTAGCTCATATACGTGCCTTCGGGTTTCACTGAACTGTATTGAGCTATAAAGGAAATTTTTATGACAACCCAAGTTTTTCGCGGCATTACCTACACTGAACAAGTCATTCAAGAGAGTAATCAAAGAGTTTCCGGTACTGCTAATCCAGACTGGTTTATTGTAGAAGGCAACAACAATGTTGTGAATACACGAGATGGCAATGATGTTGTTTTACTAGCAAGGCAAATAGACTCAATCTACCTCTCTACTACTTTTAATGGGGAAGTATTGCAAACTAGTCCTCTATCCTCTAATCCTGATGGGATTAGTGCGATCGTTGATGCTGGAGCAGGAGATGATTATGTCAGTTTGGGATCTGGTAATTACAAAATTAATTTAGGCAGTGGAAATAACTTTTTAGACGATTACGGTGGGAACTATTTATATGATGCTGATGGTACTAATATTATTGGCTTAGGGGCAATTCCAAAAGTGATTGCCTCAGCCGGAGCAGGCGACGATATTTTCTATTTAAGTGGATTTGCTAACCGAACCATTGATGCAGGAAAAGGTAACAACTTAATTCTTTTGGGAAGCGGAGATGCCAACATTAAAACAGGCTCAGGAAATGATGTTATAACTAGTGAACTTTCAATCGCAACTTATATTTTTTTCGCTACTGGTTTGCCATTGTATAACCAAACTATAAATGCTGGAGATGGTGACAATCAGATTGCTGTCGCTCCCTATGGCGAAACCACGGTTAAAACTGGCTGTGGCGAGGATTTTATTCTTGCTTATGGAATCCCTGGCTCAAGTGATACAAAGATTTTTACAGGTAATGGCAATGATACAATTATTACAATTGATACAAACAGCACTATTAAGTCTGGATCAGGTGATGATTTAATTTTTGCTGGTTCAGGTGATGATACTATTTTTGTGGGAAATGGGAATGATTTAGTAAATCTGCGAGGAGAAACAGTTTCTCTGCCTAATCCTTTAAGTACGGATACAAACCTGTTTGGTTCATCTGTTGAGGTAATAGGCGGAGGAAATGATAAAGTCTACTTGGGTCAAGGAACAGATACAGTAATTCTGGGAAGTAGTGGCTTTGCAACTATTTATGGCTTTGATTGCAACGATCGCTTAGATGTCATCGGCTTAAATGCTAGCTTTACCCGGATAGGACATGACACGCTGATTAATTCATTTGGTACTTCTTTGGGAGTTCTCAAAGGATATACAGGTTCAGTGCATTTAGCGTAATTAAGAACGCGATCGCCATAACTGCATAAACAAAGCTTATGCACTAAAAACTTGAAACCTAAATCCCCCTCAACCTTTAAGAAGCTGGGGGATTTTTTTGTATGTAATATTATGTAACGTATTCATGCGATCGCCTTTATTTTTCTAATGCCCATGATTGATATAACTCTACAATCGGTGTACTTCATCCTGATTAAAATGAAAATCGCCATAATCTAAGTACACCTATCATAGACATTACTAAATTTGCTTTTTAAAATGTAGTTCCATTTAAATTTTTAAATTGGAGTAAAATATGCAGCAATTCAAAGTTACATCAGATAGTTTAAATATACGTTCAGCACCTATTGTTGACGATACCAATCGAATTGGGGTTCTTGCAAAATCACAAATTGTATCTAAAATTGAAAGTTTTGATGATAACAAGTGGCTTAAAGTTGCAACTATTCTTGAAGGAAAAATTTTAGAAGGTTTTGTATCTCAAAAATTTCTTAGTCCAATCACAACCTTTTCTATCAATACTCTTATTAAAATTGGTGGAGTTCCTATTCAACAAGCAGAGAGAGAATCTGCCATTTTTTATGAAGCAGGTATGAGTATTAATGCTGATGGTGCGCCTAATGCTTATCACCCAGCAGATACAGGAATTGATTTTTTGGCAAATGCTGGAAATCCAGGTAACTGGTGGGCAATAGTTGTCAATAAAGATGGTAATCCGCTTATTCAAGGCAGCACCGATCCATATCCTGGATACTATATTTCTACAACTGCGTTATTCGATTCTGGATTTGTTCAACAAGATCCACGCAGATATGTTGATTCAAGCAAGATATCATATATTGTTCTTCCGGGAAACAGTGATTTGAAAAAGGTTACAGGCGTTAAATTAGGAGATTTTGCAGTTGTTTATAACAGTAATAACGAAAAACTTGCTTTTGCAATTTATGCTGACATTGGCCCTAAAAACCAAATAGGGGAGGGTTCAATAGCTCTGTCTCAGGCTCTTGGGAACGATCCATTGGTGCGTTCAAGAGTCAGGCGAGGAATTCCCAAAGACATTGTTTATGTTGTTTTCCCAGGTTCTGGGAATAGACAACCAAGAATAACTTCAGACATAGAAGCTGAAACTAAACGGCTTTTTGAAATATGGGGTGGGATAGAACGGATAAAGTCACTATAAAAGTGTACCTTATGCAAATTAAGTGCGATCGCACCGAATAATTTAGTTGCAGTAGAGACGTAGCAGTGCTACGTCTCTTTTTCTCCGAGCCATGATCTACACCTTGTAATACAGTACGGCTAATATTCTTTACCTTAAAGAACTTGCGTATTGATCAACCTGAGAGAATTCCGGCAAATCTACAATAGCTTTTGTTACATAAGGATAATTATGGCAGATTGCGCGAATTACTTAAATGAGTAAGCAAACTGGGGTTTGAGTAAGTAAAAGCTGCTTTTGCTTGCGGAAAACACCAAAATGAGTAAGCAAACTGGAGTTTGAGTAAGTAAAAGCTGCTTTTGCTTGCGGAAAACACCAAAATGAGTAAGCAAACTGGAGTTTGAGTAAGTAAAAGCTGCTTTTGCTTGCGGAAAACACCAAAATGAGTAAGCAAACTGGGGTTTGAATAAGTAAAAGCTGCTTTTGCTAACTAAATTTGACTTTATCTATATTTCTGGGCTGTAATGACCAGTTATGATTATCCTCATGACAGTGCGATCGCAAAACATAGGGGTGATCCCAGTTTTTATTTAGCAACTAAAGAATAACCGTCATTGCGAGGAGGAACGACGAAGCAATCGCATGGTTTTTGTTCTTAGTACGAGATTTTACGATTGCTTCACTCCACTTCGTTGCGTTCGCAATGACATCCAAAAAAGTGGGATGCTCCCAAAACATAGTGCCTAAAGGGAGCAATCTAAACAACTCCTAGAAATTGCTAAAACATAACTAAAGCTCGGTTCAGCTAAAACCGAGCATTTATTAAGATTTTATTTGATGATCGTCATGACGCTTAGAAGATGTTTTAAAAGTCCCAAAAGTTAGAATTTTGCAGTTTTACAGTGGGTTAAATACAACGCCAAATTAAAGTTTTAGCTATGTACTAAAATGCAATGCTTTCCTAACAATGAGAGCAAAAACCCTTTTAAAACATCATCTTAGACAAGCGCAATTTAATCAAGCAAAGAAATTTTACTTGCGAGTTAGGTTAAGCAGTTCTTTAGGAGAAGCAAGTAAATCAATAGCCACAAAGTAAATTTGACCTTGAGGATCAAGTAAAAATCGCCAAGCAATGTTCATCCCAACATTACCTCCAAACCAAGGAGTTTCGACCGTACCAGTAATTTTATGCTGTGTATAACCATCTTCGATAGTTTCCGAAACGCCTTTGCTTGGCTTCATCACCAACCCTTGTCCTTCATCTCGTAGGTAGGAAGTGATCGCTTCTCGGCCAACAATTGGTTTTTGGAAGGGTGGTTGTAGCGCACCGCTATCAGCAAATAAAGCAACAGCAGCTTCAAAGTTATCTGCATTCATAGCTTCAATGTATTTCAGCACTGTTGGTTCTGTAACTCCCTCAATAGTAAATTGGGGACTTAGGGATGCACGCGGGAACTTAAAGTTTATGACTTCTCCTTGTTTGTTATCAGCCAGAGACGGATCGAACCCCATATTTACTACAGTATTGCGTAGTACAGTAATTTGCTGACTCTGATCGATTCTCTGCACAGCTTCTAGCACTGTTTTAACTTGAGGTGACATTTGATAGCCAGCTGGCATAGGAGCGACGATACCCTGTTTCATCCACTCACCTAACTGCCACCAGAATCCCAACTTAGCATTGACACCAAAGTACGCATAAGAACGGCTGATGGGAGTGTCAGCATTACTCGCTAAATCTCTCATTAACTGCGTTTGTTGTTCATGAGACATCTGCTTAATATCGTTGAATATACCTTCCATTAATTGCAGATTGGCTTTTCCGGGAGCAGCTGGAGTAATTGTACGACCTAGTTCAGCGTAGGCATACCAAAGAAATGCTAATTGATCGTCAATGTTGAGTTCAGCAAACATTGCTGTAGTGGCTGGAACAGCGTCTGCCACTTGAGTGCTAGAGAAAATATTGCGTGCAGACTCGATAGTATAACTCATGCTTCTTACCTTAAAGATTTACCTATTCAGTAGTTACTTTCGGCTACATTTTGCAGCTTGGAGGATAAATCTAGGGGATTTTTCTTGGGTTGACACAATTATCCCTAGATATCTAAATCCGAATTATTATCATTCACTATGGCATCATAGCTGACAAACGTTAACACAAGACTAAGATTTATAAAATTTATCTGATGAATATCATTGAGTAAAATGTATATTTACTTAGTTATTTTTCAATTTCTAGTCAAATAAAAGTATTTTCTGAAAAAGGCATCTTTCTAAAGTAAGATATTTGCCTCTATAGCATCCATCTATGTAAATAAATATATCTGATTTTTGAATTTTTCGGTAATAAAATAAAATTTTGCAATCGCTTAAATTAGTTATTTTAATTACTGTATATGTTGCAGGCTTAAGGAATGCCTCTGGTTCAATCTTTTTGCTGCCGACTTTGGCTTGAACTATGATCTGACAGTCACGCTTATCAAATCTTCAATTCTACCTAGACTGTATTAAATAATTGATCATACCTAAAATTATTAAGTGAGCCGGGTAGAACATATAAAACCATTTAGCTCGTGAACCTTGTCTACCATTGAATTGAAAAACAATAAATCCTGCAAGAATTGCCCAACTTTGAGAGATATTAAACACAGATAGGATTATTAACATAAAAAAGTTAAAGCTGCACCAGTAGAGCAACCATACTATGGGCTTGAGTTTATCTGTTAGGGACATCAAGAAAATTACTCCAATCCCATACGCTCCATATTCAACGCGCAGGCTCTCGGCAACTGCTGCACATAATCCAATAATTATTAATTGCTGCCATAATTGCGGGTAACGCTTTACTAAGCGCAACATCACAAGTCCAAGAAAAAGCATGAAGAGAATATTAAATGACAATCTCTGAAAAACAACACTATAAAATGGTTGGGATATAATTGCTGTAATTAATAGTCTCCTCCCATAGCGGTATACATTTTGGGTGTGTTTTTCGCCTTCAGCTAAAAGCCATGCAAACAGCGGAAAGCTCAATCGCCCTAATAAGTGTAAGATTACTATGTCTGGCATTAGCAAATAGCACACATGATCCATAACCATGAATACTGCTGCTAAGATTTTAATGCTGAAAGCTGAAATTTTAATCACAACACTACAGTTACCTTGGATTCTTAATATAAAATCCCTAGAATTTTATTTCTTTAATATAATAGTTATTCAAAATCCTAGCAATTTGATAACATTAACACAGAGGGCAATGTCTACGACGGGCTATTCTGTGATGTCCTCTTTAGCAGAGACTACAAAAAGACTATGGCAAAGCGTAAAAAAAGCAATCTCCAGTGGATTAAAGAAACGCTTGAATTAAAGCCTGACCATCGCTGGGAATCTCCATCAGGCTACAAAATATTTGTTGCCAATCGCGGGGCTGTCCGTCTCAATGTTCCCCAGGATTGGGTTTTTGAGCCACAAGAAAAATCCTTCAAGTTCCTTGATAAAAAACCCCCCAACGATGATTGTTGTCTAGAAGTATCTTTCAACCATTTGCCACCCAATGATTGGAGCAAGTTTCCGCTAAAATCTACCTTGAAGAAAGTTCTGGAAAACGACAGCCGCAACATCATTGCTAAGGGAGAAATTATTACCGTCAAGCGCCAAACCGCCAAAATTGTCTGGACAGAGATGAAGTTTATTGACATTCAGGAAGAACCACGGGAAGCTTTTTCGCGCACTTGCATTGCTTTGGGGTCGAATATTCAGTGCTTGATTACATTCGATTATTGGGTAGATCAAGCAGAACAATTAATACCCGTTTGGGATGAAGCGATCCGTAGTCTCACGCTAGGGTTGTATATCCGTGACCCCATGACTGGTTTGGCTTTTCCAGACTGAAGCTCAAGAATGATTGCTCAAGCTTCCTTGGGCGTTGCATATTTGGGAAATGAATTGAGATTTTTGAACAAAGCTAAAAGTAAATTCTTTGCTTATTTGCGCTTTGCGTGTTAATAACGTACCTTTTCGAGGAAGCAAACTACGCGGAGCGTCTTGTAGAGAAGCGGGGCATAGCCCGTTAAAAATCATCTCTCATTGAGATGATGTCAAAAAGAAGATTTTTGAGCATTTGCATACTACAAAAGCCGTTGGTAAGGGAACAGGATTAGCGATCGCTCATCAGATTGTAGTCGAAAAACATGGTGGAGCGATCGCTGTTAATTCAACTTTAGGTGAGGCAACTGAGTTTTTGATTACGCTTACAGTAAAAGGGGGATGAGGAGATAAGGGGACTTGAGTGAGAACTTGCAACGAGTCTTTCTCTTCGTACTTTTCCCCATACCCAATCCCTTTATGCTAAATTTGGAGCGAATTGCAGAGAAAATTGATCAAATTCAAGTTAAGGGACTTGCAAGAAAATAAAATACCAGCCATTCTAGAAGAGAAGAAGCGGTGAACTGTCCGCGCCTAGTTTAAATATCTAGAATGGGAATCCCTCAATTCATGCTCACCGACACCATCAAATCGACCTTTAAAGATGCAGCACAGAAACTGACTAGCAATCGCAAACGAGATTTCATGGCAAAAGTTACCGAAGATTACTTCGATAGTTCAGCACGCATTGCAGAAACCGTTATGGGATGGAATCGCCAGAGTGTGCAACTCGGCTTGCATGAAAGGCGGACGGGGATAGTCTGTGTAGAGAATTATCAGGCAAGGGGACGACACAATAGTATTGAGGTATTGCCCAACTTAGAAGCAGATATTCGTTCATTGGTGGATGCTCAAGCTCAAGCCGACCCTAAATTTCAATCGACCTTTCTGTATGCCCGCATTAGTGCCAGAGCAGTAAGAGAAGCATTAGTAAGTGTTCATGGCTATAACGAGAGCGAATTGCCATCTCGTCAAACTTGTGGAGAAATTCTCAATCGCTTAGGGTATCGCCTAAAAAAACACAAAAAACGAAACCCTTGAAAAAGATTCCGCAAACTGATGCCATTTTCGAGAATGTGTTCCGGGAGAATCAGGCATCAGATGAAAACCCCAAATCGTTGCGAGTGTCTATAGATACTAAAGCTAAGGTGAAGATTGGCAACCTTTCTAGAGGCGGTAAAGCTCGGACAATGGAGGCGAAAGCTGCTGATGACCACGATACACAGTGGTCATCAGTCTTAGTTCCCTTTGGCATTCTCAATACACATAATGACCAGCTATCGATTTACTTGGGTCAGTCGGCGGAAACCAGTGATTTTATCGTCGATTGTTTAACCGCTTGGTGGCATGAGAATCAACACAATTACCTGGAACTTGATGAGTGGGTGATTGATCTTGATGGCGGTGCCGCTACTCGCAGTAACCGCACACAATTTATCAAACGCATGGTTGAGTTGTCTTGTGCAATTAATTTAAAAATTCGACTGATTTATTATCCCCCTTACCATAGCAAGTACAATCCAATAGAGCGGTGTTGGGCTGCCTTGGAGAACTATTGGAATGGTGCGATTTTAGATTCTGTTGCCGCCGCAGCACAATGGGCCGCCAATATGACTTGGAAAGGAATTGCTCCCATTGTACATCTGGTTCAAACCACATATCACAAAGGAATCAAGGTTCTCTCGCAAGAGTTAGAACAATACCAACCCCAATGGCAGCGTTCTGAAACATTACCCAAATGGGATATTACTATTGTCCCTGTTTAGCTGGTACTTTATTTTCTTGCAAGTCCCTAAGGGCAGTTTGGATAGTATTTTGCCAATATATACTTGCATAAATCTATAAAAAACTAAATGACATATCTATTATTTTTCGTGTCCATTGGATTAGCCACTGCACTAACTTTGGTGGCTAAACGGCTACAACAAGGTAAAAACGATTATGCAGTAGCTCAACAGAGATTAAAGGAAATAGATCAGCGATTACAAGAAGTAGATCGGAAATATGGAGGACTCATATCCAGAGAAGATACTGCCAGAGAACTAGATACGCAAATCACCGTCCTGACAGATCGAATTAAACAACTTGACAAACAGGCAGAAATAGAAGAGCGAGAACTATCTGTCAAAATCTTAGGACTTAAGGCACAACTTCAAGGACTTGAAGAGCAAGAAATTTTTGAAGCTTTCGGGTTTTACGAATCTAAGTATGATTTTCACGAGGCTGAAGAGTACAAGCAACGCTTGGACAAGATTCGTGCCCAGCAGAAACAAATGATTAAGGATAAGCAAGCTGCTATCTGTCATACGCAATGGTCGGTTGGCGGTAGCGTGAAAGAAGGCAAAAAAATGACCGATAATTTTCTCAAATTGGTTCTTCGCGCTTTCAATGGCGAATGTGATGCCTCTGTAGCAAAAGTCAAGTACAGCAACGTCAAAAACAATGGAGAATCGCATTAGAAAAACCTATGAAGACTTGAATAAGCTGTCTCAAACTACACACTGTGAGGTTGCACCACGGTACTTAGATATCAAATTAGAAGAACTTTGGTTAACCCACGAATATCAAGAGAAAAAATATCAGGAACAGGAAGAAC
Organism: Nostoc cf. commune SO-36; assembly: GCF_023734775.1. Lineage (NCBI taxonomy): Bacteria > Bacillati > Cyanobacteriota > Cyanophyceae > Nostocales > Nostocaceae > Nostoc > Nostoc commune. Next base: position 2,916,202 of record NZ_AP025732.1, on the reverse strand, counting down.
AGCGTACTATTCGTGAACAAATGCGTGAAGAGGAAAAAGCATTACGCGATCTTGAGAAAGCTAAACAGGAGGCTGAACGTGAGGAGCGTCGTTATGAAGAGGCGCTGGAAAAAGCTCGTACAGATATAGAATCAGCGACCGGAAAGGTTCAGCAGAAACTCTTTAGCCAAATCGAAGAGTTACAAAAGCGGCTTGCAGAGGCAGAAGCAAATAAGGAAAGGGCTATCTCTCAAGCTCAACTGACTAAATCTGGACACATCTACATCATTTCAAACATTGGTTCCTTTGGTGAAGATGTCTATAAGATCGGTATGACACGCAGGCTTGAACCAATGGAGCGAGTTAAAGAGCTAAGTGATGCTTCTGTTCCTTTCCCTTTTGATGTTCACGCTATGATCTTTTGTGAAAATGCTCCAGAGCTTGAATCTCGCTTACACAGATATTTCCACGCTAGAAGAATGAACAAAGAGAATAAGAGAAAAGAGTTTTTCCGAGTTTCGCTAGAAGAAATAGTCAAAGTTGTACGAGAAACAGACGTAGAACTTAAAATCTGTCGGTCGGAGATAACTTTTACGAAAGTTGCTGAGGCTGTTGATTACCGAAAGACTCTAGCTCAAGAACGTGAGCGTCAACAGAATAGAGCAACGTCAGCAATCTAACAATAGACACATAAGCGAATTAACCTCAAAGCTTTAGAAATCAAGGATTAAAACCTACAAGAAGTACTTGAAAAGCTTGGTTAGAAAATTTACCGCATTTGTTCAACAGACTGGTTTCGTAACAAAGCTGTTCAAGTTCGTCTGTTGATAGAAAAAATTAAACAACTACAACGAAATAAATAGCTAAAAGGTTCGTCTGCGATCGCTTTTCGATATATTTTGATCCATTTTGCCATTAAATTAAAAATTGAAATTGACTATAAAGGGGATGAATAAAAATTTACATTTTTACTGTAGGAATACTCCGTAAGGTGTATATTTACACTCAGTTCACATTAAAATATATACTTGTATAGATAAGCTTTAATGATGCCGATTAGATAGTATGGAGTCGCTGCAATGTCAATTGATGAAGTTGAAAACCAACAACATAATGGTCTAGTTCAACCCGCTACAAACTTAGTAGAAAAGCTAGTAAAGGCAAAAGACAAGAAAAAATCTAAAAAATCCAAACGGATGTTTGATGGTAGCACAGAAGCTTTTGCCAAGAAAATTCCCAAAAAGACTTTTGAAACTGAACTAGAGCAACTCCAGATTGAGCTAGTCAAAATGCAATACTGGATTAAGCACACTGGCTATCGGGTTGTCGTCATATTTGAAGGGCGCGATGCTGCCGGTAAAGGAGGAGTAATTAAACGCATTGCCGATCCACTCAATCCTCGTGGCTGTCGTGTCGTTGCTCTGGGAACCCCCTCCGATCGCGAGAAAACTCAGTGGTATTTTCAGCGTTACGTGCAACATCTTCCCACAGCCGGCGAAATTGTCCTTTTCGATCGCAGTTGGTACAACCGAGCCGGAGTTGAACGGGTGATGGGCTTTTGTACTGAAGCAGAATATGAAGAATTCATGCAATCTTGCCCGGAATTTGAACGAATGCTGGTGCGATCGGGCATTGTTTTAATCAAATACTGGTTCTCTGTCAGCGATGATGAACAAGAAAAACGCTTTCTTTCTCGCAGTCACGATCCAGCAAGGCGCTGGAAACTCAGCCCAATGGATTTGGAATCACGCGATCGCTGGGTAGAATATTCCAAAGCCAAAGATACCATGTTTGCTTACACGAATATTCCCGAAGCCCCCTGGTTTACCATTGAAGCAGATGATAAAAGACGGGCGCGGCTCAACTGCATTCATCATTTGTTGAGCAAAGTTCCTTACGAAGACATGACACCTCCTCCCTTAGACCTTCCATCTAGACCTGTGGCTGAAGATTATGTTCGCGCCCCCCGCAATGAGCAATTTTTTGTCCCTCAAGTGTATTAAGCAACATCATTGTTGTGTTGCAACTTCTCGCTAATGATTAAATATAGGGAGAAGTCGAAAGGTATGTGGAATTTTATCTATGGGTCTTGCATAAACACCGACTCTTGTAGAGAATCAGAATTTTGATAATAAATTCTTCTTGCGACACTTTTTAAGTTAGACCTAATGACTAACACAGATCATACAATCATGTTTCCATTCCTGAGTGAGCATACTCACCCTAATATGGTTGCTTCTGGCAATTATCGAGAGGATGATGACATACATTATTCCTATTGGCAAGCCTCAAACACTTTGCAGGCTGCGTTTTTTGCCCTTTACATAAGTACACTAATTTTAAGTGAGTCATTAACTTTTGAAGCATTAGTTGAAGTCAAAAAAATCAAATATGAGTGCCGTCAAAGTATGAAGCTATGCAAGCGATTTCTGACTCTAATGGAGTTTCCAAATCAGTTTGACAGTTTACCAAACGATATACAAAATAGGCTCACAGAACTAGCTGATCATTTGAGCCGACGTGAGCGTTGCTATTTGAAGCCATACACCTAATTATTATGTGCTTAAATTTCGTTGACGCATGATTGCGATGTCTACGACGGGCTGCGCCTACGCACCATCTCGTAAATCAGTTTTATTAACACGCAATCATCGGGATTTAGGCAAAGTACCCGGATTCTTAATTGAGGATTGGACGGTTTAATGCGTAGGCGCAGCCCTTGTAGACATCGCTTAATTTGTTGTCGAGTTAGGGCGATACCGAACAGCCCGCCGTAGATATCGCTTAGGTGTTAAATCAAACACAATAATACTGCAATATCAGTCATTAACAAAGATAGTCAAGCCGTTCATTTATGTCACTTCTTACCGCAATGAAACCAAAAGTTTACATTGAAACCTCCATTCCCAGTTTTTATTACGAGGCACGTACTGAACCTGATATGGTGGCACGGCGGGACTGGACACGGGAATGGTGGAGCCATGCAAGTGACAACTATGTGCTTGTAACTAGTCTTGCAGTGTTGGATGAACTCAATTGAGGTAACTTTCCTGGAAAGAGCGAGGCAATAAAACTGATTAGTGGCTTGTTATTTGTCCCGATTGAATCTGTGGTTGCTGAGATCGTTAAAGTGTATATTCAGCAACATCTGATGCCCAGCGATCCGCTTGGAGATGCACTACATCTTGCCCTGGCTTCGTATCATAAATGTGATTTTCTATTGACTTGGAATTGTCGCCACTTGGCAAATGCCAACAAGTTTGGGCATATTCGACGGCTAAACGTTATGCTGGGGTTATACGTTCCAACACTAGTTACGCCATTAGAGTTAATAGGAGCGCAAAATGACGAAGAATGATGAAGCAATCAACCAAATACGTAAAATTCGCCACATAATATCTCAGGAAAATGGACATAATCCTGATAAATTGGTGAATTACTACATTGAACTTCAGAAGCAATATCCCCATCTTATTCATTACAAAGAGCAGCATACAAAAGTTTTAGAATCCTCACTACAACAAGGTTTTGAAGCCGAACCATAGAAGCGATCGCTAATCAAGTTTTCAAATCTATCACCGTAGGATGATTGAGAATGTTACTGCGATGTCTACGACGGGCTATTGAGTGATCGCACTATCTCGTAAATTAGTTTTATTAACGCGCAATCATCGGGATTTTAGCAAAGTAGCCGGATTGTTAATAGAAGATTGGACAGTTTAATGCGTAGGCGCAGCCCGTCGTAGACATCGCATCCCCTCATCACGCGATCGCCACCGGTTCATGGCGGGTACGCGATCGCAACCTGGTTGCCGAAGAATGCGTAGGCGTAAAAGCTTCGCTTAACGCGTAACGTCTCCAAGAGCTGCCCGTCGTAGACATAACACCAACGGTCTACTTTTTGTGCATCTCAGTACAGAATCCCTCAAAAGGAAAGGCTTAGTACAATTCTAGACAATGCAAACTTGGATTATTGAGTAATTTTTGAATTACCTCTACGCCAGAACGAAGTAGAGATTCAACTTGTTTTGTTGGTGCATTTCCGCAACGTAGCTATACAACTTTAGGCGGAGAACCGTACAAGCGGCTAAGTCTACATCTTGAGTTACGATGCAAAAGTCATTAGTTTTAGCAAATTCCCATATTTCAGTATCAGTCTTCACTTCCAGCCCATGAAACTGAACGTGACTGGAATCAGGGAAAACGTCTGCTAATTGAGTTACCAGCTTGCGACTCAAATTTTGATCAAAAAGCAGCTTCAAACACCACCTACCGTATCCCTGGGGGGAAGCAAGCTATGCGTAGCGTTTTGTAGAGAAGCAACTAAACGATGTTCACGATCAGCAGCAAACTCTAGACTTGCCCTAATATCTTCTTCTGTTAATTCAGGGAAATCGTCTAATATCTCTCCATGAGACATACCAGCTGCTAACCAGCCGAGAACATCGTACACGGTGATTCGCATCCTTCTAATACAAGGCTTACCACCTCGCTTGTCCGGTTCAATTGTAATAATGTCGTGATAGCTCATGGTGATTATAAACTACATAGAATCTTTCTAAGTCTAAAACAGCTTCACATCTCGGTGCAACGAAGTGTAGTGTTACTGCGATCGCACTATCCCGTAAATTAGTTTCACTAACGCGCAACCATCGGGATTTGGGCTAAGTACTGAGGATTGGACGGTTGAATGCGACACCGAACAGCCCGTCGTAGACATCGCCTAGTTTATTGTCGAGTCAGGGCGATCGCAACAATGGTCTACTTCTTGTCTATCTCACAGATAATCTTTAAAGGCTATCGCTCATAAAAGCAATTAAATCATTTTTAATTAGGCTTGAGGGAGTTGCTACCCCCTACTCTAATTTACAATTTCAGGTGTGACAGTTCTCTAACGCTAGTTGGTAGAATTAAGGAAATACCAACCTAGATGCAACTTATGATCAGAACCATCGAAGGCATTTATCAGGATGGGCAAATTCAGCTAACTGAGCTACCGCAAGATATTAGCGATCGCTCCCAAGTTCTCGTAACCTTTCTCAATCCTAGCAAAATCGATCCAACTAAACTACGCCAATTGATTGATCAGTTAGAGACAATTGCAGGTATTGGACAAGGCTTTGAGGAACTCAACGCTGGTCAAACTCGCCCTATTGGGGATTTCGTTCAAGAAATGCAGCAAAAGTATGGCATTTCAAGTTGAGATTACCCCAATTGCGGAAGCTCAGATTGAGCAAGCATATCGCTGGTATCGAGAGCAAAATCCTGAATTTGCGGATCGCTGGTTTCGAGGATTGATGAATGCGATTGCTACGCTACAAGAGAAGCCTCAACGCTGTACCTTAGCAGTCGAACATGAGATTTTCCCAGAAGAAGTACGCCAACTCCTTTATGGGAAAGTCAAAAATGTATATCGAGTGCTTTTTGCAATTCGAGATACCACAGTTTATGTGTTGTATGTGCGTCATACTGCTCAAGCACCACTGACAATAAATGACCTAGACGAGCTAGAAGGTGGAGTTTAGGATTTCAAGGCGATCGCAACAACACTCTACTTCTTTTACTGCGATCGCACTATCTCGTAAATTAGTTTTATTAACGCGCAATCATCGGGATTTCAGCAAGATACCCGGATTGTTAATTGAGGAGTGGACGGTTTAATGCGTAGGCGTAGCCCGTCGCAGACATCGCAACAACGCTCTACTTGTCGTCAAAAATTTTGTAAATAGCAAGATATTGGTAATATAAAAAAATTACTGGTAGCATCAAAAAGCCCAAAAACCTTAATTTAACCTAGTTGCTAATACTGATATATATCTAGAAAAAATCAGTATAATTAAGTGATCAAAAAGCCTACTTTTTGGGTATTATCTTTATAAAGATGCATTTGCTAAACGATACTGAAATACCAAAAATTGATAGAACTTCAAAAGCAACTAAATTTTATAGTTGACGCAGCTTTTATATAAATGCCACTTTTTTTAGCTCTAGTATCTTTATAACTCTCAGTAGTCAACAAAATATTATGAATTCAGTTAAAGTTGGCGATTTTTTTGCATCTCCAAATACAGGAGTGATAGGAGAATTAATTACTATTTTAAATAATGAATATGAATTACAAATAAATAGTCAAGTATTTAGACTAAATCAGTCACAGTTTAACAAACTGATACAAGTTCCAGACATTATACTTCAATTATTGAACCGCCCACAAGAAATATCGTTAGCAACTAATAAGCAACTTGTAAACTCTTTTCTTGATGCAGCTAAGGTGTTGTACTTTGATGGAAAGATGGAATATACAGTGCTTGAAGAATGGCGAGAGAAGCTTGGATTTACATTTTCTAATGAAATTTCTTCAGTAACGAATTATGGCGACTCATTAGAGTATGGCGGTCTATATCTGGGTGGGGATTGGAGAGATGATTACGATCCACGTTACTAAATTTTGACCTTAAATTTGTTTTTAACTTCATAATGCATACTACACCAGACAGGTGATTACTTCTAATGATAGAAGAAGTTACTTGCCATAAGTTAGGTAGTTAGTGCTATTGCTCCTGCGAACTGAGGTTATCGCATCTCCCCCATCGCCCTATCCACGATCGCCTAACTTGCCTCCTCTTCAAAGCGATCGCACCATTTAATCTAAAAAATCGTTATTAAAAATAGTCTTTCATTTTACAGTTATTATTTAAGCAAAATGCCAGCAAATCCTAAAAACCAGACTCCATAAGAGTTATACTGTCTGAAGCATAAAAACAGATTGTTCCTAAATAACCGTGCAACTTGCATTTAGGCTAGAAATAGGCTCTTTATTCTCCCGCCGCGAAAAAACCTTGCATTATATGATGTTGAGGAGCGATCGCTAGGTTCGGAGTAATCCCAAGAGTGCATTTGACGGAAAGGAAGACCCATCTTTTGGAAGACGTACTTCTCTTTCACACCAGAAGCTACCAAATCAGGCTTCAGCGCTTTGATAAATTCCTCGAATTCGTAAGCGGTAACGTCGTCATAAACGATGGTGCCGTTTTCGATGTAGCCAGCAGTACGTTTGTAGTCATCGTTATGAGCGAACTCATAACCAGTACCTATCATCTTCATGCCCAAGTCTAGGAAAGCTGGGACAACGTGGCGAGGACGTAGACCACCAACCATGATGGCGACAGTCTTACCTTCCAAGCGGGGGCGATACTTAGCAACTACCGCATCCATTGTTGGCTGATACTTGGCGATAACTTTCTCAGCGTTTGCTTGGATTGTTTCGTCAAACTTGGAAGCGATTTCCCGTAAAGATTCAGCAATCTTGGTGGGGCCGAAGAAGTTGTATTCTAACCAGGGTATACCGTAAGCTTCTTCCATGTGACGGCTGATGTAGTTCATCGACCGGTAACAGTGGATGAGGTTCATCTTCACATTGGGGGTCATCAACATTTCGTTGAGGGTGCCATCACCTGACCACTGAGCGACTACGCGCAAGCCGATTTCTTCTAACAGGATGCGGCTAGCCCAAGCATCTCCACCGATGTTGTAGTCACCGATAACGGCTACGTCATAAGGGGTATCTTCAAACTTGAGTGTACCGTCTTTCTTGGCTTGGTCGGATTTGGTGAAAACCCAGTCACGAATCATGTCGTTAGCAATGTGGTGTCCCAAAGATTGGGAAACACCCCGGAAGCCTTCGCAACGCACAGGTACAACTGGCTTGCCAATTTCTTTCGATGTCTTCCGAGCAACAGCTTCGATGTCATCCCCAATTAGACCGATGGGGCATTCTGATTGAATGGAAACACCACGGTTGAGGGGGAAAAGTACATCAATTTCTTGGATGAGCTTGGTAAGTTTCTTGTCTCCACCAAAAACGATATCTCTTTCTTGGAAGTCAGAGGTGAAGTCCATGGTACCAAAGGAGTCAATACCTGTGGTGCCGATGTAGTAGTTACGACGACCAGCCCAAGAATAATAACCGCAACCAATAGGCCCGTGGCTGATGTGGATCATGTCCTTAATAGGACCCCAAACCACACCTTTAGAACCGGCGTAAGCACAACCACGAGCGGTCATTACCCCAGGAAGGGATTTAACGTTAGACTTAACGCCGCAGTCAGACTTACCTTCTTCGTATACATTTAAGTGCTTTTCCCGTTTTTTCTTAGCTTTGTCGGGGTAAGCTTCTAGAACTTCTTTAATTAGTTCTTTTCTTTCTTCGATGATGTTTTGATTTTCTGGAGGTGTCATATTTAGCCTCTGTGACTCGTAAGGATCGGGACATAGGGGGACTAGGAGTCCCCTCTAAGATTAGGGGGGAGATGGAAGGGAGAGGATAAAAGGGAAGATATGAAACTCTTCCTTTTTCCTTGTGCTAAAGCGTTATTTATTAGCAGCGAATTATACTACAGGAGCTTCAGCAGCACTCTTACCAACTAGCATTGCAGTGTTTTCGTCGCTTTCGAGGATACCGAATTCAATCAACAATTCTTCTAGTTCTTCCATTTCGATGGGTGTAGGAATATCTAGCTTCTTGTTGTTGATGATCTTTGTAGCCAATGTGCGGTATTCGTTAGCTTGGTTACTTTCTGGTGCGTACTCGTTAACAGTCATCCGGCGCAATTCTGCGTGTTGAACGATGTTGTCACGGGGTACGAAGTGAAGCATTTGGGTGTTCAACCGTTTTGCCAAGGTTTCGATTAGTTCGATTTCTCGGTCTGTGTTACGGCTATTACAAATCAAACCACCCAAACGCACGCCACCGGTGTGAGCATACTTAAGAACACCACGAGCGATGTTGTTAGCAGCATACATCGCCATCATTTCACCTGATGTTACGATGTAGATTTCTTGTGCCTTGCCTTCACGGATAGGCATTGCGAAACCACCGCACACAACGTCACCTAATACGTCGTAAGATACGAAGTCTAGGTTTTGGTAAGCACCATTTTCTTCTAAGAAGTTGATGGCGGTGATAATACCACGACCGGCGCAACCTACACCGGGTTCTGGCCCACCAGATTCTACGCAACGAACGTCACGGAAACCGGTTAACATTACTTCTTCGAGTTCGATATCTTCTACTGCACCACGTTCTGCTGCGAGGTGAAGAACGGTTGTTTGAGCTTTGCTGTGCAGCATCAAACGGGTGGAGTCAGCTTTAGGGTCGCAACCGACGATGAGGATGCGTTGACCCATTTCTGCCATAGCTGCTAAGGTGTTTTGGGAAGTGGTAGATTTACCAATACCACCCTTACCGTAGAAAGCTATCTGTCTAATCTTTTCTTCTGTCATGATTCGTGTTTCCCTGCAATTGGTTGGTTGATGGGTCTGTGCGTTTGTCAGTTGCGTTCACGCCAGTTGAGCGACAGTAGTGAGCGCGTGTAGAGCATCGTTGGTACAGTTGGCATAAATGCCTGCTGGGGGCGATCGCTCCACAGCCAAAATTATTGACAGTAAGTTCATCGATCTTCCTCGTTAAAATTTTTTTCTTTTGGTTTTTTGTCCTTTGTCCTTTGTCATTTGTTTTGACAAAGAACAAAGAAAAATACGCAATTTACAAATACGTCATAATGTGTTTCAGCTTGCAAGATTCCATAGGACTTGATGTTGTTATTTGTCAACAATCAATGCATAAGTCTCTATTACTTGTTCAAAATAGCGCCCTTCATTTTTGTGACGCGTTCTAGTGCAGCTTTGGTGTCATCTGCTGACACGCCACGCACAGCCATTGCTTCACCGAGATGACTTGGCCGATCGCATCGAAGTGTGGTTGCTGTAGGTTCATTCCTGCGTGGGTTTTGTCCATTGGACGACCGCCGTATTGCTTTGGCCCTTCAAATATTTGAGCTAAGAAAGCAACTAGATGATTGCGTTGCTTTGCCATGTCTGTACCAGCAAAAATGGGATTGAGGAGGCTGTCGGCGGCAATGCGTTTGTGGAGTTCATCTACTACTTGTTCAATAGCTGGTTGTCCACCAATGTTGTCGTACAATGTACTCATATCCTGTTCCTTTGAAGCGAGTTGGATGATGAAATTTGCAAGTAGGCGCTTAATCTTTTTGCCTATATGCTGTTAGCCGTCATAGCTAATTTAGCTATTGGTTGTCGGTAGGATTGAAGCATTGATGTGGAGACAATTATATGGTTCAAATCCTACTTTTTGTTCCTGGCTGAATGCATATTAGGGCGTATTTGTAGAATACGTTAAGTCCTACAGCAATTCCTAAACTGCTTCGACTACAAGGCTCTTGCTGACACGATCTTGTAATCTGGCTTCGATCGCAATTTTTAGAGTTGCTGTACTACTAGAACAGGAACCGCAAGCACCTTGCAGTACAACTTTAACGCGATCGCCTTCTACATCATAGAGTTCTACATCTCCCCCGTCTGCAATGAGTACGGGTCTGACTTCTTCATCAAGAACCTTTTGAATTAGAGCAATCTTTTGGACGTTTGTTAGCGCTCGTTCCTTAGATGTAACAATTTCTGTGGCAACTTTTACGCCGTAATTGTTGAGAGCAGGTGAGGCGTATTCCTGTTGAACTGATCTAATAATATCATCAATGTTCGCCAGACAGGAACCGCATCCGCCACCAGCTTTTACATAATTTGTTACTTGTTCGGCATCCGTGAGGTGATTTTCTAGAATCACGCGACGAATTTTAGATTCGCTGATGCCAAAGCAACTGCAAACTAATGCACCTTCATCATCATCATCGTGGGTAGCGAGAGGAATGCCACGATAATTGTAGATAGCGGCTTCTAGGGCTTCTTGTCCCATGACAGAGCAATGCATCTTTGCTTCTGGCAAACCACCAAGGTAATCTGCAATGTCTTTATTGGACACTTTCAGAGCTTCATCTAAGGTTAAACCTTTGACCATTTCAGTTAATGCACTAGAAGATGCGATCGCACTAGTACAACCAAAGGTTTGAAAGCGAGCATCTAGAATCTTATCAGATTCTACTTCCACTTTCAGGTGCAATCTCAGAGCATCGCCGCAAGCAATACTACCGATTTCGCCCGTTGCAACCTTAACTCCAGCTTCGCCCGTTTCTTCAATTTCTCCCTGATTCTTGGGATCGTAAAACAGTTCTAATACTTTATCGGTGTAGTCCCACATAATGAATTTTAGATTTTAGATTTTGGATTTTAGATTGGGGGATTGGTACTGGGTACTGGGGATTGGGAAAATTCTTCCCTAGTCCCTAGTCACCAGTCCCTAATCCCCAGTCCCTATTCCCTAATTAACGATGCGCTAGTGCTTGTTCTTGTCCTTGCAACCAACTTGAATCATCATTTTTGAAGGGTGAGAGGGCGCGTAAACGTTCTACAATAGCGGGCATTACCTCTATTACTCGATCGATTTCTGCTTCTGTGGTGTAGCGACAAAGACTGAAGCGAATTGAACCGTGCAAAGTTGTGTAGGGTAAGCCCATTGCCCGCAGGACGTGGGAAGGTTCCAGAGAACCGGAGGTGCAAGCAGAACCGGATGATGCACAGATACCGTATTTGTTTAATAACAGTAGAATTGCTTCACCTTCGATGTACTTGAAGCCGATATTTGTGGTGTTAGGCAATCTCTGCGTAACGTCCCCGTTGACTACACAATCGGGAATTGTAGCAAGTAAAGTTTGTTCCAGGCGATCGCGCAGCTTCTTTCTTTTGCGATCGCTTCTTCTAAGTGTAGCAGTTCTAGTTCCGCAGCTTTGCCCAAGGCGATAATTGCTGGAACATTTTCTGTTCCCGCCCTACGTCCGCGTTCTTGGTGTCCCCCAAGAATAAAAGGACGGAACCGAACTCCGCGCCGGATATATAAAGCACCAATTCCTTTTGGCCCGTGCAGCTTGTGACCAGACAAGGTTAACATATCGATGGTGCTAGTCTTCATGTTCAGAAGGATTTTTCCCACTGCTTGCACCGCATCTACATGGAAGATAGCGCCATATTCTTTGACGCGCAACCCAATTTGTTCAATCGGGAAAATCGTCCCAGTTTCGTTATTAGCATACATAATTGTCACCAGGGCGGTGTTACCCGTCAAGGAAGCTTCTAGTTCATCTAGATCCAGCTGCCCTTGATTATTTACTGATAGATAGGTAACACTATAACCTTGGGTTTCTAATTGTTTGCAGACATTGAGTACTGCTGGATGTTCAACTTGGGTGGTGATGATGTGTCGCTTTTCTGGTTGCGCTAGCAGTGCGGCTCGAATCGCGGCGTTATCTCCCTCAGTTCCACAACTTGTGTAGACAATTTCAGACTCATCGGCTCCCAGGATGGCTGCAAGTTGTTCTCTTGCTGTTCTCACTGCTTTACCGACTTGCCCACCAAAGGTATGCATACTGGAGGGATTGCCGTAATAATCTGTGAGGTAAGGTAGCATTACCTCTATAACTTCTGGGTCTACCTTAGTGGTGGCATTATTATCGAGATAGATGCAGTTATTTTGCATTGTTGTCTTCAATTAGGAATTAAGAATTACGAATTATTTAAGCTTCTGCACCCATTGTTTGGGATTGGCGCTTTTGCAACTGTTCTGAGTATTTCTGAGAATAGCTTTGAAACCAAAGTTCCCAGTAATCTTGTTTATTTGTTAATTTAGCGACTACGCGGTTGTAATTAGCAAACCAGCCTTCCCAATAATCGCTAGGCTGCTTAACGCAACCGTTGCAGGTGGGACAACCAGCTTTGCACTGAGGGACGGTATGAATGCTACCAACACAATTTGTACAAAGTTCAGGGTCAATCCAGTGCTGTCCATCAACCACTTTAATTGCATTTGTGGGACATACCGTTAGACAGAGATTGCAGGAAATACACTGGCTAGTAAGAATTTGGTAAGCCATGATTTATTCTCCTTTTGGGAATGGGGGATTGGGCATTGAGGATTGGGTTTAGGGGAGGGCATTGAGGATAATTCTTATCCCATGCCCCATGCCCTATGCCCCATGCCCTATTAGTTATTCCCTAATTCCTTAACGTATTGCTCGTAGAACTCCAAAGCAACCTTTTCAATTACGTCGTAAGCTTCAACAGTCTTGATTCCAGCTTCTTGCAATTTTTCTTGAGGACAGTTACCAATCTTGGAGACTAAAACTGCTTTGCAATCTGCGATCGCTTTCATAATATGCTCAAAAGAAGCTTCTTCGCCGTATCCACCTTGGCAGTATTGGTCAATTTTGCGGTGACTGACAAAGCGAACTTCGTCCCCACCCACTTCGTAAATTTGGAATTCTTTAGCATGACCGAAGTGTTGGTTAACCAATCCGCCGCCTTTGGTTGCTACTGCAACTAAGATTTTAGGACTGTTGGCAATTTTCTTACCAGCTAGCGCTTTATCTTTGGCTACTTTAAGTTCTTCTTTAAACTTCTCAATCCCTTCGTGAACGGTAGCGCGTTGTTCCATGTCATATTCGGGAGCCATTTCCAAGAATTTCTCTTTGGAAAATTCTTGGCTGCGGTCTTCTCCTAATAATCCTACTGCATCGGCACGGCACTGGCGACAGTGACGCATCATTTTCATGTTACCGGAGCAGTTGTCTTGAACTTCTTTAAGTTCTTTGGGTGTGGGGCCACGTTGACCAGTTAAACCGAAGTGTGTGCCATGTTCTGGTGCAGAAATCAATGGCATGATGTTGTGCAAGAATGCACCTTTCTCACGAATGACTCGATTCACTTCGACTAAGTGATGGTCATTAATTCCGGGAATCATCACGGAGTTGACTTTGCACAAGATGTCAGCATCTTTCAGGGCTTGCAATCCTTCCATCTGTCTTTCGTGGAGGATTTTTGCACCTTCAAGTCCTCTGTAACGCTTACGTCTGTAGTGAACCCAAGGATAAATCAATGCACCGATCTCTGGATCTACCATGTTAATGGTGATCGTAACGTGATCTATATTTAATTGTTTAATGCGATCGATGTAGTCTGGCAGCATTAAACCATTGGTTGATAAGCAAAGCTTGATATCTGGTGCTTGCTCTGCAATCAACTCAAATGTGCGGAAAGTTTTTTCTGGGTTCGCCAATGGGTCGCCAGGGCCGGCAATTCCCACAACTGTCATTTGGGGAATCTTACCACCAATGACCAAAGCTTTGTGTGCTGCTTCTTCTGGTGTTAGCAATTCGCTAACTACTCCAGGGCGGCTTTCGTTAGCGCAATCATATTTGCGGTTGCAATAGTTGCATTGAATGTTGCAAGCTGGTGCAACTGCAACGTGCATCCGGGCATAGTGGTGATGAGCGTCTTCGCTGTAGCAGGGATGTTTAGCAATTCGTTCTTGGAGCTTTTCGTCCCTTTCCACGGTGGTGCTGGTGGTGCTGTCACAGCCGCAACCACCTGATTTTGCTTGGGTTGGCGATTCCGTAGCGTTGGAGTTGAGGAGTCGTGTAGACGGTGATGTCATTGAGTTTCGCAAAAGGTCGGTGGACTTGGCTGCCACTGTGGGAGATGTTGCTGCTCTTTCATGCCCAGAATTGAAGTCGCGTCTTCCACACTTCCTGCAAACCCTTGGGTGAGGGCGACTTGTTTTCAAGTAAGGCAGGCGATAGATATCTGATGTTCGGCTGGTGTGTGTCAACGTTCGGTTCTTGGGTAGAATTGTGCTTACAGCCGCGACTTCTCTTCACTTCAGGCATGGTGCTATGTCATCCCTCCACTCACCCTTCGCTTCGTTTCAGAGCGTTAGGTGATTGGCGATATAAGATTTATAGCAGCCGTCTCCCAGCCAGATGTTGCGTCTCTCTAGGATAGAATTTATTGGATTTATTACTTTTGTACTCAAATACTAAAAACCCTAATTCTTCAAGCATTACAAGAATTAAAAAAGTTTTTTTCAGGTAGGGGTTCTAGTCTTTTTTGGTTGGGGTTCTAGTGTTTATAGATAGGGGTTCAGGATTTCTTTGTACTCAGCCAAAACCCAATCCCAGTAAGGAATTTAATCTACTTATAACTGGGTTTGGGCTATTTAAATGTGTACTCAGGTTGCCCTCAAGTTCCGTCAAAAGCAAGAGATACCAAGGGTTTGAGGGTGAAAAACTGGAGTAATCTATATTGTTTTACTCCAGAAACGTGCGAAATTCAATTCTGTATCTAACATATCATTTTTTTGAGGGTAAAAATGCACTTCATATTTTTTTAATTTTTGCTTTGACAATCATATTCAATTGTGGTTGTAAGTCTTGTGTGATAAGCGATGTGAGGTAATGAAAATAGGCGTGTTGTCTGCATATCATTTTCAAAAAACTTAACTTTTAACTCTTTTTTTTCATTCCCACAATGAGGAGATGGGTAGGAAACTGTCGGATTTTGTGTTTAAGAGAAACAACAAACTATAATCTAACATGATTGTGCGATCGCAATGAATTTTCTGAATTGCTCATTACAAACCTTAGCAAAAACCTCACCCCCGAAGCAGCTACAATCAAGCCAAGCGTGAAAAAATCTGAGTTTATGATAGCTATCCCCAACAACCGCCAAAAATGACCGTTGAGGAATATCTGGAATGGGAACCTCAGCAAGACCTTCGCTACGAATATGCAAATGGCGAAGTATTTGCCATGACAGGCGGTACAATTCCCCATAATGACATTGCACTAAATCTCTACAGACCTTTGTACCCTCATTTGCGTTCCAGAGGTTGTCGAGCGAATGTGTCAGACGTGAAAGTGCAACTCACTCCTCAGAGTCGCTACTATTATCCTGATGTTATTGTCAGTTGCGACCCTGAAGACCTTAATGCCCGCAAATTTATTCAACATCCCAAGCTGATTGCTGAAGTTCTTTCGCCAAGTACAAGTGCTAAAGATCGGGATGAAAAATTTACTTATTATTTGACAATCCCCAGTTTGCAAGAATATATCTTGATTGACTCGGAAAAAATCTCCGTTGAGCGTTACTGTCGGGGAGAGGGTAGGATGTGGCTTTACTATCCTTACACGGCTGGAGATATCGTCACTCTATCGAGCATTGAATTTGAGTGTCCGATTGAACTGTTGTATGAAGGTGTTCTATTTAACACTGAAGAATAAACAGAATGTTCCGTGTTAACTTTTAAAGAGCGATGTCTACGACGGGCTGCGCCTACGCACCTTAAGCAACTGCATAACCTGTGTAAGGTCTTAACTCTGGTGGACGAAAGCCAAGCACGATATGTTCTTTAGGAATTCCAGCCCGTTCTAAATCGGCAGCAATGCCTTCTTCCGTGCCATCTCGTTGAATCCAGATTTTGCCATCAATCAAGTCAATATGAACCAGACAGCCGTGAATGCGGCGATCGCCATCCCAACCTATATCCATCCACAAATAGCGAGTCTCTTTCAGAGAGGCTGCGCCAACGCGGCTTCGATCAGACACCACTTCTGATTGAATATCGGCATAGGAATAACTCAAGGAAGCATACTCACTAAGAATAGTTTCAATCACCTGGCTATAGTGGTCTAACTTGGTATAATCCATTGTTTAATGACCTCCTGTTTTGGAGCAAAGGTAATCAGCTTTAAACGATGATTTCTCAGTAACAGTTTGCCGATCGGTTCTTCAAACAAATCATCAAAAATTCTGTTAGGTACTGCAAGATATAACATTCGCTCTGGCTCTAACTCAATTAATATATCCTGATATAAAATATACTGACCTAACGCTTTTTCTAAATCATCAACATCTGATTTTTCTGTAAAACTTTTAATTACAACTGCAATTTTAGATTCTGCTTTTTGTACCGCCAGCAGTTGTCTAGCACCTAAATCAACATACAAATCTTTTTTACCAAACTTCAGGGTCAGTGGGTCATGAGTAATTATCCATTTGTCTTTAATCAAAGCATTTTTGACATTATTGTGATAGATGTCTCTAGCTGGCATACAGGTGTAGTTTTAGACTGATATTTCTATTTTAGGAAATCGCTACACTAGATTTATCAGGAAAAACAGGCTGTCTGAGTTCATTCAGCAAAATATGGTAGCAGGAGGAATGTGATGAAAGCAGTGGTTATCCGTCGGTATGGCGCGGCTGAGGTGTTGCAGTATGAAGAGGTAGAACAGCCGAAAATTGAGCCAACACAGTTACTTGTGAAAGTTCGTGCTAGTAGCGTTAATCCCATTGATTGGAAAATTCGCCAAGGAATGTTGAGTTTGATTACCGGCAGCAATTTTCCGAAGATTTTGGGGTTTGATGTGGCGGGAGATGTGGTAGCCGTTGGCTCTGGTGTCACTCATTTTAAACCAGGAGATGCTATCTATGGCAGTACTAGTTTCCCTGGAGGAGGTTATGCCGAATTTGCAGCTGTTCCAGAAAATGTGGTGGCTCTCAAACCAACGAATCTATCTTATGAAGAAGCTGGGGCTGTTCCTTTAGCAGCGCTCACGGCTCTGCAAGCGCTGCGAAATGAGGGAAATATTCAAACAGGACAAAGTGTTTTGATTAATGGTGCTGCGGGCGGTGTAGGGATTTTTGCAGTGCAAATTGCTAAAGCTTTAGGGGCAGTGGTGACGGGAGTTTGCAGTACCAAAAACTTGGATTTGGTGAAATCTCTGGGTTCTGACCGCGTGATTGATTATACGCAGCAAGATTTCACCCAAGATATAGCGCAGTATGACATTATCTTTGATGCAGTGGGTAAACGATCGCTCTCACAAACCAAAAAAGTCCTCAAACCCAACGGAATTTATATCACCACGCTACCAAGTCCCGAAGTCTTCTTAGAGAGCCTTTTAACAGCATTCCTTCCCGTTCAAAAAGCGAAATTTATCCTGGAAAAACCCAACACTCAGGATTTGGTTTATCTGAAAGAATTGATTGAAGCGGGTAAAATTCGTGTGGTGATTGATCGCACATATCCCTTACAAGAACTAGCGGCGGCTCATATTTATAGTGAAACTGGGCGTGCAGTGGGTAAAATTGCGATCGCGCAGCCGGCCGTAGACATCGCAGTTAGCAATTGATTGTAAGTCAAGCTCTGCAAGTCAGCTGAAATGCTGTTTCTCAAACTTTCGCTATCTCTGGAGTTATATTTTAGTTCAAAAGACATCTCCAGAAATTAAATATGCATTATCTAAAAATGCATTATCTAAAACCCTTAGACATCTCCAGAAATTAATTATACGTTACCTGAAACCCTTGTAGAGACGTAGCACTACTATGTCTCTACACCATTTTTACCAGATGTCTAAAAGGCAGACTTGCATATATTGATTCATGAGCCTTAACAGTCAACTGACTAAAAAAGCAGCACAAATGGCTTATGAGGTAAGTAGTTGATTTAGCTAAAACAGAAGAGCATCCCAAATTTTCTTTGCAAATTTGGTACTATTTGACCTCTATAAACGATATTATGTTGTCCAAGTCAGCTCCAACGTAATTATAATCACCAGCACTAAACTCACGGCATAGACCACCACTTTCAGTTTGGCAAACACGTACCACTGTACCCGGTGGTACACTTAATGAGCTAATAGCGTCATTCCCTACAATACTTAAGTTCCCTTTGATTGCTTCGTATACTCCTGGAGTTGCAGGAAAAGACTGGGAAACTCCAGTTAAATTCGGGTCTTTGTAGACCCTAACCTGTTGTGAAGGTGTAGAAGAGAGTCTGACCTCTATAAACGATATTATGTTATCCAAGTCAGCTCCGACGTAATTATGATCACCAGCGTTATACTCACGGCATAAACCACCAGTTTCATGTTGGCAAACACGTACTACCGTACCCGGTGGTACACTTAGTGAGCTAATAGCGTCATTCCCTACAATACTTAAGTTCCCTTTGATTGCTTCGTATACTCCTTGAGTTGCAGGAAAAGACTGGGAAACTCCAGTTAAATTCGGGTCTTTGTAGACCCTAACCTGTTGTGAGGGTGTAGAAGAGAGTCTGACCTCTATAAACGATATTATGTTATCCAAGTCAGCTCCGACGTAATTATGATCACCAGCGTTATACTCACGGCATAAACCACCAGTTTCATGTTGGCAAACACGTACTACCGTACCCGGTGGTACACTTAGTGAGCTAATAGCGTCATTCCCTACAATACTTAAGTTCCCTTTGATTGCTTCGTATACTCCTGAAGTTGTAGGAAAAGACTGGGAAACTCCAGTCAAATTTGGGTCTTTGTAGACCTTAACCTGTTGTGAAGGCGTGTAGGAGAGCTTGTAGATAGTGCCACTGTAATCATCAGAAATTAACAAATTACCTTGCTGATCGACTACCATATCCACAGGTCGCCCCCAGACTTCTTGCGTTTCTGGAATTAGCCAACCATTGACTAAATCCATCTCATCTCCTGGGGTCTTTGTCGTACTGTTCCAGGGAAAGTAAGATATTTTGTAGCCCGTTTTCTTCTGCCGATTCCATGAACCATGCAACGCCGTCACTACTCCACTTGAGTACAGGCTGGGAAAGTTGGTATTTTGTAAGAATGTTAATCCCAAAGGAGCGGAATGGGCTTGAATACCCTTGGTAATCTTATCCAATGCATTGCAATTAACATTTCCATCAGCATTGTACTGATAGTCGCGATCAAATGGCATATTGTTGAGGCCATTTGGCGTGTCTGGATTGGGGTTGCAGAATGGCCAACCGTAGTTACCGCCATCTCGGACTCGTGTGAACTCCTCTGGTGGGTGGTTGTCTACATAAGAGGGAATAATTTTACCGTAATTACCACTGCTATCATTGAAGGGATAAGCAATCTGGTCTCGATTATTAACGACTACCCAAAAGTCATTCGTACCAGGTACGAATGCTAATCCTTCGGCATTACGTAAACCTTGGGCAAAAAGCCGCTGATTGGTTCCATCAGCGTTGTAGACGTAAATCGCACCACGCTTTGGGTTACTGACAGTATCTTGTTTGCAGGCATTGCACGTAGAGGCGATGGACACGTATAGTTTGTGGTTGGCATCAAGTGCGATATTTTTCAGTTCGTGACCATAAGATCCTTTAAGTTCTGATGTACTGCTGTCTGGTAAACCAATTACAACGATTTGGCGATTTTTGGCGACTATATCTCCAGAGTTGTAGATGAAGCGGTTAATTTGATGAGTCTCAGCAATATAAATGTATGTGGTGTTACCAATCTTATGAAACACAATGTCGTGTGGTTTGCGTAAACCCGTCACGAAGTCAGAAATAATTGGGTCTTTGCTGCCATTGGGTCGGACAATTAACACTTTACCGGTACTTGGCTGTGATACGAGAAGATCCCCATTGGGAGCAACTGCCATAAAGCGGGCTTTGTCAATGCGAGCATAAACAGAGGCGGAAAAATTGGGCGGCACTTTTAAGTAACGGCTAATATTAAAAGGCGTATAGCTCATCGTGTAAGGCACTTTCAGCTGGGTTTCAACAGACGCGTCTGGAGGTTGAGCGAATGCTGCGTTAGGAAAAACTTCTAACGATATCAGACTAGTAACTGAGGCAATCAAAGTAACTAGCGATGAAGGTAGTATGCGTCTGAGCATCTGTATTGGATTTAAGAAAAACACACTCATTTTAAACTTCCTTTTATTAGCGTGCTAGTGATTTATTTGACACACAACTCTTGGATGTTTGTTCGATTTTTTTGAGAGAGAGTTAGGAATTTTCAATAAATAAATCATTCCATCTTGTGGAGTGAGGTCTTACTCGCCCCTAGCCGAAGGCAGACAAGACCTTATTCCACAAGATGTAGTTGCTGAATATTTTTTTATTTGGAAATCCCTTCGAATGAATTCTACTTAAAGATACTAGTTTTTGACAATACTTCGCTAGGTATATTTTTTACTGATAGCTCCGTCAGTGAACCTTTGAACTCGATCCATCGGCCTTATAGATTTATGGTTATAGCAAAACTGGACGTGCTGTGGTAAAAATTACCCTCTCTTGAACTGCCCTCTCCCTCCTGACTTCCTCGATAAGCCAAAAGCAATAGCACAGGTGACTCAATTTTTGATTTTGGATAATAAAATTGTTCTCGCGTTTAAATTCGCTTGCTTTGGGACTTGTTTAAATTTTGGATTTTAAACTATTTAAGCCAAAATCCAAAATTTAAAATCTAAAATTCGGTGACTGGTACTACTTGACTTCTATAAAAGATATTATGTTATCTAAGTCAGCTCCAAGAGATTTATAATCACCAGCACTAAACTCACGGCACAGACCACCAGTTTCATTTTGGCAAACACGTACTACCGTACCCGATGGTACACTTAATGAGCTAATAGCGTCATTCCCTACAACATTTAAGCCACCTTGATTAGCTTTGTATACTCCTGGAGTTGTAGGAAAAGACTGGGAAACTCCAGTCAAATTTGGGTCTTTGTAGACCTTAACCTGTTGTGAAGGCGTGTAGGAGAGCTTGTAGATAGTGCCACTGTAATCATCAGAAATTAACAAATTACCTTGCTGATCGACTACCATATCCACAGGTCGCCCCCAGACTTCTTGCGTTTCTGGAATTAGCCAACCATTGACTAAATCCATCTCATCTCCTGGGGTCTTTGTCGTACTGTTCCAGGGAAAGTAAGATATTTTGTAGCCCGTTTTCTTCTGCCGATTCCATGAACCATGCAACGCCGTCACTACTCCACTTGAGTACAGGCTGGGAAAGTTGGTATTTTGTAAGAATGTTAATCCCAAAGGAGCGGAATGGGCTTGAATACCCTTGGTAATCTTATCCAATGCATTGCAATTAACATTTCCATCAGCATTGTACTGATAGTCGCGATCAAATGGCATATTGTTGAGGCCATTTGGCGTGTCTGGATTGGGGTTGCAGAATGGCCAACCGTAGTTACCGCCATCTCGGACTCGTGTGAACTCCTCTGGTGGGTGGTTGTCTACATAAGAGGGAATAATTTTACCGTAATTACCACTGCTATCATTGAAGGGATAAGCAATCTGGTCTCGATTATTAACGACTACCCAAAAGTCATTCGTACCAGGTACGAATGCTAATCCTTCGGCATTACGTAAACCTTGGGCAAAAAGCCGCTGATTGGTTCCATCAGCGTTGTAGACGTAAATCGCACCACGCTTTGGGTTACTGACAGTATCTTGTTTGCAGGCATTGCACGTAGAGGCGATGGACACGTATAGTTTGTGGTTGGCATCAAGTGCGATATTTTTCAGTTCGTGACCATAAGATCCTTTAAGTTCTGATGTACTGCTGTCTGGTAAACCAATTACAACGATTTGGCGATTTTTGGCGACTATATCTCCAGAGTTGTAGATGAAGCGGTTAATTTGATGAGTCTCAGCAATATAAATGTATGTGGTGTTACCAATCTTATGAAACACAATGTCGTGTGGTTTGCGTAAACCCGTCACGAAGTCAGAAATAATTGGGTCTTTGCTGCCATTGGGTCGGACAATTAACACTTTACCGGTACTTGGCTGTGATACGAGAAGATCCCCATTGGGAGCAACTGCCATAAAGCGGGCTTTGTTAATGCGAGCATAAACAGAGGCGGAAAAATTGGGCGGCACTTTCAAGTAACGGCTAGTGTTAAAGGGCCAAGAGGTCATTGTACTAGGCACTTTCAGCTTAGTTTCAACAGACGCAGGGGGCGGGTTGCCGAACGCTGCGGTGATAAGAACCTCTAATGACATCAGACTAAGTAGCGATGCGGATAATATACCTCTAAGTATCTGTGTTGGTTTTAAAGTAAATGCAACCATTTTGAACTTCCCTCTAGCATGATAGTGATTTATCTGACACACAACTCTCGGCTAGCCGATTTTACTGAGAGTTTGCATCAAGTTAACTCAGGGTTGCTAGTTTTTTTAAATACTTAAAATATCTTTATGTCCTCTCATTTTTTCTTATATTACTACCGTATAATTACTTACGTTTTTTACGGCCATTGAATGCCATTCCCAACGCCTTAGCAAGTACAGGGGAGACAATACGTAGCTTTGGCTCTTTGAGGCTCTTCAGGTTTAATAAGTAATTAAACGGACATGATATAACTTATCAAAAAATGGGTGAACCGAGAGTTGAAAGAGCGATCGCTCTCTCAAACCAAAAGAGTCCTTAAATCCAACGGTGTATCACTCAGGATTTGCTTTATCTGAAAAAATTGATTGAAGTGGGTAAAATTTGTGCAGTAATTGATCGCACATATCCCTTACAAGAACTAGCGGCGGCTCATGATTATAGCGAAACTGGGCGTGCTGTGGGGAAAATTGCCTTCATGCATATTAGCGATCGCTCAAAGAGAAGAATAAATAAAGCACCGATTGTACCAGATGGGTTTTTGAGCTTATGATGAGGCGTCCCAGTATGCGATCGCAGCAATTATTTTGGCGTAACCAGAGAATGTGTTTCTGCAATAACTCTGAAATCTGGAAACATTACCCAAGCTAGTGGATATACTCGTAATCAAACTCTCAACAGAAGCGAGTATTATGCTGGACTGGTTAGCTATTTGGGGTGTAACTCAGGCCGCCGGGTTGATTTTTAAACCCATTCTGGAAGACTTAGCCAAGGATGCTGCTAAAGATTGGGCTAAAGATTTATTAAAAGGCATCCCTGGCAATATTTTAGAAAAACTGAAAAAGGAAGATATAGAAATCGCTGCTGGGAAAGCTTTAAAAGAATTTTTACAACTCGTGCAGGAAGATTTAAAAGGTGGAGAACTTTCTGAAGATGAAATCAAAAAGTATACGCAGCCGATAAAGCAATTTCTCAAAGTTCAAGAAGTCAAAGAAATTTTGGGAAATGCCTTTAAAGATAATAATCCAGCTATAGACACTAATAAATTACAAGAGATGTGGGATAAAGTTAATGTTTCAAATCCGTTACCAGATGATTTTAACTGGAAGCGGGTTGCTAAAAAATATCTGCAAAAAGTTAAAGAGATAATTCAAGGTATTCCTGAACTCAGAGATATTCACGATTCCCAAAATCTGGATAAAATCAAAGATATCTTAGAAGGCAATGCTGAGAAAATTACCACATTTGATTTAGTTAAATATCAAGAAGGAATCCGCGAGTGCTATGGCAATCTCAAATTAGATAGCTTAGATACAAGCGGCTATGCCTATAACGAACTGAAATTATGGCGGATTTTTACTGCTCAAAATGTCCGGGAAACTCATCAAGTTTTAGCGCAAGTTCACGAACTGCCTAAAGAACATCTTAGACGGCTGCGAGAAAGCGAGCAAGTAGAAGCTGTTGAATTAGAAGAATTAGAACGCCACAAACGGGTTTATTTTGAACAGCCGACCCGTTCAGTTTTAGATGTTGTCAATAAAAAGCAAGATTATAAATATCTTGTAATTTTGGGCGATCCTGGTTCCGGGAAGTCTACATTGTTGCAATTTCTGGCTTTGAATTGGGCTGAGTCTCCACTGGATAATGTTATTTCATTACCAATTCCCTTGCTAATTGAATTAAACACCTATATGCGGTGGCGCGAGAATAAAGAGAATCAAAGTTTTCTAAATTTCTTCCATCAAGGTAGTGGTGCAATTCATCATCTCAATCAGCTTGAACTAGATAAACAATTAAAAGCTGGTAATGCCTTAGTGATGTTTGATGGTTTGGATGAGGTATTTGAGGCTGGTAAGCGAAAGGATGTAATTACTGATATTCATAGCTTTACTAAAGACTATCCTGATGTGCAAGTAATTGTCACTTCTCGGATTATTGGCTATAAACCGCAACCATTTCTGAATGCTAAGTTTCGCCACTTTATCTTACAAGATTTAGACTCAGAACAAATTCAGGATTTTATCAACCGTTGGCATGAGTTAACTTTTACCGATGCAGTAGATAAAGTCAGAAAACGGGAACGGCTAAAAAGAGGAATTGAAGCTTCCAAATCTATTGCAGAATTGGCGGGAAATCCTCTGCTGTTGACGATGATGGCAATTCTTAATCGGAATCAAGAGCTACCAAGAGATAGAGCGGAGCTTTATAATCAAGCATCGCGGGTACTGCTACATCAATGGGATGTGGAACGCGCTTTGATAGAAGATAAGAGGTTAGATCCCAAGACGATTGATTATAAGGATAAGCAAGCGATGCTGCGTCAGGTTGCTTATCTTATGCAAACTGGTGATAAAGGTTTGGCAGGTAATTTGATTAATGAAAATGATTTAGTCAAAGTTCTGACTGATTATCTCAAAACCATAGAATTTGATAAACCCAGAGAAGCGGCGCAGGTAATGAAAGATCAACTGCGAACTCGCAACTTTATGTTATGTTTCCTGGGTGCGGATTATTATGCTTTTGTGCATCGGACATTTTTAGAATATTTCTGTGCTTGGGAGTTTGTCTGGCAGTTTAAAGAAACGCAAACGCTGACTCTTGAGGAACTTAAGAATGAAGTTTTTGGCAAACACTGGCGAGATGAAAGTTGGCGTGAAGTTCTACGCTTGATAACAGGAATGCTTGAGCCAAAGTTTGCAGGTGATATTATTGATGATTTAATTGAAGTATATGATGAACAAATAAATGAATGGTGTGAAGTAGAAGTTATTGACATACTTATTCTCGCATCTGAGTGTATGTCAGATATAAGAAACCGCTTGGCGATTACATCAACTGATAATAAATTAGTTGAGCGTCTAAAAAAACTAGTTGAGGTTTATGCTCCGTATAGCGGAGAAGATATGGGTTATACCTTCCCAGAAGAAGAAGCTAACTTAATCCATACAATTAGTACCAAGGTAATTTCAGTCATTACAACTACGTGGAGTAACCACGTAGAGACATTACCTTGGCTAAAAAATTTAGCTGTGTATGGTTATGGATATATGGCAGCTATGGCAATACAAGAATTAGCGCGAGGTTGGAAAGATGACCCAGATACTTTATCAATACTCAAATCTCTTGTTCAAGCTTTTCATTATGGAGAGGACAAATATAGAGAGAACAGATCTGCCTATGCAGCAATACAAGAATTAGCGCGAGGTTGGAAAGATGACTCAGATACTTTGCCAATGCTCAAATCCCTTACTCAATTTAGTGAGGATACGAGCATACAAACTATGGCAGTGCGAGAATTAGCACGAGGTTGGAAAGATGACCCAGATACTTTGCCAATGCTCAAATCTCTTGCTCAGTCTAGTAATGATTGGGTAGTACAAAGTACAGTACTGCAAGAGTTAGCACAGGGATGGAAAAATCAACTTAATATTTTATCTTTCCTTAAAGAATTTGCTCAAGTTGATAATTTCAACTATCTCAAACACGAAGTGATGGAAGAACTGATTAGGAGTTGGCAGATTAGTCCTGAAATTTATGATTTTCTTCATGAGTGTGCTGTTGATGATTCCTTTGATTGGATAGATTGGGATTTCTCTGATACCAGAAATGTTCCTTCTCGGCAAATAGCACTTAAGGCAATCATTGAGCAATTTCCTCAGCATCCCCAGACTTTACCACTGTTGCGCGATCGCGCAGAGAATGACCCAGATGAGCAAGTGCGGGAATTTGCTCAGAAGAAGTTAAAGCAGTTGGAAGAGTAAATGTAAGCTGATTTACTATTCACAGTAGAAACCGCAAAAGAAAGGCTTACTATTATCCATGTCACAATTGAGGAACAGACGATTTACCCAACATACGCACAAGCTATAGCCTGTCTACGTGTCTGTCAGATGTTGTCAAACACCTATCGGAGTATTGAGCTATTTCGCTTTGATGACCAAACCGGAGTTGTATTTATTTTTGTCAATGAAGAACTCCAAATCATTGTACCTGCTAATGGAAACTGGAGGTTTTTAAATGCGACCGAATTTTGAAGCAATGACTAACAAAGAACTAATAGCTTACGCACTTGCACACCGGGAAGATGTAGAGCCTTTGCGTGTTTTGTATGGTCGCCGCACTCCTGATTCAGAAGCAACATGGTACGGGCCAATGGTAGCTGAAGACGGTACGCCAATAGAAGAAAATATTCGCATTGCAGAAGAAGCAATTAGGCAACGCATTGAGCAAGCAAATCAAAGCAAGCAAGATTCTCAAAGTTAAGAATAAAAGATTGGCTAAAAATTATGAACAATACAGAAGTTGCCTAAATCATTCGTGAACAAAGAGATCCCCGACTTCTTAGAGAAGTCGGGGATCTTAGTCTTGTGATTTTCACAAATCAAATAGGATTGCTATATGAAATATACAATTATTATTCAATGGTCAGAAGAAGACCAATGTTATGTAGTTTTGCTACCTGAGTTTACCCATATAATGCAGCCTTGTACTCACGGAGAAACTTATGAAGACGCTCTTAAAAATGCTCAAGAAGTTTTAGAAATGCTGATTGAATCATCTTTGGCTGACGGTGAACCTCTACCAGAGCCTAAAACGCTAGGAAAGTCGTTAAAAGTAGCGTTGTAAATCAGTTAAATTAAATAAAAAGAGCTAATCTCATGACTACATCTGTAAATACTACCAAAGTCTACGACGAAATTATAGAGTTTATTGCTGCTGGAACCACCCCCCAAAGTGTTATCGATTTCAAACTCTCGGATGCAGCCAAAGACCGTTTAGAGGATCTCGTTTACCGCGCAAAAACTGAAGGTGTTACAGGAAGTGACCAGCGAGAGTTAGATCATTTCCTCACGCTAGAGCATAGGGAGCATCCACTTTTGGAAGATATACAGATTTTAGGAGAAAATAACAGACAGAAAGAAGCGTGAACCAGGAATCATGAACCAGGATAAACAAGAACGGCTCAAAGCGTGCTTACAAGAAGTGGCAACATTGTTGTATGAAGAAGCAGACAAAAGTAAGCTAACAGACCTGGAAGGCATAGAAAAAACAGTTCGCAGTCAAATATTAGAACTAGTTAGCCCAGAAATAGCCCTTTTTTTATCGAACAAAAAACTGGAACAAAAGTAGGTAAAACCAGGAAAATTAAAAGCTTGGTGGGGGAACTGACTCTTAAAGCCAAACAGTTACAGAAACTGGGTTTGAAGCCCAGAAGTCGGTTAAGCCCATTACTTCAAAAGTGTTGTTTGAGGCTGTCAGCTAACGAATCATACCAAAAAGCAGAAATTGAAGTTGAGGCATTGACAGGAGTGAAAGTGGGTCACTCAACGCAACAAAAATTAGTACTGTCACAAGATTTTGAATTACCACTTGCAAAACAAGCAGTTTCAGAAGTCAGTGTAGATGGGGGAAAAGTCCGACTCCGGGGTAAACCGAAAGCCGGGTGTCACTGGCGAGACTATAAAACCGTAAGACTACAAGGAATTTACTATAGTGCGTTTTTTGATGACAACCAATCATTAGTTGATTATGTCAATAGCCAGCGTCTGGTTAACCCATTAGTATGCTTGGGGGATGGTCATGATGGCGTGTGGAATTTAGTCAAAGAGTTTGGTAAAACAGAGCATTTTCAGCGTTGGGAAATATTGGATTGGTATCACCTCAAAGAAAATCTCTACAAAATTGGCGGTTCTTTAAAGCGGCTTAAAGTTGCTGAAACTCTTTTGTGGCAAGGTCAAGTCGAAGAAACTAAAGCTTTATTTCATAATCGTCGAGGCAAACAAGTTAAGAACTTCATCGCTTATCTTGAAAAACATCGCTCTCGCATTGTCAACTACAGCTATTACCAGGCTGAACAACTTTGTTCTATTGGTTCTGGTGCAGTCGAGTCTGCTATTAAACAGATTGGAGCTAGGATGAAAATTTCTGGCGCACAATGGAATGTTGATAGTGTTAATCAAATCCTCTCAGTTCGTTGTGCTTATCTCAATGGTTTACTGGCTATTTGAGTATTTCTGCCAAAACTGGATGCTCCCAGAGCATATTATGACTTTAGCAAAAGCAAGAGCTAATCAGTAGCGCATATTTTGCTAATAAATCCAAATCCAAATCAGGCAATAAAGGACTTTTAGAGACTTTTATATAGCTGTCACTTTGCAAACAATAAACTGATAATAAACCATCTTCCCAAAACCAAACTTCAGGTACTCGCAACCGCCGATAAATTTCTAGCTTATTAATTCCGCCACTTGTGACAGTTATTTCCAAAATTAAATCGGGGATAGGTTTTTTTGTGCCTAAATTATAAGACTCATCTGGTTCTCGTCGAGTTTTGTCTTCCTGTTTACCTATAGTTGCACTTCCCCGTCCATAAAAGCGGATATTCTTTGCCCGCAGATACACTTCCAGCAACATCGCCAGAGTTTTTTTACTGTCCTCGTGATCGTCAGAAAGTGGGGACATAATTTCGAGAATCCCATCTAAATAACTTAGTCGTGCGCTTGTTCCTGCAAGGGCGACATCAAGCTGTTTTAACTGTTCCCAACTGACATTGTATAGAAGAACGTAGGAAGTCTCAGAAGTCGAAGGTTTTTCCAGGACAGGAGAAGACATAAGTTAAACCATAGAGTGGCTTGTTTCTATCATAAAACTAAGATGAGATAGATTCAGATAATCTTGTTTAATCTGCGATCGCGGCAATTATTCCGGCGTTAGCAAAGCTTAACGTACCCCTACGGGGAAGCAAGCTACGTGTAGCGTCTCGCAGAGAAGTTATCGCTTAAGCACGACTTACTTCTGGTAAAAACTGCAAAATACTGTATAAATTACGTTTTTCTGCTCGACAGGGTTGCTGATGAGCAACTCACTAAAGAGGTAGAATTTACTTATTATGCTGTTTTAAGATTTTGCGATCGCTATTCCCACACATCTATATAATAAGAAAACAGTCGCTACGAGCTATAACTATATTTTGAAACGTATATCTGCATACAGACAGCAAATCCTAAAAGAAAATAAAGAAACCCGTCTTTCGCCCAACCAAATAATAGGATACTAATAGTAGTAGCATATACAAAAAATCGATTTGTAGTCTTATTTAAATCATGTTTGAGTGCATCTGAGTACAACTTAATATATTGCAAAATATCTTGACGAAATCTTAGCAAAGGCTT
This sequence comes from Nostoc cf. commune SO-36, assembly GCF_023734775.1. NCBI lineage: Bacteria > Bacillati > Cyanobacteriota > Cyanophyceae > Nostocales > Nostocaceae > Nostoc > Nostoc commune. The sequence goes on along the minus strand of NZ_AP025732.1, from coordinate 2,886,366 downwards.
ACGGGTAAAGTTTCTTGTAGCGCGAACATAAATTCTTAACCCCCGCCCTAAAAATACTAGTACCCCTATCGTTAAATACCAGCACCCCTAACCCCAGACAAATTTTAACTTTATGTTAAGTCGGGGTTTTGGCGTTTGAGTACAACTGTAATCAATCCAATAAATCCAATCAGCATTGGGTTTGGTATCGAGTTGGATGTCACCTGATATAAGCATAAAAATAGCAGATGAATCTTTTACCAGATAGACATTACCGATGCAACAGTCTTTAGACAGTATTAGTGATCCTCCCAATACCAAAAAGCAGGATTCTGCACATAAATCCATGCTGAAAAATTTACTCTCTGGCGTTTTTTTTGAGCCATTATTGAGTGATTTTCGCATTATCTTTGAGCGCGATCCCGCAGCACGGAATTGGCTAGAGGTAGTATTTTGCTACCCCGGATTGCACGCACTCTGTTTGCATCGTCTTGCTCACTGGTTACATGGTCGAGGAGTGGGTTTTATCCCCCGTTTCATTTCCCACTTGGGGAGATTTTTAACGGGAATTGAAATTCACCCAGGTGCAGAGATTGGCCAGGGCGTGTTTATCGACCACGGAATGGGTGTTGTCATTGGCGAAACTGCGATCGTGGGCGACTTTACATTGATTTATCAGGGCGTTACCCTTGGCGGAACTGGTAAAGAAACTGGTAAGCGTCATCCCACAGTGGGTAAACATGCAGTGATTGGGGCGGGTGCGAAAGTTTTGGGTAATTTGCAAATTGGCGATCGCGTCCGTATTGGCGCAGGTTCCATTGTCTTGCGAGATATCCCCAGCGATTGCACAGTTGTAGGAATTCCCGGTCGAATTATTTCCCGAAATGAAAACGTCAGTCTTTCTCCTTTAGAACATGGAAAGCTCCCCGATATGGAAGCAACCGTGATTCGTTCTTTGCTCTCGCGTGTTGAAGAACTCGAAAAACAACTGCAAGCTTTACAAGTCAAGAGTCATTAGTCATTGGTCATTGGTCATTTGCAAATGACAACGGACAAAGGACAACTGACAAATGACAAAGGACAAACGACAAATGACAAATCACGTTTTGCAGATTCCTTTGAGCGATCGCTGGCGAATCTATCACCGATTGCAAGAGTTAAAAATTAATTGCTCTTGTCCCCCTGATGGTTCTTTACGAGTGCAAGTGAACAATTTGCTTGAAGTAATTCTAATTCGTAGTACAGTTATGCAACTTCTCGCTTCTCGTCACGAATTATTAGAATGGCTAGAGCGTTGCTGGCATTACAGTGATGAGTCATGATTATTTCAAAAAGACCTAATTTAGGCACGATTAATCTTGAATTCATGACTCAAGTACTGGACTTTATCCTTTTTGTCCATAGATGCACAAAGCTCAAATAGGTTTAGAGTTTGAAGCTACTGTCCGCTAGCAGAATTTGTTGCAGACTGAGATGGATTAGATGGGGTTTAGATTTTGTTGGGTCTACTTAATCTGAAATTACCCTGACATATAGCAACAATTAAAAAGGCGAAATTCCTAAATATAAATTGGAATTTCTAATTTTTAACTTTTTCCCAAATTAAGAAATTGAAAGTTCAATTATGGCGATTCGGAACAGAGATATAAAACTACTCAATTTTTTGCACAATGAACTTGAACTTTCAAATGCTGATATTGCTGTAGCTCTGCGACACCGTGAATTAGAAAATGGCCCGCTACCGATGCTCCTCTGGCAGTATGGTTTCGTTGATTTGGAGCAGCTAGGAAAGATATTTGATTGGCTAGCAGACCACAGTTAGCTAGTTTCCCTAGTTTTAAATAGCATTATCTGCCTAAATTACACCCAAATGCACTAGAAAAGATGAGGTTACGAAAATGATTACATCCTTAATTGCTGGCTTCTGTGTATTACTTTGTTCCGGATTTGCTAATAGTTATATTAGTTCATTGCTACTCGAAGACATTTCAACTGACATCGGTAAAAACGATTAGTAAATTATACATTGTTTTAGTTCCCTGCCATACAGATGTGATGCTAATAATCGAGCAATAATTAAGGATCATGTATCCTGCATTATGAATTGTCATATTTTTAGCATTTACCATCACTAGGGGTTGTAGAGAGAAAGGATATTAAGAATACTTCCAAGAGAGGGATATTTGCAATGAATCAAATCATAATTAATGACACTACATTACGTGATGGCGAACAAGCAGCGGGTGTGGCTTTTACCCTAAAAGAAAAAGTTGCGATCGCTAAGTTTCTCGATTCTATTGGGATTCCCGAATTAGAAGTGGGTATCCCAGCAATGGGTGACGAAGAAACCCGTGCGATCGCGGCAATTTCTGACTTGGGTTTACAAGCAAAACTCCTCGGCTGGAACCGCGCTGTTATCTCAGATATTAAGGCTTCTATTGCTTGCGGACTTAATCGGGTGCATATCGCCATTCCCGTCTCTGGTATCCAAATCGCGGCTAAATTCCACGGTCAATGGCGAATCAGTTTGCAAAAACTCAAAGATTGTATCAGCTTTGCCGTCGATCAAGGTCTTTGGGTAGCAGTCGGCGGCGAAGATTCTTCTAGGGCTGATGAAAACTTCCTTTTAGATGTAGCACTTTATGCACAAGAATGGGGTGCATCCCGGTTCCGTTTCTGCGACACCGTAGGAGTTCTCGACCCTTTCACCACCTATAACAAAGTCAAACGGCTGGTTTCAGCTTTGATGATTCCCCTAGAAATCCACACCCACAATGATTTTGGTCTGGCAACAGCCAACGCTCTTGCGGGTATTAAAGCCGGAGCCTTATCAGTGAATACCACAGTTAACGGATTAGGTGAACGGGCGGGAAATGCAGCTTTAGAAGAAGTTGTCATGGCAATTAAACGCATCTACGGCGTTGATTTGGGCATCGACACACCCGGTTTGCTGGAACTATCTCAACTAGTTGCAGCCGCATCAGGAGCTAGCGTACCACCTTGGAAAGCGATCGTTGGCGAAAATACCTTTGCTCACGAATCTGGCATCCATGCTCACGGGGTATTGCAGAATCCCATTACCTACGAACCATTTGCACCTGAAGAGGTGGGTTGGGAACGGCGTTTAGTATTAGGCAAACATTCTGGACGGCATTTAGTTGCTAACTTGCTAGAACAGCATGGAATTTTCTTGAACTCTCAAGAAACCCAATCTGTTTTAGATGCAGTGCGCCATCAATCGGTACAGAAAAAACGCAGTTTGACGACAGAAGAACTGTTGAATTTGGTCAGAGAACAGAGGTACTCTCATGCAACGCGATGAATTAGAGCTAAACTTGCCACCCGCTTTTGAAATTGGTGAAAAAGTCAGAGTTCGGAAACTGCTCAAGAACGATGGTACTTTCCCTGGTAAAGAAGTCGGGCAAGTTTTAGTGAACAAAGGAGATATCGGCTACATAGCCAGTATAGGAACATATTTGCAGACTTCCTATATATATGCTGTGCATTTCTTGGAAACAGGATTCGTCGTCGGCTGTATGAAAAAAGAACTAGAATCTGTTGAGGAATCTCATGAAAGTAATGCTACGCATGAATGATGCCGGTACTTTAGTAGTCTACGTTGCTAAAAAAGACCTTGAAGAAGAAGTCGTCAAACAAACCGATGGAAATGATGGCAAAATTCTCACCCTAGCAAATGGTTGGGAATTAGAATTTCGTGATTTGCCAGACGCAGCAAATTTACCTCAAACAGTAGAAGCTAAACGCCTCGCATAAAAAATCGGGAGTAAAGAAGGGAATAGGTTATAGGTTACAGGGTACAGATTATTCCCTATAACCTGTCACCTGTCACCTCTCCCCTAATCCTCAATCCCCAATAACTTTTTATCAATCATGGGTAACAAGTATTTGACGTTATCAGAATTGAACCTTGAGGGACAGTTACTAGGTTTTGTTGGTGGTGAACCAGGAAAATATAAATACTTACAATTGGCAGTTCCATCTGGAAATGTAGACATTAAACTGCCTAAAGAGTTACGCCGTTTACTAAGTTCATCCTTAGTTCCCGGTCAGCAACTTCGCATTTGTGGCCATAGTAAAGTAGACTCGCGTACAAGTAAAATAAAAATCAAAGCCTATCGGGTGACACCAATTGATGCGTGTCCAAAGCAAGATTTACCACCTCAACCCAAAGCGAGGATTATGGTATGTCAAAAGGGCGGTTGCCTGAAACGTGGTGGTAAAGGGTTATTATCAGAATTAGAAAAAACTTTGTGCGATCGCGGTTTGTTAGACAAAGTTACTATTGAATATACTGGTTGCCAAAAATGCTGTGGCAGCGCCCCCAACTGTGTTTTACACCTTGGTAAAAAGAAATACAAGAATATTCATCCTGATGCGATCGCATCTTTGCTAGAAAGTCACTTAACTTCAGAGTAAATAAACCACGTTGTAGCGGTAAAGAGCAATGCCCTAAACCCCTACAACATCTGTGATTCAATTAAATCAAAACTGCTATGTCATTGCGATCGCATTAAAATTTACTCAGCGATTGCAAGGTTATCTTTTCCGATACTAAGGAATCCGGTTTAAAAAGCGATCCATACTTCGTTCTGCCAGAGCAGCTATAGTCAGCGAGGGATTTGAGCAAGCTGTTGAACCGGGAATAAGTGAACCATCAACAACAAACAAGTTACGATAACCAAAAACCTGCCCATGAGAGTCACATACTTTGCCAATCGTTGCACCACCAAGTGGGTGTGCTGTAAAACTGTAGCCAGGTGGTGCAGCTAGAGTTGTACCATTGGCTTGGTTGAGACGTTGGTAAGTATACTGGAGAGCCTGAGTATTTTTCTGAGTATCGGCTGAGTTACTAGGCCAGAACAAATCTGCTAACTGAGTAGAGACATTATAGGTAAGATACCCCTGCGGCTGGGAAATTCCCTGTCCCAGAACAGGAATAATACCTTGGGGTATGAAAGGAAATGCTTGAAATGCCTCAAGTATCACTGGGGCAATAGGGTTGTCAAGGTCTTCAATTGCGATTACACCAGCACTCCCCAGTGTTGAATTCGTCTCACCAGCATTAATCATTAAAGTAGTTGAATCAAAATTCGTTCCCCAAAACTTCCCTACCTGATTATTTAGGCGGCGCAGGGTACGATTGGTTTTAGCACGCAGCAATAGTTCAGTAGTGCCAATGGAACCAGCCGCCAAAAACAGATAGCGACAAACAAAGGATTTTTGGACAAGCACTACTCCTTGCTCATTGATTTGATTGCAGACAACTCGATAACGTCCACGGTCTGATTCCTCAATCCTAGTGACTACGTGTAAAGGTCGGATTTCAACATTACCAGTTGCCTCTGCCATACTTAGGTAGTTACGATCTAAGCTGTTTTTGGCACCACTATTTGTACCATAGTACACTTGACCATTGATAATAGAAGCCACCTTTTGACCAGCAATTTCCTGGCGAACAGTGTCCCAATCAATAGCGATATCAATCTTCCGGGCTTTTAAACCAGCTTTGGCTGCTTGCTCTTGGAGAATACGGCTTGCCAAGTAGTATTCACTTTGGAGAATATCGTCTGGAATTACAGATGCTTTGAGGATGGAACGCACTCGTGGATAATAAACTCGATCGAGTTCAGAGTATTTAATAGTGCGTGGAAAGACTTTGTAGAATAGTTCTTCAGTTGGCTGATAGGTGATAGCAGTGTAGACAAGCGAACCACCCCCAACACCTGCACCTCGATAGGCATCGATACCATTACCTCTCTTGACATCAAGAACGCCAGTATATACGTCAATTGGCTGTGTTGTGACTGGTGGATCGGGCAAAACCGTATTTGGACTAAGCCACGCAGCCCGACCATCTGGGTTATCCGTTGTACAGAAAGTATTACCTGCATCAGTAATTTGCCATCTTCGTCCCCGTTCCAATACTACTGTTTCAATCCCTGCCTGACCAAGGCGCAATGATGCGACTGCGCCACCAAAACCACTACCAATTACTATTGCCTCAACGTACTCGTCAACACCAGCAGCAGAAGTGCGAATAGCGGATACACCGACACTGGCTGCCGCCGCCGATGCCTGAAGAAATCGACGACGATTTAGCATTTGGGACATACTTTATCTCCTATTTTTCGTTTGCTATATTTACAGAGTTGTAGCGGGACGAGGCATAATCTCCAAAATAAGTATGATAAGCATATAAGCAGTCAAAATCAACACCTGATAAACAAAAAGCCGCATAAATTTTCTTAGGCTTTAGGCGTTTAACTCAGCTTGACTCAGTTGGAAAAATAACTGGAGTAATTTATGATGCCTCGATTTTCTGTTCGCACTAATTATCCGCGAACACTTCTTTTTTATCCCAAGTCCAATATATTAAGATAAAAATAACTCTGCATTCTCGTAGTTGTTATGAGCCTTACCACTGCTAAACGCTTTACTATAGCTGAATATCACCGTCTAGCTGAACTTGGTTTCTTTGACGAGAATGACCGAGTTGAGCTAATTAAGGGTGAAATAATGCAGATGGCAGCAAAAGGTACACCGCACTCTGTTTGCAGCACCCGCTTATATCGGGAGTTGTTCAAGCTGGTTGTAGAAGAAGCGATTCTTCGAGGACAAGAACCAATCATTATACCTGATGACAGCGAACCAGAACCCGATCTAGTCATTGTACGAAATCGTCCTGATGACTATTTAGAAGCTCATCCTAGCCCATCTGATGTATTGTTGGTAATTGAAATTTCTAATTCCACTTTGAAATATGACCAGGATGTAAAATTATCTATTTATGCAGAAGCTGGTATTTCCGACTATTGGATATTTAATTTAGTAGATAAGCATCTAGAATCTTACAGCGAACCTTATAAAGATTTACAAGGTAAATTTGGTTATCGCCGCAAGTTAATTTTTCTGCAAAATGAATCAGTTACTCTGCCATATTTTCCTGCTTTAGTTCTGGATTTATCTAAAGTATTTTCGGGTTAATGTATGAGATTGGTGAATTACTCGATTGATGCTTTGTCGGATAAAATTCAAAGTGGTCAAAAAGATTAAAGACGCCATTAATGGCGTCTTTAATCTTTACATTAATTGTTTCTAGATTTATCTAAAGTGTTTTTTTACTACTTACACTGTTACCATTGTCTTTGTTTGGGATGAAATTTTTTCAACCTTTGAATGATAGAGATGCATCCAAGATACAGTTCTGAAGCATTTACCACGACCTTTTCTGTAAGGCTCTAACATCTCATACTGAAACTTATGCTTGCTAGAGAATGATATATCTACATCTACCAATTTTGCTTGATTACTTAAAGTATAGTTGTAGCTTTTTGAATCTTCTACTTCAGGTAGTAAATGTGTTACTCCGAATAGTTGTCCCAAAGAAGACGTTTTTAGGAAAGCTTGCCTTTGGGCGTGAGTCATAACAACATTTGACCCGGCTTTTATTGTGTTACTGGCCATATAACTTTGGCACTCCTCTTAAGCTTTCTTGTTGATCACAGAAGGATGCGGCTGCTTTCCGCAAGAATCTAAAAGCATATCCATCTTCTCCCGGAGCGATTGTGGCAGCCCCTAGATACTCCATCTGCACCTTATTACTATAATAGGACACAGCCGTATCTAGAGCAACTAGAATAACTAGCGGTTCATCTGTTTCTGTTTGACACAACTCCAATCCAACCTTGGTTGCATACCAAATTAACCATTTGCCGATTGGTTCCATGAAGCGTTCAGCCCCCTCTCCTCGACTTGTAGGGTGAGCCTCTATCTGTTCTATCTCTAAAAACTTTGGAGAGCCGGGATAGGGATAAAGACCATATCGCACTAACCCCCAGACTTTACCCTTATAAACAAGTTTGACAATGTTTTGACATTCAAAATCGGTATTTTGCCATAAATTAAACCAGTTAAAAGACCAATTAGTAGGCATATCATTTTTTTTAGCTGGAGAAAGCATAGCAATTTCCTCAACTGCCGATTTAATTCGGACTTTTACCTTATAAGATCCAATGCTAGTCAATTAAGTTATATAAACTTTTAGTAGAAATATTTTAGATTGATAGATTATAAAGAACTACCTAGTCACATGGCAATTAACAATTAAAGATATTTTATATACTGCAATGGTGAGGGAGAGAAAGATCCTCACCATGCAATCAAATCAATCCTTCCAACGCATGTTGTAAATCGTTTGTCACATCAGCAACAGCTTGTCTAGCAGATAAACGATTTTCTTTATATGCTGGGAAACGCTCAGAAATAGATATGGGTTCACCTACAGTTATTTTTACTTTTTGCTTACCCAATTGCGGACGCTGTGCAGATTTATTTCCTTTGATTTTAGCAATCATTTGCCATAAAATTAAAGTTGTTTCAGCAAACCTTTCTACCGTTGGATTTTCCCGAATATAATTACCAGAAACAGCCACAAAACTTTCTACTAAACGCATGTGCCACATCCGGGCATTGGCTTCTTCTGCAACGCGATCGCCTAAAGCTTTCTCTACAGCAGATATTACTTTTACATCCTTAAAATCTTCTCTAAATATATAATTCCAGCCAGCTTGTTCTACCCGCCGACAACGATCGCTCAAAGTCCCTTTTGACTGCAAATCAAAATACTGTTCTGATATTAGTAGCGCCGCATTCAATAAAGCTTGTAAACGAACTGCTAGCGCTTCATTTCTATCTTCAGTTTCTCCTACTACTGTTTTGATATCTGCCAGCTTTAGATGATAAAAGCGCGTGTAAAATTTTTCCATCAACGAAAGTAAATGTTCTGCCAAAGTCAACAACCGGGGATAAAGCGACTCTATAGAAGCGTGTTCTGGTTCATTCACAGGTAAACCACTAGCCGCTTCCATTTCACTTAAAAGATTAGCGATCGCACCCCAAGGAGCATCAACGTAACTATATTTAATCCCAACTGGTACAATTAGAACCTGTTCGGGGCGTTCAGCTTTGTGCAAGTCTTCAGCACACCAAAAGCCTAATTGGGCAATACCAGGTTCTAAGGGGCTGATATTCTCCGATAAACCATTGGTTGCACCCTCTGGCGCAGCCGCCATCGGAAATTTCCCATTGGCAAACAACTCACGCGCCGAACGTAACCCCGTCCAGTCAGCTTTACCTCGCTGAATCGGAGTCCCACCTAAACGAGAAGCAATCCAGCCGACGTAGGAACCTGCCCAGAGAGGAATGCCGCGATCGTAGATAAAATGAGCGTGAATGGGATGTTGTAGTATTGTGTCCTGCGATCGCGCTATCTTTGGTACAAGTTGAGATAACAAGTAAGCCAAACAAAACGGATCGTCTGTTTTCGGATGGCGAAATGCCAGCATAAAACGGATCTTACCCTCCTGAAACTGGCGATAGAGATCCACCAGCACCTCTACGTTGTCTGCTTCAATTTGGGTAATAGATGTTTGCCAGTTTATCCAACTGGGTAGCAACAGATGGACAAATCGTAGAAATAAGGGGTTAAATGCCGGAGGAATGAATTCTAAGGGTGGCTGTGCTTGATAAATTACATCTGCCAAGGTAGTTTTCTCCTAAAGATACCGCGATTCTATCCGCAAAATAACCGATGAAGTTCATCTGATTGCTGTCAGTATTTCAATTACTTTCTGGTAATCTTGTGTTCTGCCTTGTTGCTGAAATAGATCAGCTGCTTTTTGCAAATCCGCGATCGCTCCTTGCTTATCTCTCAACAGAGCGCGGGCAACACCCTGATTTAAGTAGGCAAAAGCATCGTTGGGGTTAATCTGTAGAACTTTATTGGAATCTGCAATTGCGCCTCTATAATCTTCCTGACCGGCGAGAACCAGTTTTAAAGAGGTTAGTGCAGAGTTATCATTAATCCGCAGAGCTTGGCTATAATCTTCAAATGCTCCTTTATTATCTTCTAAGCGAGCGCGACTACCACCTCTCAATAAGTAGGTTTCGCTAGAGTCGGAATCAATCTCTAAGGCTTGGTTATAATCTTCAATTGCTCCTTTATTATCTCCTAAGCGAGCGCGGGCATGACCTCGGTTTTTATAAGCTGATGTATATTTGGGATTAATCTGCAAGGCTTGGTTAAAATCTTCAATTGCTCCTTTAGGGTCTCCCAACTCAGAGCGAGCAATACCCCTGTTATGGTAAGCACTATCATATTTGGGATCGATCTCCAGGGCTTGGCTGTAATCCTTAATTGCCCCCTTATAGTCTCCCAAATGAGTGCGGGCAGAACCCCGATTTATGTAAACACTAACATCTTTGGGATCGATCTCCAGAGCTTGGTTACAATCCTCAATTGCCCTCTTAAAGTCTCCCAAGCGAATGTGGGCAAAAGCCCGGTTATTGTAAGCTGTGACTGATTTAGGATCAATCCGTAGGGCTTCTGTAAAATCCTCAATTGCTCCCTTATAATCTCCAGACAATACGCGGGAAGCACCCTGATTTAGGTAGGGATTTACTTTCTCTGAGTCGGTATCTGAGATGTCTATATAAACTGATGCTAGCAGTATTGAATCTACAGCGATGGCTGATTTAGCTGATAGGAAAATCGGAGTGCAAGAAATTATAGATAAAGTAGAAATTGTTGCTACAAACTTAAGAAAGTGTCGCATAATATCCTCTGGATAAATCCTGTATTTTGAGTTATCTATTTACTTATCAACAGAGTGAAGGGGTTTTATGAAAAACTTTTTTACTCACATCTTGCACCCCATACGCCAATACGCTTCAGTTATAGATAAAGTAGAAATTGTTGCTACAGACTTAAGAAAGTGTCGCATAATATCCTAGTACCGCAAGGCGGAAGTCAAAAGTCAAAAAGCTTGTGTTATCAACTTTTCCCTGATTGTGAATGGTATCTCTATTTACGCCGTGCTGTACTAGAAGGATTTTTGGTACTGATTTTAGACCTGTAGAGACGCTAAATTGTGCTGGGCTTCACCCCGGTACGCTAACGTCCTGCTGTGCTAAGGCTTCTCTGCCAAGGATTTTAGACTTAACTGAACGGTATTGATTTATAAAGTATTCTCTGATGCGATGGAAAGTATGGGCAGATAGTGGAGGTTTAGCAGCACTTGCAAATCTTAATAACAAAAAAGACTCAAGCTAAATCCTGACAATACATCTTCACCGGATAATTGTGTGGGCAGATTTCGCACTTCCACATCTTGTTTTTGGCGATAAATTTCCACTTGCTGTTGTTGGGGATTTATCAACCATCCCAATTGCACTTCTGCATTCATATACTCCTGCATTTTGGAACGCAACATTTCCAAATCATCTGTTGCCGATCTTAATTCAATAACAAAATCGGGTGCAATGGGGGGAAATTTGCGTCTTTGTTCAGGTGTAAGTGCTTGCCAACGTTCTCGTTGAATCCAAGCGGCATCTGGGGAACGATCGCCACCATTGGGCAATTTGAATATAGTAGAAGAACTGAAAGTGTAACCGAGGCCAGTTTGCCGATTCCAGATTCCCAAATCAATAATTAAATCTGCTTCTCGATTGCCGCTTTCACCTCCAAGGGGGGACATGATAATTAATTCTCCCTTGGGGGTGCGTTCAAATTTCAATTCGCGGTTGTTTTGACATAAGTGATAAAATTGTTCGTCACTTAGATGAACGGTGTCTAGTTTTAATGTCAAATGACTCATAACCTAGACCTAGATTAAATAGTTGCAAAAATTATATCATGCCACATCTTAACGGCTGTAAGATGCCGATCGCGCTTGCTCTGAGCGCACCAAGATACTAGGATAACTTCTTAGTCCGCGCAGGCAAACGAGAGTTTGTGTGGCTGCGATTTCTAATCGTCAGGTAGTTTATAAACAAATTAGAGATTCTGGAAAGGGAATAAACGATGCGACTGTCACAAATGTTATTCGTTACACTGCGGGACGATCCAGCTGATGCTGAGATTCCCAGCCATAAATTATTACTCCGTGCAGGTTACATTCGTCGCATCGGTAGTGGTCTTTATGCTTATTTGCCTTTAATGTGGCGGGTACTGCAAAAAGTTTCCCAGATTGTGCGGGAAGAAATGAACGCTACAGGCGCACAAGAATGTCTCTTACCGCAATTACAACCTGCTGATTTATGGAAAGAATCGGGACGCTGGGATACTTACACGAAAGCTGAGGGGATCATGTTTTCCCTAATTGACCGCCGTGAACAACAATTAGGATTAGGCCCAACTCATGAAGAAGTAATCACAGCGATCGCTCGTGATATGATTCGCTCTTATCGTCAGTTACCCCTACATCTCTACCAAATTCAAACCAAGTTCCGCGATGAAATTCGCCCCCGCTTTGGTTTAATGCGCGGACGGGAGTTTATCATGAAGGACGGCTACTCGTTCCATACCGATGAAGCCAGCCTCAAAGAAACTTACCAGGATATGTATAAAGCCTACAGCAATATCCTACGGCGTTCTGGTTTAGCTTTTCGGGCAGTGGAAGCCGATTCTGGTGCAATTGGCGGTTCTGGTTCCACAGAATTTATGGTTTTGGCAGAAGCTGGTGAAGATGAAGTTCTCTACACTGAGGATGGTAAATACGCCGCTAACGTAGAAAAGGCTGTTTCTTTACCAATTGACGCAGAAATCTCACGGTTTACAACCTATGAAAAACGCGCTACACCTGGAACAGAGACGATTGAAAAGGTTTGTCAACTTCTCACTTCTTCTCCGACTCAATTGGTGAAAAATGTCCTTTATCAGACAGTTTATGATAATGGTATAACGGTGTTAGTTTTGGTGAGCATTCGAGGGGATCAGGAAGTTAATGAAGTCAAGTTGCAAAATGAATTGACCAAATTAGCTTCTGAATATGGTGCTAAAACTATTATTAGTTTGAATGTACCAAATGTAGAAGCCCAGCAAGCATGGACAGCTAAATCCCTGCCTTTAGGCTACATTGCGCCAGATATCGGAGATGAGTATATTGCTGCTAATAAACAGATTCATCCCAAGTTTTTACGCTTGGTGGATCAAACAGCCGTTGATTTAAAAAACTTTGTTACAGGCGCGAATGAAGCTGGTTATCACGTAGTTGGTGCTAATTGGGGTGAGCAATTTAAGTTACCAGACCGAGTAGTAGATATTCGTAAGGCTAGACCAGGCGATCGCGCCATCCATAACCCAGAACAGACCTTACAAAGCGCCCGTGGAATTGAAGCCGGTCACATCTTCCAATTAGGTACTAAATATTCCCAAGCGATGGGTGCAACTTATACCAATGAACAGGGTGAAGAAAAGCCGCTATATATGGGTTGTTTCGGTGTAGGCGTGTCACGGTTAGCCCAAGCTGCCGTAGAGCAATCTTACGATAAAGATGGGATTATTTGGCCAGTTGCGATCGCACCTTATCACGCGATCGTCACAATTCCTAACATTAAGGATGCTCAACAAATCGAAATCGCCCAAAAACTTTACACAGAACTCAATCAAGCAGGAATTGAAACCCTACTCGATGACCGTGATGAAAGGGCGGGAGTGAAATTTAAAGATGCTGACTTGATTGGTATACCTTATAGAATTGTAACGGGACGCGCGATCGCTAATGGCAAAGTTGAAGTTGTAGAAAGAGCCACCCGTAAATCTCAAGAAATCGTCATTGATGAAGTTACAACTACGCTCAAACAATGGATTACGGAAGCAATAGAGGGTAAAGATTAAACGCAAAGGGAAGCGCAGAGTTTCGCGGAGTGTCTTTTATGAGAAATACTCCGCCTCCTCTGCTTTGTAAATTTAATTTTCGATCATCTCTAGAAAGAATGAGATTTACATAATTTGACAGGTGACGGATTAGAAGTAAAAATTCTAGAATTGAGTTAGGGAGTCACGGGACTAATGTTGTATTTTGAGCCATCAAGTCTCCTCCCAGTTATGGGAAACTCTTCACTTATAAGTATCGTCTTTAACCAGGCTGCTCCTCACATAACTACCATATCAGCCCTCAGTTAGGAAAGTTTTGAACATGAAAGACCAACAAGGATCTAATCGTATTTCTTCAGGCGCAATTGCAGCCGTGTCAGCAGTGGTTTTAGCGGTGGGTGGCGGTGTGGCTTGGTTTACTTCCCAATCCAACAATACACCCATACCATCAAACCCCTCTGGGCGCATCGAACAGCCAACACAGCCATCAACTAGGCAGCCAGCTAATGAGCAAACCCCTAACGTTTATTGGCTAAGATCAACAGATAAAAATGTTACTTTAGTCCCCCAACCTGTTAGAGTCGCTTCTATACGACCCAACCAGCCTTTAGAAGCAGCTTTCCAAAGCTTGTTAGCAGGCCCAATAGAAGGGACAGATTCTACAACCATCCCTAAAGGAACCAAACTGTTGGGGCTGAAAGCGGAAAATGATGAGGTTCACGTTAATTTATCTGAAGATTTTACCAGTGGTGGTGGTAGTACTTCAATGATGGGCCGCGTGGGACAAGTTGTTTACACTGCGACAACTTTAAACCCCAAAGCTAAGGTTTACATTGATGTGAACGGCAAACCCTTGGATGTCTTAGGTGGTGAAGGTGTAGAGTTACAACAACCCCTAACTCGTGAACAGTTTCAGAAAAATTATCCTCTTTAGTCATTAGTCATTAGTCATTAGTCATTAGTCATTAGTCATTAGTCATTAGTCATTAATTTTTCACAAATAACAACTGACAAATGACAAATGACAAAAAACCTAACGATTGCTATTTAACACACGAAAATTACGGGCTTGCTGCTCTAGCCTTGTGGCGAGGCGATCGCAAACCCGATTACACAACTCAAAAATCATTTGATCTTCCACCCGGTAATAGGCGCAAGTTCCTTCACTGCGGCGGCTAAGGATACCTGCTTGCCACATTACCTTCAGGTGTTTTGACACATTTGCCTGAGAAGTCTGTGTTGCCTCTACCAACTCTTGCACGCATTTTTCTTCATCCCGTAATAAGTGAAGCAGCCGCAGGCGCATTGGCTCACTTAACAGACTGAAGTATTCAGCTACTTGTTGCACCACTTCTGGTGGTAAAGGCAACGTTTGTTTCATCAGGATTAACCCGCAAAGACTGAAAGTTTTAACAATGACTCACTTCATATATACATTAATACTTAATCAGGGTTAATTCGCATCAAAGGTTGACCATATTCTACAGCGTCACCATTTTGGAGAAGAATTTCCATCACCTGTCCAGAGACTTCGGCTTCGATTTCATTCATCAGCTTCATGGCTTCAATGATACAGACTGTTTGACCCTTGCGGACGCGATCACCCACTTCCACAAATGCCGCTTCCCCTGGCGCAGGAGCGCGATAAAAGGTTCCTACCATTGGGGAAGGCACTTCTACTAATCTTTGATCAATGGTTGAGGGGGGATTTACTGACAACTGCAATTGTGTGCTAGTTCCAGTATTCTCAAACACGCGAGATGTGGACACCTCTGTCACCTGACTTGCGTTCACCTGGTTTGCCCCAGATGAACCCGATGTCGAGCCAGAACCTACCACACTGCCTAAAGTCCCTTGACCCACCGACAACACCTGATTGCTGAGGCTCACAGCCTTACGGACTGTTAGTTCAAAATCATCGCTTTTGAGCGTGACTTCTGCAATATCTGTTTGTGCGATAGTTGCCAGTAGTTGGCGGATTTCATTAAAGTCCAATGGCACAGTTTTTATTACCTCGACCTATCCGTAAATTAGTATCTTAAGTGTGGCAGGGGATTAATCCCTATGTAGGGATTTAAATCGGGACTTGCATCTCCATAGAGATGAAAGTTATTCCCTGCTGATATACTTATCCTCTTGGGTATCAACTTTGATGCGTTCTCCTTGAGAAATAAACAAAGGAACCATCACAATTGCACCAGTTTCCAGGGTTGCTGGTTTTGAGCCACCCGTGGCAGTGTCACCTTTTAAACCTGGATCTGTTTGGATAATTTCCAAAACCACAGACTTAGGCAATTCTACTCCTAGAACCTGCTCACCCCATTTAATAACTTCAACTTCCATACCTTCCTTGAGGTATTTGACGCGATCGCCAATTTGTGCGCGGGTCAATCTGCCTTCTTCGTAGGTTTCCATATCCATAAAGACAAACTCATCGCCCTCTTTATAGGTATGCTGCATCGTACTTTTTTCGAGACTTGCTTGCGGCAATGTTTCCCCTGCGCGGAACGTTTTTTCCATCACGCTCCCACTCTGGACATTTCTTAACTTAGTGCGTACAAAAGCAGAACCTTTACCTGGCTTGACGTGCAGGAATTCAAGCACTCGCCATACAGACCCATCCAATACAATTGAAACACCGGGTCGAAAGTCGTTACTGGAGATCATGAAACTTTCAAATTTTGGAAGACAATCGGCATTTATTGTACCCTTCTGGGGTCGTCATTGGGCATTTGTCATTAGTTAGTTGTTATTGTCATTAGTCATTTTTACTCTGCCCTAGACCTCTGCTCCACTCATCACCTAACGTGGGAAGATTATTTATGGGTTACGTCCAGTCAACAATTCACTGCTGCATTTGAGTTATCCCATGCTTAACTTATTAAAATCCTGGCTGAAGAACAGCCTAATGGCAATACTGCTGGTAACAATATTTTTAGGCATAACTACAGCTGGGTGGACTCCCTCCAGTAGCGCCGCACTGCCAGCAGGCAATGCAATTACCGACGGTAAGGCTTTGTTGCGGTATGCACTCCCGATAGACAACAAACCTGTGCGGCAACTACAAGGCAGTTTAGAGGACATCTCTGCCCAACTGCGGGCGAATCGGCGTTGGGGTGCTATTTCCAAAGACATTAGCCAAGCAGCCCGTATTCTCGATAAACCTTCCCAAATCTTAACAAGCGTTCCCGCAGAACGCCAACCCCAAGCTGAAGCTTGGATTAGCGAGTTAAAATCTGGGGTGGATAAATTGCAAGAATTGGCGAAGAGCAAAGATAAAGAACAAATTCTCCAAGAGAGAGGCAAACTTCTGAATCTCGTTACTGAGCTAGAAGAGTCAATGGTGACACAATTCCCCTTTGAAGTGCCTACTGAGTACAGTAATCTGCCACAACTTAAAGGTCGTGCCACAGTAGAATTCAAAACCAACAAAGGTGATTTGACTGTCGTTGTAGACGGTTACAGCGCCCCTGTGACTGCTGGTAATTTTGTAGATTTGGTACAAAGGGGTTTTTATAATGGTTTAGAATTTACCCGTTCTGAAGAATCTTACTTTCTCCAAACTGGAGATCCTGCCGGGAAAGATGTGGGTTTCATTGACCCAACAACGAGCAAATATCGCGCTATTCCCCTAGAAGTCTTAGTTCAAGGCGATAAAGCACCTACTTATGGCATTACTCTAGAAGAAGCTGGTCGTTATGTAGATATGCCAGTTCTGCCTTTCTCTGCCTTTGGTGCAGTAGTGATGGCTCGTCCCGAAAGTGAAGTAAATGGTGGTTCATCACAATTTTTCTTCTTTTTGTTTGAACCGGAACTCACCCCCGCCGGACGCAACCTCTTGGATGGTCGTTATGCTGTTTTTGGCTATCTTACCGAAGGTAAAGAAGTTTTGGATAAACTGAAGGCGGGTGACAAAATTGAATCCGCAACTGTGGTTCAGGGAAAAGAAAATCTGGTTGAGCCGCAAGCCGCATAATATATTTTAGATATTTTAGATTTTGGAGCGAATCCAAAATCTAAAATATGTTAATTTTTTTCAAAAATGGAACGTAATAATTAAATTTTTAACAAACTTTGGGGGTTTAAGTCCCCTGCCTCTACAGGCAGCCCGTTTTGTGTCGGGGTCTAAATCCCCGTCAAAAAACGTAATTGCGAATTGCGAATTGCGAATTGCGAATTGTTTTAAGCTTCCCAAAATTTAACAAGCAGCAATAAAAATTTCTATTGCCTATTTTTAAGACAGATCTATTAATTTGATGTGCGATCGCTTGAGACTGGTATCAAGAAAATCGCATTCATTGGATGAGTTCTGACAAGCCACACTCAACAAGACGAAACACGGCGACTAAGCTAATCAGCAAGGACAGATAAGACACTTAAGCGGATAGTTAAAGAAGTTATTGACTTATCCAGATGAAATGGAGATGCGATCGCAGATCCAACTAAACTTGGTCAATATATCCAAAAAACTCAGCCCCAAAAGGGAAGCCGAAAATTTACAGGAATGCTAAGAATAATTTGGTATCTTCATTAATGATCTAAACTTAGTTGTAATGCCTTATGAATCGTTCCGCCTGTCTCATCTTCAATCCTGTTGCGGGTCAGGGCGACCCCGATATAGAACTGGCAGAAATTCGGGCAATATTAGAGCCAGAGATTGACCTAGATATTTATCTTACAACTGAAGAAATCGATGCTGACCAACTGGCATATCAAGCGGTAGAGCGAGGGGCAGAAGCAATAATTGCTTCCGGGGGAGATGGTACGCTCTCAGCAGCGGCGACAGCTGTAGTAGGTACTGATATTCCCTTTGGCATTATTTCTCGAGGCACTGCAAACGCTTTTGCCACAGCTTTAGGAATTCCTGACACGATCGCAGGTGCGTGTGAGACAATTTTGCAGGGAGCAACCCGCCATGTAGACGTAGCTTATTGCAACGATCAGCCTATGGTACTTTTGGCAGGTATTGGCTTTGAAGCTGAAACTGTAGAATTGGCAGACCGGGAAGCCAAGAATCGTTTTGGCATGATGGCCTACGTTTTTGCAGGAATTCAGCAACTGAGAAGCTTAAAAAATTTTGATGTTGAAATTGAAACTGAAGACAGGATAATTAAAACAAGTGCTTGTGCAGTAACGGTAGCAAATGCCGCCCCTGCAACTTCAGTGTTGGCTCAGGGGCCAGCAGGTCTGATTTATGATGATGGGTTACTAGATTTAACGATTGTAGCTCCAGCTAATAGGGCAGGAGCGATCGCAGCTACCTTTCATCTATTTCAAACAGCTTCTACAGGTAATGCCACAGAGCGGGATGATGTTGGCTTTCTGCGAGCCAAACAATTTAAAATTACGACTGAGCCACCACAAAAGGTTGTTCTAGATGGTGAAATAGTGGGCACAACACCAGTAGAAATTAAGTGTGTGCCAGCAGGCTTACGAATTTTTGTGCCATTAGTAGAAGAAGTTGAACCTACAGAAAAACTAGAGGGACTTCCTAATCTGACTATTGAGATGAAAGACACAATAGAGGAGTGAGGGCATTGGGGATGGGGCATTGGGCATTGGGCATTGGGCATTGGGCATTGGTTATTTTTTCCCTGCCTCCCCTGCTTCTCCTTCAATTGAAAACTCAGGAGTAGGTTGCATTGAAACTTGTATCTGATCCAGCGATCGCTAACAAAATTCGTAAAATGAATCAGCGTGTACGGTGGCAAGATCCGTTAATTGTGGAACGGAACATCGATCAAACTCGGCTGGTGTTAGAGGACGATCAAACAGACAATTCTGAATTCTCATTTTTAGTTGTCGGTGATAGTGGTTCCGGCAAGCACCGGGGTCACAATCCTCAGCGACAGGTGGCTAAACTCATGCTTCCTCATCACAATGAATGCAGTTTTATGCTGCATACCGGGGATGTAATCTATTTAGTGGGGTCGAGTGAATACTACCAGCAAAATTTCATCCAGCCCTATCAAGAGTTTATCTTGGGTGGAGAGGATGCCAAACAGATTGCTTATGACCAGATGATTTTTAAGCTGCCCATTTTACCTGTACCGGGAAATCACGATTACTATAACTTGCCAATTTTATTGAGCTTGGCATCTCTAACAACGTTACCCATTCGTCGCCTGTTGCGATCGCGGCTAGACTTAGATGTGGGTTTGCATGGCTCAGGAACAGGTGAAGCTTACGCACGGGCATTTATAGACTATCTAAAGGCGTTTCAGCTTCCGGGAGAGTTAGCCAGCCACTTAGATAAATACTACACAGCTAAGACAGATACAGGTCGTTGTCTTTCGTATCAACCTGGGCATTTTACCCGTCTTCCCAATCGCTATTACACTTTTCGCTATGGCGGGATTGATTTCTTTGCCTTAGATTCTAATACATTTAACGATCCACCACCGTTGCCTAAAACAAAAAAAGGTGATGCCGATCGCAAAGTCTTAGAAAAACGTCGTGAAGATTACGAACAAGAAAAGCAGCAAATCATTGAAACCTCAGCAAAACTTCGACCCGAAAACCCCAGCGAAGCCGACCAATTAGACGATTACCACGCCAAGCTGTCACAAATTGAAGAAATTATTGTTGATATTGATAAACAATTAGCCACTAATAAAACAACGCTGACTGATATCGAACAACTAGAGTGGCTCAAACAAAGATTAATTGAATCTTGGAATAATTCTCAAGTTCGGGGAAGGATAATTTATTTCCATCATCCACCTTATGTAACTGAGGCGACAAAGTGGCAACAAGCACAAACTCTGGTTATCCGCGATCGCCTGCGTGGTGTGCTGGATGCGGTAGCGAAAGAGCTAGGTTCCTTAACTCAGGGGCGTCCTTTGGTGGATTTGGTATTAAATGGTCACGCGCACTGCTTAGAACACCTGGAGACAATGGATACAGGACACGCTGATTCTCATATCCACTGGTTTGTTTGTGGTGGTAGCGGCTTTAGTTTGCGCCGCCAGCGAATTGAGGGAGCAGATTTGATGGAGGAGAATAGATTAGTGGCGCGATCGCATCTCTTCATTGGTCGCAATGGTCAAGGTTCTCAGAAGCGACGACCTTATTCGGGTTTACGCATTGACGTTAAAGGGGATGAACAGCCTAAGTTTATTGTCCGTCCTTTGGTTGCCGAATGGCATCAACGGCAATGGCATAATCGGGAACTTGAGCCGCTGATCATTTAAGGACAATACGCTTGGGTTAAGCATTTCTTTTTTCTCTTTGCGTCCTTCTCGCAAAGGGAGAAGGGGAGACGCTAACGCGAATGTGGTTCGTTAAAAAATTGTCAGCTTGCACTTTATTTGCCCATATAAATAGAGACGCAATCATTGCGTCTCTACAAACCACCTATTCAGTTTTATCGAACAGAATTCAGGAGTCAGGAGTCAGAATTCAGCAATGTTTTCTGTATGACTGGCGGATAGCGAGTCTTGCCTACGGCACGCTCTTGCGTTCGATAGCGGCGGCGGCAAGCGAGTCTGCGTTCGCGCTAGCGTCTCGTAGAGAGCGTCGCATCTTGATTCTGACTCCTGTTAGCGGTAGCGGGGCGTTTAGCCCATTCTGACTTCTGAATTCTTCTTCAATACGTCTAATTTCACCCAAAAAAAGTATAATTGTGAATTAAATTATTCCTGGCCCTCTGCCCCGGCTGTCACCCTTTTCTGTCAACTTGCCTTCTTCGTCCTGATTAATTTCTCCAAGTTCTTCAATACGATTTGCTTTATCTTCTGCTGCTTTTTTACGTGCATCACCCGGTTCTTCGTAGTACATTTCTGGTTCAACTGCATAGTTGTTCAACAAACCTTCTTTGTCCACGGTATAGCCGTCAGTAGTGCGTATACTATCTGGATCAGTTTGATCATCGGTACGTGCAGCTGCCTCCCCTTCTTCTGTAGGGAGTGTTTTATAGTTACTTCCTTCTCTTTCCATCCGCGCGGCTGTTTCTGCTGGGATAATACCGCGATCATAAGTATCTACTTCAGCCCGATCAGATGAATCTATACCTTGATTAATTGCTTCATTAGCCATAATTTATGTCCTCGTTAAAGAATGTATTAAATAACTTCAAAAACTAGACTACGCCTTTTTTCATCTTCAATCTACTATCTTTAGAAGTGATTTAAATTAAAATATAATGTTAGGTTATCTATCTTTTGATGTATCCTAAAAATCATATTTAAGTTATGTTAAATACTTGTGATTTAGGTGATTATATAGCAATACGCTTGAGTTAAACGTAGTAAATCCAACAAATAACCGAAAATGTTGGGTTTCGTTTCCTTAACCTCACCTATGCAGTCTAAAGTTTTTAGGTCTAACTTAACCGTATTGCATTATGTAGAACAAGAGGCATTAGACCTATTGTAAAAATTGAAAAACTGCCCAAAAATGAACTTCTGGGCAGTTTTTTTGAATTTCTTTTAAACGGACTAATGACAGTATTATTAGCCCTTTTAGACAGAATTTTGCTATTAGGTAGTGAGTTGAGCCTTTAGCAGTTCCAGTATTTTTGTAATAGTCTTAAAAACAGCTAAATCAAAGATTTAGTTGGGGTTTAAAAAGAGTCTATTCATACAAAATTTATGCTGAATTATGACTCCTGAATCCCGTCTCAGATAAGTTAGAAATTTATTCGCCCAAAAACTGGCTTTTCAGAAAATCAATTTCATCGGCTAATTCTTGCCGAGTAGAAGCTTTCAGCAAATAACGGAAAACAAACCAACTGGCGTAACTAATTCCAACTAACTCAAAGAGTGGTGAAAGTAGGGGAATATCATTGATTGCATCAAGTAATGCTAGTACTACTTTGGCTGTAACAATCGCACTCAAAATTAATGCAACAGTTATTAAAGGTTGCTTGTAGTCTTGAAAAAAGCTACCTAAGTATCTAGGCAGTTGCTCTAAAAATTGAGAAACTTGCTTGCTAATTTGTTGCCATTGAGATTCAGGATCAGATGCTGGTGGTAACTTTGGCAAATTTTGAGTATCAGCACCTTCAATTGCTAGCATATCTTGTGATAATGAAGCATTGATCGATTCACGTTGCTGTTGTTGGGTTTTCCATAGTTTTATATTTTTGGTAGCTACAAAAGTTTATATAACTGAACTGAGCATTAATAAATAAAATTATTAAGGTCATCAGTTGTCAATTATTAGTGGACAGGTAATAAGTATAGCTGACCACTAATACTGAGCAAGAAGAGATAAATTTCTTTTATTTATGCCTACCTACTCAGTTGGATTTGCTGTTAAGCTGCCTTAGCTTTTTGGTGGGGCAATAGTTGCTTTAACAACTACAGCTGTTACACCTTTAATTTCCTTAGCCAAAGGTTCAATTTTAGCCAATTCCTGCTGATTGTTGACAGTTCCTGCGACAGTAACAGTTCCACCCTCTGCGGCTTCAACTGTTAGTTGACCCTTGGGGATGTTTGCCTCCAACTTGGAGCGAACTTGACTTGCTAAGTCACTTGTAGCTCTATCTGCATCGCCGCCAGTTATATTATTGCGCTGTTCGCGGGCACGGATATCAGCATCAAGTTGTCTTCTGCGAACTTCACTTTGAGCGTCTTGTTGAGCAGCTTGTGTTGTTTGTACGCTTGGTGCAGTTGGTGCTTCATTAGGATCAGGTGCTGACACAGTTGTTTTAGAAGTGTTATCACAAGCAGCAACACTAAAAATTAAAAGTGAACTAATTAAGAAGGGAGTTAGCTTTGGCATAAGTTTAATTCTGAATCGGAAAGTGAAACTTGTCGAGTTTGTGGATATTCACGGCAAAAGTGAGGAGCAAGTTTCTTAAGTAAGGAGCAAACTTTTTATATTATTGCTCCTGAAATTAGAGGCAATTAGTGTGAGTGACAACTACCTGGGGTTAGAGTGTTTCATCACGACGGTCAACAATGACTACAGCAGGCTCGTCTCCATGAAGGCCGGTTGAATAATTGGTGCGATCCTGATGCGTTCCTCGGTCTAAGCCAGGGCGATGTTCACTAATCTCAGTGGAATCATAGATAGCAAATTCTTCAATACCGCGACGGTTGAGAATTGGTTCTGCTTGGTAGATTTCAGCTTCTGTACCATCAATAATTACTAAGTAGTCGCCTCTTTCAAAGCGATCGCCATATTACTCTAGCTATATCTTCAGGAATTCCTAAACCAACAAGTGCGCCAACAATACCCCCAGCAGCTGCACCAATCGCACCACCAGCTAAGGTTGTCGCTAAAGCTGTTGCTACTGCGCCACCTGCAAGCACCGGCCCGACTCCAGGAATTGCTAAAGTCCCCAGACCAACTAATAAACCAGTCAAACCGCCGACGATCCGCCTGTAGCTGCTCCAGCTTTTGCACCATCGTCTGCTTTATTTCCACTACCGACGTTTTTGTCGACATCTACACCAGCGATCCATGACCGTTTGCATCATTTGGCAATGATGGAGACTCTACTTAAAGGAAAACCCGCATCTCGTAATTCTGTAATTGCTACTTCTGCATCTCGGCGATGAGAAAATACTCCAATCGCGCGTTTAGCAACACCACTATAAGCCGCATTACTAGCCGGAGCTACATAACCACTGGTTGTACCTGTGTCTGTATGTGTAGGATTTGGGTTATCGTAAATGCCAAACTCTTCTACACCCTGACGATTTAGAATTGCTTCTGCTCTGATAATTTCTGCATCTGTGCCATCGAGGATAACTAAATAATGTCCTCGTCTGACGCGTTCGTCGTAAACTTTGGCTCGTTCTTCGGGAATTCCTAAACCAATTAATGCACCAAGCAAACTACCAGCTACTGCACCAATACCAGCACCAGCAAGCGTTGTAGCTATGGTAGTTGCTGCGGCTCCAGCAAGCATGATTGGCCCGACTCCAGGAATTGCCAAAGTGCCAAGACCAACTAATAAGCCAGTTAATCCCCCCAACGCACCGCCTGTTGCTGCTCCGACTTTAGCGCCTTCATCAGATTTATCGCCGACGCGATCGCGCACTTCAGCCCCAGCTATATCATCTCTGTCTCCATCCTGAGTAATGACAGAAACTCTATTCATGTCAAAGCCGACACTTTTCAATTCATGTAGCGCATTTTCAACATCTCGACGATTAGAAAATACACCTACACCACGTTTCTGTATACCTACAACCATTACTTTCTCTCCTCAGCCGAAATCAACTATTCGCAACTTTATAGCTTGTGATAACCTCATTAATACATATTTATTTTTAGTTTCCATCAATCGCTTGGAAGAATTTTTGCCTCTATCATGAGGAATAGGTGATTTCATCTTAATGAATATTTTAAAATGCTAGCTTGCTTTACAAAAATTTAAATATTAATTAGTTAGTTTGTTGATCAATATTTTTGATAGTTTAGTATAAGAAAATTTTTTATTTACTATCATTTATTCTCTGCCGTCCTTTTATGTAGATGCCATTGTATAAGTTTTCGTTTAATAAAAATGATTTATTTTGTGCAAACATGGGTAACATACATTAATATTTGTCTCTGTAAAATAGTTATAAAAAATACATATTAAAGACAAGAAATTTAAGCCTATTTTCTTCTATATAAAATCATACTAATTGGAAGAATATAATATTTCTTTGGGAAAAAACCAACCAAGTTTTTTTCAAGATATAACTTTTGGCAACCGAACCTACTACCTAAGGAAGTGTCAATCTGATCTAACCGCTCCTTAAACTAATAATTAAGCCATTTTCTAAATGGGTATTTGTTTTATCAGTGCAAGTGAGAAAATCCTATGTTTCAAGGTGTTTTAACTATTTTGGGATGGAATTGCCTGCCTTTTGGATTAGCGCCAATAATAGCTCAAGAAGTACTAACTCCTGAAGAAGCATCAGTTCTTTTTTCTGGGCCTAAATTCTTGGTAGCTTTGCTGGCTGGGGTTTCAATGGCATTTGCCTTTCAATTGTTACTCACAAACTTTTCAGTTGCCGTAGGAATTTCATCTTGGGAAATTGATTCAGATTCTGATGATGAGTCAGAAGGTTTGGGTAAGACAATTCGTAATGTTCAAGCTAAAGTTGGTGCTTGGGCATTAATAACCGCTAGTATTGCATTATTTATTGCTTGTTTTTTAGCGGTAAAACTTAGCTTAATAGAAAGTGCATTTTTAGGAGCAATTATTGGTGTAGTCATCTGGTCTACCTATTTTGCACTAGTAATTTGGTTAGGTTCATCGGCAGTAGGTTCTTTAATTGGTTCTATCTCTAATACTGTCACTTCTGGTTTTCAAGCTCTGATGGGCACAGCAACTGCTGGCATCGGTGCGAATGCTGCGAAAAAACAGTTAGTTTCCACCGCCGAAGATATTACAGCCGCAGTCCGACGGGAATTAACTTCAGGTTTTGATTCTGAAGGTATTAGAAATACGCTCCAAAGTTCTTTAGGTTCTCTGCAATTACCAAAACTGGATATCAAAGAAATTCGCAATCAATTCGACCAGCTTCTTAAAGATACAGATTTGCAGTCTGTTGCTAATAGCGATCTATTGCAAAACATTAATCGCCAAACATTTGTTGACTTAATCAGCAGTCGTGCAGATTTATCAAAAGAAGATATTAATGGCATTGCTGACCAATTTGAAGGTGCTTGGCAACAAGCATTGAATCGCAAAAATCCCACCGAACAAGTAATTAATTTATTGAAGTCTGCTACACCTGAAGAATTGAATTCTGAGCAATTGGGTGAACGCCTTCAACAACTGGTTACAGTGGGAGGCGGTAATGGCAATGGTGTAATTAAGCAAGCTGTTCAATATGGTTTGAGTGCCGCTGCACCAGCAGTTCTGGCTCGGGTGAACCTTTCTAATATCGATGTAAATAAAATTACAAGTCAGTTGCAAAAGCTGAAAGAAAAAGTTCAAGATGTCGATGTCGATCAAATCACAGAACAATTCAATAAGTTTAGAGAGCAAGCGACTGAGCAAGTATCTGCAAAATTACCAATATCACCTGGAAACACGATTAAGGCAGATGTAGAAGACTACATATTGAATTCGTTCCCTTGGCACTTTAACCGAATTACCCTAGTAGATGAATTTAAAGAAGTCATCTATGATGTGAATGCCGATCCGACAACTGTGAGACGGGAGTTGGAAGAAATCAATCAAGAATATTTCACCAACTTACTGAACCAGCGCGGTGATCTCAGCGAGGCTAGGGTGAAAGAAATTGCCGATCAAATGGAAAGCGATCGCCTGGAAGTTTTAGAAACTGTAAAACAGGCTCAAACGCGAGAAAAAGGACAAGATTTCCGCAGCCGCATCGAAGATTATCTGCGTTCGACAGGGAAAGAAGAACTCAATCCTGAAGGTATTGAACGGGATTTTGCCAGCTTAGTAGAAGATCCTCAAGCTGGGTTTGAAGATTTAACTAGTCGCTTTGGGCAATTTGACCGCGATACTTTTGTAAAATTGCTTAGTCAACGTCAAGATATTAGTGAAGAGGAAGCTAATAATATTGTTAGTCAACTCGAACGCAACCGCGACAATCTCTTAAATCGTGCCAGAGAATTGCAAGAACAAGCAAAAGCCAGAGCCGATGAACTGCGCCAAAGGGTTGAAGAATATCTACGGAATACTGACAAAGACGAACTCAATCCCGAAGCTATCAAACGTGAGTTTAGAGTTTTACTAGACGATCCGCAAGCTGGAATTAGCCAATTGACTTCGCGCCTATCGCAATTTGACCGCGATACACTAGTACAATTGCTCAATCAGCGTCAAGATTTGAGCGAAGAACAGATAAACCAAACTCTCGATCAGCTTGAAGCAGTCCGAGATAGTATTTTGCAAGTACCGCAACAGGCGAGAGAACAGTACGAAAAAACTACAAAAGCGATCGCTGAATATCTCCGCAATACTAATTTGGAAGAACTTAATCCAGAAGGGATCAGAGCCGATTTAGAAAAATTACTCGATGATCCCCAAGCTGGAGCCTTAGCACTGCGCGATCGCTTATCTAATGTCGATCGAGAAACCTTGGTTAAACTCGTCAGTCAACGTGGCGACTTGAGCCAAGAGCAGGTTAATCAGATCATTGATCGCGCTCAAGATGCCATTGGTGATATCCTAAAAGCGCCACGACGTTTAGCCGAACGTACCACTCAAAAAGCTTTAGATTTTGAAGCCAATCTCGAAGAATATCTGCGTAATACCAACAAAGAAGAACTCAATCCCGAAGGAATCAAACGCGATTTACAATTGCTGCTGTCTTCTCCCCGCGCTGGAATTGGAAGTTTAAGCGATCGCGCCGCGAAATTTGACCGTTCAACAATTGTATCGCTGTTATCCCAACGCGAGGATATTTCGGAAGAAGAAGCGAATCGGATTGTGGATCAAATTGATTCTGTTCGTAGTTCCATTGTTGAACAATTCCAGCAGATCCAGCAGAAAGTGCAATCAGTGCTGGATGGAGTTTTTGCCAAAGTTCGCAACTATCTAAATTCCCTGGATCGTTCCGAACTCAACTATGAAGGGATTAAGCAAGACTTTGCGAAAGTGTTCGACGATCCCCAAGCCGGATTTGAAGCCTTGCGCGATCGCCTCAGTGAATTCGATCGTGACACCTTAGTTGCAGTCATAAGTTCTCGTGAAGATATTTCCGAGGCGGATGCCAACCGCATTATTGATCAAATAGAATCGGCACGCGATGGCGTATTGCACCGAGCCGAACGCATCCAGAAAGAAACACAAAAACGCCTGAAAGCGATCCAAGAGCAAGCTAAAAAGCAAGCTGAAGAAACCAAAAAAACCGTAGCCAATGCTGCATGGTGGATATTTGGGACAGCGATTACTTCCCTTGCAGCCAGTGCGATCGCTGGAGCAGTGGCCGTTATGGGGATACCTCTACCTCGTTAAAATATCTCTGTTATCGAGAATTTTTCAGAAATACAGAGTGGTATTCAGTTTCTATGAATGCCACTTTTTTTTAAATTAAAATAGGGCTTACACACGGGTACTGGAAAACGAACTACAGAGAAGCCAGTGCGTTGGACGGGTTTCCCGGCTTGTTCGCTCTTAGCGTTCTTGCAAGGTAGCAACTGGCGCGACATAGACATCACGGATAAATCAGCCTTTGAAAGGGTTTTTGCATAAGTTCTATAGAAAATCAATGACTATGATTCCCTATTTGCTGTATTTGATTTTCTTCAATATTTGTTATGCGGAACACAGTAAAAACCTTTTAAAAGGCGTATAATTGCGGTATGAGCGAACTTACTCATTTTTTTACTACCTTAGTAGTGAAAGTAGCAAAAATATAACCCACAAGAACAATGAATACAACATTAATGTTGGCATTATTCTGATGTCAACATTAATGTTGTATTCTGTGCTTCTCAACTTTTCAGGCTTGATGGCAAAGACCTGCTTCAATCAGGTTTTGTTTATCTGTATGTTCATTTTTCCACCTCGTTTCCTTATAAGGAACAACGAGGCAATTCTTTTAACCTCTAAGTTAAGAAGAAGCTGATTATGGCAACCATTAACGGTAGTAATTTTAATGACAACAATACCATCAACGGTAGCCCATCTATCTTGCGCCCTGGCCTAAATGGGGGTGCTGACAACGATATCTTAAACGGCAATAGCGGCAA
The DNA here is from genome assembly GCF_023734775.1 of Nostoc cf. commune SO-36. Taxonomy (NCBI): domain Bacteria; kingdom Bacillati; phylum Cyanobacteriota; class Cyanophyceae; order Nostocales; family Nostocaceae; genus Nostoc; species Nostoc commune. The sequence goes on along the minus strand of NZ_AP025732.1, from coordinate 2,857,091 downwards.
CGATATCCTAAACGGTAATGGCAGCAGCGATATCCTTAATGGGGGTACTGGTAGCGATATCCTCAATGGGGGTGCTGGCAGCGATGTCCTCGATGGGGGTGCTGGCAGCGATGTCCTCGATGGGGGTGCTGACAGAGATGTCCTAAATGGTGGTAGTGGTAGCGATATCCTTGATGGGGGTAATAGTAGCGATATCCTTGATGGGGGTGCTGGTAACGATACCCTCATTGGGGGTGCTGATGGCAGCGATACCTTTATAGGCAGTGAGGGTAACGACAGTATTGATGGTGGACAAGGCTTTGATACCATAAACTATAGAGCTGTATCTCAAAGGATTACCTTGTCAGGTGTTGGAACCGTTAGCAAAGCTGGGGGATTGGGACAAGACACGCTCTTTAGAGTAGAAAACATTATTGCTAATTCTGATGTTGCCAACAACACCATAGATGCATCCCAATCTTTGGCTGGGGTATTTATCACCGTTAACTTGGAAACCCGAAGTTTGGTTGCTAATAACGTTCCTGTTTTGGGAACATTGCCATTTACAGTAGTCGACTTTGATGATGTCATCGGCACAAATGCAAATGACACTATTATTGGCGACAACCAAAATAACCAATTATCGGGTGGAAATGGTAACGATTCCATTAACGGTGGTAATGGGACTGATCGCCTCACTGGAGGATTGGGTAACGATATTTTCGATTTCAACTCAGTTCTTGAGAGTCAACCTGGGGCATCAAGGGATGTTATCACTGACTTCCTTGGAAACGGTAACTTAGCAGGTGATCAAATTGATCTATCTACCATTGATGCCAACCCATTTTTAGACAACGATCAAGCCTTCACTTTCATTGGAACTGCTGCATTCTCCGCAGTCGGTCAAGTCCGATATTTAGGAGGTATTCTTCAAGCTAACACCAATTTCGATTTATCCCCTGAGTTGGAGATTCAGCTTGTAGGAGCGCCAGGATTAGTCGCAAGCAACATTATAGTTTAATCAACAATAATCGAAATAGTTGGGGTCTAATATCAAGTTAAATTAATCACTCTTAATTCCCGTTATAACCCCACCCCACTAAAGCTAAATTTTTGCACCCCTCCTCTGAAAGGGGTGTTCTTATGATGGCAATAACTAAACGTTGAACTATAAAAAATTACCAATGCTGGTTCATACTCGATTGCGCCACGTAAGGATGAGAAAATCAGGTAATACAATCGCAACAATTGCGATGATGCCAGGGAAGTAAAAAAGATATCAGAGAATTTGAGAAGCCAAATTGTAACCCAAAGAGTGGAGCGATGTCTACGACGGGCTACGCTTACGCACTGGTTAACAAGGCTTTTAAGTTATTGGCAATTACTTCCTTATATATAACTAGATAAATCACCAAATAAATCTCAAAAACCAAAACTAACCCTATCTGAACAAAGGTTTCATATTTTGCTCTAGCGAGAGGAATAAAAACGGCTAATTACTCTTTCTTATAGATAGGAAAAACTAGGCTTGAAAGTAATAGTATAGTCTTGTGATTCTGGCTAAAATCAAAACGTTCTAAAAACTATGCGCTTCTGTAGGAGGAAATCAGCTTGTTTCGTACCATCCTACTACTGCAACCAGTAAAGATTAAGGACATCACATTACTTTTGGCATAATTTTGATGCCAACATCATCAATACATCTAGTGCTTGTCAAATCTTCAAACTTAACAGCAAAGACCTGTTCTAATCAGGTGTGGTTCAGTTATCTCTTCCCACTCGTTATTTCTTTGCCTTGTTTTCTCGGCTTTGCTGAATGAAAGTGTGAAATTTAAAAATTCAATATTTGAAACTGTTTCCTTTACACCTTTGGGGGAAACCAAATTCATACTCTTAATCAGCAACACCGTTTTCTGATGGGAAAGTGACGAGGTTATTTTTTACCCACTAAGTTCAGGAGAACCTTACTAATGGCAATTATCAACGGTACCATTTTTAATGACAACAATACCATCAACGGTTCCCCACTAATCTTTCGCCCTGCCCTAAATGGGGGTGCTGGCAGCGATATCCTTAACGGTAATGCCGGCGACGATATCTTAAATGGGGGTGCTGGCAGCGATGTCCTTAACGGCAATGTCGGCAACGATAGTCTAGATGGTGGTGCTGGCAGCGATATCCTTAACGGCAATGTCGGCAACGATAGTCTAGATGGTGGTGCTGGCAGCGATATCCTCAACGGCAATGTCGGCAGCGATACCCTAAATGGGGGTGCTGGCAGTGATATCCTAAATGGCGGTGCTGGCAGTGATATCCTCACTGGCGGTGCTGGCAACGATACCCTAAATGGGGATACTGGCGGCGATATCCTCACTGGCGGTGCTGGAACTGATTCTCTCATTGGCGGTGCTGGCAACGATATTTTCGATTTCAATTCAGTTTCAGATAGTCCTACTGGTTTGTTACGGGATGTTATCACTGACTTCGTTGGAAACGGTATCTTTGCAGGCGATCAAATCGATCTATCTAGCATTGATGCTAACTCCAATGTAGCGGGCAACCAAGCCTTCATTTTCATCGGTGCTGGCGCATTCTCAGCAGCCCGTCAGGTTCGTTATTCAGGAGGTATTCTTCAAGCTAATATTGATGGGGATCTGTCAGCTGAGTTTGAGATTGGACTGACAGGAGCACCACCACTAGTAGCAAGCGACATCATCCTCTAATCTAATAAACCTCTTGCAAAAGCGCTGAACACCCTACTTCTAAGAGCAAGCACTTAGGAGTGGGGTTCTTATTTATCTAAACAGAATTCAGGAGTCAGGAGTCAGAATTAAGTATGAATTCTGTACGAGTGGTGGATAGCGCAGCGTTAGCGAGTACTCGATAGCGTAGCGTTAGCGAGTATTGGAGCGTCGCGTCTGAATAAACGGGTTTAAAACCCCCACCAAATTTTCAATTTGGTGATCTTAAATCAGTGGTGGGTCTGAATCCTTCACTGATAGCGAAGCGTTAGCGAGTCTTCGAGCGTCTTGATTCTGACTCCTGAATTCTGACTTCTGAATTCTTCTTCAAGATTTATGCAAAAAGTCTAATATTGAAGAATAATTTAAGTGCAAAGCCAAACATACTCCAACCGTGAGAGAATTCACTAAGCTTTAACCTGTCAAGCATCTAAATACTAACAAAGTTGCTTATATCAACTGCACCTAACAGAAGCACATCTAAAAATAGAAAATTACCAATACTTGCCAAGGTTTGATCGTGCCGCGTATGCACGATCAAATCTGTTAATACAATCGCAACAGTTGTGGTGATCCCACAATAGTGAAATTGTAACGCCAGGGGTGCAGCGATGTCTACGACGGGCTACGCCTACGCACTCACTGGTATCGCAAGGAAATAGCACTAAGTTAATTTGTTTTTATTTTGACTTTCTTCTTTTTGCTTACGTCCACGTTTCTCTTAAGATTTTACTTCTTGGCTTGGGAATACGTTACTTTTCTCTACATCGCTCTTGATAACTTGTTCTATCTCAATAGAAAATAAGTGCCTCTGTTCGAAATTTATTAATCATAATCTCAAGAAAGATAGTTACAATATAGGTTTGTTGAATAGGGTTAAAAAAATCTATCTAACCCATAAGTCTGTTTACCTGCAATATTTTCCCATTTATTGCTAGCATTGCCGCTACAATCCTGTTTATTTGCCGCATCATTGTACTAGTTATCTGCGGTAGGAAGCATTGTAACAGTGCTAGGATATAGAATATCGGATGTTTGTGGTTTGTAAGTTGTCGTTTTGGAAGACAACAACTCTACTATATTAGGCTTCTTTCTGCATAATCGTTTGTCGCAAAGATATTGATAACTAAGGTAATGAGCATTTAATTTGCATAAAAGCAGGGCTGAAGCTTTTACTACAAACTAATCAATCTGGAAAAACGAATACCCATTAGCTTATAGAAACTACTAAGAAAATATCAATAAGTAAAATCAACTCTATCTGAATAAAGGGTTCAAGTTTTTTTCTGATCAAGGGATAGAAATAAGGTAAATTATTCTTTCTTAAAAGAAAAAGTAACATATTGGAAGATAATATTATAGTCTTGTTATTCTGAATACAGTCAGAATTTCCTTTGAATTATGCGAATACGTAGTATTAAATCTACTTATTACTTAGCTTTCTCCGACTGTAACCCGTGAAAATATAAGGTACAAGGAGATAAAATGAGTATTGGTACAATTTTAATGTCAATATCATCAAATACATCTATTGATTCTCAAATATTCTCAAGTCTTTAGGCTTAAAAGCAAAGACCTGTTCCAATCAGGTTTACTTCAGTTATCTCTTCCCACTTGTGATATTTTCACCTTGCTTTATCGACATTACTGACTAAAAGTATGAAATTCCAAAATTCAAGGTATGAAACTGTTTGTTTTGCGCCTTTGGGGTAAACCAAATTTATACTATTAATTAGCAATACCGTTTTATAATGAAGCAGTAAAGACGTAATTTTTTTTTCTCTAAGTTTAGGAGAAACTTATTAATGGCAACTTCATTTTCATCAACAACCTCTTCCAGTGGCGGTAGTTCTAGTTCTAGTTTTAGTTCTAGTTCTAATTCTAATTCTAGTATTAGCAGCAGTAGCAGTAGCCGCGGTAGCGGTAGCAGCGGTAGCAGCAGCAGTAGCGGTAGCAGCAGCAGTAGCAGTAGCAATGGTAATACCGATATCGTTACGGTTAGTGGTAGCGGCAACAGTACCCTTATTGGTGGTAGTGGCAACAGTATCCTTAATGCTGCTAATGGCAATGATAGGCTCTTTGGCAATAGTGGCAACGATACTCTTAACGCTAGCGGAGGCAACGATTCTCTTGATGGCGGCAGTGGCAATGATAGGCTCTTTGGCGGTGCTGGCAACGATATCCTGACTGGTGGTGATGGGGATGATATCCTGACTGGTGGTAGTGGGACTGATCGTCTTACTGGAGGATCAGGTAGGGATGTTTTCGAGTACAACTTAATTTCTGAGAGTCAACCTGGTTCGTCACGCGATGTCATCACTGACTTTAATGGAAACGGTAGCTTGCCAGGTGATCGAATTGATCTATTTACCATTGATGCCAACTCCAATATCGGGGGCAACCAAGCTTTCACTTTCATTGGAAGTAGGGCATTCACCGCACCCGGTCAAATCCGTTATTCAGGAGGTATTCTCCAAGCTAACACTGGCGGGGGTCTGTCGGCTGATTTTGAGATTCAGCTTGTAGGAGCACCACAATTAGTGGCAAGCGACATTATCCTTTAATTTAATGTTATCTACCTTGAAAATAAGACAGGAGGCACAAGGCAGAAGAGAATGCAAATATCTCTTTAGCAGTACTTAGTACCTAGTCGCTATTTTGAAGGCAGGTCTAATGTTGAACAAGAATTTAGTCAGGTGCAAAGCTGGAGACAACTTTGCACCTGACTAAATTCGTGGGGGATGAGTGCGAAAAGTCGGAGCATCGGCTTATGGCAATAGCTTTTTTTCACATTTAAATTTGCATTGCTATCCCCAGTATTTCTGGCACTCTAGATGCCTAGCATATAATAATCATCCCTATTTTATCGAACCCTCACCTCAGATGAACATTTATTATAGTTAGGGCTAACCAAAAGATACGGTGAAACAATAGAGAATTACTCATGTTCGATCGCACCGCCCAGGCATGAGAAAATCAGATAATACAATCGCAACAGTTGCGATGATGGCACGGAAGGAAAAAAGATGTCAGAGAATTTGAGAAGCCAAATTGTAACGCAAGGGGTGCAGCGATCGCCTAATCGAGCTATGCTGCGTGCAGTTGGTTTTAAAGATGAAGATTTCAACAAAGCTATTGTGGGTATTGCCAACGGCTACAGCACGATCACTCCCTGTAATATGGGGATAAATCGACTGGCGCAAAGGGCTGAAGTGGGGATCAAAGCTGCCGGGGCGATGCCGCAGATGTTCGGCACAATTACCATCAGCGATGGGATTTCGATGGGAACTGAAGGGATGAAATATTCCTTAGTGTCGCGGGAAGTCATTGCCGATTCCATTGAAACCGCCTGTACTGGACAAAGTATGGATGGTGTGCTAGCGATTGGCGGTTGTGATAAAAATATGCCAGGGGCAATGTTAGCGATGGCGCGGATGAATATCCCTGCAATATTCGTTTACGGCGGCACAATTAAACCCGGTCATTATAACGGACGCGATTTAACTGTTGTCAGTTCTTTTGAAGCTGTTGGTCAATACAGTGCTGGAAAAATTGACGAAAAGGAATTATTAGAAGTTGAAAGCCGCGCTTGTCCTGGGGCTGGTTCCTGTGGGGGAATGTTCACGGCTAACACCATGTCTTCAGCATTTGAAGCAATGGGGATGAGTTTGCCCTATTCCTCAACAATGGCAGCCGAAGATGCCGAAAAAGCTGACAGTACCGAAAAATCGGCGTTTGTGTTAGTCGAAGCTATTCGCAAACAAATCTTGCCCAGCCAAATTATCACCCGCAAATCGATAGAGAATGCTATCTCTGTAATTATGGCGGTGGGTGGTTCAACCAATGCGGTATTGCATTTCTTAGCGATCGCTCGTGCTGCTAATGTAGAATTAACAATAGACGACTTTGAAACAATCCGCGCCCGTGTTCCCGTTTTGTGTGATTTAAAACCAAGCGGTAAATATGTGGCTACAGATTTGCACAAAGCTGGTGGCATTCCCCAAGTAATGAAGATGTTACTTGTGCATGATTTATTGCATGGTGATAGCCTCACCATTAGCGGTCAAACAATTGCAGAGATATTAGCAGACATCCCAGAAGAACCATCTCCTAATCAAGATGTGATTCGCCCTTGGAATAACCCGATGTATCCCCAAGGACATTTAGCCATCCTCAGAGGTAATCTGGCAACAGAAGGGGCTGTCGCCAAAATTACCGGCGTGAAAAAACCAGTAATTACCGGGCCTGCACGAGTGTTTGAATCGGAAGAAGCTTCTTTAGATGCAATTTTGGCAGGTAAGATTCAAGCTGGTGATATTCTAGTCATCCGCTACGAAGGGCCTAAGGGCGGCCCTGGAATGCGGGAAATGTTAGCTCCCACCTCAGCAATTATTGGTGCTGGTTTGGGTGATGCTGTCGCATTAATTACCGACGGGCGTTTTTCTGGCGGTACTTACGGCATGGTGGTCGGTCATGTTGCACCAGAAGCAGCAGTTGGTGGTGCGATCGCGCTTGTAGAAGAAGGCGATAGTATTACTATTGATGCGCCCGCTCGTTTATTGCAATTGAATGTATCCGAAGAAGAATTGGCACGACGACGAGCCAATTGGCAGCCTCCGGCTCCGCGCTACACTAAAGGCGTGTTGGCGAAATATGCCAAATTGGTATCTTCTAGCAGTATTGGTGCTGTGACAGATTTGGACTTGTTTTAGTTAACTTGACATAAAGTCAACTACCTACACTTACCTAACGGTAGAGTGTAGGTTTCCCAATTCATTCAAAGTGCTTTGCGTTGCAATTTTAGACTAGTGCTTAAAGTTAGAGAGGAGTTCTACTGCTATTTCTAGTACTTTTACTTAAAATTTGTGAGTTTTTGTAAAAATATTGAAGAAATATCAGGAAATTTACATAGGGGATATGATGTCAATATAGTTGACAGTCAACTGCCTAAAAACCGAAAAGGGTACAAAATGAGTTCTGAATCTAACGTCAAACTGACAATCGCTCTTTCTAATCCAGACTTAGATGCAGATGAGCAAGAACGCGAAACACGGAATCTGCTGCGAGAAATCAAAGATTTAGATATAGAAAGTGCTGAACTCGTAGCAGTTAGAGAAATACCCGAAGGCTCAAAGGCGTTAGGAGGTTTTCTGCTAGGGGTGTTGCAAGCTGAGGTGAGTATTGCCAATTTTAAGAAATTGTTGGGATTTTTGGGCGATCGCTTGGGTAATAAAACCATTGAATTGGAAGTTGAGGCTAACGGTAAGAAACTGAAGGTGAAAGCTAGCAGTCAAGAAGAATTAACAGTAGCGCTGGAAGCCGCCCAAAAGTTTATAACCGCAGGCTGAGAAATCTTATAACAAAAGATAGGATAGCAAGATGGCTAAGGTAGCACTACTAATAGGAGTCAGTGAGTATGAGCCTGGTCTTAACCCATTGCCAGCCTCAGTAAAAGATGTGCAAGCGATCGCTAAAGTTTTGCAGCATCCAGAAATGTGTGGATTTGCAGAAGCAGATATACACTTGCTGGAGAATCCTGATCCTCAGAGAATGCATGAAGCAATTGAAACATTGTTTAGCGATCGCCGCAAAGAAGACCTCATATTGCTTTACTTTTCGGGTCACGGTATTAAAGATGAAAGTGGCAAACTTTACTTAGCAACTAGCCTGACTCGCAAAAATTCTCAAGGGCGGCTCGTCAAGGCGACAGCAGTTCCAGCTAATTTTATTCATAATATTATGAGTGATAGCCGCAGTAAGCGACAAGTCGTAATTCTCGACTGTTGTTTTAGTGGCGCATTTGCAGAAGGCTTATCAGCTAAAGATGACGGTTCTGTAGATATTCATACTCAATTGGGAGGTGAAGGGCGAGTTATTCTCACCTCTTCTACTTCTACACAATATTCTTTCCAACAAGAGGGAGACAATCTCTCAATTTATACTCGTTATGTCGTCGAAGGTATTGAAACAGGAGCAGCAGATCAAGATAATGATGGTGTAATTTCCATAGATGAGCTGCATGAGTACGCCAAAAAGAAAGTTAGAGAAGCGGCTCCCGCCATGCAACCAGAAATCTATGCAGTTAAGGAAGGTTTCAAAATTCGTCTTGCTAAAGCACCTATTGGCGATCCTAAATTAAGATATCGCCAAGAAGTTGAGCTTTTTGCCAGTCGTGGTGTAATTTCTGCTATTGGACGCAATACCTTAGACTTGAAAAGGCAAAGTTTAGGATTGTTACCAGAAGAAGCAACCATTATTGAAACTGAGGTTCTCAAACCCTACCAAGAATACCAAAAAAGATTGCAGCAATACGAGCAAGTATTAATTGCGGAGATTAAAAAGAAATATCCTCTGAGTGACGAAACTCGTAACGAGTTGAAATCTTTTCAAGAAGCTTTAGGACTGAGAAATCAAGATTTAGAGCCAATTTTAGTCCGTGTTGCGCCCAAAGAAGTTAAAAAATTTGTGTCTAATCAAAGTTATACTCGCAATTCCAAGTGGGCGATCGCAACTATTGTTACAGGGATTCTTCTCTTTGCTGGTTTTGCTTCATGGAAATGGAGTATTGGTTATCAAGAACCTCAGCCTTTGCTGACAACTTCAAATTCTCAAGACGATGGAAGTCAAACAACAATAAAGCCAGAATCAACCCAAACTAAGACCACTGAACCCAAACCAACCCAAACTAAGACAACCGAACCCAAACCAACCCAAACTAAGACAACCGAACCCAAACCAACCCAAACTAAGACAACCGAACCCAAGCCAACCCAAACTAAGACAACCGAACCCAAGCCAACCCAAACTGAGACAACTGAACCCAAGCCAACCCAAACTGAGACAACTGAACCCAAGCCAACCCAAACTGAGACAACTGAACCCAAACCACCCACACCAGTTATTCAGCAACAAGACTGCTTACCTTATAATCCAACTAACCTTCAGATTGTGAATGAAGGTGTTAGTGGTTGGTTGTTAACCGATGGTCGCTCTCGAATGCTGATCTTGGATAATGAAGCAGATGCAAAGAACGCTCTAGCACTAGCTCAACGACATACAGCACACTGCTTTTTAGGTCGTAACAACACTCGCCCCGATCGTCGCAGCTACATAGTGAATTATTGGACAGGAAATTCAGATATTAATACTACAATCCAGCAACCAGACTGCTTATCCTATAATCCAGCTAATCTCAAGATTGTAAATGAAGGAGATAGTGGTTGGTTGTTGACTGATGGTGGCTCTCGAATGGCGATTTTGGATAATGAAGCAGATGCAAAAGATACTTTAGTACTCGGTCAACAAAACACAGCACAATGCTTTATCGGTCGAAACAACACTCGCTCTAATCGTCGCAGCTACATAGTGAGTTATTGGCAAAAATAAGGTAATATTTTAAGAAATATCAGAAATTTTGTGCCAATTAAACCTTAATTTTGCAGCTTTAGTTAATAGCGATGCCTACGGCGGTAAACTACGCACTGACTCATTCTGATATTTCCAAATAGCGATCGCACCAGTTTTTAATTTATAACAACTTGATAAACTCATCAACAGTTGACCCAACCTGTCTAAATAATTGCCCGTAAAGTTCCTTTGTCTAATTCTTGATGATTTGGAACTACCACTTCAGCAAATGGTTCATCTCGACGTAAAATAATGTGGCTTCCACGTTGTCGTAAAAGATCAAAACCAGCCTTCCCCAAAGCTTTAATACATCCTTGACCAGAAATTATTGGCAACTTGCTTATACATTGACTAAAACTGTTTCCAAGTTATCTTCTGGAATAGGACGACCTTCTTCTTTTAATACTTCAATATATAATTCAATAGCTTCCTTGATATTGCCAATAGCTTCTGTTTTCGTTTTTCCTTGGCTGAAACAAGCAGGTAAGCTGGGACATTCAGCCACCCAATAACCATCTTCTCCTGGATAGATAATAACTTGTCTTTTCATCTATTAATCCTACAAATCAAAACTGTAGTCCAAACAAATCAAAAAAGCCAAAATTCACAACATATCTGGATTTTCCCCCAGTTCTCTTAATCTAGCCGCTAAACGAGCCACCTGTGCAGCCGCCGCTTCCTCTCGTACAGCAGCCGCTTCTGCTTCTGCAAGTGCGGCTTGTGCTTGTGCAACTGCAATTTCTGCCTGCGCGACAGCAGCTTCTTCTGGTAACAAAACCAAATTGCCAGCCACATCATAAAAGCGCAACCATATCGCCGTTTCTCTATCTATTGTTCCCTCACTCATCCCCAACCAAAAACCTAAACGCTTACACCATAACCACCCGCGCTCATTTGGTGTTAAAGGCTGATACTGCTGATTATCATCTAAATGCCATCCCTGCAAAGAATTAGGGTCAAAGGGGTCATAGACGAAATAATCTGAGGTACGGAAAGTTTGTTCGTAAAGATTTTTCTTAATACCATTGTCTATTGCTGCCGTGGATGGTGACATTAATTCCACGATTACATCAGGATAGCGACCGTTTTCTTCCCAAACTACCCAGCCTTGCCTAGAGTTATTGCCGTCAACATTTAGCACTGTAAAGAAATCTGGGCCTCGGAAATCACGGTTACGAACCTGGGTGCTGCTGTAGTAAATAAACATATTGCCGCCAGCAAAAAAATCATTGCGATCGCCCCAAGCTTGATGCAATGACCGAATCAACACATTCATGGCAATACGGTGGCGATTTGATTCCAAGGGTTCACCATCATCAAAAATTAAATCTGTTGGAGGCATGGGGGGTTCCCAGTCCACAATGGCTGCTGGATTTGTCTCAGTAGTCATGAGCGATCGCCTTTCTGAGAAAGCCTTAGATTTTTATCATAAATTATTCTTCACAACAATAAAAATCAAGACATCTTAGACATTGCATTTTCCGTATGTAATCTGTCTTTAGCTTCTCCAGCAAAATTCCCGCTATTTCCGGTAAAATCAAGTTCTGAGGACTGTGGATTTGGGAGAAATTTGGGGTGGCTACACTTGGCGTTAACATTGACCACATCGCCACTATCCGGCAAGCACGGCGGACAGTGGAACCAGACCCCGTAGCGGCGGCGGTGCTGGCAGAATTAGGCGGTGCAGATGGAATTACAGTGCATCTGCGCGAAGATCGGCGGCATATCCAAGACAGGGATGTACAAATATTGCGGCAAACAGTGCGATCGCATCTTAATTTAGAAATGGCCGCTACAGACGAAATGCTAGCGATCGCTCTCGATATCAAACCAGATTACGTGACCTTAGTCCCCGAAAAGCGCCAAGAAGTCACAACAGAAGGCGGACTAGATATTGTCCTGCAAATTGCTAGAATAGGTGAGATAGTCGATAAATTGCAAAGCGCTAATATTCCAGTTAGTTTATTTATCGATGCAGAAGCTGCACAAATTGAAGCATCTGTCAAGGTGCAAGCGCAGTTTATTGAATTGCACACCGGACAATACGCTGAGGCTAAGGATGAAGCAAATCGCCAGCGAGAATTAGCCATATTAGCGAAAGGTTGTGAACAAGCGATTCAAGCTGGATTGCGAGTCAACGCTGGTCATGGACTCACCTACTGGAACGTCTATCCGGTGGCTACGCTTCCGGGCATAGAAGAACTGAACATTGGTCATACCATCATCAGCCGGGCAGCATTAGTAGGTATAGAAAGGGCAGTCCGGGAGATGAGGCAAGCTATAAAAGGGGATGGGGCATAGGGCATGGGGCATGGGGTATTAGGCAGAGGGGAAACACTTACAACAACCTCCCCTCTATTCCCCCTGCTTCCCCTGCTCCCCCTGCTCCCCCTGCTCCCGTATCTTAAAAGAGGGGTTGTCACTGCGAAATCTAGAAATTGGGATCAAATCTTCAGCAAAAACTTCTATGAGCGCAACACAATCTAACAACCTGCCACTTTGGGTACAGGATCGAGATCGAGTGATAGCAGAAAGCACTGATGTCGAGTGGCGTTATCAGATACCGCCTGATTATTCCCGTTCCAAAGAAAATCTCGCTAAAGAAAGTATCTACAATCACCTTGAAGGTACACTAGAAGCGATCGTGCAAAACTTAGTGCGAACCTTCGAGATGGAGGTATCCTTCAAAGCTAACCCTCAACAGTGGTTATCTATTGTTAATGAAAACTTTCGGGTGAGTACCAATGGCGGAGTAGAGTATACCGCAGCAGATTTATCAGTTCAAGGTACTTACAATTTATTTATGGCTGATTCAGAACACTACAAGGCTTCAGAAGAAAGCTTTGAATCATCCGCAAAGGTCTTCCACACAACATTTCCCCAGGGATTTCCTTGGGAAGTACTGGAAGTTTTCTCAGGGCCTCCAAATGTCACATTCAAATGGCGGCATTGGGGACATTTTAACGGAGAATATAAAGGCCATGCACCTACTGGAGAGACAGTAGAAATTATCGGCATGAGCATTGCAAAAGTTACCGATGACTTGAAGGTTATTTCCTTAGAACACTACTTTGACAATAATCTGTTCTTGGAAAAGCTAACATCTGGTGGCAAACAAACCAATGCTGAAAACCAAAAAAGTGCTTGTCCGTTCAGTTCTTGGTTCAAGAAATCTCACAAAAGTTAGCTTGTAAGGGTACAGAGTGCAGCACTGTGCCCTTAAATTATTCACATAGCAACCAAAGGATGAAAATGCAAACATACTATTACGTTTTGGCTAGTAAACGTTTTCTTCTCGAAGAAGAACCGATACACGAAGTTATTAAAGAACGTACCCGTTATTACCACGAACAAGAAAAACAAATAGATTTTTGGTTGGTTGAACAACCAGCTTTCTTGGAAACACCGCAGTTTAAAGAGCTAAAGGCAAAGTGTCCTCAACCAGCAGTGGCGATTATTTCTATTAATCCCCAATTTATTACTTGGTTAAAACTGCGTTTAGAGTACGTCATCACAGGAGAATTCCAGGCTCCTTCTGAAGCAATACCAGATGCTTTGGCATCGTTAGCTACCGTATCTTAGGAATGGGGCATGGGGCATGGGGCATTGGGATTAGGTTAGAGGTGACAGGTTATAGGGAATAATCTGTACCCTCTAACCTGTAACCTATTCCCTTCTTTACTTCCCACTTTCTAATTTTATTTTTGAGTAGCAAAATATATTTTTTGACACTCTTTTTATTCCCATACTGAACTAACTAGGTTTTTATCTTTTTTCTTATAAAATCTTCTAAGACACCTTGATTTACATAATCTAACTTTTGTGCGTAGATTTCAGACTTTACCAAGTGTTTTAGGATTAGCGATGGCAGGGTTGATTGGTGGCATAAGCTCTGTCTTTGCCCAACAAGCCATTCCCTCTTGTCAACCACCAAATGCGGGTGAGTATCTTTTATTAGTAGTCAGTCCCACAGCAAATAATCAAAAGCAGTTGCGTAGTGCCTTACCACCTGAACTTAAAACCATCACCTGCAAATATCTCAACGAAACTGTGACGCGAGTAGGGGGCTTTAACAAAATCGATGATGCTAATCGTTGGGCGAGATATGTCAGCAATATTGTTGGCTTGTCTGCCATAATTACCACTCGACCAACAACACCAGATGTGCAAGCACAAACACAGCCACAGCCACAGAGGCAGGCACAGCCACCTCAGCAAACACTCAGCTATAATCCTCAAGCCTTAGGAGAGGGTTATGCAGTGCTGGTAGATTATTACAACCGTCCAGAACTAGTAAATAGTGTGCAGCAAGCAGTAGGAGGTAACGTCGGTTTTGTTTCTTATGGACAACGCCCTTACTTGCTGGCAGTTTATACAACTAACCAAAGTGAAGCTTACAACACATTGCAGAAGCTAAACAATGGCGGTTTCGTTGCCAGCATCGTAGATAGTCGTAAGGTGATTTTGCTGCGCTCAACTGTGCGGTTGTAGTCATTAGTCATTAGTCATTGGTCATTAGTTAATAAACTGTGGGCTGTAGACTATTGACTAATAAGCAGACCTAGCTAACCAATAGATGGTTATGCCCAAAGCCGACCCAGCGATTACCTGAACTGGTGTATGTCCGAGTAATTCTTTCAAACGGTCTTGGCTAAAGTCTGGTTTTTCATGAAATAATTCATCAATCATTTGATTGAGGATACGAGCTTGCTTACCTGCCGCTTGACGAACTCCGGCTGCATCATACATGACGATGATGGCAAAAACGATCGCAACGGCAAAATCAGGAGATGCCCAGCCCAGTGTTTGCCCTACACCTGCGGCTAAAGCTGTAACCAGAGCCGAATGGGCACTGGGCATACCTCCGGTTGTCACCAAAACACGCACATTCAGTTTGCGATTTTTGACGATCTCGACTACGAGCTTTAATGCTTGAGCAATTAAACAAGCTACCAGAGCAACCAGCAGCACCCGGTTGTCTAAAATGTTGCCTATGTCCTGCATGGTATTTTGGTTAGGTTAGTAAATATTAGCAGCAGTTGTTGGTTGAGGAAACATTTAGATTCAACCTAAAATTCAAAATTCACTTAGTACATCACGATGGAAACACAGCCATTATTCAAAATCACCCAAAAGCTTACTTGATAAACTTTTCGAGTTTTGAATTCTGCTTGCAGGTGTAGTACAGCATGGCATCAATAAACCACCCATTTAAAACCAATCAAACGCTTACGCTATAGAAATTACGAATTCCCCAAAACGTTATTAGTTATTGCGGCTGGTAATAAAATGAGCGATCGCTTGGAGTTGTTTGGCTTTGTCTCCAAATGGTTCTAATTCCACACAAGCTGCTTTAACTAGCTCTTGAGCTTTTAAGCGCGATTCCTCTAGCCCCCAAAGGCTAGGATAGGTCACTTTCTGGGCTTTTTGGTCTTTGCCAGCAGTTTTACCTAATTGCTCTTGGGTAGAAGTGACATCTAAAATATCATCGATAATTTGGAATGCTAGCCCAATATTTTGAGCATAACGGGTCAGCCGTTGCACATCTTCAGGTGATGCCCCAGCGATGATCCCACCACAAACTACGCAAGCTTCCAAAAGAGCGGCTGTTTTGTGTTTATGAATGAAATTTAGGGTTTCTAGGGAAATATCTGGTTTACCTTCTGACTCTAAATCGACAACTTGACCGCCGACCAAGCCAGCTGCCCCCAGCGCCCGACCAAGACGGGCAATTACCTGCAAGACTAGCTCTCTAGGAACGTTTTGGGGGGTTTCAATGGCAACAAACTCAAAAGCGAGAGCTAATAAGCCATCGCCAGCTAAAATCGCCACATCTTCGCCATAAACTTTATGATTCGTCAGCTTTCCACGACGGTAATCGTCATTATCCATCGCTGGGAGGTCGTCATGAATCAACGACATTGTATGGATCATCTCCACCGCACAAGCCGTTGGCATGGCCATCTCAATGGTTCCACCCATCATTTCACAGGTAGCAAGGCAAAGAATAGGACGTACACGCTTGCCTCCAGCTAATAACGAGTAGCGCATCGCCTCATAAATCTTTTCTGGATAAATAATTGGGATAGCCTGATCCAAGGCAGTATCACAAAGCTTTTGTCGCTCTTTTAGATAGGCTGCTAAGTTAAACGTGGCTTCCTCTGGTGGTGTCTTTTGAACGTTATCAGTTGCTACCATGCTTTAAATCCTAACATTTTGCGATTTTCGTCTCATACGTCACAATTTTAAGGTGCTGTGGCGCTGAAAAAATGAAGAGTTTGGGAGTTAGAAGTTAGGAATTAGCAGTTAGAAGTTAGGAATTAATAACTCTTAACTTTTAACTCATCACTTTTAACAAACTTTGGGGGTTTAAGTCCCCAGCAAGACAGGCAGCCCGTTTTGTGTCGGGGTCTAAATTCCCGTCACAAAACGTAATTGCGAATTGCGAATTGCGAATTGCGAATTGTTTTAACTCATCACTCTTTTTGTTCTCTTGCTGCTCTAGAATAGCTAGCAAATGTATTTTGCAATAGTATGGCGACAGTCATAGGGCCAACACCACCAGGAACGGGGGTGATAAATCCTGCTACAGCAGCAGTTGATTCAAAATTGACATCGCCAATTAAGCGACTGTTGCCACTAGCATCGGTGACACGATTCATTCCCACATCTACCACAACAGCACCCGGTTTCACCATATCAGCAGAGATCAGTCCGGGACGACCTACTGCTGCAATTAGAATATCAGCATTTTGGGTGATGGTTTTAAGATCATGCGATCGCGAGTGAGCGATCGTAACTGTGGCATCAGCTTCTAGTAGCATCAACGCCATTGGTTTACCTACCAAAATACTACGTCCCACGACTACTGCCTGTTTTCCCTGTAAAGAAATCTCATATTCTTCCAAAATCCGCATTACACCAGCCGGGGTGCAGCTACGTAACCCTGTTTCTCCGCGTACTAATCGCCCCAAGTTGACTGGGTGTAGGCCATCAGCATCCTTATCGGGATCAATTTGATGTAGCAGGGTTACAGCATCTAAGTGGTTAGGTAAAGGCAACTGCACAAGAATGCCATCCACCCTTTCATCGTGGTTGAGTGCAGCAATTACCTCTTCTAATTCTCCAAGGGTTGTTTGGGCGGGAAAATGTTTGCCAAAAGAAGCAATACCAACTTTAGCGCAAGCTTTTTCTTTATTGCGTACATAAGCTGCTGACGCTGGGTTATCACCAACCATCAACACTGCTAAACCAGGGGGTCGTCCAATTTTCGGTTGTATTTGTTTAATGGCAACAGAAAGTTCTTGCTGAATTTTTGCTGCTATTGCTTTACCATCAAGGAGTTTGGCAGTTTTTGTTTCCATGAAAATTCCCAGCTATATTCGTCTTTTCTCGAAAGTCCAAAGTAAAAATATTGATTTTTAAATATTGACTTTCTACTATTATTGTGTTGCTGTTTGATGTCGTAGCGTTTCTCTCACAGTAAATCCATAATCTTTATTTTCTCAGATCAACGTCATCATCTGAAGAATAAAGAATTGGGGAGTGGTGAGTAAATAAGGGAATAGGGTACAGGGTAGAGGGTACAACAGATTATTCCCTACAACCTGTCACCTGTCACCTCTCCCCTAATCCCAATGCCCAAAATAAATAAATCGGTGACTTTCATGCGACAAACGAAAAAATTGTTCCTTTCGTTCTTGTATAGGCACAGTATTATTCCTTACCGCCTGGGGTTAGCTGTTTTGCTGGTAGGGGGGCTTTGTAGTTGTGGTAACTTGACATCGCCTAACTTAAGTAAAAATGGCTTACAAATTGGTACAAATGTCACCCAAATTGGAAAAATTAAACCAAAACAAGACAATCAGGCTATAGTTTACATCCAAGGTCAGGTAGAAAAGCAAGCTCCCATGATCAAACAGTGGGCTTATGAAATAAGTGATTCAACTGGCAAAATTTGGGTTGTCACCAATCAAAAGAATCTAGGTGAGGGTTCACAAGTGGTAATTAAAGGTAAAGTTCGCTACCGAAGTATTCCCTTAGCTGGCAAAGAATTGGGGGAAGTCTATTTAGAAGAAGAGTAATCAGCAATTACAAATAAAGATATGAACAATGAACAGGTGCATGTTGCGATCGCAATTCTCTACCAAAAAAACAATTTTCTCATGCAACTGCGCGACAACATCCCCGGTATTCTCTACCCTGGTTACTGGGCGCTGTTTGGTGGTCACATCGAACCTGGGGAAACACCGGATATCGCTGTAAAACGAGAAATTTTAGAAGAAATCGGCTATGATTTCCCGTCCTTTGTTGAATTTGGCTGTTATCGTGACGAAAGAGTTGTACGTCACGTCTTTCATGCACCACTCTTGGTGGAATTAAATCAACTGGTTCTAAATGAGGGCTGGGATATGGGGTTATTCACCCCAGAAAATATTCGCCAAGGTAATTGTTATTCACAAAACGCTGGCGAAATTCGACCCTTAGGGGCAATGCATCAGAAGATTATGTTGGATTTTATTGAGAAAAATCCAACATAATTTGGGGATTAGTCATTTGTCATTTGTCATTTGTCATTGGGCATTGGGCATTGGGCATTGGGCATTGATTATTAATTCTTCTTCCCCTACTCCCCACATCGCAAGAAGCCAAAATAAAGTTAGAACGAACTCTTATGGGGTCATCACTAATGCAATCAGCAAACAAACTACCGCGATGGTTAACTATAGGATTGGCATTTCCCATTGCCATTCTCAACGGCTGGCTATTGCTCCAGGTTATACAGTATTTTCAACCCTTAGTTAGCATTATCGCCGCCGCTATATTGCTGGCTTTTGTCTTGAACTATCCAATCCAGTTTCTTCAAGAACAAGGGGTGAAACGCAACTTAGCGATCGGGGGAGTGTTGCTTTTAACTGCGGTGGTTTTAGGGGCTTTAGGCATCACCTTGGTTCCCCTAATTATCCAACAGCTTGTTGAACTAGCTAATGTTTTGCCCAGTTGGATTGATTCTGGTACTCAGCAACTGCAAGCTTTTCAAGATTGGGCCTTAAGTCAACAACAACTTCCCATTAATTTAAGTGGTTTATTTACCCAACTTCTAGAACGATTATCTAACCAACTTCAGTCGTTTACTGGTAGAATTCTTGGTTTTGCCGTCGATACAATTGGTATTGTCCTCAATGTTCTACTGGCGGTAGTGCTAACTATCTACTTAACATTGAACGGCGAACGTCTTTGGGACGGAATTTTTCAGTGGTTTCCCCATAACATTGGGCCAAAAATGCGGGAATTACTGCGAGAGGATTTCCACAATTACTTCATTGGTCAAGCAACATTAGGGGCTGTGTTAGGTGTGACAATTACACTAGTGTTTGTGGCACTGCAAGTTCCCCTAGCTTTACTTTTTGGTATTGGTATTGGCTTGTTTTCACTTTTCCCCTTTGGTACAGGAGTCGGTATCGCCATAGTAAGTTTGTTGGTCGCGCTACAAAATTTTTGGCTAGGGGTGGAAGTTTTAGGTGTAGCTGTTGCCATCGACCAAGTTAATTCTAATATTGTTGCACCGCGAATTCTCGGCAATTTGACCGGCTTAAATCCTGTATGGGTTGTTATTTCTTTACTGCTGGGGGCAAAGTTGGGAGGAGTGTTAGGTTTGTTAATTGCGATCCCTATTGCCAGTTTTATCAAGGATATAACAGATAGCTGGCGGGCTGGAGAATTTAATAAGATAGATGATATCAAGTCAGAACCTGTTGCGGTAACAAGTGAAAGAGTAGGAACTTATAGCTAAAATTTAATTATTTCGATTAGCTAAAAATACGGGTAAGCGCTATAAATTAATCCTCCAAAATCTGGATTTCATCAAGTTGATTAATCACCACATCCGCACCTCGTACATTATCTGGCTTACCCACCCAAGTGATACCAATACAACCTGCGGCTTTGGCATTACGTGCCATTTGCATATCACCCACTGCATCTCCCACCATCAATGTAGCGCTTGGTTCAACTCCCAAGGCTTGGCAAGCTTGCAAAAATAGCACTGGATCTGGTTTACCCGGCCCGTCATCCACTCCCATTTCTAGTTGGATATAATCATTTAATTGGTGATTGGCGACAAAATTACGTACTTCTTCAGTTGTTGCAGCCGAGAGGATGCCAAGTTTTAATCCGCCTTTTTGTAGGTATTTCAGCAAGTCTAGGCTACCCACAAACAATGGTGAAGGGGTTTGTCCAATGTATTTTTCCGCTTCATCCAAAGCTTGACGGGCTATTTTTAAGCACTCAAACCATCCTTTTCCACTTTCAGCAATATATGCCGCAGCCGCAACTTCAGTTTCGCGGCGGCTTCCTACTGATATTAAACCTGCGGGATCTAAAAGATTGCCATTGATGCCAAATGCCATCAATAAAGGTTCTCCTGTTCCAGGAATTTGAGCATCTATTAATCTTGCTGCTTTTTGTGCTAGCGATCGCAAATAAGTTTCTGAATCTTCCAGAGTACCGTTTTTGTCAAACAAAATTGCCTGGATATTATCAAAAGTAATGTTTCTACATTTAATAGTTACCACAATATTTCACCCCACTTATTTAGTTAAAAGTTAAGACTTATTATTCCTAATAGATGCGATTAATCGCGTCCGAACTCTCTCCTTTTAACGATTTTGCACATAAAAAAAGAGGGAAAAACCCTCTTTCTACAATCATTTAATACTCTTACTTAAAAAGAAGTAAAACTATAAAAAATCTATTATTCTTCAACAGCTACGGGAATTTCTTCTTCAGTTTCCGTCGCTGCGGGAATTTCTTCAAGTTCTGCTGCTACGGGAATTTCTTCTTCAGTTTCTGTAGCTGCGGGAATTTCTTCAAGTTCTGCTGCTGGTGGAATCTCTTCGTCAAGTTCTGCTGCTGGTGGAATCTCTTCGTCAAGTTCTGCTGCTGGCGGAATCTCTTCTTCTGAAGCTTCTAGAGATGCACCTGTTGCAGCAGTAGCACCTTGCTGCTTGGCTAGCAGCTGTTCACGATATTTAGCAGCCATTTCTTCCGCCTTATCGTAGACCAAATCCCGGTTTTTAATCATGTCGCCGGGTTCAGGTTCTAGCTGCTTGGTAGATAGGGAAATCCGACCCCTTTCTGCATCCAAGTCAATGATCATAACTTCACTTCATCATTGACATTGAACACACTATGAGGTGTATCAATATGCTCGTGAGAAATCTCAGAAATATGCAGTAGACCACTTACGCCACCAATGTCGATGAAAGCACCGTAGGGCTTGATACCACGAACTGTACCAATCACTACTTCGCCGACTTCTAGGCGGTTCATCTTGCGCTCAACTAGCGCCCGACGGTGAGATAGAACTAAGCGGTTGCGTTCTTCATCCACCTCTAGGAATTTCAATGGTAAATCTTCGCCTACCAATTCTTCTTTGGGTTTGCGGGTGCTGATGTGAGAACCTGGGATAAAGCCACGTAATCCCTCAATTCGCACTAATGCTCCACCGCGATTGGTAGCAAATACACCAGAACGGACTGTAGCGTCTTCTGCTTGCAGTTGTCGCACGCGCTCCCAAGCCCGCATATATTCGATGCGGCGAATGGAAAGAGTTAATTGACCATCTTCATTTTCATCGGTGAGGATGAAAAATTCCCGCGTTTCGTTTGATTGTAAGACTTCTTCCGGGCTATCCACCCGGTTAATAGACATTTCTTGTATAGGAATATATGCTGCGGTTTTAGCACCAATGTCAATCAGAGCGCCGCGCGGCTCTATACTGAAAACTGTTCCTGGCACAACATCGCCAGGGCTAAAATGATAATCGTATTTGTCAAGTAGAGCAGCGAAATCTTCGTGAGTAAATCCAATTTCTGTAGCGGTTAAATTCTGATTGACCATGCTGATTTGTTCCTGGTTCTAGTCTCCGTAAAGGTTGTGGGTAAGCGTTATCCCTTATATAAGCGCTTTTATAGCAGCTTACACTTAATATCCTTTTCATCCTAGCGCAGAAAAGCTAGTATTAACACATATCTACTCCCAAGATTGGAAATTATATCACAATCTAAAGATGATTGGTTATTTACTTAGTAATTAAAACTAATAAAGGGTAAACACGATAATATCCGTTGCTACTAAGGGTGTGGCAACGGATATTAAAATTAAATCCGCTTCAGGGTCTGGGAATAGGATCTACTTATCTTTTGGTTTCTCAAAACGAGGGGGTTCACGAAATGCGATCGCAAAAAAGAGAGTACCTATACACAGAGTAAAAATCAAGATGTACGCAACGCTTTCCATATTACGATTTCCTCTTTATCCAGCTAGTAATGAGGGATTCGGTACTGGTTATTAGGGATTGAAAAAAGTTTTTCCCATCCCCAGTCCCCAGTTCCTTTTCTTTTAAAGGGCTTCCTTCCGGCGGGTTGACTTGTCACCCACTTTCTGGAATAGACCCCACTCAACTTGTTCTTCTAGATCCGCATCAACACCAGCAAATACGTCTCGGTAAATTGTCCGAGAACCATGCCAGAGATGACCAAAGAAGAACAGCAGAGCAAATACGGCGTGTCCAAAGGTAAACCAACCTCTAGGACTGGTGCGGAATACACCATCAGAGTTCAAGGTTTCTCGGTCAAATTCAAAGATTTCACCGCCTTGAGCTTTACGGGCATACTTCTTCACATCAGCTGGTTCTGTAAAGGTCTTACCATTGAGATCACCACCGTAAAAACTAACGGTGACACCAGTTTGCTCAAAGCTATACTTAGATTCTGCCCGACGGAAAGGAATGTCAGCGCGGACAATTCCATCTGCATCGCTCAAAATCACTGGGAAGGTTTCAAAGAAGTTGGGGAGACGACGCACGGTCAATTCCCGTCCTTCAGAATCTTTGAATACGGCGTGACCTTGCCAAGATTGGGCAATACCATCACCTTTTACCATTGGCCCTGTACGGAATAGACCGCCTTTAGCGGGGCTATTACCGACATAATCATAGAATGCCAGTTTTTCGGGAATTTGCGACCAAGCTTGGTCAAGGGTTGCACCTTCAGCAACGCTTGTTTGAACGCGGCGCTGAATTTCTTGACGGAAGTAGCCTTGATCCCATTGGTAGCGGGTAGGGCCAAACAATTCGATGGGAGTGGCGGCGTTACCGTACCACATAGTACCAGCAACGACGAAAGCAGCAAAGAAGACTGCTGCAATACTGCTAGAGAGTACTGTTTCAATGTTCCCCATCCGCAGGGCTTTATAGAGCCGTTCGGGGGGTCTAACTGTGAGGTGGAATAAGCCTGCAATAATACCAACAACACCAGCAGCTATGTGGTGAGCCGCAATACCACCAGGGTTGTATGGGTTAAAACCATCTGGGCCCCATTCTGGTGCTACTGCCTGGACGGTGCCAGTGATTCCATAAGGGTCAGAAACCCATACCCCCGGCCCAAATAGTCCGGTGAGGTGAAAAGCACCAAATCCAAAACAAAGTAGACCAGATAAGAACAGGTGAATGCCAAACATTTTTGGCAAGTCTAGGGCAGGTTCACCAGTACGGGGATCTCTAAAGAGTTCCAAATCCCAGTAAACCCAGTGCCATACGGCAGCTAGGAAGAGCAAACCGGAAAGAACGATGTGAGCCGCAGCAACACCTTCAAATGACCAAAATCCAGGATCAGTTGCTGGGCCACCAGTAACGTTCCAACCACCCCAAGATTGGGTAACGCCCAAACGTGACATGAAGGGTAGAACGAACATCCCTTGACGCCACATCGGATTGAGAACCGGATCGCTAGGGTCAAAAACAGCTAGTTCGTAGAGTGCCATCGAACCAGCCCAGCCTGCTACTAAGGCTGTGTGCATTAGATGTACAGAAATCAGCCGTCCTGGATCATTCAGGACGACTGTATGTACTCGGTACCAGGGTAGTCCCATCGACTACGCTCCTCCTCGATGAGTTAGTTTACAAAGCAATTTTCTTACTGAGATTCTGAGAAACGAAATTCGCCACTCAGAAAACTCTCTCTTGTTTTTTTGTTATTGCCACAGCCAAAACCTTACCACAGCTTAGTCTTATAAGATTAGACAGCGTTGGTGCTTTGACAATGCTTACTCGCTTCGGGAGGTTTACCTTGTAGGGTAGCCATCACCAAGCAAAAATGAGAATGTTTTAAAAAGTGTAACTATTGATGGAATTGTTTGCAAGCGTGTAAATTGATGCGATCGCGTAGCATATCCAAGTTTTTTTGCTACCAATCCCCTTCACAGATTAAATTTGCTTATCTTTTCTTTACTATGAGTGGGGCATTGGGCATTGGGAATTGGGCACTGGGAATTGGGCATTGACCAGAAAAAGCTCCAGCAAGAGCGAGGAGGGAAAAAAATTCTCTCCCATGCCCCATGCCCGCTATCTACTGAACTACCAACTGGATATTTTGCAGTTGACACTTTGTCTCAGCCGTACCCAGGCGTTCGATTACCTGTTCAGCGCTCATCAGACGCTTGAGTACTACTTGACCGATGGTCTGACTGGCAATTACTGGTGTTGTTGGCTTTACTTCCACAGTTAAAACGGCTTCTTCAACTCGATAAAGCCATAGCAATTCGTTTTCGACTATACAAATATTCATTCGCTGAATATCTGGTTGGCGTCGCCATGCGGTTATTTGCCAGAGTCCATCAGATGCCCAGACTCTCGCAACTGCCCATCCTTCAGATAGAAAGAAATACTTCACGGTCTTAGTCTCACTAGTTAGACTTTCAATCTGCTGTTAACGATATCGCGATCGCTTTAGTCGCTGATGTATAAATGCTCTTCTTTTTGACAATCCAGCCGAGCTTTACGATAAAATCTGTACCCAAGCAGCAACAGGCAAAGTTTTAATGTATATTACTTGGGCTAAGGTCAAAGCTAAGACCTATTAACTAGGACTTACGCATTGACAGAAAAGCCGAAATGACAGTTATGCTTTTCAAGGCTTTTAGCTAGATTTTTCAACTATCTTTTTGCGATCGCAACTAACCAAGGGTGGTTTAGAAAAGCCTGAAACGACCTATTTACGTTAATACACAAGATAATTTGTTTGTACAGTGCGTAAGTCCTATTAACTATGAATTTACGACAAATTTAGTCCATGTTGAAAATCTTAATTAAATAAAAATTTTTCAGTACTAAACAATAGGTAATGGAAAACGAACCACAGAGGACGCAGAGGACACGGAGGAATGAGAGTTTGGGAGGGTTTTTGCGTTAGTCCTATTTGTACAAGAGTTCTTTTATAGAGATGCGAAATTTCTTTTTCACCAGATGTCTAAATGAAATGTAGGATAAATTTTCTTTTATTTATCTGGACAAATTCTGTTTTTTATACATATATACTTAGGTTTAAATTCTCAGGAGAACTGAGAACCACCATAATTATGAAGATTCAGCATAAGTCTCACAAATGTAGTAAAATTGCTGACCTCTGACATCAAAAATAATATTATTGCCATGACCTGGTTTTCCTTGTCCGTGAAACGGTGGGGTCGGATTACACAATTCCTATCTTTGTTCTGTCTATGTTTATTTTTAGTTGTTAGTTGCGCTCCTCGTCCGCAGTCAACTACTCCGCCATCCGGTTCTGTAAATAGCCCTACAGGTGATGGTCGTATTACTATCGGTACGACAGCAAAGCCCAGAACCCTTGATCCGGCTGATGCTTATGAGTTAGCATCCTTGGGTTTGGTGTTTAATATGAGCGATCGCCTCTACAATTACGAACCAGGAAGCACCGAAATTAAGCCCCAGCTAGCGACAGCATTACCTAAAGTCAGTCAAGATGGTTTAACTTATACCATCCCCTTACGTCAGGGAGTAGTTTTTCACGATGGTACTCCCTTCAACGCTCAAGCAATGGCGTTTACCATCAACCGCTTTATTCAAAACAAAGGAAAACCTTCATTCTTACTAGGTGATATAGTAGATTCGGTAAAACCTACAAGCGAGTATGAGTTAACCTTTAAGCTGAAAAAACCCTTTGCAGCGTTTCCCTCACTGCTGGCGTTTCCTGGGGTGTGTGCAGTTTCGCCAAAAGCTTACGAACTCGGTGCTGGTAAATTCAAGCCGAATATTTTTGTGGGGACTGGCCCTTACAAATTAGGACAGTATGGTACTGATTCCATTCGATTTGATGTGTTTGATAAATATTGGGGAGAAAAACCAGTTAACAAGGGTGTTAACCTGCAAATTCAAACTAGTCCGGTTAATTTGTTTAATGCTTTCCGTACAGGTGCAATCGATGTAGCTTATCTATCGCTACAGCCAGATCAAAATCGGAGCTTGGAAGAAGGTGGTAAAAAAGGTGATTGGCAAGCGATCGCAGCTGAAGGTAGTGTAGTAAGTTATCTAGTATTGAACCGGAATCAGCAACCTTTAGATAAATTAGAGGTAAGACAAGCGATCGCATCAATAATTGACCGTCCCCTGTTAAATGAACGGGCTTTACTTGGTCAAGCAGATCCGCTTTATAGCATGATTCCCACGACATTTAATGTTTCTGTGCCATTATTCAAAGATAAATATGGCGATGCTAACTTTGATCAAGCTAAAAAATTATTAACTACTGCTGGCTTCTCCAAAGAAAATCCCGCAAAAGTGCAAGTTTGGTATCCTTCTAGTTCACCTACTCGTAGTTTGGCAGCACAGACACTCAAATCCCTTGTCGATGTCAAAATGGATGGAATACTACAATTTGAAGTTAGCCAAGCGGAAGGGCCAGCCTTTTTTAAAGACATTTCTAAGGGTTTGTATCCAGCAGCTTTACTTGATTGGTATCCAGACTTTTTAGATCCAGATAATTATGTCCAGCCGTTTTTAACTTGTGATAAAGGTTCAGTTGCTAAAGGATGCGAAGACGGAGCCAGTCAAACTCAGGGTTCGTTTTACTATAGCGAAGCCATGAATAAACTGATTGATCAGCAACGCAAAGAACTAAATCCCGAAGCGCGTCAGAAAATTTTTGCAGAAATTCAAACGCAAGTAACTACTGATGTTCCTTATGTTCCATTATGGCAAAGCAAAGACTATGTATTTGCCCGAAATGGTGTTGGCAGTGTACAACTTAACCCTACCCAAATTCTGGTTTACCAGACAATTAAAAAGTAGTCATTAGTCATTAGTCATTAGTCATTAGTAACAACTGTTGATCATTGACTTTTGACTATTCAATAAAGCCTTTCATGTTCAATATATTTGTAGTTAATAGCTAAGATAGTTACAAAAACTGCATTTTTAATTTTAAACTTTGAATTGCTTATGTCTCGTTCTAAAGCTTTACAATATTACATTGTTTCTCGGTTGCTTCTCGCGCCACTTCAGCTATTAACTATCATCACCATTGTATTTCTCTTACTAAGAGCAACACCAGGAGATCCGGCAGATGCAATTCTCGGTGGACGTGCGCCAGAAGCTGCTAAAGAAGAATTGCGAAAACAACTTGGTTTAAATCTTCCCCTGTGGCTACAGTACCTCAATTATTTGGGAAGCATACTGCGTTTTGACTTGGGAACCTCTTTAATGAGTCGCGGACAGAATGTTTGGGACATAATTGGGCAATATTTCCCGGCAACGGTAGAGTTAGCGGTATGTAGCATGGCCGTTGCCCTCATCGTCGGCATCGCCGTTGGGACTCTCTCAGCTTCCCGCCCTGGGACATATTTTGATGTCGGTGGGCGCTTATTTGGGATCATCACCTACGCACTCCCAATGTTTTGGGCGGGAATGCTTTTGCAGTTGATTTTCTCAGTGCAATTGGGTTGGTTTCCTAATTCCAATCGCTTTCCGCCCAATCTACCGGCTCCCACTCTTGTGACTGGATTGTATACAATTGACAGCTTACTCGGTGGAAACTTCACCCAGTTTTTCACATCTTTGCACCACCTTGCCCTACCGAGTCTCACTTTGGGAATTTTGCTCAGTGGGATTTTTGAGCGAATTGTGCGAGTTAATTTAAAGCAAACTTTGCAAGCAGATTATGTAGAAGCCGCGAGAGCTAGAGGTATTGGTGAAAATAAAATTTTAGCCTCCCATGCTTTAAAAAATGCCCTAATTCCAGTAATTACAGTGTTGGGATTAACCTTTGCGTCTCTGTTGGGTGGGGCGATTTTGACAGAGGTGACATTTTCTTGGCCTGGGTTAGCGAATCGACTGTATCAAGCGATCGCTGATCGCGATTATCCCACAGTTCAGGGAGTACTAGTCTTTTTTGGTGCGATCGTTGTCAGTGCCAGCATTTTGATTGATATTTTAAATGCTTATGTAGATCCTCGAATTCGGTATTAGCAAAAAGTTATTAGAGACTTCCAATAGTAGGGGCGTACAGCTGTGCATTGGTGTCAACTTAAGGTAGCAAAACGTGATATTCAGTTCTCTGGCTTCCGATCACGATCTGCGTTACCCCACCCTAACCCTCCCCTTATAAAGGCTACGGTGTACACACAAGTCTTTTAGAGTTGTTGCGTAACGTAGGGAAGGTTAATTTTTGCAGATCGATGCATTAAACGTACGGGTCGATGCATCAAAGGTGCAGGTCGATGCATTAAAGGTGCGGGTCGATGCATTAAACGTGCAGGTCGATGCAACAAAGGTGCAGGTCGATGCAACAAAGGTGCAGGTCGATGCATCAAAGGTGCAGGTCGATGCATCAAAGGTACAGGTCGATGCATTAAAGGTACAAGTCGATGCATTAAAGGTACAGGTCAAGAAACTTGTGTGTACACCATAGCTTATAAAGGGGAGGGAACTAGATTTCTTGTTCCCCCCCCCTTGACAAGTGGGGTAAAACGTATATGGGATAAGCGTTTAAGCTTAAGTTGACACCAATGACAGCTGTACGCCCCTATTTTTACAGTCTAGATTTATGCTTCTGGCGGTAAATCTAAACTGTAAACAATTTCTCCTGCCAAGTTACGCAATGTTACCGTCATCACCTTTGTATAAGCATCAATTTTGACACCTCCAAAGAATTGCAAACCTTCACTTGGGGGTCGATTTGCTTTTGTACCTGGGGGAAGGCTTTGAAATACTAATTGTGGCCCAAAGGTATTTTCTAATTGATTTGGCCCAAATGTACCAGAGTTAAGAGGCCCGGCGACAAACTCCCAAAAAGGCTTGAAGTCGGTAAACTGCGCTTTGGCGGGGTCGTAATAATGGGCTGCTGCATAATGTACATCAGCCGTTAACCAAACAACATTCTGGATATTTTTGTTTTTGATAAATCGTAATAAATCGGCAAGTTCTAGTTCTCTTCCTAAAGGCGGGCCGTCTCCATTCGCCCAAGCTTCAAAATCGGTGCTACCGTCTCGAACTATCAACCCCAAAGGCATATCACTAGCAATCACTTTCCATGTTGCTTTTGATGACAACAATTGTCTTTTCAACCATTGCAATTGTTTTCTACTCAAAAAATCTGTTTCTTTACTTGGTACTGGTTGATTATTGGGGGTATTTGGCCCCCGGTAGGTGCGCTCATCAAGCATGAAAATGTCTAATAATAGCCCATGCTTAAAGGAGCGATAAATTTTCGCTTTGTCTGGATTATTGTTTGGATATCCAATAGGTAAATATTCTAAAAATGCTTGTCTTGCTCTTTCGGCTAGCAAGTTAACATCTTTGACTGTATAACGGTCATCGCTTAAAAGAAATTCACCAGGATACCAATTATTAGTGGTTTCGTGGTCGTCCCACTGTGCCAAAATGGGAACTTCAGCGTTGAAACGCTTGATGTTTTCATCCAGCAAATTGTATATGTAGTTGCCACGAAATTCTGTGAGAGTTTCTGCTACTTTTGATTTTTCTGGTGTGGTAATGTTTTTCCAGATAGTGCCGTCGTCTAGCCTGACTTCTGATTGAAGGGGGCCATCAGCATAAATATTATCGCCAGAATGAATAAAGAAATCGGGATTAAGTTGGCGCATAGTTTCGTAAATTTTCATCCCACCAAAATCAGGATTAATACCCCATCCTTGACCGGCGGTATCACCACCCCAAACAAAGAATATATCTCGTCCAGATTTGGGGGGAGTTCGGAAACTACCATAAGAAGCGGCGCTGTAAGTGCCTTGATAATCTAAGTCTTGAAAAATTACCCGATAAAATAATTTTTGGTCTGGTGGTAGATTTTCCAGATAAAGCCGTGCTGTAAAGTCGCTATTTTTTAAAGCATTAGGCCCCACAACTCGCTGCACATTACGGAAAGATTCACTGGTAGAATATTCTACGATCATTTTTGCAGGGCGATCGCTCCGACTCCAAATGACAATGCTATTGTTAGATATATCTCCGCTAGCTACACCATAAGGTATGCTAGGACGCATTTTATCAGAGGTAATAATTGCAGGCGCTTCGCCAAAAACTGGTGATTTAGCTACAAAGTTTGTGGAAATAATTCCACCAGCAGTGATAGCTGAACGTAGCAAAAACTGACGACGGTTTAGCTTCGATGGGTGATGAGATTCCATACTAAATAACAGCAACCTTAAACTAAAGGATTACAGGATAAGTGTTTACCACACCTTGTTATGTCAACAAGTAAAGATTGAGTTATCTAAGGGTTAATAAAATATATTTAGTTTGATGTAATCAGAATGGTAGTCTTGATTATGAACTGGTGTGAGCAAATTTATCCATGACCGAACAGAAAAGGATACAGAGCAACTAAATTTATTTATGAGCTTGTTAATTTTTAATTTTTAATTTTTAATTCGGAGCAAAGCGACGTGACTGCTGCTGTCTTTCTAGAAAACGTCTACAAGTTTTATAACAATGTACCTGTAGTCAATGACCTGTCATTCAACATTGAAGCGGGGGAAATATTTGCTCTACTTGGCCCAAACGGTGCGGGTAAATCAACCACGATTCGGATGCTAACTACACTCACGAAACCATCTCAAGGACGGATAGAGGTAGGTGGATATGATGTGATGCGCCAACGAACGTTAGCAAAACAGAGTATTGGTGTAGTCTTGCAGCAAGTCAGTGTAGATAACGATTTAACCGTCTGGGAAAATATGGAACTGCACGGGAGACTACATCACATTAGCAACCCGCAGCGACAAAGACTGATTAATCAATGGCTAGAGTATGTTGAGCTATCAGAAAAACGTGATGATTTGGTAAAAACCCTGTCTGGGGGTATGAAACGACGGTTGCAGATTGCGAGAGCTTTATTACATCAACCGCAAATTTTGTTTTTGGATGAACCAACGGTAGGACTAGACCCCCAAACCAGGCGACGCCTCTGGGAAATTATTCGAGATTTGAATAAACAGGGGATGACGATGTTACTAACGACCCATTATATGGATGAGGTCGAATTTTTGTGCGATGCCTTTGGCTCCACCAAGCCGGGACGCATCGGTATTATGGATAGCGGAAAGCTGATTTCTTTGGGAACTTTACAACAGCTGCGTTCTGCTCACGGTGAAGGTTTGGTGATGAAACAATTGGGTGTGTCTGATGTGGGAAGTGATGGCGCTCGGAGTTGGGAATATCTGTTTTTTCCATCATTAGAAGCAGCAAATATCTACTTGAATGAAGCAGCCCGATAAAACCGGAATGATGGTGCGTCCCTCTAACCTGGAAGATATTTTTGTGGAATTAACGGGACGCCAGTTAGATTAACTTCATCCTCCTAACTGTCGCAGCATGGCTTCTACTCTGTTGACACCATCTGAGTCATTGCGCCGCTTATACAAGTCACGGGCTTTCTGAAGCAAGCTGTTAGCTTGTTTGGCTTGTCGTCGCTGTTTATACATCGAACCCATTAACTCATAAGTTTGAGCATTGTTCTTATCCAAGTCGATTGCTTGTTGATATGCCCAGGTAGCAGCAGTATAGTCTCCCATACGCGATTGCGTTACAGCAATCCTAAATAGGCGTTAACATTGTTACGATTCAGCTGTATCGCACGACGGTAGCCTTCCTTTGCCCCAGGTGTGTCGCCCAAATTCGCTTTGATGTAACCCACGGCGTAATAAAAATCACTATTGTTAGGGTTAATTGCGATCGCACGACGATAAGCTGTTAATGCCGCCTGGTAATTTCCCTGTTGAGCATATAAATACCCAATACCTGAGTGAATTTTAGCATTTTTGGGAGCTAACCTAGCTGCTTGCTGATAAACTGCGATCGCACCACCATAATCGCCCGTATCCACTAACCTCCGACCTTCCTCTAGCAATTGCTTTAACTGCGGGTTTTTGGCTTGCGCCACTAATACTTCAGCCTGAGCCACTGAAGGTATGGTGAAGGCAAAATATCCTAGTAACACCACACTAAACACGAATGATGTTGGTTTGTACACAGTAAATTTCCTGAAATTTTAGAGAACTTTTTTCTTGTACATTAAAACAAAAATATGGACTTTTGAAAACTGTATTTATTCGTATTAATTAAGATGTGAATAGTTCATCTACCTTTCCTTTATAATCAATACGGTATAACAGAGTTTTTACTGAATAATGAAGTATCAGCTATCAAGACTCAGATGAATTTACCCGACATATCAATAGGTATAATCCCAAAATTACACTTTTTTAGTCAGTAGTTATACGTATTAATCGGAAAACTTAAACATACATTTGACTTCACCCTAAACCTTGATAGACCAAGCATGTAGAGTTTGGCATTCATTCCTATTTTTTATTTAATTTAATAATTTGCTGACTATGTATCCAATTTCTATCACATTTTTCGTCTTTGACATTACCTTTTTAGAAGTCATCATCCCGGCGTTCATACCCTTTTGTGGTCATTACACTGTAAGATAAATTTAATTAGTAAAATGTTCCTTTAAGTCATGGCTTCTATTGAGGATAATACTAAAGCTTAAAGCATAATCTAAAATTGTGTTATGTGATATTTATCAAAACTGTATTCTGTAATTAAAGTTACAAATTTTAAAATATTTTGATAAAAATTTGAATAATAATAAATATCAATCTATATCCTATCTAAGAGGTTAATTTATGATTATAACTACCACTGATGTAATTCAAGGAGCAGTTATTGAGTCATATTTAGGTATTGTGACAGCAGAAGTAGTTTACGGCAGTAATTTCTTGCGGGATTTTTTGGCTGGTATTCGAGATATTATCGGTGGACGCACTGCTAGCTATGAGCGTCTATTTGAGCAGGGTCAACGCAAGGCATTAGAAGAATTAGAGCAACGGGCACAACGTTTAGGAGCAAATGCTGTAATCGGGATTGAAATTGATACTGGCACAATCAATCTTGACCAGTCAGGAGTTCTTTTGCTGATTACTGCCACAGGCACTGCTGTGAGGATGCGTTAATTTTTGATTATCCTTACTTTTGACAATTTTTATAAAGTTGTGTCTTAAGTTTAATTGCCTACGTAACTAAAATTGGTTTCTTAGAATTAGTTGTATTTTTATTTAAAAACTTTAGTAGTTAAATTTGATTCTATGAAATAATTATTCATAGAGTTAATAAATACTAAATTATATTAAAACTTTTTAAATAAATCTGCTTTTTCTCACTAAAGATATACCTATTAACTCTTTCTATTGATAGATATAAAAACAGACGATTTAGTTATTTAATCTTAAGCATAAACATGAATATGCCTGAGATAAGCTTTGCTGGAACAGCACTGGAGAAGATAAGTTATGTCATACGTAAATCGGACAGGTAATGAAGGTATTGCTACTGAGCCTGTGGTAACAGGACGAGTAGCTGAGTATCATGATCTTGTTCGCTGGGGGCCAATTATTTCTGGTTTGTTGGTTGCTTTAGCTACTCAATTAATTTTGAGCGCTATAATTGGTGCTTTTGCGGCAGGCACAGTTGAAGGTTCAGGTGCACCCAGAACAATTGCCCCTGACGCTGCGGGTAATGCCGGGCTTTGGTCAACTATCGCTTTACTAATTTCTCTATTTACTGGTGGTTGGGTTGCAGCCCGTGCTTGTGGGCCGATGAACCGCAATACAGCTCTTCTTAACGGCGCAATTCTTTGGGCAACGACTTTGGCAGTTAGCTCATGGCTGTTAGCAAACGGAGTATCTGGTGCTTTTGGTGTTGCTGCTTCTAACGCTGGGGAAGTTATAAACCAGGTACAACAGCAAGGTGGTGTTAATGTACCACAAGCAAACATCAGTGCCCAACAAACTCGTGATGCAGCAGCTAATTTACGTTCAGGGTTGTGGTGGTTTGTATTTGGTTCCTTATTGGGTTTAATAGCCGCAATGATTGGAGCCGTAACTGGCGCTCGTAGTCCTCGTGCTAATAATTACAATGCTTAAATAATTATTTGAAAAATCAAATGTTATTTATTTCAAATAAAAGCACCTTAAAAAAGGTGCTTTTTATTTATTATTTAAGATTTTGTGGCGTCCAATTCCTTCTGCAATTGGTAAAATTTAACAGACTCATTGTCGCGTACTTAAAAGGTTATCGCTCCAATACGGTTGATTTAAGGATTTTTGGTATTGATTTTAAACCTGTAGAGATGTAATATTCTGTCTCTCTACTACGAATATTAGACTGAACTCAACGACGGCATCTTACTATCGCGTTTCTAAGAAATATTTCTGCTTTTAAAAGCGTAATATTTTGTATGGTTGTTTTTTACAAGTAAATGCAACGAAAACTTTACTACCGCAGATCACCATTTCAGGTATGAACCTTCAATGCCCTGTTCACGTCGAATTTTGCCATCTTTTTCAAACCAGGCAATTACTTGCTGTGCTGTCAAATCTTCAATAGCAACGCCGTACTCTTGGGCAATATGTTTCAAAAGCTTCAGTGATGAAATTGTCAATCTTGTTAAAAACTTTTCTGGGGAAGACAACAACGCCGCGTCTACTTTTGCTGACTCTTCCAGGGTTAAAAATTGTGTTGATGGTTGCTGAGGCGGTACGTCCATAAATGGTATCTCAAACTTAGTTGGGCATTGCTTCTTGAAAAAATGACTAAATGACTAATGACGAATTTGTACTAAATAGCCACAACGGTGTTCGCCATCAATAATCCAGTGGGTGCGTTCTACGATACAATCTGGTAAGACGGCTGCAAACATTTCTAATTCGTGACCGCAGATACTAGGAAAAGACTCGGCAACGTTGGAAATGGCACAGTTATGCTCCATTAATATAAAGCGATCGCTCTCAAAGCAGTCATTTACATCAACAGCGTGATACTCTGCCATGAAGCCTTCCGCTTTTCTCAACTCTACTAAATTGGCTACACGTTCTCGCAGTGAACCGTTACCGACGCGATCGCGGTATTCTTTGGCTTTGCGCTGCCACTGTTTCTCTAAAATCGATTTAAATTGATCGTGTCCTACCGTTTCGGCTAAGGTATCTAGCAACGAAACCGCAAAATTTCCGCTTGCATCACCAAAGCGATCGCTCATTGTTCGATGCAAGCGATCGCGTCCCTGACGACTCAGTTCATAAAGATGCTGCGGCCGCCCCGTCCCCGCCGCCTGCACTGATGTCGAATACAAAACTAGCTCCTCCGTCTCCAAATCTTTGAGATGGCGACGAATAGCTTGGGGGGTAACGTCTAAAACTTCAGCTAGCTCCAAAGCCGTTGCTTTTTCGTGTTTGTGCAGATACTCAAGGATATCTTGCTTGGTTGAGGACTGGTGGGTAGTCGCCATCTTCATGTGGTGCGAGACGTTCAGCGAACATCACAAAAATTTTTTGGAAAATTTGACTTTGACAACATTGTTGTTGTTAATTTAGCGTAAAATGAAGATAGATTAAACAACATAGCTGTTGTTTTACTCTCCACCACTATTCTAGCAGCCGTGTAACCATTCCGTAACGGTATATGGGAATCGGCTAAACAAACCCAGTCTCCCATCCCTATAGAGAGATTCAAGTTCCGAACACAAGAGATTATTACTGATGAGTGCCACTGTCAAAACCTTAGTCAACCAACCCTACAAGTACGGCTTTGTCACAGACATTGAGTCCGACACCATACCGCGTGGACTAGACGAGGACGTTATCCGCTTGATCTCCTCTAAGAAGAACGAGCCACAGTTCATGCTGGACTTTCGTCTCAGAGCTTATCGCCAGTGGCAAAAAATGACGGAACCAACTTGGCCGAATGTCAAGTACCCGCCAATAAATTATCAGGATATCATTTACTACTCAGCGCCGAAACGTAAGAAAGAAAAACTAAACAGCTTGGATGAAGTTGATCCAACCCTTTTAGAAACCTTTGAAAAGTTAGGCATTTCCCTATCTGAACAGAAGCGACTGGCAAATGTCGCCGTTGATGCAATTTTTGATAGCGTATCTGTCGCCACTACATTTAAAGAAAAGCTAGCGGAAGATGGCGTTATTTTCTGTTCGTTTTCGGAAGCGTTGCAAGAACACCCAGAACTAATCAAAAAATACTTGGGTAGCGTTGTTCCTATAGCTGACAATTATTTTGCCGCCTTGAACGCCGCCGTATTTAGCGATGGTTCCTTTGTCTATATTCCTAAAGGCGTAAAATGCCCAATGGAACTGTCTACCTACTTCCGCATCAACTCTGGTGACACGGGACAATTTGAGCGCACTTTGATTGTCGCCGAAGAAGGTAGTTATGTTTCTTACCTCGAAGGTTGCACTGCACCGATGTATGATAGCAACCAGCTACACGCCGCCGTTGTGGAACTCGTCGCCCTTGACAACGCCGAAATTAAATACTCCACCGTGCAAAACTGGTACGCTGGAGATGCCAACGGTAAAGGCGGTATTTACAACTTTGTCACCAAGCGCGGTTTGTGTCAGGGCGTAAATTCTAAGATTTCCTGGACTCAAGTAGAAACAGGTTCGGCAATTACTTGGAAATATCCTAGCTGTGTGTTGGTGGGTGATAACTCTGTGGGTGAATTTTACTCGGTGGCGCTGACAAATCATCAGCAGCAAGCTGATACTGGTAGTAAGATGATTCACGTAGGTAAGAATACCCGCAGTACAATTATTTCTAAAGGAATCTCCGCAGGTAATTCTAGTAATAGTTACCGGGGTTTGGTGAAAGTTAACCCGACGGCTAAAGGGGCGAGAAATTATTCTCAGTGTGACTCAATGCTGATTGGGGATAATGCCCATGCCAACACTTTCCCTTATATTCAGGTGCAAAATAACGGTGCGAAGGTGGAGCATGAAGCTTCTACTTCCAAGATTGGGGAAGATCAGTTATTCTACTTTGCTCAACGGGGTATTTCTTCGGAAGATGCTATTTCGATGATGATTAGCGGCTTCTGTAAGGATGTTTTCAATCAGCTACCGATGGAGTTTGCTGTGGAAGCTGATAAGTTGTTGAGTTTGAAGTTGGAAGGCAGTGTTGGATAAATGCAAGCAAGGATAAACACAGGGACATCGGCGTTTTGTGTTTATCTTTTGGAATAACGAACCGCCAAGACGCCAAGAGCGCAGAGAAGGGAGAGAAGATGATTATTGAAAATAGTGAAGTTGTGCTGTCAGTACGAAATCTGACGGCTAATGTTGATGGGACACCGATTCTTAAGGGTGTCAATCTGGAGGTGCGATCGGGTGAAATTCATGCGATTATGGGGCCGAATGGTTCTGGTAAGAGTACCTTTTCTAAGGTGTTGGCTGGACATCCGGCGTATGAGGTAACTGGCGGTGAGGTGATTTTCCAAGGACAAAATCTCCTGGAATTGGAACCGGAGGAACGCGCTAGAAGTGGTGTATTTTTGGCGTTTCAGTATCCGTTAGAAATTCCCGGTGTGAGCAATTTGGATTTCTTGCGGGTGGCGTACAATTCTCGTCGCAAGGCGCAAGGTTTAGAAGAAATAGACGCTTTTGATTTTGACGATTTGATTGAGGAAAAGCTGGATGTAGTGAAGATGAATCCCAGTTTTCTCAGTCGGAGTTTGAATGAAGGGTTTTCTGGTGGCGAGAAGAAGCGGAATGAAATTCTGCAAATGGCGCTGCTGGAACCAAAGTTAGGGATTTTGGATGAAACTGATTCGGGTTTGGATATTGACGCACTCCGAATTGTGGCAAATGGGGTAAATCAACTGGCAAGTCCAGAAAATGCCACAATTTTGATTACTCATTACCAACGATTACTTGATTATATTGTGCCTGATTTTGTGCATGTGATGGCACAGGGGCGGATTATTACGAGTGGCGGTAAAGAACTGGCATTGAAGTTAGAGTCTCGCGGTTATGACTGGGTGCTGGAAGAATTTGCAGCTGAGGTGGGTGTGTAATGAGTATTCAAGTATCTCCTAGTCCAATTCCCAACTCGAATTTAGTCAATTTGACATCGACTCTGTTAGATAAAGATACCTATCTAACTGAATTGTTAAATCAGGTAACTACACCCAAAACAGAAGGTTGGTTACAGGAATTACCCCAAAGTGCTGCTAATTGGGTACGCCACTCAACTATCCCGACTACCCGCGAGGAAGAATGGCGATTTACCGATTTGTCGTCTCTGCGAAAGGTGCAATTTAGTGTAGAGACTGGAAATGACGCGTCTTTGCAATTTGATATTTTGCCAGAAGCGGCTAACAGTCGTTTAGTATTTATCAACGGCGTTTATGCGCCGGAGTTATCAGCAGTTACAGATTTGCCATCTGGAATTGTGGTGAGTAATTTGGCTGGCTTATCTGCGGTTGAGCAGGAAGGTGTACAGCAGTATTTAGCTCAAGCTGAAGGAGCGCAGGAAGTTTTTACTGCTCTCAATACGGCTGGGATAACTGATGCAGCCGTGGTGTGGGTGAAGAAGAATGTGGTAGTTGAGACACCAATTCATCTGGCGTTTATTTCGGTTGCGGGAGAGACTGCAACAATTTCGCAGCCGCGTTGTTTAGTGGTGGCGGAAAGTGGTTCGCAGGTGAATTTGATTGAAGAGTATACAAACCGCCAAGGTGCAGAGAAAGAGGCAGTATATTTCACCAATGCAGTTACGGAAATTTGGATTGCTGACAATGCCCAAGTGAGCCACACTAGGGTTGAGTCAGAAGGTGCAGAGGCTTTTCATATTGGAAAAACTGCGATCGCACAGGCTCGTGATAGCCGATATACTTGTCATGCCATAACTTTAGGTGCGAAGTTGTCGCGGCACAATTTGGAGATTTTGCAAACTGGTGAGCAAACCCAAACTACTCTCAATGGTTTGACGATAATCTCTGGTAAGCAGTTGTCTGATACTCACAGTGCGATCGCACTCAATTATCCTCACGGTACAAGTGACCAATTGCATAAATGTATTGTAGGCGATCGCGCTCACGCAGTCTTCAACGGTAAAGTTTTTGTCCCCAAACGAGCGCAGTTGACAAATGCAACCCAATTGAATCGGAATTTGCTGCTATCATCGAAAGCCAGAGTTGATACCAAACCCCAATTAGAAATTACAGCCGATAATGTCAAATGC
Source organism: Nostoc cf. commune SO-36 (assembly GCF_023734775.1). NCBI lineage: Bacteria > Bacillati > Cyanobacteriota > Cyanophyceae > Nostocales > Nostocaceae > Nostoc > Nostoc commune. The sequence goes on along the minus strand of NZ_AP025732.1, from coordinate 2,817,557 downwards.
GCTCACGGTGCTACTGTTAGCCAATTGGAAGATGACGAAATATTTTATCTGCAAAGTAGGGGAATTGATGAAAACGATGCTCGGAAGTTATTAATTAACGCCTTTGCTGCTGAAGTCATCAACAAAATACCAGTTCCATCTCTCCGAGAAATCCTATTAAACACAGTCAATAATCTTAAATCTCTGACGAACGACGAATGACGAATGACAAATGACAAATAACTAATCTACCAATGACTTTCACTCCTACCAAAACCCTTGCTGATAAAGTTCGTGCTGACTTCCCGATATTGCATCAGGAAGTCAATGAGAAACCCCTGGTTTATCTCGATAATGCTGCGACATCGCAAAAGCCTTTGTTTGTATTAAATGCCCTGCGGGATTATTACGAGCAATATAATGCTAACGTGCATCGAGGTGCCCATTCTCTGAGTGCTAAAGCTACTGATGCTTATGAAGGTGCTAGAGATAAAGTTGCCAAATTCATCAATGCTGCATCGCGTCAGGAAATCGTCTACACCCGCAACGCAAGTGAGGCAATTAACCTAGTCGCTTATAGCTGGGGAATGAATAATTTGCAGCCGGGTGATGAAATTATTCTCTCGGTGATGGAACACCACAGTAATATTGTACCTTGGCAATTGATTGCACAAAAAACGGGTGCAGTACTGAAATTTGTAGAATTAACACCAGAAGAAACTTTTGATTTAGAACAGTTTAAAAAGCTGATTTCTGAGAAAACTAAGCTGGTGTCAGTGGTACATATTTCCAATACTTTGGGTTGTATTAACCCAGTAGAAGAAATTGGTGCGCTCGCACACAGCTACGGTGCTAAATTCTTAGTTGATGCTTGTCAAAGTGTTCCTCACTACCCTGTCGATGTTCAGAAAATAGATTGTGATTGGTTGGTAGCTTCGGGACATAAAATGTGTGCGCCAACTGGCATAGGATTTCTATATGGCAAGTTGGAATTATTAGAATCAATGCCACCATTTTTTGGCGGTGGCGAGATGATTGCAGAGGTGTATTTAGACCATTCTACTTATGCAGAATTACCGCATAAATTTGAAGCTGGTACACCTGCAATTGGAGAAGCGATCGCACTTGGTGCTGCGATAGATTATCTTAGCAGTATCGGCATGGATAAAATCCACGCCTACGAAGCAGAATTAACAGCTTATTTGTTCCAACAATTAGAGCAAATTCCCCAAATTAGAATTTACGGCCCCAAACCAAATGCAAAAGGGGAAGGTAGAGCTGCTCTTGCGTCCTTCACAGCCGGAGAAGTCCACGCCAATGACTTATCTACATTATTAGATCAAGAAGGCGTTGCTATCCGTTCTGGACACCACTGCACACAACCATTACACCGTTACTTAGGTCTTGCTGCAACCGCACGAGCAAGTCTATCTTTCTACAACACCCGCGAGGAAATTGATATTTTCATCAAAGCACTGAAAGAAACTCTCGACTTCTTTGCAGGTTTCCTTGCTTAAAGTTACAAAATATTCAGATACTAATTGTGCCAAATATCAGCAACATATCTTGCTAATATTTGGCACAATTTAATTATCTGGATTCTTTACAGGAGAAACTAAAGTGTCATACAGTGACTTTACTTTAGATAGAGTTAGAAAAAACTTTGGTTTAACTATTTCTGATAAAATTGATATATTTACATCTGTACATGAAGTAGACTGTCCACCATTACTTGCAGAAGTATTGCGCGAAAATATACCTTTGGCTCTTGCTAGTAATACTGAAAAATCCCGTTCAGAGATGATTATTGCACCTATTTTAATTGCTGTAAGAAAATATTTAAATAATCAAATAAGTTTATTTTCTGGTATCGACTTTACTGTTGATTCAGCACAAGGTTTAAATGGAAATTGCGATTTTATTATTAGCCGTTCACCAGAGTTACTAATTCTGAACGCACCAGTTGTCACAATTGTAGAAGCTAAGAAAGAAAATATCAATGCAGGATTAGGTCAGTGTGTAGCAGAGATGTTAGCAGCTAAATTGTTTAATGAACGTGAGGGTAATAACATTCAGGCAATTTATGGAACTGTCACCACGGGAACTAGCTGGAAGTTTTTAAAACTTATTGGACAAGTGATTGAAATCGACTTGAGCGAATATTATATTAATAACATAGGTAAAATTATCGGGATTTTATCTAACATCCTGACAGAAGAAGTATTTTAACTAATTCTGGAGATTTAACAAGTTTTGTGGTAGCGTCTAAATCCCGTTAGAAATCTTAATTACGAATTACGTTAGCGAAGCGGGGCGAAGCCCATTACGAATTATTTTAATATGCTTGTCAAGTCAACGCCTGCGGAACAAAGAACAGTCTTACACAACGTTAGCTGGGAAACCTTTGAAGCCTTGCTGAGAGATACAGGTGAGGACAGAGGCTCAAGGTTTGCTTACGACTGCGGTGTTTTAGAAATCATGACTCCACTTTTTGAACACGAAAATCCTAAAATTCAGTTTGACCGATTGATATTCGCTTTAGCAGTGGGATTAGAAACTAAAATTAGAAGTGCTGGTTCTACAACATTAAAACGTAAAACAATAACAAAGGGAATAGAACCCGATACTTGCTATTATATTCAAAATGAGCCAGCAATTAGAGGTAAGCAAGAATTAGATTTAAAAACAGACCCAGCACCGGATTTAGCAGTTGAAATTGATATTACTAGCAGTTCTGTTAATAAGCTTAATATTTATGCGGCTTTAGGTGTAGCAGAATTATGGAGATATGACGGCGAAGTTTTAAAATTTTATCAACTAATAGAAAGCGAATATATTGAGATTAAGTTGAGTATAGCTTTTCCTTTAATTTCTGTTATTGATATGAATAGATTTATTCAGCAAAGTAAAACTATGGATGAAATTGATCTGGTGCAATCCTTCAGCGCTTGGGTGCGTGGAAAGATAGCTTAAAATCATGAATTAATTACGAATTACGAATGATTTTAATATGCTTGTCAAATCAACGTCTGCTGAACAAAGAACAGTGTTACATAACATTAGCTGGGAAACCTTTGAAGCCTTGTTGAGAGATACAGGTGAGGATAGAGGTTCTCGCTTTGCTTATGACTGCGGTGTTTTAGAAATCATGACTCCACTTTTTGAACATGAAAACCCCAAAATTCAATTTGACCGTTTTATTCTAGTTTTAGCTGAAGAATTAGGAATTGAAATTAGAAGCGCTGGTTCTACAACATTGAAGCGGAAAATATCAAATCGGGGAATAGAGCCAGATACTTGCTATTATATTCAGAATGAACTAGCTATTAGGGGTAAGCAAACTTTAGATTTAGAAAATGATCCGCCGCCTGACTTAGCAATTGAGATTGACATTACCAGCAGTTCAGTTAACAAATTAGGGATTTATTCAGCGTTGGGTGTAACTGAACTTTGGAAATATGATGGACAAAATTTAAAATTTTATCAGTTGATAGAGGGAGAATATGTCGAGTGTAATTTTAGTATTGCCTTTCCTCTAATATCGGTGAGTGAGATAAGCAGATTTATTGAGCAGAGTAAAAGTATGGGTGAAATTGCTTTGCTCAAATCATTCCGCGCTTGGCTGAGAGAGAAGTTAGAGTAAATTATACTTCACTCATAAAGCTAATTACCAGATAATTTTGTCTAAAAAACATGTGCGCTTAGATTTACTTTTTAATTTTATTGAGGTTATCAGATAACCTATTAATAGCATCTAATTCTGTACCATATTTCATAATAGCTTCCCATTCTTGGACTAAATCTTCAAGCACTATCCAATTACATTTTTTATTCATCTTAAGAGCCTGAAAACTGGGTCTAGATAATTCCTTCTTAACTTTCGCAACGCGCGACTGAGGAACGACTACATAAAGTGGAAAATTCAAATTTGGAACAAGAGCAACTAAATCTGCCATTCTTAGCAAACCTGAGTAAATAGACGTAGTGAATTCAACCTCGAAAGCTGCTGTAATTGATTATCACCACTCAGCCACACTACATCTATAAACGCAATTGTTTTTTGTGCATCATCACGAATTCCTAATTGTGGCAAAGAATCCATACTCAAGCTGCCTAATTCTTCTTTTTGCCATATACGTGAGCGATCATTAGAAGCAATCCACACTGAGCCACAAAGCTGTTGACCTAATTTAGCTAATATCCACTGCATTTGTGTGTGTTGTGTTTCGCTATGTTGGGTTTCACTTATATTTTCAATACTGCTAATCATTTTGAAAGCCGCACTTACACTTTTGTGGTTCAATGTCTTTCGCAATGCCTCTGCTTTTGCAACATTACCAACTAAAAGTGCCTCATCAATAGCTGATACAACTTTACTAGCTTTTTCATAAGTCTTACCAGTTCCTATACCAACCCTCTTCCCTACAATGTCCCTAGTGTTTCCTACGCCAGATCCTTTCTTTGCCATAAGCATACGCTGACGAGAGTTAGTTCGCTCAATAGCCTCCCAAGTTAATCCTTCTCGACATTTTTGTTCTATAGTCTTTTCTCTGTTAGCATTCTCCAGTAACAGAGCTTCTAATTCAGCTATTCATCAGTAAACTCTTGTTCTTCAACGGGAACTGTTACCCACCCAAGAGATGACACTGCTTTCCAACGCCGATGTCCACTGATGATTGTACCCTCTGGTGTAACAATAAGCGGTTTGACCCATTTAGACCTTTCAATATCTTGAGCTAGTTGCTCAATATCTTCGTCGCCGTAAATACCTTCATTTTTTGGATGTGGATGAAGTTCACCAATCTTGCGTTCTTTAATCTGAATGTTTGCCATTTAGTATAATTACGAAGTCACACTGTGTCTGATGTACTACTCTAATCTAACAGTGGTGTTAATGTATTAAAAAGAGCAAAGAATCAAAATATATTGCTTGTTTGAGTCTAAATGCGATCGCACCTCATTCCTGAACGCCATGCAAGTGGAATTACTGCATTGTTTACTAGCTGCTAGAAAATTTACCGAATCAGGTAAACTTGATGCTTTACTTTATTGTGAATAAGATAAGTAATTTACAATCTAAAATAAGCTTATATTGAGCAACTACATTGGGCAAAGTAGCCGCTTTAAATGCTCTGTTTTGAGTGCTTGTTTTCCATCCCAGTCATCGGGGGAAACTACAAAAACGCGATTGCCGCCACAGAAGCAGCAAAGTACTTTCTTGATTTTGGTTTTTCTCTGTTCAAAGTTTGTCATTGCTACGTAGTTTACCGCCGTAAGCATCCCTCTTTGGTTTTGATGTGCATTAAACAATTATTGTCCATCTCTAAAACCCTACTTTTATAAGGGATTTGGGGCAATGACACGAACTCTTTAAAGTGGATAATAATACTTTAATAGGACTTACGCATTGACAGAATAACAAAATAGTGAATTCATAAATAAGGGTCGTCTACTTTACAGGTATCGGACAATTAGAGAAATTACTAAACCATCGACAGGACAATGCAATCTAGACCTCTACACCTTATTTTTGCTGTCAGAGCCAAAGTTTGGGGGGTGCAGTAGGTTGGCAGAGATATTGGGAGACGTTTCACATGATAGTGTGAATCGGTTTTTGTTGAGAGAGAGATACGAACCGAAAGATTTATTCAACATAGTAGAGAAAATCATTAATTTGGTAGGAGGGATATTAAGTGTAGACGATACAGTAATAGAAAAGATTTACAGCGACCCAAAAAATGCCGAATTAATCAGTTATTTTTGGTCAGGAAAAGCCCATAAAACTATTATTGGTTTAAATTTAATCACTTTATATTACAGCGATATTAATGGTAACTCAGTACCAATAAACTACAGAATATATGACAAAAAGGAGGGGAAAACAAAAAACGATTATTTTAGAGAAATGGTGAGTGAAATAATAAGCTGGGGAGTCAAACCAAGAATAATAACAGGAGATAGTTGGTATTCAGGAGTAGAAAATTTAAAATTTCTAAAAAACCAGAAATTGGGGTTTTCTATTCGGGATTGAAAAAAACAGAACTGTCTCAAATGAGCCACATAAGTATTGCCAGGTAAGTACTCTGGTGATTCCAGAGTCAGGATTAAGAACTCATCTGAAAGAATTTGGATTTATAAAGTTGTTTAGGAAAGACTTCAAGAAAGAAGACTCTAGACCGGAGGCGGAGCGTCTCCGGCTCCGCACTATATTTTCTATGTTCCAGATGAGGAAAGAATCAAGGATATAACTAGAAATGAATTTATCACAATTCATGATACCCATTGGGGAATTGAAACCTTTCATCGAGCCATAAAACAAGTATGTGGAATTTGTCGGTTCATGGTTAGGGATACCTATGCAATCAAGACTCACATATTTTGTTCACTTCAAGCTTTTATTAGATTGGAGTTTATGCGGTCTGAAAAAATAATTAGCAATTGGTACGAAGTACAACGGAATATGTTCACGTTAGGGACTTGCAAGAAAATAAAGTACCAGCTAAACAGGGACAATAGTAATATCCCATTTGGGTAATGTTTCAGAACGCTGCCATTGGGGTTGGTATTGTTCTAACTCTTGCGAGAGAACCTTGATTCCTTTGTGATATGTGGTTTGAACCAGATGTACAATGGGAGCAATTCCTTTCCAAGTCATATTGGCGGCCCATTGTGCTGCGGCGGCAACAGAATCTAAAATCGCACCATTCCAATAGTTCTCCAAGGCAGCCCAACACCGCTCTATTGGATTGTACTTGCTATGGTAAGGGGGATAATAAATCAGTCGAATTTTTAAATTAATTGCACAAGACAACTCAACCATGCGTTTGATAAATTGTGTGCGGTTACTGCGAGTAGCGGCACCGCCATCAAGATCAATCACCCACTCATCAAGTTCCAGGTAATTGTGTTGATTCTCATGCCACCAAGCGGTTAAACAATCGACGATAAAATCACTGGTTTCCGCCGACTGACCCAAGTAAATCGATAGCTGGTCATTATGTGTATTGAGAATGCCAAAGGGAACTAAGACTGATGACCACTGTGTATCGTGGTCATCAGCAGCTTTCGCCTCCATTGTCCGAGCTTTACCGCCTCTAGAAAGGTTGCCAATCTTCACCTTAGCTTTAGTATCTATAGACACTCGCAACGATTTGGGGTTTTCATCTGATGCCTGATTCTCCCGGAACACATTCTCGAAAATGGCATCAGTTTGCGGAATCTTTTTCAAGGGTTTCGTTTTTTGTGTTTTTTTAGGCGATACCCTAAGCGATTGAGAATTTCTCCACAAGTTTGACGAGATGGCAATTCGCTCTCGTTATAGCCATGAACACTTACTAATGCTTCTCTTACTGCTCTGGCACTAATGCGGGCATACAGAAAGGTCGATTGAAATTTAGGGTCGGCTTGAGCTTGAGCATCCACCAATGAACGAATATCTGCTTCTAAGTTGGGCAATACCTCAATACTATTGTGTCGTCCCCTTGCCTGATAATTCTCTACACAGACTATCCCCGTCCGCCTTTCATGCAAGCCGAGTTGCACACTCTGGCGATTCCATCCCATAACGGTTTCTGCAATGCGTGCTGAACTATCGAAGTAATCTTCGGTAACTTTTGCCATGAAATCTCGTTTGCGATTGCTAGTCAGTTTCTGTGCTGCATCTTTAAAGGTCGATTTGATGGTGTCGGTGAGCATGAATTGAGGGATTCCCATTCTAGATATTTAAACTAGGCGCGGACAGTTCACCGCTTCTTCTCTTCTAGAATGGCTGGTATTTTATTTTCTTGCAAGTCCCTTAGTTGTACGTGAGCATATTTTTGCAAACCTTAGCAGTGATGGCATTATCTAGACTTCATAGATGATTCTTTTTGTCAATGCGTAAGTCCTATTTAATGTACAGGAATGTGAAAATTTACCCCAACTTTGGTATTCTAAGAATTAAAAAATGAGAAAATTGTCTGAAAAAATTAGATTATGTCACACGAATCCATTTTCGATAGCATAACAAGCAAATCTAACTTAGTTTCGTTTAAGTTAGAAGACATTCGACTTCAAGTGGAGAATAACGAAGTTGCTGATGTTACAGTTAACTTGGATTATATCGATGGGCTGAACCCAAGTGAATTAAAAAATGTCGTACCCATTGCTAATAAGATCAAAGATTACCTGACCAATTATCCAAATAATCCCAATGACTTATTTGAAGTTATCAATCGCAATCTCACGGAAGAACTGCTAACTGATGACAATTTAGGGCTTTCTGAGGTGCTAGACTCTTTAAGTGTGAATCTTGATGTCGCACCTGCCATTATTCCTTTCCAATTTGACAGCACAAGTACTCGTACCCAAAATAGTGACATAAACGATATTATTTCATTTCGTTTAGAAGACGTTACATCTCCAATTGATGGTGGTATAGTTGCCGATGTAACTGTTAATTTAGATTATGTTGATGGAATTGACTCAAGTGTATTTAAAGATGTCATACCCATCGGTAATTACATTAAAGATTTCTTGGCAAATTATCCAGTAGAAGCAGGTCTTTATGAAGTCCTCAATCGCAACCTTACCCAAGGATTACTAAATGATAGCAATATAGGGCTATCTGGGGTATTGGACTCATTAAGCGTTAATCTGGATGTGTCGCCAAAAATTATTCCTTTCCAATTTGACACCACAAATACTCGTACCCCAAATGGTAACATAAATGATATTATTTCATTTCGTTTAGAAGACGTTACATCTCCAATTGATGGTGGTATAGTTGCCGATGTAACTGTTAATTTAGATTATGTTGATGGAATTGACTCAAGTGTATTTAAAGATGTCATACCCATCGGTAATTACATTAAAGATTTCTTGGCAAATTATCCAGTAGAAGCAGGTCTTTATGAAGTCCTCAATCGCGACCTTACCCAAGGATTACTAAATGATAGCAATATAGGGCTATCTGGGGTATTGGACTCATTAAGCGTTAATCTGGATGTGTCACCAAAAATTATTCCTTTCCAATTTGACACCACAATTACCCGCACAGCCAATGGTGATATTAATGATATTGTCTCATTTCAATTAGAAGATATTTTACTTCCTATTGACGGTGCTAGTGTTGCTGATGTCGCCGTCAACTTGGATTATATTGATGGAATCGACCCAAGCGGCTTCAAAGATGTCATCTCTCTTGGTAATTTCATTGAAGATTATCTTACAAATTATTCTCATCCCAATGACTCTTTTGAAGTCGTAAACAACAATTTAGGCAATGCATTGCTAACTGATTCTAATCTAGGACTTTCCTCGGTGCTAGACTCACTAACTGTTACGTTAGGTGCATCACCTGGTGTTATTCCTTTTCAATTTAACAATACTGTCACCCTTACCCCAATTGGGACTACAATCTTTGGAGGAAGCGAATTTACTCAGTTTTGTGATATCTACGGTATTGTCTAGGTTAACGGAGGGTGATAGGAGGTAACAGGATTTGGGATAATTTATCCAATCACTAGTAAGAGTGTAATCAAAGCGATCGCACCCCACAAAATCAACTCAAAGAATCTGGATCTATCCCCAACCTTCGCAATTCTTGTGCCAGCCTGTCGGCGCGTTGTTCGGCAGTGGTAGCGCGTTGTTCGGCAGCGATCGCTCGTTCTTCTGGTGTTAAATATCTGACTCCTTGTTTGTCATACCAATACAACCAATCCCGCGTAATTCCCTGATAGGTTCCCCGTTCATGACCAATTCCTAAACCTATCTCTGTTAACCAAACAGGATTTCCTCGCTGCAATACATATTCACCATTTACTAATCGGTAAACTTCTAAAGGCGCTTTTCTACGGCGTTGGGGATTATAAACAACATAATACAAAATCTCCATCTCAGCATACATTTTATTTTTGCTGCTGTATTCCCCACGCCGTTTATGAGAAACCACCTCCAGCGCCACGATTGGCATAACTCTTTCTTCCCACAACACATAACTCAAGCGCAAGTTTTCATCAAAAACTCGCTCGACTCCTAAGCTTAAAAACCCATCGGGTACAATCGGCAGTAATTCGGGATCGTAATATATCCCCATATCAACCCCAAAAAACCAATCCATCCGGTTTGTCCACAAACAAGCGAGGATGGCTTTGAGCAAGCTGGGAATTAAATCTTGTAGTTCATTGTCCACAGGTGTATAGTCAGAATCGGGCAGATCCTCGGCGGAGGGTAAGCAGTGCAATGGGTTGTAATTTAACATGGTGGGTGCGATCGCAAACTTATAATATTGATGATATCTATCCACCTCTGACTTTTTCTTGCGATAATTCCCAAGGGGGACGCGCTCTCCACTGGCTACTATAAAGAGGGATAGATGACACTCAAGCGATTAGTTTTAATTTTTATACTGACACCGATAGCAGTTCTGTTGGCAGTTTCGGCTTTATTCAGTAGTTGGCAAGAACCTCAGTTTCAAAGTCGCCTAGAACTATACCAAACTAATATTGCTTTACAAGCTCAAGCTTGGCAATCAGAAGATAGCAGCGATCGCAATCTCCAGGCGGTTCAGGAAGCAATACTTGGTGAGCAACCCCTGGAAAGCGCCACAAAGCAGTATCAAGAGGCGCGTCAATCAGTTGCAGCTAATTTAGACAAAGTTAATAATAAACTTGCACAATTACGTTCTCAACCTGAAATAACTCCCATACCTGCGAAACCTTTACCGGATGTTCCCCGCACTACTAAAACTTCTAAACAGGGACAGCAAGAGTTACAGCAGTCCCTCAAACAATTACAAAAATTACTGGTTGAATTAGACTTGCGCCTAGGAATTTTACAAGCACAACAAGGACAGACGGATACAGCACTCAAAACTTGGAGCGAATTACAACAACGCTCAGATATCAATCCAGAATTTGAAGAAACCGCAGCTGTATTAAGTGGACTGTGGAGCAATCCTCCTCGTCTGCTTCAAAATTCTCAAGAACGGATTCAAAAGAATTTAGAAGGTTGGTTTCGCTCTACTGCTTTGGTTCAGCTATACCAACTCCAGCAACGACAAGACGCTTTATCAGCAGTTAAAGCTGCACTACAAGAATCTTCGGCTCAAGCAGTAATGAAATTAGCAGTTATTGGCACTATCCCCACTTTGGCAGCTTTAATTGGTTTAATACTGCTGATTTTCTTAGTTGCTCAACGCTTGTTAAAAGGAAAAGCCTCGTTACTAGCTCAAAATGCTGATGTCCCTTGGTCAACACCTTGGGATGGTGAAACCATTTTACAGGTTTTTATCGTCGGCTTTTTCTTCATGGGGCAAATTTTTGTCCCTTTATTGCTATCGCTGCTCCCCATCCCTCGTCCTGTGGGTGATGTGCGACTTCAGGCTTTTTATGTTTTAGTTAGTTACTTTCTAGTCGCATTGGGTGCGCTGTTAGTGCTGTATTTTTCTCTCAAGAGCTTTTTTCCGTTACCAGAATTTTGGTTTCGCTTCCGTTTTCAAGATAAATGGTTTTTGTGGGGACTAGGAGGCTATTGCGCGGCTTTACCTATAGTTGTGGTGGTATCTTTAATCAATCAACAGCTATGGCAAGGACAGGGTGGTAGTAACCCTCTATTGCAATTAGCGCTGGAAAGCCAAGATGGTGTAGCACTTGGCATATTTTTCTCCACAGCAGCGATCGCAGCTCCATTTTTTGAAGAAATTCTGTTTCGCGGCTTTTTGCTACCCTCTTTAACTCGCTACTTACCCGTGTGGGGAGCGATTCTAATCAGTAGTTTGTTGTTTGCGATCGCTCACCTCAGCTTGTCAGAAATTCTTCCCCTCACGGCATTGGGGATCGTTTTAGGCGTAGTTTACACGCGATCGCGCAACCTCCTTGCTCCTATGCTCCTCCACAGTCTGTGGAATAGTGGTACATTATTAAGTTTATTCGTTTTAGGTAGCAATTAGTACAAAATAATTACTGTTGCCAAAAATAAAAATATCTGATTCTATCTGCTTATGTAAGAACAATTTACTAGTTATATCTCGTTGTTGGTGCGATCGCGTTTCACGCCCCCTGGAAGCGATAGCGAAAAAATCCGGAAATAATACTGATGGACTTGTAAAAAGTGATGTAGCAGTTTTCGCTGATTATTGAGGTTCATTCTTCTCAAGATAAAGCGAAATTGCCGCACCAGGGTTTGCGATCGTCAAATCTACCAAAAGTTATTAAGGATAAGGAGCGCCAGATTTTCCGGTATAGTCGGGAGAAATTTTAACGTACCCTCTGAAATAGAAATACGCTGATTTTGGCTATTTATCTTGGGGCTTACTTGTACTTAAAAAATTAAAAATATATGTATTAAGCAAGTAAATGTATTTGCTTTGATTACAATAAAGACTTTATTTTTATACCTCACTTATCAAGGAGCAGCACTTAATATGTCAAATTTCAACCCCACTCACCCTACCAAACAACTTCTAGCTGGTTACTGTGGCATTATCCTGGGAGGATTTGGGGTTCATAAATTTATTCTAGGATACGCTCCAGAAGGTTTTATCATGTTGGTGATTTCTGTAGTCGGAGGTTCTTTTACTTACGGGATTGCCTTGTTAGTTATGCTACTGGTCGGTTTAATTGAAGGTATGATCTACTTGAATAAGCCGCCTGAAGAATTTGTAAATACCTACTTTGTGAATAAGCAGGGCTGGTTCTAAAAATTTATAAGTAAGTGGGTTAAATTAAATATAAAATCTCAGGCGTTGCCCAATTGCGGTATGAATCCAGATGTAGAGATGTTGCAATGCAAAGTCTCTACAAGGATTTTGATATCATGCAGAATCATTTTCATACATGAAATCAGCAACGCCAAATCTCACCCTCAATTTCTCTTCTTGCTAAACAGAGGGATTGAGGGTGAAGTTTGATCTTATAAAGTACTTATTTCTATTCTGGATGAGTTAAAATTTGACAATTTATTACTATTAGATATATGCAGATGCCAAGTAAGAATAATTACATTAAAATTGGTGATGTTATTTATAGTTGAGGAGTATTCTCATAGTGTCTAACATTAACCCCAGTGATGGTAGCAGCAAAAAAATTGCAGCTGGCATCTGCGCTATCTTGTTAGGAGGATTAGGTATTCACAAGTTTATTCTTGGTTACACTACCGAAGGTCTAATCATGCTGCTTGTTACCATACTCACATGTGGTTTTGGTGGGGTAATAATGGGAGTTGTTGGTTTGGTTGAGGGTATTATCTACTTAACCAAGACTGATGAAGAATTCCTCAATGCTTACATCGTCGAGAAGAAAGGCTGGTTTTGATTGCCGTTTTAATTTAATGTGCATTGGTGTTTCAATTATCTCCTTATCCTTTGTCATCCCACGGTAAATTAGTTCGTTGGGGTTTACTAGGATTCTCCTGTACACCCCTAATTGGTACTTATTTTTATCACCAAGGCTATAGAATAGGATTCTTAGTTTGTCCAATACGGCATTTGACTGGAATTCCATGTCCAACTTGTGGGATGACTCGCTCTTTTATAGCTATTGCCCAAGGAGATTTGGTTCAAGCAGTAGCAGAAAATTTATTCGGCCCAGTTTTATTTGCTAGTTTTGTAATTGTGGCAATTCATATAGCTCTGGAACTACTGACAAAACGTCGAATTACAGCATTTTATTCTCATCTAGTCAAACAAAGAAAATTACAGATTATAGGGCTATTTTCAGTTTTAACCTACCATATTATCCGTTTGTATAATATGTCACAAACAGAGGAAATGTATCTTTCTTTTATTAACTCACCCTTGGGTAAACTTCTTTTTTGAATAACAATGAATTGAAGTTATTGCTTATTCTGTACAGATTTATAGGTATAACTAGATATTTTTGCTAAAAAATTCTGAATTCTATTGCTATGCTAACCATTAAACGTAAACAGCTGATCTGGATACTCTTCTTGTTATTGGGCTTTGGCTATTTCAGCGCCATGTCTAATTTGGAAATTGACAATTTTTGGAAAAGCCTGATTGTTCTCATGCCAATGCAGGTTGGAGCTATCATTTATGTGACTTATCTACGCTGGAGCCGTGATTGACCCTTAGCGAGATACGAGAAATTAAGAAATTTAATAGGGTTGACATACAGTCGTAGTTCCATATTTAGCCTACGCTCAAATTAGAGACGCTTTTAGTCAGGCGTTGAATTTCTGTAGCGAATCTAAACACTTGCCATGCAACTTGTCCCAAAAACTAACCTAGTCCCAGAATTTGACCCAATTTTAGAGAAAATTATTCTCGATGTTGGGGGTATGAAGTGTGCGGGGTGTGTGAATGCAGTAGAGCGACAGCTAACCCAACATCCAGGAGTCAAGAGTGCCTGTGTGAACCTGGCCACAGAGGTAGCAGTTGTAGAGTCAGAAACTGGTGCAGTAGATGCAGATGCACTAGCACAGAGATTAACAGCCGTTGGATTCCCGACTCAACCCCGAAAACCTAATGGCGCAGTCGCAGGCGAGATATCTACCTTACTAGACCCAGCAGAACGACAACGCCGAGAAATGCGCTCTTCTTTTAGGCAGTTAGCGATCGCTGCAATCTTACTATTATTATCGGGAAGTGGACATTTTGGTAATCTTGGTAGCTCAGTGCTACCAGTGCTAAATAACATCTGGTTTCACTGTGGACTGGCGACAGTAGCGCTATTAATTCCCGGCCGCCCGATTTTAGTAGATGGCTGGCTGGGCTGGCGGCGAAATGCGCCTAACATGAACACTCTGGTGGGCTTAGGAACGCTGACAGCCTACATTGCTAGTTTAGTCGCGCTGCTCTTTCCAAAAATGGGTTGGGAGTGCTTCTTTGACGAACCAGTGATGATGCTGGGTTTTATTCTTTTGGGAAGGACATTAGAACAACAAGCTAGAGGTCGCGCTGCTGCCGCATTTAGGAAATTGCTAGCACTCCAGCCACAGGTAGCGCGATTGATTGCCAACCCAGAAAAAGGAGGAATGGGATCTTCTAGCGTGGAGATTCCTGCTGAACAGGTGCGTGTTGGTGAATGGGTACAAGTGCTGCCAGGTGATAAAATCCCTGTCGATGGTGAAGTAGTGGTTGGTAAAACAACGGTGGATGAATCCATGTTGACTGGGGAAGCCGTGCCAGTGATTAAGCAACCAGGCGATATGGTGACAGGAGGGACGCTAAACCAGTCAGGAGCGATCGCTATTCAGACAACCCGGACTGGAAGTGATACAACTTTAGCTCGAATTGTCGCCCTAGTCGAAGCCGCCCAAACTCGAAAAGCTCCAGTACAGAAATTAGCAGATACAGTAGCTGGTTACTTTACCTACGGAGTGCTGACGGCATCTGTATTAACATTTGTCTTTTGGTACTTTTTCGGCACTCACATCTGGGCTAATGTCAGCATGTCTGGTGGCATGGAAATGATGAGCCACGCTACATATCAAGCTCCCCACTCCCCTTTATTAATTAGTTTAAAACTAGCGATCGCAGTTATGGTAGTCGCCTGCCCCTGTGCTTTGGGACTTGCCACACCAACAGCAATTCTTGTCGGGACTGCTATGGGCGCAGAACGGGGTCTATTAATCAAAGGCGGCGACGTTTTAGAAAAAGTACACCAGTTAAACACCGTAGTCTTTGATAAAACTGGCACTTTGACCACGGGTAATCCCATCGTTACAGATTGTCTGTTAATTGGAGGAGATGAGGTAGTAAGCGAACATCATTATTCTTCCTCATCCCCCTCATCCCTAATTCAACTAGCAGCCGCAGTAGAAAGCGGTACTCACCACCCCCTAGCAAGAGCGATTCAGCAAGAAGCACAACAGCAACAATTATCTATTCCAGAGGCTGTGGACTTTCACACAGAACCAGGACTAGGGGTATCTGCTGTGGTAGAAGACAAAGTTGTACTATTAGGTAACTGGGACTGGTTGAGTTGGCACGGCATTGCTATTAACGAAACTGCACAACAGGTAGCACAGGATTTGGCAACAGATGGCAAAACAGTCGTTTGCGTAGCAGTTGGGGGAACTTTAGCCGGGTTAATTGCTGTTTCTGATACCCTCAGACCAGATGCTCAATCCACCGTAGACAAATTGCGTCAGATGGGTTTACGGGTAATGCTGCTCAGTGGCGATCGCCAAGAAGCAGCTAACGCCATAGCCAAACAACTAGGTTTAGATAGTGCTGATGTCATAGCAGGTGTTCCCCCAGCTAAAAAAGCGGCTGCAATACAAGCACTCCAGTTAGAAGGCACAAGGAGACAAGGAGACAAGGGAACAAAGAAAACTCCCCACTCAATAATCGCAATGGTAGGAGATGGAATCAACGATGCTCCAGCTTTATCCCAAGCAGATGTAGGAATTGCTTTACACTCCGGGACAGATGTAGCAATGGAAACTGCTGAAATTGTCCTAATGCGCGATCGCTTAAACGATGTCGTCGAATCTATTCAGCTTAGTCGCGCCACTTTCAACAAAATCCGCCAAAATTTATTCTGGGCTTTTGCATATAATACAGTTGGGATACCTTTAGCAGCAGGCGTTTTGTTCCCTAGTCTGGGTTTTGTTCTTAACCCCTCTGGTGCTGCTGCATTAATGGCTTTTAGCTCTGTTAGCGTCGTCACAAACTCAATATTATTACGGCGATTAGCTCATCACTCGTAGAATACTTTTTTACACCTAAAATTTCCAAGCACAAATCTTGGTTATTCCTATCTGAAGTTAAACTGAGTCGCACAAAGCTTCTTCAAACACTTGACAAAGCTATCTAGCTAGTGGAGTAGAACGGCCATGTTCTACTCTTTCAAGGTATTATGCAATTTTAAAGCTTATTTAGATCACCACCACAAACTTATGGTGCGCGAAAATAGCAGGATACGATACTAAAAAAATTTTTGAGTAAAAAATCACAGTTCCACCGATTTGTCAATGGCAGCAGAAACCAATGAAAACCATCTACTGATTATTGAAGACGATCAAGGTCGCAAAGAATTTTCTCTGGAGCACCCCGTCTACTCTATCGGTAGAGATCGCGAATGTAATATCCGTTTAATGTCGCAGTTTGTCTCCCGCCGCCATGCCACATTAGTAAGATTGCCACGAGAGCATAATAGTCATAGCTACTATTATCGGATTGTAGATGGCGATGCCAAAGGTAAGCCTAGTTCTAATGGTTTAATGATTAATGGACGCAAGATACCAGCCCACGATCTCAGAAATGAAGACGAGATCGTTTTTGGCCCTCAAGTACGTGCCATTTATTACCTTAAAGGTTTGGCTGAGGTAGAAAATGAAAGTCGCAATTACTGGAGCAACAGGATTTGTCGGTAATCTTTTGGTACGACGACTCCACGGAGAAAGTCATAAAATAGTGGTATTAACTCGGAATACTGCTCTTGCTCAAAAGGTTTTTCCATCTGGGGCTTTCCCAAATCTAGAAATTGTTTCCTATACACCAAATGCTTCTGGTTCTTGGCAAAGTGTCATCGCTAGTTGTGATGGCGTAGTTAATCTGGCAGGAGAACCCATTGGTGAAGGACGCTGGACACCAGAACGCAAACAAGAAATCCTCAACAGCCGGAAGCTAGGTACACAAAAAATAGTTGAAGCAATAACCAACGCAAAAACCAACGCTAATTCTAAAACTAGCGTGTTAATTAACGCTTCGGCTATTGGTTATTACGGCACTAGTGAAACGGCAACCTTTGAGGAAACAAGTCTATCTGGTAAGGATTTTCTTGCCCAAGTCTGCCAAACTTGGGAAGCAGAAGCGAAAAAGGTAAAAGATGCTGGTGTGCGGCTAGTGATTCTGCGTTTTGGGATTGTTTTGGGTAATGGTGGCGTTTTAGGTAAGATGATTCCGCCTTTTAAACTCTTCGCTGGTGGGCCTATTGGCAGTGGGCGTCAGTGGTTCTCATGGATTCACGTAGACGACTTAGTTAGCTTAATTGTGCAAGCTTTAACTAAACCGGAAATAGAAGATGTATATAATGCCACTGCCCCGAACCCAGTCAAAATGGCAGATTTAAGCCAAACTCTGGGACAAGTCATGAATCGCCCTTCTTGGTTGCCTGTTCCTGCTTTTGCAATTGAAGCTCTTTTAGGAGACGGGGCTATAGTAGTTTTAGAAGGTCAGAAAGTCATCCCCAAGCGCATACTGGAGACAGGCTTTGAGTACAAATATCCAAATTTGCAATCAGCGCTAACACAAATTCTTAATTAAAAGGGAGTGGGGAGGGGGGAATGATTCCAGCACAAAATAACAAGAGTAGTTTATTACTCTCTTTAAATTTTATCTGCAAGTGCGATCGCACCGCCTCCCCACAAATCGAAAAACTCCACAGCACATTGTTAAAACCACTACTCTATTGCTTCAAAATCAATATTCATGTTATGTCTACGCCTAAAAATAAGAAACA
The DNA here is from genome assembly GCF_023734775.1 of Nostoc cf. commune SO-36. NCBI lineage: Bacteria > Bacillati > Cyanobacteriota > Cyanophyceae > Nostocales > Nostocaceae > Nostoc > Nostoc commune. Next base: position 2,799,171 of record NZ_AP025732.1, on the reverse strand, counting down.
ATTGCGCGTATTTACTGATTAATATGAAGATTTTACCAAGTTAAGATGTAACTATATAGCAATTCTATAAATTATTTATATATTAGACTTTCCAGAATTTGTTAGGGAATGGGAAACTGAAGTTTGGTATAAAGGATATGGAGTGTCTTGGTTCCATCAATATTGCTTTGATAACAGGCTTATAGATATTAATGAATCGCCAGGAAATTTTTAAACGTTATCAAGATTGAGTAAACTTATTAATCCTGATATATTTATTGAATCAGTTCCCTTAACTTACAGCAAAAAAATTCCAATACAGCACTTCCCGGTGTTATGAGGTACAATAGCAACAATTAGTAAACCAGTTTTTTAAATGTTGAGGATTCATTAAGTCGAGTGCAACTGAGATTACTGTATCAACCATTTCTGTTGTAGTTGGAGCAAAACTGCGTAAAAAAGATTTGAGTTGTGACCACCATAACTCGATTGGATTAAAATCAGGAGAGTATGAGGATAAACAAATAACTTTCGCACCTACAGCTTCAATCATTGGTACAATTGATGCTAGTTTATGGGCAGGTAAGTTATCCATGACGACTACTGCTCCTGTCCATAAATTAGGCGCTAAAAACTTCTCAATGAATACATCAAATGCTTGGCTATCCATTGAGTTATTCATCGTCATTAACGCCACTACTTTTTTAATACTAATTGCTCCAATTACTGTGACTTTTGCACCTCTATAAAATGGTTTTTGGTCGTAAGCTCTTGTTCCTTGTTGCGAACGCGCATGAGTTCTTGCCAGACCTAATAAAACTCCTGTCTCATCTAGGAATACTAAGTTATCTGGATCTATATCTCTGACCTGTTCCCAATATTCTACTCTTAGTTTTTGAACTCTTTCTGTTGCTGCTTGACTACTCCGCAATGTTTTTTTTTACGATTTAATCCTAATTTTTGTAAGGCACGACACATTGCACTTCGACCTACCCAATTACCAGTTTTGTCTGCAAATAATTCACACAACTCTATCAATGTTGCATCTGGATGTGCTTCAACTAATTCTCTTAACTCTATGTCAGCATTTGTCAGATGACTAAATTGTGGTTTTCCTCGCGGCTTTGGTTGTAAATTTCCTTCAAGTTTTTGTTGTTTTACAAGCTTTTGCACTAAACTCTTTGAGACAGAAAATATGTTAGCTACTTTCCTGATTGAGATATTTTTTTGAATATGTGCTGCAACTATTTTTTCTCGAAGCTCGATAGAGTATGACTTCATTTAAAAGTATTTATATTTTAACCTAGTGTACCTTATAACAGGCGGAAGCGCTGTAATAAATGAAATGTTAGGTATGTATGATCCGCAGAAATATAATCCTTAAATTTCGCTAATTGTAGATGACTTCTGTTCGCTATGGGAAATGGAAATTTTTCAGATTCAATCGGCTGAAACGTTTACTCTGTCTGTATTGTGGGTGACGGAAACTTTTACTCAGCTAAAAATTCTAAACCTGATACAACCTAGCGAATTTGTACTCAGATAACCCCAAAAATGACAATTCCCCACTGCGATCGCTGTAGGGAATCATCGGGTTATCTGGTTTGTGGCGAGGGCAGGGTTAGTCGTCATCTTCGCAATTGTTCATCAACTCGCGTAGGCGATTCGCGTAGGCGGCGTATGTTCTCAGGTTTTACGGTAAGCTGTGCGGGATTGGGTCAAATACAAACCTGATAGTCGTAATGGTTTTCTGTATCCAGGGTGATTGGGGAATGGAGAATGGAGAATGGGGCGATCACACTTCATACGATCGCTGTAATTAGTAACAGTGAAAGGTACAAAACCGCCCTTGTGAGGCGGTTTAGGCGTTTTTAGATAAAAAAGTTACCTTTAGTTCTAAAGTTTTACGATCCCTGTCATTTTCTTGATTTAATAAATCTGATATTTCTTGTAGTAGTTTTTCTGTACTTACATTTGTTCTGGAAGAAACTGTTCCGTCAATCGAAGTTATATCTACTTTTATTGGTGTAGCCATGTTGATTTTATATTTTAAATTGTTTTTAAGCATATTGTCTTTTTGGCTTTAATCTAATAGTAAAATTACTGAAATAATAGAGAAGTTTTGTTTCATCTGTACGCTGACTCATATTCCCGTTGGCATCGTGTTTTTTCAGCCTTTTTATTGTCGTGGGTAGGAGTGAGAGGGTAACTCTCACCTTCCTTTTACGCTGTGCCATCGCACCAGACTACAATCCGAAAATTAATAATATTAATTTTATCTTTTTGTAATTTCATTAATTTTTCTAAGCAATTCGTTCTTCTGATCTTCATTTATCACTTTAATCGTATGTTCTACACGAATTGTACCTAACGCATAAATACTGAACGGAGTACCTTCAGAACTTACGCATTGACAAATGAGACAAAAAATGTATTAGTGAGAAGGAAAAAAGAATAAGCGATTGCTAGCAGTAGGGGACTGAAAAGATAGATAATTTACACTGTCTCTATTGAGGGCATGGACAATCAGAGTAACTACCAAGCCATCCACTGCAAAGTGTGACCTCAACACTTACACTCTGTTTTTATTGGCAGAATCAAAGTATTCAGGCTGCACACGTTTAGCAGATATTATGGAAGATTTGTCTCATGATAGTGTCAATAGATTTTTGCTACGTGAGCGTTATGAGCCCAAAAGATTTATTTGATGAAGTTAAGCTGTATATCAATTTAGTAGGTGGTACATTAAGTGCAGATGATACCGTAATTGATAAGCCTCATAGTGACCCGAAATTAACAGAGTTAATTGCTTACATTTATTCAGGAAGGCATCATCGTATAGTTAAAGGGATTCAGCTAATTACCTTGTATTATACCGATTTATCAGGTAAATCTGTACCTGTAAATTATCGCATTTATGATAAACAAGATGGTCAGACGAAAAATGATTATTTACGAGAGATGATTACTGAGGTTTTGCATTGGGGTTTGAAGCCTCATGCTGTAACTACTGATGCTTGGTATTCTAGTAAGAAGAACTTAAAGTTCTTTAAAAACAAGGAATTAGAGTTTTTAACTGGGATAGCTAAAAATCGCTTATGTTCAGTTGATGGTAAAAATTTTACCCAAGTCCAAAATCTAGAAATTCCAGATAATGGTTTAATAGTTCATCTAAGAAAGTTTGGGCAAGTGAAAGTATTTCGGAGAATTTTCAAAAACGAAATTCCCAGATATTACGTCATGTATGTGCCTAACAAAGATATATTATTTTTAATTTCTTTCGTCGAGTTTAAGAAGTTACATTCGATTCATTGGGGGATTGAATGTTACCATCGAGCCATTAAACAAGTGTGTGGAATTGAGCTATTCATGGTGAGGACATCTGAGGCAATTAAAACTCACTTTTTTAGTGCTATCCGCGCTTTCACACAACTAGAATTAATACGAACTCAAGAGTTAATTGAAAACTGGTATGAAGTCCAGAGAAATTTGTCTCTTCAGGTGGCTCGTGACTTCATTCTGGAACATCTTGAACAAAAGATAGGCTTGAATACACATAGTCAGATTTCTGTCAATGCGTAAGTCCTGTTCTTATAGGATAAGTAAGTTAATGGTTGTGGGTAGATGTCGGGAAATGGGGTGAAAATCATCTTTCTCAACCACCTTCAGCGATCGCACTCAACCACCAAAACAAAACCCCGTGCTGTATGAAGGGCTACGGGGTGAGAATTGGGGTTGTGGGGGAATGGGTGGGGGTGAATTTTATTTCTAATCTATAATGCTTGCTCGAATATCTTTTAAAGTCATCATCAGTGTTAATGGTTCTATTGGTGATGGTTGAAACCCACGTTTTAAATAAAATATTTTGGCTTCTTCATCTTTAGCGTGAACCAAAATACATCTAACACCTGCTATTTGGGATACTGATAAAATACGAATAATAGCATCTTTTAATAAGCCAGACCCTATACCCTGTCCTTCCCATTTGGTATCGACTGCTAGTCTACCAATAAGCATACACGGTATAGGGTCTGGTGCGTTCCGTTTAGCTTTGCTAACAGCTACTAAATGAGTTACAGATCCGGTTGCTAAACAGTAATAGCCTATTACTTGATTTTCAACAGTTACCACAAAAGTTCTAGCCGTATCCCCCTCATTTTTCAAAGCTTTCTCCTTCAGCCAGTTATTCAAAGCTTCTGATTTAGATTTAAACTCTAATACATCATGCTCATGAGTAAGTGGGTGAGGAGCATTAATAGTTTTTGTTTGTTCTATCATTAATCCCAAGGCGATTTAGTCGTTAATAATTTACGAATTTCTTCGTTCGCTTTAGTGGTGAGTTCAAGATAGCAAGGAAATTTTGATATTTTTCCTCGTTTAACGCGAAGAAAGTTTTGTCACAGATGACTTTTTCAGCTTCTCGGCAGGCTACCTCTAACACAAAGTCAGAACGGTTCTTACCAAGAATCGAAGCGGCATTATCAATTAAATCCCGTTGTTGTTCTTGAACTCTAATATTAATTACTTGGTTACGGCCAGGGTTATCCATTTTAGAACGGGCAAGCATTGGGTATCTTCCATTTGTGTATCTCATTTAGCGTTGCTGAATTAAGTTTCAAGCTTAATTCAGCAATGCTTAATATCTAATATAGAACATTGTGTATACAACGTCAATACAAAATTTGGTGTTGACGACTGTTGTTAAATTACCGATACTCGCCTGCGCTATTGACTAGAGAGGAATTTTTTGGAAACCCAGCTGATAATACCGCTAAGAATAGCTCCACCCATGAGAATGCCGATCGCTGGATTAAAAACGGGTTGCCACAGTTTATGCCACAAATCCAAACCCAGGTTGACTCCTGCCGCATCACCGATCGCTGCGATCGCTAGCCAAGCAAAGCCAAAGAAAACCAAAAAAACATCTGCGACTAAAACCATGTTTAGCCAATTTAACAATTTATCTTTCATGATTGGAATGGGGAATAGGGAATAGGGAATGGGGAATGGGGATTGGGGAATAGAGAATTTGTATTAGCAAAACAAGGTAGAGATGAAAGAGACCATTCAAGAATTTTTCTTTGTCCCCTTGTCCCTTTGTCCCTACTCCCCAGCCCCCATCTTTTATCCTTCAAATAACCAATTTTTGACTTTTGTCAAACTTTGCCAATCTGGTTTTCTACTTAAACCGTCTTCAATACTATTTTTTATTTCATCACTCCATTCTTCATTGACAAAAATTAACTGTTGTGCTATGTCAATGTGTTCCCGCAAACCTTTTTGGCCTGTTTCCAGCATTGCTAAGGCGAGATTTATTCTCGCCTGGGGATCTTGTGGATTTAACTTGACTGCCTTCTGTCCAGCTTTATAAGCTAAGTTGGGTTTGTTATCGAGTAGATACAACCAGGCTAAACAAACCCAAGCAGCACTAGTTTTAGGAGCGCGATCGCACACTTCTTTAAACACAGGGATTAAAGATTCTACCGATTCTCCAGCTTTATAGCGTTCTAAACCTGTATCAAACAGGGATTCAACTGTATTAGTCATTGGTCATTGGTCATTAGTCATTAGTCCATTGGTCATTAGTCATTTGTCTTTCGTCACAATGACAAGGGACAAATGACAAATGACAATATTACACCCCAAATGACTTGCCGCAACCACAAGTTTGGTTAGCATTGGGGTTAGTGAATTGGAAACCACCGCCAATCATGGCATCACTGTAATCGAGCATTAAACCGTAGAGGTATAAAAGACTCTTGCGATCGCTGACAATTTTGAAGCCATCATAGTCAAAAACTTCATCCTGAGGGGTGATCTTGCTAGTGTCTTCAAAGTCCATCATGTAAGACATCCCAGAACAACCACCCTGACGTACTCCTACCCGTAAGCAGAAGTCGGTGCCTTGCTTGTCCCGGAGGGATTTTACCTGGTGCAATGCGGCTTCGCTCAACAGAATTCCGCGTTGTTGAGACTGAATTGCTTGTGTCATCTGCTTTTTAAACTCCTTAATTAGTCTAAGCGTTACCCTGTATCGGCTGATTAATGCCTGTGGGTTAGCGATCTAAAATCTTACCCATAGCTAACTTTTTCTTTTGGGAAAAAAGCTGGAAGCATCAGTAGCATCCAGTTCACAAGCTAAACAACTGTTCTAGCCGCTATGAGTATCGAAGTTTGTAAAACTTCTGTGTTTTTGTATTCATTCGTAACGGCTTAGATGCCGCTAGATGCCAAATTGTAAACACTCCGTTAAAAAGCAGCCAAAAATTTTTATTCTAGAATTGATTAGACTCTGTGTGTTTATACATTCAGTATTCTTAAAATTCAAGCCTTGCGGCAACCTGAGAGCAACCCACCCTTCAGGTGCAGCCATAAAAATTTCATTCGAGGCTAGATTTAATCCGACGCTAGCTATCCCCCAAAGTTTACTTCCAAATTGCTTCTTTTGATCTCTATGACAAGTTTTAATCGCTCTACCAAGTCGTCGGTTGAAGAAATTACCTCAAATTCCTTCTGTATGGGAGGGCGATCGCCGTCCGTTGTCATCACCAAGCCAGTACTCCAGGACTCAGAGTCCAAGGGAGAATGCATTCCTTTGGGTAGATTACTCCCAAGGTATTGTTCGAGGAATGGATGTCGTAGCTTCAGAGATCGGCCCAGAAGCAATCGTTCGCACCTTAATGCAAGCAATGGAGCATCCCCAAAGTCCGGCAAGACCTGCCAGACCCCAAAGAATTGTAGTCAAAGACCGCGAAATCCAATTTTACCTGCGGGGAGTGCTGCAAGATTTAGATATCGCTATTGACTATGCACCAGAACTGCCTTTAATTGATGAACTATTTCGTGGATTTGCCGACATCCTTGATAGTCAAACCCCCGACTTACCGCCACAGTATGCCCAAATCCTGCGAGAAAAAGCATTTGCGATTTGGCAAGCAGCACCTTGGGAATTTTTGGAAGAACAGCAAATTTTGTCAATCGAGATTAATAAGTGGGATGTTGGCACACTCTACGCTTCAGTTATGGGAATGCTGGGAATGGAGTATGGAATTTTGTTTTATCGCTCAGAAGAGTCTTTAAAACAGTTTCGCGCCGCAGTTTTAACAAATGAAGAATCAACGGAGCATTTAGAAGAAGCCTTTCTTAAACAAGATTGCCTGTTTCTCACTTTTGAGAGTGTTGACGAAACCAGTGAAGATGAGGATGAAGAAGATGATTTGGCGGATCTGCCATTATCAGAAATTGACCCCACTTTCGGTAATATCCACCCCTTAGAAGGACTAAGGTCTGTTTTATATGACGAAGAAGCACTGGTAATATTAGTGGCGATCGAAAGCCTGAGCCGCTTTATTCGCGATCATCGTCGCCAACTTCATGAAGATATCTTCTCTAGCCTCAGCCGTCGCTATCGCATTTCTTTGCCGCAGTCTGAAGAATCGACTAAATCTCTGCCTGTAACAGTCTCTACCATGCCGCAGCTAGCCACAGAATTAGAAGAAATGGCAAGCTTTGATCTCGATGAGCAGGAGATTGACAATGCTGATTTTCAACCATTGCAAGATGACTTGATACCAGAGGATTCCTTTCTCAGCTTAGGTGTAGTTTCCTGGGAAATGTTGGAGTCTCTACGAAAGGGAGTCAGCTACCATGCGGCTGGTGAAATCAAGCAAGTGGGTGACGGTTTGCCAGTGATTTTAATTCAAACTTCCCGGCCCAAGGCTAAAACTGTAATTGAAAGAATTGAAGCAGCAGGCGGACTGAGAGCAATTTGCTTTAACCCTGGTGCCGATCCCTTCGATGGCGATCGCTACGACCTCGGTTTATTACAAACTCAGAATGGCGAATTATTCCTATTTGGTGAATTTCTAGATGCAGATCCTATTCATGTAGAAGCCCGAAAAAAATGGAATCAACGGTGTAAAAATACTAAGGGCTACTGTGGCTTAATCATTGCTAAAGGGCTAACGGGAGCCTCCCGTGGCAATCCTCAGTTAAAAGATATGATGGCTTTGTTTGAAGCGCGATCGCTTCCACCTAAAGATTTAGGTCTTGGCACTCTTCAACTGATGCCCGAACTTAAATTTTGAATAGTTGCACGAATTGCCACAATCCTCAATCTCAACTTGTGGGAATGAGAAATTAAGTTGGATGTGTATCTAATTTTAGATATTGACTGAAACTGTATTATGCAAAGGTAAATGGGAAGATTTTATCCCTCTTCTCTTTACCAACTGAGTGTTGAGTGAAGTAAAAATTACTCAGAATTTTTGCCTCTGTATATGCCCGCCCCATCTCTTGTAGGCAGTCTATCAACGGGAGGCGGGGCATCTGCGGCTTTGCTCAACCCTCTTCATCGCATACCTATTAGGACGCAGCAATTTTTAATTCACATTTATATATGTCAATACTAATAAGCGACCAATCATTAGAGGTTAACTTTATCTCAATTTCATGAAGTACCTGTATTTTTATGGTTTCTCAGTAATTTTATTTTAGTTATTTACAAGTATAAATAACTAAAATTTATAGAAAATTATCTCCAAAGTTCAGTTTAATATAACCTAGCTGAGGCGCTTAGATTTATGAATCTTTTTTTAACAAGTTTTTTAGTTGCTATATATCAATATCATTAAGCAAAAGTTCAAATGTGCATCTGTTTCTTTGTAATTTTTTTATAAAGTATCAAGATTAGCTTGGTTGCCGTCTAAATGAAGATTATTTAAAGTGTAGAAATCATAGCTATAATAAATACATCAGTGAAAACAATGAAGTAGAAAAATAATTTTATGAGCATAGTTTACAAATATTAAATTATTGAAATCCAAATTTTCCCATTAGTAATTTATATCTTTAATTTAGATATAAAAAATGTTTGTTGTCAATTTTAGCACACTAAATGGCTAAGAATAATTTATAATTTCCAGACAAATAAATACAAACAATGGGAAAAATCTAATGCTAAGAAAACAGATTGTATCGACAGATTTCGAATACAAAATATGCAAAACTTTATTGCATCCTTACAAAAAGTTAGTGAAAAAACATGAAACAAAATTGAAATATTATTAGTCGTTAACCGTCAAATAACATCATATCCATGATAGGTTAATTTACCTGTGTGAAATTACAGATAATGTTGTTAAAATTTATCAAAGTTCTTCGCTGTTTATACCAAGTAGACTGAGCTTTTACTCCTTTTTTATAGCTACTTTATGGGCATAAAAAGCAATCAGCTTGATCAAGATAAGCAAAATTTATAACCGTTCAAGTAGCTTTTAACCTCTTGGTTACAGTAATGGATGCAGATAGGAGTTTTTTCTAGAGCGATCGCTTATTTACCTACTTTATAAGTGACTATCCACTATCCATATACATCGCTCAAAACCGCCTGGGGCAAGCATCTTAGCATGATAATGATTCTAAAGCTTTATTTTCTGGCTTTGTGCCAGATGTTCTCTCTAAGCTAGTTTAGCCAATTTGTTTAAGAGAGAAGGTCAAATGCTTTCAATGGAGAATAACTTTAGAAATCTTTATTAAGCCAACAGTAGGTATCTCAAATTCATTTATCAAACTTTATTGTCAGGCTTTACTCATGCTGTTAGTAGGGTTATTATCTTCAAAAGCAAGTATGTGCTATTTCAACTTTCACAGGAATAACAAATAAGGTGTAGTTTTTTGATTTTTTAGTAAATGATGAATACTTTGACAAAACAAACATTTTTAATATTAATGATATTACTTGTTTCGTGAGACAAACTCTGATAACCTTATCGGTTCACTCTTAAAGTTTTACTCTTTCGACCATCTAAATATACAGCAGATAGCATGATAATGACAAATAAAAAATGGGCCGTAAAACGTATAACAGTAAATCTCGCAACACAGGAAGCGGAAAAACTAGAAAAATATTGCCAACAAACAGGTAGACCGGCAACCGACGTGATTCGGGAACTGATTAGAAGTTTGCCTGTCTCCGACGACAGTAAAGATGCAAATAAGTAAGAAGTTAATTTCACTACTTATCGAGATAACTGCTTTGCTAGCAAAAAATAGCTATGATACTTTTTTGAGTCGCCGCTATGGACAAGAGTTTGTCTAGCTGATACAGACGCGTTTTTCTCGCGTCTGGTCATTTGCCGGGACTAAAAGAAGCGATCAAAGAGGTTTTAGTATCGACATTGCCCAACTTTAATATGCTGAAGGAGTTGATATTAAGTAGCAAATTCCGACACTAACCCAGTTACAATCTGTAAAGAAACTGAAAAGGAACGACGGAATGCGCGTTGCAATCGTAGGTGCGGGACTGGCTGGGCTAGCAACCGCAGTAGATCTAGCTGATGCTGGTTGTGAAGTAGAGATTTTTGAGTCTCGTCCGTTTGTGGGTGGTAAAGTTGGCAGTTGGGTTGATGGAGATGGCAACCATTTAGAAATGGGGTTGCATGTATTTTTCGGCTGCTACTACCAACTATTTGATTTGATGAAGAAAGTGGGGGTGTTAGAAAACTTACGCCTCAAGGAACATACCCACACTTTCATTAACAAAGGGGGGCGCACTGGTGGTTTAGATTTTCGTTTTATTACAGGTGCGCCTTTCAATGGCTTAAAGGCATTTTTCACTACTTCCCAACTATCGTTGCAGGATAAACTGCAAAATGCGATCGCTCTGGGTACTAGTCCCATAGTTCGCGGATTGGTAGACTTTAACGGGGCGATGAAAACCATCCGCAACTTAGATAAAGTTAGCTTTGCCGACTGGTTCCGCAGTCATGGTGGGAGTAATGGCAGCATTAAACGCTTATGGAATCCCATTGCCTACGCATTGGGATTTATTGATTGCGAAAATATGTCTGCCCGTTGTATGTTAACGATATTCCAGTTATTTGCAGTTAGAACTGAAGCTTCAGTTTTGCGGATGCTGGAAGGTTCTCCATCTGAATATTTACACAAGCCCATTCTGGAATATTTAGAAGCCAGAGGCACCAAAGTTTACACGCGTCGGCAAGTTCGAGAAATTCAATTTACATCAGACGAACAAACCCGCGTCACTGGTATAGTAGTTGCCCAAGGTGATGCATTAGAAACTATCACTGCTGATGCTTATGTCTTTGCCTGTGATGTTCCAGGAATTCAACGCATCCTACCCCACGAGTGGCGTAAGTGGTCAGAATTTGACAATATTTACAAACTGGATGCAGTGCCAGTGGCAACAGTACAGTTACGCTTCGATGGTTGGGTAACAGAACTCAACGATGGAGAGCAACGTAAACAGCTTTTGCACGCGGCGGGAATCGATAATTTACTTTACACAGCCGATGCGGACTTTTCGTGTTTTGCTGATTTGGCGTTGACTAGCCCTGCTGATTATTATCGCCCAGGAGAGGGGTCGTTGTTACAGCTTGTGCTGACACCGGGAGATCCGTTTATTGCCCAAAGTAATGAAGCGATCGCACAGCATGTCCTCAAGCAAGTCCATGAACTATTTCCCTCGTCGCGGGAGCTAAATATGACTTGGTACAGCGTGGTAAAACTTGCTCAGTCGCTCTATCGAGAAGCGCCAGGGATGGATGCGTACCGTCCCAACCAGAAAACACCAGTAGATAATTTCTTCCTTGCAGGCAGCTATACACAGCAAGATTACATCGACAGCATGGAAGGTGCAACTATTTCTGGGCGGCGGGCGGCAAAAGTGATTTTGGAGAGTTTGAAGAGATAAGGAACTGCAAAAGGCACAAAGAATGCGTACTCCTGCAAAGAAGCAAGCTACGCAAAGCATCTCCTAGAGAAGGAAGAAGAGAGAATGTCAGATTGGTTAGAGCATACTGTACAGGTAGAAGTAGAGGCTCCCATAGATTTAGTATGGAGCCTCTGGGCTGATTTAGAGCAAATGCCCCGGTGGATGAAGTGGATTGATTCGGTAAAAATTCCGCCAGAGAATCCAGATATATCTCTCTGGAAACTGAAGACAGGCAGTCTAGAATTTACTTGGAAATCCCGAATTCTCAAAGTTATTCCCAACCAAATTATCCAATGGGAATCGGTTGATGGTTTGCCGAACCAGGGAGCGATTCGCTTTTACGATCGCCACGGTAGTACTATTGTCAAAATGACCATTTCTTATGCTATCCCCGGCATTATTGGCAAAATTATGGATAACTTATTTTTGGGGCGGGTGGTTGAATCGACAATTCAAGCTGATTTGGAAAGGTTTAAAGAATACGCGCTGAATGTTAAAGCTAATTGATATAGATAGCAAAACAGGCAGTAGGAAACAATGGGTAAAAGTTTCTTACTGTCTTAAAGAAATTTTACAGAACTAATTGACTTTTTACAGTTAGGGCATTTCCAGAATAAAACATTTATCCTCCTAATTTATCAATTTAGTTTTGCCTACCCTCAGCACTTCATATGTGCTGAGGGTAAATTACTTATAGTTTACCTTTACCCTCCAATTTCTTCTCAAAATCAGAGGGTTGCTTTGAATCATCAGCCTTAACATAGGCAATCAAAGCAGTAGGCATTACTGTTTGCACATAGGGAAAACGACAGTCTTCTTGTGCAATAGCAAAGCCAAACCCGATACCACCCACGAGGATAGCAGCAAGCTGACGATTATTCAGTTTATTCACTATAGTTAACCTTTATTTATTAGTAATTAATAAAGCTGAGTAAGTCCCAGCCAACAAAAAATATAACATTAATTAAGCTACATAAATAACAGTGAGATCACGTAAAAACACTATTTAAACTAAAATAATCTGCGATCGCGCAAATTGTTCAGTATTAGTTACCACCTACTCAATCGCGTTAATGCACTCTACTTACTCTTGGTTCTGGAAGTAGATCACCTAGAGCTTCGTAAGCAATAATGAGAGACTCTAAAGCTTCAATTCCATTTGTCACAGCTAACTCATAAGTATACCCATGAGTCCGCCAACGTTGTCCTGGAAAATCGGAGAATCCTATTAAGAAGCAATCATCTTCATCAGACCATTGAAGAATCATTTGGTACTTAAGCTTACTCATCTTTTTCTTTCCCTTCTACTTCCTCAATTGCCTGTTTCACTTCCTTCTCTTGGTAGCGTTTAGCATCTGCTCCGTCTTTGCCTGAAATCGTGATTTTTCCACTGGGGATTAAGGGGGGTCTATTCGATTTATGCAAGAGGTCTATTCTATTGATTAGATTTTTGTTTATGCCTTGAGTTGTTTTAACTCAGGTAATATCCGGGGTGAAATAGTAGCCTGAATTTCTTCACCCATTTTTTGTTCAGCTAGTCTAAGCTCATAATTTTTTTGTAAATTTATCCATAACTCAGCACCAGTACCAAACCACTGCCCTAATCGTAATGCCGTGTCAGCAGTAATTGCCCGTTCACCATTAATTATTTCAGTAATCCGGTTTGTTGGTACATGAAGGATACGTGCTAACTCACTTGCGCTTATCTGTAATTCGTGAAGCTCATCAGCAAGAATTTTCCCAGGATGGATGGGTGGCCGTGCCATTTTTCTCTCCTTTAAGAATGATAGTCTGTAATTTCTATGTTGAAAGGTTTAGATTCTTCATCTACCCAATTGAAACAAATTCGCCATTGCTTATTTATTCGAATGCTACATTGACCTTTTCGATCGCCTTCTAAAGACTCAAAATGGTTGCTCGGTAGTTTCATCAGGGATTCTTTGCTAGTAGCAGCTTCTAATATATCAAGTCGTTTATATGCTTGATCTGTAAAAGCCTGAAACTCTTTTACCCTCTCACCTAAAGCAAACCGCTCCGTCCTTTTATCTTTAAACTTAGGATATTTGTCTGACGGAGACATAAATTACTAATGATAGATGTTATGCGTTACGTAACTCATAATTTAATATATTAACGATAGCACAATTAATATCCGCATAGCATATCAGTCCTTCAGGGTAACAGGGCGACATTACCAAGTAGGATCGCTAAACAAATTAATTGTTAATTCCTCGCGTAGTGGTACTCCGGTAATACAAGCGCGGATGATCTCTCCATCCTCTAATTCGACAGTGCAAGCGTGACAAGACCCCATGAGACAACCGGTGGGAATAAATACCCCAGCCCGGTCTGCTACATCTAATAGGGCTTCTCCCACTTCGGCATCTACTGTGACATCATCTGGTAAAAAGTGGACACGAACAATCATTAGTTATTAGTCATTAGTCATTGGTCATTAGTCATTTGTAAATGACTAATAATATTTTGATTGAAGAAATGTGCGATTTTTATGCACTTTAGTTTAAGACAAAAACGGAGTTAAGTCTAAATGACTTTCTACTTCAGTTGCTAGAGAGTCTAAAATCTGCTCTCGTTGTTCCCGGTAGTTAGCAACACCAGTGGGTAAAGATTTTAAACCGCGCTGTTGACGGAGGCGATTTAACCAAGCGCGTCGCCAAGGGCCGTTGTCAAAAAGCCCGTGTAGGTAACTTCCCCACACCGATTGGCAACTATCTACTAACCCTAAATTAATATCGTCAAATAGGGCATGGTAAGATTGTGGGTCTATACCTTGCTGTTCGATGCGCGATCGCCCTTGGTGGATTTCAAAGCCATTAACTGGCAAGCCCTGCTGCGGATAATTTGAGCTAACTTGGCGTTGGCGAGCAATTTTTTGACCTGTAATTACGGTTCTGATTGGTAAAAGATTTAACCCCTGAAATCTGCCTGCTTGTCCCTCTATCCCTTCTGGGTCAGCGATGATTTGACCGAGCATTTGATAGCCGCCGCAGATACCTAAAACTGTTCCGCCAGAAGCAGCATAGTTTTGGATAGCTTCTGCCATACCGCTCTTTTGCAGCAGTAGCAAATCAGCAATTGTGGTCTTTGTTCCTGGGATAATTACTGCATCAGGATGTCCTAAATCTTGCTTAGGACTTAAATATTTAACTGAAACTGTACTTTCTGATTCCAGTGGGTCAAAGTCGGTGAAGTTAGCAATTCTTGGTAAGCGGATGACGGCAATGTTGAGGTCAGTATTGCCTTTATTCGACGACGATTGACGTTCTAGCAGGTCAAGGGAATCTTCTGCTGGAAACATTTCTTGTAAGTAAGGTATAACACCGACAACAGGGATACCTGTGCGTTCTTCTAACCATTTTATCCCTGGTTCTAGGAGCGATCGCTGTCCTCGAAACTTGTTAATTACTACACCCTTAATTAGGGCGCGTTCATCTGGATCTAATAACTCTAAAGTTCCTACCACATGGGCAAAAGCACCACCCCGGTCAATGTCAACTACTAACATCGTTGGCGCATTCAAATATTTTGCCACCCGCATATTAGTTAAATCGCGGTGCTTGAGGTTAATTTCTGCTGGACTACCAGCACCTTCACAAACCACCATGTCAAATTCTGTTCCTAAATGCTGTAGCGATTCTTCAATTGTCCGCCACCCCAGTTCAAAATATTGCTCGTAGTAATCTGAGGCACTCACTTTGCCTACAGACCTACCTTTTATAATGACTTGAGATGTCATATCTCCTTGGGGTTTGAGTAAAATTGGGTTCATTTCTACCCAAGGCACGACTCCCGCCGCCCAAGCTTGCACTGCTTGGGCATAGCCAATTTCTCCACCACTGGCAGTGACATAAGCATTTAAAGCCATATTTTGACCTTTAAAGGGAGCCACTCGCCAACCACGCCGCGACAAAATACGACAAATAGCTGTAGTTAAAAGTGATTTCCCTGCATGGGATGTTGTCCCCACTACCATAATTGATTTCATAGTTGCTATAAGTTAGTTTTCAGGATACAGGGTGAATTTTTAGGAGTTAACAATTATATGGCAATCCGTCCATCAGTTAAAAAATAGGAGAGCAGGGAGTAGAGAACAGGAGGAAAATTCCTGTATAATTTATTTCCCTTGCAAGAGCAGTACCCTTTTCCTCTGCCTCATCTCTTTACCAGTACCATCAAAAGTTTCAATTAGATGATTATGGTAAAGACTTCATGAATAGATGTGACGTTTCCGTATATATTGTTCCCTTTGATTCCCTAATCCTAACTTTTTAGTTTTTTATTCTAAAAAAGTATCCGCAACCAACGAGTTACAGCATCGTATAAACGATCGCGCCATGAAGGAGTACGCCAGTTTTTTCCCTGGTATTGTTTCTACTAACTGACGTCCCAAGGGAGTGAGGCGAAAACTATCTGTAATCCCCTGTCCATCGACTTCTCGGCGTAATACACCCACTTGAATCAGCCAGCCCAAGGCGTTATCACAGGCTAATTCGGATAAAGGGCGCTTAGTATAGCCTTGCTTGAGTCCATTTTCTAGAGCGATCGCAGTTAATGACACGCTCTGGTGTCTCATGACTTCAAATAAAGATAGATTAAACGGTGAACACACTAGCGATCGCTCGGCTCTTTCTACTGTGCTTTGAGGATAGACAAAAATATTTGGGTTTTGGGAATCAACAGCAGGCATTGTATATGGGGAGAAATTTTTCTTCTAATAAAGATTAATTTAATATATTTTTTCTTGTAACAGATACCTCATTAAACCAAAATTAGTTACCTAAATTCTAGTTATGCTATTTTTTAGTAATTATATTTAAACATTATAAATTAATGTAAAATTTCAAGTGCATCAACAATCTGAAACAGGAAAGGTTAATTATGCCTCTAGCAGTTGGTACGGATGCACCTGCATTTACCGCCAAAGATACAAACGGCAACACAGTCTCGCTATCTGATTTGAGGGGAAAGACAGTAGTTTTGTATTTTTACCCCAAAGATGACACCCCAGGTTGCACCAAACAAGCTTGTAGTTTTCGGGATGCCCAAGCTCAATATCAAGGTAAAGATATTGTCATCTTGGGAGTCAGTGCTGATGATGAAGTCTCCCATCAAGCATTCACCCAAAAATATAATTTGAATTTTCCTTTATTGGCTGACAGTGACAAATCCCTCATCAAAGCTTTCGATGTAGATGGCGGTGGTTATGCCAAACGCGTCACCTACGTAATTGACCCCAACGGTAAAATTACCCATGTTGACAGCAGTGTAAATACCACCACCCATGCTAGCGATGTTTTGGCTGTACTTGGGCTGTAGTTTTTTACCTGATAACTAAGGATTTTTTAAAAGCGTAGTTTCAACCCCAAATCCTAGAGGGTTTGGGGTTCTTTATTAAAATTCAGTTACCAGATGCTGGTGGGACTGATGCTGGTGGAACTGGTTGTGGTATGACTAATGGCAAACCAGGGGTTGCTTGCTGTTGTTGACGACGTTCTATTAATTTTCGTTGATTTTCTCTAAAAGCATCTGCTGCTGAGTTTAGTTGTTCGTTTTGTTGATCAGAATTCCAGTTGAGAGTCCCGAAATTTGCCCGATGAATCAAGTCAAACATATTAAAGTTGTCTGAGTTTGAACGGGAAAAAGGATCGGTATTTTGGTCTGTTGTACTGTTACTAGGAAAAGCATCGGCTGGGCTGCTAACTTGAGCCGAACTGGGTTGAGCTATGAGCAAGGAAGCAAAGCTAATTCCTGCGGCCGTAACGACAAAGAGTCTAGTGATTTGTAAAAATGATTTTTTCATGGGATTTTGACCCTAAAATTGCTATATTTTATCTCTTTAAGCAAGAGTCCGCCGCAGTTGGGGTTGAATACTCAGCAATGCAACAACGGCAAAGCCAAACAAAACTAACAATGCTCCCCCAAAGGTAACATCACCCCAAGGAGCTTGCATGACTACGCTATTTAGTTCCCAACTACTGTGGAGATACAAATAGCGAATTGGTTCGATCGCATAGCTGAGAGGATTTAAAGTAGCCACAACCTGCAACCATTGAGGCATGAAGGATAGAGGTGCTAAAGCAGTACTCGCAAACAATAATGGTAGATTAGTGACGAAAATCACTGCAATCAATTCAATGTGTCCGGGTAGAGCGAAAGCTAAACCAAGGGAGATGGCTGTTACACCCAAAGCTAAGAGGAAGACAATTAGAGCGATCGCAAATAAACCCGTTGCATCTGGTAGTCCAGCCCCAATAAACGCTGCTGCTGCAACAATCACAGCAGCTTGCAGCAAACTTTGGCTGATGATAAAGATTGCTGAAGCAAAGACAATGGAAAACCGTGATGCTAACGGTGCTACCAGCAAACGATTCAAAAAGCCGAACTCGCGATCAAACATTACGGGCAAACCAGCATTCAGCGCCCCAGCAAAAGCTGTAAACACAATTACTCCAGCAGCCAAAAATTGTCCGTAATTTGTCGTACTGCCGAACAATCCCTTGGGGGCATTTTGAAATAATGCACCAAATAGCACCAACCACATTACAGGCTGAATAATTCCGGCAACCAATGTGGAGGGACGCCGTTGCAATTGAATAAACAAGCGACGAGTTAAAGCCAACGTCTCTTGTACCAATTCACCGAAAAAGTTAGGTGCAGGATTAGCATCTGCTTGTGGCGATGCTAACGGCTGCCAATTGATATCAGATTTAGGAGTAACGCTCATAGCAATTTTAGATTTTGGATTTTGAATTTTAGATTGGGCATTGGGCATTGGACATGATCTATTAGTTCTTCTCCCTCATCTCCCCATGCCCCATACCCCATGCCCCATTCCCTATCTCATATTCTGCTTTTTCTCAGCTTTAGGATCGCGAGTGGCAACGGCTGCTAGTTCTGCATCCATTAGTGTGCGTCCTGTAGCGGCGAGGTAAACGTCATCGAGGCTAGGGCGAGATTGGGCAATACCAAATATGGGCAAGCCAGCAGTATTCAGCGCTTGCTGTATGTTAATCAGGACATCATTTTGAGGTGTCACCACCAAGTTGAGGGAATTACCTTGAGCGCTGTTGATGATCACTTCTTGCACAAACGGCAAAGGTTGCAAGAGGTTTTTAGCTTTTTCTGCTTCCTCAATCGGGGAAAACTCACGGATTCGCAAAGTGATGCGATCGCCCCCTACTTGATCTTTTAATTGTGAAGGTGTGCCAGCAGCAATTACAACGCCGCGATCTATAATTGCCACGCGATCGGCTAAAGCGTCAACCTCTTCTAAGTAATGACTGGTAATTACTACCGTCGTCCCAGAGGCGCGTAATTTTCGTAGGAAATCCCAAACGACAAAACGGGTTTCTATATCAAGTCCCACAGTTGGCTCATCCAACACCAAAACATCCGGTGAATGGAGTAATCCAGCAGCTAAGTCTAGACGCTTGCGTAAACCGCCAGAGTAGGTTCCTGTCTTTTTATTGGCGTATTCTTGCAAACCGAGTAAATCTAATACCGTCTCGATGCGCTGTTTGGCTACTGCGCCTGGAAGGTGATAAAGTGCGGCTTGCAATTGCAGCAATTCTTTTCCAGTCAACACCTTATCTATAGCTACTTCCTGGGCTACATAGCCTAGTCGTTGTCTTGCCACCCTCGGATTATCTAACACAGAGATGCCAGATACTTCGATTTTGCCAGCATCCGGCGTGGTGAGTGTACACAAGGCACGCAAGGTAGTAGTTTTCCCAGCACCGTTGGGGCCAAGTAAACCAAAGATTTCTCCTGGTTCTACCTGAAAGGAAACATCTTGGACGGCAACTACTGTACCGTAGCGTTTTTGCAAATTTTGAATGAAAACGGCGGGAGCCATGACAGCTTATCCCCAACTATACAAATCTCAATAAAGTCTATCTTTATTGTAGAAGGTGGAGAGTGTTGAGAGGACAAAAATTAAATTTTCAGCACTTTCAAAGTTTTGAAGCTTGTGTCATTGCAACCGCTAATAAATCCCCCCATCGCCTGGATTTGTTGCAGATAGTCAAGAACGGGTTTGGTGATGACTTCTCCCGGCATTAACAAGGGAATTCCTGGAGGATAGGGACAGACGATTTCTGCACAGATGCGTTGATTAGTCTGTATCAAAGGTAATATTTCGCTGACAGCAAAAAAGGCTTCACGGGGAGAAAAATGTAAAGGATGGCACTTTGCAGTGAAAATATCCTGGCAAAGATCGCTTTTAACAGTTAAGTTGGTTCGGCGATATTCTTTGGCAAGAGTGGTAAAACTTTGTACCAGTTGCTCAATATCGGCTGAGGTGTTGCCTAAACTAATGATAAAGGTGAGATGTTGCAGTGAAGCGAATTCGGCGGTGACAGCAAATTTTTCATCTAGAATTTCATCTGCCTCAAATCCGGTTAAACCTAAACCAGAAACAGTGACAGTTAATCGTGTTTTGTCTAAAGCTACAAAGCCGGGAGATCCCCTCAACCCCCCTTGAGAAGGGCTTAAAACAGATAAGCCAGGAATTTGACTGATTTTTGTTCTAGCTTCATTAGCAAGTTGTAAAGTGCGAGACATCAGCATTTTTCCGTGGAGTGCCATTTGCTGACGCGCTGCATCTAAAGAAGCTAAAAGTAAATAACTAGGACTGGTAGATTGTACGAGTTGCAAAGCTTTACTGATGCGATCGCAATCTATCCTGTTACCTTGAATATGCAGCATTGATGCCTGTGTCATCGCACCGAGTACTTTGTGGATGGATTGTACAGTTAAATCAGCACCTGCGGCTAAGGCTGGAGTGGGTAATTCTGGATGAAAAGCAAAGTGTGCGCCGTGGGCTTCATCTACAAGTAGAGGAATATTATATTGATGTGTAATGTTGGCGATCGCACTCAAATTTCCACAAACGCCGTAATATGTTGGGTAAACTGTCAACACTGCTTTGGCATCTGGATGTTGTTGGAGTGCAGATTCTACAGCGTTGGGCGTGATGCTATGGGCAATATCTAAAACTGGATCGTATTCAGGATTGAGAAAAATTGGTATTGCACCGGAGAGAATTAAACCAGCGATCGCAGATGAATGTACATTGCGAGGCAGAATAATTTTATCGCCTGTGCCACAGGTAGCGAGAATTGCTGCTTCAATCCCACAGGTAGAACCATTGACAAGGAACCATGTTTGTGAAGCGCCAAAAGCTGCTGCTGCTAGTTGTTGTGCTTCTTGAATAACGCCTTGGGGTGCAAAGAGATTATCTAAATCTGCTAATTCGGTTAAATCAGCGCGAAAGACGGCTTTACCAAATAAGTCAGCTAAGGGTTGAGAAATTCCCTTACCTTGTTTATGTCCTGGGGTGTAAAAAGGTGCATGGAGTCTTCCTGCATTGGCTTTTAAGGCATCTAATATAGGTGTTTGGTTTTGATTGAGCATTAAAATAAACAAACCGTTAATGATAAAATTTGAAGTCTGTTAGGGGATATTCATAGACAATGAAATTACCCAACGGTGAACAAGCAGAGATTTCGACGGAAAAGCTTATAAGTTATTGTCTAAACCCAGAACATCCGAGTGGGAAACATAAAGCTAGAGTTTTCGCATCAATTCTAGGAATCACACTAGAAAACGCCTATGTTTTGCGTGAACTTATTCAAATAGCAGCAGTTTCAGGTGAAGTTGTTCAGCAAAGTACTACACAATTTGGTCAACAGTTTAAGGTAGATTGGATAGTACCTGATACAGGCGGAATCAGGCTGCGAACAATCTGGGAAACTACCACTAATAAACCCTATCCACGTTTGATTACTGCATTTTTGAAGTTAAATGAACAAAATTAAACTTTTGGATACTATTGCTACACTTAAGCCGATTCCCATTGAGAGATTACAACTAGTGGAAGAAGATTATACTTCTATCGAAAGCTTACCTAGTGGGCAAGTTGGGACAATTGTAGAAGTGTATGAGCAAAAAGAATATTATTTAGTTGAGTTTGCTGATACCCAGGGTTGCGAATATGCAATGGCGACTTTGAGAGCAGATGAAATCTTAGTTTTACATTATGATTTGGCAATTGCCTAAGTTTTTACCAAAATACTATGCTTGCGTTAAAATCCGTAAGTCCTGTGTAGCTGACTAGATGAGAGCTTATCATCAAATTCCAATTTTTGAGTGTGGTGAACCGTTAATGGCGATTCCTTTAGAATTGTTTGCGGTGGAATCTTCGCATCCTTATGAAAAATTAGGTGCGCCTTATGGCGATCGCTCTCCCTATTATCTCCGTCAAAGTGTTATTGAAAATTTAATCCAAGCGCAAAATTATCTTCAACTGCTGCATTCAAACTGGCGTATCCAAATTTTTGATGCTTATCGCCCAGTAGCAGTCCAGCAGTTTATGGTAGATTACAGCTTCGCCCAAGCAATGCAAGATAGGGGATTAACTGATGTGGAATTATCCCCAAACCAACGCCAAGAAATTTGGGAAGCAGTTTATGCAATTTGGGCTGTACCAAGTTTTGATGAAAAAACTCCTCCTCCTCACAGTACAGGTGCGGCGGTGGATGTGACGCTGGTAGACAATGCAGGGCAAATAGTAAATATGGGTTCGCCAATTGATGAAATGTCAGAGCGATCGCATCCAGATTATTATGCCAATAGCGATCGCCCAGAAGCCCAAAAGTATCATGCTCACCGTCAGCTATTGCAAGATGTAATGTTAAAAGTCGGTTTTCAACGCAATCCTAGAGAGTGGTGGCATTTTTCTATTGGCGATCAAATGTGGGCTTGGCTGAATAATCAATCTAATCCAGCCAATCCTGTCACGGCACGTTATGGACGGCTTGCATAAATTCATTATTAGGACTTACGCAAGAGTTACGGAATAACGAACCACAGAGGCGCAGAGTACACGGAGAAATCAGAGTTTGAGAGATATTTTGCGTAAGTCCTAATTATCTAAACAGAATTCAGGAGTCAGGAGTCAGAATTCAGTATGAATTCTGTACGAGTGGCGGATAGCGTAGCGGTAGCGAGTCCACGATAGCGTAGCGTTAGCGAGTCCGCGATAGCGGAGCGTTAGCGAGTATTCGAGCGTCGCGTCTTGATTCTGACTCCTGAATTCTGACTCCTGAATTCTTCTTCAAGCATCTAGAGGAT
Organism: Nostoc cf. commune SO-36; assembly: GCF_023734775.1. NCBI lineage: Bacteria > Bacillati > Cyanobacteriota > Cyanophyceae > Nostocales > Nostocaceae > Nostoc > Nostoc commune. Next base: position 2,776,304 of record NZ_AP025732.1, on the reverse strand, counting down.
TCAACTCTTTTAACTCGTCGGTGGTGTAAGTACCAATAGGAGTCCAAACTAGATAGGGAAGGAGTAACAACGCCGCCATTAGAGAAATCGGCAAAACGCAGATTGCGAGGACAACGCCTGAAATCAAACCGATTAGCCCAAGAACTTCCCCAACTTTGAGGCTGCGAAACCTTAACATTGAAGGTATATAGGCAACGGTGATAATTTCCACCAAGAGGTACAAAGCCATTAATAGCCAAGTAATTGGGCTTCCGGGATTTTTTTCCCAGACAACATAAGCTGAAGCTGCACCGCAAATAAAAATTACAGTCCAGATGACTGGAATCAACGGCTCAAAAACTAGCCAACGCGGGCGACTTAAATTTGCAAACCATTTAACATCACGCGGTGTGATGAAGAAACTACCAAGGGCGACGAAGAAAGTTACAGCCCCAATTATTATCCAAGATGGAATCATAATGCACTCCTGCTTGTGTATTTTGTCAAGTCATACACTGCAAGTTTGACAATTTAGGCTATATGTTTAATCATTCCCTGGTGCGAATCTTAAGCATCTTGAGGATTGAGACTGATCATCTTCCAAGTGGTATAAGTACCAATGGGACTCCACAGCAAATAAGGAACTAATAGCAATGCTGCCCAACCAGAAATACTTAAAACTGCAAGTATCAATAAAGCACAAATGATAAAACCTGTGCCACCGAGAATTGTACCCACTTTCAAACTGCGAAGCCTAAACATTACAGGTGTATAGGCAATGGTTACAATTTCTAAAAGCAAGTATAAACCCATGATTAACCAGGTTGGGGTGCTTCCTGGATCTTTTTCCCAGACAATATAAGCTGACCATGCACCGCAAATAAATATTACAGTCCAGATAATAGGAATCGCACCCTCAAAAGTTAGCCATCTCGGTCTTAGTAAGCGCTTGAACCATTGGCGATCGCTAGGCGTAATTACGTTAGCTGCTAAAGCAACCAAGAAAGCGACCCCTCCAATCACCATCCAAGATTTAATCATGGCCGTTAGTCCTTTACAAGCGCTATTTATCGCTTAATATCACTCTTTATAGTCTGATTTTGTCAATTTAGTTGCTAATTACTCATCATCCCTGAGTTTGAAACCTTCACATCGTTTGGCAGGATTTTAAATGATACTCGTTGATGAGTCTTTGAACTCCGTTCATCCACCTCAAATACTCGTTGACGAGTCTTTGAACTCCGTTCATCCACCTCAGATACTCGTGAACGAGTCTTTGAACTCCGTTCATCCACCTCAGATACTCGTGAACGAGTCTTTGAACTCCGTTCATCCACCTCAAATACTCGTTGACGAGTCTTTGAACTCCGTTCATCCACCTCAGATACTCGTGAACGAGTCTTTGAACTCCGTTCATCCACCTCAGATACTCGTGAACGAGTCTTTGAACTCCGTTCATCCACCTCAGATACTCGTTGACGAGTCTTTGAACCCAAAAATGATAAGTTTAGACTGACTTTTTCTGTGTCCCTAGGTTACTTATAATTCTAAATTTTATCTAAAGATAGAATTTAAAAGCAGATTCTTATTACTTATGACAGTTACTTTAAATCATCCTAATGAGTGAAAGTATATATGCTTAATAATTGAGGTTCAAAGCATGGACTCAATAGGTAAGGTTCAAACTGTGGACTCGTCCTGGTCTCTTCCATTGCCGTTGAAAGAGTATGCAATGAGCCGAGTAACTGTCTACTTTTATAGCGACACATGGGTTCCAATTAAATATTGTTATTTGGGAAAGGCAATTTTGCTTCACCAAAAGGCAAATTTAGAAGGCAAGGAAATTTTATTATTTCCTGCTAATTTAGACCCTAATCAATTCTCAAACTCTTTTTAAATAAAATCGATTACAGCACTTTCGGCCGCTATGAGGTACATCCATCCTCAGAGGTGAAAGCTATGCTACGCCAAGAGCAAGGCAAAGAGAAAAACTGTATTGCATAATAGTGGGAAGCGCTGTATGGGACTTACGCAAAGTCAAGGTATTTATTGTTCTGGCGATCGCTCTGTTTGCTCTTAGCGTTCCTGTAGGGTAGCAATCCCAGATTTGACCAAATACTTTGATGTTGCTAACAAAACTCTGTTAACACCCAATTAAAAACAGCTACCTCTGCGCTATTCTATGAAAAAAATTCTCACCACTTTTTTAGCTTTGGGTTTTTATCTAACGCCTTTAACAGTAATGCTGATGGCTCAACCCGCCTGGGGACAGGCTCAAAACTTGCGATCGCTAGAAGCAAAAAGACTACTAGAGGAAGGGATAAAATTGACACAACAGCAGAAACACTATCAGGCAATAGAAATATTGCAGCAAACTTTAATCATTGCACAAGAACTCAAAGACCAAAAATCTGAAGAAAACGTAATGGTTTGGCTTGGATTTAACTACAAAGCTTTAGAAGAAAAGCTGAAAGCACAAGAACAAATTTTACAACCAAACTTGGAATCTATACCGTGCTGTGAGCGATTGGACTAGTGAAGCTACTACACTCAGTTAAGAACAATACTAACGACTGTCTTCAATGCCAAGTGCGATCGCAAAAAAGCTGAAAACAAGTTGACGCAACTGGGGAACCGTTGCACTGATTCGGTGCTGCCTGGTACGAATTACGAATTATACGACAAAGCATCCTAGACGGAAGATATTTCTTCTATCTAGGATGCTTCATAAAAAAATTGTTGCTGATACAACAATTATGGACAAAATGTGATATTTAAACTAGAGCTATCAGCTAGCAGAAACTTTCAAACTACCGGGTTTCTGAAGATCACCTTGCAAAACTACACCTCGCTGATTGGCATGGATATGACGCAAAATCTTGTAAATTGCCTCAACTTGTTCTGATGCGCCTGCTTTCTTTGCGAGTTCGTCAAGAGAAATGGGAGCTTTTTCTTTTTGCAACACTGCTACTACTCGTGTTTGCAAATCGAGAATGGAGGCAGCAGCTTTTTTCCCAGCTTCTACACCCGGTTGATGATAGGCGTTGACGTTAACCAAGCTAGCGTATAAACCAACAGCGCGTTCATACAAAGCAATTAATGCCCCTACAGTTCGCGGGTTAACTTGGGGAATGGTGACTGTAATCGAATCGCGGTGATTTTCATAAAGCGCTTGTCGGGTTCCTTGGAGAAAACCGGAAAGATAATCGCCTGATGTAACTCCCGGATCTACTTCAGTGGATGGCCCCTGCCGATCTTCCAACACTTCGATGAAGGTAGCAAAGAAATTCGCTACACCCTCACGCAACTGCTGGACGTAAGCGTGTTGGTCTGTTGAGCCTTTGTTGCCATAAACAGCGATGCCTTGATGGACAACCTTGCCGTCTAAGTCTTTTTCTTTGCCCAAAGATTCCATCACCAGTTGTTGCAAATAGCGACTGAATAAAAATAAGCTGTCCTTGTAAGGTAGGACAACCATATCTTTTTCGCCCTTTCCGTTACCTGCAAAGTACCAAGATAAAGCAAGTAAGGCGGCTGGGTTATTTTTCACATCTGGGACGCGAGTAGCGTCATCCATTTCTTTTGCGCCATCTAGCATAGCGCGAACATCAATGCCCTGTAATGCGGCTGGTACTAGCCCCACAGCAGACATTTCTGAGGTGCGTCCTCCTACCCAGTCATACATAGGAAATCTGGCCAGCCAACCTTCATCTTTGGCCAGTTTATCGAGGTTGCTATCAACGCTGGTAATTGCTACCGCATATTGAGCAAATTGCAAATTGTTTTCGGCGTAGGCTTTTTTAACTTCAATCATGCCGTTACGAGGTTCCGGTGTTCCCCCAGATTTGGAAATCACCAATACCAAAGTGCTGGCGAGGCTATCTCGTAAATGATTGATAACGCGATCGATACCTGCTGGATCGTTGTTATCGATAAAGTGAAGTTTCAGGGGCGGGAAATCAGGAGCGAGAGCTTCAGCGACGAATTGGGGGCCGAGGGCGGAACCACCAATGCCAATGGAGATAATATCCGTGAAGCGGCTTGCTCCGGGAGGATGAATAGCACCTGTTTGGACTTTTTCGGCAAAGGCTTCGATTTGTTCTAGGGTTTGGACAATTTCTTGTGTAAGTTCTGGAGTTGGTGCTAAATCAGGATTTCGCAGCCAATAGTGTCCAACCATGCGATTCTCGTCAGGATTTGCGATCGCGCCCTTCTCCAGTTGAGCCATATCCGCAAACGCCTTGTCAAACTTCGGCTGCAACGATTCCACAAAGGCATCATCAAACCGAATTCGACTTATGTCTAAGTAAAGTCCCAATCCCTCGTGGAAATATAACCAGTTTTGGTATCGTTGCCAAAGTGCCCTAGCATCCATAGGGAAATCTCAAATAAAGTGTTTTTCAAAAACCAGTTTAATGGAAGGTTATAGCGATCCCTGCCTAGCGTTATACAGTTTACAGTTTTAAGTGTCCTGTTGACTCCTCACTTTAAACATCTGGCATAGGGATGACACGCAGAAATTTCACAATTTCACCTCTAATTTCTATACCAATCAGATAATTATCGAGGGTAAAGCGGTGAAAAATGCCTTCACTATCTAGCTGTCGTAGCTCTTTTAAATCGCTCAACTGCCACTTTTGGGCTAACTCAATAAACACAAAATCATGCACCCGCTCGTAGGCGGCAGGTTCTAGATTTTTCAGGTCTAGTAAAAAGGACCTTGCATAGCGCATTTCCAGACTCACTAGGCGTTACCTTAACCAAAACTTGAGGGACACCAAAAGAGTGCTGCTGAATCAGAAAAACATCAACAGTCTTACCGCTTCTTCATGGGTTAAGATATCCCACGGTTGCTGCGATCGCTTGACTTGTTGTATCGCTTTAAGCATATAAAAGTCACAATGTAAAGCTTCGAGAACATCCCAAATGTCTTGCAAATCGTCATCGGCTAACTGCTCGATTAAGTGATGCATTCTCAGTCGCAGCAAATTCATACGTCAACTATTCCCTACCAGCAAACACCAACAATAAATAGTATTCCCATAAAATTAGCTACGCTCAAGCTACGCTAAAATTTATTCGCTTAGTGAGTCGGAGCAGGGAGTAGGAGGACAAGGAAAATAACCATTCCCCATTCCCGATTCCCGATTCCTCATTCCCCACTCCCCACTCCCCATTCCCCATTCCCCATTCCAAAACATGGTTGACTATCTCATTTTCTTAGCAATTTCTACAGCACTTTTTGCTCTATTCGCACTAGGACTCAATTTACAGTGGGGCTTTACGGGGTTAATTAACTTTGGTCATATTGCTTTTATGACCCTGGGAGCATATACAACCGTATTGTTAAGCTTGAAGGGCGTACCTTTACTGATATCGGCAGTAGCTGGAGCAATTGTCGCCGCCTTGTTGGGTTTGGTAATTGGTTTTGCAACTCTACGCTTGCGAGAAGATTATCTGTCAATTGTCACTATTGGTACGGGCGAATTAATTCGTTTGGTGGTGAATAACCAGGAATTACCTGTGGGTGACACCTGGATTTCTGGGGCATTTGGTGTGCAAAGTTATTCCATACCCCTATCCACAGAGCCAAATTTGTTTGTCAGATTAGGAATGATTGGATTGTTAACGCTATTAACTGCTGTAACTTTTTTTACGTTATGGCGATGGATTCGCAACACCCAAATATCTCGGACTACTGATTTAGGTAAAAGGACAACTAGCAAGCAAGAATTTATATCCCGCTTGGGTGTGGCAATTGTTTTAGCAGTTTTGGCAGCAGCGATTTATATTTCTGGGGTAATCGGACTGTATAATTACAACCCAAAAGCCGGTTTAATGCTGGTGTTACTGCTGGTTTTAGCATTTGTATACTGGCGGTTAGAAATTTTGGTGCGATCGCCTTGGGGTAGAATTCTCAAAGCCATCCGTGAAGATGAAGAAATTCCCAAAGCGCTGGGAAAAAATGTCTTTTGGTATAAATTACAATCTCTCATGTTAGGGGGTGCGATCGCGGGTATCGCTGGTGCTTTTTTTGCTTGGCAACTGGGTGCTATTTACCCTGATAACTTTCAACCCCAAATTACCTTTGACACATGGATTATGGTGATTTTAGGCGGTTCTGGTAATAACGTTGGCACAATATTAGGTGCGGTAATTTTCTTTGCTTATGATGCGCTGACGCGGGAAGTTTTACCTAGAATCGTCCCCCTTGATGAAGCCCGTTTGGGTGCATTTCGGATCATGGTAATCGGACTAATTTTGATGGTACTGATGATTTGGCGTCCTCAAGGTATCTTAGGGAAAAAGGAGGAACTTACTCTTGGTAAATAACTATTCATCGCCACTTCCCCTTTTGGCAGCCACTGGACTTTCTAAAAGCTTTGGTGGTGTCAAAGCAGTTAATGAGGCGAAAATCGAAGTTGCTAAAGGCAGCATCACGGGCTTAATTGGCCCCAATGGTGCTGGTAAAACCACTTTATTTAACTTACTCTCAAACTTTATTCGCCCAGATAAGGGACGAGTAATTTTTGACGGCGAACCGATTCACAGTTTGCAACCATATCAAATTGCCCAGCAGGGAGTAATCCGCACTTTTCAGGTTGCACGGACTCTCTCGCGGTTGTCGGTGTTAGAAAATATGCTGCTGGCGGCGCAAAAACAAACTGGTGAAAATTTTTGGCAAGTGCAGTTGCAACCGCATATTGTCGCTAAGGAAGAAAAGCAACTCGAAGAACGGGCAATGTTTTTATTAGAATCGGTGGGTTTGGCAAAAAAAGCGCACGATTATGCTGGTTGCCTGTCTGGTGGACAACGCAAGCTGCTAGAAATGGGACGGGCGCTGATGACTAATCCCAAGTTAATTTTGTTGGATGAACCGGCGGCTGGGGTGAATCCGAAACTGATTGATGATATTTGCGATCGCATTATCACTTGGAACCGTGAAGATGGGATGACCTTTTTGATTATCGAACACAATATGGATGTGATTATGTCCTTGTGCGATCGTGTTTGGGTACTTGCCGAAGGACAGAATTTGGCTGACGGTACACCAGCAGAAATTCAAACTAATCCCAAAGTTCTAGAAGCTTATTTGGGTAAATAAAACAGGAGTCAGAATTTAGAGTCGAGAATATTCTACCCATAAAGGGATAGGGAGCTTTTTATGTCAATGATGACAGTCAGAGATTTAGAGCAAGTTCAAACAGCTTTTACCGAAGCAGGTTTAGATTACCAGCTGGAACTCGAAAATGGGAAAATTTCAATAACGGGGCCGTCAGACATTGTATCCAGCGAAATCAGTAGTCGTCTCATCGCCTTTCTCTTTGCTTGGATAAATCCTCGTCGCTGGGGAAGAGTATTTGATTCTGCTGGCGGTTTCATCATGCCAGATACAAACCTCAAAGCACCTGATGTTTCCTTTGTTCGTGCTTCCCGACTTCTTTAAAGTCCTCGTTACTTTGGAGAACTTGTCCCTGACTTGGTGGTAGAAATTAAATCTCAGAGCGATAAAATTAAACTTATAGTAGCCAAAATTCGGAAATTTATAGAATTAGGAGCAGTTGTCGGGATTTTAATTGATCCTGATGAAAAGACAGTTACAATTTATCGCTCTACAGGCGAACCTACAGTTTTAGAAAATGGTGATATCTTAACCATACCAGAGCTTTTTCCCGGTTGGGAATTGCCTCTTACTGAATTGTGGCCTCCTATCTTTACCGAGGAAGAAACACAAATTTAGTGAAGGACGTTGGTAGCTACTTGCTAAACAATTTTAAATTAACTTTTTTGGATGAATCAGCATCCGGGACAAATCAGAGCTTTATTTTTTAATCTTCGTTGTTTTCTGCAAAATTAACTTGCTCATAAAGGTCGCGCAATTCAATTTGAAAATCAACTGTTTGCAGTGATAAAATCGCAGATTCATGTTCAAGTTCAGTAAATGACCATTGACTTTCCGCAGTTTTTACATACTGCATCACATGATATTGATATTGGTCAATTAAAATATATTCCTTGAATTCTGGAATAGAGCGATAATAAAGAAACTTATCGCCTTGGTCATAATTTTTAGTCGATTTAGATAAAACTTCAGTAATTAGCATCGGGTTCATAACCGTTGTTGTGCTGGTTCCCGTATAAATAGGTTGTCCCTCAATCACCATCACATCAGGATATGTATGCTGCCGATAACGGGGTATCCACAAACGCACATCACCAATATAAACATCATAATTTTTATGCCTTAAAGCAATTTTTAAGGATGCAGCTAAATTTAAAGCAATTTTATTATGATTTGTAGTGCCACCCGTCATCGGTACAATTTCTCCATCACGGTATTCGCTTTTATATTCTGCTTTTTCTTCAAGTTCTAAATACTCTTCAGGTGTATAATAAAATTTTTGTGTTTCTAACTGCATAAAGATATGACCTATGATTGTGCGCTTGCTTATTCATCTTTCATATCTATGTTATACGCCAATAAACCCCATTCTCTCGCTGCATTAACTGGCAAGCAATTAACTCTCGTCGCAGGGTGGCGCAGTCAATATGGTAGCGTTTGAGAATATCATTTACCAAACGCTCAGGGTAGTTTACTCCTACATCAAACTGGTTTGCTAACCACTTAAGAATAACTAAACGCTTTTTTCGACTAGCAGGAATTTCTTTTAGGCGATTGTCCTCAAAATAGTTTTTCAACACTTTGCTTTCCCAAGCTTCAGTATCCACATCCTCAATCAAGGATGCTATTTTCTCAGGTGTGAAAATTTCCTTACTAATGCTTTGTAAAGCCTCGCTATCCAATTGATATAGACGGCTATTACCTTCGGGACGCATTGTCACCAAATTTAGCTCTTTAAGTTTCGCTAAATGATGAGATACCGTCGGTTCTTTGAGTTGCAGTAGCGCCGCCAATTCTTCGACGCTGCACTCCTGATTTGCCAGGATACCTACAATCTTCAATCGGCTATCATCCGCTAATGCCTTGAAAAAGCGCAGTAAAATATTGAATTGCTCTGGTTGCATAACTAACTTCTAATTAGACATCTATCTAATTAGAAGTATATCTAATTTAAAACCGATTGGCTCAGAACCCCAACTTCTTACTAAAAGTCGGGGTTCTTGTTGTTAAATTTAACTAAATTGTTCCTCTGCATCCAGGTTGAACAGCATTTGCAGAGTTTGCATACAGCGCCGTCTAGCTTCCACATCTTGCTGCGATCGCAACTGTACCATTGGATCATGTAAAATTTTATTGACAATTCCCCGCGTTAATGCTTCGATAACCTCTTGATGCTTCTCAGCGAATTCCGAACCCAATCTCGACAAAGCTTTTTCTAACTCTTGTTCGCGGATGGTTTCGACTTTATTTCGCAGACAGCTAATAGTGGTAACAGTTTCTAAACTGCGCCACCAAATATCAAAGGCTTCGACTTCTTCTTCTAAAAGTTTCTCTGCTTCTTGTGCAATCTTGCGACGGCTTTCGTAGTTTTGCGCTACTACAGCCTTCAAATCATCCACATTAAACGCTTGCACATTTTCCAATTCATTTACATCCGCATCAACATTACGCGGCACAGAAATATCAAATAACATTAAAGAGCGCTGAACTTCTAACACCATTTCCAATTTGGCACGGTCAAGTATTGGCTCTGTTGCTGAAGTACTTGTAAATACCAAATCGCTATCGGCAATTACGCTCATCATTTCCGATAGCGGATGAATATTGATCGGTTGCTGAGGGAACAGCTTTGCTAATTCTTGGGCGCGATCGCGAGAGCGATTTACAATACTAATTTCCACAGCACCTTTAGAAATGAGGTGTTGCACCAGCAGCCGCGACATTTTACCAGCACCCAGAATTACTACTCTGCAAGCAGCTAAATTTGCTACTTTAATTTGTGCTAACTCCACAGCAGCCGAACTGATCGAGACAGCACCAGTACCAATACTAGTTTCAGTACGAACCCGCTTACCAGCTGTTAACGCTTGTTTAAATAATCGATTCAAAATGGTTTTTATACCACTATATTGCTGTCCCAGTTTGTGAGTAGTCTTCACCTGAGCCAGAATTTGACCTTCTCCGAGTACCAGACTATCTAAACCACCTGCTACCCGCATAACGTGCATCACTGCATCATCATGTAGCAGCATAAATAAATGTTGTCGCAGAGAAAGCACGGGTAGTTTACTGTATTCCGCAAGAAACTGCGTTATTTCTCGGATACCTTGGTCTGCTTCACTGGTGACAATGTAAATTTCCAGACGGTTACAAGTGCTAAGAATTGCAACTTCGTCAATATGGGGATAGCTGGCCAGTTGAGCGATCGCACTTTCAATTTGTGGTTCTGGAATGCTCAGTTTTTCCCGGACTTCTACTGGGGCTGTTTTATGACTTAACCCCACCACTGCTATATTCATTTGCTAAATCGTAGTTACTAATTGGTAGTTGAGAATAGGGCATTGAGTGAGAATAGGGAATGGGGAATTTTTGTTTATTGGTTCGATAATTTTTCCAACCAATAAACAATAACTAATCACTAAATACTAACTACTAACTAGTGTAACGATGAAGCATTTGGGTGAATATTTTTCCGTTTTATAGAAACATCTCTTGCCAAATGCTTTACCCCTACTTTTACTATTCCCCATTCCCTAAAACTTAGTTCAGTTGGAGAGACTTAGGTTCACCAAACATGTGAATCGTATCAACAAATCGAGCAGTTTTCGACTGGTTGGAAATTACCAAGCTTTGAGTTCTGGCTCCGCCGTTGAAGAAACGTACACCTTGCATGAGATTACCACTGGTAATACCGCTAGCCGCGAACAGAACAGTTTTACCAGATGCTAGTTCATGAGCATCATAAACCTTATCGGGGTCATTGATATTCATAGACTTTAAGCGATCAATATTGGCTTCTCTGCTTTCTCCAATCAGACCTGTTTTTACGACTGCGGGATCGTAAATCAGTTGACCTTGGAAGTGTCCACCCAAAGCACGCATTGCTGCTGCCGAGATTACACCTTCAGGAGCCGCACCGATACCCATCAGCGCGTGGATATTAGTTCCAGCAAAACCGCAGCTGATAGCTGCACCCACATCACCGTCTGAAATTAGGGCGACTCTGGCTCCAGCCTCACGGATTTCTTTAATTAAATCGTTGTGGCGTTCGCGCTTCATGACTACGATCACAAGTTCTTCAATCGAGCGTTCTAGACACTCAGCGAGAATCTTCAGGTTTTCTGTTGCTGACTTGTTGATGTCTACCTTGCCTTTAGCTGCGGGAGGTGCTGCTAACTTCTTCATGTAGAAGTCAGGAGCAGCAAATAATCCACCCTTCTCAGAAATTGCTAACACAGCCATCGAACCAGGTTGTCCATAAGCTACCAAGTTCGTACCTTCACAGGGGTCAACGGCGATATCAATTTCAATTAATTCATCAGGGTTACAAAAATTTGCGGCATCTGGTTGGGTACAGATACCAACTTCTTCCCCGATGTATAGCATCGGCGCGTCATCGCGTTCGCCTTCTCCAATAACGATGCGACCGCGCATGTGGATTTTATTCATCCGCTCCCGCATAGCTTCCACAGCTACCTGGTCGGCGATATTTTTTTCGCCTTTGCCCATCCATTTCGAGGAAGCGATCGCGGCTTGCTCTACTACTTCAATAATCTCTAACCCAAGTGTATTTTCCACAGAGTTTGCCCTCTCAGCTGCTTGAATTTGCGTCGTTTCATCTGCCTATTTCAGTTTTCAAGTCTACCAAAGGGCGGATACACGTGGAAGAAAGTTAAGTTTTACTGCTAACTTGTTATAAAAGTGCCATTTAACACATCCTGATTTTTTACTCATAATTACTCCAGTATAAAACCTGTTCACAAGCAACTAAGTTAAAAACTTGCACAAATGGGTAACAGTGTATATCTAGAACATTGCTTTTCTTTAGTATCTATCTTTAGGTATAAAATAATAAATTAAAAAGCTGGTAGATTCACTAAAAACTAAAGAACGAGGCGTAGAGTAAATAACTTGTCAAATTCAGAGGTTAATCGTGTTTATCGACTACATCACCCTCATGTTAATCAACATGGTAGCTGGGTTATTTCTACTCGCTGACTATGTGTATCGTGGTATAGATAGTTCTAATCAGAGACAGTGGATTCCCGGCTTTGGAATTACGGGTGCGATCGCACTCACAACTGGTTTACACATGAGCTTCACCTGGCCAGTAATGAGTAGCTTTAACATTGCCTTCGGTGAGACAAGTGTCTTATTTGGAATCTTATTTGTTGCGGCTGCGATCGCACTTGCTCAAGGTTGGGATTTATTGACAATAGCAATTTACGGCTTCTTTGCTGGTGCAGTTGCGATCGTAGTAGGTATCCGCATCATCAACTTGAATATGACAAAGCAACCGCTTTTATCGGGAATCGGCTTTATTTTAACCGGCTTAGGTGGTATTTTTGCAGCGCCAACTCTCTATTGGAAAACTAACCGAACTTGGCGGCTAATCGGCGTAGCAGTCCTGATAGTAGCCGCTTTAATTTGGGCATTGACTGGATATTTGGCTTATTGGAATCATTTAGAGGGTTTTCAAAAGTGGGTTCCAGCGCCGATGCGGTAAGCAATGATCTAGGCTAAAGACGTAGTTAAAACTTTGCTTAATAAAATATGCTGGACTTTCTGAATCCCCTTTTAAATCGCCATCCAGAGCGAGTCAAAGCCAACGTAGAACTTTATACATGGCAAACTTGTCCTTACTGCATCCGTGCCAAAATGCTGCTGTGTGGAAAGGTGTAAATTTTACCGAATATAAAATCGACGGCGACGAAGCAGCCAGAGCTAAAATGGGAGAACGCGCTAACGGACGCCGCACTGTACCGCAAATTTTTATTATTAATAACCAGCACATTGGCGGCTGTGATGATCTTTATCAACTAGACACACAAAGTCAACTCGATCCCCTTTTAGCCCAAGCCGCAATTTAGAAATAAAATTAGTCCCCAACGGTTGACCAAAGAGGCAGGGGAGCAGGGAGCAGGAAGCAAGGGAGAAAAATACTGGAGTTACCTCTGCCACAAGGGTTTCAAGCCCCTAAATTTATTTATGCTCAATTTTAAACATTTATTTCGAGACGCGAAGCGCGAGAAATAATACATCCTTGTTCCAAGCCCCTAAATTTATTTATGGGATTCTGCCCCCCGCCCCCTGCCCCTTGTCCTCTTCATTGACTGGCTTAATTTAAAAATTTTGATTTGAATTGTTTAGCCGCAGGCTAAAAACCTGCGGGCTATATACATATTTCTTTTTTGTTGGAGAGACAAGACGCACACCCAAGAAAATGTATTGAATTTTAAAATTTTTATATTGATAAGTATATGCTGACTAAATATACAGAGTATATTATACATCAACAATGGATGAGTTGAGTGCGCTTGAATTAGCAAAATCAGCCGGTGATGCAGGTGAAATCCCTGTCGGTGCTGTTATCATTGATTCAACAGGCAAATTGCTGGCACAAAGAGAAAACAGAAAAGAGCGCGACAAAGACCCTACCGCTCATGCGGAAATTCTCGCTCTCAAGACAGCTGCAACAACTTTACAAAACTGGCATCTTAATGAATGCACCCTCTATGTTACTCTCGAACCTTGTCCAATGTGTGCAGGTGCTATATTGCAAGCGCGACTAAGACTAGTTGTATATGGAGTAGACGATACAAAAACTGGCGCAATTCGTACTGTTATTAACATACCCGATAGTGCTGCTTCTAATCACCGCTTACAAGTAATCGGAGGCATCCTGGAGTCAGCTTGTCGTCAGCAATTACAGACTTGGTTTGCCACTAGGCGGCGTAAAGTAAACTAACGGACAAAGGTAAAACTGTCCATCTACTACGACATAAATCACGCAAGAGAATCTACGGTGTAACTAATCAGGCTTTGTTAAATTTTTACCCGTCAATTTTTTACCTGTCAATCAGCTGCATCCGTCATGATGGAATTTTACTCTTCATCCGATACCTGCCAGCACACCCCAGCAAATTCTGAGGTGGCTGCCACTACCTCAAGGGTTTCTCCTTGGTTAAGCCCTCTGGCATATTTATTAGGGCGTCACTGCTTATTACCATTATTCTTTGGACAAATTAGAATAACCGGACAAAAAAATATCCCCACAACTGGGCCTGTGATCCTCGCGCCTACCCATAGGGCGCGTTGGGATGCTTTGCTAGTACCCTACGCTACCGCTAATTGTCTGAAAGAGCAAGACTTGCGGTTCATGGTGACTATTGACGAATGCCAAGGTTTGCAAAGGTTGGTTTGTCCGCCGTTTGGGGGGATTTCCGGTAAATTCTAAGCATCCCTCAATCCGCACGCTGCGACATGGAGTTGAGCTACTTCAGCAGGAAAAAACCCTGGTTATTTTTCCAGAAGGTAATATTTTTCGTGATGGGCAAGTTCATCAGTTGAAGCCAGGAATTGCTCGTCTTGCTTTGAGTGCTGAATCTAGTCATTCCGGGCTGGGAGTTAAAATCATACCCATAGGTATTAATTACAGCCAACCTTATCCCAATTGGGGTACAGATGTAAGTATTGAAATTGGCTCCCCAATCAAAGTCAGCGATTACATGAATAGCTGTATAAAACAAGATGCCAAAAGCATCAACAACTGATTTAGCAAAGGCACTGCAACAATTAAGCCATCAAGAAACAAAAGTTACTAATCACGCATTTGCAGAAATGACTAATTCTTGATCTGGCCGTCGCTACTATTATCTTGAACCCAAGCTATTGGTTGATGATAAATATTTTTACTATTTGATCAGATGGTTAAGTAAAAGTCTTTAGATACTCTGTAAACATGAGTGGTAAAAACAAAATTTTGGGCGTGGACTGGGGACATGGCGATATTTAATAGGACTTACGCAAAATATCTTTCAAACTCTGATTTCTCCGTGTCCTCTGCGCCTCTGTGGTTCGTTATTCCGTAACTCTCCGTAACTCGTGCGTAAGTCCTATTTAAAAGTAGTTTGGTGCGATGCCTAGGTTGGGCTACGCCTACGCAAATACTTCAAGCAGTGCTTTGGCAAAATTCTCCTGCTAAATATCCTAGTTAACCTGAAGATAATTATTGAGGAGAAAAGATTGGCAGTCAGATAGATGATGACGCACTCAACCGTAGGTATCAATGATCGCGGCGATATAAGTTAGTTGGTATACAGGGGTAAGGGGAACTCTATTAAACCGATTTTTAGTCTAAAATCAGAGATACTTAGGATGTAACTTTACTTTGTCCAAGACCAAAACAGAGTTAAGATACCCGAAGTTTCCATAACTCTCTTATATAGTTGTCGCACTAATTGATCCCATGAACACTGCTGCCGCTGTTAACCTTGATGCACCGTACCGTTTTATCAGTTATAGCAGTCCTCAGCTGCTATCACTGTGAATGCTCAGGTATCACAGTTACCAGGCACTACTAGCCCACAACCCATTGACCCCAATGATCCCAATAACCTGCGCCCCATAACCCAAAGTAACAGCCTTCTGAGCATTGATGGTGGCGATCGCCTCGTGAAAGATGCAGAACAAGCCGTTTCTGCTCAAAACTACCCCTTAGCTGCCAAGAAACTGCAAGAAGCACGTCAGGTTTATAATCAGCTATCTAATTTTTATCAAGAGTTAAATTCTAGCTTTTCGGGAATTGACAATAGAGTTTCTGATTCTCAGCGTCAAAAAGCTCTATTAACAGCCCAAAAGCGAGATGAAGCGACCTTTCAGCTAGCATTGGTACATCGGGCACAAAATCAGCCAGAATTAGCTGTACCATTGTTAATTCAAATAATTAAGAGTCAAAACCCGACGCGAGATTTAGGCAAGAAAGCCTATAAACAGTTATTTGAGTTGGGTTTTGTAGATTCTCCCTATCTAGAGAAGGTGGTAGTTCATCTTCCTCATCCCCAAAAAAATAAATTAAATTTTTGTTGCTTTTTTTCCCTATCTCCCCCATCTCCCTAACCAGTCGCCTGGAAACTCCCCAGTGCTAGGATAGAGTTATCCCCTGTAGCCAAAACCTGAGCGTTCTCAAAAAGACACCTCAGAGGCACGTTTATCTACAGCCTTGCCAAAACCTGAAGTTGGCACAGGCATTTGCTCTATATCTGTTAATAATAGAAAAGTAAGTTTTTCAGGAATTGCGATGATTAGTCCGCAGCAAGTTGAGGAAATGATCAAGGCGGAACTGCCAGACGCACAGATTCAGGTGCAAGACTTGACTGGTGGCGGCGATCACTATCAGGTGACAGTAGTTTCATCGCACTTTGCAGGTAAAGGACTAGTGCAACAGCACCAGTTAGTTTATGGTGCGTTGGGTCAAGCTATGTCAACTGAAGCGATTCATGCCTTGGCGGTGAAAACATACACTCCCGAAGCTTGGCAAGGAACAGCAGCTTCGTAAATAAGAGTTAGGAGTTATGAATTTTGACTCCTCACTCCTCACTGTTGAATCCAACATAGGAAACACAAATACCATGACACCAGAACTCAAAGACAAAATTGATAGCTTGCTACAAGAGAACAAGATTTTAGTTTTCATGAAGGGAAACAAGTTAATGCCCCAATGCGGTTTCTCCAACAACGTTGTGCAGATTCTCAATACCTTGGGAGTTCCTTTTGAGACGGTTGACGTTCTCTCAGACCCGGAAATCCGTCAAGGTATTAAAGAATACTCTAGCTGGCCGACAATTCCCCAAGTGTATATCAATGGTGAATTCCTTGGCGGTTCTGACATTTTAATTGAACTGTACCAAAAAGGTGAATTGCAGGAAAAGGTAGAAGTAGCATTAGCTTCTTAATCTCTGTTTACCCTAACTAAGGGTATACTGCTGAATTTGCGCTTCGTAATCAAGGCAATATGCCGTTTTTAATATCCTTGAAAGGAGAGACACTATTTCTCTATCCTTTCAAGGGTTTTTTAATAAATTTCTAACAAAAATACTCTATGTTAGGCTTGATTTTCTACCTAGCCAACAATCCCTCAGTCGGATTGGCAAGACCAATATGGGGCTGAGGGGATGCGTTTAATCAATACAATATCTCCATCTCCAAAATTTCACACCACGGAAACCCGTTGACCAATACAGATAATATGCTATAATCATCTGCGGTAATTCACGGTTACTATCAATGACCAGGTAAATGCTAGTTAGTAGTAATCGGGTTGCGGCTGTGGTTGCGGCACTGCAAAATTTGATCCATCGTACAAGTAGCGGCTGGCTTCCTCTTCTAAGCGATGAATCAAAATAGGTTCAAGAATGTTGCCATGTCTTAGTGCGGCTAGATATCCATCCAAATACATCCGCATATCATCCGTGCGATAACCGCGATTCCATAACTCGACGAAGGCGTCGGTGAGTCTTTGGTAATAGCGGATGGTTTGTGTGTCTTGGAGCATAACTGCTGTATTAATCTCTTTGGAATGAGAATTGTAAATGATTCACGCTCAAAAGTGAACTGTAATTTCACTTTCACATTAACTCAAAGTCAACACATCTACTTTGGGTAGTACCCTCATAGCAACTACATGATAGTTTAATCCTATTCCAGAAAACATCGATTCTAGTTAGCTGCTGGGTTATTTTTCTAATTTTCACGCTCAACAGCCCAATTGTATTGATGTTATGTATCTGGATGGGGCACTAATTTTGGTGGAAAAAATTCCCTTTCACCATCAGGTTGAAAAGCTGCTGTAGTCGTGGTTAGCTGGTTGGGTTACAGATATTTGCCACATTACACCCATCTAAAGCAAAATGTTAAGCTAAAAGAACTTTTGATAAGTCTAACAACTCTTACGAGAAATTTAATAAAAATTTAATAATATTTCTAATCGCTTATTGGCAAGGCATAAATTAAAGATACTGCGACTCTTTTTATTAGGAAATGTAAAGTTGATTGGAGTTGAAGTAACAAAGGCTACAAAACCTTAGAGATAGGCTTGTTACTTTGAAAGTCATCGACGCTAAGGGGTCTTGCCACCGTGGGTTCGGTTTGTATAGAAATCATTGAGGGGAATCCCCATCTGAGGTCGTTGTTGGGTTGGCACTTGCAACAACTGGAATACCGTGTGCATCAAGCTGCCAGTATTTATCAAGCAAGGGAAGTATTTTTAAGTCATCAACCAACACTGGTTATTTTAGATGCAGACCTGCCTGATGGTGATGGCATTGAGTTTTGTCGTTGGTTGCATCGTCAGCAGCAGCCTCTAATCTTAATGCTATCTGCTCGTAATAGTGAAGCTGATATTGTTGCAGGTTAAAGGCGGGCGCAGATGATTATCTGAGCAAACCCTTTGGAATGCAAGAGTTTTTGGCACGGGTAGAGGCACTGATTCGCCGGAAGCGCACACCTACTGCACCAGCTTATTTGGATTATGGCACTTTGCAAATCGATTTAGTTCAGCGCCGCGTCCGTTTCCAAGGGGAGTTTATCGACTTAACGCCCCAGGAATTCAGTTTGCTGTACGTTTTAGCACAAGCTGGAGGAGTGCCTCTGAGTAGGTCGGAATTGCTGCGTCGCGCTTGGCCTGACGCTATCGATAACCCTCGTACCATTGATACTCATGTTTTATCGCTGCGGAAAAAGGTTGAACTTGATCCTCGGCAACCCAATTTGATTCAAACTATCCGCAATGTTGGATACCGTTTTAACATGGAAATTTTGAATACCAATATTTCACAGTCACAAACAACAAAGCTAGCTAGAGAGAGATTTAATAATCAACGTTCAACGCTTAGTAGTGTGTGAATGGGGCATGAGGCATGGGGGACTAAGAAAACGACTCTTGATTCCTTTCTCCTGACTCATGCAAAATTTAAAATCCAAAATCGTTTTGAGCTTCTGCTTGAATCAGGGTTTTTCGTAATTCAAACCAGTCTATCTCCGAGACTTTTTGATTTGCGAATAAATGACCTTGTAGATGTAATAACCGAGTGCAAAACATCTGGGCTAATTCCAGTTGGTGATTTACCATCAAAATTGTAGTTTGATGAGTTTGACTCAACTGGGTTAAGACTTGCATTAGATGAGAAGCAGTACCAGCATCTAGGGCAGAGGTTGGCTCGTCTAATAATAATATTTTAGGCTGGATGACTAAGGCACGAGCGATCGCTACTAGTTGTCGTTGTCCAGCAGAAAGTTGTACCTCTGTTCGCCCCAACCATTCACTGGGAATTTGTAGTTGGTCTGTCCAGTGATTGACTCGTTGTTGAATTGTCTCTTTAGGCAAACCACGCAAAACTAAAGGATAAGCCAAGGCTTGCCCAACTGTCATCCCTAACAGCTTTGACTCTTGCAATACAAGTACAAGCATCTGGCGTAGCTGGATGACAGGAATTTGGTGATATTCTTGATTTTCTAGATATATTTTGCCATTGCTGGGTTCAATTAGGCGGTTGAGAAGGCGTAATAACGAAGTTTTCCCTGCGCCTACTGGCCCGACAATAGCAATGCGATCGCTCTGGAATATCTCTAAGGAAATATCCTGCAATATGGGATATCCTTGCTGATTGCCGGGAAGTTGGGTTTTCAGCTTTGTAAACAGATTAACTTGCTCTAGCCTGAGTATGGCTTTTGCTGTATTCAAGGGGAGTGGGGAGTGGGGAGTAGGGAGATAGGGAAGCAGAGGAAGCAGGGGAAGAAGAACTATTGATTGATTCTTGAGCCATGCCCAATGCTCCATGCCCAATGCCCTATGCCAATTTTAAGTTAATTGTGCAGTAGTTAAGGCTGTAGCGATCGCCCAGCCATCGACCAATAGTAACAGCAGTGTGAATACTAATAAAATCAGGTACATCCAGGGCTGTGCTAATGGGCGAACATCTGTGGTATCAATGCCCGTCTTTGCTTCGACAATTTGCACGAAACGAGCAAATCCAACTACACGCATCGGTAGTAAATAAGCTTTCCCATCCTGGCTGAGGAAATAATAAACTAGCCCTCCTTGTCCAGTGGTGCGGGGTTTTAACTCTTTGACTTTTGACCAAGGTAAAAACCAACCTTTACGAAAAAAGCGAGGCACCCAGGCGGGGTAAGTAACCTGAATTCCCTCGTCATCTACAATTACTTGTTCAGTTAATACCGCATACAAGGCAACTAAGCCAATGCTAATTCCCATCCACAATAATTCTGGGGGTACGGGTGCAGCTGTTACCTGCGATAAAAAGGGTAATGGAACTGTGAGTGCGATGTATAAACTCAGCAGCGTTATGCGAATCAAAGGAGATAGACGAAAAACAGAAGCTGAGATATTGGCTGAGTTTGCTGTCACGGCTCGATTACAATGTTTTTCTTCATTGTAGGGTAGGCTATGTCTCTGGTAGCTGGCGTGTGGTAGTTCACGGTAAATACTTTTGCACTACAATCCAACCAGTAAAGGATACCCAGGCAAATCCTATAAACAAAATAATATTTACACCGATGTGTAAGGGTCTAGCCCAAGGTCGTCTAACACTAATTTGGGTGGCACTAAAAGCAGACAGTAAAACTAGTGCTACCACTATTAATCCAGCGATTAGGTGTGACGAGTGACCTAAAGAACCAAAGTGCCCTAAAGTGCCAACAATGCCGATCGCCAGCAATAGTAGCACCAAACTTACCATGCTGATGCCCATTATATAGTGGAGCGATCGCACCCCTTTATTTCCGCCCATAAATGGAGTGGTAAAAGGAGATTGCTGCGAAGTTCTCGCCCGAAACATCCAAACGCCGGTGATTGCTAACATCAAATATGCCAGCAGGGATAACCCCATCGACCAAGCCGCTATTTTCCACAACCAAAGAAATGAAGGCAGATTCATAAGATTGATTGTAAACGAGATGGGGAATATGAGGAGGGCAAGGAGAATAAGCAATGCCCAAATAATAAACAAAAAAGGCTGCTGAATTAGCAACCCTTAAAATTTAGTAAAATTTTTTTAATCAACCGATGCCAAACCCAGGATTTGCAAGGGTTTTGTAGTATCTCCGATTTTTGTATTAATTTGCTGCACCATTAGTTTGGTATTAAAAGGGTCTTTTTCATCTGACGAGTCTGTATCAAACTCATTAGTACTGGGTTCTTCGAGCATCAGGCGATCGCACGGAATCTTATCAGATAAAATTGCACTTGCCATCATCCCTGTATGAATCTCCAGTTGACCTTTTCGCGGAGCTTCAAACACTAAACGTTGTCCAGGGAAAACAACCCTTTCAAAGTACCAGTTGGAAATATTGGAGATGCGAGCTACCTGTATTTTGCTCGTGGCATTAATGTAGCAGCAGAGAATTTTTCCCGATTGCTCAGGTGGTAGAGGATCTAATATTTGAGCCATAACTGCTGAGGAGCTTTACGCCACAATTTTACATTACACCAGCCAAGCCTAGCACCCACTGATCCCCAGTTGCTGTAACTGCGAATACCAACTGAGTATTTGTAGGTTATTTTTGTCTTAAGATATATTTTTAGTTATGAAAATTTTGTAACTATTTATGCCATTTTCGGAATTATACACCACAAATAAATTTTTTTGAGATTTTTTTCCTTGTATCAAATCTTTAATTCTCTTAAGGCAGATAAGACGACGATCCCCTTGCTTTTCACATAGAGAGGAAGTGAGTTTTTTATTTTATCTATCTCAGGATTAATCAGATGGGATCATCGCTTAATGAATAAAGTCAATGTTATGGTAAAGCTATATGAAAAATATCTTCATAAAGCCTATCTATAGATTTTATGTATGTTTTATGCCTAGCAATTTTAGCGTTTCCCGCAATTGCTAACTTTATTTTCTTCTCTATCAGCAATCGACTGCGATGTCAAGCACGATTGTGATAAATAAAACCAAATAAAACAAGCACACACTTTAAAACTGGATGTTTTTCTCGCTTTCTCCAAAGATTGGCAAGATGGAAGTCAAAACACAGATGATGGAAAATCGAATTCTTTACGTTCGCCTTCCTTGTAACCCCATCTTTCCTATTGGGGTTGTCTACCTGAGCGATCATGTCCACAAGCAGTTTCCTAATATTGAACAGCGCATCTTTGATTTGGGAACAGTGCCACCTTTAGACTACAGTTCGGCTCTAGATCGCTCTATTGATGAATTTAAACCGACACTACTAGTATTTTCTTGGCGGGATATTCAAATTTATGCTCCAGTTGGTGGCCGTGGTGGCAACCCACTGCAAAACGCCTTTGAATTTTACTACGCCAAAAATCCTCTATTGAAACTACGCGGCGGATTGGGCGGTTTGCGAATCTTCATTGCTTACTATGTAGAGTTGTGGCGGAACCAAAGCTTAATCAAACGGGGCTTAAAACGTGCCCAAAAATATCATTCTGATGCTCGTGTAGTTGTAGGTGGTGGTGCAGTCAGCGTATTTTACGAACAATTGGGTAAAAGCTTACCCCAAGGGACAATTATTTCTGTGGGTGAAGGCGAAACCCTGCTAGAAAAACTTTTAAGTGGCAGAGATTTTCGAGATGAACGCTGTTATGTTGCAGGAGAAGCTCAACCACGGAAACGGCTGATTCACGAACAACCCACCCCAATAGAAAAAACAGCTTGTAACTACGACTATATCGAAAGCATCTGGCCGGAATTTAACTTTTACCTGCAAGAAGAAGACTTTTATATAGGTGTACAAACGAAGCGTGGTTGTCCTCACAATTGTTGTTATTGCGTCTATACCGTCGTCGAAGGTAAACAAGTACGCATCAACCCAGCAGATGAAGTAGTTGCTGAGATGCGCCAATTATACGATCGCGGCATTCGCAATTTCTGGTTTACTGATGCCCAATTTATCCCCGCGAAAAAATTTATCGCCGATGCCATAGAACTCTTGCAAAAAATCGTCGATTCTGGTATGAGAGACATCCACTGGGCAGCATATATCAGAGCCGACAATTTGACACCCGAATTGTGCGACTTAATGGCGAAAACCGGGATGAACTACTTTGAAATCGGCATTACCAGTGGTTCTCAAGAACTTGTGCGGAAAATGCGGATGGGGTATAACCTGCGAAACGTCTTGCAAAACTGCCGTGACTTAAAAGCCGCTGGTTTCAACGACTTAGTTTCCGTCAACTACTCCTTTAACGTCATTGACGAACGTCCCGAAACCATCCGCCAAACCATTGCTTACCACCGCGAACTAGAACGGATTTTTGGTGCTGATAAAGTCGAACCTGCCATCTTTTTTATTGGGCTACAACCCCATACCCATTTAGAAGAATACGCTTTCAAAGAAGGTATCCTCAAACCAGGGTATGATCCAATGAGTTTGATGCCGTGGACAGCCAAAAAACTCCTGTGGAATCC
This sequence comes from Nostoc cf. commune SO-36, assembly GCF_023734775.1. Classification (NCBI taxonomy): domain Bacteria; kingdom Bacillati; phylum Cyanobacteriota; class Cyanophyceae; order Nostocales; family Nostocaceae; genus Nostoc; species Nostoc commune. Next base: position 2,752,967 of record NZ_AP025732.1, on the reverse strand, counting down.
TGAACCCCTTGGTTCATTCTTCGGTGAAGTTTGTTTGCAAGCTTGGCAACAAAATCCCAACGATTTCGGACGCGAAGTCATGAAAATCTTAGAAGAAAAGCTGGGTTGTGCTGACTTAGAAGAAGCACTTACAGCACCATTAGAGACGAAAGAAAAACAGTTAGCAGGTGTATCCTAGAAACACTAAGATATGGAGATATTTAGAATTCTGAATGTCTCCCTCTCTCTTACTCAGTGCCTCTGCGGTTATTTTTACCAAATCCCATGTTAGAAGGTTCAATCCTACAACGGTTAGAAACAGCCCATCGCCACACAACCAGGCCAATTCGATTCGGTGTTTACTACAAAAATACCCTAGTTGCCTTGTGCCATGCCCTCGAAGACCATATCTTAACAGATGACGGTACACCCTTAGTCATCACAGCCTTTCAACAAGGTAAATGGTATCTACAAGAAGCTGGGCGATATGCAGACATTGCCCAGCGCAGCCGCGAAATTGCTATTATGGCTGCCTCTGAATCTGGCTTTGCTGAACATCCCACAAGCCTTTTACCCAATGTAGACTTAGTGGCGTTAGATTCAGTCGATCCAGTAGCGCAAGAGTGGCACTTAATTATTCTATCGCCCAAATACACAGCAATGGTAATTTGTCAAGAGTTATCAGAGGCTGATTATGGTAGCGTTGGAGTGCCGACATCAGACTTAGAGCGAAAATTCTATGGCTTGTGGACATTTGAACCAGAGTTAGTTCAAGAGACAGCAGAAATAGCGATCGCTCACATTAAAAAATACAACCCAGAACTGGCGAAAAAACTCACAGCCGATAAAGAACAAATTGTACCGTCAATGGACAGATCCCAAAATTTAGGTGCAGTTGTCTCCCGTGTAGTAGATTACCTCCAGACTGGGCAAGATAATTTATCTATCCCAACAGCGTCTCACCAGCAAACCCTAGATCGCAACTTGGTTTCCAACGAAATCCAAGCCTTTTTGCGAATGGCGCAACTGATGGATATGGCAGATGTCAACAATCCAATGGCAGCTGCGGAAGTAGTAGCACTTGCTGAAGCGATCGGACAGCTTTTGGATCTTCCCGCATGGCAAATTAAAAGATTGCGACTGGCGGCTTTGTTGCATCGCATAGATCCGTTACAGAAAGCAGAAAGTGTTCTCACAGGCGGTATATCCACACGCTACCAAGAAGATGCCCCCAGTTCTCCTTTAACTTGTCCTTTAGTACCAGGGGCGCAAGTATTGCGAACCATGCCACGACTGCGAGCAGTTGCCCAAATTATCACTCACCAAACCGAGTGGTGGAATGGCACAGGGGAACCAGCAGGTTTAGCTGGAGATGAAATTCCCTTAGAGTCGAGGATTTTGGCATTATTAGCAGATTTTCAGTGGCGAGTCAATGAGCGAAAATCGTCAAATCAAAGCCGGGAACAGATATTTACTCAAGCTTTAGATGAGTGCAGACAGCAACAATCTACGCGCTTTGACCCTAAACTTGTAGATACCCTAACTTTATTAGTTATGGGTTTACAACAGGGACTCGACTTACCCATTATGACACCCAAAGTCAGCGCCGGTATCTGGATACTTGATTCCCAATGGGATAGCCACAGCAAGATAAGTGAAGAGATTGGTAGTTACTTTACATGAATATTGAAGCAATTAGATTAGGAAAACTCAAACAACTTCCAGGGGCAAATTTAGAAGACGAGGAACTCTCTCGACTGGATTTAAGCCGGATTAATCTTGCTGGCGCTATCCTTGTTGGTAGTAATTTTGCTGGTTCTAAACTCGAAGGTGGGCATTTGGAGGGGGCAAATTTAATGGGGGCAAACCTCCAAGAAACTGACTTGCGGGCGAACTTGATGGGAGCAAACCTGATGCAAGCAGATTTAACAGGCGCTGACTTGCGGGGTAGCAATTTGCGTGGTGCTAACTTGATGGGAGCCAGACTCAGTGATGTGTCATTGGTGGGTGCTTTCTTAAGTGGAGCCAATTTGATGAATGTGAACTTGCAAGGTGTAGACTTACGCGGTGCTGACTTGCGCGGTGCAAACCTGACAGGGGCAAATCTCAAAGGTGCAGACTTGAGCCGCGCCGATTTGCAGGGTGCTTTGTTGAGTGAAGCAAACCTTGAAGAAGCTGACTTGCGGGGGGCAAATTTGGCAGGGGCGAATTTGACGGGAGCGAATTTACTCTGTGCAGAGTTAGAAGGTACAAATTTGAGCGGCGTTAATTTGAATAAAGCGTGTGTGGTGGGGACAGTTGTGGAGGCTGCGTTTTGAATAGGGGTTCATGAACAGTTAATTTATACAAATTACGATGAATAATGTATTGACAATGTGCTTTTAAAGTGGAACATTGTTAGCACATAATAACTACTGCTAATCACTGTTGACTTTGGCGATCGCACAATTTAAATAAGTATTAATGAGATGAAACGCAAATGAAGCGAGTAGTAAAACTTTGCCCGCATCAGTTTTGGAGTGAAGCTAATCCAGAAATCATTATTGAATGGAACAAATCGACTCGAAAGCCTAACTCTAATGAACGTTGCTGGAGCGTCAGTATCGACACTCCAAATTACAGCTATTACAGCCGATACATGGATTTAACCGCCAGGAAAAATTTATGGTTCACTAAGGATTTGTGTAAAAATAACCTGAACAATTTTTATGTGAAAGCTAGATACGCCAGGCTATTTCAAATAAATTTGTACAACTTATTTTTACATGATGCCTAAGTGGGAACTAGAGGAGTTTATCTCTGACAACTTAAGTAACGAAAAGATAGTCAATTAGGCTGAAGAAGACGGAGAGAGACGCTTTTAGCTGCAATCGATATAGCCCGTAGTGAAGAATGGGCTAGCTTTCTATGGGAGGATATTTGATGCTGCGTGTCGTAGCCACTTTTTCATCACCAAACCCTCTGAATGTCATAGGCATCAAAAGCCGAATCACGACTAATCAAAACAAGGGAATGATTCATCGCCTGTGCCACCAGAATACGATCAAACGGATCTCGATGATGCAGTGGTAAATAACGGAATTGAACAGTATCGGTAAAGGTAATAGGGAGAATCGTTATACCCGCAGCAATTAGTTTAGAGAACTCCACAAAAAAAATGATCCAATAGCTATGTGGGTTTAGCAAAAATTTCTACAAACCATTTTCTGAGATTGGGGAGGCGGTGAATCTGTGTTTCAATTTCTGCCATAGCGGAGGTAGTAAGTTTAACTCCTGTAGAATAAACTGTTTCTACCAATGTGACCACCGGATTTTTACCCTTAAATGTGAGAGTTTGGGCGAAATTCAGTACAGTCTCAACAGTGTCAAGTAAACTACCATTCCAATGCTGTTCTAACCAGCCAAAACAACGTTCTATCGGGTTATATTTGCTATGATAAGGCGGATAATAAGCAAGTTGTAACGTCAGTTGAGATGATGTACCAAAATCTACAATCCGCTTCATAAATTGAGTGCGGCGAGAATTATTTTCAGGTCCATTATCCTGATTAATCACCAGTTTTTGAATATGAGCAAATCTGTGTTTGACAGTTTGCCACCAGCTTTCAAGCAAATCAACAATACAATCAGCGGTTAATTTGGAAGAAACAAAGAATAAAAATAACTCGTTGTATTCAGGTATAAAAATGCCGTAGGGAATCAGAGTTATCTCCGTCGGGAAGTCGTGGTCTACTGAGATGGTTGGCATTCGATTTTTACCCCCACGGTCAAATTCTCCAATCTTAACTGCTACCTTAGCATCAATGGAAATTCGCAGAGTATGAGGGTCATTGTCAGCTTCACTATTAATTTGTTCAACTTGTTCAAAAATCGCTTCTGTTTCGGGAATTTTCTTGATAGGCTTGGTTTTCAGAACTCTTTTTAAGGTATAGCCTAAATCATTCAATTTTCGTCGAATTGTTTCTGATGAAGGTAGTTCTTCCTCTGTGTAACCAAATTGTTCAATTAGTTGACGACGGACTTCGCTTGCCGTCATGCGTGTATACAAACGTATACTTTTAAAACTGGGGTCAGTTTGACTTTGTGGGTCTACTAACGATTTTATATCCCTCAACAAGTTTGATAATTTTGCTTCAGCCCGCTTGCGTCCACTACGCCTGAAACCATCAATAAAAGGCTGACCACTCTCTAACTCCTGCATCCCTTTACGGATAGTGCGCCTATTCCATCCCAACTCCCTTTCCGCCACAGTTTGTCCACCTATTCCCAAACCTTTGACTACTTCTGCCATGAATTGTCTTCGGTCACTTCCCTTGAGTTTTTTCGCTGTTTTGATGTACAGAGATTTTAGGTGCGCGGTGAGTTGAATGATAGATTTTGGATACATGAGCTAGACTGCACACTGAATTTATCTTTCTCTTATCATAGGATCAATTATTCTGTGGAGTTCTCTTAGGTTCAATCTCTTCAAAAGCACCCTGTAGGGATAGTTTTCCAATGTTGAGTTTAATCGCCATTTCCCACAGACTTGCAATACTAAAGAAAACAGCCTCAGCAGATTCAATTTTTTCTCTAGTTAACACTGGCAGGGTGGCATCATTAGAGACAAACCAGATAAAAGCATGAGTATCCAATAGTAATCTATTCATTCCATATATTCTTTCATATCTTGAAGCGGCTCATCAAAGTCATTAGGCAATGGCAGAACAAACATTCCTTTCATCGTTCCAGCAACGCGACGCTTGTTTGTCTGCTTTTCTTCGGTAGAGTTTTGAGCGTGCTTCTCTATTAAAAACTCAATGTAATGAAGCACTTCTGTCTGAAGAGACTCAGGGAGTTCTTCTAATTTTTCTAAAATGACTGGCTGTATCATTGTTTTTCTCCTTGGCAATTTTTATGAAAAACATCACAGATGGTGTGGTGAAGGAATTATCTTAGTCAAAAATGTGCCCTAGGTGCGATCGCGCAAGGTGAATTATGGCGATCGTTTAATTAAAAACTTCTCCTAAGTGCGTTCTTAATTTATCGATACTACCCCACTGCTTCATCAAGTTTTCACTAGACAACAATTTAGCTTTAGTGTTAAACCGACCCCACTCGGCTCTCATTTCCTTCTGATCCAGGGGAATACGGCTGGGATTGTCGAAATCAGCAATCCAATGAACCTTAACCCATCGGAAAATACCCCATGTATCTGTTTTCCATTGGGGCTTATCTTCACTTCCTTCATTAACCAGTTCAACTACGTGCGTCAAGTATCGCTCGTACTCAGGTCGTTTTTGAGACAGGATGATAAGAGATCCTTTTGGTAAGTTAAAGGCGTGATTATCTACACCTGTAGCCTCATTCTTTTTAAAGTTCAACCGAAAGTAAGATCCAATAAGATAACCTTCATACGCCCAAACATCACCATCATCATTGACGTTTTTTATATATTCCAGACGACTACAATCCATTATTTTTAACCATAAATATTTGTTTGATGTTGAATCTCTAAAAGCCTTTTGGCTAAATGGAATATTAATGTAGCTTCTTTTTAGCCGATATTTTATTTTTCCACAAGTTCATTACCCATTTTTAATTTTTCACTGTTCGCCCTCGTATCCACAAAGCTAGTACACTCATTAACAACACCCCCATAACTCCTTGCAGGGGATTATTATTCACACCAGTTACCCAATCAGGAACTTGGCCAGAATATTTCACTAATTCCCCAACATTAATAATGTAGTAGCCCCATACAAAACCACCATGCAGACCGATTGGAAAACCCAAGCGTCCCCTGCGCCAACGCTTTGCCCATACTTGCGTTAACCCCAGCAGCACTAAAGCTGGGAATTGCGGCAGTGTATGAATAATTGCCTCCAATGGTTTAATAAAGTGCAATGTAGCAAACGCAATTGCATCTGTCCACAGTGCCACACGCGGACTGTAATCTCGTTGTAATTCATCTAACAACCAGCCTCGGAATAACAATTCCTCAGCAAATCCGATGCCCAAGCCAACAAGTGAACCCTCTAAAATCACTTTCAGCAAAAAAACTTTCGGTTGTTGCCACACCAACCAACCCAACAAATTTTGTACACCAAAAAGTATCAGAATATTAATTATCCCCATAGCCAAGCCACGCAGCAAATCCACACCGTTTTGTCGTGTGAATTCTAAGCCATAATGCCGCAGAATTTGGGGCTGCTGGTAGACATATTTACCCCATAGTCTCAAGATAAAAATAAACACTGCATATAACAATACCAATGTCAATATACTTTCTAAATTTGAATCATGCACTAGTAAGTATATTGGTGTAGCCAATGGCAACCATAGCAACAATAAAGTCAAAATAAAACAACCCAGCCTAATAGGGGCAGGGCGTTCAGCTAAACGGACAAGGTTTTTGTTCATACCAATGTTAAGTCACCAGCCAATACTCTATACTTCGACTAATGACCAATGACAAATGACCAATAACTATTCATCAGGTTCAATCGTGCTACTTAAACCGTGACTTTTCAATGTTTCGCAATAAAACTCAGCGTGTTCTAGGGCGCAAGTAATGACTAAAGCTAGCCCGTTAGTATGGGCTTCCATCATGATGCTCACAGCTTGGGGTTGGGTAAGGCTTGGTACAGTGGCTATTAGTGACTGCACAACATGCTCCATCGAGTTGTAGTCGTCGTTATGGAGCAAAACGCGATACCGAGGCGCGAGCTTGCGGGTTGTGGAAGGCTTTTGAATAGTTTCAACTGACACGGCTCTTTGCTCTTTTCTCGTTACTTAACTACAACAAAGTTTCTGTTTAGCGATCGCTCAACAGTTGTTTACCTATTCTATAGTATTTCTGCTCAGATACTATCCTAGAAAAACCCTTTGCTGCGAGGAATTGGTTGTATTAGTTTTGCACAGCTACTTCTGAGGCAGATGTCTTAGACATCGTTGCCGTGAGAGTGCTACCTTAATCTTATAGAAGCTTTCCTTAAACGTAGCGCATTTTTATTTTTAAGATTAAGGAATTTGCAAAATAATCCTTGCCCCTGCCCAAACTGCATAATCATGGACATTAGCCTAGATTTTCTTCAACCAGGACAAATTGTGTCTTTAGAGCATGGCGACAAGAATCTGTATGCAGAAGTGATTGAATTTGTAGTTTCTCGCCAGTTATGCTGGGTGCGTCCTTTATTAATGGTTACTTTTATTCAGGAATCGCCGCTAATTACCGATTTGCGAGATGCGTCTGACCTACTTTGGCCTGCCAATTTATTTCGGCCAGCTTTAGACACAGAAGTAATTACCTTCTTGAGCCAAGTTTTAGCAAAAGAACCAAAAACTGAACCTGACTCAGCGGCCAAGCAGCAACTCAATCAATTTATTCACCAACTTTGGCAAGCATATCAAGAGGGATTGGGGATTAGGGCATTTAATACCGACAACATTACCAACAACAGAATTTTTTGTAGGCCCCCTGACTAAACTTAGTTACCAATTACATTAGCGAGTCTTTTACCTTCGCCTAGTGTCTCCAAGAGTTAGGGAAATGCCAAAGGCGATAGCCTAGCGTTAACGAGTCATCTTTCAAAAGGAGACCCAAGGGCGATAGCGAGTCATCGAGCGTCATTACGAATTACAAATTACGAATTATTCTAATATCCCAGGCTAGGAACCAACTGGATTCGGCCAGCATCCATCTCTGCCATTAATAATTCTAGGGCTTCGTAATCAACATCAGAAATGTAACCCCGTTCCGTCAGTTCTGAGTTTATTTCATTCTCTATCTCAGGAGTTAATTTTTTAATGTCAAGAGCTTTTTCTACCAATTTACGAATAACGTACTGAGTTCTCATAAGTAATAGCCCAACCGTATATGATACTAATCATCCCAGATCAGTCTAAGTATAAAGAGTGATCCAAACACTAACTTACTAGTGATATATATCACAATTCAATTAGTTAGTTAGATAATTCGCTATGACTTTGCCGTATGCGATCAGCAACGCTAAGGTGAGAGATTTAACTTGCTGTTAAGAATTAGCTAAATTAGCTTTATTTATAGACTAAGCAAGTTTTCTCAGCATAGTTACTGATAATTTGTTTGCTCTATGGCTGTCTATAGTTGATTGTTTTTGAACTGAGATAAAAAAAAAGTATACATAAACACATTTCAAGCTGGAATTATAACAATCTTTAAACAGAGAGACTAAAGCAATAAAGATTCAGCAAAGAGAGCTAAGACGTATGGCCGATGCTACAAAATAGAGTTTATGTTCAAATAATCCTTAGCTTGACGCTTCAACAATTCTCAACAGGATGTAACTATGCAAGCAGTGCTTAACTATCCCAAGATTGCAGTTATTCGCCCCCAAGGGTCTTTGAATGCTGCAAACGCCTTGGAATTTGAACGAGATATGACTACAGTGTTGGCACAAAATGGTGTTTCCATCTTGGTAGTAGACCTAGCAGCAGTAGAATCCTTAGACAGCGCGGGGTTGATGGCATTGTTATCTACACACAAGCTGGCTCTTACTTTAGGACGGAGTTTCCAAATTTGTGCTATTGCTCCATCAATAAGAATTATTTTTGAACTGACGCAACTCGATCGGGTATTTGAAATATTAGATAGTGAGGCTGAGTTGACCCAAACATAACTTGATCTAAAAGCACAAAGATTCGGGCAATTAGTGGATTTTATGTAAAGGAGTTGTAAGTTGCAACGATAAACCTGTTAGAAGACCTAATTCAATGCTAAGGTTGGGTAGCTGTAATTAAGGTAGCTAGAAGATAGCACAGTGGTTGTTGCAGTTGAAAAATTAATAACGTCAGATATTTCAAAACCAGCCCGTTACCTAGGTAACGAGCTATTAGCAGTACACAAACCTTGGGATACGACAGCAATACATTGGGTTTTAACCTACCCAGAAGTGTATGAAGTCGGTGCATCTAATTTAGGGCACATCATCCTTTATAACATCTTGAATGCCCAACCGCGTCAATTGTGCGATCGCGCCTACCTCCCAGGGCAAGACCTGGCAACCAAACTACGCGAAACTAATACGCCGTTGTTTGCGGTAGAGTCAAAGCGATCGCTGATAGAATTCGACATTTTAGGCTTTAGCCTCAGTTATGAACTGGGTGCAACTAATATCCTTGAAATGTTGGATTTGGCTGGAATTCCCTTGACGTGGCGAGAACGCCAAGAAGCAGGGGGAGAATTTACTAATCTCCAGTCCCAGTTTCCGTTGATTTTTGCTGGTGGGCAAACAGCAACATCCAATCCTGAGCCTTATGCCGACTTCTTTGACTTTTTCGCCCTTGGAGATGGAGAAGAACTGCTGCCAGAAATTGCTTTGGTGTTGGAAGAAGGCAAACAAGCAGGATTGAGCCGGGAACATCTATTACTGGATTTGGCACAGATACCAGGTGTATATGTGCCTCAGTTTTATGACATGGCAGAGGATGGCTCAGTTCATCCTCATCGCCCAGACGTGCCAAAACGAATTTTGCGACGGGTTGCAACTCCCATACCAGCATATTCTATTGGGTTAGTTCCCTACGTAGAAACAGTGCATGACCGCTTGACCATAGAGATTCGGCGTGGTTGTACTCGTGGCTGTCGCTTTTGTCAACCAGGAATGCTGACTCGACCAGCACGGGATGTAGAACCCGATAAGGTTGTAGAAGCAATTGAACAAGGTATGCGGGCAACTGGTTACAATGAGTTTTCCCTACTATCTCTGAGTTGTTCTGATTATTTATCCCTGCCAGCAGTAGGGATGGAAATCAAAAATCGCTTAAAAAATGAAAACATTTCTTTGACTCTACCAAGCCAACGGGTAGACAGATTTGATGAAAATATTGCCAACATCCTGGGAGGTACGCGCCAAGGTGGACTGACTTTTGCTCCAGAAGCTGGTACTCAGCGAATGCGAGACATCGTAAATAAGGGTTTGACAAATGAAGAATTGTTGCGGGGAGTAAAAACCGCTTGGGAGCAAGGCTGGGATAAAATAAAGTTGTATTTTATGATTGGCTTGCCGGGTGAGACGGATGGTGATGTTTTGGGCATTGCGGAAACAGTCAGCTGGCTACAGCGAGAATGTCGAGGCAAAGGCAGAAAACCCCTAAACTTTAACCTGACAATTTCTAACTTTACGCCCAAGCCACATACACCATTCCAGTGGCACTCAGTTTCTACGGCTGAATTTAAGCGAAAACAAAACTTACTACGGCAAGAATTCCGCCGGATAAAGGCAGTGAAGGTAAATTTTACCGATGTCCGCATTTCGGCAATGGAAGACTTTGTAGGACGAGGCGATCGCAATTTAAGCAAAGTAGTGCGCCGTGCCTGGGAATTGGGTGCTGGCATGGATTCCTGGTATGAAAATTTAGATCAAGCTTTTAATGCTTGGGGATCTGCGATCGCCCAAGCTGATTTAGATTGGAAATACCGCCAAGTAGAAAATGGCGAATGGAATTTGTTTCACGCAGAAGCGCAGAAGAGATCGGAAGATGGGGAAAATACTCAACTCCTAACTCCTATACAGACGGGATTAATCGCATCTCTCCCCAATAGAGACGGGATTAATCGCATCTCTCCCCACTCCCTTGATATTCCCTTACCTTGGGATCATATTGATACCGGGATTGATAAAAAGTGGCTCCAAGAAGACTTACAACGCGCCTTAGAAGCAGCAATTGTACCCGACTGCTCTTTTGAAGGTTGTTCTCATTGTGGTGTCTGTGGCACTGACTTTGGGCATAACATCGTGATTGAATCACCTGTGATCCCAAAATTCGCTGGCGAGTTTATCCCCAATACAACTAAAGCCCAAAGGCTGCGAGTTTGGTTCGGAAAACAGGGTAATATGGCTTTGATCAGCCACTTGGATTTAATCCGTCTGTTTGACAGAATTGTGCGGCGAGCAGGCTTACCAATCGCTTTCACAGGTGGGTTTCATCCAATGCCGCGGATTTCTTTAGCAACTGCTTTGGCTCTAGGGGCTACTAGCAGCGGTGAAATTGCAGATTTTGAGTTGACAGTGCCAGTGGAGGTTGATACTTTCCGAGAACAGTTGGCTCGTGAAATGCCCACAGACATACCTATATATAATGTGGAGCAGATAGATTTAAAAGCTAGTGCCGCTACCCAACTGCTCGAGTCCGCAGAGTATTTGATTACTGTAGCAGCACTTGAAGAAACAACATCCATACAATGGCAAGACTGGATTGATACAATCAAAGCAAAAGAGGAACTTTGGTACGAGCAAACAACTAAGTCAGGTAAGAGCCAATTAATAAATCTGCGCGATCGCTTGTTTGAACTAGAATTAGTAGAAACTCACAATAGCAAAACAGAATTTATGTCATCCGTGATCCGTTATCTAGGTAGCTATCGCCAGGACGGTTTGCTATTGCGTCCCGAACAAATCCTGTTTATGCTAAAGACAGTGGCTAGTGTAGAATTTCAACTCCTGCATATCCACCGCAATCGGCTAATTTTAGCGGTATAATCCCTGTAGGGCAACTTGCTAGTAGTTCGTCCTGACATGGCAGCTTATAGGAATTGATTTTTAGTAAGGTTGCGTTAGAATAGTGTGAAGAGAAATTTTCTGGCGCTGCATTGAATTAGCTGGTTCACTACCCTGGTATCCAGGGGGCGAAAGCAAAGATATTAGAGTGCAACTTCTAGGATTTATATCCCAGACAAAAAAAGCATAATTTAAGAATGCACACTTTCTCTATAGCTACCTTGTGAATCAGTAACTAACAGCAGGCTCGGTTAGCTTCTCTAAATCCATCCTTTTTAAGCAACTGCTGAATGTCTAATCCACAGTAGAACCAAAAAGCTAGTGCATTAGTTTTTTAGAGTTGAAGCAACTGCCGTCGGTTGGTCTAACTTGTAGACGTTCATAGACGCGCAAAGCGCGGCTTGCGTTAGGCTAGAACGCCTCAAGGTAGGGTAGTAACTGGCGTTGCTGAGTATAACCCTAAGGATAAAACCGGGGAATGGAACATAGAAATAGTTTCTTTTTCTTAACGAATTCAGTAGGTTACTCTCAAATGAATGTCCTGAGTTAAAATGCTCACTCAGGATTTAGAACTTTCAACTCAGAACTCTCAAGATTTGAGTGTATTGCATCACAAATCAACCACGGACGGTTGATTTAATTGCTTAAACAATATGCAGCCGTTCTAGAATAATCAGCCGTGGAAACGCTTTTAAGAGCGCCAATAGCTATTTAACTTAGAAGCCCAGGTTTGCGATTTTTATTATCAGTAGCGCCTTTTGAGGGTTGTGAGGGCAGCAAAAATATAATATCAAACCGAGAAAAAACTGGTATTAAAACTGACGCAAAGACGCGGGGAGTTTTGAATTACAAGTAATTAACCGGGCTTGATACAACAAACCTCAAACCTATAAGTGCTGCCAATTTTTGAGGAAATTGAATGCCAAAACAAATTATCATCGCGGAGCAGCACCAAATTGCTGCGGTTTTTTCTGAAGATCAAATACAAGAACTCGTTGTTGCTACCGGTCATCACCAAATAGGTGATATCTACTTAGGAGTAGTAGAAAACGTATTGCCTGGGATAGATGCAGCTTTTGTCAATATTGGCGACCCAGAGCGCAACGGTTTTATTCACGTCACTGACTTGGGGCCATTGAAGCTCAAGCGTACCGCAGCGGCAATTACAGAATTATTAGCACCACAGCAGAAAGTTTTGGTGCAAGTAATGAAAGAGCCAACTGGGACAAAAGGGCCCAGGCTCACGGGTAATATTACCTTACCCGGACGCTACGTAGTACTGATGCCTTATGGTAGAGGTGTAAATTTATCCCGACGGATTAAAAGTGAAAGTGAGCGCAACCGTTTGCGGGCACTAGCGATTTTGGTCAAACCGGCGGGAATGGGTTTGCTCGTGCGTACAGAAGCCGAAGGCAAACCCGAAGAAGCAATTATGGAAGATTTGGAGTTGCTACAAAAGCAATGGGAGGCGATCCAGCAGGAAGCGCATTCCACCCGTGCCCCAGCACTGCTTAACCGAGACGATGACTTTATCCAGCGCGTATTGCGGGATATGTACGGCGCGGATGTCAATCGGATTGTCGTAGATTCCAGTACCGGTTTGAAGCGCGTCAAACAGTACTTGCAAAATTGGAGTGGCGGTCAAACACCGCAGGGATTGTTGATTGACCATCACCGCGATCGCTCCCCAATTTTAGAATACTTCCGCATCACTGCCGCCATTCGAGAAGCTCTGAAACCAAGGGTAGACCTACCTTCTGGCGGTTACATTATTATCGAGCCGACAGAGGCATTAACCGTAATTGATGTTAACTCAGGTTCCTTCACGCGATCAGCAACAGCTAGAGAAACAGTTTTGTGGACAAACTGCGAAGCTGCAACAGAAATTGCTCGTCAGTTGCGTCTACGGAATATTGCCGGAGTGATCGTTGTTGATTTTATTGATATGGAATCGCGGCGTGACCAACTACAAGTTCTCGAACATTTTAATAAAGCACTCAAAGCAGACAAAGCTCGTCCTCAGATTGCCCAACTCACCGAACTAGGTTTAGTAGAATTGACCCGCAAACGTCAGGGTCAAAATATTTACGAATTGTTTGGTGAAACTTGTCCTACCTGTGGCGGTTTAGGACATACCGTGCGTCTCCCCGGAGAAATCGAAAACCGATTGCCAATACCGGCAGACACACCAGAACGTGAGCGTTTTGTATCTCTACCTCACCGAGAACCACGTCAGCCATCTGCCCGCACCCCGGAACCACGAGAAACCTATGATGGGTTTGGGGAAGCATTTGACGGCGACCCGGAATTGAGTAATCTAAATCTAATCAATCATCCTAGTTATCAAGAACTGAATGATAACAAGCGTCGTACCCGTACTCGCCGCAGTAAAATCGGCATCAACGGGTTAAACGGGAAAGATGAAGCTCGCGTTATTGCCCATCCCCTACCTTTTGTCAATGAGCCAGACTTAGACCTTGATATTGAACCAGAATTAGGAATTGCACCAGAGTTCCCCTCGCCCACCCTTGGTAAACCAGGTTGGAGTGAAAGAGTAGAGCGCACTAAAGTTATCAAAGCAGAACCAATTAAGCCAGTGGTAGAACCACCGGAGATTAGAACTGTAGAAATGAGCCTCCAAGAACAGGATATATTTGCCTTAATGGGAATATCTCCCTTGGTGAAGTTGGAGCAAGAGGTTAAAAATACCAAGTCTGTGATTATTAATGTGATTCAGCCTGGTCAACTGCCAACGACCCCAACTGAATCAACCTCAGAATCAACTATTGCCCAAAAAGCAACACCGGAAATAACCACTGTTGCTCAAAAAGCGACACCGGAAATAATCACTATTGCCCAAAAAGCAACACCTGAAATAACCACAAGCAAAATACCGACACCAAAAGTTATTGAGCCAGAACAAAAATCTTTGATAGAAGAGCCATCTGAACCATTGGAGTTGACTGCGAATCTTTCGGAACGTTTGTCTGCGAAAACCTCTGCCGCCAGCGAGGTCGCAGATGAAAGTGAAGCTAATAGTAGTGCCACTGCTAGCCGTCGCCGCCGCCGTCGTTCTTCCGCAATTGAAGATAATTAATTTGTTTTATGGTAGAAACGTCGCCAGCACCCTTGGAAAAATCCAGTTGGCTGGAGTTTTCTACCTTCTCAGGAATTCCAGGGTTGGTTGCAGGTATAGATGAAGTAGGGCGGGGTGCCCTATTTGGCCCTGTAGTGGCAGCAGCAGTGATATTACCAAGTCATGCTTTACCAATACTGATAGCAGCCAAAATTAAAGACAGTAAAAAGTTGTCTAGTCCTCGGAGAACTCAGCTAGCGCAGCAAATTTGTGAGCTAGCTATAGACTGGAAAATTGGGTTTGCTTCAACTGCCGAAATTGACAAGATAAATATTTTGCAAGCAACGCTGTTAGCAATGAAGCGGGCTGTGCTGAAGTTAAAGGTACAGCCTGCAATTTGCTTGGTTGACGGCAATCAGTCAATCAAAGACTTGCTATTGCCGCAACAAACAATAGTCAAAGGGGATGAGCGATCGCTCGCTATTGCCTCTGCTAGTATTGTTGCTAAGGTTTGGCGTGATGAGCTGGTAATGCGTTTAGCATTAAAATACCCTATGTACAACCTAGAGTGTAACAAGGGTTATGGTAGCCAGCGACATTTGCTGGCTTTGCAACAATACGGGCCTTCGCCCCTACATCGTCAGTCTTTTCGTCCTTGCCAAATCAAAGTACTAAACGCTGAGTGATTAAATAATTACTCGGCATTCAGGATTGGCAATTCAGTACCGTTACCGTCCAGTCCTCTATCTTTAGTTTGTGATATCACCCAGTAGCGATAATCCGCCAAAAGTTGATTTAATAACCGTTGCTTGACTGATAACAGTACGCTTTTGAGCAAAGTATTGCCAGTAGCTTCTAAAATTGGCTTAGGAGTGAAGGAAAATGGCGGTGGCAAATCCACCAGCACTTCTAAATCAGCCCTTCCTTGCAGGCGAGTGCCAGTGCTTAACTCTTTGGGAGATAGATGCCCTTTTAAATTAAGAGCAAAGCGCTGGTTAATATACTCGAAACCCAGGATTTCACAGCCTAGCGATCGCAAATAAATTATTCCATTTGATTCTGCCCAAACTCTCATGTCTACAGTAGGTTGAATACTCAATGACATAAAAGTTAACGGACGCATTTTCAAGCGAAATACTTCCTCAGAAAGCTGCTCAATTCTACTGTTATCAGCCAAAGCCTTAACTAGACGTTGAGGCTGACGCAAGTAGTGCTGAATGGCAATAGGCTGCTCTGGAACAGCGATTTCCACTGATTGGGAGGCAGTAAACTTGGTAGCCATGAATTAAAGGAAGTAATTGTTTGATACTTCTATTATTGATTAATTTATTATGTTTATTTTTTTTAATTTAGTTTACATTTGGCTAGCAATTTCAACAAGAATTCCATCCAAATCACGGACATAAGCCACTGTTTGTCCCCAAGGCTTAACTTTGGCATCTACAACAATCACAGCACCAACTTCTATCGCACGCGATACAGCTGCTGTTATATCGTCTGTTACAAAACCAATCTCAATACCAGCAGGTAGATTTGAGAGACTGTTTTCTTGGAATCCTTGGGGAAGGTTAGATTTTGCAAGTTCATTTGAGGCGAAAGCGAGAGTTGTTCCATCCGTTTCCATCTCGGCGTATTGTTTGCTCTCGTGAATAAACTGCTGTTTCAGACCAAACGCCTTTTCATAAAAAGCGACCGATTGAACAACATCCTTCACATAGAGAATTGTGTAAGAGAACTTCATAATCTTTAATTTCTCGCTGAAACAACCACTGAAGCTAAAGTAGTACATTTGCTCTATCTAGTCAAGCACCCACACTTTTGTACAGGTACAAACTGTATAATTACACTACTTACAAGACCAGTATGTAATTAAATAAATCAAATTAAAGCAATATTCTTGGTCAATAAAGAAAGGGTGGGTTTACTCACGATATAGTCTATAAATTAAACAGATAACTAATAAACACATGACCTTATCGATCGCACATTTAGGGCCTCCCGGCACTTATGCAGAACAAGCAGCTGTTTTTTATGTCAACTGGCTAACTAAAAGTACGGGAGTTGAGGCTAGGTTATATCCCTATCCCACCATCTCTCAGTCACTGCACGCCGTTGCTGATGGTCAAGCCCACTTGGCTGTTGTGCCAGTAGAAAATTCTATTGAAGGGAGTGTGACTATGACATTAGATACACTGTGGCAGTTGGACAGTTTGCAAATTCAGTTAGCCTTAGTATTACCTATTGTCCATACGTTAATTTCTTGTGCGTCTAGCTTAGATAAAATCAAAACTGTTTACTCTCATCCGCAAGCTTTGGCACAATGTCAGGGATGGTTACACCAGTTTCTCTCATCTGTACAGATTATTCCCAGCAATTCTACAACCGAAGCACTACAGCGATTGGAGCAAGAGACAACAACAGCAGCGATCGCTTCTAGTAGAGCAGCTCAACTTTACAACCTGCCGATCCTTGCTAGTGGCATCAACGACTATCCAGAAAACTGTACTCGTTTTTGGGTAGTAAGTCAGGTTGAAGCGGACGCTGGATACCAAACATCAAAAGAGCCTACGAGTCATACATCGCTAGCTTTTAGTATGCCTGCAAACACACCCGGAGCATTACTCAAACCTTTGCAAATATTTGCTCAACGAGGAATTAACCTCAGCCGGATTGAATCTCGTCCAACGAAGCGATCGCTAGGCGAATACTTATTTTTTATGGATTTAGAAGCGGATGTCAACGAAGCACAAATGCAATCTGCTTTAGCAGAATTAACTATCCACACAGAGATTTTAAAAATTCTTGGCGCTTACAATGTTTTGCCGATCAGCGCTGTTACTTGAGAAGTTAAGAGTTAAAAATTATCATTTCGGATTTAGGAGTTACGAGTTATTTAGCTGAGGAAATATAAATTATAAGTTGTCGATCTTTTATTTTTGTTTTTTCTTCCTAACTCGTAACTTGTAACTCCTCACTCTTCACTTTTCACTAAATGTGTCTTTGAGAACAGCGCGAGCTGCCAAGTGATTCCGAGTAGAGGTTAAAATTTCTGCTTCCCGCTCTAGACGAGTTACAGTATCTTGCATTTCTAACAATAATTGCTGCTCTGCGGCGACACCATAAAGGTTACTGGCTACCCAATAAGATAACTCTGTAGGTAGATCAGGCAAATCTTCTGGTAATTCGATATTTTGTTCGGTTAATTTGGCTGATAGACGCACAACATCTCGCAGTAGTTGTTCTACTTCAGTTGATAAAGGTCGCAAATCTTTAGTCGGTGGTTGGTCTTCTATCCACTCTACTAAACCAACGCGGTATGGCTTTTCACGAACATATTCTAATACACGAAATCTTTGCTGCCCTAAAGTCATCATCTTGATCCGATCATCTGGCAGCCGTTGGTGATGAATAATTTCGGCACAGCAACCAGTGTTTGCGATTGTACCTTTGACTGGATCGAACATCAAAACACCGAACCTGCGATCGCTCTCCAAAATCGTGTTCATCATGATTCGGTAGCGAAATTCAAAGATGTGTAGAGGCAACGGTCTGGTAGGAAACAGAACTACTTCGGGTAACGGGAACAGAGGTAGTTCACGAACTGCAATTTTAGAAGATGATGTCATTGTTATCTTGGTATAAACTTAATCTTTAAAATTTCTTTTTCTCTGCTTTTCCCGTACTTTATCTACATTCTATCATTTGTTTCCTGGCTAAATAAAAGCCCTGAGATATATTTCTTCAGGGCTGTGTAAAAAATTATACTATTGTTTTTGTCGTTTGTCTGAGTACTAATGACTAATGACTAAATTAAAGTTTGACTTCAATATCTACACCTGATGGTAGATCCAATTTCATCAGGGCATCAATAGTCTTAGAAGAGGGCTGGTAAATATCAATGATCCGGCGATGAGTACGGGTTTCAAAGTGTTCCCGTGAATCTTTATCTACGTGAGGCGATCGCAGCACACAATAGATCCGGCGTTTTGTTGGTAAAGGAATTGGGCCTACGGCTGTAGCATTGGTGCGGTTAGCTGTATCTACAATCTTCTCGCAAGATGTGTCTAATAAGCGTCGGTCAAAAGCTTGTAAGCGAATTCTAATTTTCTGCTGCTGTAGAGTTGCCATCTTTAATTTTCCAGGTTCTGCGTAATTAGGGGAGTATTTACAGGTTAAAGGTTACAGGGTATAGGTTACAGAAAACTATTACCTGTCCCCTGTAACCTATTACCTTATTTATAGAGGGAAGAGAAAGGAGCAGAGAGGCACAATAAAGACCATCTCTGCTCCTTTGTTATGAGCGAAAAGGTGCTACTTGATAATTTTGGAGACGACACCAGCACCGATGGTACGTCCACCTTCGCGGATAGCGAAGCGCATTCCTTGTTCAATAGCGATCGCGTTGATCAATTCTACTGTCATCTTGATGCGATCGCCTGGCATCACCATTTCTACTTCTTTGCCATCATCGGAGGTGTAGGCTTTGATAGTACCAGTTACATCAGTTGTCCGCACATAGAACTGGGGACGGTAGCCAGCGAAAAATGGAGTCTTACGACCACCTTCTTTTTCTGTTAAGACATAAACCTCACCTTCAAATTCATTGTGAGGTTTAATCGAACCAGGTTTGGCAATTACCATACCCCGTTCAATATCAGCCTTCTGGATACCCCGAAGTAGTACGCCAGCGTTATCCCCAGCCATACCTTGCTCAAGACTCTTCTTGAACATTTCAATCCCAGTTACGGTAGTAGCACGAGTATCTCTGATACCCACTAGTTCAACGTTATCGCCAACTTTGACTACACCGCGTTCAATCCGACCCGTGGCCACAGTACCACGACCCGTGATTGAGAACACGTCTTCTACAGCCATCAGGAAGGGTTTATCAACATCCCGCTCAGGAGTGGGGATGTAAGAATCTACAGCATCCATCAGTTCATAGATTTTGTCTACCCAAGGATTTTCACCGCGTTGGGTCTTGGGATTCTTGGTCATTGCTTCCAGAGCTTGCAGACCAGAGCCTTTGATAATAGGGATATCATCGCCAGGGAAATCATAGCTAGAAAGCAGTTCTCTAAGTTCTAGTTCTACTAGTTCCAAGAGTTCTGGGTCATCCATCAAATCTTCTTTGTTCATGAAGACCACCAGGGCCGGCACGCCGACCTGACGGGCCAGCAGGATGTGCTCGCGGGTCTGCGGCATCGGGCCGTCAGCGGCCGACACCACCAGGATCGCGCCGTCCATCTGCGCGGCGCCGGTGATCATGTTCTTCACATAGTCGGCGTGGCCGGGGCAGTCGACGTGGGCGTAGTGACGGTTGGCCGTCTCATATTCCACGTGCGCGGTGTTGATCGTGATGCCGCGGGCCTTCTCTTCCGGCGCAGCGTCGATGTCGGCGTAGCCTTTAGCTACAGCTTGACCCATAGCTGCCAAGGTCATAGTGATGGCTGCTGTCAAGGTAGTTTTACCGTGGTCAACGTGGCCAACTGTACCGATATTAATGTGGGGTTTATTCCTTTCAAACTTTGCGCGTGCCATGAATGCTCATTTCCTTATTTTAACTAAGCGTTCCCTTTGCTTTTTGCAATGATAGTTTCAGCTACGCTGCGAGGCACCTCTTCGTAGTGGCTGAACTCCATCGTGAAGGTACCCCGACCTTGCGTTTTTGACCGAATATCAGTGGCGTAGCCAAACATACTCGCCAGTGGAACTTTAGATGTTACCTTAGCGAGTCCCTTTTCGGTGCTTTGGCTTTCAATCTGCCCTCGCCGGGTGTTGAGGTCGCCAATGACGTTCCCCATATAGTCTTCAGGAACTTCAACTTCAACTTTCATCATAGGCTCTAAGATGACAGGTGAAGCTTTTAGCACAGCCTCTTTCATCGCCATTGAGCCAGCGATTTTAAAAGCCATTTCTGAAGAGTCTACATCGTGGTATGACCCATCAATTAACG
Organism: Nostoc cf. commune SO-36; assembly: GCF_023734775.1. NCBI lineage: Bacteria > Bacillati > Cyanobacteriota > Cyanophyceae > Nostocales > Nostocaceae > Nostoc > Nostoc commune. Next base: position 2,732,437 of record NZ_AP025732.1, on the reverse strand, counting down.
TCGCTTTAACGTCAATCAACGGATATCCAGCTAGAACACCGGATTCGCAGCTTTCTTTCATCCCTTGTTCTGCGGGGCCAACGTACTCTTTAGGTACTGTACCGCCAGCAATTTTGGAAACAAATTCAAAGCCAGTACCGGGTTCTCCAGGCTCCAAGTTAATCACAACGTGACCATATTGACCTTTACCACCACTTTGGCGGATGAATTTGCCCTCAACTTTGTTCACAGCTTTCCGAATTGTTTCTCGGTAAGCTACTTGTGGCGCACCTACATTCGCTTCCACCTTGAATTCTCGTAACATCCGGTCTACTAGAATTTCTAGGTGTAGCTCTCCCATTCCCGCAATCACGGTCTGGTTTGTTTCCGGATCGACGCGGACACGGAAGGTAGGGTCTTCTTCTGAGAGAGATTGCAGAGCCTTCGACAGTTTGTCCATGTCGTTCTTGGTTTTGGGTTCAACCGCCACCGAGATCACAGGCTCAGGAATGAATAGGGATTCCAGAATTACTGGTGATCCATCATCACAGAGTGTGTCACCTGTCAAGGTGTCTTTCAATCCCAGAGCTGCTCCTAAATCACCCGCTCGCAGTTCATCGACATCTTGCCGATCGTCTGCCTTCATGAGAACTAAGCGGGAAATACGTTCTTTTTTATTCTTACTAGCGTTGAGAACGTAGCTGCCCTTCTTCAGGACACCAGAATAAACGCGAACAAATGTCAGGCGACCGTAAGGGTCAGCCATAATCTTGAATGCCAGAGCTGCTAAGGGTTCGTTGTCATCAGCACGCCGCTCAACAGTATCGCCATTGGGCAGTAAGCCTTGAATTGGCGGTACTTCACTTGGTGCTGGCAGGTAATCTACAACGGCATCCAGCATCAACTGCACGCCTTTGTTTTTGAATGCCGAACCACAAAGTACTGGTACAATTGTCCCCGCAATTGTCCCTTTACGTAGGGCAGTCCGAACTTCCTGTTCTGTAAGTTCTTCGCCCTCGAAGTACTTAGCCATCAGAGCATCATCGGTTTCTGCCGCAGCTTCTATGAGCTTGGTACGGAATTCATCTACCTGCGCTTGCAACTCTTCTGGGATATCAGTTTCCTGAATATCAGTTCCTTGGTCATTAGCGTAAATATACGCACGTTGCCCTACTAGGTCAACGATACCTCGGAAGTCGTTTTCACTACCAATTGGTAGTTGAATGGCGATCGCATTCGCACGCAGGCGATCGCGAATTTGGTCGTGAACTTTATAAAAGTTCGCTCCAGTGCGATCCATCTTATTGATAAAGGCTATCCGAGGAACTTTGTAGCGTTCTGCTTGCCGCCACACTGTCTCGGACTGCGGTTGCACGCCGCCCACAGAACAAAATACTGCGATTACGCCATCCAACACGCGCAGCGAACGCTCGACCTCGATCGTGAAGTCGACGTGGCCGGGCGTGTCGATGATGTTGATCCGGTGGTCGTTCCAGAAGCAGGTCGTCGCGGCCGACGTGATCGTGATGCCGCGCTCCTGTTCCTGCTCCATCCAGTCCATCGTGGCGGTGCCTTCGTGCACTTCGCCGATCTTGTAGGACTTGCCGGTGTAATAGAGGATGCGCTCGGTCGTCGTCGTCTTGCCGGCATCGATGTGCGCCATGATGCCGATGTTGCGTACTTTCTCTAGCGGGATCGTGCGTGCCACAGCTACCTCCTATAGTTTTTGCCTCATGATATCTTGTATATTACTCTTTGTTAAGATTCTATACTTTTAGGGAAAACCGTCTTCTTTTTGTAAAGCATACGATATACCGCTTCTGAAGGGCGATATATCGCTTTTCTACTTAGTAACGATAGTGTGCGAATGCTTTGTTAGCTTCCGCCATCCGGTGCGTTTCTTCACGTTTCCGAATCGCATTACCAGTTTCGTTGGCAGCATCCATTAACTCATTTGCCAGCTTGCTTGCCATTGTCCGCCCTGGTCTGGAGCGGGAATATTGCACTAACCAACGCAGAGCTAGGGTAGTACCCCGTTCTGTACGCACTTCCATTGGTACTTGGTAGGTTGCTCCACCAACTCGCCGAGCTTTTACTTCTACTAAAGGCGTGGCATTTCGCACCGCTCTTTCAAAGGTTTCTAAAGCACCGTTACCAGTGCGTTCCTCAATAGTTTTCAATGCTTCATAAACAATTCGTGCGGCAAGTGATTTCTTGCCATGACGCATGATCCGCCTGATAATCATGCTCACAAGGCGACTGTTATATACGGAGTCAGACGGGACTGGGCGCCTTTGAATAACACCACGACGAGACATACTTCACCTTTAATTCGGAATTGGCAACGAAATTATATGCTATCAGACACCGGAAACTAAAAGCTGTGGAACTCAATCCTCAGACTTTCTCAAATTAAGTTTCCGACTGTTGCAGCAAGGCTGACTTAATTGACTGCCAATTTTGGATTAGAGTTTTTGGTAGATGTTCCGACCACAAGGATTGGAAAAATCAAAAGTCTGTAAGTCTCATCCCCTTGTGGGTTCGACCAATCCAAAACCGCAAATCTGAAATTCATTGACTTGCTAGCTGCAACTAAATACTCAAGGCGACAACATTTTAAACCTTAATGTCCAGATTAGAGTTTTGCTGTGGGTTACAGCGTTTTCCTCTGAACTTCTACACTTGCTCGCTTAGTGTAGGTGTAGCTTGCTTGATTTTTTTAAACAGACTTGAGCAGCTTTCATTACTGCTCGTAGAAGACAGACCTGATAGTTTTTTGTCCTTGGGCGCTTCTGAGTAGACGATTAATCGTGTTGGATGCGATTAATCGCCTAATCCTATTTTTTCGCTTCTTTCGGACGCTTGGTTCCATACTTGGAACGCCCTTGTTTACGGTCTTTGACTCCGGCTGTATCTAGGGTGCCACGGATAATGTGGTATCTCACGCCTGGTAGATCCTTAACCCGACCGCCACGAATCATCACAACTGAGTGTTCTTGTAAGTTGTGACCAATACCTGGAATATAAGCTGTGACTTCAAATCCAGAGGTAAGCCTGACTCTTGCTACTTTACGTAGAGCTGAGTTAGGCTTTTTTGGTGTGGTCGTGTATACTCTGGTACAAACTCCCCGACGTTGGGGGCATTGTTTCAGAGCCGGGGACTTGGTTTTCTGACGCGCTTGTTCGCGCTCGTTACGTATTAGCTGCTGTATTGTTGGCATGAGTTACAGCGCGTAAAGCTGCTTATATGTCTAAGTTTTAACAAATCCTAATTATATCGTTTTTTACGGATTTATGTCAATTGTAATTTTTCCTTAATTACTTGGTCATTTTTCCTTTGTTATTGGCAAACGATCGCTAAATTTTGGACTATTAACTAGTTGTGGAGAATGAATTACCACAGCTACAGGTTGCGATCGCCTGGGGGTTGTGGAAGCGAAAACCACCACCCATTAAGTCTTCTGAATAATCCACCCTCAAACCGTTGAGGTAATTTAAGCTTGCGGCATCTATGACTACTTGAAGCTCATCCAAGTTTAAAACCTGGTCGCCAACTTTTATTGCTTCATCGAAGGACATCTCATAAAAGAATCCAGAACAACCACCTGGTTTTACTGCCAACCGAAACAAAACATTTGGCTGCTGCTTGGACTTTATTCGCCCAATCTCACTTGCGGCTGCTTGACTCAGATGAATCATGGAACTCGTTTTTTGCAATTGAATACCCCATCTTCATTTTACAGACAGATGGGTTAATCCTAGCTTCTTGAAAATTCCAAATCATCGAACCGATGAGGGCGATCGCTATTACTACATTTATAGCACAACATACTTTAGTCCCCACCTTAAATAGGTACGGACTAAAGTGTGTTGTGGTTCCCAAAGATATGCACACAAATGTATTGAGTTTTGGGATTAGAGCTTTAATAGCGTTCTTTTGGTTTTAATCCTTGGTACGAGCATAGTCATCTTGGTAGCGAATGATATCATCTTCTCCCAAATATTCCCCATTTTGCACTTCGATCAATACCAAGGGGATCACGCCAGGATTTTCTAAGCGATGAGATGTACATTGGGGTACATAAGTTGACTCATTATTGCTCAGTAGTACTTCTTTCTCGCCGCAAGTTACCCTAGCTGTACCAGAGACGACAATCCAATGTTCACTGCGGTGATGGTGCATTTGTAGACTGAGGCGATGTCCGGGCTTAACTTCGATGCGCTTAATTTTGTATCCGCGCCCTTCTTCCAAAACTGTAAAAGCACCCCAAGGACGTAATTCAGTTGCAGCAACGCCTTTGGAAGTGATATTTGAAGGTAGGTGTAGAGTTTCAGTCTGTGTAGTTTCTTGATACCGAGCCATAGTTACCTCATTTGGAGACATAACAAACCGTTGATACTCTTACTATTGATAAAAAATCTGGCGCTATATTGCAACGTTGGAAATCAGCAATTTTGTCGCACCTTGATAAAGATAGCAAAATCAAACCTTATGGTGTAAATCATCACTACTAAAACTATGATGTCTACACGAAGTCTTCATCAAGCAAAATGACAGCTTGTTCTAAACTTTAAAAAGTGATTGAGGATTGGGCATGGGGCATTGGTGATTAAGAAACTTTTTCATTCCCCATTCTCTAATCCCTACTCACTTATTATCGTGGTTTCAGGAAAATACCAATTCCATTATGAACACGAGCAGCGGTACTAGGGGATCGATCAAGTAGTTGTCCTCCTAAGTAAAGGCTAGTAGAACTACCACCATCCAAATTTAGGGCATCCACACAGCCCATTTGTTGCATCAATTGGGCATGTTCTGCCAAATTAGGCCCATAACCGCCAACACGATTATGTGTGGCAGTAATCATCAGTGTGCCTGTTGCTGTTGTGCAAATACCGCTACGAATGGCCTTTTCGGCAATAAAGGCATTGCTGAATTTTTCGCCTTTGGCATCAAGGACAATTTGACGATTTTGGACTAATAGCGGCCCAGCACCGATAATGTGGGGATAACGACTAAAATCAGCTGGAGTAGTGGTACTGGAAATACTTACTGCGCTTCCAATAGGTAGCTGGGAAGCAGCAGTAGTAGCGTTAGCGCGTAAAGTTAATAGGTAGCCATCCTGGGGAATTGGAATCGGTGTCTCACCAACTTTGCCACCTGGTAACTGATTAATAATTTGGTCTTTTTCTACCACTAAGATAATTTCGTTATCTGTCAGGGGTGTATAAGTTGATCCCCAAGCTGAGGTATAACGAGCAATGCCACTCTGGACGTAACCACTGTTGAGAAACAGAATTGGTAGGCGCTGGTCATTTGCTGTAATTAAAGTTTCTTCCAAGGTGAGACGACCGAAGTAAAATTGGCCTGAATTATTCCAAGCGATCGCACCTCGATTCAGAATGGGGGCCTGATAACCACTGATTATTCTGACGAATCGCACCCAGTGGCAATCTGTTATTGCGGTTAAAATAGCCACCATTAATTCCAGCTACTGCTAAGTAACGTTGTGCTGTTTGAATTAAGGGAGCAGTACCCGTCAGCCCATCAGTACTAGCCCACATAGGTTTTAACGCTAGCCCAAACTTGCGGGGATTAACTTCTAACCAGACCACTGGGAAGCGTTCTGTGCCTAAGTTGACATAATGCTGTCGCCAGCGCAATCCTGGAACCCAAGTAATATCCCGCTCTTCTAAAGGATCGGGTCGAATATGGATAATCAGGCGATTGGGGTTAGCGACAGTACTAACTTGAGGCGATAAACCGAAGGGAACGCTCAGGCTAATAATAGTTTGGTTTTTCACTACCTCGACTTTTTGAATCAGTGGTTCAGGGGTTGGTGCTGGTATTGGTTGTGTTGGTGTAACTGGTAATAATTGTTTAAGCAGGTTTGGCAGCAATGTTGGTGGCGCTGGTGGTGGCTGGGGGGTATAGCGTTCTATCAAAAGGGGATCGGCTATTCCATCCAGAGTAATTGTCCACTGTCTATTTAGTGGTGTAGTGGGTTTGGGAGTTGGCGTGTCGGGATCAGAGGATGGAGTTTGCGATTTTGCGATCGCTGATCCTTGTAAAACTTGCCAGGGAGTGGGACGATCTAACTCGACAATAATCCGAGTTTGTTGCAAAGGGGCACTTGCCTCTGGAGGTTCCTGGCTCTGAACAATATTTGTGACTTGTGCTTTTGGGGTAGCAATCACCAAAATGTTGCCATTGGTTCGGATTTCCCATCCAGATGTTTGAGCAAAATTGCTAATATCCAGATAGCGATATGCTCCTAATAGTCTGGTGGTTAAAACCAGTGGCGTTGTCACCGATGAAAACCACTGTATTGGTTGCTTTACTGAGTTACTACTATTTAAGAAATTTACTCCAATTAACTGCCTAAATACCCCATCACTGACATGAGTTGTGATCTGACCAGCTTTACCAGATCGCTGCAACCAACTTCCTGGTAAAGTACGACCATTGAGGGAAATTTGATTACCAGAGGAGATTACGCCTGTTAAAGCAGGTGCAGGTGACTGGGAGATGAGCCTTGGTATTGATTGGGCGTTTTTTGGAGACTCCTGGGCGTTGGTAGCACAGGTAGTAGTTAAGCATAGTGCTATTAAAAATATTGGTGACATAGTAGCCCGGAAAAATCTGCGATGCCAACTCTTGGAGACGCTACGAGCTTGCTTCTCCAAAGGAGTACGGCGGGCAGAACCATCATTAATCCCTGATTGGCAACAATTCGGCATTTTTACCATAATTTACTAGGTATTTTTGAAACATATTACCCAAGGTATAAACTAACTAATTATTTGGAAATATCAAAAAAACGTGACTTAATTTTTTAAAAAACATGGTATTATATATATTGGATAGTCATCTCTTTTAAAAGCCAATCAATTTATTTAGACGCTAAAGCCACTGCACTCAAGTGTTTTAACTGGCACTAATTCTAACCACACTATACACGGTAGTTTTGATAATCAAAACTGGATTAAGATATTTAATCCTCACTGAATGCTCCTAGTTCAGTAAGGTCTAGTTAATAGTAATACAGGTGCTAACTGGTAAGCGGCAAAACTCTAGACAACAAAGATATTTGGGAATTGTCAAATGGGTATATATTGTAATACGCTGATTTTATTGCTGGATCAGGATAACCAAATAATTACTAATTTGTAATTCGTAATTAAAAAGGTAAACCAGTTCAGACTCAATTTTTAATTCAATGGTTAACAAGACAATGGAGGGTAGAACCCCTCACTGATTGCAACCACGAATTAAGGTAGCGTAGCGTAAAGCCTTTAGCATAGCTTCTCTAAGAAACGCAACGCGACTGCTTAGAGTGGGTTCTTGATCGTCACGATTAATTACGAATTATCTTGGCTTTGGCTTTAAAAAATAGTGCAGCTTTTAGTTTTGTTTCAGGTGAGCCGAAATTGGCTCCATGAGTAGCTAGCGTGCATCTGGAAAAAGAAATTGAAAAAATACTTAGCTTCACAATATAAAAAAGAAACTGTCAGGGCAAAAATGATGTCTTGGCGGAGGTAAATTGTATAACAGCGCATAAATACATAAAAAAACGCAAGAATTTTAACACGGGTGAACTAAGAAAGTAAAACCGAAGTTAAAATTTTTTTTCCCTAAATTTCGGTGCTTGTATATTTTTCCATCGCTGAATTTAGAAAATTTTCCCCATAACGTAGTGGCAAAATTGGTAACTCAATACTTCAGGAACAGGGTATGAATAATAAACCGATGAATCAAAACCAACAAATCACAGCGAATATCAACTCAAGAGATACCTATCAGGGGCAAAAGTGGTTAGTAGAAGAACGAGATGCCTGTGGTGTGGGTTTTATTGCTCATCGCCAAAATCATATCAGCCACGAAATTGTCGAAAAAGCCTTAGCTGCTTTAACCTGCTTAGAACACCGGGGAGGTTGTAGCGCCGATCAAGATTCTGGTGATGGTGCTGGAGTATTGACAGCTATCCCTTGGGAGTTGTTCCAACAAGACTTTGCCGAAAGTGGAAAGGAACTTCCATCCATCAATAATATAGCTGTTGGGATGATCTTTCTACCACAAGACCAGGAAACAGCACAAAAAGCTAGGGCGGCAGTTGAGCAAGTAGCTGCTGAAGAAAAACTCACTGTACTGGGTTGGCGAGTTGTGCCAGTGCAACCTGATTTACTTGGGGTACAAGCAAGAGAAAATCAACCCAAGATTGAACAAGTATTGTTAGCTTCTGTTGACAAAAGCGGCGATGAATTAGAACGGCAGTTGTACATTACCCGCCGCCGAATTAGTAAAGTTGCAACCAACATCTCAGAAGAATTTTATATCTGCTCGTTGTCAAGTCGCACAATTGTCTACAAAGGCATGGTGCGTTCTGCTGTATTGGGCGACTTTTATGACGATTTAAAGAATCCAGCTTATAAAAGCGCCTTTGCTGTCTATCACCGCCGCTTTAGTACCAACACAATGCCCAAGTGGCCTCTAGCTCAACCAATGCGGCTTTTGGGTCACAACGGCGAAATCAATACCTTGTTAGGTAACATCAACTGGATGATGGCACGAGAAGCTAGTCTGGATCATCCTGTATGGGGCGTACAGCGCTCCGCGCATGAAAACGGCGCAGCCTCTTTGCAGGAGACTCGCATCAAGGAACTCAAGCCACTAGTTCATATTGATAACAGCGACTCAGCTACCTTAGACAACGTAGTGGAATTGTTAGTTTGCTCTGGACGCAGCCCTTTAGAAGCTTTAATGATTATGGTTCCAGAGGCTTACCAAAATCAGCCTTCTTTACGTGACTCTCCAGAAATTGTTGATTTCTAACGAATATTACAGTGGTTTGCAAGAAGCTTGGGACGGGCCAGCACTTTTAGTATTTAGTGATGGCAAAAAAGTTGGTGCAACTCTAGATCGTAATGGTTTAAGACCAGCTCGCTATGCGATCACCAAAGATGATTACATTGTCGTAGCTTCGGAAGCTGGTGTAGTGGACTTCCCAGAAGCCGATATTGTCGAGAAAGGTAGACTCGGCCCAGGGCAAATGATTGCCGTGGATTTAGAAAATCATGAAGTCCTGAAGAATTGGGAGATTAAGCAGCGCATTGCCAAGCAGCACCCTTATGGTGAATGGCTGCAACAGTACCGTCAAGAACTCAAACAAATTGTCATTAGTCAGTCGGCACATGTGAATGGAAATGGACATCTGGCTACAGAAAATGGTAACGGCCATAGTACAACTAACAAAATTGACAAGCAAACATTGCTTCAGCTGCAAACTGCCTTTGGCTACACCACAGAAGATGTGGAAATGGTGATTCATCCAATGGCGATCGCAGGTTCAGAGCCAACTTTCTGCATGGGTGATGATATTCCTTTAGCAGTGCTGTCAACAAAACCCCACCTGCTGTATGACTATTTCAAACAGCGCTTTGCTCAGGTGACGAACCCAGCAATTGATCCCCTGCGGGAAAAGCTAGTGATGTCTCTGAAAGTAGAACTGGGTGAACGGGGTAACTTATTAGAACCCAAGCCAGAATATGCTCGGAGATTGAAGCTTGAATCGCCAGTGTTAACTGATGGTGAATTAGAGGCAATTAAGCTGTCAGGATTTGCCACATCTGAATTGTCAACCCGATTTGCGATCGCCAGCGGCCCAGAAGGATTGAAAGCGGCTGTGCAGTCTTTACAAGCACAAGCAGCTGAATCAGTCCGAGCAGGCGCAAAGATTTTAATATTAAGCGATAAGGGAAATGACGGTATCAGCCCAGAAGATACATACATTCCTCCCCTGTTAGCAGTGGGTGCGGTGCATCACCATCTGATTCGGGAAGGGTTGCGAATGAAAACATCCCTGATTGTCAATACTGCTCAATGCTGGAGTACCCATCACTTTGCTTGTCTGATTGGCTATGGCGCTGGCGCAGTTTGCCCTTACATGGCTTTAGATACGGTGCGTGATTGGTGGTCTGATCCCAAAACTCAAAAGTTAATGGGTGTGCAAAAAATTCCCACCCTCACCCTAGAACAAGCTTTAGGCAACTATCGCAAAGCAGTAGAGTCAGGTTTGCTGAAAATTCTCTCCAAAATGGGGATTTCTCTGCTCTCCAGCTATCAAGCAGCCCAAATATTTGAAGCTATTGGCATCGGTGGAGATTTAATCGACCTGGGATTCCGTGGTACGACTTCCCGCATCGGTGGTTTGAGCATTACCGACCTTGCTGAGGAAGTGCTTTCCTTCCACGTCAAAGCTTTTCCAGAACTAACAACCAAAAAGTTAGAAAACTTGGGTTTTGTCCAGTACCGTCCTGGCGGCGAGTACCACATGAATAGCCCCGAAATGGTTAAGGCGCTGCATAAGGCTCTAGATGGCAAAAACTACGACCACTACGAAGTTTACAAAAAGCACCTCCAAGGCAGACCAGTAACAGCATTGCGGGATTTATTAGATTTCCAGGGCGATTGCACCCCAGTTCCTCTAGAAGAAGTGGAATCGGTATATGAAATAGTCAAGCGCTTCTGCACAGGTGGTATGTCTTTAGGCGCTTTGTCAAGAGAAGCCCACGAAACTTTAGCGATCGCCATGAACCGCATTGGTGGTAAATCAAATTCTGGAGAAGGCGGCGAAGATCCAGTGCGCTACACAGTTTTAGATGATGTAGACGAGTTTGGACACTCGCCAACCCTACCTCATTTAAAAGGATTGCGGAATGGCGATCGAGCTTATAGTGCCATCAAGCAAGTGGCATCGGGACGCTTTGGTGTCACCCCAGAGTACCTAGTTAACGCCAAACAAATTGAAATCAAAATTGCCCAAGGTGCAAAGCCTGGGGAAGGTGGACAACTGCCAGGGCCCAAAGTAAGCCAATACATTGCGATGTTAAGGCGCTCCAAACCGGGTGTGACGCTGATATCGCCACCACCGCACCACGATATTTATTCCATTGAAGACCTAGCACAACTGATTTTTGATCTACACCAAATTAACCCGAAAGCAAAGGTGTCGGTGAAGCTAGTTTCAGAAGTTGGCATTGGCACGATCGCGGCTGGTGTAGCGAAGGCAAACGCTGATATTATCCAGATTTCGGGTCATGATGGTGGTACAGGTGCATCCCCACTAAGTTCGATTAAACACGCTGGTTCACCGTGGGAACTCGGTTTAAGCGAGGTGCATCGCGTCTTGATGGAAAATGGCTTGCGCGATCGCGTGATTTTACGCGTAGATGGCGGACTCAAAAGTGGTTGGGATGTGGTAATAGGTGCATTGATGGGCGGTGAAGAATTTGGTTTCGGCTCCATTGCCATGATTGCTGAAGGCTGTATCATGGCGCGGATTTGCCACACAAATAATTGCCCCGTCGGTGTTGCCTCCCAGAAAGAAGAACTCCGCAAGCGGTTTACGGGAATACCGGAACAAGTTGTCAACTTCTTCTACTTCATTGCCGAAGAAGTGCGGAGTTTGTTAGCCCGACTTGGCTACCGTTCTTTGTCAGAAATCATTGGACGTGCAGATTTGTTAAAGCTGCGCCCAGAGGTAAATCTCACCAAAACGCGATCGCTAAATCTTGAGTGTTTACTTCAGCTACCAAATACCAGAGACAATCGTAGCTGGTTGGTGCATGAAGAAGTTCATAGCAATGGCGTGGTTTTAGATGACAAGATACTTGCCGATCCCGAAATTCAGGCTGCCATTCGGAATCAATCCACTGTCACCAAGACTTACCCTATTATCAATACTGACAGAACAGTAGGCACAAGGATTAGCAGGTGCGATCGCTTCCCAATACGGTGACAGTGGCTTTGAAGGACAAATTAATCTCAACTTTACAGGTAGTGTTGGGCAAAGCTTTGGTGCTTTCAACCTCCCCGGCATAATTCTGAGCCTAGAAGGAGAAGCAAACGACTATGTAGGTAAAGGGATGCATGGTGGTGAAATTATCATCAAACCTCCAACTGATGCTACTTACAACCCATCACAAAACGTGATAGTTGGCAATACCTGCCTCTATGGTTCTACTGGCGGCATATTATTTGCCAACGGACAAGCAGGAGAGCGCTTTGCTGTGAGAAACTCCAAAGGCATAGCAGTGATTGAAGGCGCTGGGGATCACTGCTGTGAATACATGACTGGTGGTGTGATTGTCGTTCTCGGTAAAGTAGGACGTAACGTAGCAGCTGGAATGACTGGAGGACTCGCATACTTCTTGGATGAAGACGACTCGTTCCGTGAGTTAGTCAACCCAGAAATTGTCAAAATCCAGCGCGTGATTACAGAAGTAGGTGCAAAGCAACTGCAAGAGTTAATCCAAACTCATGCACAACGTACTGGTTCACCAAAGGCAAAGAAAATTCTGCAAAACTGGCAAGAATTTTTGCCGAAATTCTGGCAGTTGGTTCCGCCTTCTGAAGCTGATAGTCCAGAAGCTAATCCTGAAAAAACAACTGAGTTCAGTTTAGTAAGCAGTCATTAATAACTGTAACCCTTCTCATACTCTGTCTTCAGGTATTCTCCCATTGGAGAAGTGGCACAGTACTCTGCGAAAACCCTTTTGGATGCTCAAAGCAGTCACCTAAATTTACCCCAACGTAGAGAGAAAGATATTCCCCCATTTTTAGGGGGAATATTCACTAACTAATTTACAGTTGAACTTGAGAGTAAGGCAACAAAAATGACTGAGCGATTAAATCCTGTGAAAGTCCAGGTAATAAAGTTGAGATCAGCACTGTCTTGAAATCTACCTAATTGGGTATAGAAGGCATTATCTAAATGCTGGTAAACTGACATAGAAATGTTTGCTAACAAATAGAATTTGTCTCTCAAAATGCTTATAGAAGAGCAAGCTCCAGATCGCAAAACTTCTGAAGAAGAACGTTTCCAGGATGATTATTATTCATATTTTGAATCTCCTGAAAACGCTACCCGATACACACCATCAGTTTGGTATCTTGATGAGGTTTTTAAGCAAGATTCGTTCTCTTTGTTAGATTTAGGATGTGCAATGGGGCTTTGAACAAATATCTACCTGAGCGATGTGACTATCTTGGGATAGATCACAGTGAAGGTGCGATTCAATACTGTTCAAAACTGTACCCCAACCAGAACTTTACTACCAAAGATTTATCGCTAGCACTGCCAGAATTAGCTTCAAAAAATCAAAAATTTGATGCCGTTGTGTTAGCTGGCTTGCTATTTCATAATGTTGACAAGGAAACACTAGAACACAATAACGATCAAGAACTTGTTCAATTCTGTTTAGACAAACTAATAAGCGACAAAGGATATTTGGTGCTTATTATACCTTTTGCTTATGGCGATCATCCATCTCATAATCTGTATGTTCGGGCAGAATGGCTGCAAAAATTGGTAGAAAAATTGCTGCAAGATGTAAAAGCAAAAATCGTTTACGAGAATATTTCTCTACAAATTGGCTTAGATAAAAAGGTTCTACAGCAGAAGACAACTCCTGACTGGTTTGTTACCGATAGCACTACTGACTATTCCAATAAGTATGCTGGAACATATATGGCAACTTGGACAGTTATTGCCTCTCCATCACCGGATTAAACTGTCATCTGAATAGCCTAAATTATTCATCAACTTAAACGTTTATTTTTTCTTTAGTTTTGCACCAATAAATAGTCTAAACTCCAGTCACAAATAATGCATCTAAAGCAAAAAATATAATTTTATTAGTTATTAGCTAATTACTATTGAGTAATTATCCATGATTAATAATTATTTTTTGTGAGCAAGCAACTTTTGGTCTCTATCTTCTATTTCTAAAAGTTCTGGGATAGTCACAAAACGATAGCCTTGCTTTTTAAGGTTGCTAATAATTTCTGGTAAAGCTTGCACAGTTCTGGAACGATTGCCACCGCCATCATGCATTAGCACAATCCCACCAGGTTTAGCATCTTTAATCACGTTATTGATCAACTTTGGTACAGTTGGTAATTTGTAGTCTGTGGAGTCAGCCGACCACATCACTACAGCATACTTTTGTCCTTTAGCATAAGCAGATAATCCATTGTGCAAAATGCCACCAGGCGGTCGGAAAAGATTTGTTTTAACACCTGTAACTTGATAAATTAGGTCTGTTGTACGATCAATTTCAAAAGCGGCTGCTTGTTGATTAAAGAAGTGATACCAGTGATGCCAAGTATGGTTGGCAATGACATGACCTTGAGCAACAATCTGCTTTCCTAACTCTGGATAATTTTTGAGATTCTGCCCGACGACAAAAAACGTCCCTTTAATATTATTTGATTTCAGAATATTTAACACTTGCTCTGTGGTTTGAGGCCAAGGGCCATCATCAAAGGTGAGAGCAATCACTTTCTCAGCCTGAGTAAGTTTTGCAGCCTTGATTATTTCCCCTTGAAAACGTGATGGTATAGGGTAGGCTAGACCCTTTGTTTGTGCTTCTTGCTGCCAACTTGTAAGCATCGCCGCCCTTAGTTTCTCAATACGCTGCTGAGTTCCTACATTTGCAGATACATCTTTAATATTTATACTTGGTCTACTCTGAGCCTCCGAAGTATTTGGCCTTAGAAGCATCATGAAAGCAAGGCTAAAAACACCACATAAGGCAAGCAGCGCAATTAATATTCCTTCTGGCCACAGAAACGATTTATTGTTTTCCACCTCATAGCTCCTTCAGAGATCGAACCATCAACCACAGTTATGACGGTAAGTCATAGCACATTTTATTTAAATATTTAGATACCAGTTGTTTTCTGGTAATTATGAAAATTAAAATTGGGACTAACAGAAATTCAGAATTCGAAGACAGACTATACTGCTTTAACTGAAATCTAGATACTCTAGATTAGAGCGATCGCTAAATATACAATACTTGCTACTGCTGAATGTCAAACCAATCATGAAGGGGAAGGTCTGCACTTCCATATTCTTACCGCTAGCTCCAAGAAGGAGCATAATCAGATAATTAACCACACCCCAAAATCCTCTTAATAAGAGTTATGAATTAGTCGCTGTTTTCTACTTCACCCTTAAGGCAGCATTATATTTTCAAGTTTTATCGGTTTGCAAATAAGATCAACTAAGCTGTCGTACCTACAATTCGCATTTTTTGCAGACTGAAGTTTTATAACCAGACTTTCTGACAAAAAAATTGTATAATTTGCGACTTAGTGAGTTATCTGATTAACATACAAAACTATTTCTCAAGGACGGGGTATCTTTCAAAAAAGATTCTAGTAAACTATCAGTTTCTATTCTTGATGAGATATATTTTACTGCCTACTGCCATTGCTTCCTTTTGAAGAAAAAATTAAATTTTCAACTGGCAGTATGTTACCTTCCACCTTCTATGAAATATACCAGACGAAAATTGATTCAATACAGTTTCTTATTGCCAAGGGGCACTTATTCGTTAATCTAAATATTTTTGACTAATTAAGCAAAAATAATTTTATTGGCAGTTTAGTTCTTTTTCGATCCTAATACTCTATCCTAAATTGCTAGTACTTTCCTGTCTGTTAATATTATTCCCGATCGCCAAAGAGATTTATATCTTAATTAATAGTACAATTTAATATTCACTGTCACCGTGTAATTACTGAAATTAATCAGATAATACATAAGCAAGTTGTTAAAATTTGATTCTAATTAAGATGCTATCTATTTATTGAACCATTAAACTCTAGACTTAAATGTAAGATTTTTTACTAATGACGTTTTAGCAGCTAAATTCTTGTATTTAAAAGTACATTTAAACACCAATCATTTTTACGTAATATCATTTAATAATACATATCAAAATATATTTGATTGCGACTGTGCCTTTAACAAGACTGCTCTCTGCTTTTTCAGTAAAGTGAAGCAGATATTGTCACAGATGGAGTAAACTCTTTTGCCACTCAAAGATTAATTTTCTGATCAAAGAAAAAACTCATTGGCTGTACCTATTTATCAGCCGTTAACTAACTCTTTTAGGAGGAGGAGGCAAAGCTGTAAATTGCCCCATAACTTGGCTTATAATTACAGCAATTACAATGAAAATTTTTAATTATCTATTTAGGATTAGGAATCGTAATCATTAGCTTATATTGCTTTAAACAGGTCATAGTCTCTTCAGAGTACTTTTGCTTATCTTGGGTAGATGTGCTAAGTGTATTATTTAATATCTGTAGGGGTTGACCCTAAACCCAGATTTCCTATTAATATACCTTTTGAGTCAAAATAATCAAGGTATTTGTCTCACTTCTGAAACTGGCTAGAAACTTTTATGATTCCTCACGAAAGTGATGCAAAAGAAGAGCGTGCGTCGTTAAAAATATGGCGTAATTGGCAAGAAAATCTGATTTTAATTGCGATCGCATTGTGTTTGGCATTCCTGATCAGGACTTTTATCGCTGAACCCCGTTATATACCTTCTGACTCGATGTTGCCCACTTTACATACAGGCGATCGCTTGGTAGTTGAAAAAATCTCTTACCATTTTCACCCTCCCATAACTGGGGATATTATTGTTTTTCAGCCACCCGCAGAACTACAACGTCGAGGATATCCCAAAGATCAAGCTTTCATCAAGCGGGTTATTGGCAAACCTGGTGAGGTAATTAGTGTTGCTTCTGGTAAAGTCTACCTCAACGGTCAACCCTTAGCAGAAGACTATATCGCTGAACCCCCAAATCAGCCATTTCAACCAGTGAAAGTCCCAGAAGGCGAATTTTTTGTCATGGGAGATAATCGCAACGATAGTAATGACTCTCGCTATTGGGGCTTTTTACCGAGAGAAAATGTCATCGGTCGAGCAACGTTTCGCTTTTGGCCTCTTGATCGCATTGGGTTCATTTAATCAATTTTGGATTTTAGACTTTCCTGCGGAACGCTACGCGAACGGCGTGAGCGCTCAGTCGAACGCTTTTTCTTTCAATCTAAGTTGCGCTGTAAGCGCACCAAAGGTTCGACTCAAAATCTAAAATTGCCAGAGTTAGGAGTCAATACAGTTCAGTTAAGCATTTTTTCCTTCTCTCTGTGTTCTCTGCGCCTCTGTGGTTCGTTAAAAAAATTGATTTCACAAAGGAAGGGTTTTAGCCTTAACTGAACCGTATCGAGTTAGGAGTTATTTTAAGACTTCTAACTTTTCACTTAAAACCTCAAATAATACATTATCTGGGTGATAACATCACCAGTTAACTCCAGCCGTCGCTGGAAATCAGCCAGGTTACGGTAAGGCCCGGCTGATTGCCGATTTTGCACCACTGCTTGCGCCAGAGACAAATCTATAAATGGGATTTGTGCTAATTTTTCAACGGTTGCTGCATTGGGGTTAACTAAATGCGTCGGATTTTCTAAAGATTCGTGGTCATAGTAAATAAAATTCAGCAGAGGCTTTAATGGTTCCAGGCGTGGTGCTGGCATACCTAAAGCCGCAGCAATATCTTCAATACAGTAAAATTTCACACCCAAGCGCGAAAGTTCTACAAGCGATCGCGCTTGGTGAATTGACAAACCTGGTAGACGTAACCAATCATCTACAGTCGCTTGATTAGCATCAATGCGGATACCTAATTTAGCCGCTATCTGAATTTCTTCCCCAGATTGTAGACGATAGTAGGGATCGTTGAGGAGTTTGGCGCGGAGTTTTTGCAGCTTGGAGTTCAAAGGTAGCCAGTTATTCATGATTGTTGCTTACCTCAAGAAATCTGGTCTAGCAATTGGCGGCGCTTTTGCTCAAATTCATACTCTGAAATCAGTCCATCCTGGCGCAGAGCATCTAATTCACGCATTGCGTCAGCGATCGCTCCTACCTGATTAATTACCTTTTGTGAGCTCTTTGCCGCTAACTTGCCTAGATTAAAATTACGATCGAAAGCTTCTTCGTCTTGAGCTAAATACCAAACTCCCTCAATCGTGCTAGCTACCTTGGGGATGGGTGTCCACGAAAGCAACACATACAAAATACCCCACAACGGCTGTCCCAGGTAGAATTTATGTAATCCTGAAATTGGTGCTAGTGTGCCAGAAAAAGCTAAAACAGCAGCAACACTCCGGCTTTTACGCTTAGTCAACATATTGCTAACGAATATATCAATATCATAGTTTCCACAATAAGATAGCCAAAAGGTATATTAAACAATTCAAAATTCCATAAGTTCGCGTAGCATCTCGTAGACAAGAAAAATAATTGTAGTCAACATCCTGACTATATTGGCAAATTTTTAATGATTAGTGCCCATATAAATTTATTTTAGTCAACTACCCCGGCTTGTCCTTCGGGCTTTTGGATGGAAAATGCCACAAATTAGTATTTGAAGAAATTTGAGTAAGTTTCACATGACAGTGCATTGAACTTTGATGCTAATTTTAAGTTTTTAACGAACGGATCTAGATTACTACCATGTCACAGACCTTCCTTCCGCCAGAATGGCTTAAACAGCTTTGTGATCCTTACGCTGTGCTAGGAATTTCTGTAAGTGCTGATGATCGCCAGATTTTTAAACGCTATCACACTTTAGCGAAATTGCTCCATCCCGATCGCTATGCTAAAAGCTACGATTCAGACGAAGAATTAGCAATGGCAATATTTAGCCGTTTAATCAATCCAGCTTATGAACAACTGAAACATCGACAAAAGCGCTTGATTGCGATCGCTATGCTGCGATCGGATGCAAGAGTCTTACAGCAACAAGCTTTGTGTGTTCAAAGTGCCATAGCTGAGGAAATTATGGAAATGTCTGCACCCCAAGCAGAATTGTTTTACGAAGAAGCGATCGCCTGCTATGCAGAAGCTAAATACAAATCACTTCATCAGTCTTATCAGGTTACACAACAAATTAGAATACTGAATTTAGTTTACTTACAGTTGCAGAAACCTGACCTGTTCCCGCCACAAAAAACTGTTCGCATCATCCCGGAAGTAGAGATCAAGCCAATTGAATTAACATTAGCTCAAAAAACTAATGTTAAACCACTTTTGACAAATTACGCTCAACGTCACTACCAGCGAGCGATTGAGTACGTCAGACTAGCCAACTGGGCCCTAGCCGTGCAAGAACTGCGCGATGCCATCAAATTAGAGCCAAATAACAGCAACTATTATGCTTTATTAGGTTTAGTACATCTCAAACAGAAATTTGTCGGTATGGCTAGGGTTTACATCCGTCAAGCATTAAAACTTAACCCGCAAGATTCGCTAGCTCTGAAATACGCTCACGGACTGAAAATTAAACCGGGTGAAAACACCGATCCTAAATCAATGGCTAAAGCTCTAAGTATTGCGGCTTTATTAAGTCGATTTAACGAGGGGAAACGTTCTCAAGTCAAGTGTTGAAATTTCGGTAACAAACCGTACTAAAACCGAAGCTTCGTGACTAGATTACTCCCCTAGACTAAAATAATAAATAGAAGTAAAACTATTAAGCTACTGGGTCTGGGCGCTCAGTTTAATATAAGCAATATGGGATTCTTCGATTCTGAGATAGTTCAGCAAGAAGCAAAACAGCTGTTTGAGGATTATCAAGCGCTGATCAAACTTGGCAACGACTACGGCAAATTTGACCGCGAAGGCAAAAAGCTGTTTTATTGAGCAAATGGAAACCATGATGGATCGGTATCGCATCTTTATGAAGCGTTTCGAGTTATCAGAAGATTTCATGGCACAAATGACAGTAGAACAGATGAAAACACAACTAGGTCAGTTCGGTGTCACCCCGCAACAAATGTTTGACCAAATGCACCTCACTTTAGAACGGATGAAAGCCGAGCTAGAAAAACAAACCTAGTCGATTTTAGATTTTGGATTGGCAATTAATCCAAAATCCAAAATTCAAAATTATTGTGATTTAGGACGAGAAAACTGCGAAGGTGACTTGAAGTTTTCTACTGGTACATTCTTAAGTGCCTTTTCCATAAAATCTTTCCAGATGGGAGCAACCATACCGCCACCCGTAGCACGGCTAGCTAATTGTTTGTTGTCGTCCCTCCCTACCCAAACAGCAGTGGTTAACTGTGGCACAGTACCAACATACCAAATATCTTTTTCTGAGGAAGTTGTACCTGTCTTCCCAGCACTTGGACGAGGTATTGCAGCACCTTTACCTGTACCATTAGTAACTACCGTTCGCATCACATCGATAATGGCTGCCGATGCCCAAGGGTCTAAAACTAGCTGGGGTTTAGGGGTGTTATCTAATAACACGTTACCACTGCTATCGGTGACACGGGCAATTACAGTGGGTGGAGATTGCCAGCCATAATTAGCAAAGGTAGCATAGGCACTAGCCATTTCCAGGGGAGTAACACCAATTGCACCCAGAGGCAGGGAACTAACAGGTTCCATCGGACTCATAATGCCCAAGGTACGGCAAGTTTCTATAACTCTATTCATGCCAATAGCCTTACCAATCTTGATCACGGGAATGTTGCGTGATTGGGCTAAAGCTGTGCGGATTGGCATCGGGCCGCTAAAACCCCCATCATAATTTCTGGGAAAGTACCGACCATTACCATCTTGATAGCTGACTGGAGAATCTACCACCGTTGAGTCTGGCCCATATTTACCAGTAGCAAAAGCAGTATAGTATACAAACGGTTTAAAGGAAGATCCAGGCTGACGTTGAGCTTGAGTTGCACGATTGAATTCACTAACCTTGGGATCTACACCGCCCACTAGTGCTTTAATAAAATGCGTGCGTGGGTCAATTGCTACTAAAGCGATTTGATTCTTAGATAATCCCTGTCCAAGCAGTGATTTATGCCACTTACTGACAGTTTCTTCTGCCATGATTTGGAAGTTGGCATCAACTGTTGTTTGTACCCGCATTCCACCTTTGAGCAGTGTCTCACGCCCAAACTTTTTAGCCAACTCCTGCGCTACCGTATTGGTTACATAAGGTAGGGCACTACCTTGAAAGGATTTGATTCTACCAAGTTTGATTTCTTGCTTGAGGGCATTGTCGTACTCTGACTGGTTAATCCAGTTCAATTCCAGCATCCGTCCCAGCACTTCTTTTTGTTTCTGTTTTGCCAGCTTCATGCTCGCAAACGGGCTAAATTCTTCTGGTGCTTGGATCAAACCCGCCATCATTGCCGACTCACCCAAGCTTAAATATTCTGCTGACTTATTAAAGTAACTGCGGGCTGCGGTTTGTACACCATAATTGTTATGACCCCAATAAACTTGATTGAGGTACATTTCTAAAATTTGGTCTTTGGTAAGAATTTGCTCTAACCGGATTGCCAGCACCCCCTCGGCTAACTTACGGGTAAAGGCACGCTTGCGAGATAAAATAGGTTTTTTACCAACTGCATAGTAACAGTAGAGCCACCCTCTTTGACTCCACCTGCAACAGCGTTAACTACGACTGCACGTCCAACACCAGTAGGGTTGATACACGTGGTGATCGTAGAAGTGGCTATCTTCACTAGCTAATACCGCCCGTTTTAAATTCGGGGAAATTCTATCTAGGGGTACGACTTCCCGGTTGGCTTCCCCGTGGATACTCGTTAAGAGTTTGCCTTTAACGTCATAAATGTAAGTCGTTTCTGAGGGGAAAAAATTACGTAGCTGTCTCACATCTGGCAAATTACGGAAACTAATCGCTAAACCAACCAGTCCTCCGGCTACAATGGAACTTGCCAGCATAGTGATTGAGAGGAGTGTACCGCCAGTTACCTGACCCACTCCTTTCAAAAACTCAAAACCTGATGAAGCCTGACGTTGTGGCTGTTTGTTTTCAAAAGTCCTAGACGACGACACGGCGGTTTCACTTCCTCACTTGTAAATTTAACTGTAATTGATTGAGCGAAGCAAGGCGGTTAATTTTTTGCAATTATAGTAGTTTGGCAGATGAGAAAGTGGATAAATTGCAAGTGTTTATAACCAACTTAACTTCTAGTGTGCAAAACATAGCGAGTAATGAGTCTCTGAAAATGACGCCAGATTTTGCTTGGCTGCGTCGTGGTGTAGTAGAAGTTTTCCCACAATCAGTTGATGTTAACAGCGAAAGTCTAGAAAGACTCTTACTAACTACAAACCAACCTTTGAGGATCAAATTGGGGATTGACCCTACAGGTACTGATATTCATCTTGGTCATAGCATACCAGTACGAAAACTGCGAGGATTTCAAGATGCAGGTCATACAGCAATTTTAATTATTGGCGATTTTACAGCGCGTATCGGCGATCCGACTGGTAAATCTGAAGTGCGTCGTCAGCTTACAGAAGCAGATGTCGCTCAAAATGCTCAGACTTATCTTGACCAAGTACGTCCTATCTTGGATTTTGACACACCAGGAAGGTTGGAGGTGCGTTATAACTCCGAATGGCTCTCTAAGCTCAACTTAGAGAAAATTTTGGAGTTACTGTCCACGATGACGGTAGGGCAGATGTTGGCGAAGGAAGGATTTGCCGATCGCTATAAAAAAGAGAATCCGATTTTTATCCATGAGTTCCTGTACCCGTTAATGCAAGGTTTTGATTCGGTTGCAGTTGAGGCAGATGTGGAATTAGGCGGCACTGATCAGAAATTTAACATTGCTGTAGGCAGAGATTTACAACGCCATTTTGGTCAAAAGCCCCAATTTGGGATGCTGTTGCCAATTTTGATTGGCACGGATGGCGTGCAAAAAATGTCTAAGTCTTTAGGTAATTATATCGGATTGTCAGAACACCCAGGACAAAAGTATCAAAAGTTGCAAGGAGTTCCCGATGATCTGCTGTCACAGTATTTTGAACTGTTGACGGATTTACCTTTGGACAAACTGCCAGAAAATCCCCGCGATCGCCAGACACTTTTAGCTTATGAAGTTGTTAAGCAGTACCACGGCGAAACCGCAGCCCAAGAAGCGAAGGAAGCCGCCCAAAGCGGTGGTAAGGAAGGTGCAGTTCCAGAATTCTCTCTAGCAGGCGTGCAACAATTCCCTACTAAGTTAGCGTATATTCTGAATGCCACTGGCTTGTGCAAAAGTACAGGCGAAGGAAAGCGGAAAATTCAAGAGGGTGGAGTGCGCTTAGATGGCGATCGCATCACTGATGCTGATATCACTTTCGATGCTCCTAGTGAATTACAAGGTAAAGTTTTACAAGTTGGCAAAAATAAGTTTGTGCGCTTAGTACCTTAAATGGGGAGTAGGGAATGGGGAATAGGGAACAGGTAGAACAACGAGTTATTGTGGCTTTGGATGTGCCAGATGAACAAAGTGCGATCGCTCTTATAGATCAGCTACCGCAAGTTAGTTTCTGGAAAGTTGGTCTAGAGTTGTTTACCAGCACTGGCCCGAAAATTCTGGAAGTGTTAAAGTCTCGGCAAAAGCGCATTTTCTTGGATTTAAAGTTTGATGATATCCCCAATACCGTTGCTGGTGCTTGCCGGAGTGCAGCTAGATACGGAGTGGATTTACTGACAATTCATGCTACTGCTGGTAGAGATGCCCTGAAAGCCGCAACTGAGGCGGCACAGGAAGGAGCTATAAAAGCAGGTGTAGAACCACCAAAGTTAATTGCGATTACTCTGCTAACAAGCATTTCTGCTCGGCAGTTGGCATTTGATTTAAAAATACCCCTAGAATTGCCAGAATACGCTTTAGAAATGGCCCTGCTGGCTCAGGAATCTGGTTTGGATGGGGTAGTTTGTTCACCTCAAGAGGTGGCACAGCTGCGACAAACTTGTGGAAATGACTTTTTGCTAGTTTGTCCGGGGGTTAGACCAACTTGGGCTGATATTGGCGATCAAAAGCGATCGCTTACCCCAGCACAAGCAATTATTGCAGGTGCAGATTATCTCGTGATTGGTCGTCCCATCACCGCTGCTACTGAGCCGGAGTTAGCCTGGAAGAGGATTTCTGAGGAGTTAACCACGGTGGCATGAAGCTAAAAGTCAGTGAGAAACTGGGAAATAGATTGCAGGGTGTAGGAAAGAAAAATCTTACCTCTTCGCTTAAGAAGAAAAATTATAGTTGGCTTTTAGCTTGTGGCTTCTGGGTTTTAGTATCAAATAGCCTTGCTTACCCAGCATTCTCGACAAATCTCACCCTCAAAGTCTCTGCGCTAGCAGAAAAGGAAAATGTTAACGACGGGGCCAAGTCTTTATGTTCTGAGCAAAATTTAGAAACATTAACTATACAGCTACTGCAAGATTTACCTAGTTATACTAATCGCGCTAGTCAACGCGCCCGTCGCCTCAGAAGAAGCAGTGATGTTTACAGTTATATGCTAGTGGCAGGAAGACCTGAGTTTTACTCCTTTGCCCCTTAACCTTGAAGAATATAGTGCAGACGTTTCTAAAAGTTCTGCATCAGGAGTTGAGCAAGTTTTCTTTACTACCTTAGAGCGGCAGTACATAGGAAAGAAAGCGGTAGAATTGCAAGAATTCCACTGGCTATTGTTGACTAAAACTAAAGATGGTTGGCGTTTAGTGATGATGTTTTCTCAAATTGGTTCTTATTCAGGACAACAGCCAGTATCTCCGCCACGTGATAGTAGTAAGGGTACTGTTGCTCAAGGAGTTAAAACTTGGTTACGCGATTGTCAAGCTGGAAGTGTACAACAAATGCGTGCTGTGAATATAAGAGACAAAATTGAAAAAGAAGCAAGGGAGCAAGGGAGATAGAACAGAAAGGGGATTTGAATCCGCCTGCCTCTTCGTTGAACTTCGTCGAACTCACTTTAATATAAAAGCAGAAGAGCTATAACTCGAACAAAAATGGCTTGCCTTTAAGATATTTGCTACAGAACTTTTCAGTAACATAGGGTAAACTTTCTAACAAATAATCGTGTTCATTTGGCTGCGACACGAAAAAAGCAAAATTATCTACCGTTGCTGCCAGAAAGAATGCCTCCAAAATACTTTGATACTTATCAGGCAGTTGGCGCACGCTTTGATAGCCGTTGAGGAACGATCTACGGTTTTCGGGAAGCAGATGCAGCAGTGTATGAGCAATGTCATAAAGGTAGTAGCCGAAGCCACAACAGGAAAAGTCAATGGCCCGTGCTTCACCTGCATAAAAAATATAATTATTTTCATTCAGGTCTGCGTGAATCAGACCCCAATTGGTGTATGTTTTTTCCAGTGCTGTCATCACATTACTAATTCGCTGAACCACACTCTCAAGCACAGCGAAATCAATAATAGATATCGTCCCAGCATCTACTAACGATCGCAGCTTCATGAGTGAGCCGTGTAGTTGCTCCCAGTCGTATTTTGGTCGCATGAAGCCTAAAGGCAATTCCCAAAGGCTGGTGTGCTGGTGTAACTGAGCCATAAGTTTCCCGACTCGCCTAGACTGCATCGGTGTAGGTTCGATGTCAAGAGGGGAACCATCAATCCACTTTAATAGTGTACAGTTGAGCGTTTCGCTGGTGTCATCAATTATAGAGGTAATGAAACTGCCACTGAGGTTCTGTATAGGGTACGGCACAACCAAATCGGTATCTTGATGTAACGCGGTGAGCCATAAGAGTTCTGACTCAATGACTGCATATTGTTGCCAGATGCGATCGCGGAACTCAGCGATCGGATAATGGATACGGAGGAGAAATAACGCTTGCTCATCATATTCTTCAGATGTAGCAAAATTTTGATGATTCCGAGTGTCAACGCGAAAGGTCACATTTTCGCTATGACCCAAAAATACTAATTGAGTTGCACTAAGATTGTACTGAGCCAGCGCGGTTAGAGCGAGGCTGTTCCAATTAATTTTGCTCTTCATCAATTTCTGAGCCAGATACCTATTTCAAATTAAATAAATGTACATCATCCGATTAGCTTGGATCAGTGGAATTGCACATATATCTACAGGAAGATATTCAGGAAATATAGCTGATAAATAGCTAAAAAAAAGCAGACATTATTTAAAAACGCAGACTGGCTTTAATTTAAGCGTTGTAACTCCTGTTTTTTGGCGATAACATGAGAATAAGGTTATTTCAAGCTTCTCAAACCGCGTTTAGCGTCAGTTTTTTTTATGGACATTCAGTTAATTAACATCGGCTTTGGTAACATCGTGTCTGCCAACCGAGTAGTTGCCATTGTCAGTCCAGAGTCTGCCCCGATTAAGCGGATTATTACCGATGCACGGGATAGAGGTCAGCTGATTGATGCAACTTACGGTCGTCGGACTAGAGCTGTAATTATCACCGATTCCAGCCATGTAATTCTGTCAGCGATTCAGCCGGAAACGGTAGCAAATCGCTTTGTTATTTCTCGCGATCATCAAACTGTAGATAATTGATTAGTACTCGACCAACCCAAAATTGCTAAGTGAGGAATAATTAGTGGGAAATTGGAAGTGGGGAGTAGAAAAAAGTTTTTTCGTTTTGTCAAATTTTTGAATACCTAGCAAAGTTGCTTTGATGGACTACTAGTGGTCTGTCCCATTAATTTTGATAGATGAATCAGGTTTGAAATTATCTTCTTTCCTTCTTGCTTCTATGCGAGACGCTGCGCGTAGCTTGCTTCTCCGTAGGAGTATGGGGTTCGTACTCTTAACCCTCAGAACTGATGGGACAGACCACTAGCCATAGGTTAACAATCCCACTTCTATTTGCACCGTATCGGTAGTACGATGTGAATTAGACAGGTTTTCTGTCACCCTTGTTACAAAATCTTTAGTCACTAGTGGACTAGACCAAGAACACAAGACTAATGAATAATATCTATTGATTGATTCACAGGTTGAAGGGATGATGCCAGTTTTACCCATCCAGAGTAGTGCTACTACCGAAGAATGCTTACATTTAGGCAGGTTAATTGTTTTAACTGGCCCCAGTGGGGTCGGTAAAGGCACTTTAATGCGATCGCTCCTAGAGCGTCATCCAGAACTTTATTATTCCGTATCCGTAACGACTCGTTCTCCCCGTCCAGGCGAAATCGATGGTAAAAGTTACTATTTTATTAGCCGCAGCAAGTTTGAACAATTAGTTGCTGAAGGTGAGTTTTTAGAATGGGCAGAATTTGCTGGTAACTATTACGGCACACCTCGTGAAGCTGTGCTTAACCAAATTAATTCTGGTAAGTTGGTAGTGCTAGAAATTGAATTAGAAGGGGCGAGACAAATTCGTGCTTCCTTCCCCAGCGCCCTCAGCGTTTTTATTTTACCGCCTTCTTTTGATGAATTGGAGAAACGAATACGCTCTCGTGCCCAAGATTCGGAAGAAGCGATCGCTCGCCGTCTAATCCGCGCCCACGAAGAAATTCAAGCCGCAGATGAGTTTGATATTCAAATCGTTAATGACGATTTTGAAACTGCTTTAAAGGAGATTGAAGCGCTTTTGTTTAAATAAATAAGTTAGGAGTTAAGAGTTAGAAGTTATCAATTTAAACTTCTAACTCCTAACTCCTAACTCCTAGTAATTAACCAAATAGACCTTGAATTACTCCCAAATTACTAGTCAAAAAGTAAGCAACTACTGCACCACCAATACCACCAATTAAGAAAGAACTAGCAAAGTTGTTCCAGCTTTCTTTAGAGTTAAAAGCATCTATTGGAGGGTTGGGTACAGTAACACTGGCAAGCGCTTTCGGAGGATTGCTATTCGCATAGAGGGATAATCCCGCCGTCAGAACAACAACCAAGCCAATGGCTGCCAATAACCCAGCTAAGTTTGCACTACCTGTATCCCGCAGTGGGCCCAATTTGGCAAAGGGGCCAAATATCCAGTAACCATGAGCCATACCAACTTCTAAACCACGTCTGGCAGGAGCTATACCAGGACGATAAGCTGGCAAGTTATTAATGAACCACTTGGTCAAAGGAGAAGCATTAATTGGGGTTTCTAGATTACCCAGTTGTGGATCGCGAAATGCGGGAAAAACAACTTCCCGATTTCTGGGATCGCTAGGGAGATTTTTTGATGCATCTACTGCTTGTGCCATATTTTTATGTTCGCCTCTAAATTAAAATGGTGGCATTTTTATATTAATAATAATTGTAGCTAAATATGGCTTTTGCTTAATAAGTTTAGAAAAATTAATTTAGCTACTTTTAAAACTGTGAAACTCGTGATCCTGTTTACAGATCACGAGTTTCAAAAAACTATTTTTGCTCCTTATTTCGGTGATAATTCTGCCTAAAATAAGCTGAATACATCAACTACATAATATTAAGCAAAAAATAAGACATTCATCCAACTGTCCTAAATTTTATTTTCCACTTATGGCAGTGGGTGGAAAAGTAGGTCGGGGAAAAAGCGGTTGAATTCAATCAAGATACCTGCTGTGACGAACAGCCATAAAGTGGCTGCCACTGGCGCTGTAGTAATAAACTTAACCAAATAGGATGATTGGTTGTTATTGTCTGCCATGAACTTACTCTCCAAAACAAATGAATTCGTTAAGTTGATTTAGCGTGGGGAAACAGGAATTTCTGTATCCTTGGCTGTTAATTTTCCAGAGAGAAACTCTTGGAGAGCCGCTACTGGCCAAGTAAAGCCTGACGCTATTATGGGTAGTGCCAAACCAAGATCGATTTGGATTTCTTTTTGTTCAGTGTTCGGCTCTTTTTTGATCGCTTGCAAGTAGGCACGACCTACCCAGCCAATCCAACCAGCAATATATAGAAACAGAATGCTGGGGATCAAAAAGTCACCAGCATGATCTAGACGACCATCAACAATTAAGTGGGGATAACCTTCAGGGCCGCATAGTTCTTGAGAATAACGCTCAAACCGTTTTCTCCCAGATTCGGGATCAGCGGTGGTATTACGGGCATTAGCTGCTAGCTGTTGAAAAGCGGGATTGTCTTTACACGGTGTCAAATTAGCCCCTAAAGCATGTGCTGGGGGAGCAAAATTGAACAAAAGACAGATCGCTAACATCAAAGCAAACAATCGTGGCATAGAGTTGTTTCCTTTTATTACAAAACAAAAAGTTCTTTGTACAAAACGAAGCGGCTTGTACAGTTTGTTTATTTGCATAACTAGGAAGTCATCATACTCTTGGGTGGGAACCGAGTAAAGTTTAAGTAAATAAAAGTTAAAGCTTCTCAACCAAAATAGAGTGTCGAATGCCCAAAAAGAAGTGCAAAGTATCAGAATTGTTGTTGTAGGGTAGTAAAGAAGCAAGATTTTCTCTCTATTACTCAGGACTTTAGACTCAGCACCCAGCACTTATTACTCTCAATGGCAACCGTTTTAGCAATAGAAACTAGCTGTGATGAAACTGCCGTCGCAATTGTTAACAATCGTAAAGTTTGCAGCAGTATTGTAGCGTCGCAAATTCTAGTCCATCAGCAATATGGTGGGGTAGTACCAGAAGTAGCGTCTCGCCAGCACTTGGAAACAATCAATGAAGCGATCGCCCAAGCCTTAGAGCAAGCCGAACTAGACTGGGGAAAAATTGACGCAATTGCTGCCACTTGTGCCCCTGGACTTGTAGGAGCGCTTTTGGTAGGTTTAACTGCGGCCAAAACCTTGGCAATGGTACACAACAAGCCATTTTTGGGAGTTCATCACCTCGAAGGTCACATTTACGCAACTTACTTGAGCGAATCAACTTTAAATCCCCCTTTCCTTAGCTTACTGGTTTCAGGCGGACATACAAGCTTGATTTATGTCAAAGATTGTGGTAAGTACGAAACCTTGGGACAAACTCGTGATGATGCTGCGGGTGAAGCTTTTGATAAAGTGGCGCGATTGTTAAAACTAGGTTATCCCGGTGGCCCAGTGATTGACAAGTTGGCACAAGAAGGCAATCCTCAAGCCTTTGCTTTACCGGAAGGAAAAGTTTCTTTACCCGGTGGGGGGTTTCATCGTTATGATGCAAGTTTTAGTGGGTTAAAAACGGCTGTATTGCGTTTAGTGCAGCAGTTAGAGAAAGATGGTGGACAAGTGCCAGTGGCAGATGTAGCAGCAAGTTTTCAGGATACTGTAGCGCGATCGCTAACCAAAAGAGCGATCGCCTGTGCCCTTGACTATGGTCTAGACACAATTGCCATTGGTGGCGGCGTAGCAGCTAATAGCGGCTTGAGAAAAAACCTCCAAGCCGCCGCCGCTAAACATAACCTACGCGTTCTATTTCCACCTCTAAAATTCTGTACCGATAACGCCGCCATGATTGGCTGCGCCGCCGCAGAACATCTATCCCGTGGTCATACATCACCCCTCACACTAGGCGTTGAGTCTAGATTAGGGCTTACCCAGGTGATGAAGTTGTATCAACCTCTTGAGTAGTCATTTGTCATTTGTCATTTGTAACTACCAATCCTCAATTCCCAATGCCCAATTCCCAATGCCCAATGCCCAATGCCCAATGCCCAATGCCCAATGCCCTTGCCCTATACCCTATAACTATTGACTATCCCCCTGATGTGATCGGCGACTGCATCCGGCTGTTCCAACATAGCCAGGTGTCCGCAATTGGGAATTTCTAGAACATTGTCACCACAATATTGGAACAGTCTGTGAAAGCTGGCTAAATGGCGTACATATTTGGGTTCCATAACCTTGTCTTGAGCGCCAGCCAAAAAATAAACTGGCTGCTTCAGTTGGGATACTAGCTCAGGTAAACGATTGATTTCTTCTTCCGTTGTGGAGTCTAACAAACTTCCTAGAGCCGCTTCTGGGTCAGCCACAACGAAATCTATCACCCGTTGACGTGCCCAATAGCGATCTAAAGGACGAGCCACACTAGCTCTGGTAAACAGCAAATCAATCAAAGGCACTTGAGACAGCCAACGCGGACGGACTTGCAAAAATTTTTGACCTGCCGAGCGAAACTGCTCAAAGGATTCTTTTAGATAAATACCACCACCAGCGTTGATACAGATCACTCCCTTAACACACTCAGGCATTTGATCTGCTCCCCAAAGAGCGATCGTTCCACCCAAGGAGTGGCCAATTAGCCAAGCACTGGTAATATTGAGCTGTTTGAGAAGAGCTGCTAAATCCTGAGCATAAGCAGCAGGAGTATATAGAGAATCGAAAGGTGAGCCTACCACACTACTGGAGATGGGTGTCAGGCTCAAAGACGTTTGTGCCCGGCTAAAATCGGTTTTTACCTGGGATTGGGATTCACCAAAACCCCGCAAATCATAGGAAAGGCACTGCAAATCATCTGATAGGCGGGAAATCACAGGTTGCCAATATCCACGGCTATTAAGCCAACCGTGGATAAAGACTAAAGCATAGGGGCAAGAAGTGGGAGCCGTTAGCTCGTATGCGTGTGGAACGCCCAAGATTTCGATAGTTGCCATACTTATATCGTACCCTTAACGGCGGGTGCGACTAAATACAAAGTGGGAAGAGTTAGAAATTAGAAGTGAGCAGTTATGAATTTTTAATTACGAATTATTTAACTCATCACTCCGCACTTTTTTCACTTACCCAGCAACCTCTGTCGCACTCCTTCAGCAATTTTGTGACCCAGATATTCAGGAATGAGGCTTTCATTCGGCCCCAACAAGTAGAGGATTAGCCGTGTACGTCCGCGCCAAACCAGTAAATTGGCATTGACTACCAGCAGGTCTTCCTGCCAGATGGCATACATCACTTTGTAAAATAATCCTGGTTGATTATCGGCTTCAATCACTAGGGCAGGAAGATGAAACACTGGATCAACATAGAACTCAGTTTGTACTTGCTCTAAGCCAGTGTCAAGATTGAACTCTACTGCTAGCATCTCTTCTACCTCAAACCGACCTCCTAAAGCCTCGCGGATGGCACGACAGACATTTTCTGCGGTTTTATCGGTCAAGGCTTTACTACCACGAGACACCAACAGTTTTGATAAAAACTAACATTGGCGGACGGATCTGACCGTATAGACTTAGACCGTGGATAGTCAACCCATAAGCTGCTAATACACCAAAAATATCGCTGAGGAGAAAAGACTGGTTGCGGTAAGCAAAATGCAGCGCACTTTTGCTACCTTCCGGTTTTAGCTCAATAACAGCGCGTCTAGTTTTATAGAGACGGTACGCTAGCCGCAAATTTTGCAGTTGAATTTCACTACTGACGAATTGCTCATAAAACTGGGGAAACGCTCGGTTAAAGCGCTTTAGGAGTTCCAGTGTCGAAGATTTTAAACCAGAAGCCATTGTTAAGTGTAAGACTCGCTTGCTTTCGTCACCTGGGGGCTGGGTGTTGGGGGGCTAGGGACTAGGAGGACTGGGGAAGAAGGAGGGGAGCAGGGAGCAAGGGAGAAGAGTTTTTTCCTCTGCCCGTTGTACCCCGTCCCTCTGCTTCTTTTCAATGCCCAATTTTTTATATACAATTCCCTCCTAAGTTAACGTGCATTTAAGCTCTATACGAGCAATTGCCAGGATTAGGTTTTTCCATTTTGAATTTTGAATTACTTATATTCTTCCCTTTTGGTGAATTTCTCCTAGCCTCTACAACAAAATGCTAAAGTTGAAAGTGATTGGTGTGAAACACCCTCTAACTGGCTGTTACCGTTGTAAATCCCAAAAACAACCGAAAAACTTTGAGTGTAAGGGGTAGTAAACGGAGGTAGCTATGTTAGAAGTGAATCAACACTCTAAGAGTGGAAACCAATTCAGTTATACTACCCGAACCACGTTGGCATGGGTTTTTGGAAAACTTGGTTTAGTACTCCTGAATCTATAGCGACAACTAGGACAAACCCTTTTGAGGAGCATACAGCCGCAACTGCGGGCAACTCCAGCCCCGGTAGCTTTAGCGAGGCTTCTTCAAAGGATGCTCGGATCGTCTTCAGTACGGAACGAGACATTGACCTATATGAGCTAGAAGAACTTTGTGATGCAGTTGGTTGGTCGCGTCGTCCTTTAAGAAAAGTCAAAAAAGCTATTGAGCATAGTTTTCTCGTTGCCTCAATGTGGCAGGTGAGAGGAAACCAAAAGCGGCTCATTGGTTTTGCCCGTGCTACCTCAGATCACGCGTTTAATGCCACTATTTGGGATGTGGTAGTTCACCCAGACTTTCAAAGTCAAGGACTGGGTAAGGCGCTGATGAAATACGTTCTCAAAAAACTTAGGAGTGAAGAAATTAGTAATGTCACTCTCTTCGCCGACCCCCATGTTGTCGATTTCTACCGAACTATGGGGTTTATGGCTGATCCAGAAGGCATCAAAGGCATGTTCTGGTATCCTCACTAACGCTCAATTCAAATAAAACCCAATTCGCACAATAAAATTAGGTATAGTAGTACAAATCTATTATTGTGATTTGGTTTGACAAGGTTCAGCCGACGAACAAGCAAGTACATTTCTTGTAAAACTAAGTCGGCAGAAAAACCTTGGTTCAGTGTAAGGATGTAATCTAGCTCGTCTTTGCAGAATATCTAAAGATATTAGGCATTAGCAGTGTTATGTGATATAGTTAATTTAACGCTTTTGTAGAAGCGCGATCGCTTTGATGGGAAGTTAAAAAACAAACCAAAAAAGCATATATATCTAACCGGGATGTAGCGCAGCTTGGTAGCGCGCCTGCTTTGGGAGCAGGATGCCGCAGGTTCAAATCCTGTCATCCCGATTTAATTAGTAGAGTTAAATATTAAGGCAGATTAGCCAGAATTTTTTGCTAAGATGTGCAACTAAATTGCACATTTTTACGGACAATATTAATTAGTTAGGCTATTCTGATGTTGCATTGGCTTTTAAAGCTTAGTATACAAATTTCTTCCTTAAGCAGTCAGATAATCGTGACACTCAGCTTTGCATAAATTTGCGAAGATATTAAACTAATTGCAGATGGAACGATTAATTAAGTAATCGCGTCGCTAAATATTAGAAAAAGCCGATAAAATGGCATCTATCATATTCAAAGTTCCACAGAGGGACAAAATTTTCACTGCTTGAGAAGACATATAATAGGCATCTACGGCATTTCGCGGTGAATAGCGAAGCGAAACTGAGAAAAACACAACTTTGGTACAGTCAATTTCTGAAACCGATACTATAGCAACTCTAAATAACTGAGAAATATTGGATTTTGACCGTTGACGCTTAACACTCAACTTCAACGCGCATAATGAATTTTTCGCAACTGAAATAGATTGCTATATAACTAAAGCTAGTTGGTGCTGTGCAAATCCAACCACTTGTTTGATTTAATTGGACTATTGATGCGAGGAGCAGTCATGAAATCATTTATTCGCTTGGGCGCAACATTGGGTATAGCTGGCAGTGTATTTTTCACGGGGCTTTCAGGAATAGGCAATCTACCAGGAATAGGTAATCTAGAGGCGATCGCTTTGCCACAAGATCAGGTAGTGAAAAAGCTCCAAGAAGTACCTGTATTCACGCTCACCAATCCTAAAGGCGAATTCGTAGTTCTTTCGAGGAACAACGCATCGAAGACGATCTCGCAAGTTGGATTTTTTATTAGCAAGCAAGATGCTCAAAAATTCCTTGACAATCGGCTCAAGAAAGAAAATCCCCAGTTGGCAGGGACTTTACAGGTTAGACCTTTGTCCCTGGCAGACTACTATAAAATAGTGCAAGAAAGCAAAAAGAAACCAGATTCTGTGATTTATACTTTAGTACCGACGCAGCAGCAAGTAGCATCGGCAACTAGTTTGATGAGTCAGAATGGTAAAAAAGGGGAGCAATTCAATGGTATTCCCTTATTTGTACCCAAATTTAAGAAAGATAATAGCTACATAACCATTCCGGTTGCACAAGGCAAAGAGCGATTAATTCCATTCTTTTTTGAAAAAGAACAAGCAGTTGCTTTGTTAGACGAATTCAAAAAAGCCGTGCCCAAGGAAGCAAACAACACTGAAATTCAAGTGGTGGATTTGTACGGTGTTATGGAGGCTCTTAATAGCAGCAGCGACCCTAGTATCAATAAAATTGTTCTGTATCCATCGAGAGAGTCGATCAATTTCATTCGATCGCTTGCGCCGAATCAATCACCAGCCGCCAAGCCTGCTGCGCCCGCTCCGAAAAAATAACGGATATGCACTTCAAGGTTGAGGCATGGGGGAGAAACATCTGATATCTGGTTTAGAACTTTGGCAATGGCGAAACGCAGCTATGCAAGCAGCGATCGCCACTGATGTCCCCCCAATGGAAGTAGATTGGTTGCTGCTCGAAATTGCTGGGTTAGACCGCTTGGCACTGCGTTTGGAGTCTTTTAAAAACTGGCCGCAAATTCAGCTGCAATTGCCTTTAAAAGAGTTAGATCGTTTGTGGCAGAGGCGATTAAATGATCGCTTACCAGTGCAGTATATTGCCGGAGTTACACCTTGGCGTAACTTTCAAGTCGCGGTGTCGAGTGCGGTTTTGATTCCCAGACCAGAGACAGAATTATTAATTGATTTAGCTTTAGCATCTGCTAGTAATGGTTCAGGACACTGGGCAGATTTAGGTACTGGTAGTGGGGCGATCGCACTGGGATTAGCAGATGTCTTGCCAAAATCAATAATTCATGCTGTTGATTACAGTTTAGAGGCTTTGGCGATCGCCCAAGCCAACGCCGATAATTTGGGTTTTGCTGACCGGATTCGATTTTATCAAGGTTCTTGGTGGGAGCCACTGACATTTCTCAAAGGTCAGTTCAGTGGTATGGTGTCGAATCCCCCTTACATACCCACCAGTACCTTACCTACTCTGCAAGCAGAAGTAGTTAACCATGAACCACATCTAGCTTTGGATGGTGGCGCTGATGGCTTAGATTGCATTCGCCATTTGATAGAAATCTCCCCTAGTTATTTGCAACCGGGCGGCGTGTGGTTAATTGAGATGATGGCAGGGCAGGCGGATGCAGTGCGAGAACTTTTGCAAAATCAAGGTAGCTATTGTAAAATTCAAATTCACAGTGATTTAGCTGGAATTGAACGTTTTGCCCTTGCCTACAAAAGTTAGAAAATAGGGCATGGGGCATAGGAAGAGGAAAAATGCCCCATACCCAAACTTACAAAAATGACACAAGTTTCTCTAACAAATCTAATTGATGGCGCACGCGCTGGTCTTTTGGTAAGCTTTCCCACTGATACCGTTCCGGCACTTGCAACGATACCAGAAAAAGCCGGATTAATTTTTGCGGCGAAACAACGCAGTCAAGATAAACCTTTGATTTTGATGGCAGCTAGTGCTGAAGATTTGTGGCCCTATGTCAAAGGTAGTGAGAATGAGTATAAAGTTTGGCAAGAACTAGCAGATAAATATTGGCCAGGAGGGCTGACATTAGTTTTACCAGCAAGCGATCGCTTACCAAAAGTTATGAATCCCATTGATCCAACAACAGTTGGTATTCGAGTCCCGAACAGTGCGATCGCTCAAACTATTTTGGCGCAAACAGGCCCTCTTGCCACAACTAGCGCCAATTTTTCTGGTCAGCCGCCTTTGCAAACAATGGCAGAAATTGAAACTCAGTTTCCCAAAGTTCTGATAGCAACAACGGAATACCAGGATGAAACGCCAGCGATGGGTATACCTTCCACCGTTGCCAAATGGACAGGAATAAATTGGCAAATTTTGCGGCAAGGAGCGATCGAGTTAGAGATTTCTAGTTAG
Source organism: Nostoc cf. commune SO-36 (assembly GCF_023734775.1). Taxonomy (NCBI): domain Bacteria; kingdom Bacillati; phylum Cyanobacteriota; class Cyanophyceae; order Nostocales; family Nostocaceae; genus Nostoc; species Nostoc commune. Next base: position 2,696,048 of record NZ_AP025732.1, on the reverse strand, counting down.
AAAAAACATCCCACGTTCCGCGTACCCCTTCGGGGAAGCAAGCTACGCGTGAGCGTCCCGCAGGGTACATCGGAGCGCAAGCACTTGCGCCACGACAAATCTACAAATAATTTTAGATAATTTATTTTTTGTCAGTACCTTAGAGATTTAGACTGATAACCACATACAGGTAGCTATAATGTTGTTTTCCGTGATTTGAACAACAGACAAATCTGGAAGTTTAGTTTGCGCTGTTGTGGTCAATTAACAGTTAATATTGCCAGATTATGAATTGGAGCAACTGGATGTATCTAGGAGCAGGAATAGCCCTAGGTATGGTTTTCTGTCAGTTATTTGGGCGATGGCTACAGCCGCCGCAGGCATCGCCAAATGTTTCATCTAGCTCATCCCCAGTAGCGCCATTAGCTCCACAGGATATGCCACCAATATCGCAACAGCTACAGCAAACGCAGCTGGCATACCTTATGGCAAGGGAAATGAGCCTGTTTAAAGCTGGTTTTTTGGCGCGGACTACCCATGAATTGCGATCGCCTTTTAATGGTTTGCTCGGCTTACATCAGTTAATTTTGTCAGATTTGTGTGAAAGTCCAGCTGAAGAGCGAGAATTTATTGCCCAAGCTCACGAGCGCACACTGAAGTTGCTGAAGCTAATGGATGAAATTCTCAACGTTGCTAGAGCTGAACATGGCACCAATAAATTAGATATTCAACCCAGACCCTTAGCCCAAATTTTTCAGGAGGTTCATGACTTAACTTATATGCTGGCGGCAAATCGTAATTTTCCCTTGCAATTGTTACCCGTCGATCCAGAAATTTATGTTTTGACAGATTATCTCTGGCTCCGCCAAGTATTGATAAGTTTAATAGACACTGCCATTACTCAGATGGAGGAAGGCAGTATCTGTCTTTCCAGTAGCACCCTACCTAAAAATAATTTTGTAAACATTTGGCTGGATTTACCAACCCATGCCATACCCTGGAGCGAGCCGATTGATTTGCTCAAATCTGAAGATCATTTGACCGAGATTGGTCAAAAAAATGCTGCTCTTTCCCCAGGAATGAGGCTATTGATGAATCAGACGTTGGTGGAAGTTATGGGAGGAAAGTTAGAAATTCTACCTACGACCGTTGAAAAGGAATCATCTCAGCAATTTACCAGGGTACAAATTTCTATCCCCCTAGTGATTCCTGAAACTGGACTTCTGTAGCAGAAACAAAAGCACGGTTAGCTAAGTTGTGCAGCACCATTGTAGTGGTGCTGTTAGTTTCAAAACCAATCTTTTCGTAGAAACCCTGCTGGTGAGTAGTCATCAGGTAAACGCGCTCAACCCATTTCATGCGGGGATGTCTCAAAAGGGTTTCTACTAAATTGCTTCCCAATCCACTATGTTGATACTCTGGATGAATTACAACATCCCAAATTGTGGCGCGATATATGCCATCAGATGTTGCTCTAGCAAAGCCAATGAGTCGATCGCTAAGGCAGACGGAAATCACTGGCTCACTGTTGGCAATGGCTATACCTAAATCCTCAATACTGCGTCCCTTTGCCCAGAAAGCTGAAAGGTTTAACAGTTCTTGGAGTTGGTAAAGGTCAATTTCAGACTTGCGATCGCTAAATTGAATTTGAGACTCGTTCATGTATGGCATCCACTTTTGGCAGTATCTTTAGTAGACATCTTCAGAAATTACAGCAGAAATCATGTATTTGAATCACATCCATCGTCAGGGCGCAAGGACTTGCGCCCTACCGCGTGGTCTATTTACCTGGAAACTGCTGTAAATATGCGTTATCCAGAACTTTTTTAGAGATGTCGCAGTGCTACGTCAAAACAATTCTTTTTCACCAGATATCTAGTATGTTTAAGTTCTATTTTGCTAGAAATTGCTGTACGTGTATATGTATATGCAACGAGAAAGAAAAATTAATGACAAACCCACTTCCATAGAGGATGAGTTGGCCCTTGTTGACGTATCCGATAAACTTGTTTTTCTAAGCGTTGTTTTTCCTGCGATGGTAGTCCAAATAGAATATTCCGACTTTGCCAAATTAAAACAGAAGCCGTCATCCCCAGACAAAAGGCTAGACCAAAGGTAGACAGTGGATGGTAGAAGAGTCCAAATCTCACTGCCACCCAGGTAAAATATTGTTGCCACAGAGCAATTTCTGTACGTAGACCCCACAAAGAAACAGGCGCAATGGTCAGCCATAAACAGCCCACAAACAGCCACCTGCCATATACTGTTAGCTGATGTAGCCTTTGTACTTGTTGAGCAAACGAAGGGTCAGTTATTGACAATTGTTCGGATTGATCCATAGGCTGTGGGAAGGTGGGGGATGAGGGAGTAGCGGAGGCAGGGGAAGCAGGGGAAGATAAGGAGAACAAGGGAGAAAAAAAGAATAACCAATGCCCAATGCCCAATTCCCAATGCCCAATGATTAGTTACCAGCAGATGTATCAATCGACTCACCACTGACTACCATAGTTGCTTGACCATTGCGCTCTCGCCAGAAAGTTAGAAGAGTACTGGCGATGAAAATACTTGAATAAGCCCCTGCTGTAAAGCCAATAATTAGAGCTAAAGCAAAGTTTTTCAGAGTTTCGCCGCCAAACAGAAAGATAGCAAACAATGACAGCATTGTAGTAAAGGTTGTGTTGATTGACCGTCCTAAAGTTTGGTTAACTGCATCATCCACAATGTCAGCGATCGCTCCGTTGGGATTGGTCTTGAGAGTTTCCCGAATGCGATCGTAAATTACCACTGTATCGTTGACTGAGAAACCTGTAATTGTCAGTAGAGCAACGATGAACAGGCTATCTACTTCAGTACCCAATACTAAACCAAAAATCGAAAAAATCCCTGCCGTGATGAAGACATCATGTAATAGCGCAACGATCGCAAACACCGCATAATCCAACTGAAACCGGAAGGTCAAGTAGATTATGATGCCTGCAAAGGAAACTATTAGAGCTATTACCCCAGACCTAAACAGCTCTGCCCCCAGAGTTGGGCCAACTGTGTCAAATTGATTTTTTTGCTCGTCAAAAGTACCGACTTTTTCACTTAAGGCATTTTGCAAATTGGTACGCTGTTCACGAGCCAAGTTTTTTGTGCGAATCAGTATACCATTTTCCGCACCAGTACCTTTGTCAGCAACAATTTGGATGCTGCTATCACCTAACCCCTGTGCTTTAGCTACTTCCCGAACGATATTGATATCAATTGGCTGGTCGCAGTTACCGGGTTTGGTACAATCTCGTTCAAACTGTAATCGTGTACCACCGACAAAATCCAAACTGGGACGTAGGGGTGCTTTGATGTTCGGGTTTTGCCAAGAAATCACCATTGAGATGATACCAGCCAGAATGATGGCACTAGAAATAGCCCACCAAAGCGATCGCGATTTGTTAACACTTAGTTTCATTAAGCCACCTCTGCCTTATTTGATGTTGGCAGGTTCGGACAGAAAAGTTCTGGTTTCTTGAGTGCGGGAATTGTAATTGCTAAAAACATCAAGGTGCGACTACAGGTAATTGCTGTAAACATACTCACTGCTACGCCCAAAGCCAGAGTTAGAGCGAAGCCTTTCACCAAACCAGCCCCCAGCCAGAATAGTGCAGCACAAGCAATGACTGTAGTTACGTTGCCATCTAAAATACTGGAAAAGGCGCGGTAAAAACCAGATTCTACAGAACGATATAGGGATTTGCCTGCTTGCAATTCTTCCCGCGTCCGCTCAAAAATTAGTACATTTGCATCCACTGCCATCCCAATACTGAGGATAAAACCGGCAATTCCTGGCAGAGTAAGGGTGACACCCAACAAAGCAAAGGTAGCCCAGGTTAGCAGGGCGTAGATCAATAGTGCTACATTGGCAATCAGTCCTGGTAGTCTATAGTACACTACCATAAATATTAATACTAAAGTCAGACCACCGATCCCAGCATAGATACTGCTAGTGATACTGTCTTTACCCAAGGTTGCCCCAACAGTGCGAATTTCTGCAATTTCTACCGGTACGGGTAATGCGCCACCGCGTAACTGCACGCCTAAGTCATTGGCTTCTTGGGGGGTAAACCGTCCTGTAATTACGGCAGAACCACCAGTAATGCCAGTAGCAGCAAATTCTATACCCACGGTAGGAGCGCTGATCACTTCATTGTCCAGAAAAACACCAATACTACGCCCAGTACCAGCGAGATTTTTTGTCAAATTGGCAAATAGTTCACCACCTTTTTGGTCGAAGCGAATGGCAACATTCCAGTTGTTACCTTGAGTGGGTTCACCATAAGCATCCTTGAGGTATTTGCCAATTAGCGGTGGATTGGTGCTTTCAAACAATTCTGCGATCGCTTGATTATTTTTTTGTAAATCTTCTTGATTCTTGACAATTGCTGCTTTATCTGAACTCTTTTTAACTCTTCTTGCTTGGCTTTCAATTCGACTCTAGATGCTTGATAAGCAAGTAGTTGAGTTTCTGTATTCGGTTTTTGGGTCCGAAATTCTAACTGCGCCGTACCCCCTAAGACCCGTTCAGCTTGCTCTGGGTCATTAACTCCTGGTAGTTGCACCAATATTTTATCTGCGCCGACTGTTTGGATCAATGGCTCAGAAACACCCAGACCATTAATCCGACCTTCGACAACTTTTTTCACACCTTCCAATTCTCGTTCGGTGATTTGGGGAATTTCTGCTGACGGTTTCACCTGAATTGTGAGTTGTGAACCTCCGCGTAAGTCCAGCCCAAGAGGTATCGGGATTGTAGCAATCACCGTAATAGCGGCGATTATCAGGACTAAAATCAAAATTAATAGCGATCGCTGTCTTTGCATACCATAACTCGCAACTGACAAAGGCTATAATAGCGTTCTTTTGTAGAGTTAGGGCATTGGGCATTGGGCATTGGGCATTGGGCATTGGGAAGAGACAAGGAAGAAACTTATTAAATAATTTCCCCTTGTCCCCCTTCCCTCATCTTCCCAGTCCCCAGTCCCAGTCCTTAGACTCGTAAAGCTACCATTTTTTCCACAGCTTCTACTATTTGCTCTGGTTGGATGATTGTTAGTCGTTCCAGATTGCCGTTGTAAGGTGTGGGGATATCTTGGGAAGAAAGTCGTAGTACTGGCGCATCCAATTCATCGAATAAGCGATCGTTGATTGAGGCGATAACTTCTGCTCCAATACCCGCAGTTCGCATAGATTCTTCCACAACAATGACTTTATGGGTTTTTCTTACTGATGCACCGATGGTATCAAAATCTAATGGTTTGAGGGATATTAAATCGATAACTTCTGGATCGTATCCTTGTTTTTCAAGAGTTTTTACCGCTTGCAGCACATGATGCCGCATCCGCGAGTAAGTAATAATGGTTACATCTTTACCCTCACGCACAATTTCTGCTTTATCTAGGGGTAGTAAATATTCTTCTTCTGGTAAATCTTCTTTCAAGTTGTAAAGCAGAACGTGTTCAAAGAACAACACAGGATTATCATCGCGGATTGCGGATTTTAGTAGTCCTTTAGCGTTTCTTGGTGTGGAGCAGGCAACAATCTTCAACCCTGGCACAGCTTGAAAGTAGGTTTCTAATCGTTGGGAATGTTCTGCACCTAGCTGCCTACCGACACCGCCAGGGCCGCGAATTACCATCGGAATTTTAAAGTTACCGCCGGAAGTATAGCGCAGCATCCCAGCGTTGTTGGATATTTGATTGAAGGCCAACAGTAAAAAGCCCATATTCATGCCTTCAATGATGGGACGCAACCCTGTCATCGCGGCTCCCACTGCCATCCCAGTAAAGCTATTTTCAGCAATGGGGGTGTCTAGAATGCGGAGTTCGCCATATTTTTGGTACAGGTCTTTGGTAACTTTATAGGAACCGCCATAGTGCCCGACATCTTCACCGAGAACGAATACGCTGGAATCACGCGCCATTTCTTCATCAATGGCTTCCCGTAAGGCGTTGAAGAATAGTGTTTCTGCCATTTAGACCTTTTTGTACGATTATGGTTATAGAATTTTATCGTGCTGTTGTCGCAAATACGGTGAGCGATCGCACTAGTTAGAGATTGGGTTTTTTAAACCAACCGCCCCAAGTATAGAGCGAGTAGTTGCCATAACTAGATCAAAGCTATTTAATTTAGATTTTATCGGTTTTATGATTTTTTGGAATTTTGCACCACCCAAACCAAAAATACAAAAATCTCACACCCAAACACCAAAACACAACTCTACATCTGGATGTTTCTGCGTGAGATTTCCCATTAAATTACTATTCAATCGTTTATCCTACTTTAACCATCGTGCCGCATCTTTGGCATGGTAGGTCAAAATTAAGTCTGCACCAGCGCGTTTAAACCCAGTTAAAGTTTCCATAACCACACGCTCCTCATCAATCCAACCGTTGAGAGCCGCAGCTTTCACCATCGCATACTCACCGGAAACATTGTAAGCGGCAACTGGTAAGTTACTCGCTTCCTTTACCCGCCAGATAATATCCATGTATGCCAAGGCTGGTTTAACCATGAGCATATCAGCACCTTCAGCGATATCCAATTCAATCTCTTTAATCGCTTCGCGGGCATTACCTGGATCCATTTGGTAAGTCCTTCTGTCCCCAAATTGCGGTGTCGAGTCTGCTGCATCCCGAAATGGACCATAATAACCCGAAGCATACTTAGCAGCATAAGACAAAATTGGCGTATCTTCAAATCCGGCTTCATCCAAACCCTGACGAATTGCCTGGACAAAGCCATCCATCATCCCAGAAGGCGCAATGATATCGGCACCGGCTTTCGCTTGAGAAACTGCTGTTTTTTTCAACAATTCCAGAGTTGGGTCATTTAAAACTCGTCCCGTTAAATCACCGACTTGTAAATAACCACAATGACCGTGACTGGTATACTCACATAAACAAGTATCAGCAATTACAATCAAATCTGGCACTGCTGCTTTTACCGCAGTCGCAGCTTTTTGGACGATACCGCAATCATGCCAAGCGCCAGTGGCATCCACATCTTTATCAGCCGGAATCCCAAATAAAATAATAGAAGGAATTCCTAAGTCGTAAACTTCTTTTGCCTCTTCGACAATTTTATCTACCGAAAGTTGGTAGACTCCGGGCATCGATTTTACTTCGTTGGCGATTCCCTCACCCGGTACAGCAAATAGTGGGTAAATTAAATCGCTTGTTGTTAAAACAGTTTCACGAACCATCCGGCGCAGTTGAGGATGAGTACGCAGACGACGGGGGCGGTGTGTAGGAAACATAAAATTTTATGAAGAAAAACAACGCAAATGGACACAAAATAAAGCGTCACAAAAGCAGGCTAAAATTTTCCTGCCGTCAGACAGACTACAAACAGTGCTTAACTGTCCTTTGCCCTACTCTTAATCAAGTTGTAGGGCAATTTTGTATTCTACAGCTTGGTTGCATCTATCCGACGGGCTGGAAAAAAAACAACATAAGTAAGCAATTCAAAATTCAAAATGATAAGACTGTCTGTTGGCAAAATCGTGGCGAATTGAGGGTGTAAATTTAAACGCAAAGTGGCGCAGAGGTAAACGCAGAGGCACGCAGAGAATTCGCTACTAATTCATGAAATTTTGTATTTAGTAGCAAATACCTGACAATTACCAATGCCCCATCCCCAATACTCATTAAAAAACTCGGAAAATATAAGGATAACGGAAGGGTATATCAGGATTGCTGAAAACTTTGATGAGCGCCCAAATTGTTAATCCCCAATGTAATAGATATCCCAGACCGGCTAATGGCCCCAGCAATAATAGAGGTAACACTAACCAACCGAATAGAAAAAACAGCGCTCCCAGAATTCCTCCATAAAGCCAGACATTAAAGTGGAAATTAATGGATTCTTTGGCGTTTTCTTTAACAACAGGATCATCAGATACAAAGAGTACGGCGATAGGTATACCTACAGATACCAATGTCGTGCTGAGAAAAATGGATCCATGAGACAAGGCGGATAAAAGCTTTCGCTTATCTGTGTCGTACATTGCTTTCTCCTATTTGGTCAGATTGTTGGTTATATTACGACCCTATCACGAGCATCGTTGTCTTAAGATTAAAAGACTTACCAGAGTTAAAAAATTAAGCTAGCTAACAAACAAATACATTTATGTCTACTGAACTTCAGTCTGAACTTATTCAAGCAGTTGAACTTCGCCGCAATTTTGCGATTATTTCTCACCCTGATGCGGGTAAAACTACATTAACAGAAAAGCTGCTACTGTACGGAGGTGCAATTCACGAAGCTGGGGCGGTTAAGGCGCGACGGGCACAGCGTAAGGCAACCTCTGACTGGATGGCTATGGAGCAACAACGGGGTATTTCCATTACCTCCACAGTGTTGCAATTTGAATACCAGAATTGTCAAATAAATTTATTAGACACTCCCGGACACCAAGATTTCAGTGAAGATACTTATCGCACCCTCGCCGCCGCCGATAATGCAGTAATGTTAATTGATGCGGCAAAAGGTTTGGAACCCCAAACACGCAAATTGTTTGAAGTGTGTAAGTTGCGCGGTATTCCAATTTTTACATTTATCAACAAGCTCGATCGCCCAGGAAGGGAACCTCTGGAATTGTTAGATGAAATTGAGCAAGAATTGGGATTGCAAACCTATGCGGTAAATTGGCCGATTGGTATGGGCGATCGCTTTAAAGGTGTTTTTGATCGACACAAGCAACAAATTCACTTGTTTGAACGCAGCGCCCACGGCAGCCGAGAAGCCCGTGATACGGTAGTCGAATTAGGCGATCCAAGAATAGAAGAACAGCTAGAACAAAGCCTGTACCACCAACTGAAAAATGATCTGGAACTGTTAGATGGAGTTGGGCCAGAGCTAGATTTACAGTTGATACACGAAGGCAAAATGACGCCTGTGTTCTTTGGTAGCGCCATGACTAACTTTGGGGTAGAGTTATTCCTCAAGTATTTCCTCGACTATGCCCTCAAACCCGGTTCTCACTACAGCAGTGTTGGCGAAGTTGCCCCTACATACCCAGAATTTTCGGGGTTTGTCTTCAAACTGCAAGCGAACATGGATCCGAAACACCGCGATCGCGTCGCATTTATCCGGGTTTGCACTGGTAAGTTTGAAAAAGATATGATGGTGAATCACGCCCGCATTGGTAAACCTATCCGTCTGTCTCGCCCGCAAAAACTCTTTGCCCAAGAGCGAGAATCTATTGATGTGGCTTATCCTGGCGATGTGATCGGTTTGAACAATCCCGGTGTTTTTGCGATCGGGGATACAATTTACACGGGACAAAAGCTCGAATATGAGGGGATTCCGTATTTTTCGCCGGAACTGTTCGCATCTCTGAGGAATCCCAACCCCTCGAAGTCTAAACAATTCCAAAAAGGCGTTGCGGAATTGCGCGAAGAAGGTGCTGTACAAATTATGTATTCAACTGATGAAGCCAAGCGCGATCCAATTTTGGCGGCGGTGGGTCAGTTGCAATTCGAGGTGGTGCAGTTTCGCTTACAAAATGAGTATGGTGTAGAAACCATATTAGATTTATTGCCCTACAGTGTCGCCCGTTGGGTTGAGGGTGGTTGGGAAGCATTAGAAAAAGTGGGACGAATATTCAATACCACTACAGTTAAAGACAGTATGGGACGCCCTGTGTTGCTATTCCGCAATGAATGGAATTGTCAACAGTTACTGGGCGACTATCCAGAGTTAAAATTAAGCGCGATCGCTCCAGTATTTTCTAGTCAACAACCAGTGGAGGAATGAAGAAGAATACAGAATTCAGAATCCAGAATTCAGAGTTAGTCCTACAAAAGAGCTAACTGAATTCTGACTCCTGACTCTTGGATTCAATCTTTATCATTCACTTGACAAACAAAACTTGAGTGCGGTTGAGTTCCACGGCATCCGAGGTTCGCGCTTTTGCACAAACGTGGATCACCTAGAAGAGATTGGAGTGCCAGAATTTGTATGCCTTCACATGCCAAACCGTCTTTGGAGGCTGGTTTAATTGCCCTCAAGCAAGGAAATTACCAAACAGCGATCGCTCAACTAGAACCTATTGCTAGCAGCACACAATGGTACTGCTAGCTTACAAGCCAAGGTTGGTTTAGTGATGGCTTATGCTCGCACTGGCGAAGTTGCTAATGCGATCGCTATTTCCCAGAATCTGATTGAGAGTAACAATCCGCAAGTCCAAGAGTGGGCAAAACGCGCTCTCGAACACCTGACAAAACGTAAAAAACCAGATCAAGAACCAAAAAAAGTCGAAACTGGATTTGTTGCCTTTGAGAATTCAACCCCAGATTCTCCTCCAGTTCCTCCCCCGGAAACTCCTACATTAGAGGAAAAACCGAATGATCAAGTAATAGAAACCAAAAGCGACGATATCCCGCAGATGGTTCCACTACCTAGACTCAAAGCTACATTAGCAACACCACCGCCACCACCACCTGCTGCACCCTTAAATGGCTTCATGGGTTCTGTTACCCGCACCCAAGCCAAATTGTTCGGTGTTATTTATTGGCGGCAAGCACAACGCGCTAGAGCATGGCAACCACTACGTAAACCAAAATTAATTCCCTTACGGCTACTGTCAGCAGGAACATTCATCGCTTTGTTTTGGGTGATGCGAGAAATCCTCAAGTTAGCAATGGGATTTATCAACCAGACTTTAGTTAGACTACCTTATTTGGAGCCGTTGCAGTTTTTATACCGCGATCCGACTAAATTGTTGCTAATAGTATTGGTGATTTTAATCGCAGTATCACCTTGGTTGCTGGATATACTACTGGCAAACTTCTATGGTCAGCGAGAATTTCCTAAAGATGTACTGAATACCCACAGCCGCGAAGCTGTCCGGGTGCTACAACGTTGTTGCCAACAACGGCACTGGCCGTTACCTAAACTGCGGATTTTACCAATGGCTGCACCAATTATCCTGACTTATGGTAGCTTACCACGTAATGCCAGGATTGTTGTCAGTCAAGGGCTATTAGAACAGCTGGCAGATGATGAAATCGCCATTATCTACGCCACACAGCTAGGGCATATTGCTCACTGGGATTTTGCTGTGATGTCTTTGTTGCTGCTGGTGACATTACCAGCTCATAAGTTATATCAGCAAGTGTCGCAGTTGGGAGACAAAATATCAGCGAAAATTTGGCGCTTGCCAGTCACCATTCTGACAAGTCTAATTTATGGAGTTTGGTGTTTGCTGACTGGGACTGCATTGTGGTTGTCGCGGTTGCGACTTTATTATAGCGATCGCGTCGCAGCTGAAATTACTGGTAATCCCAATGCTCTGATTCGCGCTTTACTCAAAATCGCCATTGGCATTGCCGCTGATATCCAAAAAGAGGAAGAGACGAGTTGGCAACTAGAAAGCTTAAATCTCCTGACACCAGTCAGCTACCAGCAAAGCCTTGCTTTAGGCACTATTGCCAGCAATCTATCTTTTGAAGCCTTTTTGAAGTGGGATACTGCCAACCCCTATCGCCGATGGTTTACGATTAATAACACCCATCCGTTAATGGGCGATCGCATCCAACGTCTTTGCCAAATAGCCCGTCACTGGCATTTAGACACCGAACTGCATTTTGCAAGCGAGCCATCAAAGGTTAAACGTCAGTCTTTCTTATTACAAATCGCTCCCTGGTTGGGAATTCCTCTAGGGGTTTTGTTTGCAGCTTTAGTCTGGCTAACCTGGCAACTAGCATTCGCACTCAAGTTTTTAAATCTAAAGTGGATATATGAAGATTGGTCTTTCATTACAGGCTGCCTTCTGATTGGCTTTAGCATCGGTACACTGATGCGGATTAATTCTTTCTTTCCCGATATTAAACCGGCCACCGTGCAAACTGATGACAGCTTACCCAACCTGTTATCTAACCCTTCTGCCTTACCCATCGACAGCATCAGCGTGCGTTTGGTGGGCAAACTATTAGGTCGTCAAGGCACTAACAACTCCCTAGCGCAAGATTTAATCTTCCAATCCAGCGCGGGTTTGCTGAAATTACACCACATTTCTTGGCTAGGACAGTCAGTCAATCACCAGGATCTAATCGGTCGGCAAATTATCGTCACTGGTTGGTTCCGGCGAGGAGCAACACCTTGGATCGATATCCAAACCCTAGAAACTCAAAGTGGTAAAACCATTAATAGCCCTCATCCCATTTGGTCTACTTTTTTGGCAGTTGCAGCACAGGCTTTGGGCGCATACGTTTTTCTCACTGGTTAGTCATTGGTCATTGGTCATTAGCAAAGGACAAAGGACAAAGGACAAAAGACAAAAGACAAATCAGAATGTAAACAAAAGTTGCAGGTTTTCTTAACAAATGTTACATTTATTTACACAAACAATAGCACCCCACATAACTCAGCACCACAGCTTGGTTGTGAATTTGGATGCTTTTCCCCTGCTACATACCTTTTTTCCTCCCAACACAGCAGCAAATTAACCAGCCACTGGCTGGTTTTTGTTTCAAAATATTCTCCCTTACAGAAAAAATGTGTTTTATGTTACGATGTAGTAAAACTAAAGTCGGAAATGTATGCGCTAAACTAGCTACGTAGAAAATACCGTGGTAATGTAAGGAATGGTATTAGATTCTGCGAAAAAGGTCATGGAAAAAAGCGTGTACTTTAGCAGGCAATAGGCTATTAAATTTACAATTCTTAGAATTAAGGTGTTATTAGCTCGCCATAGTGTGGGCTTTTGGATTAAACAAGCTTGATCCCGACTAAAAACTGTATTGTTATATAAGTTGACAGTTTCGAGCAAAAAAAATTGGTTGATGGCAGTCTTGGTCAATAGCATCTATTTAAAAGCCAAAGCTAACTGATTGTTTTCTTGCCTTGCCATGTTCATTCAACTCTGGAGGTATAGTTCATGTCCATTCGCCTATATATAGGTAATTTGCCTAAAGATGAAATAGATCGTCAAGATCTGCAAGCAGTTTTTGCAGCAGAAGGTGATGCTGTAACTACTAAATTAATTAAAGACCGCAAAACCGGCAAATGCCGTGGTTTCGGTTTTCTTACAGTCAACAATGACGAACAAGCTGACGAAATTATTGAAAAGTATAATGGTCAGATGTTCAAAGACACTCCCATTAAGCTAGAAAAGGCATTACCTCGGACAAAGGGTGAAGAGGGCGACGAGCAAGCTCCCAAACCAGTTACTGCTGCTAGTAGTACCCCTACTCCTATGCCTACTAGAGAAGGTAGCCGTCGTGAGAAAAGCTCTAAGAAACCTCGTCGTGGCAGCAGTGGCGGCGGTGGTTCTCGTGAAACCAGCACCACAACCACCGATTCAGACGCTATTCGTCCAGATCCTCGTTGGGCTTCGGAATTAGAAAAGCTGAAGCAGATGTTAGCTGCACAAACTACGAATTAATCGCTAAGGGAGAGAAGTTAAAAATTAAAAATCAGAATTTTTTTTTGATTTTTAATTTTTAATTGTTGATAATTATCTAGCTGCTTAGTTTAATGAACTTGCAGCTAATTTTGTAAACGCATAGACGCACCCAGCCGTAGGCATCGAATTGTCGAATCGTGGAGAATTGAGGGTTGAAATTTGAGCGCGGAGGAACGCATTCGCAAGGCGTCTCGTAGAGAAGGTAAGCGCAGAGGGACGCGGAGAATATGCTACAAAGTAATAAAATATCTAATTATAAATTATATTCAGTAATGGTTCAGTAATGGCAAGCTTCATAATGCCAAAGTGAACAAGAGGCGCGTGCGTAGGCGCAGCCCGCCGTAGGCATCGCTCTAAAGATAATTTACACTCAAGGTAAGACCGATCATTTGCAGCTTCTGTTATGTCCTCAACTCTAGATTCTTTGCCACCTGCGCTCGCTAAAATTGTCCAGCGCTTTCAACGCGCTTCCGAACCGAAGCGACGCTACGAACAGCTAATCTGGTACGCTCAGAAGCTCAATGAGTTCCCAGAAGCGGAGAAATTACCCGAAAATAAAGTTCCTGGTTGCGTGTCTCAAGTTTTTATCACCGCAGCTTTGGATGACGGTAAAGTTGTGTTTCAGGGCGAGTCTGATTCCCAGTTAACCAAAGGTTTGGTAGGGCTTCTGGTTGAAGGATTGCAGGGACTAACGCCAAGTGAGATTGTCCAACTTACCCCAGATTTTATTCAAGAAACAGGTTTAAACGTTAGCCTGACACCTTCCCGTGCTAATGGATTTTACAATATTTTTAAAACCATGCAAAAGAAAGCATTGGAATGTAAGTTAGATTTGCCTAGCTAAACTTGGTTATTGGTCATTTGTCATTTGTCATTGGTCATTTGTAAAGGACAAAAGACAACTGACAAATGACAAAAAACGTACAACTACCAAAATTTAGTGTCATGTCAACAAATTTATTGTCTACCTCTGCTGCTGCTGGTTTTGGTGGAGTAGTTCAAGAATATCTCTGGAATTGGGAAAATCAGCAATTGCGCGTTGTTTATGAAACCCTCGGTAAAGGTTCACCGTTATTGCTATTACCATCTTTCAGCAGTGTTTCGACGCGTTTGGAAGTCGGCGAACTTGCCAAGTTACTAGCTCCTAATTTTCGAGTTGTAGCCTTAGACTGGCCTGGATTTGGTGAATCTTCTCGCCCTAGTTTGAATTATCGACCGGAAATTTATCAGCAATTTCTGGAAGATTTTGTCAAAGCTGTTTTTAATACTCCCATTACTGCGATCGCGGCTGGTCATGCTGCTAGTTACGTTTTAAAATTAGCTCTGAAGCAGGCTACTTTCTCAAAAATTGTATTGTTAGCTCCTACTTGGCGTGGCCCTTTGCCGACAATGGGGGCAAATCAGCAAGTAGCTGGCTTTGTGAGAGAATTGGTGCGATCGCCTATACTTGGTCAAGCTCTCTACAAACTCAATACTGCCCCATCTTTATTAAGTTTTATGTACCGCCGTCATGTTTTTACTGACGCGGCTAAAATTACACCCAGTTTCATTAAGAAGAAGTGGGACACTACTCAACAACCAGGAGCGCGATTTGCATCTGCTGCCTTTGTCACTGGTAATCTTGATGCTGTACACGCACAATCTGATTTTTGGGACTTGTACAGTCTCTAACCGTACCCCTCATGGTAGTAGTTGGGGAATCTAGCCCCCCCAAATCACGAGAACAAATGAACGCTTTGGTAGCATTACCAGGAGTGAAAAGTGTTGTTATCCCTGGTTCTCTGGGATTGCATGAAGAATACCCAGCAGTTGTTTTAGAAGCAGTTCAAGATTTTTTGTTATCTTCAGAAAATTAAATCCTCGCACCAAGACGCAAAAATCATTTTGTGCCTTGGTGCGAAATTAAAATTAGTTCAAACTACTGCGATTAAGTTTTTGCAAGCGAGAAAGAGAAAACGCTAGTAAACTGACTATACCAAGACCAAGAACAGTTGATGACTCAGGCACTGTCTTGACTTCAAAATCAAAATTGAAAGTGCCAGACTCTTTAAAGGGAATACGGTGATTATCAGTACCTAAATCCACCAATTTGAATGATGCAGAATAAGTTCCTAGTGGTGCAGCAGCATCAGTCCAAAAAGTAGGGGTGAACGAAAAATTATCACCACTGCCGATTGTGTAGATATCACCGACTGACTTGACAATATCAACGCCTGCTGAATCACCAATATTCAATCCACTGCTAATTGAGGCTAATTGTAAACCAATATTTGCGCCCTCAAGAGATGACTGCCAACGACCATTAGAGCTATTGAACAAATACTGGTTGTCTAATTCTTTTGAAGTTTTGAGAGACGCGATAGGTTCTATTGTCAGATTGCTATATTCCTTATCTGTTGCAGTACTAATCAAGCGACCAGTATAAAACCCTGTGCCAGGTAATAATGTTAGCGGCGGTTGTTCTGAGTAAGATTCAGGAATTCGATTATTTGTATTGGTTGGGTTAATAGTTAGGTTATCTAAAGAACCAGAGTAGCTATAAGTACCAATACCGTGGAAATGGCTAGATTCCGGCGTGTCTTCATTCCTGTGTGCAAAGAGAAGGGTCAAACGATTGTAGTTGGGGTTTTCCAATCCTGCGTATGTCCCTGTAGAGAGAGCCTCCAAACTATCTAATCCAATGTAAAAGCCCGTTTCATCCGAATGATTATGAGTATCATCTGCTTGTGCCGGGGCTATTGCAGTAGATAAAACCAACGGCGCAACGACCAAAAAATTCACTGCAATAGACGCAGATGCTTGCACTGTTTGAGTTAATTGCTTTTTCAAGCAGGTAATGTTTCTTGAAACCACAACGCTTCTCCATTAAAGGATAATTTTTTACTTACGATAATGATTATCATTTTAGCTAGAGGGTTGTCAAGGTACTAAAGTGGGACTCGCCACAGGTTAGTACCTTGTATGGAATATTGCCAACTGATAAATCTTTATTACTTATTACAGATGCATAAAAATAAAATGTTTCTTGATTAAATTATGTAATTATTTTGCTGAAACCCAAAATTACAGCAAGTTCGCACAAAAATATAAAAAGAATTAAGATATGTGATAATGATTATCCATAAGGTGAGACACGAGGAATTTAGAGTATGGTGGCTGACGTAATCAACAATTCAGTTCCCGTTACTGTTCTTACAGGATATTTGGGAGCAGGTAAAACGACTCTACTCAACCACATCCTCACCTACGAACACGGCAAAAAAGTTGCTGTGATTGTTAATGAATTTGGGGAAGTGGGTATTGATAATCAATTGATTATCGATGCAGATGAAGAAATTTTTGAAATGAATAATGGCTGTATCTGTTGTACAGTGCGCGGCGATTTAATTCGCATCATTGGCAATTTGATGAAGCGGCGCGATAAATTTGACCATTTAGTAATTGAAACAACTGGATTAGCTGACCCTGCACCAGTGATTCAGACATTTTTTGTTGATGAAGATTTGCAAAGCCAACTGTCTTTAGATGCAGTGGTGACAGTTGTAGATGCCAAGCATATTTGGCAGCATTGGGATGCAGACGAAGCCCAAGAACAGATTGCTTTTGCTGATGTAATTTTACTTAATAAAACAGATTTGGTAGCGCCAGAAGAGTTGAATGAATTGGAGAAACGGATTCGGGCGATGAATGCGATCGCAAAAATCTACCGTACCCAAAATTCTGAACTCGGAATGGATGCTTTATTAGGTGTAAAAGCCTTTGATTTAGATCGTGCATTAGAAATTGATCCAGATTTCTTAGGCGAAGATGCCCACGTACACGATGAAAGTGTCTTTTCTGTAGCTTTAGTAGAAGCAGGTGCAGTCGATGGAGAAAAATTAAACACTTGGCTTTCCGAGTTACTGCGTACCCAAGGGACAGATATCTTTCGGATGAAAGGCATTTTAAATATTGCTGGAGAAGACAATCGATTTGTATTCCAAGGAGTACACATGATATTCGATGGCAAACCCGATCGCCCCTGGAAAGCCAGCGAAACCCCCAAAAACGAATTAGTATTCATCGGTCGCAACCTTGATGCAGCCCAACTCAAGCAAGATTTTATCGCCTGTCTAGCTTAAAAAGCGAGTTAGGAGTTAGGAATGATGATTGATGAGTTAAAAATTCCTAACTTCTAACTCCTAATACCAAATTAGTGTGAAGGTATATGAAACAGGAGAAGAGTGAAATAATTGCCAAGCAAAGGTTTTACCTTTCTCGTTCTATGCAACTTTATACAAAATTGGTATAAACCAGAAAAAACTGCAAAATAACACACCTTGAAGGGGCTAGTCCTACTGTTGTGACTTGAAGAATATTTTGGACAGGTTGTCCAACTTACCTAGCAAAAACCTCCATAAAATAGCAAAAAAGAAAACTAAGAGGAAAGTTGACGAGGAGGAATATTAATAGGAGTTGAATTCTTATTTTTAGTTTCTTGGATTTGTGTCCACTTTCTTATTACATTTTTGTGATAATATCCATTTTGTTCTTTCAAATGAAGGATGGCTTTATTCTTCGCTTTTTGATGTTTCTATAATCTATGTCTAACCAAACGTCTAAGCGTCTTAAGCAAAATGCTGAAAGAATTATGCAAAGGTGGGAAGAGCGGGCGCGTGATGAAGTTGGTGCATCCATACATCAGGACTCTCTGATGCTACAAGATTCGCTACCTGAGTATCTAGAGCAATTGGTGGATGAGCTGTCAACGAAGATTGAAAGGACACCAGCCAGAATAAGAACGGATAAACTAGAAAGCACTCGGATTGGGAAAAAGCATGGACATGAGCGGGCGAGTTATGCCGACTACTCGATGACTCAAGTGATTTTTGAGTATCACATTCTCCGTCAGACCATATTTGAAATTTTAGAAGAAGAAGCGGCTTTGGAGGTGAGGGAACGAGATATTATCATCGATTCCATTGAGCAAGCCGTTAACGATGCGGCGACTCAATTTTCCCAGACGCTGCGAGATATTCAAGAATTATTTATGGTGACACTGACCCACGATCTTAGAAACCCACTTAATGTCATAAAAATGGGTACTCACTTGACTTTGCGTCGGCTTGAACAAGGAGACACTCATGCGAGTATCGCGGCGAAAATGCTAAAAGCAGTCGATCGTTTGAATTCGATGATTCAAAATCTGCTCGATGCTAGTCGGCTACGGGCGGGGGAGAGCTTAAAGTTTGAATTAGAAGAATGCAGTTTAGACAGCCTTGTTCAGGACGTAGTAGAGGATTTGAACTTTGCTTATGGAGAGCGGTTTATTGTAGTTTCTGATACTGCTATCAGGAGCAATTGCAGCCGTAAAGAGATACAACGGGTAATTGAAAACTTAGCTGTTAACGCCGTGAAGTATGGTGCTGCTGATACACCAATTACACTCACACTTGAGCAAATGGAAACGCATATCAGCCTGACCATCCACAACGAAGGTAATCCGATTTCTTCAGAAGCTCAAGCAATCTTATTTCAACAATTTCGTCGAACCATCTCTGCTGAGGAGCAAACAGGATGGGGGTTAGGATTATTTTTAGCAAGGAGCATTATTGAAGCGCATCAGGGAACGATTGAAGTTGAAAGTGCCGAGGGCAAGGGGACAAGCTTTATCGTTAAGTTGCCTAAATTGTGAGCAGATAATGTCTGTCTCTTCTTACAACTTTATCTTGGAAGCTCTATTCTATGCAGCTTCATATTAAATTGGTATAACTTATAACTTCTAACTTATGTATAAACTATGAACTCCACAACCAAATCAAAAGAATTTGAACAACACTATTCGGGGACACTTTCAGATTATGTAACTGCGATCGCTTGGTCGCCACAAGGTAAAACTTTAGCAGCAACTTCCGCCGCCGGTGAAGTAGTTTTGTGGAATAATGGTGAACTCACAACCTTACAAACTGGTAACGGTAAATCATTAGACTGTCTTGCTTTTTCCCCAGATGGAAAATTTTTAGCCGTTGGTGGACAAGATGGGCAGGTGAAAATTTGGCGCGATACTGAATTAATCGCTACGTTAGAAAATGCCCCTGCATGGGTTGACAAGCTAGCTTGGAATTACACCAGTAACCAACTAGCTTTTAGTTTGGGGCGTTACGTTCAAGTCTGGGATGCAGATAGTCGTGAAATTATCGTGACGCTGAATTTTGAAAACTCGTCAGTTTTGGGCATTGATTGGCGCATTGATGGGCAATACCTAGCCATTAGCGGTTATCAGGGTATCAAGATTTGGCATAGTCAAAACTGGGATGAAGAACCATACATCTTGGATATGCCTAGTGTCAGTGTAGCGATGGCTTGGTCGCCCGATGGCAAATTCCTGGCTTCTGGCAACATGGATCGTAGCGTCACCGTTTTGGAATGGAACAACCCCGATCCTTGGGTAATGCGTGGGTTTCCTGGTAAAATTCGCCAATTGGCATGGTCAGAAGCTACCACGAAACTAGGTGCGCCAATACTGGCATCTTCTAGCGTTGAAGGTATTGTGGTTTGGGAAAAACTAGAGGATGATTCTTTAGGCTGGGAAGCGCGAGTATTAACTAATCATGTAGGTGTGATTAATGCGATCGCCTTTGCACCTAAAAGCTTCTTGCTAGCTTCTGCTGCTGCTGACGGCTGGTTGTGTTTGTGGAACCAAGCCAAAGAAGTATCTCAAATTATCACAGGTGTCTCAGGAGGTTTTTCGGCCTTAGCTTGGCATCCCCAAGGCAAGTTACTGGCCGCAGGCGGTGAGCAAGGCGAATTGGTTATTTGGTCAAAGGTGTTACGCGGTCAAGGATTTGGGCGTAGTTAAGCAATACTCAGTAATTAAAGTTGAACCTCGTCAATTTATTGGTTATGCTGTATGACCAAAGGTATTTTTGTGTAAATTATGAACATAGTGAAACTGATTTTACTTGCTTGTCCCGCATTTCTGGTATCCATGCTGCTGATAGTTAATCCAGTACACGCATCCAGCCTCAAATCTCTATATGCTACACAAATTGTTACCGTAGTATCTACACAACAAATTCCCAATCTGGCAACTTCGAACTTGATTCAAACATCCAATCCGATTATTGATCAAGTTGGTTGCAATTGTGCGAACTGTGTTCAGTCCAAATTTCAGTCGCTACAAGGTAAGCTGCCATCAGTCAGTTTTTAATAAAGTTAGAAGTTATGAATCTTTTAAGGGCACAGCATTGCTGTGCCCTTATTAATTATTAATTAGCTTTTTGTACATAGCGATCGCAGCTGCGGCATCATTATTTAATTAAGGTCATGCCTTAAAAACCAAGTAGGAAAGTATTTAGGTGAATCCCTAACTACTGAGAAACCTGCTGGTAAACTAGTGAAGTTGGTGCGAACGCGAACAGTATGCCGTAGGCGATCGCAATCTGCACCCAAGCTGTTAAGCTCTTGTTCAAAGAGCTAGTCTGGGAATTAGAAAACTTGCTAGAGTGAACAGAGTTAGCCTTAATGTCTAATCCCCAAAACCTATACATCTCATGGATTTTGCTAATATTGCATCCCAGCTAAACGCTGGAACGATTTTACCAGAGGGGATTGTTATTCTCACCCTCTTGGGGGTTTTGATTGTTGATTTGATTTTGGGGCGTACATCCGCACGCTGGATTGGATATCTAGCGATCGCAGGTTTATTTGCTTCGATTCTCGCCCTATATTTTCAATGGGACTCTCCCAATCCCATCGGTTTTACTGGTAGCTTTAATAGTGATGACCTGAGTATCGTCTTTCGCGGTATTATTGCCTTGTCTGCGATCGCTACTATACTGATGTCAATTCGCTACGTTGAGCAAAGCGGCACTCCTTTAGCTGAATTCATCGCTATTTTACTGAGTGCTACTTTAGGAGGGATGTTTTTATCCGGGGCTAGTGAGTTGGTGATGATTTTCATCTCCCTAGAAACCCTGAGTATCTCCTCATATTTGTTAACAGGTTATACCAAGCGTGACCCCCGTTCCAATGAAGCGGCGCTGAAATACCTGTTAATTGGAGCTTCCAGTACAGCAATATTTTTATACGGTGTATCACTGCTGTATGGACTATCTGGAGGACAAACTGAACTAAGTGCGATCGCTAATGGCATTGCCACAGCGAAAGGTGGTCAATCTTTAGGTTTAGTCATTGCCCTGGTTTTTGCGATCGCAGGTATTGGCTTCAAAATTTCTGCTGCACCCTTCCACCAGTGGACACCAGACGTTTACGAAGGCGCTCCCACCCCAGTCATCGCCTTTTTATCAGTCGGTTCTAAAGCAGCTGGGTTTGCCCTAGCCATCCGCTTGCTAACAACAGCCTTCCCCCTTGTTGCTGATGAGTGGAGGTTTGTTTTCACTGCTCTGGCCGTTCTCAGCATGATTTTGGGTAACGTAGTTGCCCTAGCCCAAACCACCATGAAACGGATGCTAGCTTATTCATCCATTGCCCAAGCTGGGTTTGTGATGATTGGCTTGATTGCTGGTACACAGGCGGGCTATGCCAGTATGATATTCTACTTACTGGTTTACCTGTTCATGAACCTGTGCGGCTTTACCTGCATTATCCTGTTCTCACTACGCACGGGAACCGACCAGATTGCCGAATACTCTGGCTTATATCAAAAAGACCCACTTTTAACACTGGGGTTGAGTATCTCCCTACTTTCCTTGGGTGGTATTCCACCATTAGCTGGCTTTTTCGGCAAAATTTACTTATTCTGGGCTGGTTGGCAAGCAGGTCTTTATTGGTTAGTCTTGCTGGGCTTAGTTACCACAGTCGTCTCTATCTACTACTACATTCGTGTAGTCAAGATGATGGTAGTTAAAGAACCCCATGAAATGTCCGACGCGGTAAAGAATTATCCACAAGTGCGTTGGGATTTACCTGGACTAAGACCTTTGCAAGTTGGGTTAGTAGTAACATTAATTGCTACTTCTATAGCAGGGATTTTGTCAAATCCACTGTTTACATTGGCGAACAATTCCGTCTCCAATACCCCCATGTTGCAAGCAACAATCAACACTAATGTCAAAGCAGAAAATCCACTGCTTTTGCCAAAATTAGATTCAGTTAGTCAGTCTCAACCCTCAGTTGATTCTACTGCCAAGATTTAATAACCTGAGTCTCAACCAAACTTTGTACTCAGAGACACGCCTGTTTGCTAATACGCAAACAGGCGTTTATGATATATTTTAAGTCTATTCTAATGATGGTAGCTTGCGGCAAGCTGTTCTGCATCTACGTTATAAAAAATTATTGTCACAAATCGAATATTTATTTCCATAATAAATGGGTATATTTTGTATATTTTATACTTTAATAAAGTGGAATAGTGATTATAAACTCAGAACCTTTTCCTAACATAGAATTTACTTCTAGAGTACCTTGATGCTTTTGGACAATTATTTGATAAGCAATTGATAATCCTAATCCTGTTCCTTTCCCCACAGGTTTAGTTGTGAATAAATGGTCAAACATTTTTTGCTGAACATCAGCCGATATTCCCACCCCATTATCTTGAATCCGAATCGAGACATGATTGTTATCTTCAGTGAGAGCAGTATGAATTGTAATTTGATTGGGATTTACCTTAATATCATTAAAACTCCGTCCATAGTTAGATTCTTCTAAAGCATCAATAGCATTTGCCAATAAATTCATAAATACCTGATTCAATTGTCCTGGAAAGCATTTTACTAGGGGAAATTCTGTGTAATATTTAACTAGTTCAATCGCCGGACGAATCTTATTAGCTTGTAAACGGTGCTTGAGAATCAGGAGAGTGCTGTTAATACCTTCATGAAGATTAAACAGAACTTTTTGTTCTGTATCTCCTCTAGAGAAAGTTCGCAGGCTATTGCTAATGTTGGAAATACGATCTGTACCTTCTTTCATTGAGGAAATAAGTTTAGGTAGATCCTCACGCACATATTCTAAGTCAATCACTCTGATTGTTTCTTGAATTTGCCCAGATGCTTTGGGATAGGTCTGCTGATAAAGGTCGATGAGATGTAATAAATCCTCAATATACTCTTTAGCCGGAGTTAGATTACCTGCAATAAAGCCAACTGGGTTGTTAATTTCATGAGCTACATCTGCGACCATACTTCCCAAAGTAGACATCTTATTCTCCATTACCTGAAGATTAAGAAGCATCATTTCTAGCTCATTACTTCTTTCCTCTAATTTATTTTGATATTCTTTTAACTCATCAATTACTCTCCTGAGTAAACATTCTTTTTTTTGATTTGTTTCTTCAAGTTTTATCCGATCTGATTCAGATCGTTCCAACTTCTTTTGGATAATCCTATTCGTTTTTTTTAGTTCCTTAATTTCTTGTTGGTAATTTAATATTTCCATCAGTTGTTACCGATTTCCCAGAATTAAAGTTACAAAAGTCTCATTATGAAATTGCGTCTGGCTAATTCCATCCATAGGAGCAATTTCTCCATAAGAATAAAACCCACAGGCAGGTAAATAGTCGGTCAGACAAAGTTTCGTATTCTGGTACTCTTCTTGTGCCCTTGTACCAAGTATTTGCCGACGAGCTACACATGAAAAAAGCAAAACAGCACTTGGTTCTGCACCAGGATAATTATCTAAAGCATTCATGAATGAAGCCTTGGAAGCGGCGATAATATCTTCATAAGCTGCTTCCGAAATTTGAATAATTGCCTGATCGGGAATATCTCCAAAAAAAGTTATGCTACCAGATTCTTGATTGTAAGCAATAGGCGCTCTTATATAAAAACTCTCTCCATTCTGATCAAACACTGCTAATGGATATTCCATTGAAGGAGGAAGCAAACCTAGATAATGATGATAAAAATCTAAAGCTGGCTTACCATCTATTTCATAGAGAATGTTCTTATCCACTTTAGTTACTTTGCTTGTTTGACCAATGGGATGCCAACCACTTGCAACAGCGTGGGAAAACAATATTGTGCCGGAAAAAAGCAGAATTGGTACAGAATCACTTAATACTTCCGTTTGAAAAAATTGATATGTATTTTCATATCTTGATTGATCGCCTGCCAAACCACCAAATATTGGTACATCTTGACCAAGAGCTAGCTTTAAGCCATTCAATATAGAGACACCGCTAGTTGTAAGGCTTTCTGGATGAGTTAAGCATAGCTTTGGAGGCGCGGTACTTTTTGCTTGAGCTTGCTCCACAGCTTGTTTAGTTGCAGTAATTGGATCATTTGAAACTTTGCGTCCAACTCCTGCATAAATTTCAATTTCGTCTGAGCAAAACAACATTAAGCTGATTGAGTCCTGCTGAAACTCTAAGACTGAAGAAATTTCTCCATCTGTGGTTCCACCAATCAACTCAATCCCCGGAAAAGCCTGATGAATTTGTTGCAAAATGAGAGAATGCTCAAAGTCAATTGCAGCAAAAAGAATTCCAGCTTTTGGTATATCTCCTGCAAGAGAACTGACACATTGCTGAAGAACTTCTTCAACTGCTGATAGAGAATCTGGATCGTTACTGTGACCTACTACTGCCTTAAACATAAATTTATCTGTATAGATGGAGAATTATTTTTGGAATGATTTTCAAATAGGAAGCTTAATGATAAACTCTGAACCTTTTCCTATTGCTGAGTTCACTTCCAGAGTTCCTCCATGCTTTTCGACAACAATTTGACGAGCAATTGATAATCCTAGTCCTGTGCCTTGACCAACAAGCTTGGTGGTGAATAAATAGTCAAATATTTTTTGCTGGATATCAGCAGACATTCCCACTCCATTATCTTTAATCCGAATCAAGATATAGTTTTTATCTTCAGCAAGAATAGTCTGAATCAAAATTTGATTGGGATTGGCTTCAATTTCAATATAGGTGCGTCCTATATTAGATTCCTCTAAAGCGTCAATAGCGTTAGCTAACAAATTCATAAATACCTGATTTAGCTGTCCGATAAAGCATTTTAATTCTGGCAAATTACCGTAATCTTTAATTATTTGAATATTAGGACGATTCTCGGATGCTTTTAAGCGGTGTTTGAGAATCATGATTGTACTGTCAATGCCATCATGAATATTGCAAGAAATTTTGCGATCGCTATCTGCTCGAGAAAAGGTTCTAAGACTGGTACTAATGTCACGAATGCGCTGAACGCCCTCTTTCATTGAGGAAATTAAGTTAGGTAGATCGGTAAGCACATACTTCAAATCTATCGCTGCAATTTGCTCTTCAATTTCTAGAACTGGATTAGGATAGTGATGCTGATAAAGATCAATGAGGTTGCTCATTTCTTGGAAATATACTGAAGCATGTCCAAGATTGCCATGAATGAAACCAACTGGATTATTAATTTCATGAGCAACTCCTGCTACTAATTGACCAAGGGCAGACATTTTTTCTGTCTGTACAAGCTGAAGTTGAGACTCTTGTAGGTCTTTTAATACCCTAGATAATGCTGCTGTCCTTTCGGCAACTCGTTTTTCTAAAGTTTTGGTAAGATTTCGTAATTGCAGATGGGTTTTAATTCTAGCCAATAATTCTTCTTCATGAAATGGTTTAGTAATGTAATCAACTGCCCCCATATTTAGACCCTTTACCTTACTCTCAGTATCAGAATTGGCTGTCATAAAAATTACGGGTATATCACAAATGTCTGAGTTTTCTTTCAGCCTTTTACAAGTTTCAAATCCATCTATTCCAGGCATCATTACATCTAACAGAATCAAATCAGGTAATCTTTCTTGAACCTGTTTAATCGCCTTTTTTCCATCATTCTCTGTAATAACTTTAAAGCCGACGTTAGTTAATATGCTAAAGACAATCTCTAAATTTGTAGCAGTATCATCCACCACTAAAATTAAACTGTCTCCTGGTGTATAAAGCATTTTTATATCTGGCTCATAATTCATGTATTTAAATTAATTTAACTCCCTGTTACTTATTCACTATTACCCTGCGATCGCAGCTAAGTCACCTCTATTTTATTTGCAGATAGACTGAAAATTTTTTCCTATGACAATCCTATAGTTCCCAAAAACTTGGGTAACAGCAACATTCTCACGCTAAATTGCTCTATGCGACTACGGGAGCGATCGCTCCCGCATGAAAATGAGCCACTAATTTTCATTTTGATTATAGATGGACATCCTTTTTCATGAAGGCGACTGGCTTTAAATTAGTCATTATTACCCTTGTCTTTTGAAAAAGTGGTGTTAATTCAGAACAACTTTGCTACTGAACAATCTTTTTAATAAAGGCGATCGTTATGAAGTTAGTTATTAATACTCTTGTTGTTTCAGACAAGTAGTGTTTCTTTTGTAAAAATAAAATTACTGCTGCTTACCTCTTACTGAATTTGTAAGTATGTTATCTGTATTTATCCTGAACACACATTTCCGTAAATATTATTTTTTTAAAAAATCTGATTCCAGTATGATTCCGGATATCTTTTTAAGAAAAAAAAATAACAATAAATAGTTAAGTATTGGAATATTTATATATTTTAAATATCAGAATTGTGGCGTAAATATAATTTACACACTGTATAAAAACTGATATTTAAAAAGTTTATTTCCAAAAATGTATCTTGTAAATTTTGAATAACTATATTAGTTATGGAAAGATTAATATCTCCAGCTTTATACTGTCCTTTTTCATCACAAATCAATAAAAATATTGATTCTCTGGAAGAGTATAGCCTTGAATGGGTACTCGGTTTCAATCTTCTGGCAAATGAATCATCTTATCAGCGTTTCTGCAAGTCTAAATTTTTTTTAATAGCAGCCACTACCTATCCATATTGTAACTTTCAAGAACTGAAGATAGCAAATGACTGGTTGAGTTGGCTATTTATTTGGGATGATCAATGCGATCTATCAGACTTGAAAACAAAACCTGAACTTCTAAAAGGTATTCACAAGAGATTTATAGAAATATTAAATGGGGCAGAAGTTACAAGCCACGATATACCTCTTAGTCGTGCTTTAAGTAACTTACGAGCGCGAATGCTTGAAAAAGCAAGCCTGAAATGGTTAAATTATTTCATCTGCGGCTTTGAGAAATATTTATACGGTTGTTTTGAAGAAGCAAATAACCGTGTAGATGGAATTGTACCCGATACTGAGACTTATATTGCAATGCGTAGATTAAGCGCAGGTGCAGATGTTGCCTTGCCATTAATTGAACTTTGCGATCAGTTGATAATTCCTGATTTTTTACGAAAACAGGATATTTTTAACCAACTTAATGAGATTACAAATAATCTTCTGGGCTGGTCTAATGATATCTTTTCATTATCTAGAGAATTGGCAACTGGTCATGTTCATAATTTAGTATTCGTGCTACACCGCCAACACAAAATTTCTTTAGAAGAAGCAATGAAGCTTGCTACAAAAATGCACGATCATGAGATTCAAAAATTGGTAGATTTGGAAGCAAGCATTCCATCTTTTGGAGAAGAAATAGATGCTGAATTGGCAAAATATATATTAGGAATTCATGCTTGGATACGTGGGAATCTCGATTGGTATTCCTTCACTGCTCGCTACAAAACTGTAGAAATGCTGGAGCTAGCTAAATATTAATTAAATAGTATAGCTTCCAAATAAAAAAGGGAAGTTAGATTGGCTCTATCGCTCCTTCATCAGTTCTAATAAATACAACTATGTTGATTATATTGGTTGGGCTTTTATTTTTTGAAGGTTCACTATAAAACCTGAATTTTAATGCCATATCAGAAAGAAGCAAACCGTTATCTCATGATATCTCCTTACCCCTTTCCATTAAATGCAACTACCTAATCCTCTAAAAACCCCTTCTTTCCTCCAAAAGCTGCAATGGGTAGCTGACCCTGTTCGATATATGGAAAAAGCTACTCAACAGTATCCTGACATTTTTACTGGTAAGATAATTGGTTTTGGGGACACTGTAGTATTCGTGAACCATCCCCAAGCAATCAAGGAAATTTTAACTAATGATAGAAATAAATTTGCTGCTGTTGGCAAGATGAACAAAATTGGCGAACCCTTAGTAGGGGAATATTCAGTTGCCTTACTAGAGGGTACTCGTCACAAACAACAGCGACAACTTGTAATTCCTGCTTTTCATGGAGAGCAAATGCAGGTCTATGGTGAAAGGATCTGTGGTCTGTGTACAAAAGTTTTTAATCAGTTACCACTAAATCAGCACTTCTTTGCTCGAAATTTAACCCAGGAAATATCCCTACAAGTTATTTTACAGGTTGTCTTGGGCTTGAATGAAGGAGAAAAACTTCAAAACTTAAGCATCTATTGCCGCAGATATTAGATATTTTTCAGTCACCTTTGAGTTCTAGTTTATTGTTTTTCTCATTCTTGCAACAGGATTTAGGAGCTTGGAGTCCTTGGGGAAAGTTTCTGCGCGATCGCCAGCAAATTGATAAATTGATCTACGCTGAAATTAGCGAACGCAGGGAGCAAAATGATTCACACCGCAACGATATCTTATCCATGTTGATATCAGCACAGGATGACACTGGTCAATCGATGACAGATCAGGAGTTGCGCGATCAGTTGATGACTCTAATCGTTGCGGGATATGAAACTACAGCAACGGCGATCGCCTGGGGATTGTATTGGATTCACCAAAAGCCCCTAGTCCGTGAAAAACTACTTCAAGAATTGGATACCCTGGGTGATTCTCCAGATCCCATGAGCATTTACCGACTGTCATATTTAAGTGCTGTCTGCAATGAAACCTTGCGAATTCACCCCGTCGTCATATTCTCTTTTCCCAGAGTAGTACAAGAACCTGCCCAGCTGTTGGGACATTCTTTAGAGCCTGGGACTGTACTGCTTCCCAACATTTATCTAACTCATCAGCGTGAAGATTTATATCCCCAACCAAAGGAGTTTCAACCAGAGCGCTTTATTAAACGTCAATTTTCTCCCTATGAATTTCTGCCCTTTGGTGGCGGTGTCCGTCGTTGTATTGGTGAGGCTTTAGCTATATTTGAAATGAAGCTAGTATTAGCAACCGTCTTGTCACGCTATCAGTTAGCGCTAGTTGATCGACGAACAGAGCGACCTCAGCGCCGAGGTTTTACCCTTGCGCCTTCCAGTGGAGTCAAGATGGTAATTACAGGACGACGTGCGCGACAAGAGTCTTTAGTTAATATGACAACTACACTTGTATCTTAGAGCATCGATTCAGGAATCAAAAACCTAACCATTCAGCTTCCTCCCCTACAAAGGTTGGTAAGAGGTTCTTCCAGGATTACCTAATTGATTTATAGTAGCTTGTCAGAGTTGTTTTGATGAGTTTTAGAAATCACCCAGTTTGTTACAAAAACTGGGTTTTTATAATTTTAGGTTGGTTAGAACAGAGCAAAACTCGACAAACTTCCAAATTTTAGGTTTCGCTCTACTTAACCAAACTTTGTATTTTACAGCGCTTCCCGCTATTATGCAATACAGTTTTTCTTATTGCCTCTCTCCTAACATAGCTTTTAGCTTTGAGGATGTACCTCATAGCTGCCGGAAGTGCTGTAAAAGAAGCGTTACTAGTCTAGCTAGATATCTGACTGTTGCATTGGTATCTCAATCACAAACTCAGTCCCCTCTCCTAATGTGGAATCGCAGGTTAAACTACCCTTGTGTTTATCCACAATAATTTGATAGCTAATCGACAACCCCAACCCCGTGCCACTTCCTACTGGCTTGGTGGTAAAAAATGGGTCAAAGATTTTTTGCTGCACTACTTTTGTCATGCCAGAACCGTTATCAGCAATCCGAATTATCACCGTATTAGAATCTGTTAGTTCAGTAAATATGTGAATTTGCCCTACCCTATGAGAAGCTGATGATGCGTCTATGTGTTTTATTATTTGCTCTTTTTCATTTACCAATGATGGATGATCAATAAGAAATGAATCTTCTAAAGCATCAATCGCATTACTCAGGATATTCATAAACACCTGATTTAGTTGACCAGGATAACAAATAACTTCCGGTAATTTTCCGTATTCTTTGATAACTTCAATTTCTGGAAGACCGCTCTTTTCTTTAAGGCGATGTTGTAAAATCATTAAGGTATTGTTTATTCCCTCATGAACATCTACTGGCTTCATCTCAGATTCATCTAAGCGAGAAAAGTTGCGTAAGCCCAAAACAATATCTCTAATCCGTGAACTGCCCACTTTCATTGAATCTAGAATCTTTGGCAAGTCTTTTACTAGAAAATCTATGTCAATCTCCTCAGCTTTATCCTCAACTAAGGGCGAAGTATGGGGATATTCCTGCTGATAAACAGCTACTAAATCTAGCAAGTCTTTGACGTACTCACTAGCATGATTAATATTGCCATGAATAAAGTTAATGGGGTTATTGATTTCATGAGCAATTCCTGCGACCATTTCTCCCAAAGAAGACATTTTTTCGCTTTGAATCAATTGGATTTGGGTACGTTGCAATTCCTGTAGAGTTTCTTGTAAACAGTGATTTTTGTCGTTGAGTTCTTGCGTTCTTTCCTGGACTTTTTCTTCTAAAGTATGGTTGTAATCTTCCAAGCTTTCTTTAGCTTGTGCCAAATTTTTGTAGAGGATAGCATTCTCTAGAGATATTGCCGCTTGAGTAGTGAGGAGTTTGAGAACTTCTACGCGATCGCGTGTAAATGCTCCTGTAGTCAGATTATTTTCTAGATAAAGAATCCCAATCAAGTTACCTTGATTTTGAAGAGGTATAGACAACAAACTTTTCGGTTTTTCAGTAACAATGTAGCTGTCACCTGCTAAAAAAGAAACAGTATTTATATCATCAATAACTAAGATTTCTCTGGAGCGTTTAACGTAGTTAATCAAAGTAACAGGAACATCGTAGCTTAATTCAAGGCAAGTTGATGGAAACTCAGTATAGGTACGATCAAAATGCAAATTTGAACACACTGCTGTCACAGTTAATGCTAAGTTATCACCTTCACTCAAAATTAAAGCGCATTTAGAGGCTCCTGCATTCTCCATAACAACTTCCATTAAAGTAGAAAGTAGTGGCTCAAGCTCGATTTCTCCAGAGAGGGCTTGAGATGCTTTAATAAATGCGGCTAAATCCAGAGAATCAGAAATACTTCTCTTTGAGCCAATAACAGTTTGTTGATCGCTTAAGGTAGATAAAGATGATATAGATATGTTATTGACAGAAGTACTTTCATCACTGGGATGGATACTCAGGTTTTCTTGCTGGAGTATAGGAGTAAGTAATTGGGGATAGAGTTTTGTTAAATCGTTAACTTTCGCTAATGCTCCCCAATGAATGTAACCATAGTAGGCATCAGTTAGGTAGGTTTGGGCAATCTTCTGTTTGCCCCGTTCTAGATAAAATTTAGCGGCAAGTTCGTTGGCAAGAGCTTCTTCGTTGATATACTCATATTCTTTAGCAAAGGCGATCGCGCGATCGTAATTATCCATTGCTTCTATATATTGATCAAGAACTCGATGCCGCTCTGCCTCAACTAAATAAAACTTATGTAAATAATTCATTGGGGCATGATTTGCCCAGTGCTGCATCTTTTCTTGATTGACAACAACCTTATTTAAGATTTGTTCTTGTTCAGATTCATCAACATCAAAATAAACTGCCAGTCTAGCTAGTGAATCATAAAAATGGAATATAGGAAAAACTAACTGTCCAATCCCACCATGTAAATAATTTTCTGCCAAGCTAGCATTTTCAACCGCTTGAGAGTATTTCTGAAATAGGCAACAGAGATGCAATTTAGTTAAGTATAAATATAACAGTCCCATGCCATCATTTGCTTCCAGGTGAATCGGCAACATTTTCTCTTCATCGTAGGCTTCACCAATTAAAAGATGTGGATTTTCCCCAGTACCTATCAAGTTCAAGACACTCTGCCGATAAATCGCGCTCCAGTTAAATACTGTTTCTTGCTTGATTTGACCGATCGCACTGTTGTAAATTGCCATCTCCTGTTCCAGTCCGGTCAGTTCTCTACCAACAAAATATGAACAGTAGCAATAAACATTAAGAGCATAGGCTGCATATTCTAAATCTCCCGTTTCTAGCCCAGCAGAGTATGCTTCCAGTAAAGGTTTTAAGTTTTCCTTGGCATGTTCCTTCCAATGCCGGATAGCAGCATTAAATACCTCTATAACCTTAGCTTTAACTTCTTTAGCATTAAAGCGAGTTAACAAACTTGCAGCCAGTTTCCCAAATTGATAGCCAAACTCAATATCTCCTACTACCCCGCAGAGTATTACCCCATAAGCTACATAGGCATAGGCTGATAAGGAAGTGTTACCGTATTTAAGCGATAAATTAATCTGTTTAAAAGCAAACAAGGGATAAATTACAGGAAAAACTTGATAGGCATGACCAAGCGCACTCGATAGAATACGCATAGATGCTAAAGCTTGCTCCTCTGTCATCTCAGGCAAGTCAATTAAATCCTCAATACGCTTGCCGCTAAGATTTAATGTTAACTCTGCCATTGCTAGCTGAATATCTGACTGACTTGGATGCTCAGGAAACTCCACTCCCAAAAGTTTCAAAAAAGTTAGGGCAGTATTTACAGCCTTCAATGCTTGGTTCTGTGCCCCATAAGCCTGAATTTTGACTTCATAAACTTTTACTTTTTCTAGCAGTGGTTTACGTACCAACACCACCTCTGCCAATTCCTCCATCTGTTCAAAGTTGCCAGCTAGGTATGCTGCCTCTGTCGCAGTTTCATATAAAGCCAGGGTGAGATGATGTTTCATCTCCCAACTATCACCTGCCAACAGTTTGATGCCAGTAGTTAAATACTTAACGGCCGCGGGATAAGCTGTAGATGCTAAAGCTTTACGTCCAGCAATTAGATTCATCTGGGCTAGTTCATCTCGTTTAGCTTGAGGGGAAATGAATTCTGCTGCAATATTAAACTGATTGACAAGCTCAAAAATCTTTTCTTCCTGTTCTACAACTGGAATATTGTTGAATAACAGTAGCCCAATTTTTAAATGAATTGGCTTTTTTTGTTCTTCAGGAATTAAAGAATAAGCAGCTTGTTGCACTCGGTCATGTACAAATTTATATTTAGGTAGCTGTAAATTAGAAATTGAAAATTGTGTAGCTTCTATCCCATCAACAATCAAATCTTGATTATTATTATCTTGGGAAAAAATGTTGTAGTTTTCAGTCTGTGGTAAAACTAGCCCATCAAGCAATGCTTGCCACAAGTCTGATGCTGTATCTACTACAGATTTTTCATTGACGATCGCTAGAGTTTTTAAGTCGAACTGATTACCAATACACGCAGCCATTTTCAAAACTTTTTGGGTATGTATTGGCAATTTTCCTATTTGCAGGGCAATAAATTCTACTACATCGTCTGTGAGAGCTATTTCTTTGACTTTGGAAATATCATATTGCCAATAAGCAACATCAGAATTTAAGAAAATTAGTCCATCATGGTGTAAAGAATTGAGGAATTGAGCGGAAAAGAAGGGGTTGCCTTTAGTTTTAGCAAACACCATCTGGGTAAGAGCAACAGCAGCTACTTCAGGACAATGAAGGGTATCAGCAATGAAATGATTTAAATCACCCTGATTTAACGGTGCTAAAGTGATCGTATTAATAGTTACTGCTGTTTGTTCAATTTGTTGTAATGTTAAATAAAGCGGATGTCCCTTAAAAACTTCATTATCTCGATAGGAACCAATTAATAATAGACCTCCCTGCTTTTCATAAAGATGTTCTATCTCTTCTGATAGAGGAGACAACTTACTTTCACACATTAATAACTGAATTAATCTTAAAGAAGCTGTATCTGCCCATTGCAGGTCATCAAGAAAGATAACTAAGGGATGTTCTTTCGTAGTAAAGATTTTGATGAATTTTTGAAATAATAAATTGAACCGATTTTGGGCAGCGTTGCCAGAGATTTTTGTAATCGGAGGTTGCTTACCCATAATCTGTTCGAGTTCAGGAATTACATCAATAATTACCTGAGTTTGTGTACCCAATTCTCTGAGAATTTTGGCTTTCCATTCTTGAATTTGGGCATCAGTTTCCGATAGCAGTTGTGCGATTAAGTCCCGAAAAGCTTGCACGAATCCTGATAAGGGAATGTCACGTTGAAACTGATCAAATTTCCTTTGATGAAGTAGCTACGCTGCCGCACAATGGGTTTGTGGACTTCATTGACCACAGCAGTTTTGGCCAATGCCAGAGAAACCCGCAACTAATATCATTTCTGTTGCCCCCTCTGTCACACGCTTAAAAGCAGCGAGTAGGGTTTCAACTTCACTTTGACGACCATAGAGTTTTTCAGGGATTACGAAACGGTCTGAGATATCCCTCACGCCCAGTTCAAAGGGTGTAATATTTCCTGTTTCTTGCCACTGGTTTTGGCACGCTTCTAAGTCATGCTTTAACCCTGAAGCGCTCTGATAACGGTCTTCGGCATTTTTCGCCATCAGCTTGCTGATGATGTCAGACAAAATTGGTGGAATATTGGAGTTAATTCGGCTGACTTTTAACGGTTGTTTAGCAATGTGAGAGTAAACTAACTCCATCGGATCTTTAGTGATGAAGGGTAACTGTCCGGTGAGGAGTTGAAAGAAAGTAACACCGAGGGAATAAAAATCGCTGCGGTAGTCGATACCTCGGTTCATCCTTCCAGTTTGTTCTGGAGAAATGTAAGCCAGCGTGCCTTCTAAAATGTTGGGATTTGTGAGAAATTGAATTTCTCTTGGTAGGGGGGTGGCAATACTAAAGTCGATGAGTTTTATTTCATCTGTGGTAGGGTTTATAAGGATGTTGGCAGGCTTGATATCTTTGTGAATGATGCGATTGCGATGCAGTCCTTCAAGGGTAGAAGCAATTTTAATTGCAATGGGGAAAAACTCATTGAGGGAAAGTTTGTTTTCCTTCTTCCCCCTTTCTTCCAGTCGCCAGTCTTGGAGAGAAATACCGCCAAAATCTTCCATCACTAAGACGTAGCTGTTACGGTAGCTTTCTAAGCTATAGGTTTTGACTATGCCAGGAATATCAAGGTTTTTGGTAATGATATATTGATTTCGAAACTGAGCGATTTCCGCGAAGGAAGGATATTCATTCCGCATCAATTTGAGAACAACTGATTTTTGGTCTTGTTCTCTAATGCCCCGATAAACTAGGGTTTTACTTCCTGAGTAAACTTGCTCGGTAATACGATAGCCAGGAAATGCATATGATGTATCCGATACTACTAACATTGCAAACTATGCTCATAATTATTGCTTCTATGATTTAGTATTCCCGTACAAACACTGTGATTATCATGAAATAAGATTTTTTTGTTTAATTTGTATTAGAAAATATAATTTTTTATTAAATATATGATTTGGAAACAATGTAGGGTATTAGACTGCTTTGCTAGGCTTGAAAACTAATCTTATGCATCTATAGAAATTACGCAAAATTACAACATATAGAGGCAATCCATTAATTGCACCTATATGTTGTAATTTGCTATTTTTGAATTTTGTTGTCAACAATGCTTTGTCAACATAAGTGTTTTTGAACTAACTATTTTTACCCGCTTTTAATCGAACACCCGTTATTATAAACGGGGTATTTTGGGCTGCGATAATAATAACGAGCGCAAATACTACTTGATTTTTTGTTTAATAAAAGTCACAACCTGAGTTAGCTGTTTCTTCAAACCATCAATTTCTGCTTGCATTTTGACAATTTTCTCATTCAACGCATTGATTTCAGCGTCGGAAACTCCCCCATTACTAGAAGTTGCGTTGCTTACCGCCGTAGGCATCGCAGCATTGGCAACGTTAGGAGTTGCTACCGCAGTATTGGCAACGCTAGGAATTGCTACCGCAGTAGTTGCGACATTAGAGGTTGCAACTGTGCCATTTTTGGCAGCAACCCCTGCTCCTACTGGGACTAGTTCTGGGCGTGGCTGTTTCGCCTTGGCCATAGCTAACTTAATCGCGTTAATTAGTTGCTTTTGATCAAAAGGCTTGCCCAGAAATTCAAAATATTCAAATGGTTCTGTAATTTTCTCCGTCACCTCTTCCTTGCGACCAGACATGATCACTAAAGGAATTTTCCTTAACTCTGGGTGGGCTTGAACTTGCTGGAAAACTTCCCAGCCACTCATTTTAGGCAACAGGAAATCCAGCATAATTAGGCTGAGTTTTTCCTGAAGGATGAAATTTAGTCCTTCCACACCGTCTTTTGCTTCCAGTACGTCAAAATTGCCCGGAGGCAACATTTCTCGTACTTTTACCCTGACAACTGTAGTGTCATCGATAACTAAAATCTTGTTGCTTGCCACGACTGTTTGCTCTAACAGAAACTTTAAGTGTAAATAGCGGCTTTGCCGATTGTCCTTGAGAATCCTCCCACTATATACAAAATTTCTAGCAATTGGGGGATAGTATATTTCGGTATAAATGACATTGCTAGAGGTGTTTTGCAAAACTTTTGCTCGCGCTCTTTTCAATTTGTGTCATGGTGATATTTAACCGACAGGCCACTACATCTATATCCGCATCTTGCTTGGATGTCTATGATTTCGTCACAACAAGCCGATCTAAAGTCTGAAATTACGGCAATGCCTAGCTGGTTACGTCGCCCGATTGGCAAAGCCAGTGAAATCTCTACCGTACAACGTATTATTAAGCAGCGCCAAATTCACACGATTTGCGAAGAAGGTCGCTGTCCCAACCGGGGAGAGTGCTATGCCCAAAAAACTGCAACTTTCTTGTTAATGGGGCCTACTTGCACACGCTCTTGTGCTTTCTGTCAAGTAGATAAAGGTCATGCACCGATGCCTCTTGATTTAGAGGAACCTCAAAAGGTAGCCCAGGCGGT
Source organism: Nostoc cf. commune SO-36 (assembly GCF_023734775.1). NCBI lineage: Bacteria > Bacillati > Cyanobacteriota > Cyanophyceae > Nostocales > Nostocaceae > Nostoc > Nostoc commune. Next base: position 2,658,790 of record NZ_AP025732.1, on the reverse strand, counting down.
GCAGCTTTTGGGATTGCGTTATGTGGTGCTGACTTCTGTAGCCCGTGATGACTTAACCGATCAGGGTGCAGGGCACTTTGTGGAGACGATCGCGACTATTCGCCAATTGAACCCAGAGACTCAAATTGAAGTGCTGACCCCCGATTTTTGGGGTGGTGCTGGTGTTGGCGAATCAGGTCAACGCCAACGAATAGCGATGATTGTCAAAGCCAAACCAGCTTGTTTCAATCACAATATTGAGACAGTGCAACGGTTAACTGGGCCAGTACGCCGGGGAGCTAAATACGATCACTCGCTCTCGGTACTAGCTATGGTTAAAGAAATAGATTCGACAATTCCCACCAAATCAGGTTTGATGCTGGGACACGGAGAAACACTTGATGAAGTCATTGAAGCAATGGCTGATTTAAGGGCTGTGGAGTGTGATCGCTTGACTATCGGGCAGTATATGCGTCCTTCTTTAGAACATCTGCCAGTCCAAAAATATTGGACTCCAGAGGAATTCGATCAACTCGGCAGATTAGCATGGGAAATGGGATTCAACCATGTTCGTTCTGGGCCTCTGGTTCGCAGTTCCTATCATGCTGGAGAGGAGTGAAGAGGGGAATAGGGTACAGGTTACAGGGTACAGGTTACAGGGTACAGATTATTCCCTGTCACCTGTCACCTGTCACCTCTCCCCCTAATCCAATTCCCAACTTCACACAAATATTCTTAAAGAATTTGAGTATTTGGTACGCCAGTTTGGTATTTCTTAAAAAGTCCTGACATTAGGAGAATCGCATTATGACTGCTAAAACAACGAAGAATTCCCCAGTTGCCGACAGTGGAGCTAAACCTCCCTACGCCTTTCGCACAGGCTGGGCACTGTTATTGTTAGCTATCAATTTTTTGGTGGCAGCCTACTATTTCCACATTATTGAGTAGTTAAAAGTGCAGTGGTGCTGCTCAAATCGTTCCTTTGAATAAACCTTTGGGACGAATGAGCAGCACCAAAATCATGATCAACAGTGCTACACCTTGTTTGTACTGTGAACCCAGCCAAGGAGTGCTGATTTCTTGGACGATGCCAATGATAAAAGCTGCTGCGATCGCACCGTAAGGGTTGCCAATGCCACCAAGAATTACTGAGGCAAATAATGGTAAAATTAAAAACCATCCCATATTCGGGCGCACGGCTGTAATTAACCCATACATACTGCCGCCCAATGACGTAAGCGTGCCAGCAATTACCCAAGTCCAGAAAATTACTCGGTCAACATTAATACCTGAAACCCTGGCTAAGTCCAGATCATCAGCAACTGCTCGCATCGCCTTACCAATTTTGGTATTTTGCAGCAGGTAATGCAGCGCCAAAATTGCTAGCACCGCCAACCCTAATACCAATAATTGATTTTGCGGTATCTTTAAACCCAAAATATCTAAAGCCGGAGTAACAGGTAAATTATAATTTTGGTTCTTGCCACCCCAAATAAAAATAATCCCATTGCGGATAAATAAGGCAAGTCCGATAGAAATAATAATCAACGTAGTGGAAGTAGCACGAATAGAGCGCATCTTTGACCACAGTAACTTTTCCGATAACAGCATTGCTGCTACTGTTCCCGCCGCCGCCAGGATCATCGACAACCAAATATTGACTCCAATCGTGTTTATCAGCCAGGTAAGATAGGCTCCTAAAGTTAAAAAGTCACCGTGAGCAAAGTTAGATAACCGTAAAATTCCATAAGTAAGAGTCAGTCCGACTGCGGCTAGAGCAATAATGCTTCCCACTGCAATCCCATTAACGATTAGTTGGGCAAGTTGTATATCCATAGGCCTTATGTTGCATTAAAAAATTTTAGGTCAGTGATTCATATAATAATTTTTTATATAGCGGCTAAATTTGACATCATAAGTTATGGTTTATAACAACATAATTTATGGTTTATAAATAAAAAAGAATTGTCCGCTAATATACATAAAATCCTGTTCGGATTTTTATGTGAGCTAAACTTGTTCAGCGGTCTAGTTGACCATGCAGCAGTATTCAAGCTTACCAGACCAGAACTCACTGATAGATGCAACGCCAAAACTTTTGACAACAATTGAGCAACTTCGCGCACAACTGTGGCTGGAGAGCGGCTTAAACCAGTTGCAAAGTCGCCTTAATGATTACCTGCTTTCTGCTTGTAACACTGTCCCACAGCCAGGAGCCGCACAAGCGGAAGTTTTCCAAACCGTTCTTAACGAGATTAACAATACTGTTAACAGGAGTAATCTGGCGCTTACAGATTTTGCTGTAGGCATCGCTCTGTTTCAACCACAAGAAACTTTTGCGACAGTTTGCTATATTTCTCACTCTCCATCCCTAAATTCACAACCTTTATTTCTAGAAGTGCTGACAGCAGAAAAAAAGCTGCTGTTGAAATTGCAAGAGGTTATAGAACTTGAAGATTTGCAACAGCTTGAAAATCAACAACCACCGAGTGCTTGGCGGTTGGCTGATGATTTTGGCAGCGTTATAGGATGGCTACTTATGGCCGTAGCGCCCCTAAGCTCTGCTCATGAGTCACTCGTAGAATCACAAGCTCAACTCAGATCGCAATTTATGGCAAGGTCTGCTAATCACTGTACAACAGCCTTGCTACAACTCAAACACATATTATCTTGGCAGCAACGGTATCAACTGTTAAGTAACTCTAATCAAGATTTGGAGCGCACTAATCAACTCAAAAATCAGTTTTTGGCAAACACCAGCCACGAAATTCGCACACCGCTTAGTTCTATTATTGGGTTTACCCATCTGCTTTTAGCTCCAGGGTTTGAGCCAACTAAAGAACGCCAGCAAGAGTATTTAAGTATCATTCAGTCTAGCGGGAAGCACTTGCTAGCTCTGATTAATGATATTTTGGATCTTTCTAAAATTGAGGCGAATCAACTAGAAGTACAGTGCGAAATAGTAGATGTACCACTACTATGTATGAATGTTTTGACACTGGTGAAAGAGAAAGCCGCTAATAAGGGTTTGAAACTGTGCTTAGAAATTGAACCCGATATTACAACTCTAGTCGCCGATCCCTTACGACTCAAGCAAATGCTGTTGAATTTAATCTTCAACGCTCTCAAGTTTACCAATGAAGGAAGTGTTGGCTTACGGGTTGCTTGCAAAGGTGTATTTGTGCATTTTACAGTTTGGGATACTGGCACTGGCATTTCCCAAGAAGACCAAGTTCAACTGTTTCAGCCCTATTTCCAAATTGGCAAGGCTGTAGCGGATGGTATTGAAGGTACTGGTTTGGGTTTAGCAGTAACTCGGAAACTTGCCCAAATTCATGGTGGTTCTGTGACAGTGGAATCTGAAGTAAATCATGGCTCTCGTTTTACCCTCGTTCTTCCTCTTAAGCAAGAGGTGGGAGTAGGGGGAGCAGGGAAAGCAGGGGAAGCAGGGGAAGGAGAATTTTCTTCATTTCCTTTGCCTTTCACACCTAGCTCGTCTGTAGAGATTTTGCTGGTAGAAAATGATTTACCCAACGCTGGTTTGATGCAAATTTATTTACGTAAATTGGGATATCAGGTGACTTGGGTTAAGAAGGCTACTGAGATGTGGGAAGCTCTAACACAGTTAAACCCAGCCGTGATTTTAATGGATGTTTATCTGGCAGATGACAATGGTCTAAACTTGGTACAACAACTGCGAAAACATCAGCAATATCGGACGATTCCGGTAATTATTCAAACAGCAATGGCAATGAAAGGCGATCGCGAAACTTGTCTAGCTGCTGGAGTAAATGACTATATTTCTAAACCAATTGATTTACCACTTTTAGCCAGTCTGGTGGCTAAGTACAGTAAAGCCACCAAGCTTCGTTGATGGGGAGTAGGGAGTAGGGAAATAGGGAGCAGGGAAAGAAAAAGTAACCAATGCCCAATGCCCCAAAACTAATGACTACAATATAAATTATTGGGTGCTATAAGGTTTTGGCAGGATTGGGAAATGATGCTAACAGAAAAATTTGAGCAATTAAAAGCCTTATTTCAAGAGATGGATCAGGCGTTGATTGCCTACTCTGGGGGCGTTGATAGCACTTTGGTTGCCAAAATTGCTTATGATGTGTTGGGCGATCGCGCTTTAGCTGTCACTGCTGTTTCTCCTTCACTGTTGCCAGAAGAGTTGGAAGATGCCAAAATTCAAGCTGCAACTATTGGGATTGGACATAAAATCGTCCAGACTCACGAGATGGAAAATCCCAATTACACTTCTAACCCTGTTAATCGCTGTTATTTTTGCAAAAGTGAGTTGCACGACACTCTCAAACCTTTAGCCTTACAGTTGGGCTATCCTTATGTGGTGGATGGGGTGAATGCCGATGATTTGCATGATTATCGCCCAGGAATTCAGGCGGCTAAAGAAAGAGGGGCGCGATCGCCTTTAGCAGAATTGGGTGTCACTAAAGTAGAAGTTCGCCAACTTTCGCAACAACTCGGTTTACCTTGGTGGGATAAACCTGCTCAACCTTGCCTCAGTTCGCGGTTTCCTTATGGTGAAGAGATTACTGTGGCTAAGTTGCAACGAGTCGGTAGAGGAGAAATTTATCTACGAAAACTAGGTTGGCAGAATTTGCGCGTGCGATCAGAAGGGGATACAGCACGTATTGAATTACCACCAGCACAAATTAAAGAGTTTGTATTGGCTAACGATTTACAAACATTAGTTTCGGCATTTCAAGATTTTGGATTTATCTATGTAACCTTGGATTTAGAAGGTTATCGCAGTGGTAAGTTAAATCAGGTTTTGAATCGGGAAGCCTTGGGCGTTAAACTATAGCATTTTCCTGGACTGTAGATACGGTTGTGCTTTTTTCATCTGCCTCACTGGTTTTGGCCAACTGCATCAGTGTCTCATACCAATCCATAATCGGCAGATGAGCAGGTGCTGTTAGCTCTTTAGTAGCCTGTCTACGCAATTCCATAACTGATGATGATGCGATCGCTCACTTTTGGCGCTGAGTGAGCTTATATTCTATCTGCTGTAGTGCGGATCGCCACACATCATATCCCTCTTGAGACAAGTGCAACCCATCTGTGGTTAACTCTGGGCGCAAATTGCCTTCCATATCCGTAAACCAGCTATAAATATTGAGATAATTAGCGCCTTCTTCTTTGGCAATCACGGTTAGTTGTATGTTGATGTGACGAATGCGGCTGTTAGAAAGTCTTGGTAGGCGAGTAGGCAAAATTGATTGGACAATAATTTGAGCTTGTGGGTGAGTCTGCCGTAAACGCCGGACAATCCGGCGATAATTACGCAAAATTGTTTCATCACTAGCGCCTTTTCGTAAGTCGTTAATCCCAGCCATGATGTAAATCACATTTGGCCGTGTTGCCGAAAATGCTCCCAATCTTTTTAAAACGCCACTGGAAGTATCTCCAGATATGCCTTGATTCAGCCACAATTTACCAGTAGGCAGTTTTTCTCTGGGAAACCACATGCTCAAAGAATCACCAACTAAAATACTTAGATGATTTGCACCTTGACCTTGAGCGATCGCTCTGGCTTCTGAAGCTAGTAAACTTTTCCAGTCGTCATAAGTTAGTTGACGTTTTTTGATCGACTCCCACAATGATCGCAAATTATCACTATTTACGCGTGTATAAATCTGACCTGTTTTCAGAGCCGCTAATCTTTGATAGTAAAGTTGATTGCCAGATGTCAGCAAGAGACCAGTTGCTTGGGCACTGGGGTTGGTTAATGACTCTGTTGGGGCTGGTAATCCCTGACTGCTGAATTCTGGTAGGCTAGGGACGTTTTTCTCACTTACTGTTGGCTGCGAACTTTTTAGGGTTTGGAACCCTTGGCCGCTGAGTTCTGGTAAGGAGAGATCAACGGTATTGATAATTTTTGTACTGATTATTGCCTGCGAACCCTGTTTTAAATCCCATAAAAATCTAGAATTTTCTGGCAGGACAATCGACAGATGTGGAAGAGCCGATGCTGGTATTGCTAATCCTGTTAACAAGCCTGCTGCCAACAGATAAGGATCCCTCATCGCTTTCTCTCTCCTCTACTCACTGCTTTTCCATATCACAGCATTAGTTACCTGTATTCAGGAAAATTTTACTTTGGTTAATCTATTATTCTTATTTACACTGTGTAGTTCTGTAAAGCGTGTTTACGATATTATATTTGACAATTTACGATCTCTTTAAACTACGATTTCTCCAATGGTATAAAAATCCTGTTTTTGATAATAGTTCTACTGAAACCACTGTTTTTATCAGTCGACTACTTTAAATAAAAAACAGGCACATTCAACACGTTAGTTATAAAATTATCCCGGCTTTGGGGACTTCCAAATCAAAAATAGTATCCAATAATCTCTTCTCTATTTTTCCCACCCAAAACCCAAAAAAAATCCCCAACCTTTCGGCAGGGGATTTTTTTTACTTAATCTACAAAACTAGCAGCCCAATTAACCGAACTTACCAGCAGTAGAAGCAATCAAGAATGCAGCGTAAGTCAAGACATAGCCAACAGTGAAGTGAGCTAGACCAACCACACGACCTTGAACGATAGACAGAGCCACGGGCTTATCTTTCCAGCGAACTAGGTTAGCTAGAGGAGTGCGTTCGTGTGCCCAAACTAGGGTTTCAATCAACTCTTGCCAGTAACCTCTCCAGGAGATTAAGAACATGAAGCCAGTAGCCCAAACTAGGTGTCCAAACAAGAACATCCAAGCCCAGACAGACAGGTTATTCACGCCATACGGGTTGTAACCGTTAATCAACTGAGCAGAGTTAGCCCAGAGGTAATCGCGGAACCAGCCCATGAGATATGTAGAGTTCTCATTGAACTGAGCTACGTTGCCTTGCCAAATACCTAGATGTTTCCAATGCCAGTAGAACGTAACCCAACCAAGGGTGTTGAGCATCCAGAATGTAGCGAGGTAGAAGGAATCCCATGCTGAGATATCGCAAGTACCGCCACGACCGGGGCCGTCACAAGGGAAGGCATAGCCGAAGTCCTTTTTATCGGGCATCAGCTTAGAACCACGGGCATCCAAAGCACCTTTGACCAAGATCAAGGTGGTGGTGTGCAGACCCAAAGCGATCGCATGGTGAACCAAGAAGTCGCCAGGGCCAATTGTCAAGAACAGGGAGTTAGTACCAGCATTGATGGCATCTAACCAGCCTGGCAACCAAACGTTAGCGTAGTTTGGCCATGCTGTATTGGCAATACTATCTGGGTTAGACAGCAAGGTGTCTAAGCCGTACAGTACTTTACCATGAGCAGCTTGGATGAACTGGGCAAACACTGGCTCAATCAGGATTTGCTTTTCAGGAGTACCGAAAGCAACTACTACATCGTTGTGGACGTACAAGCTGAGGGTGTGGAAGCCTAAGAAAAGAGATACCCAGCTAAGGTGGGAAATAATCGCTTCTTTGTGCTGTAACACACGCTCAAGGACGTTGCCCTTGTTTTGTTCTGGGTCGTAATCACGTACCCAAAATATAGCTCCGTGAGCAAAAGCACCAAGTATCAGGAAACCAGCAATATATTGATGGTGCGTGTACAGCGATGCCTGAGTTGTGTAGTCCTTAGCAATAAATGCATAAGGAGGCATGGCGTACATGTGCTGTGCCACCAAAGAGGTGACAGTTCCCAGAGCAGCTAGATGAATACCTAACTGGAAGTGCAGCGAGTTGTTATAGGTGTCGTACAACCCTTGGTGAGGCAGGTTGAACTGACCTTCACTCTTTGTACCAGGTACTAAACCGGATTTGGAGTTCAGCATTTCTTTGATGCTGTGACCAATTCCGAAGTTAGTCCGGTACTGGTGTCCGGCAACTATAAAGATAACTGCGATCGCTAAGTGGTGATGAGCCATGTCAGTCAACCACAAAGCTTCTGTCTGGGGATGGAAACCACCCAAGAAAGTCAGAATTGCAGTACCTGCACCTTGCGATGTGCTGAATATATGCCCAGGAGTGTCAGGGTTTTGAGCATAAACACCCCAGTTACCGGTGAAGAAAGGTGTCAAACCTGCTGGATGGGGTGGGGTGTTGAGGAAGTTATCCCAACCTACGTGCTGTCCGCGAGATTCGGGGATCGCAACGTGAATTAAGTGACCAGCCCAAGCCAAAGAACTAACACCAAACAAACCTGCTAAGTGGTGGTTTAGGCGGGGTTCAGCGCTCTTAAACCATGCCAAGCTAGGACGGTACTTGGGTTGCAAGTGCAGCCAGCCAGCGAACAAGAACACCGCTGCCAACAACAACAGACCAACTGAACCAGTGTACAGTTCACTGTTTGTCCGCATACCGATGGTGTACCACCAGTGGTAAACACCAGAGTAAGCAATATTTACCGGATTACTAGCACCCGCTTGGGTAAAAGCTTCGATCGCTGGTTTACCAAAGTGGGGATCCCAAATCGCGTGAGCGATGGGACGGATGTGAAGGGGATCTTTAATCCACTGTTCAAAGTTACCTTGCCAGGCCACGTGGAACAGGAGGCTGGATGCCCACAGGAAGATGATTGCCAAGTGACCGAAGTGAGTTGCGAAAATCTTTTGGTAAAGATTTTCTTCCGTCATGCCATCATGGGTTTCAAAATCGTTGCCTGTAGCGATCGCATACCATATCCGACGAGTCGTCGGATCCTGTGCGAGATCCTGGCTAAATTTCGGAAATTTTGTCGCCATAGGTTTAATAATCCTCTGACCTTTAGCCATCAAATACCAGTTGAATTTTGGATTTTGGATTATAGATTTTAGATTGAATCCAAAATCTAAAATCTCAAATCCAAAATTTCCTGATTGCTACCCTACTGAAAGGATGTGTGCATGGAAGAATGCCCAAGTTGTGGCAATTCCTCCTAAGAGGTAGTGAGCTACCCCTACAGCTCGACCCTGAATAATACTCAGAGCGCGAGGCTGAATTGCTGGTGCTACCTTCAGTTTGTTATGCGCCCAAACAATGGACTCAATCAGTTCTTGCCAGTAGCCGCGACCACTGAACAGGAACATCAAGCTGAATGCCCAGACAAAGTGAGCGCCTAAGAAGAGTAGTCCATAAGCAGATAGCGCGCTGCCGTATGAATTGATGACTTGTGTAGCTTGTGCCCACAAGAAGTCTCGCAACCAACCGTTGATGGTAATAGCGCTTTGGGCAAAGTTACCACCAGTGATGTGAGTCACATTCCCGGCTGCATCTACAGTTCCCCACACATCTGATTGCATTTTCCAGCTGAAGTGGAAAATTACAATGGATATTGTGTTGTACATCCAGAAAAGTCCGAGGAACACATGGTCCCAACCAGAAACTTGACAGGTACCGCCACGACCAGGGCCGTCGCAGGGGAAGCGGAAGCCCAAGTTTGCTTTGTCTGGAATCAGACGAGAGCTACGGGCAAACAGTACACCTTTGAGCAGAATTAGGACAGTAACGTGGATTTGGAATGCGTGAATATGGTGGATTAAGAAGTCCGCCGTACCCAAAGCAATAGGCATCATCGCTACCTTACCGCCTACAGCCAAAATTCCACCGCCGAAAGCATAGCTAACGGGTTCTAGCGCGTTGGGGGCAGTACCACCAGGAGCTAAGGTGTGGATGTTTTGTACCCACTGAGCAAACACTGGCTGCAATTGAATTGCAGTATCAGAGAACATATCTTGGGGACGCCCCAAGGCACGCATTGTATCGTTATGGATGTAAAGTCCAAAGCTATGGAAGCCGAGGAAGATACACACCCAGTTAAGGTGAGAAATAATCGCATCTCGGTGACGAATCACCCGATCCAATAAGTTGTTTTGGTTCACAACTGGATCGTAATCCCGCACCATGAAGATTGCAGCGTGAGCCGCACCGCCGACTATACAGAATGCACCAATCCACATGTGGTGGGTGAAAATGCACAACTGCGTAGCATAGTCAGTTGCCAAATATGGATAGGGAGGCATCGCGTACATGTGATGCGCGATGATGATGGTCAGCGAACCCAAGAAGGCCAGGTTAGTAGCCAACTGAGCGTGCCAGGATGTGGTCAGGTTTTCGTAGAGACCTTTGTGACCTTCACCGGTGAAAGGACCTTTGTGGTTTTCTAGGATCTCTTTAATGCTGTGACCAATACCCCAGTTGGTACGGTACTGATGACCAGCAATGATAAAGAGAACTGCGATCGCTAAGTGGTGATGAGCAATGTCAGTCATCCACAAGCCACCAGTTACTGGGTTTAGACCGCCCTTGAAGGTAAGGATGTCAGCATACTGACCCCAATTCAAGGTGAAGAAAGGTGCTAAACCAGCAGCAAAGCTGGGATACAACTCGGTCAACAAGTCTTTGTTCAAGATGAACTCGTGGGGCAAGGGGATGTCTTTGAGAGCAACGCCTGCATCCAAAAGCTTGTTGGTCGGATTGGACACGTGGATTAAGTGGCCTGCCCATCCCAAGGAACCACAACCTAGCAAGATTTGCAAGTGGTGGTTCAGCATTGATTCCACATTTTGGAACCATTCCAGTTTGGGAGCGCGTTTGTGGTAGTGGAACCAGCCGGCAAATAAGAATAAGCCTGCTAATACCAAGCCACCGATCGCAGTTACATAAAGCTGGAAGGAGTTTGTGATCCCCCAGCCACGCCATACTTGGAACAAACCGGAGGTGATTTGAATACCGTGGAAACCACCGCCAACATCACCGTTTAAAATGTCTTGTCCAACAATGGGCCAAACGACTTGGGCACTAGGTCTAACGTTCAACGGATCGCTTAACCAAGCTTCGTAGTTAGAAAACTTCGCGCCGTGGAATATCATCCCGCTCAACCAAACCATCACTACGGCTAGGTGGCCGAAGTGGGCTGAGAATATCTTGCGGGAAATGTCTTCTAAATCGCTTGTATGTGTATCAAAATCATGGGCGAGTGCGTGCAGGTTCCAAATCCATGTGGTGGTTTTGGGACCTCTGGCTAAGGTTCTGTCAAAGTGTCCAGGTTGCGCCCATCTCTCGAATGAGGTTGGAACTGGGTCATTATCGACGATTACTCTTGCCTTTTTTTCCTCTCGCTCCGGAGGACTTATTGTCATTCGACCTCCTCTCTTGATAAGGAATGAGGAATCATGAATACCACAAAATTAACCATTACCGCAAATTCCAGAATTTTACTGAAGCCGCGATGAAGACCGATGTGGATTGTTGTTTCTCGTTGAATTATAGAGTCTCCAGTTGTACATTGTTGGAGATAGTTGGAGATATTTTAACAATAATTCAAACTTGCTGTAATTCCTGCCTTATCTGCCTTTTAACTTCAAATTTTTTTTCCAAAAGTCAATAGATCATCTATTTAATTTACAAAGAATAACAATTCGTAAAACTTATGATTTGGCTGTATGTAGGGGATGTCTCAGCTTTTACTGCTATTACTCATGAACATTTATGTCATATTTCCAGTTTTGCAAGTAAAACGCTGTAAAGAATATGACTTATTTTAAAATTTCCTGAGATACAAAGAAAAACTGATGGGATCTGAGGTAGATTTCACCTTTTGGGCTATAGTTCCAGATGGACAGTTTAAGCCAAAATAATCTGTCAATTGTCGAAGACTATCGCTGGGTGCAACGTATGAACTCGTGGCAGAAAAGTGTGTTAGACAAACTCCTCTCTGAGAGGTTCCTGATTTTCAGATGGATAATGACATTGGTGCTGGTATTGAGCTTGACTAGTTGCGGTGAAAAAGCTGGTAGCCAGGAAGTATCTACTGGTTATAGAGAAAACTCTCCACAGATTTCTCAAATTTCTAAGCAATTTTCGGAAGTTTCCCCACCATCTGTGATCCAAGAACTGCGTCCGATTTTGGAAGTTTATCAGCCACAAGTGACAATTGTTACTCCACAGCCTGATGAAGTTTTCCAAGATAACAAAGTTACAGCCAGTTTCCAGGTTAAGGATCTACCAATATATAAGGACTCACAATTACAACTGGGGCCCCATTTACACGTAATTCTGGATAACCAACCTTATATACCTGTTTACGACCTGAATCAGCCCTTGGTTTTGCCAGACTTATCCCCAGGTACTCATACCCTGCGCGTCTTTGCCTCCCGTCCTTGGCATGAAAGCTTCAAGAATGAAGGCGCTTATGCCCAGACAACATTTCACGTCTTCACCAAAACTGACGACAACAACCCAGATCCTAAGTTACCTTTGCTAACTTACAGCCGTCCTCAAAGCAGCTATGGAGCAGAACCGATATTACTAGACTTTTACCTAACTAACGCACCCCTGCACCTCGTTGGCAAGGAAAACGCTAACGACGAATTCAGTGATTGGCGTATTCGCTCCACAATTAATGGTGAAAGCTTTATTTTCGATCGCTGGCAGGCAGTTTACCTTAAAGGCTTCCGTCCCGGAAAAAACTGGGTAAAACTGGAATTTCTCGATAATCAGGGAAATGCTCTCAAAAATGCCTTTAATACCACAGTTAGGTTGATTGACTACCAGCCAAAGGGTAAAGACACTCTGTCGAAAATTGTCAGAGGAGAACTCACAGTAGATGAGGTGCGCCCTATTGTAGACCCAAATTATAGACTTGCACCTAAACCTACACCTTCTGTTGAAAAAATACCCCAAATACAACCGAAGGTAGAAAAACAACCCATCCCTGAAACTGAAACTCCAGAAGAATCCAAAATACAGCCAGAACAACCAAAGTTAGAAGTTCCAACGGCTGTACCATCTCCTACTTTGTCTCCAACACCACCAGAAATTATTGAGTCTCCGATACCAAAATCACAGCCAGAGATAACACCAACTCCTGAATCAACGCCCTTACCTGAAAAAGTTGCGCCTCAGCCAACAAAGTCTAAGTCGGGCGGATTTTTCAACCGTCGGACGGGCAAAGTCTTTACCCCAGAAGCACCAGTTGTTGCACCATCTCCCAGCTTGCCACCCACAGCGCCAGAAATTATTGAGTCTCCAGCGCCAGAAATTATTACGCCAACACCAGAACCACAGCCAGAGGTAACACCAACTCCTAAATCAACGCCGTTACCCGAAAAAGTTGTGCCTTCAACAAAATCTAAGTTTGGTGGATTTTTCAACCGTCGAACAGGCAAGACACCTACTCCGCAAGTAACAGTTACGCCATCTCCTAGTTTGCCACCTACGCTGCCAGAGATTATTGAGTCTCCAGCACCTGAAATTATTACGCCAACACTAAAACCACAGCCAGAGGTAAAACCAACACCTCCATCTGCTAAATTCCCTGAAAAACAAGTGCAACAGCCATAAAAGACGAATGGTAGCTGGCATTGCTCACGAGATTAATAATCCGGTAAATTTTATCTACGGCAATTTAGCCGAAAATGCTCAACTCTAACTTTTGCGATAAAGCCTCAACAAAGGCAAGCCCTACTACAGGATTTCCTACCATATCCAAGGTGGGACTGTAGCAAGCGATCGCCCCCTCACTTGGTACTATTGCTACAAGTCCACCACCAATCCCCGATTTCATCGGTAAACCAACTCTGACTGCAAACTGGGCAGAAGCTTCGTACAGTCCACAATTTGACATTACAGCATTGACAATTCGGCGGTTTTGTGAGCATAAACTGCCATTTTCACAAGCTAGGAGTTTTCCTACAAAGCTAAATCTTCAACTCTCCAGAGATACAGCATATTTGCTCATAAGTGTCAGCGCAGTTTCTGGATTTTCTAGATGACTTGTTTCGGCAAGATAGTTGGCGATCGCTTCATTGGCTTTTGAGCGGGTTAATCGCACTGAAGCTAGCTTACCTCATCTAGCCTTAGTTTGGCAACCTGCTAATTGGTTGAGCCATTGACAAAATAAAAAAGTGCGTTGGCAAAGCCCACCGTAGGTATCGCTAGCGTCCTTTCCAGGTAATTTATCAGCGAGAGTAATTGCTCCACTATTAATCATCGGATTGCGGGGTGTCCGCGATCGCTAACTAATTGTTCTAAAGAATTGAAGGGTGCATCCGATGATTCCACCCCAACCCACCCAAAAACTGTTTCTGCTCCAAAATGTTCCAGCAGATAAAGTAGACAAAATGTCTTAATCACACTCATTAGCGGGAAGACACAAGCAGTATCCCCAAAGCTGATGGTGTGTCCCGATTTACAGTAGATTTGAACTGCAAACCAACCAGGATTAGCTTTTGCTAATTGCGGAATGCGATCGATAACTTTTCCGTATTCAGCTTTAGTTTTCGCTTCTTGTACCAAAGCTGATAACTCCGTAGTAGTTAATTTTTCAAGTCTTTTCACAACAGATACAGCCACATTAAATTATTAATTACGAATTACGAATTACCTATGATTCCCCGTGTCAGAGCGCCCGAATTACCACAAAATTACTCTTGGCTCAACACCGATAAACCTTTTTCTGTTAAAGAACTCAAGGGTAGAGTCGTAATTTTGGACTTTTGGACATACTGCTGTATTAATTGTCTGCATATTCTGCCAAATCTGAAATATTTAGAACAAAAATATAAAGATAGCCTTACCGTTATCGGCGTCCATTCTGCCAAATTTGACAACGAAAAAGAAACAGAAAATATTCGCCAAGCTATCCTGCGCTACGACATTGAACATCCAGTTGTAGTTGACAGAGGTTTTCGGATTTGGGAAGAGTATGCTGTGCGTGCCTGGCCTACTTTAATAATTATTGATCCAGAAGGTTATGTGATTGGCCAGATTTCTGGTGAAGGAAATCGTGACACTTTAGACGAGTTAATTCAAAAGTTAATTCAGCAACATCAAGACAAAGGGACAATTAATTTTCAAGAAATCAGCTTGACTTTAGAAAAACAGCGCCAACCATTAATTACACCTCTAGCTTTTCCAGGAAAAGTTCTAGCTACTCCAATGGGTTTGTTTATCGCTGATTCTGGACATCACCGCCTAGTTGTGAGTAGCTTCAACGGGGAAATTCTGCACTTGATTGGGACTGGAAAATCTGGTTTAACCGATGGTAGTTTTAGTGAAGCACAATTTTTTGCACCGCAGGGAATGGCTTATGATGGCGAAAATGAGATTATTTATGTTGCTGATACAGAAAATCATGCGCTGCGGCGAGTTGATTTAAAGCGTCAAGTAGTGGAAGCGATCGCAGGAACTGGTGAACAAAGCCGCAATATCCGTCCTCATGGCGGTGCTGGTTTAGAAACCGCGCTGAATTCGCCTTGGGATTTAGTAAAAGTGGGAAATACACTGTTTATTGCAATGGCTGGGCCGCATCAAATTTGGCAAATGGATTTAGAAACTGGTATTATCAAAACTTATGCTGGTACTGGTGCAGAAGCTTGTATTGATGGTTCGCTTACCGAATCTGCTTTTGCTCAACCTAGCGGTATTACTAATAATGGGCAAGAATTATATATTGCTGACAGTGAAGTTAGTTCAATTCGTAGTGTAGGAATTGTAGAACCCTATCAAGTGCGAACTGTTTGCGGTAGCGGCGATTTATTTGGTTTTGGCGATGTAGATGGACAAGGTGATGATGTTCGTTTGCAACATTGTTTAGGAGTGGAATACGCGCAAAATTTTTTGTGGGTGGCAGATACCTATAACCATAAAATTAAATTAGTTAGTCCCAGTGGAAATTGTCAAACAGTTTTAGGAGATGGTTCTACTGGTTTACACGATGGTCAAGGTAAGAATAGCCGATTTTTTGAACCTTCGGGATTGAGCGTTTTGAGTTCACATTTATATATTGCTGATACTAATAACCATGCTATTCGTTGCGTAGATTTGGATACTTTTAAGGTGACAACGCTGGAATTTCCTGGTTTGTGTGCGCCAGATGTTTGTATTCCACCTAATTTATAGAATGATAACCTTACGCAACGCAAAAGCATAAAGGAAAACTTTGTATTTGAGTGTCTGGCTATGAGATTTTAAAAAATAATGTTTTTGAGCGATTATCTTTAGCGGCTTGAATATCAGTATTATTACTGCATTGATGGTAATAATTACGGATTAGAATAGTTTGTTAGTTTAAATTATCATGCAGACACTTTCTAATTTACATTAATTACTAGGATTAGTATGAGCAATATCTGCCAACTCTTAGACTTTGGTGCCGATGTTTTGTTATTTAATAAAGATACATATATCGTTAGTAGATTCAAAGAATTGATATCTGAAAATTTTAACCAGAAATTTCGTACACAATTAAGAGAGCATCATAGTGATTTCTCTGTTTCAGGAATTTTTAACCGATTGTGCATAAACGAAGTCAATTTTAAAGTTGAAGATATCACATGGCAATCTTCTAGCGAAGGCATCAACTGTAAAGTTTTCAGAGTTGGCTCTACAAACTGGCAAGGAGGGAAACTCAGAATAAAAGTATCTACAGGAATCGTTTCTCCATTGATGTACAAGCAAGATGCCAAACTGAACATTATTGTAGTGTTAGAATTTTATTCTGATAATCCTAATGAACCTGAATCGCCTTTAGATGATATTCGTAAAATGATACAAGCAGAAGCAACATGAATACTATCCTCCACATCACCAAACGCCAACAATGGGAACAAGCAAAAAATCTCGGTACATATCGCGCTGATTCATTAGACAGTGAAGGTTTTATACATTGTTCAAAATCAACACAAATACTCAAGGTTGCAAAGAGATTTTTTAATAGTCAAAAAGACTTGGTACTACTTTTTATTAATTCTGATAAAGTACAAGCTGAAATTCGCTATGAACCTGCTGAAATAGGAGAATTATTTCCTCATATTTATGGTGAGTTAAATATTGATGCTGTGTATCAAGTGACTGATTTTGAAGCTAAGGAAGATGGTTTATTTGAATTGCCGCAAGAAGTTATAGATTTAGAATTATGAACCGCAGAGGCGCGGAGGACACGGAGAAGTAGAGACAGAGAAAATTTAAGCGATCGCTTTTTGGCTAGTGCATTTTCTACATCGAATTTGGGAAAATGACACGATTTCTAACGCCCTTTTAAAGTATTTCGCGCTTTACTTAAAGAATGGGGAATTAATAATCCAGAGCAATTGTGACCGAATTTAATTTACAAATCCAAGAAAATAGCGATCGCTTATCAACTCCACTGGAGGATGCTTTACCTAGCTTGCTTCCCCTTAAGAGTACGATACACTGTGTCAACACCAAAGGCGATCGCCTCGACCGTTACCTTTCCCAAGAATTACCAGATTTGTCCCGTTCGCGCATCCAACAGTTAATCGAACAGGGTAATGTTCAACTTAACGATCAAGTTTGCACATCTAAGAAGATCAATGTCAAGGTAGGCGATCGCATCACTCTGGAAATACCAGAAGTTCAACCCCTAGAACTCCTTGCAGAAGATATCCCCTTAGATATCCTTTACGAAGACGACCAGTTACTTATTCTCAACAAACCCGCAGGTTTAGTTGTCCATCCTGCGCCCGGTCATCCAGATGGCACTTTGGTAAATGCACTGTTAGCACACTGTCCCAATTTACCAGGGATTGGCGGAGTGCAACGTCCGGGAATTGTCCATCGATTGGATAAGGATACAACAGGTGCGATCGCGATCGCTAAAACAGATGTTGCCCATCATCATCTACAAGCGCAACTCAAAGCTAAAACCGCACGGCGAGAATACTTGGGTGTAGTTTACGGTGCGCCAAAAGTTGAAAGTGGCAGCATTGACTTACCCATTGGTCGCCATCCCCAAGACCGCAAGAAAATGGCGATTATACCCGTTGAACAAGGCGGACGAGCCGCCGTCACTCACTGGCAAGTATTAGAACGCCTTGGTAACTTCACTTTAATTCACTTTCAATTAGAAACTGGACGCACCCATCAAATCCGCGTCCATAGTAGCAAAATGGGTCATCCTATTGTTGGCGATCGAGTTTATGGTTCTGGTCATTCCGTGGGGGTAAATTTGCCCGGTCAAGCACTGCACGCTTGGCGGCTAAAATTGCTGCATCCTATTTCTGGGGAGTTGATTGAAGTGACAGCTACTCCTCCCGCCCATTTCACAAAACTTTTGGAGATGCTAAAAAGACGAACTACACTTTAAGCTCATTTCACAAACATTAAGCATTGCGAAAACCATGCCCAATGCCTATTAAAAATTAGCGTGCATTAGACATGGGATAGAGTCTGTTTCATTTAGTTAAATCTAAATGAAATTCCTACCTAACCCAAGACTTATGCACGCTATAAAATGATCAAATGGATGTACTAGCCAGCCACAGACCAAAAATCGTTATTTAATTCCTGCCAGTTGCCGATAAGGTACAGACTTTTCGATATCGATATTGAACGACGAGATCCTTTGTGGTGTATTGCCTGTTGCATTGACACTTTGTGCCATAGACAAGAATAGAGCTGGATCGCCTGCTTTGGGCTTTCGCTCTTGTGGAAGGAATCTGCGTACTTCGACCTGCCAAATGATTTGGGGGAAGCCCAGTTTGGTACGGTGGTAAGCTTCATATCGCGGAGATTTGATGTTGAATGGCAACTCACCTTCAGATTGGGATGGCAGTATCCGACGGCGCTGATAAGGCACTGTGGAGTCTCCAAAATTGCTTAGGTACTCTTCAGTGTTGAGGACTTCATCAATAAAGCCTCTAATACCCTTGGTAGCGACTACAATTGACCAGGCAATTTTTTCCCGCTCGTTGTAAGGATCGCGGCCTAGAACGCGCTGAATTACTTGCTCAACAAAGCGATAATTATTGTTGAGGTCGTAAAAGCTTTTTCTAAAGGTATTGGAAAGCACCAAGCCTCGAACAAAGTCCCGCACTGTAATCTGTCCATTACGGAGTTGGGACTCTAAGAATGTTTCGCGATCGGCAGCAAAGGCATGAAAGAAAATTTGACGATATGCTGCTTCGATCAGAACATCTAAATCTGAGGGAGAAAGCAAATTGTCTGTAGTAAAAATCCTGGGCTGTTCATCACCCGGTACTTCATAAGCAGCTACACGCTGGTTTTGACTTGAAGGGTCGTATGTTAACAGAGGAATTGCCACTCTAAAGCCTCCATGTTCTTAATTAAAGTTAATAACCGTGAAGTACCCACCGCTGATTCGGAGTACCAAATACAACGGGGGCTTCCTGTCTCATCGGCAGATGCCACGTTAGGTACACTCATTAATTGAGTGTCCGAAACCAAATCCGGTGATGGGCTTACTCTGCCTCTCTACTGTTACCAGCTTTATCCTCACTTTGCGAGGAACCCAGGCAGCCGCCCTGCTTCCCAAGGCAGTTATTGATTTTTGTTCCGAAGTTCACCCTTCGGGTTCGGAAGTGACGCTTCTACGTCGCTACCGCTAGCGCTAACGGACTCGACAGAAACCGCTAGACACTCACGAACTCGCTAACGCTAGGCTATCGCTTTTAATATCTCCCCTTCTCCCAAAGGGAGAGGCTAGCGCCAAGGGAGAAGACTCCGAATCCCTCACCACGATCATCTAAGAATTAGCGGGTAATCCCATTCCCCTTTTCACAATTTAAGTATTAGTAGGAAAAACGATTAGCCTACTGGATTTAACTCATAGCTAATTAAAAAAGGGAGTGGGGCTTGTAGCTTAATGATCATGTAAATGACTAAAAAACTTTATTCACATATTTTAGATTAGGAGATTCAGTTTCACCTTTCTGAACTGAAGCAATAACTTTTAACATTTAGCAAAAGAAATTAATGGGAATTAAGAGATTGGGAATAGAACATTGAAAAAACTTCATTTACTCATTCCCCTAATCTCTCTACTCCCTTGACCTATCCAAAATTCCAGGGGATCTATGGTTGATTTACAGTAAGGCCAACTACGCAAAGTTGCTTCCATCCCTGCTTCCCAGTAGGGTGGTTCTAATCCTAGCCCTAAACAGAGATGAGATAGGATGTTAGCGAATCGCTCATTGTGGCCAAAGTCTCCTAGATGGGCATGGGCATATTCATGGACGACTACACCAAACCAGTCTCTAGGTGCAACTCGACCGACATCAACCAGAATAGTGATTGGGTTTATGAGAATGTTGCACAGCCCGTCTATCCCGAAGGACTGAGCTATGGGTACTGCAAAAATTTGGATGTGGCGACGCTCTTGGGCATGAAAGCACTCATGACAAAGCCCTAAATAGGCGTTGATCTGAGCGTTTACGGTATTAATATTTTCGCCGATCCAAGTGCAAATGGGGATGCGATCGCGCAAGTTATCAAACACATCCACCATTCCTGGTTCTAGGGCTAGCCCCTGTACCAGATGCAAATAATCTCGCCCACGGATAAAAGCATCGCTCTGCTTGAGATAATTCACCAGCCCAAAACTGAATAAAACTGTCTTTTTTCCAGAACGTCAGCCCCTTGTATTTTTGTAACTTCTTCTGCACTGGCAACCTCAACAGAAGTTTCCATGCGAGTTTCGCTACAAAATGATGCCGTGCTGAAGCCGCCAAACCGTTTAACTGTACTGGTTCGCAGTCGCATATTTGGGCTGGCAAACCAGAATCGCTCAATGGAACTCATTGTTTCGTATTCGGTTGTCAACACTAGCCCATCTTCATCATCCATGTGAAAAAGACCGACTACAGGGACGATTTCGGCATAACCTCTTTCGCGGAGTAATTTTCCTTGCCTGGGGTTATCGCTATCAGGCACGATCGCAAATATGGTTTTTCCTTGATGATTCTCTTCACCTTCTCTATCCCAAGCCATTGTGCCTAGCCAAGCCACACGCGACCCTCCGACTGAAAGGCTGGGGTCAATCTCATGATATCGGCACAGTTCAATGATTTCTGGATGTTCGGCATCCAGAGTTTCTACCTGGATATCCGATTCTCCTATCTCTGAGCGCTTGAACGCCAGATGATGAGTTGCACGTTGCGATCGCCACTTACCAGCACTTAGCTGAAAAAATTCCATTGCGTCTATCAATCTTCTGACTCCTACTTATTACTCCTGCGGATGATGTTTTCCGAGTTTTTTCTTTTTAAAGTTGTTGGTATATAAACATTCTAAACATTACAGCCATTAGCGGTTAGCTTCAATAAATTCCCTACAAAGGAAGAGGCAAAGATGTTGCTATGTGATTGTAAACTTTTGCAAGCTTTATTTGTTAACGCTTGACAATTTAGACATTTTAGGATTTCAGTTATAAAATATTTAAAAGCAATGTCTACCATAGCTTACGTCTTTACACTAGTGGTAATAAAAAATACCCTTTAATTCAGTAAATCCGAGGAGTGAATGATGGACTTCCCAATCGAACTAACTTTAGAGCAACAGTTTCGTTTACAAAATTTGAAAGACCAAGTAAAAAGCTTGAGTCAAGAAGAAGCTCAGGAATTTTTGTTAGAAGTTTTACGACAGATGATGGTGAAAGATAATTTGGTCAAACATCTGCTCAAACAAGCTTAAATTAAAAAATTGAAGAAGAAGTCAGAATTCAGGAGTCAGAATCAAGACGCGACGCTCGCAGACTCGCTAACGCTTCGCTATCGTTCGTGAAACGTCTCCCCTTGGGAGAAGACTCGCTACCGCTACGCTATCCGCCAGTCGTACAGAATTCATTCTGAATTCTGACTCCTGACTCCTGAATTCTGTTCGATAAGATTTTTCCTCAAGACTTACGCAGTGGTAGAGTTGCATTGAAATGCTTGAAGAAGTGAAACTCTGAACAGAATCAGTTTAGAGCGAAAGCGACGAGTAATTAATAGTATGGGCGTACATCTATAGTGTACGCCCATAGCGCTTTAGGACTTGCTATTAGTGACTGCTTCGTTTAAAACTAACTCTGGTTGTGGTGTCTCCTCTTCTTCTGGCAGACCGAAAATTGACCTGTACAACTTAACGTATTCTTTAGCAGATTGATACCAACTAAAATCTTCAATCATGCCTCGTTTTTGTAGTTCTTGCCATTGCGGTTTGAAACGGAAGCCTTCCCAAGCCCGGATCATACAGGTGAAAAGGTCTAGCGGTTCATAGCGGTCAAAGCAATAACCTGTGCCTGCGGCATTTTCGGGGTCATGATGGCTTACGGTGTCAACTAATCCACCTGTGCGGCGGACAATGGGTACAGAACCGTAGCGCAAAGCCATCATTTGGCTAATCCCGCATGGTTCAAAGCGACTGGGCATTAAAAAGGCATCAGTACCAGCGTAGATCCGGCGAGACAAGGCATCGTTATACAGTAAGTAAGTTGCCATGCGTCCGGGAAAGCGGGATGCTAATTGCCACATCTGAGTTTCATAGTAGCGATCGCCTGTCCCCAACAACACAAACTGTGCATCTGTATAAGATAGGAAGCGATCGAGGATTTGCAATATCAAATCAATGCCTTTTTGTTCTACTAATCGGGTCACAATCCCAATTAAAAAGGCTTTGGAGTTGACTTCTAATCCTACTTCTTCTTGCAAAGCAATTTTGTTAGCTTTGCGTTTATCTAAACTATCAGTAGTAAAGGTTTGAGCAATGTATTTATCATCTTCTGGGTTATAAATTTCAGTATCAATGCCATTGATAATCCCAGATAATTTACCGCTAATAAAAGACAGCAAACCTTCTAATGTTTCACCGTAAGTAGGTGTCTTGATTTGCTCGGCATAAGTGGGTGAAACTGTATTTACCTTATTAGCAAATTGCACCGCCGCCGCCATAACGTTATGTCCTTGCATATACCAGGGACACCAAGTAATTTTTTCTAAGTACCAACGCCACGGCCCTTGATAAGCCAGATTATGAATGGTAAAGACTGTGGTTATATCAGGATCTTGGTGCATCCACACGGGAATCATCCCCGTATGCCAATCATGACAGTGCATAATTTCCGGTTTCCAGTAATTCCAAGCAAACTCGGCTGCACCATTGGAAAATAATGTGAACCGCCAGTCTTCACCTTCTCCAGAATAAATGTGGCGGGGTAGGAAGGCGGGATGTCCAAATAAGTACAAGGGAACATCAGTACCAGGCAGAATGCTTTCATAAACAGCAAATTCCTGGAACATGGCAGATCCCCGCCAGATAGGTTCTTTGGGAATTTCCATTTTGTCTGGCAGGAAGCCATAG
The DNA here is from genome assembly GCF_023734775.1 of Nostoc cf. commune SO-36. Classification (NCBI taxonomy): domain Bacteria; kingdom Bacillati; phylum Cyanobacteriota; class Cyanophyceae; order Nostocales; family Nostocaceae; genus Nostoc; species Nostoc commune. The sequence continues at coordinate 2,635,771 of NZ_AP025732.1, read as the reverse complement.
TAAGGCAAGAATATCCGCACATCGTGCCCCATTTCTCTCAGGAATTTGGGTAATGCCCCAACAACATCACCCATTCCTCCTACTTTGGCAATGGGTGCTGCCTCTGCTGCAACAAATAGAATCCGCATGGTAATTTTTGCTTCCCCGATTCTGTCTATATGTGTCAAATTAACTTTATTGATCGCGACCAATGCGACTTGTCGCGTCTGGCACATCGTTTGTGCAACGGCGATCAATTCTTATCTAATCACATCCGCTTGCCCAATTGCTTAGGAACCGCGTTGAATCACCGCAAAAATTTCTGATAGAATTTCTTGCGCTCCTTGTTGCCGCAATAGTTCTGCTAGTTCTATGCCTAAGGCTTCGGCATTGTTGGCAATCCCTGTGACAGTATCTTTGACAAACTTTTGACCATCTACACTGGCAACTATGCCTGTTAAGGTCAAATTTTCACCAGATATTTCTGTATTTACACCAATAGGTACTTGACAACCGCCCTCTAAAGAGCGTAAAAAAGACCGTTCGGCAAGACAGCGATCGCGTGTTTGGGGATGTTCGATCGCTTTGAGTAGAGATAGCAAGTCACTATCATCAGCACGGCATTCTATGCCTAAAGCACCTTGTCCCACGGCATGAAGGGAGATTTCTTTGGAAAGAATTTGATGCACACGATCACTCATTCCTAATCTCTCTAATCCTGCTGCTGCCAAAATTAAGGCATCGTATTCACCTGCATCCAGTTTTGCCAACCGTGTAATCAAGTTTCCCCGCACATCCTTAAAGGTAAAGTGGGGGAAGTGGTGGCGTAACTGTGCTAACCGCCGCAGCGAAGATGTACCAATTACCGCACCTTCTGGCAATGTATCAATTTGTTTATCTTTGTGCTTTTCATGCACCACTAATGCATCTGCTGGATTTTCCCGTTCAGTAATTGCTGCCAGCGTTAACCCTTCAGGTAAGTGAGTCGGCAGATCCTTAAGAGAATGAACCGCAAAGTCAATCTCTTGATTGAGCATTCCAACTTCAAGTTCTTTAGTAAAAAGTCCTTTATCGCCAATCTTAGCTAACGCTACATCCAAGATTTTATCGCCTTGGGTAGACATGGTGTGGACTTCAAAAATGATATCGGGAAAGCTTTTCTGGAGTTGCTCTTGTACCCAGTAGGTCTGAACCAGAGCAAGTTGGCTTTTGCGTGAGCCGATCCGAATAGTGCGTGGGGGACTAGAAACAACTGAAGTCATAAAACAATATAATATCGCAGGCGATAAATTCACTCTCATCTAGACTACCGTAGTCAGGGACTCATGCGAATTTTGAGGTTTAGATTTGGGATTTTGAATTACAATTCTTTACTAACAAGGGAGTAAGGAATGGGGAAAAGGAATTTTCATGAGTCTTAAAGTCCCCCTTTTTAAGGGGGATTTAGGGGGATCTCCAAGGGTTAGATGTATACAAAAAAACTTTTCAGACATCCTCTCAAGCAACTCGACTAATTTCAGCTATTATCATACCGGCAAGCAGTTATATGCTTAGATATTAGGTGCAAGCGAAGGTAGCACAGCGATCATACTTAGGGGTTAGGTTTGAGATATTCTTGTAATTGTTGGGTACGCAGCTTTGTCGTATTTTCCAGACAACCAAAATAAATGGTAGGAACAATACTTCCGCCCTCATATTCGCTTCTCTCAAACTCACAATTGGTATCTCGAAACTTAATCCATGCTAACTGTGCAGCAATCAATTTCTGTTTTCTAGACCTTTCTAGTGTAGATATTAATTGTTGATAAACCTGATTCAGTTTTTTATCTGCATTTTGATAAGACAACTTCGTGCATTCATTAATTGCTGCTTGAGTTTGAGCATTATTGCAGTTGAGCTTTTGAACTAAGCGCATCTCAGGTAAATTAGGCATTGTGCCTGCGATCGCGATCGTAGGAATATCTAAACTGCTTAGAGTTAGTATACTCGCCAAGACTAGTAATAATTGACGCATAGCAAAAGATTTATTGTTAAGTAAAAGAATTTGATATTTTAGGTAGAGTTGAACCCAGGGGCAAAATGTGAAGTGGTATGCTTCACAGTGCCATAGTTCTCCAAAATTAAGACTTTTGAGAGTTAATTTACGATATTTTTGTAAAAATCTGGTTTCAACATCAAATTAACTAAAAATAACAATCAATCACAAAGTAGTAAATAATATTGTGTTTGATAACCAATGAATAATGACTCGTAAAAGATTAAAACTCTCTTGTGTGGATTGCACTTTCATAATTAGGATCTTCAGTACCAAGTAGTTTGTCCCAGAAGGTAAAATACAACCCGTAATGCACTTTATATTTACGGTGATGTATAGAATGATGAATAGAACCGATAAACCACTTTCCAAGCCAGTAACTTTTAGATGACGAGGGAAATAGCTCAAATCCAAGATGGGTAAACACTGCCCATACAGTCATTGTTATAAGTGCTGTAACTAAAGTGATAAAATGCAATGGAACGATGAAGCTTACACCTACAAAAAAGATTCCTTGTACGTTCGCTTCTGGCAAATCGAACGCAGAGCAACTCCAGGGTGTTGGCTCTCCTGAACGGTGGTGTCCATAATGCATCCATTTAAAAATTAGAGGTTGGTGAAATATCCGATGGATAAAATAAAAGTAAGTATCCTGAAGAAGTAACACCGCAATAAAGCTAACTACTAAATACCACAGCCCGTACTTGTACGGCTCAGTGTATAATAGCGTTGCTCCCAAAGTATATTCTGAGATAATAAAGGCTCCACAAATAGCAAAAACCACTGCGGAGAGTACCGATAATTCGATATCGTTTTTAATGGAACAACTCATCAATGGTTTCAAATGCAAACTCTTGTTAGCGAGGGACTTCCCCAAAACTAAATAAAAGAGCAAGTATGCTCCTCCAGCGATAAGAAAGTATCGGGCAAGAGTGATACCAAAAAATAAAAAGCAATAATACCAAAATGAGTGGTTTGTCAATTAGACCCATCCATAATAATTTGGTGAAATGAAAATTCCAATCATCTGCAATTTTTTTGGTAATGAAGACCAAAGATGTTTAAATATACGGTTCAATTTGTTAATTTACAAAATCCACTGTTTATTTTACAACATCAACTAGTTCAGCAAATATATGTTAAATTTTATTAAAAAAGTCTCAGTTAATTTTGTTGTGTATATAGCAGTTTTCAATTAACTAAGGTGCAAAATATAGACTCAAAATCAATCATATATAAAGAGTTTCTATACTCCTGCTGACGCTTGCGGACTCGCTACCTCTGCGCTATCCTGCCTTAAAACCCATACATAGCTCAATACAGTTCAGTTAAGCAATTTTTTTCTTCTCTTTCTTCTCTCTGCGTCCTCTGCGCCTCGGCGGTTCGTTAAAAAATTGACTTGGATAACAGAGTTTTAGCCTTAACTGAACCGTATTGATACATAGCTTGTACTTTAGACAAAATAAAACTGCTGTATATCAGAAATAAGATTCTTGACTTCTTATGTATGCCCTTAAAGAACACAGGACTTACGCCAAATCATGAAAAAACGAACCACAGAGGGGAGGTAGCGCGGAGCGACTGCCGTCGCAGAGGACACGGAGAAATAAGAGTTTTAGAAAGTTATTGCGTAAGTCCTAAAATAAAGTAAATCATCAGTTTTCTTTATAATTTTGCAACACGGAAAACCGATTGTGAACAATGAATTATGTTCTCAACAGCTAAAAGATATTGGTGAACAAGGTCTTTTAGAAATATTACAGCGCTTCTGTCCTCCAGAAATTATCGGCGATGATGCAGCAGTATTTCAAACTGCGCCAGGGCAATCTTTGGTAGTAACTACAGATGTGCTAGTTGACGGCGTGCATTTTAGCAACCTCACCACTTCCCCAGAAGATGCTGGTTGGCGAGCTGCTGCTGCCAATTTATCAGATTTAGCAGCAATGGGTGCTTCCCCCTTGGGAATAACTGTCGGGTTAGGACTCCCTGGTGAAATTGAGGTGAGTTGGGTTGAGCGACTATACCAGGGAATTACAGAATGCCTGCAAAAATACAATACCCCAATTGTCGGGGGTGATATTGTGCGATCGCCTGTGACAACTCTGGCAATTACTGCTTTTGGTCAAGTTAACCCTAGTCAAATTATCCGCCGTTCTGCTGCTATTCCGGGATATGCGATCGTCGTTACAGGCGTTCATGGAGCCTCTCACGCTGGCTTAGAACTGCTCTTGCATCCCGAATTAGGACAGAATCTCCAGGAAGTGGAAAAAATGGCTCTAATCCGCGCCCACCAACACCCACAACCACGATTAGATGTCTTACCAATTCTCTGGAAAATTTTAGCAACCCCATGCCCCATACCCATTGCTGGTATGGATAGCAGCGATGGTTTGGCAGATGCAATTATCCAAATCTGCCGCGCCAGTAGTGTTGGCGCTGTGTTACAACGCAGGCAAATTTCCTTGCCAGCAGCTTTTGACCATTGGCTGACACAAGAGCAAGCCTTAGAATATGCTCTATACGGTGGCGAAGACTTTGAATTAGTGCTTTGCTTGCCACAAGAGTCAGCATTAGCCTTAGTGCAACATCTTGGTCAAGGTGCTGCGATCGTGGGCAAAATTACAGCCGGATCAACAGTACTATTGCACGACGAACAAAAAAAATTCCCTGACCAAGTTCTGAGTCTTAGCCAGGGATTTCAACATTTTGGTCAATAGTCCTTTGTCCTTTGTCCTTTTTCTAATGACCAATGACCAATGACCAATGACAAAGTTATTGCCACTTTTCAGCTACTAATTCCGCCAAATCCAAGACTCGTTGGCTGTAACCCCACTCGTTGTCATACCACGCCATAACTTTTACTAAGTCATTACCCAAGACGAAAGTCAAGTTGGCATCGACAATCGAAGAAGCATCACTACCTTGATAATCAGAGGATACTAGTTCTAGTTCGCTGTAGTCCAAAATACCTTTAAGTGGGCCTTCGGCAGCATCCTTGAGAGCTTGGTTAACTTCTTCAGTAATAGTACGCTTCTCAACCTGAACTACGAAATCTACCATTGAGACGTTCGGGGTAGGTACGCGCAAGGCGACGCCATTTAGCTTGCCTCTAAGCTCTGGGATAACCAGCGCCACTGCCTTTGCAGCACCAGTCGAGGTAGGTACAATATTGATTGCTGCTGCCCTCGCCCGTCGCAAATCTCGGTGAGAAGCGTCTAGCAATCGCTGATCGCCTGTATAGCTGTGGGTGGTGGTCATTGTACCTTTGATGATGCCGAACTTATCATTCAACACCTTGGCGATCGGTGCCAAGCAGTTGGTAGTACAACTAGCATTACTGATAATGTTGTGTATGTTGTGGTCATAATCATGATGATTCACACCAATCACAAAAGTGCCATCCTCGTTTTTACCAGGAGCGGTAATCAGAACTTTCTTGGCTCCAGCATTTACGTGCTTGAGCGCTCCTTCTTTGCTAGTAAATACCCCGGTTGCTTCGATAATTAGGTCGATTCCCCAATCTTTCCAGGGCAAGTTTTCTGGGTTGCGATCGGATACGCACTTAATGGTCTTACCGTTAACGATGATAGAGTTGTCATCGGCACTAATTTCAGCACCTTTGATCTTGCCTAGCATCGAGTCATACTTCAACAGGTGAGCATTCGTTCTAGGGTCTGACGTGTCATTAATAGCGACAAGATCAATTCTGCTATTTTCTCTACCCACCCAGCAACGCGCAAAGTTACGTCCAATCCGCCCGAAACCGTTGATTGCAACTCTAATCACAGTGTCTTGCCCTCTGTATTTATGCTTATATGTTGATATCGTTGACCCCAATCATATCGCAAAGGGGGGGGGCACTTTTAACCATAAAGTGTTAGATCAATAAAAAAACACATAATTTATTCAGATTTGTGGGAGTAAAGATTGTTGTTAGTGATATATGATCTGACCGATTCCGGGACTAAATAACGAATTGACTGGCGTTCGTGGCAAAATTTGCGAATTAGACTTGACGAAACTCCGACTATTGGTATATTCAAGAGTTGCCAGTGAATGGTATGTGATTGCTTCCTGAATTGTTCCTCTACTTGCTTGCAGATTAATTTGCTTTGAGTTATAGTCTCACCACCTAGCAGTCGGGGTGCGATTAACCAATCACACATTTGTGCTAGTTCGTGTCCACGGTACCAACGGGGTAAGGTTTGGAAAGTATCCAAGCCGACAATCCAATACCACTGAGTATTTGGGTAACAAGCAGATAAGTCAATCAGGGTGTTAATGGCATAAGAAGTCCCAGAGCGATTTGTCTCCACTAGTGAGGCAGTAAACGCTGGGTTATCTTTTATGGCTAATTGCAGCATTTGCATACGATGCTCAAACAAAGCAGCTTCTTTGTGAGGAGGATTTAGAGATGGCACCCAAATTACCTTTTCAAGGCATACTTGATGCAAAGCTGTCTCGGCTACGAGCAGGTGTCCCCAATGAATTGGATCAAATGTGCCACCAAAAATTGCTAGTTGCTGCATCCAGTTAAGCCTGGGTTTTATGCAATTGAAAAATAGTTTCATTACCAATGTACTATTGTACTCAATTCACGCCTAAACTTGATGCAATTTCAAATCAGTTTCACTAAACAATGTATTATGTAGCCAATTCCAGTAAGATAGCCAAAAATATGTATTTGACATTACAAGAATTTCTTTCCCGATGCGGCCAAAATTTTCGGAATAATCTTAAGAACAATTCAGAAATAGCAAAAACCTCCAACCAAGGTAAAATCATTCTGAACAAGGAAAACCAGAGCGGAAATATCATTTGGGCATCAAAAATAAACCTGATACAGGAGTAGTTACAGTAAAAATCAAATTCCTGTTATGATACGCGTGTCATTTGTGATTATGGTGTGGTGTGGTGTAAAAGGAGCAATAAATGACTAATTCTGTAGATTTTAATGGTAGACCATTTCATTTCATTGGTATCGGTGGCATAGGTATGTCTGCTCTGGCATACGTTCTCGCAAAGCGTCAATTTCCAGTATCAGGTTCGGATCTTCGTCCTAACCACATTACGCACAAGTTGGAATCTATCGGTGCTCATATTTTTGGTAAACAAGAGGCAAGCAATCTCGAATTCTTTCGCCCTCAGGTATTGGCAAATTCAGTAGTATTAATTCACCAGAACAATTACCTGCTGATACTAAGCCAAAGCTGCCTCAAGTCATTTGTTCAACAGCAATTAACACTAATAATTTAGAATACAAAGCAGCGCTAGAATTAGGTTGTCCAATTTTACATCGTTCAGATGTACTAGCCGCCTTAATTGCCGAGTACTATAGTATTGCAGTGGCAGGAACACACGGCAAAACCACAACCAGTAGCATGATCGGCTATATGCTTTTGGAAGCAGGTCTAGACCCAACAATTTTAGTAGGTGGCGAAGTTAATGCTTGGGAAGGCAATGCTCGGCTGGGACAAAGCCAATATTTGGTAGCTGAAGCAGATGAATCTGATGGTTCTTTGGTAAAACACGCTCCAGAGATTGGCATCATTACCAATATTGAACTCGATCATCCTGACCACTACGAGACATTAGAAGAAGTCATTGACATCTTCCAGACCTTTTGCTAAGGGTTGTAAAACATTAATAGGTAGCATTGATTGTGCTACAGTTCGCGATTCGCTTGCAACCCACAATTAGCTACAGCTTACACTCCGATACCGACGCTGATTACACCGTCACCAATATTGATTATCGTGCTGATGGCACCAACGGCTTTAGTTTGGGAAAGAGGCAAAGCTTTGGGCGTGTTAAACTTGCGTCTGCTCAGTCGGCATAATCTCAGCAATGCTCTAGCAGCAGTAGCTGTTGGTCGTGCCTTGGGCTTAGAATTTGGAGCAATTGCCAAAGGTATCGCCACGTTTGAAGGAGCAAGACGACGCTTTGAGTTCCGAGGTGAAGTCAATGGCATTACCTTCATTGATGACTATGCTCATCACCCTAGTGAAATTCGCGCTACTCTCGCCGCAGCACGTTTACAGGCAAGACCAGGGCAAAGAGTAGTTACCATCTTTCAACCCCATCGTTATAGCCGTACACTGACCTTTTTAGAAGAATTTGCCGAGTCTTTTACCCATGCTGATTTGGTTGTACTGACTGATATTTACAGTGCAGGTGAACCCAATTTAGGGCAAATTAGTGGGGAAAGTTTCGCGGCGGAAATTGCTAAACAGCATTCGCAGGTAATTTATCAACCGACTTTAGCCTCAGTGTCTCAGTTTTTGCTAAAAACACTACGCCCAGGAGACTTGGCACTGTTTTTGGGCGCAGGTAACTTGAATCAAGTGATTCCTGAAGTAATTACGACACTTTGTGAGCCTGCTAAAGCCACATCGTAAGTGGACACTTTGCAAAGATTTTATTTCTGAGCAAAGTACCCCTCTAGGAACGGTTCCATCTGTTAATTCTATTACCGTATCTTTGCGGTAAATAAATGTAAAAATTTTACCAATAACAAGTAAAGATGACAATTTCCCAGGCAGCTGGAAACGTCTGCACAGTTTCTGCTTTGAATACAAAGAAACAACAAACAACTAATTCGGTGGAGAGTGAAGTAATTTACTTACCTAATACTGATTGTGCGATTAAGCCTCAGGCTTCTTTGTCAGCGTTCACTTCCTATAGAGTTGGAGGAGCGGCTGATTTATACGTTTCCCCCCGAAACTTAGAAGCACTGCAAGCAAGTCTTAAATACGCAAAAGAGCATGATTTAAAAGTGACAACACTGGGAGCAGGTTCTAACTTGCTGGTGAGCGATGGGGGCATATCAGGCTTAGTCATTGCTACTCGTCATCTCCGCTTTAGCAACTTTGACCCACAGACAGGTCAATTAACTGTTGCAGCCGGAGAATCAATTCCCAGTTTGGCATGGGCAGCAGCCGAATTAGGTTGGCAAGGATTAGAGTGGGCTGTTGGCATTCCTGGAACAGCAGGAGGTGCTGTGGTGATGAATGCAGGGGCACATAATAGCTGTATCGCAGATATGTTAGTTAGTGCTGAGGTACTTTCACCCGATGGTACGCTGGAAACTCTTACCCCGGAACAGTTAGGTTATAGCTACCGGACTTCATTATTGCAAGGTGGCGAGTCTCCTTCGGAGAGGCTTCGCCAACGCATAGTCACCCAAGCCACCTTACAACTCGCGCCAGGTGCTGACCCAGCAAAAGTTGTGGCAATCACAAAACAACATAAAAAGCATCGGTTAAGCACCCAACCATATAACTTTCCTAGTTGTGGTAGTGTGTTCCGCAATCCTAAACCTTACAGCGCTGGCTGGTTAATTGAACAAACTGGTCTCAAAGGCTACCAAATTGGTGGAGCGCAAGTAGCACTACTCCACGCTAATTTTATCGTTAACCGTGGTGGGGCAAAAGCTAGCGACATCTTCTGTCTCATTCGCCACATCCAACATCAGGTACAAGAACGTTGGTCTATTAATTTAGAGCCAGAAGTCAAAATGCTTGGAGAGTTTCAAAGTGCTTGTGGATAAAGAGTGGCTACTGGGGACTGGGTATTGGGGAAAGCAGGGAGATGAATTAATAACCAATACCTAATGCCCAATTCCCTACTTCCTATTTTATGACGCATTAATTATTGGTAAAAAAAGAGGCAAATTACTTACCGCATCTATAATTGAATTTGATTTGTTATTCAACGCACAAGCGTACAAATAATTATGACAGGTAAAGGACAGGGATTTGGCTTTGGCTTAGGAAAAATGAAGGAACTGGCTGACGCTTTTAAAAAAGCACAGCAAGTTCAAGAAGGCGCAAAGCGACTCCAAGAAGAATTGGAGCAAATGGAGATTCAAGGAGAATCTGGCGGTGGTCTAGTGAAAGTGATTGTCAGTGGCAACCAAGAACCCAAGCGGGTAGAAATTTCTCCAGATGCTCTAGGGGAAGGTGCAGAAGTACTTTCTGATCTTGTGACAGTGGCAATGAAAGAAGCCTACAACAAGTCCACAGCAACAATGCGGGAACGTATGGAAGAATTAACCAGTGGGTTGGAGTTACCTGGATTTTAGTCATTGGTCATTAGTGAGCCAGCGCGGTCTTGGGGGTTTCCCCCATGAGTGACTGGCGTTAGCGAAGCGGTAGCGACGCAGGAGCGTCACCCGTAAGGGTCATTAGTCATTAGTCATTAGACAAAGGACAAATGACTACTGACAAAAGACAAAGAATATCTATGCCTTACAAGTTGCTGTTTGTCTGCTTAGGTAACATCTGCCGATCGCCATCGGCAGAGAACATCATGAATCATCTAATTGAGCAGGCTGGCTTGAGCGATGCCAACCTCTGTGACTCTGCTGGTACATCTAGTTATCATATTGGTACCCCACCTGACAGACGCATGAGTGCTGCGGCGGCTACTAAGTTGGGGATTAAACTACGTGGTCAAGCACGCCAGTTTCAAAAATCAGACTTTCAAGACTTTGATTTGATTTTGGCGATGGATCAAGAAAATTATGAGAACATCCTCGCTCTTGATCACACTAAGCAATATCAGCATAAAGTTCGTTTGATGTGCGAGTTTTGCTCTCGACACACTCTCAAGGAAGTTCCAGACCCATATTACGGTGGTCAAGAGGGATTTAATCAGGTTATTGATTTACTGATCGATGCTTGTGAAGGTCTGCTTACACAAGTTAGGAGTTAGCAATTAGGAGTTTTAATTTCTCACTCCTGTACAGACGCGATTAATCGCGTCTCTCCTCCTGATTTTTTTATTCCACCAAACCATGCTTCATCGCAAAACGCACTAATTCTGCTCGGTTGCTGGTTGAGGTTTTCCTCAATAAACTGCTAACGTACTTTTCCACTGTGCGAGGACTCAGGTGTAATTGATGACCCATATCGGCATTAGAGAAACCATGAGTCAATAACTCTAAGACTTCTTGTTCTCTATGAGTTAGAGATGAGTGCAGGTGAGATTTTTGAATTTGAGTAGATAGAGAATTATGGGCATCCGCCGCTTTTGTCGAGGTGGAAATGCCCAAATTCTCTTTATGAGAAAAACGATACTCCGACTGAATAATTTGCGATCGCTCTAAAAGATTACGGATTGCTGCTGCTAACTCTTCCAATTCAAAAGGCTTAGGTAAATATAAATCGCACCCTGACTGGTAGCCTAGAATTCTTTCCTGGGTCTTAATTCGGGCTGTTAATAAAATTACAGGTAATAAGCGAAACACTGGCTGCTGACGTACCCGACGCACCAGTTCATAGCCATTCATTTCTGGCATGATGATGTCCGTGACAATTAAATCAGGATGATAGTCATCTACCATAGCCAAAGCCTCTCGACCATCATTAGCCATGATTACTGAGTAGCCAGACAGTTCAAGATAGTCGCTAACAGACAGACGAGTGCCCAAATCATCATCCACTACAAGGATCGTCAAGGGCATGGATAATACACCCCTAGCATTTTTTTACTCAGAAATTTACTTCTATATCCTCCATCAGTGAACATAGACAATAATAGTGTTCTTATGTTTCATACTATGACAGGATTACCAGCTAATTACTGCCTTTAGGGTTTATTTATAAAGAAAATCTTAAATCTTTAGGATGAGTTAATAAATTTTAACTCGCCTTTGACTCGCTCTGCTTGGGAGGTATAAAGAGCGTTGTAATTTGTAATAACTAGTTAATAAAGGAGACTAGATACGTATCATAATGTAAATTATTAACTTAATCAATTATTTCTCAAAAGCTAAGTAAGTATAAATACTTTTATTTTTGTCTCCTCGTTCGCGCAGCATCTCCCTTTGAAGAACTTTTGATACCCTCGGCTGGCTGCATCAAAAGATAGGGTAACGTCAGCAAGTCAGACGCTTTTATAGACACTCATTCCTCGCTAACCTTTTTCTACGAGACGTTACGCGAACACTATCGAGCCTTAAAACCTCCGTATACTGGGGGACTACAGATTTCTCTATTTATCATTTGGATTATTAGCGCCATACCAAATTTTCTGTCTAACTGCACAAAATCAGGCATGGTGAGACAACCTGCCCAAGCAACTTGTCTCTATACAACCTCACAGATAATTGGTATCAGGTAACTTAAAGTTGCCAGAAAACCTTAATTGTGAACTTAGAAAAGCTAAATTGGTAATATAGAGTTCACCATTTATAGCGGTTCTAAGATACACCCCATAATTCACAAGCCAATTCAAATAATTTTTTAGGTACATTCCAAGCACACAAAATTATCAATGAGCGACAAGAACGACAGTTACAAAGTTATTAGCGACAACCGTCAAGCCCGTTATTTGTATGAAATTCTAGAGACTTACGAAGCTGGAATGAATTGACAGGAACCGAGGTGAAGTCGATTCGTGCAGGTAAAGTCAATCTCCAAGATGGCTATGCTTTACTTCGCAATGGTGAAGCATGGTTAATCAATGTGCATATCTCGCCTTATAACGCTAGTGGACAATATTTTAATCATGAACCACGGCGTACACGCAAGCTGCTGTTGCATCGCAAAGAACTCCGCAAGCTAATTGGCACAGTAGAACAGCAGGGTTTAACTTTAATCCCTTTGAAAATGTATCTCAAACGGGGCTGGGTAAAAGTTAGTATAGCCCTTGGCAAAGGTAAAAAGCTCCACGATAAGCGAGAAGACCTGAAACGACGCCAAGACCAGCGTGACATTCAACGGGCGATGAAAAGCTATTAAGCTTTTCTTCCCTAACTGCCGGCTTCAACCAAGAAATTCCTTAACCGAACGGTATTGAGTGCCGATGAACTACCACACTAAAGTAAAAAACCGATTGCTGTAAAAAGTATGTTGTATATCCACAGCGTGAGTTATAACATGGCAAATTTATAGCCGCAGATTGATTTTCTTAAGGTCGGGAATCGATAAAGTGGTGAGTAAGTTTGGATGGTATAAGGAATTGTTACAACTTATGAAAAGTAATTTCATTACAGCTGTTGGTGCTAGCGTTATCACCTTGAGTATGGGAATTTTACCCTTAACTCTATCCGCACAAGCGACGGCAACTGCTCCCGAAGTCACTACTGCTCCAAGAGTGGTCACTTATGAAGATCGCAACGATTTTGATTGGGGTTGGCTAGGATTAATTGGTCTAGCTGGTTTGGCTGGTTTGGCTGGTAAAAAGCGTGATAACGAACCCACCGCTTATCGTGACCCTAATGCTCCAGGAGCTACTACCTACAGGGACTAGTACCGCAAGGGGGAAGTTAAAAGTTAACACTGAGGGGAGTCGAAGTGTCAAAATTCATGTGTGCTTTAATTTCGCCCTTTCTGGGTGTAATAAAATGGTAGGTTTATTACCACCGACCTGTACTAGACAATTAAAAATTCAAAAGTTGTCAGTTGTTGAGTAGAAGAACAACTGACAACTTAATCATATTAATTTACTGTTGGTTCTGAGTTAGATGAATTTGTCTGGTTTTGAGCTAAAGGTATCCAATAGCTGGCAATTAAGCCAACGATGAGCCACCAGAGGGTATTGACTTCGGGACGATACCAGACAGTATCTACGGTTCCGTGAGCTAGCATACCTAACAAAATAGCGATCGCTCCAATTAACCAAAATCCGTCTATACTTCCCAATTGTCGCAATCGTCGCATTTGCAAATATGCCGTATTAAATGTGACAATTATTAGCCAGAGAAAACAGGCTAAACCAACAAAGCCAGTTTCCACAGTCACTTCCAATAAAATCGAATAAGCGCTCAAAGCAGTGTAACGAGGGCGTTGGTAGAGGGGATAAACACTGTTAAAAGAGTTGTGACCAGGGCCAATGCCGAAAATTGGGCGATCGCGAATCATCTCAAATACAGCATCCCACACATTTCGGCGAAAATTATTACTGCTATCTTTACGGTCAGCAAAAATACTGAACACTCGTTCGCGCAATATGGGTACAAATACCACTGCTAGCACCAATACTCCGATTAAACCTCCCAAGACAATCGGCAGTGACCAAGTACGCCAAAAACGAGGCATTTCCACACTTTTCCAATAAACCAGCAATGCCATCACAGCCAAAACTGCTACCACTAGTCCAATCCAACCACCACGGCTAAAAGTCAGGATCAGGCAGGCAGTATTGACAATTAGCATTGTTACTGCCAGAGCTTTTTTGAGCCAACTTTGCCATGCAAAAATTGCCACCAAGCTAAAAATTACTGCTGGTAAGAGGTATCCAGCCAATAAGTTGGGATTGCCTAAATAACTGTAGACTCTTGTAGTCTTGGCTAGAGGAGATTCTGGATCAACCCAAGTTGCTAGTGCTGTGGCTCCAAAAAACCATTGCCGCAACCCATATACACTGACGATTAACGATATGTGCAGGTAAAGGGTGATAATCCAAGATCGAAGACGAGGCGACCTTAATACCCTGGCACAAAGGACAAATAGTAGCAAATACAATGTCAAAGTGCCCAGGTCACTAAGTGCCGCCTTTTTTACAGGTGATAATGCTGTTGCGATTGCGGCAATTCCCCAGTAAAGCAATACGAGTAGGTGAATGGGAGTGACTGAAGAGACATTTGTTGGTGTTACTTCATCAGATAAAGTCAACAACAGCCAAAATCCTACACAAGCCACCAGCAACAAACCCACCAATGTACTTGAAGTAAAAGGTGCAAGAGCATATATTAAGCTGAGTAAACCAGCTGCTATTGCATCTCCCCATTGGAACAAGATGCTGGTTTGCCGCCAAGAACTTAACAGTCCCACCAGAGAGCGGTGTACATAACTGGTAGCAAGATATTCTTTAAGCGGTAAAGATGATAAAGTAAATCGTTGCCAGACTAAATTCATAAAAAACATTGTGATCAATTAGCCTGCTGACGCAGAACTTGGAATTGATCATAATCCCTATGGCTATAAAAAGGTAATAAGGGAGATTGCACATCCCGTAATGGCGTTCTTATTCCTAGCCATCAGTCACTATCTTTAATTTGAAACCACTTTAGTCAATATAAAGTTAAGATAGTCCTTCATCTACTTAGTACAACTTGAGATAAATTGTGGTGAATTGAGGGTTGAAATTTAAACGTAGATGCGCTTCTCTACGAGACGCTACGCGAACGCTTTCCCGCAGCGCCGAGGTAAGTGCCAAGGCACGCAGAGAATTCGCTACAAATTAATCAAATATAGATAAAGAATACGTCTTTCCCAATCCCCAATCCTCAATTCCCATGACTAGACATCGCTAACTGCCTGCGAGGAAGTCGCTATTTGCAATGGTAAAGACAGCACATAACGATATCCTGATTCTGGTGAACTTTGAATCAAAATATTCCCATTATGCAATTCTGCCAGTTGACAACTTAGTAATAGACCTAAGCTTTCACGAGAAAGACTTCCATGTGCTTTAGCTAAATTTATACCTGAACTAGCAGGAAAGAAGTTTGAGTCAGAATCACTCAAGTTTTGGGAATTATCCACTGCCACTGATGAAGTAGCTGGTTGCTGATGGCTTTCTGCATGAGTGTTATAACTCGCCACTTCATCTGTCAACTCTAACAGTGATAAAGAATTGAGACGGAAGTAGGGGTCAACTTCAGTTATGCCGTCCCCCAGCCAGGGATGGGAAACCCAAATAGTAATATTGAGCGTATCTTCTTTGTAAGAAACATGAATGCGAACAATGCTACCTGTTGCGGAAAGTTGAATCACACTGAAAATCAGGTGATAGAGGATTTGCCGCACCTTGTCTTTATCTAAAGGCCAAATGCGATTGCGTCCTGGTTCTATAGAAAGGCGAATATCTTGCTCGCGGCGATTAGCCACTTCTTCTAGGGTATTGATAGCTTGTTGGCATAGCATTTCAATATCCACAGGAGCTAAATTTAGCACAGTTGAGTTGTCATCCATAGCTCCTAGTTCGGTAATTTCGTTTACTAAAGAAAGTAAGTACCGGCCACTATGTTGGATAATTTCCAAATATTCTCTCTGCTTAGTCGTCAAAGGCCCATAAATCTCACGTCCTAAAACGCTAGCCATACCAAGTACAGATGTTAATGGTGTACGTAGCTCGTGAGTTAGCTGACCCAAAAGTTCTAGTTTCAGTTGCTTGATAGAAACAGAGTCGCTATCTTCGGTGCGTGCGGTGATTTTAATCTCAGTGTTACGTTCGTCATTAAGTGAAAATATAGGAGCGCTTTTGAGAGTGCTTAATTCGAGTTTGCCTTGCAAGAGTCGGTTACGTTCAAACTCACTCATGCTCCAACGAGCGATGATTTGTAAAAACTCAATGTCTCGGGTTGTAAAATTGCGCGGCACTAAATCCATCACCGCCAATGCACCCAAACAATGACCCTCAGCATCAATCAGTGGCGCTCCTAAGTAAGCACGAATACCATAATCCTGCACCAACTTGCTGCTAGCAAGTACTGGGTCTGTCAGCTTGTGTGTATCGTTAATTACAAAGATTTGTAAGCTCTCTACTACCTGCGTGCAAAATGATTCCCGGCGTGACAGTTGGCGGCTTTGGGCCAAATAATTCATTAGTCCGAGCCTAGATAAGCCTACCGCCGACTTGAACCAGTGGCGTTCATGATCCACAAACCCCAATATGGAAATTGGTGCTTCCAAAAAGTGGGCAGCAGTCTGTGTGGCTTCTTCAAAAACTGGGATCGTTTCTGGTTGCCGCAAACCTAAATCTGACAAAGCTTTGAGGCGTTGTTGTTCTCTTGATTCATGAGAATCCCAACCATCCTTTAGGGCAAATAATTTGTTTTCAGGCTCTATCATTGCCACTGCTACCTTAATAATTTCTCGATTTTATAATTGATACAAGTCCTATTTCTAGGTTATCAATTGCTATTTTTAAGCATTCCCTAATTTTGCCTCTGACAAACAAATTTGGGGCAAAAATTTTTTATCCCTCCCGTTAAGCCGAGGATGTGGTGTCTGCTACTTATTAATTACTGGTGCTGAATGTTCTCGGTTTACACTGATGTAGTCTTTATTGCTTAGAATCTGGTAATCAGACTGCGTTAGATTTTGATTTAGCTAGGGTAAGCTAATGCTAGGCATGGAATATAAAGGCGGTGTTATTCTTTATGTAGATAAGTAATTTTCTTACTTAAACATAAAGTAAATTTACTTAAAATCAACGTTTGTATTGCTGTAATTATATGTAGCTATTTTTACTGTTAAAATCTAGCACCCAGAAATGGTAATCCTAATACAGAATGACATAAATAGACCAACCATATCTTTATGGGGAAGCAAGCTACAAAATTAGGGAAAAGGTGAGTTGATAAGCTTTTTTAATTTTGAGAAAAGTTGGAGTGGGGGCTTCGCATAAGTCTGATGACAACTTCGGGCGATGAAATGAATCGGGCATGATTTTGAATTACCCATAGTCTACTAGATAGTTTATCTCAGTCTCTATCCAATAAATTCAATTTATTATTAATGCCTAAAATCGTTCAACCTATTCTATTTTTTGCATCCGAAAAAATTTTTGTGAGGACAAGTGGTAATGAATAAAATGACTGTTAGAGTTCCTTTTGTAGACCTGAAGTTACAACATGAACCAATTCAAACACAATTACAAGATGCAATCCAATCTGTGTTGGAACGGGGAGATTTTATTTTAGGGCAAGCACTCTCAGATTTTGAGGCAGCATTTGCGGCAGTGTCTGGAGCGGATTATGGGGTTGGTGTGGCATCAGGAACAGATGCGATCGCTCTGGGGTTGCAAGCGTGTAATATTGGTGCTGGCGATGAAGTGATTTTACCAGCAAACACCTTTATCGCCACCTTGATTGGGGTGATACGTGCTGGCGCGAAGCCAATTCTGGTAGATTGCGATCGTCAAACAGCTTTAATTGACTTAAGAGAAGCAGCAAAGGCAATTACGCCTCAGACTAAAGCAATTATCCCCGTTCATCTCTATGGTCAGATGGTATCACCAAGTGAACTATTGAACTTTGCCGATACCTACAAACTACTAATTTTTGAAGATGCTGCCCAAGCACATCTCGCCCAAAGAGACGGATATCTTGCTGGTTCAGTAGGAATAGCAGCAGCTTTTAGTTTCTATCCCAGCAAAAATTTGGGAGCATTTGGGGATGGGGGAATGTTGTTGACGCGAGATTCAGAAGTAGCTCAGAAAATGGGGCGTTTGCGAAATTATGGTGCGTCACAAAAGTATTTTCATACTGAACCCGGAACAAATAGCCGTTTGGATACTTTACAAGCAGCCATCTTGCACCAGAAACTACCACACTTACCACAGTGGAATCGCGATCGCTTGACTATTGCCAAGCAGTATGATCAAGAACTAGCACCCTTAGCCACATCTGGGATTATCCCGATAGAAAACCAAAGTGATACAGGACATGTTTATCATCTTTATGTGATTCGAGTTGATGATTCTTGCCCAATAGAACGCCAGCAGCTCCAGGAAAAACTCACAGCAGTAGGAATTCAAACTGGCATTCACTACCCAATTCCTTGTCATCTCCAGCCAGCATTCAGCAACTTAGGCTATCAACCGGGAGATTTCCCTCAAGCAGAGAAGTTGTCAAAGCAAATATTATCATTACCGATGTATCCTGGTTTGAGCAGTAGCCAAATTAAAGAAGTTGTCGCTGCGATCGCTCATGCAGTCTCATCTAAAGTAGATGAAACCTCCACTGCTGACCTGGGCAGCGTGGTAGCCTGATATTAATTCATACCTAATGTGCATCTAACAATTAGACATTTGTTCTTTGTCAGTTGTCCTTTGCAAATGACCAATGACCAATAAAAATCATGGTACTCCAGCAACAGATTAAAAACAGAAACGCATCAGGCTTATTAAATCTAGCTATTTTAGGCGTTTTGCTGCTGCTTTATGCTCCGATATTGCTACATTGGTTGGATGGTTGGCTCTACAAAAATATCAGTACAGAACACGAATATTTTAGCCACGGAATTATTGGTTTACCATTTGCTGCTTATCTCGGCTGGATGAACCGAAAAAAGTGGAAACGTTTGCCAGATAATATCCATCCTTTGGGCGCTGTTTTCTTGTTATTAGGGGCAGTTTTTTATCTTAGTGGTGTCACAGAATGGGTTAACCTTTCCTTGCCCGTTATATTGGTAGGATTATGCTTGTGGTTTAAGGGAATATCAGGTTTGCGATCGCAAGGATTTCCCCTGCTACTAGTATTTTTGGCAACCCCAACAGCATTACCTTACCTCATTGCTCCTTATACCTTGCCTCTGCAAAGCTTCATCGCTGGCACAGCAGGCTTTATACTGAATCAATTTGGTATGGAAGTAACCGTAGATGAAATCAATCTCTACGTGGGAGGAAGGATTGTAGAAGTTGCCCCCTATTGTGCAGGGCTAAAAATGTTGTTTACAACTCTCTACGTAGGCTTGATGCTGCTTTATTGGACAGATGCTTTGTCTTCACGCCGCACAGTTATATCGTTTTTATCTCTTGCTGCGATCGTTAGTATTATTGCCAATATCATTCGTAATACTTTACTAACTTTCTTTCACGGTACGGGTCAAGAAGCGGCTTTTAAATGGCTACATGATGGGTGGGGTGGTGATGTCTACTCTGCTTGTATGCTGGTTTCATTAGTACCTTTACTGAATGGGATTAATAGCTATTTTTCAGCATCCCTAGAAACTGAGCAAGAAGGGGAAAGTTAGAATCATTGGGCATGGGGCATGGTTATTTTCCTTGTCCCACTATCTTCATTTTTCAACACTTATACGTAAGTCATAAATATTACTGAACTCAAAATGTTCTTTTATAAAGTAAAATTTTGCCTAAGTATTGCAAATTTTACTAATGATTTCCTTCTCCAAATTTTTCAAGGAAAACCAATTGAGTCAGGTAGCAGCACTTTTGTTATTGCTACTACTGCTGGCAATGGCAGGGCTTCCCGGATACCTGACAGGACGCTGGCAATGGAAACAGCCGCCACCTATTACTAACCTCAAAGAGTTAAGAGAAATCCGCAAGACTGGGTTAACTCTTCCTGGCTGGCAAAACATTGAACAAACAGAACAGCAAATTGGCGAACATAAATGGTCTTTGCAGGTAATTAAAAAAGAAGGTTCACAATCCCAGGCAATCCTGCTTTTGCTGCCACAAAATGGGCCTATGGATCAACCAGAGGTAGAGTGGACAGACGTTAACGGCTGGGGAAGGTCGCGCTGGGGAAAGTGGGATGTAGCTCAATTTCGTTCTGCTGAATTTACTGTGAAACCGCCTGCAAAGTTGGCTTCTAATGTCCAAACTCAAGTTGAAGCTAGGTTCTTTCGTGCCTCCACACCACAACAAACCTTTGCTGTCTTGCAATGGTACGCTACGCCAGACGGCGGAACTCCATCACCTTTTCGCTGGTTCTTGGCGGATCAATTGGCCCAGTGGCATAAGCAACGCACTCCTTGGGTAAGCGTCAGCATCCTGATTCCAATGGAACCTTTGGGGCAGGTAGAAACATCTTGGTTTTTAGCCCAGTCTATTGGAGAAACAGTGCAAGCTGCATTGATGGCAGGCCCTTTGTAAAGTTTGTGATTGATGCCTTTGTGCAGAGATTCATCAACAGTATTTCTGTAAATTGTGTTCACACTGAAATTTAGCAAAAATATGTTGATAATATGAAGTTAAAATTTAAATTTAGTAAAATTCTTCTGTTTTTCCGGGTAAATGCTTGCAGACAAAAGAAACATATAGGACATTTTTAGAGTAAAATAACCACTCGGCGCGACTAATTTTTGTATCAGTATTTTCTGCACCGATGTTCATAGATGCCAGTTATTATATGCGTGGATTCAGCGCCTTGTGTTTTGTCGGTCTACAAGTAGGAGTTTTTTTAACAACACCTATCCAACTTGTTGTTGCCCAGCCTTTTTTACCTCAAGGACAATCACCAAATCAACCCCCCTCGCCTGTGCCAGGCACTGAAGTTGTACCTCCAGGTGCAAATGAGGAAGTTTCCCCTCAACTCAGTCGTTACCTCTTGGGGCCAGGAGATGCAGTTGGCGTTGTGCTTCAGCGTCCTCCTGGGCCATACCGCTTAGGAATAGGAGATGGGATTAGCGTTTCGGTTCAGCGCTTTCCAGATTTGAGCTTTCAAGCTTCCATCAACCCAGAAGGCAATATTATAGTGCCGTTATTGGGAACGGTGTCATTACAAGGTTTAACTTTGCAAGAAGCTCAAGAAAAAATTCGCTTGGCTTTGAATCGTTATGTGGTTGATCCGGTAATAGTTTTAGCCTTAGCAACACAGCGTCAAGACCTGAGTTTTCAAGCTGTAATCAGTCCAGAAGGCAACATTGTCGTACCGCAAGTGGGAACGGTGTCACTACAAGGTTTAACCCTAGAAGAAGCTCAAGAAAAAATTCGTTTAGGTTTGAGTCGCTTTTTCCCAGATCCAATTGTAGTAGTATCCTTGGCAGGAACACGACCAGTTCAAGTTACCGTTAGTGGGGAAATATTTCGACCAGGAATTTATCCGATTAATTCAGCAACACCTCGTGTTGCCGATGCCTTGCTAATATCGGGTGGTTCAACCTTGAATGCAGACCTGCGGCAAGTGCAGGTAAGCCGGAAGTTAATCGATGGTTCCGTGATTTCACAAACTATTGATTTGTATGCAGCACTGCAAAATGGTGGTTCAATCCCTAATCTACGCTTACAAGATGGAGATGCAATACTCATACCCCGTCGGGAAGTCGGTAATGATAACGGTTATGACCGCAACTTGGTAGCACGTTCATCTTTGGCTACACCACAGATTAGAGTCCGGGTTTTAAACTACGCTGCGGGAGGTCTTTCCATTCAAGCCCTACCTAACGGCAGTACATTTGTAGATGCCTTGGGAGGAGTTAATCTAGACATTGCTAACCTCCGAGATATCGCTCTGGTTCGCTTTGATCCTGAACGAGGTCAAGCTGTCACCCAAAAACTTGATGCTAAAAAAGCTCTAGGTGGTGATGCCTCTCAAAATGTGGCACTTCAAGATAATGATGTTATTGTTGTTGGTCGGAACCTCATTGGTAGAATCACTAATTTCCTGACTACCATTACCCAACCTTTTTTCAATGTTCAATCCTTTCTCCGGTTTTTTGACAACTTCGGTGGCGGGTCAAATTAGTGACTTTAAAAGAAGGCTACAATCTTTAAATAGTTGGGAGTGGAGGTAGCCACATCTCTAACTCCGTTTTGAATTCGTTAATGTAAAAATATTAAAGATAGAAATCGGTATATAGAGTAGGAAGTTGATAGCGTTTTATATCAAAGCCACTATCTTTAGTTTGGTGCTTCCTAATTTTGAATTTTATTAGCGCGGCGTAAAGCCTTCTCTTTCAGAGACGCGAACGCGAACGGCATGGCTTTTCTACGAGAGGCTGCGCCAACCCTTAGAGCGAGTCCGCGAACGTCATTTTAAATTTTTAATTGGAGTGAAGCGACCATGACCCCACCAATTGTTAAGCGCTATCTTATTGCTTTCGATAAGTACAAGTGGATTGGACTAGCTAGTTTTGCTTTAGTTGTCGCGGGGTCAACTGTGGTAGCTATGCAACCAGAGCCACCTACTAGCTACATAACATCTGGCGCACTAACTTATAGTGGGCCACCAGTGTCGTTCTCTGCAACTGGTAGTGAAATTCAACAGCAAGGAAAGGAACTGAATGAGGAAGTTTTACTGTCAAATCAGATAATTGCATCAGTGGCAGAAAAAGTCGGGGTCAAACCGCAAAAGCTTGGTACTGCTGTCGCCCTTTCTCTTCCTAAAAAAAATCCCAGGAGTGGAGAGTTGGAATCTAGTATCTTTGAATTGAAATATGTAGATACTGATGCCAAACGAGGTATACAAGTATTGACAGAATTGATGCAGTCAATGATCAAGTTGAGCAGTGATATCAATACTGGGCGATTACAAGCAATTATTGAAAAGATTAACGATCGCACACCACAAGCTAAACGAGAATTGCAAATTGCTGAAAAGAAACTGGAACAGTATGATCGCATAGAGCGAACGGCAATATTGGCAGCAGAGAATGGCAGCTTATTAAGCGGCATTACTGGCAGCCAAAATCTACAACGGCAAATTCAATTAACTATTTCTGGGGTTGATGGTCAAATTCGCAGTTTACAAAATAAGTTAGGCTTAACAGTCGGACAGGCTTATATTTCTTCTGCTTTGAGTGCCGATCCAATTATAGGTAACTTGCGATCGCAAATTTATCAAAGTGAGTCGCAAATTGCTGTACTCAGAAAAGATTTGCGACCGGAACACCCAACAATGGTTGAGTTGATGCGTCAAAAACAAGCTGCTGAGGAATTGTTACAACAGCGTGCGGCTGAGGTGTTAGGTGGTGATGGCACGGCGGCTCCACTTCAGGGTAGCGTTGCAGGTATTCGTACCCAAAGTAGCTTAGATCCCGCACGCCAGCAATTGGCAAACCAAATGGTGGCTTTGCAAACCCAACAGGAGACGCTGCAACAACAACTAGCTCAAGAAATTCGACAAGAAGCGCGGCTACGGCAAGAGTATTCTCTCATACCTAATAAGCAATTAGAGCGATCGCGTTTAGAACAAGAAGTTGCACTGAAAAAAGCCATTTATGACCAAATGCAGGTGAAGCTAACTGATGCTAAAACCGCAGAGGCCGAAACTACCAGCAGCCTTAGCATTGCCAGACGCCCCACAGTGGCTGTCGATCCTAAACCTCCTAAGAGTGTGCCTATTACCCTTGCTGTAGGTGGGTTCTTAGGTGTGGTGATTGGTGGCGGGGTAATATTTTTGTTGGGAGCGCTGGAAGGAACTTTCAAAACCAGGGAAGATATTGGCCAGACCCTCAAACAACGGGAAGTGGCACTGTTGGGAGAATTGCCTTTAATGCCAATTGATGATTTACCTCAAGGAGCAGTGCCGGTTTTACTTTCTGCGGATTCTCCTTATTTAGAATTTTATGAGAAATTCCGTAGTAACCTGCGCCGAATTGGTGGTAAAAACTTAAAGGTGGTGTTGATTGCTAGCACCAGCAGTTCAGAGGGTAAAACGACAAGTGCATATAACTTGGGCATAGCTTCTGCAAGGGCTGGTAAAAGAACCTTGATTATCGAAACAGATTTGCGATCGCCTTCTGGTTGTACATCCTTGAATGTAATTCCTGACCCTGAAGCCACTATTGAACCCCTGCGTTATTACGCTAACTTGAGTGAATGTATTCGTTTAGTCCCGGATATAGAAAATTTATACATTCTTCCCAGCCCTGGCCCCGTGCGGCAATCTGCTGCGATTCTTGAATCTAGCGAAATGCGGCGGCTTATGGAAGATGTGCGCCAACGTTTTGATCTAGTCATTTTAGATACCAGTCCTCTCAGCATATCCAATGATCCTTTGTTAATTCAACCCTACAGCGATGGAATCGTACTAGTAACGCGACCGCATTATACACAAGAGAATATGCTAGGTGAGGCTGTTGATCAGTTGGTTGAATCTGAATTAGGGTTATTGGGAGGAATTATTAATGGTGCTGATATCATCGTTTCTGTACCTGAACAAGTTGCCCAATCATCAACATTTACATCTAGGGTAGAAGAATCAGAAGAACTTTCAGCCCGTGCTAGCAAAAACTAATAATTGCCAAATCGCAAACCGTCTTGCAGAAAAAGTTGGCACAGAGGAAACGCAGAGAATTGAAAGATAGCAATTGTTTCGCTACAACTTTTTCCAAATAATTAATGTACTTAGTCACGCCTAAACAACCCAAATAGGGGAGCGAGAATTACCCCAAAAACAAAACCACCGATGTGGGCCCAGTAGGCAACTCCACCAGTTTGCACAGTCATATTAGCGGCCGTTTGTAGGGTAGCAAGACCGGATATGACATTTTGCACCACAAAAAAGTCCAATTATTACTAGTGCTGGAACTCTGATTGTAGTGATAAAAAACCCTAAAAATATTAAGGTCATCACTTTAGCGTGAGGAAAGCGGATAATGTACGCTCCCAAAACCCCAGAAATTGCACCACTTGCCCCCAAGGAAGGAATCTCAGAAGTCATCCCAATAAACCATTGACACAAGGCAGCTAAAGCACCACACGCTAAATAAAAAATCAGATATTTGGCATGACCCAATCGGTCTTCAATATTGTTACCAAAAACCCAGAGAAACACCATATTCGAGATTAAGTGCCACCAACCGCCGTGTAAAAATTGCGACGTAAATAACGTTATCCACTCTCCACTCAAATTGGTGGTTAATTCTAGAGGCACTACCGCATACTGGCTTAAAAACTGAGTCAATTGTGCATTTGACAGGCTCACCTCATGAATAAAAACTAGAGTATTCATGCCAATTAACCCGTAGGTCAAATACGGAGTGATTCGCGTCGGATTTTCATCGTAGAGGGGAAACACAGGTGTTTTTCCTAAATTATTGACTAACTGCAATATAGCTTGTAAGGCTAGCAGTTGCGAAGGTTAGGCGATTTCACCTATTAAATCAAGCAGTATAATTGAGGTTCAAGTAGCATTCAATATTACTTGTACCAAGATTCTTCCTGGGATTTATCGCTAAATAAACCTAAGAGTGGGCCAAGAATTGCCCCAAATATAAACCCGCCTGCATGGGCCCAATAGGCAATACCGCCGCTTTCCATACCGATATTGGTACGTGCTTCCAGACTAGTAAGCCCGTAGAAAGCTTGTTCGAGAAACCAGAAGCCTAAAAAGAAATATGCCGGCACACGGAAAGTCGGGAAGAAAAACCCTAAAGGTACAACACCAAGAACTTCAGCGTTGGGAAAGCGGAGAATGTATGCACCCATCACACCTGCGATCGCACCACTCGCACCCAAAGAAGGAATGCTAGAATCTTGAGCGAAGAACCACTGGGTCAACGACGCTAAAATACCGCAAGATAAATAAAACAATAAATATTTGGCGTGACCTAACTTATCTTCAACGTTGTTACCAAAAATCCAGAGAAACAACATATTACCTGCTAAGTGCAAGAAACCACCGTGTAAAAATTGTGAGGTAATTAAAGTTGCCCACTCTGGCACTGGTTGATGTACAGAGATGCCTCCAAAGCTTAAGGTGAGTTCTCGTGGAACTACAGCCGCAAGGTGTAAAAATCCATTTAATGCTTGTGGGGGAAGACTTGCTTCATAAAGAAAAGCGAGGACGTTGGCAGCAATCAGCCCATAAGTTACATAAGGCGTGATTGTTGTCGGATTATTATCTTTAATTGGAACCACGAGCGTTTTTTCCTGATTTTTAAGACAGCAATTCTACAATACGGAATTTTGTAAGTAGTTTCTTCTACCTCGTGGATGGATCTCAGTTTAATATTTGAGATTTATTGTAGGACTTACTTTTAAGCAGTAAGCATCATGCCATAATTTTCCAGTTAGAGAAGAAAGGAGCTTGACTATAGTGTTAATTTTATTCATCTAAGATTGACTATAGGATGATATCTGCTAGTTAATTCTCATATAGCCTTGGTTACTCATGTTTTTTTCAAATTCCCACCACACCTGGATAAAAATACTTTTGCCCCGGTTCTATCTGAACCTTCACATCTACAATGTACACTTCACAGGTGCGACACCGAATAGCCCGTCGTAGACATCGGCTAGGGCATTATCTAGAAGTTTAAAGAAATTTAGACAAACCCGATTATGGTTGCATATAGCACCACTCATCATCACAACTTCGCCATCCCAATAATCGTAGCGTTCCTCTTGGGTGGGTTCCCAAACCAGATATTCCTCTGCACTCATCAAAATGCGATCGGGTAAAGCAACCATCGGCGCGATCTCTCAATGATTGACTTAATCTAGGATAGCGAAAAAAGGGCGTTCTCTTTTGGTATGACTATTCCCACATCCTCTGAACAGAATAAGCATCGAATTTTTTATCCCTGCTAATAATAATTAAGGAGTGATTCATAGCCTGTGCAATCAACATCCGGTCAAATGGATCGCCATGATGTTGCGGGAGATTCCGAACTTGAAGCGTATCGGCAAAACATATCGGAAGTATGAGAATATCTGAAGTATCGATTGCAGAACCTATTGTTTCATAGCTCTGTTGAAGCGATAATTTGCCAAGGTTCAATTTAATGGCAATTTCCCAAAGACTAGCGATGCTGAGATAAACTATATCTGCGGTATTGATCATTATCCTCAGATTATCTGGAAGACTGGAGTCATTTTCAGTTAGCCAGATAAAGGCATGAGTATCTAAAAGGAAAGCACTCATTCCATATATTCCTTAAAAACTTCCAGAGGTTCATCAAAGTCATCAGGCAAAGGTAAAACAAAAGTTCCTTTTAAGATGCCAGATCGACGCTTTTGTTGTAGTAAACTCTCTTGGGAAACAGCCTTTGAATAATTCTCAATTAAATATTTGGCATAATGCAAGAGTTCTTGTTTAAGTGGCTCTGGCATTTGATCTAGTGTTTGTAAAATTTCTGCATCAATAGCCATGATTTCTCCTGAGAGGTTCTCCTACTTGTAATTTTAAGGAAATTTCTGGAAGAGATTTTATTTTTCGGTGTTAATCGATTTTATGGCAATGGAATTCCTACTGAACGAATCCCAAGTTTGACAACACCCTTGACTACATCACTTATCGTTGCGTCTCCCAGTGATTGTCCCCATTTTATTAATTTATCCCTCACCGTAGGATTATTCTGAGCTTGAGTCGCTACATCCCTCGCTACCTCCTCCTGAGCAACATCAACTGCTACACCACTGTTTTGCAGTTGTTCTATCAGTTCTTGAATCTGAGATGCGGCTTGAGTCAGATCTTGGCTCATGTTGATGTAGTTACCTTGAACATAATTACCACCTTTTGTGTTAATTGATTCATAGTAATTACCGCCATTTGTATTAATTGTGCGATTGTCGCTCATGCTATTGTTGCTTCCTATTTGAAGATTGCCAGAATTTTTAATTTCCACTTTGGGTGCTGCAAGAAGTCTTTCGAGTCTCGCCATTTCTGAATCGTTAGATTTAAGCTTTCCTTTTAGATGGGCATTTTCATTCTCCAACTCACGAACTCTTTGCTCCAAGGGTTGTCTGATAATTCTGTCACCATCTGAAATTCGTGATGGATAGGCGACTCTGATCATCATTGAACCGTCGTCTAGTAGTTTATACTCCTTGAGAAAAAGCTCACTATTGTACTCATCCTGTATCTTGACCTTTAATTCGCTGAATGCCTCTGCGATAGCTTTTGGAGATACAGGTTCAGGAAAAGTTAGTTCAATTTCTTCAAGGCTGTCTGAATAGATATAGAAATCTTGTAGCAGTTCGCAGCCCTCGCATTCCGCATCACTGCACCCAATAGATCCAATTGGATACTCCCAAGCGTCCCATTCAACCTTTACTTCAAATCCCTCTTGCTCACTGTAAAAGTAGAATGCTGCACAATAATGTAATTCTGCCCCCATTGATCTCTCATCAGCTTCAACAAACTCCCACTCTAAATCATCAGGATTAACCTCAAAAACTTCATCCGTCTCCAGAATTCTTAGTTTTGCAGTTCCTTCACACCTAATGCCCATAGCGTTTTAACTTAAACCTAATTGTCCCAGAACTAATTCTTGCGGCAATTTCACCTTAATGCTAACAAAAAGCTTTCTGGCGATCGCCTCTCAGATTTTTCGCAATAGTTCCCGAATAGTGATCGCACAATCAGGGAAAGGTAAAGGTGAAATTGTCACATCCTCTGCAAGTATGCTCTCACTGTGATAGCCGTCTGGACTGGGAAGACGATACATATACAATTTACGTCCATTTACATCTAAAATCCAGTACTCAATAATCCCTGACTTAGCATAAGCCATCGCTTTGACTTCGCGATCATATTTGAGACTGGAATCAGCTATTTCAATCAGTAAAAATACTTCGGAAGCATCGGGATGATGATCCTCATAATCTAATGGATTCAGCTTCACCACTGAAATATCTGGTTCTGGTTCTGAGTAATCGTCAAGTTGCACTGGTGACTGGATTCTTAATAAAACTTTGTCACCCAAACGTTGACGTAATAACCTTTCTGTGCGGGTAATTGCTGATTCGTGAGCAGTACCTTTTGCTGACATTCTAATGATTTGTCCCGCGATTAATTCTAAGCGTTCTTCAGGATGAAAAATCCCCATTTCCGCCATTTGGTGATATTCTTGAACACTAATTAGGCGAATATTGGTGAGCATAAGATTCAGGTTAACGTCCTAGCATTTTATCCCGCAGATGTTTAATGCGATCGCAATGAACGAATAGTTAACTACATTACAGAATGAAGATTCGCCTTGTACCTCGATAACTATCAATAGCAAGAACGATTTCAATCAAACTTTCAACACACCGATTTCGATATTCAGAGTCGTTTAGCAATCTATCAGCATTGGCAATTGTGATTACGGGTAACGATGCTGAGATATTTTCTTCACGCATGACTTGTTCGAGCGAGTCTTTCCCTTTCATGCTGCGATTAGCTGTAAGCAAAATCATCTGATTCTCCTGAGCTAATCGCCAAACAACCCTGTCATCACTTTCGATCGATAAATCCATTTCTGCAAAGGTGACAAACCGAATCGGAATTATATCGAGCCAGCCTTGAATGGCGATCGCACCAAAGAAAATTAGGGCATGACCTTTGAGATTATGATCGATCAAAAAAATCATATCTTAGATTCGCGCTTTGCCTTCGCTGCCCGGAGTTTTTCCCACGCGGCTTCAGTTCCAGGTTTGGGCGGTTGTGCTGCAATTCGGGCAACTAGCTCACGATTTTGCTCTTGGTAGTATTGCTGGAGTTCTTCGGCTTCTTTGAGAATTTGCTGATACTCCGCTTCTACCTCTGCGCGATTAGTCTCAATGTAAGCCAAAGCAGCGTTAATTTGTTCCTCTGTCAGATCAAATAATCCTTGGATAAACTGAGGCGGATATTCAGCCGTCATATAGTCTATCACGTCGTAGAGGGTGATACGTGTGCCTGCGATCGTGAGTCCTCGCTCTGTACGAATAATGGATGACTTCTTATTTGCTCCTAGAGTCATGTCCATCCCCTCTTAGAATCTACCTTTATAATATCTTGAAACTATCTGTTGACGTAATAACTTTTATATGCTGATAAGCATAAGATTTAGGTTAACGTCCTAGCATTTTATCCCGCAGATGTTTAATGCGATCGCGCAATTTCCCCGCCTCTTCAAATTCCAGTTTCTTTGCCGCCTCTTTCATCTGCGTTTCTAACAGAGTAATCAACCCTGGAATCTGTTCTAATGGCAGTTCATCTATATGTTCATCTACAACTTTCAAGTCAGTTGCATTTAACCGCCGAGATACATCTAAAAAAGCCAAAATCGCATTACTTGATTTTTTGACAATTGGTTGTGGTGTAATCCCATGCAGTCGATTATGTGCCGTTTGAATTCCACGCCGTCTATCTGTTTCATCAATAGCTTTAATCATGCTACCTGTCATATTATCGGCATACAAAATCGCTTGCCCCTGGACGTGACGCGCGGCTCTACCAATAGTTTGAATTAAGGAACGCTCGGTTCGTAAGAAACCTTCTTTATCTGCATCCATAATTGCTACTAAGGAAACTTCAGGTAAATCTAAACCTTCCCGCAGCAAATTCACACCAACTAATACATCAAATTTCCCCTCGCGCAAGTTCTGTAAAATTTCAATGCGCTCAATAGAAGTAATCTCTGAATGTAAATATCTTACTCTGATACCGTGGTCTTGCAAATATTCGGTTAAATCTTCCGCCATACGTTTAGTTAATGTGGTAATTAACACTCGTTCATGGCGATCGGCTCTATCTTTAATTTCTCCCAACAAATCATCAATTTGTCCTTCTGTAGGACGCACTGAAATTTCTGGATCAACCACCCCAGTTGGTCTAATTACTTGCTCAACTACATGGTCTTCAGAAATTTCTAATTCCCAATTTCCGGGAGTTGCGGAAACAAAAATACACTGATTTACTTTTTCCCAAAATTCCTCGGCTTTCAAAGGACGGTTATCAGCAGCACTAGGAAGCCGAAATCCATGTTCAATTAAAACTTTTTTTCTAGCTTGATCGCCGTTATACATCCCGCGAATTTGTGGCACTGTAACGTGAGATTCATCTATAACTAGTAGCCAATCTTTAGGAAAATAATCAATTAAACATTCTGGTGATTCTCCAGCTTGTCTTCCTGCTAAGTGACGAGAATAATTCTCAACGCCGTTGCAGTAACCTACTTCGCGCAGCATTTCTAGGTCATAGCGTGTACGCTGATCTATGCGTTGCGCTTCTAATAGTTTCCCAGCTTGTTCTAAGTCTAGTTTTTGCTGTTTTAATTCTGCTGCGATGTCATTACAAGCTACTTCTAACCGTTCTTCTGGGGTGACAAAGTGGCGTGCTGGGTAAACATTCACCGCTTCCAAACTCTTGAGAATTTCACCTGTTACCGGATCAATGTAACGAATCGCGTCAATTTCATCACCAAAAAATTCGACGCGAATAATTCGGTCTTCATAAGCTGGGCCAATTTCTAAGACATCACCACGGACGCGAAATTTTCCCCGACCCATTTCTATGTCGTTGCGGCTATATTGAACATTTGCCAAATCTCGTAAAATTTGGCGTTGATTTACTTCCATACCTATCTGGAGAGGGATGGCAGCTTTGAGATATTCTGCTGGCATTCCTAAACCGTAGATGCAACTGATGGAAGCAACGACAATGACATCACGGCGTTCAAATAGCGATCGCGTCGCTGAGTGCCGCAACATATCTATTTCATCATTAATCGCTGCCGTTTTTTCAATATAAGTATCGGTAACAGGAATATACGCTTCTGGCTGATAATAATCGTAGTAGCTGACAAAATACTCAACTGCGTTGTTGGGGAAGAAATCTCGCAACTCGTTACAAAGCTGGGCTGCAAGGGTTTTATTATGTGCCAGAACTAAAGTAGGCTTGCCAATTTTCTCAATAACTGCTGCTACCGAAAATGTCTTACCAGTTCCAGTGGCTCCTAGTAAAGTTTGGTAACGGTTGCCTGATTGGATACTAGCAGTTAATTGTGCGATCGCTTGTGGTTGATCGCCTGTCGGACTAAAGGGAGCTTGAAGACAAAATTCTGTCATACAGTTTTGCTGAAAATACCCTATCTCATGGTGACGATTCCGCCCTGTATCCATTCTAGCGGGGTTATTAGAGCAAATAAATAGTAATAGTTCTTTACAAAAATTATTTATTTAAATTTACTTATGTATCAGTTTTAAACATTCTTATATCTATATGAGGTTGTTTAAGGTTAAACTCTAAAGTATATGGGAAAAAATTTCATCTTTCCTTAATTATTGTAAAATTCAATTAACAAACTAGAGGTTTTCGTTTATGACTATTAGCAACACTGGCAAAGCAACCAGTTCTCGGCAAAAGTCTGCCAAGTCTCCAGGAGAAGCTACAGAAGAAGTTGGAAATCAACAAGACCAGAGCTTGAATGGAGATAAAGTCGAGGAAGTTAATGAACTGCCAGTGGGAGCTTCTGGGACACTCGCCATTTCTGGAATTCGTCCCATAGGCGCTAGCGACTTAGAAGTTGCTGAACACCTGTCAATTGCTGGGGTGCGTCCCGTTAGCACCAGTACATTAGAAGTAGTTGAAACCTATAACTCAATGGGCATTCGTCCTATTGGTGCTAATACATTCCAAGTGGTTGAAAGTATCAATCTCTCTGGGATTCGTCCAATTGGCTCAAGTTTATTGGTAATTGATGAAAGCTATTCCACCTTCGGTAATCGTCCAATAGCATCAAATGAGGTTGACAACTCTGAAAGTCTGATGGGTTTCCTTGATTAGACAAATAAAATATCCCTATAACTTTATAACCCAGTTCCGTGCAAGAACTGGGTTTTTTTTAGCTAGAAATTTAAAAGTAGAGATTATGATACTTGCATTTTTTCTATGTCTTTTAGCATAGAAACTAAGCTATCCTTACTTTATTTTATATTCAACCAACAGCCAGAACGCTTACTACAATTACCTTTCTGAATTACAAATTACGAATTACGTTAGCGAAGAACGAGCGTCATTACGAATTCTTAGAATATGTCTTGTGGTAGAAGGCTTTAACAAAAACTTTAAGTTAGTCTGTAAAGGCAATCACAAAATATTTCAAAGTTAGTTTATAGCTTTGAAATAATTTTTTGTCAAATCAGGAGTACAAAATGAGCATAGAAGATCGCGCAAAGGCAGCTGCTAAAAATGTTGAAGGTAAAGCGCAAGAAGCGTTAGGAAATGTGACTGGAGATCCTGAAGATAAAGCCAAAGGTAAAGCAAAGCAAGCTGAAAGCGAAGTACGTCACGGAATTGAAGACGTAAAAGATAATGTCAAGAAAAGCATTGACTAACAATTCATAAATTTTTTGCAGAAAGTTTAGGGATGTAAATGGGATGGATTCCATTTTTGCAGAAAAATTTGAGTTGCTTGAAAACTAAGCTACACTCTTTTGATATTACCTGAGCAAAGGTTAGACAATAGAGTATCAGCTTGATTAGTAGAATTTTTGTAGAGACGTAATTAATCACGTCTCTACACTTTCCAATAATTTTTAAAGTTTAAAATAATTTACTTAATATTTTATAAGAAGAATTCAGAAATCAGGAGTCAGAATTCAGCATGACTTCTGTACGAGTGGTTGATAGCGCAGCGTATACCCTTCGGGATGCTTCTCTTAGAGCGAGTACTCGTACCCTTACAGGGAAGCAAGCTACGCTTTTAGCGTCTCGTAGAGAGCGTCTGAATATTGGCTTAAAACCTTGCCCGCAAGTGGCGCGAAAAGAATTAAAATATTCCTCCTAATTAAAACTCCATCCCTTCATGGGTGGAGTATTCTGACTCCTGTATTCTGACTCCTGACTCCTGTTTATATTGTTTTTTCAAGCTACTTTTGAGAGTTTGTTTTAAGCACTAAAGCCTTTAATACGAACTTATTGAAGTATACAATTTAAACTCATAATTTAAAAAATCGATCTGAATATTATTTCAAATATCATGAAATTGTAGTAATATACCACAGGTATTAACTATCTTCAGCTACATCTGATTGTCAGTGCCCTTAAATTCACAATCGATGAGAATATACCGTGAGCCTAACTCTTTATTTTCTCCGTCACGGACAGACAGAATGCAGTCGCAATAATTCCTTTTGCGGTTCCATAGACTCAGAACTTACCCCAGAAGGGTTGGAGATGGCAAAGGCTTTTGCTGAGGCATATACTTCTAAGGATTGGACAGCAATATTTTGTAGTCCGATGCGGCGAACTGTATTGACAGCAAAACCTTTGTGTGAAGCAATAAAGATAAAACCACAACTTAGAGATGGTTTAAAAGAAATCAACTATGGTAAGTGGGAAGGAAAAACGCCAGAAATAATTAGCCGTGAATATCACGATGATTATATTCGCTGGTCAGCAGATCCGGCTTGGAATGGGCCAACTGGTGGGGAAATGGCGGTTACAATCGCTTCTCGCGCCTTGCAGGTAATTGAAGAAATCAAGCAAAATTACACGAGTGGAAATGTTTTAGTCGTTTCTCACAAGGCAACTATCAGAATTCTTTTGTGTAGTTTTCTGGGAATTGACGTGGGACGCTTCCGTTTTCGTTTGGGATGCCCTGTGGCTTCGGTCAGTGTTGTGGAATTTAGTTCACATGGGCCGCTGGTAAAGGTTTTAGCAGACCGTAGTCATTTGGATGAACGATTGCTAAATTTACCGGGAACGTGAGGGGAGACGCAATTAATCGCGTCTGTACAATATTATTTTTACCCTTACTCTAGCTGGCTATCTGGTTCAGTATATTTACAGTAAACGTTTATTCCAATTTTCAAAATATATAATACGACAATTGTGGCGATCGCACCATCCATCGGTATTCCATTTACTGCTGCAACTGCCACCAGTGAGCCAATAATACTATTGAGCAGAGAAGCACTACCAGGGTTCTTGGTGTATTCTTTAATTTTGCCCTGTAAACCATCATCACCACAGATTTCCACGCGGATTTCATTGAGGGTGAGTTGTAAGAGAGATTTTTTGCCCTTACTATAATCTGTTTTGCCGACTTTCTCTTGCCAAAGTGCATCAAAAGTGCTTTCTAGATTGCCATTATGTTGTTGCAAGGTAGTAAGCGCTTGTTGCGCTGGGGTGTCGTTAGGCAGAAGTTGCTGAAGTTCTTGGATTTCAACAGGGGTTAATTGGGCATTCATTATATTTGACTTAATATATTTATGGAGTATTTGTTAGTTCCTGAATCAATTCTTCAGGTGTGATAATTCTGGGAGTAGCAACTGGAAAATCTCTAGGGTTGCGAGTAATAATAGCATCGAAGTGATTGAGTACCGCAGCGCTGTATTGAATAGCGTCTTCAAAATCTCTAAAGTTAAGGTTTAGTGCCATGTTGATTGCGGTACTGTCTACGGTAGCAACACAGCAAAAGTTGACCAACTGCTTTAAATAAGTAAGTGTCCACTCTCGACCTCTTGCCCTACGGATGATGTAATACAAATCACTAAAAGTTGAAGCGGAAATATAACCTTCTACCTGTCCTTGCTCAACTAGCACCAACACTTGTTCGCTTGCCTCTAGGAAAGGTTCACGCTCAAGGGCATCATCTACAATGATGTTGGTGTCTAACAAGATTTTCACAGATTATGTTTCTCCTTTAAAGCTTCCCATCTGGCTTGGTCTGGGTCAAAGTCTGGTGGTGTCGGTGGGGCATTTTCAAATAAACCTTCAAATGCTTTGACTTTAGACTTTCTTCTCGGCTTTTCTGGCTGTGACTCAGTAGAAGTTTCCAAGGATGGAACTGGCTGCAAAATAATCACTTCCACTTTTCCAGGAGCAATATTTAGAGGTTCGTCAATAATTAAATGACCTGATTCGTCAATTGTGGCGTTCAGCTTGTAGGCTTGCATACTTTGATCGCAGTTATAAATGAATGTCTTGTCGTCACCAACATTACAACATTAAGTCTTAACGCTATAACATTAAGGCTTAATGCTGTAACCTTAAGGCTTAACCTTATAACCTTAAGGCTTAACGCTATAACCTTAAGACTTAACGCTATAACCTTAAGACTTAACGCTATAACCTTAAGGCTTAACGTTACAACATTAATCACCAGCATCATAAGATTAAGGCTTAAGGTTACAACTTTTTGACAAAAGCTTGTGCGATCGCTCTTTAGGGTAGTGCAATCTGTGCGATCGCAAGCAATGCTTAAATAAAACTTATGAATGATTTGACGTTAGTAATAAATTTTACATTACACCCGATCTCTCCATTCCCAATCTCTTTCCTACAACTATGTTTATAGGCTATCTTGCGCTGCCCAAATTGTTTATTACTTTAGTTAATTGAGTTTTGATGTCATTTCTGGTTTGCTTGACTTACTGCTTGAATTGCCAAAATTATCCACTGCGGGCATTCTTTACCCATAACATCTTGCCAAATTTCTTTGAACTGACTAGTTTCCACTTGATTCAAAATTCTTCCTACAGCCTTGAGTTCTGAATGAATCCATTCCGAGGAACCAATCTCCTTAATGTTATGTTGAGTATCAATAGCAAAAGCTTGCAAATAAATTTTTAATGCTTCATTAAGCTTACCTTGAATTTCTAAAACTTCACCCCATTCAGTTAGCGTTCCTGCTACTTTGTACCAATTTTCC
Organism: Nostoc cf. commune SO-36; assembly: GCF_023734775.1. Taxonomy (NCBI): domain Bacteria; kingdom Bacillati; phylum Cyanobacteriota; class Cyanophyceae; order Nostocales; family Nostocaceae; genus Nostoc; species Nostoc commune. The sequence continues at coordinate 2,598,988 of NZ_AP025732.1, read as the reverse complement.
AAAGAAAACTGAATCTCAAAACTTTTTTGGAAATAGGCTATTGCTTCTGAGTATTTTTTTTGTAATTTTGCAATTTCTCCTAGACTATGATACTCATCTGAAGCTTGATACAAATTATTCTCGTCTTCATAAATCTGCATTGATTTTTTATAGTAAACCTTGGCATTCTCAAAATCTTTTTGTTTCTGTGCAGCCTGACCTAGTTGATGATATATTCCAGCAGCGAAGTCATAATCTCCAAAGTCTTCAACAATCCGTAGAGCCTTTTTATAATTCATAACTGCCTGAGTGTAATCATTTTCATATACTGCTAATACACCCATTTCTTGATAAATTCCTGCAATTCTATATAAGTCAGGGTAATCTTGGTAAATGTGAAAAGCTTTTTGGTAATATTGAGTTGCTAGCTCAAAATTGCATTGCATTCTTGCAGTAATACCAAGCTCATAATACACGCCAGCAACATTGTAAAAATCAGCAGCATTTTCAAAAAAGACTAGGGCGTTTTGGTAGTAGAGAAAAGCTCCATCAAAATCTCTCTCTTCTCTTGCTGCTAGACCTAAATTATAATTAGCAACAGCAATATCATCATTCTTGGACAAATCATTTAATGCAGTAAGTCCACCCAAAATTTCTTGATGGATTTTCTTGGCTATCTCCGGTTTGCCTAGTCTAACTTCTTCAACAGCGTCCATCCCACGTAGATACATCCAGAAGTCAAAAGCTTCTTGACCTTTTGTTTTTGCTTCTGCCAAGGTTGTTCCTACTTGACTCAGTGCCCGTTGTCGCAATGACCTAAATTCTGTTGAAAAACCTTGAATATCATACACTTGACCCAAAGCTCTTAAAATCTTCAGTGCGGGATACCATTCTTGCTGTTGTTCTGCAAGTCGCAAATTTTGTAGTAAATTTGGCTCTTCAATTAGCAGTATTCTAATTGCCCACTCAGCATTACCATTTTTTTCTGGGTCATTCGCCGCAGCTAAAAACATATATAAAATAAGCAACTTTTTCTCTAGTTGAGTTACCTCCTTTGCAGTTTTAGATACAAGTAATTTTTGGCGCAGATACCAAGGCAGGGCAGGATGAATTTTGTAGATGGTTTGACCAAGATATTCTAATATACCTACTTCGCTTGCTTCATGAAGAATTTTTAGCCAATCCTCTGTTTTCAAATTTTCCTCAAACAAAGCTTGATATGCCTGTTTCAAATCTATAGGGTCATCATCAATATTCAAAAACTTATTAAACGTCTCAACATCCACCCGTTCACAAAAGAGAGCCAAAAACGGTAAATGTCGCTGCGCCTTCTCCGACAACTTAGCAAAGGAATAATCCAACGACACAGTAAGAGATTTTTCTCTCCCTTCTTCCTCCTGTCCCCTAAAAGTATCCAATCCCCGCCGCAACGCCTCAATTAACTGCACAGGTGTCTGTGTCTTTAAATGCGGCAACACCACCCGCAAAGACAAGGGATGTCCCCCCAACAATTTCAACAATTCCAAATACTCTGCTGGTAGGTTCTTTCTCTCTACACCCACCGTTTGCAAAATCTTCGCGGCTAACTCTTGGGCATCCGCTTCAGACAACCCCCGCAAATTGATTAAACTATACCCACAATCCAACCAAGGTTCTTCGCGGCGACTGGTAATTAATACCCAAGATTTACCACCCCGCAATTCTTTAAGAAACCGCTTCAGCTTGTTTCTTTCTTCCTCACTCAATAATGGTTCATTCCCCGTAGGGAAACCGTTGACAGGTTCAAAGTTATCCCAAATCAACAAGCAAGAATTAGTTTGCAGATATTGCCACACGACATCTTCTTGCTTATCTGGCATCATTTGGGAAAATCTCTCACCTCCTAACGCCCTACCAATTTGGTTAATTACCTGACTCAACCCCGCGCCCTGTTCAAAGGAGGTGAAGAACATACCGCCTGTACGTCCTTGAGTGTCATTTAACCACCGGGCGAAACCTGCGGCTAACTCAGTTTTACCAACGCCGCCCATTCCCTGCACTAAAACCAGATGATTTTGCCGAAATGCTCTCTCTAAACGCAAAATCTCATAATCTCGCCCAATAAAACCGAATGCGCTTTCATCAGGTAAACTTACAGCTTTGCTACTTTCTGGGGTGTTGTCTGTTTGCGCCATCAAATCGGCAAAACTGGGTGCTGTCTTTTTAGGAACAAAAGGCGTGTAAGGTTCCTGCTGATACAACACCGGCACAAGCCAATCTTGTAAAGGTAAATTTCCTTTGGGACTGGGGCGCATTTTGTCAATAGACATGGACTTACGCCCTGCTGCAACGGCTGTGGCGATACACTCTCCCCTGACTAATTCCCCATACAACCGCCCAATAAAATGTTCTGCACCTTTGGCGTAAACTGAATACGCCATCGCTACCACACCCTTAGCCCCCAACTTCACCAACTGTCCCGCTACAGAAGAAAAAGCTTCTTCGCCTACTTGTCCAGACTTGCAAGCATTCAGTACAAAAATTGGTACGCGACAATCTGTCAAATATTGGGCAATTTCCCTAGCACTGACAGCTTGCTCATTTCCCTGTTCATCCTCAAAGACTAAAACTCCCTGTGTCTCGCTGTCAAAATTTCCATGTCCATCAAAATGGACGATATGATAAAAACCCTTATTCGCTTGCAGTTCCGCTTCAAATGCTTTCAAACTAGGGGGACGCAATACCTTAAGATTGACTCGCTGACGTATCGGTTGCAGCGCCGCCAGCAGGGGACGGGCAATGGTTTTAAACCCAACGTCTTGCTGATCGTAAGGACGCGCAATAACTAGTAAAATATTCAGTTGGTCATCGGGCATTGCTGGCAATGGTGCTTTTACGCCCTGACTGCTGAGACTGCGATATATTCCCGCCAGTGAAGGTGCAAGAAATTGATAATCGGGGGAATATAGCAACTCCCAAGGCAAATTCAGCACTTCGGCGTTATCAGAAATGATGCCCAGTTCACAGTTATCTAGCCCTTCCCGTGTCGCTTCCTGAAAAAACTCTCTTCCTTTCTCTGTACTGCGAAATACTAGCTCAAATAGCTGTTGTCCCCAATGCTGTAATTTTTGTTCAATTTTTACAGCGTTATCTGGATAAATCCCGTAAGGAAACTTTAGATAATCTTCTAAATACCAGCGCAACTCAGCCGCATTTTCTTCATCGAAGGGTTGCTGGAAGGTGACTTCTGACGCAAAACGAGGACTTTCATATCCGCGTTGCCAAGAAAGTTGGATTTTATCGTTTTGATGCGTAATCCGCAACCAATTTTGCGCCATAGCTACTGCCAACACTGGTTAATGTGATGTTACCTTATCCTAGTCATTCACGCAGAGGTTAGGGATTTGCAAATAAAAAAATATCCTAAAACTGACTCAAAAATCTTCTCTATTTCTCCTGTCTCTGTGTTCTCTGCGTCTCTGTGGTTCGTTCATTTGGATAATTTATTTCTTGGATGTCCCTTAGCTGATTATTTTATTGGGTTAGAGTTTTATAGGACTTACGCACGAGTTACGGAATAACGAACCACAGAGGCACAGAGGGCACGGAGAAATCAGAGTTTGAGAGATAATTTGTGTAAGTCCTTTTTTAATCCAGTACAGATACAGCGATAATTTACTCAAATCATCACTGAGTTATTTCATGCTGCCAGTTATTGAAAGTATTGTATTACGTCAAATGGCTTCGGGCGATCGCCTCTACTTACAAGTATACAAATTCATCGGCGCTCAACGTGGTAAAAAGGTTTACATTCAATCTAATCTGCACGGTGCAGAAATTGCTGGTAATGCCGTTATTCACCAGCTAATTGAGTTTTTGCTAACAATAAATGATACAGATTTAACTGGAGAAATTTGGCTAGTTCCCGTTTGTAATCCAATGGGGACAAATGAACGCGCTCATCATTTTTCTCCTGGACGTTACTGCGTTTATGAAGCCAAAGACTGGAATCGCATCTTTTGGGACTACGAGAAAGAAGCTGATGATTTAGTAGCTTTTACTAAATCTCAACTTCATATTGATCTAAAGGTCGTCAGACAAAATTATCTAACTACAATTAAGCAACAATTTGCAAAAACTTTAGAAAAAATTAATTCTTCTAATGGTGTTCTCTACACTGAGCTTTTTGCTTACAAGTTACAAAACCTGAGTTTAGACGCAGACTACTTAATTGATTTACACAGTTCTACCAATCAAGCTTTAGACTACATTTATTACTTCCGAAATCGAGAAGACAGTGTAAAATACTTCCTACTTGATTTTGGAATATTGCTTGATAAATATGATGGTGATGCTTTTGATGAAGCTTTTATTAAACCTTGGTTAGCACTAGAAGCTTGTTTTAAAGAGTTGGGTAGAGAAATTAAGTTTGATGTGGAAGCTTGGACACTGGAATTAGGCTCAGGAATGCAAATGAATCCTGATTCAGTCGCTAAAGGTGTACGGGGTGTGAAAAATTATTTAGTGCAGAAAGGTGTAATACAAGTTTCTAATTTACCAGAAGACACAAAAACCTACGAAATGACTTTTGCATCTAGCAGCAACCGGAAAAAATATTATGCGATCGCAGGTGGTATGATTCAATCCAGAATCGAATTAGGTAGCAAAGTCAAAGCTGGAGACAAGCTGTATCAAATTCTCAGTTTTAATAAAGAAGGTAAGTTACCTACTGTAATTGATGTCTGCGCTCAACATGATGGATTGGTTTATGATGTCGCAACCAATCAGGCTGTGAATGAAGGCGAGTTTGTATTGGGAATTGTTAGTTAGGGGATAGCAAATATATCAATTGTAGAGACGGCGATTCATCGCGTCTCTTGCCTTAACCGAACAGCATTAAAACTGGTCTTGACAAAAATGCACATCAATGAATCGATTAATTAAAGGTTACAGCCATTCCTGTACGAAATACTATAAACGCTTACTATATAAGGCTTTCAGAAATTTATCGTCTTATTTCCCGACAACTCTAATGTACAACTAGCTGTATTTGCTAAATTTGATAGGCGATCGCTTAAAATTTAGAAGTTGGTGATTGTTATCTTGCAAAAAGAATGTCTCAGTCAAGTTTTCAGCGTGCAAATACTCTTAAAGCGGCTTTTTTGGCTTGTAATGTTGAGCCGCTTGAACCAGCAGAAATGGAACGGTATTATGTCGATCTGTCGGCGGTGCGGAAAACTTCGGCTATTGATAATGTTAGTACAATTTTGGATTTTCAAGAAGCAGGTGATTTTACAACAATTTTATTTACCGGACATCGCGGTTGTGGTAAAAGTACCGAGTTAAAAAAAATTCAGAGTCTTTGGGAAGACAATTATCGGGTTATTTATTTGGAAGCGAATGAAGAGACAGATATTAATGATACCCGATATACAGATTTATATTTGATTGTGATTAAACAAGTTGAATTTGAATTACGAAAATTAGGTTTAACTTTTAATCAAGATATATTAAAAAGTTTTGAATCATGGTTTAAAGACATTACTCAAGAAAACGAGCAAAGTGTCGAAAAATCAGTCAACGTTGAGGCAGAGGCAACTCTCAGCCCTACAGCGCCATTTCTCGCCAAACTAATGGTCAAATTGCTGGCGCAAATTAAAGGCTCGGACAAGCAAAAGACAACTATTCGCCAAACTCTAGAAAAAGATTTATCTCGCCTCAAATCTGATACTAATTTGTTATTAAGCGACGCTTACACAAAATTACGCCAGAAATTTCCTGAATGCAAAGGTTTACTCATCATCTTCGATAATTTGGATCGGGTTCCTCCTGTAGTAGCAGAACATTTATTCTTTGATTATGCGGCGCAGATGCAGGAATTAAATTGTACAATCATTTATACAGTACCGATTTCAATTCTTTGTTCGCCGAAAAATCCCCTAAATCAATTTGATGGTAATCCTCATATTGTGCCGATGATTAATATCTATGAATTTGATCGGCATAAATGTGATTTAGATTATAATCAGACCGGCTTAGATGCGATAGCAAGTGTAATTGAAAAACGGGTTGATATTGATGCAATTTTCGAGAGTCGTCATAAATTATTAGAACTAGCAAAAGCAAGTGGTGGCCATGTGCGTCAGTTAATGCAAATGATGCGCTCTGCATGTCAAACAGCGAGTACCCGAAAACATAAAAAAATTATATCGGAAGATATAGAGTATGCAGTTAAACAGCAACAATTTAGTTTTGAGCGATTTATTCCTGAAGAACATTATACTCATTTGGCTCAGGTTTGTTTAACTAAAAATGTCAGTAAAGATGAAATTGGACAACTAATGTTATTTAATACTTCCGTGTTGGAATATAACGGCGATAAACGATGGAATTATCCAAATCCGGTGGTTAAAAGAAATGAGTTCTTCCAACAAGCTCTCCAATCAGCACAACAACAGTAAATTTCAAATAGAAATAGGTAAATTTATTACCTATAACCAAGATGAATTCGCTGAATTGGTAACATTTATCGATTTTGCTGAAAAATTTACGTTAGGTTTTATTGAAATTAACTTTCCCCCCGATATAGATTTATTAATTGCTGGATTGCGACAAGAGCCTCAATGTCAAGAAATCCAATTTGTGGTTTTAGATTTTCCTGAAAAGAATTTGCGATTTCTGCGGGATGAATTAGTGCAGCAATTAGCCAACATTACCAAAGAAACAAATAAAAAACTTGTTTTATTAATTCGGAATTTAGAAAAATCAATTGGTGTCTTTGGTGATTATCCACCAGTTCTACAGGATTTAAACTTCGTCCGCGATTCTTATCGTCAAACTGTACCGCATCCCCTTTTATTTATCTTGCCAGATTATGCGATTTCGCGGTTAGCAAAATTTGCACCTGATTTTTGGGCTTGGAAATCAGGTTTATTTCGCTTTAAAACTACAGAATTGACTAGAGATAAGGCAATTGCCAATACTCTCAATGCAGATACAGATATAGAACGCTTACCAACACCAAAACAACAAGAACGTATCGATTTATTACATAGCTTGTTGATGGAATATAACCCAACTGGAGAAATACCCAGCCTGGAACATCTTCGCAATTGCTGTAATATTTTAAATGAATTAGGCAAAGCATATTTAAGTCAACGCAAACCAATCCAAGCTAGAGAGTATTTAGAAAAAGCTTGTGAAATTATCAAGAATTTTCCTGATTATTCTTTACAAATTGAAGTTATCAATCAGTTAGGTAAAAGCTATCAGCAGCAACGACAGTTTGAATCTGCAAATAGCTATCATCAACAAGCTTTGGATATTGCCAAAAAACAGAAAAATCATCGTGCTGTCGCTGATTCATTGCATTATTTAGGCAATGTCTCTCTGAGTATGCCACAGTTCCACCAGGCACGGGATTATTATCAACAAGCCCTGGAAATCAAAATCGAATTTGGCGATCGCTACTCCTGTGCTAGCACTTACCACAATTTGGGAGTCGTTGCCCAAGAGTTGCGACAGTTCCACCAGGCACGGGATTATTATCAACAAGCCCTGGAAATCACAATCGAATTTGGCGATCGCTACTCCTGTGCTACGACTTACCACCAGTTGGGATATGTTGCCCAAGAATTGCGGGAATACCACCAGGCACGGGATTATTATCAACAAGCCCTGGAAATCAATATCGAATTTGGCGATCGCTACTCCTGTGCTAGCACTTACCACCAGTTGGGAATGGTTGCCCAAGAGTTGCGGGAATACCACCAGGCACGGGATTATTATCAACAAGCCCTGGAAATCTTTATCGAATTTGGCGATCGCTACTCCTGTGCTACGACTTACCACAACTTGGGAATCGTTGCCGAAGAGTTGCGGGAATACCACCAGGCACGGGATTATTATCAACAAGCCCTGGAAATCAAAATCGAATTTGGCAATCGCTATTCCTGTGCTAAGACTTACGCAACATTAGGATTGCTTGCAAAAGCAGAGGAAAATTACGCGGAAGCTAGGGCTAATTTGCAGACAGCGTTGGAGATATATGTTGAGTATCAGGATGAATATATGGCTACGGTGGTGAGGGAGATTTTAGAGAGTTTACCGGAGTAGGTGAGGATATGGGCGATCAATCGCGTTTTGAGTTGTAGAGATGTGCGATCGCATCTACCAAACAATCGTGACTAAACCAGATGCAATTATATTTTGGTCGCATGTTAATAGCTGCACATTATCTCCTTTACTCGCCAGGACTAGGGCAGTTGCAGTAATTTGTCGATCGTGCATTTCATTAATACTAGATAAGTTGATAGTCATTTCAACTACTTCTTTATCTAGTGGATAAATTAGTATGCGAAAATCAGTTTCGACTGCTGAAATTACGTCTTTAGCAGAAGGAATAGATGTTCTACCTCTTTCGACAATCCAAATTGCCTCAGCCAATGTAGTTGCGGGAATAATCAGTTGAGAATCAGAATTAGAGAGGATAGCTTTAGCATTTGCACCCAAACGGGAATTTCCTTCAAGGAACCAAATTAGTGCATGAGTATCGAATGACATACTTCATAAATTACTTATGACCACTCTAGGCTATCTTCTTTATCTCCGTGAAATTCAGCAATTTTAAAATCCTCTTCCGTAGACTGATTTTTCCCAGAAAACATACCAAACTGCATCATCTGGGTTTGTTTTCGGGTTGTCTCTGGATCTAAAAATGTAACAATAACTCGGCTTTCTGATACATCTAACGGTAATTCGACAAGTTCTATTTTGCCATGTTTGTAAACACCTTCAACTGATTTCAACATTGCTTTTCACCAAATTCACCACTTAATATATGTAATTAAATTATAAATGCGATCGCCCGTGGTTGATTACAAGTTGAGTGCGATGTCTAACGAAAAGCCGCGTTGCGTCTACGCGTTTGGGGTTGTAGAGAGGTGCGATCGCAAATCTAATATTCAAGATAATGTTTGTAAAATTGCTTCAATTTGAGGCTTAAGGTTTGGCAATTCCCGTTCAATAACCAACCAAACAACATCTAAATCGATTTCAAAGTAATTATGAGTTAAAATGTTTCGCATCCCAATCATTTGCGACCAAGGAACATCTGGATTTGCCTCACAAATATCGGCAGATAATACACGCGATGCTTCTCAAATAATTTGTAGGTGTTGAATAAACCAATTTTGAATTAGTTCGTTATCTTCAAAAGCTTCCCGGTCTTGAACTGCATATTTGTCGATACGTTCGATAGCTTCTAAAATATCACGCAATTTTTCACTATTATCCCTCACAACGGAACTGCCTCACTTAATACTCGCTCTCGAATGCGCGATCGCAATCCTTTTTCTGTGACAACATCAACTTCACAACCAAGTATTTCTTGTAACTCCATCAATAATCCACCCAAATCAAAAAGGCTACGTCCTGGCTCCATTTCAACTAAAAAATCAACATCGCTGTTAATATCGGCTTCACGACGGGCTACTGAGCCAAAAATTCTAATATTATATGCTCCGTATTTTGCCGCAATTTGCAAAATTTCTTCCCGTTTGCCTCCCAATATTTCATAGATATTCATAACTTAATATAAATATGTATAGAAGTTCTCGCTTGAGTGAGGTACAAGAATCTCACCCTCAACCCCCTCACCGCAAGCAAGGAGCTTGCTCTGATATACCTTGTATGATTAGGAAAGGCTATAAGTAAATTATAAATGCGAAAAAAATGTCTGCTGAATTTGTACTTTGATAGGCACAGCATAGCCGTGCCTGTACCATATATGTTTAGTCTCCCAAATAAATACTCATACCACGAGCAGTTTTAACTAAAGTACCATTGGGATCAACGGCGCTATATTGAGCGATCGCTTCGGTAATTGGTACACTTAATACTTGGCGATTTTGCCATGTCACCATGCGATCGTATTTACTCTCTGCAATGAGATTAACCGCCGCTACGCCAAAAGCAGTTGCAACTAACCTATCTAGTGGTGAAGCAGTTCCACCCCGTTGAATGTGTCCTAAAACTGTAACTCGTGTTTCTACACCAATGTGTTCAATAATTTTATCTGCTAAATATTCGCCAATTCCACCGTATCGAGATTGACCTAAGCGATTTGTAATTGTCACATTTTCCCCATCGTGGGTACGAACCGCTTCAGAAACAATTATCAAACAATAGTTTTTGCCTTTCTCTTGCCGTTCTTTGATTTTGTGGCAAATATGCTCAACTGTGTAAGGAATTTCAGGAATTAAAATTACATTTGCTCCCCCCGCAATTCCCGCAGCTATAGCTATGTGTCCAGCATCACGCCCCATAACTTCCAAAATCATGACTCGGCTATGACTTGCAGCAGTAAAATGCAACCTATCTAATGCTTCTGTGGCAATATTGACTGCTGTATCAAAGCCGATAGCGTGTTCAGTAACACCAATATCGTTATCAATCGTTTTGGGAATACCTACTAGATTAATGCCACCTTGTTGAGCGAGGCGGCGGAGAATTGCCAAGCTACCATCACCGCCAACACCAATCAAAGCGTCTAAACCTAGCTCATGATAACCCGCAATGATTTCTTCGGAGCGATCGCTTACACTCCCATCTGCCATTGGAAAAGCAAAAGGGTCGCCTTTATTAGTTGTCCCCAACATTGTGCCACCCGCCGTTAACAGCAAGTCAACTTGATCGACTTCCAGCTTTGTGAATTGTGGCGGACGCGCCATTAATCCTAGAGTCGCTTGACGAATTCCTAAAACCTCCCAGCCATAAGTATCCACAGCACAATTCACTACAGCCCTAATCACAGCATTTAAGCCAGAACAATCACCTCCACTGGTAAGAATTCCTATGCGTTTGCGTTCTCCCATATCTTTTATTGACATTTTGATCCAAATATATTTAATAGTTGATGAAACTTAAGCCATTAAGTAAATGGGCGTAAATAAATATAATATGCTCTGTCATTGCGAGTGAAACGAAGCAATCGCAAAGTCTCTGGGATTGCTTCGTTTCACTCGCAATGACATCTTATATTTAATCATGCCTACCTACTTAGCAGCAGATTAAACTGAAAGCAAAAGTCCTGCTTGTAAATCCCAAAGTAATTTTATGTTTCTTTTGTATATAAAAACTCAACCAAGTTATCTCAGCTGTAAAATATTAAGTGTAGAGCCAGTAGTAGATTAAACCTAAGCAAAAGCAATCCCCGAAAATGCTAGGGTGTTTTTATGCTTGTTTTGTGTCTAAGAAAAAACCAAGTTATCCCAGCTGTAAAATATGAGGGTGGAGCCAAAGGTGACTAGTATTGATAATTACAACTTCTCTTTTTCAGGAGAAGTCACAATCCCACAGGCTCCTCCTGAATTTAAATCAGGTTTTATCGGCATTGTTGGTCGTCCTAATGTCGGTAAATCTACTTTGATGAATCAATTAGTAGGACAAAAAATAGCCATTACATCACCAATAGCGCAAACGACACGTAACCGTTTGCGAGGCATTTTAACTACACCAGAGGCGCAGTTAATTTTTGTAGATACGCCAGGAATTCACAAGCCCCATCATCAATTGGGGGAAGTGTTGGTGCAAAATGCCAAAATTGCCATTGAATCGGTAGATGTAATACTGTTTGTGGTAGATGGAGGAGTAGCTTGTGGATCGGGCGATCGCTATATTGCCGAGTTGCTCAGTCGCACCAAAACACCAGTGATTTTGGGTGTGAACAAAATCGACCAACAACCGTCTGATTCTCAGTTTCTAGATGATAGTTACGCTCAGATGGCCCAGTCCCATGAATGGGAAATTGTGAAATTTTCTGCCAAGACGAATGCAGGATTACCGCAACTTCAAGAGTTATTAATTGAACATTTAGAACTTGGGCCGTTATATTATCCTCCCGATTTGGTAACAGACCAGCCAGAACGCTTTATTATGGGTGAATTAATCCGAGAACAAATTTTATTGTTGACTCGTGAAGAAGTACCCCATTCAGTAGCGATCGCAATTGACTTAGTAGAAGAAACTCCCAGCATTACCCGGATACTTGCTACTATCAACGTCGAGCGCGATTCCCAAAAAGGCATACTCATTGGCAAAGGCGGGGCGATGCTCAAAACAATTGGTAGTGAAGCCCGCGAACAAATCCAAAAGTTAATCGCTGGTAAAGTTTACCTAGAATTATTTGTGAAAGTCCAACCAAAATGGCGACAGTCACGAATAAGTTTAGCGGAGTTAGGCTATCGCGTGGAAGAATAATAATTGGGCATTGGGCATTGGGCATTGGGCATTGGGCATGGGGCATTGGTCAAAAAGGTAAATGACAAATAACAAATAATTAATAAAAATGTCTTTAGATACTCGCTATCCCTTAAATTTACCCGTCAATGCTCCGCCCTTGCGCGTGTTAATTGTCGAAGACGATCCGATGATGCAATTGGGATTAGAGCAATCGTTAATGGCTCATCCTCAGATAGAGATAGTTGGACAAGCAGAAGATGGTTATTTGGGAGTTCAAGCCGCACTGCAACTGAAACCTGATTTAGTGGTTATGGATATTGGGTTGCCGCGATTGGATGGCATTGCAGCGACACAGCAAATTAAGGCGGCGTTGCCAGCAACTCATGTGGTGATGCTGACATCTCATCAAACGGAGACAGAAATTATTGCGGCACTATCTAGCGGTGCAGATGCGTATTGCATTAAAGGTGCAAGTGTGGAACGATTGTTAAGTGCGATCGCAGCCGCAGTTGATGGTGCAGCATATCTCGATCCCCAAATTGCGCGACGAGTAATTGATAATCTCAAACCACCTTCAGCCACCACCAACACCGCCAACTTATCTGGACGCGAGTTAGAAGTTTTGAAACTCATGGTAGACGGATTGAGTAACCCAGAGATTGCCGAAAAACTTTATCTCAGCCCCAACACTATCAAAACTCACGTCCGAGGGATTATGAATAAATTAGCAGTAGACGATCGCGTGCAAGCAGCAGTCGTCGCATTGCGTTCAGGTTTGGTTTGATGTTAGAAGAAATTCAAACCTTTACTACTGAATATCTTGACAAGTGCGCTCATTTATATGTTGAAGTGTTCAATAGTGAGCCTTGGAACGAGGAATGGACTTTCGAGACAGCAAGAGCAAAGTTATTTGAAATTCTGAATACACCGGGTTTTGTTGGATTTGTATTCAAACAGGATGAACTGTTAGGATTCGTGGCAGGTTATTGTAAGCAAGGGCCAAAAAGTCAAAGCTTTTATCTAGAAGAAATCTGTGTCCAAGCTCATAAGCAGCATCAAGGAATTGGCACAAAGCTACTTAACCAATTAATGGATACTCTAACCGCGATGGAAGTTGCTGAGGTTTATCTATTGACTAACAAGGATGGACAAGCAGAGGCTTTTTACACGAAGCATGGCTATCAAAGAAGCCAGTATTTGATTTTTATGGCAAAACGATTTTAGAGGAGATGAAAGTTTTACATCAATTACGTATTGAAAATAAAACAAATGCAGCCAAATACAGAGATAAACCTCAACAAAAGTAAGATTACTGGTGTATCCAAACTTAATAATGAATTCCTCACTTTCTGCCCTCAAAGCCGCGAAGAATGGCGGAGATGGTTAGAGAAAAATCATCGTACTTCTTTTGGTGTGTGGCTTATTTACTACAAAGTAAAAAGTGGTAAACCAAGTATTCGATATAGCGAAGCGGTAAAAGAAGCCTTATGCTTTGGTTGGATTGATAGTAAAGTCAAATCCATAGATGAAGAACGTTATATGCAAATATTTACACCTCGAAAACCGAAAAGTGTGTGGTCAAAATTAAATAAACAATATATTGAAGAACTTATAGAACAAGGTTTGATGACTACAGTTGGTCTGGAAAAAATTGAAGCCGCAAAACAAAATGGTTCATGGAATTCTTTAGATGCAATCGAAGCATTAATTATTCCCTTAGATTTAAAGCAGGCGTTAGAAGCCAACACAACTGCTAATGAGTATTTTGAGGCATTTAATAACTCATCCAAAAAGAATATCCTTTTTTGGATTGATAGTGCAAAACGTCCAGAGACAAGGTTGAAAAGAATTGAACAAACCGTCAACTCAGCAGTGGTGAACAAAAATCCATTGGTAAAATAACAAAGTCAACTTGATTCTTTGACAACGTATTTTTTGACGCGATCGCTACAGCTTATACCAATTTTGTATGAAGATGCGCTAAACCATATTTAAGTAGAAGAAATAAATTGCGATCGCACTTAACATTGAAGACAGCCGCTATTATTATCCTCAACCCAAGCGTATTGTGTTGTAAAGGCACATCATTGCTATGCCTTTACAAAGGATGTAGTTTTGAAACTTCCCTATATTTGGTATTTATTGCCAATGCGTAAGTCTTAATGAATTACGAATTACTAATAGCCATGAGGCGTTGACTAAAGTAACTCTTGGGTAAGAAACACTGATCAAGTAAAAAAGGATAGTTGTTATTTTCAGATACAAAAGTACTCGGCTTATCCCGATGACAGAATGGTGGCACGATTCCCCAGTATTCTGCCAGCCAAATCCAGTATCCTGTTTCAACTCTGCCGTAGCTTGACACCGTAAAAATTTCTCCAACGCTATTGTTAATAGAGACTAAATCTGACGATGATTTGATTTCAATTAATAGCCAAGCTAACTCACATACAGAAAAGTAATAACCATTTTCGGCAGCTATGTTGACGAAGTGCTGCGGATCTTTAGCTATTAGCAATTCTTCTTTGAGAGATGGTGTTTTTTGTGCAAAATCAAAAAGATCCCAAATCTGCCTTCTTGTAATTAGAAACCAGGCAAGTTCTTCTGCTGTCAGGCTATAACCATTTTCTGTTGCTAATTTGAGAAACGGCTCAAGGCTATCGGTTTCTGCTAGTTGACTTTTTAATTGGAAAGTTTGCTCTACTAGTGACAAAAAATCAATAACCTTTTGCCATGTAACTTTGTCAAAGTTTTTGTTAGCTTTTATTTGCTCTTTCCAATAAATGTATTTATCTTCTTTAAGAAAGAAATTCCAAATTTGATAATACATGGGTCATTTTGCCTAAATTTTAAACTTGATAGAGATTTGTGATTAATAAACACCAGTGTAGTAAGTATAATCTGTTTCTTCGACAGTACTAAATCTGCTATCTCATGTAAATGAAGTTACACAGTGGCTAAGTATGAATTTTCTGTAAAGTTTGTCACTAGAAACAATATATACTGATTAAAAGAGAGAACATTGCAATAGCTGCGGCGATCTGCGTCTAGCCTTGTTATTGATTCTCATAAAATAAAATTAAGTCAATAGATAGTATTAATTATTAATAAATTAATGGCAATTGCGAGATAAACTGCGTAAAGCGATTGCTCAATCACCTACAAACTAAAGACAATGCCTACGGCTGGCTACGCTTACTTACTTTATTTATTTTGAAACGAACCGCAAAGGCGCAGAGAACGCAGAGGTAAGAAAAGAGATATATTTTACTATTTTTAGTTAATAGGCAAATCGCGGAGAAAGTAAAAGCGATCGCTATTCCAATCACTGCCTTTTATTCGTCCTAAATAGCCTGTTAACGGTGAAGAAAGTTCAATCAGAATTTCGTAAAGTTCTTTATTTTTCAAAGACTCAGGTGGACTGCCATAAATGTATGCTATGTGAAGGGCATCCACTCCAACATTTACATCACTTGTTTTTTCTAAATGATTTTTGACAAGCTGGATAATATGCGATCGCAATTTAATCTCTCTCTCAACTTTATCAATATATTCACTAATTTTATAGTCAATTTGCCCAGGTTCTAAATATTGCTGTAATTCGATTAAGTTAATAGCACCTGGATATTTTGCTTTTAATTCAACGAGTTTTTGTAGAGTCATTACATTTATAATACTGATTTTAGATATCTGAGCAGATTCTTTCAGATTTTTAGTTGGTTGACCTGGGCCAATAATCAACCGCACAGCTTGAAGATAATTTTCTTTAAGATGCCTTTTACCAATCCTATCTAATTCTTCTACTGCACGATCAGGAATGCTTTTACCTGCTTTGCATTCGCAAACAAGAGGATAAGGTTGTGAGCAAAATAAGTCTAAGCCACCTGCACCGCCTTTGTAGTTTTCTTCAACTTTGAATCCTAAAAAATTAAGGCTACGGCGTGTGATGATTTCAAAGTCTGTACCAGCTTGATAGTTGCTTTTACTCTCGTCTTGTTCGATGATGCGATCGCCCAATTTTGCAATATCATTTATCCAAGCTAAATTTGGATCGGGTTGCTTAGTTAGCTTGTCATTACTCCAACCCAAAAATACTTTGATATCGTCGTCTAATTGTTTCGCTGCTGGTTGGTTAATGCTTAGGGATGCGATCGCACTCTGCAATTCTTCTAATTCACGATGCAGTGAGGGTTCTAGCTTTTCTAATTGGTGTTTGCGTTGGGTGAAGGTGCGATCGTTTATTACTGGGTTAGCTTCAGAAAGATTTACAGGTTGCGGTAATGCAACAAACTGGCTATTTGATTTTATCAGGACTTCAATTGATTTAGGCAACTTATATACTCGCAAATATGCTAAAAAAATATTTTGCTTTTGCCTTAGTATTTCCTTTAAAGCTTCTGTTGTCCAAATAGTTAGCTGTGATAAAGCAGCCAATGATTCCGCATTATTCAGAATTTGGCACAGTTCACACCTACCCCAAGCTTTAATTAACACTGTTTCATAAGCTAAAAGGGGTAGTTTTAACTGTTCCTCGTTTGGAAGTAAACTCATTTGCTGAGGTTGTATTAAAACGCCCTGACTATTGAGTTGTGCAAATGTACTTTGGGCAATAGGTAAGAACCTTGAGCAATAATACTGCTCAACTGGTAGTAAATTAATTGACGCATCTGCTGGACAAAGGGCAAATTCTCGCCCCGGAGTAATAAATTTATTAGGCATTACTGCAATTATTCTCCCTTGCAACAATGCCTCAATTTCTGGTGCTGGTAAACGTAATGCTGTATTCATCATTATTCTTGGAATAAATCATCTGAAGCAACACTTACTACATCTTTAACCTCTATTAAGGTCATATTACTACTCTCCTCTTCTTCATCAATTGCATCTTTAGGAACTTGTCCTGATGGATCGCTGAGAATTTCACGGATAAGATAATTATCAATTGCTATCCGTTTTGTGCGAATAAAATCTATGATTTGATCTTCGGTTAACTCATCATCTTCACGACCCTTCATCACAAAATGCAATGCTAAAAGTGGTTTGATGTCTTCAGATTTTAATAATACCCATTCACCACCTAATTCCTTTGATAAAAGCGTTTTTAAACAATCTTGGGCTTTAGTAGCACCTTTATTAATTTGTTTAGAGCGAACTAAACAACCACGAGTTACATCAAAGTCTTTGTAGCGAATTAACCGTTTCAATGTAGCTTGGACGAATAAGCCCCCAGACTCTTGCAGAACAGCTACGGCAATTTTGACATCTTTACCGTTTTCCTTGCCAACAATTTTAAAATCAAGATAGCCTCTATCAACAGCTTTTACTTGAATATCGACAACTTTTTCAATTTGTACATTCTCTATAGTTTCACCAATGACTGCACTAAATCCTAATCTTAGTGCTTGAGCAAGAGTTCTTTTATCCTCCATGTAATCTTGAATAGTATTTTGTAGAGCAGCTAATTGTTGATTATACGTAGGTTCTACTGGGTGTTTGAGTTCTTGTTCATCTATGTCTATAGTTGTAATAAGAGGTTTAAAATTTTCAGCGCACCATTGCAAAACTTTCCTGACAATTGGTCTTTCCTTGCCCAATGTTCGCAGTTTGGCTTCATCAAATGGATAAACTGGATAAGGAGGTATTAATCCATTCTCTTGATAAAATTCTTCAAGCCATCTAGAAACTAAAGCAACAACATCATCAGGATTCAGATGCTTTAAATCAATAACTTGTTCACCCATTCTATCTACAACTGCTTCAGCGTATGGCAATGTTTTTACCTGATGTGTCCAAGTTTCAGGATATATAGATGTTAGCAAAATACCCTGTTTAATTTTGTCATATAAGTCTTTCGCTAGGAGAGCAGTAACTTGTGAACCGGTGAACCCCGCATCATTACAGCCTAAATTTTCCATTTCATCAAAGCAAATTACTATTGGCTTATACTCACTAACTAAGTCGAGAATTTGCCGCACTGTATTGAATGATTCGGCTTCTTTATCATCTACACTCACATTAGCTAAACCCATCGAATCGGCTTTAGCGTGTGGTAGGCTATTACCAGCAAGCCATCGAATAGCAAATATTTCATAAGCGGGATCAGGAGATAATGTCCATAAAATTGCAGTAAGAATATCAGGATTTTCTATATCAGGCTTGGTACTCAGGATTTTATCTCGCAAAACTTCAACCACATTAGGATTTTTAACTAATGCACCTGGAAACTGGTTTACTAGCTGTTGAGGGGTATATTTTTTTTTGAAAGCTTCATTAACTAAGGCTGTTGCTAACTCCTGCCATTGACTAACACTTGCACTACCGACTTGTTTAAGACTATTTGCAAGAGTACTTAAAAATGCTGTTTTTATGCGATTTAAATCATCACACTGACTCATATAAACAAATAAAGCGCTACCATCAATCTGTAATTTATGGCGAATCCTGCTTATAAGATGGCTTTTCCCTAGCCCTCTCTCTGCTTTAATGGTAATGCCTATAACTTGTCGTTTTCTATTACGAACTTTCTCTATTGCTTCATAAACAGCATCAGAAGCATGAGAATTTAAAGATGGTACATCAGGAAAACTTTGTCCCCAAACATTATGGCTTCTAACTACTAAGCGTCCTTGAAATGGATTGTTTGTACTGATGACATTAATTAAATCGTTAGACATAAATTTGAACTAGTTGTGTATGAGGGCTAGAAGAAAATTATCAAAAATTACAAAAATTGGTGGATTAGTTTAAAAGTTTGGCATAGCAACGGAGTCCACTGACTTCTGTAGTTACTGAGTCTTCAAGTTTGGCTGGGTCGTTATCTGGTAAACTTCCACCTTGAAGTTGTAAAATATCTTTCTCCTGCATTTCCAACAACCACTCACTGAACTCTCTACGACTAACCCGATCGCCTATTTCTCTCCTGATACGATAAATTGGCACAAGATCGTCTAAGTTGTAGTTTTGGTTCAGCTTGTCGTAGACTTCCAACGCCACAGATTTAAACTCGTCGTAAGAAGCGATTCCTTTGGAAAGCTCCGCGATCGCACCCTTCCCATTAACTGGTACACCTGCACCAGTTACCGCAACATCAATCTGACTAATCCACCGCAACAACGCATTCGCCGCCCAAGTTCCAACAATTGTCCCTTCAAACTTAAAATCGCCACCTCTCAAACCTTCACCCAATGCCTCTAAACCCTTGGGAGATGTCAGAGAATATCCTTTTTTGGAAATTGCGATCGCACCCTGTTTCTGTAATTCATCAAATGAACCCTGATAATCTGCTACCTTCTGGCTTTTCGATACAATTCGCTTGGTAAGCTGACCTTTCTTAACTTCCTGCTGCGTTCCTCCCAAATCCCACAAAGCCAGAAGGAGACGAGTTCTAATTTGGGCTGTATTTTTTGATGTCATATTGAGTGTATTTTTTTACAATATTTATTGTAGCGGCTGTATCTTTTTAAGTAATTTAGCACAAAATAATAACCGGGTAATTGCTGAATATTTCAGCGTTTTAGCTAAATATGATTTATAAAAAATCAAAAATATATTTCCTTAGGATGAATGCAGTTTCTCTCGAAGGCGGGATGGAATACTTGAAAAAATCGCTGATGATAAATAATGAAACGCTTTAGCTTGTGCAGTTGTAAATTGAGTGGTGTATGTTTTTTCAATTCCCAGCGAAATAACAGGAAGTCCAACTCTGTTTTTGCAACAGCAAGGCTTTTGGCAAATACAGGTGATGATGAAATCCAATGAACACAATATATAAAGAACGTAAAATAGTTTCGCGTCTATTTGCAGTGCTGCTTTCGGCATTGCTAATGGTGCCCTTGCTGAGTAGCTGCGGAGGCGGTTCCCAAAAGGCTAATGTGCCACCACCTGTTGATGACACCATTAGTAGAACAGTGAGCGATCGCACAAACCAAACCGAAGTTAAAAAAGGATTGGGTACGGGTCAAAAAGTGGCACTTTTGGCAGGAGCCGCAGCACTGTACTATATGTACAACCAACATAAGAATGCTCCACAAGAAGGAGCGCAAGGTAAGTATTATCTTTCCAAGAACGGGCGTGTATACTACCGCGATGCTGAAAATCGCGCTCACTGGGTAACACCACCAGCAGAAGGAATTCGAGTACCGGAATCTGAAGCACAAAAATATCGGGAATTCCAAGGCTATAACCGGAGTGCCGCAGGTCGCGATCTCACTGGTCTAACTTCAAGCGCAGCGCCAGCACTCTAGATCAGCGAAGTGTGTGTAAATATAAAGCGGGTTTCCCGGAGGATAACGCCAATCGCGCACGTCGGAAACACGAACTTAAATCAGGAGACAGATTATGGTAGATGAATTTTTCCGAAAGGCGAAGGAGTTGCTTTTGGGGCCCAACGGCGATAAAGCTGAAGATGCCAAATTCCGCGATCGCAATGTACGTCCAGCCAGCGAAGATCCTTACGGTGATCCCGCAGATCCAGCATCTTACGGCGACGTTCGCCCAGCTAGTGAAGACCCATACGGCGATCCCGCAGACATCGCGTCTTACCGCAACGTTCGCCCAGCTAGCGAAGACCCCTACGGTGATCCCGCAGACACAGGAGAGTTTGGTGATGTCCGCCCAGCCAGCGAAGACCCCTACGGCGATCCCGCAGATCAAGATTCTCGTCGTTAACGCCAAACTCAGCCCCATTCCCCAGTAAGGAATGGGCACAATTCAAGGTACACCCGTAGGGGCACGGCATGCCGTGCCCCTACACCTTGCGATATCATTTTGTACCGCATCAGAGTGGGAACCGCTATAGCGGGATTTGAACCTACTGCCTTTTATTTTTGTTGCTATTTCTATAAATTACGAATTATTTACTCATTTATTGTTAGCCAAAACTTCCTGCGATCGCTCAATATTCCGACGCACAGATTGAGCCGAAGTATGCAAACCTTCTCTTTCTTCATCGGTAAGTGTCAATTCCAAAACACTCTCAATTCCACCGCATCCCAACCGACAGGGAACACCAATTACAACATCTTCTAAACCGTATTCACCTTGCAGATACGCCGCCACAGGCAACAACCGCGACTGATTTAGCAAAATCGATTCTACCATCACACTAGTAGCTGATGCCGGGGCAAAAAAAGCACCTCCCGTCTGCATCAATTCCACGATTTCTGCGCCACCGTTGCGAGTTCTTTTTACCAAGCGTTCAATTGTGGCTGCATCCAGCAATTCAGTGATGGGAATGCCGTTAACGGTAGCATAACGAGACAAGGGAACCATTAAATCGCCGTGGCTACCCAAAACCATCGCTTTGACATCGGCGGGTAAAACGCCCAATTCTAGGGCAATGAAGGTTTCAAAACGAGCGGAATCTAACACACCAGCCATACCCATAATGCGATCGCGTGGTAAACCCGTTGCTTGCCAAGCCAAATAAGTCATCACATCCAATGGATTAGTGACGACAATAAAAATGGCATTGGGAGAATGAGCGATTGCACTTTTTGCCGCTTCCACGACAATCTTGGCATTGGTTTTCAGCAAGTCATCCCGACTCATCCCTGGTTTGCGGGGAAGTCCGGCGGTAATCACCACAATTTGCGAACCAGATGTATCAGCATAATTATTTGTGCCGATAATCTGGCGATTATGTATTTCAATTCCCCTGGCTTCCATCAAATCCAACGCCAAACCTTGAGGCATTCCCGCAATAATATCTAGTAAAACTACATCTGCCAGGTTTTTCTCCGCAATGCGTTGGGCTAAAGTACTACCAACCCTACCCGCACCCACGATGGTGACACGGGGTAAATTACACACAATTGGGGAGTTAAGGGAAGAAAACATAAATATTAAGATGCGATTTTTCTCAGCAAGAATTCAGGAGTCAGAATAAATGCTGAATTCTGAATTCTGACTCCTGAATTCTTTTTACTTATTTAAACTCTTCGAGTTGATCCACACGTAACCAAACATTTGGTGTTGGCACTTTCCCAAACTTAATCAGGGCGTAATCACCTTTGATATCTACAATTTCGCCCTTGCTTTCAAACAAATAAGAAGGAAAACGAGCATCACTGGCTTTAGCCTCCAGACTGTTTTCTAGTTTTTCGCGCACAGCGCGAACCATATCGCCTTTTTTGACTGCCATGAGTTCCTCTCTCAAATTTCTAGATTAGACTTATCCGCATTTTAAGAGACTTCCGAGTTAGAAGTAAAAACTCTCGTAAAAACGCGATTAATCGCGTCTCCTAACTCCCTGTAAAGTTTGACACTGGGAGCAAAAGTGACTAGATCGCCCACCCAACTTAATCCGTTGAATTCCTGTACCACAAACTCGACAGGGTTCTCCAGTGCGGTTATAAACCCAGGCTACACCACCATAATTGCCGTTAGTACCTTTGACATTTAGAAAATTACTAAAAGTCGTACCACCAGCCTCAATGCTCGTTTCTAACACTTGAATTATGGCTGTTCGCAAAAGTTCAATTTGCTTTAGCTGCAAATCTATACACAAGGTTTCAGGTAAAATTCCACTCTTAAATAGGGCTTCATCAGCATAAATGTTACCTAATCCCGCCACCACCGATTGATCTAGTAGCGCAGTTTTAATCGGACGGCGGCGGTTTTGGAGTTTGCTTGCTAGATACTCGACAGTGAATTCGGGTGAAAATGGGTCTACTGCCAGTTTTGCTAAACCAGTCATAATACTTTCTACAGCAACACCAGGCGGAACCAACCATATTTTACCGAAGGTGCGCTGATCCACAAAGCGTAATTCCTGCTGATCCCCAAAGAATAATCTAACCCGCGTGTGCTTATGTAATGGTTCATCTCGATGCAGCCATAGTAGTTGACCGGTCATTCGCAGATGAACCCCTAGCCAACCTGTAGAAGAGGGGGAGGAAAGTTCCGCAAGCAGATATTTACCGCGACGATGCCAAGTAGCGATGGCTGCGCCAACCCCAGAGGGGTACGCACTTTTTTTAATTCCATCAATAAACTCACCAACAGAAAACGGGTAGGCGATGGTGCGATCGAGCAACACATCTCCCCCCGTGATTTCTTGGTTAAGGGTCAATTGATTTAGACCCCTTCGGACTGTTTCGACTTCAGGCAGTTCAGGCATTCAAGCTGATTAAGCAGGCAATTTTGATGTATTTGGGCGTTGAATAAAGAAGAGATGGGGTAGTAACTTACACACCCGTAAGTGGCTCGTAATACTACCCAAAAGAAACCGTAAATACCCGCAGGGCTGCTTCTCGTAGATTAGGGTAGGTTAGGAAAAGGCATGAATAAACTGAAAGTTTTATACTTCAGACTTCATACTTAAGACTTCCCTTCATCATCGTATCAAACAACCCCTTGTAGCTTTGCTGCTTATTTTTAGCTGGTTTAGCCTTTGGTGCTTCAACCTCTACTAATTCATCTTGAGCAAAGTTGTTGGTATTGATACCAGAGTAATTGACCTTTTCAAAACGGACAATTACTGGGTATTTGATGCCGCTTTGGTCAATGGAAGCCACAGTTCCTAGATCCTGAAACCAGTAGGATTCAGGGCGGAGAATACGTACTTTAGAACCACGTTGAACCATGATTATTTTCCCTTTTAGTTATCAATCGCCAATCTAGAGGGCTAATTGATTTCACTCTACAACCTGAAGGTAGCAGCAAGAGTCTTTGTTAAGTTATTTGTCTGAATTGGGCATTGGGCATTGGGCATTGGGCATTGGGCATTGGGCATTGGGCATTGGGCATGGGGCATGGGGCATGGGGCATTGGTTATTAATTCTTCTCCCTCTGCTTCTCCTGCTCCCTCTATTCCCTCTGCTCCTCAAAAAACGGTATTATAGCCTACTTGACAAGGCACACGTTATAGCGTACCTTCGTTCGCAAGCGGTTATTTTGTAGAAGCTTATGTTTTAGTTAAGACAAACACACTTCCCTCGTTACCTCTGCCGACCCGTAGATCGTTATCTATATAAGTGATATCTAACCAACCTTGCTGGTTATCACTGTTTACAGCAAAATCAATCGCCGGAAATTTTTTACCTGCTTCAATTTGTTGGATAAAAGTTACCGGAGAATTGTATTCTATTAAACGTTGTAAGCCGATAATAGAACGCTCAAATTTTACTTGGACACGCCGATCTGAAACTGGCTCAAATTTAGCAGCAACGCTGACTAATCCTTCTAAATAAGGTAAGCCATAAATCTCAGCTATGTTGTAAACTCTGGTAGTCTCTACTCGGATACACTGATAGATTTGACCCAGTTTGCACAAAGGTAGACGATCTAAGTTTAAAAGAGCTTTGCTAGTGGTGTATAGTAATCGCCAATTGCCATCTAGCAAATTACCAGCTTCTACCGGACGAGGTGTAGGATTAAAGTCTTCTAAATTGGCGATCGCTGCTAAGATAGCCTGTTTTTGTACTGGGGTCGCCAGTAAACCGCGATTTGTACCAGCGATCGCATCCATAAGAGCCGCTTTTCCCATCATCGCCTGTCACCTCAAAAATTATTCACTTTTCTTCAGGATAAACAAGATATTTATGACATATATGTAGAGCCATAAAAATTACTAAGAATCACTTGACCTAAGCCTTATGGCTATTAAATAAAAAATTTCTATCTGAATACGGATTTATCAACTGAAGCATTGAAAAGATAACTAAATTAATCCGTGTCAAGTGATAGACTCTAAATGTCAACTTACGTAAACCTTTTCTTGTCCTCACTCGATATGTTGAATTCTCCATTACGTGAAGAACCCCGTAACCAACGAGCCGATGTCATCCCCTTAAAACCAAAGTCTTCTTTGTTGGATTGGTTACAAACCAATGGTAGGATCATCGCGCGTGACGTTCACGAACCGGATTTTCAAGATGACGAAGAAGGAATAGACTCCCTAATGGGTGTTGAAGATGGAATTGGCTACGACCTCGATGATGATGAAATAGGAATCGCTGAGGATTAGCCTTTTCAGGTTAGGGACTTGGTAGTATCCCTAGTTCCTGGTATTCAATTTTATTAAGTGTGGAGTGAAGGGAAACTTCTGTGGACGCTAAATTATCTCCTGAGCAAGGATTAAATATTTCTGGAATCGCTTTAGCCTCTTTATTAGCCGTAGGGCTAGGTACAACGGCATTTTTGTTGGATTCTATGGCCAATAGGCTACCCTGGCAAAGTATGTCGTTAACCCTGCCACTACTTCTGTGTGCTATGGGTTCGGGTGTAGTAGGGCATTGGGTAATACCTCTACTTCAAGCACTCAAAACTGGACAAATAATTCGTGAAGATGGCCCCCAAGCCCATCTAAAAAAGGCAGGCACTCCCACAATGGGCGGTATATTTTTTATACCAGTATCTGTGCTGCTTGCTTGTATATTGGCTAATTTTTCTACAGAGGTGCTTGCAGTTTCGGCTTTGACAATCAGCTACGGGTTGGTTGGCTGGCTTGACGATTGGCAAATTCTGCGCCGTAAATCAAATAAAGGTATATCTCCCGGAACAAAACTAGCTTTGCAGGTGAGTTTTGCAGCTTTGTTTTGTCTATGGCTGATGTTTAATCAACCTTCTAATATTACAAATATTGCTTTGCCTTGGGTTAGCTTCACGCTACCATTAGGGTTCTTATTTTGGCCTTTAGCTGGTTTTGTACTAGTTGCAGAAAGTAATGCAACTAATTTAACAGATGGTATTGATGGCTTGGCAGCAGGAACAGTAGCGATCGCACTTTTGGCATTAGGTGCGTTAATCGCCCCAACAGCGCCAGGATTGATGGTTTTCTGTGCTGCTTTAAGTGGCGGGTGCTTGGGTTTCTTAGTACATAACCGTAATCCAGCTCGTGTTTTTATGGGAGATACTGGTTCTTTAGCGCTGGGAGGAGCTTTAGCTGCTGTAGCGTTATTGACAAACACCTTAGTGGCTCTGTTTATTCTCAGTGGTATCTTTTTTGTAGAAACCATTTCGGTGATGGCACAGGTAAGTTATTACAAAGCCACGAAGGGCCCCGATGGCAAAGGCAAACGCTTGTTCAAAATGGCACCTTTACATCATCATTTGGAACTTACTGGCTGGTCAGAATTACAAGTGGTTGGAGTGTTTTATATAATCGCTGCTATTTTAGCTACTATTTGTTTAGCGATGGCTCCATTCTAAATGTTTTAAAAACTACTCGAATACAAAAAGACAACTCCCACATCTTCAGGGAGTTGTTTTTTTATAAGTAGGTAGGCATGATTAAATATAAGATGTTATTGCGGGTGTTCGCGAAGCGTCTCGTAGAGAAGCGAAGCAATCGCAAAGTCTCTGGGATTGCTTCGCTTTACTCGCAATGACAGAACATATTATATTTATTTACGCCCATTTACTTAAGAGAAATTATCAAAATATAATTCAGAAATCATACCAATTTGAAAAAAGAATTAATTACAGGTATTTACATACTCCCTAACCCGATTCTTTCCTGTTCGCTTTGCTTCAAGCATCGCTTGATTTGCCCGATTCAACAAATTTTTAACTGTAATCCCTGGTTCTGATACAGCTATTCCAAAAGAAGCGGTGATGCCTTCGAGGATCTGATCGCCGTCTCTCAATTGCATTTTTTCAACATCTAACCTTATTTCTTCTACTCGCTTCCTGAGATTTTCCAGTGTTATATTAGGCATCAAAATCACAAATTCTTCACCACCCCATCTGCAAGCAATGTCAAAGGAGCGAATAGATGTTAACAGCAGCTTTGCTAATCCCTTAATAACAATGTTGGCAGTTACATGCCCATAGCGCGAGTTGTAAGATTTGAAGTTATCGATATCAAGAAAAATAATACTAACAGATTCTCCCGAACGGTCAGCTTCGGCCAGCCTTTGTTCTGTTATAGTTTCCATATAGCTTTGATTGAATAGTTGGGTCATCCCATCCCGCAAACTATCATAGGTTAGACGTTGTTTTATTGATATATTATTCAGTGTAAAGCCTAATGTTCTAGCAACAATCTCAGCAATTTGTTGTTCTTCTGGACTGATTTCTTCAAGCGAATAGATGTATAAAATTCCCACTATTTCGCCTTCTCCAAACAAGGGAATACACAAATGTGCGCCACTAACAGGGTGTATTAAGTGGTTGCATACCAGTCCTGAGTTACGAGGCGATAAAAGGTTGAGTTTATCTCTCCGCAATGCCCAACACTCAGATTGTGAAAATATTTCTTTAGTGGTTTTTCCATCTCCCCAATAACTATTCATCTGAACATAATTCTTGGAATTAGAAATTATACAGAGACAACCACTCATATTAGGAAACAGCTTGGAACAGGTTAAAGCAACTACTTGATACACCTCATCTTCAGACTCGCAAGAATAAAGCATATCCGCCATATCTGACAGATATATAAGTTCCTGTTTTTTTTGCTCTAATTCCAGTGCTTTTTCTGCTAGCTGCCGATTTAGCTCAGTGAGCGATCGCTGTGCTTCTATAGATTCTGTAATATCAATACTGATCCCACCAATGCGGCGATCGCCCGTTGCACCATCGCTAAACGGAAACTTAAACGATAGCCAGTAGCACGGCTGATCATTACCAGGTATCTTTACCTCTTCAATCAGCTTTAAGGGTTGTAGAGTCTTTAAAACGATTTGATCGTTTTCCATTACCCGCCGCCCCTCTTCTGGATCTGGCAAGAATTCACTATCTCTTTTACCCAACCATTTTTCTGCATCTACCAAAAACCTAGATTGTAGCTCCTGGTTGTAGTAAAGCACCCTAGATTGCTCATCTTTGATATAAGCTCCAAAGGGGCCCTTATCTAGGAATAGCCGTTGCATTTGCTGGCTGCGTTGAAGTTCGCGGGTATTTTGTTGAGATATGGCGATCGCTTCTAAAATTTGATAAGCAGTCGGCATTAGGTAGAGTAATGCAGATAATGAAATCAACGCTGTTAAGTCGAGTACAGCTAAATGCAACAGCGACACTGCCGAATGTGGCTCAAAGACTGCCAAAAGGTGATGAAATCCGCAAAATAGTATGAATCCACCTGATAAGAAAAAGGCTAGCCTAAACTTAGAAGGGATAGTTGCCCTAGTTTTTGTAAAAAAAACTCCTATTATTATAGGAATCCCAAAGTAGGAAAATGCAGTGATGCCATGAGCTATTATGCAATTCCAGTGAAGAGGCTGCATCATTAACCTGATATTAACCTTATATTCGTTTCAGTATAATTCTGGGTAGCCTCAAGATGTAAGGATAGAAAGGATGATTTTAGTGCCTGATATATTTGTTTTAGCTAAATTTATCGTGGTAACTTTCTGAAAAACTGCTCATTTCACCCCCTTACAAACAAACTTGACTTACCAAGTGAGTCAGTTCGGGTAAAATTAGTTTTTCCATCGCCAATCGCACAGCATTACTAGAACCAGGAAGCGAAAAGATTAACTTATCTTCATAAACACCAGCAACAGCGCGAGAAGCGATCGCCCGCGAACCAATTTCTTGATAACTTAAAAAACGAAATAACTCACCAAATCCCGGTAAGGTTTTCTCCAGTAACTTCTCAATGGCATCATAAGTCGTATCTCTTGGTGCAATACCTGTACCACCACTGAAAATTACAGCATCCAACTTTGAGCTTTTACCCAGATTTTCGATCTGCTCTTGAATTTGTGTTGCTTCATCCTTAATAATTATGTAAGCTTTTACAGCATGGTTAGCGCCAAGGAGTAACTGCTGAATTAGCTGCCCACTTTTGTCTGTTTCAAAAGTGCGTGTATCGCTGACAGTAACCACAGCACAATTTACTGTAATTTTAAAGCTATCTGGGTGGGGTTGCGATGTCATAGGTCAGCCATAAATTTTTGATCATATATATAATGGGGAATGGCGCATTGGGCATGACAATAATTACCAATGCCCGATGCCCAATTCCCTAAGCCCTACGCCTCATTTTTACTCAGTCCCAGATCGTTTTCTTCAGCGTACCGCTCCATGAAGCGCATAAAGCGCTCCCATTCTTGGGCAGATTTCATAACGTAAAGTGCTTCTAATTCTTCTGGTTTACCGTTGATAAATTTAGCTTTAACTTCACGAGTAATTATTTCGCCTTCTTCGTCAATCAAGTACATCCCGGTAATATCTTCGGTGCTACCTTGATCTAAAATCTTCGGATTCGTAAAAATAAAGGTCGCTGTACCACTGTCGCCAGTGCGCGATCGCGTCAAGCGCACATCTGGAGTTACTTCTTCGTCAAGACCTCTAGAAAACTGGATTTTCGCCATGATTAGTGAATTTAAACTTTTATGATGGTTAATTTAATATTCTCTCATCAATTAGAACACCACGGTCTAGAGGCTACTGTTATTCATTTTTTTAGTGTATCTACTTAGATTACTTCTTTTTCAAGTAACAAAGTTACAGGACTATCGTTTTCAATCGTAACTTGCATCATTGCGCCAAATTGACCTGTTTCTACTTGCAAGCCGCTAGCTCTTAATTTGGTAACAAAACGATCATACAAATCTACTGCTAATTGGGGAGTAGCTGAACGGTCAAAAGAAGGACGGCGACCTTTACGACAGTCACCATAAAGGGTAAATTGACTGACTACTAATAACTCGCCGCCAATTTCTTGTACAGATTTTTGCCAGCGATCGTCTCCTTCATCGTCAGGAAACAGCCTCAGTTCTAGGCACTTACACACCATCCAGTCGATTTCAACATTAGTGTCGGTATTGGCTATGCCTACGAGCAAATTTAGCCCCCGTCCAATTTTGCCGACAATTTCACCATTAACTGTAACTTGAGATGATTTGACTCGCTGGATGATAACGCGCATTTTAATCTAAAGGTTCATCAACGTTTCAATCTTAGAGCGATTGCATTCTTAAACCGCAAACTAAATATAGAAACAATGAGCGCTTACCACCTGATAAAATCTCTTAATGTTCGATAACGTTTGTAAGTTCCTTGCTGAAACTTTCTCCAGTGATTTTGCCACTTGGCTGTTAGGAGAATCTATCACCCTGACTGAATTAAGCCCTTCTGAACTTTCTCTTGAACCAATCCGCGCCGATGCGCTGATATTGCTCCAATCTTATGAAGTTGTGCTGCATTTGGAATTCCAAACCCAACCGAAAGCTGATATTCCCTTTCGGATGGTGGATTATTGGTTGCGAGTGTATCGCCGCTTCAAGAATAAGCGAATGCGTCAGGTAGTGATTTATCTGCAACAAACAAATTCAGAATTTGTGCAGCAAACCACATTCACTTTGGAAGAAACTTTTCATAGGTTCGAGGTAATTCGCCTTTGGGAGCAACCAACAAGTGTATTTTTGGAGCATCCAGGGTTATTACCATTTGCGGTGTTAAGTCAAACAAATAACCGCACTGCTACTTTACAGCAAGTTGCTCAGGAGATTTCAGAAATTGCTGATCAACGTATCCAGAACAATATTGCAGCCTCAGCGTTCATTCTGGCTGGGCTAGTATTAGAGAAAGAGATAATTCAACAATTGCTGCGGAGGGAACTTATGCAGGAATCGGTAACTTATCAAGCTATCCTTGCTGAAGGTTTAGCTGAAGGTTTAGCTGAAGGTCGTGCTGAAGGTCGTGCTGAAGAAGTGCGGCGTGTAGCAATAAATTCGCTCAAAGAGGGAATCTCAGTAGAAATAGTGGCAAGAGTGACAGGGTTATCTCTGGAACAGGTACAGCAGTTGGCAAGTGAAGAAACTGGTAATCCAGGTGAGTGAGAAAGCGATGTCTACAACGGGCTACGCCTACGCTATTCTCTCATTTTTATTGCTCAAAATCGATGGCGGAGCCATTAAAAATGCATTCCCAGGTGGAACCTGGGAACGAGTACGAATATTAAACTCCTAACTCCTAACTTTTGTACAGACGCGATTAATCGCGTCTCTAACTTCTAACTTTTATTTGCCAAAGCCTTTACCGCGAGATTTTGAAGGTAGACAAATGCAGTTTTCAAGTTGAGAAATTAAAGCCTCACGATCTAAATTTTGACCAATCAGCACTAGTTGATTTTTCAGTTGACCTTGCCATTCATCATCATCCAACGTAAAGCGTTTACCGCAAAGGTGGAAAATATGACGCTTCGGACTTTCATCAAACCACATAATCCCCTTTGCTCGGAAGATATTTGAGGGTAGTTGGTTATCTAAGAAATACTGAAACTTCCTAATAGAAAAAGGCTTGTCACTTTGGAAAGAGATGGAAGTAAAACCATCATTTTCTAAATGGTCAGAATGATGGTGATGGTCGTGATGCTCATGGTCATGTTCGTGATGATCGTGACCGCATTTTGAGTGATCGTGATCATCGTGGTCGTGATGATCGTGTTCATGATCATGATGGTCATGTTCATCAATCACTGTGTCAAAATATTTATCAGACTCAAACAGACCAACACTGAGAATCAACGGAAGTGGCACTTGCGATCGCGTAGCGCGAATAATTCTTGCTCCTTCCTTAACTTCGTTAATTTTTCCTTCTAACTCGTTTAAAGTGGCTTCATCAACCAAATCAGCTTTATTCAGCACAATTACATCACCATAAGCAATCTGGCTGTATGCTGCCTCCGAATTAAATAAATCTAGGCTGTAATTGGCCGCATCTACCACAGTAATAATCGAATCTAAGCGGGTTAAATCCCGCAATTCTGTGCCCAAAAATGTTAAAGCTACTGGTAGCGGATCTGCTAATCCAGTTGTTTCCACTACTAAATAATTTAGATTTTCTTGGCGTTCTAAAACTTTGTAAACTGCATCCACTAAATCATTATTAATAGTGCAGCAGATACAACCATTGTTTAGTTCCACCATGTTCTCACCAGTGGAAACAATTAGCTCGTTGTCGATGCCAATTTCACCAAATTCATTGACGAGAACAGCGGTTTTTAACC
This sequence comes from Nostoc cf. commune SO-36, assembly GCF_023734775.1. Classification (NCBI taxonomy): domain Bacteria; kingdom Bacillati; phylum Cyanobacteriota; class Cyanophyceae; order Nostocales; family Nostocaceae; genus Nostoc; species Nostoc commune. The sequence goes on along the minus strand of NZ_AP025732.1, from coordinate 2,566,890 downwards.
CCTGTTGGTTGTTGAGGATATGATTAAGTAAAGTCGTCTTGCCACTACCGAGGAAACCTGTAATAATTGTTACTGGCATTCCTTGTTTGGGTGTATCCATTGCCGAAGATTCGGGTGTAACTGCTGATTGCATAGCGCTGTTATCAAATAGTCAAAAAATAGTAATGTAGCGCAGATAGTCCAGAAAACACTAGCGCCGCAAGGCGGAAGTTAAAAGTTAAAAGTCAAAAACCCTTGATTTTTGGGCTTTCGAGATTTTGTCCAATAGTATGTTGATTTCCACCGTGACGTACTAGCATAGGGATGCTGGACTGTCATTCCAGCTGCTTTACCCTATTATTACGTATCTCCTTATTTCCGCATTACTCTGTTATGACCCTAACCCTTTACAATACCCTCACCCGTCGTCAAGAACCGTTTGAAACTCTCGTTGCAGGCAAGGTTAAGATGTATTACTGCGGGGTGACGGTGTACGACTACTGCCATTTGGGTCATGCCAGAGCTTGCATCGTTTGGGACGTAGTACGCCGATACCTCCAGTTTATCGGTTATGAAGTCCGATATATCCAAAATTTTACCGATATTGATGACAAGATTCTCAATCGAGCCTGTGCTGAACATTCCTCAATGGAAGCTGTAGCCGATCGCTTCATCAAAGCATATTTTGAGGATATGGCGCGGCTAGGAATCAAAGAAGCTGATGAATATCCACGCGCCACACATACGATTAACGGCATTCAGCGATTAATTCATGAGTTAGAAAATAAAGGTTTTGCCTACCCTGCTGACGGTGATGTGTATTATGCAGTACGAAAGTTTTCTGAGTATGGTAAGCTTTCGGGACGCAGGTTAGAAGATATGCAAGCAGGGAAAAGCGAGCGCGTCAATGTAGATGATCCAGAATATCAGAAAAAGAAAGATCCCTTTGATTTTGCTTTATGGAAGGCGGCAAGAGCGGGAGAACCTGCTTGGGAATCACCTTGGGGGGCAGGTCGTCCGGGGTGGCATATAGAATGCTCGGCAATGGTACGCGATCGCCTGGGTGATACCATCGATATTCATGCTGGTGGTGCTGATTTAATTTTTCCTCACCATGAAAACGAAATTGCCCAATCTGAAGCTGTTACCGGAAAACCTCTGGCGCGTTACTGGTTACATAACGGCATGGTAAAAGTAGATGGTGAAAAAATGTCCAAATCTTTGGGCAATTTTACCACTATTCGAGACTTACTGGATCGAGGAGTTGACCCGATGGCAGTGCGGTTCTTCGTACTGACTGCTCAATATCGCACACCAATTGATTTTACCGACGAAGCGATCGCCGCAGCAACCAACGGTTGGCACACAATTAAAGAAGGTTTACTTTTCGGCTACCAATACGGTAAACAACTAGGTTGGGGATCAGGAACTGCTTCACTACTTCCTGAAACTGTTGAACGCTTTCAAGAAACTGTAAATAACGACTTTAATTTTCCTGGTGGGTTAACAGTGCTGTTTGAATTAGCCAAAGAACTGCGCCGTGAGGGAAATATTATTGTGCATGAAGGGAAAACCGAAACTTCCCCTGATGAGTTACAGCGTCAATGGCAAACACTCGTCACGTTGGCTGGAGTTTTAGGTTTGGAAGCTGAGATAGAAGCAGAAACTCACACGAATAATGGTTTAAGCGATGCGGAAATTGAGGCAAAAATTCAGCAAAGGCAAGAAGCGCGTAAAGCCAAGAATTTTGCTGAAAGCGATCGCCATTCGTGACGAACTTCAAGCAGAAGGTATTACGCTAATTGATAGCCGTGATGGCACACGCTGGCATCGTAATTAGAGGAGACTGGGGGCTAGGGACTAAGAATTGAATTCTTCCCATGCCCCATGCCCAATGCCCCATGCCCAATACCCAATGCCCAATACCCAATGCCCATTACCCAATTCCCTAAATTATGTGGTCTGAACTTAAAAAAGCGATCGCTAGTTTCGATATTCCTGCTGATTGGATTGGTATTAGAGCCGTTAAAGAAACTTCTACTACCCGTTTAGTCCGTGACGCTTTACCTCAACTAAACGGCAAATCCTTCACTGTCGGAGCAATGCTGGAAGTTTTGGTCAACGGCTGTCTGGGTTATGCAGCTACTAACTCTCTGGAACTTTCTGCCTTAGAAGCAGCTGCCCAAACAGCATATAAACAGGCACTAGCTGCAAGTGAATGGTGGATACATCCCTTCCGTGAAAGTGAGCGCCCGAAAGTCGTTGGTGAATATAAATCTCTATTTCTTGAGCCATTAGATGCTCTAAGTCCGGGAGAAATTAACGATTTACTGGTTCGTATTTGCCAAACGTTGAAAGTTGACGACAAAATTGTCCAAACCATCGCTAGTGCCAGTACCACTGAGAGAGAATCTTGGTTTGTTAGCAGCAACGGCTCAGAAGTTTATCAAAAAATACTATCTATAGGCACTAATTACGGAGCTACTGCCCAAGATGGAAAAATTGTCCAACAGCGCAGCAACAACGGTTCGCAAGCAAACTGTTATCAAGGCGGACTCGAACTATTAAAACAAGAAAACTTATGGCATCGGGTGCGGCAAATTGGCGAACAAGCAGTAGAACTCTTGACAGCAGAGGAATGTCCAACCACGCGTACCAATTTAGTTTTAGCCCCAGATCAGATGATGCTACAAATCCATGAAAGTGTCGGACATCCCCTAGAAATTGACCGAATTTTGGGAGATGAGCGTAACTATGCTGGGGGCAGCTTCGTTAATAAAAGCGATTTTGGCAACCTAGCTTATGGTTCGCCATTGATGAACATTACCTTTGATCCCACCGTGCCTGGTGAATATGCCAGCTATGGCTTTGATGATACGGGTACTGTCGCAACAAAGGAATATTTGGTTAAAGAAGGTATACTGCAACGGGGTTTAGGCAGTCTAGAGAGTCAAGCCAGAGCAGGTGTAGCAGGAGTTGCCTGTGCCCGTGCTTCCTCATGGAATCGACCAGCGATCGATCGCATGGCAAACTTGAATTTAGAGCCTTTAAATGGCACTTTTGAAGACATTATTGGCGGGATAGAAAACGGCGTTTATATGGAATCTAACCGTTCTTGGTCAATAGACGATCGCCGCTACAAATTCCAATTTGGTTGTGAGTACGCCAAATTAATTGAAAATGGCAAACTTACCAAAACCCTTCGTAATCCTAACTATCGCGCCACAACACCAGAGTTTTGGCATAGTTTAATTAAAGTCGGAGATGCTACAAACTGGCAAATGTATGGTACTCCTTATTGTGGTAAAGGAGAACCAAATCAGGCCATTTCGGTAGGACACGGTTCACCTGTTTGTGTATTTGCGAATGTCGAAGTTTTTGGTGGAGGAACTTGAAAAAGCACACAGCTAGGAGTTAAAAGCTTTGAATTAAGTAGGTAGGTATAATTAAACATAAAATCCTAGCTTGTAGTTAGCAATTCATCACTCAGAAAAAGGATTATCAGGACTAAAGTCCTTATTACAAACTTTAATTTTTACGCCTAGCTACTTACAAAAATTCTTCTAAGTCCTAACTTTCTCCTCCCCTTATTCCAATACAGTTCAGTTAAGCTTCTCTTCCTTTGTGTCCTTTGCGTCCTTTGCGGTTCGTTAAAAAAAGGATTTTAGCCTTAACTGAACCGTATTTACCCTTCCTTATTCCCTATTAATATTTAATATCTATGAAAGTTGAGGAATTATCTGCGTTAGAAGTCAGCTTTAATCGACTGATTGAAAGTCTGTTACTCAAAAAATTAGAAAATGAACAATTCACTGTGAGACTCAGCAGTGAAATAAGTCAATTTACTCGTTTTAATCATGCGAAAGTGCGCCAGACTGGTTGTGTCACTGATGGTTGGATCGAACTGACTTTGATGAAAGAACAGCGCAACAGTGTTCGGCAGTTTCCCTTTACTGGAAATTGGCAGGTAGATTGGGAGTTAGCGTATACTGCTTTGCAAGAACTACGTGACGAAATTATTCTACTACCCATCGATCCATATCTAGTTTTGCCATCAGGAAATAATACCAGCCGAGAAATACATTCTGGGAATTTATTGGCGGCAGAAGCAGTAGTACCAACTGTGCTAGAACTGGTTGCTGAATTGGATTTTACAGGAATATATGCCGGGGGAGTGGTAATTAAAGCTTATGGTGATTCTAGCGGTAAAAAACACTGGTTTGCTACAGAGTATTTTACCTTAGATTACTCTCTATTTTCCACATCTGGACAAGCCGTTAAGGGTACATTTGCAGGCAGTGATTGGGATAAATCTATATATATAGCCAAAATAAGCGAAGCTAAAAAGCAATTAGAATTGCTCGCTCACCCAGCAAAAGAATTACCACGGGGACAGTACAGAACTTATTTTGCTCCGGCTGCTGTTGCAGATTTATTATTGATGCTTTCTTGGGGATCTGTAAGCGAAGCTGATATTCAACAAGGAAATAGCTCTTTAGCTGCTCTATGGCGTAAAGAAAAACAACTATCACCCGCATTTAGTTTGAAAGAAAACTTTCAACGGGGATTAGTACCACGATTTAATGAATTGGGAGAAATAGCAGCACCGGAGTTACCCATAATAGAAAAAGGACATTTGATAAATACTTTAGTAAATTCTCGGACTGCTAAAGAATATAAAAAACCTGCCAATGGCGCTAATGGTTCAGAGACTTTAAGAGCGCCAGAAATCAGTCCGGGAAATTTAGGATTTGAGCAGATTCTTCCGAGTTTAGATAAAGGATTATATCTATCAAATCTGCATTACTTGAATTGGAGCGATCGCCACACTGGTAGAGTCACAGGTATGACCCGTTATGCTTGTTTTTGGGTAGAAAACGGAGAAATTATTGCTCCCATTGAAAACTTGCGTTTTGATGAAAGTCTCTACCGTTTCTGGGGAGAAAACCTCATAGATTTGACTAATTTCCAGGATTTTATACCCGAAGTAGGTACTTATGATAGTCGTCAACTAGGAGGTAGTTTAGTTCCTGGTATGCTAGTGGAAGATTTTACATACACCCTATAATCTAATACCGTTCAGTTAAGCCCAAAATTCTTGGTAGAGACGCGTTAACGCGTCTCTACAAGCCTAAAATTTAGTACCAAAAATCCTTAATTAAATAGTACATATTTTTACTAGATTCTTTTTTTACTCTGCACACTGTATAAATGCTAGAATCCTCAAGTAGACAGTTAGGATACCTAGATGCCAGTTGTAGCTAACTCAATCAAGTTTGGTACAGACGGCTGGCGGGGCGTTATTGGTGAAGAGTTTACCTTTGAACGCCTAGCCCTAGTCGCGCCAGTTGCCGCAAAAGTATTATATGATACATATTTTTCTACGGTAGGTAGCCGGACAATAATTGTCGGTTACGATCGCCGATTTATGGCTGAAGATTTTGCTCGTGCTGTTGCCGATACTGTCGCTGCCGTCGGCTTTGACGTACTACTGAGCGAAAGCTATGCCCCAACCCCAGCTTATAGTTGGGCAGCAAAACAACTCAATGCTTTAGGGGCGCTGGTAATTACAGCTAGCCATAATCCTGGCAAATATTTGGGATTAAAAGTCAAGGGTTGTTTTGGTGGTTCGGTGCCGGAAGAAGTCACAAAAGAGATCGAAGCGCAGTTGTCAGTTGGAGTACCACTAGCAGCTACCCCAGGCAAGCAAGAAAAATTCGATCCTTGGCCTAGTTATACCCAAGCGTTAGAAGGTAAAGTTGATATTGTCAAAATTCGAGAAGCGATCGCATCAGGCAAAGTGACATTATTTGCCGATGTCATGCATGGCGCGGCGGCTGGTGGATTGGCGAGACTACTAGGCAATCAAGTCAAAGAAATCAACTCAGAACGCGATCCCCTATTTGGTGGCGGTGCGCCGGAACCCTTACCTAAATACCTTTCAAAGCTATTTGAAGTTATCAAAACCCACCGAGAAACAGATAAATCAAGTTTAACGGTGGGGTTGGTATTTGATGGCGACTGCGATCGTATTGCAGCAGTAGATGGAGAAGCCAACTTCCTAAGTTCCCAAGTCTTAATCCCCATATTAATCGACCACTTAACCCTGCGGCGCGGCTTTACTGGAGAAATAGTCAAAACTGTAAGTGGTTCCGACTTGATGCCCCTTGTGGCAGCACTACATAACCTATCAGTATTTGAGACAGCAGTTGGTTATAAATACATTGCTGACAGAATGTTAGCAGCAAAAGTGTTGCTGGGTGGTGAAGAATCGGGAGGAATTGGCTATGGAAGTCATATTCCCGAACGTGATGCACTGCTGTCAGCATTGTATGTTTTAGAAGCGATCGTCGAATCTGGTTTAGATTTAGGTGATTATTATCGCTACTTGCAGAAAGAAACAGGGTTTACCTCAGCTTACGATCGCATTGATTTACCCTTAGCAAGTATGGAAGTGCGATCGCGTCTTTTGCAACAACTGCAAACCCAACCCCTAACAGAAATTGCAGGTAAAGCGGTGATTGATTGCCAAACAATTGACGGCTACAAATATCGCCTTGCCGATAAAAGCTGGTTAATGATTCGGTTTAGCGGTACTGAGCCAGTTTTACGACTATACTGCGAAGCCCCGACAATTGAGCAAGTGCATCAAACTCTTGCTTGGGCGAAACACTGGGCAGAGTAAAATTTATTATTTAGTCATTAGTCATTTGTCCTTTGTCTTTGGTAAATGACCAATGACTAATGACCAATGACCAATGACCAATGACCAATTAATAATGACCAAATTACTCGTAGTAGCTACAGGAAATCCAGGTAAGTTGCGGGAAATGCAAGCTTACCTGGAAAATTCTGGTTGGGAATTAACCCTCAAACCTGAAGAATTGGAAATTGAAGAGACGGGCGAAACTTTTGCGGCTAACGCTTGTCTGAAAGCCTCACAAATTGCTAAAGCTACAGGAAACTGGGCAATTGCTGATGATTCTGGCTTGCAAGTAGATGCCCTAAATGGCGCACCAGGGGTATATTCTGCACGTTATGCCACAACCGACTCAGAACGCATTGCGAGAATATTGAGGGAATTAGGCAACGAGAAAAATCGGCAAGCCCAATTTGTTTGTGCAGTAGCGATCGCTCGTCCTGATGGTGCGATCGTATTAGAATCTGAAGGTATTTGTCGCGGCGAAATTCTCCACGCACCTCGTGGTGATGGTGGTTTTGGCTACGATCCAATTTTTTATGTGCAAGAATTGCAATTGACCTTTGCTGAAATGACACGGGAGTTAAAAAGGTCAATTAGTCATCGAGGCAAAGCTTTTACAGGGAAAATGCTGAAAGCCCTTGAAGATGTGTCCTCCTGAGTCGGACACATCTTCAAGGGCTTTAGACAAGGGATGAAAGCTAACAGCAGGATTTATCCTGCCTTGGTAGTCTCTTGATGTAGTCACGAATTACCTCTGAAATCGTATGCTGTTTTGACTCGGCGTATATTTCTAACCTCGCCCATTCTTCTTCAGATAGCCGAACTCTTAGTATTTTTTCTCGGTTCATTGTAGTCTTTTTAGTGCTACAATAATTTTAACAGGAACGGTATTCAACCTGTATAAAAACCCAATTGTCTAACGGCAACCTGAACCTTGACAATTGAATCTATGCGGTTCTACTGCATTGTTCTAGTTTCTTCCTAGCAGTAGGTAAAAGATTCATAGGAGCTAGACGACTCAGAATTTTGAAGCATTTTTGTTTCAAATTAAACAGGACTTGTACTTTTTGCAACTAGGGTAGGGCATACCCGAAGTAACGCTTGAGGAGAGCCTCACCTCTGACTTAGATGACGCAAGGACTCTAAGTTAAGTGATCTCATTGATTCAAGAATCCCCGTTCCCTTTAGGGCGGGGAGTGTCAAAGCTTTACTTCCGCAACTGGAGAGAATTAAGAGACGCGATTAATCGCGTCTGTAGAAAAGTTAAGAGTAGAGACGCGATTAATCGCGTCTGTTAGGATTTTTGAATTCTGCTAAATCTTCATTCATTAGTCCTGACTTACAACTCATAACTTTTAGCTAATAACTTTTTTAAACTGCTTCTGTGTTCTTTTCGCCAGTACGAATCCGAATCACTTGCTCAACAGGCGAGATGAAAATTTTACCATCGCCGATTTCGCCAGTGCGGGCAGCAGCAATAATTTTGTCTACCACCATATCAACCTGATTGTCGTCAACTACGATTTCCACTTTGAGTTTTTGCAGAAACTCAACGGTGTACTCAGAACCACGATACCGTTCAGTTTGACCTTTCTGGCGTCCGAAGCCCCGAACTTCAGAAACAGTCATACCAACAATACCAGCGTTAACTAAAGCGATTTTCACCTCATCTAGCTTAAATGGGCGGATAATAGCTTCTACTTTTTTCATTTTCTTAACTCCTGACTTCTACTAGCTTCGTTTATATATCTAACCAGATCCGCAGTCTGAAGCTGTAACTAGCAGTGCTTTTCCTAAAAGATATGTAATAGTTGCCACTTTTTTAAAATGTTAATACTTTGCTTGAGAGTTTGGAACCTGATAACCAGCAAGGATTTATTAATTTGCTCATCTTTGAGGTTTTAACATAAAGAACTTGCTGTCAATTTAGCATTTTATGTAGCTTTTATAACCTAAAAATAGATAAACTCCGCCATTTAGCAGATTTATTCGGATATTTAGAGAGTGATTGCAGACAAATAAATTGCACGGTAGATGGAAAGCTTACTGTGGGAGTGTCAATTAACGTTTCTGATGTTCAAACAAGGGACGCACAACGAAATATCCAGCACTAAAGGCAGTCAGCATGATTAACAAGATGGTGATAATTAACCACCAGCCATTGATTCCCTTAGCGTCTGGCTCAGTAGTGGAATAATAACTTACTTGTTGCTCTTCTATAAAAACTGGTTCTGGTATTGAGAAATTCATTTCCATTGCAGGCGTAGAAAAGCCTTGACGGCGGCTTTTTTCGGGTGGGGTTTTGGGTACAACGGATGGATGTGAACGAGAAACCTGCTGACGTGGACGCGCTTGTGTGACTGGTTGTTTGGCGGTAACTCTAACCTCGCTAGTAGCTTGGGTAGCTTGATGATAATTAAATGTAGCCTGGGAATCTACAAAATTTTGCAAGTGAGAAAAAGACTCAACGACTTTAGTAATTTCTTGACGTAATAGTTGATTTTCTTGTGCTAGTTGCTGATTTTGGGTGGTGAGTGCATTTAGCCTCACCTGTGCTGCTTGCAACTCTGTTGACAATTCCCTGTATACAGATAGTGGTACAGAGGGAGGATAGGCTTGAGTAGTCGGTGCTGACGAATTACTGTGAACAGAACCTATGGTTGTTCGCATCAGGGGCTTGGTATTAAAAATCAAGGTAATTAGATCGTACAGAGATGCTAACAGAGATAGTCACCCCTGAAACTATGCCCAAGAATAATAGAAAAATATCCAAAGGGCAAAAATTTATTATTTGGGTGTAGAGCATTTGTACTGAGCAAAGTCGTTGGCACAGCCTCTCCAAGAGTTGTATTGGGAATTGGGTACTAAGAAAACTTTTCCCTAGTCCCCATTTCCCAGCCGCCACAATGGGAAGAAATGCCCCACAGGGCCTTGCCCTTCGCCAATATCCAGGGCGTAACTGAGTGCAGTAGTAACATAGTCTTTTGCCTGTTGCACTGCCTGCCACAAGTCTTTTCCCTTAGCCAGATTAGCAGCGATCGCAGCCGATAGTGTACAACCAGTACCGTGGGTATTTTTTGTTTCTACTTGCTGGCAAGTCAAAACTTCCAACTTGTTCCCATCAAACCAGATATCAACACCACGCAAATTCCCCTGCATACCTCCGCCCTTGACTAAAACAGCTTTCGTTCTTAAAGTCTTGTGAATAATTTCAGCAGCAGCTTGCATATCCTCCAAGGAATTAATTTGTAAACCACTCAAAATCTGGGCTTCGTAGCGATTAGGCGTGATTATAACCGCCTTAGGAATTAGATCATGGCACAGAGTCTTTACAGCATCATCATCAATCAATTGCGCCCCCCTACGTGACACCATTACCGGATCAACGACTAAATTCTCGATTTGTAAAGCTTCAACTTGCTGGGCAACAGCAAAAATAATTTCTTGATTGAGCAACATTCCCGTTTTGGCAGCTTGTACGCCAATATCCTCAACTACTGCCTGAATTTGCGCCACAACAGCCTCTGTTGGCATGGCATCAACTCTCCTTACTTCTAGAGTGTTTTGTGCCGTGACGCAGGTTATAGCGCTAGTACCGTGGACACAGTGAAAAGCAAAGGTGCGTAAATCAGCTTGAATTCCTGCACCGCCACCGCTATCTGAACCAGCAATGGTTAAAGCAACAGGTATTCGGGAGTTTATTTCAGTGTTCATATTTATGAAGATTAATAAGTTAGTACTATAGGACTCCGATTTGATTTCTGAAAACATACTGAGACTGAAAAGCCTAATTCCCTACTCCCCGCCTACGCAGATAATTTCAAAAATCAAATACGATTCCTATATCAAAGCAAACTATCTCCAAGATTCCGGCGTGAATTGCTCTACCTTAAGCAAGCTAAGTGTAGCGTCTCGCAGAGAAGACATAGCTTCTTTAAAAATATTTAGAGAGACTTCATCAAATCCTTGCACAAAGGGCTTTCTATCCCCATGTCACTCTAGAAATCAACAGGACTTTACCACGACACTTCCATAGTGTTTTTGATTTTGTTGTAAAAAAACTTACAAGATTCAGGGCATTCACTGATATCAAGTGCTATTTGTAAAGGTTAGTTTTAATTAAGTTCACAAGGCTCAGTTACAGCGATTAGAGCAGGTTCGACTAAGTTGTTACATTAGTTCCCTCAAGTAAAGAGGTGAATCTACTAAAGTTTCAACCAATTTAACTTTGACTACTGTAACTTTAAGTCCCCACTTATCAGCTAAGGGTGCATTTTACTATACCAATTTGGCAACCTCCTGACTTAAAACAACAGATAAAGTTCAGAGGAATTTTATGCCAAATATGATCACCGTATTGAATATAGCAGATGTTAAAGCTGGTTTGTAAAGAGCAGCGATGTCTACGACGGGCTATGTCTACGCAGCTGCCACAGATGAAGTTGCAATTCACTTTGACTTCATCCAGAGAAAGCTAATCGATGTCTCATAACAAGCCTGTAGATGAAGCATCTATGCGCTAATCGTGCGATCGTCTTCAACAAAATCCTAACGATTGACGGTATCGATACGCCTGATTTAACCATCAACGGTTAACAGCAGAAAATTTTTTCAGTTTGACAACAGTGTTTCTATAACTGACGCGATTTGAAATCGCGATGGACGACTGTGACTGTCTTAAACAGTTCAGATAGATAACCCATTCAAATAACTACTTAGCAATTGAAAAAAGTTGCTGAGGTGTACTACTAATTCCCCTTACACACATTCGGAGTAAATCTATGGCTGGCACAACATATTACGTTTCTGGAACAGGCAATGATCAAAATGATGGCTCAAATGAAGAAAACGCCTTTCGCTCCTTGGGCAGAGCTGTATATGAGATGAAAACCGGTGACACACTCTACGTCATGAACGGAACTTATGACAAAGGGGCTACGCTTTTTAACAAAAACGGCTCACCAGATAATTGGACAACAATAAAAGCTTATCCAGGGCATACGCCTAAGATAAAAACAACAGGAGATGGCATTAATATATTCAGTTCATCTTATGTGCGGATTGAAGGACTTGATCTAGAGGGAGGTCGGGATAAGATCACTTTAGAATATGCCTTACAAGAAAAAGATAACCCGAACAATCCTATTACCCGTGCCAATGGAATTGATGTAAAAACAGTGAAAATAGGGGAACAAGGTGGCACTAATAGTCATCACATTGTCATCACGGGTAATACAGTTCGCAATTTCCCAGGTGGAGGTATTGGATTTAACGACTCAGACTACATCACTGTTGAAAAAAATATTGTATCTGGAAACGCCTGGTATTCTGCTTACGGTAATCAGGGAATTACTACTCTCCGCAGTTTTAATTTTGATGACAACACTACTGATTACAGGATAATTTATCGAGACAACATTGTTTATGATAATAAAAATTTAGTTCCCGTCTGGGAGACAGGGAACATTAGTGAAGGGCATGGTCTTATGCTTGATACTACTATTAAAGCTAAAGGGGGTGAAGTCTATAGCGGGAAGGCATTAATAGCGAATAACGTAACTTATAACAATGGAGGCTCAGGCATTCATGCTTTCAAGTCAAAAAATGCTGATATTGTTAACAACACGGCTTACAAAAATGCTCGTGTTCTGACAAATTCTGGAGAAATTGCTGTTACTTATTCAGAAAATGTACGTGTCTACAACAACATTTTATATGCAAGCGACAATCAAAATGCCAATCTCATCAAATATGCCACAAATGTAACTTTTGATCATAACCTTGTTTATAACTCGAATATATTCCAAGCTTCAGATGATCTAAAAGCCGCAGAGTTACATAATATTCTCGGTAAAGATCCGCAATTTGTTGATGCGGCTAAAAAGAATTTTGCGCTCAAACTTGGAAGTGGTGCTATCGATACTGGTTCCGATCTTTTCAATGGCATCAGTAGGAATATTCCCCTCGATGGTGATGGCAATGGCTCTGCATTGATTGATATTGGTGCTTATGAAGCTCCCCGTAGCAACATTGCCACCCCGGAAATTCAAGTTCTCAATGGCACAGTTGACATTTTTGATGGCAGCATTACTCCTATTAACTTTGGCGACATCATTGTTGGTAATACCCTGACCAAAACTTTTACCATCAAAAACACTGGTATAGCCACACTCAATCTGAGTAATCTTCAACTTCCCAACGGATTTAGTTTAGTCGGAACCCTTCCGACGAGTGTGGCTCCTAATACTTCTACCACCATATCAGTGGCACTCAATGCTGCTACAGTCGGCACTTATAGTGGCAGCCTCAGTTTAAACAACAATGATAGTAATGAAGGCCCCTTTAACTTTGTTATTAGTGGCACAGTTAAACCCGTTCCTACTCCAGAAATTCAAGTTCTCAATGGCACAGTTAACGTTACAGATGGCAGCACTAATACTATTAACTTTGGCAGTGTCATTGTCGGTAACACACTGACTAAAACCTTTACCATCAAGAACACTGGTACAGCTGCACTCAACCTGACCAATCTTAAACTTCCTGACGGATTTAGTTTGGTAGGAACTTTACCGACGAGTGTGGCAGTCAACGCTTCCACCACCATATCAGTGGCACTCAATGCAACTACACCAGGCACCTATGGTGGCACTCTGATTTTAGGCAACAACGATAGTGATGAAGGCCCCTTTGACTTTGCTATTACTGGTACGCTTAAACCTGTTCCTGCTCCAGAAATTCAAGTTCTTAATGGCACAGTTAACATTGCCGATGGCAGCACTAATGCTATTAAGTTTGGTGAAACCATTGTTGGTAATACGCTGACCAAAACCTTTACCATCAACAACACTGGTACAGCCGCACTCAACCTGAGTAATCTTAAACTTCCTGACGGATTTAGTTTGGTAGGAACTCTACCGACGAGTGTGGCTGCTAAGGCTTCCACCACCATATCAGTGGCACTCAGCAGCACTACACCAGGTACTTATGGTGGCACTCTGATTTTAGGCAACAACGATAGTGATGAAAGCCCCTTTGACTTTGCTATTAGTGGTATAGTTACGGCTCCAGAAATTCAAGTTCTCAATGACACAGTTGACATTGCAGATGGCAGCACTACTGCTATTAACTTTGGCAATACCACTGTCGGTGACACGCCAACCAAAACCTTTACTATCAAGAACACTGGTACAGCCCCACTCAACCTGAGTAATCTCAAACTTCCTAACGGATTTAGCTTGCTGGGAACTCTGCCGACGAGTGTTGCTGCTAATACTTTTACCACCATATCAGTGGCACTCAACGCCACTACACCAGGCACCTATGGTGGCACTCTGATTTTAAGCAACAACGATAGTAATGAAAGCCTCTTTGACTTTGCTATCAGTGGTACACTTAAACCCGCTCCTACTTCGGCAATCCAAGTTCTTAATGGCACTGACAACAACGACACCTTTACTATTCGACGAGGCGATGGCAATTACAGTATCGCCAACTTTGGTGGTGTAGGTACTAGCTCAAACCCTTCGGCTGCGGTGATTGCCAAAATAGACACCTTGCAATTTATTGGGACTGACTTGACTGCAAATAATCTGCAATTAACTCAAAATGGCAACAATTTAGAAGTCTCTTTTGAAAAAGTGGGTAATACCAAAGTCACTCTGCAAAACTTTAACTTAGAAAACCTAGAAAACTTAGCTGCATCGACAACAAGACCCGCCATCGGTAATATCGTATTTGACGGAGAAGCTAATGTTACCAAAAGCTTTGATGTGATTAATGCTAACTCTACTCAAACGTATATTTCCAACAAAAACACCGTCACCTTCCTCAATAACTTGAACAATAACATTAGCGGTTTTTACGATTCCGACGATGTAATTAATGGTCAAGGGGGTAATGACACCATCAATGGCAGCGGTGGTAACGACCTGTTACGGGGTGGTAGCGGCAATGATCTTCTCATTGGTGGCCCAGGCAATGATACTCTTGTGGGTGGTATGGGTGCAGACTCTTTCCTTTTCGACACTAATTCTGCCTTTAATAGCGCTGTTATCGGTATTGATACCATCGCTGACTTCAATCACTCTCAAGGTGACAAGATTCTTCTGGATAAGACTACCTTTAGTGCTATTACTTCTGTTGTGGGAACAGGTTTTAGTAACGCCAATAATTTTCAAATCACCAGCTTAGGGGCACTTAGTAATGCAGTAATTGTTTATGACTCTATGACTGGGCAGTTACTATACAATCAAAATGGTAGTGCTGCTGGTTTCGGCAGTGGCGGTCAATTTGCACAACTTACTGGTGCGCCTACTCTTACTGCCTCCGACTTCATCATTCAAGCATAGTTGGGTCGGGTCAACTGAGTGGAAGTGTAATCTAAACATAAATCCACTTTCAAAACGGTTTTCAATTAAACAGATTACATTCATAGGGGCACAATATGTTTATTGTGCCTCTACTATTTTGTAATTTAAATTTAGTCCAGGTTGGTAAACTTTGTTTGTGTAGCCCCAGGTTTCTAGCTTGATGCGATTAACCTAACTTACAATTAGCTGTAGTTTAAGTCCATTGCACAGGATCTAATTGATAGTAACGTTGCAGTTGCTCATAAAGTGCCGGATGCTTAGACAACAATTGGTGCGGTTTCTCAAAGAATGTCTCAGTCGCTACGGCAAAAAATTCTGCGGGATTCGTTGCACCATAGCTATCCATTACCGTCTTTACACCGTGTAGAACATCATGACAAAGTTGCTGATATTCTTCTGTCATCACCTTCGCCCATATAGTATAGTCTGAGCTACTTTGCAGTATAGGAACTCCTTCAGCTTTGCCATCTTCTTGATCTAACTGATGGGCGAATTCATGAAGCACAACATTACGTCCATCTTCCCAGTTATTAATGTCTTGTTTCACCTGTTCCCAAGACAGCACTACTTGGTCATTTGTCCACGATTCACCCAGTCTTGCCACACGCCTTTCTTCAACAACATATTTTCCGATAGAAGTCGTTTCTTGAACAAAATAAGCATTAGGATAGACTAAAATTGAACGAAGTCTGGGGAAGTATTGCCCACGTTCATTTAATAGGAGTAAACAGGCGATCGCAGCAAGAGTCAGTTTCATTTCCTCCGTTACCTGTAATCCTCTACAGCCAATAAATTGCTTTTCTGCTAAGAATACTTGAATATGTCCTTGAAGTCGTCTTATTTCATCGGTAGAGAGACAGAGATAAATAGGAAGATTATTCTCAATAATCGCATTCCATAGTAGGGGAAAAGAACGGTGTTTAAGACGCTTTCTTCGCCTTTTTACTAAAACAGGATTGATTAAAATACCTGTGAGAATTAGCCCAATTATCAGAAAAGCAATTATTGTTTGAATCATTGACTTTTAAGTAATTTATATATTTAAGCCACTGACTTGTGTTTCTAAGTTAACCTCTTTTTTTTGTTATAAAACAATCCGGTTCAATTAAGGATAATTGTAGTTAAGTTGTAGCTTGCTTCCCCACAGTAGTACGAAGTGAAACCCAACAAATGCCCGAAATTTTAGTCTATAGCTTCTTCTTTAATCTCTTCTCTCTGTGTTCTCTGTGCCTCTGCGGTTAAATAAATTCCAAACCGCAGAGACGCAGAGAGCGCTGAGATTATAAAAACTATATTTACCGCTATTGGATCAGAATTATACAAGATTGAACTTTAGTAGAAAGGGTTTTTTGAAGCCCTTGCTCAACTTTACTAATTAATTTATCAAAAGCCTCTTGGTCTGCTGTCAGTTGTTCTTGAAGAACTTTCTCTAACTCAGGCTTTATTTGCTCACACATCTCCTCGATTTTTTTGTCACTCAAAAAACTAGAACGAACCCAACTAGGTACATCTACATTCGTCTTGATTACTTCTTGAACACTCTTGCGATTTAGTTCCATTCCTGCTGCCATCACCGAAGCTCCATATACTAAGGCAATCGGCCAGGTTAAATGTCCCGTTAGTATGAGAGTGATGATGCTAGCTACAGTGCCTCCACCAATTACTACATTGACAATAAAGCCCACTGTCTCAGCCAGAATAGCATCTCCAATTCGTAGCTCTGGGTTAACAAAATTTGGGTCAATGCTATCTTGGAACCTTAAGCTGCTTCTAGGTATCTGAAACTTTCGACAGATTGGATCGGTTTGTGCGGCTAAATCGGGTTGGATTTTATTGCTAAACCAATAAGCGCATTGATGATTAATTATCTGCACAGCGCATTCGCTTTTAAGCCACTGTTCTGCACGACTGATTAAAGATGTTTCCAAATCGGCTAAAGTCCGTATTTTGTTTTTTTGCCAATCTTTTAAAGCTAGTTTAACTGCATTGACAATTAAGCCGTCTGTCAAAGGCTTAGTTAATGATTCGATTAACTCCGGGATATGCCTCTTAATCAAATCTTTGAGCTTGTTCGAGGTAAATAGTTTGTTGACTTCTTCCTTAAAAGCAGCAGCACGCAGATCCCATCGCCCTACTCGTGCTAATCCCAGTGCAATGCACCGTTCCGGTTCTGGATCGGGGCGAAGTAGCGTTTCTGGTTCGGGAAACATTTCTTGACAAAGCAAGTGCGTAAACTTCATGCGAGATGCACCACCAGTCATCAGCAAAAGTTTCGGCACGATTCCAAGTTTTTCTAGCTTTTCTTTCGCCTCGGTTAAAGAGTCGGTAAACGATCGCACCCAACTCTGATGTCCCAGTTCGGGTAAGGGTTGGTTTAAAATTTCCTCCATCATCAATTTATTTACTTGGGGAATAAAATAAATCTGTTCGTTAATCGACTCGAAGCCACGCGCAAAGGATTCAGGATCGCTGTATAGCTGTTCGTTAGAAAAATAATCTTCTTTAGCTTTACGGCAAGCAAGTTCACAACGAGCTTGGTGATGCGAATATTCCTTAAATACTTTTTCGAGTAATGCTTTTTGCTCGTGGTTGGCGAGAGTCCGGGCAAAAATAGCTTTGTCAATTAGAGATGCACCTAAAGTATTACTTCCAAAATCTATGGGTATCTCTTCTAAGCTCTTAACCAGAGTAAAATCTGTGGTTGAAGAACCAATATCGACAATTAGCACCGATGCAACAAGTTTGTCATACTCCAGTTTCCCGGCTTCTTTGGCTTGCATGAAGGCAGCGCGCGATTCGGGTACAACATTTAGTTGGGGAATACCAGCTTCTTGAAGTAGCTTTTGGTATTCGGTGCGATCGCTAACTGACCATCCTGAAGGGCAACCTACGTAAAAATAGCTACCTTCCCCACCTTCGAGTTGTTTACTTTCTTTCAAAAGTCGGTAGTAGGTTGCTACAAAAGTGCTAATTGTTTCCCGATATTTTGGATCGTTGTTGGGTTTTTGCTTGAATGAAATTGTCAGTTGGGTAACGCCAGCTTGAATTAATGCTTGTTCTCCCACAAGATAACCGAGTTTAGGATGCCAACCAAGGGCTGTAATTTGGTTCTTCTTGTTGTTAATCTCCAGCATCTGGGGGGGGTCGATGCTTTCCACTATCGCTTTAGCTACAGCTGTTTCACCGTGCCCCAAATCAAAACCGATTGTTTCTAAAATTTCCATACCCTTATTGTCTATTATTCTCTAGCAGAGGAATATGCTGGCTCAATTACCCTACCGCGCCTAATCAAGCGATCGCCTTTCAACAAAGCAGGAGTTAGAGTCACATGATCTTTGGTATCGGGGTCGATACTTGGCTCAAAGTCAAAATAATTGCGATCGCTGTGCGGGTCATTTGGTCGGTAAATTTGAGCGTTAATTCCCTGAGACATTAAAATTTGTGGTAGAAGTTTTGCAAGTTCATAAGCCATTTGGGGTTTATCAAGTTTTGATGCGCCCATCAGCCTTTGCAGAAAATTTAATAGCTCTGGCAGTTCTTCTATTGCTAAGTCGCCTTCATGTTTATTCCATTCTTCTACTCTAGCTACTGCCAGGTCGATAGTGTTGAGAGCATCGCCAAGATGATCTAAAAATACATTGCTATCAACCCGAAGCAGATGTTTAGGTAATTCCAATAGTCCTGAAGACATAGAATTTTGCTGGCTTTTTAACTCAAGTTGAAGCACAACTTCTACCCCTAGAAGTAGAGATGTTAGTAAGATAGCCATCCATGCACCTGGGGTAGTTTTAGTTAAAGAGAACAACGAACCTAAGATACCTATATAAATTAGTCCTTTCAGCAGTTTTAGGATTAATCTGCTGGAAAAAAGCTTTGTAGGGTTAGTAAATTGCTTTTGCTCTGTTGGAACAATTTGAGAATAGTTAGCCGCAGCAAGAGTAGCGATGGATTGCCGTAGCGTATCTAGGAAAAAGGAAGCCAGACGAATTTGAGCCAGATTAAGTTTTTCAATGTAAATTCTTTCGAGATTATCAAGTCGATTCTGAACCAACTTAACTATCTCCTCAATGTTGGTTGTATTGTCAATATCTGTCTGGAGTTGGTTGCGTTCTTCGCTAAAAAGTGAACTGATAGTTTTCATTGCGTTGACTAAGACTTTAACGTTATTAATAGGAGTGAAATGAGCAGACAACTGCTTATTTAAACCTGTAATCACATGATGACTGATGTAATTAATCTAAGTTGTGTAGTTCCAGTATTTTTTGGCTGAAAAATTGCGCTCAATGTTATCTAGAAATCTTGCATATAGTTGAGATCACACGTAGACTGCTGATGAGGCAGGTTCAGTGGAGCTTTTGAAGGCTAACCATTGTCTAACCATTGATTGCAAATTACACCCATCAGAAGGAGGAGCAGAATGTTTATCTGACGTCATTGCAGACTACGGTACAGGAGATCCGGCATTTACAGAAGTCACACAACGTTTGCTGATGGCTTCTCCCGATGCCCAAATTCATTTGCTTTCGGTTCCAGCATTCAGTACCTTGGCAACGGGATTCTGGATTGCCCAATTAGGACTCAACCCAGGCCCTAGCGATCGCCTAATTTATCATAACTGTGCGCCTCGTCAGGATGATCCTGAAGCCCGTCGAGACAATGAAGGTGAAGGACTAACTTATGCTCTTTTATCCAATGGTGTAAAAGTAGTGGGTGTAAATGCAGGCTACACGCTCTCCTTTATCAAAGACTATACAAAGGATCTGCGAGTGGTCAACGTTTCTCGTGGTGGTTCGCAGTTTCGCTCACGGGATGTCTTTCCTCCGGCTGCGGCTGCCATTATGAATGAAGATTTTAGCCTTCTGGGAGATAGCCTCAAAAGTGAGCAAATCCCAGATGTTCCACCAGATCGAATTGCCTGGATTGATGGCTATGGCAACATTAAAACAACTATTGCGGCACATACACTTAACTTGGAACCTCAAACCAAGATTGTGATCCGAATTGGAGATGTAGTGAGTGATGCAGTGTATTCTGATGGCAGCTTCAAAGTATCTGAAGGGACTTTAGCCTTTGCTCCTGGTAGTTCCGGTTGGTCAAGAGGCGATTCGGGAGAACCATTGCGTTTTTTAGAGTTGTTTCTGCGCGGAGGGAGTGCTTGGGAACGCTTTGGCCGTCCCCGCGTGAATCAGCAAGTAACTCGAATTGCCTAATTTGGGATATAGCAGTTCCCACAAAGATAAGGTACAAAAAATAAATTCCTCTTTAAGCTCTTTACTCTGTGTCCTCTGCGCCTCTGTGGTTCAAAAAATTATTTTAAACCACAGAGGCACAGAGAGCGCTGAGAAAAAATAAGAGATTTTACAACAATCCCCGATAACGAATAAAAACCAAAACCACCGCCCACGAACCCAACGCAACTTTGACTGCAACCAGAATATTCAGTAAGGGGACAATCCCCCCACTCAAAAGTGCGCCCATTTCCCCATGCGGTAACTCAACTCCAGCCAGAGTTATTGCCGCCAGTACAATGAAAACAAGAACCGAAACTTTCTCCCATGTAGCGGCGTGGTAGCGCTGGTAGATTTCTTGCATCCACTCCGGTGAAGAGGTAATGGCAATCAACCCGATCGCAGTTCCGCCTGCGACTCCAGCCGCAAAACCACCGCCAGGGCTGAGATGCCCCCTAATAGCTAGTTCGATACTTACCAACGCGGAAATAGTTGCTCCCAAACGCGCCAGCACAATGGATGGTTGATCTGTGAAACGATAGATCGCGCAGGACGGCTGTTCATTCGCTAGCAGAAAATTAACTCCCATAATTGCGATCGTAAATACCACCACCTCAAAGATCGTGTCATACAAACGATTCCTGAGAATGATCACTGTTACCGCATTGGGTATGCCACCATCTTTAACAATCGATTCAACGATCGAGAAATCCGGTACGACTGGCGCTGAATTCGGCAAGACGAGCATTTTTACAAACAGCGCTATCCCTGCTGCAATGTAGATCCATTTCATTTATGCTTCTCCCCTTCAGGTGGTGTACTTACATAACTCAGGATTGTCGCTGGTGATGTAAGTTCAGTTTGCATAATCTCATAGATGCGTTTCACCCTAATGGCGGTGTGATAAAACTGTTTTTCGTCCTCACTAGTTGCCTGGTCTTGTTCTCGTCTGACACAAGTTGCATGAACTTCTTTATCCATCAGCGCCCGTTCCAAAGCTTGGGTATTTGGGTAGGGAACAAGTTCTAGACGCATCTGGCGTTTACGAAAAATTGTGCGTAAGTCATCCATCAGTTGCCCAAAATGCTGTTCGTCATCTGCCTCGTCTTTGACCAAGCCAAGACGCATTACTAAGGATGAACGCACTGCCACCGCGTAAAGGGTAATTGCCAGCATAGTACCCACCAAGGCTTCGGTCAAGGCAACATCTGGCGCTCCCAAAACCGCATATACCATTGCCGACACCGCTCCTAATATGCCGCGAATTACCAGCGCATGGTATGGATTGACCTGAAATACCACCATACACGCAGCCAACGGCAACAGGGCGATGATGATATAGATATAGCTATCATTCATAGTTCCCCTCACTACTAGAACAGTAAGCCAATACATACCCCAGCACTGTATTCCAGATGGCCAAGGAGATGAGAGCGAGAATGAGTAGCGGCCATTCACTGGGAATTTTTAAGAGCAGCCCGATGATGATACTCATCGAGCCAAGGGTGTCTGCAACCGAAAGACTATGGAGTTTGAATAATAGCGATCGCTTGCCCAACAGAGGAAAGGTTCCCCAAAACCAGAAGAAAAGTCCTAAACTTATGCATATATAGCTGAAAAAGTCAATCATACTTCATTCATTCGTTTAATAACATGAGCCAGCAACATTAAACCAGCATTTCCCACACTTAGGATGATCACCCCGACAACACCAATCATCCAATCATCACGGAAGACGGATACCACCAGGATCATGATTGAAGTTTTGGTGGCAACACTGGCAAATGCGAGCATTTTTTGCCAAATATCATCATCTTGCCATGCCTCATACATGGGGATGAGCATTGCCAGAATCATGGCAATCAATACTAGATTCAGCATCATACTTTTCTCCTCCGTCGCACCCAATGTACTTCGTACCAGCCTGCTTCGTGGTATTTCAAAACAATGGTCTTTGGTGTAAAGGTAATTAGAAATATATCTAGGAATACAAGCCCTGGTGTACGTCCTGGTTTGGCTCGTTCCATCGTTATCTCTTCGTATTTATGGGGGCGGAGGATGATTTGAAATGCCTCCATATACGCCTGTGGAATCGCTACTATAATTTCACCCAGCACACGCAGCCAATCTTTTAATGATTGTTTAGCTGTGCGACCACCCGGTAATAGAAGTGCGATGCTGATGCCAATGATGATATTTGCCACACTGAAATCGGCAGTGAGCAAAAACCAGATAGTCAGTCGCAATATTAGATTTAAATACCCAACCATGCAAATCCCTTCCAGAACAATAGGATTAAAATCAGACTCATGACACCGATCAAATGATCAAATTGTTCAAGGACACGCGGTAGCTTGAGTACTGAATGTTTAAAAATTAGTAAATACGCCAACCATCCAATGCCGATGGTTGCGAGGGGTTTGATGATATTCTCAACGGTGTACGCCTCGTAATACGCAATATTAGCTAGGAACAGCCCACCGAGCAATAGAATCATGGCTGCCCAGAAACCAGGCTTTACCTCTCCTTTTCCCCCACGCGGCAGAAATATGAATTTGGCAAAGGATATGGCTGTTCCGAGGGCGGCAATATTCATAGCGATCGCTTGCCAAGGCAGCAAATTCTTTGTCGTCAATACCTTCGCCCCAAAGCCAGACAGCAAGGGAAAACCAGAGATCGAGAAGCTGGCTATAACTAAGGCGATCCAGATTGGGGTAGCGATCGCTTGATGTTGCAGTTCCTTGAAATTTCGACTCGGTAAAGCCCCGGCAATTAGAAAAAGCGCCGATTTAACCAATCCGTGCGTCAGCGCATAAAAACCACCCACGGACGGCGCAGCGAGGATAAAGCCCAACTGCGAAACTGTGTGAAACGCCAGCATCCGCTTGGTATCTTTTTCAAAGACTGCATAGAAAACTCCCAAAAGCGCCGTGCCAACTCCAAAGGTTCTTACTATCGGATCAACCTCTGCCACCATTAGCGCACACCGCACCAATGGATAGACACCAGCTTTTACCACAACTCCCGACAGCATTGCCGACACTGGCGTTTCCGATTCCGAGTGAGTCAACGGCAACCATAATCCCGATACAAAAATTCCTCCTTTTGTCAAGAGTCCCAAAAAAATCAGGGCAAGCGCTTCTGGAGGTGCTACGCGCAAACCTGCAAAACTAAAGGAATGATGCGCCTGATAAACCAACACCGCGCCAACCAGATAAAAAAGCATTGCCACGTTGCTGATAAACAGATAGCGTAAGCCAACCCAAATCGATCGGTCAGTCCGGGGATAGGCAATCAACAGAAACGCAGCAATACCACTTACCTCTAATGCCACGTATAAGCTGATCAAATCCGAACAGACAAACGCGGCATTGACACTACCGTGCAAAATGATCAGTTGTGCATAAAAAAAAGCTGTCTTATCGCTGTGCCAACAGTAGAGGATGACTGCTGCCGTCACCAGCGCATTAGTTAATATAAAGTAGCCGCTTAATTGATCGATTGTTAAAATAACGCCAAAATTATCTATTAACTGTAGTGTAAGTGGCGACTGAGTGATAAATAGCTGCAATGCATATCCTGCTGAAGCAAAAGCCACCCACAGAGCGAGATATTTGTCAACTTTTGGGAGCAGATAAATGACAAAGCCCAAAAAAAACGGTAGTGCAATCCATGCGATGGTAATGCTATTCATGGCGTGTTATTCTTCTCAATTTCGTTGCTTTCCAAAGTCGGATTATCTCGTGCCAACTTCATAACGCCGACCAGCATTAACGCCTGAATCGAAAATCCGATCACAATCGCCGTCAATATAACCGCCTGGGGAACCGGGTCGGCGTATCTGATATTTTTGACGTTGGAAATAATTGGTGTGAATAAGCCATTTCGTGATGCAATTAGCACGTAATAGGCAATAACCCCGGTACTCATGACATCCATAGAGATGATCTTCATAACGAGGTTCTTTTTAAGGATGATGCCGAAAAATCCGCAAAATATTGTTGCGAATACGCAAGCTTCTAACACGGAAATTGCCTATTGGATAAGGGTTGAAGGTAAAAGAGAAAATAAAATTTCTCTCTTTTAGCTATCTTGTGTTTGAGAGGATGTTTTAAAATGTGGTGGCTGATGTATCAAAAACTTTAGATCCTCCTAAATCCTCCGAGAAATTGGAGGAATTTGATTCCGGTTCCCCCCTTTTGAAGGGGGGTTAGGGGGGATCAATAAGTACCTAAAATCACAGCCTAAAACTTTTCAAACAACCTCTAAAGGTAAAAGTAACTAGCCGATTACATTGGCTTTCTCTAAAGATTCTTTTTCTTCTGGTGATTGTTTGAATGCAAACCGCAATAAAGGCGGTGCTAAGAAGGTTGTCAAAATCACCATAATAACGATCGCAGCTTGTAATGGTTTATCCAGAGTACCACTAGCTGCACCAATGGCGGCAAACACTAACCCAACTTCGCCACGGGGAATCATCCCCACACCAACGGCTAACCGATTAATTCCAGGTTGACCAAAAACCGCCCAACCTGTGACAACTTTACCGAGAATTGCTACCAACATTAAGAAGATAGCAATAATTAATCCTTCTCGATTTCCTGGAACTAAAGGATTAAGAACGCCTAAATCAACTTTCGCGCCAACCGTCACAAAGAAAACTGGTACTAGGATATCAGCAACCGGTTTAACCTGCTCATCTAGCTCTTTGCGTTTATCCGTTTCATCCAAAACTAAGCCAGCCGCAAATGCGCCTAAGATAGCTTCTAAATGAATGGCACTACCCAGAAAAGCCATGAAAAAGGCAAAGATAAATGCTGGAATAATTAAATTGCCTCGCGTTTGCAATTTCTCAGCAATAGCAACAAAACTCTGATTGAAATATTTCCCTAATAAAATCGAACCGATGAGAAAGACTGTAGCGCTGACAATTAAATAAATGACGTTGAAAATATCAACTTCACCAGTTTTAGCAAGACTCGCAACCACTGCCAATACAATGATGCCTAAAATGTCATCAATTACCGCTGCACCAACAATAATCTGACCTTCACGAGATTTTAACTGCCCAATTTCTGACAAAACTTTGGAGGTAATCCCAATACTAGTAGCTGTGAGCGCTGCACCTGCAAAAATCGCTGGAATTACTGGCGCGTGAAACAATAAAATCAACCCCGCCGTGCCAGCTGCAAAAGGAACAGCTACCCCAACACAAGCAACAATTGTTGCTTGATAACCGACTTTCTGTAATTCTTTTAAGTCTGATTCTAGACCAATTTCAAATAACAGAATGATCACACCTAGTTCGGCAAGCACAGAAACAACCTCACTCTGGCTTTGAAAGATTGATGTGACGGCATCAGGACTGAGGTTATTAATGAATTGCAGGATAGTCATGATAATGGAGTCGCTACCAACTGCTCCACTGTCGGGAAACACGACCAAATGGAGAGCAGAAGCACCCACAAGCACCCCACCAACTAATTCTCCTAATACAGGTGGCAAGTCTATCATTCTAAATAATTCGCCACCAATTTTACTAGCCAGATAAATGACTACTAAACTTAGCAATACTCCAGTCAGCACAATAGGAGCATATTCAGCCTCGTTAGTTTTTGCTAGTAAAGGAGACTGTAAACCTCCGTTGAGAAAATTTAACCAGGTAAACGAATTAAGTATTGGTTCTGAAAAAATCATGTTTTTGCTTGTGTTTCTGATTCATTTTGGAGCCAATTAAAAAGCGTAATTAATATTTCGTAATTCATAATCCAATTACGAAATATTAATTACGAATTACAACTTACGAATGGGTGTCAGTGTAGTTACTAACACCAGAAGTATTAGCAGAACCTGCATGAGGATTAACTAAAGCAACGGCTTGTTTAAGTGCATCTATACGATCTACAAACATATAATGCTCTGGTACAAATCTTGAAATGCCAAACTTGTCTAAGCGCTTTTTGACTTTGCTGGTTGCACCAACAATTAACACATGACGACCTTGTTCACTAGCATCTTTGATGGCGTTTTCAATTGCCAAAGAAGCAGTCACACCCAACATTGGTACATCGGTCAAATCCATAATCAGCACATCAGAGTCTGCCATTGCTGAATGTTCACGAGCGATCGCTTTGGATACTCCAAAAATCATCGGCCCGCTCAGGTAAAATAGCAGGATACGTCCATTGCCAAGATCAAGCCATTTTTTCTCTTCGTCATCCAAGATAACTGCATCATCAGCATCGCTAATTACCTTCACTTCCTGAGATTGTAATTCCGAGAGGCGATCGATAGTTAAGATATTAGCAATGAACACTCCCACGCCGACGGCAACAATTAAGTCAACAAATACGGTCAAAAACAACACACCGTACATGATGATTGTGCCTTTCAGCGACACCTTATGAGCGCGTTTCAAGAAGCTCCAATCAAGAATGTCAACCCCCACCTTGAGAGCAATACCAGCCAATACCGCCATTGGGATAGGTTGAGTGATACGCGCAGCCCACAAAACTACAACTAACAAAATTAATGCGCGAGTTAAACCAGAGACAGCTGTTCTTGCACCAGTTTGGATATTAACTACCGTTCCCATCGTGGCACCAGCCCCAGGTAGCCCACCACACAAACCAGATACTAGATTACCGATACCTTGACCAATCAATTCTTTGTTAGATTTGTGTTCAGTGCGGGTCAAACTATCTGCAATTACTGCCGTTAGTAGAGTATCAATACAACCCAACATCCCCAACATTGCCCCATCAACAAGCATCTTTGTCATTTGGGATGCTGTAAAGACAGGCAATTGTAATGTGGGCAGTCCTACGGGAATTTCCCCAATTCGTCTGATATCCGTACCGCCAAATATGGTCAAAGAAACTATAGTTCCGATAATTAATGCCACCAGCTGCGGAGGAGCAAAGCGCTTGATTTTGGATGGCATGAAGAAAATAATTGCCAGCGTTAGCAAGCCCAAAGCTGTTTCAGCAGGATTAATCTGAGTTAACAACTGAGGCAGATTTTGCACCATCCCCAGTACGCCACCTTTAGGGTTTGGCTGTCCGACAAAAGGAGCAATCTGCAAAATAATCAGAATCACGCCAATCCCAGACATAAACCCAGAAATCACGCTGTAAGGCATGAGGGTAATGTATTTACCCAACTTAAATATCCCAAAAAAGATTTGAAATATTCCCGCTAGCATGACTACGGTAAATGCCATTGCCAAGCCGTTTTCGGGGTTAGCTGCGGTCATGGAACCGACAATTGCAGTCATAACCACGGTCATTGGCCCGGTTGGCTCAGAAATTAGGGTCGGTGTCCCACCAAATAAGGCTGCGAAAAAGCCGACGCAAACTGCACCATAAAGACCAGCTACAGGCCCAGCACCGGAAGCAACACCGAATGCCAGCGCTAGAGGTAACGAAACGATCGCAGCAGTTAAACCACCGAATAAATCGCCTTGTAAGTTTCTAAAATTGATTGTGTTAGTCAATGACATACTGGGGCTTTAGTTACAAAAAATGCAAAAATTGGGTTTTGTAAAAATTGCCAGCTACTTTGAGTAAGTTTCATGTTTTATTGACATGAAAAATTAGACAAAGAAAACTTAATTCTTTGCAAAGCAGCAGAATATAATGCCTTTCTATATGACGATTCGCCAAATACGAATTTCCAATAGAGAAGGCTTAGGCTAAAACAATTCAAAAATTTGATTAGAAAAACTTACAAAAATTGCAAGTTTTAGTTATCGTCAAGTTTAATGGGATCAATAATAGCTTACAGCCTTATATGTCAATCTTGCTTATTCACAAACCTCAATATTAAATAAATATTAAATTGCTTTCATAGATAAAAGGCTATGGTTGTTGACTAATCTTTGATTGCACTAATTAATACAATTATGTAAAGTTTATATTAATTATTATTTCAAAGGTTTAAGGCAGAGGGCAGCTATGCTGGAAGCTCAGTTGGAACACTGTTTTCTGCTCTCTGGCGGCGAGTAAACGGGTCTTGGGTTTAAGACCCCCACCAAATTTTCTTGTTTTGTAGTCCCAATTAAGTACGGTGCTGAATCCCCGAATATATTGAACCTTGTCTACGACACGCTGCGCGATCTGCCCTCTGCCGCCGCTCGCGGACTCGCTCTAAGCGAAGCGTCCCGAAGGGTATACGCTGCGCTATCCTGCCTTTAA
This sequence comes from Nostoc cf. commune SO-36, assembly GCF_023734775.1. Classification (NCBI taxonomy): domain Bacteria; kingdom Bacillati; phylum Cyanobacteriota; class Cyanophyceae; order Nostocales; family Nostocaceae; genus Nostoc; species Nostoc commune. The sequence continues at coordinate 2,538,416 of NZ_AP025732.1, read as the reverse complement.
AACAATTCGTTTTTTCGCCCATTCGCAATTACGTTTTGTGACGGGGATTTAGACCCCGTCACAAAACAGGCTGCCTGTCTTGCTGGGGACTTAAACCCCCAAAGTTTGTTAAAATAATTTACCTGTCAATTACATTTTTTGTAGAGACGTTGCAATACAACGTCTCCACATACATACCTGAAAATCTCACCAATAACCTTAACTAAACGGTAAGGAATAAGAGTTACACAGAGTTCTTGCTTAAGTGATGGCTTAGTTAAGAGTATTTAGCGTGATTTCATTCAACGACTGTTACTGAAACCCCTTCGTTTGATGGAGGGATACCGGGTAATTCAAGACAGTATCCAGCACCATAAACTGTCTTAATATAGCGGGGATGGCGAGGATCTGGTTCTAGCTTGGTTCTCAAGTGGCGAATATGCACTCGAATCGTTTCTATGTCATCATCAGGATCGTAGCCCCAAACTTCTCTGAGGATTTCGCTAGGAGAAACTGTTTGACCGTGGCGTTGCAGTAAGCAGTGAAGTAGCTCAAATTCCAAGTGAGTCAATTTCACTGTGTCATTGAACCATATTGCCTCAAATCTTTCGGGAACGAGGGTTAATGAGCCATAGTTGAGAATCTCACTGTGTTTCGCGGCTTGGGGAATGCGGTCAGTACGCCGCAAAAGTGCCCGTACCCGCGCCAGCAGTTCTTCAACTTCAAAAGGTTTGGTGAGGTAGTCATCTGCGCCAGCATTGAAGCCTTCCACCTTGTCCTGAGTTTGGCTCAAAGCCGTCAACATTAACACGGGAATCTCAGAGGTGCGATCGTCTCGGCGCAGGCGTTGGCAAACGGTAAACCCATCTACTCTAGGCAACATTAAATCGAGCATGATCAAGTCTGGTTGTAGCTGGAGAGCCAGCGCTTGACCTTTGATGCCGTCTTCAGCTTGACTAACATCGTAGCCAGCCATTTCCAAGTTGACGGCAACTAGTTCTGAAATCGCTGGGTCATCGTCTATGACAAGAATCCTCGGCATTCTTAAAAATTATTACTACTTATTAAGGATAGTTAACAACCTTTGATAGATACAAAGATTTTTGAATCAATGATGAGAAAGTTTTTAAATCTTACATAAATATTAAGATTAAATGACTGTGAAATCAAGACTCAATTACACGAAATCTTATAGTCTATGATGTGTTATACTCCCCCCTACAATCCGTCTTGGTTTTTACAAAACGGTCTAATGATGACTGTATACACCGCTTTGTGGGGAAAACGTAACTGGCAAAGTACTACTAAAGACCCAGAACCGTCTTATCACGAGAAAATCTTCATTGGTGGTCAAGGTGTGCCAATTTTTGGCTTGGTTGCCATCCCGGAAAATGCTCACAGCACGATTATCGGTACTTATGGCATTACTGGAGAGTTAGAGACGGAATGGTTTTTGAGAGTGCTAGGACGTAAAGCCTATGCTCAAGGATACGCAATAGTGTTATTTGATTGGCGTGCCCACGGCAAAACGGCCGTTTTGTCGCCGACTCTCACCTCTGATGGTTTGTATGAGGGGGAAGATTTTGTTCGCATCGCCGCCGCAGCTAAGGCGATGGGATGTCCGGGTAAATTTTGGTTTACAGGGTATTCTTTAGGGGGGCAATTGGCACTCTGGGCGGTGAAGGTGGCTGGTGAGGTGATTAGGGACTATGGAGATTTAGGGCTAGAAGATAGCGATATTGGCGGTGGTATGGTGATTTGTCCGAGTTTAGATTCGGAGCGATCGCTATCTTATCTAGTTACAAAGCCCTTCGGCAGATATTTGGAAGCGGGGATTGCCCAGAATTTAAAAAAACTGGCATGGCGAATACATGATGCCCATCCTGGAAGTATTGACCCTGCGGCGATTGAACGGGCGAACAGTATTTGGGGTTTTGATAATGAACTGGTAATTAAGCAACTTGGTTTTCCTTCTGTGGAAGCATATTACCAAGCTAGTAGTGCTTTACAAATATTGCCGCAAATCTTGAAACCGACTTTGATCTTATATGCTGCTGACGACCCACTTTTTGACCCAAGTATCATACCGGAATTAGAAGAAGCGTGCGATCGCAATTCCGCAATAGATTTGTTTCTCACTCAATACGGCGGCCATGTTGGCTACTTGAGCAGTAAAGAGTGCCAACGTCAAGTAAACGATTCTGATCTTTGGTGGGCATGGAATCGGATTTTACAATGGTTAGAGCAACAACGAACACAGTAGGCGAGATGATATTCTAGTTGCTAGGATACTCGACGGATGGAGTCGTATTGTTTAGAAGCCCAAAATAGAGAGGATGGCATTGATCCAGAAGCTACCACAATATCATTGGTAAACCAGCAAGAACAGAAGCAATGCCTGTCCAGAGAGTAAAACGCGCAATATCTAACTCATCTAAAGCAACGCTCATTTGCCTAATTGCTGATAGCAGCGCTGCTAGTAGCAGTATAAAAAAGGCAAAGTACTCCAAATTAAGAATCATTCATCCTCACTATGTTCTATAAAAAAGTAGTTGTAATAGGTTTTTAACAAGCTTTGGCAAGGGTTTTTTGTTCCAAATTTAACATTTTCTGATAAAAACTATTTACCAGTGAAGAGATATCTACGTCAGAATACTTGCAGACATTGATATTAGTTCCTTTGAGTAAAACTGTAATAGCTAACGTTGTAGCCAAAAAAAAATTGCAATTCTCTGTCAAGGGGTTTAAAGTATTCTCTCTCAGGGGATTTAATGTGGAGTTGAGGAGAGTACATCTAGAGTAATAAATTATAATATTTAGCTGGCAAAAGCGCTCGCGGCTACCTGTATTTAGGTTTACAGCTAGACTTAATATCTAACAACACCTATGGTAGATTCTAGGAAAAACACGCGCAGTTGTATATAGTAATGCTAAAGCGTCAAACCAGATCCACCCATAATATCGTCGTAATTAAACAAACTATTAAAGTACAACTCCCTTGAATTTTTGACTCAATGACCGCTTCTAATGATATTTGGCTACCTGCACCGACAGATTTAACTTTGCTACCGGATGAGATTCATGTCTGGCGTATAGACCTTGACCAACCGGAACCACAACTGCAAAATTTAGCAGCAACTCTTTCCAGTGACGAAACGGCTCGTGCTGAACGGTTCTATTTTCAGGAACATCGACAGCGTTTCATCGCTGGTCGTGGTATTCTGCGAACTATATTAGGTAGCTATTTGGGTATCCAGCCCTTACAAGTGCAGTTTAATTATCAACAGCGTGGCAAACCAGTATTAGCAGATAAATTTAGCCATAGTGGACTGGCGTTTAACTTGTCTCATTCCCAAGGGTTGGGTTTGTGTGCGGTGAATTGCACTCGCCCAATTGGTGTAGACCTAGAATATATTCGCCCGATGTCTGATCTGGAAGCTCTTGCCGAACGGTTCTTTTTGCCGAGAGAATATGATATGTTGCGACAATCTCCCAACCGACAGCAAGAGATATTTTTCCGTTACTGGACTTGTAAGGAAGCTTATTTAAAAGCAACTGGAGACGGACTATCCCAGTTAGAGCAAATTGAAGTGTCGCTCAGTCCCACAGAACCAGCCAAGTTACAGATAACTGAAGACTGGAGTCTTTTTGAACTAGTACCTGCTAACAACTATGTTGCTGCTGTTGCGATAGAGAATTTTGGCTGGGGTTTGAAGTGTTGGCAGTATTGACTTTTGTCATTTGTCATTAGTTATTCTTCCCCCATGCCCAATGCCCAATGCCCTACTTATCTTCCTGCATATTTCTCACAATTTTTGTCACCAGGTTTCTAGGTACAAATCTGACGCTTTTTGCAAGTATTGCATTGAGTAAACCAGGAATGACAATGGTTTGACCCTTCATTAAGGCACGAAAACCAACTTCGGCTACTGTTCGTGCATCCATCATCCGCTTACCCTTGAGCAACTTCGAGTCAGCCATCCCGGTTTCTTTCATGAAAGGCAGATGCGGTTGAGCCTGGGCAAAGAACTGTTACAGTGACACCAGTACCTTCTAATTCATTAGCGATCGCTTCTGAAAACGATAAGATATAAGCTTTAGTAGCAAAATAAACCGCCATCAAAGGCCCTGGTTGAAAAGCAGCAGCCGAGGAGACGTTTAATATCTTACCTTCACCTTGCTTGACCATGTGTTTCAGGAATAGCTTGGTTAAATGGGTAAGACACACCAAATTTACCTGTAGCATTTCCAGTTCAGCAGCTAGGTCTGTTTCGTGAAATAATCCATAGATACCAAATCCGGCATTATTTACCAGCACATCAACATTAATATCGGCGAGTTGTAACTCTGTAAAAATTTCTTCAGGAGCCGTTGATATAGATAAATCCTTAACAATAGCCTTGACAAAAATTCCAAATTTTTTTTGGAATTGAACTGCAATTTCTACAAGCTTTGGCCCGTTTCTGTCTACTAAGACCAAATTGTAATCATGAGTAGCAAAAATACATGCTAATTCGTAGCCAATTCCATCGGCTGCGCCAGTAATAAGAGCAGTTTTTTTGCTCTGTCCTTGATGTGTTGTGTTCATGTAAGAATGTTAGCGATTCAATTTAATGATGAAGCTGCGTTGCATTTACAGTGGTTCTTGTTCTACAATTAAGTACGCGTAATATCTCAACCGACGATAAACGTCTTAAGTTATTACCCTTTCAAATGCTTGTGTGATGCCTTGGATAGATGTGTCTGTCCAAACGCAAATTTAGGACTTATGCATCGAATAAGTGGGGCATTAAAGAAGTTTGGTTATTTCAAACTACTAGCGCTGGCCTAGTATTATTTACAAAAGCCAGCAGGCAAAATCAAACTTTTATGCCCGACACTAACCATTCTATCCTCAATTTCTTCTGTCAAGGCTTGAATACTAAAAAATTACATTATTGAGCATAAAAAACAGGGCAACTATATTGCCACTGTTAGTATATGAGTTGTTGCTGGCATCTGGAATATTGGCTATTCAGTAATACTGTGTTGTAAAAAACATGAACTAAAAAATATTTGGTAGGATGTGTTACGGCTTCCGTAACGCACCGAAAGTATCCGGGATAATACGTTACGTTCCTAACACATCCTACACAAGTTGAAATTCCTAAGCGAGATTCAAGAAACCACTTTGAATCAAGTAGGAGGTATAAGTCATAAACAATTGAGAGTCAATGGGAGGGCAAGCAATAGAACTACCTGCCAATGCATGAAGAGTATCTTGGCAACTAATGTGGGGTCTTCTAGCTTGTAAGTACAAATCAGGAATAGTCAGTTGTTCATCAGACCAACGTTCCAGCAAAAATGGTCGCAGAGTGTATAAAGGATTGTCAGCAGAAGTCACATTATTGATTAACTCTGATTGCCATTTTTCGAAAGGAATCATTTCAACTGAATAACCAAAAGAGCGTATCCACTCAACTAGCATTTTCAAAGCAGCAGGTTGGGGATGTTGTAAATTGAAAGCTTTACCTATGGATTCTTTTTGGCGTGATAGATAAACGATCGCTTTACTTACATAGTCCACAGGTGACATATCCAACATATAATCTACATCAGGGAAATATCCCATTTGTAGACAGCCCTTGGTCATCAAATTGATAAAGTCATGCGTGTTACAAATGCCTGTTTTGCTATCACCTGAAATCAGTGGTGGTCTGTGAATAGTTACAGGAAGTCCACGGTCACGGGCAATTTTAACTAACTTTTCAGCTACCCATTTCGTTTGAGAATAACCAAGATAAATACCTTCCCAATGATTGAATTCATCCTGTTCTTTGACAACCTTGCCAGCATAAGCAGTGGATTCAAAAACAGCCACACTAGAAACGTAATGTACAGGCTTGACTTTAACTTGACAAGCCAATCTTAAAACTTCTTGAGTTCCTAAAACATTGGCTGCTTTCAGTGCAGAGTATGGGAAAACATAATTCAATAAAGCAGCACTATGATAAATGGTATCAATATTTGCAGCTAAGACTTGAAACTGTTCCGAACCAATACCTAACAAAGGCTGAGATAAATCGCCGACAATCGGAATAATTCTGGAGCTAAATTCTTCCTGCCAAATTGCATACTGTTCTAGATTTTTTTGGAGTTTACTTTTGCCTTCTTCGGCATTAGCGGCACGCACTAAACAATAGATATCCGCATTGGTTTCTTGTAGCAATTCCCGGATGATGAAAGCTCCTAAAAAGCCTGTTCCTCCAGTTAAAAAGATGTTCTTGGGTTCACCTATAGCTACATTAGATGCAGCACCGGGATGGATGGTAGGATCAAGAACAGCCTCAGCACCTAAATCTAGAACAGAGGGCGCAGTATTGGCATTAGAGGCTACTACCTTTGTGTCTTGAACTGATGAACCATCTTGCACTTCTTCAGCTAAACGCTGTGAAAGAGCTTCAATATTTGGATAATGCCACAGCAGTAACGGAGATGGTTGAAATCCGAGTAACTTTTCTAAGTTACTGACTAGAATCATCGCTTGGGCTGAATCCAAACCGTAGTTTTCTAAATGTTCTTTGACATCTATTTCATCAGTTGCAACTCCTAGCAACTTAGCTAAGTTAGATATCAAAAATATTTGAATATCGTCTGCTGTGAAAGACTGTTTTATAGTCATTTTTAAATCTCCAACAATGATGTAGAACGAACAGGGTGATATTGACTGTAATAATCGGAAGCTTGCAGTCCTTGAATTTTCAAATTTTGGACGCGATACAAAAAGGCTGCACCAGTCATAATTTGATTAGCAACATCGACTACACCACGATTATTTGGTTCAGATAAATAAGAACCGCGTACCCAGTCATTGAAACCGCCCATTGCCGGGCCACACCAAATTTGATAATCGACTTCTCTACCTTTTTCACCAGAACTAGACCAGCGAGAAGATAATCCTAAATACCATCGGAAAATCAACGCCATTTTCAGTTTAGGATTATTAACTGCTTTCCCAAGTTTCTCAGGATTCTTTTGGGACAAATAAGCCGCAGTTCCTTCCCATACTTCAGCAATAGTTTTGCGAAAAACTTGTTTTTCTAATTTTTCTCTTTCTGCAAGGGGGATGCTTTCAATGGAATCATAAGCACGATAGAGTTCAAATAATTTCTGCGCTCGCATGGGGAACATTGTACCCCGTTTGAGAACTTGTAATTTGACTCCCATTTCAAACATATCTGCTGCTGGAGCCATTATCATATCAGCCATTTCTGCTTGGGCTAATAACTTTTTGGTATGTTCACAAGCCCCAGATTCAACACATGATTGATTGATGGAACCAGTCATTATATAAGCAGCACCCATCATGAAAGCTGCTAATGCTGATTGTGGTGTGCCAATTCCTCCTGCTACACCGATTCTAATGGGTGTTTGGTAATGATATTGGGCTTGAATTTCATCTCGCAAGGCAATAATAGAAGGTAACACACAAACCAAGGGACGGTTATCTGTATGACCTCCAGAATCAGCCTCGACGGTAATATCATCAGCCATTGGAACTTTGGCTGCGAGAGTTGCTTGTAACTCGGTAATTAACCCTTGTTCAAGAAGTTCTTTGAGGATTCTGGCTGGTGCTGGTTGCAAAAATTTAGTCGCAACTTCTCGGCGAGAAATTTTCGCAATGATTTTATTTTTGATTTCAATTTGATTGCTGCTATTTAAGCTCAATCCAGCAACACGGTAATAAACAATGTTGGGTGTCAAGTCGAGAAATGCAGATGCTTCTACTGTTCTCACTTGATATTTGAGATATAAATCTACGGCGCGGCGTTCAATCGCAGGTTCGTTGGGGCTGTGGATTAGATTAAATGCGTAAGGCCCTTGAGGTAAGGCTTGTTGAATGCGATTGATGGCTGCTTCCAAACGTTCTGGAGTTAAACCACCTGCACCAAAGGAGCTTAAAATTTGTTCTTTTCCGAGTGCAATGACCATTTCTTCGGAAGCAATTCCGCCAGCCATTGCGCCGGTAACGTAGGCATATTTTACTCCATGAGAGGAGAGAAAAGTGGGATCTCCAAATTGTTGAATGCGGATTGGGGCTGCAAATGTTAAAAGTTCTACTTGTGCTGTTGTGCCATTATCACCAGGGGATAAATAACCCTCATTAGTGACACCGATTTTTCCGGCAACTTTCACGATGTAGCAGGGTTTATTTAATACCATCAATTTATCTTTGATGGTTTGTTTCTCGAAAGATATTGTTTCTAAAGAACCTTTCCAAACTTGGTTTTTGTTATATGACCAAGTGGAGAAGTTAAGACCATTATCGTGTTTACTTAGTACCGTATCTACGGTTGTCACGGTAGTTATCCCTCGGATTATACAAACAATGGATTATATGAAGGGTGTAGACTCTGTTAACGTAGACGCTTCGGCTTGCCACAGGCTACCGCAGAGGCGCAGAGGGCACAGAGTAAGAGACTAATACCAATTCTCTGGGAGATGCACGTAATAATTTTTAAACGAACCGCGTTCGCGCAGCGTCTCGTTAGAGAATGATGCAAAGGGCGCGAAGGAAGAGATAAGTTAAGAATTAAGCAGTGCAAGTTGAGAGAGAATTGGTATGAAATATTAAGATTCTTCGTTAAGCAAGTTTTGGGCACAAGCTAGTTGCAATTGAATGATTTCGCTCATTTGCTGACTGTAATCTTGTCTAGCTTGTAAGAAGGCTGTGTGTGCTTTAGTTATCTTTGAATTATTAGCATTGAGCTTTTGATACTGGGTCTTATTTAAATCGAACATGCTGATGATGCTACTAATTTTTTTAGTGATGACAGATGGCGAAGAAAGAGGATTTGCTGCCCAATTGCGCTTGACTCAGAAGATTGTAATTGTTCTCTCGGTTCAAAAACGTTATCAATGATATTTTTCGGTTTTACTTCTTCTGGCTGAGATAAAATGTTTGGGAAATGACTTTCTTGTTGGGTTATTTGGTTGGAAGTGTTAAGAAAATCTGTGATTTCAGATTGTTGGAGATTAGGTATCTTTGGATGCTGTATTTTGAAGCGTTCGCTCCTAAGATCCCCAGCAAAATCTTCAACAAGTTTGCGATTTTCTTCACTCAAAATTGTAGCAGCGATCGCTTTTCCACCCAAGATAACTGTTCTCAATGTTACTTTATTTGAATTAGCAGTGTCTTGGGCTTTGCTATACAACGGTGATAAATCCACGTTCACCTGATGACTGAGTAATTTTGCTAATGCTTTGACCATTGAAGCATGGTCATCCATTCCCCTACGATTCAGAGAAACTGTGATATGTTCTTTGTTGCCCAGAATTTTGTCAATCCATCGGGAACAGACACTACCGGCACCCGCTTCTAGAAATATTTTGACTCCATCGCCGTAGACACGATTAACTAATTGCGGAAAATCAAGTTCTTGGCACAATCCTTTGGCGATGTTGTGAGCAATGGTATCTCTTTCAAGTGCAACTGGTTGATAGTCGGCGGCTGAATAAAACACAATCCCAGGAAGATTTTGTGATGGTAAGCTGTTTACCTTCTTGATTTCCTCGAACTGCGATCGCATCGCTTCACAATGTATCACATGGTCGAAGGGCGCGGGGAAAGCATTACAACCTAAAGTTGCAATCACTCGCTTACAGGCGGCATCATCACCAGCAATTAACACTTCTTCTGGTGTGTTAATTTGAGTTAAGTAGACGCGGTTCTCTTGTTTCAGGCATTCTCTAACTTGGGATGGAGTAGCCATGAGAACATAGGTATTCCAAAGATTGTTGTTTGGCGAATCTGTTAATCCCCAATATTCACGCACTGCATTTTTCGGCCCAGATAACTTATCGCCAAATAAAGGTGATGAGTTTAAGGTGTTACTTCCGCCCTCAAAATCACTCCAAACTCCTTGGGCAACCATCATACTAGTTTCACCCAAGCTATACCCAAATACAGATTGCGGCTTGACTTTAAAATCATCTCGGAAAATTGCTGTCATGTATCTAGCAAAGGCAATTTCACTTTCAAACATTGCCAATGAATCATCTAACAATTGCTTTTCGAGAGTTTCTAATTGTCTGGTTGTCAATTTAGGTAAACTTCTGGGATAAACTAGTTTTTCAACATCGGCAGCCCGATTGTAGAGATTGTTACTTTTTAAGTCCTCGAATACTTTCGGAAATAACCGGAAGACACTGCGACCAATGCCAATATAAGAATTGACTGCTGCGGGATAAACGTAAGCAACGGCTCCAGTTTTACCCAATGGTTTTGCTGTGAAATAACTTCCTAGTGGCGTTTGCCAATCTGTGCCGTTTTCAAAGGCATTGTTTATACCTTTACGGGCAGATTCAATTTCTTTGAGTAAATCTTTTTTGTTACGTCCTGTAATTGATAAGACGTATTTTGGATTAGAGTGCTGTTGAAAGCTAGCGAATGTCTCGCTGGCGGTAGCTGATAAAGAAGAACTCGCTTCTATGGTATTTTGGAGATTGTTGAGAAGATCGGAGATGGTGGTGCGATCGCTAACTGCGATAGGAAACAGATGAAAGGGCATTTGTTGCAAATATCTGTTGTCGCGTTCCTCTTGGCTGGGTTCCTCCGACAAGATTAAATGGGCGTAACTGCCATCTATACCCATGCTATTAATTGCTGCTATTCTGCGTGTGCCGCCTTTATCGACAAACCAAGGTCTTGATTCCATCGCCACATAGAAAGGGCTACCTTCCCATACTTGCGGTGTTTTGACACCAGACCATTTGGGGGTGGCAGGAATATACCTGTAATAAAGACAGAGGGCGGTTTTGATTAAGCTAGCAATTCCCGATGCTGTATAGGTGTGGCCGATATTGGCTTTGACGCTACCTAATGCACAATGCAGACCATTGCCCACTTTCGGATAAGCTTGCAGCAAACCTGTGATTTCGGCTTCATCTTCCTGGGGAACGCCACTACCGAAGACTTCCACATAGTTAACCTCTGTGGGTTGAATCTCTGCCATCTCGAAAGCTTGTTTACAGACATCACTGATAGCTGAAGCATCAGGTTTTACCAAAGCATCACTCAAAGTAGAATTACCTTGTGCGAAACTCATGGCATCAATTACTGCATAGATGCGTTCATTATCCTCTTTAGCAGCTTCGTAGCGCTTGAGGACGACAGCACCCGCACCTTCGCCAACCGTCCAGCCATTAGCTTGTTGGTCATAACCCAACGTGTTGACACCCGTATTAATTGGTGCAAATTGGCTGCGGAATAAAACGTTTTCTACACCACCGGCTAAATCTACCGCACCCACAACCACCGCATCAACTTCTCCCGTAGCGAGTAGCATTTGGGCAATTTCCAACGCTTTGAGGGCAGAATTCTCGCCGGCGCTGACGGTGAATGCAGGACCAGTGAAATTCCATAAAGCAGAAATTCGGCTTGCCATGATGTTGGCGATGTGACTGACATATTCGCCGATTTCTACTGGTTGGTGAATGCTATCTTTAACAATGGTTTCCAGTTGAGAAAGCTGTTGGGCAGGTAGAGAAATTCCTTGGTTGAGCAAGCCGTCCTTAACTTGCCAAGATAGATTCCATCTTTGCTGTAGCTGATGCACAGAGAATTCTGTCTCGGCGGCGACAATCACAGCCACATTGCCACCCTCCTGTAGTTTCGCATCTTTGACGGCGCGATCGCTAACCTTCAGAAGCAACAATTGTTGTGGATTTAATTTCTCAATTTCATTCGGTGGGATTTTGCACGATAAAGTATCGATTTCAAAATCTTTGATGTATGCCCCAACTGGCGCTTTTCCATCTGCTAAACCGTATTCTTTCAGAACACTTTCTTGATTTTCTATACCATGCCATCTTTGAGGCGGTAGAGAAGTAAAATGCTGTGTTCCATCATAAATACTGCGTTCAAAAGCATCTAAACCATTGCAGTTACCAAAAAAGGCATCCATGCCGACAATAGCAATTTTGGTAGGTGGAACAGGGGGAGTTGATTCAACTGATTGTGTTGTATTTCCTTGTTCTAAAATCAGATGAGAATTAGTGCCGCCAAAACCAAAGCACTGATAGCTGCCCGTTTAATTGGTGCGTTATTATTAGGCCATGCTGTAGCTGTTCTAACAATTTTGTTGGCGGAAATTGTACCTTTTTCTGAAGTTAAAGGTTCAGAAACATTCATGGTTGCTGGAATTACACCATGCGACATACTCAAAATCACCTTAGTCAAGCCAACCATGCCAGCAGCAGTTAGTAAGTGACCAGTATTTGCCTTAGCAGAACCTACCAGAGGCGCAGCTTGGTTTTGACCAAAGAATGTTTCGATGGAGTTGAATTCGGTTGTATCTCCTAATAATGTGCCAGTGGCGTGACACTCTAGATAATCAATAGTTTTTGGACTAAAATTCGCCTCATTATAGGCTCGTTCAAAAGCTAGGACTTGTCCTTTAGGATTTGGACTCAGTAAATGTTTCCCCTTGCCATCATTGGAGAGTCCATTACCGCAGATAGTGGCAAGAATATTATCACCATCTCTGACGGCATCAGAATATCTCTTCAGCATTACCATCCCAACACCATCGGCGGGGATTAATCCTCTAGATGACTTATCTAAGGGACGGCTGATACCGTTTTCTGCATACCCTTGAACACCGGAAAATAACATCCGCACGAATAAGGAATCTGCACAACTGATGGCTCCAGCTAGCATGACATCAGCTTTGTGTGACCATAAGTAATGAGATGCTAATTTAATCGCATAAAATGAGGAAGAACAAGCAGCATCCAGACATAAATTAATCTGGGATAGAGATAGAGCTTGAGCAACTATCGATGCTGGTAAACCAGATATCATCGCATTGTATAAAGACGCTTTAGTTGCACTTGGGACAGCTAAATTAAAGTCTTCATACTGCAAAAGTTCTCTAACAGCAGGATTAATGGCTTGCTGGTAAATTGGAGAGAATAATTGATTAGATAATTTTGTCGGGAATGACAAATTACCTAAAATTACGCCACATTTTGCAAGGACATTTTGATTACCCCAATAACCACTTTGTTCGATTGCTTGTTTAGCTGCATACAATGACCATTTGAAGGTATTATCTAAACCAGCAACAAATTCTGATGGTAGATTGTATTCAGATGGATTAAACTGGAAGTTGCGGATGTAACCGCCTTTAAGGGAATAAGTTTTGTCTGGTGTACCTTTAACTGGATTGTGAAAGATTGTCGGATCTACTCCGATTTCTTCGGCGGTTGCAGAGGATGTCGAATCTTTTTGATTAACGATATTTTGCCAGTATTCTTCAGGATTTTTTGCATCGGGGAATAGGCATGATAATGCGATGATGGCTATTTTTTCCACGATTTATATGCTCCGAGTTTGGGTATTTAGCAAGAGATATTTAACAGGCAGGATTTACGCTGTTCCCCAAACTTTGAACGAGGCAAGTTATAGCAATCCTAAGATTAAGCTAGCTTTGATAGTTCGTAGTAAATTCTCTGCGCCCCTTTGCGTTTCCCTTTGCGAACCTTTGCGTTTAAATCTAAACCCTCAATTCGCCACGATTTCACGTAAGGCTGTACTTGTAAAATAACGATTAAAGTCCTTACTACGAACTTTCAACTTGAAAGATTACTAGCTTCTGAGCATTTTCATTGACCAAATAATGGCATGAGCGCCGAGCATTCGTGAGTATATTTTCCCCTGGCGGTCGTGTATGATAAAGTTTGCGATCGCACTACTTGGTGTCTTAGCTAGTACTTCACAAGAAACGTAAAATGTTTCGTTATGTGGTATCATCGCAAATTGTTCAAATTTTTCTACTTTTCCAGGTAAACAACCTTCTTCATGAAAGTGTTGTGTCCAAATCCATAAGGCGTGCATACTCAAGTCAGTGGTGTAAGGATTTACCCATTGAACGGGGAATTGTCCTTGTTGCTGGGGGCTGAGTTCTGGCCACAGACATTCTGTAGTAATTTTTTCAGGACTGATGTTTAAAACTCTTTTGATTTCTTGAAAAGCGGGGCCGTGAAATAATGTAGCCCCACCATTTTGGTAAAAATCTTTTCCTGTAGCGGTGATGATATTATCTTCTTCGAGATTGAGAGATTCATAAGTGGGTACATCTGGGATTTCTCGCTGGAGATTGAGTTGAGCGCTAAAATGAAAATGGATTCTGCCTTGTGGGTTTTTACTCGAAATTTTGGCTTTAAGTTCGATTTTTTCAAGATTAAATTTAGAAATTTCTTCTATTTCTAAAATATGTTCCTTCGCTAATGTTTCATTGAAAGTAATCCCCTTCAAAACTTTGAAATCTTGGTAATAAAACAACCGATAACCAGGATATAATTGTTCACAAGCATTGATAATCCAGGTCATTGCACAAGTTGCTGGTAGAACTGGAGAACCAGAAATAGTGTGATCGTGTAAAAATGGATTAGCCTCTAATGTTATTTGGCGACGGATACGATGGGTTCGTAGTTCTGAATCTAACTCCGCCGCCATTGGAACTAGTGGACTACCAATAACAACTTGTGCGGTTGCATGATTGGCGTTATCCATTTCTTTAACCAGCATTTGCGCCCCGACTGCAATGGGAATTATATCAATTTTTCGCTCTTGAAAAATCTTCTTTAATTCTGCTGTCACCATTCCACTGTCCCAAGCGCCCCAGTTGATAGCGACTACATGACACGAGGGATAACTTTGCTTAAATATATGGGCTGATTTGTTCAGAATTTCATTTGCGATCGCATAATCAGATTGTCCAGGATTTCCGTAAAAGCCTGTTACGGAAGAAAACAAAACTAAATGCTGAAGTTGATTAGGGTTGACGCAAGTTAGTAGGTTTTCTAAACCTTGAACTTTGGCGGTGTAAACTTTTTCAAAATCCTCTTCTGTTTTCTTTTCAATTAACTTATCAGCTAAGTTTCCCGCGCCGTGGATGATTCCGGTAATTGGGCCGAGATTTTGCACAGCAGTAGCAAGTTTTTCTTGTAAAGCTGGCGTATCTGTGACATCGACGCTGATATATTCTGCTTTAGCTCCGGTTTTTTCAATTGCTGCTAGAGTCTTTTTAATTTCGCGGCTGGAGGTAATTTTGTTATATATTTTTTGTACATTCATGGGTGTAGGCTTCTCTCCTTGAGAAAGAAGATTTTCCATGATGCATTTTTTCAATGCGGAGTCATCAGAGTTTTGAGCATAATCTGGCTCGGTTTCTAATAGTTCGGAGCGACCGAGGAGGATGAATTTGCAGGGTTGCTGTTGGGCTAATCTGATAGTACACTCAGCCGTAATCCCTTTTGCACCGCCGCTCACGACAAAGACAGATGATGGACTAAGCTGGGCTGTTTGTGTCATAAATCCTCGTGAATACCTGCATAAATTGGGTTTTTTGATGTGCAACTGATTCTTGAAACCCCCGCTTCCATTCCTCTCCCCAACAGGGCTACGGTGTACAAGTCTGAAATAGCTCATTAACCAGGGTTTTACCCCACCCTAACCCTCCCCTTGTAAAGGGGAGGGAACTGGATTTCTTATTTCCCCCCTTTCCAAGGGGGGATTAAGGGGGGTAATTCGACCGTAGTCACAGGGAGAAAGGCTTTGATTCTTACTCCCCTTCCCTTGTAGGGAAGGGGTTGGGGGTTAGGTTCGAGAGAAAGTTGCACACGGCGTTAATCTACTTTTTAATCGGCGATAATGGTGACTCGTCCTTGTGAGCCGTAGCCAACTTCACTTATATAAAGGTTGGGGTCGTGAAGTTCGGCGATGATATTTTGTACTGACTGTTTAGCGTCAAGTCTGGGACTTAAATCGATCGCACGAGTAAATACTTTTGGCCATTCCCATCTCAGAGTTTTGGTTAATCCAAATAAACCAGCGCCGATCGCACCGAAGTTGACTTTGTACTCTAAACCGAAGGCTCCATCTAGATGAGCTACTGTGCAGAAACAACTACGTCCATGTTTTGCTGCTTCGTTTAGAGAAGGTTTCAGGTGTTTCGCCATCAAAAATACGTGCTTGACGATCGCCTTTTCTGATTCGTTATAAGAAATACTTCCGGCTTGATTTCCTACAAACATCGGATGGAGATGGATAAAAGCCCCGATCGCTCCGCAGTGAGATGCGATCGCTTGCAATTGTTGTTGAAGATGTTCTTCACTCAAGTTTGCTAAGGTGACGCGGGTTACTCCTGTAGGTAAGGGCGCTTGTTGGACGAGAAGCGATTGGGGGAAGCTGATAACTACTACTTTCCAGCCTTTCTCGATTAGGGATTCAGTTAATTTATAGGTGGTGAGGGAACCATCATCGGTGATTAAACCGATGTGTCCTTCTGGTAACGTGAAATCCAAGTAATCGGGCTGTGCTAGGCTTCTGAGTTTGACGGTATAGCGCGGGATATTATGCTCTAGTTCATGTTCTAATTGGGGTGGCTGCTGTTGGACAAACTCAGGCTCAGACTTTTTTTTTTCACCTCCAGCCAACTGCTGTAGGTAATCGACTATTTGACCGATGGTGCGAAGATCGCCAAGTTCTTCAATATTTGGTTTGGGTAAGTTGGGGTACGTTTCTTGCATCGCCCCTAAGATTTCTACCCGTTTGATGGAGTCAATCCCTAAATCGGCTTCCATGTCCATTTCCAGTTCCAGCATCTCCACTGGATAACCGGTTTTGTCGCTGGTGATGGCTAACAGGGTTTCACCTAAGTTTGCAAATTCATCACTTGTTGCGGGAGCAACTTCTGGTTCTGGAGTGAATGCGACAACTACGCTTGGTTCCGGTGCAGCGACTACCTCAACTACTGGTGCAGTCTCTATTGGAATCTCAGTTACTTGTTGTACTTCGGGAATTGCAACTTCTACTGAAACACTTTGAGAAGCGTGCGATCGCAGATACTCTACAACTTGGCCGATGGTGCGTTTTTCTGACAGTTCTTCTAAATTGGGCTTGGGTAGGTTGGGGTACATCTCTTGTAGCGCCCCTAAGATTTCTACCCGTTTAATCGAGTCAATCCCTAAATCAGCCTCCATGTCCATGTCCATTTCCAGCATTTCGACTGGGTAGCCGGTCTTGTCGCTGGTGATGGCTAAGAGATTTTTATCCAAGTCAACAATATCGATAGTTGCGTTAGATACAGGTGCAGCAGTTGTGGGTGCTGGTTCTGCAACAACTTCGTTGACTGGAGGTGAGCTAATTTTAGCTACAACCTCGGTTTGAGGTTCGACTACTGGGACAGGTGGCGCAACTACAGGCTCGACTGTCTCGACAGTGGCGAAGTGCGGAGTGGGAAGTGGGGAGTACGAAGTTTCAACTACAGGCTCTACAGCAGCCGGGAGAGGTTCTTGGGTAACAGCTATAGGCAAAGGCTGGCTTTCTACTATCTTGGTAGGTGCATCAGTAACAGTTGTTTCTGTGGTGAATGGAGTGAAATTGCTGAGTTTCTCTGTTAATTGAGTTGCTCCCTCACCAGAGATGATTTGAGAATACTCTTGCTGTATGAGTTGGAAAAAGCTCTTAGTATATTCCAACTGCTCTTGGAGATATTGCTCATGGATGCGTAGAGTTTCACCTTGTTGGGAATGAAACTGCATCATGCTACGCTCTAAGCTTTCCATGACAACGAGCTTCATTTTGGCAGTTTCGGCTGTTGATTTACTTTCGCTCAACAAAGAATTCTGCTGTTGCATCAGTTGGAAAAACGCTTTAGCGTATTCCATTTGATGGTTGAGATAAGTACCATGAACTTGTAAATTCTCGGCTTGATTTTCTTGGAACTGTGTCAGGAGGTATTCTAAACTTGCTAAAAGTTGTTCGTAATTTGTAAGTTTTTCTGGTGTTGGTTGCATCTTAGATTCCTGGGCTGGTTGTGACAGGGTAACAGGATTCATCTGTTGCTCTGGCTGGGTGATGATATTAGCAGTCACACCGTTCATTACTGGGGTAAGTTTTTTATGTCCGTTAGTTTCTATCACCGCTACAGGTGGAGTTACACCGGGGCTGCTAAATAAAGGAGCAACAGTTTCAGAAGATTCGGGAGTTGGTAATGTGACTTTATGTCCATCCTGCAAAGCTAAAGCGAAGGCATTTTTCGTTTTTTCGGATCTGTAGTTTATGCCGTTTAAACGTACATTTAATGTCTTCTTCGTCTCAATTGGGGGAATAGTTTGGGGAAGTTGGTAAGGATCGAGGTTATTTAAAGTCAAACCAATTACCCGTAATTGCACAACTGCTTCTCGCAAAGAGCGATCGCTATTCTTTTGAGTGCTGGGGTTCAAAGATACGGTAATATGGGGGCGATCGCCAAGAATCTCTTTCACTAAGTTGCTAAGAATTCTCCTTGGCCCAAATTCCACAAAGCAACTACCACCCGCCGCATAGATATTTTCAATTTCTTGTTTAAACAGCACTGAGTTAGAAAGGTGCGTTTCCAGAATCTTTTGAATACCTTGGGCTTCCTTGGGATACTGCTTACTAGTAACGTTGCTGTAAACAGGGATTTTGGGACTTTGGAATTTAACAGACTTGGTAGCGATCGCAAATGATTTTTGAGCAAAGGCGATTAGCGGTGTATGGAACGCTGCTGAAACAGGTAACAATACAGCTGTATATCCTTTCTCGTGTAAAATCTCTCTAACTTTCGCTATTTCTGCGGTAGGCCCAGCCAAGACAAATTGAGTGGGAGAATTTTGATTAGCGATCGCAACTTGCGGAAAATGCTTCAACACTGCTTCCACTTTGCTGATGTCTTCTTTGACAGCCAGCATACTACCCGCATCATGATCTGGATCTTCGGGTGCAGCCATCGCTTGACCCCTAGCTTTCACCAGGAACAAGTAATCTTCAGTACTCAAAACCCCCGCAGCCCATAGCGCTGTTAGTTCACCAAAGCTATGTCCCGCCACAAAATCTGACTTAAACCCAGCTTGTTGCAATATGCTGTACATCCCTGCACTCAACACCCCAATGGCTGGTTGAGCGTATTCTGTGCGTTGTAAAGCAGCAATTTGGACATTTTTTTCTGCCTCTCCAAACACAGGATGAGGGAAAACGATTTCTGACAACGGCTGCAAATTATCTTTGAGCAACAGGCTATCCATATAACCATGCAGACGGCGCATCAAAGGAAAATTCATCACCAGTTCGCGTCCCATCTCCAGGTATTGCGAACCTTGTCCAGAAAAGAGAGAGACAACTTTTCCGCCCAACTCCATACCAGAGGCGCGGTAATAAATCCCTTGGGGATGCTCCCAAGATGCTGCGGAACCTTTAAGTTTCAGCCAGTCAATGCTAGTTTGCAGGAACTTGCAAGCTTCTTCGAGATTCTCGGCTACAAACCCAAATCTAGGAGCAGAGAGAGGAATCTGTTGTGATTTGCACTCATTGACTAATTGTGCGTAATGTGTAGGTGCTTCAGGCGATCGCAACTTACCCAAAATCTCTTCCGACTTGCTCAACAATTGCTCTACCGTAGGAGCAAACAACAGCACTTCACTAGCATCACTGTGTAAGCGGTAAGCCTCGTTTTGGTCGACTTCATATTCTTCCAAAACAACGTGATAGTTGGTTCCACCAAATCCGAAAGAACTCACACCTGCGCGTCTTGGTGCTTCCCCTTCTGGACGAATCCAAGGTCTAGTTTGGGTATTCAAATAAAAGGATGAATTTTTAATGTTGAGTTTGGGGTTCGGCTCAGTAATGTTAATTGTCGGCGGTAATACTTTGTGATGTAAAGCCAAAGCAGTTTTAATCAAACTCGCCGCACCCGCAGCCGCTTTTGTGTGTCCGATTTGTGATTTCACACTACCCAAAGCGATATGCTGCTTTTTGTCATCATGTACATCAAAGTAGTCTTTTAAAGAACCGAATTCTGTCGGATCTCCAGCCATTGTACCAGTACCGTGTGCTTCCATCAAACCAACAGTAGCAGGAGAGAAGCCAGCATCTTCATAAGCACGTTCCAAGGCTTTAACTTGACCTTCTTTGCGGGGAGCATAAATGCTCTTGTGACGCCCATCGCTGGAAGTACCAATACCTTTAATTACGGCATATATTTTATCGTTGTCCCGTTCAGCATCTTCTAACCGTTTGAGGACAATCATCCCAATACCTTCACCCAACATCATCCCATCAGATTTAGCATCGAAAGGTTTGACATTTTCACTAGGAGAAACAGCCGGTGTTTTGCTGAACGAGATGTAAGCCATGATGGTGTTGTCGGTATCAACGCCACCAGTCAACATCATGTCAGAACGATGTTCAACTAGCTCACTAATTGCCATTTTTAAAGCACCAAAGGAACTAGCGCAAGCGGCATCAACGACACAATTCATCCCGCCAAAATTTAGGCGATTGGCAATTCGTCCAGCGACTACGTTCGCTAACATTCCAGGGAAAGCGTTCTCATCCCACTTCACATAAGCGCTTTTGATTTTATCAACGATTTTTTTAGTATCTTCGTCAGATAAACCACTGCTTTTGAGTGCTTTTTCCCAAATTGGATATTCCAATCTCGCAGAAAGTGGCATTCCTAATTGCTTGGCCATAGCCACGCCTAAGATTACCCCAACCATCTCGCGGTTAAACTCACGTTTTTCGCCATAGCCAGCATCTTCCATCGCTTCTTTCGCAACCACTAAACTTAATAGTTGCGATACATCTGTGACTTCTAAAATGCTGGGCGGTATGCCGAATTCCATCGGGTTAAAGTCTACCTCTGGAAGAAACCCACCTCTTTTACAGTAGGTTTTATCTTCAGTAGTTCTGGGATTCGGATCGTAATAATCTTCGACGCTCCAGTGAGTGGAAGGAACATCAGTAATACAGTCAATTTTGTTTACAATATTTTGCCAGTATTCCCGCAAATTTCTGGCTTGAGGCAATAGAGAAGCCATCCCAACAATGGCGATAGGATTGTGTTGTAATTGTCTGTTAATTCTGTTTGTTGACACTGATTTATCTGATTTCATTTTTTTTCCCTCGATAGACTTAATTACAGCCTGTTCACAATTATTTATCAGGCTCTCTAACTCCGTTAAGGCAGTATCAATTGAATAAGCAGACATAGGGCATAGTGAGTACTGTGGATTGTGTAGCTACAGTAATTTCTGTTGCCTACTAAATAATGAAAATCTCTCGTCTTGTAAGCAGCTAGCTATCCTATCTGTGCTAAATGCTTTTCTCCAAATTGACACCACACGATGCATACTGCCCTCATAAAGCCTTAGATTTATAGGCGGCTTTGGCATACTGCAATCGCACAAAAATGTTATCCAACGCTAGACTCTTGAAATTGTGGCAAGAGGTCGATGACGTTGTTAAAACTGGTAAAATAGTCTTGGAGTGTAATAGCTGCTTGACCAGTGATTTTAATCCATTTGGAATGGTAAATATTTTGAGTAATGGTATCCTACTAGAACAATGAAAACTGAGGAGTATCTAAGGGAACAGAAACGTTTTTTCAACCGAAAGCGTTTGATTATTTAGCCTAACCACAGCAACATTACTGTTGTGAATGACAACGTTCTGTATCTGGATCAATGTCATAGCCAATTTCAACGTCCGGGATAATATATTTTATGCTATTTTAACTAGGAAAGTTGACAACTTTGTTACACAAAAAATACCATGTTTAATCCAGCTTTATGCAAATATAAAAATTAATTAAACGATCAGAAGGTGATGAACAAGCAGTTATATTTAGTTATTTTTAATTTTAAAATTCCAATTAAATAACTACTTTTACCAACTGTTGTTAAGCACTGAATTAATAAAAATACTAACACACTTTATATAAACTAAATCATTTCTTTAAAGTTATTTTATAAATAAACCTCCACTATTACTGATGTGAATTTTGAATAAAATCCAGTATAAAAGTATAATTTGTGACTATAAAAATATGTGATAGATTTTGTTATCTACGGGTGAACCATAAATTTATGCTGGATTAAGTTAACAATGCAAATCTGTTGTCTAGTAAGCAACAATTCAATGAATACAAAGATTAATTTGAATAATCATAAGTATGTTTTTTCATAGAAGCATGATAATTAAGCCAAAGTTGTTGGTCATTTTTAAATATAAATCGAGTTGGAAACCAAAGCAGTTATTTATAAAGCAAATGTTAATTTTTAGAATGTTGCTTAATAAACATAATCATCATTGCATTAGTGGTTATAACCCTCAAATAAACAGGCAAAACCCATCGGACTGGGTTAAAAAAGGGGCTTAAAGCTAGGTAAATAGGTAACTTTCTGTCAAAAAGAGGAACAGGGGGAAAATCCCCATAAATAAATTCAGTTGCTCTGAAACCCTGATGGTATAGGAATCATGAATCCTCTCCCTGCCTCTTCTGTCACATTCGTGTATTTTTAGATGTGCATTGTCATAACCCACCAGAGGTATCGCTTCATGCCTTTAATTAGTAGGATCAAAACGAATAATAATGTCTAATAGTACACAACCTTGTTAACAATAATCTGTTAGTAATAACAAATCTACCTAATAATGAACCATCTCTTGGTATTCAATTAGCAGATGAAGGATTAGTTATAAGCAGATTTCATCATGTATATAATTTTAAGATGATGAACTATTTTAGTGAAAGAATCAGAATTTATGGAAAGAAAAATACTTGACAAATTACAATTTGATTGCCATACTTAATAACAAGTTTATCCGAATTTTGAGTTCATTTTAATTAGCGCTTAGTTGTTCTTGAGAGTTAAGTCTTCTGGTTAGCGCTATTGTATTTTACGCTACGGGATTAGATGTCAAAATAGGATATAACTTAGGAAGCTTTGAAGTAACACAAGCATTAATTTTCACGCCACAAGAGTGAGTTTGGGCGGCAAAAGCGTACAACAATTCATATAAAACCAATTTAGATGCATCCACTTTATTAAGGTATAAATCTTAGAGGAAAAGTCCTCTTGGGAATTTGCGGATGAGTCTATTTTAATCTACTAAATATAACCAGGCTATCGCGTAAAAAAGCAGAATTGGAATGGAAATATGGCAGTAAATAAAGAAAGTCGATTATTCACAAAACCCGTAAGGCGATCGCAAGTAATTTTAGCAGCTTCTCTGACTTTAGCGGCTGGATTAATCACTTTCTATAGTTTGGCCCCATTTTGGTCTAAACCGAAAGTTGTTACACCAGCAGCGAATCCTTCAAAAGCTGTCACTCCTGCAAAAGTTGCTGTCACCGCCTTGGGACGTTTGGAACCAGAAGGCGAAGTTACTACTTTGACTGCTCCCACTTCCAATAATGGGGTGCGAGTAGAAAGACTGTTGGTAAAAGAAGGAGATGCGGTTAAAGCAGGGCAAACACTGGCATATTTAGAAAATTATGGTCGTTCTAGAACAGCTTTGCAACAGGCTTTAGACCAACTGCAAGTTGCCAAAGCTAAACTAGCGCAGGTGAAATCTGGAGCTAGAACCGGAGATATCGAAGCTCAAAAAGCTGCGATCGCACGTTTAGAGCCACAATATAAAGGGGATGTTGCAACTCAAGAGGCGACAATTGCCCGCATCCAGGCGGAAGTAGACAACGCTCAAGCTGAGAACGACCGCTATCAGCAATTATACAAACAAGGTGCGATCGCGGCTTCTGTAGCAGATACCAAAGCTTTGCAACTTAAGACTACACAACAGCAACTAACAGAAGCTCAAGCCACCCTCAAGCGAACTCAAGACACATTCCAAGAACAACTCAAGCAAGCAGAAGCGCAACTCACTAGTATTAGCGAAGTGCGTAGTGTAGATGTTCAAGTAGCACAAACCGAAGTCAACAGTGCCACAACTTCTGTTCAACAAGCAAAAGCCGACTTGGATTTAAGTTATATAAAATCTCCCATCAATGGCAAAATTTTGAAAATTCACGCCAAAACGGGAGAAGTAATTAGCGCCAATAGAGGATTTGCTGAAATAGGTAAGACATCTCAAATGTATGTGATTGCAGAGGTGTATCAAACCGACGTTCAAAAAGTGCGTGTAGGACAAAAAGCCACAATTAACAGCACTGCATTTACTGGAACAATCAAAGGAACTGTAAAAGAGATTGGTTGGCAAGTTGACAAGCAAAACATCTTCAGCATCAACCCTGGTTCAGATACAGACCGCAGAATAATTGAAGTTAAAATTTCCATCGATAATCCCGCAGATAGTGAAAAAGTTGCTCGTTTAACCAACTTACAAGTGGATGTCGCCATTCAGATTTAGTCATAGGTCATTCATAAATGACAAATGACAAATGACAAATGACCAATGACAAATGAAAATAAATCCATGAATTTTAAAATTCCTTTAGGATGGCTACAGCTAGCGCAACAAAAAGTTCGTTTACTAGTAGCTGTAGCCGGAATTGGTTTTATTGTGCTGCTAATGTTTGTGCAACTTGGTTTCCAAGATGCTCTTTATTCCAGTGCAACTGCTGTGCATCAGAATCTCAAAGGAGATTTATTTTTAGTGAGTTCGCAATATAAATCTTTGACCTCAAATCAAAGTTTTTCACGGACTCGTTTGTACCAATCCCTGGGGTTTGATGGCGTAGAGTCAGTTAGCCCCATGTATTTGCAATTTGCCAAACTAAAAAATCCGGCTACTAGTGAGAAATATTCAATATATGTTATTGGTTTTGATCCAGGTAGACCGGTGATGAATCTCCCGGAAGTTGAGAAAAATTTAGATAAACTCAAAATTCCCGATGTCGTGCTTTTTGACCGAGGTTCTCGCCCAGAGTTTGGCCCAATAGCTGAAAAATTTAATGCGGGAGAGACTGCACAAACAATTGAAATATTTCCCTACAGTTCATTAATTGGCTATAGAGTAAGAATTGGTGGATTATTCACATTAGGGCCTTCCTTTGGGGTAGACGGAAATTTACTTGTTAGTGACTCAACTTTCTTGAGGATAAATCCTAATACTCGTCCAGCAGATATGATAGACGTAGGTTTGATTTCGCTCAAACCTGGTACTAATGCAGAAACAGTACTAAAAAATTTGCAAGCAAGTTTGCCTAATGATGTCCAAGTTTTTACCCGCCAAGGCTTCATTGATTTTGAGAAACAATACTGGGCTGTCAGAACACCCATTGGTTTTATTCTTAACTTGATGTTGACAATGGCTGCGGTAGTTGGGGTAGTTATTGTTTATCAAATTCTTTACAGCAATATTGCTACACAGTTCGTTGCTTACGCCACCTTAAAAGCCATAGGCTATGCCAATAGCTATTTGTTGAATGTGGTATTTCAGCAAGCTTTAATTTTAGCAGTTTTAGGTTATATCCCAGGATTT
The DNA here is from genome assembly GCF_023734775.1 of Nostoc cf. commune SO-36. Classification (NCBI taxonomy): domain Bacteria; kingdom Bacillati; phylum Cyanobacteriota; class Cyanophyceae; order Nostocales; family Nostocaceae; genus Nostoc; species Nostoc commune. The sequence goes on along the minus strand of NZ_AP025732.1, from coordinate 2,513,143 downwards.
ATTACTTCTGTTTTGTTATATAGCTTTGCAGCAGAAGCAACTAAATTGCCAATAGTTATGACCAATAACAACGCAATTATTGTCTTAACTTCAACAGTTTTAATGTGTATAACATCAGGAGCGCTTGCTATCAATAAACTCCGCTCCGCAGATCCAGGAGATATTTTCTAAGTTTAAATTGCTTGTTAAAAATAGGCAAGCTTTCGCCACAGAATACTAGTCTATCAACTTTAATTTGATAGATAAGCAAGTTCATAATAAGTAATTTAGTAATTACAAAATAATCACTAAATTACTTATTGCAAATTATCAAAACTAGCACTTTTGTTTTAATCCAATATTGGTACAACACTTAATATATGAACCTCAACAACAAAACTCTCCTAATTACCGGCATTAATGAATTTGTCGGTTTGCGTACAGCCGAGTTAGCAATAGCGCAAGGAATGAAGGTTCGTGGACTACAAAGTTCTACAGTCCAGAACAAACAATTACAGAATTTGGGTGTTGAAGTAATTATCGGTAGTATTACCGATTCTACTATTGCTCAAAAAGCTTGTCAGGAAGTAGATATCGTTTTACATACAGAACAAATTGCCGAAGAAGCTGGTGCAATTAAAAATTTTCGTGATATTAATGTTGGCGGTACTGTCAACATGGCTAAAGCTGCTAAACAAGCTGGTGTCAAAACATTTGTGCATCTATCCAGTGTGATGGTTTACGGTTTTAACTATCCTGATGGTGTTATAGAATCTGGGCCACTTTCGGGTGAAAATAATCCCTACTGCCAAACTAAAATAGAAGCCGAAACAGCAGTTTTAGAACTAAATAATCCCTCAGATTTTGGCATTATCGTGATTAGGGCTGGAGATGTTTACGGGCCAGGAAGTATTCCCTGGGTAGTCAGACCAATTCTGATGATGCGTCAAAAATTATTTGCCTGTGCTAACGATGCTAAAGGAGTGATCAATCATGTGTATATAGATAACTTGATTGATAGCATCTTTCTGGCGATAGAAAAAGAAACCTACGGTGAAATATTTAATATCACCGACGGACAAGAAACTTCGTGGAAAGAGTATTTTATGCGTTTAGCAGCAATGGAAGGTTTACAAGCGCCTCTTTCATTATCTAAAGATGAAATCAAGTTGTTTTTAAAGCTACGTGTTCAAGGGCAAAAACTTTTTCGGCAAAAAGTTGATATTTTACCAGAGTCCATAGATTTTATGACTCGTCCCTATGCTTGTTCCATTGTCAAAGCCCAAAATCTGTTAAATTATAAACCAAAAATTGACCTTGAATCAGGAATGCAGCGAACACATCAATGGCTGCAAAAAACAGATATTCAAAGCTTGATGAAATAGCCTAAAGATTTTTATAATTCAGGAGCCAAAATTCAGAATAATTATCAAATGAATAAGCTAGTTTCAGCTTGATTCATTTGAAATTATTCAGCTTGGTATCAAAGCATTCTGACTCCTAAATTCTGATTCCCGAATTCTGAATTCTGAATTCTGACTCCTAAGTTATTCGGTTGCATCTACCTAACAATTATCTGCAACTAAGCATAAAAGAATTCACAGATTTTCTGGATACTTGTTTTCTATGAGTAGCAATCAGCCACGATTGAGCATCGGATTACCTGTATACAATGGTGAAAAATTTATCAAAGAAGCCATAGATTCACTCTTGGCTCAGACTTTTGAAGATTTTGAGTTAATTATTTCAGATAATGCATCTACAGATAAAACTGAAGAAATCTGTAGAGCTTATGCCGAGCAAGACAAGCGTATTTGTTACTACCGCAATGACAAAAATATCGGTTGTGCTGGTAACTTTAATCGCGTTTTTAAATTGTCTTCGGGTGAGTACTTTAAATGGGCAGCTTGTGATGATCTACATTCTCCAGATTTTATCAAGAAGTGTGTTGAGGTGCTTGACCAAGATCCTACTATAATCTTGTGTCACTCCCAGGCATATTTCATTGATGAACAGGGGAATTTTCTCCAAAATTACGATATCAAACTCAAGACAGATGCACTAAAACCACACGAGCGTTTTCACGAATTACTGACCAAGCATTTATGTTATCAATGTTATGGGGTAATTCGGGCCAGTGCCCTGAGAATGATTCCGCCTATGGGTGGTTACGGTTATGCAGATGGAGTTCTGCTGTTAAGACTTGGTATTCTTGGTAGGTTTTATGAAATTCCTGAATACCTATTTTTTCCCAGAAGTCATCCGCAACAATCAATTAGTATGTTTTTTCCCAATTACTTGTTGTTAGCAAACAAAAATCAAAAATCATGCTTGAATATGCTGCCTGATTTTTATGGCTTTGCAGTGTGGTTTGATCCAGCAAAGAAAGGACAAATTTTATTGCCACATTGGAGAATAATCTGGGAGTATATACTCTCTATATGGCGTAGTCCCCTGAGTTTGCATGAGCGGCTGTGTTGTCATAGAAGTCTATATCAGCAGTTAAAAGGGACAGAATATCTTTTGCTGAAAGATTTGCTAATAGCGCTGCAAGTATTTTGGAAAGGTTTGCAACTACCATCAATTAAACAAGAGCAAGCCATACTTTGGAAGAATCAGTTCACAAATAAAAGCTAGTAAATGCAGCTTTTTATCAGACCCGAAATCACCTATTTTGACTACAAAACTATGCTGAAACTATCTCAACTATCTCATGTTTTGCTTGCTACTTTAATGAGCGTCAGCTTTGCTAAAACTGTGAATGCAGAGCCAACTGCAACACTAAGTGTTGTGGTAAACGGAATAGATCACCAAAAAGGCGAGATTTGTTTTCGAGTTTATGCTAGTGAACAAGGTTTTCCGATGAGTAATTCTAGTGGATCTCAAAGTGGCTGTACTAAGATTACTGGCACTTCTGTAAAAAAAGAATTCTCTGGTTTGAAGGCGGGAACTTATGCTGTTGCTGTAGTTGATGATCAAAATGGCGATCGCAAACTCAATAAAGACTTTTTCGGTATTCCCCAAGAAGGTTTTGGGATTTCCAAAAATCCAACTGTGTCCATACAAACAGGTACACCAAAGTTTCGTGATGCCAGTTTTGTTGTAAACAAAAATACAACAGTCAACATCATCATGAAATATTCGCTGGATTCGTAAAGGAGTGGGGAAGAAGCAGGGGGCAGGGGGAGAATAATTATTTTTCTCCTCTGCTCCGCGCTCCCTGCCCCTTGTCTTCTTTCCAATGCCCCATGCCCAATCCCTCATTCTGTCGGAGACTAAAAATTTAATGGAAGATTTGGCGATATTTCTGTCTAAGTCTTTGACGGGTTGGCTGGTTATTCAGGTGTGTTTCACGCTTGTCTTTATATGGTATCTGCGCTCATCTAAAAAATACTTGTTACCAGATGATCAGTTACCCAAAACCGCAGTGATTCTTTGTCTACGCGGTGCTGATCCGTTTTTGCCTAGATGTTTGCGATCGCTCCTAAATCAAAACTATCCACAGTATGATTTAAAGTTGATCGTTGATAGTCACGAAGATCCCGCTTGGAAAATTGCTAGTGAAACTATCACTGAGCAAGAAGCGACTAATGTTCAAATCAGCCCTTTGAGAATAGTACGTAACAATTGTAGTCTCAAATGCAGTTCTTTAATCCAAGCTGTCCGTGAGTTGGATGACTCATACAAAGTGGTTGCTTTAGTAGATGCTGATACGATAGTCCATGTAAATTGGCTACGAGAATTAGTCAGTCCTCTAGCCGATGCCAAAGTGGGAGCAACAACAGGTAATCGTTGGTATGTACCAACAGGTAGGTATTGGGGTTCTTTAGTGCGCTACGTCGGCAACGTATCCACTGTAGTGCAAATGTTTATCTTCCAAATTCCTTGGGGTGGAACTTTGGCTGTGAAAACAGAAGTACTTCGCCAAACAGAACTCCTAGATAAGTGGGGACAAGCTTTGGGCGAAGATTTTATGATGCACGACATCCTGAAAAAACATGGTTTTCAGATAAAGTTTGTGCCTTCGCTGTTAATAGTCAATCGTGAAGAGACTGATTTATTCAACTTAATAGATTATCTCAAGCGCCTCATTCTTTTTTCTCGACTGTATCATCCACGTTGGTTAGCTCTTGTTAGTGAAGCTGTTTCTAGCATTTTGTTTCCGACTCTACTGATCATTTTAGTTCTAGGATCGTTGTTAGAGGCAAAATGGGAAGCTGCGGCTATCTTGTTAGGCTGCTATAGTATCTATACTGCCGGATTACTGTTGATAATGCTTGTGTTGGAATTAGAGATACAGCGAGTGGTTCGCTCTAATGACCAGGCGATCGCCAAATTATCAGTTGCTACAATCATCAGAATGTTGATTGGGATTCCCTTGACACAATGGGTTTATGGGTTAGCGATGCTGTCATCGCTGTGGATTTCAACAGTCACTTGGCGCGGTGTCAGCTATCGCGTTCAAGGGCCTTGGAATATCCGGCTAGTCGAATATCGTCCTTATCAATGGTTAGATCAGCCTATTGATAGCAAGGTTTCTCTCTGAATTAAATCGCTAGATATGAACTAGGGTATGAAAGTTCTTACACTAAACATTCCCTAGTATTCAAATTATATTATCTTATATTTAGTAGAACTATATTAGCTATAACCCTTGTCAAAATACACGCTTTTGCTTGTTGATTGACAAAACGTATTTACATTAATGCCAAGGGTTTAGATAAGTATATTAAGGGGAATTTTGACTTAGTAATTTGGAAGTTTCGATAGTTTCTAAACTCCAGTTAGAAACATCTTCTTCACCATCGAAAATTTCTGCTAGCTGAAAATGCGTAAATCCTTAGTTTAACTGTATTGGGAATTTCTGAACCAAATAATCAGGATGTTCATCAAAGATTTGCTGCGTAAATCCTAAGTTAAAAACCAGCAATTTTGTGAAATATTCCCATTTATTATGACTAAGCAAAAACTTCGCATTGCACTATTTACAGGGTTGTATGCTCCTTTTTTGACCGGTGTTTCCGTTGCAGTTCACCAACGAGTTCGTTGGTTGCTAGAGCAGGGACATGAGGTTTTTCTAATCCATCCGCAAATCAACGATCGCTACCCCAAAAATGTCGGCGATCGCCCCATGCCAGGTTTAGAGGAAATTCAGTCTTTCCCCAATTTATCTACTTACGCATTCCCCACAGAACCACTGCTATTCTATAAGTCTCTTCCTCAACCGTTGAACTATCGGCATTGGAGCGATACCAAATTGCTGGAGAAGTTCCAACCCGATATTATCGTAGTTGAAGAAGCAGCACAAATGAGAGGTTTATACTCATTTTTCTTGCAAGGTTATGGTCGTCCTATCGGCACTCAATACGCAAAACGAACAGGCACGCCAATAATATCACTCTTCCATACAGATATCGTTGCGTATATCAAATATTACTTTGGAGACAGATTCTTCAATTTGGTTCGTCCGATCGTTCCCGTTTTAGTCAAGCAATTTAGTGAGTTTTATGACTTCAATTACTTCTCTTCTAAAGAACAACTCACGAAATACGAAGAACTAAAATGCCAACGTGCTGAATACGTCGCTTATCAAGGCATCGATTGCGAAAAATTCCACCCGCGAAACATTTGTTACAATCCAATTCCTGATGATAACCGACCAACTATTTTGTTTGTCGGACGCATCACACCCGAAAAGAATGTCAACCAATTGCTTGATATCTTTCCAGTCATAGCTGCCAAAATCCCTGATGTCCATCTGGTAATTGTTGGTAGTGGCCCGCTAGATGAAGAGATCCGCGAACGTGCTAAAAAGTTTGGATCGGGTGTTACTGTATGGGGTGAGTCTCATGGTACAGAACTTCTAGGTTGGTTTGCCAGAGCAGATATTTTTGTCAACCCCTCTGTCACCGAGAACTTCTGCACTACGAATAACGAGGCATTAGCCTCTGGAACCCCTCTGGTTGCTGTTTTTGCACCGTCAACCTCAGAACAGGTATTTCCTGGTCGTAACGGCTTCCTTGCCCAACCTAACAATCCTACAGACTTCGCTCAAAAGGTGATTGCAATTCTGGAAAATCCCGATTTGAAAGCAGATATGACTAGACACGCTCGCCCTTCTATACTCGAATTTGATTGGTCAGCATGTATGCAGAAATTTGAACACAAACTTTACCAAATCGTTGAAGGAAAACAGAAGGTGGAGGTAGGTACAGGCAGTATAAGACGCTAACGATAACAAACGCGATCGCTAGTACCATAAATACTAGCGATCGCTAATTAGTGACTTTGACTAAGGCTATTAGTTAAAGGGTACGTAGGCATAGCCCGTCGTAGCAATACTTGTCGGGTTTTGGGGAAAAGGGTAAGGGGTAAGAAAAAACCTTTAACCTTTTCCCCAAACCCAATGCCGAGTTAAAAATGCTTTACCCGAGCAGTATTGCCCGTCGTAGACATCGCATTAAAATGAAACTAGAGTTCAATAGCTGAAATAACAATGGAAGTTTTTCAACTTACGACAATTGTTGATGCGTCGGGGAATTTGCATCTTGATATCCCAACACAGCTAGCGCCTGGACAGGTGAATATTGTGGTTGTTTTGAATCCGGTTGCATCAGACAGAACACAAAAATCTGATTATGATTTTTCCGATGTTGCAGGGAAATTGGTTTGGGAGAGAGACGCATTAGCGATGCAAAAGGTGCTACGGGATGAGTGGTAGTCGCTACTTGTTGAATACAAATGCGATTGTAGCACTGCTACAAGGAAATTTACAGCTGCTGCAACTGTTACAAAATGCTGATTGGATCGGGATTTCGATTATTAGTAAAATTGAATTTCTAGCATTTTCTGGGTTGAGTCAGGGAAATCGTCAACTTTTTCAGCAGTTTATCCAACGAGTTGAAGTTGTTAGTTTAATGGCTGATGATACGGTGTTAATTGAGCAAATTATCCAACTTCGTCAGCAATATCGACTGAAACTACCCGACGCAATCATCACAGCGATGGCGCTCCAGGTAACTGCAAACCTAGTAACGGCGGATCGAGAATTTGCGAAAGTATCAACATTAGCAGTTCTTAATTGGTAGCGTAGACGCGTAGCGGTGAGGGAGTCGCACTCTTTTCCCAAAGGGAGACGCTAAAAGCGATGGCGGCTCCCGTCGTAGGCAGAACCACCAAATCGTTGAAGCATCACAGAAGGTGGAGGTAAGTATAGGCAGTATTAGACCATAGCGATAACAAACAAGACGATCGCTAGCACTGAAACTTTTTGTACCAACTAGTTTTAGGATTAGTAAAAGCCGTGAATTGATAAAACTTTGAATTTTTCTTTTCTCTACCAGGCTGCACCTTAGTTGCATCGACCTGCACCTTAATTGCATCGCCCTGCACCTTAGTTGCATTGGCTTGCACCTTAGTTGCATTGGCTTGCACCTTAATTGCATTGGCTTGCACCTTAGTTGCATCGACCTGCACCTTAATTGCATTGACCTGCAAAAATTAAACACCTTACTGGCGTAACAAGAGTAGTAGCCGTTGGCGTAGCTCACCGTAGGTATTGCTACTACTCTTGTTAAAATCAATTTTCTTAAAACTTTGCAATATAAAATATTCAAAAGTAACTAAGTTGATTCACCAATACTAAAGACATTCAACTCGTACTGCTGTAGTTGCAGCCTCAGTGCGGTTCGTTACTCCTAACTTACTTAGTACCTGACTGACATGATGCCTAATGGTAGAAGGACTCAGTTTCATCCGTTGAGCGATCGCATCATTACTCAATCCTAAAGCCAGCAGTGCTAAAACTTCTCCCTGGCGTTTGCTCAATTCATAGACAGTTTGGGATGAAGGTTTGCTTGGTTGCAGCAAAGCCTGAATTACCTCTGTTGCCAGCCAACATAGAGCGACCAATCGCAGCGGCTCGTATGGCATTTGCCAACTCATCAATCGAGATACCCTTGAGCAGGTAGCTAATGGCTCCGGCTTGTATTGCTTTCTGTACCAAGTCATTCGCTAGAAAACTCGTCAAAATTAAAACTTGAATTTCTGGGTATTTTTTGCGGATAGCTCTTGTTGCTTCTGCCCATTCATACCCACCATCATCAAATCCATCAGCACCACATCTGGCTGCAACTGTTCGCACAAATGTATTGCTTCATCTGCATTACGCGCTTCACCCACTAATTCAATGTCATCAAACGCCAGCAAGACAAATTTAATACCTCCCCGCAGAATTTCATGATCGTCAACAGTAATCACCCGAATTCGTTTCAATGATTTATCTTTTTCCATATATAAATCCGGGATATCAAAACTATTTTTAATACATTTACATTACACTATACTTCCATTTTCAGTATTTATACGTGAGATTCTTAACCTGACGAAAAAATCTTACGTTATATATAAGCTTGTCTTTTCTCAGTAAGTCGATTGAAATAAACATACCTGTATTACAAAAAGCAAATACGTCTAAAATCCTTATCAATAAGCAATCAAAAAGAACAAATCACGCTTTAAATAGTTAACTTTATTAAAAGCGGCGGGAAACTCCATCCTCAGGTGTCTGTAGAGGGATAGCTGCCCCGCCACTTGGGGCACTGGGCATTGGGCATTAGAGACTCTTCCCCATGCCCCATTCCCCATGCCCAAAAACTCCATCCCGCAAGTGGCGTGGAGTTTTTCATTTATTGATAGCGCTTGACCAACTCAGAACAATCTCAGTCCCCTTCCCTGGATAGCTTGACAAATGAAAAATAGCGCCGATGGACTCAGCCCGTTCTTTCATAATTGCTATGCCCAGATGACCAGATGGTATTTTGTTGGAGTCAAAACCACAGCCATTATCACTAATACGCAAGACTATTTCCTGTGAATCACCGTGGAGGCTGACTGATACTTGCGTTGCTTGGGCATATTTAATAATATTATTCAGTGCCTCTTGAGTAATCCGGTAGAAAACAAGCTTCACTTCATTAGACAAAGAGCGATGATCGGTTTCCACCGTTGTGATTATCTGTAAACTTGCCCGTCCTTGAATTGCCTTGGTTAACTGGTGTAGCAATTCACCTAAAGGTTTCTCTACCAAACCATTAGGACGCAACTCCATCAGTAGATTCCGCATTTCTGCTAACGCCCCTTGTGTGAGTTGGGCAAGTTCCTCTAATCCCTGTTGGGCTGTCTCTGGGTTGCGTTTCCACACTCTAGGCAAAGCTTCGGCAATTGTCGCCACTGTAAATAATGTCTGCGATACCGAATCGTGTAAGTCGCGGGCGAGGCGATTTCGCTCCAGTTCCACAGCAATCTTGCGTAGCCGTTCGCTTTCTATCAATTGTTCGTGTAGTTTCACCGCTTGCATCAACTCCTTGGACAAGCGTAGACTCATAATTATCACGAAGGACATAAATCCAAATCCAGCCAGGTATATGAATTTGATTGTCCCTAAATCCACTAGGCGATCGTGTTGAATAGTTGCTATCAAAATTGCCACGCTTAAACTTAAAGTGAGTGCAGCTTGCTTCTCACCGCGCCGATATTGACGGTAACAGGCAAAAAAAAGGAAAACAGTAGTACTGGTTAAAGCTAATATGTGGAAACTGAATAAAGAACTAAGTGTACCTTCTGGGTAAGAAATTGATTCGCCCCAAGGCAAAGAAATACTTGATAGGCTACTGATATGAGAGTAGAGAATCCCTGTAGGGGAAATTAGGTTAATTAATAGACTAATAATATATAGGCTATTGAGTACCAAAATTAAACGTATTGGCTTGATATTAGTGTATAAAGACACAAACCAAACATTAGTAATCCCGTAAGCATACCCTAAAGAAGTTACCAATTTTTTGGCATTGATATAATCATCTACATTCATGGCTTGATATTCGGCTATAAGAGCCAAAATATAACCAAAAATTACTAAACAGCTTAAACCAAAGCAGAAGTGCAGCGCAGGTTTTAATCGCCCACAGGCAATTAGTAAGTGTAAAAGACCAACATATAGGCTAATGCCGGCTATTATACCCAGAATAGTTGGAACAAGAGTCATTACCTAAATTCTGTGAAAAACTTATATCTAGCAATGAATAAGTAATACAACCTAAATAAATAGGACATTGCAATCCTAGTCAAAAAATAGAATAAATATCCTTTGATGTATCGACTTGCCAACTTTGTTATATTGGACTGCAACAAAGGTGCATCAACTGGCAACTTTGTTGTATTAACTTGCAACTTTGTTATATTGACTTGCATCTTTGTCGCATTGGCTTTTACCTTTGATGTATTGGCTTGCACCTTTAATGCATTGATCTGCAACTTTGATGCATGAGCATTGCAAAAATTAGCCTTACTCAGTCATCATGAAGTAGAGACGTTGGCGTAGCCCACCGTAGGTATCGCCACTCTCATACTACTACATAAGTATAAATTATATAGGACAAAGATCCAAGTTTTGACTAGGATCTTTGTCCGATGCGGTCACTGAAGGGATTGGCAGAGGCAATAACCAGTATTATAGTAAAGTGGCATAAAGACAGGGCGAAAACTCATCGCATAGACTGACTCGGTGAATTGGTATACACAAATATGAATATACAACTTGTTAATTTCCCTTGTAGAAGTGGTACTAAATCTCTCTCCCGAAGAACAAAAACTTTTTCAAGAAAAGCTGAGTAACAAGCATTTAACGTTACTAACTAGTAAACCTCAAACATCATCGGAGAGATTATTACTTTGGCAAGAGTGGATAGATACGGCACCAAAAAGCTATGCTAACCTTTCTGATGAAGCTCTGCGTCGAGAAAATATCTACGATGATGAAGTATGACCGATTATTTATTAGATACCAATATCCTTTTACGCTCCAGCGATATAGCTTCAGCCGATTATAATCTTGTCGATCGCACAATCAGGTATCTAATATCTATTGAAGAAGAATTCAGAAGTCAGAATTCAGGAGTCAGAATAAATCAGTGGGGGATTCAGACCCACCACTGATTTAAGACCACCAAATTGAAAATTTGGTGGGGGTTTTAAACCCGTTTATTCATCCACCACTCGTACAGAATTCATACTGAATTCTGACTCCTGACTCCTGAATTCTGTTTAGATAACCATCAATGTTTTATTACATCTCAAGTTTTAATTGAATTTTGGGTTGTAGCCACACGTCCTGTAGCTGTAAATGGATTTGGATGGACACCAGAAGAAACCGAACGAACGGTGCAAATGCTCATAAATCAGTTTGAGTGGCTAGAAGAAACACCAGATGTATTTCGCCTTTGGTTTAACCTCGCTACAACTCACAAGATTTCCGGCAAACGCACTCACGATTTACGCATACAAGCAGTAGTGCTTACTCATAACATCAGCCATATTCTGACTTTATACCAATTTAATGTGAAGTTGCATATATCTTGATCCCCCTAAATCCCCCTTCAAAAGGGGGACTTTGATTCCGGTTCCCCCCTTTTTTAAGGGGGGTTAGGGGGGATCGAATTCTATGCAGCTTCATAAAAAATTGGTATTAAACCCAAAAGACTTTGTAAAAGTTGAAGGAATTACTATTGTTCACCCCAATAGCATAAACAGCTAGAAGCGGGGATTTAGTGCGATGCCTACGGCGGTAAACTACGTAATTTTTATCGTGAGGTGTACTTAGGGACTTCCAAGAAATAAATTATCCAATCTTGTGGGGTGGGCAACATGAGCGCCTTGACTGTGGGCTCTTGTGTCGCCCACCCCACAATAAATAGTTGTATATTTTTTTATTTGGGAGTCCCTTAGTTGCATCGGCTTGCACCTTTGTTGCCTTCACCTGCAACTTTGATGTATTGACTTGCACTTTTGTTGCATCAACCTGCGCCTTTGATGTATTGACTTGCACCTTAATTACATTGACTTACATCTTTATTGCAATGACTTGCACCTTAGTTACATTGGGTTGCATCTTTGTTGCATTGACTTGCACCTTGATTGTATTGAAGAGCATCTTTGTTGCATTGAAGTTGCAAAAATTAACCTGGCTCAGTCTTCAGAGAGTAGAAGCGTTGGCGTAGCCCACCGTAGGTATCACCACTATCCTTATTCATATAAGTATTAATTATATAGGACAAAGATCCTAGTCCAAACTTGGATCTTTGTCCGATGCGCTCACTGAGGCGATCGCAGTACAATCCATTTCGTCAATGATTTAAGCAAAGTTTTAGCGATCGCGTACCCGCCATGAACCGGTGGCGATCGCCTTGCCTCTGCGCTCAAAACGCATAGGTGCAAAAGCTTATGCACTAATACGGTTCAGTAGAAATGTTGCATTGTGTAAGGATGTTGTATTAAACATATCTACACAATGTTTGGTTGAGAACTACGACTTAAAACAAAGGAAATCAATCAAATGGCAAATTTCATCGTTAACCAAACCACAGATGATGGTAGCGGTAGCACCACAGGCACTCTTAGTTATGCCATTCTCCAAGCGAACCAACTAGCAGGGGATGACACCATCAGCATCGATACAGATGTTCGCATTACCGGGGTCATGAAAACTCTAGTTAACAGCAATATCACCATCGATGGTAACGGCAACAGCATCAGTGGCGATGCCGATAATAGCGGCACCAACAACAATGGCGACCTGCGCCCCTTATTTATTTTGTCGGGAACAGTCGGTATTTCCGATTTAACTATCACCAACGGACGGGCAAAAGGCGGAGATAGTAATCAAGGTGGCGGCGGTGCAGGTCTGGGCGGCGGCTTGTTTATCTATGATGGCAATGTTTCTCTGACCAATGTCGCCTTTACTAATAACGCAGCCCAAGGCGGTAGTAACGGTGTCAGTGGACTGGGCAACGGTGGCGGCGGAATGTTTGGCAATGCTGGCGAGGGCGGCGGCGGACTGTTTGCTGGTAGCACTAACGACAACGGTGGCTACGGCGGTAACGGCAACTACGGCGGCGGCGAGAACGGCGGCTTCGGCGGCGGCGGTGCTGGACTAGGTGGCGGCGGCGGCAACGGCGGCGACGCCGCCGGCGGCGGTGCTGGACTAGGTGGTGGTATCTTTGTCCGCACAGGTTCTTTAACCCTCAACAACACCAGCTTTACCAACAACACTGCTACAGGCGGCACAGGTAGTAACCCAGGTCAAGGCTTGGGTGGGGCAATCTTCATCATGCAGTCCACTACGAATACTAACGGCAACAATCAGGGAATGCCGATTACCCTTGGCAGTGTCAGTTTCACGGGTTCCTCTACCTTTACTGGCAACAGTGCGGCGAACGACGCGGGAACACCGACAAATAACGATGATGTTTACGGCACACAAAAACCTGTCACCAATAATCCGCCAACTGTAGCAAATGCCATTGCAGACCAAACTACCTTAGAAGATGGCTTCTTTAGCTTTCCCATTCCAGCCAACACCTTTGCCGATGCCGATGCTGGTGATACTTTAACTTATACTGCCACCCTTGCTAACGGCAACCCCTTACCTACCTGGTTAACCTTCGACACCAATACCCGCACCTTTAGCGGCACCCCCGATGAGGCAAATAACGGCACAATTAGCATTCAAGTTACCGCAACTGACACCAGCAATGCTGCTGTTAACGATGCCTTTAACCTGACAGTAACTCCCGTCAACGATGCACCTGTAGCAGGTGAGGACTCTGCCACTGCCAATCAAAATACACCTTTGACTCTCTTAGCTGCTGACTTGTTAGCTAACGATACAGATGTAGACAGTTCTACTTTGAGCATCACTGCTGTGAGTAACGCTGTTAATGGTACTGTCACCTTAAATAGCAGTGGCAATGTAGTTTTTACTCCCACCACAGGTTTTAGTAATGGTAATGGCAGCTTTAACTATACCCTCAGCGATGGCAACGGTGGCACTGACTTGGGGATAGTAACGGTAGCAGTTGGCACAACCCTCAACGGTACTAATAATAACGATAACCTCAACGGCACATCTGGCAACGACATCATTAACGGACTCAACGCGCAAGATACCATTTCTGGCAATGCTGGTAACGATAACCTTGTGGGTGACAATGGTGACGATTTACTCTTTGGCGGTACTGGCAACGATAATCTCTTTGGCGGTAACGGTCAAGATACACTCAATGGTGATGCTGGTAACGACCGTCTTGAAGGGGATAACGGTGATGACAAACTTTATGGCGGTGACGGTAACGACAGTCTAATTGGTGGTAACGGTCAAGATTTACTTGTTGGTGGTGCGGGTAACGATTTCCTCAACGGTGGCAAGGGAGATGATAACTTAACTGGCGGGACTGGTAGCGACATCTTTGTGGTGGAGAAAGCGGCAGGTCGAGATACAATTACCGACTTTAGTTTAGGTGAGGGCGATAAAATCGGCTTGTCTGGCTTGAGTTTTAGTCAGTTGTCTTTCTCTGGTAATCAAATTAGCTTAGGCAATCAAACTTTGGGAATATTGACTGGGTTTGATACTACCACGCTAACGCAGAGCAACTTTACTTCTGTTTAAGTCTTTTGGGTGGGCGAGTGTTTGCCCACCCGACAACTTATTTAGGTACATTGGCTTGCATCTTTGATGTATTGACTTGCCATCAAGTTGCATTAACTCGCCATCAAGTTGCATCGACTTGTAATTTTGTTGTAGTCAAGAGCAACTTAGTTACATTTAGTTGCACCTTTGTTGCATTCAAGTTGCACAAATCAGCCTTACTTAGTTTTTAAGTAATAGCGTTGGCGTAGCCCACCGTAGGTATCGCGCCTCTCATAATTCACATAAAAGTTAATTATATTAAAAAATCGTCAGTGACAAAATGCTGCAAATCCGTTCTCTTCTACAGACTTTTACGATAACTTTAGATAAAGTAAGCCATTAGTGATTTATGGAGCAATTAATATTACCAGATATCCTCACTCTTGAAGAAGTCTCAGCATACCTAAGACTACCCACTCAAACAGTTGTGCATCAAACAATGCTTGGGAATATTCCAGGTCGTAAAATTGAAAATGACTGGAGATTTTTAAAAGCGGCAATTGACGATTGGCTGCGTTCAAAAAGCAGTCGGGCTGTTCTGTTTCAACAAGTAGGCGCTTTAGCCGATGATGATACTCTTGCAGATTTAAGAGCAAAAATTTACCAGGACAGGGAACGTTCTGAAGTCGATGCGGAGTCTGAGGCTTAATGCATTTGCTCGATACAGACACCCTCACTCATCTTTATGCTGGGCAGCTAAATGTAACTGAGCGATTGAGGTCTGTGGACGATCCAGACGTGGGCATTACCATTATTACCAAAGGTGAAGTTTTGCGCGGACGGATTGACTACCTTCTGAAAGCTCAGACGGGTGCAGATTTACTTAAGGCACAATCGCTTTTATTTCGTAGTGAAGAACTACTAAATCAACTTTTAGTTGTGCCAGTAAGTCAGGCAGCATCAGAACAGTTTGATAGACTACGTATTGCGCCCAAACTACAAAAAATAGGACGAGCCGATTTGTTGATTGCAAGTATTGCTCTTTCCAATCAAGCTACATTGGTCACACGAAACCTTCGCCATTTCAGACAGATTCCTGGTGTGCGAGTTGTCAACTGGGTTGATTGATTAAGCAGTGGCTTTATTTTCTACCAATTCAAATAATGTTGATGACACTTCAGGACACGTAACGGTAATGACACGCTTGCTGGTGAAGCTGGTAATGACCGTCTCGAAGGCGATAAGATTGGCTTGCTTGGGTTGAATTTCAGCCAGTTGTCTTTCGCTGGTGATGAGATTCGTTTGAGTAATCAAACTTTGGGAATACTGACTGACTTTGATACTATGACGCTGACTGCCGCTAATTTCGTCACGCTTTAATCATCTCGATTCATGCAACGCCTACTTTAGTTGCATGAATGTGCAACTTAGATACATCGACTTGCAACTAAGTTGCATAAACTTGCATCTTTAATGTATCGACCTGCAAGTTTGTTGCATTGGCTTGCAACTTTAATGCATCGACCTGCACCTTTGTTGTTTCTAAGTTGCAAAAATGAGCTTACCCTTTTCCTAACCTTGTTTTATCTAAAAACTTCAGCTTACTGATATATTTAGAGTTTTAATGGGTACATTAAATATGTACATTACATCAGTATGGTAATATGCCTACCCAAGATACAACACGCCGTTTACGTCCTCAATTAATTAGTGAAGATGTTAGTTCATGGCACGGTTTGCAAACCATCAGCACATATAACACAACCCGCGCTGATGCCTCTGCTGACAAATTACAGCAAGCTTATCAGGTTATGTTGTCCCACCAACAAGCCGAAAATGAGAAACTAGCTTTATACCGTGCTGCTGCTGATGCGGCACGATTAGCAGAATGGGAATTTCACAATGCGGTATTAGCAATGAAAGAAGTTGTGCGCGGGCAGTATGGATTAGATAGCGATCAAGCTCAAGCGGTAGGATTGAAGAAAAAATCAGAATACAAGCGTCCTAGCCGCAAAAAGTTAGTCGCATGATGAGCTAGGAAAATTTAACACACTTTAGATGTGCGATCGCTGCCACAAATAATGTAAAGTGCGATTGCACTCTTCCATAGATGAAGAAAAAGCGAGTTATGAGTCATCAAGGTCTAATCCTCTGGCTAACAGGGTTAAGTGGCGCGGGTAAAACAACGATCGCCTCATCTGTTGCCCAAGAACTGCGATCGCGGGGTTGCCGAGTAGAATTACTTGATGGTGATGTCGTTCGCACCCATTTATCTCAAGGACTTGGATTTAGTAAACAAGATAGGGATACAAATGTCCGGCGGATTGGTTTTGTTGCAAATTTACTCAGTCGAAATGGGGTAGTAGCGATCGTTGCTGTAATCAGCCCCTATCGAGAAATTCGAGATGAATTGAGACAAACAACCACCAATTTTGTAGAAGTTTACGTTCAAGCACCATTAGCAGTTTGTGAATCCCGTGATGTGAAGGGACTTTACGCCAAAGCCAGAACAGGACAAATCAAACATTTTACTGGTATATCTGATCCTTACGAAGAACCTTTAAATCCAGAGGTTATTTGTTTAACTGATCAATTTACTATTGAGCAATGTGTTTACCAACTAGTTAACTACTTAGACTGCCAAGGCTACATTAGACATAACTGCTAGTTATCTTAAACAAATGCGTTTCTAATTCTACAATTCATGCAAGCTGGTTTTCGCAACCCGCCACCCATGCAATATCGGCATAGTAAACAATCCCCACGCCAAACCTGTAATCAACCCAAAAGGCGTAACCAGATAGTTATTAAAACTCCACAAACCCAAAACCTGCGCTGCCAATTCCAAAGGATAAGCCATCATCAGCACACTAGCTAAAGCCGCACCACTCCAACCATACTGACTTAACCAGTAAAATCCTTTACCACCAGTTACGCCATACAGCAGCCGCGTTATCAGCAAACCCGTGACAGTGCCATAACAACGCATACATACAGCCATAATAAACGGTGGTGCTAAATCTAACCCCATATCTGGTTGCGGACAAACATGATTACCCATGAAATAAATGATGTCCGCAATTCCAGGAAGCAACCACACCCCAGACGCAGCCAGAAAGGGAGCAATCGGCGGGCCAAAAACCATCCCTACCAACAAGAAATCAGCAATCAAACTAACCCAATTAACCTGCAACTCAATGAAAGCTACTCTTGTCATCTCCCCTTCTCTGCGCCCTCTGCGCCTCTGCGGTTCGTTCTCTTAACCTACCTTATTCACATAAGGACTTGTCAACTTATCCAACTGCTGAATCAACAGACTGAGGAATAATCCCACATCCGTCACTACACCCACCGATTCTACAGAACCGCGATCGCTTAACTTAGTCACCACAGCCGGATTGATATCCACACACACCATTTTCACACCAGCCGGGGTCATATTTCCCACGCCAATGGAGTGCAGCATCGATGACAACATCAAAATCATCTCTGCACCTTCTAAGTGTTTGGCATATTCTTCCTGTGCTTGAATCAAATCCATTACGGTATCAGGCAAAGGCCCGTCATCCCGAATCGAACCCGCAAGCACAAAAGGTACATTATTGTGGACACATTCATACATCACGCCACTTTTAATTGCCCCTACTTCCACAGCTTTGGGAATGCTGCCATAACGGCGGATACTATTAATTACCTTCAGGTGATGGCGGTGTCCACCACGAACGGCGATACCCCGCTTCATGTCCACACCCAAGGAAGTGCCCATGATATTTTGCTCGATGTCGTGAACTGCGATCGCATTTCCACCCAGCAATGCCTGTACATATCCTTCCCGAACCAGTTGCGCCAGGTGTTCACCGCCGCCAGTGTGAATTACTACTGGGCCAGCCGTGACAACTACTTTACCACCAGCATCGCGGATTTTACGCAATTCCCAAGCTACTTGCTCAACGACTAATTCCACGCGCCGTTCGCTGGAAACTCCCGCCGACATAAAGCTGAATTCTTGGGTGCTGCGTTGTTCCCGCGATTCAGTTTTGCGGATGGTGCGGATACCTAAAACGTCAACAATTACCTGTTCGCCAACTTTCAAATCGCGCAGTATTTTACACCTAGCAACTAAACCTGTAGGAGTTTGAGTAATAGCGATCGCGCCATCCATGCGCTGATTTTCTACTTTCACCCACTGACCATTAATTCGCACTTCAGTGGGATAAATTGTACTGACGTAGAAATCATCAGGTGCAACACCATCTTGGATTACCGGCTCCAAGATAGCATCTCGCTCATCATGAGGTAAATTTACTGCACCCAAATCAATCAACATTGAGATGATTTCTTCCATCACCCCATGAGATGGTGCTGATACCTTCACTTCGGCGGCTGAGGTACTTTGCCGTTGTTCTCCCAAGTTGAAATTTAGGACTTGGAAACTTCCCCCGGCATCTATAATCAAATCCAAAGCGCGGTTAATTAAGCCAGCATCTAGCAAATGTCCTTCCATGCGAATGACGCGGCTTTCTACCGACACATTGGCATGAAGTTCATCTCTAACTGGTTCCGTTACCCGCAAAGTTAAACATTTAGCCGCACCACCAGCTTTAAGAAATTCAGTAAGTGGTGTTTCCAGCACTTGGAAACCTACATCTGCAAGGCGGGTTTTTAAAGCATCACTCGCTTTGTTCATGATGACGATGTTATCCACATTCACCGTATTACAAGCGAAGTTCACAGCATCGGCTTCAGCAATTGCGATTCGCTTTTCTGGGGCGACTCGCATTTCAATTAAGCGGTTGGAGTAAGAATCAAAAGCACCGGGATAGTACACCAAATAACCATTTGTTAGAGGACAAAAGCAGGTATCCAGATGATAGAAACGTTCGTCTATTAATCGTAGGGATAGCACCTCAATATCCAGCCATTTAGCTAGATAAGGGTGAGAATCTAATTCCGAGCGGAAACCGTATCCTGCCCATAACCAGCGTCCTTCCCGATCCAGCAGTGCGTCTCCTGCTCCCTCAAAGGGCAAATCTTTGGGAAGTTCATTGACTATATAACCATTTGCCTCAAACCATTGCTTGAAGAAAGGCTCCTCTCCCTGACGTTCTTTGTGCAAAAAGCGGCTGAGGACGACGTTATTGCCCAGTACTAAGCCAGCGTTGGCGGTAAAAACCAAATCAGGCCAGCCTTTTTCAGGTGGTACTAAATCGACAATGGCGTGTTC
This sequence comes from Nostoc cf. commune SO-36, assembly GCF_023734775.1. Lineage (NCBI taxonomy): Bacteria > Bacillati > Cyanobacteriota > Cyanophyceae > Nostocales > Nostocaceae > Nostoc > Nostoc commune. Next base: position 2,493,476 of record NZ_AP025732.1, on the reverse strand, counting down.
TTTAAGGATATGGTGTAGTCCCTGCCACTGTTCCACGGCGCGATCGCGCGATGACTTGTGAATATTCCCTTCCATCCAAGGATTAATCACATAGTCCACATCATAGTGGTCAGGAGGGCACATTAAAAAGCGAATCCGGGAAGTCATAAAAATCTTACAAGCGTTTTATATGCTACAAGCTTACTTTGAATACAGACTTTTGTTTTTTACAGTTAAAATCTGCGACTAAAGCTTCATCTTTTGATGTTTGAAGACTTTACAAAGGCTTCGTTATTAATTCTATTACTCGAAGATGGTAATAATACCAATTCAAAATTCAAAATTATTGAAGAAGAATTCAGAAGTCAGAATTCAGGAGTCAGAATCAAGACGAGACGCTAAAAGCGAACGCTATCAGTCGGGGATTCAGACCCGCGACTGATTGAAGACCACCAAGTTTTGCTTTAATCTAGGTTTCCAGGAAAGTGGGGCAAGTGAAAACACGATTAAAAGCAGTAAACATTAGTGGCGATCGCTCAATACGCTTGGGTTAAGCAAAGCGCAATCCAACAAAGCAATTTTTCACAAAACCAAGTATATTGCGCGATCGCTCTCTTTCTCTTCCTGATCCTTTATGGGGCAAGAGGTGGGGGAGACAAGTTTTCCCTTTGTCCCCTTCGATTCTCCCCTCTCCAGTTCAAGCAGTCACTACATAAGGCGAGTTGATCGCTGCTACACGACCAGCATCTACCAAAGCTTGATATACTATCGCTGCTACCTCACCGCGTGTAGCATCGCGGGTAGGATTGAGTTGTTTCAAATTCGGGTGATTGACGATAATTTCTTTGTCTATAGCTTTTACTACCTCATCCTTGGCATATTCAGGAATCTTGGCTTGGTCATCAAAAGCTTTGAGAGTTGCCGTACCATCACTAGATAAACCCAGTCCATTTACCAGAGAGACAATCACTTGCACACGCTGGATATTTTTGTTGGGGCCAAAGGTATTGTCAGGAAAACCAGAGAGAAATAAACCTCGATATGCTTGCTGAATTACCTTGGATGCCCAGAAGTCATCTGGTACATCTTTGAATTTGATTGCGGAGCGGTTTGGCGATGGGTTGAAAGCTTTTACCAACAATGCCGCATATTGTGCGCGTGTCATGGTTGCATCAGGTTTGAATGTGCGATCGGGGAAACCGTTAATTATCCCCAATTTCACTAATTCCCGAATAAACCCACTAGCCCAATGATTAGCAATATCGGTTAATTCGATAGTAGGCGTGGGTGTTGTAGGCGTCGGTGTTGTCGGTATCGGTGTTGTCGGCGTGGGTGTTGTCGGTATCGGTGTTGTCGGCGTGGGTGTTGTCGGCGTGGGTGTTGTCGGCGTGGGTGTTGTCGGCGTGGGTGTTGTAGGTGTCGGTGTTGTCGGTGTCGGTGTTGTCGGTGTCGGTGTTGTCGGTGTCGGTGTTGTCGGCGTCGGAACCGGACTATCTGCAAACTCTATGTTTCCGGCGACTTTAGACGCATCTATTTTATTGCCTAGAGAAACCAGCTTGTTGGAACTGGCATTTTGCAAATCAAATTTACCGTTATTGCGTAGAGTATTGCCCCCTGGATTATTAGTACTACCGATATCCGGTAGAGCAGTTCCAATAACTGTGATACCATCTTCAGTGTTATTTTCACTGACATTATTACGTAATACGGGACGAGCGCTACCAGAGATAATGATTCCAGAACGGTTTTCATAAATTCTGTTATCTCGAAGGATAGGTGATGCAGTATCACTAATGGCAATGCCAAAACCTGTTTTAAAATAGGTGTTATTTTCAATTTGGCCTTTAGAATTTTTAGCGATCGCAATTCCATTGGCTGCATTCTCACTGAACACATTACCTAGAATCACTGGGTTAGCATCGCCTGTAGCAAATACTCCTTCCCGCTTATTATTGATGAAGGTGCTATTAGCAACAGTAGGGGCAGTTGATTCAATCCAGACACCACTACCACGGCTAGCCAGATTTGTTACAGTCACTCCTCGCAATTCGGCTTTATCCAGCAACACAAATGTTACATTCTGACCAGCAAAAGTACGGCTCTGATAGTTACCACTTCCCTCAATCAAAATGCCATTGCCTTTGTTGGTTTCATTACCCACCACTGCCACACCAGATGGAACCGTTAGCGGAAAGACTTCACCGCTAGCAGCATTATAATTCCCATTTGCTAGTTGAATCTTGGTATCAGCAGTCGCTACCTTGAGGGCTTGCGTAATAGTTTTAAACGGGGCTTGTTGACTACCAGAGTTGGTATTGCTGCCTGATACTGGATTTACGTAAAAAGTTTGAGCCATATTTATACTTTAATAAAATACATAGCTATCCTAGCGCTAACCATAAAAGTATGTAGCGTTTGATGCATTAAGTAACTTAAAGTACTTCTCACTACAAAGTTAAATAATTATGCAAATGCTTTTGGGTTTCACTAGTACTTGACTAGCGCAAAATTGTTAATTTCAACAAGTTATCTTACCAAAGTATTAGAAACAGCGATCGCACTTGCTTATTGTGAGCTACGGTGTACACAGAAGCCTATTGCTCTGCACGTTTGATACATTGCTCTGCACCTTTGTTGCATCGCCCTGCACCTTTGTTGCATCGCTCTGCACCTTTATTGCATTGCCTTGCATTTTTATTGCATTGCTCTGCACCTTTATTGCATTGCCCTGCATTTTTATTGCATTGCCCTGCACCTTTATTGCATCGCCCTACACCTTTATTGCATCGCTCTGCACCTTTGTTGCATCAACCTACAAAAATTAACCCACCCTACGTTACACAGCAACTTTAAAAGACTAGGGAGAAGCAGGGAGAAGAGTTTCCCCTCTGCCTCTTTCCCCTCATCTCCTTTTAATAAGGCCACTTCCAATCGCGGATTTCCGGCACATCATCGCCGTACTTCTCAATATAATGCTTGTGTTCAATCAGCTTATCTTGCATCTGCTGTTTGACATAAGCTGCGCTAGATCCTAGTTTGGGCACGCGATCGATTACATCAATTACCAAATGGAAGCGATCTAGATCGTTGAGAACAACCATATCAAAGGGAGTGGTGGTAGTTCCCTCTTCCTTGTAGCCACGCACATGGATGTTTTTATGATTAGTGTGGCGATAGGTTAGGCGATGAATCAGCCAGGGATAGCCATGAAAGGCAAAGATAACAGGTTTGTCAGTGGTGAAAAGTGTGTCAAAATCTTTTTCACTCAAACCGTGGGGATGTTCGCTTTTTGGCTGTAGTGTCATCAAATCGACTACGTTCACTACCCGCACTTTTAAATCTGCGAAATGCTGACGCAGGATATCTACAGCCGCCAAGGTTTCTAAGGTGGGAACATCCCCAGCACAAGCTAGCACTACATCTGGATCACTACCTTCGTCGCTGCTTGCCCATTCCCAAATGCCGATGCCTTTGGTGCAGTGCTTGATAGCGGCATCTATGTTGAGATATTGCAATGCTGGCTGTTTTCCAGCAATGATGACGTTGACATAGTTGCGGCTTTTTAGACAATGGTCAGTTACCGACAGCAGAGTGTTGGCATCAGGGGGCAAATAGACGCGGATGATCTCGGCTTTTTTGTTAAGTACATGGTCGATAAAACCGGGATCTTGGTGAGAGAAGCCGTTATGGTCTTGTCGCCAAACGTGAGAGGTGAGTAAGTAATTGAGGGAAGCAATCGGTCTGCGCCAGGGAATATGTCTCGTCGTTTTCAACCATTTGGCGTGTTGGTTGAACATAGAATCAATGATGTGGATGAATGCCTCGTAACAAGTGAAGAACCCGTGACGACCTGTGAGGAGGTAGCCTTCTAACCATCCTTGGCAAGAAGTTTCGCTGAGAATTTCCATCACCCGACCGTCGGCAGAAAGGTGGTCATCTTCAGGATAAATCTCGGCTGTCGAAACTCTGTCTGTAACTTCCAATACAGGGTCTAGACGATTCGATGCTAATTCATCGGGGGCGAAGACGCGGAAATTGCTACTTTCTTGGTTAAGTCGCATGATATCCCGCAGGAATTTACCGGTCACTTTGGTAGCTTCTGCGATCGCTTTCCCTGGTTCAGCAACATCTACAGCATAATCTTGAAAATCGGGCATTTTCAGGTCATGCAGCAAAATACCACCGTTAGCGTGGGGATTATCACCCATACGCCGATGCTTTTTGGGGGCTAGTTCTGCTAGTTCGGGAATCAGCTTACCGTCAGCGTCGAAGAGTTCTTCTGGTTTGTAACTCTTCATCCAATCTTCTAGGAGTCTCAGGTGGTCTGGCTGTTTGGCGATGTTGCCAAAGGGAACTTGGTGCGATCGCCAAGAACCTTCAGTTTTTTTACCATCCACTTCCTTGGGCCCTGTCCAACCTTTGGGGGTTCGCATGACAATCATCGGCCACTGGGGACGTTCAGTGAAACCGTGTACACGGGCTTCCCTTTGGATACTTTGAATTTCTGCGATCGCTGTTTCTAGAATCGCCGCCATCTGCTGGTGGACATCTGCGGGATCTTCACCTTCAACAAAATAGGGCTTGTAGCCGTAGCCTATAAATAAACTCTCCAACTCATCATGGCTAATCCGTGACAGTGTAGTTGGGTTAGCAATTTTATACCCATTCAGGTGCAGAATCGGCAGTACAGCCCCATCACGTACCGGGTTAATAAACTTGTTAGAATGCCAGCTAGTTGCTAAAGCACCCGTTTCAGCTTCACCATCACCGACAACAGCAGCAACAATTAAGTCAGGGTTATCAAAGGCAGCACCATAAGCGTGGACGAGTGCATAACCTAGTTCCCCGCCTTCGTGGATCGAACCAGGAGTTTCCGGTGCTACGTGACTGGGAATACCACCGGGAAAAGAGAACTGTTTAAAGAGTTTCTTTATTCCCTCAGCATCCTGAGAGATGTTGTGGTAATATTCGGTGTAAGTGCCTTCTAGGTAGGTGTTGGCTACCAGTCCAGGCCCTCCATGACCGGGGCCAGCAATGTAGATTGTGTTTAGGTCATATTTCTTAATGAGTCGATTCAGGTGAACATAGATAAAGTTCAGCCCTGGCGTTGTTCCCCAATGCCCTAAAAGTCTGGGTTTGACGTGTTCTAACTTTAGCGGTTCTCTCAGTAGCGGATTGTCGAGTAGATATATTTGCCCAACGGAAAGATAGTTAGCTGCACGCCAGTAGGCGTTTATCTTCTGTAATTCTTCATCTGTTAAAGGCTTTGTTTGTGGAGTCGTTGCTAATGTCATTTTGACACTCCATTACAAAAGGATTTTGGCGGACTCATTCAGTCAGTAATTATACTTGTTTTCCAGATGATAGCCATCCACCTATGATGATTTTTTGCAGTATTGGTAACTAAATTCCTTGTTTTTGGGCACAAAATGGAAAGTGAGGTCTACTATGGGCGACACCTACGCTATTGATTAATACTATCAATCAGGATTTTCTTCGTCATAGTTATCTAGTTGTAAAGTGTAATCTAGTGCCACTTTTAGCATTAATAAATAATTAAAAAAAAGAGTTCCTATTTTTCGGATTAATCGCTGCCTATCGATAACAACTATTTGATAAGAAAGTATCTCCTCGCATCAAATTACATCCTCTTGCTGAAGCTGGGAGAGATAATCAGTTAAAACGGATTCTGCAAAAGTTAAATCTTCATTAGCAAACTCAGTTTTCAGTGCAGCAGCATCGACATCAGAAATAGCATCCCAATGCTGAGTTAGCTTTTTTTTCTGGAGAGAGATAGCAAAATCTAATACTTCTTCTTGAGAAGATAAGGGCAATTGGGACAATATTTCTAGTAGCTGCCTGTGAATAGTTGCTGTTGGTTTTTCTGGCATTGCCACATTTCTTAGATTAATAAATAGAGTAAATACTCTAATTTTGTCATGCTTCAAGTTTTGCTTTCTCTTGAAGTATCCAGTACAGCAAAAATAGCTAGAGGCAGATCAAGTAATGACCTAATTATTTATTTCCAATAACCCAGGTGGTGGCGTAATTTCAATACGATTAGATTTCAAGTCTACTACTGGTGCGATCGCTTCTACAAATGGAATCAAAACAGTCTTTTGTTTTTTGTCATTTGTTGTTTGTTCTTTGTCAGTAGCAAATGATTTATGTAACTTGACTTCTAACAAATCATTGCCAGCCGGGATGATGTCTACCACCGTACCCACGAGTTCGCCAGATGTTTGCATGAAGACTTCCAAGCCAATCAAATCGAGGACATGATATTCATCTTCGCCTAATTGGGGGCGATCGCTTGCTGGAACCATTAATGTACAACCGCGCAACGCCTCAGCCTGATCGCAGTTTTCCACGCCAGCTAATTTGATCACATACAAGTTTTTATTACTGATATAACGTCCTGTCAATAATTCGATTGGTTGTGGTTCTGTGTCACCTGAACGCAACAACCAACGTTTTCCCGGTATCTCAAATCTTTCGGGAAAGTCTGATACAGGATAAACCCGTAATTCTCCAGACAATCCTTGAGGGGAAACAATCTTACCAATTTCTAGCCAATTATCTGATTTATCATTTGTCATTTGTCATGGGGTAAAAAATTTTTATAACTCCTAACTCTTGTACAGACGCGATTCATCGCGTCTGTACTCCTAATCAGGCAGTCACCGCAGCACCTTTATAAGCTTCCTCAGCCACTTTTGCTAAACGTTGCATGGCAGTGGCAATTTCCTCGTCGCTGCCGGTAAGACTGATGCGGAAGCATTGGTGCTTGTGCGCCCATTCTTCCTCTAAACCGGGGAAGAAGCTACTTCCTGGGACAATAATCACACCTACTTGCTTAAGTTGCTGGTAAAATTCCCAATCACTGATGGGTAAATCTTGTAACCACAACCAAGCAAAAATTGCTCCTTCACCGCGATGGAGGAACCAAGGTAAATTCTTGGGCATCGCTTGTTCTAAGCTGGTTTCTAAAACGGTAAATTTATTTTGGTAAAAGGGACGGATGACAGTATGAGAAATTTCTACTAAACCACCAGAATTAATTGCATAAGCTGCGATCGCTTGGCCGTAACGTGAAGAATGGAGACTAATATTTGCCTGAAAGCACTCCAGCACTTCAATCCACTTTTCATCCCCAATGGCAATACCAATTCTTTCTCCTGGTAATCCCGCTTTCGATAAACTCATGCAGTGGAGAATATTATCACCAAACACTGGTGTCATTTCGGTAAAGTTTAATGCTGGGAAAGGAGGCGCATAAGCCGAGTCAATTAACACGGGTAGATTGTAAGGCGCAGCTAGGGCAGCAATCTTTTTCACCTCGTCATCCGTGAGGACGTTACCAGTAGGATTACAGGGGCGAGAGAAGAGAACACAACCCGTCTTTTCTGTAATCGTAAGTTGGCTGAAGTCGGGGCGATATTTAAATCGGTGGGCAGCTGCATCGATATCAAGAGTCGGTTTATAGGCTTTTAGGGCTTTTGGCACTAAGCAAACACCGCCATAACCTGTGTAGTCAGGGCTAAGAGGCAAAACAATTTGTTTTAACTCGCCGCTAGGGGTGTAGCCACCAAACGTATTTGCAGCGTAGAAGTAGAGAGTTTGACTGCCGGGGGTGATGAGGATATTGCGATCGCTTAAGTTTAACCCGTAGCGTTTGTTAAAGTCGTTAGCGATCGCTTCAACAAATGGTGCATAACCCTGACTTGAACCGTAGCGACAAACTACCTCACCATATTCTGGGCTAGAAAGAAGCTGTGCAGTACAATCCCGCCATAATTGCTCTACTTCTGGCAAAATCAACGGATTACCAGCACTCAAATTAATAAACTGCTGCCCTGCACCCCCTCGTAATGTTTCGATAATATCCTTCATAATTGCTCTGACGCCAGTCAGGTTGGACATTTGAGCGCCAATTTGAGTTAGGGCAGGGTTCATAAGCTGTAACAAAATGTATTAATTGAGAGGTGGACAAATTATTTGGGGATTGCTCTGCTGATATCCAGTTTACATCGTTGTCAAAACAGCTGTTGCCGCCTTTAACCAATCTCAGTAGACCGAAAACTTCTGCGATATAAGCTAAATGGGCGAACCTACCGTACCCTTAGTAGTCTGAGTTGCATAACTAATATTACGTCGCTGCACCATTGTTCTAGCTGTTAACTCCGTAGAATTATTGTGCAATGGTAATCCCGTGAAAAGTCAGAGGATTAAGACAGGCCGTAGAGTGATCGCCCTGGAAAATTATCTAAGTAGACTCCTCTAGGTCGAGTTCAGGATAATGGTGCTTAAAACGTGTTCATCAGGTTATAGCGGATACAGGTAACAGCATTATATAAAGCTTTCATGAACTTAATTGTTGCTTGAGCAGAGATGTCTTCATCTGTGGTACAGTTTTTTTACTTTTTCGATTGCACCGATAATCACTCACATAAAAAACTTTTCGCCAAAAAGCTAGGCTTTTGCCGTATCAAGAGAGCCAAATTCTTAATTTTGGATAAAGTCGAGCTAAGAGTGTGTTTAAAAAGTTCTGAGAAGTAAAATGTTACGGCATGAAGTTCATCACCCACTCCATGAAAGTCCTAAAATTGTTACAAGGAATGTAAAAGTGATAAAGATGAAGTTTAGAGGATGGATGGCTGTTTTTATCTATTGTTGTTGTATTGTTATAATGACAATAGTAATAGTTTCAATTGTTCAATTAAACACTACTATTAAAGGATATAGTATTCCTGTAGGAATTATTTCCTCAGCATTTATATCAATGATTCCTATAGTCTTTAAGCCTTTGAGGGAAGATATTCAAAATTTTATAATAAAAGAAATTTTAGTGGGTTCTAGGGTCTGTAGATTCTTAGTTGTTGGCATTGGTGGAGTTGGTAAAACTAATTTAATTAAAAGGATGTTAGATAAAAGATTTGTACCCGAATCAACTACAGTAAATACAATATTCTATCAAAAGTATTATGAACCATTTGAAGAACAAAACATAGATATCAAAAAAGGATGTTATACAAAATTCTTAGATTATAGAGGACAAAATATTTCTGATATTCTAGTTGAACCTCCTGAACAATTTTTTGGTGAACCAAGTAATAGATTAGTTAACATAGTTTTTCTTGTTGTGGATTTTTTTGATTTCCAGTATGTTGCTAACACAGGAAAAACATCTGATCAACAACAAGATGAGTTCATTGAGCAATGCAAAAAAAATACTTACCAACTTATTGAACAAAGAATAAATGAGCATTTGAACAGAATATTTACTCCAGAAACTTTACAATGTATATTGAAAGCTACGTGTAGCAGAGAAAATTTGTTTTCTATAAAAATAATAGTTAGTAAAATGGACTTGTTAGAAAAGATATGGGATCGTGGATATTTAAAAGATGTAGCTTCAGGTAAAAGTATAGAAGAATTTGCATTTAGTGTTTGTAATAAGTTGCTTGAAAGATTAAATCAGGCTGTAATAAATACTGAAATTACACAAGGAAAAGATATAATAAACCTTGGAAAAAAAATTACACCTTCAATCGAACTAATTACTTCTAATACTAAAGGAAATTTCGCAGCAAACATTCGCGAGCTTTATGTAAAAGAAGTGGACACATATTTATACAAATTTTCACGCTAAGAACAAATTTTATGGCAGATAAGTATCGTCGTAGCGATCCTGAATATTCCTTCAGTATTCCTGAAAAAAACTATACAAGAAGGCAACCCATTTTATACACAATTATTCTAATTCTAATTACTGCAAATATTTTCACTTTTTTCATAGAAGAAAGTAGAATCAATCAATCACAAAAGAAAAATAACGATAACATTGAAAAACTAAACGAAAAATTAAACAATCAAAATAAAAATATATGTGAAATGAATAATGTTATCTCAAATTTTAATACAAAAGAGAAGGAAAAACTTAATACTATTTTGGAAAACTTAAAAAACAATTCAACTTTACCTCCAGAAAGATGCCAGAATTTCCCTCGCTAGCAGAAACAGAAAGGGACTTCCAAGAAATAAACTATTCCATTAACAATAATGATAATATTTCTCGTTATAGTGGCGATCGCGCTTAGTAAATACTGATGAAGTAACACAAAAGTTTATCATGTGTTCAATGCGTGTGAGGAAACTGGGGAGTAAAGAAGAGAATAGGTTACAGGGTACAGATTATTCCCTATCACCTGTCACCTATCCCCTAATCCCAATGACAAATGACAAAACTATACAGGAGGGCTGATGTTGCAAGTTAAAGCAGCAGTAGCTTACAGCGCAGGTAAGCCGTTGACAATTGAAACCGTTCAACTATCGGGGCCAAAAGCCGGCGAAGTGTTAGTTGAGGTGAAAGCAAGCGGGGTTTGCCATACCGACGCCTTTACCCTATCTGGTGACGATCCTGAAGGTTTATTTCCGGCTATTTTGGGACATGAAGGTGCTGGTGTGGTAGTGGAAGTAGGCGCTGGTGTCACCAGTCTCAAACCAGGGGATCATGTGATTCCTCTCTACACTCCCGAATGTCGCCAGTGCGAATATTGTTTGAGTTTCAAAACTAATCTTTGTCAAGCCATTCGTCTAACTCAAGGACGCGGTGTTATGCCCGATGGCACTAGTCGCTTCAGCATTGATGGGCAGATGATTCATCATTATATGGGTACATCCACTTTTGCTAACTATACAGTACTGCCAGAAATCGCCCTGGCAAAAATTCGGGAAGATGCCCCATTTGATAAAGTTTGTTACATTGGCTGCGGTGTGACTACTGGTGTTGGTGCAGTCATCAATACTGCCAAGGTGGAACCTGGCGCAAATGTTGTGGTTTTCGGCTTGGGTGGTATTGGTTTAAATGTCATCCAAGCGGCGCGGATGGTAGGGGCAAATATGATTGTCGGGGTGGATCTTAATCCCAGCAAACGCGCCTTGGCAGAAAAGTTTGGTATGACGCACTTTGTTAATCCTCAAGAAGTCGAGGGTGATTTAGTTCCCTATCTGGTTGATTTAACAAAAGGTGGTGCTGATTACAGTTTTGAATGTATCGGTAATGTCAAAGTTATGCGTCAAGCATTAGAATGCTGCCATAAAGGTTGGGGTGTCAGTGTGATTATTGGTGTTGCTGGTGCTGGACAAGAAATTAGTACTCGTCCTTTTCAACTAGTAACTGGACGCGTTTGGAAAGGTTCAGCATTTGGCGGCGCTAGAGGACGTACAGATGTGCCAAAAATTGTTGATTGGTATATGCAAGGTAAGATAAATATTGATGATTTAATTACCCATGTAATGCCCATTGAGAAAATCAATGATGCTTTTGAATTGATGCACAAAGGTGAATCAATTCGTAGCGTGGTGACTTTCTAATTCGTAATTCGTAATGACGCGACGCTCCTGCGTCGCTAACGCTTCGCTATCGCGGACTCGCTACCGCTACGCTAACGTAATTCGTAATTCATGCCTGATGCTGATGTAAATAAGTAGGTGGGCGGGGAAATTTATCACTATGTCATTGCGTACCGCCAAGGGCGGAAACCGCAGGGTACGGAGCAACGCGGAGTGAAGGAATCGCAAGGCTTTTAAGTGATTTACCTTTTGTAATATAGTTGGATTTATTTGTGCCTACCTACTTAGTCCTGTTCCAGATAAGATTTAAATCTCTATCTGAAACATAATTATGAATTTTGAAATTATATAGACACTACAAATCTGAAAAACAGCAAAAAACGGATGAAAAACTTGTATGAAGCAGACTTTTACAGTTGGACTCAAGAACAGGCTAACCTTCTGCGTCATCACCAATGGAACAAGCTTGACTTGCCCAATTTAATTGAGGAAATTGAATCTTTGCGAAGAAAGGAACGCCAAGAATTGAGAAATCATCTTAGTATATTAATTGGACATTTGCTCAAATGGGAATATCAACCAAATCAACGCAGCCGTAATTGGTTGGCAACAATTAGAGTACAACGACGAGAAATTATCAAATTGTTGAGCGAGAATCCAAGTCTGAATCCTTACCTTGAAGAAGCACTCCAGGAATCACATCAGAATGGTAAGGATTTAGCATCAGGAGAAACAAATTTGCCACTTTCAACTTTTCCCCAGCAATGTTTATATCCTTTTGAGGAAATTCTGAGCGATCGCTTCTATCCGGGTGAGTCTGCCACAGATGATTTAATGGATTGACTCCCCGGTTAAAAGACGCAAGTCGCAAAATTCGTTAACTTGATAATACTCCATCAAAGTATCGATCAATTTCTGCTGTCAGTATTTCAAAGTCTACAGGCTTGGTTAAGTGGCATTTAAAACCAGCCTGAAGTGCAAGCTGCCGATCCTCCTGGCTACCGTAGCCGGTAAGCGCAATCAAAATTGAGCGATTAAATTTGGAGTCTTTACTAAGTTCTTGTGCAACGGCAAATCCATCCATTTCGGGAAGCCCGATGTCACAAATAATTACATGAGGCTCAAATTTCTTTGCAAGTTCTACCCCTAAAATTCCATTCTTGGCAATGGAAACCTCATGCCCAAAATGCTCAAGTACTGCTTGTAATGTTGTGGCTGAATCGTCGTTATCTTCGATGACTAAAATCTTCAACGATTTTTTAGCCTCTTCTATAATCTCCGGGTCGTTATGCCAAGCTGTAATCTCTTCGCATACAGGAAGAGTAACTTTGAATTCTGCTCCCAAATTGATTCCTCTACTTAAGGCTTCAACATTACCACCATGAAGTTCCACAAGACTTTTTACTACTGAGAGTCCCAAACCTAGCCCGCCTCTGGAACGATCTAAACTGCGATCAGCCTGGGTGAACGGCTCGAATAGTTCTGGTAATATTGTCGGCTCTATACCTATGCCTGAATCTCTTACAGATAAAACCGCTACAGTACCTGAGCCATTTTCACCTGGAATAAATGAGATATCCACCCAGATCGTTCCATTTGGCTTAGAAAACTTTAAGGCGTTATCAAGAAGGTTCCCAAATATTTGGAAGAACCGTGTCGGGTCAGCATAAGCCCACAGAGGCGTGTTTGGTAGGTTTTGTACTACGCTAAGGTTCGATTTTTTGATTGCTTGTGCATGGTCATTGAGACTTTGGCGAACCAATTCCACCAAATTAACCTTTTCAAGGTTTAGTGAAATCTTCCCATAAGTGATGGATGATACGTCAAGTAACTCATCGATCAATTTCGAGAGGTGCTTAATCTGGTGTTGCATCATTAAAACTGTTTCTCCGACTGCACCAGTCTGTCCTAACTTCAACTTGAGAAGCTGAACGCCGTTGGAAATAGGGGCAACGGGATTTCTCAACTCGTGAGCTAGCATGGCAATGAATTTGTCTTTCAGGGCGTTTTGGTGCGTCAATTTCTGGAAAAGTTGAACGTTTGCGATCGCAACTGCTGTAGTGTCGGTCAAAATCTCAAGTAGTCCGATCTCTTCCGGTGTGGCTTGGTGTTGTGTACTCCAGTAAGCTCCGATCGCACCCAGTGGATCAGCAATCCGTATGGGAACCATCACTAAACTTTTGACAAAAGTTACTTTGTAAGCCTCAATCGGAATTCGCGCATCCTGGTAAATGTCCTCAATCACGGCTGCTTGTTTATTCAGCATTGCCCAACCGGAGATGCAAGACTTGAGCGGAAAACGCATACCTTTCCAAAGTGGGCCGATGGCGTTTTCATCTACATAGTGGCAACATTCGCCATCCCGCAGTACAAAAGTTACTCCATCAGCATTGGTGAGATCGCGAGCAGCCAAACGTACAATCTCAATAATTTCCTCTATAGTCCGCACACAAGCCAAATCCTTCACAACCGAAAGTAGCCTGTTGTAAGACGAAATGTTATAGCTCTGAGGTAAAGTTTCTTCTGAAAAAATGGAGGTTTGTAATATATTTGTCATAAAAGACTCCGAACAAAAGGGATGTCTGTATGGAAATTCAGGTAAAGCGAGTAGGTTTCAGCAGACACTTACTCTTAACCGTAATCTTAACTCTGATATTGAGACCATAATCTCTTAACGCATTTTTTACTCCTTTATTTAAGTGTATAAATCTTTGGAAGTTACTGAGTAAGTATTCAGTATCGCCTGTAGGGAAAAATGTTATATCAATTCTCTAAAATCTATGCAAGCTAATGAATCAACTGTAGGGGCGCATGGGTGTCGGCTTAAGCCAAAACTCTTTTAAAACCTCGTTTCCAGTCTCTGGCTGGAAATGCTGCTCCTGGGGCTGCTGCCGCAACTCAAGAGGTGGAACCTCAACGACGAGCATTCCCCGTCAGGAGACTGGGAACGAGATAAACCCTGATGAAAATTGTTCCAGTTCTCAGTTCAACGCAGACAAATTATTTGGCGATCGCTAAATAATACTCAAATCGCTCCCGGAGTTGTTCAACTGTCAAATTTTGAGTCCAGTATTCCACTAGGGCGTGACCAAATGCCCAGGCGTTGCGGTCGGGTGAAGCGGAGTTTTCTAGCAGTAGCGGCCAGAGCGATCGCAATTCAAAGTTGAGCGGGTTAGAGTTAGCTGTATTTAAGAGCGAGAAAAGCTCATATCCCATTTGCAGTTTGCCAATCACAAGCGGCAACTGTTCCACGGGAATTTGCTCTGCCAGCATATATGCTAGGGCTGGAGATCCGGTTGAGAACGTAGAAATAAACTGGAGGACGGGACTTTTGAGCAATGATGTTAGTCCCTGTGTTGTCGCCATTTGGAAGGTGTAGTGGTCGATGATTTTGGCGGCGGCGACGGTGCGGGCTTCTAGATTACGCAAAAAACGGGCGAGACGCAGTTGCTTAGTAGGCGCGATCGCATCGACTAATCCCAACGATAGCGCCTCCACTCCCCAAGCAATTCGATTTGTTTTGCTGTCACTTGTAACCACGGGTAAAACTAGATTACAGAAGTTTCCCAGCAGTTTGGTACGATACTCAGTAGCTTCTCGAATGGCAATTTCCTTGGGACGATTGCCCCATTCCCAATCATAAGGGGGTTGCCACTCGCGGATGGGACGCAAACGATCTACTTGGGTGACGATCGCGATCGCAGGTAAATCTGTAACTTCTGTTTTGATGTCTTGCAAAAAGTCCACATCCATTTGCAGGGCAGGATCGAGGGCAGGGGTGACTAACAGCAGCAAATCTGCGTCAATGGCATAATCAAGCACCAAATTTCGGAGATCGGCACGGTTTACTTGTTCATAACCAGGTGTATCCAAAAGCGTTAGGATTTCCCCACCTTCAGTCTGCCATTGATAATTTTGAATGCGATCAGTACTGGGTAAAACATCAACGGCTGCGAGATCCGCCTGAAATAGCGTGTTAATCAGGCTACTTTTTCCCGATCCCGTGCGCCCAACCAGGAGAATATTTACGGGTTTTTGCTCAACCGCCTCGGCTGGTTCAGCTTGAGTTAAGATTTCGCGGAGGGTTTGGGTTTTTGCCTTGGGTAGAGTTGGTGTAGAGACTACGGTTGCGGAAACTGGTAATGTGCTACGTCCGTAAAGAGCGATCGCTTGCTGACATAAGTTTCTCAGGGCAGCTTCTCGAAATAACTGGCTTAAATTTCCCAACAATTGCTGAGTTGCCTGGTTACTAGAACCCTGACTGACTTGTTTTGCCACCGCAGCCACCGGATTTAAAACCCACTGTGCCCAGTTCCAAACACGCCAGAATTTCCGAGCCGATGGCTCCAACTTTCGGTAGACTTCATATCCTTGGTATGCTTGTCCAACTGTCACCTGATTGAGGATTGGAGATAACTTTTGCATCCACTGATCCATATCATCCACTGTTCCGCGAATCAGCCCGTAAGCTTGGGGGACGTAGATATTCAGCAGGGGATATTGAATTTGCGGATTGTAGATATGAGCGATCGCTACAACTAAATCCTGGCATCGCGTCCAAAAAGTTTGCCAATCTTCCCAAATGGGGCGATCGCTTTGTGCTGTTTGCAGAATTTCTTGAAGTGCTATTTCTGCAAGCTTTGTGGCATCACTTCCCACTGGTAACTCTACTGTATCTTCTGCCGTCGATTCCAGTTCTTCGCGGACTTGGGCTAATACAGCTTCAACTTGGTTAACAGCTGGTTGAGTCCATTTGACCAATAGCCAACGCCAACCCACGAATAGAAGGGTAAATACACCCCAAATCCAACTAATGCCCCACGTATGAATTTGCGAACCGGCGGATATCAGTAAGAAAATAATGATAAACGCGATCGGGATTGCTAAAACGACCCACTGCCACGGTTTTAATCGCACCATTGCCCCATACCTGCTTTGGCTATATTTCTTATTCTCTTATTGTCAATCTAATAGTTCTTTGATCAATGGTAGATTGATCGACTGGGAAAGTTGGAGATATTTTAGTTGACGAGTTATGTCTTGGGCGACTTGTTCACCAGGGACTTTTGAGCTAGATGAATGAGTCTTTGAACTCCGTGAATCAGTCTTTGAGGTGGATTAATGAGTATTAAAGGTGGATTAATGAGTATCTGAAGTGGATTAATGAGTATCAAAGGTGGATTAATGAGTATCAAAGGTGGATTAATGAGTATTAAATGGCGATCGCTTTTACCCCTGATGGCAAAACTCTCTTCAGTAGTGGCTATGAAAAGATAGTTAAACAGTGGGATATTAAAACAGGCATCTGTTCTGAATACTTGGCCAGCGATCGCCCAACGTTAACAAGCAATTGTTTTTCCTTTATCCCTTTTGTTCAATGACTGTCAACTTTCGCTAAATTGGAAAAAGGTAAACTTAAGGAAATTTTAAATGTCAGCACAATTGTTACTGGTGGATGATGAACCAGGGATACGGGAAGCCGTGAAAGACTATCTGCAAGAGAGCGGTTTCAGCGTTCAAGTCGCCAGTAACGCCCTTGAAGGTTGGGAATGGATGCAACTGAATACACCTGACCTAGTGATTTCCGATGTGATGATGCCTCAAGTGGATGGCTATCAATTCCTGAAGCAACTACGAGAAGACCCCCGCTTCCAAGCACTCCCGGTAGTATTTTTAACTGCTAAAGGTATGACAGGCGATCGCATCCAAGGTTATCACGCTGGTGTTGATGCCTATTTACCCAAACCCTTTGATCCAGATGAGTTAGTGGCCATAGTCGAAAATTTACTCGCCCGCCGCGCCGCCAAGGCCGCAAGTACCGGAGATGACGCTGAAACCCCTGATCTTGCCGAACTAGCCAATCAGATTGCCCAAATTAAAGCATTGTTAACTCAAAGAAATGCTATTTCCCAATCGCCAGCCCCTTTTAAAATTGATCTGACACCGAGAGAACAAAGTGTTTTAAATTTGGTCGCAGAAGGGTTGATGAATAAAGAAATCGCCCGTCGCTTAGAAACCAGCGTCCGCAATGTAGAAAAATACGTCAGTCGTTTATTTAGTAAAACCGGCACTAATAGCCGCACAGAGTTAGTTCGTTTTGCTCTAGAACACGGTCTTGCTAAATAGTTATTGGGAATTGAGAAGCGGCAGAGGGGCAAGGGGGAGAATATATTACTCTTTCCCCTCTGCTCCCTATACGGTTCGGATAAGCAGGGGAGGCAGGGGGTGCAGGGGAGGCAGGGGAGGAAAGAGAATTATTAAACAATTTCATCTTCCCCTGCTTCTCTTCTCCCCCTGCTCCCCCTTCTCGCCTCAACAGATAACTTTGTTAACCAAACCGTATTGCCTCTGCTCCCATGACCCTGGGTAATTAGTAATAGGTAACTGGCTGCTAAACCATGAACTATTACAAGTAATAGATAAAACATAAGTATTTCAGCAAATCAGGCACTTAGCTAAAGCAAAAGCTAAAAGAAAGGTTATTTATTTTTACTTTGGTCTTTTAGATTTTCATTTGATTCGCGCCTGCTGTCCAATTCCCCATCTGTAAAGACACAGGGTTTTGTTCTTCCGGCAATGTTGTGATAAAAACTCGGTAAAATGCACCCGGCTGAATTTGCTCTCAGATTCTACCAGTACCCTTTGCTACAAAGTTTTTAATAGCGGAAACTGTTCCTGGGACTTTGTGCTGCTAAATAAGACATTTATAAAGTAGAAATCACAATATTTCATGAATTCTACTTACTGCTTAGTTTTATGCCAACGGGGTATGAGATCAACATTTGATTTGATGCCCAATTCACATTTTTCACTACTTAAATTACACCTTTAAGTTTGAGGATTTTCAGCAACATTACGCAAGCGCATTAGCTGACGTCGCATTTGAGGTGAGGCTTTAAACTCAGATACTTCCTGCGCTTTAACGGACGCTTGTAGCGTCTCTAGAAAGTCATCAGAACCTTCAGTTAAAGCATCAAGTAGCACCTGTAAGAGCTGCTCGCGATCGCTCAATAGACTCTTTTCCTCAATCAACCGGAATTTGAGATGGATTTCGCACTCATAAACACCTACTTCGAGATTATTTATCTGGCGTGGTAATGCTTTGGAGTTCATAACTATTGAGATTCCTTTACTTGGTTGTCATGAGGGTAAGGAGGTAGATGTCCAGCAAAAATTCTTTATATCTCTTTTGAATCCAAAGTGCTTGAATTAAGAATTTTTCTTCATCAATCACCTTTGTATTCCATTTCACTCTCCTGTGTTTTATTTACAAGCTAAACTTTCCCTGTCTAAATTCGGATGTCTCTGTGCCAGATGTAGCTTATGGTAAGCCATAACTATTATTCAGTTTTTAAGATTCTACACAATAAAGTTTCTGTAAGAAGTTGCCCAACCTTTTTAAAGGTTTTTACATCAACTTTATGTTGCCGTCAACAACAGTTGAACTTGTTACTCTAATTTTGGTGTTTATACGTAAGTAAAATCGCGTAATTTTTTTGAATTTATTATAGCCAGAGGTCGATGTAGCCTGATTCAGTAAAATTACTATATGTACGTTTTTTTCAATATAAAAATCAGGAGAAATTGATAAACATAATTATTAATGTAAAAACATTTTGTTCTTCCTAAAAAAAAGTACACAGATCAAATTATTCCTACGAAATGCTTTGTAGTAGCGGGTTTTGGGCTTTATGGGTGCAAAATTTTTGGTAGTAAGTAAGATTATTACACCGAAAAAAAATACTTAACCCAAAAATTTTTACAGAAAAATATTTTGACTACTGTCAGTACTAGCAACTAATTGTATCTTCAACTCATAACAGAGGTAGCAAGAAAATCAGTACAGGTGATATTTTTACTTATGCCCATTCAATATACCCTTTTGAAACTGTGTTCAAAGCTTGTAAATTGAGAGCATCTAAGCTCAGATATAGCGTTTACAATAATTTCAGTGTAATCCACCCAAATCTTACACCCTCTTATGGATAACCCGATGCTGCTCAAGTCCACAACCCGGCATGTCCGCATTTTTGCAGGTGAAATTGACCGGGATGGCGAACTGATTCCTAGTCAACAAGTCCTAACGTTAGATATTGACCCAGATAACGAATTTAATTGGAATGAAGATGCGCTGCAAAAAGTTTATCGAAAATTTGATGAACTCGTAGAAGCATCTAGTGGGGCAGACCTCACAGACTATAACCTACGCCGTGTGGGATCAGACTTAGAGCATTATCTGCGATCGCTCCTGCAAGGCGGCGAAATCAGCTACAATCTTTCTGCCCGTGTTACCAACTACAGCATGGGAGTCCCCCAAGTTGCAATTGACGACAAATAAGCGAATGAGTTGGTAATGGGCTGACTGAATCCCTCTGACTTCTGATGTCATCTGGAAAAGCCCGCGAAAATCCTAACCCCTTAACCCCCTTTCCGTGTCGGGAAGGGGGAAAATAAAAACTCTCTCTTTTTCGGCTACGGTGTACATTACATCTTTGTCTAAAACCAAAATCGTTGACGATTCCCGTAAATTCCCCTTGAAAAAAGCGACTTTGAAGGGCAAGCCACTTGATTTGTCAGCTACTTCTGCCAAAATTATATTTCCTATTCTTAATTCTTAATTCTTAATTAAAGTTAATTGTTGCTATCCTACTTATAAACTAAATAAATACCAAGATTATCTGCCTCTTAATGATGGGGTAATTTAGCAAAAACAAATAGCACAGTTATGGTTGGGTTATGCTTTGGTAACAGAGTTGGAGTTAGTTGCTTTGGCGATGAAGAGTCACAGAGCAATAAAAGCTATGATGAGGCTGTAGGGTTGACTTGGGGGCGTATTCTTTGGATAAGTAAGTATTAGCACCTGCTTATATCCGCCAGCTAAAATCATCATCTAAACTCTGGGTATGTCAAGTTTAAGAAAGATGAGCGGTCTAGATTATCCCTACTAATGTTATTAAAGAAATTGCCAATCGCTGATCGGTGCGAAAACTATGGAAAATGACGCGGCAATCTACTGTCCAGACGAAAATTGTCAGGCTCCCAACCCCCTGACTAATAAGTTTTGCCAGCAATGTTCCACGCCCCTACCCAAAAATTACCTCTGGGCTGTGGTAGATAGCCCAAGTTTGGGTAGCCCTGGAGAAATATTAGCCGATCGCTATCTAGTTGTTGATAAATTTGTTCTTTTAGATACGAAGCCTGGTTTATTAGCCCTAACCCTTGAGTTAGATAATTTACAGCCTCTAAGAGCTTACCTGAGACTCATTCCCTACCGCTTACACGTACCGCAGGTATATGGAGTGCTTTTTCTAACTGACGGGCCCTCCCATCGAGAAGTATTACTCTTAGAAAAACCGCCAATATTAGTAAATAACACAATCCAGCAAGTGAGTTTGTGCAGCGAGTTAACCACCGCTTGGCGTGATGCAACATCGATGCGCCAACTCAATTGGTTATGGCAAATAGCTCATCTGTGGCAACCTCTTACAAGTGAAGGTGTCGCCTCCAGCTTACTTGACTCTTATGTATTGCGGGTAGAAGGCTCATTAGTACGTTTGTTGGATTTGCGTTTCGACGATGAAAGATCACCAGAATTGCCCCAATTAGGTGAATTTTGGCAACAGTTAGTACATGAAGCCAAACCAGCAATAACGGAATTTGTTAATGAGGTTAGCCGTTCGTTGATTCAGGGAGAAATTCACTCAACCGAGCAATTAATCGCAGTTTTAGACCAGGGACTGGCTGGGTTAGGGCGATCGCAAACGCCTACGATCCAAATTATCACCAAAACCGACACCGGGCCAAGTCGCCAACGTAACGAAGATGCCTGTAGTCCACCCAGTGGGACTTTGGTAAGCAAACCACCCCAGCCAACAGCCTTGGCAATTGTCTGTGATGGCATCGGTGGCCACGAGGGCGGCAATGTCGCCTCAAATTTAGCCATTGAAACGATCCAGCAGCAGGTACAGCAACTAACAAAAGTTCCTTACGATCACATAGACCCCTCACTACTGCTTAGTGATCTAGAAAAAGCAGTGGCAATTGCCAATGACAAAATTAGTCAGCGCAATGACGGTGAAAATCGCCAAGGGCGGCAGCGTATGGGCACAACTTTAGTTATGGCATTGCCTGTTGCTCATGAAATGTACATTACCCACGTTGGCGATAGTCGTGCTTACTGGATTACACGCCACGGCTGTTATCAAGTTACCCTTGATGATAATGTCGCTTCCCGCGAAGTGCGGCTAGGTTATGCTATTTACCGCGAAGCTGTGCAACAGAGTGCTGCTGGCTCTCTCGTCCAGGCTTTGGGCATGGGGCCTAGCAATTCATTGCATCCGACATCGGGACGATTTATGCTCGATGAAGATGCAGTTTTTCTGCTCACCTCCGATGGTTTAAGTGATTTTGATCGGGTGGAGGAGTACTGGGAAACAGAAATCTTACCAATTCTGCGTGGAGAAGCAAATATAGCAACTGTTGCCGATAGATTAATCGAAATCGCTAATACTAAAAATGGACACGATAATGTCACCATCGCTTTAGTTCACTATCAAGTCCAATACTGGGAACCAGAAATCACGATCAAAGCAGTGATTCCAGAGAGTTATTCTGCCAAAAGTGTTAATTTAGCATCTAAAGCGACAGATGCGACACTTTTAGGTAGCCCAAACCATAAAACTCAGGTGATTCCAGACACTGAGCCTGTCAAAGCTCGCCAATTACCGCTACAGTGGATAGTTCCGTTAATATTTGTGGTAGCAGCAGGTTCTTTAGGATGGTACGTGAGGCAACTGCGATCGCAATCATGGCGATTTCCAGTTTTTTCCAATCCATTACAAACTCAAAATCCTATCATCGAAGCGACACCCGCACCGCGATCGCTTGCTAACTTGTCTCCTGGTTGGGTAATTAAAACCAACAATGAAATCTCCTTGGGAAACAACCAATCACTTCCCCGTGGGACTTTTTTAGAAGTTATTGAGAAAAAATCAAACCCCAATATTACTTCGGGAGATTTTTTAGTATCTATGCGAGTCTGTGCCAATAAAAGTACACAAACTCCAGCTAATACTAATAAACCAGCCGTAACTACCTCAGTTCCACCAAATTCTAAAGTTTTGCCAGCAACAGAGAAAACAGTATTGCTAGACTTATCCCAACTCAACCGTTTTGGCGATGTTTTACAATCAGATACAGCAAATCCATGTAGAACTGTCACGCAACCGCCAGTTATTGAACCACCTGATACCAGCCCAAGTTAGTCAAATACTCGATAAACTGGTAGAAACCTGAAATAATAACAGGTAACAATCAGAGTAAAACACTTACAAGGTCAAAAAAATAGAAAATTTTTACCTTGGAGAATTTTATCAAAACAGAATTCAGGAGTCGGGAGTCAGAATCCAGAATGAATTGTGTACGATTGGTGGATAGCGACGCGGAAAGCGAGTCCCGCGAACGTCTGAATAACCGAGTTCAAAACCCCCACCGTGTCTCTGATTTGGTGCAAAACAATTAATGCTGGGTTTAAATCCCCCACTCATTTATTCTGAATTCTGGCTTCTGAATTCTTCTCTTGAAATTATTTGTTTTTAGCTTTTAGTTTAGTGAATCCATGCCATCCCTGAATTTGGCGATCGCCCGTCTTCTAAACACTGGCACTGACAACTTCGCCATCTGGGTGGTCAAGGCTCCCTATCCCAGTGGCTACGTTTTACGTGACTGTGTATGGCCCGTTGAACTGACCCAAGCCTGGCAAGAATGGCAACAGATGTTTGCTGGTCATGGTCGCTTAGATATTCCCCCAAACTCAACTCAAAAGTCCAACCCATTCCCCGTAGATTGGATTTTACCCACTTCAGGTCAGACCACTAGCCCCTACAGCAGTCGTCTGATGCAATACTTGGGAATGAATTTATGGCGTTGGGTATTCGACGGACAAATTCTCGGTAGTTTAGAACGCAGTCGCGGGATTGCGATGGGTCAGGATACACGTTTGCGCTTTCGACTAGAAATTCGTGACCCGGATCTGATCGCTTTTCCTTGGGAAATTATGCAGCGTGAGCCTGGTCAATCGGCTATGTCTCTTTCTCAAGATTTACTATTTAGTCGCACCAGCACTGAAGTTGACCCCTTACCCTATTTGCGAACTGACCAAGCTTTAAGTATCTTGCTGGTTTTAGGTCATGATGACAAGCTACAACTAGAACAAGAAGCCGCTATTTTACAGCAAAGTCTTGCGGATACGCGGGTCGGTGGTAATTCTTCAAGATATGCACCTTGTATAGTACATAAACTCTTACAACCAACTCCACAAGAGTTGATTCAAGAATTAGAAAGCAGATCGTACAATGTTTTCTTTTACGCGGGGCATGGTTTGCCAGACCCAGACGGGGGATTACTGTTTTTGCGACCAGATATGCCCCTCAATGGCATAGAATTGGCGCAAGTGTTGACCCGTACAGGTGTGAAACTAGCGGTTTTTAACGCTTGTTGGGGCGCACAACCAGCTGCAATTAATAATCAAGCCATACCTGCCAGCAGTTTAGCAGAAGTCCTAATTCGTCATGGTGTACCTGCGGTTTTAGGAATGCGCGATGAAATTGCTGATCATGAAAGCCACAGTTTTATTCAAGCCTTTACCGAAGCTTTGCGATCGCACAAGCCAATTGATGAAGCCGTAGCACAGGCTAGACAAGAGTTATTAACACTGTATAAATTTAATCAACCTGCTTGGACTTTGCCTGTTCTCTACCTGCATCCAGATTTTAATGGCGAACTCATTAAAAATATGGATGAAGGTATTACAGAACTACCAGATACAGCCATTCCTGATGTAGGTTCTCCGGTTTTGACTGCAACTTTGCGATCGCTTGCTCCCAAAGGCAAAACTTGGTTATTGCATTATGGAGTTAGCCGCATCGGTCGCACGAAAGACAATGATATTGTCATCCCCGAACCATCTGTATCCAAACGCCATGCGGAAATATTCTGCCGCAATACTCTTACTGATGCTACATTAGTGCGAACTTATTACTTGCAAGATTTTTCCACCTACGGGACAACCTGGTTTTTAGGCCCTAATGGTTGGCAACAAATCCTCCGAGAGGAAGTCCCGTTGAAATCGGGAATGCAGTTAAAGTTTGGAAGTGCTAGAGGTGAAATCTGGGAGTTTGTTATTGAAGACTCATAGCAAAGCTGTTGCGTAAATGAATTTTTATGTTAAGGGGCATCAGCCTTTAAAATATGCTTTTTTGAGAGAAAAAAATCAACATTTTTTGCGGAAATCTCCTCTGAGAACTTGTAGCTGTCAATACCACCAAATAATCGTGAGGTTAGAAAATATGGCTAATAAGATTAACGGCTCGGACACTTTCTCTCCTTTGCCATCTCAAATAGATTTAGAGTTATTAGAAGCATTACTAGAACCAGAGGATGCTACTTATCCCTGGAATCCAGCAGATGAGGAATCAGAAGCTTATTTTCAGGAACTAGAACAACAGTTCGGAATGCAAGATTTGCTTGATGAAGAACTGACAACGCGATCGCAAGATTTTTATAGCCATCTAGACGCACTTTGGTCTGGGGTTACTTCTACGTCAGAGGATAATGACAATCAGCAACAGGCAGTGGTGCTTAATCTTCAAGAAACACTACGTGCTACTTTTTCCGCCTGTGTCCCCCAAACATTACTTAACAGCATCGCCACCAAAGCTGCTGAGATATTTGCTGCTCGTCAATTAATCAGTGAGCAACTGGTTGAGTGTGTTCAGACAGTACTACCAACTTGGGAAACAGAGGATCTTTTAGTTTTGGCTCGTCCTTTTGCCTACGCTATGCGAAGTAGCGAATCGCAAAACACCGCATTTGCACTTAATAATCTCAAAAATAGCGAGTGGACAGCTTTATCAGAAATAGAGCAAGCGAAGGTTACTTTAGCGATCGCTTCTTATGCTTTTATTCAACTCAATAACTCTGAGTCTGAATTATGAATGGGGAATGGGGAATAGGGAGTAGGAGTAGAGAAAGCTAAAATTTTCATCGTTACCTGCGCTTTCCTGTAACACTGCTCAAGGCATCTCTTATCAAAGATGCTGATTTCCCTTATGCAGAAGCGCTAAGAAATAAGTCGAAAATTAAGACTCTTACAACAAGTTAAACATCTTTATTTTTTAAGTAATAATCTCCCATAGTAGATATAGAATAGGCTGATTTTCAAAATAAGCCATCTATCCCAAGAGATAAATATTCAAGGATTGGGCATTGATTGTTCTTACTCATCTTCTCCTGCTCCCTATGTTTTATTTTGGCCCCAAAAATCGGGTAGCAAAATTTTGCGATCGCGTCGGTGAAAGTGCCCGGGCTTTGAGAATTGCTGCCATCAAAAAGGCGTAAGATAACACCCCAACAACTACCAGCAGCAAGGCATTTATTGATCCTGTAGCATTCCACAGAGCATGGAGCGCAGAGGCACTAAGATAACCAATAGAAAGAATTTGCCAACTTCTACTAGGTTTGAGAACAGCCAAGCCGATAAAATAACCCAGGTAGCCACTATAAGCCATGTGTCCGGCTACAGAGCCTAAAATACGTGGAATTAGCAGTTGTAAACCTGCCAGTTGACCAGCAGCGCCTATACCAACTTGTTGCGTGACATTTTGAGTAATATCTGGCACATACTGACCGAGAGTTTCTAGCAGAGTAAAGCCCACAGCAGAAGCTGTTCCTAAGAGAATACCATCTAGAGGTTCCCAAACCCCTATACGTTCCCGCCAAGGTGAAGACGATATTCTACCGATAGCAAAGGCCCCTAATATAGGTAATGCCTTAAGTAATTCCTCCATCATCCCAGCGCCAAAAAACATCCGTACCAGCAACTCTGTAAAGGTGATAGATTCTTGAGGCGTGGGCAAGCTTCCAGGTAGGATGCCGCGAAAAAAGAAGATAAATAGATCCAGCAGGGGACTGAGCAAAATCAGCGTCGTACTTATTGCCGCAGCCATTAGCACCCACCAAGGTTTCTGTTTGCCGCAAAGTTGGTAAACAAAATAGTAGGCGGCGAAGGCGATGTAAGTTGCGACGATCACTTGATTAGCTTGGGGGCGACCGACTGTAGCAAACATCAGCACCACAAAGATTACAGTCAGTATTCCGGGTATGAGGTAAGCTTTTCGAGTTAAATCTTTACCAGTGGAAATAATTGGAAAAAGCTGCGTGAAGCTAACATAATCTGGCTGCTTTAATTGCGTGTGGCCGTGGTAGTTCGTCGCCGAAGGCAGTGGTACAACTTGGTTCACTGTCGTCGCCGGGGTAATTGAGGTATACTCGTACTCAAAAACGTATTGTGGCCCATCAGCACCTAGAGAAATGCGATCGCCTGGGTGCAATTCCTGACATTCATACAAGCGTTGTCCATTCAAATAAGTGCCATTAGCACTATTTAAATCACAAAGCACCCAGCTAAATTTGCTATCTGGGGATAGCGAGAGGGGACGAACCACTGCATGACGACGAGAAACCATCCGGTACGTCATGGCATCCAAGACAACTTGGCAGCTGGGGTCGCGTCCAATGACCATTTCTTTACTGGGGGGCAGCGAGTAGCGAGATTCGGCTCCAAAAGTTGCCCCATTACCAGACACTAGCCGCAGAAATGCATTATGTCTTGCGTTTTTGCCTGTCATCGATAAGAAGTGCGTTTCTAAACTAATTCTTCACATAACTTGGCGGCAGGACTAACCTTAGCCACATTAACAGCAGCATTGCTAAATCCACTATAGCTTCACTTACTGCTAAGAAATTTAAAATTCTCGATGCAAACTTTTAAATTGTTTCACCTAATGTAAATAAGTATTCCATCTAGTGAGACTTTGTTCTAAACCTAGCTTGTTAGGCGGATAAATCAGATTGTATCAGTACTGTACTTTTGATTTGAGGGCGGCAAGTTAACAAAGCGTAATGCACACTACAGATTTTTTTTGTTAGTGACTATTGACTAATTAAAGCAGATGAAATTCTGCGATCGCTCTCTTAAAGTTTTTGTTTTCATGCCCTGGGTGGCTAAGTTTAATCAAGGCGAAACGCTGTAAGGGGGTTAAAGATGCCCAATTTTGCTGTGTCAGGGTTACACCTAATTCTTGAGCTTTTTCCTGGATGTTGGCTGGTACAGTAGCAGAGTCTAGCCATGCAGGATGAGCCTCAATGGGCAATTTTGTCGCTGGTGTACCTGTGCGTTGTATGATTAATTGCTGGATATGCTCTTGATAAAACTTAATTTCTGTTTCTGTAGTGCAAGGTAATTCGACTAAAGCTTGACGCTCGGTTGTAGTCATTTGATTCCAATCAGACAGTTTTAGTTTGATCCCACAGGTATCTAATTTGCAACGCACCTGCATGGGGATGCAACGCAGTGAATCAACAAAGTCTGCTTCAAATTCAAAGAAATCTGTCATAAAATTTTTTTGAAAATTCAAACATTCAAAATTAAAGGTTTTTAATTATCGATTATTAATTAAAAACAAGACCTAGCTAAAACACAGTTTAGGCTCCTCTTAAGTATCAACAACTATACTATAATTATATGCAAAGAGATCAGATTAGCTTATTTCTAACTAAATTTTTGCTAGTGAAAGCTGACTATGATAATACTTTAATAATTTTTGGAATTACTGAGACGAATTATCAAATAACTAATTGATAGGGCGAGAATAGCAATTCCTAAACCAATTATATCAATACCTCTAACTTTTTCTAAGTCAAGAATAATAATTTTTCTAGCAACAGCAATTAAAGATGTGACAATAACTAATTCAACTTGAAAAACGTGTCTTCGTAAATAAGCTGTGATATTTTCTAAAATCTCTAAAGCAATTAGAACGTTTAAAAATAACCCAAAAATTTTATATAATGTTGTGTTAAATTTGGCATAAGGCGCTGTAAATAGTTCTTTAAAAATAAATATTCCTAAATCCCCGATCGCTACCAAAATTACGATTACCATAAAAATAGATAGAACTTTAGAAACTATCACTTCTATGTTTTCAATGATGTGCATGAAGTTCTCATCTTTGGTAGCCCCTAGAATTTCCCTCAGTAACTTTCTCATAATGCTGCACCCGATTTTTAAATAAAATAAAATCCCATAGATAAATCTAGAGGATTAAAGTAATTCGTAATTCGTAATGACGCTCGCGGACTCGCTACCGCTACGCTAACGTAATTAATTGCAACTCTTAAACCTGTCAAAAAACTTACTGATAAAGAGAGCTTATTTGCTTAAACTCCTAGAATTTATTCAAAAAAGATAACTTGTTGATACTTAGTAAGTTTTCTATCTGTACTTTTATCCTTTATCCATATCTAAAATCGACTTTAGTAAAACCTTTAGTTTTTCGAGATTGCACTTCTTTAGATATCGTAATTGGTATTTGTCAAGAGTAGAGAGCCATAAAAAATGATAACAACTATTGGCTATTGATAATTGACTAAATTACCTATTGGTGATATCTATTACCTTTTGAGCGGTACACTTAGGAGTTTACCATTGTGAGGACTGGAGTTGATGATTTTTGATTGTAACTTTTACAGAAATTGGTATCAACTGCACTGCACAGGCTTTTAATTCTGGTTGCAGTGAATCGGGGCACGCTTCTGGATGGGTGAGGGCGTTGGCTTCGGCATTATCTGCCCACAGTGAACCCCAGTGCATGGGGACAAAAACTGTACCAGGTGCGATCGCTTTTGTCACTTTAGCAGGAAACTTGGCTTTACCCCGACGCGATCGCACTTCTACATAGATACCATCTACAATATCTAACCGAGCAGCATCACGGGGATGAATTTCGATAAACGGTTCAGGATGCATTTTACAAATTTTTTCAATCCGTCCGGTACGTGTCTGCGTATGCCAGTGTCCGTAAAGTCGTCCATTAGTTAGCACAAAAGGATAATCTGGGTCTGGTGGTTCTGCCAATCCCTTTGAGTAATATGCTCCAAATCGAGCGCGTCCATCAGATGTGTGGAAGCGCAAGTTAGTATATAACCGCTTTCCTAAAGTTTCTCCCCCTGCTTCCCCTGCTCCCCTGCTCTCTTGAGGGTGAGGCCATTGAGTCGGGCCATGCGTCTTTAATTGCGCGTGGCTGATACCCGTCATATCGCAAGGGCGATTTTTAGTTAGTTTGACAAACTCAGCATAAACTTCAGCAGAGTTAGCAAAGGCAAATTCTTTCTCAAAACCTAATCTACGTCCAACTTCGGCAAAAATTTCCCAGTCTGCTTTAGCTTCTCTTGGCGGTTGGTGGAATGCTGAACAAAGAGTTATCACTCGTTCAGAGTTTGTCATCACGCCAGTTTTTTCACCCCACTGGGCGGCTGGTAGCAAAACGTGAGCGTAGGCAGAGGTTTCTGTGGGATAATAAGCGTCTTGGTAGATAGTGAAAGGCGATCGCAATAATGCCTTCTTAGTTCGCTCCAAATCTGGCATACTTACTGCTGGATTAGTAGCCGCAATCCACAATAACTCTACAGCGCCGTTTTCCAAACCAGTAATCATATCCCAAGCAGTTAAACCGGGATTGGGCGAAATCTGTCCTGGCTTAAGTCCCCAAAACTCCTCAACTTCTGCGCGGTGCTGCGGATTTTTCACCACCCGATAACCCGGTAATAAATGTGCTAAACCTCCGGCTTCCCTTCCTCCCATTGCGTTTGGCTGACCAGTGAGGGAAAAAGGCCCAGCCCCAGGTTTGCCAATTTGTCCAGTCATCAGGTGCAGGTTAATAATTGTTCTTACCTTAGCCGTCCCTTCTGAGGATTGATTTACACCCATTGACCACAAGGATAATACTCGCTGCGATTCACCCCAATAACGAGCGGCTGTTTCTAAATCTTCAATGCTGATTCCACATTGACGAGCCACCACTTCTGGCGGATAGTGGCGAATTACTTCAGCATAAGCGGGAAAGTTGCTGGTGCAGTCGTCCATGAAAATGGTATCGATGTAGTTCCAGCGCATCAACAAGTGAGCGATGCCGTTTAACAAATCGATATCTGTACCGGGACGAATGGCTAAATGCAAATCAGCGGCTTCTGCGGTTGGTGTGCGTCGGGGATCAACCACAATCATTTTGACTTTGCGGTTCTTTTTGTGATATTTTGCCAGTCGGTTAAAAACAATCGGGTGACATTCGGCTGTATTAGTGCCAATTAAAAATGCACAATCGGTTAATTCTAGGTCATCGTAACAACATGGCGGCCCATCTGAGCCAAAGCTTTGAATGTAGCCAGACACAGCACTAGACATACATAAGCGAGAGTTGGCATCAAAATTATTAGTACCCAGACAGCCTTTCATCAGTTTCTGGGCTATGTAATAATCTTCCGTTTGAAACTGACCGGAACCATACATACATAAGGCTTCTGGCCCTTGGGTGAAGCGGATAGTTTGAATACGCTTGGTGATGAGAGCAAAAGCTTCATCCCAACTAACGCGGCGAAACTCTTGATCTAAGGAGTCTCGCACCATTGGATAATGTAATCTATTTTTATCTAAAGATTCTGCGATCGTTGCGCCTTTGACGCAAACCATTCCCTGGCTGGATGGATGGGTTTTGTCTCCCCGGACTCGCCAAATTGGATTACCTTGGCTATCTCGATTAGTTGCTTTGTTATGTTGGGCTGGAGGTGAAACTTCTAAACCACAGCCAACACCACAGTAGGGACAAAGGGTTTTGGTAAATTCACTCATGGCAGTTGTACCATTTTGTTATTTTGATTGAGCAACCTCAGATGTGGCGGCAGTTTGAAAAATTTGTCTGTTACGCAAAAAGCTTTTTATCGAACCGCAGAGACGCGGAGAGCGCAGAGAGAAGAAAAGAGATTTTCATGAATTAGGATTGCTATGGAAGGATGAAGTGTAAAGTTACCTAACTTAAATCTGATAGTTAATTTCACTACTTCATCCTTCAGTTGATTATTCTTCAGTTAAGAAAATAGATTTTTTAGTTGCGGTTTCTGGTGCTTCACCTTCAAAGGCGGCATCAAAGGAACCTTTTGGTTCTTTGAGGAAGAAGGCACACATAAAAGCGCAGACTAAAGCGGCTATACCCATTGTGGTAAAAAGTGTTGGAGCGTCGGTTAAGCTGAAAATTGTCAGGTAAACTACGCCGCCAAAATTACCGTAAGCTCCCACGTTACCGGCAATTTGTCCAGTGGCTTCTTTCTTAATTAGAGGGACGATGCTGTAGGTTGCACCGCAGCCAGCTTGGGCAAAGTAAGCGGCTAACATTGTAACTGCGATCGCTAGCGGAATTGGCCAGCTACTATTAATAAAATGTGCCGTCAAATAACTAAAACCAATGCCGATACTGATAATTGTCATTGTCCATTTACGGGAACTAAATTTATCAGAAATTAAGCCACCACTGGGACGAGAAACTAAATTTAGGAAGGGATAGGTAGCGGCAATCATTCCAGCGACAACATGCTCTAAAGCAAAGGTTTTTTCAAAAAATGCCGGAAGCATAGAAACAACTGCCAATTCGCTGCCAAAGTTAGTTATGTAAGTGAGTTCTAGTAAAGCTACCTGGCCAAATTGAAAGCGTTCAGATGGAGCGTAAGTTTTTTTACCACTTAGAAGTTCTCGGTTTACCTGCCAAGCTTGGTAACTTTGGTAAGCAAACAATCCTGCTAATAACAACCAAGCAACATACATTTGGCTCAAAGTCAAGAAATGAATGTTCTTTTGTTCCAAGCGCCAAGCTAATAAACCTAGAGCGAAAATCAAACCAAAATTCGAGACAATCAGCGCCCAGAAGCTTTTAACGCTGGTCACTTCTAGAGAACCATTTTTCTTAGGTTTTTTGTAGACTTTGCCTGTGGGCGTATCTTGAACGCTGTTGTAATAAATTACGCCGTAGATGGCAGCAATAATCCCTGTAAGTGCGATCGCAAATCGCCAGTTAGAAGCACCACCAGCGAAAAAGCTAGTAGCAACTGCAAGCAGGGGTAAGGCAAACTCTGCACCAAATGCTCCAAAGTTGCCCCAACCGCCATAAATACCTTGGGCAATTCCCATCTCCTTCGGCTGGAACCATTCAGCCACCATGCGGATACCGACGACAAACCCAGATCCGACTATTCCCATCAGCAAACGACTGATGACTAGTTGATTAAAATCTTGTGCTAACGCCGTCGCCAAACAAGGGACAACTGCAAACATCAGCAGCATTGAATAGGTGATTCTGGGGCCAAAACGATCCAGAAGCATCCCAATAATTAATCGTGCAGGGATTGTAAGGGCGAGGTTACAGATGCCCAAAGTTTTGATTTGCTCAGGCGCTAAACTTAGTTCTTTGCCAATAGTTGTAGCAAAGGGAGCGAAGTTAAACCAACAGACAAAGGTGAGAAAGAAGGCAAACCAAGTTTGATGTAAGATGCGGTAGCGATCGCTGAATGAAAATAATCCTTTA
This sequence comes from Nostoc cf. commune SO-36, assembly GCF_023734775.1. Classification (NCBI taxonomy): domain Bacteria; kingdom Bacillati; phylum Cyanobacteriota; class Cyanophyceae; order Nostocales; family Nostocaceae; genus Nostoc; species Nostoc commune. Next base: position 2,460,675 of record NZ_AP025732.1, on the reverse strand, counting down.
AGCATTCTAATCTTTCTAATTAAATAAACTACGGTGAAGAGGTAGCAGAAGATGAGCCTTTAAGGTCGAAGCTTAAGTCTTAAAGTTTGAAGGTTAAGTCTTAAAGGTCGAAGCTTAAGTCTTAAAGTTTGAAGGTTAAGTCTTAAAGGTCGAAGCTTAAGTCTTAAAGTTTGAAGGTTAAGTCTTAAAGGTCGAAGCTTAAGTCTTAAAGGTCAAAGCTTAAGCCTTAAAGGTCGAAGCTTAAGTCTTTAAGTTTGAAGTATGAGTTTTACCCAATGCTGAATACCCGCAGTACTAGCAGTTACCAACTAGTAAGGCTTCTTCCTTGAGTTTTGCCCCAAAGTTTTTGATGAGTAAATCTTGCAATACTGGCTGCAAGTCTTCGCATGGTATGCCTTTGGTAACGCAAGTTCCTAAATGAGCATCTTTGCCGACTTTGCCACCCATATAGATGTCAACGCCTTCCAAGGTTTTGCCATTTTTGCGAGTTTTAGTTCCCATCAAGCCGATATCTGCAACTTGAGGCTGTCCGCATGAGTTGGGGCAACCTGTCCAGTGAATTCGGACTGGATTGGTGAAGGTTAATTCTTCTTCTAAAGCTTTAATCATTGCCAGGGCGCGGTTCTTGGTTTCGATGAGGGCAAAGTTGCAAAATTGTGCTCCTGTGCAGGATACTAGCGATCGCGCCAGTAAACCTGGATCAATAGAAAACCTTTCTAGTAAAGACTCTGTTAAAAATGTTGCTAACCGGGAGTCAGAAATGTTGGGGATGACGATATTTTGCTCAACTGTGAAACGGATTTCACTAGTGCCGTAAACTTCTGCTAGACGAGCAATTTCAAACATATCATCGGCATAGAGACGCCCGACGGGAATGTTCAAACCTGCGTAATTTAATCCTGGTTGTTTTTGTTTATATACCCCAATGTGGTCGCGTTTTTCCCAGTCGATTTCGTCTTTTGCTGCTGCGGGTAATAATGATTTACCCAAACGGCTTTCTACTTCTGCTCGAAACTTTTCTACACCCCATTCATCAATTAGCCACATCAAGCGCGATTTTTGCCGATTAGCACGCAGTCCATGATCGCGAAAGACTTCTAAAACCGCTTTACATACAGCTACCACATCTTCGGGAAGTACCCAAGCATTCAGAGGAATCGCCGCTTCACAGCGTTTAGCTGAGAAAAAGCCACCCACAATGATGTTGAAGCCAAATATTGGTGATTGGGAAAATTCTTGCCCTATCCCCTGTCCCCTGTCCCCTGTCCCCTCCTTAAATGCTGGAACAAAAGCTAAATCGTTGATTTCGGCGTGAACTGAATTGTCTCTTCCACCTGCGATCGCAATATTAAACTTCCGTGGTAAGTTGCTAAACTCTGGGTTCCCTTCTCCTTTGTTGGTGAGCATATCTTGAATTTGCTGTACTAACTCTCGTGTGTCATACAACTCATCTGCATCCAACCCCGCCACAGGATCGCCTGTGATATTGCGAACGTTATCCATCCCTGACTGGATAGTGGTTAAACCAACTGCGTGAAATCTATTAAAGATATCTGGTAAATCTTCAATTCTGATCCCCCGTAATTGGATATTCTGTCTCGTAGTAATATCAGCGCAACCATCATCACCGTAACGCTGCACCACTTGGGCTAAAACACGCATCTGACTGCTGGTAAGAATACCGTTAGGCATCCGTAACCGCATCATAAACTTACCTGGGGTAACTGGGCGAAAAAATACACCCATCCACTTGAGTCGATGATCGCGATCTGTTTCGTCCATTGCCTCCCAACCCAAGGCGGCAAATTTCTCTATCTCACTCTTGATGGCGAGTCCATCTTTTTGTGCTTTTAGTTTCTCGAACTTATTCAGGCTGGTAGTGGTAGTTGCTGTTTCTGTCATCGTTACAAATTATTGATATGGTGAGGATCTGTAGTGGTAATTGCCCAATATCAATCGAGCCGTAGTTACATCAGGTGCTGTATCTACAAAGATTAAGGATGAAAATTTAGAACTGTTTTAAATTCTGTGGAATATGGTTAGTTTGTAGGGGCGCACAGAGATGCGCTTGTAGTCATTTACATCTTGGGAACTTGTCAAGCAGGTTTAGATAATGTTCATGTAACAATTTCGATACTCATAACTTAAGGCGATATTTTTGTTAAAATCGTATAAATTGTTACGTTTTTTGGGTATAATTGCGAAAAAAACATGAATAATATGCATTTTTTGCATCAAAGTCACTGATAAGCGATGCAGAACCCTTAATCAAGGGTATTTGAAATGACGAAAGCGATTTTAGATTGCCATAGATTAATCGAAAATCGAAAATTGAGTGGCAAATGTGAGCTAAAACCTAGATAAGCTGATGTGCGCCTAAATTGTATAAACACTCTTTACGGTCGTTAACTGTTAACTGTTGACAGTCATCATGTAAATGTTCAAGTTAAATGCGTAACAGCTTATTATTTCAGCAGCTATGAAACGTCGTGATTTTATTAATTGGGTAGGTTTGGGTTTGATTGCGAGTTCTCTACCTGTAGCGATCGCAGCTTGTTCTTCTCAAACAACTCCACCATCTGGGGATTGGCAAGCGGTGGGTACAGCAGCAGAATTAGATAAAACAGGTCAATTGCTGGCAAAAAACTCACCTGCTGGTCCTGTGTTGGTAATCGGTACATCTAAAGCCGAAAATCTGACTGCTGTTGACCCTACTTGTACTCACGCAGGCTGCACTGTAGCATGGAAAGCTGAGGCGAAAAAATTCGCTTGCCCCTGTCATGGTTCGGAATTTGGGGTTGATGGAAAAGTGCAAAAAGGCCCAGCGACAAATCCGCTAAAAACTTATGCCGCCAAAATTGAGGGTAATTCAGTTGTAGTCAAGCCAACCTAGTGGAGGCAGAAGGCAGGATAGCGCAGCGTATACCCTTCGGGATGCTTCGCTTAGAGCGAGTCCGCGAACGTCGGCAGGAGGCAAGATATTGTGAATAGCATCAAACAGCTTTTGGTGCAAGCTGAGGCAGCATATAATGCAGCTGATTGGTCATTGCTCATTCAATATTTACAACAGTTAACTTTAGGGGCAGATTCGGAACATCCAGAGATAGTTAAAAATCGAGAATATCTGCTGAAATTAACACTTTCAATGTTAAAGATGGGGGATTTTCAACAGCGCTGGGAAATTACCAAAGTGTTGACTCACTTAGGAAATATTGCCATTCCACCACTGATTGAGATATTAGAAGATGAAGACGCAGAAGAAGAATTACGCTGGTATGCAGCAAAGACTTTGGGTGAATTTCAGCAGCCAAATGCGATCGCACCTTTGGTGGAATTGTTGAAAACTGATGAGGATGAAGAACTCAAAGCGATCGCAGCTACAGCACTGGGACAAATGGGTACTGTTGCTATTACTTCACTAACTGAGCTTTTAGCAGATGAAGATACACGGCTTTTGGCAGTGCGATCGCTTTGTTGTATTCGGCAAGCAGAAACTATCGCGCCACTGTTGAGTGTAGTCCAAGATCCCCAAGTAACAATCCGCGCCGCCGCAATTGAAGCCCTCAGCAGTTTTCATGACGAACGTGTACCACCAATTCTGTTGAACGCTTTGGATGATATAGCTGCCACAGTTAGGCGTGCAGCAGTACTTGGTTTAAGTTTTCGCCCTGATTTACACCAAGCATTAGATTTAGTGAAAAGACTACAACCAAAGCTGTACGACTTTAACCTTGAGGTTTGTTGTGCAGCCGCAGTTGCCCTTTCTCGAATTGGTAGTGATGAGGCTGCTAAATACTTATTTGATCTGCTAATCTCACCTCATACACCTCTACCACTGCAATTAGAAAGCATCCGCGCTTTAAGTTGGATGGGAATGTCATCCAGTTTAAAATATTTGCAAATAGTACTGAATCAAAGCAATTCCGAGACACTCTGGCAAGAAATTGTCACAGTTTTGGGACGAGTGCAAGAATCGCAGTTAACGACACCAGCCGCCGAAATCTTACTGCAAATACTGCGATCGCAACATCCAGTCACAGAGATTGCCAGCATCAAAAGTGCGATCGCTTTATCTTTAGGGCAGTTAGGTGAAATGCAAGCAATTGAACCATTGATTTCGCTGCTAGCCGATCGTAATACATCGGTGAGACTGCATGCGATCGCGGCACTAAAAAATCTGGATGAGGAAGCCACACATCAACAATTGCAGCAGTTAGCAAACAATGCCACACTCACAGCAGATTTGCAACAAGGAATAGCGATCGCTTTAGGCGAATGGTAAATTTTAGGACTGCTAACTTTTAATCGTGTAGTTTCTCGTTGGCGCAGCCTCTGGTAGATAGATAAACGAGAACTAAAGCTGTTGCAACAAACCTATAAATTATTTACGCCGTCCTACTTAACTGAGAATAAAAGTATTCCTTAAGTCTAAAGTAAGACACACCTGGAGTATGAAGTTATAAGTTCTCAGGTGAAATAAGCTTGTGGAGTCTTCTTAAGAGAGTATTAACCGTTGGCAGCATCAAGCTGCTTATAGTTTTTAGTTCATTGATACCCAAATAACTTTACAATCTCCAAAACGTTTTATTCTTTTCATAATCATAGACTAACTTGAATGCAAAATTAATTCCTACGATATAAACGGTTTTACTCCTATGGTAGAAGTCAGGCAAAAAACTAGCTGTTATCGTGTGTAGCAGTAACAAAATAATTCATAATAAGTAATTCAAAATGTGATAGAAATGAATGAAAGTGTATATTGAAAATAAATATCATCATTTCTTATCTATTATGGACAAGCGACTTTAATCGTAAGTTCGTTACTTTGAATTAGTAATTACTGATTATGAATTGTTTTGCTTAATCTGATCAATAGTTAGTTAAGTTTTTGTGGAATCTTCAAATGCTTTCAAGTTTTCCAAAAGAAGCTAAGTGAAAGACTCCTGAACTCTTGTGAGAATTTACCGATTTAGCAGTGGATTGAGTAGATAATATCGAGTTTTGAAAATCAATCAACCCAGAAATCTAGAACATAAAGGGAAACATTAAATATGAAGCATTCCGATTTATCTAAAGCTGTTTTAGCTACTGCCTTTGCCATCAGTTTCGCTTCCGTGTCGTTACCTCCTTCAGTTTTTGCCCAAAGTGGAGGCTCTGGCAGTGGAGGCTCCAGCAGTGGTGGCACTAGCTCAGGTAGTGGAGCAGGCAGTGGTACAAGTACTGGAACTACAGGTAGTGGCACAGGTACTGGGACTACAGGCAGTGGTAGCAGTGGTCTAGGTAGCGGCACAGGCACAGGTACTGGAACTACAGGTAGCGGTAGCAGTGGTCTAGGTAGCGGCACAGGCACAGGTACTGGAACTACAGGTAGCGGTAGCAGTGGTCTAGGCACTGGAACAGGCACAGGTACTGGAACTACAGGTAGCGGTAGCAGTGGTCTAGGTAGCGGCACAGGCACAGGTACTGGAACTACAGGTAGCGGTAGCAGTGGTCTAGGCACTGGAACAGGCACTGATTCCACAGGTACTGGAACTACAGGCAGTGGTAGCAGTGGTCTAGGTAGCGGCACAGGCACTGGAACTACAGGTAGTGGTAGCAGTGGTCTAGGCACTGGAACAGGCACTGATTCCACAGGTACTGGAACTACAGGTAGCGGCACAGGCACAGGTACTGGAATTACAGGTAGCGGTAGCAGTGGTCTAGGCACTGGAACAGGCACTGATTCCACAGGTACTGGAACTACAGGCAGTGGTAGCAGTGGTCTAGGCACTGGAACAGGAACTGATGCCACAGGCACTGGCACAACCGGCACTGATACCACAGGCACTAACAGAAATATAGATAGCACAACTTCCCAAAGAACTAGCGATCGCGGTTTCAATTGGGGTTGGCTGGGTTTAGTTGGTCTAGCTGGTTTAGCTGGTCTGACTCGTAATCGGGAAAAACCTCGTTCTTATAACGATCCTAATGAAGTAACAAGTTCTCGCACCAGATAGTATTAACCACACTAGACCTATTACAAAAGTTGGAAAACCGCCAGGGGCTTGAGTCTCTGGCGGTTTTCCAACTTTTGTAATAGGTTTCTCTAAAAGTCTGATTTAAAAATTCATATATTTCAGCAGAAAATAGTCAATTCTTTTTTGGCGGTATTTTCCAAAAAAATCGATGTAAAGCGCATAATTGACGATGAAGGCAGTAAAAACTGATTTACTTAAATATCAATTAGAGTCAACGACCTGTAACAAATTCTACTAAATTGCGGTTAAAAATCCGTTAACTTAATAAAACCGATAAATGTAATTCAGGCTACATAGAAAATGCGCCTAGAGCAGTTGCAAGCCTTTCTAGCGATCGCCCAAACCGGCAGCTTTCAACAAGCAGCGCGAACATGTGGTGTTACCCAATCGACGATTAGCCGCCAAATTCAGGCATTAGAAGCAGATTTGGGGATAGAACTGTTTCACAGAAGCAGTCATGCCAAACTGACACTGGGAGGTGAACGTTTGCTACCCCGCGTCCGCAAAATTTGCCAAGAGTGGCAGACTGCTACAGAAGAATTAGCCGATTTAATCGGCGGCAAGCAACCAGAACTTTGCATTGCCGTGATTCATTCCCTGTGTGGATCTTACTTACCACCAGTGTTGCAAAAATTTTGTCATGATTATCCAGATGTGCAATTGCGGGTGACTTCATTGGGGAGCGATCGCGCCCTGAAAGTCCTTAAAGATGGATTGGTGGATTTAGCAATTGTGATGAATAATCGCTTTTTAACCACCAGTAGAGAAATGATTGTCGAAGTGCTTTATGATGAACCGATAGAAGTTCTAACCGCAGCCAATCATCCATTAGCCCAATATGAATTCATCCCTTGGTCGGAATTAATTCGTTATCCCCAAGTGGTTTTTAAAGATGGTTATGGGATGCAACGCTTAATACAAGATAGATTTGAGCGAATAGAAGCTACACTCCAGTCAGCTTTAGAGGTAAATACGCTAGATGCCTTCCGGGGAGTGGTGCGTCAAGGAGAACTGATAGCTTTGCTACCTCAATCAGCATTACTGGAAGCTCGTCTTGACCCTACCTTGGCGATTCGTTCTTTAGCTAGCAATAACATTAGTGGTTTAACAGATGGTTCCAGTTTGACTCGTCGGGTAGTTATGGTAACAACTCAAGACCGTTTGCAAATTCCACCCATCAAGCACTTTTGGCAACTCGTGCGGGAAAATATTCCACTGCAAATTGACCAGCAGCGCTCGGCTTCCTAATTGTTCGTGATTTACTGTCAAGATTTAGGTAACAGTAATGGAAGAACGAACCGCATACTTTATAATTTATGTACAACTTTATGTACATTAACTAATGTTGCCTTACAAAATCACATCCCCAACCGATGCGAGAAATGACTTTTTTAAGTTATTAGAGCTGGTGGTAGAAAATCATCAGGTGTATATGATCAACCGTCGTGATGGTGAAAATGTAGCCTTGATTGCTGAATCAGATTTGGTGAGTTTACTTGAGACGGTTTATCTTTTGCGATCGCCTGCTAATGCGCGTCGTTTACTGGATGCAATAGAGGAGTCAAAAACAGGAAAAATCCAATCTCAAACGCTAGCAGAACTTCAGCAGGAGTTGGGGATTGATCAAGAAGAAAAAGAAAGCTGAACCCATTGAAATTAAACCAGTTATTGTTAATCGTAGTCCTGGTTTTAGTTCTCAATTTAAAGAAGATTTAGCTTGGTGGTTTAAGCAGGATTTTCAGAAAGCATCGAAAATCTTGGATTTGGTTACGGCTGTAATGCAAGACCCATTTGAGGGGATTGGTAAACCAGAACCATTAAAATATATAGATGCAGATATTTGGTCGCGGCGAATTGATTTAGAACATCGGCTTGTATATCGGGTGGGAAACACTCAGATTGATTTTCTCGCTTGTCGGTATCACTACGAATAATTGACTTAGCTTTCAACCTGAGCGATCGCATCTTCTGGTGAGACATTACCATAAATAACGGACATAATCCCTGGCAGGTATTCATCCATCATCGTCACATTGGCGTAAACTAGTCTTTGAATCAGTCCAAAACTGAGTCTGTCACCTTCGACATCAATACTAGTTTTGTAACTAATTTCCCCGTCAGTAAAATCTAGCTCAAAATTGCCGATCATCATGCCAGAATTAGCTCTAGTGATAAACTCTGCTACATCCAGCCGCTTGTTTTCCGGTGCATTGACTGGACAAATTGAGTAAAAAACGAATTGATTTTGTTCACTTCTGGCTCTAGCGTAACAATTCCATTTGCCATTTTCGCCTTGAAACGGTATTTGTAAAGCTGGCTGTCCTGGAAGTTGCACGAAAGGCCAATCATCAACTGTAAAGAAATTGATTATTGCTTCAAAAATACTACCATCTGTAGGAGATGAGGGAAAATTTGCCTCTATTTTTTGTGTAATATTATCTGGGTTAATATCAGCTAGTTCTATTAAAAATTTATCGATTCCTTCCAGCATTTTGGTAGCAGATTTTTGAGTTTTGACAGATAAATTAGCCTCTGTCCAATCTTTAAAAAAGTTGACGATACCTTCAGCAATTCCTTCTCCAGAAGTACTTATTTGAGAAAGATTTTCTAGACTAATATAAGACCAAAGAGTACGATAGCCGATTTCGTCTGATTCTTGTTGCTGTTTAACAGATAAACCCAACCAACTTTCGGTGCAGAGGATTTTATTATCGGGTTGTTCTTGGCATAAATTCAGGATATATTTTGCAGTTTCATCAATGTTGATGGTGTGTTCTGCTAGTAGTGGTAAAAAATCGGGTTTCAGACTGGTTTCGATAGTAATGTCTGGTTCGCTGAGGAATTTACCAGATGATAGAGGGTTACGCACATCTGGTTTGAGATTGAATAAGGCGATGGTGTCGATGCGTTGGTAAAGTTGTGGGTTGACACAGAAGGTGAGGCGACACTCGATGAGTTCGTTGTTTTGTTTGGTGAGAGTGAGGGCGATCGCGCGAACGGTTACAGGGGTTTGGGAGGAATCGTGTAGGGTTAAGTCGGTGTTTATTTGATGATTTTCTGTTATGGCGATCGCGTACATATATGGTTATTTAACAATTAATAATTTTGCTTGATAATTCAGCACTTAATTAGTAGCGTTCATCAGCTAACGTCTCTTAATTTCTGAGAGTTTTGCAAATCTTGAAGTGCTTTATTTGCTATTTCAATTATGTAACTGCTTTCATCTGACAAAGCTTGTTTCCAAACTTCACGCAGCCGAGGACGATTTAGTACTAATAGCGAGTCAGCCGCGAAAATCCGCACATAAACATCATCATCTTGAAGCAGTAGAATAATTAATGCGTCAATTGACTGCTCGTTATTGTAGTGTTGTAATTGTTGTGCTACTATTTGTCTAGGTCTTCTTGATTTTTTTTCTTGGTATACCTCATCAATTAGACATTTTAGTATTTCTGGATCTCTATAATTTTCTAAAGCGGATAAAGCTTCACTCCGCACTTGCTCTACAGAATCAATTCTTGCTAACTCAATCAGATGTGGCACACTATTACTATTGACAATATCTCCTAAATTACAAGCTGCGGTGCCACGTACTTCTGAATCGGGATCAGACAGAAATGGGAGTATAATTTCTAGAGCATTATCAGGTTTAAGAGTTCCTATTTTATCGAGTGCTAACTCTCGAATCTCAGGGTTTGAGTTTTGCAATTCTGCTCTTATTGTCTGTAATTCATCCATAAAAATACCTATTTCATCAGTTTGACTTTGCCAAAACTATAAAATCTCCTGGTATTTGTCCTTCAATCAGAATCTCTCCATTTTTATCCATTGCTGCTTTGACATTGTTAGCTTGCTTACTGATTTTTTTCTTAGGATTTTCTCGAATCATTTCTGCAACTTGTTCTGGAGTGTATATCCTGATTTTATCGTCAGATGCTAATTGCTGAAGCGCTGACCAAGCAACTTTGAGAATTTTATTCTTTTTGGTAAATCTTCTCGAACCACCACCTCCAGAAATTGTTATGGCGTTTGAAAAATATACATATCTACTTGTTTGACCTAATTCTTTATTAAGAACATGATCTAAAGGATTTTGAATATCTGCTATTGTAGCTTCTTCACTGTCTAGCTCGAATCCTACAGCATCGCTTATGTTGTAGTTATCATCAGCACGGAAAAGATAACTAGGTTCGGGAGAACTTGCTTTGTTAACTTCTCTTTGACGTTCACTGGTTCGATTATAAGACTAAAAGGCGCGATCGCTCTACACATTATCCCACTGCCAAGCCAGGATCGAGCGATGCTCCAAAGGAGCCGCCGTAGGCAACGCATTTGGGTTTTGTGCTGATTGCACCATGATCAATTGGATTGGTGTCAAGCGCGATCGCACGGGAGCATCCAGTTTTGGCAGAAATACTCAAATAGCCAGTAAACCATTGAGATAAGCACAACGAACTGAGAGGATTTGATTAACACTATCAACATTCCATTGTGCGCCAGAAATTTTCATCCTAGCTCCAATCTGTTTAATAGCAGACTCGACTGCACCAGAACCAATAGAACAAAGTTGTTCAGCCTGGTAATAGCTGTAGTTGACAATGCGAGAGCGATGTTTTTCAAGATAAGCGATGAAGTTCTTAACTGTTTGCCTCGACGATTATGAAATAAAGCTTTAGTTTCTTCGACTTGACCTTGCCACAAAAGAGTTTCAGCAACTTTAAGCCGCTTTAAAGAACCGCCAATTTTGTAGAGATTTTCTTTGAGGTGATACCAATCCAATATTTCCCAACGCTGAAAATGCTCTGTTTTACCAAACTCTTTGACTAAATTCCACACGCCATCATGACCATCCCCCAAGCATACTAATGGGTTAACCAGACGCTGGCTATTGACATAATCAACTAATGATTGGTTGTCATCAAAAAACGCACTATAGTAAATTCCTTGTAGTCTTACGGTTTTATAGTCTCGCCAGTGACACCCGGCTTTCGGTTTACCCCGGAGTCGGACTTTTCCCCCATCTACACTGACTTCTGAAACTGCTTGTTTTGCAAGTGGTAATTCAAAATCTTGTGACAGTACTAATTTTTGTTGCGTTGAGTGACCCACTTTCACTCCTGTCAATGCCTCAACTTCAATTTCTGCTTTTTGGTATGATTCGTTAGCTGACAGCCTCAAACAACACTTTTGAAGTAATGGGCTTAACCGACTTCTGGGCTTCAAACCCAGTTTCTGTAACTGTTTGGCTTTAAGAGTCAGTTCCCCCACCAAGCTTTTAATTTTCCTGGTTTTACCTACTTTTGTTCCAGTTTTTTGTTCGATAAAAAAAGGGCTATTTCTGGGCTAACTAGTTCTAATATTTGACTGCGAACTGTTTTTTCTATGCCTTCCAGGTCTGTTAGCTTACTTTTGTCTGCTTCTTCATACAACAATGTTGCCACTTCTTGTAAGCACGCTTTGAGCCGTTCTTGTTTATCCTGGTTCATGATTCCTGGTTCACGCTTCTTTCTGTCTGTTATTTTCTCCTAAAATCTGTATATCTTCCAAAAGTGGATGCTCCCGATCGCACTTCCCAAAATCTTACTATCTCCCTAAACTACATCCAAGGGTATCAGCCGCTAAACTTGGTCAATGGCGATCGCGCGAACGGTTAGGGGAGATTGGGAGGAGTCGTGTAGGGTTAGTTCGGGTTTTTACCAGGGTTAAAATTAACTCAATATACCTTTTTATCCTTCAATATCAGCATAATTGAGTTTATAGTCTGCATCACTTCTTACAACTATTAAATGTCCCCAAAATAAGTCACCATCTTGAAATATTAATTCTAATCTTCCGTCAGATTCAATTTTTAGGGATTCTAGTAGCAATAAATCTTTGAATTCATCTTCACTTACTTTTTCCTCTTCAGTGTCTGCCCAACTTTCATTTTTTAATTCCAGCAAATTATCAGCACAGTACTTTTTGATTAATTCAAAATCATTTTTGACCCAATCTATTGCTTCATTAACCCGATTATTTAATACTTCAACTTCTTTAACCTCTTTATCTGATACATAAATTTTAGTCTGAATTCCATTTATTTCGCTGTTTCCTTCGTACCAATTAAATTCAGAATCATATTGAAATTCATTGATAGTTACCATGATATTCTCCTTATTTCCATAATAAAATTCCTCCATTGTGTCCATGCTTCCGGTGTACTTGACGATCTACCAGAACCATTTCATATTTTGTAGTCTTATGATGCCACGTCCACTTATCAGGACTTCCAGCATCCGAATATCCCATTATCCGATTGGCTATCGAGAAATGTTGAGGCCGACTACCATCAGCAAGACGTATCTTCATCCCGCTTTTTGTGAGTCCGTATTGTTTATTTCGTAATCCTTTGTTAAGTTGAACATTGGTTTGGACGTTTACAGGATTTGTCCAAGTTTTTTGCCGAGTTACATTGGAAAAATTTATGTTCCCTACACCATCTCTTGTATATGTTATCTCTTCAAACTTATCATAGTTGTCAGTATTGTATTCTTTTTGATAACTTTCTGTGTTGCCATTACGTTTCATCTGTAGATGGTTATTTTTGCCGTTGTTAGGGCGTGAATAGGTGCTGTAGCTATTGTTGCTATAAGATTTGTTTGACGACGATTTCTTAGCGAGAGGTTGCTCTGAGTATTTTTCCAAAAGCTTTTTAAACCTATCACGAGTCAAAACAGCTAAGGAATACCATTCCAAATATAAATTTTCGTTGTTTGCTACGTCGCTATACTTGCCATTCTCTACTTGTTGTACAAACTTTTTGAAGAAGTTTTGTAGTCCCCCATCTCCTAGTTTAATTTCAGATAAATCTAAATCTTCAAGTTCTACTAGTTCTTCTTTAGCATCTCCATCTGCATTCTTATGGTCTTCATCCTCGCTCAAGTCATCGTTAGGTTGGGCTTTATTTTGGACTGCACCTTCTATTGTTGTATCATTCGGCGCAATTACAACCTTAAAATCTAGGTCTCCATCCTTCTCATCCTTTGCAGCATCCTCAAAACGAACAGTGAGCTTAATGCCCTTCTCTAGCTTTTGTGTGTATAACTTCTCAATCTGTTTTGCCTGTGCTTGTTTTTCTGCTCTTATGCTCTGATAGTCCTTCGTTTTACCATCTGTTTTTTCGAGTTCTGACACTGCTTGTTGGGCTAGCAACTGGTGCTGCTTTTCGCCTTTTCCCTTACTGTCCTTACTATTCTCTTGTTGATTCTTTTGGTCAGGCTTACCTTGCTTTCCTTTTTCTTTATCTTTGCCAAAGTCAAACTTATCTTTAACTTTATTCCCAAACTTGTCAAACTTATCCTTGACGGATTTTTTCTTGCCTTCAACCCATTGCTTACCAACTTCTTTTTTATCCTCAACCCACTGCTTACCAGCTTGCTTCTTATCCTCAACCCACTGTTTACCAGCTTTATATTTCTCCTTCGCTGATTCTGTAACCGCTCCTACCTTCTTGCCGAACTTGCTATTTTTAAACTTGTTACTAACACCCTCTTTCTTGTCATTAACCCACTGTTCGGCTGCTGCTTTCTTATCATTAACCCAATTCTGACCAGCTTCTTTTTTATCTTCAACCCACTGCTTACCGGCTTTATATTTCTCCTTCGCCGAATCTTTCACTTCTCCAGCCTTCTTACCAAACTTGCTATTCTTAACCTTGTTACCAACTTTCTTAAACGCCTTCGCACCTTTATCAATTACCCAATCAACTGCTTTTTCCATCGGTTTCCGCAGTTTGCGGAATATTGCCTGAATCTTGCCGGCAATTCCATCTAAGCCCAAAAGACTTGCTAGGAAACTGATGACGACTGGTAAAGATTTCGCTAGGGCATTTTCAACACCTTTGATTGCTTGATCGATCGCACCACTAGCGATCGCAGCAATCGCATCCAGTATCGCATTAATTAAATCGGCAATCTGCTGGGCGCGTTCAATAAAGAATTTGACAATCTGATAAATCCCCTTAGCAGCTTTAATGAAGCCTGCACCCGGTATTAACAAGCTGATAACCCACTCAATCCCGGCTGTAATCACCTTTTCAATGATAAAGTTCTTGATGGGTTCAATCACCAAGGCATTGAGATCGCCCATCTTCTCTTGGACAAACTGCCACATCCCAGCCACTCCCTCACTGGCTAAGACTTGAAATACATCAACAGTTTGTTCCAAGCGGCCGACCTTTTCTTCACCCAATTTTTTCACGGCTTGGGCGCGAATTACTTCATAGGTGAAGCCCAAAAGCTGCATTGCTAGGCTAAAGATCCCTTTGATGTCTAAGTTTTCTGGCATTTGAATACCAGTTTCTGCCATTGTGCCTGTCAGCCAGCCAATTAATCCTTGCTGGAGGTGCTTCCCGATATTATTCATGAAGTTGAGGAAGCCTTGCTTCAGCGCCTGAATCAAATTAGTCAAGAAACCAATCGGGTTTTTGAGGATTTGCCCAATTACCCCAGCAACTCGCGCTAGCACTTCCAAAAGCATTTTGGTCAGTTCGATGATCGTCTTGATGACTCCCACGATGAAGTCGAAAGCTTTTTGAATAAAACCTTTATTTGCCTCCTTCATCTCTTCAATGCGGGCATCAACAGCTTCTAAGTTCTCTTTATACTTCTGCGCTAGGGTGTCAATTAGCTCATCTTGCTTATCGTCAACACTTTGTTGCAATTCTTCAAATTTGCTGTCAATGTCTGCGGCGGCTTGTTGACCAACTCCTTTTAAGTCTTGCGGCAGTTGGTTAACATAATTCTGAATCTCCAACTTCCCACTGGCAATTTCTGCTTTGGCTTGGGTCAGTCCTTTACTAATAATGTCCACGACATTATTAATTACACCATTCATCTGATTGATGTAAAGCTGACGACCATCTTGATAGAAAGCGTTCACCTCTGAGGGCATACCAAACAATTTGTCCCACACCCATTTTGCTGGGCCTAAAATGCCGCCATAGCGATCGCTCTTATATTTGTCCATCCGCTTGCCAACGTAATCCTCGAAGGCTTTCTTGGCTTCCGCAGCACCATTATCAAAGGCTTGTATGACTTGTCCGTCTAGTTCACTGAGGGTTTTCTCAACTTTGCCTTTGGTACTGTCATAAATTTTATTAATATCACCAGCAACTTTTGCCCGTGCTTGCTCATCCTTGCCCTTGGCTCCCACTTGGTGTTCTGTTACCTGACCCAGGTTTTGGTTACGGATACCGTGCATTGCTTGCAGATGCTGTTGGGCTGTGGCTTCGGCCGTAGTTTGAGCAGTTGCGAGTATCCCTTGCTCTTGCTGGCGATATTGTGGCGGCGCTTCCACAGCGTGGGTTTGAGCATCTTTTTTGGCTGCGAGTGCCCCTTGAAACTCCGGTTCATTGGAGTTTGCCAATTGCTCTTCGGTAACATCCGCCTCTTGCATCTGCTGGTCAAGTTTTTTACTGTCTTCTTGCAGTGGTGCTTCAACTTCACCTTGTCCCTTAGATTTGGGTGCGGCTTTATCTGCATCAACGCTTGTTGGCGGTGTCCCTGGCTCATTTTTTGGCAGTGGTGTTACTTGTTTAGCCTCAACACCACTGGCATCAGGTTTTTCTTTAGTTTTTTCTTCTAACTGACCCTGAGAACTTTTCTGTTCTTCTTTGACTTGGCCACTCAAATCGCCTTTCACAGAGTCAAGTTTGTTGTTATTTTTAAAGTTGTCCGCCTCTTCCAAGTTCTTGGGAGCCATATCAGCAATGCGCTCCATCAATTTGGCTTTGAAGGCGGCAGCGTCAAATCCTGGTGTTGGGGCTTGTTGCATCTCACCAACTTGATTAGCCTGCGCTTTGCTGTCTACTTCATTACCTGGGGGTTGTGCTGCTGCTTGGGCTTCTTGGGCTTTGCTATTGGCAGGTGGGTGTTTTTTCTCTTGTCCAGCAACCTCTTTTGTTGTACTGGCTACCGCTTGAAATGCTGGGTCATCTTCAGGGCAAGTGGGAGCTTTTTTACCATCATCAGCGATCGCTTTACTACCAACTGCTGCATTAGTTGTATTTGCTCCTGGTAATGCTGCGATCGCTTTACCTGCATTTGCTCCTGGTAATGCTGTGTCTCCTCCTGGTAATGCCGTTTGGTTTTTAGCTTGCTGTGGTAAATCTGCTTTTTCTGTATTAGTTTTAGTATCTTTTGACTCAGGCTGTTTTTGTTGATTTCCCTCAGCCTGTTTCTGAGTTACTGCTACATCAACCTTTTTTGTTGGGGGTGGATCTGTTGCCGCATTGCCTCCATCATCTGGAGGTGTGGCAGTAGCTTGATCTTTTTTTGTCGTAGCCTGATTTTGTTGTTCGCCGTTTTTTGTATCAGTTTGGGATTCTACAGCTTCTAAATTTTTTTGGTTATCTTCCTCGGCTGGTTTTTGGGAATTCTCCCGCAGTTGAATGGGTAGCCGAGACACCGCAGAGGTTGTCGGTATAGCTTTTGTCTGAAGTTTGTTTTCTTTTCGTGCTAGATGAAGGGATTTAGGCTGTACTGCACTACCATTCTGTTGGACAACGTGCGTCAACTCATGGGCTAGTAATTCCTTGCCTGTATTACTTTCAGGAGAGTATTCACCCTGACGGAAAAACACATCCTGCCCTGTGGTAAAAGCACGGGCTTGTATAGATTGATTGAGTCTATCAGATTGAGCATCAGTATGAACCCGGACAGTGCCGAAATCAGCCCCAAATGCTTGCTCCATTGGTTGCTTGATATCATCTGCAAGCGGCTGCCCATTTCCACGAGCTTGTTGGATAGAAGTTTCTAACTCTGATGTTGCTGCTGTCCCCCCTCTACCTTTACGCTGTACTACAGGAGTAATGGAATCTGCCAGGGATTTCATTTGCAATTGGTCTTCTTCCTCTGGTAAAGCTTCCCTTTGAATAGACTGGCGAGTTCCCGGCTGGCTCATTCTCTGCATTACCTGCCCTGCTACTCTATCAGCTTCCTGTTCGTAAATGTCTCCTGGCTGATTAACTGTGAGTCTTGTTTGTAGACGCAGTGACATTCGACTAATGTCGTGGGTGAGAGGTTTGTTTAAGGGTTGTATCCCAGTTACTGTTTGAGGTGAAGCAGTAAGAGATTTCATTTGTAATTCTTCCTCTTCCTCTGGCAATTCTTCCCGTTGCAGGGAGATATTGGAACCTGCCAGGGATTTCATTTGTAATTCTTCCTCTTCCTCTGGCAATTCTTCCCGTTGCAAGGAAATATTGGAACCTGCCAAAGATTTCATCTGTAATTCTTCCTCTTCCTCTGGCAATTCTTCCCGTTGCAAGGAAATATTGGAACCTGCCAGGGATTTCATCTGTAATTCTTCCTCTTCCTCTGGCAATTCTTCCCGTTGCAGGGAAATATTGGAACCTGCCAGGGATTTCATCTGTAATTCTTCCTCTTCCTCTGGCAATTCTTCCCGTTGCAAGGAAATATTGGAACCTGCCAGAGATTTCATTTGTAATTCTTCCTCTTCCTCTGGCAATTCTTCCCGTTGCAAGGAAATATTGGAACCTGCCAAGGATTTCATTTGTAATTCTTCTTCTTCCTCTGGCAATTCTTCCCGTTGCAAGGAAATATTGGAACCTGCCAGGGATTTCATCTGTAATTCTTCCTCTTCCTCTGGCAATTCTTCCCGTTGCAAGGAAATATTGGAACCTGCCAGGGATTTCATCTGTAATTCTTCCTCTTCCTCTGGCAATTCTTCCCGTTGCAAGGAAATATTGGAACCTGCCAAGGATTTCATCTGTAATTCTTCCTCTTCCTCTGGCAATTCTTCCCGTTGCAGGGAAATATTGGAACCTGCCAAGGATTTCATCTGTAATTCTTCCTCTTCCTCTGGCAATTCTTCCCGTTGCAGGGAAATATTGGAACCTGCCAAGGATTTCATCTGTAATTCTTCTTCTTCCTCTGGCAATTCTTCCCGTTGCAGAGATTGTTTGCTTACAGGTTCGCTCATCGTCTGCATTACCTGCCCTGCTACTCTATCAGCTTCCTGCTCGTAAACATCTCCTGGCTGGTTAACGGTGAGTTTGGTTTGTGAACGCAGTGATATTCGACTAATGTCGTGGACTAGAGGTTTGTTAAGGGGTTGCACCAATGAAGTTGTTTGGGAGGAAGCACCAGGAGAGTCTAAACCGAAACCGCGCGTCGGTTGTTTGAGTGCAGGTATTGAAAAGGAACCTGTAGTAGTTTTTTTGGACTGACTTACGCGTTCTGTCATTTACTTCTCCTGATGCTTAATCAGTCGCTAAGATAAATACTTGCTGGTTATTATCACTATATATAGGGTACTGCGATCGCACTAATAACACAATTCGCCCAAAGTCTAAATTTTTAGGAAACCGATTCTATAGTATCGGGCAATTTAATGTCCATTTACTCAATCTAAAAGAGATGCGATCGCATCTGTAGCAGCTTCCGCCTTCCCTGTAGTAACTTCCGCCTTCCCTGTAGCAGCTTCCGCCTTCCCTGTAGCAGCTTCCGCCTTCCCTGTAGCAGCTTCCGCCTTCCCTGTAGTAACTTCCGCTTTCCCTGTAGTAACTTCCGCTTTCCCTGTAGCAGCTTCCGCCTTCCCTGTAGTAACTTCCGCTTTCCCTGTAGTAGCTTCCGCTTTCCCTGTAGCAGCTTCCGCCATCACGTTTTGGTGTATCGCGCAGTCTGTAGCAGCTTCTGCATTAAATAATAGGACTATTTTCGAGGATTAAACTAACGAAGCGATCGCACTTCGTTAACTCACTTTATAAGAGTAGCGATCGCGTTTTGCATCCTACAAGTTCAGGCGATCGCACGGTCATTAACCATTTTACATAAGGGATTGCTTGACTATTAAGACAGTCGTTACAAGATCAGGTGATCACACTAAAATGTTAAGTAAATCAGAAAAAGTTAACGATGGCAGCTAAAGATAAATTTCATGCTGTGGTTAGAATTGCTTTAGAAAAGGAGCAGTGGAAGATAACCGATGATCCTCTGCGACTAGAAGTTGGCGGAACTAAGTTTGAAATAGATTTAGGTGCAGAGCAACTGTTAGCAGCAGAGCGAGGTGAACAAAAAATTGCAGTTGAGATTAAAACGTTTCTGAGTGATTCACCACTAACAGATTATCATGCTGCGTTAGGACAGTTTTTGAATTATCGGCTTGCCTTATAAATCAGCGATCCAACTCGCATTCTCTATTTGGCAGTGCCTGTAGGTGTTTATGAAGCTTTTTTCAAGCGGGAATTTGCCCAAATATCTGTAGAGAGATATGAGATTAAACAAATTATTTATGACCCAATTCAAGAGGTAATTGTACAATGGATACCCTAGAATCTTATCGCCATATCATTCAGTCGTTGTTGACGGCTTATGCTGCTATCCCAATAGCCAATGGTCAGATTGATTGTTACACTGTTTTTGATACAAAACAAGACCATTACATGGTTATGAATGTAGGATGGGATGGTCATCGGCGAGTCTATGGTTGTGTTTTACATTTGGATATTAAACAGGGAAAAATTTCGATTGAGCAGAATATGACGGAAATGAGAGTGGCTCAAGAACTTGTAGAGCGAGGAGTTCCAAAAGATGATATTGTTCTAGGATTTCAATCTCCTGAAATGCGGGAATATACGGGCTATGGAGTTTTTTAACGACACATCGCGATCGCACTCTTATTTTATCGTCATAGCAGCGATCGCATTCACAAAAACACAACAGGCGATCGCACTAAATTTAAACTCTTGCCTTTGTATTGGAGCGTTAGGCGACAGAAGCAATACAACGCAGCCATTACCAAATAATTTGGTTATTAACGACGGGAAAAACACCGCAGGAGATAGCGCAAGTAACAGGATATACGAGAATCTGAATTTACCAGTTAATAAAACGCTATAATCAGTATGGCACCAGCACTCTAGAAGACCAACGGCATCATAACCCAGGTAAAAAACCAAACTTAACAGATGTGCAACAACCGCAACTGTGGTAGGTACTGGAAGACAAAGCACCAGATGGTGGGTTGTGGAATGGTCGTAAAATGGCAGATTTGTTAAGTGAGCTGACAGGAAAAGGTATAACTCGGCACAGAAGATGGGAGTATCTACAACAAATGACATATAGGTTGCGTGTTCCTCGACCAGAACATGGGATGAGCGATAGCTTTGAGCAAAAAAATTGGAAAAAAACTGAATTTGAAGCAGAAATTTCTTCAAGCTCGATATCCAAACGCTGAAATTGAGGTTTGGAGCATGGACGAACATCGTCTTGGACATAATCGGAAGTGGCGTATTGCTTTATATTCCCACGACACAATGGGGCTAGGACATAAACGCCGTAATTTGTTGATTGCTCAAACTTTAGGATGTTCACCCCTAAAAACGGATGTTTTAATGATTAGTGGCATTCGAGATGCCAGCAATGTACCAACACCTCCAGGGGTAGACTGTTTGACGCTCCCGGCTTTGCGTAAAAGTATTGATGGGCAATATCACGCCAAAAGATTGGATCTATCATTGCAGGAAATTATTACACTGCGATCGCAAGTTATTCTCACCACCATCAAAACATTTAAACCGGATATTTTTATTGTGGATAATGTACCGCGAGGAGCAGTCAGAGAGCTAGATCCAACTCTAGATTACTTGCGTACTCAAGGAAAAACACACTGCATTTTAGGTTTACGGGATATCTTAGATGAACCCGCTTCTGTGCGTCGAGATTGGAAGCGAGCAGCTAATGAAGAGGCGATTCAAGCTTACTATGATCAGGTTTGGGTGTATGGCGATCGCAACATCTATGACCTAGCAAAAGAGTATCATTTCCAGCCAAAAACTGTTGCCAAATTCCGCTACACTGGCTATCTTGACCAACGCAGCCGCCTTAAACATCTGGATTTAGACAGCGTTCAAGCATTTAAATCGCTCAATTTGCCATGTGAACGATTGGTATTGTGCTTAGTGGGAGGCGGACAAGACGGAGCGCAGTTAGCAGAAACATTTGCTTATGCTGAACTACCACCAGAGATGAACGGTATCATCTTAACAGGCCCGTTTATGCCGCGAGAAGTAAGGCATAAACTCCAGAATTATGCAGCGCAACGTGACAATTTGCGCGTGTTGGAATATTTAGCCGAGCCAACGCTGTTACTAAATCAAGCCGAACGTGTGATTGCAATGGGTGGTTACAATACAACTTGTGAATTGTTGTCATTTGCAAAGCGATCGCTAATTTTACCCCGCATCAAACCCCGACAAGAACAATCAATCCGTGCTAAACGATTACAAGCACTTGGCTTAATTGATGTATTACAACCACATCAACTGACACCTGCGGCATTAAGCAACTGGCTAACGCTTAAGGTAGAGTCACCACAAGTCCGTAATTTTGTCGATCTCAAAGGACTTACCCGCATTCCCCAATTCGTTAATGAAATCTTCATATCAGCTATTTGTCATTAGTCATTTGTCATTTGTCAAAGGCAAAAATTTTATACCAATTCTTTATGAAGACGCATAAAAAAACTCCACCGCCTGCGTCACTTTCCCTTGGTAACTACGGTCAAATTACCCCCCTTAATCCCCCCTTGGAAAGGGGGGAAACCGGAAAATCTAGTTCCCTCCCCTTTCCAAGGGGAGGGTTAGGGTGGGGTAAAACCCTGGTTAATCAGCTATTTCAGACTTGTGTATACACCGTAGCCTTGGAAAGGGGGGAGACCGGAAATCTAGTTCCCTCCCCTTTGCAAAGGGAGGGTTAGGGTGGGGTCAAAATAATGTGCAACTTCACAGAGAATTGGTATTACCTCATTAATTACGAATTACGAACTACGAATTATGTCAATCCGTATTGGTTATGTTCTCAAACGTTATCCCCGATATTCTGAAACCTTTGTCGTCAATGAAATTTTGGCTCATGAAGCGGCTGGCTTAGATATAGAAATTTTCGCCTTACGACCACTATGTGATACTCACTTTCAAAATATTATTTCCCAAGTGCGTGCGCCTGTAAGTTATATTCGGAGGCCAATTCAAGGGCGAGTTAGTGAATCACTCAATAGTCTCGCACCTACAGCCGCTAGCTATTTTTGGGCAGAGTTACAAGAAGCGAGTAAGGTTATCCCTGACTTTTGGCCAAAACTAGCCTTTGCTCAAGGTGAACAAGCTAGCACTGTCTACCAAGCCGCATGGTTAGCACGAGAAGCTCGAATCAAAGGCATTACTCATTTACACGCTCATTTTGGGACTGTGGCTACTAGTGTCGCTCGGCTAGCATCTCACTTTACAGGCATTCCCTATACTTTTACGGCTCATGCTAAAGACATATTTCATGAAACCGTGGAATTTGAAGATATGCAACGTAAGCTACAGGATGCGGCTAGTGTCGTAACTGTTAGTGACTATAATCTTAAATATCTGCACAATACATATAACTTAGCCACAAAGCAAGTTCAGCGCATTTACAACGGTTTAGATTTACGACAATTACAATATTCCTCTCCGGCTGAACGTCCGCCATTAATTATCTCAGTTGGTCGGTTAATTGAGAAGAAAGGGCTATCTATTTTGATTGATGCTTGTGCCATTCTCAAGCAGAGAAATTATCAGTTTCAGTGTCAAATTGTCGGTACAGGTTCTTTAGAATTGACCTTGCGTCAGCAAATTATAGATTTAGAATTGCAATCTATTGTGGAAATTGTCGGCCCGCGTCCGCAAAATGAGGTGTTTCAATTAGTACAAAAATCTGCTGTGTTTGCCGCACCTTATGTCATTGGCAAAGATGGTAATCGGGATGGACTACCTACAGTTTTACTCGAAGCTATGGCTTTGGGAACTCCCTGTGTAAGTACTGATGTGACGGGTATTCCTGAATTGGTGCGTGATGGGGAGACTGGGTTGATTGTGCCACAACATGATGCCGAGCAATTAGCGATCGCACTTGGGCAATTTATCACAAATTCTGCTTTGCGGGTTAAGTTGTCAACCCAGGCTAGGCAATTAATTGAGTCTGAGTTTGATATTCATCGCAATACTGCAATTTTACGGAAATTATTTCTCACGCATACCGCAAGCGGAACTCGCAAAGTAGGCGCAAAAACGTAAAGGAGGTGTGAAAATGCGAATTGCATACATTTGTGCTGATCCGGGTATACCTGTATTTGGTCAAAAAGGATGCTCGATTCATGTCCAAGAGGTGATTCGAGCGTTGCAAAAGCAAGGTAGCCAAGTCACATTATTTGCTACTCAGATTGGGGGAGAATTACCCGCAGATTTAGCTAATGTTGTTGTTCATCAACTCCAGCTATCCCCAAATTAGAACGGGCGGTGCGAGAGCAAGTTGCTTTAGCGATGAATCCTGATTTACGTTTAAATTTGGAAAGATTTGGCCCCTTTGACTTCATTTATGAACGTTATTCTCTTTGGAGTTATAGCGTGATGGAATATGCCCAAGCTATGAAAATTCCGGGGTTGTTGGAGGTGAATTCGCCTCTGATTACAGAACAAGCACAGCATCGGGGTTTGATCGATCGCCAAAGTGCGGAAGAAGTCGCAAATCAGGTGTTTTCAGCAGCTACAACACTAATTGCTGTTTCAGATGCAGTGAAAACTTACTTAATGAATTATGTGGACGGTAGCAAAGTTCATGTCATCCCTAATGGTGTCAATCCTCACCGCCTTTCTACCCTTCGTCCGACAACTCAACCAGAAACCTTTACAGTGGGATTTGTCGGTACGTTGAAACCGTGGCATGGATTGCCAATTCTCACAGAAGCTTTTAGTTTACTGCATCAACGTGTTCCCAATGCCAAACTTTTAATTGTTGGCGATGGCCCGGAACGGGAAAATCTGCAAAGGGAATTAGCTGCACAAGGATTAGATGCTCATGCTCAATTTACAGGTGCGGTGAATCCTGATCAAGTTCCCCAATTATTAGCAGCAATGGATGTCGCCGTTGCACCCTACGCCGCACAATCTGATTTTTACTTCTCACCATTGAAAGTATATGAATATATGGCGGCTGGTTTGCCTGTAGTAGTTAGTCAGATTGGGCAATTGGCAGACTTAATTGATCCAGAGGTAAATGGTATTCTTTGTCCTCCAGGTGATGCGATCGCTTTAGCAGAGGCTTTAGAAAAATTGTGGCGATCGCCTCCTCTCCGTCATACTTTAGGACAGGCGGCGCGGCAAACGGTAATAGCACATCATACTTGGGATGCGATCGCGAAACAAATTCTCTACATAGCATCTCCATTGCCGATGGAGGTGAAACTATAAATGTCAAAAGCTCAAAATGTTCCTGGTTTGTGGGGAATCTTAGTTTATTTCTGGCCTGACATTCGTCCACAATATGGACTAATTTTGATTTCTGCGATCGCTTTAATTGCAGATGTCGGACTCCGGGTATTAGAACCTTGGCCGCTCAAGTTTGTCTTTGATTACGTTCTCCTGCGTGGCGATAAGATAAATAAGATTCCCATCATTGCTAGTCTAGAACCGATAACATTACTGACATTCTCAGCCGTTGCAGTCTTACTCATTACAGGCTTCCGCGCCCTTGCTGCCTATTGGAGTACTGTCGGATTAGCAACAGTTGGTAGCCGAGTCATGGCAAAAGTGCGTAATCATTTATATTGCCATCTGCAAGATTTATCTTTGGCATATCACACCAAAGCACGTAGCGGTGATTTAATTATCCGTGTCAGTAGCGATGCTAGCCGTCTCCAAGAAATTATGATTACGGCAGCATTACCGCTAGTAGTCAGCATTCTGACTCTATTTGGGATGATTGGGGTAATGTTTTGGATGAATCCCAGCCTGACCCTACTTTCACTATTTACGCTACCGTTATTTTGGCTAGTTACTAACCGACTCAGCCAGCGTATTAAAGATTCCTCATTAAAGCAACGCCAACAAGAAGGTGCTGTGGCGGCGACGGCGGCTGAGTCCATTGCTGCCATTAAATTAGTGAAAGCCTTATCCTTGCAAGATGCTTTTGCACGCGTATTTGCTCAACAAAATCAGCGTAGTCTCAAAGAAAGCGTCAAAACTCAACGGCTGGCGGCTCACTTGGAACGTACCGTTGATGCTGTGATTGCACTGGGAACAGCGATCGTTTTATGGTATGGCTCTTGGCTGGCGCTGCGGGATGCTTTAACACCTGGGGATGTGCTGGTATTTCTCACCTACCTGAAGAATGCCTTTAAGCCAGTGCAGAACTTCGCTAAATACACCGGACGACTGGCGAAAGCGGCGGCTTCGAGTGAGCGCATTTTAGATGTATTAAATCAGCAACCCGATGTCTATGATTTGCCAGATGCAATCCCAGCCCCGATTTTCCGAGGTGCAGTGCGTTTTGATCGCGTTCACTTTGCTTATGAATCAGGACAAGTTCTACTGCAAGAAATCAACTTAAATATTCAACCGGGACAACAAGTAGCGATCGTTGGGACTTCTGGTGGTGGTAAATCTACATTAGTTAGTTTATTATTACGACTTTATGATCCAACAGCAGGGCGCGTAATGATTGACGGGCGGGATATTCGAGAATATATATTGGCATCATTACGTCCGCAAATTAGTGTAGTTTTGCAAGATAGTCTCTTATTCGCTGCTAGTATTCGAGAGAATATTGCCTACGGGATCGCCGGGGTGTCTGATGCTGAAATCGAAGATGCGACTCGTTTAGCTAATGCTCATGATTTTATCCAAGCTTTACCACAAGGATATGACACCCTTGTAGGGGAAAGAGGCGCAACTCTTTCTGGGGGACAAAGACAAAGAATTGCGATCGCTCGTGCTGCTATCCGTCAAGCTCGTATCCTGATTTTAGATGAACCAACTACGGGGTTAGATAAGGGTAATGAGAAGGCTGTTATTGATGCGCTGCAACAGTTGTCGGAAAATCGGACTACTTTTTTAATTACTCATGATCTTTATCTGGCAACTCGCGCAGATATGATTCTTTATCTGGAAAATGGGCAGGTGGTGGAACAAGGTACTCATCTGGAATTGATACAACAGAATGGGCGTTATGCGGCTTTGTATCAAGTGCAGGCTTCTTTGAGGGTTTAGAGACGCAGAGGTACGCAGAGTATGGGCTTTAGTGATGGGAAGATGCCTTTTTTGGCGGATGCGGTTGATCGGTTGCAGGTGGAAGAGTGTTTTGGGCGGTGTTTAGCGATCGCTGCAAATTGTCGTGTGCAAACAGTCCGGGTTATTCGTCATAAGTTGGGGCGGCGTTGTTTGATTGAATATGAATTGATTAATGATGATGGACAAATAATTACGCTCATTGGTAAGGTTAGGGCTAAGGGAACAGATTTTCATAGTTATGAATTACAGAAATCTCTATGGTCAGCGGGTATTTGGTGATGATAGTCCTGATGGAATTTCTGTACCTGAACCTGTCGGGGTAATTCCTAAATGGCAAATGTGGTTACAGCGTAAAGTTGAAGGGATTATTGCTACTCAATTTTTATCACAAACTGACAGTATTTTACCCGCAAAACTAATTGCTGAAGCTGCCCATAAATTGCACCAAGCTAATATTCCTCCTCGTCGTTCTCATACTATGTCAGATGAATTGCGAATTTTGCATGAGCGGATTCCATTAGTTACGCAACAATATCTACAATGGCAAGAACGTTTAGAGAGAATATTAGAAGCAAGTAATCATTTAGGAGAAAACACTCCAGAAGCAAAAACCTGTGGTATTCACCGTGATTTTTATCCTGATCAAGTGATTATTGATAATTCTCGTTTGTATCTCATCGACCTAGATTTATATTGTGAAGGTAATCCGGCGCTTGATATCGGTAACTTCATTGGTCATATTCAAGAATACAGTCTTCGTACTTTTGGCAATTCTCAAGTATTACAAGACTATGAAAATGTTTTAACTGAAAGATTTATTCAGCTTACAAGCGATGAATTCCTCACAGCAATTCAATCCTATACCACTCTAACTTTAGTTCGACATATTCATATCAGCACCCAATTTGTAGAACGTCGTCCTTTTACAGAAGCACTATTAAATCTGTGTGAACAGCGACTTGGGATAATTCATAATTTGTAAATATATCGGTTTATTAGAAAACAAAGTGGCTGCATTGCAAGCACAACAGTTTTCGCCTCAAGTTGAGTTAAAGGGAGAGATTATCTTTGCGATGACTTGCTATTGTTTATATTGTGGGGTGGGCATCTCGCCATTAGTGTCAAGTTAAGAAAAATAGAAACTTGTCAAGTGGGTAAATCTCAGTAGTTAAACTCAACGTAAGGGTGTTGAGAATAGCCATGAGTAAGCCACGGAAAAAAACAAAATCAGGCGATTGCACTCACACCGACAACAGCGAGTCGCATTTTTAGTGAGAATAGATAGAGCGATCGCATTCACAAAAACACAACAGGCGATCGCACTAAGGAATGAGGATTAAATAAGATCCATAATTATCGGATCTGCGGTACGGCTGTATAATTCCATTGCGGCAAATAATCGTCAAATACAATCTCCATCATCTGCTTAAACTCCTCTGTGACTTTGCGACCGGTCTTGTATACGCCATCTAAGATCGTTGTAAATACCTGAAGCCCTGATTTCGTCTTAGTTTTTGCAATTAACTCCTCGACTATCTCAACACTCTCAAAAATGACCCCCTGACAAGCACGAGTCACATGAGGAAACAAGCGATGTTCAATAGGGTTGTATTTTGAGGTGTATGGGGGATAATGAGCAATGCGAATTTCAATCCCTAACTCATTCACCAAGGCTTGTAAATCTTGGCTTTTACAGATAATGGCGAGAATTGTTACTACCACCCCCATCGCACAGCAACAGGATGGAATTAGCAGTCTGATAGTGCTTTGAACCATAGTGCTTCCACCAATAGCGCAGTGAATCACAGGCAAACTCACCCGTGTCATGACTGATTCCAATCTGGATGTAACCCTCATTGAGGGACAGGTCATACAACCCATGCGGAATCACTACGCCCTCAGCTAAGGTAGGCCAATCATGGTCAAACACTTCTATCTCGGCTTGGGTATACAACTTCCCGGCTCGATATAACCCCCCAATCAGTTCTTTTTTTTGTATCCATGCTGATCACAGGATTGCCTGCGGCTTGATAGGTTTCAATCAACTCTTCAATATTTTCAAACTGTTCATTGCGCTGGGGATGCGCTCCAGTGCTTAAACGCTTTTGAGCTTTGCGTCTGCGGTAGTGATGGCGTTCCAAGAGTTGATCTACCACCGTTACACTCACCTCTATCCCTTCCTCCTGTAACAACTCGGCAATTTCAATGCGCGTCAGGTTAGTCCATTTCACCGTTTCATCCATCGGTGAACCTGCTGTATGCTGCGCCAACACTTGTAAAAATACTGTTTCTAAACCAACAATTGTCGAGAGTGCTGATTTGCGCCCACCACCCTGGCGGCGAATTCTACTCATACTCATCGCTGCTTCATCATCCAACTCCTCCATCCCCAGGCGAAGCGTATAATAATCGCAACCAAATAGGTTACTGACATAGCTTATTCCTCCCCATCCCAGTTTGATGGATTCTATCGCGGCATAGCGACGACGATCTTTCTCGCTTAAGGACCAATATAGTCGTTGCATTTGCTGCTCAATCTCGGATGAATACGGAGTCATAGAATCGAAGAATTCAATGGACATATTCAGCTTATTATTGCATGACCCATTTCTGGATCTTATTTAATCCTCGTTCCTAACGCACCCTACAAAATCAGGCGATCGCACTTTATCAACTATCATATATGCGCGATCGCTTGACTTTTAAGACAGTCTCTATGAGTACGAGCGATCGCACCATTGATTTACGTAGGGTGTGTTAGCGATCGCGTAACACACCGAATATTAGCAACAATAAAGTGCCGTACTCTCATTAACGCATCCTACAAGATCGGCGATCGCACTTTTATTTTTTACTGAGAAGCAAGTCATACTCAGCGTGCGATCCGACCCAGAACCACACTATTTTCTGTTCGTCAGCTTTCATCACTCCCAACGCTCGCCATCCGATTCCAATTCTGACTGACCAAATATTCTCTTTCGGCTTAACTTCTTTAAATTCTAAACTGGGATGGAATGGATTTTGTTTCCAGAGTTCGTAGTTCTTTTTGGCAGTTTCCTTTATTCGTGGCGGTAATTCCGCAAACCTTTGCCGAAAAGCCCTAGTTTTAGACGATCTTATTACTCCTCACCAAAACCTTTTTCTTCGGTTTTACCTTCTTGGTCTTCAATTAATGCTGATTGAGCCATTTTTTGGAGAATATCCAGATTAATCTCGGAATTTGCTAAGGTTTCCTGCCATTTTAGCTCATTCTCAATATCTGCTAACAGTTGTTGAGCAATTTCGTCTTGGAGATTTTCGGAAAGCTTTTGCGCTTCTTGGAAGGCTTTTTGTAACAGTTTAGTCATGCTGTCTTTGATAAGTTAAAAACTTAGCTAATAAACCATTATAGGGGATTTGCTGGGTTAGCCTACGGCAAGCAAGCTACGTTGCCTCAATCCAACCCACAATAAAGGCGATACTTGCGGTGGGCTGCGCCTACGCATTCACAAAAACACAACAGGCGATCGCACTACAAGACCAATGATCGCATTTTTGGTGAAAATTGAGAGAGCATCGCACTAGCAACAATAAGGTGCGTTAGACTTCGTTAACGCACCCTACAAAATCCGCGATCGCACTAACGCACCCTACAAGATCAGGCGATCGCACTTTGAATATGTTTATTAGCGGCTATGCAGTAGTGCTACAAGAGCGATCGCACTTCAGCGAGATAGCTGTGCAAGTCGTTCTGCAAGCCATACCTTAATAATTGACTGACGGGTGACACCCAATCGCTTTGCTTCATAATCTAATGCTTCAATCATCCAGGCTGGGAAATCAACGTTGACTCGTTTTTGCTCTAGTCCTGGACGCTTGGCTTGGGAGAGGTCTAAAAATTCGGTGATGTCTTCCCCCTGATCAAATTTCGCATCAAATTCTGTTGTTTTCATAAATTGCTACCTCTTCTTTTCGCGATCGTCGGACTGAGATCATCCGTACTCTGTTCTCTCGATAGGTAATGATGGCTGACTAGCATTGTTGAGCGATTGTACCGATGACCAGAAATCTTGGTTCGTATTCTATCCGAGCAGGGATTTCAACTCGATCAGGATCAGCCCATAGTTCTTGTGCATCTAGAAAGTTAATTCCGTGCTTTGCTAAGTTGGATTGGCTTTTAACGTCGTCAAACTCAAATTCCACATCGCCTAAAAGGTATAAAAAATATATCTTTATTATACTAATAGCGAGGGGGAATTCCTAATATATTTCTGAAAAGCGATCGCACTCAATCCATGATCGCCCCCTCGTCTCCCATACCATTAACACACTTTACAAGAGAGGCGATCGCACTTGGGGGGATAAGGTGTCGAGTGCGGGCAATCGCTTTGTTTGAGGTTTGGGTGGTACGGTACGCGATCGCACTCAACAAAACCTACAAGATCAGCGATCGCTCTAAAAAAGAGTGACTCCGATTTTGTCTATGGGTGATGCAGCTATCTTTGCTACAAGTGTGCCTTCATTATCCGTATTCAGAACTTCGATGACTGGCGTATTGCTGCCAGAATACATGGTTGCTATTTCGTCTAAAGGATTCTTTTTTACTTCCTCGCTTTCAGCATCCAACCGCCATTGCTCTTTCACAAACTCTTCTATCGACCGTATTTCATATTCACACCTGATCCTTACGCCGGCTGGCTGTATGGCATATCCCCAGGTGAACTGGATATCAAACGCCTCCTCTTCTATAGTCGTCTGTAACCCTACTACGTCACGCAAATGGTCTCTTTTCGCATTATTGTTTGGCAGTGTCCTGTATTCATCCGAAGCTATGATATCCAATACTTCTAAGCATGTCTTCCTGACTAGCTGTTTCACCAACGGTGGCACCTTGGAACTGAGTATTCGATAATATTTCATAACCATACGGCCTGCATTTTGCTCTGTGGAAAACCTCGTAGCCACTGGGATTGCATTATTTCCTCGCAATCTATTTTCCATATCTTTATCTGATATTGTCAGGTGCCGTGCCATTGAATGTCCTCGTTCGCCTGATAAGTCTTCATCCATGTCTGTTGACTTAATTTTATTCAGGTCATCGACTAGTCCATTTATATTCTTGTTTGTTAATTGCCCTTTTTTATGCAATTCTTCTGCCAAATCGTTACCTGAGTATTTGTGTGGTGATAATTTGGCAACTTCAAATAATCTCTTAAGCGCCTCATTCACGCCTTTCTTATTCTTAACATCGCCAAAACGCTTTACAAATTGCGTTTGTGTTTCATAAGGATCGATAAGTCGTTGGATGCTCATGTTGCCTATTTTATTTTGGCTATCATTACATAGCTGCGGTGATCGAGGCGATCGCATCACTGCCCCTCCATTCTGTTGCACAACATGGGTTAACTCATGCGCCAACAACTCTTGTCCACCCCGACTCCCAGGATTATATTCCCCTTGCCGAAAGAACACATCCTGTCCCGTTGTGAAAGCACGCGCCTGAATTGACCGATTCAACTGGTCTGATTGACCATCTGTGTGAACCTTTACCCCACTAAAATCAGCGCCAAATGCCTGTTCCATCGGTTCGCGGATGTTGTCTGCGATCGCCACTCCACCCCCCCGTGCTTGGTTAATGGACGCTTCTAAGTCTGGCGCAGCAGCCATCCCAGCCTCAGCCTGACGCTGCACCATCGGCTTCATCTGCAATTCTTCCTCATCCTCTGGCAATGCTTCTCGTTGCAGCGTGCTACTGTCCAGAGATTTCATTTGCAATTCTTCCTCATCCTCTGGCAATGCTTCTCGTTGCAGCGTGCTACTGTCCAGAGATTTCATCTGTAATTCTTCTTCTTCCTCTGGCAATGCTTCTCGTTGGAATGTGCTAATGTCCAGAGATTTCATCTGCAATTCTTCCTCATCCTCTGGCAATGCTTCTCGTTGGATAGATTGGCGATTTACAGGTTGTGCCATTCTTTGCATTACTTGTTGTGCGACGCTATCAGCTTCCTGTTCGTAAATGTCTCCAGGCTGGCTAATTGAGAGCTTTGCTTGAGAACGCAGTGGTATGCGACTGATATCGTGAGTAATCGGTTTAGGGAGTGGTTGTATTTCAGGAACTGCTTGGCGTGAAATTGCCGACGACTCTAAACTAAAGCCGGGTGTCGGGTGTTTCAAGGATGGGATTGAGAAGCCTGTAGTAGCTTGTTTCTTGCGGCTGACGTATTCTCTCATTTTCTTATCCTGTTGCCCAAGCAGCTAGATGAATATTTTGCTGTTACTAACATCTAGGGTACTGCGATCGCACTTGTAACACAATTCCTCAACTAAATCCAACCAAACACTAAGTTCGACTTTTGGCTACTTTTGATTCTGATGCAGTACCTTTAGCCTGGATTTAGGGAGAGTTTTTTATTTATGGACTCAAAACAGCAACAAACTTTTTTCACCTTCGATGGAGATGTTGGCGGTACTGCTGGCTACGCTGGGGTTTCGGCGGCATCTGATGCTACCAAGGCGGCTAAAACGGCAAGTAAATATCTCAACGACTCACGGCTGATGAACCAGCTTACAGAACACGTATATAAACTTATGCTAGAAGATTTGCGATCGCAGCGCGAAAGAATAGGTAGTTATGATTCTCAAAGGTGGTTGTGATGGCTACAGGCGCTAACAATGGCAACATTACTCACGAATTAAATTATGTCACTACTAATCGGTTCTACGTAGAGATAGACAGTTCTATTGCGGCATCTTTCGCTGAATGTTCAGGATTAAGCGTTCAAATTAAGAAAAATGTTTTTCTGGAAGGTGGTGTCAACGACCAGCAAAGAATTTATTTAGGTCATACAGAATTTGCAGACGTAACTCTTAAACGTGGATTTACCGATCATCCAGGTTTTTGGAACTGGATAAATGCAGTTTTTGATGAACAAAAGAAAACATCTCGACGCAATGTCAATATTTTGATTTTCAATCAAGCCGGTGAAACGATGATGAGTTGGACTTTGATTGGTGCTATTCCTATAACCTGGAAAACACCTGCACTCCAAGCCGATGGTAAGGCAGTTGCCATTGAAGAATTAACTTTAGCTTATGAAGGCTTACAAGTTGCAAGAGCTACAGGAGGAGGCGTTTCTGTACAACGGAATCAAACAACAGGATATTTCGTTTCTAACTAATTAGCTATTTTAAATCATAAATATGCAAATTATTCAATCTCCACTAGGAAACAATATTCATCCCCTTGGGGCAATAACATCTTTATCTCATCCTCAAAAAATGTTGTTGAGAAAAGACTCTCCTTATTTGAAATCACAAAGTAATTTTGTCAGTTTAATACAAACTAAACGACCATTAGCCACATCTTCAAAATTTTTCTTATCTCGTAAATATGAACAGTCGATTCAACCAGTAATCGGTTGGGATACTTGGGATACTCAGGATATCAATAGTGAGCTTACATCGCTAGAACTTGATTCTTTTGATTCAATAATATCACCAGAAGATAGCCATATTAATACTATTAAATTAGCAAGAAATAGCACTCAAGATATACAACTAAATCTTATTGATAAGAATACGGCTAAAGTTACACAACAAGACATAAATACTAAAGATAAATCTAAATCAATAAAAACAAGTAAATCTCAAAAGCCACCAGAAAGAAAATCAAAATCTAAAAAAGCGGTCAAATCTTCAGTAGCTAAGAATGCTAGTAAATTTGTTGATGACAGTAACATTGATATCAATCGTCATGAAGATAGATTACTATTATCAGATGAGTCTCTGCCTGTTAAAGATAATTTGAAATTACCTACTTTACCACTTGAAATAGCTTCCAATAATATTATAAATGAGCAAAATTTTGTTAGTAGTATTAAGCCTATTTTAACCGCATCAGATTTGCCTATTGTTCAAGAACAATCAGTTTTATTCAATAATATTGCTAACGATAGTTTGCAAGCAAGCCCTGAGTTACCATCTAGCTTACCTATTCCAGAGTCTTCTTTTAAAAAAAGTATTTTGCCATCACAAAAAGAGATTAAAATAAATGATAATACAAATGAAGTAATAGAAAATTCGCTTGGCGAATTTCCTTTGCATAATAATGTAGAGCATGGATTTTTCCCGCATAGTAACTTTACTGATAATGAGCAACCAATAATTACCGATACATCAGAATCAGTTAATATCTCAAATATCCCATTCAGTCCAACACTGCCACAACAGCATATTGAAACATATAGGTTTCCTTCTGTAGTTGATAATCAAACTAGCCCTTTATCGACAAATTTAATACAAAAAAAAGACGTATCACCATTTTTAACTTCTCCATCGTCGGAAGGAGAATCAGCAAATATAAATATTAATTTAGAGACAATTAAAGCCACTGAGCCAAACTTGATATCAGAAAGCATTGCGAGTAATTTTATTACAGATAATGCTGTTGTTGATAATTCTCTACCTTTGTTGTCAACACTTACTTCACCCAATGTTGATGATGCACCGACTTTACTGCATTCTTTGGGCAACGATCAAAATACCGTAGGGGCGCACGGTTATTCTGCCCTACCGGATGGTGTTGCACCTAATTATGAGTCTTCAGTTGTAAAAAGCCCTATTACAATACAACAAGAAATTGATTCTAATGTTCTGAGTGAGTTTCCAGCTAGTAGCCCTGTTCAGCTAACACCTACTTCAACCGATGTTGAAGACACACCTAATTTATTTAGAAACTCTGATAGCAAAGAACAGTTAGTAACTTTAGAGTCACAATCTGCTATGACGGTTAATGTTTCAGATGTCTCAGCAAATGTGACTTCATTGGAACATGACAGCAATGTTGAGAATACTACCAGAGAGTCTACAGAAATTCAGCCAATCTTAGCACCACCTGAGATTGTTGAACCTGCAATGTCTAACGACAAACCGCTAGGCGTATACGCACCAACACTTCCCGCCACATCGCCTGAGATTGGTGAAACACCAATAATTACCACCACATCACCTGAGATTGTTCAACCTGCGATGTTTAACGATAAACCGCTAGGCGTTTACGCACCACTTCCCGCCACATTGCCTGAGATTGGTGAAACACCAATAATTACCACCACATCACCTGAGATTGTTCAACCTGCGATGTCTAACGATAGACCACTAGGCGTATACGCACCAACACTTCCCGCCACATCGCCTGAGATTGGTGAAACACCAATAATTACCACAATATCGCCTGAGATTGTTCAACCTGCGATGTCTAACGATAGACCACTAGGCGTCTACGCACCACTTCCCGCCACATCGCCTGAGATTGGTGAAACACCAATAATTACCACAATATCGCCTGAGATTGTTCAACCTGCGATGTCTAATGATAAACCACTAGGCGTCTACGCACCACTTCCCGCCACATTGCCTGAGATTGGTGAAACACCAATAATTACCACAATATCGCCTGAGATTGGAGAAACTGAGAGTATTTTCAGGCAAATTATTGACAATGAACAAACAGTAGAATCAGAATTTCCTACGCAAAATAATGTCAGCATACCATCTGAAGTTGAGCAAAATGCGATCGCAAAAAATTTGCCAGCACCTAAAGGTTATGCTACTGGTGGTCATGTAACAGCTTCCCCAGTTGAAAATCGTCAGCAGATAGCATCTTCCGATACTGTACCTGCAATGCTTACACCTGGAGAGTTTGTAATTAATACCAGGGATGCACAGAAGAATTTACCTTTACTACACCACATCAACACTGGTGGGACACCGCACGATATCATCCTTCCCAGTTTACAGACACCCAATGTTCAAGAATCAGAAGAAACAACCTCTCCAGAAACTCCGACTAAAGTCGATTCTTTTCCAGACACTTCATTACAACTAAAAAGTGCTGAGACTGACTCACCTCAGATATCTAATTCTTTAATTCCTTCTTCCTTGGGGTTGAATATTAGTAGACAAAAGCTTTCGATATTCAATTCTCCACAGCTTAATCCTCTTCAAAACGAAACAAGTAATGTGGATGAACCTTCACCTCAATACTCATCACCTCCCATGATTTTCCGAAAAGCAAATCCCACCACTAACACATCTTCCCAATGGTCAAACACACCTTCTCAATGGTCAAGTGTGGAAGATTTACTAAATGGAAATAATGATGAATTCACTAGCTTTAATTTTAATAGTGGGGAAGCTAACAGCCAAAATTATGAATTTTCCCATGTTTCCGAATCTCCACAAATTTTTGCTAAACACCTTCCTACACCTCAAGGCTTTGCTGATGGTGGAGAAGTCACTCTACCAGATATATCTAGAGAAATACAACCGGTAACTCAGACAATAGAGAGCGCATCCTCATCCCCTCAAAAAGATGACAAAGATGATGCGGCTAATCTTGAAGCTTTAGCCCGTGAAATTTATACCAGATTACGACAAAGGATAGAAATTGAGCGAGAACGTCATGGCGGTTACTCAGGTAGATTACCTTGGTAGATTTCCATTCAATAATTAATTTTCGGAGAAATACTCAAATGGCAAGCCCAGCAATTATTGTTACTCAAAAGCGTCAACCACAACTTCAAAAAGCCAAACTTGTGGCTTATAAAAGTGGAGCAACAAAAGATATTGAATTGATGTTTAATCCGACAGATATTAGTTTTACTAGAACTGTTAAGTGGGAAAGTGAGCAAGGAAATAGAAGTACCGATCTTATCCCTAAAGTTAATTTTTCTGGCGTTGAGCCTTACAAATTTACACTTAAACAATTGCTATTTGATACTTATGAAACTAAAGAATCGGTAATGAAGTATATAAATATTATTAAAAAAGGTGTAGAAAGTATAGATAATAAACCTGATACGCGTCCACCTGTTTATATATTTACATGGGGAACCGAATATTTTTATTGCGTAATTACGAGTTTAACTTACACTTTAAATATGTTTCTTACAGATGGTACTCCAGTCAGGGCACTGGTAGATATATCTTTGCAAGAAGTAGATAAGAACAATATTCCTGGAGGAAAAGAATCAGCTTCTAAAGGCAAAGATCGTCAGGCAAATGAAAAATTGGGGCCAACTGATAAACCAAATTAACCAAATTTTTGAAGAAGAATTCAGAAGTCAGAATTCAGGAGTCAGAATCAAGACGCGACTCGAAAATACTCGCTAACGCTCCGCTATCGCGGACTCGCTAACGCAACTCTTAGAGACGCTAAAAGCGAACGCTATCAGTCGCAGATTCAGACCCGCGACTGATTGAAGACCACTAAATTGAAAATTTAGTGGGGGTCTTAAACCCGTTTATTCAGACGCGACGCTCGAATACTCGCTCTAAGCGAAGCATCCCGAAGGGTATACGCTACGCTATCCGCCACTCGTACAGAATTGATACTGAATTCTGACTCCTGACTCCTGAATTCTGTTTAGATAAATACTTATTTGTCACTTCGCTATCTTTCAAGGTTACTCGAAATATCTACTGCTTATAAAATAATAGTTATGACAAAAGAAAGCCTCTATTTAAGTCAACCTCAAATCCAGATAGAAGGACTAAATGATTATTCAGAATTGATGAAAGATTTGGTGCAAATCACCATAGAAGAAAGCCTTCATTTACCAGCAATGTTTACTCTAGTAGTACATAATAGCTATCTTTCCACTTCTGAACGCTCAGAAAACAAGCCTTGGCGATATGAGCAGGTATTTAAGATTGGCAAAAAAGTAAAGTTGGGTTTTAGTGGAAGTACTACTCAAAATCTTAATTTCAAAAAAGATTTAGAAAGTTTTTTGATGGAAGGCGAAATTACAGCAATGGAAGTTCACTTCAATGAGAAATCTGAAGCTGATGTAATTGTTCGTGGCTATGATATTTCTCATCGTCTTCACAGAGGCCGTTACAATCGTTCTTTTTTGAATGAAACTGATAGCGATATAGTCAAGAAAGTAGTTAAAGAAGTAGGAATAAAACTAGGTAATATAGAGTCAACTAGTGAAGTTCATAAGTATGTCTTTCAAGAAAATCAAACTAATATGGAGTTTTTGCGGGAACGGGCTGCCCGCATTGGCTTTGAATTATTTATTACAGACGACAAAGTAAATTTTTGCAACCCAAAAGTTCAGGGAGATTTGCCACTAAAATGGCTAGTTGATATTAGTAAGTTTAGTACCCGCGTCACCAGTGCTGAACAGGTGAGTTCTGTGGAAGTACGTGCCTGGGACTATAGCCAGAAAAGATTGATTAGTCAAACAGCCAAGAAAGAGAAGCAAGTAACTGAGACAGGTAATAAGCTAGGAAGTAGTACAAGTACTGCATTTTCTAATCTTAATTCTCCCAAAATGACTGTTGTAGATAAACCTGTTGCCAGTGAAAAGCAAGCAAAGGATATGGCTCAGGCTTTGTGTGATGAACTCGGAGGAGAATTTGTTTATGCAGATGCCAAAGCCACAGGGAATCCTGAGATTCGTCCGGGACGAGTTGTTAAACTTGAAGGTATGGGCGATCGCTATAATGGTAAGTACTATATTACAGAAACACGCCATTTCTTCAATCAGCGTGTTTATGAAACTAATTTCAGCGTCCGGGGACTACGTTCTGGTAGCTTATTCACAACTCTATCTCCACAAAAAAGCCTACAGCCATCTGAGACTTTATTAGTCGGAATTGTAACTAATAACAAAGACCCAGAGAAAATGGGCAGAGTGAAAGTTAAGTTCCCAACGATGACAGAAGAACATGAAAGTAACTGGGCGAGAGTTGTAGCTTTGGGAGCAGGCCCAAACAGAGGTTTTGACTGTTTGCCAGAGGTAAACGATGAAGTTTTAGTAGGTTTTGAGCATGGAGATATTCACCGTCCCTACGTCATTGGTGGAGTATGGAATGGTAAAGATGCACCACCCGAAAAGGTAGATGACTCAGTTACAAGTGGTGTAAGATTACGCACCATTAAAACTCGTGTGGGTCATGTTCTACAGTTTGTTGAAGAAGACAAAGGAAGTAGTAAAACAGGTATTCGCGTAGAAACTAAAGACGGTCACAAAATATATCTCAATGATAGTCAAAGGTGCATAGAGATTGAAACCAAAGGCGGTCATAAAATCAAAATGGACGATATGGCTAAATCTGTTTCAGTGAAATCAACAGGTAATATGTCATTAGATGCTGCTGGAAATATAGATATTTCAGCCACTGGCACAATTACAGTTAAAGGTGCGATGATTCGCCTTAATTAATTTTCTATGTTTTTTCTCAGCGCTCTCTGTGCCTCTGTGGTTAGATAAATTACTTTTAAACCACAGAGGCACAGAGAACACAGAGGCAAGAGATTAAAGACACTACACTATTAGGAGGTTGTGATGGGTAAACCAGCAGCAAGAATTACCGACAATGTAGCGCACCCCTTACCCCCAGTATTAACAGGAGGGTCCGGGTAGTCCCAATGTATTGATTGGGTCTTTACCTGCATGGCGGGGTGTGCTTGCAGCAGCAGTACCAGGTTTACAGTCTGCTAAACAAGTTTCTGATACGGCTATTCAAGTGGCTGAGGCTGCTACTAAGGCGGCTGCTGGTACACCAGGGCACCGGCTGCTCTAGCTGCCGAACAAGCTACAAAGGCAACATCAGCAGCTACTATGGGTAGCTGCGATCGCAGCTGCTGCCGCAGGTGCTGATATATCATAATTGCGCCACACCTTTACCCCTACCTCCCCACGGCCCTGGGGTTGTGATTGATGGTAGTCAGACTGTGCTGATTAACAATCTACCTGCATCTCGGATGGGGGACACCGTTTTAGAAGCATTGGGGCCACCGAATAAAATTATCAAAGGCGATTTTACTGTTTTGATTGGCGGCTGATTGGAAAAGTAGAGGAGATGAAGGAGGGGAGAGTTGGAACTTTATTCATCCATCTCAGAACTCCGTTCATCCACTGTTTTATTGAAAATTGTTAATATCGCCTAAAACTGGGCGCATAAATGATCGCTCATAACTAACAATACACTTTGTTCGACGCGCAAATTCATACGCTTTCCGACAAGCCGGATCTTGCTGAGAGTCTATCCGGTATTGCTCGTATGCTGCAAGGCTGGGAAAACTGAACAGAGCTACGGCAATATTATTAGCTCCTTCATGTGGAAGAAAGTACCCGTGATGTTTTCCACCAAATTTTTCCACCAACGGAATCCACATACATCCGTATGCTTCAAAATCCGAAATTTTGTCAGGATCGATAACGTAGCGCAAATAGCAAGTAATCATATCAATCTGCTTTCAGGACTTTTCTCCTCATCAGTCACCTATCCTAGTTTCTTCTCCCAAAATAATGCCTTGCCCATCTGGGGATTTAGCTCATAACCACTGAATCCGCACGCCTTGTATGCTGACTGGGCAACATGGTTTCCTTCTAGTACCTCTAGCGTGAGTTTGCAGCAACCCAAATCCAACGCTATCTCCTCCGCTTTCTGTAGCAGCAGTTTGGACAAGCCTCTACCACGGTAGGGTAAAGCAACGATGACATCGTGAATATTAAGTAATGGCTTACACGCGAACGTAGAAAATCCTTCTAAGCAGACAACAAGCCCTGCGGGTTTGGTATCGACAAGCGCAAGAATGACATGAGCCGCTTTTCTTTTTGCAAGCTCTGCTGAGAGATTTGCTTTAACGTAATCCGACAAACCTTTACTACCACCCATCGGGTCGAGTGCATACTCATCCATCAATTGCACCATAACCTCTGCATGAGCAAGTATACTCAGGTCTGCTTCAAAAATTTCAATCATCTATTAATTCTTAATTCTTCAAATGTTGGCATAACGTTTCTGGTCAGTGGCTGCCGACAACCCTAGTTTGCGATATTTTATCTAAACAGAATTCAGGAGTCAGGAGTCAGAAAACAGGTATGAATTCTGTACGAGTGGTGGATAGCGTAGCGGTAGCGAGTCCACGATAGCGTAGCATTAGCGAGTATTCGAGCGTCGCGTCTTGATTCTGACTCCTGAATTCTGACTTCTGAATTCTTCTTCAACTGAATTACAGCACTTTTCATGTATTCGAACTATATTTGTCGTAAGGGCACAGCAATGCTCATTGGTGTCAACTTAAGCTAAAAGCTTTGTCAAATCTCGTTTCCAGCCTCTGGGCTGGAAATGCAACTTAAAAGCGGCTCTGCCGCCAGCAAGAGAGGCGGAGCCTCTATGAGGGCATTCCCAGTCGGAGACTGGGAACGAGACAAGACTCATTCACGAGTATCAAAGACTCGTCCACGAGTATCAAAGACTCGTCCGCGAGTATCAAAGACTCGTCCGCGAGTATCAAAGACTCATTCACGAGTATCAAAGACTCGTCTGCGAGTATCAAAGACTCATTCACGAGTATTAAAGACTCATTCACGAGTATCAAAGACTCATTCACGAGTATCAAAGACTCATTCACGAGTATCAAAGACTCATTCACGAGTATCAAAGACTCAGTTCACGAGTATCAAAGACTTGTCTATGAATTTTAATTTATACCAGATTCCAGTTACAAATCATTCTCCCCCTGCCCCCCGCTCTTCATCCTCGACCTTTGGCGAATAGGCTTAAACCTTCTGTGCCGATATCTTTGAAGATATCCATGTAAAAACTGTCTAAGTGCCAGATATGGTTTATGGTCGTGAACGAGCCTATTTGGGAACAGGTTGGGCTTACCCACTGCATTTAAGTGTGCAAGGTGGGATACAACTTAGCCGTGAAGATCAAAAAGTTAAAGAATCTATTTGGATTATTCTCCGCACGGGAGTAGGTGAGCGGGTTTATCGACCTACCTTTGGTTCGCGCTTGTCAGAACTGGCGTTTGCACCCATGAATAGCGATACCCTACTGCGAATCCGTCTTTATGTTTTGGAAGCTTTAGAAGTTTGGGAACCACGCATTATTATCGATGAAGTTCTCACTGATCCTGATCCTATCCGTGGCAGAGTGGACATTATCATCAATTATCGACTCAAAGACGCCCCCGATATTTATAGCTTTGTTTATCCTTATTATTTGGTTTCAGCTGGGGAGGAATCGTGATATCAATTCGCAATTCGCAATGACGCTCGTTCCTCGCTAACGCTGCGCTAACGCAATTCGCAATTAAGAAAGCTGAATTTTCTCTGGGTTTCTAGGCTTGTATCTGTCATATTCTTTTTAAATTGGTATGAACTTTGATTTTTTACCGAAATTACCTTCTTCTAACTTAGACGATCGCGCCTTCGATGATTTGGTGGAAGAATGTATTATGCGTATTCCTCGCTATTGTCCAGAATGGACTGACCACAACCTTAGCGACCCAGGAATTACGCTAATTGAGTTATTTGCTTGGTTAACTGACCAAATGTTGCTCAGATTTAACCAAGTACCTCGAAAAAATTATGTCGCTTTCCTAGAATTACTGGGTATTCGTCTCCAGCCTCCAGCCCCAGCCCGTACAGAATTAACTTTTTATTTAAGCGCTGCACTACCTGAAGC
The DNA here is from genome assembly GCF_023734775.1 of Nostoc cf. commune SO-36. Lineage (NCBI taxonomy): Bacteria > Bacillati > Cyanobacteriota > Cyanophyceae > Nostocales > Nostocaceae > Nostoc > Nostoc commune. The sequence goes on along the minus strand of NZ_AP025732.1, from coordinate 2,418,099 downwards.
CTACACGATTCCGGCAGGATTGGAAGCCTCAACTATCCGCACTGAGACTACAGAAGCAATTACCTTTAGTACAGATTCTCCTCTAATTATCGGCAACCCCCGCATCCAACACTTCTTAACTGCCCAAACTACCGAAGATATTCCCCAATCTCTGCGCGAAAGAGTCACAGCTTCATGGACTCGTCAATCTGACGGTTTCTGGACAGGTAATGAACAACCGATTTTTGAAGAGGAACCCCAGCCTGGTAACTGTTTTTATTTAGCAATTAATTCTGATGATTCTTTAGATGCTAATGTTTTAGAAATTATTTTCCAAGGGGCTGCGGCTACTCCTGCTGGTATTAATCCCAATCAACCACCCCGGAAGTGGGAAGCCTGGGATGGAGAAAACTGGCAACCAGTTTTATTGCGAGAGTCAGATGATAAAACTCGCGGGTTCAGTTTTTACGAAATCGGGCAAGAGGGTGGAAACCCGTCTCAAGGTGCAGAGGTACGTCTGCATCTACCGGAAATTTGGCCTGTGGCTAATTTTACCTCTTACCGAGGTCGTTGGCTGCGCTGTAGCTTTGTTAATACAGAAGCCCAATGCAACTGGTTACAATCGTCCACCACGAATTGTTGGTTTAGCAGTCCGGTCAATTGGCGGTACTGTTAGGGCTAGTCACAGTACGCTGATTCTAGATGAGCGATTGGGAATTAGTGATGGTACACCTGGGCAGAGTTTCCAGTTACAAACAGCACCAATTTTAGAACGCCGAGAGAATGAGTATATTTTAGTTACTCCTGCTGGTGGTTTGCCTCAAAAGTGGACTGAAGTGAGAGATTTTGCTGATTCTGGGCCGCTTAACTTTCATTACACCATCGATTCGATCACTGGTACAATCCAATTTGGGCCGCTGATTCGGGAACCTAGCCAACTTAAACAACAAACACAGGTGCGAACGCGAATTCAGCAACCATCACTAGATGAGACATCTGTACAAGTTCTTGACAATAACCAATCTGAACACCAATATGGGGCGATTCCTCCCCGTGGTTCAGAGATTAAAATGGTTGCTTATCGTACAGGCGGCGGTAGAGAAGGGAATGTTCAAGCTGGGGTAATCCAGTTTTTGAAGTCTGCGTATCCATACATTGCTAGCGTGGTCAATCGTGTACCAGCAATTAATGGGGCAGATGCCGAATCACTAGAGCAAGCTGTAATGAAGGCTCCCCGTATCCTCCGCACACGCGATCGCGCCGTCACTGCTGAAGATTTTGAAGTTTTAACTCAACAAGCGGGTGCAGGTGCGATCGCTCGTGTCCGGTGTTTGCCAGCGAATTCTCGGAGGCAAGCTGGTATAGTTAGTTTACTGGTAGTACCCTTTGCAAATACAGATGCGATCGCCCAAGGCAATGGCATACCACCAGAAGAATTTGCCCTCAGTAATGCCCTCCAAGAGCAAATTTTGAGTTACTTAGATGAAAGACGCTTGTTAGGGGTACAAATAGAGTTACAAGAACCAAATTATGTAGGTGTTTCTGTACAGACAGAAGTTGCTTTAGAGCCAGCATACAACAACCCTTTTGCCAGCGAAGAAATTCGTCGGAATTTAAGGCGATCGCTGTATAAATATTTAAATCCATTAACTGGAGGAATGGACGGCAAAGGTTGGCCATTTGGGCGACCCCTTTATACATCGGATATTGTCGCCTTATTGCAACAAACCCCAGGTGTGCGCCATTTAGGCCCCGTCCTACTGTTTCCCATCCGCAAGCAAGGAGAAAATTGGCGTCGGCAACCATCGCCAGAACAATTGATCGACCCAGGATCGGAAGGTTTGATATGTTCTTGGGCTGATACAAATCTGCGTTCAAATCACGACATCCAAATAATTCGTAATTCGTAATTTGTCATTTGTCACTGGTCATTTATCAGTAGTTATTCTCCCTCCAATCCCCAGTCCCCAATTCCCAATTCATAATCCTATGGTTCAAAGTCGCTCTAGTCCAGCTGTAAGCATTCAATTAACGCCAATGCAGATTCCCGAAGCTTTACCTGTGGCAGGTTTAGCATTTGCAAATGCGGAAAACATCGATGTCGCTGGACGTAGTTTACTTTTGCATCCAGGACATCCCAGTGAGATGATTGTGCAAGTGCAAAACTTAGAACAGCGTCCTTTGCGGGTAAGCTTAAGCGTTGAAGGAAACTTCCCAACTGAATGGTGTCAGATTGGGACAGAAGGGAGTGAGATACCGCCTCGTGGACAAATGGATGCTGTCCTCTACTTCTCAATTCCCGATACATTTTTTGAAGACCAAGAAGCAATTTCACCTGAAAAAAAGATAAACTAACTCTTAATTCGCAGTCTAGTTACTCTACATATAGAACCAGGCACTGACAACGAACAAATCGAGAGAAGCGAGTATTTCGATTTATACATTCGTCCCTACACTGCCTACATGGAATTCTTGCCAATTTTGTATCGGGAAGTAGACTTTATTGGTCGCATTCATGAAAATACTTTGAGCAAGCTTTTCAAGCCAATAGTTAATAGTTACAACGTCATGTGGGCAAACCTCGATCCTTTGACAGCACCACAAGCATTACTACCCTTTATGGCTCATTGGGTTGCTTGGCAAGTAGATTCTGTTTGGGATCTCCAACAACAACGGCGTTTAATCCGCCGTGCCGTAGAACTTTATCGCTGGCGAGGAACTCGTAAAGGATTGCGTCTCTACTTACATCTTTATACTGGTTTACCGCTAGACGAACATTTAACGAATGAAGCTGATAAACATATTAGTATTACAGAACCTTTTGGCCCAAGTTTTATTATAGGAGATGCACAATTAGGGAATGCAGTTTTAGCAGGTGGGCAACCATATCATTTTATAGTGCGTTTGCGTTCAAATATTTCTAGTGGCATCATCAATGAGCAACTCATCCAAAGAATTATAGAACAAGAAAAACCTGCTTTTTGCACTTATGAATTATCTATCGAAAATCCCCCGAATTAAATAATTTGTAATTAAGTAAAATTAAACAGACTTTTAATCCAAAATCTAAAATCCAAAATTACTATGTCTCATCCTTTCCCACCCCCACCAATAAAATCATTTGAACGCCTGCAAGCCGCAGACGGTTTATTAATTAATGCAGAACGCTGGCGCACAGCCCATGATTATCACCGTAATCGGCAAAATGCTCAATATCAAAGTTTGAACCAACCAGGAATTGTCTGCGGTTTAGGTGTTCGAGATGTAACCGCCCCAAGCCAAGTTGAAGCTAGATATAGAGATGGACGTTGGGTACAAATTCAACCTGGTATTGCAATTGATTTAGCAGGTAATCTAATTGTTATACCGACTTCTTATGATTTCCTATTGATTTAGAAGTTGTAGGTTCAGAACCACTCATGATCTAGTTAGTAGTTAGCTATGTAGATCCTGATGAATTACGGCGGGGACAGCAGAGAGATATTGTTCAAGAAACTTATCGAATAGACCAAAGAAACTCTACACCAATCAGTTCAGAAATAGAAATATGTCGAATACTCCTGCAACCAGGACATACTGACATTACTCAACCTGCTGATGCTTTTTTCCCTGGATATAACAATATTGATTTGCGTTATCGCCGTCAAGCACAAATGCGTCCCCAAGCACTTGTTTGTATGGCACAGGCGACTCATAGCGATCCCGAATGTGCGCGTAATTTCTTCAGCCTTTCCTACTTATTACAAGCAGTAGAACCCCTATACCCCAGTTTGCGAGGTGCTGATGAACCAGGTCAGGTTTCTTTAGCAGAAAATATCCAAGACTATGACATCCTTTATCTCACAGGTGGACAAGCTATATCTTTAAATAGTCTCGAATTTGAATCCCTCAGAAATTATTTAAATTTAGGTGGTGTGCTTTTTGTTGATGCACCAACAAATGCTAATGCTCTAATTGAGAGTACTCAAGCCTTAGCACAACAGTTAGAGAGTCCTTTAAGACCTTTAGAAGAATTGCAACGGAGTCATCCTTTAAGGACAAAACCTTTCTTATTTGCTGCTTTGCCAATGGTTAATCAACAGCAAATTAAACTGTTAATTGGTGGAGGAATTATTTTAGCAATTGGAGATTTAGCAACGGCTTGGGGGCTGGATAGAGATTTGAGTTTACCCAGATTGACCATTCGTACAGCTCAGGAATTAGGTATTAATATTCTTCACTATGCTTGGAAGCGGCGACAATTAATAGGTTTGCAACAGGAAGATAATTCTGGGCAATGGTGAGAGTGCTATTTTAGACACTAAGTATAGGGAGGCGATCGCACAAATTGCAAGCTAGTTATAGTTTATAGTGCGATCGCCTCAGATAGAGACTAATGATTTTTGTCGTTTTCAAGTTCTCTTAATAGAGAATCGAAATCGTTACTGTTTCCACCTTTAGTAAATAAAGACCGGATTTTAGCAATAATTGAATCTATATCTCTGTACAAAAAGCTACTTAAATTTTTGACAAAGTTAATTATTTTCTCAAAAACAGCGAGTTCCACGGTGGAATATTCATTTTGATATGGGTATACAACTTTGCCTTTTTCTGTCTCATAGTACTCTTGTTCAGGCATGAGCATTGATTTAAGCGGTCGATCTTGTTTTGCTTTATCTGGTTCGATTCGCTTCTGGCTAAGGAATAAAATATCATAAACTTTTCCATTCCAGACAGCCCAGTAATGATTTTGGAAAAACCACCGTTCGCCATCATCACAATTGGGGTCTTTTCCTCGATATGGGGTTTTTCCACCTTCATGCAAAAATGGTTTCAGGAGACTTTCAATCGCTATTTTTTTAATGCCAAAATAATCTTCTGCTACTTTCTTAAAGGCGCGTGCTAATGTTTGGCAGTCGCCTTCTGGAGAGCCTTTTAAAAGAGTCTCGTGGCTCTTGCTCACCATTGTGTATTTAAATTGGATATTCTCAAAGTTTTTGAAAAGTTGTTCCAGAATTTTATCTTCTGTTAATGTTTCTTCTATCCCATTTACTAGTGTTTTTGCTAGTGGGTATTCTTGTAAAAATTTTTGTTTTCTATCGGTTGAGTTGTCTGCTGCTGATTTTGGCTGCTGTGCATCCTGCTTTTGCAAAGCAGCTGTATTAATTTGGCTGACTACAGAAGTAGCGACTCTATCCGCCTCTTGCTCATATTGATCTCCTGATTGACCAATAGTGAGTTTTGGCTGTATTAATGGTTGCATTTGTGCGAGTGAGACACTATCAGCACGTTTTATCGCCATTTTGCTCAGGTTATGACCAAACAGGGAAGAGTGTTCTTTTCCTTGCTGCAATGGCTCATTCATCTTTGTTTGCAATACAGTGAGTCGCTCCTGTCCCTCTGGGGTGATAGTGCCACGCTTGGCTTGTATTTGGAGTTTTGTTGCCTCAAACTGATACTGTTGAAATTTATGATTGTCTACTTTTGCCTGTACTATAGGCTTGCGGGAACCGAGTTGAGAGTGGGTAGTTAGTAGATGTGATTGCAGCTGATCTTGCTCTGACGAATAAGCGGATGAGTCAGCTTTTTTGTGGGTTTGTAGCCGTTCTTTTCATCGCTAGTTTCAAAAGTCAATAGTGGGTAATCTATATATTATGTCACTTACTTAAAGATCCCCGGCTTCTTTCAGAATTTGAGGATCTAATTGTTTACGAATGATTTAGAATTACGATAATTTTTACTTACTTAAGAACGCCGTACATTCAAGCAACACCACTCTTTGCGTTTCCACAAAGATAGCGACAACCCAGCCATTTTCTTCTAAAGCGTCAGCAACAGCTTTCGATTGTTCTAGTAAAATACCACTGAAGATTGCCCAAGTTTCAGGTTTAGCGATCGCACTCATTTCTGGAATTAATTCAATAATTACATGAGCCAAAATATTACAAACTATACCATCCACTGGTTTGTCAAGCAGTTTTGTCAAAACGTCTACACTTCCCAGTGCTGGTAGTAAACGTTCTGAATTAATATCGTTGAGCGCACCATTACTGATAGTTGATTGCACCGCCAAAGGGTCATTATCTACTGCATAAACTTTCTCTGCTCCCAGTAGCAGCGCCCCAATAGAAAGGATACCAGAACCACAGCCAATATCTGCAATTACCAGATGTTCATGTTTGCCACCAGTACCCACAAACGACTGAGGAACTCCACTCAGCCGCATTTCCAGGGATTCCAAACATAGTTGAGTGGTGGCATGGTTGCCCGTACCAAATGCTACACCAGGATCAAGACGAATTACCAACCGTTCCGTTGTTTCTGGTAATGGTAGCCACGCGGGGTTAATTAGGAAGCGATCGCCTATTTCTTGCGGATGCCAATATTGTTTCCAGCTAGTCGCCCAATCTTCCTCGTCAATTAACTGCCATTGCAGTGTAGGAGATGAAACACCTACACAGAGGGCATCTTGACGCAGCCACAACGATAAAGCTGCCAAATCTAGTAGCTGCGTTTGAATTGTTGATAAATAAGCCCGGACTAAAGATGAATTTCCTTTGTTTTCACTAGCTGTACCACGACAGCCAAAATCTTCCAGTCGCCAAAAGATCGATTCTTCTAGGTCTGGCTCACATAAAATCTGTAGTTCCCACCAGGTGTTTGCCATATAATTTTTAGATTTTAGATTTTAGATTTTAGATTGGGGACTTGGTAACGGTTAATGACCAATGCGAAAAACAATGAGCAATTAGCCATTACCAATCCAAAATCCCTTCGGGTTCGGCAGTCCCCCAGACGCTCGATGACTCGCTAACGCTGCGCTATCGACGGGAACCGCCATCGCGCTTCGCGTCTCCCCTTGGGAGAAGACGGGGGCTACCTCACCAAAATCCGCAATCCAAAATTAAAGTGTTACTGTATACGCATCCCGAATACCAGGGACTTTTATAATCTCATCCAAAATACCCTCTGGTAAAGGGTCATCTATACTCAGAGCCATTACCGCATCACCACGGACGATTTTACGACCTACTTGCATACTGGCAATATTCACATTAAAACTGCCGAGTAGGGAACCAAGTTTGCCGATAATCCCCGGCATATCGCGGTGCAGGGTAAACAACATATATTTGCTGGGTGGGACGTTAATGGGGAAACCGTCAACGTCGGTGAGGTGGATTTCTCGCTCACCCAACAAAGCGCCTGTGACAGAATGAGTACCTAAAGTACCCGTAGCTTCTAGATGTAGTGTGCCGGCATAGTCTCGAATCGAAGCATCGCGGGTTTCAATTACCCTAATTCCCCGTTCTTTAGCTTCTATGTTGGCATTTACGTAATTCACTCGTTCTCGCAAAGCTTGGTAAAGTAAACCTTTGAGAGCAGCGACAATCAAAGGTTGACTTTTGTTGGTAGCGAGTTCCCCTTGTAGTCGAATATTGAGTACTTCCACCCGTCCGCCAGCTAGCTGTCCCACCAGATTACCTAGAGTTTCTGCTAGTTGCATATAGGGTTTGAGTTCTTCCAACACATCGGGGCCTAGTCCGGGAATGTTGACGGCTGAACGTGCTGGTAGTCCTAAAAGTACATCCCGAATTTGTTCGGCAACATCAATAGCCACATTCACTTGAGCTTCTGCGGTAGAGGCTCCCAAGTGGGGGGTGAGGATAACTTCTTTGCCTAGCGATCGCAATTCAGATTCACCCAGTGGTTCTGACTCGAACACATCTAAGGCTGCACCACCGATTTTACCCGCTTTCAAAGCTGCTGCTAAAGCTACTTCATCAATGATCCCACCACGAGCGCAATTGATAATCCGGGCTGTAGGTTTCATCTTTGCCAAGGTTGTGGCATTGATTAAGTGAGTGGTTTCTGGGGTTTTCGGGATGTGTAGAGTGATATAGTCTGCTTGCTGGAAGAGTAAATCTAGCTCCACCAACTGACAGCCAATTTGTTCGGCTCGTTCTGTAGAAATAAAAGGGTCATAAGCTAGGAGTTTCATCCCCATTGTTTTAGCTACAGCCGCAACATGAGAGCCAATTTTACCCAAACCGACAACGCCGAGAGTTTTTTTGTAGACTTCCGCGCCGACAAAGCTATTGCGATCCCACGCACCGCGTTTCACCGAAGCGTTAGCATCGGGAATGTGGCGAGATAAAGCCAAAATCATCGCTAGCGCGTGTTCAGCCGCAGCAATTGTATTTCCCTCTGGAGAATTGACTACCACAATTCCCCTGCGGGTGGCTGCGGGAACATCCACATTATCCACACCCACACCAGCACGACCGATGATTTTTAGCTGAGTGCCGGCTTCAATGATTTCTTGAGTGACGCGTGTACTAGAACGAATCATCAGCGCGTCATACTCACCAATAATTTCGAGCAGTTGGGCTGGTTTTAGACCTAGTTTGACATCAACGGTTGCAACTTGCGAAAGGATGTCAATTCCAGCTTGGTCAATAGAATCTGAGACAAGAACCTTAGACATGATTACTTCATTTAAAGCTACAGGTTTTGCTGCACAAGACTTTTTAGTTTAGTCTTTATCTGTCGCAATTCAGCAAAAATTATTCGTTTGAATATCGACTTAACTTTAACTTACACTATATGTTGATGGTATAGAAGCATGAGTTGCTTCCGGTGGGTACTGCCTCCTAAGTATTTGAAGAATAAGTGGCTGTTTGTACCACCCTGTTGCTAAATATAAAGCATGAATCGCCCTAAGCACCTATATATTTATTAACAGTTTAAAGTTACCAAAGTTTTATCGGCTGAAGCAACTTCCTTCGAGAGGTAGAAACGCTTGTATTCTTGACTGGGCTACAACTTTAGATGAGGCAATGCCATGCAGAACCAGGAAACGAGCTAGTAACTATTGTATCTGTCGAATCTTCTCTATTTCTCAATACCACAAGTGGTATCCCTTAGTCAAAGCAAAACATGACATCATCAAGATAATCGGATTCTGACAGTTAGAATTTAGGCATCAAATAAATTTTATTGCTCATGATTCCGGCAGATTTAAGATTGTCTAGTAGTTAAAAGCTGCCAATTAGTGTCAGTAGAGTAATTAATATATAGGAATCGTATTTGATTTTTGAAATTATCTGCGTAGGCGGGGAGTGGGTAGTAGGGAGTAGGGAATTAGGCTTTTCAGTCTCAGTATGTTTTCAGAAATCAAATCGGAGTTCTATAGAGTCTTAAACTAGTAATTTGTCAAGCTGATTTTGAGAGTTTGTAGTAACACTTAAGTGCTTAAAAAACCAGGATTAAAGTCCTGACTACGAACTTGTTCACGCCCCGTAACTGATGAGACAGATTATTAATGACATCGCTAGGGGAGAAATCGCTATAATTCTGGTGAGCCAAATATCCTTTGAGTTTTGGGGAAACCAGCCATGTTAGAGTACAACTTGCCAAGGTATTTGCCCTCAGCCGAGGAACTACCAGACTCTGATGAAACGCCTGTGGATAACGAATTACAAGAATTAATACCAGGCTTGCTGAAGGCGATCCTGCTGATACTTTGGTCAGAACGCATGGATTGGCTCTTTGCCATAGATATGGGTATTTATTATCACCCCGATAAACCGCCCATTGTGCCAGATGGCTTTTTGAGCTTAGGGGTAGAGCGGTTTTATGATGAGGAACTGCGTCCAAGTTATGTGCTGTGGGATGAAAATGTTGTACCGATTTTCGTGCTAGAAGTAGTTTCCCAAAATTATCGCAAGGAATATACTACTAAATTGGCTGAATATGAGGCTTTAGGTGTACTTTATTACGTAATTTATTCCTCTCGTCGCCGCCGCAAACCGCATTTGGAAGTACATAAATTAGTTAATGGTAAGTATGAGTTGCAAGAGGGAAACCCTGTTTGGCTACCAGAAATTGGCTTAGGAATTGGTTGCGAAAGGGGAAATTATTGCGGTGTAACGCGAGAATGGATGTATTGGTATGATGAGCAAGGAGAACGATATCTCACGCCCGCAGAACAAATAAAACAAGAAACACAACGCGCTCAACAAGAAGCACAACGCGCTCAACAAGAAGCACAACGCGCTCAACAAGAAGCACAACGCTCTCAACAAGAAGCACAACGCGCTCAACAAGAAACACAACGCGCTCAACAAGAAACACAACGCGCTCAACAAGAAGCACAACGCGCTGAAGTTGCAGAACAAAGGGTGCAACAATTGACAGAACAATTAAAAGCGCTGGGAATAGATCCAGATAATCTGGCTTAACTGATATATTTGGCAATATTTTCAACAAAACTTAAAAATTAGGTTTTGTTAAATTTGTGTATTTTTTCATAAATGATTGTCGAAATTTCTATATCTCATCAGTTACATGGGCGCAATTTATGTAGACGCGGAGAGGCTTCCTACAGGGTATTAGCCCTACAGCGTGTAGTTTTGCATAATTCCTGTGAATGGTAAAAACCCGGTCTCTCTATCAAAACCGGGTTTTTACAGCAGTTTTCGATCAAACCCACCACAAAATAAATCCTAAAACAAAGCCCAGTATTGCTTTCAGTACTTTTATCTGTGGCACATTTGATTGCAATTTGCTGTAAGTAATTTTTAATTTATTTTTGAACAGTACAACAGGGCAATAAAGGCTTGTTTACAACTTCTTTTATCTCTACTGAATTCAACAAATCTTCCCAATATTTCTGAACTTCGGGATCGTTAGGACGCTGGAGGCGTAAATTAGCTAGAGTTCTGAGAGAATCTTCCCAAAATCCAGCAGTTGCAAATAGAACTGCACGATCCAAGTCTGTGTTTGGTTGGTTTAATTGAAGAGAGAGGTTTTCGTCTTGCGATCGCACTATTGTACCTTCTACATACGAGTCTTTATCGCGGTTATTCGGATCACAAATCATCGAAAAAGTCCATTTATACTCTTTACCAATTTGCAGAGATGGCTGATCGGCAGGTACATCTACACTAACAATACCATTCTGCCCAACAGGTTTGAAAGTTCCCTTATACAATGGGTCAATACTATCATCATCCCGCAAAACAAATTCTAGTGCTTGCACTGTTGTAGAAGTTTGAGGAACATAGAAAAATAATGTGGGACGCTCTGCTGTGGTTCGTTGAGCTTCCTTATCTGTCGGTGTCAGGGGAATAATATTTTGTCCAACTTGAAAGCAACTTCCCCGTGTTCCTGCTGATCTTACCCTACCAGGTCTACCTGGGACAAAGGCAATACGATTTCTACCGCGTTGGATGTAACTTGTAACATTTCTAATTGCAGAAGTAGCGTATCTATCTCCAGGACGTAGCCGTTCTGCTTGCTGAAAATATCCTAAAGCTTTTCTATAGTTTCTCCGTTTGGTTTCACTATAGCCAAGGAGCATATATTGGGTGTAAGCAGGTTTAGCTTGTGCTAGTTCATCAACTGGCTCTATTGCCAAAACCTGAGTAGTGCTTACAGGCTCTAAGGGGAGAAATGCTAAAGCCGCAAGCAGATAGCTTGCCCAAAATCTATGTTTCATAATGTCCATATCCACTTGTAGTACATTGCTTGGGTATATATAATACAATAGCGCAAGCTTTGCAGTGGCAAGACTTTATCTGTGCTACTTTGTGGAAAGGCTGAGGTAGCTTTCTGATTTTTTTCAAAAAGATTCCCGACTTTCTTAATAAGTCGGGAATTTGATTATTTGGGTTTTAATTTAATTTTGCCTATTCTCTAATGAGGTACAGCCAATTGTTCACCACCTACTTGAGCATTATCAGCAACAATGTTGCGGAATGAATCGCCTTCAATTGTTTCCTGTTCTACTAACAAATCTACTAAACGTTCCAAAACTACGCGGTTTTCTTGCAACAGTTCTTTTGCCTTGATGTAGGAATTGTTAACAATTTCACGCACTTGTGAATCAATTTTGGCGGCAATTTCCTCAGAATAGTCTGATTTATTCATCCAGTCGCGTCCTAAAAATACTTCTGCGCTCTGATTTTCCAAGGACAACGGGCCTAATTCTGACATACCGAAGCGTGTCACCATCTGCCGTGCCATCCCTGTCACCTGTTGCAAATCATTGCTTGCACCTGTGGTCACTTCTGGCTTACCAAAAACGATTTCTTCGGCGGCGCGACCACCCAAAGTAGCTGTAATCCTCGATTTGAGTTGGGAACGGGAAACTAAGCCCTGTTCTTCGTTAGGAGTAAACCAAGTTAATCCGAGTGCTTGTCCCCGTGGAATTAATGTAACTTTCTGCACAGGGTCATGGTCTTTGAGTAATGTGCCTACTAAAGCGTGTCCAACTTCATGATAGGCAATCAAGCGTTTGCTCTTGCTGTCTACCAAGGCAGTACCTTCCATACCTGCAACGACTCTATCCACAGCAGCATCAATTTCTAAAATGGTGACAGCTTCTTTGCGTCTTCTTGCAGTGAGAATGGCGGCTTCGTTGAGTAAGTTGGCTAAGTCTGCGCCAGTAAAACCAGGAGTGCGACGAGCGATCGCTTCTAATGATACGCTAGGATCAATTTTCTTATTCCGGGCGTGGACTTTCAAAATTTCCAGTCGCCCTTTCAAATCGGGTGCATCCACCATCACTTGTCTGTCAAAGCGTCCTGGTCTGAGGAGCGCTGCATCTAGAACATCTGGGCGGTTAGTGGCAGCAATAATAATAATGCCTGTGTTACCTTCAAAACCATCCATTTCGGTGAGAAGCTGGTTCAGCGTCTGTTCGCGTTCGTCGTTACCGCCACCCAGGCCAGCACCACGATGGCGACCAACGGCGTCGATTTCATCGATAAATATTAGACAAGGGGCATTCTTCTTGGCCTGCTCGAACATGTCCCGCACGCGAGATGCACCGACACCAACAAACATTTCCACGAATTCGGAACCAGAAATACTGAAGAACGGTACACCTGCTTCACCTGCGATCGCTTTTGCTAGTAAAGTTTTACCAGTACCCGGAGGGCCAATTAACAACACTCCTTTGGGAATACGTGCGCCTACAGCCGTAAATCTTTCTGGCTGTTTCAGGAAAGTAACAACTTCTTCGAGGTCTTCTTTAGCTTCTTCAACCCCGGCGACATCTTCAAATTTCACTCCAGTTTTGGCCTCCATTTGGAAGCGAGCTTTAGATTTGCCAAAATTCATCGCTTGGCTAGAAGCATTAGTAGAGCGCCGGAGAAACAATAGCATTAAAGCCACCAGTGGCAAAATCCACATGAGATTGATCAACAGTCCAACAGCCGCTCGACTATTAGCAGAGGAAACCTCACCAAAATCAACATTCTTCTCTTTCAGAATATTAATTAACTCTGTGTTTTGGGCCAAAAGTCTCACCTGTTGCGGTGGTGCATCATCTTTTTGTCCCTTGAGATAAACCCTTGCTAGCTGTTCGGTTTCGTCAAGCTCTACTTTTTGGATTTCTCCCGCCTTCGCTTTTTTGATCAAGTCGCCGTAATTTAGAGAGGTGGTTTCTGCTTTTTGTGCCATGACAGGAGTACTGACGAAAATTCCTGGCAACATAATCAAACTAGCAGCGATGCCTACAACGGGCTTGGCCAACGCACTAACCCAAGCACCACGTTTTGAGGACTGCCTTTTTATCAATGGTTTTTTTCCCAAATTTGTCATAATAATTACCCTTTGTCTGCTGGCACAAGTTGAGCTACGGTTTTATGCCTATTCTTCTATCAAAAATTGTAATAACTGGAAATTACACTTTTCTTATCTAGTCTAACTTCCACACAAAATCATTCCCAAATTTATTCCGGCTATTCCATGAAGTTGAGCAACCTGGGTCATTATCTAGATTTATGCAGATGCTGAACTACCCCTTATCCAATCCTCATCACCCACCTTAATATCCCACAACCGAATTTGGTACTCCGAATCAGTAGGAAACTTACGGCGTAATACTTAAGACTAAGCATTGGTAAGATATAGCCAGAGTTAAGAACTTTATCGAACAGAATTCAGGAGTCAGGAGTCAGAATGGGCTAAACGCCCCGCTACCGCTAACAGAATGAATTCTGTATGACTGGCGGATAGCGTAGCGTATACCCTTCGGGATGCTTCGCTTAGAGCGAGTATTCGAGCGTCGCGTCTGAATAATCGGGTTTAAGACCCCCACTAAATTTTCAATTTAGTGGTCTTCAATCAGTCGCGGGTCTGAATCTGCGACTGATAGCGTTCGCTTTTAGCGTCTCTAAGAGTTGCGTTAGCGAGTCCGCGATAGCGGAGCGTTAGCGAGTATTTTCGAGTCGCGTCTTGATTCTGACTCCTGAATTCTGACTTCTGAATTCTTCTTCAATCCCCAGTTCCCAGTCCCCAATAGATATTAATTTGACACATTCTGACACAAATCGCTAATATAAACATAGTCATAACGATTCCGCTTTTTAAGAAGTCTGATGATGGTAGCTAGTTAATAGTTTGTAGGTTAATTATGGTGAGAATTATTGGTATTGGTGGTAGTTTAAGATCAAATTCTTATACTCAGCTTGCTTTAGAGTTAGCAGTGCAAAGGGTAGAAGCCCTCGGTGCAGAGGTAGAAATTCTTGATTTACGGCAGTTGCAGCTACCGTTTTGCACTGGTGCAAAAGAGTATCCAGAGTACCCAGATGTTCTGCGGTTACACAATACAGTTAGTCAGGCTGATGGATTAATTTTAGCTACACCTGAGTATCATGGTAGCGTTAGTGGTGTCCTAAAAAATGCTCTAGATTTGATGAGCTTTGACCAATTGTCTGATAAGGTGACAGGATTGATTAGCGTTTTAGGTGGCCAGTCTAATAGTAATGCCCTAAATGACCTACGGCTAATCACCAGATGGGTGCATTGTTGGACGATCCCAGAACAAATTGCGATCGGACAAGCTTGGGGTGCGTTCAGTCCTGAAGGCAAGCTGCTAGATGAGAAACTCTCTCAAAGATTTGACCAATTTGCTCAGAGTTTAGTTGATAACACTCGCAAGCTACGAGGTGTAAATTAGTTTTAGTGTGGGCAAGTTCGTAGTAAGGTAGTCCTTATTTTCTAAGCACTAAAGTCCTTACTACAAACCTTCACACTAGCTTAGACATTGTGCTAAATATTTATACGGCTATTTTTTGGACTTACAAAAAATGAATTTTCAGGCGGTTTTCCGACTTTTGCAACAGGCTATTGAGTAGTGCCGATGCGATCGCACAAATACTTGTCATCTTTTGATATATCGTGATTATATGCGAGATAATTCCGTGCCCAATTGCAGGCGCTATTCAGGAGCGGATCTAAAGCGAGCTGATCTAAATCCCACAAAATAATCGTATTGTTATAACTAGCAGATGCCAAAGTTTTACTATCGGGGCTGAAAACGACACTTGCGAGACTGGACTTATGTCCTGTCAAAGTTTGCCCTTCCTTGCGATCTTTGACATCCCAAAGTTTGATGGTTCTGTCATAACTAGCAGTAGCGAGAGTTTTACCATCGGGGCTAAAGACTACATCTATGACCACATTATGATGTCCTTCGAAGGTATAGAGTTCATTGCCATTTAAAGCCCAGAGTTTAGCGGTTGTGTCATCGCTAGCAGTAGCTAGGGTTTTACCATCAGGGCTAAAGACGGCACTTGTGAGCTTTTTCTTATGCGCTGTGAAGGTCTGGAGTTCATTACCGTTTAAATCCCAAAGTTTGGCGGTTTTGTCATCACTAGCAGTAGCCAGGGTTTGACCGTCAGGGCTAAAGACGATACTTGTTACCCTTCCGTTGTGCCCTGTAAAAGTTTGCCGTTCATTACCCTTTAAATCCCAGAGTTTGGCGGTTTTGTCATCACTAGCTGTAGCCAGGGTTTGACCGTCAGGGCTGAAGACGATACTTGTTACCCTTCCGTTGTGCCCTGTAAAGGTTTGCCGTTTATTACCGTTTAAATCCCAAAGTTTGGCGGTTTTGTCATTACTAGCAGTAGCGAGGGTTTTACCGTCAGGGCTGAAGACGATACTTGTTACCCTTCCGTTGTGCCCTGTAAAAGTTTGCCGTTCATTACCCTTTAAATCCCAGAGTTTGGCGGTGTTGTCATCACTAGCAGTAGCCAGAGTTTCACCATCAGGGCTGAAGACGACACTTATGAGCTTTTTCTCATGCGCTTTAAAAGTTAGGAGTTCCTTACCCTTTAAATCCCAGAGTTTGACGGTTTTATCATCACTAGCTGTAGCCAGGGTTTGACTGTTGTGGCTGAAGACAACGCTATTAAACCCAAACTCACCCCCTTTAAAAGTTAGCAGTTCCTTACCGTTTAAATCCCAGAGCTTGACGGTTTTATCATCACTAGTAGAAACGAGAGTTTTACCGTCAGGGCTGAAAATAACGCTCTTAACATTATCTTGATGTTTAGTAAAGGTTTCCCGTTGTTTGCCATCTTTGACATTCCAGAGTCTGGCGGTATTGTCATCGCTAGCAGTAGCCAGGGTTTGACCATCAGGACTGAAAACGACACTTGTGACTGCTTTCTCATGCCCTATCAAAGTATGCAGTTCATTGCCATTTTTGACATCCCAAACTTTAACAGTTGTGTCATCAGCAAAAGCGAGAGTTTTACTATCAGGGCTGAAGACGGCGATATTGAACTTACGTTGATTTCCTTTGAAGGTATGCATTTCTTTGCCATCTTGGACATCCCAGAGTCTGGCGGTATTATCATCACTAGCAGAAGCCAGGGTTTGACCATCAGGGCTGAAGACAACACTTGTGACTGCTTTCTCATGCCCTATCAAGGTATGCAGTTTTTTGCCGTTTTTGGCGTTCCAAAGTTTAACTGTGTTGTCGTCACTAGCAGAAGCGAGGGTTTGACCATCAGGGCTAAAGGCGACACTTGTGACTGCCTTCTTATGTCCTTGGAACGTATGCAGTTCTTTGCCGTCTTTGACGTTCCACAGTTTAACGGTATTATCATCACTAGCAGAAGCCAGGGTTTGACCATCAGGGCTGAAAACGACACTTGTGACTGCTTTCTCATGTCCTTGGAAGGTATACAGTTTTTTGCCGTCTTTGACGTTCCAAAGTTTAACTGTGTTGTCATCACTAGCAGAAGCCAGGGTTTGAGCATTAGGGCTGAAAATGACGCTCTTGACCTTTTCCTGATGTCCAGTCAAGATGTTTAACTCTCTCACTCCATAAACTACTTTCTGCAACGCTTCCATAACAAAGGGCTGGGATGCATTTTCTTGTTTTAAGATATTTGCTGCCTTAATTGCTTTGACAAGTGCATCTAAATCTTGATTATCATCAAGGAGCGATAAAGAATAGCGGCTTAATGCTTCAGCTTGACTTTTTAGTGCTTCAACTTGACTTTTTTGCGCTTTTTCTTTTTCATACAAAGCCTCAATCCAAAAGCCAAGACTAACAATAAAAGCTACAACTGCGCCACCCGCTACTCCCCAAGCGGTTCTAATTTCTCGACGGCGACGCGCTTCTTTTTCGTTTTTATGGCGATCGCGCAATTCTTTACAAGCAGTAACATAGTAAGATTCTGACTGATTTAGAAAACTAGTGTTTTTTGCCAACACCTGAGCATCTTCCAATCTTGCCCCGCGATGCACCAAATAATTCTCGTCTTTTCGCTGCTTTTCCCAATCCAAAGCTGCTTGACGAATAGTTTCGCGCAGTTGTAAGTTGATGCGGTTTTCGTCTAACCACTTAAGCAATCGCGGCCAATAGCGGATCAAGGCTTCATGTGCTACTTCTACCTCTTGACGATTTGTAGACCCGTCTGTACTCGTAACCACCAATCGCGCCCCTTCACCAGCCAAGCGCTGCACTAACTGTTTGGTACTTGCCAAATCACCATTAGCAGGTACTAGTTCATCTAGCCAAACTCGCCGTCTTGTATCCCGGCGTTTTCTCGCCCTGGAGGGCGCTTTCATCCAAGCGGGTTAAGCGGATAAAGATATTCTTAACTTGCTCTTGTTCTGAGGGTGACAAAGTATTATAAACATCATCAGCAGTTTGAGCGATCGCCTTATTCACACCACCGATCGCTTCATACTCTATAGACCGCAACCATCTACCATGTCGCCGCTTCCACAATTCCAACAGTGCGTGTTGCAGCAGTGGCATTGCTCCCGGCTCACCTTGCACATCATCAAGAATCGAGTTGCTCAAACCTGGTTCAAAGCGTAAACCTACTTGGGCGGCTTGCATTTCCATCGATTTCCGCAATTCCACCGCATCCATTGGGCCGATTAGTTTTTGTCTAGCTTCCATCAAATCTTTCAGATTGCGGTAGGTAGCACACTCGCCCCAAAAATCTGCCCGCATGGTAATCACGACTTTTTGATATGGAATCAGGCTTAATAATTTTTCGATAAAAGTCAATCTCTGCGCTTCATGGGCACAAAGTGTAAACAATTCCTCAAATTGATCAATTATTAATATTGAAGATTGTCCTTGTAGCGGGGAAAGAGTAGTTTGCAGTTGCTCGATCGGGTTACTGCTTGGTGTCATGTATGCTGTAACTAGCTCAGGTTGCATCTGTTGCAGTGTCGGTATCAATCCCGCTAAAACTACCGATGACTTACCACTACCAGAAGCTCCTAATACGGCCAAAAAGTTGTGTTCAGTCAGCTTTTCTTGCATTTGGACAATCAGTTGTTCTCGCCCAAAGAAAAATTCGCGGTTTTCCACGCGGAAAGGATACAAGCCCCGGAAGGGACAACGAGAATCATAAGTAGGTGGTTGCTGATCCAACGCCAAAGCATGGAAGTTGAGGTCAAGTATTTCCTCACAGAAGTTGTTAATCTCTTCTAAAGCTTGCTGGCGTTCTTTGAGGGCTGGTTTGCTCAAAGCTGTAACATCTGCCCCTAATGTGTTTCCCAGCTGCTGTGCCAGTTCTGTAAACCTTTTTTCTTGGATAGGCGATCGCTCTGGTAGCAACTTTACAAGCCGCTCTAGACCATATTGAATTTCGGCATTGGTTAATTCTCGGTCAAGCTGATCGCTGAATAAAGGTCTTCCCCCTAAACGGCTGAACAGTGCCGGCACAGCAATGTCACCACGTTCTGCTAGAGAGGCTGTAGCTTCATGTAATGCTGAATCCACCTCTCCCGATTCTCTGAGTTGGTAATAAAATTTCTCTGTTAACGCTTGAGCCGTCTTGATAGTAACTTTCTCAGTCATCGCCACTACCGCAGGCATCCCCAAATCCCGCACCAAGCGCTGTCCTAAGCCCCCTAATCCGGCTTCTGCTTCTGGACTAGCGCTTTCACAAGTGCAAAGAAAAGTAAAATGGGGTAGCCCTCTAGCTCCGCGTAACGGGCGCACTCTTTCCAGTAACCTTGTTGCTGTCACCACCTCGACTGTATTATCAGCTTTTGACCAGTAGAGGAGGGTTTCGCCATCATCTAGCACCCTACCGTGGCTGACAAAGTGCAACATTGTATACTGCTTTGTCCGGTCAGTTAGTTGAGCGCAAAGTTCATCTAGGGTCGGTAAACCAATAGCATCATCAACTGTTGCTAGCACATCAGTGGGAATATTACCCAAGGCTGCTCGTACACTTTTGACTGTAGCTTCAACATCAAAGGTATCTAATTTATACTTTTGGGAATCCGAGGGACTCGCCACCAATACCAACGCCCGCAAATCTCGCCGCCCAATGGGAGGAAAAAGTCGGTCAGTAATTGCAGGAATGTAGAAAGAAAAAGGCACTCGTTGATTGATAGCTAATATCTGCCAATCGCCATCAATGGGAGCGCATAGCCTTTCCCAGCGTAAGGTTCTGAGTTGTTTGTCTGGGGCTTCAATAAATAGCAATACCCGCACTGTTTCTTCATTGTGACTTAGTGCCCTGACAAATCCATCACGCACTTCATCTCGTAACAGTGCTTTGCCCAATAATGTCCCGTAGTCTCGTACCTGTCCCAGAAGACTGGTTAAATGCTGGAAATCTTCAGCAGTTAGACAGAGATTACCTTCCGATCGCAACGGTAGAAGGACACCTGGTTGGCTGTGTTCTACTACAATTGGCCAGCTATCTCCTGATTTGCGTTGGATGGTAATCTCGAAGGTGTTCATAAGCTTTGACTGAGGAAGGAAGTTGGCCCCCCTCTGGAGATAAGGGGTAATGGGGATTGGGATATGAGGGAGACAACTAAACGCAATGCCCAATTCAATTTCTTCAAGACATCAACTAGACTAACTACGGCTAATAGTGACGCCTGAAGTTTCTCCATGCGGTCAACTGAAGCTTGCTCAACTGTGTTGACATTTTCTAGTGTTTGGGTTTACTTTACCTAGGGTTGCCCAATTGGTGATGTATCAGATACTTGATGTGTTGCAGGTGCAGTGTGTAAATTCACTGCTGATATCATTAGTTACACAATAACTTTACCAAATCCAAATATCCTGAGTGATAATACTGGGTTTAATCGGAATTTTACTTAAAATAGATTAAAAAAATAATTATTATATGTCAGTACGAAGGGTACACATTAAAAATCCCACGTTTTAAAGCGTGGGAGTCTCAAGTTATTACAGTATAAATGTGTGTAGGTGTAGGGCGAGCAAAGCTTTGCCTACCCTACTAAACTTAATGATGGTGGTGGTGATGATGATGCCCAGCGATTTGGGGATTAACTGCCAAAGTTTCCTCTGACAACAACTCTGCAATATGAGCATCAGCCCATTGGGCCGCCATTGCCATAAATTCTGGATGATCGTTAACGCAAGCCATTTGCACGTAGTTCGTACCAGGATGCTGTTTCTCCAAAGCATGGATGATATGGTGTACATCCAATAAAGTTTCGTGGTTTTCTGTGGCAAAGCCAATTGGCATAAAAATTACCACTTTTGCACCCAGTTGAATCAGGTTATTTGCCGCTTGCTCTGCATTTGGCTGTGTCCAATCAATTAAAGGCGTGTCATGGTTGAGCCAACCCACCGAGATTAACGGATAACGATTAATCAACTTATCCCGAACTAAATCGTACATTGCTTCACTTTCGGCAATCCCAGAAGTAAAGCCTTTAGCTTTATGGGGACAGCCGTGGTTCATTAACACAATACCGATTTGAGAAGGGAGATAAGCGCCTGCTAACTCAGCAATTTTCTCTTCAACCAGATGAGCCATCAAATCGATGTAAGCTGGTTCGTTGAAGAAAGAAGGAATGTAGCGCTGTGCTTTAACCCAGTGTTCTTCACCATCAGCCAATTCAACGAGAGCATTGTTAACTTGCTCGATCGCAATCCCACTGGTAAAAATAGAATCAACAACCAGCAGTGGGTAGATTAGTAGCTTCTCGAAGCCTTGGTTTTTGACTTCTGCTAAAACTTGATTGGGTAGAAAAGGGGCACAGAAGTTGAAAGCCTTGAAAACTTGAACCTTATCACCCCATTTTTCTTGTAAATTCTTCTCAATCCCAGCCCGTTGCTGTTCAAAGATGGCATTGTGTGGAGAGATAAAATCGTGGTGTGTGTGTCCCCACTCGTGGCGGTCAAATAGCGCCAAAAGCTTTGCCAGGGGAGGATAAATCCAGGTTGGTACTGGAGCGAATTTTGCTGTCAGTAGATTTAAAGCCTGTTCGTTATAGTTGGCGAAATCTTCGTAGCTTTCGACTTCGCCGTAGCCCATGAGCAATACGGCTACACGGTCTTTACCTGATAATGGCTCGTGGGTAGCGTGGACTTTTTCCGGCGTTGCAACCACAATAACTTCCTCAATATAACCAGAGTGCAGAGAATTTAAACTTAGGGGATAGCTTGAACATTTCCCCTAATAGTAAATTATTATCACATCCCCCCGGATGGGATAGGTGTAAAAATCAGAATAATACATCAAAAGACATACGAATATTTGCCATTGATCTGATTTGATACTTATCGAGGAGAAGGGAAGGCTACCGCCAAGACACCAAGCATTCCTAAAGTATGCATAAGTCTTGATATCTTTGTCTGTTGTGGAAAGTAAGTCGGCGGAAATAAACATAACTATATTAAGAAAAGTAAAGATTTTCCCTTTTACCCAAAACCCTTTTACTTTACAAAACTATACATAGTTTGGTTTAATCGCGCCTACTTGCTAAGTAGGTGTTTTCTGGGACTTGTAAAATGTTCTTTGGCATCCTAAGCCATACTTCAGCTTATCTGAAAAATATTATGGAATTATTGACCTCTATGAACTGTTCAATTTATGTTCCTCTTGCAATTAGCTTGGGAGCAGTTCCAGGTGCGCTAAGTCGTTACTACCTAACTTTATTTTTTGGGCGATGGTTCGGGACAACATTTCCCTATGGAACCTTATTTATTAGCAAGACGATCATCCTCAACTAAAATGACAGGAATTGGGCTGGATTCCAATACTGCCTGTGAGACAGAACCCACAAGAACTTCATCCCAAGGCTGATGTCCTCGCTTGCCAATGACAATCTCAGCAACTCCATAGTCCTGAGCAACACGGATAATTTCCTCTGGAATTGAGCCTGTAATCGCAATAAACTTATGACGGATGTCTGCTAAGAGTCGTTGAGATTTTTCTTGCAGATGCTCTACTCCTTGAGGATCATTGGTGCAAATGATATGCAATACAATTACTTCGACATCACTACGACGGGCAAGCTCGGCAGTTTTAATCAATACCTGACTAGCTAGAGGGGAGGTGTCAACGGCAGCTAGTATGACAATCCGACGGGCGATCGCTACCTTTGTGGGATCAACCTCGCCCCGCTCCAGCAATTTTGGTGCAAAGGTGGGAATTGCCCAAGCTCCCAAAGGTGCAGTCACCAGGATAGATAAAGCTGCGATCGCTAAAGTTGTCTCTCCACCCTGAATCCCCTGTGTCAGTGGAATCGCCCCGATTGCCGCTTGAACGGTGGCTTTGGCAGAGTTCCCTGGCAGCAAAAATAGTCGCTCCCGACGATTCCAGTTACTCCCCAATGTAGACAAATACCATCCGAGAGCGCGGCCAATCAGCGTCCCAATTGCCAAAATTACCAATCCTGGAACGAGAGTTTTTTCTAACACTTGTAGTTGAATACTTGCCCCTAGCAACACAAACAAAATGATTTCTGCTACAACCCACAGACTATCGAAGCCAGAACGCAAACGTCGTGCTAGAGGAGCATCCAACTCAATCAAGAAAAATCCTGTCGCCATGACTGCCAGATAGCCAGAGAAGAAGGGGAATTTTTCTGCCACCACTACCAGCAACAACCCTAAACTCGCTGCAATTAGGCTATCCTGCACCGCATTTTGAGTCCAGTTCTGCTTCGCTAGCAACAACACTAAAAGCCGTGCTGTCACTAAACCCAGGACGACTCCCAAAACAATTTGGCAAATAATTTGAATAGGTAGGAGTTGAACTGCGCTCAGGGTGATGCCAAAAGGCAATGTCACAGAAGAAGTTGCGCCTTGTGTCAAAAAGTTCAGTAACAAACTAAACACTAGTAGTAGTAACACATCTGATAGGGCGCTGCCGGTGAGAATGGCATCGGGAATTCCTTTAGTCACTCCCCAACCCAGACTTTTCAATCGCAGCATCCCTGGTACAATCACCGCAGGTGATTCAGCTCCAATGATACAACCCAGCAGTAGCCCTGTAGGAAAGTCGAACTTTAAGATCCATATAGCAGCTAAAGCAATAACTAAAGCTTCGCAAGCCGCAGGCAAAAACCCCAACCGGAGTGCTACTGTTCCTTGTTGTACCAGTTTTTCCCGGTCTAACCCTAATCCTGCCTTCATCAAAATTACCATTACAGCGATCGTTCGCAAAGGAGCAGACCCTGCCAGTACATCAGGGCTGATTAGGTCAGCAACTTGAGGACCCAGTATAATTCCGACTAAAACCATGCCTACTAGTGCCGGGGCTTTCAGGCGTCGGGCAATCTGTCCCACAAAAAAGCCGATAAGTAAGATTAAGATAAAACTTTCTAGCATCACGCTGTTTTCAAATAACGAATTGGGCAAGCGTGACTTGCTAAAGGAAGTTTACGACAAACAGCCCTATCCTTCCTCAGCAAGCCAGAAGAATAGGAGCCATCAGCCTTTTTATCAAGTGTAAGTTTGCAAGCTTGATTAGGCGGTTGTGGCGAGCTCCATCGCCTGATTATTACTTTACAGTCAAATTGTTTTTTTTGCAGGACTTATGCAAAATTGACCTCAAGTATCATCTCTACATTTCAATAATCTGGGAGCAAAAGCAAGTAATTTTACGATTAATTCAGTTTTTATTTATAACTATAATTTCTTTGAAATTTTCCCTCCATCTACTGAGGCATCTTAGTACAACGTGAACAGCTGATAGATCGTTGTAGTAGGTTTAAGTTATTAATAATTTTGAAAGCTGCTACGCACAGACAAATGACCATCATTATTTGCCCTGGAATTCATGATCAGCCTTCACCCAATCTTTTATATCAGGATGGTTAGATATTTATAATGGCTCAATTCCTGAAAATAAAGTTAATATACTGGTTTTTCCGGGTAACGATTTTTCGAGTTTATCAGCTTTGCAGATTTTGCAGTTTTTGCACGTTCGCCTAATCAACTCTCTAGAATCACCAATTATATTCATAAGCTTTAGTGCTGGCGTAGTTGGGGCAATAGGGGCAGCACATTTGTGGCAACTCTTGGGTGGTCGTGTCAAAGCGTTTATTGCTATAGATGGATGGGGAGTACCACTACAGGGTAATTTCCCTATTCACCGGATGAGTCATGATTATTTCACCCATTGGAGTTCATCTTTGCTAGGCAGTAGGCAAAATAACTTTTATGCAGAGCCAGCAGTTGATCATTTGTCCATCTGGCGATCGCCCCAAATTGTCCAAGGCTGCTGGGTAGATTCATCCATTGAAATTTCTCCACCCAAAGGTCGTCTGACAGCAACTGATTTTTTGCTTATGCTGTTAAAGCACTACGAAGCAAATTAATCCGGACAATGGAGTAAGTAAACAGGAGTTAGGAGTGAGGAGTCATGAAGGGAACAGGTTACAGGTGACAGTCAAGAAAAACTATACTCCATGCCCCATGCCCCATGCCCCATGCCCCATGCCCCATCTACCCAAAGTATCTAAATGTTTCCAACTGAACCAGCTGCTGTTAATAACGGCTTTGGCGCACTGCTAAAAAACCGTGCTTTTATGCTCCTGTGGATTGGGCAATTGGTGTCCCAGTTAGCAGATAAGGTCTTCTTCGTTTTAATGATTGCTTTGCTGGAGAACTACTCACCGCTTCCTGGGCTGGCACAAAACTCGATGTACTCAACCTTGATGCTGTCGTTTACAATACCAGCAATTTTGTTCGGCTCTGCGGGTGGTCTCTTTGTTGACCGCTTGCCAAAAAAGCTGATTATGATCGGCTCAGACATTGTGCGTGGACTGTTAACACTGTGTCTTCCCCTTTTGCCACGAGAGTTCCTGATTCTGTTAATCTTGACTTTTGCCATTTCCTCAGTGACGCAGTTTTTTGCACCAGCTGAACAAGCAGCCATTCCTTTGTTGGTGAAGCGAGAAAATTTGTTGGCAGCCAATGCGCTCTTTAGCAGCACAATGATGGGAGCTTTAATTGTTGGCTTTGCTATAGGAGAGCCAATTTTGAGTTTGGCGAAAAGCTTGATGGGAGAACAATACGGTCAAGAGATTGTAGTTGGTGGACTATACATCTTATCGGCTGCGATTATGCAGCCAATTAAGTTTAAAGAACCCAAACTCTCAAAAGAGCAACAGGCATCAAATCACCTTTGGACTGAATTCACCGAAAGCCTGCGCTATCTCAAGAAAAACCCTTTGATCTTGAACGCCATGCTGCAACTTACAACTTTATATTGTGTGTTTGCAGCCTTAACGGTGCTGACAATTCAATTAGCCGAGGAATTTGGTTTAAAAGAAAAACAGTTTGGCTTTTTCTTGGCAGCAGCAGGCGTGGGTATGGTATTTGGTGCGGCGATTTTAGGCCACTGGGGTGATAAATTGCATCATAAACCCCTACCTTTAATTGGATTTTTGATAATTGCACTAGTTTTAGGAGTGTTCACTTTTACGCACAACTTATTACTGGCGCTAGCACTCTGTGCATTTTTGGGTGTCGGTGCTTCCCTAATTGGCGTACCCATGCAAACTTTAATTCAACAGCAAACACCATCTACTATGCTCGGTAAAGTATTTGGCTTTCAAAATCATGCCGTTAACATCGCTCTGGCGTTACCTCTGGCCATTACTGGGCCATTAACTGATGCTCTGGGCTTGCGAACTGTGCTGGTAGCAATGAGTGTTATTGTCGTAGTTGTCGGTGTTTGGGCTTGGAAAAATACCCGCAAAGTCTTGCAAAACGTAATTTAACTAATGTAGGCTAATAATCTAGCTTTATATCTAATATAAAAATTAATAAGATTTTGATTGAAGTTTTCAATTAAAATGAAATCTTAAATACAGAATCCAGCATTAACTTTAGCTATAGTCTGAGGTTTGACCGTGCGTTCACAAAGTGTCTCCGCAGGAGAATCGCCTTCCCAAATCAGTCTCCCACAAACTGAGAATCACAAACAGTCTCGTACTTCTAGCCCTCCAGTCGTGCCCAAACGTGCATCTGGCGGTTTTGCTCTGCTTGACAGCCTTCATCGCCACGGCGTTGATTATATCTTTGGTTATCCTGGTGGAGCAATTCTACCAATTTACGACGACCTGTATAAGGTGGAAGCAACTGGTGCTATGAAGCACATTCTCGTGAGACACGAACAAGGCGCAGCCCACGCCGCAGATGGTTACGCCCGTGCAACTGGCAAAGTAGGAGTATGCTTTGGCACTTCTGGTCCAGGAGCAACTAACTTGGTGACAGGCATCGCCACCGCCTACATGGATTCAATCCCAATGATTGTAGTCACGGGACAGGTAGCACGCCCGTCGATTGGTACAGATGCGTTTCAGGAAACCGATATTTACGGAATCACCCTACCAATCGTCAAGCACTCTTATGTAGTGCGCGATCCTAAAGATATGGCGCGAATTGTCGCCGAAGCCTTCCACATCGCTAGCAGTGGGCGTCCGGGGCCAGTTTTGATTGATGTCCCCAAGGATGTAGCTTTAGAAGAATTTGACTATGTACCTGTAAAACCAGGTTCAGTGAAGTTACGCGGTTATCGTCCCACTGTGAAGGGAAATCCCCGACAAATTAATGCCGCGATCCAGTTGATTACTGAAAGCCGCCGTCCTCTACTATACGTGGGTGGTGGTGCGATCGCATCTGGCGCTCATGAAGAAATCAAACAACTAGCTGAATTATTCGATATCCCTGTCACCACAACCTTAATGGGGATCGGTGCATTTGACGAACATCATCCCCTCGCCTTGGGAATGTTGGGAATGCATGGCACGGCTTACGCTAACTTTGCCGTTAGTGATTGTGACCTGCTGATTTGTGTTGGCGCGAGATTTGACGATCGCGTTACAGGCAAGTTAGACGAATTCGCCTCCCGCGCTAAAGTAATTCACATCGACATAGATCCCGCAGAAGTCGGCAAAAACCGCATTCCCGAAGTGCCTATCGTCGGCGATGTGCGGAACGTGTTAGTAGACTTGTTGCGTCGCTGCAAAGAAACAGGCGTTAAAGCTACCCCTAATCAAAACCAAGAGTGGTTAAATTTAGTCAACCGTTGGCGCGATGAGTATCCTCTAATAGTGCCGCACCATCCCGACAGCATTTCACCCCAAGAAGTGATTGTAGAAGTCAACAGCCAAGCACCCAACGCTTTCTACACCACAGATGTCGGACAGCATCAAATGTGGGCAGCACAATTCCTGAAGAATGGCCCAAGGCGCTGGATTTCTAGTGCTGGTTTGGGAACGATGGGTTTTGGCTTACCTGCGGCAATGGGCGCTAAAGTGGCGTTTCCTGATGAAGAAGTCATCTGTATTAGCGGTGATGCTAGTTTCCAAATGTGTTTACAGGAACTTGGTACACTTGCACAATATGCGATAAATGTCAAGACAATAATTATCAATAACGGCTGGCAAGGGATGGTGCGCCAGTGGCAGCAAGCCTTCTATGGTGAGCGTTACTCATGCTCCAACATGGAAGTAGGAATGCCAGACGTAGAGTTATTGGCAAAAGCTTATGGCATTAAGGGTATGGTAATTAGCGATCGCAGTCAATTAAAAGATGCGATCGCCGAAATGCTGGCACACAAAGGGCCAGTAATCTTAAATGTCCACGTCACCAGAGACGAGAACTGCTATCCAATGGTAGCCCCTGGTAAGAGCAACGCTCAAATGGTTGGTTTGCAGAAGCAACCGCCAAAAGCGGCAGCAGAGCCAGTGTATTGCAGCAACTGCAATGCCAAAAATGCTCCTACCCATAACTTCTGTGCTGAGTGTGGGACGAAGTTGTAACGCTTTTTGATAATTCAGACTAGAGAGATAGGGGAGCAAGTAGAAGGGGAGAAAGATAATCATGAATTAGCATGACAGAGAAATGGCTTTCTATCGTCGGTATTGGAGAAGATGGGTTACAGGGGTTAAGCGCGATCGCTCGTTCTCTAGTCGATCAAGCTAAAGTAATTGTAGGAGGCGATCGCCATTTAGCAATGCTCCCTACAGACGACCAACGTGAGAAACTAGTCTGGACATCTCCCATTAGCACTTCAGTAGAGGAAATCAGCAAGCGTCGGGGTGAGTCAATTTGCGTACTTGCAAGTGGCGATCCGATGTGTTATGGCATTGGTGTCACCTTGATGCGGCAAATTCCCGTCTCAGAAATGACAATTATCCCCGCATCTTCAGCCTTCAGCCTCGCCTGTGCCAGGGTGGGATGGTCTTTAACTGAGGTGGAAACCTTGAGTTTGAATGGTCGTCCATCCTCTCTACTCCAGTCTTACATTTATCCAAAAGCGCGGCTGTTGATTTTGAGTGAAGGAAAGGGCACACCCGCCATTGTTGCTGAAATTTTGACGAATCGCGGCTATGGTGGCAGTAAAATCACCGTATTGGAGCGTATGGGCGGCGCTCATGAAAGAATTGTGGAAGGGACGGCTGCATCTTGGAGTGAAACTGAAGTTGCAGCTTTAAATGCGATCGCAGTTTATTGTATTGCTGATGCTGGGGTTATCCCATTACCAAGATTACCAGGATTACCAGATAACGCCTATTACCACGATGGACAGTTAACTAAGCGTGAAGTTAGGGCAATCACCCTAGCAGCTTTAGCACCCACACCGGGAGAATTATTGTGGGATGTGGGTGCGGGTTGCGGCTCAATTTCTATCGAATGGATGCGGAGTAATGCTCGATGTCGAGCGATCGCGATCGAACAAAATGCTTCTAGACTACTATATATCGCCGATAATGCCGCCACTCACGGTACTCCAAATCTGCAAATCATTGAAGGTAAAGCACCCCATGTTCTGAAAGGCTTGCCTGCACCAGATGCGATTTTTATTGGTGGTGGGGTGACAGCAACGGGACTTTTTGATGTTTGCTGGGAAGCACTAAAACCAGGTGGACGTTTAGTGGCAAATGTAGTGACAGTAGAGGGCGAACAAACTTTGTTTCAATGGCGTGAACGAGTCGGTGGCGATTTAACTCGTATTGCCATTCAACGAGCTGAACCTATTGGTAAATTTTTGGGCTGGCGAGGAATGGCGGGTGTGACGCAATGGGTAGTTGTCAAATAACAAGATGAATCATAAGGTAAGAAAACTTAATTTAAAATTTATATTTATAGTACTGATGATTGCAACGCCATAACCAGGAGCTGTTATCGTCCACATTAATGTTCATGATTGAAAAAGCTTACTGTTATTGCAGCTAATAAGCAGCTAATTGCTATACAATTAAGTTTGTGTTCCCTTTTAGACTCGTTCATGGTTTGCAACAATCGCGCCAATTTATTTATTGAAGCGATTTCTGTTGTGATTATCGTTGACAAAAAGTCACTTATTGGGGATGAAGTAATGGACGAGCATAATCTTGATGATAAAAACAAATTTCTTTACCCTCGTAGTCGCTATTACGGTCAAGTTAAGCCAGAGAATTTAATATTTAATGCCAACCTTCAAGAATTTGCTCAAAAAGTTGGCTACATTACCAGTTTAGAAATATCTGGAAAGCTTGACCCAGAAGATGCTTACAAACAGATTAAAGCACTTTGGAAAGAGTTGAAGCGTAGTAAAAAAGGGTTGTTCATTGGTGAGGAACCAGGAGAAAAATTGTGAAGTTGCTTAGGAAAAGTAATAATGCGATCGCTATTTATAATTACTTTTACAAAAGTGCGATCGCCTGTCTTTCAACTACCCTGTTTATCTATAATTAGAGTACTCAACTTTTCTTCATCAAAACTAAGCCCGTGACGTTCTAAATATGGGCGTAAATTTATTTTAATGAATAAATCTTTCAGTTCTTGGGCAATTTCTTGGGGTGGATTTCCTGATAATGCGATCGTTTTTTACTGATGTTGTAGTATTGCGATTGCTTCATAAAAAATACCTCATTATAGCGGTTATCGATTGGATGAAAACACCAAAGTCCTTACTGTCAAATCATTTCAGCAAAGTTTTTGTATCTCACTCAACTGCATACCGCTATACCTACCAAATAACATTTACATCATACTGGGAAATTAAAGGGTCTATAGTCATAATTAATAGATTTTCTAATTGGCTTTGGGCAACCAGTATTCGGTCAAATGGATCTTTATGATGAATTGGGAGATCATAAACTCTAACAGCGTGACTTATATATATTGGTAAGCTTTCAATAGAATTAATCAACAATTGCTCAGAAATAAACTGCTCTGGATTTTTTGGCAAAAGCAACTTACCTAGTTGAGCTTTGGTGGCTATTTCCCAAGCACTAGCTGCACTAAAAAATAACTCATTGCTGCTATCACTAATAATTACCCTAACCATAGATGATAAACGAGAATTATCACTGATCCACCAAAGGAAAGTATGAGTGTCAAAAAGTAATCTCATCCTTCAAAACTAGCTAGTATATCATCAGGTAAAGGATCATCAAAATCTGGAGCAATTGTGATTAATCCCTTCGCACTTCCTGGTATTCGCTTGGGTGGATTTTGATTAACAGGTACTAAACGGGCAATTGCTACTCCGTTTTGAGTAATTGTAATTTCTTCGCCCTGACTCACCCGATTCAAAAGTTCAGAAAAAACAATTTCTGCTTCTTGAATATTAATGTTTACAGTCATAGCAAAGCTTCTCCTCAAAGCTAAAGCTTGCTTTTGTTATTTATTTATATTCTACAGAGGAGCAGACAACTAAGCTATAAATTATCAGGAATGCTCCTCCACTATTAATGTAGACTCAGCAGTACGTCCAAATTCTTCTGGTGCATATTGCAGGTGAACTTCTGCACCAGGCCAAGAAAATGTCCCAGGAGTAACAGAACGGACTAAGTAATGCAGACTATAAACTCCTGGTTCCAGGTGGTCGGCGTATGCGATAATGCGATCGCGGTACACATTCTTAAAACCAAGTTCCCAGCTATCGGCTTTTGCTTGTAATGCACCTGTGGTAGTTTGAAAACTTGCATCCACTGCCTCAAAACCTGCTGGTAACGGATCTTTTATTACTATATGATCCACAGTGCGATCGCAGATGATTTCTAAACCAATATCAAACACCTGTCCAGAGGCTAAAGTCAAGGGTTTATCGAAAGCGTAAATACCTGTTTTTTGTAAAACTTTCTCTTTATTTACTTGACTAATTCCTCGTGTTATGCGTAAACCATTAAATCTGCCTGGTTGATTTCCCTGCAAGCGATAATTATAAGCAACCAGATAGTGTAAAGTGCCATTACCTGCTTTTTGCAGCGTTAAATCATTACGCCCACGAGGTAATAGATTCATCGGCACAATTAGCTGTAAACTAGAATTTTTGTAACCTTCAAACCGATTTTCTCCTAACTTATTACCAGCTAATTGTACTGTGGCAACAAAATTAGGTGGTGTAGCTTGTAGTTGGCTATATTCTACCAAAGCTGTTAAAGCTTGGGCATTATTATAGTTAGTTTGCCATGTGCCATCCCGTCGCAGCGCCAGAAGACTTTGGAATAATTTATCTATAACTTCGGGTTTACTTTGTTTGGCAATAAACAAACGTAAAGCTTGCGCTTGCGTCGTCGTAGATGAACTCATCCATCCCCAACTACTGGGTAAACTCACAACTGCTGTGCGGCCAGTTTCATAGATATTCTGTTGCAGCTTGTTTACTAATTGCTGAGATTCATCTTGCCATTCTGGAAATTGAGATAAGTATCGCGCTAGTTTAATTTGAGTTACTAAATCAAAATTATTGCGCTGTTCATAAATATCTGCAAGAAAAGTATTGCGTTTTTCATCCAGTTGTGCTAAGGCAATTAAAGCATTAAGTTGCAGTTGCCTTTTACATAATTGCTGTTTGCAAAACTCGTATTCTCCAGGATTCGCCAGAACTTTTTGCAGATAAGTTTTGAGGCGGGACAGCATTCCAGAATCGACTAAATTAGGGAACACCTGAATGGCTTTAGCCAAAGATTCACCTGCATAAGCAGAAACCCAAGGGTCAGATTTTTCCTGTCCGGGGAAAGCAGCAAAACCACCATCGGCTATTTGGAGTTTTTGCAATTCTTCAATGGCTTGTTTCGCCTGTTGGCTAGGATTAAATTCTGAAAATGTCTGACCATATTTTTGTGTAAGATTTTGCAAATTAGCAGCAATTATTAATTGACTCGCCGCCGGTTCTGTAAATGGTAAATCATTATCTTCTAAAACCTGCTTTGCTGGTGCTTGAATCTCTGGAATCAAGGTACTCGCCAACTGAATATCTAAACCTCCCGCATTAGGGAAGGTATTTTTATCAACATTCAGGGGAATTTTCACCTGTTTTTCAGTTACACCAGATTCAACAACTTGTTCTGTAATTTCAACTGGCTTAATTTCCAAAGGAACTTCAAAAGCGTCTGCGGCTGTACCATTTAGTTGAGTGGTAAAGCGAACTTTCCCAACTCCCACACTATCCGCCACCATTGGAAAGCGATAAGCGTGAGTTGCGGATTCAGCTTTGGTTTGCAAAGTAGTCGCTGTGGGGTTTTTGTCGGCAAACTTCACATTACCGCTAAGTTCGCCATTAATTGAGAGATTTCCTGTATTCCCAGTGTTGTTAGTTACCGATAAACCAGCAAGGATGCGATCGCCTGGACGAGCAAACTGTGGCAAGATGGCATTAGTTAGTAGTGGCTTTGTGGCGATAAACGTCGCGTCTCCATTCCCGAAACGCAGATTTCCGTCAGTAGCGACAGCCATCACCCGCCATGTAGTTAAATCATCCGGGAGTTTAAAGGTTATCTGTGCATTACCATTTGCATCGGTAAGAACAGAACCGTTGTAGTAAGCTAAAGCTTGAAAATCGGTGCGGGTACGAGTATTTGCTGCACCAGTTGAGAAACCACCGCCATAACCCCAACCTTTGGGTTTTGCTACATCTTGTGCTTGTAATATGACATCTGGACGATTATCGCTAAAGCGGGTAGATATCGGCTGTTCTGCATAAACTGTATCTACCAAATCTGGCGGACGATAACCAGAAAGTTGTAACACCGCTTCATTTACCACCATGACTGTAAACTGTCCTTTGGTGGGATTGCCTTGATTATCCTTCAGTTGTAGTTGTACCGTTTCTTCCGCACCAGGTTCTAATGATGCTTGTACTGGCTTAACTTGCAGTTTTAAATACTTATCTTCTAAGTTAACTTTAAAAGGTGTAAAACCAATCTTCACCAAGTTATCTAAACTTCCCGCTTCTACTTGGTTTATGGGTTTACCTTGTCTGACTAAGACAGCTTCAATGGCTGCATTTGGCAGCATTTCTGGCGTGACTTTAAACTGAATTTGTGGTGCGCTTCCCTGAGTTTTGGTAATTTGCTGATAAAGAGGTTTGTCTTTAATCACAGCAAAGTACAATTCTGCATCTGGATAGGGAGATTGAATTAGTACAGTAGCAGTTTCACCAGGTTTAAACTCTTTTTTATCTAGCTGAATTTCTAAGACATCTTTTTCTTTAGAACCCCAAAATACTGGATTTCCCCCAGTTGCCCAAATTTGTAAATCTGTGGCAATTAATTCGTTTTTAGCATCACCAAAATTAACTCTAATCCGGTATGAACCAGATTCAGGTGCTGTCAAATTTACCGATTGCGGATTGCTAGCAGATGTAATTTCTGCTTGTCCTACTGTTTTATATTCAACTTGATTTTTTGGAGTTCGGCTACCTTCCACCAACTGCGTGACACTGCTGTATTTAATCTGTTGTAATTCCAGCCGCACCCGTTGACCTGTTATCGGTTTTCCTGTAGGGTCAGTAACAATCACTTCAATAGGAAAAGCCTTACCAGCATCAGCAACGAAATTACTTTTTAACCCAATAAGACGAGTACTCGGTAAGGCTGTAAAAGTTTTGGAATTTGCTACAGATAGATTAGAAACATCTGCAACTTGCACATCCACCCGGTAAGTCATCGGATATGGTAAATCATTAGCCACATTCACAGCTTGACTACTTTTACCATTAGCATCTAGCTGGGCATTAGTTTGCAATACATCACTAGATATAGTAGGGGTTTCTTCTGGCCATAACCATTGTCTACCAAAAGTAAATTCCTCCCAACCTTTAGGGACAAAATTAGCCTGTTGGCGAGTAACAAAGTATTTTGCTTCGCCACCTTCTACAGGCGCACCAAATAAATAATTACTTGTAGCATTAATATTAACTTTCTCGTCAATGAGAGCAAATTCTCTATCTAAGTTGAGTTCGACTTTAAAATTGGGTGGCTTAAACTCAGCTACCCGAAATTCTCCAGAAATTTCTTGTCCATTTTTACCCTTAGCCTGGATTGTATAATAACCTAAGCGCTGAGTAGTCTTGATTGGTAATTCTAGAGAAAATGTACCAAATTCATTTGTAGTTTGCGTACCTAAATTAGTCTTTTGCCCATCAGGATTTATTAGAGTTAACTGGTAAACAGCATTTTTATCTTGCTGAATCGCCCCATTTTGTAAATAGTCAGCAAAACCGGTTAACCAAGCTTTTTCTCCTGGTTGATACAACTGTCTATCCGAGAAAATTACCCCGCGTGATTCAGGTTTACCATTTTGCCAACCTGCATCAATACCATATCCATAAACGCCGCTATATTCTTCAACTCTGGCGAATGCCCAATCTTCATTTTCACGGGCAATTACTAATAATTGTGGTGATTTACTAGAACTTTCATTTCCCGAATAACATTGCTGTAATCCTTCACGAAGAATTGTCAAAGTTCCATTTTCATCAGTTTTACCCGTTGCACAAGGTACAGGTTCGGGGCGAGATTTAGCCTGTAACTTTGATTGATAAATTTCCACAGCAGCCGCTTGAACTGGCGAACCATCTGTAAGATGATTGACGCGAATTAAGCCTGACTCAGGAAACCACTGAGTAAATACGCCCAAATTCGTCAACTCAACCATGCCATAAGTTGTAGGTTCACGCCACAGTTCCTTACCATTCTCCTGATATTTATTAGTGCGGGCTTGCACTCCATAAGCTAACATTCCCGTATCTGCACTTATTTTTTCGCGCAGAGGAACAGCAATATCAACTGATTGATTTTTCTTACCCGATACTTTAAAGCTTTGCCAATTAGAAGGTTGTGGTAATAAATCACTACCATTATTAAAATAAACTAAATCTGTCGGTTTAACTACTTGATAAGCTGCCTTATATTTAGGTTCTGGCAGATTCCCCGTACTAATATTTAGCTGTAAATCTTTACCTGTGGGGAAAATATTCAAATCTGAGGGAACCCAGATATCCCCAGCTAAATCTCCAGTATCATATTTTAGTGTGACAGGTTTACCTAAAGTTTGCCCAAACTTATCTTTAAGGTTTCCGCCGATAGTAATTGTATAAGTCTTAGCAGGTTCTAGTGCATAAGGATTGATGCCGACAACTTTATCTTCATCGTTTATTTGGAGAATTCTCGAAATTTCTTTTGGTGCTGGATTAATAGTAATATTTTCTTTAGCTGAATCTGGCAATAAGACGTTATTAAATTCTAGCTGTGGACTGCCTTTAATAAATCGTCCAAATGTTCCACCTGAATCTGGCTGTCCGTAAAAGTTAATTTTTTGAAATGCTAAAGGCGAATAAGTTGCTAACTTACTGGCAAATTCTTTCTCTGTAGGTAGATTGCCATAAGCAGGCAGGATTCCGGGATAAAAGACTAGGCGATAAGGGGTTGCTTTTTCGAGATTTTGCTGGGGGATGAGATTATAAATCCAATTGCGTGCTGAAGGGTCAAATTTTTCTAAAGGTTCTTCTTCATTTTTTAATGGTTTTTCTTCTTTGTTTAATTCAACTTTGAAGCTTACACCCTTATTTTTACCTTCAGGAATTAACTGTAAATGTTTTTGTACAGAAGCTAAATCCAATTCTACATTTGAAGTAAACTGTAATTTCTGTTGTAAATCAATTGGTTCGATATCAGCTTTCTCAATGGGATTAACACCGGGTAAATTAGTCAGATTTATAGATTCGGTATTAAAAGTCCAAGGTAAATCTTTATCTAAACGATGATTTTTTAAATCGGCTAAACCTGTTTTGAGGGTAACTTTAAATCTTGTGGCTATTGGTAAGGCTTTCTCGGCTTGAAAACCCACCATGCGGGGTGTTAAAAAGCGAAATTGACCGGGTAAAGGCGGCCAAAGGGCAAATTTTTCTAAAATTTTCTGCTGTTCTGGACTGTCTAAGCTTTCAACTGGGATTAAAGCTTCTTTAAAACGGATGCGGATTTGGTTAAGAGATTTTGCATCCCCAATGGGACTAATTTGTTCAATCCAGTCTGGTAGTTTAGGCGGAGTGAGTGCTGATACTGTTGGCAGTTGTTCTTTACCTGAGTTGATACCAAAATAATTACACCCTGCTATTCCTAGCATAAATGTAAAGAGAAGAAGATACTGTATTTTTCTCTTTCGGTATGAGGAATGACTAATTTTTTTTAACGTAGATGCTTCGGCTTGCCGCAGGCTACCGCCAAGTACGCCAAGTACGCCAAGGAAGAAATAAAGAATTTTTTGGTGGAAACGGAGTAAAGCTCTGATAATCATATTTTTAGTAATTAAAAATAAAAAT
Source organism: Nostoc cf. commune SO-36 (assembly GCF_023734775.1). Taxonomy (NCBI): domain Bacteria; kingdom Bacillati; phylum Cyanobacteriota; class Cyanophyceae; order Nostocales; family Nostocaceae; genus Nostoc; species Nostoc commune. Next base: position 2,381,047 of record NZ_AP025732.1, on the reverse strand, counting down.
CCACAAATTTATAGACAACAAAAGTTTGCATTCCCTCATTGAGTGAGTTGGCAATGCCAAGACTAATAAGGTAAGGCTGATGACTATTTTTTACTCGAATATTGGATAAAACTTATGTTTATTTACATAGATAACCAATACCGTGTGATTGTTCCGCAAAATCACTACAAATCTTAACTATGAAGAAGTATTTAAGTTCTGCAAATATTAATTTATATCTGCTAAGTTAGGAAAAATTAATTATTAAGTATTTGACATACTTACTGATGTAGATATAATAATCTTCGCGTCAAAATTAAGGTAAGTTTTCTTAGGCAGGGATTCCCTGATGAAACTAATTTTACGATCGCTACTCAAACTTAAGCGCACTAGTAAGGTTATCTTAGCTGTGCTGGTAATCTGTCTGGTTGTACGTCTACTACCTTATTTTGCGCCCATTCGTGCCGCAGACATTGCCCAAAATCAGTTGGCAATGCAATTTAGCGATCGCAATGGTTTACCATTAGGAACACTACTCACCCGTGACCAAGAACATACGTCAGTAGTACCACTAAATCAGGTTTCGCCCCAGTTTATCCATGCGATTTTAGCCGCCGAAGATGGCAGCTTTTACTATCACGGGGCGTTGGATATGAAAGCTATTATCCGCGCCAGCAAAGAAGCCATCCACGCGAAACGAATTGTTTCCGGCGCTTCTACTATTACTATGCAGTTAGCGCGGATGTTAGATCCTGTGCCGCGTAGCGTCTCTGGTAAACTGAGTGAGATTTGGCTATCTTGGCGGTTAGTAGCAGGGATGAACAAAGATGAAATTCTCTCTGCATATATCAATCGCCTGCCAATGGGAGGCAATATATATGGTGTGGAAGCAGCCGCGCAGACTTATTTTTCCATCCCAGCTAATGAGTTGAATCTTGCTCAAGCTAGTTTGTTGGCTGCTATTCCTAATAATCCCACATACTTTAACCCTTACCAGCATTGGGAACGGTTGAAGCAGCGACAAAAATACGTCCTTAATCGGATGGTACAGGAAAAGTATATTAGTGGTGCGATCGCAGCCCGAACATCCACCGAAAAGGTTGTGTTTCAATCTCGCCAACAAGGAATTATCGCCGCACCACACTTTTTATTTTGGTTAGCCAATCAAATCCCCTCAACCTCCCTTGAAAAAGGGGTCTTAATCCCCCCCTTTTTAAGGGGGGTTAGGGGGGATCAATCCGTTATTCGCACCACGATAAATCGCCCTTTACAGCAGTTTGTCGAAGCGCAGGTGCAACAGGTGATTTCTTCTCTCGCCGCCAACAATGTCCATGATGCAGCTGCGTTGGTAATTGACAACCACACCGGCGAAATTTTGGCTTATGTTGGTTCACCAGATTACTTTAATGAAGCCAAACTGGGACGCAACGATGGAGTACAGGCTCTACGTCAACCAGGTTCTACTCTCAAGCCTTTTGTGTATGAATTAGCTTTAGAAAAAGGTTTAATCCGCCCAAATACCATTTTGGCAGATCTACCCGCCCATTATGCCATTCCCGGCGCGAAACTTTATAGCCCCACAGATTACACCGAAAGCTTTCTTGGCCCTGTGCGGGTGCGAATCGCTTTAGCAAATTCCCTAAATGTCCCCGCAGTGAGGGTTTTAGAAAAAGTAGGTGTGGAAACTTTCTTAGAACGTCTGCATCAACTGGGCTTTGAACACCTTAATCAAACCCCAGAATATTACGGTTTAGGGTTAACTCTCGGTAGTGGCGAAGTTAGTCTCTGGGAATTAGCCCGTGCCTACCTTACTATGGCACGACTCGGAGAAGCTACACCGCTAGTAAGCACATTTTCAGATTCCCCAATCCAAAATCCAAAATCTAAAATCCAAAATTCGACGACAATATGGCAATTAATCACCAACATGCTTAGTGATAATCATGCTCGTGCAACAGCATTTGGTGTAGACTCAGTGTTAAATTTACCTTTCCCTGTTGCTGTTAAAACTGGCACTTCTTCCAACTTTCGTGATACTTGGACAGTTGGCTTCACCACAAATTACACCGTCGCTACTTGGGTAGGCAATTTCAACGGCGAACCGATGCGACAAGTTTCAGGCGTGACAGGCGCAGCACCCTTGTGGAATCGAATTATGTTACACCTGCACGAACATCAAGAACCAGCAGACTTTCCACCTCCAGAAGGTTTAGTGCAATTACCTGTTTGTGCAATTTCGGGGTTACGACCAACACCAGATTGTACCTCAGTGGTGCAGGAATATTTTTATCCAGAAGATAAAATTGCCTACGAAGGTCAAAATCAATTCAATTTGCCACCAGAGTATGATGAATGGTTGGCAAAACAACAGCAATTGAATTTTACTTCTACCAATTTGAGAATTTTATCTCCACATCATGGCGATTTATTCTTAGTGTATCCAGGTGAAGAAGAGAAGCAAAAACTCGAATTTAAGTTAGTAGGAAATAAATCTGCGCCTGTGGAGTGGTGGTTAAATGGTGAAAAGTTAGATATAAACTCGGCTAATGCTTTATTTTGGAATTTGCGTCCTGGTAAGTGGACTTTAGAAGCAAGAAGCGGGGAAATGACCGATAAGGTAAGTTTTCAGGTAGAGTTAGCTAGTATTAAACCTACGCGTCGAGGATTTTCTATTAATACTACAACATCCAAGTAAAAAGTCGGAAACTTGTCATTGTGAACTTCAAGCTTCGCTCTTAAGGCAAATTTTTGCCGCAGTGTACTAGTCCAATCACAGACTTTCGTAGGTGAGTTCCGGATTTGCCCAGTTGGTTTCTGCCAAAAATTCCCTAAATGTGGTCAGAATTCCAGGAAACTCTTCTTCTCGTAAATGCCAGACATCGGCTTGATAACCTTGCTTGCGATACCACTGAATCAAATCGAACAGTTCCTTTTGTAGCAAGAGTAAGAAAATCCAGGCGGGTGTCTCTTTGTAGACAACTTTCATCTCCTGTGCTTGGGAAAATGCCTCTGCCATCTGAAGAGGAGTTAGCACATCGCCAGCTAACTCAATTTCTTGACCAATATACTTAGTGGGATGTTTAATTACGTAAGCAGCAACGCGGCCCATGTCCTTTGTTGTAATTAAATGAAGGGGCTTGTTTGGTTGAATGGAAAATGGGAAACTACCTTTGAGGATGGAAGGCCGCGTGTACTTCTTCCAAAACTCTTCCATAAACAAGCAAGCTCGCAACATGGTAGTTGGTAAGCCAGCTTCTTTGAGAATTTTCTCTACTTGATACTTTTGCTCAATGCGGGGAATTCCGGAATTCCTATCTGCTCCACCTGCGGAATTGTAGACAAAGTGCTTAATGTCAGCCTGTTTAGCTACTTGTGCAACTCGCCTTGCTCTCTCCACCTCTAGCGGGTCAATTTTAGCAGAGTCCGCAGAAGTAGCGTGGCAGTAAACAGCCGAAATTCCCGTAAAGGCTTCTATGAGGGAGATTTTATCGTCGAGGTTGGCTTTTACCAGTTCAACTCCGGCATCGTTGAGTTTTGCAAGAGTTGGACGATTAAGGTCAATTTCTCTAGTGATAACTCGCAGGTTGGTAACTTTCTGTTCGAGAAATCCCTTAACGACATTTCCACCTGTGCCGCCAGTAACTCCGATGAGTAAAACTTTATCAGTGTTTGACTCTGTGCGATCGCCCAAATTTGACATTCTCTCTTCTACCTGGAGTTATTTATTTAAATTAAGTTTATCCAAAGACAATAGAAGCAAACAATAATTGAAGAATAATTCAGAAGTCAGAATTCAGAATACATCGGTCTTAATCACGGATAGCAGCGATTTTAATTGTTCGGTGCAAGATGTAAGTTAACCTAAGACCAACTCTCACAGAAGCTAGATTCTTGTGTTTTGTTTTGTTTTGACATTATGCTTTGTTTGTATTCATTATCTAAAAAGGGTACAAACAGTGTTTGAACAGTTGTGGAGTTTGACAAACGAACTCCGTCAGAAAATAGACGCTCGTTTTGAATTACATCCAGACCCTTCTGTAGAAAATTTACAGCAATACAGCAGTCTTGATGGGAATATCAAGGGTTCGCTCGCCGCTTTTTCCGGGAAAGAAATTGACTGGCTAGTGCATTCGTGGCTACGAAATCCTGAAAAATCAAACTTTAGTACTATGCGTCTCACCACTTGGCTGAAGTCGCATATTCAAGTTCCTCATTTGGCCTTTGAGTTTGGCACACTTCCAAATGGAAATATTTTATTTTATATAGATTACATTGCCCGAACTGAGCTTTTAACCGATTTAGAATATCTCGATCGCTATTATGAGCCAGTTAATCAAACATTCTTAAAATTACAAGAAGATTCGCGCCTCCAAGTGTTTACCAGCAAAAGTCTGTATCTTCGATTATTTCAATCACCTGTTAAATTGTGCTACACTGGCGCACCTACTTTTGATACCCTCGAACTAACGCGCACACTTGCACACGAAACACTCGATCGCTGGCTAACTTGGGTAAATGCAGCTGAACCTGTGCCAGAAGATGCACGCACCGCTTTAGCATCTCGTGATTTGGCGCTACGCCGTAATGGTGCTGAACGTGATCCAGGTAATAAATTTGTCGCACAGATACTTGGATCTGAGTTGGCAGATAAACTTGTGCGATCGCTCTGGGGTGGCGTAGGCGTTAGCCCGCCGTAGGCATCGAATTAGTCATTAGTCATTAGTCATTAGTCATTGGTCATTTGTCCTATGCCCATTAACCCAGAATCCTACCGCGCTTTGGCACTGCAAGTTACTTGTCATGCAGTCAACCAAGCAACTGATTGCCACGAAGTGCGATCGCTCATGCAAAATTCCATCAACCGCCTAGCTCAACAAATTGCTGCTAGTATCGCTTTCATTGGTTTTGATTGTCGTTTAATCGTACTACCAGAATATTTCCTCACTGGTTTCCCGATGGGAGATTCTCTCTCTGGTTGGGCAGAAAAAGCTTGTATAGAAATGGCTGGTGCTGAGTATGAGGCACTTGGTAAAATTGCCCAAAAGCATAAAATCTTTCTAGCTGGGAACGCCTACGAAGTTGACCCCAACTTTCCCGGATTGTACTTTCAAACCTGTTTTATTCTTGACCCCTCCGGCTCAATCGTCTTACGATATCGGCGGCTAAATTCTTTATTTGCTCCCACACCCCATGATGTTTGGGATAAATATCTTGACTGCTATGGTTTAGAGGGAGTTTTCCCCGTAGCCAAAACGGAGATCGGTAATTTGGCAGCTTTAGCATCAGAAGAAATTTTGTATCCAGAAGTGGCGCGGTGTCTGGCGATGCGAGGTGCAGAAATTTTTGTCCATTCCACTTCGGAAGTATACAACAAAAATCTTACCCCTAAAGATGCAGCAAAAATCACTCGCGCCGTCGAAAATATGGCTTATGTAGTTTCAGCTAATACCGCAGGTATCGCTAATATTGCTATACCCATTGCTTCGGCTGATGGTGGTTCTAAAATCATTGACCATCGCGGAATCGTAGTAGCGGAGACAGGTGCAGGTGAAAGCATGGCAGCATTTGCCGAGATTGATTTAGCAGGATTGCGCCGCGATCGCCGCCGACCGGGGTTAAATAATTTACTTTCACGCCAGCGATTTGAACTATACGCCGAAAGTTATCGCCAATCACACTTTTACCCCGCTAATACTATGCTGGAAGGAGAAGTAGACCGCAAACACTTCCTCCAAACGCAGCAAGCCACCATTGAGCGGTTAGCAAAACTGGAAATTATTTGAATTCAGGAGTGGGGAGTGGGGAGTAGGGGAAGCAAGGGAAGAATAACTATTAATTATTGACCAATAACAAATGACAAATGACCAATGACAAATGACAAATGACAAAAACAATAGAAGTCCGCAATCCCCGAACTGGCAAATTTGACTACGTAATTATCCCGCCACCTCCAAGGCTGGTGGTACAGCAATGTAAGCGCACACGTAGGGCACAAATTCGCTGGCAGCAGTTGGGTTTAGAGAGGAGAATTGAAGCCTTACAGCAGTGGAAACAGGCGATATTATCTGGACGCGATCGCCTTACAGAAGCTTTGGTAAATGATACAGGAAGATTGTCAACTTCTATACTAGAAATAGATTCCTTTCTCTCTAGTATCGATCGCTGGTGTAGGTTAGCACCAGAATTGCTGCAAGAATCTGCAAAAAATACAGCCATTCCCTTTATTGCCTTGCAACAAACATCGGTTCCTTATCCGCTAGTTGGGGTAATTAGCCCGTGGAATTTTCCACTTTTACTGTCTACTATTGATACCATTCCGGCATTGTTGGCGGGTTGTGCTGTGATTGTTAAACCCAGTGAAATCGCTCCCCGCTTTGTAGCACCACTCAAAACAGCACTCAACGCCGTTTCTGAATTGCGCGATGTTTTAACTTTTGTGGAAGGAGCAGGCGAAACTGGATCTGCTTTGATTGAAAATGTAGATTTAGTTTGTTTTACAGGCAGTGTAGCCACAGGAAGAAAAGTTGCACAAGCGGCTGCTAAACAGTTTATTCCAGCTTTTTTGGAATTAGGAGGAAAAGACCCTGCGATCGTTTTAGAATCAGCCAATTTAGAATTAGCAACCTCAGCAATATTGTGGGGTTCCGTCGTCAACACCGGACAGTCGTGCTTATCAATTGAGCGAATTTATGTTGCTGACTCTATATTTGAAAAGTTTTATCATCAATTAGTAGCAAAAGCACATCGCCTTCAACTAGCCTACCCCACAGTCGAAAGTGGAGAAATTGGCCCCATCATTGCCGAAAAACAAGCAGCGATTATTAGCGATCATCTTGTAGATGCAGTGGAAAAGGGAGCAGTAATTCACTGCGGCGGCGTAATAGAAGATTTAGGTGGCGGTTGGTGGTGTCGTCCCACAGTACTTACCCAGGTTAATCATTCCATGAAAGTGATGACCGAAGAGACTTTTGGCCCAATTATGCCAGTGATGCCTTTTTCCACAGTAGAGGAAGCAGTATCTTTAGCCAATGACTCAATTTATGGATTAAGTGCTGCTGTGTTTGCCTCGGAAGCCGAAGCCTTAGAAATTGCTCAACAGATAGATGCAGGTGCTATTAGTATCAACGATGCTGGACTAACTGCCATCATGCATGAGGGAGAGAAAAACGCCTTCAAAATCTCCGGTTTGGGAGGGTCACGCATGGGTGCGGCGGCGCTGAAACGGTTCATGCGAAAAAAAGCTATTTTGATCAAAACTAACGATACTAATGACCCTTGGTGGTTTGAGAATGGGGAGTGACCCCATTATCACTTGCAACTCATTACCGTAACTAATGGCGTACGCGTAGCCCGTCGTAGACATCGCTTCTGCCACAGTTTCGTCTACGATAATCAAAGCACTTGGAAGAACTTTTATAGTTTTGGTTCAGAACACGAGTCCATTCGTTCAGAACACGAGTCCATTCGTTCAGAACACAAGTCCATTCGTTCAGAACACAAGTCCATTCGTTCAGAACACAAGTCCATTCGTTCAGAACACAAGTCCATTCGTTCAGAACACAAGTCCATTCGTTCAGAACACAAGTCCATTCGTTCAGAACACAAGTCCATTCGTTCAGAACACAAGTCCATTCGTTCAGAACACAAGTCTGTTCGTTTACTTGGTCAGTGGTCTGGTATTGAAGTATGGCAAAGACAGCCGGGAATATGAGATGACAGGCATCGCTGCTCGTTTCCTTGTCATTTAACAATAAGTTGCACACTATAATAAATAGGGCGATCAAATGCTTTACTTGGAAGCTTGCCTATATGTCTTATCCGAAACTAAGTGACGAAGAAATTATCCAACGTGGTAAAGAATTCTACGAAAAACATATCCGTTCCCAAGTTGAGACAGTAGAGAATATTGGCAAATTAATTTCCATCAATGTTGAAACAGGTGAATATGAAATTGGTGATGATTTGCTGGTAACAAGCCGTCTTTTGCAAGCCAAACAGCCTGATGCAGCAATTTGGGCAGAAAGAATTGGTTATGATGCCGTGTATGCTGTTGGTGGTTCATTAGTCAGGACGGTACAGTGATACACGGGACGGTGGTTGGGCTTCAAGCACGAATGAGTGTTTTGGTTCGTTTAGAAGACAAGTCACATGTAGAAATTGAGTTTGTTATTGATACGGGGTTTGAAGGTTTTCTTACCTTACCACCTGATCTGGTTGCAAAACTTAGCTTGCCATATATAGCTAAAATTCAAGCAAATCTTGCCGACAACTCCAAGACTACAACAAATGCTCATGCAATAAAGATTGTGTGGAACGGTGCGGAGCGAGAAGTTATTGTGTTGGCGATGGGTCGCCGTCCTCTTCTGGGAACTGCACTACTTGTAGATTATCATCTCAGCATTGATTTTTATGAAGGTGGTACTGTCTTGGTTGATGAAATTTTGTAATCTTGCCAAAGTAAAGGCATTCACGGTGAATGATGCCCATTGCTTGACGTAGGCGTAGCCCGCCGGAGGCATCGCATTTTCAAAAAGAGTATTAAGAAAACCTCTAGGTCGGTTTCTACAATAGCGTTACACTCGATAACGGACTAAGCCTTTATGTAGATCCTGTAGCGCCTGATGAACCTAGCCGATATCCTCAAAGACTCAAATTACAAACTGTCGCAGTTTACTGCGGCGGAAATTGAACAGTTAGAGCAGAGCATTACTCCCAAAGCAACCAAAAGTGGCGAAGTGCCTTATATCGTTTGTTTGGTGCGTCAGAAGGCAATTAAGCTTACGCCAGAGGAAGCAATTCGGCAGCTATATTTACAGGTTTTGACTCAACGGTTGCACTATCCCCTCAGTCGCATTCAAGTTGAGTATGGGGTGAACTTTGGGCGGGAGGTGAAACGGGCAGATATTGTGGTGATGGATAAAGATCGTCCAAACACGGTGTATATGCTGGTGGAGCTAAAAAAGCCGAAGCTAAAGGATGGGAAAGATCAGTTGCGATCGTATTGTAATGCCACGGGTGCGCCGATCGCAATTTGGACGAATGGCGATCAAATTTCCTACTACCAGCGCAAAGATCCCAATTATTTTGAAGATATCCCCAGTTTGCCCAACGCTAATCAAACCCTGGCAGATATTCTTCAGATCAAGTTTACTCTGGAAGACTTGATCGCCAATGACAAGTTGCTAAAAGAGAATAAATCCCTCAAAACCCTGATCGAAGAAATGGAAGACGAGGTGCTGGCGAATGCTGGGGTAGATGTATTTGAGGAACTATTTAAGCTGATTTTTACCAAGCTCTATGACGAGTGGTATTCTGGGCAGGGCAACCGCCGTAAAACTCGTTCTCTAGAGTTTCGCAATACAGGACAGACAGAAGCAGCGCTCAAAACCAAGATTCAGGATTTATTCGACAAAGCTAAACAAAAGTGGCAGGGTGTGTTTAGTGAAGGAGCCAAGATTAGCCTCACACCTTCGCACTTGTCGGTTTGTGTGTCGTCATTGGAGAATGTGAAGCTGTTTAACTCCAATCTGGATGTAATCGATGAAGCCTTTGAGTATTTGATTAACCAAAGCAGCAAGGGGGATAAAGGGCAATATTTCACGCCGCGCTATGTAATTGATATGTGCGTGAAAATGCTCAATCCCCAAGAGTATGAGTACATGATCGATACGGCGGCGGGTTCATCGGGGTTTCCGGTGCATACGATGTTTCATGTCTGGAAGCAGATTATGCGCGATCAAGGACGAGAAACCAGTCATCTGTTTACGGCTGAATCAAAGCCGCCAGAGTGCGATGAGTATGTCAAGGAAAAGGTATTTTCGATTGATTTTGATGAAAAGGCGGTGCGGGTGGCACGAACGCTAAACCTGATTGCTGGGGACGGTGAACAAAATGTGTTGCATCTGAATACGCTGGATTATGAATTATGGGATGAAATTACTAAAGAGGAAGACTGGGATGATACTTACAATCGGGCGTTCTCTCGGTTGAAAAAGCTCCGCACCGATAAAAGCAGCTACCAACGGTTTCAGTTTGATGTGTTGATGGCGAATCCGCCCTTTGCCGGAGATATCAAAGAACCGCGCATGATTGCCCGTTATGATTTGGCAAAGAAGCCGGATGGTAAGTGGCAAAGCAAGGTAGGGCGCGATATTTTGTTTATTGAGCGCAATTTGGACTTTTTAAAACCGGGAGGTAGAATGGCGATCGTGCTGCCTCAAGGACGGTTTAACAATTCATCGGATAAAAATATTCGAGATTTTATTGCCGAACGCTGCCGGATTTTGGCGGTGGTTGGGCTGCATGGCAATACGTTTAAGCCGCATACGGGTACAAAGACTTCGGTGCTGTTTGTGCAGAAGTGGAATGACGACCCGAAGGCGGGCGCACTTTGCCCTCGACAGGATGACTACAACATCTTTTTTGCGACGATGCGGAAATCGGGGAAGGATAATTCTGGGGAGAAGATGTGGCGGAAAATTTCATCGTCTACTTCACCGCCTGATGATGAACTGGGCGAATTGATGCCGCCTTCTCCGATGCAGCGAGTGGTTGGGGTGGAGGGCAATTTTTTGCAAGACGTTCACGGTCATTTAGTGGTGGATCATGATTTGTATAACCACGAAGGACTGACGGAAGACGGCATTGCAGAAGCGTTTATTGAGTTTGCCAAAAAGGAGAAGCTCAGTTTTTTTGAATCCAGCCCATCTGTTGCGCCGTTTGATGCTGTGAGGTATCAGCAGTTAATGGATGGGCTGGAAGCAATTGAAGTTTTGCTTGGTGAAACCTTAGAAAATAAAGATTTTAGAATCGATAGTGAATTTCACAAAAGACCACCTATTCAAAATCCAAATTATAGTTATGTAGATGTTGCTGAAACCGTAACTTTTGTGCAGTACGGAATCTCGATAGAGATGAATGAAGAAGGTGAAGGCACAAAAATATACAGGATGAATGAAATTCATAATATGCTCTGCGACACCGATGTTTCAAAGTTTGCAGATATTTCTTCTGTAGATATAGAAGCTTTCAAACTCAAAGACAGGGATATTCTATTCAATAGGACAAATTCTTTTGAATTCGTTGGAAGAACAGGCATTTTTAGAAGTTTATCAGATGAAAATTTGGTTTTCGCATCTTATCTAATACGAGTAAGAACTGATGAGTCAAAGATTTTACCTGAATATTTAGTCGCATTCTTAAATTCTAGTTTAGGAATTTGGGATATAAAAAGACGGGCTAGAATTTCAATCAACCAGTCAAATGTCAATGCTCAAGAACTAGCAGCAGTAAAAATTCCTTTGTTGAATCCAGAATTTCAGTCAGGACTCAAAAAATTATTTGAACAAGCACACTATGATAGATTGAAAGCAAAAGAAATCTATCAACAAGCTGAAGATTTGCTATTGTCGGAGCTTGGCTTGAATGATTGGCAGCCCACGGAAGAAACCTTTGCCATCAAGAGTTTTGCCGAGTCGTTCCTGTCCTCTAGTCGCCTCGACGCTGAGTATTACCAGCCAAAATTTGACCAACTCATTGAACGACTTGAAGAGAAAGTTGAACTAACGCCCCTCGGTGATTTACTCACCCTCAATCAACGAGGAAAACAACCTCAATATATCGAGAACGAAGACGAGCATGAGTTAGGTTTACTTGTTGTTAACTCCAAGCACGTTCGAGAAGGTGAAGTAATCCTGACAGACAATCGCTATGCTTATCTGCCAGAAAATGATAATCCGCTTACAATTAAAACTGATGATGTTCTAATAAACGGTACAGGTATTGGCACAATTGGACGCTGTGCGCCTTATCTCTACGAACAACAAGCTTTGCCAGATAACCACGTCACTATTCTTAGAACTGATTTACTTGACCCGGTTTATATGTCGATTTACCTCAATAGCATTATTGGAAAGCTATTCGTTGAAAAGCATTTCAAAGGTTCATCAGGGCAAATTGAGCTATACCCCAACGAAATTGCTCAATTTCAAGTTTGGGATGCGCCAGATTCCGTTCAGCAGAAAATCAGAAGCAAAGTTGAAGTCTCTCACCAAAAGCGGGAGCAATCCAAGCAACTGCTAGAAATTGCTAAAACAGGAGTAGAACGAGCGATTGAAACAGATGAAGCGACAGCAACGGCTTGGATCAATCAGCAGCTTGAAGCGTTAGGAATCAATCTATCAAACTCAAACTAACTTAATGGAGGCAGAATGTCTGAGATTACTATAAACCCAGATCAACTTAAGGAAATCTTGAAAAGCGCGATTATTGAATTAATTCGTGACAATCGAAAAGAAGTTTCTGAATTTCTGGCAGAAATTATTGAAGACGTGGCAATGGAGCAAGCGATCGCTGAAGGTGAAACAACTGAACTGGTTAGTCGTGAGTCCATCTTTCAACTTTTAGAGCCGAAAGCGTGAAAGTCAAGTTTAGGAAAAGCCTTGGACATTAACCTAACCACTACCACTTAACATTTTGGAATAGCAATGAAAGCAGTTAAAGTCATGGCAACGATTAATGAGCAAGGACAAATAATTTTAGATCATCCTCTCATAACAGATAAAAACAGCCGCGTAGAAGTTATTATTCTAATTCCAGAAGAGGAAGTTCTAGATAATCAATCTCAAGCAGAAGTCTTAGCAGATTTCCGGCAAGCTTGGCACGAAGCCATGACTGGGCAAACTATCCCGGTGGCTCAACTTTGGGAAGGGCTGGAAAATGGCTGATCAGCCTTTCATTCAAGTTGAAGCTTCGCCAACATTCAACCGAAATCTACGCGCTCTTGCCAAGAAGTATCGCAGTATTCGGAATGATATACAACCCGTCATCGAACAACTTGAACAGGGAGAGTTGCCAGGAGATCAAATACCTGGTGTTGGTTATACGGTCTTCAAGTTAAGAGTCGGAAATAGCGACACTCAAAAAGGTAAAAGCGGTGGCTATCGTCTGATTTACTATGTCAAGACAGCAACGGGAATTATTTTGCTGACTATTTATGATGAATCTCTCCTTAACGAAGCCTTACAACTCACCAACTTCACTACTCAAGAAGAACTAGTGAATTTTGCTCTGCAAGAACTTGTGCGTTCACGAATTGACTCTTCTGGAACATCACACCGCAAGAGAAACCTTTTCGACCTCGCTGGACAAATTCAGTTAGTCCCAGACTTTGACCACAAAGCTCTGCGCGAGACTCGTCATGCTGCTGATTGATACATCCGTTTGGATAGTAGTCTTCCGCGTAGGCGCAGCCCGCCGCCAGGCATCGCAACGGTCAAGTTCGCCAGCAGCTTGAAACCCTAATTGCTAATCGAGAAGTTTTACTCACCCGATTCACTCAGCTTGAATTGCTTCAAGGTAGCCTGAACGAGCAAGAATGGACTCTCCTCTCCACCTACCTCGAAACACAAAATTATATTGAACCCTCGATTGATTCTTGGCAAGCGGCTGCCCGTATTTACTGTGACTTGCGCCGTCAAGGGCTTACCGTTCGCAGCCCAATCGATTGCTGCATTGCTCAAACTGCTTTGGAAAATAATTTGCTTCTGATTCACAACGATCGCAACTTTGAAACCATTGCCCAAGTAATACCGCTCCAACACCTTCGCTTTCAACCTTAAGTTGACAACCTTCCCCACTCCCCACTCATAATATGCGAACATAATTAATTAAGTTGTAGCTGACTACCTGCACAGAAATTTAAAATGGATACCATTGCAATCCCTGTTCTGAATCGCCCAGTAGATGCCACAGTAGAGATTCCTGGTTCTAAAAGTATTACTAATCGGGCATTTCTCGTTGCCGCCTTAGCGCCAGGTGACGCGATTTTATAGAATGCTTTTTTTTAGTGGCTTAAAAGTTCCAGGCATTGTAATAAAAGACTCTGGTTGTACAGCGAAAACCTTTCCCGATTACTTTACTCGATTTTTCCAAATGTTAGAACAATAGAAGGTGAATTGCAATGTCTAATATTCGAGAAGGAATGCCCGTGCTAGCCCGTCATGAAGGAGATTGGGTAGGAACTTATACAGTAATTGATACAGCCGGAAAAATCCTCGATAAGTATGAATCTCACTTAACTTGTCAATTTCCAGAAAATGGCCCTCATCCCTATTACCAAATCAATCGCTACAAATGGTCTGATGGTAAACAAGAGGAGTATGAATTTCCAGGAATTTATAAAGATAATAAGCTTTGGTTTGACACCGATCGCATTGAAGGAAAAGCCTGGGAAGCTGATGATTCCATTGTTATTTTGTGGTTTAGTTATAAAACAAACCCAGAAATGAGCTTATATGAAATGATCTACATTAGTCCTGACAATAACAATCGTGCCCGCACTTGGCATTGGTTTAAAAACAATCAAATCTTTCAACGCACCCTAATTCAAGAAGAACGGGTAAGATAGTAATTTCTCCTCTCAAAGATAAACGCTCATTATTCTTCAGTCCGCGCAGGCGTACTACCCTGCGGGAAGCCGCAAAACGTTTATGTTTGTGTGGCCACGATTGCATTTGTTAGGCTTTCATCTCCAATCTCAACTTAGTAAGGTACACGCATGGCCAAAGGCGACAAAATAAACTTCTCTACCCCTAGTGGTTTCCCAGAATTTCTTCCTAGCGAAAAGCGTTTGGAATTACACTTGCTAGATATTATCCGTAAAGTTTTTGAAAGCTATGGTTTTACACCTATCGAAACACCTGCTGTAGAACGTTTAGAAGTGCTGCAAGCTAAAGGTAATCAAGGCGACAACATCATCTATGGCATTGATCCCATATTGCCACCGAATCGACAAGCTGAGAGAGATAAATCGGGCGAAACTGGTTCGGAAGCAAGAGCTTTAAAGTTTGATCAAACAGTTCCATTAGCGGCGTATATTGCTCGTCATCTGAATGAATTAACCTTTCCTTTTGCCCGCTATCAAACTGATATAGTTTTTCGGGGTGAACGGGCGAAAGATGGGCGTTTTCGTCAGTTTCGCCAATGCGATATTGATGTAGTTGCTCGTCGTGAACTCAGCTTGCTCTATGATGCTCAGATGCCTGCAATTATCACTGAGATATTTGAAGCAATTAATATTGGTGATTTTCTGATTCGCATCAATAACCGTAAAGTTCTTACTGGTTTCTTTAAATCATTGGGAATTGCTGAAAATCAAATTAAATCGTGTATTGGGATTGTTGATACTCTAGAAAAAATTGGTGAAGGTAAAGTAAAACAAGATTTAGAAAAAGAAGGAGTTTCAGCAGAACAAGCGCAAAAAATCATTGAATTTATTAAAATTAACGGTTCGGTTGATGACGTATTAGATAAACTTAAGCACCTCGCTCAGAATCTCGTAGAAACCGAGCAATTGAGCTTAGGAATTACCGAATTAGAAACAGTAATTGCAGGAGTGCGTAATCTCGGAGTTGCCGAAAATCGTTTCTGTATTGATTTATCAATTGCGCGTGGTCTTGATTACTATACTGGCACAGTCTACGAAACAAGCCTATTAGGACACGAAGCTTTAGGTAGTATTTGTTCTGGTGGGAGATATGAAGAATTAGTCGGGGTATTCTTGGGTGAAAAAATGCCTGGTGTAGGCATTTCTATTGGCTTAACTCGCTTAATTAGTCGTTTGTTAAAAGCTGGTATTCTAAATACCTTAGCTGCAACACCAAGCCAGGTGATGGTAGTGAATATGCAAGAAGATTTAATGCCCACTTATTTAAAAGTTTCTCAACATTTGCGTCAGGCGGGAATTAATGTTATCACTAACTTTGATAAGCGTCCCTTGGGTAAACAATTTCAATTAGCGGACAAGCAAGGAATACAATTTTGCGTAATTATTGGTTCTGAAGAAGCAGCAGCACAAAAATCTTCGCTCAAAGATTTGAAAACAGGTGAGCAAGTAGAAGTGTTACTAGAAAATCTGGCAGAGGAAGTTAAAAGAAGGCTTACTTAAAATTTTATTTATAAAGTAGCAACTGTCTATGACGATGCGTTATAGCTTCCACCTCATACACCAAGGGCTTTCTTGGGTTGCGTTTTGCTTAACCCAACCTTGGTCATAATAGACTGCTTCATACCACGGGTAACTACAACAATTTCCTAGACAGAACTCGAACAGTCGCCAGGGTCAAAGCTTTAAACTATGAATCATGCGATCGCTGCAATCCGACAAGTACCGGACATATTGAGTACTTGCGCCCCACCCCGACGACGGGATATTTTTTTAACTGGAAGTGCCTAAGTAAATTGTTACAAAAGCCAGTGTTAAGGGAAAACTTAAAATAAGGAACTATTTTCAAGGCTGGGGTATGGGTGCAATAACGTCAATTTTAGGAGGAGTAAAGCTGTGAAATTATTTTGGAATACAAGTTTTTACGGAATTTTTTGGCTCTGGAACCTGACATTTTTAATCTTAGTTTATATAGGGATATTACCATCCGTAGGCATACCATTATTTGAAGCAACCTTAACAGGCAATATCCCAACTGAATTTGCCTTAACTGTCGTTACTTTAATTGCCATTCCCACAATTTCCAGTATTATCGGTGGCTGGAGGTTTATTAAACAACCTTTACAACTAATTCGCCTATTTTATGGTGTAGAAGCACCACTGTTTGTATTATGTTTGTTGCGGTTATTTGTGATTCGAGAACTGACATCAGCTAGTAGCCAAATTCTGATAACAACAGGCGTATGTATAGCTACTTTTACTGGAGAGTTATTTTGGGGTTATGCTTCCCGACGCAAAATTGGTTTGCAATGGGTACAAATGTTAGCCCATACATTAATGCTGATATTTGGTATTTACGCGGGTGCAGTTTTGTTATTTTATGCTGTGCCTTTAGCAGTATTTATGTTGCAACAATTCCTCAAATTTACATGGCTAAAAATATTAGCGAATGTACTATATCAATCAGCTTTTGTGGGCGGGTTATTTCTAATTATCCCTTGGCTACTTATTCTTGGTTTTAGTGCCACATTGTTTATTGTCATGCCATCGGCGTTAACAGCAATGTATGTACATTCGGGAGCAAAATTTTTAAGAACTTTTGCTTCAGAACATGGTAATAATAAAACATTTGCTGGTGCTGGTGCAGTTGTTGTGGCGTTTGCAGTTATTTTTGTATCTTCACAACAACAACCCCAAGTATTAGCTTTTTCGCTCTTAGCTAATGCACCTAAAAATGATAGCGATCGCCAAACGCTTGTAGCCAAATCAGAACAAATTCGTACAGGATTAGTTAACGCTTATTTATCTTCTTACCGCTACCTTAGCAGCAAGCAGGAAAATAACCACATCAGTGCTATGTATCATCATGTCTTAGGCTTAGATAAATCGGCTACTGATGGATTGCAAGCAACTTATAACTTGCTGATGTCACCATTTTTATATAATGGTTCTGACAAAGATACCGCCAAGGCAGAGAAACTTTACGCTGATTTTTTTGATACACCTCTACAAAAAGCAGAAAAAACAGCAGTTAGTCACGCAGTACAATCTACTTTTAACGAACAAGAAGTTAAAGCAGGTTTATTAAATATCAACGAAAAAAAAGTTTTATTAGTATCACAAGAAGTCACAGTTAAAGAACATGGTGATTGGGCTGATGTGGAATTGTCCGAAATTTATAAAAACCAAACACAAGAAGTTCAGGAAGTTTTTTACTCCTTTTCTTTGCCAGAAAGCGCTGTAATTACTGGCTTATGGTTGGGTGATACTAATAAGTTAGACCAACGCTTCCCTTTTGTTGTCTCTCCTCGCGGTGCTGCCCAGAAAGTTTATAATTCTCAAGTTAGACGTTCACGCCCAATAGATCCAGCTTTGTTGGAACAAGTAGGGCCGAGACATTATCGATTACGGGCTTTTCCTATTCCTCCTAAGAATGTACAACAAATACAAGGGCAACCATCACTCCCCACAGAAATGCACCTATGGTTAACTTACAAAGTGCTGGGACAAAATTTAGGTTGGGAAATGCCCGATTTAGGGGAAAAACGTAATATCTTCTGGACGAATCAAACCAAGCGTATCCGCAACGGCAAAGAAATCGGTTTGAAAGACGATGCTTGGTTAGAAAAATTCATCCCCGCGAGTGGAAAAATTCAGCCTGTATTACATGAAGTAAATTTAGAGGAAGGCTACAAAATATTAGCTAAACCTTTATCTAGTCAAGATTACACCTTACCCAAAGACCAACGAGTTGCTGTAGTTCTCGATACTTCTCGCAGTATGGGGAAACATATTAAAGAATTGCTGCAAACATTATCATGGTTGAAAAAATACAGCTTTGCAGATAATGATTTGACAAACAACGATGCAGATTTATATCTTAGTGTTTCTCCAGGTGCTGCACCAAAACGATTAGATGATCTCCAGCAATTCCAACCGGAAAAAGTTGCTTTTTACGGTACAATTCAACCCCAAGAAATGCTGACACAGTTTAACAATTTGCGTGGGGATACAGCTTATGATGTCGTTTTGCTGGTGAGTGATGAAGGTAGTTATGAATTATCGAAGAACAATAAAACCGTCCCCAATACGCCAGCACCTTTGTGGATACTACATCTAGGTGGATTACCTGGAGCTTATAACGATGGCATCATTAAATCATTACAAGATAGTGGTGGTGGAGTTGCTGTTGATATTTCTGAGGTGCTACAACGAATTGCGACTAAATCAGTTTTAAGTGATGTTGTGAGTGTTGTTAATGGTTATGCTTGGTATTTGCAAACATTAGACGCAGCAATTGCAACTAGCAACCAACAAGATGATTTCTTGCCATTAGCAGCCAGACAATTAATTTTAGGGTTGAGTAAAAAAATTAAGTTAGACAACCTCAAAGGTTTAGATGCGATTCATACCGTAGCCAAAAAGTACAAGATTGTCAGCCCTTATTCTTCGATGTTGGTATTAGTCAACGATGAACAAAGACAGTTACTCAAAGAAGCAGAAGCCCAAAGCGATCGCTTTGACCGTAAAGTTGAGAATGGTAAGGAAAATCTCTCTAAACCCGCTAATCCCTTGAAAGTTAGTGTACCTGAAGCATCAGGAGGATGGTTTTTAGGTGTGAGTGCGATCGCTCTATTCATCCTTGTGAAGCGTCGGCGTTAATTAATTACTCACTGAAGAGGCTCTTGAGCAGTTCTTACTGTTTTGCTGGTATGGGCAGGGATAAGATACTGGAATTACCCTGCCACAAAGCTTTAGATATTTTTTTTGAAAGTATAAAATTATTGGCAGCTAAATCAACCAAAGTTTGATACTTAGCTTAGGATTTTATCAGGTTTTTAACTAGAAAAAAATCCTAACTTAACCTAAAAATGCTTTTTGCCGCCATTTTGCAACAATATTTAATAATATTCTGACATAGATTATAAATGATATTCATTTATAAAATTAAGGTTGAGTAAAGTAATTTACTAGTGATTTTATTCATGATAAAGAAAAGTTACTATTAACAGCTAAAATTAACTTATTAGCTGCCTAGGTAAACCTCTGAGATTACATCAATACTACTTGCTTTGGGCATTCTGAACTCAGAATTTGGTTTTGGGAACAGGTTAAAGATTTTTTCTTTCCCTTTTCCCAAAACCAGACCAGTATTGGAAATTACATAGGTTTTAGAAAAAGGTAAACAATTAAAAAAGGACGCTTTCCATGAATCAAGTTCGATCTCCCAAAGTTTGCGTTGCCCTGATTGGTTTGGTAGTAGCAAGCGTATTTCATGCTACTCCCGTGCTGGGAGCTATTCTCACTAGACAAGAATTTTCGGGTGATTTTGCCTTAATCGATGCGACTACCCCATTCCTTAGGAGCTTATTGCCAGATAAGAGCGAATATTCAGGATTTGTGGTTTATTCAGAGGACGGGACTTTGAGTGATTGGGAGGTGAATGTCAACGAGCTAAACCTAAATTTGAACCAAGGCTCTACAGATGTTAACTCCGGCCCAAATGTCAATTTTGAACTTTCTTCTGGGTCAAATTGGAATTTAGTGGTTGATTTTGGCATTGTTTTTGATGCTCCTAGATATACCTTAGAAAGAACATCAGGCTCGGAAATTACCTTGACGGGTGAAGTAGGACGAGCAGGAGTATACATTTATAACGATCCCACTGCCAATATTACCCTGAGTTCTTTTAAAAAATCGATACCCGAACCCACTTCCCTGCTAGGTCTATTGTTTGGACTCGGCGGGATTGCCGTCTCTAAAAAAGCTGGTGGGACTAAAGCTTAAATTTAGCTGAAGAAACACAAACTTACAGCAAATTACAATCAAACGTGCCACAAATAAAAGTACTGAAAGCAATACTGGGCTTTGTTTTAGGATTTATTTTGTGGTGGGTTTGATCGAAAACTGCTGTAAGAATTATTATTTGGTCTTTATAATGGCGATCGCCGCTAAATGTGCAATCATTTTGCAGTAGAATTAATCGTCTAGATAGAGGAGGGCTTTGCGATGACTCGTGTCATCATTGTACGCCACGGTCAAAGTGGTTATAACACCGAGCGGCGTATTCAGGGACGTACTGATGCGTCAACATTAACCGAAAAAGGTCGTAACGATGCCAGTAAGGTAGGCAAAGCCCTCAGCAATATTTTATTTAATGCGATTTACAGCAGCCCCCTGCAACGAGCGAAACACACAGCAGATATTATCCATAGTGAGTTAGCTACTCATCCCGAACAATCTGCTGTAATCCAAGTTTCTGATTTGCTGCTAGAAATCGACCTCCCCTCGTGGGCAGGGCTGATAACTGCCGAAGTCAAGCAGAAGTTTGCCGAAGACTACCGCACTTGGCATCAACGCCCCGACGAACTGCGGATGCTGATAAATGATACACAAGGGACAAGAGAACATTTTCCTGTTCTTGCCATATACGAACAAGCACGGCAGTTTTGGCAAGAAACTTTGTCCCAGCATCAAGGCGAAACTATTCTTATAGTGGGACATAACGGAATTAATCGCGCCCTAATCAGCACAGCACTGGGAATTCCTGCAAGTCGCTACCATTCAATCCAGCAATCTAACTGTGGCATTACCGTACTAAATTTTGCTGGAGGATTGGGCGAACCAGTCCAATTAGAATCCTTAAATCAGACGCAACAGACTGGGGAAAGTTTACCCTCATTGCGACCCGATCATCAAGGAGTACGATTGTTGCTAGTGCGTCACGGTGAAACTGAATGGAATCGCCAAACCAGGTTTCAAGGGCAAATTGATGTCCCCCTCAACGACAACGGTAGACAACAGTCGCAAAAAGCAGGCGAATTTCTCCAAGAAGTAGCGATTGATTTTGCTGTCAGTAGCACAATGCTGCGTCCTAAAGAAACAGCAGAGATTATTTTAAAACAACATCCTAATGTCAAGTTAGAACTGCAAGATGGTTTAAGAGAAATCAGTCACGGACTCTGGGAAGGGAAATTAGAAATAGAAATAGAGCAAGAGTTTCCCGGAGAATTGCAGCGCTGGCGGATAGTACCGACGCAAGTGCAAATGCCTGAAGGAGAAAATTTGCAACAAGTGTGGGAGCGTAGTGTTGCAGCTTGGCAATCAATTTTGCAAACAGCAGCAACTAATCAATTCAAAACTGTATTAGTAGTAGCTCATGATGCTACTAACAAAACATTGCTTTGTCACATACTAGGTTTATCGCTAGAAAATTTCTGGAGTTTTCGTCAGGGTAATGGCGCAGTTAGCGTTATCGATTACCCTTCGGGAATCGATGGTTTACCAGTATTGCAAGCCATGAACATTACCGCTCACTTTGGTGGAGGGGTATTAGATAAAACAGCAGCAGGAGCATTGTGATAAAAAGACGCGATTAATCGCGTCTGATACCAATTCTGTATGAAGATGCGCTTATGCTTCAATAAATCAAGAACGAACCGCCAAGAGCGCCAAGTACGCCTTCGCGAAGCGTCTCGTTGGCGCAGCCTCTCGTAGAGAAGAGAAGAAATAATAAATTAACAGATTTGGCGCAACTTCACAAAGAAATGGTATGAGGAATAAAGTTAGAAGTGAGGAATTAAGGTTAGAAGCAATAACACAAATAACTCATAACTCCTAACCCCTAACTCATAACTAAAAACTTTTATGACTGAACTGCTGCAAAAAGTACGGGTAATTGACCCAGTTTCGGAAATTGACGAACAATTTGATGTGCTAATTGCTGATGGTTATATCCAAACAGTGGCTCCGCACATTTCTGATATTAGTTCTGATACTCAAATCAGAGATTGTCAGGGATTAGTTCTTGGCCCTGGTTTAGTGGATTTGTATAGCCACGCTGGCGAACCTGGTTTTGAAGAACGAGAAACTCTCTTGTCTTTTTTACAAGCTGCTGCTGCTGGTGGCTTTACCAGAGTTAGCATTTTACCCGATACATCCCCGGCTATTGATAACCCTGCACTTGTAACACAGTTGCAGCAAAAGAGACACGAGGAGATGAAAGAGAGAGAAAAAATTAATTTAGCTCCCCCTGCCTCTCCTCTCCCCCTGCTTCATATCTGGGGTGCTGTTACCCTAGATGTAGCTGGGAAGCAAATGACAGAGTTGGCACACTTAGCGTCTGCTGGGGTTGTTGGTTTTACAGATGGCAAGCCTTTAGAAAATTTGGCGCTGGTGCGGGGAGTGTTAGAGTATATCCAACCATTAGGCAAACCAGTCGCATTTTGGCCTAGCGATCGCCACTTAGCAGCAAATGGTGTAATGAGAGAAGGGTCAAATGCTCTCCGTTTCGGTTTACCCCCAATACCCGCCAGCGCTGAAACTACTGCGATCGCAGCAATGCTAGAATTGGTTGCAGCTATAGGTACACCAGTCCATATTATGCGTGTCTCCACAGCTCGCAGCGTGGAATTAATCGCTTCAGCCAAGGCTGCTGGTTTACCCATCACCGCCAGCACCACCTGGATGCACCTTTTACTTGATACAAAAGCAGTTAAGAGTTATCACACCAGCTTGCATTTAGACCCGCCGTTAGGAAATGCTAGTGATGTAACGGCGTTACGCGCAGGGGTGCGTGCGGGTGTGATTGATGCGATCGCTATTGACCATACACCCTATAGCTACGAAGAAAAAGTCCAAGCTTTTGCCGAAGCACCAGCCGGGGCAATTGGTTTAGAGTTAGCATTACCCCTGCTATGGCAATATCTCGTTGAAACTGAAGAATTTACAGCTTTAGAATTATGGCGTGCATTGAGTACCAATCCGGCTGAATGTTTAGGGCAGAAAGTAAGTGCGGTTTTACCTCATCAACCAGCAGAACTTACTTTATTTGATCCTCAGCAAACCTGGAAAGTTGAACGAAAAAGTCTTCATACACTTTCACAAAATACACCTTGGTTAGGGCAACAGTTGAAGGGTCGTGTTGTGAAAACTTGGTGTTGAAAAAGAAGGAGTCAGAATTCATACTTAATTAATCTTAATCTCCGGTTTTTTCTTGGCAACTTGCGTTTAAATCAAAACTTTGACATTCTGTAGCTTCTAGCAATTGCCTAACCGTATTACTGGGCTGACAACTCATCAAAGTTCCTGCAATTGCAGCTACTGTAACAACAGTAGCTAGCCCCAACAAGGTAGCTCGTTTTTTAGGTTTGATTGTCCTGATTAAAGTATCTATCCTGGTGGCATTACCAACAACCTGAATTGGCTTAAGTGCTTCCAAAGCAATAGCCGCATTAGCATGGCGACGTTTTCGGTTGCGTTCCACCATTTTCATCAACCACCGCCGGAAACGCGGACTGATTTGAGAAACTAATTGCTGGAAATTAAAGCGATAGTTATCATCAATTAATTTCCCAATCTCAACAGAACGGGTATTAGTAAGTAAGCAAATCAGCGTTGCCCCTAAACTATACAAATCTGATGCCTCAGTCAGGGAATGACCAAACTGTTCCTCTGGTGGCATAAAACCTGGGGTTCCTGCTACAAAGCTGCTCAGAGCGACTTTTGCACCCTGTATTCTAGCCAAACCAAAATCAACCAGATAAGCATTTAGTTGCTCATCAACCAAAATATTCTCTGGTTTAATATCTCGATGAATAATTGGCGGAATTTGCTTTTGTAGATAAATCAAAATCTCTAAAATTGACAGAGCAATTTGCTTAATTTCTTCTGGATTAAAACTGCTCCTCAAGCTTAAAGATGGGGCATTTTTGTATTCCTGCACCAGATAAAAAGCCCCTGATATTTCAAAAGAATCTACATAGTGAGGAATGCGAGGATGATTTAGTTGCTGCAAAATTTCGATTTCGCGCTGATATGCTTTTACACCTGATAAATCAGCATCCGCACGAGCAAAACAAAACTCTTTAATCACCACCTGTTGCTTAGAGTTGAGGACATTAGCTAAATAAGTAATGCGTCCCCCTTCTCGGTTGCGTCCTAGTTCGCTGACAACTTGATAGCCTTGTTTAGAAAAATCTGGATGGTGATTTAAGGGAATTGCCCTTTTATATTCATTACGCACATCAAGCTCCATTAAAAATCATACGAGTTTGATTCTGTCAAAGCGCAATTCAAAAAATTAAGATCCATTCACCCAGATTGTTAGTTCCATTTTTACCCTGTATGGGCCAAGGCGCATCAGCAGAAAGTGCCTTTGCATTTGCGTCTTGGCGCGAAATTCTTAACTTTGCGCTAGCCAATCGACAATCTGGGCATTAACAACATCTGGAACTTCATCGTGAGGACAATGACCGGCATTGGGAATGGGAACAATTTTGATTTCTTTGCCATTCTCCCGCGCCTCTTCGTAAATCTTGGCCCCGGTAATTGGTGTCCAAGGATCATCAGCACCCCAAATTACTAATAAAGGACGTTCTACTTTGGGCAAAAGTTCCTCTGGGCTGGGGCCAGGAGGCGCTGTGAGAATAGATGCGAAGACTTGTTGCGCTCCTGGGTCGCATGAGGGAGTATAAAGTAAATCGACTAATTCATCGGTGACGGCTTCACGGTTCCGGTAAACTTGGTAGAGGGTGCGGCGGATTTGGGCTTTTTGACGTATGCGATTATAGACAAATTTACCTGTAATTGGCGATCGCACAAACCGATTAAAAGTTGACATCATCATCCGTAGGCGGCGGGTTCAATTCGTGGGGACGATGACTCAAACCACCCGCAGAGTTAATTAGAATACCACCAGCAGCAATTTGTGGATGTTCCACCAGTACTATTAAGCTCAAAAGTGCGCCGATGGAGTTGCCAATAAATACAGCAGGTTCTTGGATGTGTGCTGTGCAGAAATCTTTCAGCAGTTCCACCCAAACTTCCACAGTGTAATCAATGGGCGCTTTATCAGAACCGCCAAAACCTAAAAGGTCTATGGCAAACACCTGGTAGCCAGCACTAGCTAAAACTGGGATATTTTTGCGCCAGTGTCCAATAGAAGCACCGAAGCCGTGAACCAATACCAAAGGCCGTCCTGTACCCATAACGGTGTACTGGATTTTGTAACCCTGCCAATTCCAAATGAATTTTTCAAAGGCGTCTTGAGTTGGAAGCTGTTGTGTCGTTACAGTCATTAATAAGATTCATAAAGTGTTTCTTCAAATATATTAATGTTTCTGACCTCATAACTCCCTACTTCCTAGAGACGCAATTAATCGCGTCTCTAGCTTGCTCGACTGTAAAAGTAATTTCCTGACCATAGGAAATTTCTAGTGTATGACCATCTGGGTCTTGAAGATAAGCCCAGTAACCAACGGGATGACCCCAGTCATTTGGCCCAGCCAACAGTATTCCCTCAGTGCGTGCTTCATTGCACAGGCGATCAATTTCCTCACGATTTTGATAAGCTACCCCAAGATGAGATTGTGGTAAGAGTGCGCCTTCTACTTTAGGTACTTTAATTAGGACAATTACAAAAGGTCTAGTCAGGTCACTAATCCAAGCAACATCTGATTGAGTCGCTTGATCAATGCGATGATGCACAACTGTCATCTGAGCATACTTTGCATAAAATGAGATACTTGCATCAACATCACTGACTGCAAGTGCAATATGAGTAAAACCAAGATCAGACATAAAAAAACTCCGTGGTAGACTTGAGCGCACGAATGTAGGTGTTGGTCTTAGCGCTTACTAAGAAAGGTGACACCATTGATAATGAAGGTAGGCGTTATCTTCACAAAATTTATGTTTTTAACTTGGTTAGACAGCAACTCTTGGTTACTGGAAATCGGCGGAAAACGAATACTGATTGACCCTTGGCTGGTTGGTTCGTTAATTTTCAGTAATTTGGAATGGTTATTCAAAGGTTCGCGATCGCAAGAGCGCCCAATACCAGATAATATCGATCTGATCGTTTTATCTCAGGGTTTAGAAGACCATACTCACCCACCAACACTTAAGGAACTCGACCACAGCATCAAGGTTGTAGCTTCTCCCAATGCTGCCAAGGTAGTACAGAAATTAGGTTACACCCAGGTAACAGTATTGCCTCATGGTGAAAGTTTCACTTTAGATAATCAAGTTGAAATCAAAGCTTTCCCCGGCTCCCCCATTGGCCCCACTCTGGTAGAAAATAGTTATCTCCTCAAAGAATTAGAGAGTGGTTTAACTGTATACTACGAGCCTCATGGGTATCATTCCCCAGCAATTCTGCAAGCTGCACCTATCGATGTAGTGATTACACCGTTTATTGACATGACCCTACCTTTGCTTGGGCCGATTATTAAAGGGAAAAATAGTTCATTAGAAGTAGTAAAGTCGTTAAAACCTCAAGTAATATTACCTACTGCGGCTGGTGGTGATGTGGCGTTTGAGGGATTGCTGATGAAATTGATTCAGACTAAAGGAACTGCTGAAGAATTTCGTTCCTTACTAGAGAAAAACAATCTTTCGACGCAGGTGCTTGAGCCGACACCAGGCGATCGCTTTGAACTACCATTAGAAAAGCGAGCATTAGCAATCTAAGTTGCACCTAGCCCTAGTGATTACAAATCAAAGTTTTCAACCCGCGCAGGCGGGTTTCGTCTGTGTAGCGGCGGCTTCTAGTCGCCAGGGCTAATTTTATTCCATAGCCGAATTATCTTGTATATTATACACTTCTCTGATCGGAAAAGGAATTTGAATTCCTGCTTGCTGATAGCGCTTGTGTAATTTTTTGACAAATAGATGTTTACCAATACGCTGATCAAAGTATTCATTTACGCGCATATAAAGTGTAAAATCTATACTAAAATCATTAAAAGTATGAAATCTGATATATGGTTCAATTCCTTTTAATTCTGGTGCAATTTCTTGCATAACTTCTTTGGCTACTTCTACAGTTACTGTTTCAACTTGTTCCAAATCGCTATTATAACTGACACCCACATCCATCGTTAAAGTAATTTCCTTTGCAGGTAAATGGTAATTGGTGAAAATTGCCGAAGATAATTTGGAGTTGGGAACAATAACTACATTATTTGAAATTTCTTTAATTGTCGTATTTCGCCAAGAAATATCTATAACATATCCTTCTTGTCCAGCATCTAATTTTACATAGTCTCCGGTTCTAACTTGCTTAGAAATAATCAAGTAAAAGCCAGAAAACAAATTTGCAAGTGTGTCTTGAAGTGCCAAACCAACTGCTAAACCACCAATACCTAAAGTCGTAACTATTGGCGTAATTTGAACACCCACCGTTTGCAATATGATTAATGTTCCCAAAACTAAAACAGTAATCTTGGCAAGGTTAGAAATTAGTGATGTGGGAACACCTTCTGTTCTCCGAATAAATAAATTAACAAAACCAGCAGCCAATCTTGATAAAACTAGGGTTACTGAATACAGCAATGCGATCGTCAAAACTTTTTGCAGCACGATCGCAATATCTGGTTTCAGGGGTGCGCTGAGAATTGCCCAAAAAAAACCGACAATGACAAACCAAATAAAAGTCATGCGGTGCAGGGAATGGAATATAATATTACCCACCGGCAATTCGTTTATTATTAACGAATGTTTCCAGTTTTTTGAAGATAACTTTTTCACCAATTATTCCAGCTAGTAAGCCAGCTAGAATAAATCCAATAGGTGTAATCCATTCAATCATATCAATTTTAAATTTGGAATTTTAGATTTAGGAGAGCAGCATTTTTGCTGTGATTATGGCTAAATTTTAGCTTGTTAGTTGTCGGATTAGCTGCTTGAGATTTTCTGGATTATGGACTTGCCAATTATCTACCACCCAGATTACGTTGCTCCCCTACCTGAAGGACATCGTTTCCCAATGTCTAAGTTCCGACAACTCTACGAATTGCTGTTAGCTGATGGTGTAGCGAATCAAGAACAATTTCATACTCCCGAACGTCCACAGCCAGAATTGATAGAGTTAGTCCATACCCCAAACTATGTTCAAGCTTACTGTGAAGGAACCTTAGATGCCAAAGCACAGCGACGCATTGGTTTGCCTTGGAGTCCAGCACTGGCGAATCGTACCTGTGTAGCGGTAGGTGGTACGATACTCACTGCGAAACTAGCCCTAAATCAGGGTTTAGCTTGTAATACGGCTGGTGGAACTCATCACGCCTTTCCCAATTATGGATCTGGTTTTTGTATTTTCAACGATTTAGCGATCGCCTGTCGCGTTTTACAAAAATTCGGACTCGTTCAAAAAATCCTCATTGTCGATTTAGATGTTCATCAAGGAGACGGCACAGCTTTTATCTTCCAAGACGACGACAGCGTTTTTACTTTCTCCATGCACTGCGAAGTCAATTTCCCCGGTACAAAACAAAACAGTGATTTGGATGTTCCTTTGCCAGTGGGAATGGAAGATGACGCATATTTACAAACTTTAGCGAATTACCTAGCAGATTTACTATCTAAAGTCAAGCCAGACTTGGTATTTTATGATGCAGGTGTTGACCCTCATATAGGCGATCGCTTGGGTAAATTAGCGCTTACAGATGCTGGGATTTTTCGCCGAGAAATGCAGGTTTTGAGTACCTGTATGAGTAGCGGTTATCCAGTCGCCTGCGTCATTGGTGGCGGTTATGCTGATGATATGAAATCTTTAGTATGGCGGCATTCATTGCTGCATCGCGCCGCTAGTGAAGTTTACCAGCATTACAAACTATAGTCATAAAGTTTTTAAACGCAGAGGAACGCCGAGTGTTGCCAAATCTAATTCGTATCGAATCGCACTAAAATAATACTTTGCGCTCCTCTGCGCTTACCTTTGCGCGACGGCAGTCGCTACAACGGGGGGAACCCCCGCAACGCGCTGCCTCCCCTCTGCGTTTAAATCTAAACCCTCAATTGTTAACTGGATGAACAACGGCAAACTCAGAATATACGAACTAGCAAAAGAATTGAATTTAGATAGCAAAAAGCTATTATTAATTTGCGAAAAGCTCAAAATTGTAGTCAAAAGTCATACCAGTACAATCTCCGAACCAGATGGCCGAACGCATTCGTTTAAGCGCGTAAGCAAACTAACAGCAAAATCTTCAAAAAGTAAAACAAACTCTGAAGATTGGGGCTATAAACGTTTATAGCTTCAGCCAATTGCATAGTTTTATCCGCCATCTTGAAGGTGAGGCCGTTCTAAAATCATATCCCGATTTTAGGGACGCGGCGCGATCGCGCCAATGAGTTAATGTTGGAATGTGTTGGTAAAAAGCCTTCCCTATTTTATGTGCGTCGCAAAAGGCGCGGGGAAAGAAGCAAGAGAAGAAATTTGGGAATTGACAATAGCAACAGACTCCGATGTTCCATTACCCGCAAGACTTGAGAAACTCAGAAAAACATTAGGATTTAGAGACGGCTGTACCTAAAGATGGACGCGGCGGGATAAAAATACTTTCGGCTCAATTGTTACAACCCTCACGGGGACACGCCGACAGCTACGCTATACCTTGTCGCTTGCGTTTACTGGCTAATCATCAGCATCATCTCGACATTCCGCCAGCGACATTAAAACGCATCGCAGCCGCGCCAGTTTGTGGCGAAAATGTGCCCACAGAAGATCAGCTTAAAGCTTGGAAAGCATTTTTGCAAATTGAAGAAAAAATTGCGAAAGCACGTCAATTTTGTGTGCGTTACGTAAGCCATAACTATAACTTCAAAAGGCGGATTAGGTTTGAAATTGATGTAAACTCAGCTACCCTTGACGGCTTTTATCAAAATTCCCTTGACTTAGAAAACTTTTGGGAACGAGCAAGACGCACAAAAAACGAAGATTTAAAGCTTTTTGAAACTGCTCCCGTCGGCAAAAATTGGATTAGCGGTCGTCAATTAGGGACTGTTGAAGAAGTTGACCCCAACCGTTGTATTATTAGTCTCAGGCTAGAACGTGACTTAGCTGAATTCATGGCAACAGAGCGTTATAAGTTGCCAGATACAGGATTTTTGTGTTTTGAGGCAGTTGGTGATATTCAGCAGATTCAGCGTAAGAAAAAAGCTTTAGATGATTTGAATAATGGTTATACCCAAAATCCATATTTGGGTAACTTTTTATTCGATGCTTCCCAGGCTAGACAAATCAAAACAACTGTTGAACTTCAACCACAAGATTTGTTATTATCTTCAGCTAATCCTGGTCAGAAAGCAGCAGTAGAAAAGGTACTTGCCGCGAAGGATCTTGTTCTCATCCAAGGGCCACCAGGTACTGGTAAAACTACCGTAATTGCCGAGATTTGCTATCAAATTGCGCTTCGCGGTGGACGAACATTAATCGCATCTCAGGCAAATTTAGCAGTAGATAACGCCTTGAGTCGATTAGTTCACAACCCGGTAATTCGCGCTGTACGAAAAGGTAGAGCCGAGAAAGTTGGGGAGGAAGGACAGCCGTTTTTAGAAGACCAAGTGATTGGCAGATGGCTAGAAAACACAGCTTATGACTGCGAAAATAATCTCACTCAACGGCTCGAAAATATACAAATATTCAGTAAATTACTCGGATCATCACAAAGATTTGCAGCCTACTTCCAAGCAGAGGTAGAGTTTAATCAAGAACAAATTAAATTCAATAAAAATAAGTTAAAAGTAGAGAGCGACTTTAAAAGTCAAGAAAAATCTTATAACGAAACTGTAGAAAAACAGAACGAGGTTGAATCCCTAATTGCAGGACTAGAAAATATCCTCAATACTGCACCAAATATCAACTGGGAAGCTCCAGAAGTTACAGATTTTTTGCCGCTTCTTAAGCCATACACAGAAGGTAATAGTTTAGTAGAAGAATTTTTAGCAAATGTTCGTCAAACCATAAAATATACTGATGAACTTGGCTTTGTGCGTCCGGCGCTTGGTGCTTTTGGTTTAGCGGTTTGGTTGCGTGAAACTGTAGTAAGAGAAATTTCTGGATTTAAAACTGCTTTGACTTATGCTCAAAATGCAAGTAAAGCTATATCAGAAGTTGCAGCATCAGTACAGATTGTCCAACAAAATTTCGCCTCATTAAATCAGCTACAACCAGATTATCAGAAATATCTTGCCAAACTGCAAAACATCCAGCAAACAATCCAGATATGGGAAAACCGCAAACGCGAAATAGATTATATTATCTCAGCAGTTAAAGAATGGAAATCTACAGCACCTACTCTTCTCTATCAAACTTTAAAAGATTGTCAGCAATCAGGTTTACCACTAAACAGAGAATTTAGTAGACTTGCCGCTAGGTTTGTTGATGTTTGCTAATACATTAAAATTACCAATAGTACCAAAAATTTACAAAATTAACCTACCAGAATGGGAGTTATTGACAAAAGCGATCGCTTATGAAATAGACGGGGGTTTTACTGACAGGCAGGGTAAACAGCATAATTTTAGTTATTTTTTACAACAAAACTTTAGTCAGATTCCAATGATGCTATCAAAGAGCGATCGCACCCAATGGGAGCAAACCTATCAACAGTTTAACAATTATCAGCTACTCAACCCCAAACAGCGAAAGTTACTAGTTGAAAATACCCAGTTTTTCTTAATTAGAATGCAAAAAACCTATGGTACATCATGGGAATGGAATAACATCGACTCTACTCTCACCCAAATTACACAAGAATTGCTAGATACAATCCTTGCAAATGCACGTCAATGCGTTTTAAAAGTAAAAACAGAAACCGATCAACAGCTTCAGCATCTCCAACGGCTATTAAATGAACTTCAACAAAATGAAGTTAGTCAACAGCAAATATCCATTACTCAAGCTGAGGTAGAAAAAGCACAGCAAGACGCTAACTTGCAGCTTGGACAAGTTATAAATATTTTGCAAGAACTTAATAAACAAAATATTCCTACTCAATTACGCATTCTAAGTGAACAATATCTCGCAACACAATCAAAGATTTGGGAGCAGCCACAAGAATTTTCAAATCAAGTGCATTCTTGGGAAACTTCCATTAGTCAACTTGAAAACTTAATTTCATTATTAGAACCCTTTGTTGTGTTGGAGATGATTAATAATTCTCTCCATGAGCATTTATCAAAGGTACAACAAGAAACTGAAACTTCCCTACATCAGCTTCAAAAATTACAAATTAGCCTACGCGAAATAGAACAAAAATTACAACCGCAGCCATCAGAAAGTTTAATAGAAGAAAGAAGCTGGTGGTTGACAGAATGGCAAAGAATACCGGATAAATTTAAACCAGAAAGATTTGCTAATGATTTGTTTAATATAGAGTTATTACGTAGCATAAATATTAGTTTTGAATCTTGGCAACAGCAACTACAAAAAGATGAAGTTTATCTCAATAAATATCAGAATTTTGTACAAGATTGGATAGGAAAATTAAGACAGCCAAATGAGCGAGATAGCGACGATTTAAGGCGCATATATTTAGATAATGCCAACGTCGTCGGTATCACCTGTGTTCAAGCTGCAAATAGGGGTTTTTCGGAAGAATTCAAATCTTTCGATGTCGTAATCATTGATGAAGTTAGTAAGTGTACTCCACCAGAGTTATTAATACCAGCATTGAAAGGCAAAAAGTTAGTCATGGTAGGCGATCATCGGCAATTACCACCCATGCTTGATACTAGCACTGTAGAAGAAGTTGCTCAAACAATGGGTAATACACGAGACGAACTACAGTTCTTGGAAGAATCACTATTTAAAAGTCAGTTTGAATCTGCTGATGAAAGCATCAAACAAATGTTAACTACACAATATCGAATGCACCCATTTATTATGGGAGCAATCAACCAGTTTTATGACGGTAAACTAGAATCTGGTATTTTGGAACCTGATACAAAACGCGCACATCATTTAGCAGACGAGATTATCCAAGAATCTCACCATCTTCTTTGGGTAAAAACGCCTATCGAAAATCAGTTTTTAGAGCAAAGAAACGGAACTTCTTACTTTAATACTCAAGAAATTGATGCGATTGAACGTCTGTGTCAGCAGTTCGAGACGACTTGGGCTTCTAGAGTTGCTAATGGTGAACCGAAAAAGGAAATTGCCGTAATTACATTTTATGGCGCTCAATTAAGAAAAATTGATGAACGTTTGCAATCTGAACTTTTTCCTTCGCTAGAAATTCGTACTGGTACCGTAGACAGATTTCAAGGTATGGAACGACCTGTTGTAATTGTAAGTATGGTTCGCAACAATAGCAAAGGAGATGTGGGTTTTGCTAAAAAGCCAGAACGGGTAAATGTTGCATTTTCTCGCGCTCAAGAACTACTAATAATTGTGGGTTGCCATAATTTATTTACCCATCAAGCAGGTAAAGTCGGAAGTATGTATTCTGAAGTGTCAAATATTGTAAGTATTCATGGAGGTTTTGTTGATGTTTCTCGCCTCTTCAGCTAAACCTATTGACAATATCTCAATAATTTTGTAGATAAAATCGAGGCGATCGCCTGGAAAATTAGCCAGTATCGGTAGACATTGTAGCGATTTTGATTTGATGAGGTACATAGGTTTTAGGTTAGCATAGCTTGCCAACCTACTGAATTAAAGCGATAAAGAATTGAATTCTTTCCTGTTACCCTTACCCGCAATCTTATTCTCCCTTGAGCCGATAAATATATTAGATACCATACATTTCTGGAAAAGAGATTGTGGCGTGTGTAGTAAGAAAGCAAGTATCACTTGATGCTCAATTTAGCTCAAGGGGGTCTAATGATTGATCGTTTTGTAAATCTAATTTTTATCGATTCCTTTTCTCTAGCAATTAACCTCACATTTGGTACATTGCTTCGCACTAAAATCTGTAACTATTCATGGGATGGAGTTGTAAGTGATGAGCTTTCAACACCAGAAAGTAGCGCTAGTTCTTTGGAATCATCACTATCCTTGGAAGAGACAGACGTAAAGGCAAGCGCTAACAATTAGTGGTGGATCTTAATCTCCCACTGATTGATTCTGACTCCAAGTATTGCGATTATCTAAAGTTTCAACATAGCGATTCTCATTTAAATGAGGTAGACGGTTAGGGGCGCACAGCTATCTGTGCGCTCCTAACTGTGTCTGTCTGTGGTTAATTACCTGGACTTTGGACTAAAAGGAGTCGAACAACTGTTCGGTTTTGTAATCAAGGGGACATGATATCAGAATTAAACCCAACATTTTTGGGCATTTGTTGGGTTTCACTTCGCTAAAAAAGTTACCTCTGAGGCAAAGGAGTCTTAAAGGGGTTATTGCTAGGTGGAAGTGGGTTAGCGCTAGGTATAGGAATAGGCACTACTTTTTTGATAACTGTAATTGCAAATCCTCTTTGCTGGGATTGTTGTTTACCAGATATATCATTTACTTGCAGTCCAATTTGAGGTGGGAAGGCTTGATTGACTGGAAGCGTGATTGAGTCAACTGGCTTAACATCATTGCCGTATGGCAGAAGTTTCACCTGAATATTTTCTCCCTCTACTCTCCAACTCAAAGTAGCAGATTCTCCTTCGTTGAGAACAAGATTTGGTTGTTCACTACCATTGATTGTAAAAGAGACTATCCTAAATGGTTTTGGTAATATTCCAATCTTTGATTCAGTCTTTTTAGAACTAATTTTGCTACTCCCGTTGTTAGGAAAAGCTTTGATTTCAAATGCGAAGTTTCCGGCTTTATTTGCTAGTAGAGGAATATTTTTACATTGCAATTGTTGATTTTGTTGTGTACACAGCTTTTGAAGTTTCGGGTCAGTAATATTACCTTGGTTAAATTTATAAGTAATTGCTTCCCCGTAGGATGTACCATCATCTGCACTACCAGCAATTTGAACTTGTGCTAGCAGTAATGGACGTACAATTGACCAATTTAAAAGAATATTTTGACCTTTTATATACTGTGGTTTATCAGCTTGAAAATTAATAATTTCGGCAATTGCTTCTCAACTATTTCTACTTGGGTTGTTTGGTTTGCTACTTGATTAGTTCGAGAAAATAACTGTATCCCATTTTTATAAAAGGCTTGTAACTCAAAAGTATAATTCCCTTTTGTTTTTACTCCTGTTTTCACATTGCTACAAATTAACTCTTCTTTCTCTTGTACTTGACAAGGAGGTATTTCATTAGCACTTCCTTTGCCTAGTGTTTCAGGAATGCCATTGTTAAACTCGTAGGTAATAGGCTCAACGGGTTGCGAACCTTTGGCTGTTAGAACCAACTTTTGTAACTGCTTATAGTGGTGAATGTCCCACTTCAAAGCGACCTCATCACCTTCCGTTATTTGAGAGTCATTTGCACTAAAATTTTCTAATCTTAAAGGATCAGGGTTTAAAATTCGCCAAATGATAAATCCTAGCCCTCCCAATAATCCCAAAATCGCTAAAATTAACAGAATAAATTGCCACCAAGGACGAGGTTTCCATACCAAAGTTCCTTGAGGCAATGTGTTAGGTAAAGGCAAATTTTGCTGGTCTTTGATATCGGTTTGAAAGTTGACCACTAGCCCTGCACCAAACCACGGTCGTCGCCACCAAGGTCTAGGTTTGACTGTCAAACTGGTAACAGCACCTCTATTAGGTAATAATCTGACTTCAGTTTGATCAAATTTATAAGTATATAGTTCTTCTTCGTCTCGACTTTTTAAGTTTAATATTAGTTCGCGGACAATATTGCCCCGATTAACTAGTGATAATTCGTACTTGCCCAAACTACGACTAACTTGTCCCAAGATGGTATTGAGTTCTATATCTAGGTGATAATTTGTCGGAATTTGAATGTACACCAAATCTAATAATACTAAGTCTGGAGAGTTTTCGGAATATAAGCGGATTGTTGGAGAATAGCTTCCGGCGAGGGTATCCCCAGGTGGGTGAAATTTCAACAATATTTGACCCTGAGTACCAGGATTTAGTTCTAGTGCAGTCACTTCAGACACCAATCCTAGCCCCTCAAATCCAGTTGCAGGATAATTAATTGTGAACCAGTCATCGTCTAAATCTGGGCAACTCAAGCGGAACCTATCTACTAGATAAGAGCGATTATCAACTATTACCTCCACTTGCAGAGGTTCACCAGAATTGAAAATTAGCGGTTTGTTGGGGTTGGTGTTAGGTCTAATGGAAAATGTCGGGTCGTTCAGTCGAATTGCTGTCTGTTCTTTTAGCAGAACCTTAATTTGGTTAGGGAAGGTTATGGGGGTGTCTTGGGGATAATGTAGAGGAGAATCTACGATTAGTGTATAGTCATAGGTTCCGGGTAAAGCATTTGCGGCAATTTGAAATTCAAATCTTACTTCGTCACTATTTTGCCCTGGAGCTAATGCTAAACTTTCTCTAGGAGAAACAGACCAGCCAGTTAAATTTGAAATACTTCGTCAAAAACAAAATATAAATCAATAACCGCACTCTGATCTCCTTGATTGATCACCACAACATAAAGTTCAATGGTATCTCCTGGCATCCCAAATTGAATTCCAGGTGGGTTGATAATAACTTGTAGTGGATTAAATTTAGCTTGCATATCATCGACTTCCTTATTTGATGCGGTGTAGTTTGACCTGAAAATCTTCACCACCACTCACAATCATGGTTCCCTGATTGGTTTTCAAGTCGATACTATTGATTTTTTTAGAACTTTGGTAAATTGTTTTACCTTCTGCTGCCTTTGTTTTGTCGAGTTGATGTTCGGGGGTTAAGTACCAAATCACTACTCGTCCATCATCGCCACCACTTACTAAGAGACTGCCATCGTCACTAAATGCGAGAGTCCGCACAGATGTTTTTGATGCTGACCAACGGTCTATTGGTGAACAATTAAGTTCATTTACTTTTTCGAGTGGATTGGGACTTTTGATAGTTTGACATTGATTTAAATCCCAAATCGTAATGAAGCCAGCAGAATCGGAAGTTGCGAGGATTTTTCCTGTTGAGTTAGGCACAAAAGCTAACCCCCAAATATAGTCTTCACGCCCAACTAATGGGTCTAGCTTTTCTAGATTTTGCACTGATAAACCTGGCAATTGTTTATCAGATTGGTTTGGATTCCACTGCCACAAGATGAAACGCTTAAAGTTTCCAGCAATTACTAGAGTTTTCGCATCTGGGCTGAGATTTAATGCCAGACTTGGAAACCTGATAATTTTAATGTACTTTGGATGTCGATAACTTGTGGTTCTGGCAGAAAATCGCTGTTAGGCGCTGAATCTTGACCATAATCTCACTTTACCACTGCCATAGCCACTGAATAAGTTAAGTGAGTTTGAGGTGAAAGCTAAATCAAAAACGCGATCGCCTTTTGCTTTAGGATCTTTAAGGTCTTGAAGCTCGCTAATTTTTTCACCTGATGGCACATCTCTGAGTTCAATTACACCATTATCTAGACCAACAGCAACACGTATTATTTTGTAATGGCATGAAGCGTAAGACTTCTACAGCGTCATCGTTAATCGCCATCAAGCCTTTGGGCTGTTGCTGTTGTTCACAAGCAATGGGCTGCCCAGAATATTTTACTGTGTCATCTGGATCTAAGTTATCAGTACCGATTCGCCAAAGCCTTAAGGTGCAATCATCTGAGCCACTGACCACAGATAAACCAATGCCACTAAAACGTACTGATTTAACAGAACGTGTATGCATTACATTGCTTGGCCTCAGTAATAATGCTAGGAGTGCGGCTAATAGTGCGATCGCAGCCAATTGTAGCCATAGAGGTATAATTGGCAGAGTTTCCACTTCTAATGTCTGCGTGGCTGGGTCTGTACTCCCTAAACGTTGGTCGGATAATTCAGATTTAGCTTCCAGCAACAAAGTTTTGCCGATTCCTATCCAAGGGCGTTTTGTTTTAACATCAAGGATGACCTTACTTGTCTCTCCTAAATGGAGATTAGCAGTTTCGGGCAGCTTTTTAAAACTACATTTTCGCCAGTCTCTACCTTGCACCTGCACATTAATTTGCTGGTTGAGGTTGCTAGCATTTTTAAATAGTAATTCAAAGGAAGCTGTATCAGATTTCCAGTCAGGCAACCATGCCGATTTACTGGGAATTTTAAGGTGTTTTTGGGTGATGTTAAAGTCTATAAAACCCACAGGTAAAACTTCAATATTACCTTCAGCATTAGTTGGATAACCATTATTGCTAACAGCTTCAATGGTAAAAGGATAGTTTTGACTCGGCGCTTGCACTACAGAAGGAGGTTGGCATTGAAATGTGGCTTCTGCTAAACCACCCGGATCTAAAGATAATCGGCGTTCTGCACTGCTAGTTATCCAAGATGGATCAACACCTGTAAAACGTAGCACCACCTCAGTCGGTTGTTGCCCCAAGTTCCGCACCCGTACTGGTATATCTATAGAATTGCGGGGATAAACTTGGAACTCTCGCACAGGCAATTCTACACTTAAATGTGTCGGTCTATTGTCTCGCTCGATTTTCAGGCGCAGCACAAGTCTGCACTGTTGTGCTAATTGCGGTGAAAAAATATTTACCATCAGGTTGATAGTACCGACAAATCCCGGAATGGGTGTATTAAATACAAAAACTTGAAATATGGTACTACTGCCTGGGGGCTTGGCTGCTGCTACCTCTGGTTCGAGTCTATACCAGCGATAGCCTGTATTTCTGGTTTCTCCGGCGGCGGTAATTTCTATCTGAAAATTGACAAAGCGATCGCTGTCATTATTGACAGTTACCTCAAATGATACAGGGGTATCACCTGGACGAAAGGTTAGATTCTGGGTAGAAAGGCTGGCATTTATAACACTTTTTTCCATACTATTACTTATAATATTTTTTATATTTTGCACGACTAGCACTATTAAAAAATTAATGTCTACGAAAACGTGACTATAATTATTTTGCTTTGATTATCAAAATGTACATATCATTAAATATGGTGTAACAAATCGGTCAATTTATCTTATCGCTAATAGACCTCTTGCACGGATACAAAATTTGCCCTCATCCCCTAACCCCTTCTCCCAAAATTGGGAGAAAGGGAGCCAATGTCAAAGTCCCTCTCCCAAAATTGGGAGAGGGATTTAGGGTGAGGGGTTTTGATTCATATAAGAGGTCTAATGTAGAGACACAAAGAAAGAAAAAATTGAGAGGGTTTGGCACAGCCTCACAAAGTAATGGTATGCAGTGTCTTAACTGAAATTAAAATCGCTGACCAATACCTAGATGTACTTTGCTTTCTCCCTGATCATTAATGCCGTAGTCAGCCCGAATTAAGCCTAGTGGGGAATTTAATCGCACTCCAGCCCCATAACCAAAACCATAACCTGGTTTATCTCGCACACCCGCAGGATCTCCTAATACAGTATCACCAGAACCTAAGTCGGAAGCAAAGTCGGCAAACAAGACACCGCCGACGATTGGTAAGACGGGAAAACGATATTCTGCCGAAGCCAAAACATAACTGCGCCCATTCCCAACATCTCCAGAATCGTAACCGCGCACTGAATTGGAACCACCCAAGTTAAAGGTTTCGTAGGGCGGTAAATTACCAAGGACAGTGCCAGCTTGCAGATTCACTGCAAATACTTGTGGCTCTTTGGTGTTAAATAATTGGACTGGCAAATATTGGCTGTAATTGGCTTTCAGGCGATTGAGAGAAATATTACCTTCACCGATAGGCACAGATTGTTCTGTACTCAGACTCAAAACGGAACCTTGAGTTGGATTGAGGGGATTATCTCGTTGGTCTTTGGTGGCTGTGAAGGATACGGTTGTTAGGTCATCAATGCCAGTTCCACTTGCAGATAGGGGATTGCCCTGAGCGTCGGTTGGGGTAATATTACCTTGGCGATCGCGAATACTAATTCGGGTATAGTTTAATCCTAATGAGGTATTCCAGTCATCAAGTGGTCGCTGTAAGCTGACACCACCGCCAATTTGACCTTCTCGCACTTTGTCGCCGTTAGCTAACTTAATCTTGTCATCAAAGGTTTCCGAAAGTTCCTGACTACGAAAACCATTTACAGTGTAGCCCAAGCGATCGGGGTTAGTTGTCCGATAAGGACTGATAAATTTGCTATTAAATTGTAAGTCTCGGCTACTTACACCGACATTCACACCTAAAGTATCATTAACACCGCCGACATTCTGATCTTGATAGCTGATTGTGCCTGTTAATCCCTGATCGGCATTGTAACTACCACCCACGTTAACACCACGCGCCCCAGTTTCTTTGAGTTGGTAGACTAAATCAAGTTTTGTCGCATCCCCTTCTAAAGCGACATTCACACTTTCAAATAAACCAGTACGATATAGCTGTTGTATGTCTTGTTTAACTACGTTTTCTTGGAAAACTTGACCAGATTTTAGTTTAAGTTGCTGTTGTAAAAAATCTGCTTTGGTGCGTCCTCCGACAGGATTACCCTGATTATCAACGGTTTTACCTTCATCGTTGATAAAGCGAAATTTGATATTACCCACCAAACCTTCAGCGACATTCACAGTTAGGATGCCTTCACGACTGGGTTTAATTGATAACACCCGCGCCAAGTTATAACCATTGTCGGCATACCACTTGTTAATTTGTGCTACTCCTTGCTGGAGTGCTGCGGGACTGATGGTGGTTCCAATTTGAGATTGCAAACGTTGTTGAGCTACTTGGTAAGTAAGTACTTTAGCACCAGATAATTGCAGCGATCGCACAATCATCGGTTGCACTTGGTATACTACATTCAATCCAGCAGGTGTGCTACGGCTATTCACACTGACATTGCTAAATAAACCTGTATCCAAAATTGCAGTTACATCTTTTTGTAGCTGACTTTGGCTGGTTTCTCCACCAGCCTGGGTTTTAATTACCTGTCGAATAATTTGCTGCAATTCTTGATTGGCTCCCACAACCTGTACATCTGTAGCTGTGAGTACTAAATCGCTTCCAGTAGTAGGGGTTTTGGGGGATGGCGAGAGGGGAGCAGGGGAGGCAGTGGGAGCAGGGAGGATAACTTGGGAAATTAACTCTTTTGCTGACTTTAAGACTACTGTAGAATTTTTTGTTGCACCTGTTTGCACGGCGACGGGATTTTGAGAAAATTGTTGTGCAACTATAGTTTCTGGAAAAGCAATTGTCTCTACTCGTGCGGGAGTGTCTTCAATTATCGGCACTACCAAGTTACCAACTTTGGTAGTTGGAGTAACGGTTTTAGCAGGTGCAGCCGTTGCTTGCTGAGTGACATTGCCAGCAGCTAAAGTAGCTAAAGTCAAAATTGCAGTAGCAGAAACTCGCATAATATTTAACCTAATTAACTGGGAATTAGTTGTAGAGAGGCTAGTGAATAGCGATAATACTAACTTCCAGCTTCTTCGCCGATTTCCCTATTTATACCTCTTACCCAAACAGACAGTTAATTTTGAGATTTTGTTTCTTATGAGTAATGTATCTCGGTTATCCCAAGCTTCTAACTTTCAAGGTGCAACTTCTCCTTTGCGGTTACTTGTATTAAGTAATGGTCATGGGGAAGATATGATTGCAGTTCGGATTTTGCAAGAACTCCAACGACAATCAAACCCACCAGAGATATTTGCTTTACCTCTGGTGGGTGAAGGACGTGCTTACCAACAGTTGGATATCCCCGTTATCGGTTCAGTCCGCACTATGCCTTCTGGTGGCTTTATTTATATGGATAACCGCCAATTAGTGCGCGATGTACGCGGTGGTTTATTGCAACTTACCCTCAGCCAGATTAAAGCTGTCCGTCGTTGGGTGAATTCTCAAAAAAATTAGGTAATAAAAGAGCAATTTTAGCTGTAGGAGATATTGTGCCACTGTTGTTTGCAACTTTTAGTGGCGCTAACTATGCTTTTGTCGGTACGGCAAAATCTGAATATTATGTGCGCGATGAAGCTGGATTATTACCACGGAAATCTAAAGATGCGCGTTGGGAAAATTTTTCTGGTTCAGTTTATCATCCTTGGGAACGTTGGTTAATGAGCCGTCGCCGTTGTAAGGCGGTGTTTCCTAGAGATGCGCTGACGTCTGAAACATTAAAACAATGGCCAATTCCAGCTTTTGATTTGGGTAATCCGATGATGGATGGTCTAGAGCCTACCTTTTCACGACAACAATTTTATAGTCAGGATGCCCACCAGCAAGAGACTGTACGGCCTTTTGTGCTTACTCTTCTTCCTGGTTCTCGTCCGCCAGAGGCATATAATAACTGGGAAACAATTATGATTGCCGTATCTGCATTGATGGCAAGTTTCCAAGAGCGAGATTCGATCTTTTATACTTCTAAAACAGTAGTATTTTTAGGTGCGATCGCTCCTGGTTTAGACTCTAATATTCTATCCCAAAGCGTCCAATCTCAAGGCTGGCGCACTGAGTCAACATCTCCTATCAAAATGTCTGACCCAAATATCTTGACATTTAAACAAAGAAATGCGTATCTCTTGCTGACACAACAAGCATATAATGATTGCTTGCATTTGGGAGATTTAGCGATCGCAATGGCAGGTACAGCTACAGAGCAGTTTATCGGTTTGGGGAAACCTGCGATCGCAATTCCCGGTAATGGGCCGCAATATAATCCTGCCTTTGCTGAAGCTCAAAGTCGTCATTTAGGCTCATCGTTGATTTTAGTTGAGCAGCCAGCAGAAGTAGCGAGAGTTGTACAATCTCTATTCAAAGATCCTGATATTTTGCAAATTATTGCCGAGAATGGTCTACGACGTATGGGTAAACCGGGAGCCGCACTACGCATTGCAGAATGTTTACAAGAACGATTTTAATTAGTCATTTGTCATTCTTCCCTTGCTCCCTCATCCCCTTATGCCACCAACCCAGAACGTAAGGCCCTCACAGCAGCTTGGGTACGATCATCAGCACACAGTTTATTTAGAATATTGCGAACGTGGGTTTTTACAGTGCCAACTGTAATGTAAAGTTTCTCGGCAATTTGCCCATTGCTA
This sequence comes from Nostoc cf. commune SO-36, assembly GCF_023734775.1. NCBI lineage: Bacteria > Bacillati > Cyanobacteriota > Cyanophyceae > Nostocales > Nostocaceae > Nostoc > Nostoc commune. The sequence goes on along the minus strand of NZ_AP025732.1, from coordinate 2,337,840 downwards.
CACCCAGCTACAATCAACTCTAGGATTTCCAATTCCCGTTGAGTCAAGGGGTATGTTTCTAGAACTTGCTCGTATTCTGATGCCAGCGCCTCAATTTTTACAGTCTTCGGCGTTTTATCAGAACCTTGGCTCTCTCCCGGAATACCTTGGCGCATCTTTCGTAATACCACATTAGCGATCGCCGGATCAATCCAAGAGTTACCGCCGTGAGTCGCTTGAATAGCGTCAGTTAATTTACTGATACTTGTTTCTTTCATGTAATAAGAATCAGCACCCGCCGCGAAAGCTGCAAGTACAGCATCCTCTGTGTGATCCATTGTGAGGATGAGAATCTTTGTTCCCGTCTGCCCAGTTTCCGCTTGGTAACGTTTGAATTTCCGGGTGAGTTCAATACCATCCATATCAGGCAAACCGATATCTACGACAGCTACATCTGGCTTTGCCGTTTCTAAAAGTTTTAATCCTTGGGTAGCATTTGCTGCTTCGCCAATTACTTTTAATGCGCTGTGAGCCTGTAGTGCTGCTCTTAGACCCATTCGCGTTAAATCATGATCTTCAATTAAAATAATGCTAATTTCACTCATCGCTACACTCGCTCTTATGCTGTTTGCATCTTTCAAAGTATTACTTTTTGTACGCTGCTATTTTTTATTTTCCCAAACCAAAGATAGATGATATTTCAACCACTCTGCATCCACCGATAGAAATAATAAGTATTTAATTTTTTCATATTTCGATAGAGAATAAATCTAGCTGGAGATATATGGATACTTGTACAAAGAGTATGAAATATTGAGACAAATGCAAAATTGCTCCCTTATTGCTTGGAATTCAGCCTTGAGTTGCTATGTTCCATTAGTTAATTAATGTAATCTTGTATAAAAATTTAAAAAAAAGCTTATAAAAATGAGAAAATTACATAGAGTCAGAGCAATTTGCAATGAGCTACGCCCCGATGCGCTAACGCAATGAGTTCCCCACGTCTGAAGGCAGGGGCTTGAAAATTGATGCTACCCATTTCTTCATCTTCTATCAATGAATTAAAGCGGCTTGTATCCTAAAAGTTGTCGAAATTCTTAGAGGTAGGACTACTTCAGATTCACAAATGAGTATAGACAATAATTTTTTATTTAACTAGCCTCATCAATCTGATGGCTAGAACTATTCAAGCTTAGGGTACATGAGAACGGTATGTAACTCTCACCAATGGCTGAGGACGGTCGCTGGTTGACTCATTTACAATTGGTTTAAGGTTGGTAAAGTATTTTATTTTACACTCAATTCTGTCTGCTGTTTTCAGATCATATAGTTTTCGGTTTGTTAATTGCTAATTTTTTGAGAGCTACTGGTGATTAACTAAGAGTTCTATTCCCAAACTCTGGTAAATTAACAAAATTGAGGATACAACAGACTCAATTCAACCCAAAGCAATATTCAAAAGAGTTATTAACATACTACTAATGGAGGACAAACAAGTTAATGTAATGAATGTCAAGTAGGCATTCAAAAAAGTTAATATTAGTAACCCGGCTCCTTTTGCAAGTAATGGGTTAGAAGCACTAACAATGCTAGACCTAAATTACCGACAGATCCGGATAGTTATTGCCGAGCAAAACTTGGTTTTGCGCGGTATTGAATTCCCCCAAGAATTACACTCTGATCCATATTTAAGATCAACTCCTATCGTGGTAATGACAACATTAAATTAAGATCAGCACCGAGTGAAAGTTGACAACTTAAATTTAACTGAATATATTCTAAAGCTTTTAATCTTCCTTAAGTTTGTTGAGATAATAACAACGCTCAATAAATATTAGATATTATCCAAAATGTCTTAGTTAATAAAGCTACAGATTTTAGATAGCCGAAAATATTATATTATTTAATTAGATAGATAATCTGAAAACAAAAATTTTATACATCAACCTATGTTTAGCGGCAAAAATAAAAACCGATGGAAGAGACGCTGAAAATCTTGGTTGTAGACAATGACGAAGTAGACAGGATAGCAATTCGTTCTGCCCTAACTAAAGCAGGTGTGCAAATCGAACTGTCTGAAGTAGGCGATGGAAATGATGCGTTTTCTGCCTTAAATACTACTGCATATCATTGTGTTTTTCTAGCCTATCCCTTACCAGGCAATGATGGACTAACTTTGATTCAACAACTCCGTTCTGTGGAAATTAAAGTCCCTTTAGTAGTATTAACTGATCGAGGAGATGAAGAAAATACTCTCCAATTATTGAAAGCTGGGGCTACAGACTATCTCTCTAAGTCTAGGATATCACCAGAAACCTTAGCGCAGGTTTTGCGGAGTGCGATTCGGATTTATCAGGCTGAAATGCAGGCAGCTTTGGCAACCCAACAACTTAGAGAAAGTAATGAACAACTAATTCAGAAAAACCAAGAATGGGAGAAACAACAGCAACATATTCAAATGCAAAACTTTAAGTTAATGGAGGCATCAAGGTTAAAATCACTTTTTTTAGCAACTATGTCTCACGAACTCAGAACGCCAATGAATGCGATTATTGGTTTTTCGCAAATATTATTGCGTCCTAAGTTTGGTCAATTAACGCACCAACAAAGAGATATGGTTGAGCGCATCTTGAATAATGGCAAGCATTTGCTGATGTTACTCAATGAAGTTCTTGACTTTTCTAAGCTAGACTCAGGACGATTAGACTTAAAGCCGGAAATATTTGATGTATCAAAGGTAATAAATCTTGGTGTAGGTGAAATGCAGTCTCTTGCTAAGGCTAAAAATCTTTCATTGTTAGTGCAAACTGATATACAAAATCCTTTGGTATTTAATGATCCAGTTCGTATCAAACAGATTTTAATTAATCTGCTCTCCAATGCCATTAAGTTCACTGAGTCTGGTGAAATTTGGGTGGAGGTTAAGGAACTACCTGCAAATAAAATAGTAGTTATCGTTCGGGATACAGGTATTGGCATAGCCCCTAAAGATTTTAAAAATATTTTTGAAGCATTTCGGCAAGCCGATCAAACTATCACTCGCAAATATCCAGGCACTGGATTGGGTTTAGCAATTATAGATTCGCTAGTACAAATGATGGGTGGCAAAATTTTTCTTGAGAGCAAATTGGGGATCGGTTCAATCTTTAAAATTGAATTGCCACGTCAAATTACATTATCCGACGAGGTGGATGATCCTCCGCCTTTACAATTAGATGAGAAGGGGGTTTTTTACTCTGCTAAAAATTCCCATCATTCATCTTCTGAAGCTAGGCAACAACAAATAGGATATCCTAGATTCCTATAAATTACTTTCAAAAAAAGCGATAAACGTTGAAAAATTATGTCTTTAGCTGAAAATAATAAAATTTATCGTATTCTCGCAGTTGACGATGTTCCAGATAATCTTATTTTGGTTCAAGCAATTTTAGAAAGTGAAGGTTATGAAATTAATTTGGTTTCAGATGGATTCAAGGCTTTGCAGCGAGTTGAAGAATTTCCGCCCGATCTGATTCTGTTAGATGTGATGATGCCGGGGATCGATGGTTACGAAGTCACACGTAGAATTCGGAATAACCCTGCGATCTCTTATATTCCAATTCTGCTGATTACTGCCTTTCATGAATCTAGTGTTGTCGAAGGTTTGGATGCTGGTGCTGACGATTTTATTCGTAAACCATTTGATACTGATGAACTACTAGCAAGAGTGCGATCGCTGCTACGTCTCAAACATAGTCTAGACGAACAACAAAAAATGGCCCGCCAACGGGAAGACTTTGTTTCCCGTCTGACTCATGATTTGCGAACTCCCTTGGTAGCCTCAGATCGGATGTTGAATTTGTTTGAAATGGAAACATTCTGCAAAATTTCGCCAGAAATGAAACAGGCGATCGCAGTCATGATTCGCAGTAACCAAAATTTGATGGAAATGGTTAACACCCTCCTAGAAGTCTATCGCTTTGAGGCAGGTAAAAAAACCTTGAATTGGGAGGAATGCGATTTACGTGAGATATCTCAAGAAGTAGTTAGCGAACTTAGCCCTCTAACTGGTGAAAAAGGGTTGACTCTAGAAATAGACACCCGTGAATTAGACTCACAGAGTAAAAACGCTGGGATTATTATGGGCGATCGCTTGGAACTACGGCGAGTGTTGAACAACCTGATTGCAAATGCCATTAAATTTACAGATACAGGAGGCATAAAAATCCGCATTTTTGAAACTTCACCTCATCCCGGAAATCCCGATTCAGTAACAATTGAGGTAGAAGATACAGGGTATGGGATTGCGCTAGAAGATCAGGCAACAATTTTCGAGCGATTTCGCCAAGGTAGAAATAAACGCTCAGGTAGTGGCTTAGGACTACATCTATCCCACCGGATTGTAGAAGCGCACGCAGGAACTATTCACGTTACCTCTGAACTAGGTAAAGGTAGTTTGTTCTCTGTACAACTACCTAAAAATATTTAAGTTATTTTCCTTCACGTTCATATTTTGCTCCTAGACTGCTAATCCTGACAAATGTAAATTTGTTGAATCAACCAGAATAATGTTTTATATATTTTGTTGACATCCTAGTGGAAGATGTCCATGATTGACATACTCCCTGGGGTGACAGTCATTTTTATTATGTTTAAAAAAGTTTACAGATTACTGTTGGTATCATTCTATGGATAGTAGAAATAACTATTTTTTAAAGTTATTATTTAGCCTGTTAATGCCTGAAAAATGTGTATGCACCCTGGAATAATACCCAGGGTCTTTTTTTATAGAAATTTATACTATGACTTGCAAGTATAAGTTTAGAAATTGTTTATCAGATTTTAGAATATTCCGATACAGCCTACAGAAAGATGAACTAAATTAAAAGCCAGTCTAAATTAATCTTGGTGTAGTAAATGCTTGGTATATGTAGAGGCTTGGTTAAACCAAGCCTTTTATTATGACTTCTTAAGTAATGCTACATCAGTCTTTAGGATATTTTAGATACAGTCTACAGGAAGATGAACTCCTATGAAAGTAAGTCTAAATTAATTTGGAATGTCTGCTTAAACACTAAATATATAAAGGTTTAGCTAAGTGCTAAACCTTTTTTTGATCAGTCGAAGACAAAAAAGCGTTAGCGTAGCCCATCATAGATATCGCTCTTATCCATTACACTGAGTAAATTTTTATTTAAGTAGTTAATTGCAAAACAATCATCAATATATCCGTTAATTGCATAACTGTGAATTGGCTATAGCTTCACAGATGCGATTCTAAATAAGGGAATAAAGATGGATACCCCTGGTCAACACCAGGGGCTTTTTCTTTAGCAGCTATCCCTTAAACGTCAAGGAAGAGGCAAGGGGACAGGCAGCAAAGCTGTGCATTGGTCAAATCCTTTTAAAACCTCGTTTCCAGCCTCTGGGCTGGAAATGCACTTCACTTGCGGCTCCGCTTCAACGACGGGCATTCCCAGTCGGAGACTGGGAACGAGGCGATCCTAAAAGCTTTTCTAGATTGGTTTTTATGTTAATAGGACTACGCAAGAGTTACGGAATAACGAACCACAGAGGCGCAGAGTACACGGAGAAATCAGAGTTTGAGAGATATTTTGCGTAAGTCCTAGTTAAGTTGACACCAATGGACAGCTGTGCGTCCCTAACAAGGTATTTGTACCAATCTTAAAGTTAATACGTTGTATTTTGATGAGCAACGGTTACTCAGCTAAACCAAAGTTATAAAGAAATTTGAAGTTTAGCTAAAAACTTTTAAAAATCTCTAGACTCTCTAGCCGGCTAGAGAGTCTAGGATGAATTTAAGGCGACTTCCAACCAGAGATTTCTGACTGTTAACGGATGTCGCTGAGTCATCCACTTTGGTTTGGCTAGCTTTTCCACTCTATCCCGTAAATCTATGACTCTCCAACTCACAGTTCCCAACATGGCTTGTTCAGCTTGTGCAAGCACCATTACCAAAGCACTTCAAGCAGTCGATGCCAATGCTAGCGTTCAGGCTGATCCAACAACCAAGCTTGTCAGTGTAGAAACTCAAGCATCAGAAACAGCAATTAAGGAAGCATTGGCTGCTGCTGGTTATCCAGTTGTTTGAAGAAAAGGGACTGGGGAAGGGAACAGAACAGGGTACAGGTTACAGGGTACAGATTATTCCCTATCATCACCTGTCACCTGTCACCTCTCTCCTAACCCCAATCCCTAATCCCCAATACCTAATACCTAATCCACAGTATGGATACTCTTACACTCAAACTTCGAGGCATGAGTTGCGCCGCTTGCGCCAACAACATCGAAAAGGCAATTCGCTCTGTTCCTGGGGTAAAGGACTGCAACGTTAACTTTGGAGCAGAACAAGCCGCCATCAAGTACGATCGCTCTCTAGCAAATTTAGAGAAAATCCAAAGTGCGATCGCTGCTGCGGGATACTCTTCTCACTCAGTCTCTGAAGAATTGCTTTTTGAAGAAGATGATGCCGAGAAAGCTAGTAAGCAAGCATTACAACGTAAACTCTCTCTCAAGGTGTTAGTGGGAGGTGTAATCAGCATTTTCCTGGTTTTGGGATCGTTGCCTATGATGACTGGGCTGAACTTACCCTTAATTCCAAGTTTCCTTCAGAATTCTTGGGTGCAGTTAGTGCTGACAACCCCTGTCGTGTTCTGGTGTGGTGGATCTTTTTACCGAAATGGCTGGAAATCCCTTAAGCGCCATACGGCAACGATGGACACGCTGATTGCTTTGGGTACAAGTGCAGCATATCTATATTCTTTATTTGTCACTATTTTCCCGAAATTTTTTATTGCTCAAGGCTTGATACCTCATATTTATTACGAAGTTGCCGCTATTGTCATTACCTTAATTTTGCTGGGGCGGTTGCTAGAAAATCGCGCTAGGGGACAAACTTCTGAAGCAATCCGCAAACTCATCGGACTGCAAGCCAGAGATGCCAGAGTCATTCGTGATGGTAAAGAAATTGATGTTCCTATCGCCGAAGTCAGAATCAACGATGTGATTTTGGTGCGTCCCGGTGAAAAGATTCCGTTAGATGGCGAAGTAATTGCAGGCGCTTCGACGGTAGATGAAGCGATGGTGACGGGTGAAAGTTTGCCAGTTAAAAAGCAGCCAGGAGATGAGGTGATTGGGGCGACGATTAACGGTGCGGGTGCATTTCAGTTTCGGGTAACACGAGTCGGAAATGATACATTTTTGGCTCAAATTGTCAAACTAGTGCAACAAGCCCAAGGTTCTAAAGCACCAATTCAGCGCTTGGCAGATCAAGTTACAGGATGGTTTGTACCAGCTGTGATTGCCGTTGCGATCGCTACTTTCGTTATTTGGTTTAATTTCACTGGCAACCTCACTCTCGCAACAATGACAACGGTGGGTGTACTAATTATCGCTTGTCCCTGTGCTTTGGGTTTAGCTACTCCCACATCTGTAATGGTGGGGACAGGCAAAGGTGCAGAAAATGGCATTTTAATTAAAAGTGCCGACAGCTTAGAACTAGCACACAAAATTAAAACCATTGTTCTAGATAAAACTGGCACTTTGACTCAGGGGAAACCTACGGTTACAGACTTTGTAACTGTAAACGGTACAGCGAATGGTAATGAAATCCAGCTTTTACAGTTAGCAGCAACCGTGGAGCGTAATTCTGAGCATCCTTTAGCTGAAGCTGTTGTAAAATACGCCCAGTCTCAAGAAGTGAGTTTAATAGATGCAAACAACTTCGTGGCTAATGCAGGTAGTGGTGTGCAAGCAGTTGTTGCAAATCAGCTTGTGCAAATTGGTACACAACGCTGGTTAACAGAACTTGGAATTAATACCATCAGTCTCCAGCAGTATAAAGATGCATGGGAAACTGCTGGTAAGACAGTTATTTTGATTGCTGTAGATGGCGAACTACAAGGAATAATGGGAATTGCCGATGCCCTCAAACCTTCATCAACAGCAGTAGTAAAAGCTTTACAGAAGCTAGGTTTAGAAGTAGTAATGTTGACCGGCGACAATCGTAAAACTGCCGAAGCGATCGCAGGGCAAGTTGGCATCCAGCAAATCTTTGCCGAAGTGCGTCCAGATCAGAAAGCAGCGATTATCCAATCTTTGCAAGGGGAGATAGAGAGATTTGCCAATCCAAAATCAAAAATCAAAAATTCAAAATCCAAGATTGTCGCAATGGTGGGTGATGGCATAAATGATGCGCCAGCCTTAGCACAGGCTGATGTGGGAATTGCCATTGGTACGGGAACAGATGTAGCGATCGCAGCTAGCGATATTACCCTAATTTCTGGAGATTTGCAAGGAATCGTCACAGCAATTCAACTTAGCCGCGCTACTATCAACAATATTAGGCAAAATCTCTTCTTTGCCTTTATTTACAACGTCATTGGTATTCCCATTGCGGCAGGAATTTTGTTCCCCATCTTCGGTTGGTTACTCAATCCAATTATCGCCGGTGCTGCGATGGCTCTTTCTTCACTTTCTGTTGTTAGCAACGCCCTCAGATTGCGTAACTTTCAACCAAAAGCTATCTCATAATTGCAAGGTAATTTAGGAAATGTTCAGTAAAAAAATGCTTTGGGGAAGCCTTACAGCTTTAGTGCTTCTCACCAGAACATCAGGCGTAGCTTTAGCAGAAATGCCAGCCCACTCGCCAGAGCAAAACAGCCAATTTCACAGTATCGAGCAACCTTTAGGCTTGAAAGTTGGAGTTGCGATCGCAGGTTTAGCCTTAATTGGGCTAGAGTTGTGGTGGTTCCTTATCTATAAAAGTCCTGAATCCTAGATAAGGAACGAAGAAATTGCTTTATTTTTTAATTTTGAATTCCGCCTTGCGGTAGTATAGCGTTTCCCAGTCTAGTGAAGTACGTCCGTAGGGGCACGGCACTGCCGTGCCCTTACACCTTGCTATATAATTCTGTACTGCATCTGAATGATAACCGCTATAAAGTGCTTATTACAAACACTAAAAACTAGTTTGACAAAGTACTAGTATTTTGAATGATCGGACAAATTGTATTCTCATGTTGATCGCTGACATTCTTCCAGCCTGAAAGTAATCCCTTTATTTCAGAGCGTAAAGTTAACAACTGATCAATTTGGCGATCAATTTGCAAAACCTTCTCTTCAAGTTTCTCTTTAATGTCACCACAGGGAGTTTGCCCTTGGTCATAAACCTGAAGGATATTGACAATCTCTTCTAGGCTAAGACCAAGATTTTGTGCCCTTTTAATGAATGCTAGACGAGTTAGCACATCAAATGAAAACTGACGAAAGCCTCCCTCTGTTCGACTTAATGAATTGATTAAACCTAAACTCTCGTAATAACGAATTGTCCTAATGGAGATTCCGCTTAAATCTTTTACTTGACCAATTAAAAGTAGTTTTTTATCTTGAGTTAACATACTAGATTTTTCCATCTCTTGTAATTATTATTACATATTTCCCTATTTTTTAAGTTATTTGACAGTGTAGCAAAGTATTGGCATCAGTACTTGAAATTTTTACCTACTTAGAGATTTTACTAAGTTTTAAATTTTCAAGTATCTATTCTAAATGGATTTTTATAAAGTTTATGTGGTATTGAATTGGCCTATTTTTAACATATTTAATAACATTTTTTTAAAATTTAACCTGCTGATTTTTATCTATTTATTATTTAGTTAGTTCTCATAGTACTGAAAGTAACTGTTTTTTTTGAGTTCCCATGTTACTTCTAGATCAACTGCTTCACTTCAAGTGAAACCATAAAAATGAATCTCAACTCGCAGACTTATAGCTCAAACCGTAAAACTAAAATTTTCAATAATCCAGAGCGTTTTACTGAGGGATGGTATTGGGTAATACCCTCTCAAAATCTGCGGGTGGGTGAAGTAAAGCCTGTCACGATTTTGGGTAGAGAATTAGTAATTTACCGAGGTAAAGACAAAAGATTAGTTACCTTTGATGCCTACTGTCCACACATGGGCGCTCACCTTGCTGAAGGCAAGGTTGAAGGTAATGCACTACGTTGTTTTTTCCACCACTGGAAGTTTGATGCTGAAGGAATGTGTGTTGATATCCCATGTTTAGATACACCACCTTCTTTAAAGTTACAAACTTGGCCTACTGCTGAAAAGTACGGCATGATTTGGGTTTGGACTGGAGAAATACCACAACAACCCTTACCTTTTGTTCCAGAGTTGGAAGACAAAGAGTGTGATGTTGCTATCCATTCTCATTTTGTGATGAACTGTCACCCCAACGTGGTGATGATTAATGCCATTGATGCTCAACACCTCAATGCAGTTCACAAACTGCCAATAGAAATTATTTTTGAAAGACAGGAATTGAACGAAAATGCGGTTATCTTCAGTAATATTATACCCATCAAAGACAATTCATTTTTCATTAAGCTCATTCGTATTTTCTACAAAAATGCCATAACTTATAGTGTTTGCTATTGGTACGGTAGCATCGGCATTGTGACACTTGGCCCCGATTTTTTCCATGTCCATACGATGTTTGCAGTTCGCCTCCACGAAGGCGGAAAAGCTGAAGGTCAAATTCTGTTGATTACTAAGAAGCGTAAAGGATTTTTTGGTTGGTTATGCAATCGAATTGTGCTATGGCTGACTAAAATTGCAGGGAAGTTCTTTCTCATGGGTGATATCCAAGTTGTCCAAACAATTCAGTTTGATTTGAAAACTCCTATCAAAGCAGATCACTCAATCATGCAGTTTATTAATCATGTTGAAAAACAGCAATCCCTAATGTGGGGGACTTGGCAAGAAGGGCGATCGCGCGATGTGGAGAACAAGCCCAAGCGTGAGAGATGGCAAGATAAAATGAGTAATGACTAATTTGATGTCTATATGACCATAATTCCGTCAAATTACTTGGTCAATTAAACATACACGAAGTCATCCCGTTGTCAACAATCTTTGCAATAAATAAATCGGCTGTAGGGGCGTACAGATGTACGCCCCTACCAATGTGTATATAGCAAGTATTTTGGGGAATGGTATAACAATTAACAAAGGTTAAAAGTTTAACAAAACTACTGGGCTACCATATCAATAAAAAGAAGTGGCAAAGCCACTTCCTAATTCCCAGGTAGAACCTAAGTCATGAGTATAACGACTACAAAAATTTGAAATAGTATAAACAAACACCAATTAAATGAATATCTCTATTTTCCTTGTTTTCTGGTGGGAAAAGCCTGAGTTACATCCGCCAAATAACTGTATATTTATATAAGTTTCATGATTTCAGTGCATGCTCAATTTTATGCAGTTTATCGCTAAAATATGCCAGTTTTGCCCCTTCATCAAAAACCTGCTGTTCTAATTGAAACTTGAACTGGTAAATGGGTAATACGGGCTGGGACAATTTTGATATGGATTCAAACCCCAACCAAATTGGCAAAAAGACTCTTTCCCAGTCCTCAGTCCCTAGTCCCGGAGCTACCCAATCAATAGAAGGATAATAATATTATTCCTAAATACTCACTTGTCAGCTACAATTTTGTGCCATTCAGCGACAGTTGTGGCAGTATGGAAAGAAGTTGAAAAATTCGCTGTTGCCATTGGGAATTTCAAAGGGTGTTTTTCCTTGGCACGTCGAACCTCCAACAAGAGGAGCAGGACTATTTTCTGCCCTGTCTCTACAAATTAGTAAATTTAAGTCACCAAAGCAGATGGTGATGTTTATCGACCAGCCTCTACTTTCTAAATCTATGCTTCGCGGCTTCTGTTGCACCATTTCGCTTCACTACCACTAGCTTCATGTGCCAATTAGGAATTAGATCAAGGTCTTCGTAACCGCAGTTTCGCATTTTAAGAAAATATTCTGACGAATGTTGGTATTATCGTCTGAATGTTTGGAATTTACTGCGAAAAGATATATATACTCCCACGTTGACTACACCTTGACTCTTAAATGAATCCAGAAAACGCAGAAACTTACATAAACCATCCAACTTGGGGTTTACTCTACAAAATCTGTATGGTTGATGAGAACCAGGATTTGTTCACCACACTTTATGCCCAGCGCTTATTTTTTTTGGTGGCAAATGACGTTAAAGGTGTTAAATTCCAGTCTCTAGGACGTACTGAGGCTAGAATGATGTTAGAAAATCGCTTACGTACCCTGCGGCGTAGTGGACAGCCTCAAGAGTACGATCAGCTTCAGAGTGTTTTTCAACGCACCTTCCAATGAGCAGTTCGATTTCCGAACGTATTATTTCCATTCGCTCCTCACTACCGACATCAGTCAAATTGATTGCTGTTAGCAAGCAAGTTTCTGCCCAGGCCATTCGGTCTGCATACTCCGCAGGAATTCGTGATTTTGGGGAGAGCCGTATCCAAGAAGCCGCCAGCAAACAAGCCGAGTTGCAAGACTTACCGGATATTACCTGGCACTTTATTGGACATTTGCAAGGCAATAAAGCCAAAAAAGCCATCGAACAATTCCCTTGGATTCACTCCGTGGATAATTTGAAGCTAGCACAGCGCTTAGATCAATTAGCGCAACAGCTAGGAGTGAGTCCTCACGTTTGCCTGCAAGTGAAAATTCTCCCCGATCCCAACAAGTCTGGTTGGAGTGTGCCAGAGCTTTTGGCTGATTTACCCACACTCAATCAATACAAAAGTTTACAAATTCAAGGTTTGATGACAATTCCGCCTTCCGGATTAAATGATTCCGAAATTCTCAGTGTGTTTAATCTCAATCGTGAGCTAGCCAAAGAAATCCAGGAGCAAAATTGGTCGCACATTAAAATGCAACACTTATCTATGGGTATGTCAGGCGACTACGAACTAGCAGTGCAAGCAGGCGCGACGATGGTACGATTAGGAACAATATTGTTTGGCGATCGCTCTTAGCCGAATAATATCAGCCTTGCAGGTCAGTATTAATAGAAGCGAAAGGTTGATGACAAGAATTTTGTAACAGACTGGTGCAATCCGAAACAAAGGATATAGTATTGACAAGAGCAATCGCTAAGGCAAAATGGGGTATAAAGAAGTTTCCTTCGGATAAACCTTAGGATATAATCTTGACTCATTATTATGTTTAGGCGATGCACAGACCTTTCCAATAAGTGTCAGTTCATCGCCAAAACCCATACTATGGGCTACAAATAGCAATACAGTTGCTGAAGTATCCACAGATGTAGCGTAGTTTACCACCCTAGGCATCGCTCCTAGTTCAATCAATCCTAAGCCAAGTCAATACAGGCTATTCGCACCAGGAGAGTACACACACAATGAACAATATATTTTCCAAACTCAGAGACTTTGTGGGTCTAAATGAGCAAGTAGAATACGAGTATTACGAAGAAGAACCAGAAACAGATAATAATTACCAAAATCTGTATCAGCAAGAAAATCCCCAACCAGCACCGCAAGAGAGTACAGCCGCTCAAAATCGACGTTGGCGGGAACCAGTGCCTACAATGGGAGATGATATGACAGCAGGTCAAAAGCCAATGGGGAATGTGATTGGTATGCCAGGAGCAATTAACGGAATTTCGGAAGTTTTAGTACTTGAACCACGCACCTTTGAAGAAATGCCCCAGGCAATTCAAGCACTGCGAGAACGGAAGTCAGTGGTATTAAATCTGACAATCATGGATCCCGATCAAGCTCAACGAGCAGTAGATTTTGTTGCAGGTGGTACTTACGCACTAGATGGACATCAAGAACGCATCGGTGAGAGCATCTTTTTGTTTACACCAAGCTGTGTCCAAGTTAGCACCCAAGGTGGCGTTCTTCATGAAGTACCACAACCGCCAGCACGCCCCTCTCGTCCTACAGGTACTCCAAATCCAACCTGGGGTAACGAAACTAACCGGATGGCACAATAAAGTTAAATTAGTATTTAGTCCTTTGTCCTTTGTCATTTGTCCTGGATTTTGCTCATAGTGACAAATGACAAACGACTAATGACTAATGACCAATGACTAATGACTAATGACTATAAAATTTGGCTTAATTGGTGGTGGGGTAATGGGAGAAGCGCTCTTATCCCGCCTTATCGCGCGTGGAATTTATCAATCATCAGAAGTCATAGTTAGCGAACCGCTATCTTCCCGCTTAGATTTTTTAAAACAGCAATACGGTGTTGCTGTAACGACAGATAATAGCCGGGTTTTCACCGAAGCAAAAGAAGTTCTATTTTTGGCAGTGAAACCGCAGGTATTTAGTGCGATCGCTCAAGAATTAGCAGATATTGATATTCTTAATAGAGAACATTCACCCCTGATAATTTCCATATTGGCGGGTGTGCCTTTAAGTCAGCTAGAAGCTGCATTTGTGCAATTGCCAGTGATTAGAGCAATGCCCAACACCCCAGCAACTGTGGGAGCAGGAGTTACCGCGATTTGTTCAGGTGCATATACCAATGCCAAGCATCACCAAATAGCACAGCAAGTTTTTTCTGCCGTAGGCGAAGTTGTGGAAGTGTCAGAAGGGCTGATGGATGCAGTTACAGGGCTATCTGGTAGTGGCCCGGCTTACGTGGCGCTTATGGTAGAAGCACTGGCAGATGGCGGGGTATCCGCAGGTTTACCTAGAGCAATTGCCAATCAACTAGCCTTGCAAACCGTACTGGGAACAGCGAAACTGTTACAAGAAACCAAAATGCACCCAGCAGAACTCAAAGATCGTGTTACCAGCCCCGGTGGTACAACCATTGCGGGAATTGCCAAGCTAGAACAGGCAGGATTTCGTTCCGCGTTAATTGAAGCAGTCAAAGCTGCCACAGAGCGATCGCAAGAGCTGGGAAAATAAAAAGGGGGAATGGGGAATGGGGAATGGGGCATGGGAAGATGAGGGAGATGAGGAAGTAGGGGAAGAACATTAATTTATTTACCAATGCCCAATGCCCAATGCCCAATGCCCCATTCCCAATGCCCAATGCCCAATACACAACGTTAGTATAGTAAACAATCTGGTTGCAAATGTGATTGAGTGAATTATCCTGCACCGTCTCCAGAACTTGACTTAGGGACTATATTTCCCTTTGATCTGGATCAATTTCAAAAAGAAGCGATCGCGTCCCTAAACGCCGGGCGCTCCGTAGTCGTATGTGCGCCGACAGGTTCGGGCAAAACATTAGTCGGGGAATACGCTATTTATCGTGCCCTGGCGAGAGGAAAACGTGTATTCTACACGACTCCCCTAAAGGCGCTGTCGAATCAAAAATTACGTGACTTTCGAGAAAAATTTGGGTTTGATCAAGTCGGATTGTTAACTGGAGATGCTTCCATTAACAGGGATGCACCGATTTTGGTGATGACGACGGAAATTTTCCGAAATATGCTCTATGGCACACCCATTGGGCAAATTGGTATCTCATTGGTAAACGTTGAAGCAGTGATACTTGATGAGTGCCACTACATGAACGATCGCCAGCGCGGTACTGTTTGGGAAGAATCAATCATCTATTGCCCCCGTGAAGTGCAACTGGCAGCCCTCTCAGCAACGGTTGCTAATAGCGATCAACTCACCGATTGGCTAAATCGCGTTCACGGGCCAACAGACCTGATTTACTCCGATTTCCGCCCAGTTCCCTTGGAATTTCACTTTTGTAATCCCAAAGGGTTATTTCCCCTATTAAATGACAGTAAAACCAAAATCAACCCCCGCCTTCAGAAGAAAAAGGGGAAAGGGGGAGAAAGAGATAGAGGGAGAAATGGTAGGCCGGAAGCTCCTGGCATAATTTTTACCCTCAGCCAGTTAGAGCAACGGGATATGCTCCCAGCAATTTACTTTATCTTCAGCCGCCGGGGATGTGATAAAGCAGTGGCGGAAGTGGGTGATTTATGGCTGGTAAATAGTGAAGAGTCCCAAATTTTACGCGAACAAATTGATGACTTTTTAGCCCGTAATCCCGAAGCAGGGCGTTCTGGGCAAATTGCACCCTTGTACCGAGGAATTGCTGCTCACCATGCTGGGATTTTGCCTGCTTGGAAAGCACTGGTAGAAGAACTATTTCAGCAGGGGCTAATTAAAGTAGTATTCGCCACCGAAACATTAGCTGCGGGAATTAATATGCCCGCCCGGACAACGGTAATTTCTACCCTTTCAAAGCGTACCGACACCGGACACCGCCTATTGAACGCTTCCGAATTCTTGCAAATGGCGGGACGAGCAGGCCGGCGGGGGATGGATAAACAAGGTCATGTCGTGACAGTCCAAACTCCCTTTGAAGGAGCCAAAGAAGCGGCGTATTTGGGAACATCCAAGCCAGATCCTCTTGTAAGCCAATTTACGCCTAGTTATGGCATGGTACTTAACTTACTGCAAACCCACACCCTAGAGCAAACTAGGGAGCTGATAGAGCGCAGTTTTGGGCAGTACATGGCCACCTTGCATTTACGGCCAGAATACGATGAGATAGCGGAACTGCAAACACAGTTAGCTCAACTTCATGAGCAAATCGCCGCAGTTGATGAAAATGAACTGGCTCTTTATGAAAAATTGCGGCAACGCCTGAAAGTCGAACGCCAGATATTAAAAACCTTGCAAGAGCAAGCACAGGAAGATCGCCAAGAAGAATTGGTGATGATGTTGGGCTTTGCAGTGTCAGGAACTCTATTGAGTCTCAAGGGCAAAAATATCACAGTGTCTTCACCCGTAACCGCAGTGTTAGTGGGAAAATCGCCTGGTTCTGGTCAAGCTCCCTACTTGGTATGCTTGGGGCGTGATAATCGCTGGTATGTGGCAACCACAGGGGATGTAGTCGATTTATATGCCGAACTACCGCGAATTGAAGTACCACCTGATTTACTACCACCGCCAGAGATGCCCTTGAAACCAGGACAGTCGCGCCGTGGTAACGAAGAAAGCTTTGCGATCGCAGTGCGTATTCCTGATCCGATAGAATCATTGCATCTAGCACCAGAAGTCGCAGAACAACTCAGCCGCACTACCGCCGTCCAAGAACAATTAGAAGCTCATCCCCTACATCAATCAGGCAATGCAGCAACACTTTTTAAGCGCCGGGCCCGTTATGTCGAACTAGAAGCCGAACTCGAACAGGTGCAAGGGCAAGTAGAGCAACAGTCACAACGCCATTGGGAAGAGTTTCTGAATTTAATCGCAATTCTGCAACACTTTGGCGGTTTAGATAACTTAGTACCTACAGTATTAGGGCGAATTGCTGCCGCCATTCGAGGTGAGAATGAATTGTGGCTAGGTTTAGTATTCGCTAGTGGCGAATTGGGCAACTTAGATCCGCATCATTTAGCAGCAGCAGCAGCGGCTTTGGTGATGGAAACACCCCGTCCAGATAGCAAGGTTAACTTTGAGCTTAGTAGTGAAGTGGCAGAAGCCTTGAAAAAATTGCAGGGAATTCGCCGCCAAATGTTCCAAGTACAACGGCGGTATAACGTAGCCCTGCCGATATGGTTGGAATTTGAGTTAATTGCCATAGTGGAACAATGGGCGCTGGGAATGGAATGGGTAGAACTCTGCGAGAACACTACCTTGGATGAAGGCGATGTGGTGAGAATTTTACGCCGGACGTTGGATTTATTATCGCAAATTCCCCACGTTCCCCATTTACCAGACTCTTTCCAGCGTAATGCCTATCGGGCGATGCAGTTGATTGATAGATTCCCTGTGAATGAGGTAGTTGAATAAGGAACTTCCAAAGAAAAAATACTTATACCCGCATTTCTCACAAGCTCAAGGCGTTTGATGGAGCAGAGAGAAGTAATGAGTAATGAGTAATGAGTAATGAGTAAAAACTTCTTACTTCTTACTCATTACTTATTACTTATTACTTCTTCCCGGCACTTGCACAGGCTTTAAGAGGTGTGGTGAGAAATCCGGGTTATAGCGTTTCTCGCTTACGTGAGGTACACCCATTGGTGTCAACTTAAGAAGATAAAGCCCAAATTTGTTGGGTGTAAGCGTCAATCTCAAGGGTGGCGTTTACGCCTTGCTTTAACTAATCCAAACAGCTTTTAAAATTACGAATTACGAATTAGTTAAACGTCGCATTGATTGGTTTGGCAATATTTAGCATTATCTATAAACTCTTGCAACTTATTCAAGGGAATTATCTGCAATGATGAGCCACCCTGCACTTCAGCAGCGATGTAAGCAAACTTTTGTCCGCGATAATACTGGTCACGTCCAACTTTGCTGATATATCGGGACTTCTGGAAGTCATTGGCAATATTAGAATTATAAATATTTTGTAACAATTTCACTGCATTGGCATTTTTTGTGGTGAATTTGAGGCGTTTATCACCACTAACGGTTATGCCTTCTTTATTCACTGTTCCATTTTGAGAAGTGACATCAGCATAGAAGTATAAATTTCCCTTTGTACCCTCATAGCCGTGGGCTTCGCTGTTGTATCTCAGAGTTGGTAGTAAAGGTCTGGTCTTTGCCCACTTAACAACAGTACTGATATTTTGCTCCGGAAGCGCATTTGCAGGAGTGACAGCTAAAATAACTGCGATCGCAGACAGTGTAGCATTGAATAAATAGTTAAATTTACAACTTTTGCTCATAGTATTTTCCCTAGATAAAATGTTGATAGCTAAAGCTTAATTCAACGGAATTTAAGAATTATTTCCCGTTGGCGTTATTTATGAGTATTTAGCTGTTAGTAGCAAAAACAACTTAACATCGACTAATGACTACTGTCCACCGACATTGCCGTAGGCAATTTGATTTCAACTAAAATTTTGTATAAGTTGTAATAATCGTAGGGTGTACACAGCCACAAACATCAAAATAGAGGCTTCCGGCATCATGTAGACCATGCCGAACCTACTTCGTAGTTACAAAACTTAGATTTTGTCTCAGCCAAACAAGAGTATGTACTCTTGAGAGTGGATGTATCTAAGCTACGGTTCTACATAGTTCTTAATAAACCAGCTTTGAGAACGCAAAACGTTCTAATCTAAAAGCTAACCGGGTTAATTTACTGGCAGTTTTGCAGGCGCTACTCTCAAGCTGATAAAGCACAGACGCACCGATGTGTCAAGCCTCAAAGCGACCCAGACTTAACACATAAATGATTATGATGGGAGTTTTACAAATCCGATGAGTGTTAAGGCAAGTGGTGGAAGCTCAGTTGCGCGTCCGCAACTATATCAAACCCTAGCTGTAGCGACAATTACCCAAGCCGAGCAGCAAGACCGCTTTTTGGGAAGTGGTGAATTAAATGAACTGGCAAGCTATTTTGCATCTGGTGCAAAGCGTCTAGAAATTTCTCAGACGCTGACGGATAATGCCGAGATTATTGTATCTCGCGCTGCCAACCGGATTTTTGTCGGTGGTTCGCCAATGGCTTTTTTAGAAAAGCCCAGAGAAGTAGAAATAGTACCTGTTAGCGCTGGTGCTAATGTTCAGCAAGGGATGCAACTGGGAACTGTAACCTACGTTGAAAGTCGTGGTGGGTTCTTAGAAAATTTACGATCAATATTTAACTCATCCCCCAGTGGCCCGACACCTCCGGGTTTCAGACCAATTAACATTGCTCGATATGGCCCAGGTAACATGGCCAAGAGCTTGCGGGATTTATCCTGGTTCTTGCGCTACGCTACTTATGCGATCGTTGCTGGCGACCCCAACATCATAGCGGTGAACACACGGGGTTTGCGGGAAATAATTGAAAATGCCTGCTCTGGTGAAGCAACGCTGGTAGCTTTACAGGAAATCAAAGCTGGGTCACTTTCCTTTTTCCGCAAAGATGCTGAGGCTACAGAAATCGTGTCTCAGTACATGGATGTTTTGTTAACAGAATTCAAAGCAGCCACACCTTCAAATAAAGTTCGTCAACGCCCCTCTAGCGACCAGCAAGGGTTGGAACTGCCGCAAATTTACTTTAATGCAGCAGAACGCCGTCCCAAGTTTGTGATGAAAACTGGGTTGTCAAGTAGCGAAAAAAATGAAGTAATCAAGGCTGCATATCGACAAATTTTTGAGCGCGATATTACCCGTGCTTATAGCTTGTCCATATCTGACATAGAATCCAAGGTGAAAAATGGCGACATCTCCATGAAGGAGTTTGTTCGTCGTCTAGCTAAATCTCCCCTTTACCAAAAACAGTTTTACCAGCCTTTTATTAACAGCCGAGTCATTGAACTAGCTTTCCGTCACATTCTGGGACGGGGCCCAAGTAGCCGCGAAGAAGTACAAAAATACTTCTCGATTGTTTCTAACGGTGGTTTGCCAGCCTTAGTAGATGCCTTAGTAGATTCTGCTGAATACAGCGACTATTTTGGCGAAGAAACAGTACCTTACCTCCGGGGTCTTGGTCAAGAAGCACAAGAATGTCGTAACTGGGGGCCGCAGCAAGACCTGTTTAACTACAGTGCGCCTTTCCGCAAGATACCTCAGTTTATAACCACATTTGCGGCTTACGAACAACCACTACCAGACCAACATCCTTACGGTTCTGGTAATGACCCCTTGGAAATTCAGTTTGGGGCGATTTTCCCGAAAGAAACTCGCAACCCCAGCACCAATCCGGCTCCTTTTGGCAAGGATACCAAACGCATCCTGATTCACCAAGGGGCAGGGATTAATAACCAAAATAGTAATCCCAGAGCGCGGGGTGAAGCTCCTGGTACTCTTGGGCCTAAGGTGTTCAAGTTAGATCAACTACCTGGTACTAGAGGTAAAAAGGCTGCCAAAAATTCTAGCGTCAGATTCTCCGAAAGCTCGACGCAAGCATTCATTAAAGCAGCTTACCTGCAAGTTTTCGGTCGCGATCTTTACGAAGGTCAGCGCCCAAAGGTATTGGAAATAAAGCTAGAAAACGGCGACATCTCTGTACGGGAGTTTATCCGTGCTTTGGCTAAGTCGGATGTATTCCGCAATCTGTACTGGACATCGCTCTATGTTTGTAAAGCGATCGAGTATATTCACCGCCGCTTGTTGGGTCGTCCGACTTATGGTCGTCAAGAACTCAACAAGTACTTTGACATCGCTGCCAAAAAAGGCTTTTATGCGGTGGTTGATGCCATTATTGACAGCGTAGAATACACTGAAGCATTTGGTGAAGATACAATTCCTTACGAACGGTATCTGACTCCTGGTGGTGTATCAGGGCGGCAATTGCGCGTTGGTAGCATTCGTGAAGATGTTGCGGCGAAAGTTCAGAAGGAAGTAACGCCAAGCTTTGTGACACTGGGTACAGTCACAGAAAAACGGTCAGAACCAGATGTTCAGTTCCGCGTTAACCAAGGTGTCAGCAAGCAACGCGAACAAACCAAAATCTTTAAGTTGGTGGCGAATACGAGTGACAAAGTTGCAGTGCAAACGTTGATTAGTGCTGCATATCGTCAAATTTTTGAGCGGGATATTGCACCCTATATCGCCAAAAACGAATTTACAAAATGGGAAAGCAAGCTGGGGAATGGCGAAATTAGTGTGAAGGAATTTATTGAAGGTTTGGGTTACTCTAACCTCTACCTGAAAGAGTTCTACACACCTTACCCGAACACCAAGGTGATTGAGTTGGGAACCAAACACTTCTTGGGACGTGCGCCATTAGACCAGGCAGAAATCCGCAAGTATAACCAAATTTTGGCTACTCAAGGTATTCGTGCCTTTATTGCTGCTTTGGTAAATAGTGTGGAATATAACAAGGTATTTGGTGAAGATACGGTGCCTTACCGTCGCTTCCCGACCCTACCTGCGGCAAACTTCCCGAATACGGAGAAGCTGTACAACCAGCTTACCAAGCAAAACGATGACGTAGTTGTACCGAGCTTTAAGCCAGTGCAACCGCGTGTAGGAGTTAGCAACGATACTCCGCTTTTGACCCAAGCGATCGCAGATATTGCAGCGCAAACAAACGGTAAGCTCTCATTTGCTGAACTGGGTCGTTCCTACAACGATGGTAGCGGACAAACCGTGGAACAGGGTGTGCGTAAATATGCACGCATTTACCGTCTAACGGAAAGCACCAGCCAAGCCGAAAAAGAACAAGCAATCAACGCCATTTACTGTCAAGTGTTGGATGTATTTAGCGGTGAAGTGCCTGATAATTTCCGCCGTACTGACCTAGAGGGCAAGCTCCAGAACGGTGAAATTTCCGTGCGGGAGTTTGTGCGTGAACTAGCCAGTTCCCAAATCTATCGCCAGCGCTTCTTGTCACCTTATCCTCATGCCAAGGTGGTTGAGTTACTCTTCCGCCACCTCTTGGGGCGTACACCCGCAAATCAGGAAGAAATTAGCCAGTACAACAAGGTGCTAACCGATAGCGGTTGTCATCTGCTGTAGAAGCAATAGTCGAAAGTCCAGAATATGGCCGCTACTTCGGTGAAGATGTTGTACCTTACAACCGCTTCCCAATAGGGAATAGGGAATAGGGAATAGGGAATAGGGTACAGATTATTTACTGTCCCCTGTCCCCTATAACCCCTCCCCTATAACCTTTGTAACCTTTCGTAATAACGCTCTCAGATTGCTGCTGAAAGAGTAAATTCTGAAAAGCAATATTACAAAGTATTAAGAGCAGTCATAAATGCTCAACAGAATGCCGGAAAATGTTTTGCGTAAGGTAACTGAGTTTCAAAGCTTGCGTACTTAATATGGCTCAAGCAAACTCGTAATTTATTAGCCGTAGCAGTTATTAAACTGTTGTGTCTTAAAGGACGAGAAAACAAACTCAGTAAACCAAATTTAAAGTCGCACCAGTTTAATCAAATCCTGGTTTCATTCGTATTGGAGGAATCCATTAATGAGTATTGTCACGAAAGCTATCGTGAATGCTGATGCAGAAGCCCGCTATCTCAGCCCTGGTGAGTTAGATCGGATCAAATCCTTTGTTGGAAGTGGTGAGCGCCGTCTGCGGATTGCTCAAGTTTTGACAGAAAATCGCGAACGGCTCGTTAAGCAAGCTGGCGATCAACTGTTCCAAAAGCGTCCTGATGTTGTGTCTCCTGGTGGAAACGCTTACGGTCAAGAATTGACTGCTACTTGTCTGCGTGACCTAGATTACTACCTCCGCCTCGTTACCTACGGTATCGTTGCTGGTGATGTAACCCCCATCGAAGAAATTGGTGTTATCGGTGTCCGTGAAATGTACAAGTCCTTAGGAACTCCTATCGATGGTGTTGCTGAAGGTATCCGTGGAATGAAGAATGGCAGCTGCAACATTGCTCTCTGGTGATGACGCTAGTGAAGCTGGTGGCTACTTCGACTACCTAGTTGGCGCTCTTCTAGGATAGGGTAAACCTGTTTACCTACTGAAACAGAAGTATTGCAATACGGTTGGAAATAAGGAATTAACAACATGGCTCAAGACGCAATTACCGCTGTCATTAACTCCGCAGATGTTCAAGGTAAATACCTCGACTCTTCTGCTTTAGAAAAGCTAAAAGGCTACTTTGCTACTGGCGAACTGCGGGTACGTGCTGCTAGCACCATCAGCGCTAACGCTGCTGCGATCGTCAAAGAAGCTGTAGCAAAATCTTTGCTGTACTCTGACATCACCCGTCCCGGTGGTAACATGTACACCACTCGCCGCTATGCTGCTTGTATCCGCGATTTGGACTACTACCTCCGCTATGCCACCTATGCAATGTTGGCTGGCGATCCTTCCATTCTGGATGAGCGTGTACTAAATGGCTTGAAGGAAACCTACAACTCTTTAGGAGTTCCCGTTGGTGCTACCGTGCAAGCTATCCAAGCCATCAAAGAAGTAACCGCCAGTTTGGTAGGTTCTGATGCTGGTAAGGAAATGGGCGTTTACTTAGACTATATCTCCTCTGGCTTAAGCTAAGAACTAGTTTGCGTTTAAGAATTTAAGTGCGGCTTTATTAAGGTCTGGAAATCAGCCGTGAGTGCTAGAACGTTATATTGCTTATCTTTGGTTAATTATCAGTGATGAGTGTTTGGTGGTCTAGTATTGATGTTTGATTTCCAGCCTTTGAATGATTAAAAGATTTGCACTCAAGATTTTGAGATAAAAAAGTTTTCACAAGGTATACAGGAGATTTTCAAAATTATGTCCCGTTTGTTTAAAATTACTGCTCTAGTTCCAAGCCAAACCCGAATTCGTACCCAACGCGAACTCCAAAATACTTACTTTACTAAGTTAGTTCCCTATGAGAACTGGTTCCGTGAACAGCAACGCATTCAAAAAGCAGGCGGCACAATCATCAAGGTGGAAACTAGCAACTGGTAAGCAAGGTGCTAATACTGGGTGTCATAATTG
This sequence comes from Nostoc cf. commune SO-36, assembly GCF_023734775.1. Lineage (NCBI taxonomy): Bacteria > Bacillati > Cyanobacteriota > Cyanophyceae > Nostocales > Nostocaceae > Nostoc > Nostoc commune. Next base: position 2,313,693 of record NZ_AP025732.1, on the reverse strand, counting down.
CTGTAGATAAAACATTATTTTAGAGAATTGCTAAGAGGTCGAGAAAGACCTCTTTTTTATAGTTAGGATTTTTGCAAATCAAAAATTAAACATATTTAAAAGGCGATACCCACGAGTATATAGCGGAACTGGAGCGTCAGCATTCTGTTTATTCTTAGCCTGTTCAACAGTTTCATCAAACACAATTAACCTTTCCTTACCAACCTTCAGCCAGTCTTCATAAGGCACGCTCATATCTTCTTCAATACCACCAATATTAGGTGCGACCATTGCCCGATAAGCTTCATTGAATTTTCTGCGGAACCGGAAATCTACTGAAATTCTTAGACCTTCAGTTTTCCTTCTTACTGTTTGATGCAATCCACGGGCATCATTAAAGTACATTGTGCCGTGTTGTAGTTGTGCTTCTGTGTAGGAGACAACCATTGGAATATCCCAACCTTCATCGAAGTCTGACATCACTTGCATAGACTGTAATTCCATTTCGCGGGGCATTTCACCTGCTTCGATAGTGATATTATCGATGTCACCAAATAATGGTAGAACCACTACAGTTGCATCAGCAGCAACACCTGCCCAGACATCGCTATGGCACTTTGAGCTAGCGAAGGGTAAACCCAACTTCTTGGCGTCAGTTTTGCCGTAGACCATGCGGAGATTGACCGGTAAATCCACTGCATCAATCAGGTCATTTGCTCCTAGTTCGTAGAAAGCTTCTGCGACGCTCTTTTGAAAGAGGTTAAATGCCAAAATGTGTTCTCGCTTGGGCATTAAAAGACCAGTGCCGGTATAGTTCGGCAAAGTACTTCTTGCTTCCAGTAGCCGTTCAAGCATTTCAGCTTCCGAAAGAATGATGGGACTATTCAGACACGCTGAAATATAACCCGCAGCAGCAATTCGGATTTGCTGAAATAACTCAGGCTTTAATGTGTGTTCAAACAGTAGTCGGTACTGTCGCTTTGTAGCAATTTTATCAGCAAGCTCATCAAAGAGGCGATCGCCAAGCTCAGAAAATGCAATCGCACGCTCATATTGTAAGCGATCGCGCACTGGTGATTCTCCTAATAATTCTTCTAACATCATGTCTTCCAACGTTATTCTAAATTAGCTAAATAACTCATGTATCCAAAGCCATTTCGTTTTTAAAACGAATCTAGCTATTACAAATTAACAATATTTTTCTCTTTATACTTCGTAAAATATACTGTTTTATTTATCTTGGTTATCTTTATTAAAAGAGTTAATTTTAACTTTATTAGTAAAGCAAAGATGAAGTTGGAGCTTAAAAAACGAACTGTCTATATATAAAATTGCTATCAACTAAGTAACAAGTTAAGTTCATGAAGTTAAATATAGTTTAGCTGTTTATATTTTAAAAAAACTAACAAGATAATAATACTTAGGGTAGTTTTTCCTTGAAAGATATAAATCTTAGACTCAAAAATAGCAAGCAAGCTAAAATCGGTATAATCAACATTATCAACAGAATATATTAATTGTTAAAACATATACATCCACTATTTCACTCTATCGGACTAAATTGATTCAGGTAAGCATAAATACAATAGAAATTAACACTTACAAATGTTAAATGTGAATCACAAAAACTCAACGAAAAACTTATACAATCGCACAGCATCAGAGTGGATTAGAGGAGAACCTACTTCCCTATCAGACTTTACAGCCCGCCCTTTTGTACTAGAGCTTTGTGAGCCTGTTGCTGGGTTACGAGTACTTGATATAGGTTGCGGTGAAGGTTATTGCAGCCGAGAATTAAGCCGACGTGGTGCTGCATGGGTACATGGAATAGACCTTTCCCAAGGCATGGTTGCAGCAGCAAAATTGCAAGAAATAGAAGATGCGTTAGGTATTAGCTATGAAGTAGGATGTGCTACCAATCTTAAGCACTTTGATGATGGTGAAATTGACTTAGTTGTTGCAGTATTTTTATTTAACTATTTAACAATTGCTCAGACCCAAGAATGCATGGCAGAAGTTGCACGTATTCTTCGTCCAGGCGGTCGATTTGTATTTAGCGTTCCCCATCCATCTTTTCCATATATGCGGGAGGCAGCATATCCGTTTTATTTTCAAGTTGAGGGTGGAGGCTACTTCAGCAAGCGAGATCAGCAGTTTCCTGGCCGTATTTGGAAACGAGATGGCTCTTGGCTAAATGTGCAATTGATTCACAAAACTCCTGAAGATTACTTTAATGCTCTTAAAATTGCTGGCTTCAATACGATGCCAACCTTACAGGAATTGCGTGTGACTCCAGAACATATCGCAATAGATGAATCATTTTTTAGCCCCTTATTTGACCAACCCCTCCATCTAGCCCTACAAATATCACGATGATACAGGACACCTTCTTTAGTTAGAAATTCTTTCCGTGAAATAACAGTTAATCATCCTCTATGGAATCATGAGTTCTTAACTCGCTGTCGGGCTGGAAATTTATTTTTACCAGACGTACAGGTACTAGCTGTCCAGATGTACAAATTCTCCAAAGAGTTTAATCGGATTTTTGGCTAGCATCTTGTCTTGCTGCCAAGATGAAAGTAGTCAGCTAGTCATTTTAGAAAAACCTATTTGACGAAATGGGACAGGGAAATATAACTCAGTCCCACCCAGAATTGTTTCGTCAATTTACCCGCGCACTGGGCATCCACGACGAAACTCTGTCAGCATTACCCACAGCACCGGAAACCCGCGCCCTTATTGAAACCTACTTGCAGATGCCACATAAGTACGGTTATTTAGCTGCACTCGGTGCGGTCTGTTATGCTTCCGAAGGAATTGTTAGCTCGCTGTACACGCAACTATACAAAGGAATTGTTGGCGCTACTCCTTTACCAAAAGAATCGTTGATCTTTTTTGAAGTCCATATTGATGTGGATGATAGTCATGCAGCGAAGCTAGCAGCAGTGATAGAACCTCAGATTACCAAGAATGAAGAAGATATCAAAATAAAGCTGGCTATTGCAGAAGCTATGGATGCCCGGCTTCAATTTTTTAACGGTATTCAGCGTCAAATCTCTAACTATAGCTTGTATCCTGATTCATGGCTGCCTTTTGATGAATCGCTGTAGTTAGTCTGTCAAGCTTAAATTGATGGGTAAGCAAGTTTGTAGTCAGGAATTTAGTCCTTATTTTTCGGACTTACGTAAAACTACATGCGATGGGGGCAATTCATGAATTGTCCCTGCCATAAAATCAGGGTTTCAATTATCGTTTGCGTATGTCCTTATTTTTTAACCATTAAAGTGCTTACTACGAACCCTCAAAACTAGCTGGGTAAAACGAATAAGTGAAAATACGGTTGTAATAATGAGTATTTGTAGCATTAAAATGCGAACAGTTTTCCCTATTTTGTTCGATTTTAAAGCTGTAATTAATAAAAAATTTTAAGATTTGATTACAGAAAAGTTTCCTATTTAAATAAGCCTTTTCAGAAATTAGTTGTCGGGTTTTGGACAAATTCACAAAGTAAAATTAGGTGCAGCAAGAGGAGGCTTCCATGTACGGATTAGTGAACAAGGCGATTCAAGACATGGTGTGTAGTCGCTTTGGCGAAGATACTTGGAAAAAGATCAAGCACAAAGCAGAGGTGGATGTAGATGTTTTCCTTAGTATGGAAGGCTATCCCGATGACATCACCCACAATCTGGTAAAAGCTGCCAGTATCATTCTCAGTTTATCTGCCAATGAGATTATGCAAGCCTTTGGGGAATTCTGGGTTCAGTACACATCCGAAGAAGGCTATGGCGAATTGATGGATATGAGTGGAGATGAACTCCCTGAGTTTTTAGAAAACCTTGATAATCTTCATGCTCGTGTAGGAGTTAGTTTTCCCAAACTCCAACCCCCATCATTTGAGTGTACTGATATGGAGGAAAATTCTCTGAGCTTACATTATCGCTCTGATAGAGAAGGACTAACGCCAATGATTCTTGGACTAGTCAAGGGATTGGGAAACAGGTTTGATACAGAAGTTCATGTTACCCAAACCCAAAGTCGAGATGAGGGTGCTGAACATGATGAATTTTTAGTGATTTATAAACCAAATTGAGTGCAGTAGCATGGCTCCTCCTCACCTTACACTTTCGCCAGAGTTACTGGCGAAAGCTTTTCCCTTCCACTTTGCCTTTAGCCGTAATCGGGAAATTGTACAAGCTGGTGATGTTTTTGGGCGCATTTGTCCTGAACCATTAGTTGGTAAATTGATTGAGCAGCATTTCCAAATCAATCGTCCAAAAATTTTGGTCGATTTTGATGCTATTAGTAAACAGTCTCGTGCCCTGTTTATATTAGAGTTTCTCCACAATGGAATGCATCTCAAGGGTCAAATGATGTATCAACCAGAGGAGGAGGTGATATTTTTTTTAGGTTCTCCCTGGATTACAGATACAACTAGCCTCGCTCCTCTGGGTATTAAACTCAAAGACTTTGCAATTCACGACCCTATTGTTGATTTCCTGTTTCTCCTACAAGCTCAGAATACTGCTTTGGCTGATGCCAAAAAGTTAACAAGTGAACTGCAACAACAAAGGGCGCAACTACGGAGTGCGCTACAAATCAAGGAGAATTTAGCGGAAATTGCTGAGGCTCAGTCTAAAAAATTGGAAAAATCCCTCCGGGAGCTACAGCAAACTCAAGCTCAATTAGTCCAGGCTGAGAAAATGTCCAGTTTGGGGCAGTTAGTTGCAGGAGTTGCTCACGAAATTAACAATCCTGTTAACTTCATTTATGGAAATTTGAAATATGCAAAGGATTATACGCAGTGTTTGCTGAACCTTGTGCATCTTTACCAGAAATTGTATGCCAATCCTGTGCCAGAAATTCAAGAATACACTGAGAAAATTGAGTTAGATTTTTTATTAGATGATTTGCCAAAAATCCTAAGTTCGATGCAAGTAGGAGCCGAACGGATTTCTGAAATTGTCTTGTCTCTGCGGAATTTCTCTCGTCTTGATGAAGCTGAGAAGAAAAGAGTTGATATTCACCAAGGGCTGGATAGTACTTTGCTGATTTTACAGAGTCGCTTCAAGGATAGTGTCGATCATCCTAGGATCAAAGTAGTAAAAAATTATGGAGATTTACCTTTAGTAGATTGCTACGCTGGTCAACTCAATCAAGTATTCATGAATATTCTCAGTAATGCAATCGACGCGCTTGATAATTATGATCATAAACGCGCGATCGCAGAAATTCATGCTAATCCTAATAAAATTACAATTACTACGGAAATCATCGAAACGAACTGTGTAATCCGAATTGCTGATAATGGTTCTGGAATAACAGAAGCAGTTAAGGAACGACTGTTTGATCCATTTTTCACAACTAAGCCAGTCGGTAAGGGTACAGGATTGGGTTTATCAATTAGCTATCAGATTGTAGTTGAAAAACATGGGGGAACATTAAGATGTGTATCAGAACCTGGACAAGGAACTGAGTTCTGGATTGAAATTCCCCTATCTATGGACAAACAAGTAGTTAATTACGTGAAATCACTAAGTTTAATTAAATAAATATTTTAAGTCAATTTTAGAGTGATCGCTCTTAACTATGGCAATCCTGAGTTCAACTATTTACTGAGTATAAGATACTACACTTATTGCAGGGTAGCGATCGCAATTGGTCATAAATATTTAAAACAATTAAATGCGAGGTATCATTTTCAATAACCCGCATTGTCAAAATTTATTCTTGTCCTCTGCCGCCCAGTGATGGGACTCTAATAGTTGTAACCAACCACAAAATTGTTGTTGGTTAATGACAATCCAGCAGTAAGTACAGCAAATTGTACTTGATTGAAGTCAGTTGTACTGCCATCTTGGTCAAAGAACAATGCACCTGTAGTGGAGTTATAAATGAATCTTTGAGCGCTCGTGGTTGCAGATGCTCCAATGGTAAACTGACTAGCTGAAAGTACACCCACTGATAAGCCACCACCAAAATTATAGTAGCCAGGTGACACCCGAATCAGTTCATTAGTTGGGTTGAAGTCATAAATAGTATCTATGCCTTCATTAGGACTATTGAAAGCAAAGGTATCAGTACCACCTCCTCCATAAAGGCGATCGTTACCATTACCACCTGTGAGGATATCATCGCCACTACCACCTCTGAGGGTATCAGTACCATGCCCTCCATAGAGGGTATCATTACCATTGTTTCCCACAATGGAATCATTGTAGCTTGTCCCTGAGATATTTAATTGTTCGATATTTTTATAGCTAATCAGTCTCGTGCCACTGGTAATTGAGCCAATCTTAGTAGTAGCATTGAAAGTCGAAGTTATTCCCGTGATCCCATTGGAAGTGGCATAGACGGTCAACGAATAACTTTCTCCTACCTGAATCGATTTTTGGAGTAACTTTAGTTGTCAATAATCAAGTTAGTGCTATTTGTGCCTTTGAGAGTCATCAACTTTTGTACTAAAATATATCCGTTTCTTTCAGGTGTGACAGTTGTAGGTGCGGAATGTGGGTTAAAAAGCACTGTAGCAAAGTTTACAGCTTTAAGATTTATGGTTGTAAAGCCTACTTATGAGTTATAAGTTATGATTTATGAGTTTTATTTCTAACTCCTAATTTTTAACTTTTTACCTGTACTACTCGTGAATCTACGCCGCCTGATTCCAATTTTTGATAGTTCAGTCTCCAACTGGGCCTTAGAAGCGCGGCTGTTGCGCTGGTTAACGTTGATTTGGCTGTTCATCGGCTTGATCATGCTATTTTCAGCATCCTATCCCGTCGCTGATGCTCGTCATGATGATGGTTTGTACTACTTTAAACGTCAACTGCTTTGGGTCTTAGTTTCCTTAATCGGATTCAATATTATTGTTAATTTACCATTGCAGAAAATTTTGGGACTAGCCCATTGGTTTTTGTTGCTATTTTTGGCGTTAATTTTTGTCACACTGATCCCAGGATTGGGAAAAAAGGCTTTTGATGCAGCGCGTTGGATTGCGATCGGGCCAATTCCGATTCAACCTTCAGAATTAATTAAACCCTTTTTAGTGCTGCAAAGTGCGCGGCTTTTGGTCAATGGGAACGAATCAGTTGGCGGGTTCGTTTGTCTTGGTTGGGTATTTTCGGTTTGGTACTTTTAGGAATTCTTGCCCAACCTAACTTGAGTACAACAGGACTTTGCGGCATGACTATTTGGCTAATTGCTCTAGCAGCTGGTTTACCTTACAAGTATCTGGGAGGAACAGCAATTGGTGGAGTGATGTTGGCAGTACTCAGTATTAGCATCAAAGAGTATCAGCGTAAGCGGGTGATGTCATTCCTCAATCCCTGGGCGGATGCTACAGGAGATGGCTACCAGTTAGTGCAAAGTCTACTAGCTGTGGGTTCTGGCAAAACTTGGGGAGCTGGATTTGGGCTTTCTCAACAAAAGCTATTTTATTTACCAATTCAGGACACCGATTTTATTTTTGCGGTGTTCGCTGAAGAGTTTGGCTTTGTTGGCAGCATGGTGCTGTTAGCACTTTTAGCTACATTTACCACTCTCGGATTAATTGTGGCGCTGAAGGCTAAAAATATAGTACAGCGATTGGTAGCGATCGGCGTGACGATTTTGATGGTAGGACAATCGTTGCTCCACATCGGTGTTGCTACGGGTTCTTTACCAACTACAGGCTTACCTTTGCCTATGTTTAGTTATGGTGGTAATTCAATGATTGCTAGCTTAATCGCTGCTGGGTTGCTGATTCGGGTAGCACGCGAGAGTAGTGAAGCTGAGGTAGTACCGTTGCGAAAACCCATGATTGAAAATGGGCGCAGACGCAGAGTTTTTCAGAAAAATAGGAATTGAAAAATAGGAAAAGGGGCATTTCCCTGTCTCTTCATTGAGCTAGTGGTCTGTCCCATCAAATTATGATGGGTAAATCACCTTTAAATTTCTATTCTCTAACTCTTAACTTCTCTGCGAGACGCTGTGTGAACGCGTTCTTTTCGTTCTTTGTGTCCTTCTCCCAAGGGGAGACGCTAACGCGAATGCGGTTCGTAAGAGTTGGACGCAAATAGAAGAAAGAATGCTTAACCTAAACGTATTTCTAGTCGCCCAAATATTCTTTAACGTGTTACCTCATATCATAGCCAAACAAATTCGGGTCTACTTCTCCTAACTGCAACTCTGCTAAACCATACTCCGCCCATCGTCTTTCTACCATCGCCGCCACATCTGGGTCAGATTCTAAAGGCGAACCCCATTCATGATCTGTTTCCGGCGGAATCTTTGTAGTTGCATCAATTCCCATACGTCCACCTAAGCCAATTTTTTCACTGGCAAAATCCAACGTATCAAAAGGTGTATTTGGCAAAATAAAGACATCCCGCACAGGGTCAACTTTGGAACTAATTGCCCACACTACTTGACGCGGATCGCGAATATTTATGTCTTTATCCACCACAATTACAAATTTTGTGTATGTAAATTGTGGTAAAGCACTCCAAAATGCTAAAGCTGCCCGTCGCGCTTGTCCCGGATATGCTTTATCAATGGAAATAATCGCCGCTTTGTAACTCAAAGCTTCCATTGGTAGAAAGAAATCGACAATTTCTGATACTTGTTGCCGCAGTATAGGAGTATAGATGCGATTTAGTGCGATCGCCATCATCGCTTCTTCTTTCGGTGGACGACCGCTAAATGTTGTTAAGTAAATCGGATTTTTCCGGTGCGTCATACACTCAAAGCGTACCAAGGGCGAATCTTCCACACCGCCGTAATAACCCATGTGGTCGCCAAAAGGCCCATCTGGTAAAACTTCCCCTGGTGTAATCGTGCCTTCCAAAACAAATTCGGAATCTGCGGGAACTTCTAAATCGACAGTTTTACACTTCGCTAACTGCACACCTGAACCGCCGTATAATCCAGCAAACAGCCATTCCGATAAATCTACAGGGATGGGTGTGGCCGCTGCCATGATAATTAGAGGATCTACACCAAGTGCGATCGCAACTTCTAATTTCTTCCCACGTTCGGCCGCTTTTCGCAAATGCCTCGCCCCACCCCGCACTGATAACCAGTGAACTGTCATCGTATTTTTAGATTGTAGTTGCAAGCGATACACTCCTACATTTGGTGTACCCGTCTCACAATCTTTGGTGATTACCAATCCTAGGGTGATAATCTTGCCAGCATCACCAATATAAGGACGTATCAACGGCAACTTATGTAAATCTAAATCATTACCTTGAAGCACAACTTGTTGGCAAGCGGGGAAAAAGTCCCGTCCTGGTTTCGCCTTCACCACATCAAACAACACTTTCCCAAAATCTATCGCCTGGGAAATCTTCTTCGGCGGTTTTGGCTGTTGCAGCATACTCAGTTTTTTCCCCAGAGTTTCCAACTCCTCTGGATGCTGCATATTCATTGCCCAGCAAATCCTTTCCACAGTTCCCATCAAATTCACTGCCACCGGAAAGGAAGCGCCTTTGACGTTTTCAAACAACAACCCTGGCCCACCTTTTTGCAGCATCCGGTTGGAAATCTCAGCAATTTCCAAATCTGGGTCAACTAAAGCTGAAATTCGCCGTAATTGTCCTCTTTCTTCCAAAATTTTAATGAATCCCCGCAAGTCTCTCGCCATTGTTCTAATAAAGCTGATTATTTAAGAAGTGTGAAGCGCTTTCTTATATTATGGGGCATTGGGTATGGGGCATGGTTATTCCCCTTGTTCTTCATCTCCCAATTCAAGAAATTATTGGTTTTAATTGGAAATTAACCTATTTAGCAACTTTTCTTAACTGTGTTTTCCAAAGTATTTAGTTATTGTATCTAGGGATACGCAATTATTTTTTACGAATAAGCGCTAACCTAATCAAACATGGCCAGAATAAACTATACCTTCCTGGCAGGCAGCCTTGTTATATGGCCCCTGCTGGGTTTATTTGTTACAAGCTTTAACTGTGTTTTGCTGAATTTTCGTGAGCTTAAATTGGCATAGCCCAACCCAAGCATCGCCAATACCATTTTCAAAAGTTTTTGCAATAAATGAATCGGCTGTAGGAGTGTACAACTGTACATTAGTGTCAACTTAAGCTTAAAGCCAGTCGAGAAAAAGCTTTTAGCAGATTATCTTGTTATCTCGTTCCCAGTCGGAGACTGGGAATGCCCGTCGTTGAGGTTCCACCTCTTGAGTGGCGGCAGAGCCACAATTGAAGAGCATTTCCAGCCTCTGGCTGGAAACGAGATTTTAAAAGAGTTTTGGCTTAAGTTGACACCAATGACAACTGTACGACCCCACAATGTATAGACATAGTACTGCTATATCTCTAGAAGGGTTCTGGATAACACATATTTAATTTCACTAGATATCTAATATATATGCAACTGATATTTTGTAAAGTGGTATAAAAAAGATTTTTCAAGTAGAGCAATGAATTTAATTAATCTTTTTTATAAAGAATATTTTTTTGAACATCATTAAACTAATAATTTTACGTCTAAAATGTGTAAAGTTTTTAATTAATAATGTTGATTTTACCAGTATCAATATCGTAACAAGCACCAACAATTTTTAGTTTACCTTCACGGAGCAATTTAGCTAAAATAGTTGAGCTTTCTTGCAATTTTTCAGTCTGATACTGAATGTTAGCAATAACTGCATCTTGCATATTATCACCTGTTCTAAACTTTACCTTTTCGACAGATGGTTTAATACCCTCAATAATTAAACCAATTCTGCCAGGAAGTGGTTCGTTTTTGATTGCTTCTGCTACTGCACCGCATCTTCTATGACCCAAAACCATAATCAGCTGCGAACCTAATACTGCTGTAGAATATTCCAGACTACCTATAACCGTGTCACTGACGACATTACCCGCAACTCGCACGACAAATAAATCTCCCAGCCCTTGATCGAAGACGATTTCCGCAGGTACTCTAGAATCTGCACAGCCCAATATGGCGGCAAAAGGATACTGAGCTTTAGCAACTAATCGTAAACGTTCTAGTGATTGATCGGGATATTTACGTTTTTGCTCGATAAATCTTTGATTACCATCGAGTAAGCGTCTGATAGCTTCATTAGAACTAACTGGATTTGGGTTGTCTGGATGAATATCAGCAACAGCAGTTTGCTCTGTATTCCAAAAGCTATCACCAAAAGCAGTAGCTGCAATACCTACTACACTGGCAAATTTTAAGAAATTACGTCGCCCTAAAAATCCATTAACTCGACTCATCAATCTACCTGAAAATAACAAAGCTGTTCCAGGAAGATATCAGACTTAAGCAAGATACAAGAGTACCTTTTTACACGATTTAAGAGTTATTTAATCTTCAGATTGCATCGTAACTTAGAATTTAAGTAGGTAGACATAGTTAAACGTACAATCAAATCGAATTTTTTTAAATTAAAATACCGTATTTACTGCTACATTTCAAAATCATCACTTCACCTAAGATTTGAAACTAATAATAAGTCGGCAAAAATAAACACAATAATGAAGTTCAGGAATATAATGTCAATCTTTCCCATGTTTACCAATTTTTTAGTCGTACTTCAATTTTGCAATCGGAACGATATGCAACTCTAGCCAATAGAAGCTAGGGTGTTCCGAAATATATGACAACACAACACAGGTAATGCGAGCGGCAATTAGGCATCATCTAAAAATAAGTTGTACAACATTTATTTGGAATAGCTTGCTAAATTTAGCTTTCACATAAAAATTGTTCAGGTTATTTTTACAAAAATCCTTGGAAGTATTGTTGCCAATAAATTGCACATATTTCCTGATGTTTTCGCCTGCGCTTTTCATATCCTCACGAGATATTCTCTCTTTTTGAGTGGGTTAGCTTGGTATCTGCCAAAAGTTTAGATAATAGTCAAGTAAAATTCAAAATTATGTTGGACACTACTCACAAGCATTTAATTCTTGGGGCTGGTTTTGTCGGATTAAGTATGGCTGAAGCGCTCAAGAGCGCGAGTATTCCCTACGAGCAAGTTGATGCCAGCGATGACATTGGTGGAAATTGGTATCATGGTGTGTACGAAACTGCACACATTATTTCATCACGGAAGATTACCCAATTTACCCATTTTCCCATGCCGGATAATTATCCGGATTTTCCCAGCGCTCAAAATATACGGGATTATTTAAACTCCTTTGCTGACCATTTTGAGTTACGTAAAAATATTGAACTAAATCGTCGAGTTAGCTACGTGCGACCTGTTGAGAATAATCTCTGGGAAGTTACCTTTGATGATGGGGAACAGCGAATTTACAAAGGAATTATCATTTGTAATGGTCATCACTGGTGCAAACGTTTTCCCAAATTCTCAGGAGAATTTGATGGGGAGATAATTCACTCCAAAGATTATAAAAATCCTCAACAACTACGTGGTAAAAGAGTTTTGGTGATTGGTGGAGGGAATTCAGCTTGTGATATAGCCTCAGAAGCAGCTAGGGTAGGAGCTAAATCTGTGTTGAGTATGCGTGAATCTGTGTGGTTTATTCCCAAAACCTTTATAGGTGTTCCAATTTCTGATTTAACTGAATGGTGGATGCCACAATGGTTCCAGAGGTTTATGACTTATATAATTATTCTGCTTACCTTCGGTAAGCACAAAGATTATGGTCTACCCGAACCCAAATATCGAATTTTTGATAAGCACCCGACCTTAAATAATGAAGTGCCCTACTATATTAAACACGGTCGCATTACCTATAAACCAGAAGTACGACATTTGGATGGCAAAGAAGTTGAATTTGCGGATGGTAGCCGAGAAACTTTTGATTTAATTGTTTGTGCAACTGGTTTTCATCTTGCCTATCCATTTTTATCTCCAGAACTGCAACGGGTGAAAGGAGCAACAGTGAAATGTTATGGAGGGTCATTTCTTGAAGATTACAAAGGAATTTACTACATCGGTTGGGGACAAGCTAGAGGAGGTGCTGGTTCTGTATTGTCCGCTTTTGCACCCATATTTACCCGTTTTCTAAAACTCCAGGATGAAATTAAAATTCCTGTCGGGCTAGCCCTCAAAAAAATGGGACAGCAATTACCCACAACCCATCTTGAAGATCCGCAAAAGATTTTTTGGGAATTAAAATTAGTCAATCTGTTTTTTCAACGGATGGCTCAAAAAGCTCACCGAATCGATTCTCAATATTCCCAGTTTAAGAATCATCCACTCCCACCCTTGGAAAGTCCCAAACAAAAACAACAAATTTCCGGTGATCAGTCAAGCATTGTAAATGAGACAGTTCATTCCAATGCCTCACACCAAAATTTTTCTGTTACTAAAACTAAGCCATAAACCACAACAACGCAAAAGGGTTGTGCGGTATTGGTTACGCAAAATGCTTGTGGTATTAAAGTTACAACTTACTTACCACAAGCGTTTCTTATTTTTTGATTTCTGCAAGCTCAAGAGCTACTACTCTAAGACAGCTACAGGTTAAATAAATTGTGGCGATCGCTTTGGTATGTCAATCTGAGTATGGAAAAACCTAATTCCCTTCCCGACACAAGAAAGGGGAAAATTCAAAATCTCTCTCCTTTTAGGAAAAGAGATTTCCTAAATTCAGTGAAAGGTCAGATATCAATATCTTCGCCAGAAATCTTTACAATCTAATTTGTCTATAGGCACGTACATCTGTCCGCCCCTAAACCTGTATCAAGTGTTTCGTGAAATGGTATAAGTCCATTTGTACTATGTGTTTTTTGTTTGATTTCTAGCCAGTTGTGGTGAAGCGGTGACGCTGGCGCTGCATCCACTTTAAGGTGGTTCGGAGAGCGTGAGCGTCAACAACTGGCCATTGGGTGGGGCTTTTGAGACGGGAGTTGATCCCTTGTAGAATTTTCTCAATTTCCCTGTAACCCTGTTGATATCTCAATTAAAACTGCAATAGAAAAGTTTGGGATGCCAAATTGCCAAAAGCAATCAACATAATTCGTAATTCGTAATGACGCTCTCCACGAGACGCTGTGGGTAGCTAGCTTTTGAATAGACATCTGGTGAAATTAAATATGTCTTATCCACAATCCTTGTAGAGATGTAGTAATGTTACGTCTGGACATTTATTTTTATCAGACATCTAGTGGAGATAAGCGGACTCGCTAAAGTTATTAGTAATTAAGAAACTCGTTATAGTAACACACTTGTATAGGTCGCAACCTTTTAATTCTGGTCTAAATACTTATCCATGATGTAATTAAAAATTGCGAGTTTTTAATGGGGATTCTGGCGGATCCAGGTAATTTGCGTTTTAGTCACTTTTTCCTGAATGAATGTCCTGTTTTGCCTTTTGACTGGCTGTAGATGTGATTAGAAACGCAAGGATTATTGGGGAGAATTCTTTGAGCATCGAAAACGACGGTCGCGGCAGTGGCAGGAAGTCTTATGGCTTTTGTATTAGTTATAGATAGTTTAGGCGTAGCCCAACCTAAACATCGCTATCGCTTTGTGAAGCTCCTATATTGAGCTGGTGTTACGTTGAATGGGGCAAGAGTGATTACAAAGGGTTAATGTCTCTTACCTGCTCCCAGATATAGCTCACCTACTTTCGGGTCATTCAACAATTCTTCACCAAGGCCGGAGATCGCATCGCGCCCCGATTCTAATACATATCCACGATTAGCCATCTCTAAAGCTTTACGGGCATTTTGTTCTACTAATACGATCGCAGTACCTGCCTGATTAATTTGTTTTATCTGCTCAAAAACTTGTGTCACCAAAATCGGCGACAAAGCAGCAGATGGTTCATCTAAAATCAGCAAACTAGGTTCCAACATCAAAGCTTTGCCCATCGCTAGCATCTGGCGTTCTCCCCCAGAGAGGGTACCAGCGCGTTGACGACGGCGATCGCTTAGTCTGGGGAACATAGTAAATATTTTATCTTTAATTGGTTTCAGAGGAACGTTAAGCACAAAAGCACCCATCTCCAAGTTCTCTTCAACACTGAGGGAGGGGAAGACATTGGCGATTTGCGGTACGTAGCACATTCCTCGTTGGACTATTTCATTGGACTTTAGCCCCACGATATTTTCACCTTCGAAGGTAATTGTCCCT
Organism: Nostoc cf. commune SO-36; assembly: GCF_023734775.1. Classification (NCBI taxonomy): domain Bacteria; kingdom Bacillati; phylum Cyanobacteriota; class Cyanophyceae; order Nostocales; family Nostocaceae; genus Nostoc; species Nostoc commune. Next base: position 2,298,662 of record NZ_AP025732.1, on the reverse strand, counting down.
GTGTGGGGGATCAAAAGCCCAAAAATTGCTTTTGCTAAAGTAGATTTTCCCGCACCGTTGGGGCCAATCACTGTTACCAATTCCCCTGGTGCAACCCGGAAATTCACTCCTTGCAGGATATCTACATCTTTGATGTAGCCAGCGTGGACATTTTGAACATCTAGTAAATAGTCATTTGTCATTGGTCATTTGTCATTGGTCATTTGTCATTTGTCAACAGTCAAGTCAAACATAACTATTGACTGTTGACTATGGACTATTAAGGGGTTTTTTGCAACTCCGGTCTTTCTTCTGCAAGAATTGCCCCTTCTACAGGACAAACTTGGAGACAGATACCACAGTCGATGCAAGTGGCAAAGTCAATCCAGTACCAATCAGTTCCCTTGGCATTTTTGCCTGGGCCATCATGAATACAAGCAACTGGACAGGCATCTACGCAGTCAGCGACGCCTTCACAGACTTCTGTAACAATCGTGTGCGGCATATTCTCGATTCCCTCTTTTCTGTATCGGCTGTTTCTAGCCTAGCAGGGGAGTGGGAATTGGGGGATGAGGTATAAGATAAGGGGCAGGGGGCAGGGGGAATTAATAACTAGTCCCTAGTCCCCAATCCCCGATACCTTGTGCCCACTAAAGCAATGGCTCAATTTTTGGTGAGCCATCAGCTTTTATCCAGGCAATTTGGGCAATGCTGCGATCGCGTGCATGTTGACGGATTGCCTCTGCATCCCTGCCCCCCAAATCAATTTCTACCCGCACTAGATCGATCGAATCTCTGAGTTTTTGCGCGTAGGCAAAGGCGGCGGCGTTAGCACTGGCTGTCTCTGGTGCTACCAACCAGTCACTCGCTGGAGTTACTTGTGGTAATTGCTGAGTAGACAGCAAAACTTGGTATAAATCTTCGATATTGAGTACAAAACCAATTCCGGGGATGTTTTCTCCTTGGGGATGATATAGCCCCAAAAGCTGGTCGTAGCGACCACCACGCCCTAAAACTCTGGCTTGGGATTCGGTATCTTTAACAACTTCAAAGACAATACCAGTGTAATAATCTATAGTCTGGATGAGGCTGAGGTCAAGGATTAAGGGCAGTTTTTTCTCTGATTCTAGTAATTCTACTAGGGATTTGAGGTTATTCACTGCTTGTTGCTGTTCTTCATCTAGATCCAAACTACTAACTTTTTGCAACACGTCTGCACTGGGGCCGCGCAAATCTAGCATGATTTGGGCGCGATCGCGCAGTTTGTCACTCAGAGGTAAAGTATCTATAGTAATCCGGTCAAGATGAGCGATCGCACTACGAACTTGATCTTGGAGATTAGCAGGAAAGGCACTCAGGAGCGATCGCGTAATTCCCGCTTCACCTAAAATTAAATGCCATCCCTGTAAACCCAGTGCTGCCAAACAATCTGCTACTAATAGCAGTACTTCTGCATTCGCCAGCAATCCGCTAGCACCTAATAATTCCACCCCAGCTTGATAAAACTCTTGCTGGCGATTGTGTCTACTTTCCCAAGTGCGGCGAAACACATTGGCGTTGTAATACAAGCGTTGCGGATAAGTAGTACCCGCCATCCGAGTGACAACAGTACGAGCGATGGATGCTGTTAATTCTGGACGTAGCCCTAATTCATCATCTTCGCCATTTTGTTGTAGTTGAATCACCATCTGACGCTGAATTGCTTCCCCTGCCATCAGGGTATCCATACGCTCTAACGTCGAGGTGATAATCCTGTGATATCCCCAACGGTGAAACACCTGCTGTAACCGATCTTCAATCCAGCGTTTTTTCTCCACATCCAAGGGTAATAAGTCCCTGGCTCCCGCTGCTGGTTGATACACCATTATTTTTTCTTCCCACCAAACAAACCACCAAACAAACCACTACCAGATTTATCTGGTTGCTTATCTCCATTATTGGGGGATGAAGTCACCTTATGATCACTAGGTTGGTGTCCTAAAGCTTTATCTATTTTAGGCTTCCATTGCAACGCCGTTTCGTCATTAGGGTCTAACTTTAGAGCATTATCAAAGTGGATTTTTGCCATTTTTAGCTGATTTTGCTTCAAATACACCATTGCAATTAAGCTATGGCAGCGACTATTTTTCGGTTCTAGCTTTAGCGCATCCTGCAACTCTACTTTGGCTGGAGCAAATTGGTTTTTGTCAATCAAAGATTGAGCGCGACGAACATACTGTTCTACAATCGAGTCTTCTTTTGCTGGCGCTGGTGTTGGTACTGATGCTGGTGCTGTATTTTTTGGTGTACTTGGCTGAGGTGTACTTGATTGGACTTTGGGTTGAGCAGGTGGGGCTGCGGATGATTTGCCCGCACTCCGCATTAAATAAACTAGATTCAACTCACTAGCTTGGGCAATGACTTGTAGGGCTTGTTCTAAAGCATCATATTGGGTTTGGGCTAGTTTAGCGATCGCACTTTTATAGAAATGATCGATATTAGATGACTCAGCTAACTGTTTAGCCAAGTCGGTGTTTAGAGTTACCGAAGTAGACTCTTGTAGCAGGCGCTTGCCAATTTGCGACAAAATTAGAATATATTCAGTACGAGTGCGTTCTCCAGAAAGTTTTTCGTAAGCTGGGTTAACCAACTTTGATAACAATTCGTTGCCTAGCTCTTTTTGAGTAGCAGTTTCAGTAAAACTACTATCTGGATGCAAACGGCGAGCGACTTGGAGGTAGCGTTTACGAATCTCTTTAACATCCGCATCCACTGGAACGCCCAATACTGCGTGATGATCTATGAAATCATATTTAAATAGTCCACGATCTATTTTGAAAGACATATAGAGGTTTTGCACCAAAGGAGCAGTTAGATTCTTTTTAGTTTACCCAAAGTGGCAACGAAAGCCCCCATCTGCTACACCCAGGATGATAGTGGTGGAACTCGTAAAAGTTCGCTACTAAGGGAGTCGTGAATATAACTATTTGTGGCGAGAATTCTACCTGACTCGATTTTGACAGAAGTGCGATCGTAGGCGGTGACTTTGCCTCCAGCTTCTTGTACCAAAATGATCCCGGCGGCAATATCCCAAGGAGAAAGCCCTCGTTCCCAGTAACCATCGACACGCCCACAGGCAACATAAGCCATATCTAGCGATGCGGAACCACTACGTCTGACACCTTGGGTAAGATGGGTGAGGTGACTAAATTCTGCGTAGTTGTTATCAGAGGTTTCGCGGCGATCGTAGGCAAATCCTGTAACTAGTATGCTTTTATTCAGTTCAGATGTCTCTGAAACCTTGATGGGCTGACGGTTTCGCGTTGCTCCCAAACCAGTACCAGCACGGAATAACTCGTTGTGATAAGGGTCATAAATTACACCAACTTTTGGAACGCCATTAATTAACAGCCCGATAGAAACCGCAAAAAATGGGTATTGATGAGCGTAGTTGGTTGTGCCATCTAGAGGATCTATTGCCCAGAGGTACTCATTCTCTTGATTACCTAATTTCCCTGATTCTTCAGCCAGAATAGAGTGCTGGGGAAAATGGCGGCGCAAAATTTCTAAAATCACCTTTTCTGAGGCTTTATCAGCAACAGTGACTAAATCACCAGGCCGTCCTTTTTCAGTAATTGCGTCTTCTAACTTACCCAAGTAGCCTTGCAAAATAGCACCTGCGGCTAAGGCCGCTTCTGTAGCAATATCTAGAAAAAGTTGTAAATTTGTCATTTGTCATTTGTCATTGGTTCATTTCTCCTAGTCCCCAATCCCTAGCCTTCACTTTTCAAAGATTTTGGCGGCGAAAGTCAGCAGGAGTGAGGCGCATGGGTTTTTCTGGGTTCCAAATTCCTTGCCCCATGAGTCTAGCCCATTGTTGGGCACGTTCTAAACGCTGGTCATATTTGTGGTTAGGCGATCGCCCCACAAACATTGCATTCCCTTGTTTGACTAATTCTTCATTCAACAACACCTTATTTTTCCATACATAAGCTAGAGTTCGCCCGATTTTGTCTTTTGCTTCTAAATCAAACTCCAGCATTACTGATTGTTCTCCATCACCAATTAGACTCTCTAACTGTTCTTTTGCTGCTTCCCCCCAAGGGCGCTGTCGCAAATCTGGTGCATCAACACCCACTAACCTTACTTGGGAAATCAAATTTGGTTGTTCAGCCATGCCTAACACTTCCAAGCTTTGCCCACTAACAACTCGCGCTACTTTTACTTGAGCCTGATTGTTTGGCAGCTGGTTTTTACCTTGGCAACTCACTAAGAGCAATAAGCAAGCCAAAATAGCTATTTTTCGCACCCAGACACTAAGACGCCCAACCATCAAAAACTTTCCTATGGTCGCTGCATATAACGAGTATGACCTCTTTCCCCCTGCCCCCTGCCTCCTGCCCCCTGCCTTATCCAATTGTTTATTCCTCATCTAAGGGTAAACCCGCTTTAATTTTCCCCCTAGCAAAATAGCGTCCAAACTGGAGTTCGTAAACTTCATCTTCGTCTTGTGTCTCTACCTCCAAGTCAGAACGGGGATAACTTACACACAACAAGGCATAACCTTGCCGACGTAAATCTGGCGACAATCCGATCGCTTCTGGTTGGTAAATTTCTCCTGACAACACTCTCACAGCACAAGCGGTACAAGCCCCGTTGCGGCACGAAAACGGTAGTTCCACCCCTTGTTTTTCGGCAGTGTGCAGGATATAGCGGTCTTCTGGCACTTGTAGGGTGTATGTTTTGCCAGTGGCGCGATCGCGAACTTTAATTGTGTATGTACGGGACATCTGGATTTGCGTTTTGGGATTGGGACTTTCAGATTCAATCTAAAATATCTTTCTTTATCTTTGCATTTTTTGGGATTCTATAGTATGATCGTAACTTGTGGCACCTGGAGAGGTGGCCGAGTGGTTTAAGGCGCAGACCTGGAAAGTCTGTTAGGTGGAAACGTCTACGAGAGTTCGAATCTCTCCCTCTCCGTTTTAAAAGCTAGTTTATATTCACCTACGTTTTTTGCGGTTGTGGTTTAAAATATGCCCTAGTAAGTTTTGTAGTATGAATTTGCTGATAGTTAGACTCCGCAGACAACAAGGCGAATTCTGTTGATGAATTTATTGGGTTTTTGCACTATTTTCAAACAGTTTACCCAGTATTTGAGGACACAGCGCTTTCTCTAAAAACCTACTAACTATTTTGACAAAACGCTCAAATACTGGCTTAGAGGTTGTTTGAAAAGTAGTTATCTGTGATTTTAGGTACTTGTTGATCCCCCCTAACCCCCCTTAAAAAGGCTACTGTGTATACACAAGTCCTAAAAACCTTGCCTGGTAAGATACAAGCCTTAGTAGGCAAGGTTTTGAACCGAGCAAGCTAATTATCAATAGTGTCAGCTTATTGATAGAGGTTTAACGGAAAATTAAGGATTTTAAAAATAATTTTCCGTTATTTTGTGTCCATGTGATTCCCAACTCAACTTGTGTATACACGGTAGCTTAAAAAGGAGGGAACAGGAATTAAAGTCCCCCTTTTTAAGGGGGATTTAGGGGGATCTATAACGTTTTGCTACCAACAAGAGGACTTTTCAAACATTCTCTTAGTAACCTTTCTATTCTCCAGCCAACAGATTTTCGCCTCTGTTAACCAAATTACAAATTAGTCCGTCATACAATCTCTTGAGAATTTATCTTTACTTTTTAAATTTTTAGTATTAGTAGGAGAGTAATGATGATTTGGCAAAGATTCAGTAATATTACTGTTGTTAACAAATAATTGCCATAAAATTAAAGACATTATAAGAGCAGATATTTTATACTAATGAATCGTTTTTCCCAGAAAACAACGAGTTCTCAAGAAAGCATTTCACAGCAAACTCAACTTGGGCAGATGTGTGGCTCCAAAAAGCTATTTCGCGATCGCTATGAAATATTGCAAATTTTGGGGCGAGGTGGTTTTGGCATCACATTTTTAGCCAAAGATACCGTATTACCTGGGAACCCCCTATGTGTCATTAAACAGCTTTGTCCAAAAGTAACTAATCCCCAAAGTTGGCAAAAGGCATGTACACGCTTTGAAAAAGAAGCAAGAACCTTGGGTAAACTTGGTAGTCATTCGCAAATTCCCATGTTATTAGACTACTTTCAGGCGAATGGGGAGTTTTTTTTAATTCAAGAATACGTGCCGGGTTTAACTTTGGCACGAGAAGTACGGCAAACTGGGCCCAAAAGTGAAGCCTCAGTTAAACAGTTTTTGCAGGAATTATTACCTGTATTACAGTATCTTCATAAAAATAATGTGATTCATCGAGATATTAAACCCCAGAATTTATTGCGGTGTCAATATGATGGGCGGATAGTTTTGATTGATTTTGGTGCGGTGAAAGAGCAATTAGCTGATGTTTGCGAAAACTCAATCAATAAAGTTGCAAACACCAACTTTATCGGGACTAGGGGATTTGCGCCACCAGAACAGTTTTCTCTACGTCCAGTTTATGCCAGTGATATTTATGCACTGGGTGTAACTTGTGTTTATATGTTGACTGGCAAAAGTCCTTTAGAATTAGATTCGGATTCAAAGACTGGTGAAATATGTTGGCAACAACAGGTAAATATCAGCAACAGTTTCGCCCAGATTTTAGCAAAAATGGTGAAAGTTACCTTAGATGAGCGGTTTAAAACTGCCGATGAAGTGATCAAAGCTTTAGGTAATGAAAGCTATTTCCCTACTTTGGCTAACTGTCTAACTAACCAAAAATTCAATAATAAAAGTATTACACAATACGAAACGACACAACCGGAAAATTCTGATGTTTATGTGCCTCCTATAGCCAGAACTGCTAGTGCTATTCGCAAATGGAGGGCAAGATTTAAAGAAATAAGGTAGCACAGTTAAATTCAATCCTTTTTTATCGGAAGTATCAAATAAATAATTAATTATAGTCGAGTTAAAATAGGCAAAACAAATTTAGTATGTATTTTAACTATATTTGCTAGTCAGTAATGATTAATTAATCAGGATTTATCTTTAATACTTAGCCAGTTACCACTTATCAATATACAAGCAGAATTACTAGGTTTAACAGTTTCTAAAAATATTTTTATTCAGATTACTATATAATCGAGAGAATAATTAATCTTATGGCTCTCGTAGTTTTCCACAGATGAGGAAGACTGACTACTATTTACAAACGCTAACCATATAAGTAATTCCCCAATCCCCAAAACAGGGTTTTCTACCACAAGTCAGCGAGAGTCAATATTCTTAAGGGAAAATTCGGGGCAAACTTAGTCTAAGTTGTCATGCAGTCGCGCCTGTCAGATCATGATCTGCTGCTTAAATCCCGATTGCTCAAATCCCCTGAATCCCAATGGAAAGAAGTTTTGCCAAAGTTGTAGCACCCCGTTGGTGTCACTTTTAAGAAATCGCTTCCGTGTCATCCGAGTCCTTTCAGATGAGGGGGGATTTGGCAGAACCTATCTATCAGAAGATGTAGATAAACTCAATGAACGGTGTGTTGTCAAGCAATTAGCTCCAAAATTCCAAGGAACTTGGTCGCAAAAAAAGGCGATGTAGTTGTTTGCTGAAGAAGCGCAGCGATTACAAGACCTTGGGGAACATCCCCAAATTCCAACTTTAATAGCTTACTTTGAGCAAGACGGTTGCCTATATTTGGTGCAGCAGTTTATCAACGGGGATAATTTGTTAAAGGAGTTACAACAGCGCAAGGCTTATAACGCTAGGGAAATTCAATCTATTTTGCTAGATTTGCTGCCCATCCTCAAATTTATCCACGATCGCAAAGTAATTCATCGAGACATCAAACCAGAAAATATTATCCGCCATAAAAGTGATGGGCGATTAAGCCTGATTGATTTTGGTTCCTCAAAGCAATTCACCGCCAAAGTTCAGCAGAAATCTGGCACATCCATTGGTTCACATGGTTATTCTCCCCTAGAACAGATTAGAGATGGTAAAGCTTTTCCCGCCAGCGACTTGTTCGGTGTGGGGGCTACCTGCTTTCATCTGCTAACGGGAAATTCTCCCTTTCAGTTGTGGATGGAATCTGGGTATGCCTGGGTGAGTAATTGGCGGGAATATTTGCGGAGTCCATTAAATCCTGAATTGGATTTTGTCATCGACAAGCTTTTGAAAAAAGACATTTATGAACGTTACCAGTCAGCCGATGAAGTTCTCAGAGACTTGACTCCAAAACAACTCCTGGCATTGCCACCAGCAGGTAAATCGTCTGGGAAAATACCACCAACTAGAGCGCCATCATTACCTAAAAGTTATCCCTTACTGAGAATTTTAATCTTGGTAAGTGCTTTGATTATGTTGTTCGGGTTTGGAGAATCTTGGTATAAACATTTTCGCCGGATTCAGACCAGCTTAGTCTCAAGGCTGAGTCAGCACAATACTTCTGGCAAAGATGAGGCGCTTTTAGCCCAACCATTAAAGATTATCTTGGGTAAGGTTTCCTTAGTAAACACCCTCCCAGGACATGAAAACTCAGTTTTATCTGTTGCCATCAGCCCCGATGGTAAAACCATTGCCAGCAGTGGTGGCGACCGCACAATCAAACTTTGGGATCTGGCAACCGGCAAACAAATCTCTTCACTCAACGGGCATTTTCAGCAGGTGAATGTCATAAAGATTAGTCCAGATGGGAAACTTCTGGTTAGTGCCAGTGATGACAACACCATCAAAATCTGGAATTTAGCAACGCGAAAACAAATTCGCACTTTGGCAGGGCATTCTGACTCAGTTCATGCCCTAGCTATCAGTGCTGATAGCCAGACACTAGTTACTGGTAGTGATGACAACACCATTAAAATTTGGGATTTAGCTACAGGAGAGCAAATTCGGACACTAGCAGGACATACATTCTGGGTGCGTTCAATAGCCATCAGTCCCGACAGTGTGATCCTTGCTAGTGGCAGCTTTGACAAGACAATCAAAATCTGGAATTTGACAAAAGGATACCCTATTCGCACACTAGAAGGAAATTTTCAAACAGTGACAACCGTGGCTATTAGCCCAGATGGTAAAACTTTAGCTAGTGCTAGCCGCGCTCGCACCATCAAACTTTGGAATCTACTTACTGGCAGAGAAATTCGCACACTGGCGGGACATAGCAACACCGTTACAACTGTAGCCTTCAGTGCCGATGGTAAAATGATTGCTAGTGGTAGCCGCGATCGCACCATCAAACTGTGGAATCCAGCCACAGGAGAAGAAATTCTCACATTAGCAGGGCACACCAACACCGTGACATCAGTTACCTTCAGTCCTGATGACAAAACCCTTGTTAGCGGTAGTGAAGACAACACTATTAAGATTTGGCGTTTGTCTCAGTAAGGTAGCACATCTGTGCTACCTATAAGGCGGTAGTTTCAAATAACCTAAATTATTAGAAGATAGTCAATCTGTATTGGCCGCGCTCCTGTGGATTCTTGGAAGTAACAACAATATAGTAAGTATCATCTTCAGGCAACCTAGCTCGGTCAAGTAAAGCACTGTATACACCATTTTTGTCTTTGTCTTTATCAATAGCGATCATCTTCCCTTGAGAATTCAGCAAAGCTACATAAGGAGAAAATTCTTCATCAATACTATCTACACGAATACTTATTAGTTGATTTTTCTTGCCTTGAAAATTAGAAATATTGTAAGCGCCGCCATTTTGTTTTATAGTTGAGCTTTTGGCACTTAATTGACCTAATTCATCTACAGTATAGCTAGCTCTGTCATTTCTGAGAGCCAAACTGTAGCGCCCTGTATCCCCAGTATTTTGACTAGTAACTGCAATTTTGTAAATGCCATTCTTCGGTAATCGTGCAAAAATGAATGCATCATCGCCACCACTGCTTTTATCAAAAGCGCCTTTTTTGACGATGATATTATTATCAGGATCATGCAGAAACAATAAGGGTTTTAAACTCAAGTTATTGGTTCTGCGTGTATCCTCACTGCCAATTAGCCTAATTTGGACTAATTGATTTTCTCTACCTTGAAACTCATAGAAATGAAAATATCTACCTTCAGATTTAAAGTCACGCTTACTCAGAATACCTAATGCAACATCTACAAAGTTAATTTCCTTGTAAGTAGGTGTAGCGGAGGAAGAAGGCGCTGAATTGTCGATATTTTGGTTCCGTGTAGCTACATTAGAACTTGACTTGCGAACTCTCCCGGAACCAGCATTAGAACGATAAGCATTTGAGTTAGAAGTTCTACCTCCAGATGATCTAGATGCAGTACTATTGGAACGATTAGAATTTGAGTTAGAAGCCCTACGTCCAGATGATCTAGGAGTCGAACTATCACTTGAAGAGTTGGAAGTTCGCTGCGAATTTTCGCTGTTAGACGCTATGCGACGAGTTTGTATTGGCGACTGAATAGATATCTTGCGTCTTGGAGCTATTGACGCTTGAGAAACAGGAATTTGCTCAATTGCTTTTGTTACTGCTTCTGGTTGTCTCTCATCTGGTGATTTGGCAATTAGGAAGTTTTGATAATTTTGAGGTCTTCCTAAAGCATTGATAGGAAGCACATTACTTGTGATTAACAAACCACTACTCATGCAACAAATTAAAACGTTACTTAATTTCCGGCGATAGGTTTGATTTTCTAATAGCATAATTACGCTCCTAAATTTGCTGATGGGTTTGTTTTCAGTAAGAGAAAATTGTAATCCTAGCTGCTGTTTTACCGCAGCAAATAAATCTAACTTCTTATGTAGACTGAAAAATTTAGCGTAGACACCTTAGCGGTGTGCCAAAGGCATCGACTGTTATCAATTGAAATCGTACATTACACACGCTCTAAATCTTGCCTACAATTAAATCGAGAAAATTACATTTTCAATTAAGATTACTAGGGTAAATCTTGGTTTTGTAGGTATATACTGAACTACAAACTGGAAATGCTGCTTTTCGGATTATTGCCTAGATTTTTTTGGAAACTGACTAAATGCCATACACAGATGTAATCCCTAAGCAGAGTTAACGCCTATCAATGAGTTAAAAGGCATCGCTCAAGCACAACTTTTTACAAGTTATCTAAATTTTTCAAAGGGTCGCGCCCATTACCTGGCAACTTCTCTACAATAAAGCTACGCGAAGAAACTTAGAGCTTGTTCGGGAGGAATGTTAGCTTCGGGACTGGTTACTGGGAAAGAGTTTTTCGCAATTTCTATAGGGGTTGAGTCTCTATGAAAATTGTCCTAATCACCAGTTCTCAGTTGAATCCCTGATGAGGTAAGGAAATTAGGAATTTGTATAGTATCCAGTGATATTAACTAACAAGAGAGATTATACTACATGACTTAAGATGAATATATACCTCAAGTTAAATGGATTCCCAGTATGCTCTGTTGTGTGAATCCCGATTGCCAAAAACCCCTAAATCCTGATAAAAACACCTCTTGCCACAATTGTAAAGCGGAATTGATACCCCTACTTGGAGGTCGCTATCGTCCCACTGAGCTGTTGTCAGACGAGGGCGGATTTGGTAGAACCTATCTGGCACAAGATGTACACAAACTGAATGAATGCTGTGTTGTTAAGCAATTCGCGCCAAAACTTCAGGGAACTGGGCCACTAACAAAGGCTATTGAGCTATTTAAACAAGAAGCGAGCAGACTGCAAGAACTCGGAGAACATCCGCAAATTCCCACCTTATTGGCTTATTTTGAGCAAAATCACTATTTGTTTTTAGTACAGCAATTTATCAATGGGCAAAACTTGCTTAAGGAATGGGAGACGCTGGGAAGCTATAGCGAAATAGAGATTCGCACATTTTTGCTAGATTTATTACCTGTGCTGAAGTTTATCCATGTGCGCGGAGTGATTCATCGGGATATCAAACCACAGAATATTATTCGCCGTCAAAGTGACGGGCGATTAGTACTAATTGATTTTGGAGCCTCTAAGCAGCTAACAGCAACAGTGCAGACTAAGATGGGCACTGTTATTGGCTCACACGGTTACACTGCACTTGAACAAATGCAAGATGGAAAAGCTTACCCAGCGAGTGATTTATTTAGTTTGGGGGCGACTTGTTTTCATCTTCTGACTGGGGTTCGCCCATCTCAACTGTGGATACAGCAGGGTTATGGTTGGGTTCAGTCTTGGCGGCAATATTTGAACCGTCCAGGTAGGGACGGTATTTCTGTGTCTACAGAGTTGGGTGAAATTTTGGATAAATTGTTGCAACTAGATATCCAAAAACGTTACCAATCGGCTGATGAAGTCATCACTGACTTGACATCTCAACCATCACCATTGTCATCAGTGCCTCCAACTATACTTACACCAACATTTGCAGCTACCTCAGTAAACAAAGCAGCAGTTTCACTAAAATCAAATAGCAAGCTACAAATGCAACTGCTGTTAGGTTCTAGCATTTTGGTGTTGGGATTGGGAGGAGTTTGGTATTTACAGACTCGCCCTCATACAATGAGCGAATATTCTCCACCTATTTCTCGGCCGATTCCGCCCGAAAAAAGCGTCCCGGAAAATTCTTTTCTACCTAAATCTCTCAAGGGACATTCCAGTGATGTAAATTCCGTAGCTTTCAGTCCTGATGGCATAACCCTTGGCAGTGCTAGTGATGATAAGACAATCAAGCTATGGAAACTGGCAAGTGGAGAGGAAATTCGCACTTTACAAGGACATTCCACTTGGATTTGGACTGTCACCTTCAGTCCTGATAGCAAGACTCTTGCCAGTGGCAGTGCGGACAAGACAATTAAATTGTGGAATCTGGAGACAGGTAAATTAATCCGTACCTTGGAGGGACATAGCGACGGAGTTGCTTCTGTTGCTTTCAGTCCTGATGGCAAAACTCTTGCTAGTGGCAGTGCTAGTAAGGACAAGACAATTAAACTGTGGAATCTGGAGACAGGTAAGTTAATCCGCACCATAGATGGACATACTAATGGTGTTTCATCTGTGGTTTTTAGTCCTGATGGCAAAACCCTGGCTAGCGGTAGCTGGGATAGGACAATTAAATTGTGGAATCTGGAGACAGGTAAGTTAATCCGCACTTTGGAGGGAAATGCAGAGTCGATTCTTTCAGTCGCTTTTGCTCCCGATGGCGTTACCCTTGCTAGTGGCTGTGGGGACAAGACAGTTAAATTGTGGAATCTGGAGACAGGTAAGTTAATCTACACCTTAAAAGGACATAATGATAAGGTTAACTCTGTCGCCTTTTTGCGAAGTACAAGTCCAAACGGTGTCACCCTTGTAAGTGGCAGCAGTGACAAGAGCATCAAACTTTGGAATCCAGTAACAGGAAAGGAAATTCGCACTTTAGAGACAGGTTCTGGATATATTTATGCCGTTGCCATCAGCCCAGATGGACAAACTATTGCTGGTGGTGGGAGTGGTGAAAACATTCTCAAGATTTGGCAGATGATTCAATGAAAAGTGCAGAAATTTTTATAGCAATTGACAAATAACGCTGGGGAGTGAGGGCGTGCCAACTTTGCCTGGTTGAATTGTTAATTAAGATTTGTCAAAAATAAAATTAGCGAACAATATTGTGTTGCAATTTAGCTTGACAAGCTTTGCAGGTGGTTGTTTTTGGTAAATCTAGGGGCTGGCGATCGCTCTTAAGTATACCCTAAGATAGAGATACTTGAAAAGCAGATTATAAGATAATTTCGGCGAATTGCATTCCCAAATTAAAATAAATAATTGGTAAGGCTAATGAAAACTTTTTGACTTACTTATTTTTTTGTGCATCTGTCCATATCATACTTCATACTACTTTTGACATCGACTCCAGAAGATTTAGCTTGGCTCAAATCTAAGATTACTCATAGCTTCAACAGATGATATTGTCCGCGACTGTAATATGATAATATTCTTTACATACTCAGGATTTTAGCTGGAAAAAATATCAAAATCTCCGCTTAAACCTGCGAGTGTGGGTTTGATCTAAGTTTTTTGTTGTCAAACAAGTATTCACAAATACAAGTTATGATTAATATATTTTTCCTGCTCATACTATTTTCTTCGCTTCTAGGGCGGATAAAAGTTCCTGGAATAAATATTGGTATTCATTATTTATTACTTTCTGCATTTAGCTTTGGTGTAATTAGTTTATCTGTAAAATTAATACCAGAAGTTTTAAAAAAGCATAAAACTATTTTGATATCTATTAGTCTACTGTATTTTTGGATGTGGCTGTCTTCATTGATTAGCCCATTTCCAAATACAGCGATTACTTATAGTCTGAAATATTCTACTTACTTTATAGTATTTTTTGCTTTTTTAGTTCTAAGTTTTAGAAATGTCAAAACCTCATCTTTAACATTTTACTATCGTTCTATATTATATTTATTACAAATAATTGCGGTTTTTGGTTTTCTAGAAGCTTTATTTCCCAATCATTGGATTTTTGAATTATTAAAATTTCCAAGTTATTATCCTCAGATTGGTTCAATCATGCAAAATCCTAACCAGTTTGGGGTAATAGTTTCTATTGGATTATGTTTAAGTTTAATTTTAGAAAAACAGAAAAACATATCTAAATTTGAATTATATATAAGCGAATTTGTTTTTCTTATTTCCCTAGCTTTGTCTGCCAGTAGAAATGCTTGGCTAGTTTTTATTCTTGGTATGTTTCTTTTATTAATATATGAAATCATTAGTATTAAAAAAATGATTTTTATTATGAGTATATGGCTTTTATGCATTATATCTATACCAGTATCTACATATAGAATTGGTTTGGGAAATAGTAAAATATTTCCCTTAATTAATTTATTTTCAACCAATCCTAGCAACATAGTGCTTCCTAGCCCTGTAGGTACAGCTTTATCAAGGTTTGCCCTTTGGCAGGCAGCTATTATTGAAACTATTAAAAGGCCAATTTCAGGTATAGGAGTAGGGGTTTTTGCAGAACATATAGGAGTGAAAGTTTTTGGAGTTAAAGGTTATCACGCACACAACATATTTTTGAATGTTTTAGTAGAACAAGGAGTTGCTGGATTATTACTATTTACAAATTTTTTAGTAAAAATAGCATCTAAAGTTAAATATGCTAATCCTGTTACTATCATTCCGATTATTATGTTTTTAGCATCTCAATTGCCCGATTTTTTTGCTGAAGACTATACTTTTACAACTATTGAGTTTTATTTTCTAGCAGCAACTATCACTTCTAGAAAAGATTTTGTAATTGAATCAAAACCTGAAATTATTTACAATGTTCAAAAAATCTCCGGTAAATAAACGTCATTTTAACTTAATATTTCCGAACATATTTGGTTTTAAGGGAGGTATTCAAGTTTACTCAACATTTTTACTCCAAGCTTTACAAGATATATATCCTGAAGCTCATTATGACGTGTTTCTCAAGTATGACAAGCACAATTTAGGACAGCAGCAAAACTTGCAATTTTTAACTTCAACAAGATTTCATTATTTTGGAGATTTACCACGATTATTGCAAACCATTTTATTCGCTACCAAAATCATTATTTTGGCTATTCTCCAACGCCCCACTATAGTCATATCAACTCATGTTAACTATGCCACTGCTTGTTATGTTCTAAAACTTCTCACTGGGATTCCTTACTGGGTAGTTGCTCATGGCTTAGAAGTTTGGGATCTTGAGAATAAGCCTACAAAATTAGCATTACAAAAAGCAGATAAAATTATTAGTGTTAGTAATTACACTCGCCAGCGCTTGCTTGAATATCAAAATATTGATTCAGAAAAAATAGTTCTTTTACCTAATACGTTTGATGCCAATCAATTTAAAATAAATCCTAAACCTCCCTACTTGCTAAAACGATATAACTTAACAGATGAACAGCCTGTAATTTTAACAGTAACGCGGATGGGACGCATGGCAAAATACAAGGGTTATGACCAAATCCTTCATGCTTTACTTAAAGTGCGGTTGCATATCCCTAATGTTCACTTCATTCTTGCAGGGAAAGGGGATGATTTACCTCGAATTAATGCTTTAGTTACCAGCTTAAATCTACAAGATTGTGTCACTATTGCAGGATTTGTACCAGATGAAGAATTGTGTGCTTATTACAATCTCTGCGATGTTTTTGCTTTGCCTAGTAAAGGAGAAGGATTTGGTATTGTTTATCTAGAAGCTTTAGCTTGTGGGAAACCGGTGCTAGCAGGTAATCAAGATGGTTCTATAGATCCCTTGGCTGAGGGAAAATTGGGATGTTTAGTTAACCCTGATAACGTAGAAGAAATTGCCAATAATCTAATTCAAATCCTGCAAGGCGATTGCTCTAACCCAGTAGTTTACCAACCAGAATACTTGCAGCAAAAAACTATTGAAGCTTTTGATTTTAGTCGGTTTCGTGCAAGTTTAGCAAAGTTAGTTGATGGTCATTAAAAAAATTCTTTGTAATTGTGAAAAATGGAAGATTCAGTATTTGTTATATTTCTTAGCTTTGGGTGTATTTTGATTTTGATGGGAGTTGTAGGTTGGATTGCGTTTTTAAAGTCTGAGGGTGAGGAAATTAAGTTTGGTAAGTGGGGGCTTATAGAACCCATTTGGGATCTATGAAGTAGCTAATCTTCGGAGCATAAGTCTGACAAAACAGAGATGAATTTTAGTCGTCGCATTCTCCAAAGTTCTTTCAAAATTTTTGACCAAGCTTTTACAGCGTTCCATCCAAGCATTACTTCTTTCAATGACCCATCTGGCTTTAACTGGTACAAAACCAGACTTTCCTTTCTGGGCTTTTTCCTGCTGGGATGGCTTGGGAGACAAAAGAAAATTGAATTTTACTCATGATTTCTGGATAAATCTTGACTAACTCGGCTTCCTGAAAGTCAGGATGATAACCGTTGTCTAAAAGAATTGTCGTTTTAGGTAGTTCCACAGGTTTGAATTTAAAGAAGTCGATATGAATTGTCAACATCTTAATCAGCCCTTGGTCATCAGAAATATTCGCCTGAGTACAGTGAGTAAAAAAGGGAAAGCAAGAATATCTACTGCAAGATGCCTTTTTGTACCGTTCGTGGACTTGTAAAAACAAAACCCCTTGGTTTCGATACTAGCATTACAAGTATTTTTGACTGCTTGGGAATCGATCATTATCAAGGTAGTCCAAAGGGGCTTTCTTCCTTTTTTTTCTCGGACTCTGTGATGTAAAATCTCCATGATATCCTCAATCAATCCATCACTTCGCCACTGCTTGTAATGCCAAAAAACTGTGGAATAGGGCGGCAAATCCAACGGTCAAGTCAGCCCAATTACAGCCATTTTTCAGTTGATAAAAGATGCCATCTAAAATTTGTCTTTTACTCCATGTAGGTGGACGAGTCAGCTTCTTTTTAGGTAATAATGGTTCAATAATTAACCACTCTTCATCTGTTAAACTATTTAAATACATGAGTGATAGAAAGTACTATTATTTTAATAGTATACTAGATCCCAAATGGTTTCTATATTACGAGTAGCTAGCGAGGATCAAATTTTAAATATGGCTTTTGAGCAAATCGAAGCATTTTTAAAGAAAATGCAGTCTGAACCTGAACTTAAAAACGAGGTGCTCGCAGCACCAACCGCAGATGATGTTGCGCGAATAGCACTAAAGCTTGGTTTTGAATTTTCAGGTGATGAATTATTGAGAATGTCAGGTAAGAAAGTTGGCAGCATTACTGTTAGAAAAACTGATCTTCCTGGAGAGTACAACTAGGGGTCACGCGAGAATTTTTGAAGAAGGCAGCTATGCTGAGGGCAGAGGGCAGAAGGAACAATTGAATGACCAAGCTCAATCTTTGTTTTGTTAGGCTCATGCTTAAGAGACTCGCAGCTTCTTAGAGATATCAAATGGGTTCTATAGTTGCTATTCCAATCTTAATACCAATAATTGTTTCTCTAATTATTGGCATATTTTATCGTTGAACTCAAATTATGTGTAGATTTGTAGGGGTGCAAGGGCTTGCGCCCCTACTTAATTGTTAATTGCACCCCTGACTAAAATCACTGTACTTTCTACACCAGAGGCGATCGCTTCTGGAATATTACCTTGAATCGCCTGCTGCAACAATCCCTCGCGCGAAGCTCCCACAACGACAACATCATAACCTTCGGTTTTCACTAGGTTAATCACACCTTCAGCAACTGAATCAGCTTGAACTGGGAGAGCAACCACAGTACTGGGCAGTTTTCGCCGCCGCATCAAATGGCGGATGGCTTGTTCTGAAACTGACATATCTGGCTTGAATTCAAATGGCTTAAACACCTGTGTCAAGTGAATTTGCGGTTCATTTCCTAATGTAATTAGAGCAGGTAGTAATTTAATCGCCAGTGGGGAATTGGGGCCACCAGCTATCGGGACTAGCCAACGGTTGAAAGCTTGCCCAGTTGTGCCTAATTTTACTAATACTACTTCGCAAGTGGCTTGGCGAATTATGGTGTCTACAACGTTGCCAAAAATCCTACCGGGGGTAGATGTGTTACCTTTCCATCCCATCAATATAAGGTCGATGTGTTGTTCGTTGACTGTCTCCAAAATTGCCTGGGCTACGTCGTGGGTAACTCGAATCTGCGTGTGTAAGGGAATCTGCCACTTTTTTGCTAAGACTTCAGCCTGTCGTAGCAAGCGACGACTTTTTGCCGTTCTTACTTCGGTTTCTGATGGGGAACTGTGGCGGGGTATCAGCATCACTTGCACGCAATCTATTTCATAATGGCGATCGCGGGCAATAGCTGCTGCCATAAGTAACAAAATATCGGCTGTTTCGGGATTAGCTACGGGTACTAATAATCTACCTCTACCAATACTCGGCGATCGCGTTTGGTAAACTATGTATGAAGGTTCTGGTTGCAGTTTAGGAGTCCGGTTATCACAATTGAGATGATCTGCTTCCGCCCGAATAATATCTGCACGGGTAATAATCCCAATCAGTTTTCGTCCATCCACCACAGGTAAACGGCTGATTTGATAGCGATTGAGTAAATACAGCACATTACTTAGGGTGTGGATTGGTGTTACTGTCATCGGGACAGGCGTCATAATTTCTTTTAAGAAAATATCATTAGCTAAATTGCGTTCGCGTATTTTCAGCAAATCTGATTGCGTCACAATCCCGATTAACTTGCTATCTTCTACCACCGGGAAACCGCGATGATGGGAACGGGCAAAGAATTGCATTGCTTCTTCCAAGCTCATCTCTGCATCCAAAGTTTCTACCCGTTCTTGCATCACATCTTTTGCAGTTAATTTGGTTAACGCTCCTTCTATCGGAACTTCTTTGGTGAGAGTGATGCCTTTTAACTCCAAAAGTTTTTCATAAAGCGAACCAGGCACTACTTTATCCGCAACTAGGTAAGCTGCGACAGAAACAATCATTAAAGGTAGTACCAAATTGAAATCTGTAGTCATCTCAAACACAATCACAATTGCCGTGATTGGCACTTTGGAAACGGCGCTAAAAAATCCACCCATACCCGCTAGCGCGTAAGTAGTCGGAGAACCCGCGCCGGTGATGTATAACTCAGAGACACCGATGATGTGTCCTAAACAAGAACCCAAAATTAGACTGGGAGCGAATAATCCCCCCGGCGCTCCTGAACCAAAGGCAATGAGTGTGAGAATGAACTGGGCGGCAAAGGCGATCGCAGCTACGCTAGGATCAGAACCTCCAGTAATTAAAGACTCGCGTAATCCCGTATTGTCGCGGAAGGATGCAGGGAGAATTGCCACGACAATACCAGAGATAAATCCAGCTAAAGCCACCTGTAGCGATAAGCTGATATGTAGTCTTCTATAAAATTTAATACTAAATATTAAGCCGCGATTAAACAATGCGCCCAGCAAGCCTGCCAAAATACCCAATAAAATGAAAAAGGGAATTTCCGGGATAGAGAATTGGCTGGAAGATTGAGTTAATTGCAAATTAAGGTCTAAACTGCCACCACCCAATAGCCGGGATATTACCCCACCAATAAAGGAGGCAATAATGGCAGTTCCCAGAGTCAAGCCTGATAAATCCTGGAGTAACTCTTCAACGATAAATAATACACCTGCGATCGGGGCATTGAAAGCAGCCGCCAAACCTGCACCTGCACCAGCTGCAATCATTTGCCGCCGATGATCTGGGGAAGTGGGAACCCAACGACTCATTCCTGCTGCCAAACTGGCCCCCACTTGGACGGTGGGGCCTTGCCGTCCCAAAGTCATGCCCGAACCAATGGCAATGATGGCACTGAGTAACTTTACACCTGCCACCCGCCAAGATAATCTCATAGACACATTGGCAAGAGTTGCTTTGACTTGGGGGATACCGCTACCAGAAGCCTCTGGTGCCAACCTTTCTACCAACCAGCCAGCCACAAATCCTAGGACAAGACCAATTATCGGTAGTGTTAGCCATGCGGGGAAAATGTGGGTACTATGGACTCGCCATGTCCCCAGCCATCCAGAACCCACTTTTAGGAATACCGCAGATAGAGCAGCAACTAAACCGATTACACAAGCTTCAGCGATCGCTAAACCTTTTCGAGGCTGCCACCAGGTACGAAAGCGCTGATTCATACCAATTTTAGATTTTAGATTTTAGATTTGGGATTACAATCTACTAAAAAGCTGTCACCGAAATTTCAGAGCAATACAGTTCAGTTAAGCAATTTTTTCCTTCTCTTTCTTCTCTCTGCGTCCTCTGCGCCTTCTCTACGAGACGCTACGCGTTGGCGAAAGCCTCTCGTAGAGAAGGCGGTAGCCTGCGGCAAGCCGAAGCGTCTACGTTAAAAAATTGACTTGGATAACAGAGTTTTAGCCTTAACTGAACCGTTTCGCTATTACAATACAAGCACTATCCTCAATTACGAATTAATAAACTTTGGGGGTTTAAGTCCCCAGCAAGACAGGCAGCCCGTTTTGTGTAGGGGTCTAAATCCCCGTCACAAAACGTAATTGCGAATTGCGAATTGCGAATTGCGAATTGTTTTAATTGCTTCTCCCCGTAGTGGATAGCCCTTCAACTATCAGAGATGGAGTGTAACAAGAACCATTCCAATCAGCATCATTGCCTAGTGTAACTAATTGTCTTAGGGCAGTGTAGACATTACCTGCAACCATAGTATCCTTAACGCGCCCAATTACGTGACCATTTTGGACGCGGTAGCCTAAATCAACGTTGATGGAAAAATCTCCAGAAATACTGCCGCCGCCACCCAGCATTTGATCCACAATCAAGCCATCATCTAGTTGTCTAATCAAATCTGGTAGAGATGCCGAACCTGGTTGGATCAGAAAATTAAATAAACCAGGGGTGGGATAGCTGCCCAAGCCAGGGCGAAAACCATTTCCAGTGGTGCTAGTACCAAGTTGGCGTCCGGTAGTGCGATCGCCATAAAAATTCTGTAAAGTCCCGTTCTCGATAAATACTAAAGATTTCGTCGGAGTGCCTTCATCATCAAAAGGGCAACTGTAAGGGCCCGCTTCTGGATCTTGGTAGAGAGTGAGGCTAGGTGCGACTACTGGCTTACCCAGGTGTTCTGCCCAAGGAGAAGCTACTTCTAAGACTCGCTTGCCATTCAACGCTGCTTGCACAGTACCCCAAAGCATATCGGCAGCTTTGGAAGTGAACAAAATTGGTACGCGCCCAGTCGGAGGTGAGATATTTTCTCTGGCCCAAATTAAGCGCTGTAAAATTTGATTAGCTAATCTCTTTGGGTCGAGTTCGCCACGCTTCGTTTGTCCATCGGCAACATTCAAAAAATCATCGCCACGTACCCATTCTGCGGATACATAGCAGCTAAGGGTAGTGTCAGTATAGTGACAATCTAAACCTTTGGTATTGACTAGTCTAGTGGTTTCAATATCACATTCCCAGTCACCATTGCACACAATATCTGGATAGACATCACGGATAAGTGCGATCGCTTCTTTGCCCCAATCTACCAAAACTTCTATCGGCACACTTTCCCCTAAATCTGGGTAGAAGGGCTGAAAGTTAGAGGTTAATTCTACTGCTTCCGCTTGATTAAGTTGACTGAGTGCTAGAGCTTTTTCCACCATTACTTCGGCTAAGACAGAACCATAAGCTACCGTGAGTCCCGGACGCCCATTTCGCCAAAGCCTTAGCGCTGTGCCTTCAGATTGACTGGTTTCTAGCTGTTTTAGTCGGTTGCCCTCAAAAAACACTGGACGAGAAAGCGATCGCGACTGATACACCTCAGCAGCTTCGGCTCCGGATTTTATAGCTAGTTCCAGCAACTGTTCTGCTAGTGTATCTTGTGACAAATTTTCAGAACCCATGACCCTTAGTGAATAGTGGATTTTGAACCGCATATCAACCCTGTCTCTTGAAAGTCTGATTACCAAAAGCCGACGTTGGCGCAGCCCGCCGCAGGCATCAGACTTTCCGCCGATGGACGCAGATAACTATCCAAAAATCATCAGCATATTTCGGCAGTTGCGATTTGAAACCACAGATCAACGCTGATGGACGCTGTTAATTATCCCAAATCATCGTCATATCTCAACGGATCTAGTCATTTGTCATTTGTCATTTGTCATTGGGCATTGGGCATTGGGCATTGTGCATGGTTATTCTCCTTGTCCCCTTGTGCCCTTGTCCCCAATCCCCATTTTCAAAGATTAACCTCTTGCAACAGCCAAAAACCAGCAAAAGATTCTGCTTTGGGATCAGACTGTATACCAATAAAATGCACTCCGTTAGCTTTTTGCTTGGCTTCTTCAAAACCTTTAGCTTCTGCTAAGATTTGAGGCTTCTTGATATTTGCCACAATCCAGCTGTCAGTTACACCAGTTTCTAAAAGCAATCTCGCCTCAACGCTAGTATCAAATTTTAAAAAAGCCAACTCCAAACCAGACATCCAGCCTGCTAAGGGCAACGCTCTTGGTGAGAAAATCAAAATGCCAGGAATACGGGCTTCGGGTGAAACTTTCGCCAACTCTAGGGGGAAAGCTTCACCAAAACCAATTTCCCACTCTGGCATTTCTGCCAAATCCGCAGCATCTAAGGTGACAAATACCCACTGCTGTCCTTCTAAAGCATCTGGTAAACGTTGGGGCAAAGGTTTCTCCAGGCGGACTGAGGGATTAGCCCCCCCTTGATACCCTGGTTCTTGAGGATACACTTCTTCCATTCGCTGTTCTAACCATTGGTTGAGAACCAAAGTACGGCGGCTAGGCTGGGCAGGAATGCCTAAGTCTTGGCAGGCTTTAGTAATCATGTTGTTCATTTGGCGACGGAAAAAGCGGATTTTGATTGGTGCTTTTCCAGCTTGGTTAATAGCCTCTTGCAATGCTGCCCGCAATGAACCCGAATTTACCTGGGTACTGGGACAATATTGAGCATAGCGAAACAAAGAATCTGCTTTTGTGTCGATATCCAAGGGGCTTTCGCAGACTAAGACTTCCCAAATTTTTTTCTGATTATCGTCCAAAATTGGACGCGAGTAAAAATCGATTTCCCAAATACTGCCCATGTTTTGCGGTAAAAAGCTGGCTGTTATGTTTTCCTGATATGTAGATCATACGAGTGTTGGGGCAGCATTTGGCATTGGGCATTGGCCATTGAGACGAATGAGTATCAAAGGTGGATGAATGAGTCTTTGAGGTGGATGAATGAGTATCAAAGGTGGATGAATGAGTCTTTGAGGTGGATGAATGAGTATCAAAGGTGGATGAATGAGTCTTTGAGGTGGATGAATGAGTATCAAAGGTGGATGAATGAGTCTTTGAGGTGGATGAATGAGTATCAAAGGTGGATGAATGAGTCTTTGAGGTGGATGAATGAGTATCAAAGGTGGATGAATGAGTCTTTGAGGTGGATGAATGAATATCAAAGGTGGATGAACGAGTATCTGAGGTGGATGAACGAGTTTTAGAACTTAAAGTATAAAGTTCTAAAACTCATTCATTCCTTTTATCCATCATCCTTTGAGCAAAATATAGGAAGTTTTTGGAGTGATTGGTTTTGCCATGACTGGGGAATTCGTCAGGCGATCGCTATTTAGAGGGGTTTATTGCCTCCATAATATAAATACAAACTATGTCAAAATAACTCGTAATTATATAGCAATCCAAATTGAACCTATCCCCTCATTTTCCCCGGTTAATCCAAACGCCCCTGAGTCCGGCCGCTTTCGCTGCGTGATAGTCTTCTACAATGCTATCGCCGATATGCCACGCCGCCTCTGGGGAACATTTATGTTTATCTAAGGCAATAGCAAAAATTTGAGGATCTGGTTTAGCTGCACGTACCTGGGTAGAAATGGTAACAGAGTTAAAAAACTCTCTCAATCCCAAACTTTGCAATACTGAGTAAATTCGAGAATCAAAATTGGACAGCACCCCCAAGGTAACTCCCAACCGCCGCCAGTTGATTAAAGCTGGCAAAACATCAGGATAGACAAACCACGGTTCGGCAGTGCCAAAGTGAATGTAAAGTTCGCTAAAAAAAGCCGAAAAGTCAGAAAATTCCTTGAGAACACCTGCACTTTCAAAAGTGTTCAGGGCAATTATCCGCCACCAATCAAATTCGCGCTGGGGAATATCTTGCAGTTCCGCATCTGGAAATATCGGTGGCGGCGAGGCTTTAAAGCTTTTAATGAAAGCTGTATTCAATGTTTCGGCGGAAACTGTAACGTCAAATTCTTGGGCTATCTGACTATAAACTTCGCCCACACTACCTTTGACATCGAAAAGTGTACCCACAGCATCTAAAAAAATAACTTTCGGTTGTTTCATCAAAGTTTGAACATTTTGAATGTTGAATTTTAGATTTTGGCTTGTTAAAGAGCTTCTGTGGGTAGAGTCTAGCATCTACTCAGTAGGTTGGCGAAAATAAAGCAGATGATTGTAAATGCCTTGGTTCTTTACCAATGACCAATGCCCAACCTGAAGTTACCGAGAAAGTGTTTCTATGATAGGACGCACTAGCCAATTAAAACCAACTTTAAGCTGATGGTCTAAGGTTGGCAACCTATATAAATAGGCCATACGACGGGCAGCGTATGCTAAAGGCCCATCTAGTTTAATTCCCAAACCAGTGAGAGTGGCGTTGTCTATTCCTAATGCCATCATTTCTCCTAACTGTTGGTAATGGAAGGGAAGGAGGGGGCGATTAGTCAGAGTTGCCCAGATATTCCAAGCAGTATAATCAGCTTGTTGGAAAGCGGCTTGTGCGGTGGCGGGTACTTGTTGTCCTTCGGCATCATGACAGTCTGCTAAATCTCCCAAGGCAAAGATTTCTGGATGATCAAGAACTTGCAGATTGGATGTAGTGCTGATTTGACCACGCTGATTTTGCTTGAGAGAAAGAGATTTGACTACGGGCGCAACTCTCGTTCCTACAGTCCAAATTACCAAATCCACAGGAATTTTATCTAACTGGTTTTTGTATTCTAAGGAGATGGTATTTTGCTCTATTGATTCTACTTTGGTTTCTAAATCAAGAAACACACCACGGGCTTCTATTGCTTTCTTTGCTGCTTCCCGGTTAAACTCTGGGGAAGTTCGCAAAATTTGATCAGCGATTTCAATAATCCGAAAGCGTCCTCTTTCACCTAATCTGTCGGCTAACTTACAGGCTAACTCTACACCACTGTAGCCAGCCCCAACGATCGCCACCCGAATTTTATCAGCATCCGATTCTTCTAAAAATCGCAGGCGTTCTTCTAAACGATAGGCATCAGAAATTGTGCGGAATGTGTAGGCGTAGGCTGCCGCACCAGGGACTAAATCTAGCGGTGTCTCACCTCCTAGCGCCAGCACTAATCGGTCATAAGGGATTTCGGGCCCTTCGTTTATATTTACCCGTTGCTGGTCGATGTCAATTCCAGACACAACTCCTTGATAAAAACGTACCCCAGTACCTTGCAAAAGTTCTTCAAAGGGTGGGGCAATTTCCCAGGTTTGTAGTTCGCCTGTGAGTAATTCGTAAAGTAAAGGAGAGAATAAGAAGCGATCGCTTTGATCTACCAGAACAATTTCGGGTTTTTGTGTAGATTCCCAAGGTAGTTGGCTTAACCGCAGGGCTGTGTAGAGGCCACCAAAGCCTCCGCCAAGGATGCAAATTCTAGAAGTTAGTTGAGTCATCTATTCTATCTATGGAACAGTCAATACTAGTTGGGCAACTAACTTCAGTCTAGTGACTTAAAGCGGACTTTTCCAAACCCCCTAAAGTTTTTGAGGGATGGGGAAAAAGACTTCAGCCGTAGGCAAGCCTAAGTAGTTCACGAAGAAACAACTTTCAAATGTGAGGCATGAGATAAGTAGTTCGAGTCAATAACCCGATTACGCCCAGAAGTTTTAGCCTGTAACAGACATTGATCAGCACGATGTAGCAGACTCTCTCCTTTTTCATCATCTTCAGTTCGCAGAGAGGCTGTGCCCAAACTAATGGTAATATTAATTGTTAGTTTATTTTTGAGTGCAAATGGTTCGTCGCTGACTACACGGTTGAGACGACGGGCGACTAATAGCGCTTCGTCATCGGTAGTGTTAGCCAAAAGAATTACAAATTCTTCGCCACCATAGCGGAATGCTGTATCTTGACAGCGCAGATTGTGACGTAGACGCTGACATAGTATTTGTAAGATGCGATCGCCTACTAAATGCCCGTGAGTATCGTTAACGTTTTTGAAATGATCTACATCCAGAATAATCAAACTCAAGGAAGTTTTTTGAGTCCTAGCTCTTTGAATTTGCCTGGGTAAGTCCCATTCTAAAGCACGACGGTTATTTAATTCTGTCAACGAATCGGCTAAGGCGATCGCAGATAACATATCGTTTGTCCGAATCAAATCTCGGTATTTTTGTGCTTTCCGCAACCCAACAGTTAATTGAGCAAGTATTAGTCCATGATTGGCGGTCAACTCTGCTAGGTTATCATCTGTTTTTTCTTCAATAATATGCCAAATATAAGCATCGGCTCCTTGCTTTAGTGCCGCAGCACTCATCTCTAATTCTCTGTGCCAACCTTTATTTTTATCAGTCAGCTGCTGGGGACGATCCTCGAAAAGAATACAGTATATCCACGATAGTTTCGTCTGATCCTTCAACCATCCGCACAGTTCCATACTGCCATCTACGCTAGCCTGCACAAGTATGATATCGGGGGGCGTGGTTTTAATCCGTGACACTGCCTGATTGAGATTGTCTATAATTTCTACACTAAAAGCAGCCGCATAAAGAATCTGAGATGGAAGTGTGGCGAGAAAGTTATTTTTTCCAAAGACCAGAATAGAAATATTCATTAATTTATTTTTTATCCTATTTAATTAAAGAGATTAACCTAGTCAAGCTTATTGCTTTTGTTACTTAGTACTAAATATGAGTTTTTTGCTGAGTTATATTTCTGGAGTTTCTGATTTTTTCAACGTCGAATATATAACTGTTTTTCAACTTAAATCTCCTTATAAGGCTTTATATTTACTACTACAGCTTTGGAAATATCCACTTCTGACAACTAATGTCTTCTTTACACTTTGTTTTTAAAACAGTATAAACACTGAATATTTTTGAGATGGATACAACTTATTACGGGACTTTCTTAAGTGCTATTTACTGATATAATTTCCAAAATAAATCCTTTGTAATAACCTTCAAATTAAGCAGCTAAATTTATTCCTAAGTAGGAAAATAAATAAAATATAAAAGTTTTTTATCAAATTAAAAAATCCAAAGTTTTATCATTGAGCTAAAACTATTATTTTTCATAGATAAACTCAGCCTTCATTTTGAGATAATAGGCTGAGATCAAATATTAAGGTAAAAGTTTAATTGCAACCAAAATGCAAGTTAAATAGACAGCAGAACTCTTTGCCACTAGTGTTGGTAGCTTCTCGCACTAACATTTTTTAGAATTACAGAGCGAATTTATCGGGTAAAAATTCACAATTTAAGTGAAGTGTAAACCCAAGTTTCACGATAGATTAGCAGAAGAAAGAAAATTCTTCTGCCTACCCTTTATCTATGCTGGGTTATTTACTTAATTCACATCTTTTCTTATTTGCTCTAACCTGATAAATCTAGAAAAGAAAGCTAAATAAAAAACCTTGATGTCAAAACCTGCCCCTAATGTGGGTAAATTAGTTCTACTCCGCCTTTTTTTCGGGCGGAATAAATATAAAAAAGTTTGTTAGCGTCGCCTGAGATATTAAATTTCAACTTCTGTGAAGAGCTAGAACCTGAACAATAACCTTCAACAGTATAACCAGCAGCAACAATTACCTGTTTGATTGACTCCTCAAAAGCTGCTGATTCCACCCTAGCAATTTTCGCGTTAACATCGATATCCACCCTGGCTTCAACTTCAATAACGTGGATAAATTCAGTAATTATTTCTGCACATCCCTCACAAGCAATATTTGATACTTTCAGTTGTAGTGCCATTTACTACCATAATATGGGAATTTTAAAGTATTTCTTAAGGATTAATGTTAAGCATTAAAATGCGATGTCTACGACGGGCTATGCCTACGCACATCCTCCCAGCGTCAGTTTATGGTGTAAAAGCATCTTAATCACTGCATTTTGCTCACTAACTGACACAATTCGCTGGCAGTAATATGAAACAAAATGCAAGAATATATAAAGCTATTTATGAAAATACACTTACCTAGTGCCGCTACGCCCAAGTCTAAAGTCTAAAGTCTAAAGTTAAAAATACCTATGTCTTCAAATCCCCAGTACCTAAGCGGTAACGAAATTCGCAACATATTTCTCGACTTCTTTGCCCAACGGAATCACCAAATTCTCCCAAGTGCCTCCCTCGTGCCAGAAGATCCAACCGTGCTGCTGACGATCGCGGGGATGCTACCATTTAAGCCGATATTCTTGGGGCAGCGCACACCAGAATTTAAGCGGGCTACGACTTCGCAAAAGTGTATCCGCACCAACGACATCGAAAATGTCGGACGCACCAAACGGCATCAGACGTTTTTTGAGATGTTGGGCAATTTTAGCTTTGGTGATTATTTTAAAGAACAAGCGATCGCTTGGGGTTGGGAAATCTCTACACAAGTTTTTGGCATTTCCCCCCAAAATCTCGTCGTCAGCGTTTTTAAAGATGATGATGAAGCCTTTGGAATTTGGCGCGATCAAATCGGTGTGCCGATAGCAAGAATTAAACGCTTGGGCGAAGACGATAACTTTTGGGTATCTGGGCCGACTGGCCCTTGTGGCCCTTGTTCAGAAATTTATTATGACTTCCACCCAGAACGCGGTGACGAAAATATAGATTTAGAGGACGATTCCCGATTCATCGAGTTTTATAACCTTGTTTTCATGCAATATAACCGGGATGCGTGGGGGAATTTAACGCCACTACAAAACAAGAACATCGACACCGGCATGGGTTTGGAGAGAATAGCCCAAATCCTCCAAAAAGCACCCAATAACTACGAAACTGACCTGATTTTCCCAATTATCCAAACAGCAGCGCAAATTGCTGGCATTGATTACCACAAAAGTGATGAAAAAACCAAAGTTTCTCTAAAAGTTATTGGCGATCATGTTCGTTCTGTTGTCCACATGATTGCTGATGAAATCCGCGCTTCCAACGTCGGACGGGGTTATGTGTTGCGGCGATTAATTCGGCGCGTGGTACGTCATGGGCGATTAATTGGAATTTCTGGCGAATTTACTACTCAAGTTGCCGAAACTGCGATCGCTCTTTCTGAATCAGCTTACCCCAATGTGCGCCAACGGGAAGCAGCAATTAAAGCTGAGTTGCAACGAGAAGAATCCAATTTTCTCACTACTCTCGACAGAGGGGAGAAAATTTTGACGGATATAGCGAAGAATCTCCTGCAAGAACAGAAAACCCTTCAAGATGAGCAAAAGTTTAAAGAAGCTATATCTCAGCTAGATGGACAAAAGTTTAAAGAAGCTATATCTCAGCTAGATGGACAAAAGTTTAAAGAAGCTATATCTCAGCTAGATGGACAAAAGTTTAAAGAAGCTATATCTCGAAGTTTACAGTTAGATGAGCAAAAGCTATTAGAAACATTCAAAGCTGCCGGTAATATCTTAAAAGACGAAGTGCAAAAGCTTCCAGAAGTAGCACAAAAAATAGCTAGTTATTTGAACCCAATTTCTGGTGTAGATGCGTTTACTCTCTATGATACTTATGGATTTCCTTTGGAACTAACGGAGGAAATTGCCGCAGAAAATAATCTTCTTGTGGATGTAGCTGGATTTGAAGCGGAAATGGAGAAACAGCGCCAGCGAGGACGTGAAGCACACGAAACCATCGATTTAACTGTACAAGGTTCCCTCGATAAATTAGCAGAACATATCCAAGTCACCGAGTTTTTAGGCTATACCCAATCGGCGGCGACGGCAAAAGTCGAAGCGATTTTGGTAGAAGGTGTTTCTCAAGAGGAAGCAGAAGCGGGGATACAGGTGCAAATTGTTCTTGACAAAACGCCATTTTATGGTGAATCTGGGGGACAAATCGGCGATCGCGGTTATATCTCTGGTGATGGTATCGTTGTTCACGTGGAAGATGTGAAGAAAGAATCTGATTTCTTTGTTCACTTCGGACGCATCGAACGCGGTACACTGCGCGTAGGCGATAATGTAACCGCCCAAATCGATCCGGCTTGTCGTCGTCGCGCCCAAGCTAACCATACCGCAACCCACCTGTTGCAAGCAGCATTGAAAAAAATTGTTGATGATAGCATATCTCAAGCTGGTTCTCTAGTTTCCTTTGACAGGTTACGCTTTGACTTCAACTGTCCCCGTGCGTTGACAGCAGAGGAAGTCCAACAAATTGAAGAACAGGTGAATACTTGGATTGCTGAAGCCCATGCTGCAAACGTGGAAGTATTACCTTTAGCAGAGGCAAAAGCTAGGGGTGCTGTTGCCATGTTCGGCGAAAAATACGGCGAGGAAGTCCGCGTGATTGATTTCCCGAACGTATCAATGGAACTATGCGGTGGAACTCATGTGAGTAATACGGCTGAAATTGGCGTATTTAAAATTATTTCTGAAGCTGGTGTGGCTTCTGGGGTGCGGCGTATTGAAGCTGTTTCGGGGCCAGCAATACTGGATTATCTCAACCTGCGGGATAAAGTAGTTAAAGATTTGAGCGATCGCTTTAAAGTTAAACCCGAAGAATTACCAGACAGAATCACAAGTCTGCAAAGCGAACTGAAAAATAGCCAAAAGGAATTGGAAACCTTGAAGGGACAGTTAGCGATCGCAAAATCTGATAGCTTGCTGCAAACAGCCCAAACTGTAGGCGATTCTAAAATTATTGTCGCCCAATTAGAAGATGTTGATCCAGAATCATTGAAAACCGCAGCCGAACGCTTGTTGCAAAAAATCGGTAACGGTGCAGTGGTGCTGGGTTCTGTTCCTGAAGCAGGGAAAGTTAGTATAGTTGCAGCTTTTAGTCCAGAAGTCAACAAAAAAGGTTTGCAAGCTGGTAAATTTGTCGGTGCGATCGCTAAAATCTGCGGTGGCGGCGGCGGTGGCAGACCGAACTTAGCCCAAGCTGGCGGACGCGATGCGAGTAAACTCCCAGAAGCTTTGGTACAAGCAGAAAGTGAGTTAAAGTCCGCGTTGGGTTAACATTTTATCTCCCCTCCTCACTTGCGGGGAGGGTTGCAATGAGTGTAAAAAACATAACCTAAACCATCTCAAACTCTAATTGATGACTTTTGAGAAAATCATGAGTGAAATGATCCACTACATTTGTATCAGCTAGTTCCAAATTATAAAAATCTACAGTTTCATGGTCAAAATGGGGGCCAGCGTGCCAAGTACCCTCATGTAGCTTGATGAAACAATTCCCCGGAATGTGGAAAGCAGCAATCTCTTCTAATGCTGGTTCATTAACATCATTATCAGGAGGACAAACAGCAATTAACCAATCCTTTCCTGACAAAGAACCTAAACATTGAGTGCATTGCAGATGACGAGTAATTTTGTGAAACTTTCGCCCTCTCTTCTCCAACCGCATAATATAAAATCGTGGAATCCCATTTTGTAGATTTAACTGGGCATCTTCCCCATCATAATTTTTGCCATCAAGACTTGCAAAAATCACCTGCCCATAACGCCGAAAGTTTTCAGAAGTTACCCATTGCGCCTGCAATTGTTGGACTGTTTTTGATATGCCCATATTAAATAAATCTTCAAGAGATATTACTTAGGCTTATTTTCCCCCAAAATGACTGAATTTTATACACTCATAATGGTGAATGCCTAAATTTTAATGCTCTATATAATTGTAAAAAAATAACCTTAGCTAGCCAGATAACTGCGTACTTGTTCCTTTTGGCGTCGGAGGAGACTGAGAGCTTTTTGCTCGATCTGACGCACTCGTTCTCGACTAATACCCATGCGATCGCCAATCTGTGCTAAAGAAAGTTCATAGCCATCAGTCAGCCCAAAACGTAAGGTTAATATTTCTCGTTGTTGGGGAGAAAGCTTTGCCAACAAGTCTTGTAAGTCTTGGTGGAGAGATTCTTCAACAGCGTAATCTTCGGGAGACGGGCCATCATCCTCCAGTATGTCTTGCAATTCTGTATCTTGCTGTTCACCAACTCGCGCCTCTAAAGAGAAGGGTTGACGGGCTAAGTACAAACATTCTCTAACTTGGCTGGGTGTCAAAGATAAGGCGCTGGCAATTTCAGCAGTAGTGGGAACGCGACCTAACTGTTGAGATAATTCTCGTTGCACCCGTTTAATTTTGTTCAGTTTCTCAAAGACGTGAATCGGTAAACGAATTGTCCGTCCTTGTTGAGCGATCGCTCGTGTAATTCCTTGACGAATCCACCAGTAAGCGTAAGTAGAAAACTTATAACCAAGAGCAGGATCAAATTTATCCACTCCTCGCTCTAAACCCAAAGTACCTTCTTGAATTAAATCCATAAATTCCAAGTTGCGGTGCTGGTATT
Source organism: Nostoc cf. commune SO-36 (assembly GCF_023734775.1). Classification (NCBI taxonomy): domain Bacteria; kingdom Bacillati; phylum Cyanobacteriota; class Cyanophyceae; order Nostocales; family Nostocaceae; genus Nostoc; species Nostoc commune. Next base: position 2,265,821 of record NZ_AP025732.1, on the reverse strand, counting down.
TCTTCGCCACTGCTACCACTAACCGGAGATTAGCCTGGATCATTTTTTGCTTGGCTTGATGCCCTTGACTTAGCTGTTGCTTAAGCTCCTGAACACTTGACTCCACCTGATCTGCCCATTCTTGCTGCGTGGGTTCGTGATTTAATTTCACAGCCAATTCTTCTTTAGTAGCTAGCAAATTCATCATCTGCTGCACCTGTTGAGCAAAAATAACCTCTTGTTCACGAGTCAACAAATCTACACGCCCGATCTCTTGCAGATAACTACGCACAATATCATCTGTTGCTCGAGGCTTTTTATCTGCCGCTAAACTTTTTTTCTTCGTTTTTTGAACTTCGGTAGGTGGAGATGTTAAGCTGCTCATGGTTATTTGCTCCTCTGTAACGTCATCAATTTATTGGTATCAAGTCTAGATATTCAGACCCATAGATATTTCATTCTGCTAATCAATCAATTGGCAACACTGATGAATTTTGGTCTATGATACATTACAAGTCAATTATTGGAGATAATAAACCCAAAACCAACTTACTCCTTAATACTAACATCATCACCAGTCACAAATCAATTGCCTAAAGTATCATTAGCATATATTTTGAAATAGTTACACTCCTTTATTCTTGATTTTTGCATATTTTCAAATACAATTATATTTAGTTTATTTAGTTAATTGAGTTACTAAAAAAATCAAAATTTTACCGAACAGGGATTTAATTATCTGGAAGATAAATTACTAAAAGTAACTTTCAAAATAAATCACAATTATGAAAACACAAAAAATATTTAAGTGTTAACAGTTTGGCTATAATTCCATGTAATTGCGCTTAAATGTAAATTTATTTAATATAGAATAGAATGTCCATTTTTCAACTCTACTTTTTTACTGGGTAATCTAATCATATCAAGTAGGGTACGTAGCAAGCGATCATTAAACAGCAAAAAAACGCTTTTATTGCTCCTCCCGCTCCAGAACAGCTAACTACCTTTCTTCGTAATTAAGGATTTAGGATAACAGAAACGCAGATAATATGTGTGACAATTGCATTTGTGTCATACTGCACGCAGATATATACATTGGATGCGGTATTTTTCAATGTAATTTGCTCCTGTAAATATTTTATGGACTAAAACTGGTAACAATGGTAACACTAGCACCAAGACTAATACTTGGCAAGACAATAACACTCGCGATCGCCACTAAATAGCCAATTGAAGCGAAAAGATTTTTGTTTAGGGGTGGGCAGTTTATTGTTATACAGTATAAGTTGAAGAAGATTCCCCACTTCTTGGATTTCATCACAAGTTGACGCGAAAGCAAAGTTATGCATAGACACATAAGATCGACTTGCTGTCAATATTTTTGAAAAAATTGTACTATACAGAGATTTTTATCTAACTCTTCAACTATCACTTTAGTAGATATTGGTTAAGAAAAGCATTCACTTCATTGCCACATAACCCGACATTAAATATTAAAATTGAGTAACTGTCACACTAATACCAGAATCTAGTTTAGGAACCTTTAGATATTCAATTGGCTCACTACTTTGAGAACTTTGGGTATCTGTTGGCTTTTGACACTGCTTAAAGAAAGACTCTGGATTATTGATGAACTCAAGCGGGTTAATCTTTTGGCATCCTCGATCCTGCACTAGCATAATTGATTCAGCAGTTTGTTTGGAATTATTACTTTGTCCGATAAAATTACTCCATGTAGTATTAATCGTGGCTGGTTCCGTCAATAAAACTCCTGCTTGATTGTGATCGTCTATTGTCATGGGTACATTTTCTTGGTTAGCATAAACCCTCCCAGGTAGAGCGAGTGCGCTAATTACAACCATTAAGGTGATAAAACAGGATTTCATAATTCAATCTCTTAATATCAGTCTAATAATTAAAATTCGCTAGATACGGACACCCAAAAATAGCAGTCTAGTTTTAGTACTTCAGATTAACACAGGTACTAAGGAGTATGGCTAAATTTTATTAAAAATGTAGTAACATTTATTACACTGTGGTGTAACTTTACTTATTTTTAGCAAGTTGATCAGAGCAGCGTGTCTGGTTAATTGAGATGGTAGCTTGATTTATGGCATACTGTACTAGTCAGATGTAAGCTATTCTATCCTTTAAGCACATCAGTATTTGCTCGAAGAGACAGGGAGAGCAAGGGAAAAGATACTAGAATTCCTCCAGCAAAGACGGGTTTCAGAGAAAATAAATTTATTTTTGCCCGATTTAAATCAATCAGTAGTAAATATGCTAATTTGATATATAACGAGCGTTCGATATAATTAACCTGAGTCATGCCTAAGATTGTTGATCATGAGCAATATCGTAAAGAACTGCTCGACAAGTGCTTTGATTTATTTGCCCAAAAAGGCTATGGTTCGATTACTATGCGCCAAATCGCTGAAGAACTAGGGGTTTCTACTGGTACGTTGTACCACTATTTTCCTAGCAAACAAGCTCTATTTGAGCAATTGGCCCAGGAGATTTGTGAGCAAGACTTAAGTACAGCATTAGCTGAATTAGAAGGAGCGCAAACGCTGCAAGAATCAATGGAAGCATTAGGAAGATATCTAGTGAAAAACGAAGATTACTTCATCAAATGGACTTATATTTGGATTGATTTTTGCCAACACAAAGACTCTAAAGAAATGTTAAAGAACAGCATTTTTAAGCGGACTAATCAGCGTTATCAGGAGGCAGCCTGCGATTTTTTGGGTATTCAAGATCCGGTATTGGCTTCCTTTGTCTTGAGCTTTGTAAACGGTTTAATTCTGGAGAAGTTATGGGGTGATGAAACAATTGATTTTATCGAACAATGTGCGTTGTTAGGCAAAATGTTGATGGTATACTTGCCGCAACATAAATCAGAAATAAAAACTAAAACGGTCTTGATATCAGGTTTAGAGAGCTAGATTGTTTACCTCATGCTTGTTGCAAAATACTGTACGCACAACAAACATTAATCATTTATAACTTGTTAAAAATGATATTCAGCTTTTACTAAATCTAACTCATTTAACATAGAGAAAATAATTTTTAGGAGAGCAAAATAGATGGTTCAAAAGCTGTCAGAGAAAGCTTCCAAAAAAGGGTTAATTACATTAGTAATTGCAGCTACTGCTATTACAGGTGGAATTGTTGTTTATGGGATTTCTCAGTTTGGCCAATTAACCCAAACCGAGACATCTAAACCAGTTGAAACCACGCCCAACATTCAAAAAGTAGCTGCATTAGGACGATTAGAACCGGAAGCTGAGGTAATTAGCTTGTTTGCGCCCTTAGCATTGGATGGCGATCGCATTGCCCGAATTTTAGTCAAAGAAGGCGATCGCGTTCAAGCCGGACAGATGGTAGCAATTTTAGACGCGCGCGATCGCTTACAAACTGCTGTACTACAAGCCCAACAACAAGTCAGAGTTGCTCAAGCTAAACTCGCTCAAGTGCAAGCAGGAGCAAAAGTAGGAGAAATTAACGCCCAGCAAGCCAGTGTTGAACGCCTCCAAGCCCAGTCCCAAGGAGACAAAACAGCGCAACAGGAAGCCATATTCCGCATAGAGGCACAGTGGGAAGGCGACAGAATAGCGCAAGAGGCAACCATTAAAAAGCTAGAAGCAGAACTCAAAAATGCCGAAGCCGAATATCAACGTTATCAGCAGCTCTATTCTCAAGGCGCAGTTTCTAATTCTTTGTACGATAGCAAAGGTTTGACTGTAGAAACTGCCAAACAGCAAGTAGACGAAGCCAAAGCAGTTCTCAACCGGATTAATACCACTGCTAGCAAACAATTATCTGAAGCCAAAGCAGCACTCGCCCGTACTAACGCCACTGGTAGCAAACAAGTAAGCGAAGCCAAAGCTACGCTTACCAGTATTACAGAAGTTCGACCTGTAGATGTTGCCGCAGCCAAGACAGAAGTTGAAAATGCGATCGCCACACTCAAACACGCCCAAACCGAATTGGCGGGTGCTTACATCAAAGCACCGATGGCGGGACAAATCATCAAAATTCATACGCGAGTCGGAGAAAAAATTAGTGATTCTGGCATTGCAGACTTAGCGCAAACAAACCAGATGATGGCGATCGCAGAAGTTTATCAAACCGACATCGGTAAAGTGAAACTGGGACAACAGGCAGTGATTAGCAGTCAGGCATTTGCCGGTGAATTGCGAGGAACCGTTGCCCAAATTGGTTTGCAGGTGAATAGACAAAACGTTTTCAGCAACCAGCCAGGGGAGAACCTTGATAGCCGAGTAGTTGAGGTGAAAATTCGCCTCAATCCTGAAGACAGCAAGCGAGTTGCAGGTTTCACCAACTTACAGGTACAGACAGCAATTGAAATATAGGAGGGTAGGGAATAGGGAATAGGGAATAGGGAACAGGAAAGAAAGCATAGATCCGTACTGAGTCTTGTTCAAAAATTAAATAGGAGTCCTATATAGAGTTGTTGTTTGTTGTCTCATGTATTCCATCATTTTTTATAAAGTGAATTTAATCATGGTTAAAGTCATATATCTTCTGCTTTGTGTACTTGGCTTCGTTCTACCTTACTCCCAGTTTGTTCCATTTATCTTAGAGCATGGTCTTGATACAAAGCTGTTTTTTGAACAACTCTTTGCCAACAAAATTTCTGGTTTTTTTGGCATGGATCTTATTGTTTCATCCCTAGTTTTGTGGACATTCGTATTTTGGGAAGGAACACGTCTGAAAAGGCAAAATCTCTGGGTTTACATTGTTTGTAATCTTTTAGTTGGTGTTTCTTTAGGTCTTCCCTTATTTCTTTTCATGCGAGAACGCCAGCTTGAACAGCAAGCTTAAACACTGGGTTATTAAGGAGTTTTTTCGATATGTTTTCTAAACTATTTCGCAAAACACCGCTAGCATGGCGGCAGTTAATGAAAGAAAAAACCCGTCTGGCTGTTGCAGTTGCAGGTATTGCCTTTGCCGATATACTGATGTTTATCCAGTTAGGATTTGAAAGTGCGCTTTTTGATGCTGCTGTGAAACCTCATCGCAATTTACAAGCAGATTTAGTTTTAATTAATCCCCAATTTCAAACTTTGTTTTCTGTAAAAAACTTTTCTAGAGAGCGACTATATCAAACATTAGGTTATGAAGGTGTTCAGTCAGTTAATCCTATCTACATCAGCACCGGACAGTGGCGAAATCCTGAAACTCGTCTTGAACGGGCTATTTTAGTTTGGGGTGTTGATCCGGTACAACCCGCGTTTAAATCGCCTGAAATTAACCAAAATCAGGAGCAACTTAAACAGTTATATCAAGTTCTGTTTGACCAGGCAGGCCGTCCAGAATACGGTGCAGTTGCCGATATCTTTAAGAATACAGGCAAATTTGACACGGAACTCAATAGTAAAGCCGTCTTTGTTAAGGGCTTGTTTACTGATGGTGCTTCCTTTGCTGCCGATGGTAATGTGATCACCAGTGACTCTACTTTTCTCCAGCTATTTCCACAGCGTCAACCCGATCGCATCGAAGTTGGGTTAATTACGCTTAAACCAGATGCCGAACCAGAAAAAGTGCGATCGCAACTTGTCAATGGACTACCTAAAGATGTCAGAGTCCTCACTCCAGAAGAGTTTGCCAAAGTGGAGAGAACTTACTGGGAAGCTGGTACTGGCATTGGTTTTATTTTCGGTTTGGGTACAGCAGTTGGATTTATTGTTGGCATCGTGATTGTCTACCAAATCCTTTACTCGGATGTTTCTGACCACTTGCCAGAATACGCCACCCTCAAAGCAATGGGATACACCGATAACTATCTTTTAGGAGTTTTAATTCAAGAAGCATTGTTATTAGCTATTTTAGGTTTTCTGCCTGGATTTATCCTTTCTTTTGGGTTGTATCAAGTCACTTATGCGGCGACGATGCTTCCTATTTTCATGAAAATGGAACGGGCGATACAAGTTTGGATTTTGACTGTGATCATGTGTAGTGTTTCTGGAGCGATCGCAATCCGGAAGTTACGATCTGCTGACCCTGCCGATGTTTTTTAGATGTGATGAATCGCGTCTCTAAAAAAATTATTTCTCTACTTTAGAAAAACATAATGTTGCAAAAATCTCTACCAGAAAATTCCAACTCAACACTTTCTGTTTTAGAATCTGTAATTTCTATCAGTAACCTCAATCACTATTTTGGTGAAGGTACGCTTCGCAAACAAGTATTATTCGATATTAGTTTGGAGATTAAGACTGGGGAAATCGTTATTATGACTGGCCCCTCTGGTTCGGGAAAAACCACCTTGTTAACCTTAATGGGTGGATTGCGTTCTGCTCAAGAAGGTAGTCTCAAAATTTTAGGGGAGGAAATTCGTAGCGCTAAAAAGTTGCAATTAACTAAACTTCGCCGCCAGATTGGCTATATTTTCCAGGCGCATAACTTGATGACTTTTTTGACAGCAAGAGAAAATGTGCGGATGTCGCTAGAGTTGCACGAAGAATTTTTGAATCAGGATATCAATGCTAAAGCGATCGCTATTTTGGAAACTGTCGGTTTAGGTGATCGTGTAAATTATTACCCAGAGAAACTATCTGGAGGGCAAAAACAACGAGTTGCGATCGCTCGTGCTTTAGTTAGCCATCCTAAGATTGTCTTAGCAGATGAACCCACTGCTGCACTCGACAAAAAATCTGGGCGCGATGTAGTGGAAATAATGCAGAAGTTAGCTAAAGAACAAGGTTGTACAATTTTGCTAGTTACCCACGATAACCGCATCCTCGATATTGCCGATCGCATCATTTATATGGAAGATGGCCAACTGAAAACCGATGGTGTAGATGATCGCACAATAGGCAAGTAATACTAATTCGTAATTCGTCAAACTTACTTAATTAATAATGGCTGCTTAAAGGTCATTTACAAAGTGATAGACAACATTTGTCGCAGAGGTTTAGTATTGTTAAACCCCTACGACAGATGTAGATAACATCAATGAAAACTGCTGTAATTACACGGGAGTGGCACTGATGCTAACTATAGGAATGGTTGAGGTATAATCGTTAAATTATCTCCACTAAAATTGTACTCTGTGCCGAAACCGACAGGAGTAGTAAAAGTATCGAGAATCGTGAACGACGCAGCATTCCTTGTCGGATTCGCCCCATAGCCTATGCCACTAATCAGCGTATAAGTAACGCTTTCTGTCCCTTCTGTGAGGTTATCGGCAATGATGTTGTTGACGAGACTGGCAGCAGTTGCCCCCGCCGCGATACCCACCTTCGCCCCAGTAATTATGTCTGCACTGTTACGCAGAAGTTCAAAGCTGGTAATGTTGCTGCTACCTGCGACGTTATATTGGATGTCACCTGGTAGGGGGTCAGTGTCTTGGGTAAGGGCAAATTCAACGATTAAACCACCTACTGGAGCCGCCTGAGTCAGGTTGAAGTTCCAGCGTAGTTGGTCGCCTTCATCAACATTTTTAGGAGTGGCACTAACGCTGACTACAGGAGTAGTAGAAGTATCGAGAATCGTGAAGTGTGCGGTATTCTTTGTCGGATTCACCCCATAGCCTGTGCCACTAATCAACGTATAAGTAATGCTTTCTGTCCCTTCTGTGAGGTTATCGGCAATGATGTTGTTGACGAGATTAGCAGTAGTTGCCCCCGCCGCGATACCCACCTTCGCCCCAGTAATTACACCTGCACTGTTACGCAGGAGTTCAAAACTGGTAACATTGCTGCTACCTGCGACGTTATATTGGATATCACCTGGTAGGGGGTCGGTGTCTTGGGTAAGGGCAAATTCAACGATTAAACCACCTGCTGGAGCCGCCTGAGTCAGGTTGAAGTTCCAGCGTAGTTGGTCGCCTTCATCAACATTTTTAGGAGTGGCACTGACGCTGACTACAGGAGTAGTAGAAGTATCGAGAATCGTGAACGACGCAGCATTCTTTGTCGGATTCACCCCATAGCCTGTGCCATTAATCAACGTATAAGTAACGCTTTCTGGCCCTTCTGTGAGGTTATCGGCAATGATGTTGTTGACGAGATTAGCAGTAGTTGCCCCCGCCGCGATACCCACCTTCGCCCCGGTAATTACACCTGCACTGTTACGCAGAAGTTCAAAGCTGGTAACGTTGGTGCTACCTGCGACGTTATATTGGATATCACCTGGTAGGGGGTCGGTGTCTTGGGTAAGGGCAAATTCAACGATTAAACCACCTGCTGGAGCCGCCTGAGTCAGGTTGAAGTTCCAGCGTAGTTGGTCGCCTTCTTTGACATTCCGGGAACCTGCGCTAACGCTGACTACAGGAATATTATTAGTGCTTGTTGATGTCATTTAAGATTACTACAAAGAGATTTCATGAAATACCTCAATAATTTAAAGGTATGCAATTAAAAATATATTATTAAAAAGTAAAAAATAGGTTAACTGTAAAAAATATCAAAAATTCCCGCCCCTATACCCCACAAAAAAGAATAAATTATTTGAAAGTCTTATCAAACAGAGACTTTGGCTATTGAGTACATTATTAATACATATTAATAGATGCAGTATTGGGGATGAGATATTAATAGATGCAGTATTTGTTAAAAGTTAGTTAGCTTCAGAGCCAAAAGTCATCAATGAAATATCCTTTAATCACGGAGTAAATCCTACCGATAAATTTTTAATGTAGGTAATACGCTCAACTTCTAGTTTTGGCTATTTCTGATTCTTACAGCAGATTGGAACTTGGTGAGGTACAGATTATCGTAAGGGCACGGCCCTACCCGTGTACTTCATTTACCTGAAAAACGCTGTATATTCACGTGTTCTGATAATGCAGCTTAGAGGCGGGGACAAAAATCATATTATGAACAAAACCTTTGCAACCATCGACGGGAATGAGGCTGTTGCCCGTGTTGCTTACAAATTAAATGAAGTGATTGCCATTTATCCCATCACCCCCTCTTCAGCAATGGGTGAATGGGCAGATGCTTGGTCAGCAGAAGGTCGTCCTAACCTCTGGGGTACTATTCCTAGCGTCGTGCAGATGCAGAGCGAAGGGGGAGCGGCTGGTGCTGTGCATGGAGCATTGCAAACAGGTTCTCTGAGTACCACCTTCACGGCATCTCAGGGATTATTGTTGATGATACCCAACTTCTACAAAATTGCTGGTGAACTGACTAGCGCTGTGGTTCACGTTGCCGCCCGTTCTTTGGCTACTCATGCGTTATCAATTTTTGGTGATCATAACGATGTGATGGCAGCCCGTGCTACTGGCTTTGCCCTGCTGTGTTCTGCTTCGGTGCAGGAAAGTCAAGATTTTGCTCTCATTGCCCATGCTGCTACCCTAGAGACGCGAGTCTCGTTTATGCATTTCTTTGATGGCTTCCGCACATCACATGAAGTGCAGAAAGTCAAATTGCTGTCAGATGATGATTTACGATCGCTAATCCACGATAACCTAATACTCGCCCACCGCAGCCGTGCCCTCACTCCAGATCGTCCAGTATTGCGCGGGACTGCCCAAAACCCCGATGTCTACTTCCAAGGGCGTGAAGGTGCTAACCCTTACTACAACGCTTGTCCAGATATTGTCCAGCGCATCATGGATGAATTTGGAGAACGCACGGGAAGGCATTATAAAATCTATGAATATTACGGCGCTAACGATGCCTCGCGCGTTATTGTTCTTATGGGTTCAGGCTGTGAAACCGTCCATGAAACAGTAGATTACCTTAACGCCCGTGGCGAAAAACTTGGTGTAGTCAAAGTGCGACTTTACCGCCCCTTTGATGTCCAAAAGTTTGTTGCAGTATTACCAACTGGTGTACAAGCGATCGCTGTTCTCGATCGCACCAAAGAAGCAGGTAGCGCCGGGGAACCTTTGTATTTGGATGTTGTGGCTGCTATTTATGAGGCGTGGGGAGATAAGAGAGCAGGGGGAGCAGGGGAGGCAGGGGAAGCAGGGGGAGAAAATACTTTCTCATACCCTAAAATTATAGGTGGGCGTTATGGTCTTTCATCTAAAGAATTTACTCCGGCGATGGTGAAGGGCATTTTTGATAATCTCGCGCAAAGCCAGCCGAAGAAGCATTTTACTATTGGAATTAATGACGATGTTACTCACACTTCTTTAAGCTTTGACCCTGATTTCTCCACAGAATCGGATAATGTTGTTCGGGCAATGTTTTATGGGTTAGGTGCTGATGGGACTGTTGGGGCTAATAAAAATTCTATCAAGATTATTGGTGAAGAAACCGACAATTACGCTCAAGGCTACTTTGTCTTTGACTCCAAAAAATCTGGTTCAATGACCGTCTCTCATTTACGTTTCGGTAAAGAGCCAATTCGTTCCACCTACTTAATTGACCAAGCCAACTTTATTGGTTGTCATCATTGGGGATTTCTAGAACGCATAGATGTTTTAAAGGCTGCTACTTCTGGGGCGACTTTGCTGCTTAACAGTCCATACAATACAGATACCGTCTGGGAATATTTGCCTTTGAAGGTGCAGCAGCAAATTATCGACAAGCATTTGAAGTTATACGTAATTAATGCTAGCCAGGTTGCCCGTGAAAGTGGGATGGGTGGCAGAATTAACACTATTATGCAAGTATGCTTCTTTGCTCTAGCGGGTGTCTTGCCGCAAGAAGAAGCCATCGCTAAAATCAAACAAGCAATTGAAAAAACCTATGGTAAAAAAGGCGCAGAAGTTGTCCGCATGAACCTGCAAGCTGTAGACAACACCTTAGACAACTTGCATAAAGTAGATGTCCCCCAAACAATCCTAACTCCTAACTCCTCACTCCCCACTCCCCACTCCCCACTCCCTATTCCCAAATTTGTACAAGAAGTTCTGGGCAAAATCATGATTTGGGAAGGTGATGACTTACCTGTTAGCACATTACCAGTTGATGGCACTTTTCCCGTCGGTACTGCCAAGTGGGAAAAACGTAACGTTGCTGAAGAAATACCTGTATGGGAACCGGATGTCTGCGTACAATGTGGTAAGTGCGTCATGGTTTGTCCTCACAGCGCCATCCGTGCAAAGGCTTATCAAGCGGATGAGTTAGTGAATGCACCAGCAACCTTTAAGTCAACTGGTGCAAAAGATAAAGACTTTGCCAATCAAAAATTTACCATTCAAGTTGCCCCAGAAGATTGCACGGGATGCACTATTTGTGTAAATATTTGTCCTGCTAAAAATAAATCTGAGCCATCGCTGAAAGCTATTAACATGGCACAGCAGTTGCCATTGCAAGAACAAGAGCGAAAAAACTGGGATTTCTTTTTGAGTTTACCTAATCCTGACAGGCGATCGCTAAAATTAAACCAGATTCGCCAACAACAACTGCAAGAACCTTTATTTGAATTCTCTGGTGCTTGTGCAGGTTGTGGTGAAACACCTTACTTAAAATTATTAACACAATTGTTTGGCGATCGCGCTGTCATCGCCAATGCTACAGGTTGTTCTTCAATTTATGGTGGTAATCTCCCCACAACGCCTTGGACAACCAACGCCGAAGGACGCGGCCCGGCGTGGTCTAATAATCTATTTGAAGATAACGCCGAATTCGGTTTTGGCTTCCGCCTCTCTTTAGATAAACAAGCTGAGTTTGCGGCGGAATTGTTGCAACAGTTGGGGAGTGGGGAATGGGGCATAGGGCATAGGGAATTGGGAATACCTTACGAGTTGGTACAGTCTATTCTCAATGCCAAACAAAACACTGAGGCTGATATTTGGGAACAACGAGAACGGGTAGCGCTGTTGAAACAAAAGCTAGATGAACTGTTAGAAAAAAGCAATTACCACTCCAATGCCCAATGCCCCATGCCCCATGCCCAAATCCAAAATCTAAAATCCCTTGCTGATTACTTAGTGAGAAAAAGCGTCTGGATTGTTGGCGGTGACGGTTGGGCTTATGATATTGATTTTGGCGGCATCGATCATGTGATTGCTAGTGGTCGAAATGTCAACATTTTGGTGATGGATACAGAAGTCTATTCTAATACAGGCGGTCAATCTTCTAAAGCTACGCCACGAGCCGCAGTTGCGAAATATGCCGCCAGTGGCAAGCCTGCACCAAAGAAAGATTTAGGGATGATTGCCATGACCTACGGAAATGTCTACGTAGCGAGTGTAGCCCTTGGTGCTAGAGATGAACATACCCTCAAAGCATTTCTGGAAGCAGAAGCTTATGATGGCCCATCACTGATTATTGCTTACAGCCATTGTATCGCCCACGGCATTGATATGACCACAGGGATGAATCATCAGAAAACTCTGGTAGAATCAGGTCGTTGGTTGCTGTATCGGCATAATCCAGAGTTGCTTAACCAGGGTAAAAATCCTTTGCAATTGGATATGCGATCGCCTACGCAATCTGTAGAACATTCAATGTATCAAGAAAATCGCTTCAAAATGCTTACCAAGAGCAAACCAGACGTAGCCAAGCATTTGTTAGAACAAGCGCAAACTGAGGTAGATGCTCGTTGGCAGATGTACCAATATCTGGCAAAGCGCGATACTTTCTGAACATCAGCCTTAGTTTTAGTTATAAAAATAACGACTTAAGTTACTCAGGTCGTTATTTTCGTTACAAACATTATAATTTTTGTTACAAAGTTACCTTTTTGGTTAGTAAAATCATTCTTTTTGTTACGAATATTATAATTTTCACTATAAAATTACCTTTTTGGTTAGTAAAATCATCATTTTCGTTACAAACATCATAATTTTCGTTACAAAATTACCTTTTTGGTTGATAATACCAAGGCTACGGCAAAAATTTTGGGTTTTCAAGACGCGATAAATCGCCGTCTATACAAGTGTTTTGGTCTTATCTGAAGTGTATTGAGTTCTAGGCTACTTATACCATTTCTTTGTGAGGCTGCGCCAAACCCTTTTAACTTCTTTCTTTCTTTGTGTCCTTTGCGGTTCGTTTCTCTTTCTTCTTTCTTGTACTTAGGGACTTGCGTCAAAATAAAGTACCAGTTGAAAACTCTGAATCCATCAGATAACGGTAAAATCTTACTGGTATATCGGTACATTATTTAATTGCAAGCTCCTTACAGCAAATTGCAATCAAACGTGCCACAGATAAAAGTACTGAAAGCAATACTGGGCTTTGTTTTAGGATTTATTTTGTGGTGGGTTTGATCAAAAACTGCTGTAAATATGGTTTAGCGCATCTTCATACAGAATTGGTATTAGATAGACGAGTCATTTCAAACAATTGCTGGGCATTACTTCCTAAAAAAGCATCAAAAAGTATCTGCTTTCCAGGTTCTACATCTATTAGATAACGCTGGGCAATTTCATAGTAGGCGTAAGTCCAAGGGATTTGAATTTCTGCACCACTGTTATCATCTAACACCGTCACCATTTCTGTTACTGCTTGAGTTGCAGTTTGCCGCAAACCACAAGCAACATTTCCCTCTATCTCTGCTTTCATTGGTACACCCAGATTAGCCAAACCATCGGCGGTAGTCTCAATGTCTGGATATTTTGGAGTATTCTGTCCATTAACGTAGCCTGTAAAGTGGTTGACAGCATATCCGTGCAGCAACACCCAAGCCCCATACTGAGTAATCTGATTCACCTCTTCAATAACAGAACGCTGGGGAGGTAGCCAAGGGCGGGTGAAAACTTGCTGGAGTTGTTTGGCGATGGTTTCAATATTCGAGTCTTTTTGTAGAAAATTAAGGGGTAAAGTCAGTTCGTTTGGGATTGAAGATACTGTTTTAATGATGAGTTGGGCAATATCGGTAGGCAATTCATCGACAATTAACTCACTAATAAACAGCTTGGGTAAGTTAAATTCCTCTTGCTGCGGATGACGATAATAACGGGCGTACAAATGAGTTTGAGGAAAAGTATACTCTCCAGCCGCCACGTAACCCAAAGCTTCTGCAAGTTGTGCGAGATAGTCAATTCCTAAGTTAACTTCACCCTGTGGAGTATCTACTAATAAACGCAATGAGCGAAAGGCGATGTGGTCGTTGGCGACAGTCCCACCCGCAGCAGTAATCATTTGCTGGTAAGTACGAGCATGATTTACCCTGGCGCTGTATTCTTGCCAAAGTAATTTCCATAAATTAAGGGCTATTTTATTTGTCATTTGTCATTGGTCATTGGTCATTTGTCATTAAGCACTGGTTATTTCTCTCTTGTTGCCCCTAATATTTAAGAACTTAAAATCTCGCTGATAATGTGAAGGGCTATGTGAATTTGGTCGCTGTCGATAACTAGAGGGGGACAGAAACGAATTGCTGCTTTACCGCAACCTAGCAATAATAAACCGCGTAAAAAAGCTTCTTGAATAATGCGATCGCGTAATTTATGATCAAGATTACCCTGTTCATCCAATAAATCCACCGCTACCATCAAACCCTTACCTCGTGGCAACGATACTCTGGGAAATCTTTGATGCAACTGGGTAAGACTAGCTTGTAATAATTCTCCCATTTGCGTAGCGTTGCTCATTAAACCACTTTCTAGCAATCGCAGTGTGGCAATACCAGCAGCACAAGCTACGGGATTACCACCAAATGTAGTCGCGTGAGAACCGGGAGGCCAAGTCATTAACTCAGGTCTGGCAAGTATCGCTCCCAAGGGCAAACCACTGGCGATACCTTTAGCAGTAGTAATGATATCAGGCATCACACCCCAATGCTCGATCGCAAATAAGCGACCAGTCCGCCCCATCCCCGCTTGCACTTCATCCACTACCATCAGAATACCGTGGCGATCGCATATCTCCCGAATTCGTTGCAAAAAACCATCTTCGGGGACGATATACCCACCTTCTCCTTGAATCGCTTCGACGACGATCGCCGCTACTTCTTGCGGTGGTAAAATTGTGCTAAATAGCTGTTGTTCCAAGTAATCTAAGCTAGCGTGAGTGCCATAAGGTATATGTGTCACCCCAGGAACTAAAAGCCCAAAATTAGCTCGCTGGACTGTTTTGGAACCAGTGAGAGACATTGCCCCATAAGTGCGTCCGTGAAATGCACCCAAGAATGCTACGATTAGCGATCGCTTGGTGTAATATCTAGCTAGTTTAATTGCTCCTTCGTTTGACTCTGCCCCGGAATTGGTGAAAAATACTTTTGCGGGGAATGCACTGTTACTGTGTAGTTGAGGAAAAGGGGCGCGAATCGCTAATTGTTCCGCTAATTCCACCATCGGTTCATAATAAAAATCCGTCCCTGACATGTGCAACAGACGCGCCGACTGTTCTTGGATTGCTTTGACAACTTCCGGGTGAGCGTGTCCGGTGGCTGTAACGGCAATACCTGCGGTCATATCCAGAAATACATTACCATCAACATCTTCTACCATACAGCCTTGACCGCGAGATACAACTAACGGGTAATCACGGGTGTAAGAAGGAGAAGTTACGGCGCGATCGCGTTGTACAATTGCTTGAGCGCGAGGCCCAGGTAAGGAAGTTACTAAATGGGGTGTACGAGGTAAATTTAAGTTAATAGGAATACTTAACATTATTTTTTCTATTTTTTAAAGATTACTGAAGATTAAACGCTAAAGCTTGATTGGTTACAGTAGCATTTGATGCCATTAGTATGGAAATTACGCATTTACCGAAGAAGCTTCATAATAAAGAATTTCGTATTTTGTAAGACTTTGCCCGTGTTTATAACACAACTTTTGCGATCGCGTCATATTACATTTTTTGAAGCATAACAGCTTCACTATTAGATGTCAGGGTGCAAGCTACAGAACATTTGTTGAGAGAATCAGCTCTTACATCCACAGGAGAATGGCTATATGCAAAAATTAATAAAAGTCTCTAAGATAATCAACCAATGACTTGGGCATCTGGACAAAAGTTACACCGCGATCGGTATGAAATTAAGCAACAGTTAGGACAGGGTAACTTCGCTATTACTTATCTTGCTGAGCATCGGGATGGCAAGAATGTTGTGATTAAAACATTGGATTCCAATTTGCTGAATCAATTAAGTAACGAAGACCGCGATCGCTTAAACTCAGGTTTTGCAGATGAATCCCGTAAACTAGCAATATGCAAACATCCGAATATTGTCCAAGTCATTGATACCTTCGAGGAAGGTGATTTAAAATGCATGGTCATGGAGCATATTCTAGGAGATAATTTAGCCAAGATTGTCCAACCGCGAGGATTTCTCCCTGAAAAAGAGGCTGTAGATTATATTCAACAAATTGGTAAAGCACTCATAGTAGTGCATGAACAAGGATTTTTACATCGAGATGTGAAACCAGAAAATATCATTTTGCGGTCGGGTACGCATCAGGTTGTTTTGATAAACTTCGACTTAGCACGAAGATTCGTTGATAACCCAGTATCAAGTCGCGGTAACTTGGTTGACAAATTTACACCAATTGAACTATATTCCAACTCTCCTAAACAACAGGCGCAACGTAAACCTTGGACTGATATTTATTCTCTTGCGGCAACTTTATATTTTTTATTAACAGGAAAACAGCCAGAAAGTGCTATTGAGCGCCAAGATAACAATAAGCGTTTAATTCCACCTCAAGAATTGAACGATAAAATTAGCGATCGCGTCAATGATGCCATTCTCCACGCAATGCAACTACAACCAGATAACCGTCCCGAAACAGTAGAAGACTGGTTAAAAGAATTGGGTTTCAAAACAGCAGCTTTTTCTCTTCCCAAACTTCTTTGGACACAACCCTTGTGGGCGTGGATATTAGAGATTATGGGTGTATTAGCGTTATTCGCAGCCTTGATATCAGGAGTCAAAGACGGCACAGATTTATTCAAAGATTGGTTCCCAGACAAATCAGCACCTACCAATCCCCCAACACAACAAACGCCATCATCTTCTGCTAAACCACAAAATAGGTAATAGGCTAGACTTACGCAAAAGTTAGTTTTAGAGTCGCATTAGTTGCTTTTGCGACTTCAATAGTTAGTTTTCAAGTCGCATTAGTTGCTTTTGCGACTCCAATAGTTAGTTTTCAAGTCACATTAGTTGCTTTTGCGACTCCAATAGTTGGTTTTCAAGTCGCATTAGTTGCTTTTGCGACTCCAATAGTTGGTTTTCAAATCGCATTAGTTGCTTTTACAACTCCAATAGTTACTTCAGCAGTAGCCAGAAGACCTTAACCTTTCTCTTTGCGCCTCTGCGTGAGCTTATTCTAGCAACGCCAACCACGATAACTCACAAAAAGCGTGTCACAATCAACATTAGCCATCAATAAATTGGGCGTATGTTCTGGCAAGACGGACAGCTAATATACAACGGCAAATACAAAATAGAAAAATACTTGGGTGGTGGTGGTTTTGCACTTACCTACCAAGCAATGCATACCAAGCTAAACCGCCGAGTCGTGATCAAAACCCCTAACATCAGCGTTCAACGAGATCCAGACTATCCCAAGTATGTTGAACGCTTCAAAAAAGAAGCACAGATGCTAGCAATGTGTTGTACAGACTCACATCCCCATATTGTGCAAGTATTCGACTTTTTTATTGAAGAAAATGGTCGCTACTGCTTAGAAATGCAATATATAGCAGGCGAGAGTTTATGGGAATACGTGCAACGCCAAGGGAAATTACCCGAAACTGAAGCTGTAAAATACATCCGTCAAATGGGTTTAGCTTTGGTAGAGGTACATAAAAAAGGAGTTTTTCATCTTGATGTCACTCCTCCCAATATTATGCTTAATTTTAATTCAGGGATTCCTAACTCTGGCAAAGCGGTGTTGATAGATTTTGGTATTGCCGGCGATATGTCCCCACCAAGTACCCTGTCTAGGTCTTTTGGTAACAAAGCATTCGCACCTTATGAGTTAATACACAAGGGAATCCGTCACCCAACAGTTGATATTTACTGTTTAGCTGGATCTTTGTACTATGCCATTACTGGACAACGCCCCACCAATTCATTTAACCGCAAGTATGAACAAGAGGAGTTAGTACCACCAAAGCAACTTGTCCCTAGTCTTAGTGATGCTGTAAATGAAGCGATTCTCCAAGGTATGGCATTAGAGGCAAAGATCGACCCCAGACAATGGATGAGTGGTTGTTTCCTTCTCGCAAGGCTAATCTAACAGAAGTAATATTAGCTTCAGATGTGGGGGTAAATTACCAAAATCTAGAAAATTTACTCAAAGCGGGTCAATGGAAAACAGCAGACCAAGAAACCACCAGAGTCATGCTGAAAGTAGCCAAAAGAGAACAGGAAGGCTGGCTTAATTATGAATCCATTGAAAAGTTTCCCTGCACAGACTTACGCACAATTGACCAATTGTGGGTAAAATACAGCAATGGTCATTTTGGCTTTAGCGTACAAAAACGCATTTGGCTAGAATGCGGTGGCAAAGTAGATTATAAAACGGAGTGTCTTTTGGGCGATCGCTTAGGCTGGCGCAAAAACGGAGACTGGCTAGACCATGACCATAAAGACTACAACTATTCGCTAGACGCTACCCAGGGGCATCTCCCTTTCCCTCCAGTCCCTCCTATAGGGACAACCAAAGCTCTGACACTCCATGAGGAGATAGGTACACTTCTCTCGCGTCCAGACTTGTAAATTGTAATCTATAAAGGTTTACGAGATTTGTAAAACTTTGTGAACAAGATATATTCCACGAAGCATTGCGGGTTCTAGCTTTATTTCGTTACCTGGCACTGTTTAAATAGGCGACATACTAGGGCGCATACTTCGCAAACACAAAAACTGCAATCGATATTAGATAATATATAAATCAATACCCAGTTTTTCAACCATGTAAACACAGGGGTAATAATGACCATTAAAGAACAAATTAACCAAGAATTAGAAAAATTACCTGAACCCCTATTACAAGAAATTTTAGACTTTGTACAATTTTTGCAAGTCAAACATGAAAAAAATAGTATATCTTCAGATACCCAACCTGCTCAAACGCTCATAACAGAGCATACCTTAACAGGTTCTACTGCTGAAGATTTATTAGAATTTGTGGGCAGTTGGGAAGGTTCAGATATTAGAGAATGCCTGCAACTAGTTCATGACAGTCGGATACCTCTAGAATTTTAATTATGTATCTGTTAGATACTAATCACTGTTCCTTCTTGATGGAAGGTGTGCCTAGCGTTGTAAATCACTTGCGATCGCTTGGTCAGGTACAATTAGCAACCAGTGTTATTGTTGCTGGTGAGTTGCACTTTATGGCACAAAACTCACATCAAAAAGCTGCTAATTTAATAAAAATCAATGCATTTCTCAAACGAATTAACCTATACGGGATCGACAAAGAAACAACAGAAATCTACGGTGATTTTAAATCAGAAATTATCAAACAATTCGGCCCAAAAGAAAAAAATAAACGTAAAACAACCAAACTAAATACCATAGGCATTAGTGAAAATGACCTCTGGATAGCTGCTACAGTTCTACGTCATTCATTGACTCTTGTTTCATCTGATAGTGACTTTGAGCGAATGCGACAAGTAAGAGAAATTTCTTGGGAAAGTTGGGTGTAAATTAAACAGGGTAAAAAACAGCTAATTTACACCTACTTAATTAATGCAAAAACTTCTCCACACATCTCACAAATATTTCCACACGCATTCCCAACGCCGTACTTGTAGAAAATATTCCCCATTCCATATTCCCTCTATGGGAATCACCAGCTTCCCCTATTGCTATAAAACTGGAATCGTCCAAAGCCAAGAAATTGACCGTGAGATTTTTCACCCACAGGGAATGCAGTAACACCCAATAAGTAAACACCAGAAAAGCTCGGATTATTTACAGGGCGAAGGGCGATGGTAATTGTCTGTCCTGGAGTTACAGGAGGATCAAAGTTTATAGAAACCGTGCGTGTGTCGCGCTCGTTTGTGACTGGGCCTAGTTTCAGTTGCGTTTCTTTGCGATTGCGTGTGCCGACAAATGCACGGGTATCATCAAGATTGTAGCGGATATTTTCTGATCCCTCTTTTTGTGCGATCGTTACCTTCTGGAGCGATTCTCCAGCATTCTCCGGCACATTGATAGTGAAATAATAAGTTGCGCCCCAAACATTCACCTCATTGTAAGTAGTTGTCGCGTTAACAAGTGTTGGCGGTTGGACAAAATAGACTAGTCCATTTCTAAGCTGCACAGCTTGAGTCATCGGCAGCGTAACTTCTCCAATACCTATTGCTAACGAGAGTGTTATTCCAAACAAAGTTGTAAGGCGCATGATTCAGATATAAAAAACGCACTTATTCTAATTCTAATTCTTTGGGAATCAATGACTTAGGAATGATAAGCTGTCGCGCATTTAATTTGCACAACTAGGGCGGGCAAGATGCCATTGGTGTCAAGTTAAGAAAAATAGAGTCTTGTCAAGAGGGGCCTACTCATGACTAAACTCAACAGAATGGTGTTGAGTTTAGTCATGAGTAAACCACGAAAAAAACAAGGGAATCCAGACTTTCGCCATCGTGTAACGGCTCCAGCTCCTCAGAGCAAGGAGATTGAATCACGATTATTTGAACTACTTAGTCCAGGCACATTTGCGAATCTCAAAGATGTAAAAGATAAAGAACGTAGCTTACGCTCACGCGTACTAACCTTACCAGTAATGACCGCAATCGTTCTCAGCCTAGTGTATCGTCAGGTACAGCACTTAACAGATGTATTACGTATATTAGAAGTTGAAGGATTGATGTGGGTTTCGACAATGGAGGTAAGCAAACAAGCCTTATCAAGGGCGTCTTAATAGTTTGCCCAGCCATCTTTTTATGGTGCTATTTGAACAATTAATAGAGAAGATTAGAGATAAAAGTCGTGATAAAGAACTAGCACCAAAGTGGGCATCGGTAGCAGATAAATTTTCATCTGTGTGGATTGCAGATGCCTCAACTCTTGAAGCAATTAAAAAACATCTTGGGCAACTAAAAGAAAAAAAAGGTCAGATATTAGCAGGCAAAATAATGATGGTGATAGAAGCATTTACCCATTGTCCAGTATCAGTTTGGTACGATGGCAATCCTAATTGTAACGAGACAAATTGGTGGGAATCTTTATTATTAACTATGCCAGTAAATGGTTTGTTATTAGTAGATATGGGTTTCTATGGATTTGAGTGGTTTGATGCTTTGACTGATGCCAATAAGTATGTTTTAACCAGACAAAAATCGAAAGTTGCTTATCGGACTGTGCGTGTCTTGTGGCGTACCTCTCATTACAAAGATGAGATTATTCAAATGGGACTCCATCATACTAACCCATGTCGCCATCCAATGCGTCAAGTATCAGTTTTGTGGGGTAATACTTGGTATAATTATTTAACCAATGTGATTGACCCAGAGATACTTTCAGCACAACAAATATGTGATTTATACAGACGACGTTGGCGGATTGAAGATGCTTTTTTACTGACAAAACGCTTACTGGGGCTATCATACCTCTGGGTTGGCGGAGCTAACGGCGTAAAAATGCAAATCTATGCAACAATAATTTTTTATGCTGTACTTAACGACCTATGTGCCGATGTTGCTATTGCTCTACAGCAGCCTCTAGAACAAATTTCTATTGAGATGGTGTTTCGTAGTTTGTATTTCTTTAACCGTGCCTGCTTGCAGAACCCACAGTTAGAACTTATACCTTGGCTTGTCGAAAATCATCGCTTAATGGGACTTGTTAAAGCTGTTCGCAAACGGCATAGAGATAATGCCAAAAGGTCACTTGACATTTGGGAACCAGCCTTAACTTGACACCAATGGCAAGATGCCCACCCCACAAAAGATTCATTTTTTTGAGGATGCAAATTAAAAGATTTTTAGCTTAGAAGCTTGTTTTTCCCCAACCGAAGATTTTGTGTACCACCAAGCCCAAGCAATTAAAACGGCTTGCAAAGGCAGTCTAACTACGTGTACCCAAGGTGAATTTGGTATATGTTCAATCTTAATCAGATTAGCCGCCATGTAAATATTGGCAGGGTAAACAGCAATAAAAAGAGCAAGAAGTCCCCAAGCAGCAGCTTGACTTACAGGCGGAACTAATAACCCGATACCACCCAAAATTTCATAAAAGCCACTGAGATAAACTAATCCTAAAGGGTAAGGTAGTTGTGGCGGCACAATTTTGACATATTCTCCTGGAACAACAAAGTGTGTCACTCCAACCACAATTATTGATATTGCCAGGATGACACGTAATGTTTCCTTATGCTTATTCATGGTTTTTGCCTCTTTATATACTTGCCCTATTACTTCAGTTTGACTGACGGATGTTAATCTGCATTGAGTCAATAGGAGTAAAAACGGAAAATATTCTCATTAAATCAGAATAAACTACCTGAAAACAGAGATAAAATATTGTTTTTTAGAATTATCTCAGGCGGAAATTAATAAAATTTGTGGTAATTTGACTAATCTAAAAATCGTTGTATGTGAAACCTGTGGATAAACCAACTTTTCGAGTGGGGAAATCATTGACAGATTTGATTCGAATCTGATATTTAGTTGGTTTCAAGTTGTAAAAACTTAAAATTCCTCCGTTGTACTATTGTTTGATTATCAGTTGTCGTACTAGCTATCCTTAATTACCTGTTACTTTTTATCCATAAAAAATATGAGCCATGCCTTTAGCCGACTTGCACCCTTCATCCAAGAATATATTTATCATCACCAATGGACTGAATTACGACCAGTTCAAATTGCCGCTTGTCAAGTTATATTTGACACTGATGCTCACTTGTTAGTTACTGCTGCAACTGCTGCCGGAAAAACAGAAGCAGCTTTTTTGCCAGTTTTGACTCTATTACATGAAAACCCTACTGCCACTGTCGGCGTATTATATATTAGTCCAATCAAAGCTTTAATTAACGATCAATTTGAGCGTCTCAACGATTTACTCAAAGAAGCAGATATTCCAGTTTGGCACTGGCATGGTGATGTTTCCCAAACTCGAAAAAACAAACTTTTAAAGAATCCTCAAGGCATTTTACAAATTACACCAGAATCTTTAGAAAGTTTGTTAATTAACAAAAATAACGACCTACTTCGCTTGTTTGGTGATTTAAGATTTGTTATCATTGATGAAATTCACGCCTTTATGGGTTCAGAACGTGGTTGTCAAATTATTTGCCAATTACAACGTTTAGCGAAGTTAACGCAAAAACAACCGCGCCGTATTGGTTTGTCGGCAACTCTTGGTGATTACTCAATAGCTGAAGAGTGGTTGCGTTCAGGAACAGATAAGCCAGTCGTTACACCAAAAATTGACGGTATAAAACGGCAAATAAAACTAGCTGTAGAACATTTTTATATTACTGATGAAGTAGATGAATCAGAGGTAAAAGCTGACGAAAAATATATTTTTAACCTTAGCAAGTCTCGCAAATGCCTGATATTTGCTAATAATCGCACGCGTACCGAATCTGTAATTGCATCTTTGCGACAAATTGCCACAGAACAAGGACTACCAGATATATATCATGTACATCATGGGAGTATATCTGCTAGCTTGCGGCAAGCTGCTGAAAATGCCATGCGTGAACCCAGCAATCCAGCAGTTACCGCCGCTACCTTGACTCTAGAATTAGGCATAGATATCGGTCATTTAGAGCGAGTAATTCAGTTAGAATCACCTTTATCTGTAGCCAGTTTTTTACAACGCTTGGGACGCAGTGGCAGAAGAGGTGAAGCTGCTGATATGCGCTTTGTCTGTGCTGAAGATAAGCCATTACCAGAAGCTTCTTTACCAGAACAAATACCTTGGCAACTTTTGCAGTGTATCGCCATCATTCAACTTTATTTTGAAGAACAATGGATTGAACCAATTAGACCAATTAAATATCCTTTGAGTTTGCTTTATCACCAAACAATGAGTATTTTGACAGCAGCAGAGGAAATTTCAGCTAATGCCCTAGCTAAACAAATTTTTAGTCTATCGCCCTTTGCGGCGATTTCCAAAGAGGATTTACAACTATTACTGCGCTATTTAATTGATATTGGTCATATTCAGCATACTGAACAAGGTAAATTAATTCTGGGTTTAGCAGGAGAGAAGGTGGTGAGAAAATTTCAGTTTTATGCTGTCTTTGCTGAACAGCAAGAATATATTGTTAAGCAAGGTACAACAGCAATTGGCAGTATTGTTACGCCACTTCCTGTTGGCAATCAATTTGCTTTAGCTGGGAGAACTTGGGAAGTCGTAGAAGTTGACTTTAAAAAGAAGGCTATTTTTGTTAAACAAGCTGAAGGTAAAGCTAGTATTTATTGGCGCGGTGGTAGTGGTACTATTCATACCAGAGTTTTGCAACGAATGCAGCAAGTTTTATTTGAGAATATCGAGTATAGTTACTTGCAAAAAAATGCTTTAGAACGTTTAGGTACGGTTCGCCAATTAGTTCAGCAAGTTGAATTAGATAAGCACAATATTGTGCAATTAGAAAAAGGTAAATGCTGCATTTTTCCTTGGATGGGTACAGTTGCTTATCGCACCTTAGAAAGGTTACTCAATTCCTACTGTCGGGAATCATTGGAAATTACAAGTATTGGTGGCGTAAATCCCTATTATTTGACAGTTAAATTAGGCAAAAATAAATTGAAATATCTTTATAGTGAAATTGCTTCATTGTGCGAACAAAGAATTACCTCAGAAGATTTAGTCAGTACTTCCGAAGCACCAGAAATTCAAAAATATGATGAATTTCTTCCTCATCCACTTTTACGAAGAGCTTTTGCTAACGATTATTTGGATATGAGGGAACTTAAACAGCAAGTGGCGATGTGGAGAGAATAAATAATTAGTAATTATTAAGTAATAAAAAATTGATGTTGTATCTTAATCTTAAAATAGAAAGGTCGACTATAAGTCAATACAGTTCAGTTAAGCAATTCTTTCCTTCTCTTTCTTCTCTCTGCGTCGCGCCAGTTGCTACCCTGCGGGAACGCTAAGAGCGAACAAGTCGGGAAACCCGCCCAACGCACTGGCTTCTCTGCGCCTTGGCGGTAGCCTGCGGCAAGCCGTACCCTTCGGGAAGCAAGCTACGCGTAGCGTCTCGTAGAGAAGCGTCTACGTTAAAAAATTGACTTTGATTACAGAGTTTTAGCTTTAACTGAACCGTATTGTATTATACAGCACTTCCAGCTATTATGCAATACAGTTTTTATCCTTGTCCCTCTCCTGTCATAGCTTTCAGCTTTGAGGATGTACCTTATAGCTGCCAGAAGTGCTGTAAGTGCAAAATTTATTTGAAAAAATGTTTTATTATTGCGAATCAGCCGGCAATTGAAATCCGTTAGATTTTACCGATTTCCCCACCTGATGCAAAGGAATCTCAATCCAAAACTCGGTTCCTTTGCCCACTTCTGATTCACACCGTAGTACTCCAGAGTGTTTCTGCACCACAATCTGATAGCTAATTGATAAGCCTAACCCTGTTCCCTGTCCCACAGGTTTAGTAGTAAAAAATGGATCAAATAGTTTATTTTTTACCTCTTGGGTCATACCTGACCCATTATCTGCAATTCTCACTGCTACTCGGTTATGATTAACAAGTTTAGTAGTAATTATAATCTTACTAGGATTGCTCTCAATCTCTTGCCAAGAACGTTGAACATTGAACATATTAAGAGCATCGATAGCATTACTAATCACATTCATAAACACTTGATTTAACTGCCCTGCATAGCATTCTACTAAAGGTAACTCGCCATACTCTTTGATAATTTCAATTTTTGGATGCTCTGGCTTGGCTTTCAATCGATTCTGCAAAATCAGCAATGTACTATCAATTCCTTCGTGAATATTAACCTCTTTCATATCTGCTTCATCCAGATGAGAAAAGGTACGTAAAGATAAAACAATCTGCTGAATTCGTTTAGATCCCATTGTCATTGACTTGAGGATTTTGGGCAAATCGTCTAGCATAAATTCTAAATCGATTTCCTCAACCTTTTCCTGAATTTTCTCTCCAGAATCTGGGAACTCTTCTTGGTAAAGACGTATTAGTTCTAGCAGGTGTTGAGTGTATTCACTAGCGTGAACGATATTGCCAGAAATAAAGTTAACTGGGTTATTAATTTCGTGTGCAACCCCTGCCACAAGCTGGCCCAGACTAGACATTTTCTCAGTTTGAATCAATTGAGCTTGAGTGCTTTGGAGTTCATGTAAAGCTTTCTGAAGCTCTGATTCTGCCTGTTTGCGTTCATAAATTTCCAACTCTAGACGTTGATTCATTTGGGTTAATTCAGTGTTCTTCATCAGGGTTTCACGAGATTCAACTAGCTTAAGTGACATATAGTTAAATGACTTAGCAAGGTCTTCGACTTCATCCCCTGTCTGAATATCTAAACGGTAATCTAGATTTCCGGCGGCAATCTCTGCTGTTCCTGCTTGTAATTTTTGCAAAGACTTAATTGTTGGATGCCAAATCACTATAAATTTACCAATAAATAAAATTAGAATCACTTGCACAACTACAAATGAGATAATTATCTGTACTTGATATAAGTTTTCTAGCTCATCTTCAACCAGGAGGTTCTGCTGATTTGCATGTTTAATCAACTGACTGAGGAACAACTCAATGTCTCTATCAAAGGAATTGATGGCTCTAAAATACTGCTGGGAATCTGCTAAAGAAGTGTCACTGTAATTCCAGTTGATTAGTTGATTTGTCAACTGGCGAATAAACTGGTGACGACGACGAATCACTGCAATTTCTGTAGCATCTGGCATTAAGCGTTCTAATTTGTCGAGGGAGTCTAGAAACTGTTTTGAATACTTGACCATTTCTGTGTCTTTATTCTTAAGTAAGACAATATCTTTGAGTTCAATAATTTCAGACTTCAAGGCATTTTTCGCAGTCAGAGCAACTTTTATAGTTTCGGTAGTTTGATTACTTTTCTCCCGGATAGTCTGCCTTATCTGTTGGACAGCTACAGTATTGCCAACGAGAATAGCTATTATCAATCCGACAGACACGGCAGAACCTGTAAAAAACTTTGTCGAGATTTTCATTTTCCCGGAACAGAAATTAAGTTGAGATATTTTCGGAGTTGTACAATAGGAGCGTAATCTGAATAACTAACAAGGGTGTATCCGGCTGATTCAGTTCCGATAATATCCTCAAGACCTTCTGGGCTACTAATAAAAGACTGCTTTAGCCGTAGGATTAACTCAGGTGCTAGTCTTTTGGACACTACTATTGGAGAACTGGGTATAGGGGCAGATTCCCACAGAATTCTGGAATTTTGAGGTGTTAGCTTACCACTTTTTTGCCGTTTCAAGTAGGAGGAAATATTAGTGGCTGCTGCATCAACAATACCATCTTCTAATGCAGCCATACTGTTGCTATGGCTGCCAGTATAGAGGACTTGAGCAAAATCCCGGTCATAATTAATCCCTACTTTTTTGAATGTTGCCAGGGGCATCAAATACCCAGAGGTTGATAATTTATCTACAAAGGCAATACGCTTACCTTTGAGGTCTTTTAAGGTTTTGATGAGACTGTCTTGTTTGACAATGATACACGCCCGATACCAGGGTTGTCCCGTATATTTATCAATGGGAGCAACCAACGGTTCGACTTTAGCACCCCGGTCTAATGCCTCCAAATAGCTCATAGGCCCTAAATAAGCCATGTCCAGCTTATCCTGTAATAGCCAGTCAATGATTTGCTCATAATCTTTAGCAATCTGAAAATCTACTGAACTTACGATCGCATATTCTACCTTTTCGATCTCTCGTTTTTTGTGTCTCCCTTGTCCTCCTATTATCTTTGATTGCGACTTACTATCACCCCTCTGTCCAAGAGATTGCTCTAAGTATTCTTTTAAGGGTTTAATCATCCGCTCCTGCTCTGTCCGGCTTTGCGTAGGCAGCACCCCAATCCTTAAAGCTGGTAAGTTCTGTTTACTTGAGACACTATCGACAACAGGCTGATTCTTCTGAGACACTTTTCCAGTACAGCCTGTGCTAAGTAACGCCAGAATTACCGCTACAATCAGAACTCTACTTTTATTGAATAAGCAATATCTAGTAACGAGGCTTGGTGGTATGAAGCATTTTTTCATAAAATTTAATTTAAATTATACAGAGTACCGAACAAAATAAACAAAGTCCGCTTAGGCGGACTAAGGTTAGTTAGCTGCAAGATTTGAGCAGAGGGATATTTGCATATTTTTCCTTAAAGAAATATCAAAGTACAGCTTTGCATAAAATCGTGCTATTTTTAAGCACAGAGTATTTTTAAATCGGAATTTGAATCCAGAATTCTGTACCTTTTCCAGGTTCTGATAGACAATTCAGAATTCCACCATGTTTTTCTACTACAATTTGGTAGCTAATTGATAATCCTAAACCTGTTCCCTTACCCACGGGTTTTGTGGTGAAAAATGGATCAAATAACAGCTTTCTAATGTCTTCCGCCATTCCTAATCCATTGTCAGCAATTCTGATGACAACAAATTTACTGTCTAAAATTTCAGTCTGAATTTTAATTTGTGGTTTATGACTTATTTTTTTGCTAATCATTGACTCTTCTAAAGCATCGATCGCATTAGTTAAAATATTCATAAATACCTGATTAAGCTGCCCAGCGTAGCAATCAACTAAGGGCAAATCGCCATATTCCTTAATTATAGATATATCCAATCCAATTCCATTATCTTTCCAACGATAATGTAAAATTAATAACGTATTTTCGATTCCTTCATGAATATCAACTAATTTTTTATCTGCTTCATCATGACGAGAAAAGTTTCGCAATCCCAAAACAATTTCACGGATACGTTTAGTACCCATATTCATTGAAGACAGAAGTTGAGAAAGATCGCTAGTAATAAATTCTAAATCAATTTTTTCCGAGAAATCTTCAATTTCTCTTTGGGGCTGAGGATAGTGTTGCTGATAAAGGTGTAAGAGAGTTAACATCTCTTGAAAATATTCGTTAGCATAGGTTAAGTTACCATGAATAAAATTAACTGGATTGTTGATTTCATGAGCAACTCCAGCTACTAATTGTCCTAAACTAGACATTTTTTCATTCTGGATCAGTTGAGATTGAGTTTGCTGCAATTTATGCAAGGTTTCGGTGAGTTTTTCAGCTTGAGTTTGAGCTTCTAAAGTAGCAGAGCGACTTTGAGTATAAAGTTGTGCATGATCGATGGCGATCGCTAGTTGATCGCAAACAGCTTGTAGCAGTTTAATTTCACTGTTAGTCCAAATGCGATCGCCACTACAATGACTG
Organism: Nostoc cf. commune SO-36; assembly: GCF_023734775.1. NCBI lineage: Bacteria > Bacillati > Cyanobacteriota > Cyanophyceae > Nostocales > Nostocaceae > Nostoc > Nostoc commune. Next base: position 2,236,660 of record NZ_AP025732.1, on the reverse strand, counting down.
CACACAATTGCCCCAATTTCACCGGAATTACTCTTAACTGGTAGCATTAGTTGAGACGTGATACCAAACTCAGTTAAAAGTTCTTGCATATCATAATCGAGATGTGATTTACTATTAATATTATCGATGCAAATTAACTCTTGAGAAAGAAGTATTTTGGTTAAAAAAGTACTTTTTTGTAGTGGAATGCTACCTAACATAGTCGGTAAGTTAGGGTTTCTTGCTTCATAAGTAATAGTCAGGCTTGGTTCGGATGGATGCGGTAAGTAAGAAAGAAAGTAGCAACGGTCAATTTGTAATAAGCTGCGAATTTCATTAACAGCAGTTTCTAAGATCATATCTAGGTTAAGAGAACTGCGTATTTGACTAGCTAGACGCAGCAATAAAGCTTCTCGACGACTGAGGAGTTCTTCTCGCGCCCAGATTCGGTCAATAGCTACAGCAATATTATTAGCAATCCAATTTAATAGGTTATGAGTTGGTTCAGTAAATAATTGCTCACTAAATAAAGCAATTATGCCAATTAATTGCTGCTCTACTATTAAAGGATAAGCAGAAAATCGAGAAATCGAAAATGTAGACTTGATAATATTTTCTGAATGATTAATTGATAATTCTTTGTTAAAAATAGCTTGATGGTTTTGAATCATTAAGCCAATAGTATTATTGACTAAAGCAATATGGTCTGGGAAATCTTGAGTATCGCTCAAAGCACTACAAGTAATATCTGTGCAATAAACGCCAGCTTGCAATTGTAGCTGGTTTGTCTGTCGTTCAAATGTCCAGATACAAACAAAGCCGATATCAAGGTATTGGGAAATAGTATTTGTACAATTTTGCAGAATATCTGGAAGTGTGCCACTTTGAGATAAAGCTAAACTGACTTCTGCACTCAAAACTGACAAACGCGATCGCTCCAATAAAGCTAACTCTGAAAGCTTACGCTGTGTAATATCTGTACGAATTGATACATATTGATAGGAGTTTTTATCTTGGTTCAACATTGGGGCGATCAAAGTATCTACCCAATAAAGAGTTCCATCCTTAGCTTTATTTTGAATTTCTCCTTTCCAGATTTTTCCTTGGGCAATAGTTTTCCATAAGTTTGCAAAAAATTCTTTTGTGTGATATCCAGAATTGATAATCCGATGATCTTGCCCTAGAAGTTCTTCTAAAGAATATTGAGAAATTTCACAAAATTGGTCATTAACATAGGTTATTCTTCCAGTTTTATCTGTAATAGCTACCAGTGAATGGGCATTTAAAGCAAATTTAAAAGCTTCTAATTCTTGGATAGATTTTTGTAACGCTATTTCATTTTGTTTATTAGCAGTGATGTCACGAGCTACTGCATAAATCAACTTTTCTTCACTAAAACCAGTCGCATTCCACGATAGCCATTTGTAAGAACCATCCTGACAAAGATAACGGTTTTCAAAGCTAATTGCATCCACCGAGTGAGTAATATTTTGGGCTGCTGCAATAGTAGATTCACGGTCTTCAGGATGAATAAATTCAATAAAGGGTTTAGCAACAAGTTCCTGAATTGACCAACCTAGTGTTTTTGTCCATACTGGATTTAAATACTTAAAATAACCATCAAAGTTAGCAATACACAATAAATCTATAGAGAGTGAGAAAAATCGAGAGTATTTTTCTTCAGCTTTTTTGTACTCAGATTTAACTAGTTTCATCAGCTTTTTAGGTATAAATATTTTTTGAAAAATGTTAAATAAGTTAGTACGTTTTTTACTGAAATGGAACAACCATTTTGATAAGATATATCAACCTAGAGACTCACTTAATGTCAGTTCTGGCGAAGACTGTTTCGCTTACGAAAGAAAACGTAGTTAACTTGATGTAGAGCCAAGAGGTATCTACTAGTTTATACTGAGTAAACTAGCTAGCTATTAACTTATTTCTCTACTAAATAAAGGTTTCCCTAAAAAGCCGTAAAGTAAACATTTATATTTTAAATTTAAGATAAGAAGTGTTACGTAAACTGAATTAATCAGGACTATTATCCGTCATTTTTCTTAAACAACGAAAGTACTAGTACCGCAAGGCGTAATTCGTAGTTAAGAATTAAATTACGAATTACGAATTACGAATTACGAATTATTTTAAGCAATACTCCCGCGCTTTCTGGCTTCTTTGTAGGAAGTTCCCACGTTTTTCAAACCAGCTTTAATCATTTGTTGTTCGAGAAGGGCAAAGAAACGCGCCCTATCGCCACCTTTCACTACTGCTTGATTATGCGCCTCAGCGATCGCTACAGGGTAGCCATATCCTTTTTGTACTTGTGCTAACATCAGTCCCAGTGCTTGGTCTAACATGGTTGCATTTTCCGCTACCCATGCCGGAACTTCAATCCGGGCGATTTCAGTGCCAACGTGGACGTAGCAAAAGTAAATTGTTTGATCGCCGTAGAGTTCGAGAATGGGTGAATTACTGCGCCACAAGGTACTGCGTTGTCCTGGTTTGAGCCGGGTTGCCCAAACAGAAGTATCTCGCAACTGTTCAAATATTTTACAAGGTACTTTTTCTAGCTGATTTGGACAATGACTTTTACAGTCTGGCACTGGGTGGGGACAAGCCAACAATCTTAAAAAGTTCATTGTTTCGATGCTGCGAGAGGCGCTAAGATAGCCCATTAAAGGAATTCGAGCATCACGCATTTGCTGCCAAGCTTCTAAGATGGGGGGTAAAATGCGATCGCGTGCATCCATCGGCAATTGTTCTAAAAACCAGTAAATTAGCGAACCATCTACCATCGCTAGTGCTGGCGTTTCCGCTTGTGCTGCATTACACGCAAGTTCTGCTAACACCGTTGTTTCTGAAGCAGTGCGGCGAAAACTCATCCATTCCTCGGTTCTAATTCCCCACTGTCGAGACATATATAAATCTTCTGGGCGATAAAATACTTCTGGCAAACTATCGAGTAGCGGATGGCGATTTTGTCCGTAGTGTAAGACAACTCTGCCGATATTTAGGAGATAACAGTAAGCAATTTCGTGATGATTAGGGGCAATTTGCGAACCATCGGTAGCGATGACAGTATGAATTTTTGGCGGAACTGAGATATCGATACAGGTTTCTAGCGGTTCAATTGGGGTAGCATTAGCAAAGAGAATGCGATCGCGCCATTTTTCTTGGCGATCGATTAAATCTTGTTGAGACTCGTAAGCATTTTTTAGGTGTTGTTGTGCTAATTCCAAACGCTGACGACTGGCAGCAGCTTCTAAAGTAAGATGCTGACTTAAACCCTGCATTTGTCGCGCTAGTTGTGTTAAATCAAGCATAAAAGTAAGTGTTAAGTGATAAGTGAATAGTTATGAGTTAGGAGTTTCTCTAATTCCTGATTATTTATCAAACAGAATTCAGGAGTCAGGAGTCAGAATTCAGAATGAATTTTGTGCGACTGGCGGATAGCGCCGGCGGAAGAGCGAGTACTCGATAGCGTAGCGTTAGCGAGTACTCGAGCGTCGCGTCTGAATAACCGGCGTTTTTGCACCCCCACTAAATTGAAAATTTAGTAGTCTTCAATTCCTGCGCGGTATGAATCCCCGACTGATAGCAAAGCGTTAGCGAGTCCGCGATAGCGAAGCGTTAGCGAGTATTCGAGCGTCGCGTCTTAATTCTGACTCCTGAATTCTGACTTCTGAATTCTTCTTCAAATTTTTTAAATATCTCGCTTATTTGCTATTTTTTCAGAAAATTAAAATAATTCGTAATTGATAATGACACTCTCTACGAGATATTGCACGTAGCTTGGTTTCCCCTAGCAGATACGAATACTCGCTAATGTAATTCGTAATAGAAGAAACTTAGGTATTTAGAGCGCAAAACGTCAAAATCACCAAGATAGACAATTATGCGCGAGTGTTTCGCCAATAATTACGTTAACGTGTTGTAGAGAGCATCATTACGAATTACGAATTAGTTAAAACCAAGCTGAGAAATCTTTGGCAAACTGAGAAAGTGATAACAACTGAATTCGCGGATCATTTTGGGCAACTTCCCGCTCTGCTTGGGTATTATAGCCCCAGTCTGCAAGGAAAAGTTTCACATCCTCCAGGTCTGCTTGCTGTTGGACTAACTGTAATGCCTTGAGTCTATCTTCTACAAACCAGAGACTAACTGCTTTGTCTCCTGCTGACTGGATTAATTGTCGCAAAATTTCATATTTGGGACGCTTGACTTCTTTACCAAAAATTGCCTCTGGTGGTAAATTCACCCCTTCTTGTTGCAACAACTGCTGCACAAAACGCCCTTCTTTAGTTGTCACAATGTATAGCTTAACTCCACTGTCAAGAGTTAATTTGATTTTTTCTACTACACCCGGATAAAATCTATGCAGACTCAGCCAACCACCTAAATCTTTGGTGATCCATTCGTCTCGCTGTTGATCTAGTTTCGCAGCAATTTCTCTTGCTTGTAGCTTGTCATCTAACAAAAGTTGTGGAGCTATGGTTGCCCATTCATGAAGAATGTTTTCATCAGGAATTCCATTTACTAAGGCTTTGATTAAAACAGGCATTTCCCAACCAGTTTCAATCACAGGGCGTAGGCGATAGAATCTCAAAGCTAAATCATCTGGTGGTGTATCGTTAGCAGACGACCAAATTTCACAGTAGGTATGCCACGCTACCTCAAAATATTCAATTAGTCCGTCGCAAATCACTCCATCAAAGTCCAGGGCTAAAATCGTGGGACTACTTGCGGTCATTGTTTTGAGGATTAAAACTGCTGTTGTCAGCTTACCTGACAAATTCAAATCATGCAGTAATTTTTGTTAGTCTTTTATAATTTATATAATTTATAACTTCCTAAACTTGCTCAAAAAGTATGGTGGCATTGTCCAATCTGATTTGATGTTGCTAGGCTAACAAGGATCTACAGCAGGTTTCCAATCAACTAAACGAATTTAGTTTTGCTTGACTACTACCGTAATTAGTGGTAGACAGCGTTTAGCTGGGGCATGAACTACTCGACCCGGAGAATCGTATTGAGACTCATGAAAATTACAAATAAAGTGATTGTTGTCAAGTTCGCATTTAACCGTACATCTTAAATGGGTGCAAATGTTTAATATAAATTCATTTTTATAAAATTTGCTTTTTCAAGAGTTGTTTCTGCAAGTGTGATTTTTAATTATTATTTATTTCTGGAGTAAGACGTTATTGTTTAGCCTCATAGCTAAAATCTAACTTAAGATATGTTTTTCATAAAATCTATTCTCAAACTCTCTCTAGAGAAAGAACTCTTTATGCTTTTGATTTTTTATGATGTTGATTAGTTAAGTCACATTTTTTGATATCTGAAAGTGCCATGAATAACAATAATCAAGAAAATCAAATTAATCAACCAGTAGGCGAAGAGCGGGATTCTCGTAAACCAAATGTAAACGACAGAAACTTAACCGCAAATCCAGGAGATAGAATTGCTGATGAGCCTCAATCAGTTGAAGAGAAGGCTAAACAGGCAGCTGTTGATAATGTACCAGACATTACAGGCGACAATATCACAGTCCCAACTTACTTCGTTGTGGATGAACCCAATGGCGAAAAAAAGGCACTCCATCACGTTAAAGATGCTGAAGAGATTTCTGACATGATTCGGGAAGCACGAGTTGACGAAAATGGAAATCGAATTTGGTGGTAGTTCTTTATTGAAGATGCAAAGACGCGGAGAAATTATTAAATAATTTCTCCGTTTCTTTGATTTATCGTCTCCAGGTATAAAAAAGAATTAATTTATATTGTCAGCATCACGCAAATTTTTGCTAATCAAATTTTGTTATCAGATACAAATATATAATAGCCCAGGTCATATAAGTATTTTTACTGTGTCAGAAAAAGCAGGTTGTGAGTTAAATTTACCAAGATTTACGTAAGAGCGATCGCTATAACTTCAATATTTTTTCATGAAAAATATTTTTTAGTGCCCAAAAATTAAAATTTCTAAGAAGTCGTCACTTATACCTTTGACATAAAAGTATATAGCTTCAATAATGTTCTTACGTAAAAATCCATAGTTGGATCAAAATCCTATTTGATTTTTGCCAAGTATGCTGAGAGCAAAAACCTAATCCGGTTAGCTCTTAGTCAGCTTTGCTTTGACAAATTAAATAGGTTCTATCAACTGGCATTAATAGGGTTGCATTATGCTTTTCTCGAATTCAAAAACCAGCTTAAAAAATAGCAAAAAAAACAATAAACTAGGCACAGTTTTTTGGACTAATAGTAACATTGTGATACTAACGGGGTATTTAATCACTCTAGCGATTTGCACATTGATAACTTTATCTTTATTATTGCCCTTATTTACAGCTATCTTATATACTTCCATTGGAAACTCGTACCACTCTACATCGATTCCTTGGATAGATAATGCATCGGAATGTGAACATACTGGCAGAAATTGGAGCGATCGCAAGTGTTGGGATAATGAACATGATCCTATGTTCTGAATGGACACTTCACAAAAAGGGCATACAAACTCTTCTGAATAATTGCCTAATTTGACAAAACAAGCTAACAGTCTGGAAATTATATCAGAATGGATATGTAGCCTGTTGTTTGTCCAACCTTAAATCAACCTAACTTCGTGCGTAATCTGCAAGAAACTCATTTAAATCGTGCCCGCGCCAGTCTCAGACAAGCGCTGTCTTGGTATGGATATCTCCGCAAATCAGGACAGCTTTCATCCAACCCAGAATTGGTAGGTTTGGTAAAACCAGAATTGGAAGCTTTGAATGCCACACTCAACAAGCTGGATTCTAACGTCATTAGAATTGCCGCCTTTGGTTTGGTTAGTCGGGGAAAGTCAGCAGTTTTAAATGCCTTACTGGGAGACAAGATTCTGCAAACTGGGCCCTTGAACGGTGTCACTCAATGGCCCCGTTCCGTGCGTTGGCAGCCCGGTGGTAAGGTACTAGTAGAGTTAATTGATACCCCCGGATTAGACGAAATTGAGGGTGAGTTAAGGGCAGACATGGCGCGAGAAGTCGTGCATCAGGCTGATTTAATTTTGTTTGTCGTGTCTGGTGATATTACACGCACTGAGTATCAAGCACTGCTGGAATTGCGGCGATCGCAAAAACCCTTGATTTTAGTATTTAACAAAATAGACCTTTACCCAGATACAGACCAGGGAGTGATTTACCAAAATTTGCAACAACTAGGTGCAGGACATCCCGATGCCAAGCCTCTACTACCTGATGAAATTGTCATGGTGGCGGCGGAACCAGCAGCAATGGAAGTGCGGGTAGAGTGGCCTGATGGGCGTGTCAGTTATGAATGGGAAACACCACCACCGCAAGTAGACGAACTCAAAGAGACAATTCTGAATATTCTTAATCGGGAAGGGCGATCGCTTCTGGCTTTAAATGCACTGATCCAAGCACGAGATGCAGAAGCCGCGATCGCTCAAAAAACCATCGACTTACGCGAACAAGAAGCTGAAGATATCATTTGGCAATTTACCAAATACAAAGCTTTGGCAGTAATGCTCAATCCCATCGCTTTTTTAGATATCCTTGGCGGAACTGTTGCAGATTTAGCTTTAATTCGCGCCCTAGCTAGATTGTATGGTTTGCCGATGACTAGCTACGAAGCCGGGAAAATTTTAAAAACGATTTTATTTAGTTCTGGTGGTTTACTACTGGGAGAATTAGGTAGTAGTTTTCTTTTGGGTTTGGGTAAAACTACTGCCGCAATCACCAGTGGTGACAATCCCAGCAATATTACTGCCTTTGCTGGCACTGCGATCGCTCAAGCTGGTATCGCTGGGTATGGTGCGTACTCCGTTGGCAAAGCCGCTCAAGTGTATCTCGAAAAGGGTTGCACTTGGGGACAGTTGGGCGCTAGCAGTGTGATTCAAGAAATTTTATCTCAAGTTGACCAGAATACAATTCTGTATCGTCTGCGACAAGAGTTAGGCATAAAATATTGAGAATAAATAACATTTATTAAGTATTTGTTACCGTTTATAAGTGTTTAGGATTTACGCATTGACAAGAAATAGTAAATATGTATAACGTGAAAAGCCACATCTTTCGTAAGGGTAAAGCATTGCTAAACCCCTACAGCATGGTCTATTTACGATCAAAGGATAATTAATCAAATCCTGAAACAACCTATTTTCGTTAAGCCACATCATGATTAATTTGTACAGTGCGTAAGTCCTAGTGTTTATCAACTTCTATCAAACTCCTCTGACAATTGACTGACATTCCAAATTTGAGATGCAAGATTAAGGGTACAGGTTACAGGGTAGAGGTTATGGGAAATAAACACTATCCCCTATCCTCTAATATTTTTCTGTATAAATTAAAGGTAAAAATATCATGACAACTACCCTAAAAATTGAAACTGCTGGGGCAACAAATCTTGAAGAAGCCATTATTGAAGCCATTACTGAAGCGCGGACAACTTGTGAGTTAGATGGCAGTGATTCTGCTGGTTGTGCCGTAGCCTGAGACATTGTGGAAGAATTACAAGCTGAAAAAGCCGATCAACAGCAAGCCAAATCAAAGAAAACCTCTTTAGAAAACTATTGCGATCGCCATCCTGATTCTGTAGAGTGTCTCATCTACGACGTTTAATTCTTCCGTAAATCAGTTGTTGCTGATTGCGTTATCTGCCTAATTGCTTCTAAATAAAGTGCGTGGTGTTTCACTTTCCATTCCCAACCACAAAAGATATTCAATATTCCCAGCAGGGCCAGTGATCGGCGACCAAGTTAAGCCTTTATATTTCCATCCTAATTCGTGGGCTGTTTGCAACACCTGGAAAATGGCATCAGCTTGGTCGTTTGGATCGCGCACAACACCTTTTTTACCCACACGGGATCTGCCGACTTCAAACTGTGGCTTGACTAACAACACAGCTTCTCGGTTAGCTTGAGTTAGTTGCCACAAAGCAGGCAGAATTTTCGTTAAAGAAATAAACGATACATCGACTACCGCCAAATCAGGAATCGAGTCATTTTCGCCGTATAACTCATCTGGTCGTAGTTGCCGTAAATTGGTGCGTTCCCGCAAAATCACCCGCGAATCATTTCGCAACCGCCAGTCAACTTGTCCGTAACCAACATCAATACCGTAAACTAGTTTTGCTCCAGCTTGTAAAAGACAATCAGTAAAACCACCAGTAGAAATCCCACCATCTAAACAAATGCGCTCTACTACGGGAATGGCAAATACTGACAAAGCTTTAGAGAGTTTTTCGCCGCCTCTAGAAACAAAAGGCGATCGCTCTTTAATATTTATTTGAGCGGCAATATCAACTTCTGTACCAGGTTTATCAACTAACTGCATGATTAAACAGTAACTTCCCCCGCCTGAATTAAGCGTTGTGCTAAGGCGCGCGAAGAACATAAATTTAACTCTACTAATAGTGTGTCGAGTCGCTGTTTAGCCAATTAATTAGACTCTCCTGGTAAGATTAAAACCAAAGCACGATTGATAATTTCTTCTTGGTTAACCAGCTTTTCTAATTCTTGCACTTCATAACGACCTTCTTCTACTTCTAAGGAAGCCTCATCAATGGCATTTAAATAGGCTTCTGCTAATATTTCTAACAATTCTTCTGGCGTGAAATAATAGCCCCCAGCTTTGCGCCGCTTATTTTCCCGTTGAATTTCCCGAACCGAATTCCGAATTGATACTTCCCAAGAGCGAGTTGTGCGATTTTCAGCTTGTTGTTTAATCAGATGCAACAGCAAAATCACTGCATAGCTACGAATTGTTTTAATTATGTCATTTCGGCTCATTTCTGTTAATTCTTCAACTACAATCAATGCTCCTTGAACATCGCCCTTAACAAGCAAGTCTTTCAGAGTTAATAATTCTTCCATAATCAGCGCCTCAAACATGGGCAACTTCTATTGTGGCTTATAGCGGTTCTAGTTCAGACAAGACAAGCTAATGCGTTTAATCTATTAGCGATCGCATTCCTTAGCCAGTCGAATTTAACTGTTAAGCTTAAAATAAATGTTAGAGGAGTTTCTCCTTCCTAACCAGTGGTATAAGACTACGGAGGAGAATTATGGCATTACGGCAACCTCGTTACACCAAAGAGGAATTTGCTCGTCGCGGTGATGAAATCTACGACTCTCAAGTGCGTCCACAAGTCGAAGCAGATAATTATGGCAAGATTGTTGCAATCGACATTGAGACAGGTGCATGGGAAATGGATACTGATGAAATAAATGCCTCGAAGCGCCTTGAGACTCATTACCCAGATGCACAAATCTGGTTTGTGCGTATTGGTTCTCGCTATGTGCGTCGGTTTGGATCTAGTCGAATCGACAAAACAAAATGATTATTGGAAGTGTGAATGCTGACTACGAGCCAATCATCCTTCTACGTATTTCTGGTGCTGATGCTAAAGTACATGAGCAAACCGCCATTGTTGATACAGGTTTTAACGGCTGGTTATCCCTACCACCCGATTTCATTGCTACATTAAAGCTACCCTAGAAAAGGCGAGGACGAGCAATTCTAGGAGATGGTAGTGAATGTGTGTTTGATGTCTATGAAGCTATTGTTGTCTGGGATGAGCAATTACTAACCATTCCGATTGATGAAGCTGAGTCAGATCCACTTGTCGGTATGTCACTAATGGAAGGTTACAGATTAACGGTAGAGGCAATCGAAGGCGGTCTTGTAAAACTTGAGAAATTGTGAGCAGCCTAATGAGTAAATCAGCGATTCGGAGCGATCGCAACTTAATGTATTATTCTTTGGAAACACACAACATCAAGATAATTAAGATACAGCAAAATCCGTGTAAGAATTAGCTGACCAAAGCGTTCGTAAAATATACCTTCATAGACTCGTTTGGGAACTGCTAAATAAAATTGGTGTTTTGGTTGTAGTAACTGGTAGAGTTCACAAAAAAGCGATCGCCCCATCAAACCAAAGTGCGATCGCTATTTATAATTCTTGTGGGGCAGACACCTTGCCCTCCTAAAATCTAAATATCCTGTTCGCTTAACTCGCGTGTGATGTGATCAAAAGAGTTCATCCACAAAAGCAGTATTAACCACACCTGCTGCTGCCACTTGTTCCTTAATCAGATCCTTAAGAATTTGGACACCACGAACTGTAGGCCCAATAGGTACTCCTAAAGAATTGTAAGTTTCCCGTAGCCCTTGTAGCACACGCTCATCTAATACATTGGTGTTCCCAGCAACTAACGCATAAGTAGCGTAGCGCAAGTAGTAGTCCATATCGCGCAGACAAGCTGCATAACGACGAGTTGTATAAGCATTTCCACCGGGGCGAATCAATTCTGGCAGTTCTTCAAATAACTTTAAACCAGCTTGCTTGACAAGTGCAGCCGCATTAGAATTTATCGCCGCCGCCGCTTGTACTCGGACTGTACCACTGTCAAAGTAAGACTTTAGGCTATCGATCGCATTCCGGTCAAAATACCGACCAGCTAAGTCATAATTCTTAATTAAACTTGTTACCGCATCGCGCATTCTTTTTTCTCCCAATCCTTGCTATTTATGGTTTGATATTTATTTGGCTGCACTTATGCACCAGTAAATTTTTGTGCTATTTAAAATAGATTCGGCACAAAAACAATCTATCCACTATTTAAGGATTCTATGCCAAAGTTGACCCCTATATGATGAACTTTCCAGTTTTGTACAGATGATCCCCGAAAGGTTAATATAACCTGATAATCTAGATATCTGTAACATAAGCTACAAAATTCGCTAATGTCTAGTATTTAAGATATTTCTGGTGTGTCACGGCCTGATTGAGATCAGCACGGTTAGGATGCAATGTAAGATTCTGGTTGACTTTAGGAAATTGGTAGAGAAGGAGTAACAATGACAACACCACAAGAACTCTTGAAGAGAATTCAAGATGAAAAAATTCAACTGATTGATCTCAAATTCATCGACACAGTAGGGACTTGGCAGCACCTCACACTGTACCAAAACCAAATCGATGAGACTGCGTTCACTGATGGCGTACCTTTTGACGGTTCCAGCATTCGAGGTTGGAAAGCGATCAACGAATCGGACATGACAATGGTACTCGACCCCAACACTGCTTGGATCGACCCATTCATGGAAGTGCCAACACTAAGTATAATTTGTAGTATTAAAGACCCCCGCACGGGTGAACCGTACAACCGTTGCCCACGCGTTATTGCCCAAAAAGCAATAGATTACTTGGTTGCCAGTGGCATTGGTGATACAGCCTTCTTTGGCCCTGAAGCTGAGTTCTTTATTTTTGATAGTGCTAGGTTTGCCCAAAATGCTAACGAAGGCTACTACTTCTTAGACTCCGAAGAAGGTGCTTGGAATTCTGGTAAAGCCGGTACAGATGCAAAACCCAACTTGGGTTACAAACCACGCTTCAAAGAAGGTTACTTCCCAGTTGCACCAACGGATTCTTTCCAAGATATCCGTACAGAGATGCTGTTGACAATGGCAGAATTAGGTGTGCCCATTGAAAAGCATCACCACGAAGTTGCTACTGGTGGTCAGTGCGAACTAGGTTTCCGTTTTGGTAAATTGATCGAAGCGGCTGACTGGTTGATGATTTACAAATATGTCATCAAGAACGTTGCTAACAAATACGGTAAAACCGTCACCTTCATGCCAAAACCGATTTTTGGCGATAACGGTTCAGGAATGCACTGTCACCAGTCCATCTGGAGAGATGGCAAACCTCTGTTTGCAGGTGATAAGTATGCTGGCTTGAGCGATATGGCGTTGTACTACATTGGTGGTCTTCTCAAACACGCACCAGCGCTGTTGGCAATTACCAACCCCAGCACCAACTCATACAAGCGCCTAGTACCTGGTTATGAAGCTCCAGTGAACTTGGCTTACTCTGAAGGGAACCGTTCTGCTTCTATCCGTATTCCTCTATCTGGTAAGAACCCCAAAGCTAAACGTTTGGAATTCCGTTGTCCAGATGCTACATCTAACCCTTACTTAGCATTTGCTGCAATGCTTTGTGCTGGTATCGATGGCATCAAAAACAAAATCCATCCTGGTGAACCCTTAGATAAGAATATCTATGAACTCTCTCCAGAGGAGCTTGCAAAGGTTCCCTCAACTCCAAGTTCTTTAGAACTGGCATTGCAAGCACTAGAAAACGATCACGCTTTCTTGACCGAATCAGGCGTTTTCACGGAAGACTTTATCGAAAATTGGATTGACTACAAGCTTAACGAAACCAAGCAGTTACAGCTGCGTCCTCATCCTTACGAGTTTTACCTGTATTACGATGCTTAATGAAGAGTCGTATCTAACTAAAAAGTAATAAATTTTGCCACCCTAAATTAGAGGGTGGCTTTTTTTTCCAAAGTTGTCAGTTGAAACATTCAATCAAAAAATCCAACTTATGACTTCTGAAACTTAGCTCATGGAAGCGTGGCTGGGGCCATAAATCATCCGACTACTAGCATCTACCTTCCCTTGAATTGGGTTCCAGTAGTGAGATACTTCTTCAGGAAGTCCAAGTTCTTGTGCAGCCCGCATCAGCATTGATTGTTGGCGATTTTTAACTTGCTGATGTTCACGTACCATCAACGCACGAGATTTATCTGCGATAGACATAACCATAGTCCTCTCTATTTTGTGAATATATAATTTATTTGTTCCTCACAAAACTAGTATAGCGAAAATTCTGTAACATAGGCTACTTTTTACAAAATTTATATTTGTTTTTCCTGACAATAGTAGGTATTTTTTCCCAAAGCTGGAAAAATCTTTCCTAATCTACCTTTGATGGCTAAAACCATCTGGCTTCAGATTTGTCTCACCTGAGAGCTTTAGCTTTCCAACAGTAGATAATTTTTTCGTTACAATTATTTACATAATAAGTAAAAAATCAAAACTTGAGCTATTTTTATGCCTGAGAGTTTAACTAAGCTGACTTATCAAACCTTTCAGCAGAGCAAAAATTACTTTGGTCTGGCTCACAAAATATTAAGTTCACGGTTGAGGAACCTGATATATCCGACACTTGAACAAAAGACCAAACCCATCCCGAATGAGCTTTTACTGAAACTTCAACAGAGATTGGATCAGTTGCTAGAAACAGACTGGCAAGATGCCCAAAAAGGTGTATACCCGGAAAATTTGCTGTTTGACAACCCTTGGGATGACTTTTTCCGCTACTATCCGTTGGTATGGCTAGATTTCCCTCAAATGTGGGAGCGGGTTAAGCAACAGAATTACCAAGATTTTTCGCCCGAAATTAACACAGATGGTTATCCCAGCTACTACGTGCAGAACTTCCATCACCAAAGCAATGGCTATTTGAGTGAGTTGTCAGCCAATTTATATGACTTACAAGTAGAAATTCTTTTTGGTGGGGCAGCTGATGCGATGCGGCGGCGGATTCTTGCTCCCCTCAAGCAAGGGCTGAAAGCAATTGATTCGGTTGCACCACGGCAAGCCCGTATTTTAGATGTAGCTTGTGGAACTGGGCGGACTTTGAAGTTGATTCGGGCAGCCTTGCCGCAAGCATCCCTGTTTGGCACAGATTTGTCACCAGCTTATTTGCGTAAAGCGAATGAACTACTATCCCAAATTCCAGGAGAACTGCCGCAACTTTTACAAGCCAATGCCGAAGAGTTACCCTATTTAGATAACTATTTTCATGCTGTAACTTCTGTTTTTCTCTTCCATGAGTTACCAGCATCTGTACGTCAGACAGTGATTGAGCAATCCTACCGGGTAACAAAACCAGGCGGAGTCTTTATTATCTGTGACTCAATTCAGTTGAGTGATTCACCTGAGTTGGAATATATGATGGATTTTTTCCCTGAAGCTTTCCATGAACCCTATTACAAGCATTACACCACTGATAACTTGCTAGAACGTTTACAGAGAGTAGGCTTTGAGAATATTGAGATGCAAGTCCATTTTATGAGCAAGTATTTCATTGCTCATAAGCCAGCATAAAACCTTCTCAAACATTTTCTTTAAATAAACTTTACCTAAAAAGGGCAAATGCAAAATTTTGCATCTGCCCTTGGGTGTAGAATTAAAATAAGTAAGATGATCTAGCGCGATCTTTCTTAATATTTATTTTGTCGGGAGCCATTTGCGAGGAGAATCAACCAGGGGGCAAGAGTAGCTCAGGAATAGTAAGATTTTTTGGCAAATGCAATAAACCTATACTACTTGTGCAAATCCATGCGTTAGAAAAGCTCAGATGAAACGAAAGAGATTTTATGCTTCGGCAAAGGACGCTAAACAAACGTCGGAGCGAAGATCGATTACTTGTTATCTAGATAACCAGCTACTGAATGCATGAGAACAAAACCTATTGGGCAATAAAGTAATACAGCACTTCCGGCAGCTATGAGGTACATCCTCAAAGCTAAAAGCTATGTTAGGAGAGAGGCAATAAGAAAAACTGTATTGCATAATAGCGGGAAGCGCTGTAGTTGCCTTAAGACTGTTTCCTCAACAAGCAAAATGTCTGAATTAGATGTGCTTTAGATTGACTGATAGTCTAAGTAACATCTATTTCTAGAACCGTTGAAGATTAAGACACAGAGCTTTTCAGGAATATGAGCAATAGTTGTGTAGCTTTTGAGGAGTTGGTAATGCTGTTGATCAAGGCACTTAATTTGATTTGCGTTTTGATCGGCAGGATTGATGCCAACTATATATACAAAGCTTGCAGTTGAAATACTAAGCGATCGCTGAAGATTTTAGTGTGTCAACTGTATATATCTCTGCCAGAAAAGCTGTGTTCAAGATGTTAGCACAATATCGTGTTTTCTGGTAATTCTGTTCCTTTAGGAAAAGAGGCATTACCCGACGGTAGTTAAACCACAACATAGATATTTACGAATTTTTGTGTCACTTCTCTGCGCCCACTACCGCGATGACGTGGCGCATCATCTGAAGCTTGTTCAGATGCCGCCGAGAGCCACTGTTCCGAAGCAGGCGTGGAAGGCAGCCCAGTTGATAAGTGATTGACCATTGCTTGGCAGTTAAAAGCTAAGGGGCCGAACGCCAGACTCGAGACTAAAAGTGAAATGGCAGCACGCATAGCAGATGTCTATTTTGGAACTCTCCACTTCACTGATACTTAGCTTTTTGATTAATATCCGGACAATTCATCAAAAAGTATTCTGTTTTACTGAAAATAAACTCTTCTTAGCCTCCGTTTATATTTTCGACTAATAACCAATTACCAAACTGATTATGACGACCCCACAATGTAACTAATTGTTCGTGGGGATAAGCGCGTAATTGCTTGTCGATATGCGATCGCAACGTCACAAGCTGCCAACTTTGCCCTTGGTATGCGGCTGGGGCGGTGACAGTGAATCTGTATTCCTGCTGTTCCAAGCGGTAAAAGATCCCTTGGAAACAGTTACTTTCCTGAATTAATGCTTTGTCAAAAGCAGAGTCAGGGCAATCGCCACTAACTGGATAGGCTTGTGGGCTATCTAAGTAATACAGTTGCCAGTGCCGCCAATCCGAATGATTGGGGGGAAGATTAAACAAAGGAATAATTAGCGCTTTTGAGCGATTATCTTCTAATAAAGCCGTTTGCACCGTTCTAACAGGTAAATCCCTCGGCTGGCAGTTTAATTCAACACATATCGCCGCTGCCATCCCTGCTGCTTGACCAATGTTCATAACCACAGGTTGTAATCTGGTGGCGCCATTGGCAATGTGGGAGACAGAGATATTTTTTTCACAAACCAAGAAACCATCTGTTGTGGTTGGAATCAGGGAACTGTAGGGAATTGTAAAGGGCGTTCCAGTCCAGCGTCCCCCCCAACGGATAGATTTTGGTTGCAGTGGGAATTGAACACCAGGATAATGATGGTCATTGGCGTAGTTACCAACTGCGATTGCTTCGCAAACGCCAAGGGCGAACGCTTCTCCTGTCGGAGACGCTCCGCGAACGCAAACGCCAGGGGCGATCGCATCATTAAATATAGATGCAACTCTACCTCCAGTAATTGGCAAAATATCCTGTTCTCGGATAGTAGTTAGCCCCACTAGGCGGCGGCTTTCCCGGTAATAGGGATGTAATGCAAAAGCTGTAGAGGCGTGAGGAAATACTTTTTCTGCTAAACCATAGCGACGACCAAGCTGTTTTTGGATAAAATGGGCAAAATTTTGGCTGTGCCAGCGAGATTCTTGGATGAATTCACCTCTGGATACATCTGACTCTATCAGCCGCCCTACTCCTTGGCCGTAGTCATTGCCACAGATTGGCCAATTAATCATAAACAGACCACCAGGTAAGCGTCCATAATTTAAAAATGTCTCTGCTCCATAGCCATCCCAAGCACCTGTAAAATGCGATGGATTATAGTTAGGGGCAGCCGGAATTTCTGGTGCAATCGCTTCACCAAAGTCTTGCATAATCACTACATAAGTGGGCGCTTGCACAGGATATTTCTGAGTTAAAGAGTTAAAAACCACTGGGGCGCTGGATTCTTCCCACTCAGATTGCAATTCCCAACCCCAACGGTAAGGTATGTCAGCTAAAGCCAATAAATCTCCCAATTCTGTAGCGTCGAGAATAATTTTGGCTGTGACAGCAAAATCAGCAAAGCGGACACCAGTAATCAAATCACCTTGACGGAACACTTCTATTGGTACTTGTCCAGAAATCCACTGCAAATTGGGCAATTCCTGCACCCAGTCTGCAAAAATCTCTGCCCCAATGCGGGGATCGTAACTAAAAAAGCTTACCCAGCTATTATCTAATCCTCCAGGCTGTCGTTGTCGCAATTCCTGCAAAAACGCACCCCATAACCCTGTTTGAAAGGCTTCTAATTCGTTGCCATCGGGTACAGACACCCCAGCCGAAGTGAGCATTCCTCCCAACCAAGAAAATTCACTCACCAAAATGGTTTTGGCTCCTCGTCGCGCCGCTTGGATAGCAGCCGCAGTCCCTCCGGTTCCCCCACCGACAACTAAGACATCAGCTGTGTATGTATGATTGAGCATTTCTCACCTCTCTGGAGTGTCCCCATATTTTCTCCAGTTCGGTTACATCAAGCAAGAGAACTTAGAACTTATTTGGAAGCAGGGGTGAAGCGGTGCAGGGATGCTATGTTATTGGTCTAACAGATTTTAGTTTTAGTGATGACAATTTACCTAGAATCCTCTGAAGTTACTCTTTATCAAGGAGATTGCTTAAATGTGTTGCGATCACTTCCCGATGATTCAGTTAACCTAATACTTACAGATCCACCCTACCATACCACCAAAAAAGCTAATATCACTGGGGACAGGGACTTTAAAACCGACAAAAGTTACCTTAACTGGTTAGACACCATAGCAGAGCAATGGCAACGTGTCTTAGCTCCAAACGGTTCTCTCTATTGTTTCGCTTCTCTTAAAATGGCAGCCAAAGTAGAGGTTTTGTTAGATGAAAGGTTTAATGTGCTATCCTCGATTACTTGGACGAAGCCTAATGAACCAGGTTATGACGGATGGAAGCAGAAAACAAAAAAAGAAAGTTTGCGGAGTTGGTATCTAAATTCAGAGCGGATCATTTTTGCGGAGTCAGCATCCAAAGAAGAACAAAACCAAACTGCTTTTGGAAGCTTGCTCAAGAAAACTAGATTAGCAGCAGGGTTGTCAACAATTCAACTCACAGAAGCTATTGGTGAATATGGCAGCGTAAATCATGGTGGTGCAGTGTCTAATTGGGAAACTGGTAGGAATATCCCAGATCCTATTCAATACGAAAAACTCAAAGCAGCGTTTTCTAAATTAAGTCCTCAAGTTCCGCCACTACCTGATTACGAAAAAATTATTAGGCCGTTTTATGTAACAGCCGATATATCATATACAGATATCTGGGAATTCCCAACAGTTAAACCTTATCCTGGTAAACACCCAGCAGAAAAACCCCTAGACTTAATTACTCATATTATCAAAGCTAGTTCATACCCTGGTGATGTAGTACTAGATTCCTTCGCTGGCTCAGGAGTTGTTGGACAAGCTGCCAAAATATTAGGACGCAAAGCCATATTAATTGAAATTGAAGAAAGTTTGTGTCACACAATAGCTCAACGGTTTTCAAAACCATCTCAATTATTACCAGAGCCTCAAAAACCTGCGTTTGACTGGCAGCAAGAACCTTTATTTCGGCTACTACCAAATCTCGAAGCCATGTAAGTTAAATTATTTAATCCGTCCATTATTTCGGAGTATATCTTCCATCCATTCCAATGTAAGCTGAACACCCCAGTCTCTAGCAGCTGCATTACAGTGATGATGTCCCCAACCAAGATTGTAACGACGATGGTTATATACGCCTGCTTTCAGTTCTTTAACATGAAACAGATTGGCTGTAGTAACTGTTAAATCTGGGACATTTCTGCCCTCTGCTTGTTCAACACGGTAGGCAAGTTCCTTGGCTAAAATAGGTTTTAGGCAAAGAGGGCAAACTGTACGTCCTTTGTTATCAAGCATCCGGTTTTTTTCAAGAAGTTGAAGATCGTCAAGTCCCATTTCTCGACATTTATCCTCAATTTTTGCTTTGCATTCTTCAGGATTTGGGATATCTTCTTCACGAGCCATATCAAGAATGCCTTCGGTTCGCCAAACCAGAAAAGATAGCTGATATCTGGTAGCTTCTATCTCTTTAGAGGAAGCATACTCATAAACACGAATCCCCGCCCCTTGACCGCCCGTATCCTTATCTACATATCCATGCCTTTCAATACAGTCATTATCACTTGTTGTATCTGGTACACGGGCAATGTATTGTCCTCCTAAAGGTGGTTTTCGGGAATTTCCTGCTACCCAACTATACTTACTCGGAGGGTAGTGATTCCAGTGATATCTTGTTTCATAAAGAACTAATAAGTTTTCACCAAGAGTAAGGTTTGTTGGTAAATTACGGCGAGGAGTTGGAGGATGATTAGAAAAGTATTCTTCTGGATTCGCAAGAACGATGTACCCGTTTTCAAAACCTCCTTCTGGCAAGATTATGTCAGCTTTCCATGAACTTATGGGTATGAGAACGGTACTGTTTCGATTAACACGATTTTGATAGACAGTATCTTTTTCAGCACCTCTTGTTTGACCAGTTTTTTCTACCTTTTTTGCTATTGCAGCCGGCAGCCCCAGTCTGTAATTTAACTTAGGTCTCACTCTTCTACCTCAATGCCATATTCAGCAAAGAGAGCAGAAATAGATATATTTAGTGCTTTAGCGAGCTTCTCTATGTTTTCTAATGAAGGGTTACGTTGCCCTCTTTCGATACTTGAGATGTAAGTACGATGAAGTTGTGCCCGTTCAGCTAACTCTTCTTGTGAAAGATCCATTTCTCGCCGCCGTCGCCTTATAGCTTTTCCAAAGCGTTGGTTGATATCTAATTCGCTCTTTTTGTTCACGACATAATGTTGTCGCATTGTAGACAATATATCTACATACAATACGTTAATATTTGCAGACTATAAGTAACATAAACTTAGGTATTAAGGCTGCAATAATTACAATCGATAAAAAAGTTACAAATTTCCTTTCTTGCTAGATAACCTTATACCCATTTTTCGTTTATTGCGTTTGTGTAATACAATTAAAACAAAATACTAAGCTCACCATCCTTATGAATACTTTTTCCAGTATTACTACAGAAGCCGAAGCTCAGGCTATAAAGCAACTTGAACACACACTCAATCAGGAACAACTGAAATTAGTAGTGGAAATGGCGAAGAAATGACTATTCCTGATTCTGTAAGTCGTGTGCTACGACAAGTAGTGCAGGCAATGGCATCAGGAAAAACTGTAACTATAGTTACACATAATCCAGAACTAACAACACAACAAGCAGCTGATTTTTTGAATGTATCACGTCCCTATCTGATTAAATTATTAGAGCAGAGTGAGCTTCCTTACGTGATGGTAGGAACTCATAGACGGGTGAAATTTGAGGACTTAACAAAATATAAACAGCAAAGGGATATTAAACGTAGACAATTGCTAGATGAATTGATAGCCGAAAGCCAAGAGTTAGGATTTTATGAGTAGGGTATTCTCGATTATTTACTAAGTATTATGTATCGTGCTGTGCTAGATTCTTGTGTCCTGTTCCCTATGTACTTACGAGATACCCTGTTGTGTGTTTCTGAGGCTGGATTATATGTACCCCATTGGTCGTAACAAATACTTGATGGTGCAACTCGTAATCTAGTAAATACAGGTAGACTTACAACTACCCAAGGGATGAGACTGGAAGCAAGAATTAAAGAAGCTTTTCCCGCAGCACTAATCGTAGTTACTGATAGTATTGTTCAATTAATGACAAATCACCCTGGCGATGTCTGACGACAAGCCGCTTCGCGTCTACGCCATGTTCTGGCTGCTGCTGTTGTAGCTAGAGCTAATATAATTGTTACCTCAAACCTGAACATTTTCAAGATCGGGATTTAGCACCTTGGCAAATCGAAGCCAAATCTCCAGATGAGTTTTTAACTGAGTTATATAATCTTTATCCGCAACAAGTGATTGCGGTATTACAGCAACAATCTCAAAGTCTCAAAAAGCCACCCATAAGTTTTTTTTGAGCTCTTAGAATTACTTAATACAGAAGTAACAAAGTTTACAAACAGTATTAAATCTCAAACCTGATAGCCTAACGTTGCTGCTAATGTTACATCTAGTATTGTTGAGCGGGAAAAAGCAACGTGAAAGCACAGGTATTTAGAGGCGTTAATCAACTTTCTTACGAAGATATTCCAGTTCCAACCGTGGAACCAGATGAAGTGCTGGTACAGGTGCGGGTTGTGGGGTTGTGTCAGTCAGATATTAAAAAAATTCGTTATCCACTGTATGAACCGCCGCGCATTTTTGGACATGAAACCGCCGGCACGATCGCAGCAATAGGCAATAATGTCAAAGGTTGGCAAGTTGGACAACGGGTAGCAGTAATGCACCACATCCCTTGTATGCATTGCGCCTACTGCCTAAATGATAATTTCTCCATGTGTGATGTCTACAAAAACATCTCCACTACCGCAGGCTTTAACGCCAGTGGCGGCGGTTTTGCCGATTATGTCAAGGTTCCCGGACATATTGTGGAAAATGGTGGGTTGATTCCCATCCCGGATAATATCAGTTTTGAAGAAGCCAGTTTTGTAGAACCAACTAACTGTTGTTTGAAGGCAGTGAAAAAAGCCCAAATTGCCCCAGGACAAACTGTGTTAGTTACTGGTGCTGGGCCAATTGGGTTGATGTTTATCATGTTGGTGAAGTATTTCGGAGCAAAAGCGATCGCTACCGACTTACTGCCCTCTAGAATTGAAAAAGCCTTGAATGTCGGTGCAGAGGCGGCTTTTGATGCGCGTGATGCCGATTTAACAGCAAAAATCCATGCCCTAACTGGTGGACTAGGTGTTGATGTTACCTTGCTGGCTGTTCCGAGTGAAAAAGCTTTCTTTCAAGCGCTTGATAGTACCCGCAAAGGCGGTAAAATCTTATTTTTCGCCGAGTTTCCTGATGAGGTGGAAATTCCCATTAACCCTAATATCCTCTACCGTCGGGAAATTGACTTAATCGGCAGTTATAGCTCATCTTATCGGCTTCAGAATCTATCAGCTGATATTGTATTTAATCAGCGAATTGATGTAAAAGCATTGATTAGCGATCGCTATCCATTAAAAGATTTATCAGCAGCTGTTGAGCAAGCGATCGCACCCACACCGGATACTTATAAAATCTTAATTTACCCGTAAAAGGAAGGTGAGGGAGATGGGGGAGCGTTAAAACTAGAATTTTAAAGCTCTGTCTGAGATTCAGCTACGAAGCTAAAAGGTTCAACGATGAAGCTCAAAGGTTCAAAGTTCAACCTTAAAAGCTCAAGTTTCATCCTTATCTCTCTCACTTTCCCCTTGTCCCTAACAAAATGCTTATTACCCTACTTTTCGTTGCTCTACTAGCTTTCTACGTCGCCTGGAATCTCGGAGCAAACGATGTTGCTAATGCGATGGGAACCTCTGTAGGTTCCAAAGCTGTCACTCTCAAGCAAGCGATAATTATTGCTGGGGTATTGGAGTTTACGGGTGCTGTGTTGTTTGGACATGAGGTAACGGAAACTATAGCGACAAAAATTGCTAATCCCGCCTTATTCGCAGCTACACCCCAAATATTACTTACTGGGATGGTAACGGTACTAATATCCTGTGGTGTATGGTTGCAAATTGCCACATCACGAGGTTTACCAGTCTCATCTTCTCATGCGGTTGTTGGGGCGATCGCTGGATTTAGTTGGGTAGCTTTGGGAGTAGGTGCAATTGATTGGTCATCAATTGGCTTGATTACCATTGGCTGGATTTTAACGCCATTAATTAGTGGTGCGATCGCTGCTTTATTTTACAGTCAAATCAAGCACTGGATTTTAGATCAACCCAATCAAGTAGTCCAGTTACAAGAATGGATTCCTTGGTTGAGTACTGCATTGCTAGGTGTATTTGGCGTTATTGTATTACCATCGCTGACTCAACCACTAACCAATTTTGTGATTGAGCAAGTTGGTTTCGACATCCCCGCTTACGACATCCCACTGTTAACAGGTGCAGTAGCAGCAGTTGGACTCACAATCGTTAGTTGGCGGCAATTGGCAGATTTGGGGAAAACAGAAGAGTCTACCCAATTCCCCATGCCCAATGCCCCATGCCCAATGCCCAATCCTGTAGAAAGATTATTTGCCCGATTCCAACTATTAAGTGCTTGCTTCGTAGCCTTTGCTCATGGTTCTAATGATGTGGGAAATGCGATCGCTCCTTTAGCTGCGATCGTTTACATTAATCGCACTGGTAGCGTACCTACCGATGGTATCACTATCCCGATATGGATTTTAATTCTTGGTGGTGCTGGTATTGTTGGTGGTTTAGCTGTCTGGGGTAAAAAAGTCATCGCCACCATTGGCGAAAACATTATTGCCTTGCAACCTAGTAGTGGATTTTGTGCCGAACTTGCTACCGCTACTACCATTCTCATCGCCTCTCGGCTTGGTTTACCAGTCTCAACCTCCCACGCTCTCGTCGGTGGCGTAGTGGGTATTGGACTGGTGCAAAATTTCAAGTCGATTAAGTTCCAAACACTAAAAGGTATTGCCGCCGCATGGCTAATTACCATCCCTGTGAGTGCTGCCCTTAGCGCTGCCATCTTTAGCATCGCTCGGATTTTATTTCTCTAAGAATTATTAATATTTTCCTGACTTTTTCTTTTACTGCAATTTACTTACTTGTCGTAAAACCTAGACTGCAACAACGCCAAAAAAGAGTGTTTTTGCAGAATTGCTGTTCATTCATTTAGAATGTTGTGCAGGGGATAACGTAACTTTGAATTTCCATAGAAAGATAATTTAATCTCCATTTAGAGATTTAAACTGTCACACAAGTTACATTACACACAAATTTACAGCTAGTTTCGCAAGTTAGACAATTTTCTGGCGATGTCTCGCAAGAAACCACTTTGCGCCTACACACACGCATCTACAAGTCTTTGATAATTATTATTGGCAGCAAAACAAAAAATATTTATTTGGAGTGAGATTTATTTAAAAAGTAAAAATCTCATTGGCAAATAATAATTGATGAGAATTAAACTGACAAAAAACACTAAAACTATTAGTGCAAGCGACTTCCAGTCGTGGAAATAATTCTAAAATTAAAAATCGAATGGCTAAATAGTTGTCAATACTGAAGAGAACATAGTGTAGTAAAGCGTGGGATAAAGTTGATGCTTTGCTAACTTGTGCCTAGTATGACAGAATTACGTTGAAATGCGGAAGTGCTGTTAAAATTTTTAATTTATCTGACAAAATACAGGAAATTAGGATGACCGCCAATAAAGTGTACGGGAAGCAGCTTTATCGTCAAAGTGTTAGAGGTTAGAAGCTAATGGGGCGATTCGAGAAGCAACCAGAAAACCCAAGAGTCAGAGGGGAACTATCTAGAGCAGCAGAAAATGCGCTTTGGGCTGTAGTTGAAGACTTAGAAAATCTTCAGCAGAATGTTCTCAGAGGATTACAGGAAGACGTAAAGCGGCTTCAGTCAGAAAAGAATCGGTTATCTGATGAAATTCAAAGCTTGGTAGAGGAAAAAGAGCATTTACAACAAGTGCGCCAAATTACTGAGCAGCAAGTGTTGATTCGTCAACTGGCAGAAGTTCTGGCGAAGCATATATCTTCACAACTGCAATCCTCTCTGGCAAATTTGGCTAACCAAAGCGTAGAGGGCAAATCTTATGAACAAGCTGCGCTGAAGTCTGCTGAAGTGAGCAGCAGTGTAGTAGGTGAAATTAATGAAAAAGTCGAACACATGTTTGACAGTCTGGATGATACCGTTACTGTTACCTTTAACTCGCTGCAACAAGAACTGAAGAACTATCAAAGTAATCTTTCCCAACAGTTGTCACGGATGTACAGCCAGCAGCAACAAGGGGAAACGATTTTGACGGAGTTTGTTAATCGTCTGCATGGAGAACTAGAAAAAACTATAGAAGAAACTTCACGTAAAGCAGTAGCAACAGCAGGTACACCTACTGTTTTACAGTTTACAGAGCCAGAAAAAAACAGTTCTTTTGAGATATCCCGTCCACCGCTTGGCGAAGTAGTAAAAAATTCCCCTGAGCCAATTTCGCCGATCCCTAACAAATTTTCAGAAGGCGAAACGACATCAAACCCGCCAGTTGTTAGAGAAAATCCCGCGAACCCAATTTCTCTTGCCAACAATGACTTGTCCCCAAGGGTAACGCCATCAGAATCGCCTGTTGTTAGAGAAAATCCCCCGAATCCAATTTCTCTTGCCAACAATGACTTGTCCCCAAGGGTAACGCCATCAGAATCGCCGGTTGTTAGAGAAAATCCCACGAATCCAATTTCTCTTGCCAACAATGACTTGTCCCCAAGGGTAACGCCATCAGAATCGCCGGTTGTTAGAGAAAATGCCGCGAACCCAATTTCTCTTGCCAACAATGACTTGTCCCCAAGGATAACGCCATCAGAGCCTTCGGCAGGTGTAGTTCCGCCACCAAAGGAAAATGTAAATGTTACTGAACCAATTTCTGTCCTCAATCAGGACTTGGCGGAAAACGAAACGACATCAGAGCCTCTGATTGCGCCTGTGCCACGTCCGAGAATAACACGACCTTCTCAAAAACTAAATATTGCTGAACCAATTTCTGTCCTCCGCAAGAACGGATCGCAGAACCAAGCTAAATCCTCAGCGAACACTGCGCTAGAGCCGCAATCGGCAGCAAAACCCTCACAATCGCGATCGCCTAAGTCCTCTAACTTCTCGACACTCCAATTCGGGTTATTGTTAATTGTCTTATCGGCGGTGGTATCGTCGCTTTATAACGTAGCCATCAAGATAATTTTCCACGAAGGTTCTCAGATTTTTGGAGTCTTGGAAGTAGAACAGTTGCTACCACCGACTTTAGGAAATACCCTGTTAATTTTGACGCTACGGTTTATGGTGGTAGTTCCACTAATGGTACTGTTGTCTCCCATACTGCATCCCAGATTGTGGCAAGATTTGGAAAACTTGGCCGCATCAGTCCGAGGAAATTCCACACCTACTAATGCCGCTACGAGGCAGATTTTGGTGTTGTCGATTGTGAGTGGATGCTTTTTGTTTTTGTCTCAGGTGCTAATTTACATTGCGATCGCTCAAGTCAAAACTGGAATGGCGATCGCACTGTTCTTTATCTATCCAATGGTTACTGGTCTATTGTCATGGTTTCTGTTTCGCGATCGCCCGACAATATTCCGCATTGCGGCGATCGCCGCGATCTGCTGCGGTGAATTGTTGGTTTTAGCGGGTTCTCCCAGCATCGGTATAGGTAATACTTCAATGGGAAGCAGCACCGCCATTCTTTCGGGTGTGGCTTTTGCTGCCTACATAATTCTGACGCGGGTTTGTGCTAGTAAACTCCATCCCGTAACTTTTACCTTAATTAACTTCGCTACCATGCTGCTGTTGAGCTTTATCTGCTTGATGCTACCTTTTTGGGATTTAGTAGTTGACAGTTCAAAGATGCTGGAACTGGTCTTAAGCGCTTTTATTTTAGGTGTGCTAACTCTTGCCGGCTATTTGCTCAACAATGTTGGGATCACGAAACTAGGTGCTTCACGATCGGCACTCATTGGTGGTAGTATCCCAGTTTTAACCGTGATTTTCGCTGGGTTAATCATTCAAGAAAATTTGGATATCGTGCAAATTCTGGGAGTGTTATTTGTAACCTTTGGCGCGGCTGCTTTCAGCTTTGAAACAATGCGAAATCAGGTTAAACCCTCTAGTCCCACGAATTAAATGGCGAGTTTAATCAGCTTAAGTGTGATGGGATCTACTTTACTTCCCATCACTCTCAGCATCAATCCTCACATGAATATATCTATTTTTAACTTCTCTAAAACTAATGCGATCGCAGGTATTCTATATATTTAATTAACTACTAAATTTCAGATAAATTCGAGTATTCAGAATTGAAAAACCTTGCATTGCAACGTCTCTACATAAATCTATTGCAGAACAGCTAGAGATATTAAGTCTCTGGCTAATAGCAAAACTCCGTTTTCAATTACATGAAGTAGGGGCGCACAGTGAGCTACCTGTGCGCCCCTACCTTCTGTATTAGATATATCTGCTTGATTACTTACTAAACCCGGCCACTCCACCAAAGAGCTTGCGGGTCTACGGTGTACTGCGATTTTGGCAAATCAAATAGGATTGCTGCATAAGCGATTAATATTAATTCTTAATAAGATATTTGATGGATTTAACCTGATACAGGTGGAGATAACACTTGTATACAGCAGTAATTTAGCAAAATTTGACTTGTAATATATTTTTAGGGATTTTGCCTGATACAAGTAGGGAAAACACGTATATGTAAGCAGTATGAGTAGTACTGACTCCAGCAATTGAGTACGAGTACTTGCTCAAAGAGTAGATTCGCAAGGAGTTAAGACCATTGCAACACGTTTTGCAACTAAGAGATAAAGAAGTAGGACAAGTGTTTAGAGTCACTTGTTTTTTAAGCGTCGGAGACTATTGTTGCTACATGAATATATGCAGCGATCGCCCGTGAAACAGCTAGTACATTTATCCTACTAAAACTCCTGTGAGTAACGCGAAATTAAAAATTCCTCATTCTATTCTATGCTCTTGTGTTTGGTGAAATGGTATGTTTATTTTTGCTGGACTGCATTGAGTAAGTCGGCACAATAAAACCAAACTATGTAAAGAAAGATGAACTAGACGAAAACCCTAGTCTGTTCTAGCTTCTGCCTTCCGGCTCCTGCCTTATCCCAACGGCAAATTTTACGCCGATCTGCTTAGAATTTGGTTTGCGATCGCCCAGACACTCAGAGAAAGAAGCTCACATCTTAGCCCACTGCGGATTATCCTCTTTTTCTAGCAATAAACTATCTACGCGATTCAAGTCTCTCAAATATATACAACAGCGAGGTCAAAACATACTTGAAAATAGCCAATGAATTAAGCAAATCACCAAAATTTATATTTCTTTCATTAAAGAAATATAAATTAAGTCAGAAAAACCCTCTAAATAATTATCAAATAGAATCCAATATGTTTTATTATATGTATGGTTAATAACTAATTATTAAGTTATTAGCATAAGCAACAAAGCCTTGTGGCTCCCCAATTTAGTCTGAATTAATCATACGAAAGGATAAATCAGACTTTGATTTAGGATCAAAGAAAAAATATCATCAAACCTTGATTTACCCAAAATATAAATTGTTTAAATAGGCGTAATTTATCAAATCGAAAATACATGATTTTATTCTAAAATCAAAAAATAATGATATGATAAAAAACGATATTTGAAAACAACAACGGGTATTTTGAAATTGGAACTATTTGCTCTACTTGATGTCTCCTATCTTCTTTCAAGCCAACGGCTGATACTGCCAAGACATCACTGGAGGTTGTGAAAGGGATGATAGTTCACAATGAGCAGTGTGGCTCAAATTCTAAATGTGGCTACACCTAGTAAGCGATTTCTTTTTAGACAATTCCCAATTATTTTTAGTCACCTGTGTACTACAAATAATTCACCAAAGCTGGAAAAAAAACATCTTTTTCGAGTAACAGAAATCCTAAATGAACCGCGCAAACTAGTTTTTACTCCGAGTCGGCATAGTGTCATAATTAGGAGTAAGCAGCTTGACGTTGTTGCTCTTGAAAGATGAAAAAAACCCCAGAAAACTGAAAGGCTTTGTAGATTACTTGCAACACAGTTGACTTTTGGGAAGTAAACCACCGTCAAGCTGAACTTGGTAATGTCTTTAATTTTTCGGTCAGATGCAGAGACAGTTATAGTAACAACCACTGAATCTGCTTTTGTACCAGAAAATATGCGAAAATGGTAGTTTGTGCTACCACCGATATTATCGTTATCGCATACTAATATAGTCTGAAGTAAAGACAGCCTTCAGCCAGGTGTATACTACCTATTTTCATTCGATTAAAAACTGTGTAAACGTGCTATTCAATTGTCTGTAATATGAGTAACGACATAGATCTGATCAAACGTCTTGACCCCAGTGCGATGGATCAGATCATGCTTTATCTGGCTTTTAGTGCCATGCGGACGAGTGGGCACAGGCATGGGGCATTTCTAGACGCAGCCGCAACAGCCGCAAAGTGTGCAATTTACATGACCTATCTAGAGCAGGGGCAAAACCTGCGGATGACAGGGCATTTGCATCACTTGGAGCCGAAACGAGTAAAAATTATTGTAGAAGAAGTCAGACAGGCATTAACAGAAGGCAAGCTATTAAAAATGCTGGGTTCTCAGGAGCCTCGCTATTTGATTCAATTGCCTTATGTCTGGCTAGAAAAATATCCTTGGCAACCGGGGCGATCGCGCGTTCCTGGTACTAGTCTGACAAGTGAAGAAAAAAGACAAATTGAGCAAAAACTGCCCAGTAATTTACCTGATGCCCAGTTAGTTAGCTCTTTTGAGTTTCTGGATTTGATCGAGTTTTTGCACAGGCGATCGCAAGAAGACTTGCCACCCGAACACCAAATGCCTTTGAGTGAAGCTTTGGGTGAGCATATCAAACGCCGCCTGCTTTACTCAGGAACGGTAACACGCATTGATTCTCCTTGGGGAATGCCTTTCTACGCTCTTACTCGTCCTTTCTATGCACCAGCAGACGATCAAGAACGTACTTACATTATGGTGGAAGATACCGCTCGGTATTTCCGTATGATGAAAAACTGGGCAGAACGGCGACGAAATGCCATGCGCTTACTGGAAGAACTTGATATACTGCCAGAAAGAATGGAGCAGGCTATGGAAGAATTGGATGAAGTTATCCGTGCCTGGGCAGATAAATATCACCAAGACGGAGGTATACCTGTGGTTTTACAGACTGTTTTTGGCGAAAGAGAAGACTAGTACATTGTAGCGATTTATCTATCTTTAACCAGTTCCTTGAGTAAATTATTTAGCGTCGCTCCAGTCACAGTAGGGTGGGCAATATTATGCAAACCCTACTACACATCTCCAAAAATTAATTATGCCTTACCCGAAAAAGAATGTAGAGACGCGAAATTTTGTGTCTCTACATTCTTTTTGATCAAGCACTAGACTTCTTGCGGAAGTTACTTTTGCAAGAAGTCTACTGTGTAATTTAATTAGTAGTGCCCGGCTGTGCTGGAATAAGCGGTTGGGTTGGAATAACAGGCTGCGTTGGAAATGGTGTAGTTTCAGTACTTGGACTTGATCCCGCAGGAATTATAGTCGATGGTGTAGACGAAGATGAAGCGCCGATAACGCTGTCACCACCACTGATACAAGTATCCAACACCTGGGTAGGAGGAAGGTCGATTTGACTACGTAAGCCAACCACACACTGACCAAAACGCACAGGTAACAAACTACGACCGCAATAATCCAAAACTGCTGGATTAATAGCTTCCTGAGTACTTGAACTCGCACCCACTACACAGGTAGCTAACTCTTCAGGACGGCGTGCCTTACCACAAGAATAAAGCGCATCTGTGGCAGCAATTTGGGTCTGATTCTCGATTTTAACCACACAAGCAGCCAAATCCCTTGGACGTAATGCGGATGCACAACCAAGTGAAGCAGCCTCTGGTGTGACACCCACTTTCAAAAGGCGACCCGCACAGACACTATAATCATTGCTGTAGGAAGCAGCAACAGCCACATTAGGCAAGATCGTTGTCAACCATCCAGCTATAGCCAAAACTGGTAATGTTAAAATCCTGGAGGTGGAACTGCCTTGTTTGTTCTTCCCTCTGTTAATCACTTTTTTGATCATTGACATTGCCATTCTCCAAACACCCAAGGTTATGCTAACTCAAATATCTTAAAAATCCTCTGTAATTAAAGAATTTCGGCGGTAGTAAAGTATAGACATAATTAATTATGTCGAAGTTGTGTTAATATAACTGTTTGAAAGATAAGTAGGCAACGTAAAAAGTATTTCAGAGTAAGAATACTGCGTAAACCAATCTAATGATTGAGTAGCCTACGAAACTAAATAAACCCAAAAAACTTATGGGCAAGAGTACGGCGTGACAGGTCGGAATTCAGGCTTGGAGGCTAGTTTGTCGGTTTTACCGATTAAAAGCAACTGGCGCAAAAATCGATGCGTCTACCTTGGTGAGATACGTCTTACCTCGGTAAGCAGCTTCAAAAAACCAAGAATCCCCTGATTAAAAATTAGGGGAGTGTCAAAATGGAATGTCTGTGTAAAGTTTAAACAGGATTAGATTAAGGAAACTCATGTCCCGATATAGAGGGCCCCGCCTCAGAATTGTCCGTCGCTTAGGCGACCTACCAGGATTGACTCGTAAAAGCGCTAGACGCGCTTACCCACCTGGTATGCATGGTCAGAACCGTAAGAAACGCTCTGAATATGCCATCCGTTTAGAAGAAAAGCAAAAGCTCCGCTTCAACTACGGTTTGACTGAAAAACAATTGCTTCGCTATGTGCGGAAAGCCAGACGTGTTACTGGTTCTACCGGACAAGTGCTGCTGCAATTGCTAGAAATGCGCTTGGATAATACCGTTTTCCGCTTGGGTATAGCCCCGACTATCCCAGCAGCGCGTCAACTGGTAAATCATGGTCACGTAACTGTTAATGGTCGTGTGGTAAATATTGCCAGCTACCAATGCCGTCCTGGTGAAACAATTGCAGTCAGAGATCGGGCACAATCACGGAAGTTGGTGGAAGCTAACTTGCAATATCCCGGTTTGGCCAACCTCCCCAGTCATTTGGAGTTTGACAAAAATAAGTTGGTTGGTAAAGTCAACAGCGTTATTGAGCGCGAATGGGTGGCACTACAAGTTAATGAACTACTTGTGGTGGAATACTACTCACGACAAGCGTAATAGTTATTTGTCCTTAGTCATTTGTCCCTAGTTATTTGCAAAGGACAAATGACAAATGACCAATGACTAACCACCGATTTGCGACATGGTGCGGGTATATGTACCCGAAATGCCAGAATCGCGCCCTTTAAAGTTAATTTCTGGCTTGATTTCGAGTAAATGCCTCACCTGTTCTTTTAATTTAGCAGTGCTAGTGCCAGAACGGAGAGCAGTTTTTAAATCTATTTGACCAGTTTCATTTAATAAACAGGGACGCAGCCAGCCATCAGCACTCAGGCGCATCCGGTTACAACGATCGCAAAAACATTCCGACATCTGACTAATAAATCCTAGTGTCCCCTTCGCACCAGGAATTTGAAAGACATCAGCAGGGCCAGCCCCACGAACTTGAGCTTCTGTCAAGCCCCAGCGATCGCGGATTTGTTGCCGTAAATCGGCTGAAGATACCCAACCGCGATCGCCAAATAAATCCACATTACCAATGGGCATAAATTCAATAAATCGAACGTGCCACTGTTTATCAATTGTCAGGGCGGCTAAATCGAGAACTTCGTGGTCATTAACGCCCCTGATCACCACCACATTCAGCTTCAGGGGGTCGAATCCGACGTGATGGGCAGCTTGGATTCCCTGCCAAACTTGTTGCCAACGAGAACGCCCTTGATTACCAATAATTTGATCGAAAATGTCGGGATCAAGAGAGTCCAGACTAATATTAATTCGTCGCAGACCAGCATTGTAGAGGTTTTGTGCCATCGGAGCCAGCAAAAAACCGTTGGTGGTCATTGAGAGGTCTTTAATTTGGGGGAGACTTGCGATCGTACTTACCAAATCCACCACACGCGGACGCAATAAGGGTTCGCCCCCAGTCAAACGAAATCTGGTAAAGCCTACGGGAATAAATACTTCTTGAATTAAGGTGAGTAGTTCCTCATCACTCAATAACTGTTGCTTGAGAATATAGTCCAGTTCTACTCCCTCTGGCATACAATACTGACAACGAAAATTGCAGCGATCGATTAAGCTAATGCGGAGGTAATCTACCTGGTTCATCGTTTTATTTTTATTGTCTCTGATTAATTAAAGACTTTACAAAAATGGTTTACCCCTCCCTACTATATTTGTTGTAACTCAAAATACCTTACTCCCCCTTAAGTATGAGTCCACAGATTGTGGCATAATAAGCCGATCGCATCCACTAGTTAGTCATCAATCGTGCAAGACACCGACTCCATCAACGACCTTGCTGCTGCTTTACTACAGCCAGCCGATATCAGCTTTGAACTGCCCGATCCAGAAGATGAACAGATTCTAGAGTCAGATTTTCAACAGCAGCTAGAAATAGCTTGGCAGGTATGCGATCGCTTTGATTTGCAAACTGAAATCTGGCGGGGGCGAATTTTACGCGCCATCCGCGACAGAGAAAAAGTGGGTGGTGACGGACGCGGTACTGGCTTTTTGCGATGGTTAAAAGAGCGGGAAATCAGTAAAAGTCAAGCTTATGCCTGGATTCAACTGGCGAATAGTGCTGATACTCTGATTGAAGACGGTAAACTTGACCCCGGTTCTGTGAACAACTTCAGCAAACGGGCATTTATTGAAACCTCCAAAGCAGTCCCAGAAGTGCAACAGATGGTGAGTGAAGCCGCCCAAAAAGGCGATCGCATCACTAGGCGGGAAGTGCGTCAACTCAGCGATGAATGGACAGCCATGTCCTCAGATTTATTACCTGAAGCAGTCAAAGAAAAAGCAGCAGATAACACCCTTCCCCCACGTTACATTGCCCCTCTGGTGAAGGAAATGGAAAAACTGCCAGAATCGCACCAAAAGTTTATCCAAAAGGAAATTGCTGCTAACCCTGATGTGGATACCCTGAAACAGGTAACTACCGAAGCGCGTAACTTGGCCAAATATCTCAAAGGGGCGGCTCAAGTTCAAGCGCTGACGAAAGAAGATGTTGATATTGAAACAGCCTTAGAAGAGGCGCAAAGAGTCGGCTGTTTGAGCATTGCTGCTGATTTGGTCAATCAAGCATCGCAAATTGAACAAACGATCGCCAAATTGTACATGACTTGGAAACGCATTGGTAATTTAGCAGATCGATTATATGTAGATACTGGCGCAAGTACACCCAACTTGCGATCGCTCCTCACTTGCTTGGAACCTCTGGGTGGTGAAATCATGGAATTGCAACTTAGTGGCGCGACTGAACACACTATACGTTTGCAAATTCAGGAGACGAGTTAGGGAGTAGTGAGTGGGCGATGCTTACGGTGGTCACGTAGCTCTGCCGTACCACTTCCCTACGGGACGCTGCGCGAACGTGGAAGCAAGCTACGCGCAGCGTCTCGTAGAGAAGTGCTGGCTACACCTACGCAGTTTATTTTTCAGTCTTTGGAATTGCTGAGATTAAGGCACGGAGAGCCTTGTTAACAGCTTCTGATGTTTTGAATATCTCAGCAATATCAGCATCAAGGATAACTGTCAAAGGAGCTTTTTCTTGCTGACTGGCGAAACGGTTTGGCAAGGCTTTGCGATAGTCAAAGTT
The DNA here is from genome assembly GCF_023734775.1 of Nostoc cf. commune SO-36. Classification (NCBI taxonomy): domain Bacteria; kingdom Bacillati; phylum Cyanobacteriota; class Cyanophyceae; order Nostocales; family Nostocaceae; genus Nostoc; species Nostoc commune. The sequence continues at coordinate 2,201,724 of NZ_AP025732.1, read as the reverse complement.
ATACTCTAGAAGCAAGTCATCATCTGCGTTGTTGTGGAATTCAGAACCCTGTGAATTCTTCATAATCTCTTCGTTCTTTCTTGGTTGCTAGACGTGCGCTAATGATACGGATAATGTTTGCTCTTTCTGTAAAACAGACCAATAACAGGCGATTGTCTTGGTCGTGTCCGATGATGATTTGCCGACATTCACCAACAGAGTGCCATTCATCGTTGAATATGTAAGCTAGAGAGTCGTTGAAGACTGTCTTAGCTGCTTCAAAGCTGATGCAGTGCTTGTTGAGATTCAAACTAGCTTTTTGTTTATCCCACTCAAATTCTAAATTCATGCCCTGATATCAGGCTACTCCACTTGCGATGAAATCCTAATTTGTGGAAAGCATAACGATCGCAACAAGAGTAGTAATTGCGATCGTTAATACTGTCCTAAATCAATTGGTCATCTGTCCTTTGAAATACAAATAACTAATGACAACCCTCACGAGTAAATATACAACTTAAATGCATAACAGCTTACTTAGCAGCGCAAGATGTAGCGGTGAGCGAGGAATTATGGGGCGAAGCAGTGGGTACTTGAGCAACCAGAACCACGTTCCCATCGGCATCTGTAACCCATCCTTGGGCTTCTACAATTTCTGTAGGTTCATTGGCAGAATTAACTTTCTGTGATTTATCTTCTGTGTTTTGCTGCGCCTGAGCAACGATTTTTTTCTGAATACTGACAGTACGATTCTGGCTCTGTGGTGAGAGTGTGATCCAATCTGCCAGCACTGCATCCTCAGCTATCAATGGCTGCGTGGGATCGGCTACTAATCCTCCACGTCCAGTAGTAATAAATGAACTCCTTGCAATTTTTTCACCAGAACTACAACTAGCAGCAATTTGCTGCGAAGCATCAACCAGATTCACGGGTAATTCCACTAATCCTTTACTAGGGTCAGCATCTGGTGAATTGATTTGTATGATGCCATCTAATGAAGGATTTTGCTGAGAAAATGCGGTGATATCGCTGGTTGGAATATTACTTGGTTTTAATTGATTTGCATCTCTAGTGTTGAACAGCTTCTCTACGTCTGCACGGGTGCGCGGCACAAACCCAAAGCTGTTTTTAGCGGTGATGGTGATTTTACCACCAGAGCCAAAGAAGCCGTTGGCAGTGATATCGTTGTTTCCGAAGGGAGTGGCAACAAGGAAACCATTAGGTGCTTTGATGGTGATATCACCGCCAGTTTCCTCGCCCCCTCCATTAGTGGATATTTGACTATTGCGGCGCATCAGTAACAAGTCCCGCACCTCTAGCGAAATATCACCACCCTTACCTGACTCACTATTAGATGTAAGTTTTCCTTGGTTGTCCAACAGTATGGAGTGAGCAGTTATATTGAGTTCACCTGCTGATCCTAAATTATTCACATCTCCTTTGTAGATTGCATTCGGTAGAAGTTTTGGAAGTTCACTGCTCACAGTTATTGCAGCTCCATCCTGTACAATTAATTGTCCTGTGGCGATTGTCACTTTTCCAGCATCTCCAGAGCCTAAAGTCCCAGCGAACAAGCCGCTGGGCAAGCCATTTGGTGCCGTTCCAATTAGTTCTATAGACTCTGAGGCGTTGACAGTCAAATTTCCTCCTGAACCTATGGCTGGTATAAATTCTAGTGGAGTCCGATATGCTCCACTAGACTGTGTTGATACTTCTGCCCCACCTTGGATAAGCAATTTCCTAGTGTTGATTGTAAGTTCACCTGCCTTTCCATCAGATGTAGTTATGCTAGAAAGTGTACTAGGTAAAACCCTGTTATCGGACATAGTAAAGGTACCAATTAGCTCCACTGAGTCGGAGGCGTTAACGGTCAAATTTCCTCCTTTACCATTGCCTCTAGTAGAACTAAATACTTGTGCGCCATCTCGAACAATTAATTTTTTGGTGGTAATTGTTAATTCTCCACCATCACCGACGCCGTTATTGCGATTTCTCAAGCGCACGAAAGGGCCATTTAGTTCCACGACATTGCCGTGTACCTGGATGTTACCACCACCGACCCCACTGACATCCACAGTAGATGGAATTTCAGAACCGTCAACACTTCGCCGAATGAGTTGAATGTTCTGGAAATTCTGCACACCTTCATATCTTAAGACCCAATTTTGGTTGTTTGAATTCAGATTGACTAGGCTATTACCAGCGACACTTCCTAACTCAATCCGTCCTGATACTGCTGTTAAACTTCCGCCCTCTAGCGTTATATCACCGCCTATGAGTGCCAAGGTTTTACCTCTCGGCACCTGTAAACCAACAGGTTCACCAAAACTATTAATTGCACCATTTGGGCTTGCTTGGGATTGATTGCGGATGGGAGCCGCATTGGCTCCGAATTGTAAGCCAATGGGAACGCTTACTGTCAGCAAGGGTGTGGTTTGGGGATTTGTAGCACTAAACTTTGTACCATCGTCAAAGTTTAGACTACTCGCTGTACTTGCAATAAATGAACCGCCGATGTTTAAACTAGCATTGTTACCAAAAATAATCCCGTTGGGATTAATCAAAAACAGGTTAGCTGGGCTGTTAGCTTTAAGGATGCCATCAATATTAGAAATAGAGTTACCTGTTACCCGGCTAATAATGTTCTGAATACCCTCAGTATTTTTAAACTCAGCCGTAGTCCCATTGAGTACAGAAAACTCCTTAAAACTGTGGAACAAGTTGCTTTCTAGTTGGGTTCCACCTTCAATAGTTGTGATATTGTCCTGTGTTGTAACTTGAGAATTATTAGGTAGAGTACTATCAGGAGTAATTTGGGCAAAAGCACAATTAGCAGAGAAAGCTATTGCGCCACCTATTACAATTCCTAACCCTTGAAACCAGCCACGCAAAATACTCATAGCGAATAATAAACTCCTAAAAAAAAGTACTACTTGCTAAATAGTAGTAACACTATACCTCTATTCAGTAAACTATATCTATCTCAAGAAACTACAATATTTAAATCGTTAATATACGATTTGCTATTCCCTAAATCTGATAATATTCGTCATTACAAATAATATAATTAAAGGCACAACAAAGTTATGCCTCTACGGAAAATTTTTATTCTACCCGGCTAAAAGCAATATTGTTAACTTAACTACTGATAAACTTGCTAATTGAGAATAAAAACACAATTTTGTGACACTACTAACAAAATAATTGTGTTTTTCGAGGAACGTCAATTATGAATCGCCAAGAAATAAGTTATCCAATCTTGTGGGGTGGGTATCTTGTCCGCTTTTTTTATGAACGATCAAGACACTCACCCACAATAAATAGTTGGATATTTTTTATTTACAATTTCCTTACCTTTCTTCTCAATTAATCGAGATTAGGTGTGAAGTTGACAATACTGCTACGGTTTTCTAGCATTTAATGCAATTTCCCTGCCAGTCTTCGCAGCATTGCAATTTCAAGACAACAGGGCCTAAACCTGCTGGCAAAAATCCCTGTGGTTGCTTGTTATCAACAGCACCAGTGGATGGAATTGGAGCTAATTCAATATGGCACTCAAGCTTAATTTTCAGGACTCTATCTTTTGATATACCGTTTTCTTCGAGTAGGGTGCGGAAATTAGAGATTTTCAAAATTTCCATAATTTCCTGCTGAATTTTCTCTTCTACCCGCTCTAAAGTTTCAGACTCAATGACTGCTTGTTGTGAAGTTTGAGATTTCATGAATTTTGCTCTCCTTGCAGACTGGTAAATGTGTGAATTTATCTTGTGGTGTACTAAATTAACGTGATTTCAAGTAGTACAGTTTGGCAACAAAAAAATCAAGGATACAGAGTCTAGAGTGGCGCTACAGCATTAGGTTTCTAAAGCTCTTGCGAACTCCCATAATTATTACTTCAATTCGACTAGTAACAATTACGCATTGCGTAACAAAACTTCATATATTTTTGCCGGATTTCCTTAAAGCCTTCATGAATCTGGCGACCGTTGACCACTCAAGAGGATTGAGTAATTGATAACTCCTCACACTCTGCTTACGGTTTGGATAATACCATTTCATTAAATAGCTGATACAAATACATAGGTAGGGGCGTACAAATGTACGCCCCTACCTATGTATTCTGTTGCAAGGATTTTTGAAAATGGCGTGGCGAAAAAGTGATACTTTCGATGGGCTACGCCAACATACTACACCTAAGTTTGGTAGAAACTGCGAGTCGCTTGTGCGAAGGTTATTAAAAGCGATCGCACCACACTAATTTTTAATCCCCGTTGCAGCAATACCCTGAATAAACTGACGCTGACCGATGAGAAATAATACCATTACCGGAACCGTCGCTATAGTTACCGCCGCCATCATTAAAGGCCAATTATTTGTAAATTGCTCTTGAAACTCAGCTAACGCCAGTTGCACCGTCCTTAATTCCGGTCGTGTCGTAAATACCAGAGGCTTAAACAAATCATTCCATTCGCCGATGAAGGTGAACAAAAACAGCGTCACCAAGGCCGGACGGGCTAAAGGTAACATCACCCGCCACAAAATTTGCAGTCGGTTCGCCCCATCTATGGCGGCGGCTTCCTCTAACTCCACCGGAATTGTCTGGAAATACTGACGTAACAAGAAAATCCCAAAACCGTTGACAGCAGTGGGTAAAATCAGCGCCCAGTATGTATTTATCAGGTGTCCCCACTTCAAAACCAAAAAAATAGGAATCACCAATAACTGAAAGGGAATCACCAAAGTTGCTAAAACTACCAATAGCAGTGCTTGGCGTCCCCGAAACTTCAGCCTTGCTAGGGCATAACCAGCCAAAGCAGAAGTGACAATTTGAAACGCCGTCACAGCGATCGCTACCAAGGTAGAATTAGCAAACGCCAGCAAAAATTTCCCCTGTTGCCAGGCAACGCGGTAATTAGCTAAAGACCAGTTATTTTTGGATAAATTATCTGGGCTGGTGGTGGTTGATGCAAAGGAGGTGAGAAAGACCACAAACAATGGTAGTAGAACGATAAATGCCCCTAGCAGTAAGACTACTAGGCTCAAAAAATTGCCAGATTTTAGATTCGGGTTTGGTTTGGACATAACTTGAGTTTCAAAGCATTTATTTCGCTAGTACTAGAGCATCACCCTCAGCAAAAGTTAATCTATAAACATAGTTACTTGTTAAGTTAAATTAAAACCACAGTGATTGTTACTCTCAGTTCATGAGGTAAATTCAATCCTGGTGTCAAATAATTCTTCCCTTACAGGAGTAAACATAACCATGCAGCAGCTTACAGGCCAGTTAAAGAATTAGATTTCAAGAGCGAAACATACAAAGATGCTTATAGCCGGATTAATGCGATCGTGATTGAAGGGGAACAAGAAGCCCATGAAAATTACATCACGCTAGCTCAACTGCTGCCAGAATCTCATGATGAACTGATTCGCCTCTCGAAGATGGAAAGCCGCCATAAAAAAGGATTTGAAGCTTGTGGACGTAATTTGCAAGTAACCCCAGATTTGGAATTTGCTAAAAAGTTTTTCTCTGGACTACACCAGAATTTCCAAACAGCAGCAGCAGAAGGCAAGGTAGTTACCTGTCTGTTGATTCAGTCTTTGATTATTGAATGTTTTGCGATCGCAGCATATAACATTTACATCCCCGTCGCCGACGACTTTGCCCGCAAAATCACTGAAGGAGTAGTAAAAGAAGAATATAGCCACCTCAACTTTGGAGAAGTTTGGTTGAAAGAACACTTCACAGAAGCTAAAGCTGAACTTGAACTTGCAAATCGCCAAAACCTACCCATCGTCTGGAAAATGCTCAACCAAGTAGAGGGTGATGCCCACACAATGCAATGGAAAAAGATGCTTGGTAGAAGACTTTATGATTCAGTACGGTGAAGCATTAAGTAACATTGGTTTTACAACTCGCGATATTATGCGCTTATCAGCCTACGGACTCATAGCCGCTTAAAAAAGTTAGGAGTGAGAAATTATGAGTCGAACTCTAATACCATTCAGTTAAGCCCAAAGTCCTTGAGAGAGAAGCGAAATGCATCTCTACAGATCAAAACTCAGAACCAAAAACCCTTAACCCATGAGGTATTGAGTCGTACTCCTAACTCCTAACTCCCAACTCCCAACTCTCGGAAATTTACACGCGCTCAGGACAGCATAAGCTTAATAATCACTACATGTTTGGTCTAATTGGACATCTGACTAGTTTAGAACACGCTCAAGCGGTAGCTAAAGAATTGGGATACCCAGAATATGCCGATCAAGGGCTAGACTTCTGGTGCAGCGCCCCGCCGCAAATTGTTGATAGCATTATTGTCACCAGTGTAACTGGGCAACAAATTGAAGGACGGTATGTAGAATCTTGCTTTTTGCCGGAAATGCTAGCTAGTCGCCGCATCAAAGCCGCAACGCGCAAAATCCTCAACGCAATGGCCCATGCACAGAAGCATGGCATTAACATCACAGCTTTAGGGGGATTTTCCTCGATTATTTTTGAAAACTTTAAGTTAGAGCAATTTAGCCAAGTCCGCAACATTAAACTAGACTTTGAACGCTTCACGACAGGAAACACACATACTGCTTACATTATTTGTAAGCAAGTAGAAGAAGCATCAAAACAACTAGGAATTGATCTATCAAACGCTACTGTTGCTATATGTGGGGCAACTGGGGATATTGGTAGTGCAGTTACTCGCTGGCTAGATGCGAAAACAGATGTCCAAGACCTTCTGCTGATAGCCCGCGATCAAGAACGTCTCAAAGAGTTGCAAGGCGAACTGGGGCGAGGAAAAATCATGGGTTTGACAGAAGCACTGCCCCAAGCTGATGTTGTCGTTTGGGTTGCCAGTATGCCTAAAGGCGTGGAAATCGACCCCACTACTTTGAAACAACCCTGTTTATTGATTGATGGTGGTTATCCTAAAAACTTAGCAACAAAAGTTCAGTATCCTGGTGTATATGTGTTAAATGGTGGGATTGTAGAGCATTCCCTGGATATTGACTGGAAAATTATGAAAATCGTCAATATGGACGTGCCAGCCCGCCAGTTGTTTGCTTGTTTTGCTGAATCAATGCTGCTGGAATTTGAGAAGTTATATACGAAACTTTTCCTGGGGGCGCAATCAGATTACCGTAGACAAAATGGAGCAGATTGGTAAGGTATCAGTGAAACATGGATTTAGACCTCTGCTGGTTTAGTCATTAGTCATTTGTCCTTGGTCATTAGTCATAAAGGACAAAGGACAAAGGACAAAGGATAAAAGATAGATAACTTATAACTCGTAACTTATAACCCCTACGATGGCAACTACCGAGCGTAAACCGCTACTGTTAGATTTTGAAAAACCCTTAGCAGAACTCGCAACCCGAATAGATCAAATTCGGCAACTTGCAGAAGAGAATGGGGTCGATGTTTCTGGTCAAATTCGCCAACTAGAAGCTCGTGCCATGCAACTGCGTGAGGAAATTTTCACTAGTCTATCCCCGTCCCAGCGATTGCAAGTCGCTCGTCATCCCCGTCGCCCCAGTACTCTCGATTACATTCAGGCTATTAGTGATGAATGGATGGAATTGCATGGCGATCGCTGTGGTGGTGACGATCCGGCTTTAGTTGGTGGTGTTGGTCGTCTGAGTGGGCAACCTGTGGTGATGTTAGGTCATCAAAAAGGTCGTGATACCAAAGACAATATTGCCCGTAACTTTGGAATGCCTTATCCTGGCGGCTACCGCAAGGCGATGCGGTTAATGGAACACGCCAATAAATTTAGTATGCCGATACTAACTTTTATTGACACGCCAGGAGCTTGGTCTGGGGTAGAAGCAGAACACCAAGGTCAAGGAGAAGCGATCGCTTACAACTTGCGGGAAATGTTTTGCTTAGATGTGCCAATTATCTGCACAGTCATTGGTGAAGGTGGTTCCGGTGGCGCACTCGGTATTGGCGTAGGCGATCGCCTACTCATGTTTGAACACTCCGTTTATACCGTCGCCACTCCCGAAGCCTGCGCCGCAATTTTGTGGAAAGATGCTGGCAAGGCTCCCCAAGCTGCCGTGGCTTTGAAAATTATTTCCCACGACCTGAAAAAATTGGGAATTATCGACCAAATACTGCCTGAACCCACTGGTGGCGCTCATTCCGATCCTTTAAAAGCTGCTACCATTCTCAAGCAAGTGCTGCTAGAAAATTTGGACGAACTCAATCGTTTAACCGCTCCAGAACGCCGCCAACTGCGTTATGAAAAATTCCGCAAAATTGGTGTTTTTACAGAAGTTGGCCCACTAACGGCACTGCATAATGATTGATTAATAAAGCAAAAATGCTATAATTGCCTATGTGCTTAAAGATTTTTAACAATCTAGCCATAGGCATTTGTATGTTTGATAAATCTACTCAATTTCATTGAGTAGCTTTTGTGTTATTGAGTAATCTAATTTCAGTGTCCGGCGTGGTTTTCCAGGCGATGATTTGTTGTCTTCACTGTTAAAACCCACAATACGCCTAGTATTGCACTGAATCATAGCAGTTACTTAATTGAAATCATCAGATTTTTAGATTCCTTTAATCTATCCAAACCGAGAAGTGTGAATAATTGGGTGGTAATAGGCTTTGGGAACTGCCAAAAAATTGGGAGACACCATGAGTGTTGAGCAAAAACGACGCGCCCTGATTACAGGGGCAAGTAGTGGGATTGGGAAAGCAACGGCTTTAGCCTTTGCGAAAGCGGGAATAGATGTCGCCCTAGTTAGCCGTTCTTTGGATAAGTTGGAGGCGGTAAGAGAAGCAGTCAAGCATACTGGGGTGGAAGCGAAAGCTTACGCTGTAGACTTAGCGCGGCTCTCCGAAGTCAAAGAGAAGATCCAAGCGATCGCCCTTGACTTTGGTGATATAGACATTCTGGTAAATAATGCCGGCATCGCTTATACAGGCAATTTGAGCGAAACCCCCTTAGAGGACTGGCAGCAGGTAATTGACTTAAATCTTACCAGCGTGTTTCAGTGCATTTTGGGAATTTTACCTTCAATGCGCGATCGCGGCACAGGCACAATTATCAACGTCGCCTCAATTGCCGCCAAGCAACCCTTTGCCGGTTGGGGAGCATACAGCATCAGCAAAGCTGGTTTGATAGCCCTCTCTCAAACCCTGGCACAAGAAGAACGCATCCACGGCATTCGTGTCACATCTATCTGTCCCGGCGCAGTCAATACCGAACTTTGGGACACAGAAACAGTTCGTGTCAGCTTAGACCGTTCCAAAATGTTAACCCCGGAAATTGTGGCTGAATCAATTCTCTACACAGTTCTGTTACCACAACAGGCAGTTATTGATGAATTGACCCTAATGCCCAGCGCTGGCGCACTTTAATTAGTCTTTTGCCCTTTGTCTTTTGCAAATGACTAATGACTAATAACTAATGACTAAACCATAACCAAGACTTAATCATGACTACTGCTAGTTCCAACGGTTCTAATTCCTCTCAATCACCTCTGATTCCCGACTTGGCAGAAGCCATAACTCCTAGACCCGATCGCAATACTCATAACGGGCGACAAGCGGATGTGTTCCCGCCAAAAGAGGAGCAGATGGAGGAAATGAAGGAGGCCGTGCGGACACTAATATTGGGCGTTGGTGAAGACCCCGAACGTGAAGGACTCCTCAAAACACCCAAACGAGTAGCCGAGGCAATGCGGTTTCTTACCAGTGGCTATAACCAATCCCTTGAAGAACTCGTTAATGATGCCATCTTTAATGAAGGTCATAGCGAGATGGTACTAGTTCGAGATATTAATTTCTTTAGCCTGTGTGAACACCACATGCTGCCATTTATGGGTAGAGCGCACGTTGCTTATATTCCCAACCAAAAAGTTGTCGGACTGAGTAAGCTAGCCCGTATTGTTGAGATGTATTCCCGGCGCTTGCAAGTACAAGAGAGGTTAACCCGCCAAATTGCCGAAGCAATCCAGACCATTTTAGAACCTCAAGGCGTAGCCGTTGTCATGGAAGCTAGCCACATGTGTATGGTAATGCGAGGCGTTCAAAAACCAGGTTCTTGGACTGTAACTAGCGCAATGGTTGGTGTCTTCCAAGAAGAACACAAAACCCGCGAAGAATTTTTTAACTTGATTCGCCACCAAGCGGCATTCTTTTAAAGAATTGGGCATTGGGCATTGGGCATGGGGCATGGGGCAATAGTCCTCTCCCTCTGCCTCCCCTGCTCCCTACTATCTACTAGCTAATTTTTCAAACAACTTAGCTACTTTATCTAAATCCTTATCTCCAGGTGTCCGTTCCACACCACTAGATAAATCAATGCCGCTAGGATTAACCTGACTGAGGGCTTCCAAAATATTATCGGCTGTTAATCCTCCTGCTAAAAACCAAGGACAATTGGGATTAAATTGCTCTAGCATTGTCCAATCTAAGGTTTTGCCCGTACCACCCAATTGTTGCGGATGGTATGCATCAAGCAGTAAAGTATCTACGTATTTTGTGTAATCAACTACTGTGTCTAGATGCTCAAGACTATTAATTCTCATAGCTTTAAGAATTTCGACATTGGGTAAAGCTTGACGCAATTGGTAGCAAAAATCTGGTAACTCATCTCCGTGTAGCTGTACACCAGTCAACCCAGAATCAAGGACTATCTGACTGATTTCGGGGATACTAGCGTTGGCAAAAACACCAATTGTGTCAATATTTGCCGGGAGTTCTGCTACTGCTGCCCGAATTTGGGATGTAGTCACGTAGCGAGGTGAGGTTGGCACACAAATAAATCCTAGTGCCGTGGCCCCCATAGAGGCGATCGCTACAGACTGCTGTGGTTGAGTAATGCCGCAAATTTTAACGCGCATGAAAATTTAACAAATTTAAAATAATCCTCAAGAAAGTCTAAACTATCCGCAAAACTTTTGTACCTTGGTAATTTTATAATTTTGTAGGTCTACATTTTAGGAGACAAAAGCTTGATTTCATCTATTTTACTAGCAGCCCAGGCAACTGTTCCCACAACACCTGCGTGGAATCCTACAGTTGGCATCATCATCAGCATCACTTGCTTAGTAATTGTTTTGCTAAGTACTAGGATCGAAAAACCCTTAGTTGGCCCCAAGTTCCCCATCCTGCCGATTAGTGTTCCAACATTCGTTGCAGCGATGGCTTTTGGTCATATTATCGGCGTTGGCATCGTTTTAGGACTGACTAACATCGGTCGTCTGTAGTTTTGCGATGATGGCGGCGTTACAACTAACGCCGCCATCAATACAAAACTCCTAAAAACGATTTTGGTTCCTTCTCCAGCAAAATAACTCATGAGCATTAGCCAGTCAGTCTTCGCGTAGTCAGCCTAACTGAGGGGGGAGATACTAACCTTCCCTTGAGGGACGATTCCAGCTACTTCATCAACGGAGGATTGATATGGCTTTAGAAACAGGTTAATCCCCTTTACAAGGCTTATTCAGTTAATTTATGCAGGAGAAAGAACGGGGAAGCAGGGGAAGAATAAAAATTACCTATTTCCCCTCTGCTCACTGCTCCCTGCCCCTTTGCCTCTTCCCAATGCCCCACTTCAGAGCTTTGCTCACAGGCATTAATTAGCTATTCTAGAAATAAGAGCAGAGCATTTCGTCACTCGGCACTATCGAATTGATGCTCGGAAATATATGTATAAGTATATACGCAAATATTGCAGTACAGAAACTACTGGCGATATCTAGTTTTAGGACAATGTAATGCAAACAAATTGGAAAATTGGGTCTTTATTTGGAATTCCCCTGTTTTTAGACCCGTTATGGTTTGTGATTTTAGGGTTGGCAACTCTTAACTTTGGGGTAGCTTATCAAGAATGGGGGACTGTTATAGCTTGGAGTGCTGGAATAGTTATGGCACTGTTGCTATTTGGTTCGGTATTGTTACATGAGTTGGGGCATAGCTTAGTAGCCCGATCGCAAGGCATTAAAGTTAATTCAATTACCCTATTTCTATTTGGCGGGATTGCTGCTATTGAAGAAGAATCTAAAACTCCGGGCAAAGCTTTTCAAGTAGCGATCGCTGGGCCTATGGTGAGTATCATCCTATTTTTCCTGCTCCGGCTAGTATCTATTGTGATACCTGATACTAATCCACTCAGTGTCATGGTTGGAGATTTGGCGAGAATTAACTTGGTGGTGGCGCTATTTAACCTGATTCCCGGTTTACCTCTAGATGGAGGACAAGTGTTAAAAGCAGCACTATGGCAAATCACAGGTAATCGTTTTCAAGCCGTACACTGGGCTGCAAGGGCTGGGCAAATTTTGGGTTATGGTGCGATCGCTTTAGGATTTGTTGTCGATTTCGTGACGAGGGAGTTAGTACTTGGTTTGTGGATTGCGCTGTTAGGTTGGTTTGCTGTCCGCAACGCTAACACCTATGACAACATGACAACATTGCAAGAAGGCCTACTAAAAGTGGTGGCAGCCGATGCGATGACACGCGATTATCGAGTTGTTGATGCTGATCAGACATTGCGTTCTTTTGCTGACTTATACCTGTTGGAAACCACTCCCTCACAGGTTTATTTTGCTGCTTCTGATGGGCGTTACCGGGGTCTAGTTTCCATTGACGATTTCCGTTTAACCCAAAGGAGTGAATGGGAAACTCAAACTTTACATAGCATTGTGCATCCGTTGACAGAAATACCCACTGTTACAGAATCAACATCGATCGCTGAGGTGATTAACAAACTGGAGAATGAGCAATTACCTCGAATTACTGTACTTTCTCCGGCTGGCGCTGTCGCTGGTGTCATTGATCGAGGAGATATTGTGCGATCGCTAGCACAAAAGTTAAATTTGCAGATAACCGATGCTGAAATTAAGCGCATCAAGGAAGAAGGGAGTTATCCACCTGGTTTGCAATTGGGAGTAATTGCAAAGTCAAGTACAAATTAAGCGTCACACCTTCGTCATCTGTTTGCAATAGATTCGTCAAAAGCGTGTGTGATAGTTAATTTGGTATTTAGTTACAAAATGCTTTTTTTGGGTAAAAGGTAGGAGTTCCCTACCTTTTTTATTTTTGAAACTATGCCGTTACTCATTAGCCCATCGTAGATATCGCCTCAGATAATTGGGAAATTATTAAAACTTCAAGTTTAAAGAGAGTAAAATGTAAGTACGTGATATACTACGTCTCTCACTTACCCTGGTTTTATGGCACTGCCAATTGTTGCAATTATCGGACGCCCAAATGTAGGCAAATCCACCCTGGTTAATCGACTCGCCGGGGAACAAACGGCGATTGTCCATGATGAACCGGGAGTGACACGCGATCGCACTTATCTACCAGCTTTCTGGAATGGTCGTGAATTTTTGGTGGTAGACACTGGTGGTTTAGTTTTTAATGATGATACCGAATTTTTACCACTAATTCGCCAACAGGCAATGACAGCCCTGGCAGAAGCATGTGGCGCTATCTTTGTCGTAGATGGTCAAACAGGCCCCACCTCAGCAGATTTAGAAATTGCCGAATGGATGCGCCAACAAACTGTACCTGTGCTACTAGCTGTAAATAAATGTGAATCCCCAGAACAAGGCTTAATGCAAGCTGCCGAATTTTGGGAATTGGGATTGGGCGAACCTTACCCCATCTCCGCGATTCATGGAAGTGGCACAGGAGAGTTACTCGACGAGTTAGTTAATCACATCCCTGCTATTGAAGACATTCCAGAAACGAATGAAATCAAAGTAGCAATTGTGGGACGCCCGAATGTGGGCAAATCGAGCTTACTAAATTCTTTTGTTGGGGAAGAGAGGGCAATTGTCAGCCCAATTTCTGGTACTACCCGCGATGCTATTGATACCGTCATTGAACGGGAAGGGCAAACCTACCGCTTGATTGACACCGCCGGTATTCGCAAAAAGAAACACATCGAATACGGCACAGAATTTTTTAGTATTAACCGTGCTTTCAAAGCGATTCGTCGCGCTGACGTGGTTTTATTAGTAATAGATGCCGTAGATGGAGTCACTGAGCAAGACCAAAAATTAGCTGGGCGAATTATCGAAGAAGGTCGAGCTTGCATCATCGTCGTTAATAAGTGGGATGCCGTCGAAAAAGACTCTTACACAATCTACGACTACGAAAAAACTCTGCAATCACGGTTACATTTTACCGAATGGGCAGAAACAATTTTTGTGAGTGCCTTGTCAGGACAACGGGTAGAAAAGATTCTCGAATTGGTGAAAACTGCGGCTGAATCACATAAACGCCGTGTTAGTACATCAGTAATTAACGAAGTCTTAACAGATGCCGTTAGCTGGCATTCACCCCCAGCATCCCGTGGTGGGCGTCAGGGCAAGATTTATTATGGTACACAAGTAAGTAGCCAACCACCAACGATCGCCCTATTTGTCAATGATTCCAAACGATTCAACGACAACTACCGCCGCTACATTGAACGGCAATTTCGGCAACAGCTAGGATTTAAAGGCACGCCAATTATTTTACTGTGGCGGAGCAAAAAAGTCCGTGATGCCGAAAGTGGTAATGTTAATAGAGCAACTCGCGTCAAAATAAGTTAGGAGACGCGATGAATCACATCTGCACAACAGAGACGTGATTAATGGTGTCTTTACAGGAGTTATGAGTTAAAGTCAAGACTTCAAACTGCAAACTCCTCATTCCTAACTCCCAATTTTAAAATGGATTTATTGCGATCGCTGCCACTTGGACTTTATTTAGAACAACCTCAAACTTGGCTGCATAAAATCGATCCGCGAGTTAAGTTCGCCTGGTTGATGAGCTTTTTAACCAGCTATGTTTTAGCTAACAATTTTTGGCGGGTGCTGCTGGTGGTAGTATTGATTCTTGCAACCTTAATTGCGAGAATTCCTCGACGAGTATGGCAGCAGCAAATGGGTTGGCTCTTAATGTTATCGTTTTTTGTATTAGCGATCGCAGCCATAAGTCCTGATGCAATGGGAGTAGATTATCAACCACGCCTGCCAGCTAATGAACAAATATTAACCCAGCCACCAAACTCCAATAATGTTGTTCAAGAGCAAGTAAGTAATAAGAAATACAGCTATGTGCTATTTCACAAAGGCCCAGTCAAAGTAACTCGCCGCTCTTTGGATTTGGCAGTACGCCTGAGTACACTTATATTTACCGTAATTTACAGCACCAACCTATATCTGCTAACAACCGCACCAGAAGAAATTACATCTGGTATAGAAAGTTTAATGCAACCACTGCGACGCTTTAAGTTACCTGTCACAGAAATTGCTTTAACTTTAACCCTATCCTTGCGCTTTATTCCCTTAGTTTTAGAAGAAGTGCAAAACTTATTTCGCTCCGTCATGACAAGGGCAATTAATTGGAAAAAGCTGGGATTGAAAGGAGGGTTTAAGGTTTGGATGACAGTAGCAGAGAGATTGTTAGAAAATCTGCTTTTACGAGCCGATCAAATGGCGAATGCAATGATGGTGCGTGGTTTTACCAGTCCTAATGAGCATAGAGTGCAGTGGCACGACTTACGATTAAAAGGGCGTGACTGGCTTGCGATCGCAACTTTAATCTTATTCTGGGGAATACGGCTAGCTATAGGAACTCAGGTATAGCTGTTAGCTTATAAAAATACATGGATAGGGGCGTACATCTAGTCAGAGAGGCGGAGATCGTCAAAGCTTTCCATCGAATGTGCGAGGTTCAAATGAAATATAAGCTAATACAGTTCAGTTCAACATTTCTTTCTTCTCTCAGTGTTCTCTGCGTCTCTGTGGTAGCCTGCGGCAAGCCAAGCGTCTACGTTAAAAAAATTGACTTGGATAAAAAATTTTAGCCTTAACTGAACCGTATTGAAATATCAGTCTACTCACTTGGGTTCAGTACAACAATAATTTCTGCTAACCTAATTCCCAAAGGTTTCCAGTGGGGATTGCTGGAGGAAAAAGTAGCATCTCCAGACACTGATTGGTAGTCATTGGGAAACTTTTCAGAAGCATTGGGAGCCGTATCTACTCGTAAAATGAGTTTGCCTTGATAGTGGGATAATTTGCTACTATCTAACAAAATCGTGCCGCCGTAATCCCATGCCAATCCATAGAGTTTAAAATCACCTAACTTCTTACGTAATTCGCTCAAAGGGGTTCCAACACCGATACCTTCGCGGGTTTTCCAAGCTGAACCCAGGTTACGCACATCTAAAGGTTTAGTACGAGTATTATCACTCCAAACTACTAAGAGCGTTCGCCCCTGATTGAGGTTTACCTGAGTAGCTGCAAAACTACCCATTCCTTCAGCACCAGAGATAGTTTTATCAACGAGATGAGATGCACCAAACAGTTTAACTAAATCCTGCTTGGTAGTTGTGCGTGTTATCGGGCTAACTCTTTCCCCAGGAACAATTAAACGATCTTCTAAGGGTTGCAATTTAGCAACAGTAATTGGATGATTGATTTTCTGCGGTAGTGCAAAGGCTGGGTTGGCTGAATAGTTTAGCAGTAAAGCTAAAGTAGCTGTAGCAATGCCGTTGATTGATAAATTCATAGGTTCTATTTTGGGTAGCAGCTTATGAGTGAAAAGTGTAAAATAAGCCACGCCTTACTCTTCAATAATTACTACAATTTCCCAATTACAGAATCCCGATTTTCCAAAAATTTTATTTCATCGCTCTAGTTGCGTTTAAAATTGCCAGCATTGCGACTCCGACATCAGCAAATACAGCTTCCCACATTGTCGCTATACCAAAAATACCCAATCCAATAAAGACACCTTTAATTGCTAAAGCAAATCCAATATTTTGCCAAACAATTTTGCGAGTTTTTTTGGCGATTTGTATTGCTTCTGCAACTTTTGATGGTGCATCTGTCATGATTACAATATCGGCAGTTTCTATTGCGGCATCTGAGCCTAAGCCGCCCATCGCCATGCCAACATCCGCTCTAGCAATCACTGGCGCATCATTAATGCCATCCCCTACAAAGGCAACTTTACCATGCTTACCGGCGGTGCTGAGTAACTTCTCAATGGCATTAACTTTTTCTTCTGGTAATAACTCTGCTTCGTAAACATCTATGCCTAGCTGTTGAGCAATACAGGATGCGATCGCTTGATTATCTCCTGTCAACATGACTGTTCTTTTTACACCCATTCTCTTGAGTGCTTGAATAGCCTCTCTAGCATCTTCTTTCAGTTCATCAGCAATGACAATATACCCAGCGTAAATATTATCCATTGCTAGATGAATAACTGTTCCTTCTAACTGGCAATTATCATGAGCAATTTTCTCTTTATGTAATAAGCGATCGCTTCCCGCTATCACTACCCTATTTTCAAATTTAGCTTTAATTCCATAACCTGCTATTTCTTCATAATCTCTCATCTCAAATTCATCGATTTTTCCACCATAAGCCTTGCAGATAGATTGCGCGATGGGGTGATTTGAGTGTGATTCTACTTTGGCCGCTAATTGCAGTAATTCTTGTTCATTCCAACCATTTAATGGTACTATTTTTACTACTTTAAATACACCTTTAGTTAAAGTTCCTGTTTTATCAAAGACAACGGTATTGACCGCATTTAAAGTATCTAGAAAAGTAGAACCTTTAACCAAGATTCCTCGTCTAGCTGCACCTCCCACGCCTCCAAAGTAACCTAATGGGATACTTATAACGAGTCCACAGGGACAGGATATAACTAGTAAAATTAGGGCGCGATAAAGCCATTCTGAAGAAGTTGTACCCGCAATAAATAAAGGAGGCAATATTGCAACAGCTAAAGATGTCAAAACTACTATTGGCGTATAATATCGCGCAAATTTAGTAATAAACTTTTCTGTTTCTGCTTTTTTACTTTTGGCATTTTGCACCAAATCTAAAATCTTGGCAATGGAAGATTCATCAAAGAGTTTTGTGACTCTAATACTGATCACACCCATTTTATTGATCATCCCAGCCAAAACTGTTTCTCCCAACCTCACCGTTCGCGGTACAGATTCTCCAGTTAATGCGGATGTATCAACTTGCGAATTACCATCTATAATTTCACCATCTAAAGGAATTTTTTCTCCGGGTTTGACAATAATAATATCCCCAATATTTACTGTTTCTGGCGATACTTTTTTTAGTTCTCCTGCTGTTTGAAGGTTGGCATAATCTGGGCGGACTTCCAATAACGCTTTGATGGAATTACGAGAACGACTGACGGCAATATCCTGAAACAATTCACCAATTTTATAAAATAGCATTACTCCGACAGCTTCGGGTAATTTATGAATTGCGATCGCGCCTAGTGTCGCTACTGTCATCAAAAAGGTTTCATCAAATACTCTACCTCTAAGTATATTACGTCCAGCAGTTTTTAAAACACTCCACCCACTTAATAAATAAGCAGGGATGAAAAGCAGATATTCACCTATTGAATAGAATGTATTGTGTAATTGATTTTCAAAAATTACACCTGGCGCATATATACTTAAAATCGCTACTAAAGATAATACCTCATTTTTCAGATTGAATTCTCCGCCGTGATCGTGATTGTGATCATGGTTATGATTATCATCATGATTGTGATTATGAACATGGTTATGATTCTCGTGATGGTCATGTTCACAGTTGCAACAATTTGAAGATTCTGAATGTACTTTCTGCTTCATTTTTATATACAGGCTACTAAATTACTTGATATATAAGCCTTTTTACAAATGTAATTAAAAAAATGACTTTTTACAAGTTAATCACTTAAGAACGAGAATCTATATCAAAAATATTGCTAAACATTTACACTATCTTTTGGTTTCAATAAATATTTCTAATCTTATAAAGCTAGCTCTAGCAGTTATCAATTACATCTAACAATCTAAAATATAACTTTTGTTCGGAGTCAGCAATTTATCTCTCTGCATAAAAATTTGGAGGGTTAGAGCCGCTAATTACGAGATTTAATTTGATTAAGCTTTTATACTTACATCAAGCGAACAATCACCATCTTGGCAATATACAGTTGATTAAATCTGCTCAAGTACACAACTTGCGTCTCAAAGCTAGACATCAACCTGTTGATTACTGAATTATGCTGTAGCAAATAATTTGTAACAAAACTGAGTAAAAATGGAACTTTATTGAGTAACAAGTATCAAGCTAGCTATTCTTAGGGAAAATTCACTTGAAGTTTGAAAGTTAATCGAATACCCTAAACTAGTAGAACATTTTTTCAAGGAAATCTATGAACAAAAAAATTCTTCTAAATTTGCTTTCCACTTCCTCAATCTTTGTGTCGATGATGTCTACGCTGGTAGCATTTAACCCTGCCCATGCTAGTGGTAGTATTACACAGCGATTATTGCACACAGAAGATGGTCGTACCTGTATCACTAACCCACATGGTGGAAACGATTTTGTGTGTATTCGAGATTCAGAAAGAAAGCAACCCTACACCTCTGCACGTTCCTCAACTATTGTCACATCAGTGTCAGATGAGAATGTTGCCATGTTAAACTTTACTGAAGAGGAAAGCGATGCTGCAATTAGAGTATTTGGCTGCGACTGTCCATTATGTGTAAATTCTTTGCGTCAGTTGCAAGGTACTGGAAACTTGGTGTACTAAGATTCAATAGCGCTGATAGCGACTAGAAATTTTGTTAGATACACCTGATTAATCACGTATAGAAGATATACAAAACCAAAAAAGCATTTTTAACTAAATACCATTAGAGAACTCCACAAAAAAAATGATCCAATAGCTATGTGGGTTTAGCAAAAATTTCTACAAACCATTTTCTGAGATTGGGGAGGCGGTGAATCTGTGTTTCAATTTCTGCCATAGCGGAGGTAGTAAGTTTAACTCCTGTAGAATAAACTGTTTCTACCAATGTGACCACCGGATTTTTACCCTTAAATGTGAGAGTTTGGGCGAAATTCAGTACAGTCTCAACAGTGTCAAGTAAACTACCATTCCAATGCTGTTCTAACCAGCCAAAACAACGTTCTATCGGGTTATATTTGCTATGATAAGGCGGATAATAAGCAAGTTGTAACGTCAGTTGAGATGATGTACCAAAATCTACAATCCGCTTCATAAATTGAGTGCGGCGAGAATTATTTTCAGGTCCATTATCCTGATTAATCACCAGTTTTTGAATATGAGCAAATCTGTGTTTGACAGTTTGCCACCAGCTTTCAAGCAAATCAACAATACAATCAGCGGTTAATTTGGAAGAAACAAAGAATAAAAATAACTCGTTGTATTCAGGTATAAAAATGCCGTAGGGAATCAGAGTTATCTCCGTCGGGAAGTCGTGGTCTACTGAGATGGTTGGCATTCGATTTTTACCCCCACGGTCAAATTCTCCAATCTTAACTGCTACCTTAGCATCAATGGAAATTCGCAGAGTATGAGGGTCATTGTCAGCTTCACTATTAATTTGTTCAACTTGTTCAAAAATCGCTTCTGTTTCGGGAATTTTCTTGATAGGCTTGGTTTTCAGAACTCTTTTTAAGGTATAGCCTAAATCATTCAATTTTCGTCGAATTGTTTCTGATGAAGGTAGTTCTTCCTCTGTGTAACCAAATTGTTCAATTAGTTGACGACGGACTTCGCTTGCCGTCATGCGTGTATACAAACGTATACTTTTAAAACTGGGGTCAGTTTGACTTTGTGGGTCTACTAACGATTTTATATCCCTCAACAAGTTTGATAATTTTGCTTCAGCCCGCTTGCGTCCACTACGCCTGAAACCATCAATAAAAGGCTGACCACTCTCTAACTCCTGCATCCCTTTACGGATAGTGCGCCTATTCCATCCCAACTCCCTTTCCGCCACAGTTTGTCCACCTATTCCCAAACCTTTGACTACTTCTGCCATGAATTGTCTTCGGTCACTTCCCTTGAGTTTTTTCGCTGTTTTGATGTACAGAGATTTTAGGTGCGCGGTGAGTTGAATGATAGATTTTGGATACATGAGCTAGACTGCACACTGAATTTATCTTTCTCTTATCATAGGATCAATTATTCTGTGGAGTTCTCTTACTATTATGGCGTTGCTGATTAGATGTATGAATCTTGGTCTAGAGATTGCCAATTGCTAGTTTCTACAAAGGTTTTAAAATCAGTCAAAGCATCAAACCACTCAAATCCATATTAGACGCTATTAAAAAATGTGTGTATTGACATCTGATGATCAACCATTTGTTAATTGACAAATGTAAAATTTATATAACAAACCAGTTTAGCTCAACTTCCTGAAAACGGGTGGTAAAACTTCTTGGCTGTGAGCAACAAATATTCGATAAACTCAGAATTGCCCCAAGATTTACTTACTATGTCCGATTCCCAAACCGTTAGTGCTGCTGTTGCCAAACTCTACAATACCTACCCCTTTCCGCCAGAAGCCTTGTTGGATGAACCACCTCCAGGCTACAACTGGCGCTGGAATTGGCTAGCTGCTCATAACTTCTGCACAGGTCAAAAACCCCAAAAGCAAGATATTCGGATTTTAGATGCAGGTTGCGGTACTGGTGTGGGTACAGAGTACTTGGTTCACCTTAATCCTCAAGCTTCGGTTGTGGGAATTGACCTCAGTACTGGCGCTTTGGCTGTAGCAAAAGAACGTTGTCAACGTTCTGGGGCTAACCGTGTTGAGTTTCATCACCTCAGCTTGTTTGATGTGGAACAGTTACCGGGTGAGTTTGATTTAATCAACTGTGTTGGTGTTTTGCATCATACCTCCGATCCCATTCGCGGTATTCAAGCTTTGGCGCAGAAGTTAGCCCCAGGTGGCTTGATGCACATTTTTGTGTATGGGGAGTTGGGACGCTGGGAAATTCAACTCATGCAAAAAGCAATCGCACTTCTTCAAGGTGACAAAAAAGGCGACTACCGCGATGGTGTCCAAGTCGGACGACAAATATTTGCTTCTTTACCAGAAAATAACCGACTTGTCAAATACGATAAACAACGTTGGTCATTAGAAAACCACAAAGATGAAAACTTTGCGGATATGTACGTTCATCCCCAAGAAATTGACTACAACATTGAGACGCTGTTTGAATTAATAGATGCTTCGGGATTGGAGTTTATTGGTTTCTCTAATCCGAGTTTCTGGGATTTAGAGCGACTTTTGGGCAAAGCACCAGAGTTACTAGAACGGGCAAAAGATTTGAGCGATGCCTGCGGCGGGCAAGGACAACGCCAGGTTTACCGCCTGATAGAATTACTAGATCCAGAAGTAACTCATTACGAATTTTTCCTCGGTCGTCCTCCCTTAATTAAGTCCGACTGGTCAGACGATAACGCCCTATTAGCAGCGATTCCCGAACTTAATCCTTGTATTGAAGGATTTCCCAGCCAATGTTTCTTTAATTACGATTACCAGATTGTTAATTTATCTGTACCAGAGTTTGAATTTATGCAAAAGTGTGATGGTAATTCAAAAGTTGCGGAGATTTTGGCAGATGGACAACTGGGATTGGATGGAGTTAGAACGCTTCTTCAGCAACAGCTGATTTTATTGACACCTGTTTAATTACACTTCATGTTGCTACTAAGTTAAGATTCGTCAATTTATACTCGTGGTGAAGAGCGATCGCGCATCACCACTTTTGGCAAATTAATGTAAATTAGGAAAGTACCTAAGAAACAGGGTATTGTACATCCCAAAAGTTGGAGTTTTCTGGAATTTAGCAGTGGTGCGATCTTTGATGACTTGCCGCTACTCTACAATTTCTGATTTGCGGTACGTTCATACGATAACTCTTGCACCAGTTAATTTTATTGACACCAACTTACTTCAAACTTTGGAGGAGAATTATTCACTGAAAAAAACTGGAATTGGAAGAAATTTTGAATTTTCAGGCAACATTTATTAATTATTCACCGATACGCTCTCTCTCATCATCAACCGCTCTCTCGCTTCTGTGAGCGCGATTTTACTGACTGTGTAACGTTGCCAAGAAGTTAATTGTTTTTTCCTAAAGTATTGTTACCGGATCGTGATATGATTCAGCTGACTGAATGTGCAGTCATCATATTTAACTGTACTGGTTTCAAGTACCGTGAGCTTGTCAGACGAATCAATTGCGCCCACTCCGACAACGCAACAAGATGCTAAAACTGGTTCTGAAGATACAGAATCAGGTAACTCTATGCAAGAGTTCCATCAACTCTTCCAGCGATTGTTGTTAATCACGCTTGTCTTGACGGGGGTTATTTTTATCTCTGTGTGGATTTTTTATTCCTTAAACATTGCCCTAAATTATTTAATTGGGGCGTGTACAGGTGTGGTTTACTTAAAAATGTTGGCTAGAGACGTTGAGCAGCTCGGTAGTGAGAAAACCAGTCTAAGCAAAACTCGTTTTGCTCTGTTTATTGGAGTGATGATCGTGGCAACTCAATGGCGTGAGCTACAGATTCTGCCCATTTTTTTGGGATTTCTAACTTACAAAGCCACGCTCTTCGTCTATATGGTGCAAATTGCGTTCATTCCTGATTCTTAAATCAGGCTCACAAAGATAGTAATCCCATCCTCGCTCGTTGGGGAAAATGCTTGAAGAATGCAAATGCTTAGTGTCTTAAACGCCTTTAATTCTTTTCCCCTCGCCGCATTAGAAGTAGGTCATCATTTCTACTGGCAGTTGGGCAATCTTAAAATTCATGGGCAAGTTTTTCTCACCTCATGGTTTGTGATTAGTATTCTAGTAGTGGCTTCAATAGCTGCTACTCGCAATGCACAAAGAATTCCCAAGGGCATCCAGAATTTGATGGAGTATGCCCTAGAGTTTATTCGTGATTTGGCCAAAAACCAACTTGGTGAGAAAGAGTACCGCCCTTGGGTGCCATTTATTGGCACATTGTTCTTGTTTATTTTCGTATCGAACTGGTCAGGTGCGTTAATTCCCTGGAAGCTCATCAAGCTACCTTCGGGCGAATTGGCCGCTCCCACCAATGACATCAATACGACTGTTGCATTGGCACTGCTAACTTCCTTAGCGTACTTTTACGCGGGTTTTAGCAAGCGGGGTTTAGGCTACTTTAAGAAATATATAGAGCCAACACCCGTTTTGTTGCCGATCGCAATTCTCGAAGATTTCACCAAGCCCCTCTCCCTAAGCTTCCGACTATTTGGTAATATTTTGGCGGATGAATTGGTAGTAGCGGTGCTGGTGCTGCTAGTTCCTCTATTTGTACCTCTGCCTGTAATGGCCTTGGGTTTATTTACCAGTGCCATTCAAGCCCTGGTTTTTGCCACCCTCGCCGGAGCATACATTCATGAGGCAAGTGGAGGGGCATGGCGGAGATGAACATGAGGAGCATTAAACTTCTCAGTTGATAGCACAGTTCCAAGAGCATATTCGCTCAAAACATCGCAAAGCGCGATCGAAAGAACTCATGTGCAGCGTGAAAACCACGTTTCTAATCGTTAACGTACTTTTGTAGTTTTGTAATCAAAGCAAGGAAAATCAACATGGATCCATTAGTTCAGGCTGCTTCAGTTCTCGCTGCTGCTTTAGCGATTGGTTTAGCTGCAATTGGCCCTGGTATTGGTCAAGGAAACGCTGCTGGACAAGCAGTAGAAGGTATTGCTCGTCAACCTGAAGCAGAAGGAAAAATTCGCGGTACTCTGCTATTAACCTTGGCATTCATGGAATCCTTGACTATTTATGGTCTAGTAATTGCCCTGGTATTGCTGTTTGCTAACCCCTTCAGCTAATACCTGAAAATTTTGTGAGTGTGGAGTCGTGAACCATCACGCCTCTACAATCAAAATATTTTGGGTATCGTAATATTTCTAATGTTCAGTTGACCCTTGTTGGCTATGGGTCTCTAAAAAATGAAAGGTTGGATGATGTTGCTAGCCATGAAAACTGCTACTCCAGCCAAAGAGGAGACAAATGTTTGATTTCGATGCTACCTTGCCCTTCATGGCATTGCAATTCCTGCTATTAGCAGCTTTGTTGAATGCAATTTTCTATAAGCCACTGACCAAGGTACTAGACGATCGCGATAGTTATATCCGAACGAATACCCTTGAGGCGAAAGAAAGCTTGGCAAAAGCCGAGCGCTTGGCTACCGAATATGAGCAACAACTCGCAGACGCTCGCAGACAATCGCAAGCTACCGTAGAAGCAGCTCAACTTGAAGCTAAGAAAATTACTGCCGAGAAAATCGCCGAGGCCCAAAAGGAAGCTCAGTCTCAACGAGAACAAGCTTCTGTTGAAATAGAACAACAAAAGCAAGAAGCTTTTCGCACCTTAGAGCAACAAGTTGATGCTTTAAGCAGGCAGATTCTAGAAAAACTATTGGGGCCAACTCCAGTTAGATAAACTAACTAGACTGGTTCTGTGAAAGCATACGCGCAACTGGGCCCTAGTCCAGAGCGCAAAATTCAAGTGTCAAAAAAGGCACTTTTTCCCTTCTAAGGGAAAGATACTTAATTTCCTTACGGGGAAAAGATACTTAATTCCCCTACGGGAAAATAGAACGTATTAGCAAGCGAGCAGCGCACTTGTAAATGGGTATCATGGGGACATTCTTATTACTTGCCGCAGAAGCGAACGCTGTTCACTCTGAATTGGCAGAAGGCGCAGGAGAAGGTGGTTTCGGTCTAAACCTAGACATTTTTGAAACCAATCTGATCAATCTAGCGATTCTGGTTGGCATATTATTCTACTTCGGACGTAAAGTTTTAAGCAATATCCTGAACGAGCGACAATCCAATATTGCCACTGCAATTCAGGAAGCAGAAGGGCGCTTAAAAGAGGCAAAGACTGCCCTTTCGCAAGCGCAAGAGCAGTTGAAGCAATCTCAAGCAGAAGCAGAACGCATTCGCCAATCTGCCCAAGAAAACGCCCAAAAGACGAAAGAAGCCTTGTTAGCGAAGGCAGCGCAAGACGTAGAACGCTTGAAACAAACAGCAGCAGCAGATTTAAACAGCGAAACTGATCGAGCGATCGCTCAACTACGGCAACGAGTTGCTGCACTAGCATTGCAAAAAGTCGAATCGCAACTTAAAGGTGGGATTGCCGACGATGCTCAACAAAGTTTAATTGACCGCAGCATCGCACAACTGGGAGGCAATGTATGACAAGTCAGGTAGCGGCAGCCGAAGTAGCCCAACCTTACGCACAGGCACTTTTGTCAATAGCGCAATCGAAAAATTTGACAGAAGAGTTCGGGGAAGATGCGCGGACTTTCCTAGGACTGCTCAGAGCAGACAAACAGCTACACAACTTCTTCAGCAACCCGTTTATTCAGGCTGAGAACAAAAAAGCTCTCATCAAACAAATACTCGGTGAAAGCTCTAACCCCTACTTACGCAACTTTTTGTTGATATTAGTAGACAAACGCCGCATTGCATTCTTGGAATCGATTTTTCAACAATATCTGGCGCTGTTGCGGCAGCTGAATCAAACCGTATTAGCGGAAGTAATTTCAGCCGTTCCCCTCACAGAAGCTCAACAGCAGGCAATCACCGAAAAAGTGATTGCCATCAGTAATGCTCGTCAGGTAGAACTAGAAACCAAGGTAGACAGCGAGTTAATTGGTGGTGTGATTATTAAAGTAGGTTCGCAGGTTATTGATGCCAGTATCCGGGGTCAATTGCGTCGCCTTTCATTGCGCTTAACTAATAGCTAGAAAGTTAGGAGTTAGAAGTTAGAAGTCAGGAGTTAGGAGTCAAGAGTTAGGAGTTAAGTAAATAGTAATTTATTTTGACTTTTAACTTTTAAGCTTTGCTTTTTTAACTCATCACTCTTAACTCATCACTCCTAACTATTGAATTTTCCCCTCTCGAAAGCAAACAAGATAGACACATGAGCATATCAATTAGACCTGACGAAATTAGCAGCATTATCCAACAACAAATCGAGCAATACGATCAAGAGGTCAAAGTTGCTAACGTTGGTACTGTCCTCCAAGTAGGTGACGGTATTGCCCGGATTTATGGTCTGGAAAAGGCTATGTCTGGGGAACTTTTGGAATTTGAAGATGGTACAATTGGCATCGCCCAAAACTTAGAAGAAGACAACGTGGGCGCGGTGTTGATGGGTGAAGGGCTGGACATTCAAGAAGGTAGTTCTGTAACCGCTACTGGTAAAATTGCCCAAGTACCCGTAGGAGAAGCCTTAATTGGACGAGTTGTAAACGCTTTGGGTCTTCCCATCGATGGTAAGGGAGACATCAAATCCTCAGAAAGCCGTTTGATTGAATCTCCAGCACCAGGTATCATTGCCCGTCGGTCTGTACACGAACCCATGCAAACGGGTATCACAGCTATTGACTCAATGATTCCCATCGGTCGTGGTCAACGGGAATTGATTATTGGCGATCGCCAAACCGGAAAAACTGCGATCGCCATCGACACAATCATCAACCAAAAAGAAGAAGATGTAGTTTGTGTATACGTTGCGATCGGTCAAAAGGCTTCCACTGTTGCTAACGTGGTGCAGACATTGCAAGAAAAAGGCGCGATGGATTACACCGTCGTTGTCTTTGCTAGTGCCAGTGAACCAGCAACCCTACAATACTTAGCTCCTTACACAGGCGCAAGTATTGCTGAGTACTTTATGTATAAGGGTAAAGCTACCCTGATAATTTACGATGACCTCTCCAAGCAAGCCCAAGCTTATCGGCAGATGTCCCTACTGCTGCGTCGTCCACCCGGACGCGAAGCTTACCCTGGAGATGTATTCTACATTCACTCTCGTTTGTTAGAAAGAGCAGCAAAACTGAGTGATGAATTAGGTAAAGGCAGTATGACCGCCCTACCAATCATCGAAACCCAAGCTGGTGACGTTTCAGCATACATCCCCACCAACGTAATTTCTATTACCGATGGTCAGATATTCCTATCTTCTGACTTGTTCAACGCTGGTATCCGTCCGGCTGTGAACCCAGGTATTTCAGTATCCCGCGTGGGTTCTGCGGCTCAAACCAAGGCAATGAAAAAAGTTGCCGGTAAGATTAAATTGGAATTAGCCCAATTTGACGATCTGCAAGCCTTCGCACAATTTGCTTCCGACTTAGATAAAGCCACCCAAGATCAGTTGGCACGGGGTCAACGGTTGCGCGAACTTCTCAAGCAGCCACAAAATTCGCCACTGTCGGTATACGAGCAAGTAGCAATTTTGTATGCTGGTATTAATGGGTACTTAGATGATGTGCCTGTAAATCAAGTAACCACCTTCACCAAAGGTCTGCGGGATTACTTAAAAACTGGTAAAACCCAGTATGCCGAAGGAGTAAAAAGCTCCAAAGCACTAGGTGACGCAGAAGAAGCTGCCTTGAAAGAAGCACTCACCGAATATAAGAAGACCTTCAAAGCAGCAGCCTAGCAATTTTGGATTTTGGATTTTGGATTTTGGATTAAATCTAAAATCCGAAATTCCAAATCTAAAATCTAAAATCGGATTTTGGATTCAGGATTTTGGATTCAGGATTAAATCTAAAATCCGAAACCCCAAATCTAAAATCTAAAATCTAAAATCTAAAATCGGAATATGGCCAATCTAAAAGCAATACGCGATCGCATCCAGTCGGTCAAAAACACCAAAAAAATCACAGAAGCCATGCGTCTCGTAGCTGCGGCTAGAGTGCGCCGGGCGCAAGAACAAGTGCTAGCGACTCGCCCCTTTGCCGATCGCTTGGCACAAGTATTGTATGGTTTGCAAAGCCGTCTGCGCTTTGAAGAAGCAAACCTACCACTGCTGAAAAAAAGAGAAGTTAAGTCAGTTGGGCTATTGGTAATTTCAGGCGATCGCGGTCTATGCGGCGGCTACAATAATAACGTTATCCGTCGTGCAGAAAACCGCGCCAAAGAAATTAAGGCAGAAGGTTTAAACTATCAATTTGTGTTAGTCGGACGCAAAGCTACACAGTACTTTCAACGCCGCGATCAGCCTATTGATGCTACCTATAGCGGTTTAGAGCAAATTCCCACCGCAGCCGAAGCCAATCAGATTGCCGACCAACTACTTTCCTTATTCCTTTCCGAAGAAGTAGATCGCATCGAATTAATCTACACCAGATTCCTTTCCTTGGTTAGCTCCCGTCCTGTGATTCAAACCCTACTGCCCCTCGATCCACAAGGTCTAGAAGCAGGCGATGATGAAATCTTCCGCTTAACAACCCGTGGCGGTAAATTTGAAGTCGAACGGGAAAAAGTGACTAGCCAAGCCCGCGCATTGGCTCCTGACATGATTTTTGAGCAAGATCCAGTGCAGATTCTCGATTCTCTATTGCCCCTGTATCTAAGTAACCAGCTATTGCGGGCACTGCAAGAATCAGCAGCTAGTGAACTAGCAGCGCGGATGACAGCCATGAGTAATGCCAGTGAAAATGCCGGTGAATTGATTAACACCCTCACATTGTCTTACAACAAAGCCCGACAAGCTGCAATTACCCAAGAACTCCTTGAGGTTGTTGGTGGTGCTGAAGCACTAACTTAGAAAAATACTTGTTGTGGATTATGGCAAATAGCCAATTGCTAATGGTTTTAAAATTAGCGATTGGCTATTTTGAGTAATTGGAGCTATATATTCTGACTTTGATAATTACGAATTACGAATTACGAATTACGAATTCAATAATCGCGTACTATAATTGAAATATGAAGCGCATGGGTCCGTCACGGTTTCGACAGGTTGGCGAACGCTGCTCTGTGATTCAGGTCGAGAGTGAGTCTCCTCTCGGAAATCAAAGGCTCAAACAAAAAG
The DNA here is from genome assembly GCF_023734775.1 of Nostoc cf. commune SO-36. Taxonomy (NCBI): domain Bacteria; kingdom Bacillati; phylum Cyanobacteriota; class Cyanophyceae; order Nostocales; family Nostocaceae; genus Nostoc; species Nostoc commune. The sequence goes on along the minus strand of NZ_AP025732.1, from coordinate 2,172,066 downwards.
TAAATGCGAATAACATCGTTAGCTTTGCTCGTAAGCCTGCTCTAGTAGCAGCTGCCTAAAAACCTCTTACAGGTTCGAGCGTCTTTAGTTTGACTCCGTTAAGGACTGAAGACCAACCCCCAACGGATGCTCTAGTAAGCGTTCTCTGGTTGGCTTACTAGCTAAGATTAAATCAGAGCATCCTACGTTCGGGATAATGAACGATTCCCGCCTTGAGGGTCAGAAAGGCTAAACCTGTGAATGAGCGGGGGGTCAATACCCAATTTGGACAGCAGTTCGACTCTGCTCGGATCCACTAAGAATAAGTAACAATTCCACCAAGCATTTTACTGTTTGGTGGATTTTGTTTTATCTAAGGGACTTCAGTTAAAAAAATATCCCATCACTGCGGGACGCTCCGCGTTTGCGTAAGCGTCCCGCAGGGTACATAGGGGCGCAAGGACTTGCGTGCCTACAAATCTAGAATCTTCTTTAACTAACTTTGGGGGTTTAAGTCCCCTGCCTCTACAGGCAGCCCGTTTTGGGTCGCGGTCTAAATCCCCGTCGCAAAACGTAATTGCGAATTGCGAATTGCGAATTGCGAATTGTTTTAATACTTTTCAATCAGCTAATTATCTGTTCTTGAGGTTGCTTGCGTGCGCTTCCAAACCTCCTTCCCCTTTTTTTTAGTACCCGTCGTAATCGATCTGCACTCAAATTAACTTGACGCTCAGATGCCAGTTTTTTTGCTAATTGTTTAGAGTTATAACTCTGTGGCTCTTGAGCTAAACAATTTTCTAGATAAACTAAATCTGATTCCGAATATCGGGGTTTTCCTCCTCGACCAGGAGCATCCCACAAACCTACTAAACCCACCTTTTCCCAGCGATGAAGGGTTTGACGTACTGTTGAAATTGCCCAGTTCAAACCTTGAGCAATTTGCTCATTTTTTAAGCCGCGATTATTCAGCAGTAAAACTTGAGCGCGATCCTTAGTACGTTGAGGAACATCCTTGGCTTTTCTTAACTCTTCTAGAGTCAGCTTTTCTTGTTCTGTGAGAAAGACTTTTAATCGGCATCCCATAAATAATAACCTTTTATACAGTCAGTCCCTTCTCTGCGAGACACTACGCAAACGGGGAACTCAAAACTACACCATTAGCTTGTTGGACAAATTCATTAGATAGCCAGCAACTTTTGCTTATAGCTATGACAACAATAATTTGTTGGCGTTGTCCTGATTAATATCTGAAGTCGATAATAAAGGACTGTATCATTAAAATTCTTAGATTATTCGTATGCTTACGGAGATTTATCGAAACTTTAAAAATGATTTTTACGCTATCTTGCACTTGTATGAGCAGAAAAAGATATACAAGCCTAGTTCTTTTTATCCAAACCATCTCAAAAAATTTGATTAGATTACCTCCAAAAAAGTATCTGTTTTTTCAACTTTACATAAGCTTTATATTTAACATAACAATATTATTGGCTGAGACAAAAATATATTTAATACCCATTATAAAAATAATATCGACAGCATACTTGATGCCTGTTAAAAAGTGAGGAAAACTTTTCCTACCTTTCCTACCTTTCCTACTTTTACTAGTTATTTGTAATAGTACACCTAGATAAAACTAACTTTTTCTACTTGATATCTAGATACATTGGTTGCTGTTGAAATTTATTCTGTGGCCAGATAGATTAACACAAATGATTTAGCATTAATATATCAACTAACAATAAAATATTGATTAAACCATGCTTTTCCGATAAAAAGTATGACGACAATGATGTTTTTGAATTAAGATAAAATAAGATAGATAGCCAAATTAAATACTCAGTAAAATTTTCAGAATAAATTAATATTTAGTATGTTTTATGAGACATATTTTTTGCTAAAAAACAGCAATAATTGATACAAGTTAAATTTTGCGAAAACTGATATTCATTACAACTTCAACAATAAATAATAGAGACAATGGGGGCAGAAGAAAAACCTGTTAATTTGCGCTCGGAGACGAATAATGGTAGCGATGTCTACGACAGGCAATGCCCACGCAGAGAACGTTCAACATCGGCTAACTATACAAACTGTAGAAATTGCCCCTAACACAACGGCGATTCGCTCTCTTGATTGGGATCGCGATCGCTTCGATATCGAATTCGGGCTGCAAAACGGCACAACCTATAATTCATATCTAATTAGGGGTGAACAAACAGTTTTGATCGATACTTCTCACCAGAAGTTTCGCGATCTGTATTTAGAGACTCTCAAAGGTCTTGTTAACCCAAAAACAATTGATTACATAATTGTCAGCCACACAGAGCCAGACCATAGCGGTTTGGTGGAAGATGTTCTTCAATTAGCTCCTAGAGCTACCGTTTTAGCCTCAAAAGTTGCACTTCAGTTTTTAGAAGGCTTAGTCCACGATCCTTTCTCGAAGCGAGTTGTCAAAACCGGCGATCGCATCGATATTGGCAAAGGACACGAAATGGAATTCGTGAGTGCGCCTAACCTGCACTGGCCGGATACAATCTTTAGCTTTGACCGCAAAACCCAAATCCTGTACACCTGTGATGCTTTTGGGATGCACTTCTGTGACGATCGCACCTTCGACGAAGATTTAGAAGCGATCGAAGCTGACTTTAGATTTTACTACGACTGCTTGATGGGCCCTAACGCTCGTTCGCTGCTGAATGCGATGAAGCGGATGGGTGATCTCGGAAAGATTAATATTATCGCCAATGGTCACGGGCCATTATTATACCACCATTTAGATGTTCTAACCGGGTGCTACGAAAATTGGAGCCAAAAGCAAGCTAAAGCAGAAACAACAGTTGGCTTGTTTTTTGTCTCAGATTACGGGTATGGCGAACGCCTTGGTCACGCAATTGCCGAAGGTATACTAAAAACTGGTATTGGCGTAGAAGTACTCGATCTGAATACTGCTGAGAGCCAAGAAATTCAAGAACTAGCCGGGAGAGCAGCTGGCATTATTATTGGTATGCCCCCGACTACTTCCGCCGCCGCCCAAGCTAGTATCAGTTCGGTGCTAGCTGTCGCCAAGAACAAGCAATTGATTGGGCTGTTTGAATGTTACGGTGGGGATGATGAACCCATTGATACACTCCGCAGACAATTTCTCAACTCTGACATCAAAGAAGCTTTCCCACCCATTCGGATTAAAGAAGTTCCCAGCGCATCAACATTCCAGTTGTGTGAAGAAGCGGGTAAAGACATCGGACAATTGCTGGTGCGCGATCGCAACATCAAGCAAATCAAGTCCCTCGATGTCAACATGGAAAAGGCGCTGGGTCGCATTAGTAGTGGACTGTATATAGTCACTACTAAAAAAGATAATGCCTCAAGTGCAATGCTGGCATCCTGGGTAACGCAAGCGAGTTTGCAACCATTAGGATTGACAATTGCCGTTGCCAAAGACCGCGCCATTGATTCCTTAATGCAAATAGGCGATCGCTTCGTCCTCAACGTTTTGGAAGAAGGCAATTATCAAGAACTCAAGAAGCACTTCCTCAAGCGCTTGCATCCCGGTGCTGACCGCTTTGCTGGGGTGAAAACTCAAACCGCGAAAAACGGTTCCCCAATTCTAACTGATGCTCTGGCATACATAGAATGTGAAATCCAGAGCAGCATGGAATGCAGCGACCACTGGATTTTATATTGCACCGTCCAAGAAGGTCGTGTCTCCAAAAACGATGGATTGACAGCCGTTCGCCATCGCAAAGTAGGTAATTACTACTAAAGATTGGTTATGGGGCATAGGGCATGGGGCATTGGGTACAAGTTATTCTCCTTGTTCCCCTTGTCCCAATTCCCCTTGTCTCAATTCTCAATGCCCAATTCTCAATGCCCAATGCCCAATTCCCCAACTTTAAAACAGCTATGACCAATTCCAAGCCACGCGACGTCCAAGTTCTACCAATTGCTACCAATACTAAACTTCTGAAAGCACGTAGTTGGTCACGTCTGCGGTTTGAAATTGAATATGCACTTGAAAGAGGTACTACCTCCAATTGCTATTTAATTGAAGCTGATAAAACCGCACTTATTGATCCACCGCCAGAAAGTTTTACCGAAATTTATTTAGAGGCATTGCGGCAGACTTTAGATTTACAACGTTTGGATTATATAATCCTGGGTCATTTTAGCCCCAATCGAGTTGCCACCCTCAAAGCAATTTTAGAACTAGCACCACAGGTAACTTTTGTCTGTTCTCTTCCTGGTGCGAACAATTTGCGTGCTGCTTTCTTAGATCAGGATTTGAAAGTCTTGGTGATGCGGGGGAAAGAAACTCTGGATTTAGGCAAGGGTCATGTTTTAAAATTCTTACCCACTCCTAGTCCACGTTGGCCGGAAGGACTTTGTACCTACGATCAGCAAACCCAAATTCTCTACACAGATAAGTTATTTGCAACTCATCTCTGTGGTGATGAAGCGTTTGATGATAATTGGGAAGCGCTTAAAGAAGACCAGCGTTATTACTTTAACTGCTTGATGGCTCCCCAAATTCCTCATGTGCAAGCAGCTTTGGAAAAAATATCAGATTTACAGGTGAGAATGTATGCTGTGGGTCACGGGCCCTTGGTACGCACTGGGTTAATTGAACTTACCAAAGCTTATGGAGAATGGAGCCGTTCTCACAACGATCGCGAAATTTCTGTTGCCCTACTTTACGCTTCAGCTTACGGGAATACAGCGACTTTAGCACAAGCGATCGCTCTGGGACTAACTAAAGGTGGAGTTGCAGTTAAATCAATCAACTGCGAATTTGCTACCCCTGATGAAATTCGCATCAACCTGGCACAGTCAGAGGGTTTTATCATTGGTTCTCCTACCATCGGTGGTCATGCGCCAACTCCCATTCATACTGCTTTAGGTATTGTGCTATCAAGCGGTGACAACAGCAAACTCGCTGGGGTTTTTGGTTCTTATGGCTGGAGTGGCGAAGCCTTTGACTTAATCGAAGGTAAACTCCGGGATGCTGGATATCGCTTTGGCTTTGACACCCTGAAGGTGAAGTTTAAACCTGATGATGTCACTCTTAAGTTTTGTGAAGAACTAGGTACAGACTTTGCCCAAGCGCTGAAAAAAGCTAAAAAGGTACGCGTACCACAACAAGCCGCTACTCCAGTGGAACAGGCTGTTGGTCGGATCGTTGGTTCCGTCTGCGTGGTGACAGCGAAACTTGGAGATGTGTCTACGGCAATGTTAGGCGCTTGGGTTTCTCAAGCCACCTTTAACCCACCCGGATTAACTATGGCGATCGCCAAAGACCGAGCGATCGAATCTTTGATGTATCCAGGCGGTAAGTTTGCCTTAAATATTCTACCTGAAGGCAATCATCAAGACTACATGAAGCATTTCCGTAAATCTTTCGCGCCTGGGGAAGACCGATTTGCCAACTTTAGTACAGCAGTTGCGGATAACGGCTGTACTGTCCTCACCGACGCTCTAGCATATTTGGAATGTTCCGTCAACCAACGTCTGGAATGTGGCGATCACTGGGTTGTGTATGCAACTGTGGACGAAGGTAAATTACTCAAGCCTGATGCTGTTACTGCCATTAACCATCGCAAAACCGGCACTCATTATTAAATAGTGAGTAACTTAACTTAACCAAACCGCTTTAGCTTAAATATAGCCAAGGCGTTTGATAACAAAAATTCTCTTTTTTCTTATGGGACGGACATCTTGTCCGTCCCAATTTTTTTGTCGAGATGCAAAATGGTATGACTTTTCACCGGATGTGGAATCAGAAAAATGGTGTCTGTGAATTTCAGTATTAAAGCGGAAATAACATAAATTCATTTACTGAAATTCCGCAATTGCCACCAAGACAATTGTAGGAACGCAGTGTAGCCTTTAACTAGCAAAACAGTATGAGGCACTTGTTAAACAAAATGCCAACTATAGCCACTAAACTTTTATAATATTCTCTTGTTCTTATGGCTCCAAAACACACCAAGATTAAATTTCCCCTTTGGCAGTATCTGAACCAGCCTTTATTTAGTCGCGAGACTAAATTAGTATTGAATCCCCAACGCTTTGCATTGATCTGGCATCTTCGACTTCTAGAACGCTGCTGGAGTAAAGAATGTGATGCCAAAGGGCCTCAACAGCATTAGATACCTCAAAAGCCGTCAAATTAAGCCTCGTCTACAGAACGAGGCTTTTTGCCATCAAGTAAAGCACTGACAGTCATATCTCCCATAACATTAATCGCAGTGCGGCAGCGATCCAAAAACCAGTCTACAGTCACTAACAAAGCAATGTACTGGGTAGGTAAGCCTACAGAAGTGAACACCAATGTCATCGTTACCAGCCCCGCATTGGGAATATTTGCCGCACCTACAGATGCAAAAATCGAGGTAAGGATGACAATTAATTGCTGTCCTAGAGTCAGATGTTGCCCAATCAATTGGGAAATATACAACGCAGACATTGCTTCGTAAAGGGCAGTGCCATCATTATTAAAGTTTGCCCCGACTAATGCCCCTAAAGCAGCAGAAGATTCTCTTAAGCCAACTTTTGTTTGCAAAACCTCAAAGGTTATGGGCATTGCCGCCGCAGAAGAAGAAGTTGAGAAAGCTGTCAAAAAGGCATCAGAACCGCCAGCTAGAAATTTTAGCGGGTGTACCCAAGAACCAAATTTTACTCTGGTGAGGTAGTAGCACGCCTGCAATGCCAATGCTAACAGCACCGCCACGATAAATGCAGCCAAAGATTTAAATGGTGCAAATCCTTGCATAGCAACTGTTTTAGCAACAATTCCAAAGACGGCGAAAGGGACTAAGGCAATTACCCAGTTGAGGACACCGACTACCGCCTCAAACAAAATGCCGATGACATCCTCTATCGGTTGGTATCCGTTTTTTTCCCTTGGGCAATTTGTTCAGATTTTAATCCCCGCAGGACGATGCCAAAACTTAGGGCAATCACAATCAGTTGAATGACATTATTATCAACTAATGGCTTCAGGACAGCTTCTGGAACAGCATCTTTGAGTATTCCCCAAGGGTCTAGACTCTGAGTAGGTATTTCTGTAGTTGTTGAGGTAGCTACATTGCCCCACGTTCCCGGACGCAGCACATTCGCTACCAAAAGTCCCACTAAAATAGCTACGGTAGTGTTAGTCAAAAGTAGCACTGCCAGCCGCCGTCCGGCTGTACCGGGGATATCGGTAGTCATTAAGGTATGCAGCACCGCTACCAAAATCAGGGGCGTAGCTAGGGCGCGGAGAGCCTTTAGCACCAATTCAGCCGGAATTGCTAAATTATTGATTAAGGTGGCGTTGTTGGGATTGGGATTCCCCGCACCAAGGGCAATTCCAACGCTGACTGCGGCTATTAGGGCGATGAGAATTTGCAATGTGAGAGGGATACGCTGCCACCAAGGGCTAGCTTTGGTTTCAGGCGAAGTAGTACTCTCTTTTTGACTCATTGGCTAGATACGGTTAACTGCTGTAACTATTAAAACAACACTAATGATAGTGATAATTCCAGAAAAAGAACAGCTTTAATTTTGGTTAAAAACTGTTAATCTAAGATTCCGTTGCTTTGCAAAATCTAGCTCAAAAGGGTATACCACAAGGTAGGCCCCTAGAGGTGTCTTGGCTTGTGGTTGGAGATGCTTATGTCCTTTGTCCCTTTACATATTCACAGTGACTACAGTTTGCTCGATGGGGCAAGTCAGCTACCAGAGTTGGTAGATCAAGCGATCGCACTGGGAATGAAAGCGATCGCTCTTACCGATCATGGTGTCATGTATGGCGCTGTTGAACTGATCAAAATTTGCCGTAGTCAAAATATTAAGCCGATTATCGGCAATGAAATGTATATTATTAACGGCGATATTGAGAAACAAGAACGCCGTCCCAAATATCATCAAGTAGTTTTAGCTAAAAATACCAAAGGTTACAAAAATTTAGTCAAATTAACCACAATTTCTCACCTTAATGGTGTTCAAGGTAAAGGAATTTTTTCTCGTCCCTGTATTAATAAAGATTTACTAAAACAATATCATGAAGGCTTGATTGTCACCAGCGCTTGTTTGGGTGGAGAAATTCCCCAAGCGATTCTCAGTAATAGACCAGATGCCGCCCGGAAAGTTGCTCAGTGGTATAAAGATGTATTTGGTGATGATTATTATCTAGAAATTCAAGATCACGGTTCCCAAGAAGACCGGATTGTAAATGTTGAAATCGTCAAAATTGCACGCGAACTAGGGATTAAAATTGTTGCTACCAATGATTCGCATTTTATTTCTTGTTTTGACGTTGAAGCCCACGACGCTTTGCTATGTATTCAAACTGGCAAATTAATTATTGAAGATAAGCGGATGCGTTATAGCGGCACAGAATATCTCAAATCTGGTGAGGAGATGCAGCAGCTATTTCGCGACCATTTGCCGGATGATGTGATTGCCGAAGCGATCGCTACTACTGAAGAAGTCGCCGATAAAGTCGAGCCTTACCATATTATGGGTGAGCCTCAGATTCCTACACCCCCCATTCCCTCTGGTCATACTGCTGACACTTACGCCGAAGATGTTGCATGGAGTGGACTTTTAGAACGGTTAAATCGCAAATCTCGTCAGGAAGTCGATTCCGTCTATAAAGAAAGATTGGAATACGAACTGAAAATGATTCAGCAGATGGGTTTTTCCAAATACTTTTTAGTTGTATGGGACTACATCAAATTTGCTAGAGATAACAATATTCCTGTAGGGCCAGGTCGGGGTTCGGCGGCTGGTTCATTAGTCGCTTATGCAATGCGAATTACTAATATTGATCCCGTACATCATGGGCTACTATTCGAGCGTTTCTTGAACCCAGAACGGAAATCCATGCCTGATATTGATACGGATTTCTGTATTGAACAACGGGATAAAGTTATTGATTATGTCACTGAGAAATACGGCGCAGATAGAGTTGCTCAAATCATTACTTTTAACCGTCTAACTTCTAAAGCAGTTTTGAAAGATGTCGCCAGAGTATTAAATATTCCCTATGGGGAAGCTGATAAAATGGCGAAAATGATTCCTGTGGTGCGGGGGAAACCAACGAAACTCAAGGTGATGGTTTCCGATAAAACTCCAGAACCAGAGTTTAAAGAGAAATATGATAAAGAACCCCATGTTCGCCATTGGCTTGATATGGCGATGCGAATTGAAGGAACTAACAAAACTTTTGGTGTTCATGCCGCAGGTGTGGTAATTTCAGACGAACCACTTGATCAAATTGTGCCGCTACAGAAGAATAATGACGGTTCTGTGATTACCCAGTATTTCATGGAAGACCTGGAATCAATGGGTTTGTTGAAAATGGATTTTCTGGGTTTACGGAACCTAACGCTAATTCAAAAAACTGTAGATTTGATTCAAGAAACGAGAGGATATCGAGTTGATCCTGATGAAATTCCGCGTCAGGAAAGAAAAGCCCAGAGGATATTAGCGAAAGGTGAGCATAGCAGTTTACCAAAAGATGTACAAAAAACTTATGAATTATTAGAAGCAGGTGAGTTAGAAGGAATATTTCAACTAGAATCTTCTGGGATGCGTCAGATTGTGCGAGATTTGAAGCCTTCTAATATAGAAGATATTTCTTCTATTTTGGCACTTTATCGACCGGGGCCATTAGATGCGGGACTAATTCCTAAATTTATTAACCGCAAACATGGTCGAGAAAAAATTGATTATCAGCACCAAGTTCTGGAACCAATATTAGACGAAACTTATGGAATTATGGTCTATCAAGAGCAAATCATGAAAATTGCTCAGGATATGGCTGGATATTCTTTAGGACAAGCTGACTTGCTGCGTCGAGCGATGGGTAAAAAGAAAGTTTCTGAGATGCAAAAACAGCGAGAAAAATTCGTGGATGGCGCAGCGAAAAATGGCGTTCAGAAAAAAGTTGCGGATGAATTATTTGAGCAAATGTTGAAGTTTGCTGAATATTGTTTAAGCTATGATACGGAAATATTGACAGTAGAATATGGATTAATGCCGATTGGAGAAATTGTAGAAAAACGCATTGAATGCACTGTCTACAGTGTTGATAATAATGGAAATATTTACACGCAACCTGTGGCACAATGGCACGATCGCGGACAACAAGAGGTGTTTGAATATTGCTTGGAAGATGGTTCAATAATTCGGGCAACAAAAGACCATAAATTTATGACTGTTGATGGTCAAATGTTGTCAATTGATGAAATATTTGAACGGGAATTGGATTTGATGCGGGTAGAGGGTTTGCCGAATTGATGTTCCCATGTCTTGAAGTCATAGGATTATTAGTGCCAAACTATCAAATATAAATAAGAGAAACGAACCGCCAAGGACGCAAAGGACGCAAAGAAAGAAAGATCGCTCCACTCATGGGTGTTCATGGCGGGCATCTTTATAGAGTAAGACTTACGCAAAATATCTCTAAAACTCTGATTTCTCCGTGCCCTCTGTGCCTCTGCGGTTGGTTATTCCGTAACTCGTGCGTAAGTCCTATAGAGAAAGGGTGATGCTATGCTTGCTATAAAAAGGATTGAGGATACAGTACGATGAAAACTCGCAGCTTTGCAGTCCTCATTTATAAAGAGGACGATATGTATATAGCTGAGTGTCCCGAAGTTGGTACGGTCGATCAAGGAGAGACAATCGAACAAGCAATTGCTAGCTTGAGAGAGGCAACGCGGCTTTACTTAGAGGAATTTCCTCTACCTGAAACATCTCCAAGATATATGACCAGCATTGAGAATCACACTATGACCTAAGTTGCCACGAACCTCAAGTAGGGAGGCAATTCGGGCACTGGAGCGTTTGGGTTTTGAGCAAATTCGACAAACCGGTAGTCATGTTATGATGAAAAAGCAAACGCCGGAAGGGACAACTGGCTGTGTTGTACCCGTGCATCAAGAATTGAAGGTAGGGACATTGAGCGGCATTCTGAAGCAAGCGCAAGTTACACCGGAAGAGTTTATAGAAAATCTGTAAGCGATCGCTCGCTTTGACCACGAATTGGATTTGATGCAGCTTGATGGGACTGGGGAAACAAGGAGAATAACTCATGCCCAATGCCCAATGCCCAATAACTAGACTATTTGCGGTTTTCCCCAAAGTATGGTTTCTTGCTTGTAAATAGCAATTCCCGGTTTTGCTCCTTTGGGTTTGTAGACGTGTTTTGGCTGAGTGTAAACTACTGACACTTGCTCGCTTTGACGGGCGCGACTGTAGTAAGCGGCAAGATTAGCTACAAATTGCAAATCAGCTTCTTCTGCAACAGCACCCGGTTCTAGACGTAGTAACACATGGCTCCCTGGAATTTCTTGAGCGTGGAACCAGATGTCATAATCTCCAGCTACACGAAAGGTTAATTGGTCATTCTGGCGATTGTTACGACCGATTAATACTTCAAAGCCGCTGGGGGTAAGGTAACGATGAAAGTTTGTGCTGGGGGGTTCATTAGCACTGCGGCTGCGATATTCTGGATCTTCTAAATACTTTTGTCCAATCAACTCTTCGCGGATTTCTTCTAAAGCTCGCAAATCTTCTGTTGTTTGGTAGGTGTCTATTTGGCCGATCGCAGCTTCTACTTGTTCTAAATACTCAATTTCTGTCTGTACTTCCAATAGTAGTGGTTCCACGGCAGCACGAGCGCGTTTCAGCTTTTGGTGCTGTTTGTAAAGACTTTGGGCATTTTGGACGGCATTTTTATCTGGTTGGAGAGCGATCGCAACTGGCAAATTTGTCTCAAAATCAGCAAGGATAATTTCTTTCATCCCTGGTTCCCAGTTTTGCAAATGAGCCATCAATAAATCAGCTTTTTGCCGATACTCATCAGCTTGATCTGATTGCTGCAAGCGCGTCTGAAAGGTTTGAGCTTTATTCCGTAATTTCGCTAGAATATTATGCAATTTCTGACTCAACTGATGGCGCAATTGGGAAAATAACTGTTGGTCAATTTGGTTACTGTAGTAGCGGTTAAGTAACTCTTGGATATCTTTGACCTTTTCAACTGCACCCCAACCCATCACGGTGTAACCATCTTTTGTCCAAGCGGGTTGAAATTCTTTGGAATCTAGGGCTTGCAGCCATTCTTGCCAATGCTCAAATAGCCGTCGCCAGTCGTCGGGGTTGAGAGTATCGGTGGATGTTTCTGGTGCGATATTTGCTTTTAGGAGCATTAACTCCAGTAGTGCAGCACTCAAGCCACTATAACTTTTGAGCAATTGCCGCTTGAATGCCCCTGGTACTAAACTTACCCGTTCTTGCCAACGTTCTTGGGGTTCGCTCAAACTGGGGACAGTTCCAGTCAGTTTCGGTGGTGTTTCATAAGGTTGTCCGGTTTGGATGGGACGGACACTAGATTGTTGCTGACTGACTTGATGGGCGGCGGTGATAATTATATTGTTAGCGTCGGTGAGAATGACGTTGCTATACTTGCCCATGATTTCTGCATAGACATGATATAGGGCGCTTTCTCCAGGACGACGGGCAAATTGCAAATTAATCACCCGCTCCCAAGGTGCGATCGCTTCAATCGCCACCAGTGCCAAACCACCCAATTGGTGTATCAGTTGTTGGCTAAAGGTAAAGGTATCTGGCGATCGCGGTGGTGGATCGCCGATACAAATATGTGCAGCTTGGGGATGCCAGGAAATCTGTAACCAATCTCGCTGTTGCAGGGTGCGTAATGCCATAGCAATCGTGTAGCGATCGCGCTGGTAAACCTGTTCTAAGCGTGATGGTAGCCAGTTAGCGCGGATTTCGCTACAAGCAGCTGTAAGAGTGGTAAAGTCAACTGGTTGCAAAGCGATTAGTTATTAATATTCAAATGGTAGCGATCGCTATACTTTTATTTTTGTTTAGTCAAAGCATAGCAGACCTCAACTATCATAGCGGTTACTTGGTTTGGTGGTAGCTGCGAATGAAAAAACGCAGAAATATATCATAAGATAAGCTTCTACGCTTAGGTGAAGAGTTACTTTTTTATAAAGCTTGTGTTTGGTGTCGAGTTTTCCAACCTTAAGCGATGCCTACGGCGGGCTTCTCTACGACAGGCTACGCCAACGCCTACGCTGCCAAATTTAAACCCAAAATATTATCTGAGTTACTCACTCACGATTATCTGTTACGCAAAAGAATCATTAGCAACCAAAACTGGGTTTTTTGCTGTTGACTCTCCTAGTTCTTTTGCTATTGACGCTACTGGTTGTGGCTGCAACAGTTGGGTGTAAAGTTCACTCAACTGAGTTGCTACACCATCCCAGCTAAACTTATCTTCGACGCGCTTTCTACCAGCTTTACCCAATTCGTCTCGCCACTCTGGATTTAAGAGAATTCGGTCAATGGCAGAGGCAAAAGCATCTACATCTTGTGGTGGCGCTAATAAACCAGTTTCTTCATTAACCACAGTAAACTGAAGTCCGCCGACATCACTAGCAACAACTGGTGTACTGCTTGCCATCGCTTCGATCGCTACGAGTCCGAAGGGTTCGTAATGGCTGGGAACAACGCAAACATCAGCAGAGGCATAATAAGTTGGTAAAACATCTTGGCTCAGACGACCTGCAAAGATGGTAAAGTCGCTCATTCCCAATTCGTTGACGATTTGCTCAATGCGATCGCGCTCAATCCCGTCGCTGTTACCTGGAGTACTACCACCGCCAATAATTAGCTGGATATTTTTGGAATCGCGTAGCCCAGACTCGTTTACTGCTCTTACCAAAGTTTCTATACCTTTGCGTTGGTCAAAACGCCCCACATACAGTACAACTTTGGTTTCTTTGTCAATCCCCAATTTAGCCCTAGCTGCTTCTTGTGCAATCGAACCAAATCGCTGAATATCTGTACCGCAGGGAATGATGTCGATATTGCCTTCTGTCGAAACTAGCGATCGCATGTGTTCCTTTTCTTGCGGACTTGTCGCTACTATTCGCTCTGCTTTTTCCAACACCTCTTTTTCCACTGCTAATCGCACACTAGCAATCTGAGGAATATCTTCTTCTTGTATAGTGTTGTACTTGATCGCTCCTAAAGAGTGGTAGGTGTGAACCTGTTTACTATCTTGGATTTGCTTTAACTTCATCCCCACCACAACTAGAGAGCCAATAGTTAGTGTGAACTAAGTGGTATGTAATCTCATTTTTGACTTGAAATTCGAGGAAATTATCAACAAATTCTTGCAGATATTCAAAAATTTCATCTCGCGGCACAAACTGATAGGGCAAGCTTTTAAACGAATAGTTCGACAATTTTCGGTGTGTTGAATAATCAAGTCTTGCTCCAGACTCACCTGGCGGGTAAACATACTCAACATGCCACCCTAGGCTGCGCTAGTGCTTCACCCACCTGACGCACATAAACATTTTGTACCCCAGCTTCTTCTTTCCCTATTTCAACCGCCGGATCTCCGTGAACGGAAATCAAGGCGATACGTTTTTCGGTGATAGAGTTCATAGTTTGTGTGTTGATGATTTTAACAAAGTTTTGGCTTGTTCCAAGTTCGTGTCTAGCACACTTTCCTGAAATTGTTTAGAAACTTTGATTAATATTTATTTTAATTTAATATGTCTAATATATTTTTACAACTTCTGCTATAAGTATAATTTTTTAGGTACGGACTTATATTTAATTTCTTTAGATATAGAAAACTTATATACTTGTATCTGATGCTTTTGATAGATGAAAACTAATGCTTTTTTATATGTGGTCTTTTGTTTGCAGATATGATGTTGGTAGCATCAACATTGGCTGTGTATAGATAAAGCCCCGAATAATTAATTTCTGTAGATGTCTAATGGCAGACACCAAAGGCGAACGAGCATTGCAGTACTTTGAATATACAGCAGATTGCAACAGGCGTGAGGTACAGATAATCGTAGGGAACATGCTGTGCCCCTACCCATGTACTTCATTTACCTGAAATACGCTGCATTATTACTGCATTAAAATCATATTGTATTAAGTAGTAAGAATAACTGTTAAATATTGATGCAAAATCGAGTATTTCCTTGAATTTGCTTCGGAAAGTTGCAGATTATATTTTCAATCATTAATAAATTTCAGGAGCAAATCAGGTGTTTACTTCAACCTTACTCGCTGCTGCAACCACACCTCTGCAATGGAGTCCGACAGTTGGACTGATTATCATTATTGCTAATATCGTTGCCATTGCTTTTGGTAAATCTACCATCAAATTTCCCAACGCAGAACCAAAACTACCCTCAGCCAATTTATTTGGTGGTTTTGGTTTACCAGCCCTTTTAGCAACTACCGCCTTTGGCCATATCTTAGGAGTGGGCGTTGTCTTAGGGCTGCATAACTTGGGAAGAATTTAGGTTATTACCCAAACCTTAATTTGATGATTATTTTGTCTCCAACTTTGAGCCAGAGAGTTAGTTCTCTGGCTCTTTTTTATTTTTTGTCAGTCCCTAACTCTTAACGAATGTCCACTCAAGTACCTTAATGGGGGCTTCTTGTAGGGCTTGAGTTAGTTCGCTGTTGCTCTCAAATTTTACCTGGGATAGGGCGCAGGCTTCAACGTTGACCGTAAATTTATCGTCTTGGAAGGGCCAGGGTTTGACAATAACTAAATTATCACTGCGCTGCATGATGTCATAGCGCTGATCGTCAGGGCCCTTGCTAATTTCTAAAAATCGCTCATCAGCAGGTAGTTCTTGCTGACATAAAATAAGAGAAAGGCGATCGCACCACTGCATAAATGCATAAGCAGAATCAACATCTTCCTTTTCGATGCCCAGTTCCTTACGCCAACGTTGCTGGTTTTTAAGTTGCTCATCTAAAAGTTTGTCTAGCTTGGCACTCTGACCCCGGCTTGGCTCATTCAAACGGCTGATATGCATAGAAATTAACAAAGCTACCCATCGTCCACGGTAAAGGGCATTCTTTGCCAGTTCAGCCAATTTATCAGCACCGGCATCTACATCGGCATTTGAGTTGAGGGTGAAGTCGTTTGGCGCACCTCCTTCACTGAGAATATCTTCTTCCCACTCTTTTTCTAGGTCATCGTGATGAGAAATTGCAGCTAGGGTTTCATATAACCTTACTGGAGCATCTTTACGTCGCCACTGTCCCGCCAGTTGAGCTGCTAATAAAGCATGGGCACGATGATAAATGACCTCCCAACCATTTTGCGTAGGGTTGACAATCACAAGGTAATCTCCTGATTCTAGGCTTTGCTTGTTATTTAAATGAATTAATTAATTTTCGAAGTCAGAAATCTTGATCTATATATTAAACCTATTACAAAAATACTTGAATTTTCAGAAAGTCAAGCTACAAATAGTAAAGTTACCTTGAAACCGACTTAAAATACTGCGATTATTCGGTTTAAACCTAATTTAGCTATTAGCCCAATAATAAATTATCGATCAGTTTTTCGGTTTCTGCTACAGGTCTATTGAAGAGCGATCGCTCTGACTTTTTCAGTATTGCTAAATATTATTTAAGAAAAGTATCCAAATACTTAGTTTAAAATCTATATTTATTACTTAAAAAGTCGCTAATACTAACATTTTTGAGTGTAATATACAAGTAAATAGCCCAAGATTTTTTAAATAAGGTGGGCTGTTTGCCCACCAGACTACTGGGAGTTTTTCAGAATATACTAATCAAAAACATTCTTAGCTCCAATTACCTATCCTCAAACTAGAAACTCTGGAATTAAGAGTGACTTTCTAGAGGATTAGCAATATATTTGAATGTTGGTTCAGAATTCCAAGGCCCACGCTCATCTTGACCATTTCCGTTTGTAGATAGGTTGTAGTAGAGAGCAACAGTCTCATCTGGTTTAATATTACCAAAGAATGGATCTGTCAACTTACCCAACGAGTCTAGAGCTTTCATAAACATCTGGGTATGAGAAATTTCTCGTGTTAACAGATGGACTAAAGTCTCTTGGGTTCCTTTATCAGTTGCCAACTTAATCAATTCTTCGTAAGTCTGACGAGCGCCAGCTTCAGCTGCAACGTTAGCTCTCAAATCACGCACTACATCTCCACCCTCATTCAAGTAAGCTGCCGTCCAAGCCTGACCTTGACTATCTAGAAAATGAGGCCCAACCCCTCGGAGTGCAAAGAGAGTACTTTTATAAGCCTCTGTTTGGTCGCTATTCTTAGTATGAGCTTCAATGAGTTTACCAACCATTTCTAAATGGCCGAATTCCTCAATTGCAATGTCTTGCAGCATATCTTTAATTCCAGGATTTTCGACATGGAATGATTGAACCCAATATTGAAGTGCTGCACTAAGTTCGCCAGTAGCTCCACCAAACTGCTCTAAAAGCAACTGAGCAAAACGAGGGTTTGGTTCAGTAACGTTAACGGCATGAATAGGCTCTTTTTTGTGAAAAAACATAGATTTAGACTTCCAAAAACTTTGAATTTACAGAAAGGTTGACTAATTTCCTAGTATCTTCTAGATATAGATAAAGCTAATTTGATGTTTGATAGCTTTTAAAACTAGAAAACTAATAAAATACAGTAATTATCGCCGGGTTGAGAATTGCCAATCAACGATTAGGCATTGCTGCTTCTTCTAATTAATTCCCATAGATAAATAGCAACAATTGTGCCTAACACAGCCACTAAAATACCAGGAAGAATAAAACCAGTGCCAGCGGCAGTAATTTGTAAAGTTCTTGTTTGTAGAAAGGTAAACAGAGTTTGACCGACGAAAGCACCAATGATACCCAGAATCATTGTAGAGATAATTCCGCCGCCTTGATTACTAGGATAGATAGCCTTAGCGTAGGTGTAGCCCGCCGTTAGGCATCGCACCTGCTAAAACTCCTAAAATTACCCAAGCAAGAATACTCAATACTCATAACTGCCTCAACAATCTCACTTATGTATAAGTTATCAACTTTGATTAACAATTCTTTCTATCAGATGGGATAAATGCTAAATCCAAAAGTTAGATAAAAGAGGTTGTATCAATATTTGAATAAAAATTGGCAGTTTTAGTATTAAAATGCTCAACGAAACTTTTGCTAGTTCAATGAGCAATTATTTCATACATAGTTTAGTCTAGAAATAGACAGTAATAAACTAATCGAAATATGTTATTTTATATCTATCTGAAGATAGAAAAACATTATCTAACTTTTTGGAGATGCGCTGAAACTGTAACACAAATAATAAAATCATCTTAAAGTAATTGTTTGTGCCTACTTACTTAAGGCTCTTCTATAACTCTCAGGAAATAAAAATAAAAAATCTTTGTTGTGATTAAGTTTTCTAAATTTAGGGAGTTTTTGGGTTTTGTTCCTTAACCCAACCTACAAATATTTTATTTTTTCAGAGTAATAAAAAAACGTTAATTAATAAGTTTATGATAATTACTAAATATAGTGTTTCGCATTTAAGTGCGTTACAACATTATATTGCAAGGTATTAGGGGTATGGCACTGCCAATACGTGTAAAATTAAGCTCGAACTCATTTAAAATCTTATTTTCAGCCAGCTAGATGCTGTAAATATCCATCATTGGGTTGCCGCGTCTTGACTTGCGGCAGCCCAATATCAAATGGCACGGGAGAATTTTGTCTCTCGCATTCTTGTGTGAGTATCAAATATTACGGCAATATTTCTCACTAGCAATCTACCGATGTCTGTAATCTGGATCTGATTTTTTGATAAACTGACTAGACCATCGGCTTCTAGTGGTTTTAACGCCTCTAGTTCCTCAGAGAAATATTCATCAAAACTGATCTGATATTTGTTTTCAATGTCTTGCTTATGAAGCTGAAAGTGAGACATGATACCCATGATAACATCCCGTCTGATGATGTCATTTTGAGTAAGTTTAATACCTTTACTAACAGGTAAAGTATCTGCTGCAAGTGCCTGATAATAATCCTTCAATTCCTTGTGGTTTTGAGCATAAGCATCTTCTAGCATACTGATGGATGTGGCACCAAAACCAAATAATTCTGTCTCAGCATGGGTAGTGTAGCCTTGGAAATTGCGTTTAAGAGTGCCATTGCGTTGAGCGATCGCTAGTTCGTCATTAGTTTTAGCAAAATGATCCATCCCAATGAATAAATATTGGTTATTTGTCAATTCTTCAATGGTCATTTTCAAAATCTCTAACTTTTCTTCTGCTGCGGGTAGCGCCTCTTGAGGAATATTTTTTTGTGTAGGTTTAATCCACGGCACATAAGCAAAGTTAAAGACAACAATTCGGTCAGGGTCTAACTCAACAGTCTTTTTCAAAGTCTCTCGAAATGTCTCGCGTGTTTGATAGGGTAAACCATAAATAAGGTCTACGTTCACACTTTCAAACTTAGCTTCTTTAACCCAACTCATGACATCAAATAGCATTTCTTCTGGCTGAACACGATTGATAGCTACTTGAACTTGACTATTAAAATCCTGAATGCCAAAACTAATACGGTTAAATCCAATCTGTCTAAGAAAGAAAATGTAGTTTTTATCGATATAGCGCGGATTAATCTCAATTGAGATTTCTGCTTGTGAATCGATGTTGAAATAGCGATTAATGTTTTTCCATAATAATTCTACTTGGTCACGATTTAAATAATTAGGAGTACCACCACCCCAGTGGATTTGCAGCACTTTTCTATCTGGATCGATTAAAGCTGCGGTATTTTTGATATCTTGAACCAAAGACTCTACGTAAGGTTTGGCAATATTCTTGTTGTTGGAAATTACCGTATTACAGCCGCAGAAGTAGCAAGCACTTTGGCAAAAGGGAATGTGGAAATATAAACTCATAGGAGTTTTGCGTTGATTCGATGCTGCGATCGCGGCCTTAAAATCAGTTTCGGTGAATGTTTCGCTTAACTCTGTAGCAGGCGGGTAACTGGTGTATCTAGGTGCGCGAGTGTCGTACTTTTGAATCAGATCCAGATCAAATTTAACACCAGGTAATAGAAAAACCATTGAGTTGCTTTCCAATGAATGAGGGGAATGGGGAGCAGGGGAGGCAGGAGGAGCAGGGGCAGAAGAACTATTGATTGATTCTTGAGCCATGCCCAATCACAAATGACAAATGACAAATGACTAACTTAAATTAGCCGGAGCTATTTCAGTGCTACCTGAATTCTGAGAACGAGTTAGGCTATTAAACAGAACTTGACCGAGTGCTTTAATTAAACTTTCCTCTAACTCTTGAGCCATCTTTAAATTAAACTCAAAGGCATTATTGGCTTCTGCAACAATCTGTTCTGCTGTTATATCATCAATGGGTAATGCATTTAATGCCTGACGATACTTATCCTTAAATGCCTTTTTGTCAGGAATTTGCTCAAAATTGTAAAAGGATGTGCCTTCATAGCCAGAAAGCTTCAACGCTGACTGAGCAACTTTTTGTAGCATTTGACCCCCAGAAAGATCGCCCATGTAGCGAGTGTAGGCATGACCTAGCAATAAGGCTGGTTCAGTATCAGAGATTTCCCGAATGCGGTCAATGTAGCTCTGGGTAGCAGGTGAAGGTTTAATTTGCTCTCTCCAATTATCCCCATAATAGAACACCATGTCTTTTTCGAGCGAGGATTGGCGATTAAGTTCCAAAAAGTAAACCGCACTAATCACAGGATGTTCTACATGGCTCTTTAATGCCGCTTCTAGTTCGCTGTAGACATAATACAAGTTGCTTAAAAACTTGGCGAAGCAGTCTCTATCTACAACTCCTTGCAAAAAACATTTCATGAATGCCACATTTTCTGCTGATGTGTGGGCTTGTTGAGTTCCAGAGCGCAGTTTGATGGCTAGATTGCTACTCATTGTTGCTTCCTTCATGTTCAATCGCAAGGTTTCACGGCAGTCACCGACTCAGGATGCCTGCCAAGTCCAGCTAAAAAATTGTTATTCTAGGTTTAGAGAAGATTTGCATCACTCTATCTAGCAAGTACCACTGCCGATGCAAATCCTAGATATTCTTATTTCTCCTAAGATTATTTAACTATTAATTCATATATAACTATAAAGATATTAATATTTATTTATGTTTTTCTGAATATTGAAGCTCGCATGACTATGAAATCACGCGATTTCTGTTTCAATGTACTTACATATTTCAGGGTTAATAAAAATTTAACTTAGTCTTATCCTTTATTTGATCTGTTCTTAGTTGTAATAAGACTTTTAATGCAATATATTTTACCCAATTAGTATTAAATCTTCCTTCTATAAAAATCCGATTTAATTTTTGAAAAGCTTGACTACTTTAAGCTTTGGGTGATGTAAATCAGAGCTTTAGTATACTTAACAAAATTAATACCTAATTGTTGAGAATTCTATGTGATATTCTCAAGCAAGGTTAAAGGATTCAGCCTGACTGTTTGGTATCGTACTCACTAAATCAGGATAAACTCTATGTATCGATTCCAAATCATTGCACACACGCAAACAGGCGAATCCATAGGTTTAATCGGTTCTACTCCAGAGTTGGGATTGTGGAACATTACCAAATGTATCTACCTACGTACAAGTGGCGATCGCTATCCTTTATGGTGGACAGATATTGAAATTCAAGAGTCAGGCGGTCAACAGAAAGTTGAGTATAAGTACGTGCATCTTGATGCAAAGGGTAACGCCCGATGGGAGAGCTTACTAGATACAAATCGCTGGATTCCGATTGAGCCTAACGATTCTTCCAGCACAATTATTGTAGATGATGGCGCATTCGGTTATGTACAACCTTACCCCTTTGGATACCTTGAGGAACCTGCTGTCAAAATGCCCGTGGAAGAAGGGGCTGAAAGGCTCAAAATTGTAGTAATTGGCAGTTCTGTTGCAGTAGGTCATAAAGCTTGGTTTTTGAAAGGTTGGGTTTGGCTGTTGGCACAAGCTTTACAGCAAAAATATGGGCATAAACTCGTGAATGTGTCGGAAGTGGGAGCGAATGTCAGCAGAACGATCGCGCGATTTGGCTCAGTTGTCACCCCAGAACAACCGGATGTTGTGATCATTGCCCTGTCTCTGGGTAACGAAGGGTTAGCTTACTGCCCCCCTCACGAACGGCGAGCAGTACAGCGACGGTTTGAAAGTGGCTTGCAGCAGCTTGTAAAAATGACGAGGGACATCGGGGCAACTCCAATTCTGGGCGGAGTCTATCCCAATGGCGATTATTCCCAGGAGCATTACTGGCTGATCCGAGACACACACAAGCGAATGCTAAGTTGGGGCGTACCTGTACTGGATTGGTTGGCAGCCCTAGATGATGGGCAAGGACGATGGAAAGCAGGGATATCGTTTGATCCGGCTCACCCGAACACTATCGGTCACAGCCTGATGTATCAGCAGATCGACCAGCACCTCTTCGACATCGACAAAAACGAATTGGCAGAAAAACAACGCTTTCGGGAACCGAATGAATTCTCCATCTACTTTGACAATGCGGGCTTTCATGTCTCTGTCTGTATCGAAGAGAAGCGTTTACGGATTGTTAATGCATCACAATACAGCTACACGATCGCTCCTTATTGGCAGGAATTACAAACAGCACTGCAAAGTAAGGCTGGATTAATACCGGGTATCTACATTGCGAAGGATACCCAACCAGGGACACTGCCTTTCTTTGCTGTAGAGGATGGCGCGATCGCAACTACAATAAACATTCCCCCTGATGCCAACCTAGAATATACCACCGCCTTCAATCTTTTTTCGCCGAACAACGTTTTATTCTATGACGGGCATCTGGGGATTTTGCAAGCGGACGAACGCCACCTCTGGGTAATCAACGAATCAGATAACGAGTACAATATTCAGCCGATGTGGACAGAGGTTTGCAACGCACTGAAAGCGATGCCATCGGGTGTCTATGAAGATCCGCTTTATCCCGACGCCCCCTTTCGCACCATGATGATTGGCAAGGATGGGCTAGAAAGCCGGGTGAAAGCACCAGCGAAGTCTGCGGTGCTGTTCCAATACAAATGCAAATTATCAGATATCAGCCGTGTTGCCATTCTTCCCCTTGGCGATCGCTGTGCCGTCCGCATGATGCTATATAAGATGGAGTACGATGGCCCCGCCTTTCCCTTTGATCTAACGCGCACCACCAATATTGGAGATGTTGCGGATGCGATCGAAAACGGTTTTGATGATATGTGGAATCCTGCCTTCCTGCACTACAGCACCGATGCAGGGAGAATTTACCATAGTAAATGGTCAGGTTTATCCTTTGCCCATGAAGTCGAGGAGACAGACGATCCAACCAGCGATATGTCTCCCGTCCATGAACGGATGCGCGTTCGATACACAGCACGTTCTGAAAGGTTTTGGTACGCACTGCGGCACTGCGATAAAGTGCTTTTTGTTCGCACAGGAATTAGCGATGCCGGTGGTGTGATAGATTTAGTCAACAAGCTACAAAAACAATGCCAAGGGAAGCCATTTCATCTCTTGCTGCTTTCTCCCCAAAGCGGTGATGAGTTTTTAGACCTTCCCAATGTGCTGCACTACAATGTCGAGTTTAATCCCGATCGTATGTATGACGATTTAGGACACTGGATGTACTGCACAGAGGTGATGCGAGGTATTTTGGAATCCCTTGGGGTGTCTAGTAAAAATCTCTTTTGGTGTCCGCCCAAAATACCGAAACTTAATTCAAAAGGCTGAAAAACTAGTCCCAATTATTTTTATAAATTTATGTAAAAAATATTGATGATAAACGTTAGGTTTCATTTAAAAATCTCTATCTAGAGTAAATGAAATACTTTCAAGTTCCACTACCAAGAAATTATTAATTCCAGTTGTTTCCCAGAGGCTCATAAAATCATCTCTATTTATTTTTGAGCCAACAGGTATATTTATACTTTCTTCTTCTGAAGACTTTATTGTTACTAAACTATTACCTATAACTGGAATTGCTTTTCCCATTTTGCCAATCAATATTGAAATTAAAACATCTTCTATATTTAAAGGATTATAAGGTAATTGTTCTATACATTCTTGCAATTTTTTGTTATTCCAAACAAGATATTTAGGTTTATGATAATAAATTGATTCAGCCTTTTCCTTAGTATACTGATAAGCATCTTGATGCCAGATGCAAGTAGAACCATATTTATCAAAACCTTTTAATGGAAACCCAGGAACATGATCGTTAATAAATAACTCCCATATAGCTACTTCAGAAGACCATTTATTTTGTCTTATTAATTGATCGTGAAAATGAGCCTTATTGCTAGATGTTACATAATCCCAAGAGTAATTATTTTCTTTATATAATCTTGGATATTTTGCTTCAAACATACAAACTTTTACGGCATTTTTAGCACGGAACAATATAAGTGCATCACATCCAATTGTTTTTTCTAAATTACTATTTAAAATCTGAGACTGGAAACTAAACAACCCTTTTACAAGCTGACTATTACGTAAAAATAATCTTATATAACTCATTAATGTAGATACATAATCACGCTCATCTAGAATGCAACAATCATATATATCTTTTCTAAGATGTTGATCTAAAATATAAACGCCTTTAGCTATAGAACTGTAGGGATAAAAGTTAGGCTGAATAGATATCATAAATATTTTTTTAGTAAATGATTAGAATGTATTATATCTTCAATCTAAATATAAGTTATTTGACATTATGCAATGTTGTTATATTCCAAAACAATCTTAGTGACTAAGGATTTACTTAAGTTTAAGGAATTACGAGGTTTGAAACTCCAGGTTTAACCCTCTTCCGTCACTCTGGAGTGAAACCTTAATTTTTCGTTAGCTAACAATGTCGAAAATTCGTTAATTTTTCCAAAACTGATGAAAGAGGGCTAATTAGGCGTTGACGATCGCTACACTCGAAATAGCTCAACCACTGTCGGCTTAGTAACTTTCCCCATCGCGTTGCGCGGTAATTCTTCAACTATCAAAATTTGAGTTGGCACTTTATAAACTGCCAATCGCTCTTTTGCCCAACTCCTAAAAGCTTCTAATGTTAAAGGTTGTGTCCCTTGCAATACTAACGCCGCACAAACCCGTTCACCCCACTCTAAATCGGCAACCCCAACCACCGCACATTCTTGAATATCTGGATGCGATCGCAATACTTCTTCAATTTCCAGAGCGGAAACTTTATACCCTCCCGTTTTGATGATATCCACACTTATCCGTCCCAGAATGCGGTAGTTGCCATTCTCAACTACGGCGGTGTCTCCAGTACGGAACCAGCCATCTTGGAAGGCTTTGGCGGTTGCTTGGGGATTTTGCCAATATTCTATAAATACTCCAGGCCCTTTAACTTGGATCTCTCCTGGTGTTCCGGTTGGGACTAATCCGTTCTCATCAACTAATCTCACTTCAACTTCAGGTAAAGGCTTTCCTACATATCCAGCCAACCGTTCACCATGTAAAGGATTCGATAGCGCCATCCCGATTTCAGTCATACCATATCGCTCAAGCAAAAAATGACCACTGATAGTCTGCCACTTTTCTAAAACTTGAACTGGTAATGCTGCCGAACCGGAAACCATCAGGCGCATCTTAGCACAGCCTTCTGACATACTTTTTTGACGTTCTCTTGAGGCATTTTCCCAAGCGGTAATGAGCTTTACATAAATCGTTGGTACTGCCATAAATAAGGTTAAGTCACCGTCACAAATTCGGTTCCAAACGGTTTCGGTATCAAACTTGCTCAACAGATGACACTCCGCCCCAGCCCATAAAGCACAAGTGAGGACGTTAATAATTCCATGAATATGATGTAGTGGCAGGATATGTAAAATGCGATCGCTAGATGTCCATTCCCAAGCAGTAGTTAAACTAGTCACTTGCGCTTGAATATTTTCATGGGTTGTAACCACACCCTTTGGTTTACCTGTTGTACCACTGGTGTAGAGAATTAAGGCGCGTCTAGTAATATCTATCTTTGGGAGCAAAGCAATATCAGATGGGAGCGTTTCTGAGGTAAGGATAAATCTCAAATTGTGTTTTTCGGCGAGCGATGCCTGCGGCGGTAAACTACGCAGTATACCTTCAAAATTAGGATGAGCAACAATAATTGATGCTCCAGAATTGGTAATTACATACTCCAATTCTGGGCGCGGATGGGAAACACACAGAGGTACAGCTATGCCACCAGCACGCCAAATTCCCCATTGAGTGGCTACATACTCAAACCCAGGCGGAATCAAAAAGGCAACTCGCTGCTCCTGTAAATCTTCTTCAAAATGCAGAAGAACTGTTGCTATTTGACCAGAAGTGTGTAGCAAATCCCGGTAAGTAAATGCTCCGTCTGTTGCAGCAATTGCTATTTTGTCGTTATGTTCTTCAGCACGAATAATTAATGGGAGATTCACGTTTGTTTACCGATTTAGGGTTGATTCAGTCTAGTTACTGAAAGTATATATAGTAATCCGATTTTATTTACCTTCTACCGACAGGCTTATACCATTTCACAAAATGCCTGATGCAGATACATGAGTTGAGGCGTACAGCCGATTTATTCATTACATTTTTTTTAAATTGCATTAAACCTCGATTTCATCAATAAGTCTGCGAGATTTTATTCGTAACTTTATAGATACTACAACCAACGTTGTTTTTTGACATAAACAATACTAGCAATCACAATTAATGCCATCATGCAGATCACAACTGGATAAGCCCAAGGCTGTTCTAATTCCGGCATATATTTGAAGTTCATACCATAGAAACCAGACAGAAAAGTTATTGGTAAGAATACAGTTGAGAGGATAGTTAGGCGATTAATTCGTTCACCTGTTTTGCTAGCAATATTATCGCGTTGAATTTCCATTAATTCTGACATCCAGACTCTCAAAGCTTGATATTCTTGCCATAGTTTATCAACATGATGAACTAATTCTTGATTGAATAGTTCTTTCACTGGCTGGCTGATCCATTGGCAATCTTCATGATCCATAATAGCCATAAGTAATTTGATACTTTGAAAATTCCGCCGTCCAGAACGAGTAGATTGCCTCATCGTGGCAATTTTTTTGTACGTTGATTCATCACCGGAATTATCTAGAACTTCATCTTCTAAATCATCAAGTTTTCTAGAAATACAGTCAAAAACAGTATGGTAATTATTCAAAATATCTTTAATTATAAGATAATAAAGATAGTCAATTCCCCACTTTTTAATATCTAAATTTCGCTTTTGCAGATTGTTAGATAAAATACTTAAAACTTTTAGTTCATTTATTTCAAAAGTGATAATAAAATTATTTCCAATCACAATATTGCCACGGGCAACCTCAAACTCATGATTTTTTATCTGAGGAGTTAGGATTTCATAGCTGTCAAATAAACAATCTTCTACATCCTCATCAATTCCTACAGGGGAATGATTGAAAATCATGTTAACGCGAGATGGATTGAGTTCAAAGTGCTTGATGATTTTGGCTGTTCCAGTTCGATCGCGGAAGTGAATACAGCGCAACCAAGTATTGTGAGAACCATCAATTTTATTCAATACTGTATCGACATCCGTACTGGTGAATATTTCCAGATTATCTGGATAAAAAGTGAGGAGAATTAGCATATAGCAATCCTAATTGAGTCGTAACAAAATACGGTGACTCACATTGAGCAATAATTTATTTGACTACAACTACAGAGAAAATGTCAAAGCATACAATTTATGATGGTAAGTAGTAAGGAGTTTACTGCTTACTACCAACCTTCAAAACTAACTTAAAAAAGTGCAAGTCGTAAAATTGTAAGTTAAAACACACTTAAATAGCCCAATTACTCTTTAAGAGTTTTGGCACTTGACAGTTAGCATTATATTGAGTTTTTACCAAACAGAATTCAGGAGTCAGGAGCCAGAATGGGCTAAACGCACCGCTACCGCTAACAGAATGAATTCTGCGCGACTGGCGGATAGCGCAGCGTAAAGCCTGCGGCATGGCTTCGCTTAGAGCGAGTATTCGAGCGTCGCGTCTGAATAAACGGGTTTAAGACCCCCACCAAATTGAAAATTTGGTGGTCTACAATGAGTGGCGGGTCTGAATCCCCCACTCATTGATTCTGACTCCTGTTAGCGGTAGCGGGGCGTTTAGCCCATTCTGGCTTCTGAATTCTTCTTCAATCAATTTTTTCCTCTTTTCCCAGATTTAGGGCGAGTACTTGGCGCTGGTGCTGACTTATTTTGCAGAATTGCAATTTCTCTTTGTGCATCTTGATAACTATCTTTTTCCCCTTGCTGTCGGAATAGTTTGGCAGCTTTTTTGAAATCTGCGATCGCACCCTGTTTATTTTTCTGCTTGGTGCGAATCACACCCCGGTTATAATAGGCTAAGGCATTGTTAGCATTAATTGCGATCGCTCGTGAATAATCCTGATTTGCAGCTTTTTTATTTCCTAATTCCAGATAGGCGTTACCACGGTTGTTATAAGCTGCTACATTATTAGTATCTAGTTTCAGCGCAGCAGTGTAATCTTCAACAGCACCTTTATAATCTCCGAAAGAAAAGCGGTGAATACCTCTGTGAATATAAGCTGCAATAAATTTAGGATCAATCTGTAAAATAGTATTGTAATCTTCAGTAGCTTCTACTTTATTTCCCAGATCGCTGTAAATATCACCACGATTAAGATAGGCTTCTATGTATTTGGGATTGATGTTAATTGCATCTGTGTAATCTTTAAGTGCTGCATATTTTTGCTTATTAATAGATTGAGTTAAACCCCTTTGATAATAAGCTTTAGCATCAGTAGGATTATTCTTAATTATTTTATCAAAATCTTGGATTGCTTCAAGTCTTTGTCTAAGGCGACGGCGAAGAATCCCTCGCTGTAAGTAGGCTTCGTTATACTCAGGTTTGAGAGCGATCGCTTTGTTAAAATCTTCAATTGCGCCTTTATTATCCTTCGATTGAACACGAGCTAATCCTCGTCCATAGTAAGCATAAGCGTCTTTAGAATTTAATTTAATTGCTTGGTTATAATCTGCGATCGCTTCTTTGTATTTGTTTAATTCCGAAAAAGCAAATCCTCGGTCAAAATAGGCATTAGCATCTTCAGGATTGAGCAAAATAGCTTGACTAGAATCTGCTTGTGCTTGCTCGTAGTCTCCTAATCGATAATAAGCATCACCTCGCCGATTATAAGCTAAAGCGTTTTGCGGATCTAATTCAATAGACTGATTAAAATCTTGAATTGCTCCTTCATAGTTTCCTGTATTATATTTATTTACTCCCTTTTGGTAAAATGTTTTTTGAGCATCATTTACAGGTTTTGACAATTTCAATTGCCACACTCCAATACCAAGAGTGATACAGCCAGCTATTCCTGCCACAACTAGTAATAATTTTTTCTGATCCTGTTTTTGTTGATCTTGCTCAACATTTTTTATCTTTTTCAGATCGTCTAAAACTTCAGTTGCATACTGGTAGCGCTTACGATAGTCAAAACGCACCATTCGATCAATAATTTTGGCTAATTTTCTGTTAATTTTGAGATTTTTGTTCTGCCAAATTATTTCACCTGTCAGCTTATTTTTCTGATTTCGTATATTAGATAATTCCTTTGCAGATAAACCTAGAAGTGCTGCGATCGCCACAATCCCTAATGCATATATATCGCTATTATATTTGAGGTTGCCGTTAATTTGTTCTATCGGCATATACTCCCCATTGCCAACGCTATTAGTGATGGCTTCATTAACAGTTTCAAAATTAATCAAAACTAACTTTTTATCTGACTCACGACGAATAATATTTGCTGGTTTAATATTCCGATGAATCACGCCATAGCTGTGTACAACAACTAAAATTTCTAATATATCTGACAAAAGACTAATTACTTCGTCTTCTCTCAGAGGTTGTCCCTGAATAATTTCGTCAGTTAAAGGATTACCGGGAATGAACTCTTGAACTATATAAAATTTTTCATTTTCTTCAAAATAAGCAATTAGCTTTTGAATTTGCTCGTGTTCCTGTCCTAGTTCTTCTAAAGTTTTAGACTTGTTAGCAAACAATCGACGTAGAATTGTTAAAGCTTGGGGATTACTACTAGTAGAAAGTAACTGCTTTATGATAAATTGGCTGCCAAGAAAATTAACATCTTCAACTAGATAGGTTTTCTCGTTTTCACCATCATTGAGAACTTTTAGTATTCGATAATGTCCATCCAGTAAATGACTATTCATCGATATAAATATAGTCTGATAAATTGCTAGATTATAACTTATATGTTATTACTGCTGATTTTAAAATATAAATATTTATTTATTAAGTTGTAGGGGCAATTCATTAATTGCCCTACAGCTTAATAAAGTGCAGCCTCACATAAAATTAGTATAAGCGGCTCTAGCCCATTCTAAGAGCTAAATCCACTGACTACAAATCTTGAATTATCTACGCCTACTTATTGCCAAATATTCAGTCTGCTATGCCTGCGGTGTTCTTGTTGCCATCGCATTTGTTGTCTAATCCGTGACTGAAGATTAACTGTATCTGGTATCACTCGTGTGAGGAAGGTGTCTGAGCAATGGCTCACACGAGTTCAAGTCACACTCAAACAAAGGGGAATGATGCAATGTGAAGAATTGTGATAGTCTGTGCAGACAGAGGCTTTTATTTTTATTATGAGGTTCATAAGATTAACTTAACACAACCGAATATGGCTATTTACACGTTAACTACCAACGGAGACAATCTTGTTGGCACCGTTGGTGACGACACATTTAATGGCACTTATGATGGTACGGTAACGGATACCTTTGGTGCTAATGATTTTGTCAATGGTGGCACAGGCATAGATACGCTCTATATTGACCATCTTCTGGATGTTGCCATCACACCGCCTGATAATCTTTGGACTAATGTGAAAAGAATAGAGAGAGTTGAAATTAATACAACAGGTAATGGGGCACAAACCATTACTACAGGTGCTAAATTTCAAGCAGCATTCGCATTCGGCGTAAACCTAAAAACAGAAACATCCGGGGCTGGTGCGATTAACATTGATATGACCACATTCACTGGTGTGGCAACACTCACAACAACATCCATAGCAGGCGCTCAAACTATTGTGACGGGTTCAGGTGTTACTACAGTAACAGCAACATCCGATGCAGGGGCACTGAATATTAAAGGTGTAGGTCTTAAGACGGTTTCTGCAACCACCACTGGGGCGGGTGCGCAGATTATTGGTGACGGTAGTGGTAATGGTCGAAATCTTACCCTAGTGAACGCCACATCAGCTGGAGGTGTACAAACTATAACAAGTACCAGTTCAAGTGCGGTTGTAGTGAATGCAACATCCAGTGTGGGGCAACAAATTATTACAACTAATTCAGGTGCAGATACCATAACGGCATCAACAACAAACGCTACTAATATAATTAATACGGGGGCAGGCAACGATAGGGTTACGATTTCGGCTACGACTTCGGGTAGTTACACTGTTAATGGCGGTACAGGGAATGACACTCTCATTGGTGGGGCTGGGAATGACACTCTCATTGGTGAGGCAGGGAATGACAGCTTAGTTGGCGGCGCAGGGAATGACAGCTTAGTTGGCGGCGCAGGGAATGACACTCTCATTGGCGGCGCAGGCAATGACATCTTGACAGGTGGTATTGGTAGTGACAGGTTCACCTTCACGGCTAAGACACAAGGCATTGACACCATCACTGACTTCAATGTAATAGATGACACAATAGTAGTTTCAGCATCTGGTTTTGGAGGAAACTTGACGGCTGGAGCTGTTATCACGCCTGCCCAGTTCAGGTTAGGGACGGTAGCTCTGGGTGCTGGGGATCGATTTATCTATAGCAACACAGGTGCGTTGCTATTTGATGCGGATGGCTTAGGGGGAATTGCAGCGGTGCAAATTGCTAATCTCACGGGCAGCCCAAGTCTCACCAATGCTGACATTCTGGTAATTGCCTAGTGTTCCTTTGGGTGACTTCTATTGCACAATGTTGATGCCCATTAGTTGGATGCCTAAGTCGGGAAGGTGACTTAGGCATCCAAGTGATGGGACTGTATAGCAGTTGCCAAAGCCGTTAGGACAGTTGGTAGCAAACGCGCCTTCAACAGCTTAAATTGTGATTTTATTGCTGTCCTAAGCTCCCTGTCTGTTGCTATACTTACCAGAAAAGTAAATAAACCACGCAGTTAATTACGAATTATTCAGTCAGTTTTTACGCCGGCACGACAAATTTTTCGCTACCAGCCAGTTTAAAGGCTGCATGAATGGCTTGCAAAGCTTTAACACCTTGCTCTTGTGCCACGACACAGCTAATTTTGATTTCTGAAGTGGCAATCATTTGAATATTAATTTGTTGTTGGGCTAAAGCTTCAAACATTTTAGCGGCAATACCTGGTTGTCCCACCATTCCTGCGCCGACAATACTCACCTTAGCGATCGCACTATCTAAAACAACTTCACCCCATCCTAATTCTGCCGCTACTTGGGTGAGCATTTCTTTTGCATTTTCTCCATCCATCCGCGAGACTGTAAAAGCAATATCTCGTCTGGGAACACCATCAATTACCCGACAGCGCTGAGATTGGATAATCATATCAACGCTAATATTATGCTGCGCTAACAGTCCAAACAACTTCGCCGCCATCCCCGGACGATCTGGTAATTGGCGAATAGCAAGACGCGCTTGGTTCAAATCGAGAGCTACACCACGAACGGGGGGTGGGGAGTGAGGAGTTAGGAGTGAGGAGTTAGGAGTAAAGAGTTCTCCCCTGCTCCCTGCTCCCTCCTCCCCTGCCTCTATTTCAAAGGCGGTGCGGAGTGCGCTCACAGCGCGATCGCATTGGTTGGCATCGACTACGCAACTAACTTTAACTTCGCTGGTGGAAATCATTTGGATATTCACACCTGCTTCTGCTAGGGTGGCGAACATCTTCGCAGCCACGCC
This sequence comes from Nostoc cf. commune SO-36, assembly GCF_023734775.1. NCBI lineage: Bacteria > Bacillati > Cyanobacteriota > Cyanophyceae > Nostocales > Nostocaceae > Nostoc > Nostoc commune. Next base: position 2,139,225 of record NZ_AP025732.1, on the reverse strand, counting down.
GGGACGGCCAATCATTCCCGCACCTGCGATACTGACTTTGGCAATGTTATGTTCTAACATTACCTCGGCTTCTTCCGATTTCGGGTTAGATTGACTCCTCAGTGATGGGGCGATCGCTGCTGCTACTGCTTCTGCCCGTTTTAATATTGGTGTTGTAACAGTAAAGGCAATGTCATTACTATTACCTTCATGAACTGACTGAATAATCAAATCTACGTCTACTTTCTGCCGCGAAATTTCGCCAAATAACCTTGCTGCTACACCTGGTTTATCGGGTACGCGCAACAAAGCCACCTTCGCTTGGTTAGTGTCAAATTCTACAGCATCTACTGGACGGGCAATTTCTAGATTGATTAGCGATCGCCCTTGGGGTTTAGCTGATGTCACCCAAGTACCGGGGGCATCTGTCCAGCTAGACCTAACCACTAGGGGAACACCATAGTTACGGGCAATTTCCACGGCACGGGGATGCAATACTTTTGCGCCCAAGCTAGCTAATTCCAACATTTCATTGCAGGTGATGGCATCCATCAACTGAGCTTCGGCAAACTAAGCGGGGGTCTGTAGTGAGAATCCCAGGAACATCTGTATAAATTTCGCAAAAATTCGCTCTTAATGCAGCTGCGATCGCCACTGCTGACGTGTCGGAACCACCACGACCAAAGTCGTAATTTCCATCTCTCCGGCGCTGGAGATACCTTGGAACCCGGCTACAACAACTACTTTACCTTCATTTATGTGGCGATTTAGGCGAGTAGTTTCAATATCCACAATCCGAGCGCGGCTGTATTCGGCTTCGGTAACAATTCCTACCTGAGCGCCAGTCATGGAAATTGCTGGTTGTCCAAGTTCCTGCAAAGCCATGCTGAGTAAGGCAATGGTTACTTGTTCGCCAGTGGAAAGCAGCATATCCATTTCCCGGCGGTTAGGATTTGAAGAAATTTCATTAGCTAGTTTGACGAGTCCATCGGTGGTCTTTGCCCATTGCCGAAACCACTACAACGATAGAGTTTCCAGCTTTGACCGTTTTATAAACACGCTGTGCAACAGCTTGAATACGTTCGACTGAACCGACAGATGTACCACCGTATTTCTGAACTATGAGCGCCATAACTTTTTTTTAATCAATTGTGCCTGCTTCGCTCAACCCTTCCGCCGGGTCAAGAAGCTTTCAAGGCTTATCAGTTATATAGTTTACTAAATATCGTGCAGAATACGCTATCATAATTGATTATTCAAAAACTACATCTTCGTAGAGTGCTGCCATTGTTTCCTCAAAATCCACGCTGTTGAGTCTAAATGATTGATGTTCTGATGTATAGGATTGTAAAACCCACATCCCTTGCTCATTGCGTCGAAAACACTCAACTCGCTGACGTTTTGTATTAATTAAAACATACTCTTGCAGACTTTCCAGTGTTTGATAATCCGCGAATTTGTCGCCGCGATCAAAGGCTTCAGTAGAATTAGATAAAACTTCGACAATTAAACAAGGAAATCTTTTATAAGCTGGCGTTTCTTGATCTCGTTGGTCGCAAGTAACCATCACGTCGGGGTAATAAAAGCGATTTAGAGATTCAATTCGGGCTTTCATATCAGCAATGTAAACACGACAACCAGAGCCACGCACATGATTACGGAGAAGGGCAAACAGGTTTCCAGCAATGGTGACGTGTGGATCAAGCGCTCCAGCCATTGCGTAGATGTAGCCGTCTATATATTCATGCTTGATATTGCTCTGTTCCTCCAGTTGGAGGTAGTCTTCAGGAGTAAAGTATTTTTGTTGGGGCGAGGCTATCATAGTTGGAATTTCAAGGTTTGAGTGATGCTAATTTCTAGGGTAGCGTTTGCTGTTAGTAGTTCACTATGAAATATGCGCTTTAACCCTGTAAACGTGAGTTCGACGATACAGCAAAGCACTGATTCAAGGATTCACCCCAAAGTCACGATAAGAGTCTAATTGCAAGGATTTCGACCAATCAATGCCCGGCTCTAAAAATCTCTTATCTGAAATCAACTATTAAAGTACTTGACATTAACCTAGGAGTAAGTGCTATATTAACTGGTGTGAAGTCATTGGGGCGTCGCCAAGTGGTAAGGCAGCGGGTTTTGGTCTCGCCATCCCTGGGTCGAATCCTAGCGCCCCAGTAACTATAAAGGGCAGGTATAACAACCTGCCCTTTATAGTATCTAGTTGTATTTTTAAGATGTGTTTTAAAGCATCTAATTCTACAAATGCTACTTATCAGGCGATTTAAGAGCTTGATCTAGAGTCTGCCGAGCCTGTTCTGCTTTAGCTCGTGCTTCTTGGTAACGCACATTAGCTTGGGCAAAATTTTTGAGAACTTTAAAACCTTCCTTGAGTCGAGTAATTTCCTCTTCTGTCACCGACTCGTCGGTAAACAGAATATCAACAGCTTTGCGAATTTCCAACGCTTCAGCTCGTGACTCCTGAACTTTCAGCTTGAGCGTGGCCAGATTACTTAAAACCTGGACAGCTTGTGTAATGGTATCTTCACCACTAGCAGTATCAATAGTTGACTCTTTAACCTCAATCAATTGTTGAGGGCCAAATCCTTCTTCCAGTTCCGTGGGTAGCTTACCAGCATCCATCAGTTCCATCAGTTGATCCATTGCTTTATCACGGGCTTTGGCTGAATCTTTTCCAGAAATAGTAAGGATAATTTCTGGGCTTTGAGCGAGAGTGTATTGAACCATATTTGAGCAGAAAGTTTGCTGGTTAACCAAGCTGAGGGAAACAATTATAACACGTTGCGTCTCAGGTCGAAATTCATGTGATTTATGAGTGTGATGCGTAAAACCCGCGCGATTCATCCGGGGGATATAAGCGAATAGCCGAATTCATTCGGCTATATTATGCAAAATATGCTAGCATAATGCAATAGTTGGTTGGTCGAGCCAAGTGATAATTTACGAGTTCAAAGTTAAAGGAAAGAATAAGCAATATTGTGCAATAGATGACGCTATTCGCACATCTCAATTCATTCAAAACAAGTGTTTAAGACAATGGATGGATGTGAAAGGGTTGAGTAAATACGACCTCAATAAATATTGTGCTGTACTTGCTGCCGAATTTCCCTTTGCAGACGACTCAATTCAATGGCTCGACAATCTGCGGCAGAACGTGCTTGGTCAGCAATAGCTCGGTTTTACGATAATTGCAAGAAGAAAGCCAAGGGTAAAAAGGGGTTTCCAAAGTTTAAAAAGAATTGCCGTTCAGTTGAATACAAGACTTCCTGGATGGGCACTCTCAGAGAACAGGAAGGCGATTACTTTTAGAGACAAAAAAGGGATAGGAACTCTTAAGCTAAAGGGAACTTATGACCTTAATCATTACAACATCAAACAGATTAAGCGCGTCCGATTAGTACGTCGCGCCGACGGGTATTATGCTCAATTTGCTGTCGATGTTGATATTAAGGTTGAAACTCAACCTACCTTACAAGTAGTCGGTATTGACTTAGGGTTAAAATATTTCATTGCTGATAGTAAAGGTTCGGTTGAACCATCACCCCAGTTTTACCGTAAATCTGAGAAGCAGTTAAACCGAGCGAACCGCAAGAAGTCCAAGAAGTTCAGTCCCGCAAGAAAGAAAGCCAAAACTAGGCAATCATCCAACTACCACAAAGCTAGAGTTAGGTATGCGAGGAAGCATTTAAGAGTAAGTAGGCAGCGAAAAGAGTATTGCAAGCGTGTTGCACACTCCGTCATCCAATCTAATGATTTGGTAGCTTATGAAGACTTGAATGTGAAGAACATGGTAAAAAACCGACATCTAGCTAAATCAATATCTGATGCTGGGTGGTCAACTTTTCGTCAATGGCTAGAATACTTTGGACACAAATATGGGAAGGTAACTGTTGCCGTTCCTCCCCATAATACGAGTCATAACTGTTCTAATTGTGGGGAAAAGGTGAAAAAATCCCTATCTACAAGAACTCATGTTTGCCCACATTGCAACTATGTGGCAGATAGGGACTTAAACGCCAGCATAAACATCTTGAGATTAGGATTAACTACGGTGGGGCACACCGGAAGCTACGCTTGGGGAGATTTGCCCTCTTGGGCAGTTGGCGCAAGCCTGCTGTCTAACGGCGAGTCAGTGAACCAAGAATTCCCGCTGTAATAGATAGGGGAGTGTCAAACTTAAGAAAAGGGAATAAGTTTTAACAGGAGGGAGAGCAATGGCTCCTAGTCCCACCATCATGCAAGCTGTGGAACAACTGGGCTACCGTGTCACCGTTGGTGATGTGGCAACTCAAGCAGGATTGAACGTCGCTGAAGCTAATCAAAGTTTATTAGCCCTGGCATCTGATGCTGGCGGACATTTGCAGGTAGCGGATTCAGGCGATATAGTTTTCCTTTTTCCACAAAATTTTCGAGCAATTTTGCGTAATAAATACTTCCGGCTACGATTGCAAGAATGGTGGAAAAAAGTCTGGAGTGTTCTGTTTTACCTGATTCGCATTTCTTTTGGAATATTCTTAACTGTTTCCATCGCCCTGATAACTATTGCCATCTACATTATCATTACCTCTATGAATTCAGATCGTAATGGCGACAATCGGGGCAGTAATTACGGCGGTGGGGGGTTCTTCTATTTTCCAAATTTATTTTGGTATTTTAGCCCAAATTATGACACTCACTACCAGGAACGACGGCGTGAAAGGCGAGAAGAAAGCGATCTAAATTTCTTTGAAGCTGTCTTTTCGTTTTTGTTTGGCGATGGTAATCCTAACGCCAACTTAGAAGAACGTCGCTGGCAAGAAATTGCGACAGTGATTCGGAGTAACCGTGGTGCAGTGGTAGCAGAACAAATTGCCCCATATTTGGATGATCTTGGCGAGGGCTATACAAGAGAGTACGAAGATTATATGCTGCCCGTTCTAACGCGATTTAATGGGCAACCGGGTGTAAGTCCAGAAGGGCAAATTGTTTATTACTTCCCAGAGTTGCAGGTGAGTGCAGTAAAAAAGCGCCGTCATGCAATATCAGATCACTTAGAAGAATTTCCCTGGCGTTTTAGTGCCGCAACTTCCGGGCAAATTATGCTGAGTGCTGGATTGGGTGTACTAAATTTTGTTGGTGCTTTAGTACTCGGAAGTTTGTTGACAAATGGAACTGTTGTTGCCCGATTGGGTGAACTGGGAGCTTTTGTAGTTTTTGTGCAAGGAATTTATTGGCTGCTATTAGCTTACGGAGCAGGTTTTTTAGGCTTACCATTATTGCGTTATTTCTGGATTCAGTGGCGTAATGGCAAAATTGCCGATCGCAACCGCGATCGCATTTCCAGAGCAAGGATATTGGCAAGCCCTGATGCACCTTTGCAACAAAAAATCGACTATGCCCAACAATTTGCCGCAGAAAAAGTCATTGGCAACGAAGATTTAGTGTATTCTAGCGAAACTGACTTACTCGACCAAGAAGTTGAGCGTTCCGCAAAAATTGACGCTGAATGGCAAAAACGCTTAGAACGCGGGAGTGGAGAATAAGAAACAGGGGAGATAAGGGCACAAGGGGAATAATCAATGCCCAATCCCCTATGCCCTATGCCCCATCCCTGATTACTTCGCCTGAATTGGTGTTAAGGCTACACCTTGATAATAATGTCCCAAAATTTGCAGGTGGTTCGCTCCTTGGCGAGCCAGATTGTACGCCCCCCACTGACTCATACCTAAACCGTGACCGAAACCAAGTCCTTGCAGCACAAAACTTCCATCTGCTCCCTTGGTAACGCTAAATCGGGTGCTTTTTAGCTTGAGGGCTGTTCGCACTTGTTCACGCTGTAGAATCTTTGTGCCCTTGTTACCGACAATTCTCAAGACTTTAACACTGCGAAAAGGTGAGTATGTCTCTGGAACCATCGCCGTCACGCTGCCCACTTCAGGGAATTTAGCACTAATCTCACTGGGGGAGAAAGTTTTTACCCAATTACACGCGCTGATATTTTGATCGTAGTCTTGAACAGCCCGCAAATAAGGGAGGGCATTTCCCCAAACATCTTCCACGTTTTCGGTGTGTCCCCCAGAACAGGCGTGAAAGACTGAGAGAATAATCCGGTTTTTGTAAGTTAGTACCTGCCCTACTGTTTCATCAACTGCTTTGTAAGTAGCAGGAGATTCACTAATGACACCTTTGTAAATTTGCCAACGATCAGGGGTATTACCTAAATCGTAAACGGGATTATTCCGTTGTTTTTCTCGTTCGTAGAGGGCGTAGGTGCGGGCTGCGATCGCTTGAGCTTTTAAAGCTTCTTGGGGCCAGCTAGCATTCATTTCGCCACCAAGAACACTGTAGAGATATTCTTGGTCATCAACCCAGTTAACTGCTGTTAAGCCTTTTTCTGTGGGGACAACCAGAGTTCTGCCGCGATACCAGCGATCGCCAATATAAACGAATCCTTTACCAGTTGGCTCAATCCAAAATAAACCAGACTGCCACTTATCTAAAGCAACTCCGCCAGGAACTGCTTGGGCATAATATGCGCTCATCGCTGGTAGCTGTCCGAGAGTCCGGCCAGTACTATCCTTGACGATCCCAGTGGTAGAACTGCCCACTTTTACCTGATTAACGCCCCTTTCAATTGCCACGCGCAGGATTACAGACGCTTGGGCTGGGGCAACCAAAGCTATCCATAAAAAGATACCTAGCCACCAATGACGTGCTTTAATCTGGGAAAATAAAGAGCCTAAGTAAAGTTGGAATTTCATGCTGATCATCTAATCACACAGTATTTAATTGACGCTCTGGATTATGGCGTCTACTACTTTAATGATGAGACACTTCTCCAACATAGGAGGTTGCCACTTCCTACTAATTATGCATTTTGCTTCAGTCATAAGGTAGAAATCAAGCCAACTGGATAGGGGGCAGGAAGCAGGCTTTCAAGGGTAGGTTTTTTTAAGCAGAAGAGAAGTTGAAACCTTGTCACATCAATATTCTTATCAATGATTACCTTTTTATTACCCTATCCCCTATCCCCTATCCCCTATCCCCTATCCCCTAATGAGTATTCGGAATCAGCCGACCACAGGGATAAGTTGCTGTTTGCTGTGAAGCACTTTCAGCCACTGCTGCTGGAATCTGATCTGATGGTTGGGATTTGGCTGCTAGATAGTCTTTTTGCAGTTTCTCTAAAATGGCTTCTCGCCTGTCGTAAATGCGCTTCAGGGGGCGAGGCTGGCATTTGTTAAGAACATACGCTGTCACCAGTGGTAGAGCGATCGTGCTATCGGTATAACAAACGATTGTGTTAGGTAACTCATCCGGGTCAATCTTACCCCAACTAACGGCTTCCGATGGGGTTGCTCCAGATAAACCGCCTGTATCTGGACGCGCATCAGTAAATTGTATAAAGTAATCGTGTCCTCGTTCTTCTAACCCTAAAACTTCGTGAAGTTGCGGTTGAGTTTGTAGCAAAAAGTTCTTAGGGCTACCACCACCGAGAATTACAGCCGCACTTTTACCTCCTGATTCACGGGCATTATAGGCGATCGCTGCTGTCTCATTCACGTCAATTGATGGATCTATCACCAATTGCGAACCTTCCAATGCTAAAGCTGCCACGTTCATCCCAATTGAGCTATCTCCTGGAGATGAGGTATAAATCGGTACGCCATATTCATAAGCTGTAGCTAACAAGCAGGAATGCTGCACACCCAATTGCTTTTCTACTTCCCGAACATATTTACCTAGTAAATGGTGAAACTCAGCCGTTCCCATCCGCTTCTGAAACGCCTCTCCTTGGAGAATCTTGCGGATGAACGCATCAGTTTCTAGCAGCACATCATAACCAAAGATAATGTCATAAATGCGAATAGTACCTTCTTGGCGCAGTTTCACATCATCCAAAAATGGATTACCAGCAAAGAGTTCAAAACCCAAACCGTAGTGCATATCGTGGTAAAGATTTGCACCAGTGCTAATCATCCAGTCAATAAAACCGTTGCGAATTAAGGGCGCAAGCGCTGAAACCCCAAATCCTGCTGGTGTCATCGCACCGGAAAGGCTAACTCCCACCGTGACACCTTCCGTTAACACATCACGACTCAATAACTGGCAGATTTCCCGCAACCGCGCTGAGTTGTAAGCGGTAAAGTATTGATCAATCAAATCCACCACATTGATATCATTCGATATAGGTGTAGGTGCGATTTTTTGACCCAGCTGTTTAGACATTTTGGCACTCCCGAACAGTAAACACGCCCGAATTTAATGTTATCTAGGTTTCAGCCAAAGTGACAGCAATACTTTTTTATCACTAGCTTGAAAAAGTAAGTGGGAAGTAGGAGAAGAAACCTTTTTCCTCCCTTTTGGGATTTTCCTATAATTAGCTGTTTTGAAACCTTATGAGCATTTGACAGGCACATTAGTTACATTGCTGCGAAATTGCACCATAGCTTCACTAGCGCCAAAATGTGCTGCAATCTGAGGTAAGGGACTTGCAAGAAAATAAAGTACCAGCTAAACAGGGACAATAGTAATATCCCATTTGGGTAATGTTTCAGAACGCTGCCATTGGGGTTGGTATTGTTCTAACTCTTGCGAGAGAACCTTGATTCCTTTGTGATATGTGGTTTGAACCAGATGTACAATGGGAGCAATTCCTTTCCAAGTCATATTGGCGGCCCATTGTGCTGCGGCGGCAACAGAATCTAAAATCGCACCATTCCAATAGTTCTCCAAGGCAGCCCAACACCGCTCTATTGGATTGTACTTGCTATGGTAAGGGGGATAATAAATCAGTCGAATTTTTAAATTAATTGCACAAGACAACTCAACCATGCGTTTGATAAATTGTGTGCGGTTACTGCGAGTAGCGGCACCGCCATCAAGATCAATCACCCACTCATCAAGTTCCAGGTAATTGTGTTGATTCTCATGCCACCAAGCGGTTAAACAATCGACGATAAAATCACTGGTTTCCGCCGACTGACCCAAGTAAATCGATAGCTGGTCATTATGTGTATTGAGAATGCCAAAGGGAACTAAGACTGATGACCACTGTGTATCGTGGTCATCAGCAGCTTTCGCCTCCATTGTCCGAGCTTTACCGCCTCTAGAAAGGTTGCCAATCTTCACCTTAGCTTTAGTATCTATAGACACTCGCAACGATTTGGGGTTTTCATCTGATGCCTGATTCTCCCGGAACACATTCTCGAAAATGGCATCAGTTTGCGGAATCTTTTTCAAGGGTTTCGTTTTTTGTGTTTTTTTAGGCGATACCCTAAGCGATTGAGAATTTCTCCACAAGTTTGACGAGATGGCAATTCGCTCTCGTTATAGCCATGAACACTTACTAATGCTTCTCTTACTGCTCTGGCACTAATGCGGGCATACAGAAAGGTCGATTGAAATTTAGGGTCGGCTTGAGCTTGAGCATCCACCAATGAACGAATATCTGCTTCTAAGTTGGGCAATACCTCAATACTATTGTGTCGTCCCCTTGCCTGATAATTCTCTACACAGACTATCCCCGTCCGCCTTTCATGCAAGCCGAGTTGCACACTCTGGCGATTCCATCCCATAACGGTTTCTGCAATGCGTGCTGAACTATCGAAGTAATCTTCGGTAACTTTTGCCATGAAATCTCGTTTGCGATTGCTAGTCAGTTTCTGTGCTGCATCTTTAAAGGTCGATTTGATGGTGTCGGTGAGCATGAATTGAGGGATTCCCATTCTAGATATTTAAACTAGGCGCGGACAGTTCACCGCTTCTTCTCTTCTAGAATGGCTGGTATTTTATTTTCTTGCAAGTCCCTAACTGCATGTTTCGTTGTGTCGCCCATAATAAACCACGTTTGGGAATTTGCAGGCATCCCCCTAGATAAGTTGCTTCATCTTCGTTGTTTTGTTTGCGTTTTGGTAGTCCAGTTACCGAATCAAAGCCTACAGGCTTATGATTGAACAACACATGGGCTATTTCATGCATCAGATTTGATTCATACCGTGCAGGTGCATGACGCGGGTTGTATACAATCCATAGTGGGTTATAGCGTATAATCCCTGCTGACCACCCATCGCTAGTAAGTAACACTGCTACTTGCTCTGGCTCTAAATTCGGAACCTGATCGGGTGTAAAAAGTGTTGCCCCTAACTTGGTTGCTAGAATGTCTGCGGGTAACGGTTCAAACGATCGCACTCGAAGTAAGCTTCGTTGTTCAGTTGCGATCGCTTCACAGCGTTGCCTAAATTCCGGCGATAGACTTTGAATTAATGGCATATATTTAGGGATCTTGCTTCAATTCGCCATTATTTTGAGAGAGATCGCGATACGCTGCTTTAACTAAAGATGCTAAAGCATTAGCGATCGCTGGATCAAGGTTTTTGTCAGCGCGTAGTTGAATAGCGATCGCTTCAGGCGTATCCAGTTGATCCTCCTCTGAGGTTCTAAACAACTCCGCAGGCGGCACTTCTAGCCAGTTACAAAGTGCCAGAAAAGTTTCCATATCCGGCATTTTGCCACTCTCTACTCGTGAAAGAGTGGATGGACTAACATTACCAATCTCCGCCGATGTTTCCCGTAGTCCTCTGCTGCCGCGTTTTTTGCGGACTAGGCTTGCTAACCGTTCTATATCTAGATAACTTCCCATTCCTTTGCTCCTGTATCACAAAAGAATAAACTGTCTCTTAGTTGACACAAAATAAATAATATTGTACGGTTTATGAAACAAATGTATCACGCTTGAAAAAGTTTGTGCTGTTAAAAAAATCCTTTAAATGAAGGATTACCTTCAATGAGAAGTAATGAATTTGATAATCTCATCCTTGGTTTAGCAGAGTTTGTCCGTCGAGATGGCAGGTATCCATATCCTGAACTGCTTCGTCACGCTCTTAATAAACTAGCTTTAGAGCTAACTGCTGTAACATACCCACGGACTCTAACTGGTCTTTTAGCATTACTCGAAAAACCTGTAAAAACTTGGTATCCAGGGCGCTTACTGCCAAAAGAGTTTGACTCTGATTTTGGTCTGCTTTATGAATGGGGGTTGAGTGAAGAAGCAAGCCGATATTTATATGAGGAACTACTTGAAAAAACCAAGTTGTCAGAGTTTGCCACCACTTTAACCAAGCAAATTGCCATAGAGAATTTCCAGTTTCAGAGAATTTTGGAACGGTTACAAGAACTTTACAACAACGATAGCGATCCTGAGCGCATTCAGCAGGAGTATGTTTTGCTGCGTCTATTTTTGATTGAGAATCCATACACAACTCCGGCACAGCTTCGTAAAGCATTTTCTACGACACGACATATTTCTATTCAAGAAGTTGGCGAACTCTACGATGAGTGTGAAGAAAATGAGCCTTGTTGGAATTGCGATCGCTGCGGCCCTTTGTTTAAAAAGTATGGAAAGTTACGTGGTATTAAACCCAGTGCTTGCAACGACCATCGCCAAAATTTGCCCTTTATTCGACAAATTACCTGGAAACAAGGGCTGCGTCGCCTGAAGTTTGGTATCCATTTGCGTATTTGTTTACCGGGTATTCCTGAGATGCGTTTATTTAAAGCGTTGGAAGAACTTCAAAACAAATATTCAGATCAGCTTTGTGCCATCCATCTTTATCCAGGTATTGATCGCTATGACTTACAACTACGCTTCTGTGACCAATCAACCTGGGCTGTGGATATCAAAGATTACCGAAGCCCCTACAATTTAGCGCCAAAGCTGACACCTCTATTCGGTGAGGGCGATCTGCGTTATAACGAGAGCTTTTATGTTATTCCCATCCAACGCCTACAACAACGAGAGGACTACATCGAAATTCTTCGTGAACAGGCGACAAAGCTGCCTAGCAGTACTCATCTTTTGAGTGATGCTGTATTTGAGGAAAGGGTTATCCATAAAATTGAGCAGTTGCGCGAAGGAAAATAGTCCATGAGCCAGATGAGCTTATTTGAAGCACCGACCGAGTTTAAAGACCGGCTCGAACAGCTGAAGGAAGCAGGTTTGGATCGTATTCAAGCTGAATTGTTGCTTCAGGTAGAGCTTGGCTTTGCTCTGATGGAGTATTTGAAACTTGATGATGAGCCAGTCACCGCACCTTGGGCAATCTTGAGTGGAATGCCTTTGAGACATCCACGCTTACAGAGTTTGAATCAGATGGAACGTCGAGCGATCGCTAACACTCGCCAAATAGTTCCATTTTCCGCCCGTTTCGCTTGGTTAGGCGCACTGCGTTCTTATCTAAGGATTCCTCTAGATTGGCGTAATTATGACGAATTCACTCCGCAAAACTGGGATAGCTATATTATTAATGCTGCCAAAAATCTTCGGCATCAAGTTCATCAACATTTGTACGAACGTTGCTTAAATACCAATTTAGATTTCCGGCTTCGCAAAGTTAAACGAGTAGAAGCCGGAACCACTTATCAATTTGAGGCAAAGACAGGAGAAGAGACGGTTATAGTACCAGTCAGATTTACACAGCAGCAGGTACGAAATGCACAAATACAGCCGTCACCTTGGTTTGCTACAACTCCTTCTCGTAGTTCGTTTTCGCTTCGTATTTCAGATTTAGAGTTAGATGCAGCATGGATTGATCAGCGAGAAGAAGCGTTAGCGCGTCAATATGGCTGGGAGCAAACTGCCAAAGGACACTGGGTTGATCGTTTTCGCAAAATTAACTTCCACAAAGTTCAGGAGAACGGAACACTGTTTCCGCAAGAGGAGCAAATTCTTGAGTTAGATGGATTCACAAACATTGCAGGTATGGTTGCCTCTGGAAAAACCACGGTTTCGCAGTTGTTCAGTGTTAATATTTTGCGGCATCATTGCGATCGCCGCATCACGTTAGTCGTTAGTGATGTGCAATCAGCGATTAAACTAGCAAACCAAATTAACTGGTGGTTTTGTAACGATCCAGAGAATGATGATCCAGTAGCAGTGCCAATCTTGGGGCGCAGTAAACGCGATGCACACCTTCAGAGTTTTTCTGCTTCAAAAGATTATCAAGAACATCGACAACGCGGACAGCCTCACTGGGGTGAGCGTTGGCTAGGAACAGCTTGTCCTCTCCAAGGTCAGCTAAAAGAGCGTGATTTTATTCAACTTCTAGACGGCAAAGCTCTTAAAGCAGGAATTGAACCCTGTCATACTCTAAAAAAGATGCCTAAAAGCGATCGCAGCAAGCGACGTAAAAACCTCGGTTCATCCTATTTGTGTCCATTCTTTGATAAATGCCCATCCCAACAGGTTTATCGTGATATGCCAAATGCTCGTGTTTGGATTACAACTCCTGGCGCGATGGCAATGGCAGGATTACCGCGTCATTTAGAGTTGCGCCCGATCAAAATCGGTGAACTCGTCAACGAACAATCAGATTTTGTGGTCTTCGATGAAATAGAAACAATCATCAAGTGGTTTGATGACACTTATGCTGAGGAGGTGGTTCTGACTGACGGTGGTAATAGCGGCGTTTTTGATGATATTGGCGTGAAAACTGAACAATTCTCAAAAACTAACCGTGTTATGCCTCCATCAACGCAACGATGGACTGGAGCAGAACGTGATGCACAAAAAGCAATTACAGCAACACTAACCCTACTCGATAAACAGGTTGGACATCAATTTCTCCGAAAATGGATCAAGCGAGGTTACTTTACACCTAACTCCCTTTTGTTCAAATTTGCGCGTCGTCTTGCTGGATTGGAAGAATTTGAACCTTCTGATACATCTGAGGCAGTTTCAAGAGCAAATACTCGACTTGTTCAGCCAATTGTGCGTTATTTTGATGCACTGCTTAACGAGGATGATCCCTTGCGGATGGAGCCTTCATCTAACCCAAATCGAGATCCAGTCTTTCGCCTTGCGCGTCTTATGCAAGAAATCAATAGTACTGGAGAAAGTGCTTCAGATGAAAATATCTACAGGGCTTGTAAAGCTTGGATTATCGAATTTTTCCGAAATACAGAACGGCGTTTAGCGCAACTGCGAACAGAATTGGAGAATCGCAATCAAAGTTCTCAACAACAGCGACGTTCACCGAACGGGGATGAGCCAGATGTAGATACTGTTGAAACGTTGGCTTATCGCCTCCAATTTGCGCTGACGATCGCTCTTTTAGATCGGCACACTCGAATTGTCTTCTATGAATGGCACAACCGACCCCAATCAATCAACGATGATTCACCCCATCGTCGGATGCCTGCTGCAATGTTGAATATTTTGCCATTGCCTCCCACGGGGCGACAGTTCGGCACTTATTATTCCAGAGGAAATGACGATAATAAAAGCTCCAGAAATGGCAGCAATAATGCATTAACGTTGTTTGCCTACACCAATATTGGACGCTGCTACATTTTAAACTTTCATCGTTTATTAACAGATTTTAACGGTCAACGTAGCCCCAATGTGCTGGCACTTTCTGGAACATCCTACTTACCGCATTCTACCAGCTTTCACGTTGCTAATCCGCAAGGGGTTTTAATGCCAGAACAGGGGGCGAGAGATGCGATCGCTCAAAGCCATTTCAAATTTCTTCCCCAATTCAACCAAAAGAACCAACCTCTCCGTATTTCTGGTATGTCCGAACGACGCAAAATGAGCTTGTTTCAGGAAATAGCGCGATCGCTCGTTGGTACTAACGGTACAGGGCATTTAGGGCAAGAACTTAGGGAATTAAAACATCTTGGCGAAAATGATTTAAGTAACCATTGGAAGGATCGCGATCGCCTTCTTTTACTAGTCAACTCATACGATCAAGCTCGTTGGGCAGCAAACGAAATTCGCAATTGCTGGTCAAGTATGCAGGACTTTGTTTATCACCTAGTTCCTGACAATATAGAGACATATACGGAAGATAACTTTGATGAGCTAGCAAAATTTATCAAACCACCTGATAAGGGTGCGCTCAATCGTGCAGATATTGAAACTTTTGGGCAAACTAAGGGAAAGATTCTTGTTGCTCCTATGAATGCGATCGGGCGTGGTTTCAATATTTTGAATGCCAACGGTAAAGCCGCATTTGGTTCTATTTACTTTCTGACTCGTCCATATCCACACCCACATGATACACAGGCGATCGCCCAAGAAATGAACCGTCGCGCTTTAGACTGGGCGGATAAAGCAGACTTTCTCGCATGGCAACAAGGAGACGGAATTGTGCAACGTGCTGAAAAGGTGCGCCAACTAGCGGCGCGTTACTGGCGATCGGTTGAGCAACGTTCCTACTATAAAACTCTGCGCGATAATCAGGAATTACTTGCTTTTCCTAGATTTGACCTTGCTGCAACTACTGCTGGATTAGTTATTCAAGCCGTTGGTCGTCTTTTGCGTGGAGGTGTCCCATTTCGTGGTTATTTTGTCGATGCAGCTTGGGCACCCAAGAGTGCTGCAAGGAAAGCTGATCCAGAATTATCTGAACTAGATACAGAAGAGACAAGTCTTCTGGTTGCTATGCTTCTACGAATCTGCGACTACGCCAGCGAGGAAAACACAGTAGGAAATGCGCTTTACAAGCCTCTAGCCGATGCACTGGAAGGAATCGAAGATTTGCATTGGTAAATTTTTTGTATAAAGGATATTCATAATGCCTAAAAAAGACGTGCAACCTCCTATTCTCTTACCTGCCAGAATGAATCTTGCAGAAGATGCTCTTACAGATTTAGAAATTGCGGTACTTGAGTTTCCATTTTTAGGAATTGTTGGTGACTTTTGTAACAGCATGGAACAAGTTCTGTTGCCTCAGCGTAAATCAAAGGTTCGTTGGCC
Organism: Nostoc cf. commune SO-36; assembly: GCF_023734775.1. Taxonomy (NCBI): domain Bacteria; kingdom Bacillati; phylum Cyanobacteriota; class Cyanophyceae; order Nostocales; family Nostocaceae; genus Nostoc; species Nostoc commune. The sequence goes on along the minus strand of NZ_AP025732.1, from coordinate 2,123,495 downwards.
GTATCGACAGTTAAACAATGGATTGCTTGCCTGTGCATCAACATTGACACATGGTTTTGAATACTTTAATACAGGCGATTATCGAGCATTAGCTGTAGGAACGGTTGAAAATCCACTGCGAGTTCCAACTCCTGAGAAAATACATGAGTTAGTGATTATTTGGGCGCAGGAGTGGGCAAAGCAATTTGATGGCAAGGGTAAAGCAGATCAGGTAAATAGTGTTTGCGATCGCTTCCTTGAAAACATGGCCATAATTCCCACTAATTGGAATTGGCAACCTATTACTCCAAAAACGCTTATTCAAAACATCAATGCCGAAAAAGGACTGGGATACCAAGCCATTCCTAGTTTCTTGGCAACATTGCTACATGGAAAAAAGTGTGTCATTAGCTCTGGGCAAAGAGAGCAAGAAATCCAGTGGCGCAAAGTACAAGGCGGTGGTTCTGGTCGTACTGGACTATTCATAGTCAGTCAAGCATTTCCGGCACTGTACACAGATGACTATGGCAACGAAAGGGAAGGTTATTTTGTCTATCGCTTGGATTTTCGCGTTCAGACTCAAGCAGGACGATTCAACCAAAATGGCAAGCTTCAACCGTGGATTTTTTTGCATTTAAGTTGCCAACGATATGCTCATGAGCCATTAATCGAAACTAATTATGGTCGTGAAATCTCTGTACTGATGGGAATGAATGAGGAACGTTTATCTGGTTACGAAGTAGATTCAACTTTGATCCGTCTTACCATTGAGAACAATGGAAGAGAAGATAGTAATCTGTGGAAATTTCAATTACCAAATCTGTTAGCTGCATTCAAAGCGCGTCCCCTTGAAACAACCGATAACATTCGTTGCAACCCTTCTAGATACGGCAATTTAGATAATCATCCTAACTGGAATAGAGATGAATATTATTTAGTTCATGCTGAAGGATACAAGTATGAACATGAAAACCATAAAAGAGGACATAGTATTAAACCAGGATTTAGTTTACAGGAACGCGGTGATATTGTTGCTCAAGTGTTAGAGCTTCTAAACGGTGTTTTAATATCAGATAATCCAATGCAATCTGATATTCCTGCTCCATCTGGTCAAAAAACACCCTTGGCGATGCGTGATTACGAATATATTTCTCAACCTCCAAGTTTTACAAAACAACAAAAAGAAAATCTGACTGAAAAAGAAATTAAGCAACGTGTAAATAACCGTCGTCAAGAGAGACAAACGATCATTGCTGATGCGATTGAGCGGGCGTTACAAGGAAAACCCACACATCTTTTTATTCTGTGGCGCGAACGAGATACCTATGATGTAACTTGCCAGACATTGCGTGATGCTTTCCTGCTCAATGAAGGAGAAAATTTTCCAGAGCATATCAAAGTATCATCTGTGTGGATTGATGATCCAAATCTCTTGAAACCACTCGACACAGCCGGACTTTCAACTAAAGATGGTCAAGAATTTGACAAACAGATTCGCAAGCAGCATCAAATGAAACTCGATGCATGGCGCAACTTTTTGAAACATAAGGTTATTGCTTCAATTGACTCTACTACTAAGCCTTACTGTTTTGCAATTATTGAAATTGGACAAACGAAAAAGAAGGGAGTTCATCCTAAACAAAGCATTTATAGAGTGGTTCGTGAAGCTTGTGTGTTAGAAAAAATCGGTTCCCAAATGGTGCAAACAGTTAAACCAAAATCATCTGACAAAGAAGATGAAAGGACAGATACATCGGCATTTTACAGCAAGAAGACAGAAGGACGTATTCTGAATGCTGTACTGGATGTAACGCTACGCCAAGTTGGGGCACTTTATGGACTGCCCTCAGAAGTCTATGAACGGGCAGGAATACCCAAAGAAATCGCCCAAAATCTAGATGTAATTGCCCTTTGTCGCCGAAAAGCTACTCAAGGACAAGATAATATTCACTATGCCTTAGCTGTTCGTCTGCGGGCAAATGGTGCAGTTGATGTGTTATTCCCCGATCGCAACAATTGGATTCCTTATGCAGAGGCGGGGATTGAACTGGGACAGATTTTCTCACGGGTACGGTGCGTAGGCGTAGCCCGCCGCAGGCATCGCAATTACAAAACAGTTCAGTTAAAGGGAATAGAGCTTGCAAAATTTGCGGCGGATGTACTAACGCTAGTAAGCGAAAAACCTACCCTTGTCTTAATCGAAGCCGACGTATGGCGTAATGAACGTGGTGAAGAAAACGGAGGTCAAGCTTGGTTCCAGCTAAAAAATGAATATCTTCTTGCAAAACGGGATATCTTAGACTTCCAACACGTTCCCGGTCATGCTTGTGTATATCCTCGTGACCATAACCAACTTAGGAACCTGCTAGGAATAATTCGCTTCCGCACTGGCGACGAGACAACTCAATACATCACCAATCGCCAAGCTTGGAATGAGAATTCTCCAGCACGAGATTTAATTCGCTTAAGTGGTTTTTACGATATCTCTGTATCTGAGTTGCTTCATTACTTCTCTATTGGAAAATTACCGAAAACACAAAAAGCTCAAGATACCCCAACAGCACGCGAACTCTATATGCTCGATTCTCAAGATGACGAATACGGTGTAAATATTGCATTCAAGCACCAGCAGATGTTAGAAATGCTTCCTTTCTTCATTCGTTCGGATTTTCAAAAAACAGAAGAAAGCCTAAAATCAATTTGCCGAGTACCGCACTACTTACGAATCTCACCAGCATGGTCTATGGGTAATATTCATTTACCATATCCAATGCATTTAGGCAAACAACTAATAAAGGATCACTTATGCATTCTTGGTGTAGAAGTTTGAATTTCTCATCTATGAGCAAATTATACATATTGCTTTTGTCTATACAGATAGGATTATAGGAGACAAAGCCGAGAATTTGGAAAAGTCAATTGTTTACTATGAAGCTGCTTTAAAAGTTGTTAACCGCGCTCAACTTCCTGAACAACTTCGAGGCTGAGTAAGCGATCATATTTGGATGGACAAATACTCCTTCCTGCATAGCTTGCCATATTAACGATCACTTCTCTACCCGATTTGGGCGAGACGGGATTGGTTAAAGGATCACTAGTCTAATTCTTGCAGGTACACTAAGGCATTATCAACTTAAGGAGCGATTTGTTGCTTTATTACAGCAACAAATCTAATTTGGGATTCTTAAACTTTTAGGTATTTGAGGATTAGCCTAATGCTACTTGGCATAGATTTAGGAACAGGCTCTGCTAAGGCATTGCTCCTGGCGACAGACGGAACCGCTATCGGTGAAGCATCAAGACCATATCCAGTTCATGCACCTCACCCCGGATGGGCTGAGTCAGAGCCAGGAGACTGGTGGTTAGCTGTTGCTTGGCTGTTAGGAAGGCAGTGGGAAATCATGCTGATCAAGTACAGGCGATCGCATTTTCAGGACAGATGCATGGTGTTGTTCTAACTTCGGAGTTGGGTGAGCCACTGCGTCCTGCTATCCTCTGGGCAGATACTCGCTCTAGTACCACGCTTAACACTTATCATTCGCTCAATGCGGCTATTCTAGAGCGATTGGGCAACCCGATTACAGCTGGATGGCTGGCTCAACTTTACTGTGGCTACGAGAACATGAGCCTACTGTCTACGCCCAAGCGCGTTGGGCACTTCAGCCAAAAGATTGGCTACGGTTACGGTTGACTGGAGAAGTTGCAACCGAACCATACTGACGCTAGTGGTACTTTGCTGTATGATGTTGTGTCAGACAACTGGGCCATGGGATGCAATTTCAGCCCTAAATCTGCGTTGTGATTGGTTGCCAAAAATTATTCCCCTCTAGTGCGATCGCAGGCTACTTAACAGCTAGTGCTTCAGAGCATCTTGGCTTAAAAGTTGGCTTAAGAGCGATCGCTGGTGCTGCGGATACAGCCGCCGCCGCACTTGGTAACGGACTACTAGAGCCTGGTTTGGTTCAACTAACCATTGGCACAGGCGCTCAAATCATTACACCTCGCTCCCAACCAATTCTTGATCCTCATGGTCGCACACATCTATATAGAGCCGCCGTACCTAACCAGTGGTACACCCTTGCAGCAATGCAAAATGCCGGATTAGCGCTTGAGTGGGTGCGAGGTATCCTCGGCTTGAGTTGGGAGCAAGTCTATACTAAAGCGTTTTCTGTTCCTCCAGGATGTGAAGGGTTGACATTTTTGCCATACCTCACAGGTGAGCGAACTCTTCACCTTGACCCTTATGCACGCGGGGCATGGGTGGGGCTTGGACTTCATCATACACAGGCGCACCTGATGCGATCGGCTTTAGAGGGAGTTGCTTTTTCCTTGCGACAAGGTTTTGAAGCACTTGAGGCAACAGGTTTTAAAGCGACAGAACTGCGTTTAGCAGGCGGTGGAACCGTAGAAATGCCTTGGAAACAATTACTTACTGATGTATTGAGAATACCTCTCTATGCAACTACAGTTGCTGCTGCTTCCGCGCGTGGTGCTGCTCTACTGGCGGGTATCGGCATTGGTGTATACGCAGATGCTAATGATACAAGCGAACTGGCAGTCACACCAACGCTTGCTGCAACTCCCCAATCAATTGATTCAGCCCTAGAAGAGGCTTGGATGCGATATCAATCCCTTTATCCACGGCTTTCAAAGAAGCTGGAATATAAAAAGTAACAGTGTTAACATCCGAGGTACTCAGGATATTTTTTAGTACTGAAATATGCAACTTTAAATTAAAGTTTATCTCTTGATTTTGTTTCAGTTAACAAATAGGTGTACCTAAATTTAGTTAATATTAATTAGCTGGAGTAAATTTATCCTGTTAGAATATTGATGTTTTCTTCTCACCGTTGGCGACTGCTATCAAAATATTTCAATATACTCATTGTAATAGTAACTTTTGTTTTGCTTTTATGGTTAACTCCTGTAGTTGCTCAAGCATTAACAAAAGCTCCGGTAATTTTGGATGGGCAACAGATTTTTCAGATCAGCGATTCTGGCCAATATAGCGCTCAAGAACGGACAAATTTAATCAATTCATAGCTAAAAAATGCGATTCAAACTTCTGAGTCTATTCAAGTTAAAATTGAAAAACGCAATCAACTACCTACTATTTTGCTAAATGACCGCTATCTATTAACAGTGACAGAACAAGATACTGTTCCAGGTAGCACAGTTGATGAGCAGGCAAAAATTTGGGCACAACAAATTGAAGAAGCGTTACAGCAAGCTAACTTAGAGCGAACTAGAACATATCTTCAACAAACAACTTTTGTAGCAGTAGCAATTTTATTTATAACTGCCGGATTCAGTTGGCTATTGGGATGGATTAGGCATCACTTTTTTCGAATAATATCACAACGCTTAACTACTAATAGCAATTCCATACCTAATTCGGAACCACTTAAAGTATTAGAATTATTTTTTAAATTAGTGTTGGTGAGTATGCGTATCGGACTTTGGATAAGTGCGATTCTTTACATCACTAATCTCTTTCCTTTCACTCGTCAATGGAGCTACCAACTTTCAAATATCCTAATCACCAGTTTCACCTCACCTATTCTGACATTAGGCAAGAATCCTTACTCTTTAACTGAATTAATAATTTTGATTGGTTTGTTGTTCGGCTTAGTTATCTTTGCTGGAACCATAACCAATTTTTTACGTTCTCGCATTCTCTATTTAACTGGAATCAATCGTGGCGCTCAAGAAGCGATTGTAATACTTTTTAAATATGGTCTGATTTTTATTGGCACACTGGTACTGCTACAAATCTGGGGGCTTGACATTAGCTCTTTGACAATCTTAGCAAGTGCTTTAAGCGTTGGCATTGGCTTTGGTTTACAGGATATTGCTAAGAATTTTGGCAGTGGTTTAGTACTAGTATTTGAGCGTCCGATTCAGATTGGAGATTTTGTGGAAGTTGGAGAATATACAGGTACTGTAGAGCGAATAGGTGCCAGAAGTACCGAGATTCGTACTCTTGACCACGTTTCCATCATTGTACCCAACTCTCGCTTCTTGGAAAAAGAAGTAATCAACTGGAGCCACCGCAACCCGATTTCTCGCCTTCATCTCCCCGTTGGCGTTGCTTATAGTTCAGATCCCAAAGCAGTGCAAGATGCTTTGTTAGAGGCAGCCTCTAAGCATCCCAACGTCTTGCAGACTCCTTCTCCTTTGGTATTGTTTAAAGAATTTGGCAACAACACCTTAAATTTTGAGTTATTAGTTTGGACTGCGGAACCCAATAAACAATTTTTGCTCAAAAGTGATTTATACTACAATATTTACGAAAATTTACAGCAAAGACAAATTGAAATTCCTTTTGCTCAATTAGATTTACATGTGCGTTCTGGTAGGTTAGAATTTACGCCAGAAATGCAATTAGCTCTAATGCAGATGGTTGAACGATTATCAAACAATGAGTAACACATGGAGCCAATCAATCTAAATAAAACTTTCCTGCTTGTGCTGATAAATTAAAAGGGTTATGCTGCAACGCTTGACATCAAATAATAGTCAATAATTAACAAAATATATCTGATGTTGTTACATTAAGTTTAGGGTTCATTTGATAGTTATGCACCTGATTGCCTACTAAAAAAAATCCCCCGAACGGTCGGGGGCTAATAAGTCAGAAGATAATATCAAACCTAGTAGTTGCAATGCTAGCGCTCACATCGGGGTGCAGAAACCTTTCAAAAGTTTGAATCTCTTTTAAAAAAAATTGTGATAACTAACACAAACTAACGCCCCAATAACGCTTAATCCTTTTCATGCTCGTCTTGTGAGTCTTGTGGTCGTTCTGTAGCAGCAGGATTGACCACAGTTCCTTGAGCATCGAATGGGTAGCCCACAGCTTCAGGAAGAATATCCTGCGGGTCTACTGTTACGTCGGTAGCAGTATCAATCTGTCCATTATCATGGGTGTGTTTGATCGAACCGCTTTTATGGCTGGCATGACCACTTGGCATGAGTTTATCCTTAATTAGTGAGGGAATACACCCGATTCTAAATTTATTTAGTATCCTATTCCCCTATCTTGAGGTTTAAATTAAATCTATGATTTATCCCTAGCAATCACCTTTTGTAAATTTCCCAAAAAACGCTATTTATCATACGCATAAGGCATCGCAAAACTTTTTGGTCTACTGACAGACCTATCGTTGTGTACTTCACCTTCCTTGAAATCTGCTGTAAATTACTTATTTTGGTGCAATACCATCTGTCTGTAGATTGAAGCATATCGTCAAGAGTGCAAAGTATTCTCTAATGTAATTGCATAAAAACTTATCTGTTTACAAACAAAACGACTCTGTAAGATTTAGGTTTTACATTTTACCAATTCAATTAATAGGTACAAAATGGACGTATCACAGATTAAAGAACATCTTCCTGTTTATGCAGAAGGCCCAGGCGGGTTATCAGGGGCATCTGACACACATATTGGAAATATCGACTCCGTGGAGGAAGGCAAGTATATCAAATTGACGAAGAATAATGCTCCTGATGGGCAACACCACTGGTTTCCTATTGAGTGGGTAAGGGCAGTAGATGAACGAGCCGTTTATCTGAAAAAAACGGTGAATGAAGTGATAGAAGAATTGCTCAGTGAGCAGCCTAGTGGTATTTAAAATTGTTAATTGTTGAGTGGATAGCGCTACACCATCTTTTACCAAGGTGGCGCTTTCCCATTTAGCATACAGATCACACTCCCTGCAATCAATATCTTCTGTACCCTATCCCACCAACTAATCCAAATGGCTAATAAAGAGCTAGAAACGCTCAAAAAACTAGCTTTTAACCAATCTGAGCGCGGTTTAGAACAGCCATTGTCACTGCTAAACTCCAAGGCTAGCTTACCCAAAGAAAAGCTTAAGCCAACTATGAACTGGTGGTTTCTAAAAATAGCGTCTATTACAGGATTATTATATTTACTTTTTATCGTACTTTCTCCTACCCCAACTCCTCAAGAAAACCGTAGAATTGGGAATACAGAAGTTATTATATTTAGTTTGATTTTGCTGTTTAACTCAGGTTTGCTAGATAGCATAGATGATATCTCAATTTCAGGGACGGGAATTGCACTCAGGAGACTTAAGCAAGAAGTTCAGGATGATATCAATAAATTGCAAGATGAGCAAATCGCCGAACTAAATAGACAACAAAGGCGAATTGACTTGCTTCAGGATCAACAATCAGCAACATTACAATTTCTAGTTAGATATCTGATTGATGGCAATGAGCTTCGGCATATGATTCAGCTTGATTCCCAAGAAGAATTTAACTTTGAATTTGACAATGATTTAGCAAGGGAACTGAAGCATCTTCGAGCAATGGGATTTATTAATAATTTTCTGGATAAAGGGCTTGAAAAAGTTCAACAAGATGGAAAGGGAGATTTGAAAAACTATTTTCATATTACAGAAGAAGGTAAGTCGTATTTAGCTTTGAGAAGAACTTTAGGAATCAATGAAATTCCTGGACAAGGTAAAGATGGACGATGGCATCGAGATATTAGGGAGACTTCAGCAAGAATAAAGTAGTAAATTAAATATCTGACAGTTTTGATAAATTGTAATGAATCAATACCTTGGCTAAAAAAAGTAGTCGAGTTTTTGCCCAAATAGCTCAACATAAGACTATGCTTGATTATTAGGCAAAACATAAAACCCTACTAAATGAAGCTGAGGTGATATTTGTTCTTTGTGTTCATTTTAGCTTAATTTGTAAATACCCTGTTCACATTAAAAAGATTTTAGATAACTATGCCAATTAAAAAACGCATTGAGCTTAATCAAGGATGTTTCCTTAATCCCACAAATCAAAAGATAATTGTCAATTTAACCAGTGAAAAAATTTTAAGTTTAGTTACGCAAGAATTAAAAACTCGCTACTCGCCAGAAACTCAGAAAAAAGCCCTTGAAAAAAGTTCTCAGTTGTTGCCTATTTTTGTACTTCAAGAATTATTAAAGCGCCAAGATCAGGTAGTAAACGTTAACCCAGACACCTTAATAGTGGTTAACTGTCAAATACTAGATGCAGAGGTCGATGACTTGGGATTCGATTTAAATATCGAAGCATATTTTGTAATTGCAGATACAACAGGTCAAAATCATTTCCGGGCTAATAAGATAGTCCTTTGGTCGAATATATGGGGTGATGAAGAACAGATTTTTGATTTAGAAGATGAACTAGGTGAGCAATTCTGGACAAATTATCAAATCCAGTTACTTTTTGATGAAAAAGAGCAGCAAACAGTTGAACTAGAAGTATCACAAACAGATGATTATGCAGCAAGATTAGAATTTTATCCATCACTGAAAATATTTTCACCATCTATAGTTCCTTTTACGGTTGATGACTTTTAAAATCTGCCAGTATCGGTACTGAATTCAATATCATTATTTGCGAAACTTAATGATATTACTCTGTGCTGTAGCTACTTCTTCAAAATCTAGTTTGTAAACTTTTTTCGTATTGTTAATTACATCTTTATTTAAGTTACTTATTCTTTAAGTACAATTAAAATTAACTATTTGGATTGAGGTTTTTATAGTAGATATATTGTTAACTAAGGATATGTAGGTTTTAGCGATCGCTAGTTATATAGGTTATAAATAACCACTGCACATATACGCCTACAAATCGCTATATTAGGAGGAAATATAAATCAACTGATTTGAGAAGTAAAAAGTTTGCTCGTAACGTGAGTCGCTAACGCATAGCTAAGTTATGCTAAAGGCTCAGACTTTGGAAATTGTAAATTCATTACGTTACAAAATATTAAGCTAGGAAATATACATCCCCAAGTCCAGTGGCAAGGCTGCGAGTCCAATTAGGATAATCCAGTCTTGCTAATATTCAAATGCGGTAATTAAATGCAGCGATTAGATACCAAATTGACTCTCGATATGTTTTGGCGACAAGGGTTGGCGCTCCTTCTAGGAATTATTATCTGGTGCGTGGCAGATCCCGCACTGGCAGTAGACTGGACTCATCCACTGTCATTTAGCAATGCAGAGTTGTCAAGACGTGATTTTTCTGGTGAAAGTTTACAAGCAGCAGAGTTTTCTAATGCCAATATGGAACTGGCTAACTTTACAAACGCTGATTTGCGGGGAGCAGTCATGAGCGCTTCGGTGATGACAAAAGCAAATCTCCACGGAGCAGATTTAACTAATGCAATGGTTGATCAGGTAAACTTGACTAAGGCAGATTTTGAGCGATGCAGTTTTCAAAGAAGCTCTTTTGCTCCGCGCCATATTTAATGATGTGAATATAAACGGTGCAGATTTTACAGATGCAATTTTGGATCGAGCGCAAATCAAAGAACTGTGTACAAAAGCCAGTGGTGTGAATTCCAAAACAGGCGTGCAAACTCGTGATTCTCTAGGATGTCAATGAAACGTGTTGGTATAATTGGTGGCGGACAACTTGCCTGGATGATGGCGGATGCAGCACAGAAGCTAGGAGTAGAATTGGTAATACAAACTCCTAGCGAACACGATCCGGCCGTGTCAATCGCTCAGGAAACTGTTTTCGCTCCAGTTGATGATGCAAGTGCTACGGAAATATTAGCTGAAAAATGCGATATTATCACCTTTGAAAACGAATTTGTTAATCTGCAAGCTTTATCTGATTTAGCACAGCAAGGCGTTTGTTTTCGTCCCAGGTTAGAAGCTTTAGCTCCTCTTTTAGATAAATATCATCAGCGTTGCTATTTACGCGATTTGGGCTTACCAGTTCCCCAATTTTTCGCCCTTGACGATGTAGAAAATCTCAAATCAAAAGTAGAATATCTAGGTTTTCCAGTAGTTTTGAAATCCCGCCGCCACGGTTATGATGGTCAAGGTACTTTCATAATCCAGGATTTTGCTACTTTAGAGCAAAAGCTAAGTGATGAAACCACAACAACTTTAAATCAATCATTTTTCTTGTTAGAAGAATTTATCCCTTTTGAAAGAGAACTAGCAATAATTGCAGCGCGTTCTGTAGAGGGAGAAATTGTAACTTATCCAGTAGTGGAAACTCAACAAGAACAACAAGTGTGTCGGCGGGTGATGGCGCCAGCCGAGATTACACCTAATCAAGTAGCAGAAATCCAAGCGATCGCACATACTCTATTAAATAGCCTAGAAGTAGTAGGAATTTTTGGAATTGAGCTATTTCTGGGTACTAATGGCAAAATCCTGGTAAATGAAATTGCACCCCGTACCCACAATTCTGGGCATTTTTCTATTGATGCCTGTGAAACTTCTCAGTTTGAGCAGCACTTGAGAGCAGTTTGTGGTTTACCTTTAGGGAATCCGGCTTTGCAATGCGCTGGCGCTGTGATGGTGAACCTACTGGGGTATGAAAATTCTCACAGCGACTATCAAAGCCAGCGTCAACAAATAGCAGAAATTCCCCAAGCGCACGTTCACTGGTATGGGAAGACAGAATCACGTCCTGGGCGGAAGTTGGGACATGTTACCGTTTTGCTGGATAATCAGAATCGAGAGGAAGCGATCGCGATCGCCCAGACCATAGAATCTATCTGGTATCCCAGGTAAGTCGATCAGAAACTTTTGATGTTGAACACACAACATCTTTTGAAAAGCTATAATGAGTTAGTTGCACTACGACGTTGGTGACTGCCATCAAGTTTTTTGATCTATGCCTTTAATGACAAGGGAGTCAACTGTTCTCGTGGCAGTATACCGGGCATGTACCCGGAAACTTTAAACGAGGAATTTAGGTTCCCACCTGGATAAACCCAGGTCATAAACTTAGGTAAAACGGCGTCGCGGTGAACTTAAAATTATTAGCTCCCAAAATCAGTTAGAATTTGGGAGCTTTAATTATTTCAATCAGTTTAAAATAAGCGAACTGACAGTAAAGATTGTCATGTTTTTGGGAAACCTAGATACTGAGGTTTCAAGAATTACGCCCTATGGTCAGCATTCCCGGATATCACGTTAGCAAAGAACTTTACAATGGTTCTCGAACCTTGGTTTATCGCGCTAATCGAGAAAGTGACCAAAAATCTGTGGTGATTAAGCTGATGAAAACTGTTTATCCCAGTTTCAGCGAATTAATCCAGTTTCGGAACCAGTTCACCATCGCCAAAAATTTAAATCTACCTGGAATCATCCAAACCTCTAGTCTGGAACCCTATCAGAATGGCTATGTGTTAGTGATGGAAGATTTTGGGGGAATTTCTCTCAAAGATTATTTGACCTCTGTAGAGACACAATATATCGCGTCTTTACAAGAGTTTTTACAAGTAGCGATCGCACTGTGCAATACATTAGATATTCTAATTCGTAATCGAGTGATCCACAAAGATATTAAACCCGCCAATATTTTAATTAATCCAGAAACTAAAGAAGTTAAGTTAATAGACTTTAGTATTGCATCTTTGTTGCCACGAGAAACTCAAATCTTGATGAGTCCTAATGTGTTAGAAGGAACACTAGGCTATTTATCACCAGAGCAAACTGGACGAATGAATCGGGGGATTGATTACCGTACTGATTTTTACTCTTTAGGTGTAACTTTTTACGAGTTATTAACGGGGGAATTACCATTTCAATCATCCGATCCGATGGAATTGGTACATTGTCATATTGCCAAACTTCCGCCTTTAGTACATGAGATTAATCCCCAAATTGCGCCTGTACTCTCATCTATTATCTGCAAATTGATGGCGAAAAATGCCGAAAACCGCTATCAGAGCGCATTTGGGCTGAAATATGATTTAGAAAATTGTTTGGCTCAACTCAAAGAAACGGGGAAAATTGTAAGTTTTCCAATTGCTCAACGGGATGTGTGCGATCGCTTTATTATCCCAGAAAAACTCTATGGTCGTGAGCAAGAAGTTGAAACTCTGCTCAAAGCCTTTGACCGCGTTACCAACAATCAGACGGAATTAATGCTGGTAGCTGGTTTTTCTGGTATTGGTAAAACTGCTTTGGTCAACGAGGTTCACAAACCCATTCTCCGGCAGAGAGGCTACTTTATTAAAGGGAAATATGACCAGTTTAATCGTAATATTCCCTTCTCCGCTTTTGTCCAGGCATTTCGAGACTTAATGAGGCAATTGGTAAGTGAAAGTGATATCCAATTGTCAACTTGGAAAAATAAAATTTTACAAGTGCTGGGCGATCAGGGGCAAGTTATTCTTGAAGTAATTCCAGAACTAGAACAAATTATTGGTCAACAACCACCTGCAACGGAACTCTCACCAAGTGCAGCCCAAAATCGCTTTAATTTACTCTTCCAAAAATTCATTCAGATATTCACCACCAAAGAACATCCACTAGTAATTTTCCTTGATGATTTGCAGTGGGCTGATTCTGCGTCACTCAAATTGATGCAGCTGCTGATGAACGAGTCAGGAAGTGGCTCTTTACTTTTAATTGGAGCTTATCGAGATAATGAAGTCTCTACCGCACATCCGTTGATGTTGACTTTAACGGAAATTCGCAAAGCTAATGCTACGATTCACAGCATTACTTTAGCCCCACTTACTAAAGCTAGTTTAAATCAATTGGTGGCTGATACCTTGAGTTGTTCAGTTAAAGCTGCCCAACCTCTAACGCAACTCGTCTATCAAAAAACTCAGGGAAATCCATTTTTTATAACGCAATTTCTCAAAGTATTGTATGAAGATGGACTGATTACGTTTAATTTTGCTCAAGGGTATTGGCAATGTGATATTGCTGCTGTGAAATCTCTGGCTCTCACCGATGATGTGGTAGAGTTCGTAGCATTACAATTGCAGAAGTTGTCAGCAGCAACGCAAAATGTGTTGAAATTAGCCGCGTGTATTGGCAACTCTTTTGATTTGCTAACCTTAGCAATTGTTTCTGAACAATCTGAAACCGAAACGGCAGCATCTTTATGGAAAGCTTTGCAAGAAGGGTTAGTTTTACCTACTAGTGAAGTTTATAAATTCTTTCAAGAGAATGGGCATGATTCTGGCTCCAATCCTTTAAATTCCAATTTCCAACTCCCTATCTACAAATTTTTACATGACCGTGTGCAGCAAGCTGCCTATTCGCTAATTCCAGACGAAGAGAAACAATTTACACATCTTAAAATTGGTCAATTACTCTTACAAAACACATCTGAGTTTCAGCAAGAGGAGCGAATTTTTGAGATTGTCAGTCAGTTAAATCGAGGAATATTGCTAATCACCCAACCGACTGAGCGTCAACAATTAGCTCAGTTAGATCTGAATGCTGGTCGAAAAGCGAAAGAAGCTACAGCTTATGGTGCAGCAATTCATTACTTCTATTCTGGAATGCAGCTGCTGACAATTAATAGTTGGGAAATCGCCTACGAACTGACTCGAAGTTTATACGAAGAAGCTGCCGAAGCTGCCTTTCTCAATAATGAATTTGACCAGATGGAATCTCTAATCCAGGTCGTTATCGAAAAAACAACCACCTTACTAGATAGAGTGAAAGTTTATGAAGTGCAACTCCAAGCTTATCAGGTACGGAATCAATCATTCAAAGCGATCGCAATTGGGCGTGAACTTCTCGCTCAACTTGGGGTAACATTACCTGAATCAGTAACACCTCCAGACATTCAACAATCTGTAGTCAACACACTCTCCACCTTGGCTGGCAGAAGTATTGAGGGCTTAGTTGATTTGCCATTGATGGACGATACCAAAGCTTTGGTTGCGTTACGGATTATGGCTAGCATTACTCCCGCCATCCACCAAACAGCCCCTTATCTGTTCCCAATTATTGCCTGTGAAGAGGTGAATTTATCTCTTAAATACGGCAATGCACCACTTTCTGCACCAGGATATGCAGATTTTGGAATTGTACTTAATATTTGTAACCAACTCGAATCAGGCTACGAATTTGGCCAGCTAGGTTTAATGCTTGTGGATAGACTTCAAGCAAAATCTGTTCAAAGCATGACTCTATTTAAAGTGGGTGCATTGAATCAATTTAATAAACAACATATTCGCACCTCAATTAGGTTATTACAGGAATCCCATACTTTTGGATTAGAGACAGGCGATTTTTTTCATGTGCTGGCATCGATGATTTTTAAGTTATTCTATGTCTATTTAAGTGGCACAGAAGTTTTGGAAATTCTCTTAGCAGATATCAAAGCTTACGAGTCTAATTATGCCCATAATCAACGCTTATTAAATTGGTCTAATATCGTTTCTCAAACCATTAAAAATCTCACCGAATATAGTGACTATGACTATCCAGACTCCTTGATTGGTGAAGATTGTCAAGAAGAACTCTTATCTGCGCTTCTCCAAGAAAAGGACGAATTAACACTACATATATTTTTCTTAAGTAAGTTAACACTCAGTTATTTGTTTGAGAATTTTTCGGCGGCAGTTGAGAGTGGAAATCAGGGAGAGCAATACCTCAATGGTGGCGCAGGAATGTTATCTGTGCCTGTTTTCTACTATTACGATTCTCTGTCTCGTCTGGCTGTCTATGCAACTGCGGAACCATCTCAACAGGAGCAATTACTCTTAAAGGTTAGTGAAAATCAAGAAAAATTGCAGTTTCGAGCCAAATTTGCACCGATGAATTTCCAGCATAAATTTGATTTGGTGGAAGCAGAACGCCATCGGGTTTTGGGTGAAAAAATAGCAGCGATAGAATTATACGATCGCGCCATCACTTTAGCGAAAGAAAACGAATATATCCAAGAAGAAGCCTTGAGTAATGAGTTAGCTGCCAAGTTCTACCTCGAATGGGGCAAAGAAAAAATCGCCCAAGCTTATATGCAAGAAGCTTATTACTGCTATGCTCGTTGGGGCGCTAAAGCCAAAAGTGAAGACTTAGAAAAACGCTATCCTCAACTCCTGGCTCCCATCTTACAAGGGCAGCATCATCGCTTTCAAATAAGTTCAACTGTCGATTCATCATCATTTCCACATCAAACCATCCACACAAACCTTTCTAGCAGCAGTATTTCTGAAGCTCTCGATTTTGCCACCATCTTTAAAGCCGCACAAGTTCTTTCCAGTGAAATTCAATTAGAGCAATTACTCACTACCCTTTTGCAAGTGGTGATGGAAAATGCTGGAGCGAAAAAAGCTGCTTTACTTGTACTCGAACAGGGCAACTTAATGGTTAAAGCTGTAGCCACCATCAATGAAGGGGTGAATTTAGTATCTGTACCATTGTCAAGCAGCCAAAACATTCCGATCGCATTGGTAAACTATGTCAAACACACCTTAAAAACTGTAGTGCTGGATGATGCAACAGTAAAAAACGATTTTATTACTGACCAATATTTGATGCAGCAACAACCCAAAAGTGCGTTGTGTACGCCGATTTTGCGTCATGGCCAATTAATCGGGTTAATATATCTGGAAAATAAATTGACGATTGGCGCATTTACAAGCGATCGCACCGAAGTTATCCAACTGCTATGCGCTCAAGCCGCCATCTCTCTAGAAAATGCCCGTCTTTATCAAGAATCTCAAAATTATGCCCATCAATTAGAGCGATCGCTTGCTCAACTTCGTGCTAGCGAAGCTCGCTTCCAGAAGCTCGCTGATAATATTCCTGGGGCAATTTACCAACTACATTTAAATGCTGACGGTTCAGTTTCAATGCCCTACGTCAGTTCTGGCTGCTACAACCTTTATGAGGTGACAGCAGAGGAAATAATGACAGGAAAGCAGAGTTTTCGTTCTATGGAACATCCAGATGATTTTGCCAGTATTCAGCAGGCGATGAGCTACTCTGCTGAAAACATCACACCATTTCGACACGAATGGCGAATTATCACATCTTCAGGAACCATAAAATGGCTTCAAGGTGCTTCCCAACCAGAGCGGCAAGCTGATGGCTCGATTATATGGGATGGTGTAATCATAGATATTAGCGATCTCTACGAGGAGCTTCGCTTACGCAAACTTGCTGAAGCCGCACTACAAGAGTCTGAAGCTGATTTACGGCACAAATCTCAGGATTTAGAAGAAGCGCTGCAAAATTTCCAACAAGCCCAATTACAAATGGTGCAAAATGAGAAAATGGCAACCTTGGGTAACTTGGTTGCTGGAGTGGCACATGAAATTAATAATCCCATTGGGTTTCTCAAAGGCAGCCTCAACAATGCCGAAGAGTATATTCAAGACTTACTCGCCCATATCCAATGCTACCAACAACATCATTCCACTCCAGCGATCGCAGTCATTGAGCATGGCGAAGAAATTGACCTAGAATTCTTGGCTCAAGACTTACCAAAGCTCGTAAGCTCAATGAAGGTGGCTTCAGAACGGATTAAAGACATTAGCATTAGTCTTCGCACTTTCTCCAGAGCCGATACAACCGAAAAAGTTGCTTGTAATCTCCATGAAGGGATTGAGAGTACCCTGTTGATTTTGAAGTATCGCCTCAAAGCTAATGAAAAGCGTCCAGCAATTGAAGTTATCACCGAATATGGAAATTTACCACCAGTTAAGTGCTTTTTAGGACAGTTAAATCAAGTATTTATGAACATCCTTGCTAACGCTATTGATGCCTTAGATACTTCGTGTGAGGGGCTTTCTTTTGCCCAAGCCCAAGACAATCATCACAAAATACTGATTCACACCGAAGTATCCAGTGAGAAAAACATGGTAGCAATTCGCATCAAAGATAATGGTCAGGGGATGCCAGAGGAGATTAGAACGCGGATATTTGACCACCTGTTTACAACTAAAGAGGTTGGAAAGGGAACAGGATTAGGATTAGCGATCGCTCGTCAAATTGTCGAAGAAACCCACAATGGGCGGTTGAGGTGCAATTCTGTGCTTGGTGAAGGAACAGAATTTGTCATTGAGATTCCAGTATTTTAATTAATTTGCGATTTTCCTCTCAATGCATAACGCTTCTAATTTTTCGGTAATCTGGAGAACAGGAACAGCATAATTCTACTAAATCTGTATAACTTGATTCTAAATGAGGTAGCGTTCAGAGTTAAAATGACACAATTGCCTTAAATTGTGGTCAAAACTACAAAAAATTGTTAAAACAACTAACTAATACCGTATTTCCAGCCTCGGTCTTCCGACTAGAGAGTGGTTTAACTTTTATTCATCAAGAAATTCCCACTACTCCTGTAGTTGTGGCGGATGTTTGGGTGCGTGCTGGAGCCAGCCTAGAGCCAAAACCGTGGTTTGGCATGGCGCACTTTTTAGAACACATGATTTTTAAAGGTACGGCGACGCTACCCCCTGGAATGTTCGATTCCAAAGTTGAAAACCGGGGTGGCGTGAGTAATGCGGCGACAAGCTATGATTATGCTCATTATTCACTCACCACAGCTGCCCCTTATTTAAAAGATACTCTGCCCTACTTGGGAGAACTACTACTCAATGCGGCAATTCCCGAAGATGAATTTAGCCGAGAAAGGGATGTAGTGCTAGAAGAAATTCGCTCTTGTCAGGACGATTCCGACTGGATAGGATTTCAAGCTCTAATTCAAAGCATCTATCCGCATCACCCTTACGGACGTTCGGTGTTGGGTACTGAGCAAGAATTGATGCAGCAGTCACCAGAAGCAATGCGCTGTTTTCATCACGCCCACTATCAGCCGGAAAATATGACGGTGGTAATTGCCGGGGGTATAGCCCAGCAACCAGCTTGGGAAATGGTAAATCACTCATTTGCTGATTTTGCCGAACGCTCTAATTGTCCGCAGTTGGAGAAAGTGGCAAAGCCTGTGATAACAGGTATTCATCGTCAAGAACTGTGTTTACCACGCATAGAACAAGCGCGATTATTGATGGCGTGGCTGGTTCCTGGAGTAGAAGATATCCGTACTGGCTATGGTTTAGATTTTTTGTCAGTGTTATTGGCAGAAGGGCGGACTTCGCGTTTAGTGCGTGATTTGCGAGAAGATTTGCAATTAGTACAGGGAATTTGCAGTAGTTTTTCTCTACAACGGGAATCGAGTTTATTTACAATTACTGCTTGGTTAGAACCAGAAAATTTGGAAGAAGTTGAGTCTTTAATTTGCGCTCATTTAGATGATTTGCAGACTAAAGGAATTAGCGAACAAGAACTTGCTCGTACACGCAGGCTGCTATGTAACGAGTATGCTTTTTCCACCGAAACACCAAATCAACTTACAGGGCTTTATGGATATTACAATACCATTGCCCAAGCTGAATTAGCTGTGACATATCCCCAGCAGATTCAGTCTTTTGATGCCAAAGAACTGCAAAAATTAGCTAAACAGTATCTCTCACCGGAGAATTACGCGGTTACTGTACTTAAACCGTGTTAGTCATTAGTAAAAGACAAATGACAAATGACAAATGACAAAGGACAAAAGATAAATGACAACCTTGCTGCAAAAATCATCTATCCATCGCACCGTATTAAATAATGGCATTGTCGTGCTAGTTACAGAAAACCCTGCTGCGGACATTGTTGCGGCGCGAATCTTTGTGCGTGCTGGTAGTTGTAACGAAAACCGGGAGCAAGCAGGGTTGGCACATTTGCTATCGGCAGTGATGACAAAGGGATGTGATGGACTTTCTAGTTTGGAAATTGCTGAAATTGTCGAGTCTGTAGGGGCGAGTTTGAGTGCGGATGCTGGCACTGATTATTTTTTGTTATCTTTCAAGACGGTAACATCTGATTTTGCGGAAATTTTAGCATTGGCAGGGCGGCTTTTGCGATCGCCTACTTTTCCTGAAACTCAAGTGGAACTAGAACGGCGTTTAGCACTCCAAGATATTCGTTCCCAAAAAGAGCAACCGTTCAATGTCGCCTTTGAACAAATGCGGCAGGTAATGTACCAAAATCATCCCTACTCTATGTCAGTGCTGGGAGATGAAACCACTATGAGTAGCTTAACTCGCACAGATTTAGTGGAGTATCACCAAACTTATTTCCGCCCAGATAATGTAGTAATTAGCATTGCTGGCAGAATCACACCCACAGATGCAGCAACGTTGGTAGAAGAAGTTTTTGCTGATTGGCAAGCGCCAGCCCAAGCACTACCAATACTGAATTTACCTGAAATTAAAGTTGAACCACAGGTAAAAATTAAACCAGTACAGACACAACAATCAATCGTGATGCTTGGTTATTTGGGGACATCGGTAAGTTCTGTTGACTACGCCCCACTAAAGTTGTTGTGTACCTACTTGGGAAATGGGCTTTCTAGCCGCTTGTTTGTCGAATTGCGGGAAAAACGCGGTTTAGCTTACGAAGTATCTGCATTTTACTCCACAAGGCTATTTCCAGCATCCTTTGTAGTTTACATAGGTACAGCACCAGAGAACACCAGCATCGCCCTAGAAGGACTACGTACAGAAGTAGATTTATTGTGTACTACGGAAGTATCCGAAAGCGCACTCCAAGCTGCTAAAAACAAAATTTTGGGACAGTATGCCTTGGGCAAACAAACGAACGGTCAAATTGCTCAAATATACGGTTGGTACGAAATTTTGGGCTTAGGAATTGATTTTGACACCAAGTTCCAAGAATTGATTATGGCTGTGAGTGCCCAAGATGCGATCGCTTCCGCTTGTAAGTATTTAAAAGAGCCTTACCTGTCTTTAGTTGGTCAAGAAGAAGCAATTAATCGAGCGATCGCATCTGCTTGATTTTTAACGTGCGATCGCAGTGTTTCTGAAAAATGTCCCTTTTGGTATGAGATGATCTGAAAGGATAACGGTTAAAGATGAATTCACTTAGACTTTCCCCCTAACCAAAAAGTATTATAGCAATACTACTTTTGTACTTCATTCTTCAGATCAGGAACATAAGTTTATGAACTCAACCACAACTTATACTTACGATGCTGCTGGTGACTTAATAGCTGAGAGGATAGACAACAACAGTGATGGGACTATAGACTCAGTTATTACTTACCGCTACAACGCGACATTAATTATCGCTGATTATGAGAGCCAGAGCATAAATGATGTTGTCTCAACCTTTACTTATGATACCAACGGCAACGTGATATCCTTGAGCCGTGACGAAAATAGCGACGGCATAGTTGATAGTATTCAAACTTCTACTTATGATACCAACGGCAAATTGACATCCTTTAGGGAGGACAACGGCGACGGTATAGCTAGTTTTATCCAAACTTATACTTATGATGCCAACGGCAACCAGACATCATCTAGCTTTGACTACAACGGCGACGGCATAGTTGATGAGATCCGAACTTATACTTATGATGCCAAGGGCAACCAGACATCCTATAGCTTTGACGACAACGGCGACGGTATACCTAGTTTTACTTACACTTATACTTATGATGCCAACGGCAACCTGATATCCTCTAGCGAGGACTACGGCGGCAGTATACCTAATCGTATCTACACTTATGCTTATGATGCCAAGGGCAACAAGATATCCTTTAGCAGTGACGAAAATGGCGACGGCATAGTTGATGCTATCCAAACTTATACTTATGATGCCAAGGGCAACCAGACATTCTTGAGTGAGGACACCAACGGCGACGGCATGGTTGATTATATCCAAACTTCTACTTATACTTATGATGCCAACGGCAACAAGATATCCTTTAGCCGTGACGACAAGGGCGACGGCATAGTTGATTATATCGAAACTTATACTTATGATGCCAAGGGCAACCAGACATCCTTTAGTCTTGATGAAAATGGCGATGTCATAGTCGATTATATCAAAACTTATACTTATGATGCCAACGGCAACAAGACATCCTCTAGCACTAACGGCTTCGGCAATGATGCTGTTGAGATTTTTACTTATGATGCCAATGGCAGGATCACATCCTCTAGCAGTTATGACAACGGCAACAGCATACCTTATTATGTTGTAACTTCTACTTATGGACGTGCATCCGCTAGCTATGACCTCAACAATGATGGTGTAATTGATGCGGTTGGCATTTACAGCTACGATTTGAGCGGCAAGCTGACCTCACAGAAGATTGACAATAATCGTGATGGAATCTTTGATCAAGTAACTGTTTACAGCTATGATGCTAACAACAGACTAGCTGCACAGGTAGCTGACAAAAATAATGATGGCATTGCTGACGAGATTATCACTTACAACTATGATGCCAACGGCAAACTGACTTCAGCAGATATTGATAGCAACAGTGATGGCACTACTGATGCCATTGCTACTTATCTATATGATACCAATGGTCAATTAATCAGCAAGACCACCACAGAGGGAAATGTGCTAAACATTACTCTAAATGGTGGTAACGGTGCAGATAAACTCACTGGTGGGGCTGGTAATGATAAAATTTCTGGCAAAAACGGCAACGATCTGCTTTTAGGATTAGCCGGAAATGACAAACTAGTTGGTGGTAACGGTGATGACATTCTTAATGGTGGCACTGGGCGTGATACTCTAACAGGCGATCGTGGTACTGATAAATTTGTGTTCAACAGTCTGAGTGATTCGTTGCTGTCTGGCTTTGATAGAATTACTGACTTGAACATTTGTGAAGATAAAATTGATGGGCTATATGCAGTTAACGCTGCTAATTTAGTTCAACTTGGCACTGTTGCTAGTTTAAATCTCGCAGATGTCCAACAGATATTGACTGCAACTGCTTTTGTGGCTAAAGGTGCGGCAACTTTTACTTTCGGTACAGGCAATAATCGACAGACTTTTTTAGCACTCAATGATAATATTAATGGATTCTCTGCCCTCACAGATGCCGTAATTGAGATTAGTGACTACAAAGGCAACTTGGCTAACTTAGCGATTGTTTAACTTCAGTTGCTGACCAAAACTAGGGTATGGGGCATAGAGAATTAAATAATTCGTAATTCGTCATGACGCTCAATGACTAGTTGGCGGAGCCTCTCGTAGAGAAGAGGCTCCGCTAACGTAATTCGTAATTACGTTTTGTGACAGGGATTTAGCTTAGGTGTTCAATACTTTGAAAAGTCACAAGGAGGAGCAATTCTGAACCCAAGGATATTGAATTATGTGTGATCACTTTCTATAGCAGCTGTTTTTTAGACCAAGCGGCTGTACCATTAGCATGAGAATATTCTGGGAGTAAATTCCATGCAAAGCAGCCTGACAGCAAGTATTTTGAGTTACTTAAAATTACTAGACCCAACTGTAAATCGCTGTAGAATGGAAAAACGGCAAAAAATTTGGTGGACAAAGAGGTCTAAATCTTTATCAGCCATCGAAATACTCTTGTTCTGCATTACGCCTCTGCTTATTGCCTCAACGGCTGTAGTATCAATAGCAGCACCACAAAAAATTGCTCAAATAAATCCTGGAGATACCATCAACCGCCCTACCCTTAAAGTTGGTAGTCAAGGTGAACGCGTAACTGAACTTCAGGCAGCTCTGAAACTTTTGGGTTTTTACTCTGGTGCTGTAGATGGTACATATAATGAAAATACGGCCAGTGCTGTTGCCCGGTTTAAACAAGCAGCTGGCTTGAATCCAGATGGCATTGTTGATGCCAGCACTTGGCAAAGACTTTTCCCAAAAGAACCGATAGCAGCATCAAACGTCCTTTCACCCCAGCCAAGATTTAACTCGGCTACAAATTTTCCGGTTCCAAACCAGACTAACAACCTCACCAACGTTGCAAATATCAACCCCAACCCCCCAAGACGAGCTGTAACACAAGTTCCGACTAGCCCTGAACCAAGACCTACCACCCCAAGAAGAGCTGTAACACAAGTTCCGAAAAGCCCTGAACCAAGACCGGCTACCCCAAGAAGAACTACAACTTCAAGCACGCAGAAAACGCCGAATCGGCCTACATCCACTACTCGAACTCAGTCAAACACACAGACTCGGCAAACTACTCGAACTCAGCCAAACACAACTACTAAGCGAACCCCTGGTATTCAATACACCTCAGAAGGAATGCCAATTTTGCGTATAGGATTACGTGGTTCTGAAGTTGTTAAGTTGCAACAACAACTGAAAAAGCTTGGTTTCTTGAAAGGCGATGCCGATGGAGACTTTGGCGAGACAACCGAAGCCGCCGTGAAAGCTGCACAAAAGCGCTATGGTTTAGAAGCTGACGGTGTAGTTGGTGGCTCTACTTGGGAGGTTCTTTTACGGCGTTAACCTTAGCCCTACCTTCAAGCTTGCTAAATACAGCATCCCACATCACGCGTCTGTAACCATAAGGTGCATTTATTGGAAATCCCCAAAGTACAGAGGTTTTTCAACTTCGAGAAACCTCCGTAGGGGTTTTATGCTTCACAGCATTTTTTATCAATTCATTGCGGTACATCCTGCAATACGATAAAGATATGCCGATTAGAAATATCTCTTTATGCCTAGCACTAAAAAATTACATTGCTTTTGTCCTGATAAAAGATAATGGCAACTTTAAAAGTCAAGCACAATGACGCCTAATCGTGTTACAGATCACAACTGGCAATAGTGAAATTAATTAAACTTACTGCTAATTCATCTAAAAAAACTTATGCAACACTTTTTATTAACTTGGCTCGGTACTGCGGTAGCGTTATTCATTACTGCTAATATTATTCCAGGATTCTTTATCAAGAATTTTGTGACTGCCTTGATCGCTGCCCTTGTTATTGGTCTGGTTAATGCATTTATTAGACCAATTTTGCGAATTTTAACGTTCCCGATTACCTTACTCACTTTTGGTTTATTTACATTAGTAATTAACGCCTTAACCCTTTGGCTGGCAAGTGCCCTAACTCCTGGTTCTGGTTTTGAGATTAATGGCTTTTTACCTGCTTTGTTAGGTTCAATTGTGCTAGCAATTGTTTCTAGCGTAATTAACTATTTTTTGAGAGTTGTTGAGTAGAAAAATTAGTGAAGTTCTGTAATACTAATATTTGAAGCTTGGGCAACAGCTAGCGTTAATGCTCCTGGTTGCCCTTGTAGCTGAAAAATTTGTTTAGGAACTAAGAACTTGACTTGCAATTCCTCTATGTTTGTAAAGGGGTAAACAGTCAACGATGTGAGTTGAGAGGCTGCAAGAATAGCCGCTGCCTCTGCTACGCTAGGTGTACCTACTTTATGGTCGGTAATTGTGGCAGGGTTGGGAACACAGACACAGCGAAGGATTTCGGCAGAAAAGGTTTTTAGGGGCAAGTTGCGGAGATGGCAAAGTTTTGCTAAACCAAATTCTGAGGCTTTAGTGTCAATGGTAGCAATACCTGCGATCGCACTTTGAAAAAGTTGATTTTCTCGAAAGACTTGCTCAATTGCTTGATCAATCAACTGCCATGAGGTTCCCCGTTTACAACCGATTCCTACCCATAAAACTTGTTGCACTTGGTGTATTTCCTTATTCAATTCGTCAGAGTTTGGTTTACTCCAATAGCCAACCAAATAAATCTCCTACAGTCAGCCTCAACTCACTTGCAAAATCTGGCACAGGGAGTAAAGCTTCTAGTTCATCCAACATGACTGGCTGTTGATTGCGGATGTATACAAATACCGTTTGTTCTTCTGGATCAATCAGCCAACCCATTTGTGTTTCATAATTTAGGCAATGCAGAATATTTTTTGTAACTTTCGTCTGTCTTTGGTCAGGTGATAGAATCTCGATAGTCCAATCGGGAGCTGCTGAAAATAAATTTGCTACCCTGCCATTTTCTTTGCGAGGTATTCTCTCCCAAGTAAATACCGCTACATCCGGGATAATTGATCTGCCACCAAAAGTACACCGCAGTTCTGGATATGCTCGTGCAACTCTTTGGGGTTTCAATATAGCATTAATAAAAATAATCAGTTCACCTTGAATAGTGCTGTGTTCTCCCTGTGCCATTGGTTTTTGAATAATTTGACCATTGATGTATTCACTAGCGGGTTTTGTTTCTGATAACATTAAAAACTCTGCCAGAGTTATGTTTTTTGATGCTGTCCGTACCATAAGCGATCGCCTCCAAGCCCAGCAATTTTGATTAACAAACCGCAAAGACGCAAAGAAAAAATCAGCTTAACTCTTACTCTGCGTACCTATGCGTTAAAAAATTACATCCTCTCCAATACCTCAATTCCCAACAAAGATAGCCCCAACTTCAGAGTTCTAGCAGTCAAATCACATAAAACCAAACGAGATGTGCGCTGTGGTTCCTCCGCATCCAAAACTTGCACTCCCTGATTGCGATCATAAAACTGATTAAACTTCTTACTCAGTTCATACAAATATTCACATAAACGATTGGGCAGCAAGTCTTGCTCTACAATACTAATAACTTCATCCAGTTGAAGTAAATATTTTGCCAACGCTAATTCTGTTTCATGCTGCAACAGAACGGCATTGTTTCCCAACTCCTTAAAGTTAATATCACCCTTGCGGCTAATCCCCTGAATCCGGGCATAAGCATACAGCATATAGGGCGCAGTATTACCTTTGAGATCCAGCATTTTGTCATAGCTGAAGATGTAGTTACTGGTGCGATTTTGGCTTAAGTCTGCATATTTAACTGCACTGATGCCAACGATCCTAGCAACTTTATTAATAAATTCTTCAGTTTCTTGGCGCTCTTCTTCTTGTAATCTAGCTTTTAGGTCTGCATGAGTACGAGAAACAGCTTCATCTAACAAATCCCGTAACCGCACAGTATCCCCAGAACGAGTTTTAAATTTCTTGCCATCTTCTCCTAGCACCAACCCAAAGGGAACATGCACTAATTCCACATCATCGGGAATCCATGCAGCTTTCTGTGCTACTTGGAAAAATTGAGCAAAGTGGTTTCCTTGTCCAGCATCGGTTACATAAATTATCCGTTTTGCTTTATCCTGCTGAATCCGGTAGCGGAGGGATGCTAAATCTGTCGTGGCGTAGTTATAGCCGCCATCTGATTTCTGCACAATTAAGGGCAAAGGTTCACCTTCTCTATTTGTAAACCCTTCCAGAAAAACGCATTTTGCGCCCTGATTTTCTACCAGTAATCCAGATTTTTCTAAATCTTCCACAACGCCAGACAGTAAGGGATTATAGAAAGATTCTCCGCGTTCAATGACTTGCACATCTAGCAAGTCATAAATTATTTGAAACTCTTGCCGTGATTGTTCACACAGCAGTTTCCAAGCATGCAGTGTATCTTCTGCACCTGCTTGTAATCTGACGACTTCCTGCCGTGCTGTTTCCTGAAAAGCTTCGTCTGTTTCAAAGCGTTGTTTGGCTTGGCGATAAAAAGAGACTAAATCTCCAATATCTAAAGCATTAGCGGTGGTAAGTGCGTCTGGGTAAACTTCCCGCAGATAGGTAATTAACATTCCAAACTGCGTACCCCAATCACCTACATGATTTAACCGCAAGACATCGTGCCCTTGGAATTCTAAAATTCGGGCTATGGAATCACCAATAATTGTCGAACGCAAGTGTCCGACGTGCATTTCTTTAGCAATATTCGGACTGGAAAAATCCACAATTTCCCGCTTCGGCGTTTTCGCGGCTGGAACTCCTAGTCTAGGATCAGCTTGGATTGCATTTAGTTGTGCTTCTAAGTATGCCGTTTTCAATTTGAGATTGATAAATCCTGGCCCAGCGATTTCTGGCGGTTCGCAGATTTCGGATACATCTAATTTATCAACGATCGCAGATGCGATCGCTCTTGGTTGCAATCCTTTCTTTTTACTCAAAGATAAAGCCACATTCGCCTGATAATCGCCGAATTTAGGATTACTAGCAGGAACCAAAATTGGATCTACTCCAGCGACATCAGCGCCAAAAGCCGCGACTAAAGCCTTCTTAACCTGATCTTTTAGTTTTTCTTGTGTAGAGTTCATATATAAATTTTATCTGTGAGAGGGGAAATGTAGCTCTGGAAAAGCTTGATTATTTTAACCTTATAAAGATATTCGTCAAGTCCAAGCAAAGACTGTCATCCTAAATAACAGTCCCCTTAAATTGTCTCCCATCCTCAGCATAAGAGACTTCCAAATTCTGACGATACTGAAGTTAATTTTGACATTGCCCCCTAGATAAGACAAGTTGTATACATAACAGCTTAGGTAGTAAGCACTGAATTGCTTACTCCAAAAAATAAACTTATTCACCCAGGTTTCATCGATTAGATAGACTACTACGTTTCCCAACGTAAGTACGCAGATAAACTTTGCTTGTATAGAAGCAAGTAACTTTGATCAAAGCTAAGTTGATACCCATGACAGCGTACTACTACTTATCGACCTCATTCAAATAAAAATCCTTATAGATTAAGCTTTTAGCCTTTACTATATAAATTGCATATCTGATTTTTATAAAAAATATAAATTTTTAATCAATTTTTCATTACATACAACGTTTCCAGCCTAAGTGTCAATAACAGTGTGTCTCCAGACCATAAATAGTTTATTTTCAGTATAAATACTTTAAATAAAGAGCTATTTAAATATACTAATAAAAACAAAAAAACAGATTGACTTCGCAAAATTGTATTTGTTACAACTAAAAGATATCGAACACAGATAACTGCTGAAAATAGCATTATCTAAATTGCTTTCCCTACTTAATGACTCCTAATATGAAACATAATTTATTTACTGCCTTCATTGCAGCTACAGCTACCTTGAGCGGATTATTTTCTCAAGTAGAAACTGCATCTGCTACTGGTTTTACTTGGAATAGTGCATGGACTCAGCCAACGGTATATAACAAGTCTCAAACTAGTTTTAACGACACCCCTTTTCAACAATTTGTCCAAGCAGAAAGCGTAGCTCTACCAAATAGCGGGCAATTCAAATTAGATCCTAGTAACTTAAACCTAAAATACGACTACGATGTTTCTGTTTACTTCATCAATGAAGGCGCAGGTTATAGAAATCAGTTAGCCTTCGATTCTACAGGAACTACTAATAAGTCTGGACTGCTTTTTAATGATATTTCTTGTGCAGGAGCCGGGTGTATTCTTGGCGGGAGTAATACACTAAAATTAGGTGATGGGGTCAAAATTGGTAATATTACCGGAGGCAGTCAACTTGACTTCTGGTTAAGAGCTGATGGTTTTAATCGTGGCAACTCTGCCAATATCTTTGGTACTGAAACTGGTTCTAACGCTGACGGACTACAGCACGCAGTTGCTTACGCTTACAACAACTATATCCTCCTAGCATTCGAGGATTTATACGGAGGTCTAAACGCTTCAGGGGTAGATTCTAAAACTGGTAAGCAGAACGAAGGTTCTGATCGTGACTTTAATGATGTTGTCGTCGTTCTTGATATCGGCGAGGCAAATGTTAAAGCGTTAATCGGTGCTAGCGTTCCTGAACCATCTGTTACTCTATCAATGTTTGCAGTGGGAGCAGTTAGTATGTTTGGATTGCGTCGTCGCCGTCAAAGTCGCACTTCTAACTAAATTTTGAAACGTGCTTAATGTAAGGTACGTTTAGTTTGTGAAAAAAATAACAAGTGAGTGAGCGAATTTTCACCCGTATAAGTGTACGGGTGAATTTATATGTGTAGTGGTATTTATATTTTATCTACCGCGATCGCGTTCTAAATCATCAATGACTTTTTGCAAATACCACTCATCTGACATTCCAGGATGGTAATCTTGCTTATGCTGAATTAATCGTTCGGCAATTTCCCAATATCCCCCAACCATTCGCAAAATTCGCTGGCGTAACAGATGAGATTTTTGCTTTTTTGACTCAGGACTAAATTTCTGGATTTTTTCTAGGCTACTTAAGACTTGTTGATAGTTTCCCCAATCTTCTTGTTCACAAAAAATACTCGCCGCCCGTTGATAATTCTCCACGGCATTTTGTATTTCTTCTATGCAAGTATAGGCAATGCCACGATTGTAGTAAACTTGAGCATCATCAGGATTGATTTGCAGTGCTTGGGTGTAATCTTGAATTGCATCAAGATGATTTCCCATTGCCCGATAAGTATTACCTCTAGCAATATATACTAGGGGATCTTGTGGTTGCATCTGGAGTGCTTGGTTAAAGTCTGCGATCGCTCCTTGATGATCTCCCAATGCAGAACGTGCTTTGCCTCGGTTACGATAGACAATGGCATCTTGAAAATTTAGTTGCAATGCTTGATTAAAATCTGCGATTGCTTCTCGATAATCCCCCATTTTACAACGCACAACTCCACGGCAGCAGTAAGCTTGGGCATCTTGCGGATCAGCTTTTAATACCCAGTTTAAATCGGCAAGTGCCTCTTGGGTATCTCCCTTCTCAGCCTTTTCTAACAATTGCGTGAAATAATCATTGGTGGATAAAATCGGCGCATTAGTAGAATGGGATTCCTGAAGAGGAGATTTTTCTGGGGGTTGTAGCTGTTTAATTCGTTCTAAACAAAGACGACAATTTTCTTTGTCTTGTTGCTCTAGATATAATTGTGCAGCCTTTTTGAAGTTAGCGATCGCATCTTGAATGTAACCTTGTTTGCGCCGCACCATTCCCCGCAGATTATAAGCAGCAGCATAATTGAGATTGAGACGGATAGCGCGTTCAACATCCTCCAGCGCCCCTGACAAATTTTTCAGCGCCACCCTAGCCAATCCACGACAATAATATGCCTCTACACTCTCAGGATTCAGCTTTATTACTTCGGTATAATCTGAAACAGCTTTAAGGATTGCTCCTGAGTCATAATGTGCCAAACCCCGTTGCAAATAAGCTTCGCTAAAGTAAGGTGTCAGTTGTAAAGCATGGTTAAATTCCTCAATTGCTCCAGCGTAGTCTTTTCGCCTAGCCTTTTCCAATCCTCTATTGTAGAATTCGTCATTCATGGCATTTGTTTGGTTGATTCACTTAGTTGAATTCCAGCAGGCTTGTTTGGTAGTCTAACCTATGCACTCACCTTCATATTTTAAGTATATTTCGTACTTTTTGGGAAGTAAAACCAACACACTACCCTATGTTGTTAAGTAAGTAGGCATGATTCAATAATAAGATGTCATTGCGAGTGAAGCGAAGCAATCCCAGAGACTTTGCGATTGCTTTGCTTCACTCGCAATGACGGAACATATTATTATCAGTAAAAATCTATGGTTACTCTAGGCTGATGCTTCCTGTTTGTGAAGATATTTGGCAACTTTAGCCATCAAGTTAGATAAACCACTATCAGCACGATTATTTCCAATTACAAATAAAAAAGCTGGGGAAATAACTAAATTCAATTCCCCATATCTCGTAGATTGTAAAATATTTACGGTTAACTAAAATTATTCCGAAAGTAAGCTGGGAGAAGTTAGTACAAAAACATCCCTACTTCCCTGAGCATCAATCTGTGGTTTGATAGGAGTAGTGAAGTGGAAAAAATCATGATCATTGACTAATAAGAGTTCTCCCGGATTTAGAACTTTACTAAACACAGGCTTTTCTTTTGTGCCAGCATATAGATGTGTTTCTCCACCTTGAATATTATCTCTATCTACTGAAAATATGCCAATAAAATCAGTACCATCTTGATGGATACCTTCAGGCGCTGGATTACCCAAATTATCTACTGAACAAATAGTTTCTAATTTGATGGACTCCGATTTCAGCTTCAGGATGAAGTCTACAAGAATCACTAAATGCTAAGAGAAGATTCTTAAAAATATCAAGTTCTATGAGTGCATCTTCTAATTCTGCAAACTCTCTTTTGATGTCACCCACTAATGGATTGTACTCTTTACTTTGAAAGAGGTAGCCATGAGGTAATTTGATTAACTGATTTCCCGAAACTGTGAACCGAGATAATCTTCTGGAACGGTAATAGCCTTTGATATAAGGGTCAATAGGCATATTACTAAAAAATGGCTTGAAACCTTTTGGATTAATTGAAGTTACTTTTCTGAGAGTAAACAGAAAAGCATATTCTAATTCCGTTGATGTCCACACTTTTTGCATAGGATTTACCTCCTTGCACGTTGAAATTTTCCCGGTTTTTTATGGGAGTCTTATAATACCTAGTATATGCTACTTTTTATTAAAATGTTGTAAATTTAACTACAAAAAGTGACAATACATGATATGTGAAGTTACTGGAATTCTGTCATAGGGCGGAGTTGGTGCTGAAAAGTTTTGCTGATGGGGGTTCGGTGGGCAAGGAATCGACGTATATTTACTAACAGCAACAAGGTTCCATAATGATAGATTGGCTTTACCGTTACCCGCCTTTGTATCCCGGTATTTTGCTCAAGCGTTACAAGCGGTTTTTTGCTGACGTTCAACTTACTTCTGGCGAAATAGTCACAGCGCACTGTCCCAATACAGGGCCAATGACTGGAGTATCGACTCTCCAAAGTGCGGTACAGCTTTCTAAAAGCGATAATCTTAACCGCAAATTGGCTTACACTTTAGAACTAATTCAGGTACATGACAACGAGCCGACTTGGGTAGGTATAAATACTTTTTTGCCCAATCGGGTAGTAAAGCTAGCTTTGGCGAAACACCTTTTCTCAGAACTGGGTGATTATAGCCAAATTAAGGGCGAGGTGGTTTATGGACTAGATAAAAAAAGTCGAGTGGATTTTTTCTTGACGGGGAGTGATGAGGAACCCCCGATTTATTTAGAAGTAAAAAATACAACTTTGTCTGAGGGTAGATTAGCGCTATTTCCTGACACGGAGACTACCAGAGGACAAAAGCACTTGCGAGAACTAATGGCGCTACTACCTCTAACTCGTGCGGTGATGCTTTACTTTATTAATCGCGGTGATTGTATCGAGTTCTCCCCTGGCGATCGCACAGATCCTATATATGGTAAATTATTGCGGGATGCGATCGCTCTCGGTTTAGAAGTCTTACCTTGCCGTTTTGACATTTCCCCCGAAGGTATCCGTTATTTGGGTTTGGCAAAACTAAAAATTTGATTACATCTAATCAAATATAAACGCATAAAACAATAAATCCATCTAGAGAGTATCTAGATGGATTTATTGGTAATTGATGTTTAGTAAAAAACATTCAACCAGACAGTAATTAAGAAACGACTATAGGTAGTCGCCGTCCCAGAAATAGCATTGGCTATTCTGAAGCTTGCTTATGCAGGAATCAAAACTGTGTCAATTACGTGGATGACGCCGTTATCAGCAGCAACATCTGCTGCTGCAACAGTTGCATCATTGATTTTAACGCCATTAGAAGCGTCAATTTTTACATCTGAACCTTCAACTGTTGTAGCTGTCTTCAGCTTAACTACATCAGCAGCTAATACTTTTCCTGAGACTACATGATAGGTCAAGATTTTCTTGAGCTTGGGAATATCTTTCAGTAATGCGTCTACTGTACCTGCTGGAAGCTTGTTAAACGCTTCATCAGTGGGTGCGAAGACGGTAAATGGGCCGGGGCCTTTCAGTGTATCTACTAGACCGGCTGCTTGGATTGCTGCAACTAGTGTGTTGAAAGAACCATTATTAGCGGCGGTATCAACTATATTGGCCATGTGTTTTACCTAGTTCTGTGTAATCTGTTACAAATCTAAACCATTTGTTTGATAAAATCTATCTATCGTTAGACGTATGCCGAATCAATTTTCTTATTGATATCATAAGAATTTACATATATTTTCATACAAATAAATAAACGCTTTTGAGGCTTGAGGGTTGTAACCACAGTTAACATCTGAGCCACAAAAACACTGCCAGTCTTGGTTTGAGAGCCAAAACTAGTCCGTCGCTAGATTACAGCAGGACGAATAGCTCGTTTAGCAGCATTAACTGTCAGGACTTCTGTTAGTTTCTTTTCCTGTTGTTCTATTTTCTGCGCCATTTCCTCTACCAGTTTTTTGACACTGGTTGGGGTTTTTCCCAATCTTCTGGGGGTATAAGATGCTGTTACTTTCACAATTTTTTCGGGAATTCTGTAGTTGTATACGCACCAAATTTGTTAATCTATCAACTTAGGTAGGTATTTTTTATGCAACTCATCACCTCCTTAGATATTAGAAATTCGGAATATTTATCCAAAAATCGCCTCATCAGCTACCATCACCAGTTGCGTTTAATTTTTTCACTGGGTAATCAAGTAAAAAACGTTCTGGAAATTGGGATTTTTAATTCTCTGTTAACAGACCTATTAAAGAATAATGGATACAACGTCTCTACTGCTGATGTTGACCCCAACCTCAAGCCAGAAATGATTTTGGATTTAACTACAGATTTTTCCTTACCGAAAGATAAATTTGATGCTATTGTCCTGTTTCAAGTGCTAGAACATTTCCCCTACGAACAGTCAGAAGAAGCATTGAAAAAACTTGCCATTGCAACCAAGAAATTTTTAGTGATTTCGATTCCCTATTGCACCCAATACCTCTCGTTTCAGCTTAAAACCTCTTTCTCCGGCAGACCAAGGCATTTATTACTCAATATGCCAAAATTCTGGAGTACAAAGCCAGTCTGTGACGAACACTACTGGGAAATGGGTTTGAAAGGATATCCCAAAAAGCGGATTTTAAACTCTGTTGCCAAC
The DNA here is from genome assembly GCF_023734775.1 of Nostoc cf. commune SO-36. Lineage (NCBI taxonomy): Bacteria > Bacillati > Cyanobacteriota > Cyanophyceae > Nostocales > Nostocaceae > Nostoc > Nostoc commune. The sequence continues at coordinate 2,089,188 of NZ_AP025732.1, read as the reverse complement.
GCTGGGTTAACTGTCAAGCAAGAATTTATCGATCCTACTTATCCATACCACTATTTTTTGGTGTTAGAGAAGAATTCCAGCAATACATTAGACAGCAGTCTCAACTAGACTAATAGATCTGCGTTGAAAATCGGGGGTTGGGAGTAGGGAAATCCGAATCAGAAAATGGGGGCAAACTATGCTCAAAAAAGGTGCATCGCCTAAGCTATGCTTTTAAAATTCTAATTGGTATCATGCCCTTCTGTGTTCTCCGGGTTTATCCTGGAAAACAGAGGGTTAGCCTGTATTAGCCACTATCATCATTTCAGATACGAAATCGAAAATTACCAATTATGCTAGAACAAGGCACTATCAGTATTCATACTGAGAATATTTTCCCAATCATCAAGAAGTCGCTTTACTCAGATCATCAAATCTTCTTGCGGGAACTGGTATCCAACGCTGTAGACGCCATCCAAAAGCTAAAAATGGTATCCCGCGCCGGCGATTATGCTGGAGATATCGGCGAACCAGAAATTGAAATTGCCATTGACAAAGATAAGAAAACTCTATCCATCTCCGATAACGGTATCGGAATGACCGCAGATGAAGTTAAGAAATATATCAATCAAGTTGCCTTTTCTAGTGCTGAAGAATTTATTCATAAATACGAAGGCAAATCAGATCAACCGATAATCGGTCACTTCGGTCTTGGTTTCTACTCTTCCTTCATGGTGGCGCAAAAGGTAGAAATTGATACTTTATCTTATCAAGAAGGAGCGCAGGCGGTTCACTGGACTTGTGATGGTTCGCCAGCTTTCACTCTCGAAGAATCTTCCCGGACAACTCGCGGTACTACTATTATTCTCAGCCTGCAAGGGGAAGAAGAGGAATTTCTCGAATCAGCACGAATAAAAAATCTTGTCAAGACATACTGCGACTTTTTGCCAGTCCCAATTAAACTAGATGGCGAAGTAATAAATAAGCAAAAAGCACCGTGGCGAGAGTCTCCGAGTAATCTGACTCAAGAAGATTATTTAGAGTTTTACCGCTATCTCTATCCTTTTCAGGAAGAACCTTTGTTATGGGTACATCTAAATACTGACTATCCCTTTATCATCAACGGTATTCTGTATTTCCCGAAAATGAGGCCGGATGTCGATGTTACGAAAGGTCAGATCAAGCTATTCTGCAATCAAGTTTTTGTTAGCGATAACTGCGAAGAAATTATCCCGCAGTTTTTGATGCCGATGCGGGGTGTGATTGATAGTACCGATATTCCCCTGAACGTATCGCGGAGTGCCTTGCAAGGCGATCGCACCGTGAAGCGAATTGGTGATTATATTGCCAAAAAAGTAGGCGATCGCCTCAAAGAACTTTTCCGCGATAATCGTGAACAGTACATTAGCGCTTGGAAGGATCTTGGTACTTTTGTAAAATTCGGCGTTCTCAACGACGAGAAATTCAAAAAACAAATCGAAGATATCATCGTCTTCCGCACCACCGCCAAACTGACAGAAAAACCTGCGGCGGAAACTCCAGTGGTTGAAGTCCAATCTTCAGACGGGGATGCTTGGCAAGATGTCACTCCCTCACCCAGTGCAGAGAACTCAGCACCTAGCGCTCCCTATACTACGCTGAAAGAATATCTAGAACGCAACAAAGAACGCAACGAAAATCGGGTTTTCTACAGCACCGAGGAAGCAACCCAAGCTACATACATAGAACTGCACAAAAATCAAGGCTTGGAAGTCCTGTTTATGGACTCCTTTATCGATACCCACTTTATCAACTTCCTCGAACGGGAATATCAGGATGTCAAGTTTACGCGAGTAGACTCAGATTTAGACAATACTCTGCTGGAACAAGATAAAGATAAGGAAATTGTCGATCCCAAGACGAACAAAACCCGGAGTGAGACAATCAAAGAGTTATTTGAGAAATCCCTCAACAAACCCAAACTCAACATCCGTACCGAAGCGTTGAAATCAGACGATCCTCAAGGTACACCACCTGCGATCGTTCTTTTACCAGAGATTCTCCGCCGTATGCGGGAAATGAACGCTATGATGATGCAGCAGCAGACAGTAGAGTTTCCCGAAGATCACGTTTTGCTGGTGAATACTGCTCACCCGTTGATTCAAAATCTGGCAAATCTGAACCAAGGTATTATCATTCAAGGTAACGGTGAATCGTCTACAGATCAGTTAGTCAACTTGATTTGCCAACACGTCTACGATTTAGCGCTGATGTCTCAGAAAGGATTTGACGCTGAGGGAATGAAATCTTTCGTAGAGCGATCGAATGAGGTACTCACCAAGCTGACAGAACAAGCAAGTAAATAGTGATGAGTGGGGCATGGGGCATGGGGCATGGGGCATGGGGCATGGGGCATGGGGCATGGGGCATTGGGCATTGGGCATGGGGCATTGGGCATTGGAAATTGTTTAATGATTATTCTTCCCCTGCTTCCCCTGCTTCCCCTGCTCCCTCTGCTCCCCCTGCTCCCTCTGCTCCCCCTGCTCCCTCTGCTCCCCCTGCTCCCTCTGCTTCCTCATCTCCCCACTTCTGCTGCCTAAGACCTAAAATGGAAAGGCTGTATTAAAATAAAAATCTGGAGATAGTTGCTATGTCCCGTCGCTGTGAACTAACTGGTAAAAAAGCAAATAACGCTTTTGCTGTTTCCCACTCCCACCGTCGTACTAAACGCCTTCAGCACGCTAATCTGCAAGACAAGCGGGTTTGGTGGGAAGGTGGAAATCGTTGGGTGAGATTAAAGCTATCAACCAAAGCAATCAAAACCTTACAAATTAATGGGTTAGAAGCAATGGCAAAAAAAGCTGGCATTAACCTAAATCATTACTAAGTAATCTGGATTTCATAACCAGAAACTTTCGTAGGGTGGAATATAGGTGATTCATAGGGTAGCACAGCTAGCTGTGCTACCTACATCTTGGGTAGCAGGCAGGCTTTCTATATTTTGAATTCTGTTGGCAATTGAGAAATTTTATTATAATTAATCACCTGAATTTTGTATTAAACGTGTGATTCGCAAACTTCCTCATGCCGCCACAATTGATATAGTCGCGTTGCGGGCATAGTCATATATAAAACATCGCCAGCACAGAGGTTAGTTTCTAACAAATCCCAGCCATGAAGGGTTTCGTTGTTTGTTTCTACGTATAAAGGTACACAATCACCAGACATTGCTACATCTTTTACCCACTGGCCGCAAAAAACGTGTGAAGGTGTAATCACAGTTGCAAAAGCCACCCAAAGACTATCTGCTGTAATGCCATTGCCGAGGATTCGTCCCCCTAGTGCGGCGGCGGCAAAAGCTGGGGCTGCCAATTCAGCCGGACTCAGCACAGCCTCGAAGCCAAATAGGTGTTGCGCTATGCCAGCAAAATCGGGATCCGCATAATGAACAATCACCGGAATGCTGGGTGTCAAGCCTTTGGCTTTGAGGGCAATTTCCAGATTGGTGGCATCATTGCTAGTAACAGCAAGCACTGCGGCGGCAGAGTCTATATTGCTGGATTTGAGTATTGTGCGGAAACTAGCATCGCCCTGAATGACGGGAATACCGAGTTCGCGGGCGGTGTTGATATGTTTATTGTTGGAGTCGGGTTCAACTACTACAACTTCATATCCACTAGCGTGGAGTTGCTGGACAATTCTCACTCCAATACCACTCAAGCCACAGACAATGTAGTGATATCGTTGGGGAATTCGGGCGGCATCCCAAAATTGCTTAAAGCGGCTTCCTAAGACAAAATCGGTGAGCATGGCATACCAAATACCAATCACCACTGCTCCAACCAGCATCATTACAACTGTAAATAACTTAATACTGTTAGGAGCATTTTCTACTACTTTGTCGTTACCACCGGCTCCGGTAATCATGCCGACAGAAAAATATAGAGCATCGACAGGAGACAAACTCAACTCAGCCGACATATAAGTGAGTGTAGCGATCGCAATAACCGCAAATAAAACAATAGCACCCACCACTACCGATCGCCCGTGTTGCTGAAACTGCCTAAAATTGGTGAGGGCTTTCAACAGTTTTCTCAGTAATGATCTCCGGTGAGAACGGATGCGAGGTTGAGTGCCAACAATTAAGCGATCGCCTACTTGTATCTCTTGCCCGGATATTACACCTGACACCAAATCCATCTCACCTTTTACTGGCAAGTAATAAATCATCATCCGCGATCGATCTTCCCACAATTCACTCAGCTTTCGACCCCTCCAGAAGTGGTTTTCATCGATGTATTCTTCATGAATTGGCCAAGTTTGCTGAAATAATTTGATTTGGCCGATCGCTCGGTTTCCCATCGCTGCAAAGGTGAATACGGGTGCTGCTAATCCGACAACACTCATACTCAAATGGTCTGGCAAACTTTGATCTAGGCGCTCCGCTAAATTTGTATTATACAAACGGTTGATAATCCGAATCTGGGGATTCAGTACCCGTGCTTGCATCATAATAGACAAATTCAGAGCATCTTTAGATCCAGCGATGACTAAAGTGTGTGCCTGTTGAATTCCTGCTGCTGTTAGGGTAGAAGCTGCTTGTAAATCGCCAACAATCACATCTCCTGATGTTTCGCCAGGGATAGATTGGTGATGAATGCCAACAACGAAGGCTCCCTGATGTCTCAGCAGACGAAAGGTTTTATATCCGGTACGTCCTAAGCCACAAACAATAATTCTGGGTTTCATGAAACGGCAGCATCTTTTACAGGTAGGGCTGCATTTCTAGTTATTTATCAATATTGTTGCCCATTTTCCTGGAATAGAACTGTAGCTGACAACACGATTATTTTAATTGGAAGCAGGGGGCAGGGGGCAGGGGGCAAAAAAATAATATAGAAAAACATGGCAACTTTTGTAGGTTGTGATACGCTATCTGCTTGAGAAGTGTGGAGGAACCCAAAATGACTAAACTGCGCGTGGGGTTATTATTTGGCGGTCGTTCGGGAGAACATGAAGTTTCAATCAACTCAGCACGGGCGATCGCTAAAGCCTTGAGTTGCAGAGCAAAATGCTAATAAGTACGAAATACTCCCTTTTTACATCCAAAAAGATGGACGCTGGCTAGCCGGAGAAGCACCCGAAAAGGTTTTAGAAACCGGTACTCCGCTTTTAGAATCTGAAGAATCAACATCTGTTGAAAATCTCACATCCAACCCTCAAGCCCAAACCCTGGGTAAGTGGCAATCTCCCTCTCAAGTTGCTCAAGTGGATGTTTGGTTTCCCATTCTCCACGGCCCCAACGGTGAAGACGGGACAATTCAAGGGTTACTAACCTTGATGCAAGTCCCCTTTGTTGGTTCTGGGGTGTTAGGTTCCGCACTAGGGATGGATAAAATTGCGATGAAAATGGCTTTTGAGACAAGCGGGATTAGCACAGGTAAAATACAAAGCGATAACTAGAGACGCAGGTTTGGTCTAATCCTTGCGTATTCCCGAAACTGTGTGATGACATTGAGCAGCATTAGTTATCCTGCCTTTGTCAAGCCAGCTAATTTGGGTTCATCAGTAGGTATTGCTAAAGTGCGATCGCGCCAAGAATTAGAAGCTGCTTTAGATAATGCTGCTAGTTATAGACCGCCGATTAGTTGTAGAGGCTGGTGTCGTAGCTAGGGAAGCTTGAATGTGCCGTTTTAGGTAATGATCAACCTCAAGCCTCTATCGTTGGAGAGATTACTTATGATAGCGATTTTTATGATTATGAAACTAAATATACTGAGGGTCGGGCAGATTTACTGATATCCTGCACAGCTTCCAGATGCGATCGTCCGTAAAATTCAGGACATGGCTTTACAAGCCTTTGCAGCTGTATGAGGCTAGCGGGGTTAGCAAGGGTAGATTTCTTTTATGTGGAAGCAACAAAAGAAGTTTTGATTAATGAAATCAATACCTTACCAGGCTTTACTGCAACGAGTATGTATCCCCAACTCTGGGCCCATAGTGGAGTCTCTTTTCCAGAATTAGTTGATCGGTTAATTCAACTTGCTCTTGAAAGGCATTCTCCTAACTGACGGATAAAATAACCGAACTGATTTCAGATTATTACGGCGAAAAGTCACAATAAATACATAACTTCGGCAAAATTTGGCCAGATTTAGTAGCATCTACTTTACAAAAAAGCTACTTGAATCGGAAATTTTGTTACGGATACCTGATGCTTGACTCCTCCAGTACAATTTATTGACTAGAGGGGTACAAATCTGAAAGTAATCATGGAAAAACGTCAGAGTGTACAGCGCGAGCGAACACCAATTCAAAAGGGCTACTCCAGAGCTGACAAACAGGAAATCGAGACTAAAACAAAGCTCGAATGTTCTGATATATCTGGTTACACACCATCCTTGGCTATTGCTAACTGGGTTTTTAGCCATGTTTATGGGAGGTGGTGCCTTTGCCTTGTATAGCTTAGGTAATGCAGGCCCGGTACCACAAGAAGAACCAGAAAAAATCCCAGTTATAGTTGAAGAACCAATCAATCTGCCCTCTGAGAATGGTAATCCTACACCTTTATGGATGGTAGCTGCGATCGCCCTCAGTTGTGGTAGTGGTTCTTTGCTCATTTTCCGAATGCTCAACCGGACAAAGATTAGCAATAAAGTGCAAAAACAGGTTAATCGCCATCAACCACGCTTGGCACAGAACAATTACCAAAGATTGGAACCACATCTTCCCAAGAAACAGCCAATCTTTGTGCCACAGCCACAACTGATGCCCGTTATGCAGATGCAACCTAAAACAAAGCATTTGGTAACGGTTCTACCAGCAGAACACAAGCATCACCTGGATACGCACATAGAACCTTTAGCAGACTTGATGGATCTTCGTAAAAATAGTCCATTATCTGCAATTTTACGCCAGTATTAATACTACTGTAAGGTAAAACCCCGTTAAATTAACGCTTTTTGCCAATTAACTTGGCTTAGATTCCCGGCTTTTTTAAAAAGTCGGGAATCTTGTTATGTACGAATGATTTATTGCATAAGTAGCTGGACAAAAATATTTACAGTCATTGCGTACTCCTTTAGAGAACGCGTTGGCGCAACCTTTCATAGAGAATCTCTTATATAGCAGATTAACTACTTTTAAAAAGTTAGATATGAGCAATTAGAAAATTTTAAAATATGCCAAAATGGCAACCAGCTTTTTATCAATCAAGTTAAATTATATAAAGATAAACGACTTCAAGGGTTTTGTTTTCAGGGGCTACCAAGTATGCAAATTCCTTTTGTAAAACACTATTTACTAAGTGATTTACAAGAACAAAAAACTATCAATATCAATTATTTGCAGAGTATTTTTCTCAGCAAATAAATACCAATAATTAAGTTTGGCATTTGCTGCAACAGGAATATTAAATGCGTATGGGCGTTGTTGTTGAAGTACGCATTAGCCCCCAAATAACGGGCAAACGTCTGTATACATTCCTGTTCACTTCAGCAGCAAATGGCAGAGTGGGAGTTTGAAAGCTGACGGATATGCTTCCTCCCACTCTCTTTTTATTGAAACAGAATTCAGGAGTCAGAATTCAAAATGAATTTTGACTCCTGAATTCTTCTTTAAAAATCAATATGCTTCAGTTAAGGCTAGCACTCTTTGTTAAAGCCGTTTTTTTTACGAACCACAGAGGCGCAGAGTACACAGAGAGAGAAGAAAGAGAAGAAACAAATTGCTTAATTGAAGTGTATTGCTTTAAAAATTAGTATCTTGCAAAAATTTAAGAATCGCTGCATTCAGCACCTTAGAAGCACCACTAGAGGCATCATGACAGCAGTTAGACAAAATCTGTAATTTGGAATTAGGGATACACTGATGCAATTTTTCACCATGACTAGCAGGAAACCAACTATCTTGTTCACACCCACAAAACTAGTGTGGGACACTTGATTGCATTCAGTTTATTTTGAATTTTGGTGAGCATATTTGGCTTGTTTGCTTGCCAATTTTCAATTTCGCGCGCGGCTATTTGTAATTCTTCGGCAACTTTTGCGATCGTACCAGGCAATTCAGTAAACGGGTAAGTTATCCAATAAATATCTTCCTGTGTCAAGATTGAGGGGTCGAATAATACCCTACGTCTTTCTATTGCCATAACTTCTCTAAATAGAGGTGCAAACAGATATGTCAGACGTAAGGAGTCAATTGTTTGCATTACTTCTAGGGGCGTTTGGGCAAGCAACCACATAGACCAATGAGGTAGTTGTTCGGCAAAAACAGGTACATTTACTACTACAAGCCGTCCGATTAATTGCGGATTCTCTTGAGCAAGAGCAAGGGCAACTAATCCCCCCAGAGATTCAGCCACAATCACTGCTGGTTCATCACATAATGCCTGAATAATTCTTTGAAACTCAATAACTTGATGACCATTGTGTTCTCTACGAGACAATGGTTTTTCCGAAAAACCAAAACCTTTGGCATCAAAGCAAATTACCCGATAATATTTAGATAACGCTGCTACGCTGTGACGCCAATTGTAGCTCCAACTCCCCATACCATGTAATAAAATTAGCGGTTTACCTCTACCTTTTTCGCCATAAGCAATTTGTACAGGATAGCCTTTAGCATCAGTAATAACTAGACTTTGCCGACCTTTGGGAAAAGTAGCTTGCCACCAATCTTTCATTCTTTTATCAATAAACAATTTAACCGCCTGTTAAGGCGTTCCACAAAATTCTAATTAGTATCACGGGCAATGCTACTAAAACAATAGATATTAACAACAATCCAACCAAAACGGCAAATATAAACCATCTGTCTGCACTCTTTTGCTGGCTGGGAAACTTTAAATAGTCTTCTAATAGCTTGATATTATTAGTGTTAGCTCTCCAGGCGAAATCAAAAAAGTCTCCCAAAACGGGGACTGCGCCTACCAAACCATCAATAATCACATTCAAAACCATTTTACCTAAAGTGGCTCTAGATACACCTAGCCGCGCAGCTTCTAGGATGATGTAGCTAGAAAACATGACTCCCAAAAAATCACCACCAATCGGTATGAGTCCTAAAATTGGATCTAGTCCAAAACCAATTTGTGTGCCAGGAATAGTAATAACATTATCCAGCAGCCGACTTAACTGGCGCAAGCGCTTCAACGTTGGTGCTTTAATATCAGGTTCAATCATTGAAAATCCAGGAGGAGAATCAGGCATGAAAGCGATCGCTAACTTTGTATTGAATCGTTAGATATTCTACTCCCCAACTGAGCTTTTGCAATAAATTTCTCAGGGATTTACTATTTTTCTCTAGGTGGCGACTGCGCTTTTAAGCGCATATCTTCGCCGACAGTCACGTTCAACTGATCGCCGATTAACAGAACAGCAGCGCTCATTGACAGCCAGAGCATTAAAACTATCACAGCCCCTACAGCACCATATACTTTATTATAATTGCCAAAATTCGCCACATACATCCGAAATAGGGCAGATAATATTGCCCAAAAAACAGCTGCTAAAATTGCTCCAGGCATCATTGGTGTGCCTGAGTTCCACTGGCTTGGCCCATAGCGATAGACAAAGCCAAAGGCGGTAGCAACAATACTTAAAGCTAAAGGCCAGCGTAACAACTGCCAAAGATGCACCAAGAAGATTAAAGAGCTATTTTGGTTCACTACCATTGCCAATAGCCAATCACTAATAAACACTAAGAAAGAAGCCAACATCAAAAGCAACATAGTGCCAACTGTTAATGCCAGAGAAACGAGCTTGGCTTTCCAAAAGGGGCGTATCTTTTCTGAAGGAATTTGATGGATTTGGTCGAGGGCTGTCATAGCCGTATTCACCGCCCCAGAAGCAGTCCAAATTGCTAATACAAAGCTCAGAGAAAACAAACCACTGTTTTTGGAGTTGGTAATTTCTGTAGTGGCAAAATCACGAATTAGATCCAGGGCTTCTTCAGGTAGCACTTGGCTTAGTTGCACCGCCAGTTGATTAAAGGTGTTTTGTAAAGATTCTTCTAATAAGCCAATGGCTGTGAGGATAGCAAGAATTGCTGGAAACAGCGATAGTATCGCAATATAAGCGATTTCCGAGGCAAGTCCCAAAAGTCGCCTTTCCGTTGTCCTAGCAAAAGTTTTTTTGAGCGTGTGCCAATTGAGGTGGCGAAAGAAGCGGAAAAAGCGAGGCTTTGGCATGATTTAGAGTAAAAATTGATTGGGTTTCTTAATTACTGTGCCAAATTTTGCGTAGCGATCGCATCTATGTTTTTACAGCAAGCATACCGAGGCGGAGAGTTCTTGTCTAATGACTCTTGACTAATGACTAATGACTAATGAACATTGACTAATGACTAATGACTAATAATTTATGAATCAAGATTTAACACAACAGTGGTTAACAGAAATCCAGCTACTCAAAGAGCAGATGACGGGGCTGCAAAACGATCACGATGCGGGTTGGGAAAGTGCCCAAAAATGGCGTCAACTTTATAACACAGAAGCAGAACAACGCCGCACAGATGCCCAATTATCCCAGCAGGCGATCGCATCCCTCAAGGCAGATTTGCATAAACTCCAAGGTTTTGAGATGGAGACACTGACTATTACACCAGTCACAGCTATCCAGCAAGAAATAGAACAACTCAAATCTGTGGAGGAATTGCAAGCTAAACTTATCACTGTAATTAAAGAACGCGATCGCCTTTTACAAGCTTTGAAAACTGAGCAAGACAACCACGCCCAAACCCGCAATAGTCTAACTACTGCCTTGGGTGATGCTATTGATAGCTTGACACGCGAACGAGCCGGGGCAGGGGAAAAGGGGAAGTAGGGAGTGGGCAGGGGGCAGGGGCAGTGGAGGCAGGGGAAGCAGGATAATAACTAATGCCCAATGCCCAATGCCCAATGCCCAATGCCCAATGCCCTAAAATCCCATTGCGTCAGCTACTGCGCCCAATTCTGCTGCAATACCCTGTTTAAATTGACTGTAATTGTGTTTGATTGCTGTATCTGGATCTTTTAGACCATTGCCTGTGAGGACGCAAACTACTGTTGCCCCTGTGGGAATTTGATCTTTCACCTGCAATAACCCGGCTACAGAAGCAGCGCTAGCAGGTTCGCAGAAGATACCTTCTGATGATGCTAAAAGTCGATAAGCGTCGAGAATTTCGGCATCAGTAACGGCGTGGAAATTTCCCTGACTGGCGGTTTGTGCTGCGATCGCTAAATCCCAACTAGCGGGGTTGCCAATGCGAATTGCTGTCGCTAGGGTTTCGGGATTGGCTACTGGCTGACCATGTACTAAGGGGGCTGCACCTGCGGCTTGGAATCCCATCATCCGGGGTAAGCGATCGCACTTTCTGCTTGGTGATATTGACAAAAACCCATCCAATATGCTGTGATATTCCCGGCATTGCCTACGGGAATACACAACCAGTCTGGCGCATCACCCAGCGCATCGACAATTTCAAAGCTGCTGTTTTCTGCCCTTCGAGGCGGTAGGGATTGACCGAATTCACCAAAGTGATCGGATAGCTTTCGGCCATCTCGCGGACAATTTCTAGGGCTTGGTCAAAATTACCTTTAATGCCAATACTTCTGCCCCATATAGCAACGCTTGAGCTAATTTGCCCAGCGCTACATAACCGTCGGGAATAAGTACAAAGGCATTCATGCCCCCACGCCTTGCATAAGCGGCGGCGGCGGCTGAGGTATTGCCCGTGCTGGCACAAATTACTGCTTTAGCCCCTGCTTCCTTTGCCTTGGAAATTGCCATAGTCATCCCCCGGTCTTTGAAGCTGCCGGTGGGATTAAGACCATCGTATTTTACAAAAACCCGTACTTGTCTGCCAATACGTTCTGCGATCGCTGGCACTGGTATTAGAGGCGTGTTGCCCTCCAACAAAGTGACAATCGGTGTTTCTTCGGTGACAGGCAAGTATTCCCGATAGGCTTCTATCAGTCCGGGCCAGGGTTGGCGATAAGATTTAGCAACAGACAGGCTCAAAGTCACAGTATTTAAAATTTCTTAATGTAAGGATTGGATATTTAGAAAGTTTGGGATCGGGACGCGCAGAATGGGGAAGAGGAAGAAAGTGAATTTTTCGTTGCCAGTTACCAGTTCAGAGTTCCCTAATCCAAAAGAATCTTATTAAGAATATTATTTTTTCTGGTGCAGGCGTTTCACTTCTATTTTTATTTAGAACGTTACTTTATCATAAACCGCCACGGCGACCTTCGGTTTAACAAATTACCTAGAGTTACTTGAAAAGTATTTGGCTGTAATTTTAGGTACTTATTGATAAATTTGGGAACTATTTGTGTATTTTCCCACGCTATTGGCTTTTATTGCTAAAGGAAAATACGCAATAGTCGCCTCTTTTTTGGTAGCCTTCTACTTCCCTTATCTACGAGAAACTGCTCTAATCGCAAGTGCTTCGCCCTACGTGTTTTCATAATTTAGACTAATTCTTGATAAAGTCTACATATAATTTCTTACGTAAATTCCCCAAAAACGGCGATAATAATTTGTACAACCATAATTGACAGGTTATAAATTAACTGTTCCTAAGTACCGTACAGTGGAAGCAAGCTTTACAGACTTGGGAGAATGTTTTTTGGAACACAGCTATTATGATGATCGTCTTTTATGATTGAGACTAAAATCCATTAGAGTAGTTGATTGAAAATATACAATAATTTAATAAAGCTTAAAATAGCATTATTATAATATTTCTAATGGTGTGAGTTAAGTTGTGGATTTAATTAGCGATGCCTACTTATTTATCTAGTGTTTCCGATCGCGAGTCCCAGGCCGCCTGGGTGAGCAAGTTAACTAAGTCTTATTATCAAGACGATCAGCAAGCTAAATTGATGCATTTACAAGCAGAGGTAGACTCCTTGTTGCAGCAGTTGGAAAACCTCAAGAACCAACGTATAGCAGAAACTAACCAAAAAAATAAATCAATCTTGATAAGTAGGTGGGCGGAGAAATTTATCACTATGTCATTGCGTACCGCCAAGGGCGGAACCCGTAGGGTACGGAGCAACCCGGAGTGAAGCAATCGCAAGGCTTTTAAGCAATTTACCTTTTGTAATATAGTTAGATTTATTTGTGCCTACCTACTTAGATAGCGATGTCTACGACGGGCTACGCCTACGCTTTTGCCCTCTGTATTCTAAATTTGAGTCAGGGACGTGCTATTCAAAGCGTTGATTTTTCGTTGACCAGCGCTTCAAACTGTAGTTATGAGCGTTTTCTACTAATAAAGCTAAAGATTGCACGTCTGAAAGCTTGGCGATCGCAGATAGTCTTTGTGAGTAATTTCCTGTAAAATCGGTGTAAATGACTTTATTGCTATCAGAAAAAATTATAGTCCGGTCACGGCGTTTCTCTGGGTTTTCCCCCAGATTTTCATGTGTAGACTGATTCAAAGATACTATTGCTGCTGGTGAGATAGTCAGTATTATTTCTGGTTGAGCGTTATTTGTTAAATCAACCACTTGAACCGGCCAATCACCTAACTTTTCCTGCATCTGCTCAAAGCTAGGAATAGCCCCACCCGGAACTTCACGAGATTTCTGCAAAGATTGCCACACACTCGATAGTATTACCTTCACCCTTTGGGGATTTTGTTGATGCAGTTGTTGGAGAGTAATGGGAGATGGTTGCACCCATTCCAGTGCTGCATTTGTCAAGGCTAAAGGCTTGGGTTGAAGGACATTGTTTTGATTCTCTGGAATTTTTGGGCCAGCAGCTAAAAGGCGTAAAACTTTACCCCGTAGTTGCACCGCTTTGATAGCAGCTATAGTAATTTGTTGTTCTCCATTTGGCAACCAAACCACAATCTGAATTTCTGGGTCAGAAGTGATTCCCAAAGTTTTCCAGAAAAATTTGGCGGTATCAATTTTAGGTAGGTTGAAATTCTCAAAGGGGGAATTTAGCCAGCGTTTCCCGTCATGAAATGCACTCACCTCCACCTGATACCAAACTTGATTATCTGTGAGTTGTAAATCTGCTGAAGAATTTGGTTGCAGCCACTCGGCATTGTTAACTTGAGTGATTGGTTGTACTGTACCAACAATCTGACTAAGGTGAGTAGAGGATATTTGCGATGTACCTTCACCATTGAGTCTTGCTAACAGACCTTGAATATAGGCAAGATTATCTTTTGTAATTTTTGGTTGCGCCCTTAACCAAGAATCAGCATGTTCTTCTCCTTGCTGAACTTTTAAAATCAAGGCAAACCAAGCTTGCACCTCTCGTCTATTAGGGTTCACCCGCAACGCCTCTGCTGTGCGATTCCACAACCGTTTTTCATCAGCTTTGAGTAGAGTAGCAATTTCTTGGGCATTATGTGGCGATGCTTCAAATACCTGTAATGCTTTCTCCCAACGACCATCAATCAAATCTGCCAGCACTTCTTGACTAGGACTTGCCCAAGTTTTCTCGGCTTGGGTTTTAGTAAGTTGGGAATGGAAGCGAATCAAATCCATTTGGGCTTGCGCCGCCTCTGTCCAAATTCCTTTGCGCTGTTTTTTGATGAACTTTAACCATTCAAAGGCTGGTGTCCACAGTCCACTACGGGCAATTGACAGGGCGTTTTGATATGCAGAATCCTTGAGGACTGATGATTTAAGGGTAATCGCCTCCAGTTGAATTGGTTTAAAGAATAACTTCAAAGGCTTGACTTGGTAAACCTGTAAGTGCGTTTCTAAACCTATACTTTGATCAACAACTAACTCTTTTGTACCATCACCAGTTACCTGCTGCCATTTGGGTAATTGTCCATTAGGACTAGTCCAATACAACATTTGTAATAAATTCGTGCGTTCTAGATTGTAGTATATAACTTGACCATAAGTGATAGTACCAGTTCCTTGTTGGCGTTTACCCCGCAAATCAAACCAAACCCCTGGTGATGGCGTGCCACCTTCAAAGCGTTGCACTTCAGTTAAAGGTAGGGAAATACTGACATCGGGTTCTGATGTCTCATCAAGCAACGGAGAAATCACAAAGGATTCTTCTGGCCCAGTTACAGGTAATTGAGTTGCTAGATAGTAGTAATTTTCTGACTGAGATTTAAACTCTAACTCCTCTGATAGCTGGTAAACCCTGAGTTCCACAAGTTCTTTACAATCAGATTGACAATTAGCACGCTGTTGAAAAACTGGCAATAAAAATGAGTTTTTCGCATTTTGATTTATAGGCAGAGTTTCCCCAAATATTTGGTTTTTTCGACTCAAATCTAATTGAATTTGTTTGAGAGTTTGGGGGCGTTCGTGATTACCAAGGGGAATTTGTGCCCATGCAGGTAAAATTTTATTTAGCCAGCTTACTTGATCTGGATTGAAGATGAAGAGAACACTAATCCAGGCAAAAGCCATAATTAGACTAGCACTACTTAAGAGAATTGCAATCGCTAGCATTGATGACAACCAACTCCCCCGTTTTAGCTTTTTCTGGGGGTTTTTAGCGACACGTTTCATCCCACCAGCACGAGGTTGATTTAGTTTCGAGCCTTTTGGCGTGGGCTTGCGTGAGCGATTTGCCATAGATTAAGAATTAGGGATTAGGGATTAGGGATTAGGAATTAGAGACTGGGATTAGGGATTAGGGATTGAGAAAACTCTTTCCTAGTCCTCAATACCCAGTACCTAGTGTCCAGCCCCAATATCCAATACCCTGTTATACTCGCCCTTTCAGAACTTGCCCAGAAGCATTGAGTCTAATTTGGAACAAAATCCGTAAATGTGCCCATGTAAATAATAGATAATCGCGGATACACTCTTCGCTTAAGTATGTGAGCAGAGTGTAAAAAGTTGAAAGGTATACTTATTAGCCGCAGTCATCGCCAAACCTGGATGCTTGCATGGTTACTAATTGCGGGAGTAAATGGAGTTGCACAAAAAGCACTAGCACAAGAGTACATAAATACAGAAATTACTCAGCAGTTAGGAGTTAAGGGCGATAATATTATTCCCTCATCTCTCTCCCTAGAAGAACCGATGGCGCAAGTTACATCGGTTTCTCAACTCAAGGACGTACAACCCAACGATTGGGCATTCCAAGCATTGCAGTCTTTGGTAGAACGCTATGGTTGTATAGCTGGCTATCCAGATAGCAGCTATCGCGGTAATCGCGCCTTAACTCGGTACGAATTTGCTGCGGGTGTGAATGCTTGTTTAGATAGAGTTAACGAATTAATTGCTACAGCCACCAGCGATTTAGCCACCCGCGAAGATTTAGCAATATTACAAAAATTGCAGTCAGAATTTGCCCCAGAATTAGCAACTTTGCGGGGTCGTGTCGATAGCTTAGAAGCCAAAACGACTGAAATTGAAGCCAATCAATTCTCAACCACAACCAAACTCAGTGGACTACTGATAGTTGGCATTCAAGGACGGACTAACAATCGTGGTGATGTTAACCCTAGAGATGGACAAAAAGATACGGATGATGCAGGGACAAACACTAATGTCCTATCACTGGCGCAACTGTATTTAACTAGCCAAATCACTCCTACTAGTTACTTGTTTACAGGTCTTATAGATGGTAGAGGAAAAACTACACCTAGATTTACCAATAGTGTTTCCCGAAATGATGTTTTACTTGGCTACGAATTTCCTACAGATAGCTTGATTGTAAGTGACCTCAATTTTCATTGGTTGGTGACAGATAACTTAGCAGTAATGGTGGGAACAGAAGGCGTAAGTATGCCAGCTGCTTTCCGAGGCCCCAATCGGGTAGAAAGTGCTGCAACTGGGCCATTGTCTTATTTTGCCCAAAGAAACCCAATTTTAAATATGGGATATGGTCACGGCGGTATAGCTATTGATTGGCAATTTGCTAAACGCGCTAGTTTACAGGCAATTTATACTAGTTATCTACCAGGAAACCCTGGTAAAAATAGCGGTTTATTTGATGGAACCACTACTACAGGTGTCCAATTGCTGCTGACACCAACCGATACTCTAGATTTAAGTTTGTATTACGTTAACAATTACTCTTCCGATGGCTGTTTACTAACCTTTGTTGGTGATGAATGCTTAACTGCGGTTAATACCACTACCGGGAAATCAGCACCCCTACAAACCAACGCCATAGGTGCGACTGTAACTTGGCAAATTTCTCCCTACATTAGCGCAGGTGCATGGGGTGGTTATACTAAATCTTATATTCCTGGGCTATCGGGACATGTAGAGACGACAAATTATATGGTGTTTCTGAATTTCCCCGACTTATTTGCTAGAGGAAATTTAGGGGGAATTTATGTCGGTCAACCTCCTAAAATCACCAGTAGCGACTTACCAATAGGGAATAATGTCCCTGATTTTGTTAATACTGGTTTAGGACGTGCAGGTGGACAACCAGGAACAACCACTCAAATTGAGGCATTTTATCGTTTTCAGCTAACAGATAATATCAGCATTACACCAGGAGTAATTCATATTTTACAACCTGGTAATACACCAGATAGTGACTCAGTTACCGTCGGCATTCTGCGAAGTACTTTTAGTTTTTAACTTTACTTTCACATAAATATTATAAAACTTAACTATTAACAGATGCTTATATCCCAATACGCTTGGGTTAAGAATAATTGTAGGTTGGGTTGAACTTTAGTGTTACCCAACAAAGGCTGGAAAATGTTGGGTTTCGTTCCTCAACTCAACCTAGAAATATTACAAGTTTTTAACCGATCCTGATGTTACTTGCAAACTGCTGTATATAAAAAAAGGTTTGGCGGTGAGCCAAACCTTTATATAAATCCAGTGCATAACAACATCCCGCATTAATTTACCTATTATTATATGTATAGGGCATCTTCCTATAGGATGTATGCAAATACTCTGGAACCTGATATTGTATTTTTTTAATATAACCTAATATCTAAAATTTAAAATTAATCAGCCATAGGCTAGAGGCGAACAGCACAGAGTTCGTCGGCATTTGATATATTATGTCAAAATCGCCCCACCCATCAACCGCTCATACCGATATTTCAACTCTTCTTTCATCAAATACCAACGCTCTAAAGTTGCATCCATCTCTATTATTTTCTCTGCTGCTTGTCGTGCTAAAAGTAAAACTTCCTCATCTTCAACCAAACTTGCTAAGGTAAAATCTGGCACTCCAGATTGGCGAGTTCCCAGTACTTGCCCTGGGCCGCGAAAACGCATATCCATTTCAGAGATGAAAAAACCATCCTGAGATTGTTCCAATACCTTCAACCGTTGTTGAGCATCAGGATTCCTAGAACTGCTCATCAACAGACAGTAAGACTGAGCTGCGCCACGACCAACACGCCCCCGCAGTTGGTGTAGTTGTGATAAGCCAAATCGCTCTGCATTTTCAATGAGCATTACTGTCGCATTGGGTACGTCTACACCCACTTCAACAACTGTAGTAGAAACCAAAATCTGCGTTTGGTTATCGCGGAATTTAGTAATTGCTTCATCCTTATCGGCTGAACTCATGCGACCATGTAGTAGCCCTACTTGAAAATCGGGAAAAACACTTTCTTGTAGCTTTTGATGCTCCTCTGTTGCCGATCGCAGATCCAGCTTTTCTGATTCTTCTACCAAGGGTAAAACCACATAAACTTGTCTACCTTGAGCAATTTCTCGGCGGATCAGGTCGTAAGCATGGTTGCGTTGCTGTCCTGACAATACTGTTGTCTGAATCTTTTGCCGTCCTGGTGGTAACTCATCAATCTGACTTACATCCAAATCCCCGTGTATCGTCAGTGCTAAGGTTCTGGGAATCGGGGTGGCTGTCATAGTTAACACATGGGGTTGCTCGCCTTTTTGCTGCAAACGCGCCCGTTGTTCTACCCCAAAACGATGTTGTTCATCTATCACCACTAATCCCAGTTGCTGAAAGTTTACAGAGTCTTGAATCAAGGCATGAGTTCCCACTAACAGGGGCAATTCACCAGTCCCTAACTGAGAATGTATTTGTCTTCGTTTAGCAGTTTTAGTGGAACCTGTCAGTAATTCCACTGGTAAATGTAGGAGGTTAAACCAACTAACCAACTTACGATAATGTTGTTCTGCCAAAACTTCTGTGGGAGCCATCAGTGCCGCTTGGTAGCCAGATTGAATTGCTGCGAGGATAGCTAACACGGCGACAACCGTTTTACCAGAACCAACATCGCCTTGCACCAAACGATTCATTGGCACAGGTTTTTGTAAATCGTTGAGGATGTCGTTGAGAACTCGTTGCTGTGCGCCAGTAAGTTGAAAAGGTAATATTTCGTGGAATTTCTCTACAAGTTGACCGCGTGGGACAAGGATGGCGCTGGTTTGAATCGCTCTTGCTTGCTGTTGACGTTGCAGTAAACCAAGTTGTAGATAGAAAAATTCATCAAAAACAAGGCGACGACGGGCAACTTGTAGAGCGGCGCTATCACTGGGAAAATGGATATTAGCGATCGCATCTTTCAATTCCATCAAACCATACTTCTGTCGTAAACCACTTGGCAGAGGGTCTTTCAGGTTAGCCGCAGCAGGCAAAGCAGTAATTACCGCCTGTCGCACTGTATTCGCCACCACGCCTTCAGTCAGTCCATAAATTGGCACTACTCGCCCAATATTCAGCGACTCAATCGTATCTCCTGGACTTGCCAAAACCTCTAGTTCTGGATTATCTAGTGTCAAGCCGTATTTACTTTCTTTCACCAATCCACAGGCCGCCAGAATACTACCTACTGCATAACGACGTTTTAAACTTTCTTGCCAAGCGCGACTACTAAAGCGCGTACCTGCGTAAAAACGACCAATTTTAATTTGACCGCTATTATCTTTTACTACCAGCTCTAAAATTGATAATTTCTGATTTTTAGGGCTAGTAAAGCAGTTGCAACGCTTCACTGTAGCCACTATTGTCACCGTCTCACCCGCCTGTAACTCGCGGATATTCACCTGACGCGCATAATCAATGTGGTCACGAGGATAGTAGAAAAGCAAGTCACGGACAGTATGTAAACCAAGCCGTGCCAAATTATCAGCTTTTTTAAAGCCTATCTCTGGTAAATCGCTGAGTTTTTGGTCAATTTTCGGTGCAAGTCTCCGACTTACCTCAGTAACAATTGGAGATTTGGGATTTTGAGTTTTGGATTTATAAATTCTCCCTTGCTCCTCTGCTCCTCTGCTCCCCTGCTCCTCTTGCTGTAATTGCGAAAGATACCTACGAGTCTCTGCTACTAAATGTTGTCTTTCTTCCAGTGCTAAATGTGGATAACTAGCAAATTGCACCGCTAGTCCTTGCCAACGGCGGCGTTCAGTTTGGGGTAAGCCTGTTGGGAATTTGCCCAAAGTTAGGCTCAGAAACTCACTGAAACGGTATTGTCTGCCCATCAAGTCTGTAAAGCCACGTTCAGCTTCTATTGCCAAGGCTTTATGCAATCGTATCCAATCTGGTTTTTCATTAATCATTGGTCATTAGTCATTAGTCATTGGTCATTGGTCATTTGACTTTGGACAAAGGACATAGAGCCGCCAAAGGCAACCCGTAGGGTAGGACAAATGACTAATCCTCAAACCAACTAGCACGCCATGCAGCTTCAGCTTCAGCAATTGCCTTTTCTTGATGTCTCTTTTGATACTCTCGTCCTAGCTTGTTTAGTTTAACTAAAGTACTGCGGATTTGCCTACGCTCAGACGAGAGATTTACATCAGCAAATTCAATTTCTCCTAACCGCAGGTTAATAGCCATAATTTGTGTCAGTCTAGAATCTTCTGACTGCTGCTCATTTTCAATTTCAATCACTAAGTTTAATAAATTGGGTGGCCCTGGCATTACCTCAGCAGATGCTTCTGATGCCGCAGCTGCGGCTGCTAAAATCGGTTCTGGTAATTTTTTGGGTAATACCCCAGCTTTTTGTAATAAAACATTAGCATCATGCGAAAGTTTTTTTAATATCTCTTGCGTGACCTCTTCTAAGTTCTGTTGCCATTTTGCCAACTCTATAGGATTAGAGGTGTCCAGAAATACTGAAGATGAAGAGGATGTTACTTCCTCATCTTCTTCATCCCCCTCATCCCCTTCATCCCCCCCTGCTTCACTTTTAATACAGGCAAGCAACTCTTCAGCTGCCAGTTGGCCCAACTTGCGGATGGCTTGTTGCAATTGTTGGCGCTGATTTAATGACAAATGCAAAAAGTTTTCGGGATATCCTTGAGTACAGAGGTGGTAACTTGCGAGAATCAACTGTTTTCGTACAGCTAACCCCAAGGTGGCTAGATAACTAACATAAGCATTTTCTAGTTCTACTGCGATCGCGCGGATCGCTTCTTTGAGTGCTGCAATATCCCGTTCAATTCGCTCGATTGCTCTTGCCATATCTTTTCGTTCTTGTCCATGTGAACTATTACATAGTACAAATGTACGAATTTATTTTCGGATAATTTTACAGAGGATTTTAGATTTTAAATTAAATGCAAATATCTTGCGTCTGTATTAAATAAAATACAGGTCAGGCGATTTGCTTGACCTGTTTGCTAAAGAGTCATTAGTCATTAGTCATTTGTCCTTGGTAAAGACTAATGACTAATGACCAATGACTAATATTACTTGCTGCCCATTTGTGCAGCAACTTCATCAGCAAAGCTAATTTCTTGCTTTTCAATACCTTCGCCCAGTATATAACGGACAAAGCGAGTCACTTGAATATCTCCGCCTAATTGAGCCTTTGATTGCTTAAAAAGGTCTTCCACGGAAATACTCTGATCGCGGATGTAAGGCTGATCGATCAAAGTCAATTCTTTCAGGCGTTTTTCAATCCGTCCCTGAACAATCTTTTCTTTGATGTTATCTGGCTTGTTTGCCAAATCATCCTTGCCCATTTCAATGTCTTTTTCTTTTTGGGCGATTTCGGCGGGGATTTGGTCTACGCTTACATACTCCACATTTGGACAAGCGGCAACTTGCATTGCAGTGTTCCGTGCCAAGCTTTGAAATTCTGAGTTAGCAGCCACTGACTCAGTTTGGGAACCCAGTTCTACTAATACACCAACTCGACCGCCAGTGTGAATGTAGCTGTCTACTACGCCTTGTGTGCCTTCTGCTATTGCAAAATTAACAAAGCGGCGCACTTGGATGTTTTCACCAAGGGTGGCAATAGTTTGCTTGATGGATTCTTCTACAGTCGCACTTTCATTCTCAATATAGGGTTGAGCCAGCAAAGACTCAACACTATCAACTGTCGCTGCTTGCTTTGCCAGGTTCTTAACTAAAGCTTTAAAAGCCTCGTTACGAGCAACAAAGTCGGTTTGGCAGTTGACTTCGATGAGTACACCCACTCGACCACCTGGCTGAATGTAAGTGTCTACTAGACCTTCTGCCGCAATGCGATCGCTTTTTGCCCCCGCTTTAGAGATGCCCTTTTTCCGTAGCCAGTCTGCGGCTTCTTCTACGTTGCCTTCAGTCTCTATCAGCGCTTTTTTGCAGTCCATCATGCCGGCACCAGTTTTTTGGCGTAGCTCTTGGACGAGTTTTGCAGATATTTCCGCCATTTTGCCTCAATTCCTAACTTGACCTCGAGTTGTAATCGCTCACGGGTGTTGAGTATTTCTATCTTACTCAGGGCTGGGGGAGAAAAAATAATGAAGTTATCAGGTATGAGTTTTTTTTCGCCTCTACCTTTGCCTACCTTATGCCGCAGACAAGGGCGGATTATTGCGATTCTGCAAATAACCGCCCTCTGCTGCACACTTACTTCACCCCGGCTTTGCTTATTCCTCTGTTTCCTCGTCGGGAATTACGGCATCAGTATATTCGGTTTCTTCGTAGTCATCGTCATACTCACTACCGTCATAATCTTCGTAATCATCTTCAGCCTCAAGCTGACCGTGACGACCTTCATAAATGGCATCCGCCAATTTTCCGACTATCAGCTTGATTGACCTGATAGCATCGTCGTTGGCTGGGATGGGGATATCTACTACATCGGGGTCACAGTTTGTATCCAACATGGACACAATGGGAATATTCAGCTTTTGGCATTCTTGAACTGCGTTATATTCCCGACGTTGGTCTACAATTACCACGATATCGGGCACTTTCCGCATTGTTTTAATGCCGCCTAAGTATTTCTGAAGCTTCGTCATTTCCCGACGTAGCATTGATGCTTCTTTTTTCGGTAATAAATCTAGTGCGCCAGTTTCTTCACGGCGTTCTAAATCTTTCAGGCGGTCTACCCGTGTTTTGATGGTTGCCCAGTTGGTTAACATTCCACCCAACCAGCGTTGGTTAATGTAGTGGGAACCACAACGGCTGGCTTCTTGGGCAATAATTCCAGCTGCTTGGCGCTTTGTGCCGACGAAAAGAAATTTCTTTCCTTGTTCCGCGTGCGATCGCATGTAGTTGTAAGCATTATCCATCAACTGGGCAGTTTGCACCAAGTCGATAATATGCACACCATTGCGGGAAGTATAAATGTAAGGAGACATTTTCGGGTTCCAACGCCGGGTCTGATGCCCAAAGTGAACCCCTGACTCCATCATTTGAGCCAATGAAACTACTGGCATATATTTTTCAACTCCGATTCGGGTTAAACCTCCATCCAAGTGTATTTCCCAACTGGGAAACACCCGAATTCTTAGATGTGCGAGATTAGTTAACCATACTAGGTTAGCATATTCTGAAAAGTTGTAGTTGCTTGAGTGACTGGAAGAAAATAGCGCTGCCCACTCAACAATTGGACAACGCTATGCTTGTTAGTGATAAAAATCTTGCTGTTTTTAAAGCCTACTGGCGGTCTTCTTGATCCTTGGGCTGAGACTTTTGTCGCCGTTGTTCAAGCTGATCGTCGATAGTTTCTCTCATTTTCCGATCAGCAGCATCCATCGCAGAATACTTAAAGCGGTTGATTATGCCACTGAAGAAGTTGCTAAAGAATCTTTCAATTTCTTGCATAATTTAATACCTCGGTATTTAAAGGTAAATTCTTGACTTTACATTGGTCTGGGAATTTCTAGTGGAAGTGGGAAATAAAACGCTAACCAGTTCTCGAAGTATCTGTTAGTCTCTTAGCGTCTCTAAGTGCTTAAACGGTTTTGATTCAGTTTTGCTTGTGAATGACTGTATAAAACAGTCTCATAAATTAAATCAGTATTGTTGAGACTTTCTCGGTTGAAACGCTATAGACATTATTTATTGTATTCTGTCTAAGGTAATAAATGTAGCAAAGACACAGGTAACAAATTGTTTACTTGGCATTGGCTGAGATATACAGCACTTCCGGCAGCTATGAGGTACATCCTCAAAGCTAAAAGCTATGTTAGGAGAGAGGCAATAAGAAAAACTGTATTGCATAATAGCGGGAAGCGCTGTAACCTATCGGGAACAGGATATCTCGATAGTTTTTATACTCAAGGATTAAAAGTCCACTCAGTCGGGACAGGGAATTTTTTCCGCAGCTTATCCATTTTTACAAGGGCTGCTTCAGTGAATTTCTCGATACTTTTCTCAAATACTTTCTTAAGGGAAAACTTTCAACGTTATTAACCAAAGTTTTAACGTGAGTAACAATTGTTTCAACATTTATAAGAAAATATTTAACGTTTGCAACAAATGCTCCAACTTTCTTATGAATGCTTCAACGTGAGGAATAAATGTAAATAGCCTCTGAAAGTAATTTACGAAAATATAATTCCAAATTTCACAAAATCTCTGCTAACTTTACTACCAGAGTATTTGCTAAATCCAGTAACCTGATATCATCTGTATTAATACTATTTTCTTCACCAGCTAGCAGATTTTTTACAGCAGATAGCCTGTCATTGGTTTGGGAAATTCTCCAAGATTCATCTAAGTTTAGTGCAAAATCAAATAGCGATCGCTCTCCTAAATGCTGTCTTACCCTAACAGCTACACTATCATTACTTACCAAGAATTCCTTAATAGTATCTAATTGAAAATTACCTAATATTTCGTCATGTCCCCACGTTTCTAGCCAGTCTCCCTCCACATCTTCAACATAAATATTGACAAAATCAACTCCATAAGTTAACCAGTTCTGCTGCATTTGTCGCGCTGTTGCTAAAGCTTCAGCAAATGTATCTACTTGATTGTTGCAGTGAGTTTCTCTTTTGTTAGCCATAAAAGCTCTAATTAGCACGTAAGTATATAGGCTAGAACACAAACCCGAAGTATCAAATTCCTGAAAATTCACGAAAATTTTAAATATTTGCCACCAGAAAGGTAATCACTGTTATACAGGGCCACGTTGACTAACTGGTTCACAAAATTAGCATCCTTGGGATTGTAACTTAAGAACAGCCCCCTTTCGATTTCCCACGATCGCAGTGTATTTTGCCAAGCTTCGTACTTTTGTTGATTTAGTTCTTCGCTAACACTAGTAACTTGAATGCACAGTGGTTCATTGTTACGACTAACAATTAAATCTGTTGCCATAGAAAGGTCGGCTATATAACGCTGCCAAAAACTACCTTCTCGACTGACAATATCTTGGGCTATAGATTTAATGATATCATGATCGACCTGATTAAATTCGCCTGCCATCAGTTTTTGTTTCCAAATATAAAACTTGGAGTCACTTGCATTGAACCATCTGGGAAAGAGATAACCATACCAATATCTCTCAATGGGCGTCATAAGCTCGAACTTTGCTTTTTGTTCTTCTTCTGAAGGTAAGGATTTGATTATCAGCCAAATTGTCGAATCCGTAATTACCTCTAAGAGAAAGGCAGTGACAAAGGGTTTTGCAGTCAGGGAACCTGGTTTGATATCTTTTACCCAACGATTGATTTCATCTAATCTTCTCGCTAAATTATGATCTATCGAGGAGGCTTGGAGGGTAAGGGACTTTAGCTGATCCTTAATTTCTTTTGCTTGCAAACGATGCCCTACTTTCAGAAGATAACGCTTTTTTTACACACTAATAACTAGATATTAACTTGAAAGTGTCTTTAATTAATTTCCTGATGTCATTAAATATTCTCTAGGTCGATGCCCTGTGTACGTAAAACCTCCCGCAGTCGAGCAATTTCTTGCTCTGCTTGTTGGGCGCGTTCTTCCGCCTGTTGGGCGCGTAAATGTTCAAGTTCCACCAATTCTTCTGATGATAGTATCAATTCATTTTCAGTAGTGAAGAATCTTAATTTACCTTCATAAACTCCCAAATAAAGTTCTAACTGCTGACTCCACAAACGGCCATCAGTGGTTACTTGAATTTCTTGATACTTACCATCAACTAGATGAAACCCCTGAAGTTCCATTGTTACAGGGTCAAACCAGAAATAATCTGGTGTACGGAAGGTATCTTGGTAAACTTGTTTTTTTAAACCTTTATCAACTGCTGTGGTTGAACTTGACAAAATTTCCACAATCAGATTGGGATATTTGCCGTCTTCTTGCGAAACTACCCAACTCTTACGGTCTTTTTTTGGGTTCCCAAAACTACAAAAAAGTCTGGGCCACGGAAATATTCTGATTTTTTCTGGTTAGGACTATAGTAAATCGTCAAATTGCCAGAAGCATAAAAATCTTGCCTCTCTCGCCACCACAATTTAAGTATGCGAATCAGCAAATCAATTTGTTCTCGGTGTGGGTCACTTTCCAAGGGTGGTTCGTCACTCAGTATATCGCCAGGAGGAAAAATAACTTCGTCCTCTGAGATACCATCAGAGATGATTTCTAGAGTAGCAGGTTCAGACATCAGCGATCGCCCCGCGATTTATTTACTGAAAACTTGGTAACTTACAAATGGCTTTGAATACTTGCAATAACTCAATTGCATCTGGAGATTGACTCAAATTTAATAATGGCATCAATTCATAAGTTGACTGGTTGTCATGTCTTAAATAAACAAATTGATAAAGCTGTCCATTAGTTACCAAACCCCAAACTGATGGCTGTTGATCTAAACTTTTAAAAGCATAAGTGAGTAATTGAGGTAAACCCTCAATCACATTGACCGAACTATTTTTTGTTTCAATCACTAGAACCCAAAAAGGCGGCGCAATATTACTTTGAGGACTGTTGATTGCTAAAATATCCATCCGTCCGGTAATTCTTCTGTCTTCATCTTCGACTGCGATCGCAATGCTATCTTCCATTGTCAACCGAATCGGCACATCGTAAAATCCAGCTAACCGCATTAATGGTGCGATCGTTATAAATTTAACCAAGCCTTCAGAAATTTTACCTGCGCTTAAATAGCGACGGAAGTCATTTCTGATTCGCAATAAATCCTGCTGTTCAAACTCAGAGAGTGGTTCTAGACTTAAAAAGTCTGTAAATGAACCATTGGAAAGTTCTTCTAATTTGAGAAAGCGATGAATATCATTGAGAGATAAGCTGCTAGCTTCGACGGTGAGGGGCATAGTTTCAGGCTTTGTTTGTCAAGACTACTTACATTTTGCAACATTTGCAGTAGATAGGTTGCAATGTAACCTCTTTACATTTCTTGATCGCTTGCTTTTGCTAGATGAAAATGAATGTAAACTAAATAACTCGGCAATTTCTACCTAGCTTAACGAAAATCTAAACAGCGTCTAGCACAACTAAGCTAAAAATAGTTTTCACTAACAATACCGTTTGTAAATGTAACCATGTCTCAACCAACGATAGAATCAATTCTCCAAGAGAATCGCCTATTTCATCCTGCCTCGGAATTCTCGCAGAATGCCCATATCAAAAGCCTGGAAGACTATCAGCGTCTCTACGACAAAGCCAAAGCTGATCCGCAGCAATTTTGGGCAGATTTGGCTGGAACAGAATTAGAATGGTTCCAAAAATGGGATACGGTATTAGATTGGCAACCACCTTTTGCTAAGTGGTTCGTTGGCGGTAAAATTAATATTTCTTACAACTGCCTTGACAGACATCTCACTACCTGGCGCAAAAATAAAGCTGCATTGATTTGGGAAGGAGAACCAGGTGATTCGCGTACCCTAACTTACGCGCAACTGCACCGGGAAGTTTGCCAGTTCGCCAATGTATTGAAGCAACTGGGTGTACAAAAAGGCGATCGCGTTGGTATATATATGCCAATGATTCCCGAAGCTGCGATCGCAATGTTAGCCTGTGCCCGAATTGGCGCACCCCACGGCGTAGTATTTGGTGGTTTTAGTGCCGAAGCTTTGCGTGATCGCTTAATTGATGCTCAAGCTAAATTAGTAATCACGGCTGATGGTGGTTGGCGCAAAGATGCGATCGTTCCTCTCAAAGAACAGGTAGATAAAGCCTTAGCTGATGGTGCTGTTCCTAGCGTCGAAAATGTCCTAGTTGTCAAGCGCACCGGACAAGAAACTTATATGCAGTTGGGGGGACGCGATCATTGGTGGCATGATTTGCAAAAAGGAGTATCAGCAGATTGTCCCGCCGAACCAATGGATAGCGAAGATATGCTGTTTGTCCTCTACACTTCTGGCAGTACGGGCAAACCGAAGGGCGTTGTGCATACAACTGCCGGTTATAATTTGTATACCCATATCACCACCAAGTGGATATTTGACCTCCAAGACACAGATGTATATTGGTGTACCGCCGATGTAGGTTGGATTACGGGACACAGCTACATTGTCTATGGCCCCCTTTCCAACGGTGCAACCACGGTGATGTATGAAGGTGCGCCCCGTGCTTCTAATCCTGGTTGTTTCTGGGATGTAATTGAAAAATACGGCGTTAATATTTTTTATACTGCACCTACGGCAATTCGGGCATTTATTAAGATGGGAGAACAACATCCCAATGCGCGAAACCTGTCTTCGTTGCGTTTGTTGGGAACCGTCGGCGAACCAATTAACCCAGAAGCTTGGATGTGGTATCAGAAAGTAATTGGTGGCGATCGCTGTCCAATTGTGGATACTTGGTGGCAAACAGAAACCGGCGGTATCATGATTACACCGCTACCAGGTGCAATTCCCACCAAACCCGGTTCCGCAACTCTTCCCTTCCCCGGAATTATTGCAGATGTCGTGGATTTGGAAGGAAACACCGTACCCAATAACGAAGGCGGTTATCTAGCAGTGCGTCATCCTTGGCCAGGAATGATGCGGACAGTCTACGGCGATCCAGAACGCTTCCGCCGCACCTATTGGGAACACATTCCACCCAAGGATGGTAACTATACTTACTTTGCTGGTGATGGCGCGAGGCAAGATGAAGACGGCTACTTTTGGGTAATGGGTCGTGTGGATGACGTACTGAATGTATCAGGACACCGACTCGGTACAATGGAAGTAGAATCAGCTTTAGTTTCGCATCCAGCAGTTGCAGAAGCGGCAGTAGTGGGTAAACCGGATGAACTTAAGGGTGAAGAAGTCGTTGCTTTTGTGACTCTAGAAGGCACTTATCAGGGAAGTGAAGAACTGATTAAAGAACTCAAACTGCACGTTGTCAAAGAAATAGGTGCGATCGCCCGTCCGGGAGAAATTCGCTTTACAGACTCTTTGCCTAAAACGCGATCGGGTAAGATTATGCGGCGCTTATTGCGGAATCTTGCTGCTGGGCAAGAAGTATCTGGAGATACTTCAACATTAGAAGATCGGGGTGTGTTAGATAAGTTACGGGAAGGTGTGTAAATAATTCCTAATGAGCTTAATAGGGGCGCATATATGTGCGCCCTTATCGTCTCTCTTGTGATGCATTACGCGCGAACGCACCTCAATTTATCATAAAGATTAGAACATTATTGAGGCATTCAGGGCGATGAAAGTGAAGCGCAAATCCAAATCAGCATTTGTTCAATCTTTTAGTGGCATGATGCTGAGTATCATCACCGTAATGGGGATATCACCATTAGTGTTAGCGGTTCCTGAACAAGTTTCTTTGCATTCGCCTAAACAGTATGCACAGAGACAACCACAAAAACTAGCACAATTTTCAGACACAGGCCCATCAGAGCGATCGCAACTCCTGCAACAAGCCAATGCTTTATTTAATCAGGGAGACTTGACGGGTGCAGAGGAAAATTTACGCAAATTAATTAAACAATTTCCAGAAGATGCCTTTGGACACTTTCAACTAGGAAATGTGCTTTTTCGGCAAAAGAAACCAGAAGAAGCAATTAGCTCTTATCAAGAAGCCATTCGCCTCCAGCCAAAATACGCTCTAGCTCACAATGCGAGCGGTATGGTTTATGCTAGCCAAAGCCGATGGGAAGAAGCCATTACTGAATATAAAAAAGCTCTGGAAATTAATCCTAATTATGGCGAGGCGCTGACTAATTTTGCGCTGGCAATGTGGCAAACAAATAAAAAAGATGAGGCGCTATCTTCTTTAGAAAAAGCTTTAAATATTTTCAAAGAACAAAATAGAGGTGAAAAAGTTAACCAAGTAGAACGAATTTTAAAAGAGATTAAAACTGCTGATGATCCCGGTGTTTCATAAACATCATCTTATTCAGTAGATAAAAGTTAAAAAGAGTTGCTGACAATTAGCTTTAAGGATGCTTTGCCTGGAGTGCGATCTGATACGATGATTATGCGGCATTTGTCGCATAATCTTGCCTCATGGATAAAAAATAAGTTTGAAACTGATGACCACAAACCAGGAGAAGAGTGTATGCAAGTGAGACAAGAAATTTTTGATACATATTGGCGATTTGCTGCTATGCGCCAGGAAGTATTTTTCAATAAAATTAATAATGTACCACCACCCTGGACGAGTGACCCGATTATTAATACTTATAAATTTTGTAATGCATATCGAGCAAGCGATCGCGTTTCACAATATCTGATCAAAAACGTAATTTACGATGAGAAGAGGAGCCAAAATGAAGAAGAAGTAATTATACGGATTCTACTATTTAAAATCTTTAATAAAATAGAAACATGGGAATACTTAGAAAAAAAATTAGGAGATTATATTACACTGTCTAATTTCGATTCAAATGTATATTCAGATATATTACAAGAGGCTATGAATCTTGGATATGTCATTTATACCAGTGCATATATGTCTTGTGCCAGCAAAGAGTTTGGTTATGATAAAAAGCACCAGAATCATTTGGCATTAATTGATAGAATGGTTGTCCAAGATAGGGTAGATAATCGCATAGTCAAGGCTAAAAAATTTGAAGATGTTTTTCAGATAATTCAAGAATATCCATTGCTAGGTAAGTTTATGGCTTACCAATTAGCGACAGATATTAACTATAGTGAAATTATCAACTTTGACGAAAACAGTTTTACTATAGCAGGCCCAGGAGCCGAACGTGGTATCGACAAGTGTTTCATTGATACAGATGGTAAAACATATACTGATATCATTCATTGGATGACTCAAAACCAAGAGAAAGAGTTTCAGCGTTTGGGGTTTAATTTTCAATCACTCTGGGGTCGTCCACTACAGGCGATAGATTGTCAAAATCTTTTTTGTGAAACTGATAAATACTGCCGAGCAGCATTCCCTGATTTGAAAAGTAATCGCAAAAAGATAAAATCAAAATTTACTTCAACGCCTCAACCAATTGATTATTTTTATCCTCCCAAATGGCGTATTAACGATCAAGTTAAAGAAAGTTTAGCAAATAGATTACCACCATTAGAGATTTTTGATTTTCAACAATTAGATAATCATTGTCAGCAATTATCTTTGGAGCTAGATTCTTTGGTAAAAAATACACCTGAAATCTCAGATAATTTATCAAAACACCTTAAAAAACATGAGCAAAAAACTCAGAGTAAAAAATCAAAAGCTTTGCAAAATGAAGATACAGAGAAGCCTCAACAGTTGTGTCTGTTTTAAGGTATTTTGATATTTATAAATTCAACATAATTCAAAAGAGAAACATGAAGAAAAAAGAGCATAATAATATTGAAAAGTATGCTGAATTTGATGATGAAAATAATAGAACTTATCGCTACTTATTAAGACGTAAATGGGATGAAAGTTTACCTCAAGTTACCTTTGTGATGCTTAACCCAAGTTACGCTGATGAAAATAAAGATGATCCCACTCTTGATAAGTGTATTAAGTTTGCTCAGAATGAGAATAAATATGGTTCTCTAGAAGTGGTTAATCTATTCGCTTATATTGCTACAAAACCTAGTAAGCTGAAAAAAGCAGATGACCCGGTGGGACAAAAAAATGACCTTTGTATTCTATCATCAACAAAACGCGCTGACTTAATTATTTTAGCGTGGGGAGCGTGACTTGGTAATGTGAGTGCGAGGAAGTATCCCAGTATTAAGAACCGTGCGGAAGCCGTGCTAAATCTAATTTCTGGTCAAAAAACTCTTCATTGTCTAAAGCTAACAGAGAAAGAATATCCATTAGGTCTAACAAAGCAAAAATTTCCACGCCACCCACTATATCTTAGAGATAATACAAAACCAATTATTTTTCCTTTTAACATAGAAAGATAATAGCAGAATTACACAATATATAATAACGACTCTTTATAAAGAATTCTCATATTTATATTTTTTTCTATAAAAATCAACAACTTTTAAATTGAAGCAGTTTCATTATGCATTTTTCTGAATATCAAACACAAGCACTGAATACAGACCAAATTCCTGCTGTCGAAGGTACTGAACTAATCATACCGCTACTAGGTTTAGTTGGTGAAGTTGGTTCTTTGATGACTGAATATAAAAAACATTTACGCGACGGTGATGCACACAAATTATTTAAAGAAGGCATCGCGGAAGAATTGGGGGATATGCTTTGGTATATTTCCAATTTGGCAAGCAAATTTAACCTTAATTTGGAAGAAATTGCCGAAGATAATTTGAAAAAGTGCAGTGACCGTTGGGGATGGAGAGATTCAGCAAAAATAGATGATAAAGCTACAAGTTACATATTCGACAATGACTTTCCCGAACATGAAAGTTTACCACGACAGTTTGAAGTAGAAATTACGGAGGTAAGCAAAGATAACTTAATCAAAATGAAGGCATTTATCAACAAAAAACAAATTGGAAATGACCTCACCGATAATTCCTATAAAAGTGATGGCTACCGCTTTCATGATGTTTTCCATTTTTCCTACGCCGCAGTTTTAGGTTGGTCTGTGGTCACTCGTAGTATTCTTAAATGTAAGCGTAAAAGCAATCCCCGCATTGACGAGGTTGAAGACGGTGGTCGTGCAATAGCTATTGAGGAAGGTGTATCAGCACTCGTATTCGCCTATGCCAAAGATCACGGTTTCTTAAAAGGCGTTTCAACATTAGATTATCAACTATTGAAGACTATCAAAAATATGACATCACATCTAGAAGTTTCTCAATGTTCGTTGGGTGATTGGGAGAAGGCGATTCTCATGGGCTATGATGTCTGGCGACAGGTAGAGAAAAATCGGGGAGGAAGGGTAGTGGTTGACCTTGATGCACGCTTGATAACCTATTTGGAAGAGTCTAGTCTGCGTTTAGCTCTGTAGAAATAAAACATTCACTTAACGATATATTGCGGGGGAACAAATGAGTTTTTGGTCATCACAAACTTTGAATTCTCGTCTTCCTAGTTTAATTGAACCATTTAATAAGGATCAAATTCAGTCTGCATCATACGAATTGTGTTTAGGGGAAGAAGTTTATATTTCAGCCCTTCCTGATACACCTCTGAGAGAGCGGAAAAAAATTATTCTTAGAGAGAAGGAAACTGTTCCTATCCCTCCAGGTCAGTTTGCATTTCTGATAACTTCTGAAACAATCAAAGTTCCTAACAATGCACTTGCGTTTATTTCAATTAAATTTAAACATAAATCAGATGGACTGATTAATGTTTCAGGTTTTCATGTCGATCCTGGCTATAATGGCAAACTAATTTTTGCTGTTTATAATGCTGGGCCTATTAACATTCAAGTAGAAAAGGGTGAGAGGCTTTTTCCTATATGGTATGCGGACTTGGATAAAGATGATGAAGACCCTCGAAAGAAGATAGGTTATAATTCAATTCCTACTGATTTAATGAATCGTCCTGATTTAGTTTCTTCTCTTCCTAATTTGGTAAAACGTTTGGATGAACTGGAGAAAAAAGTAGAGAGTTATTCTATTAAACAGGCTTTAGTCTTGACAATTGCTATTGGGGTTTTACTTGCTTTTGCAAAAACAATAGTGGATATATTTCTACAGCCATTACTTAATATGATTAAATCTTCTCTTGTGATCTATTAATTTTTAATTAGTGAAATTAATCCAAGCTTTCGTTATATACTAAAACGAAATAAGTGCAAAGTTGACAAGTATAAACTATTATAGCGCAACAAAATTTGTTAGATTTATTGAGATAATAAATGAAATACAAATATAATCTTGGTTGTGTCTATGACTTCCCTATCGGCATTAACTTTACCGGATCACACTCAGTTACCAGATTCAGATGGTACATTTGTGAAAAATCTTCAGGAGCATCCGCAAAGCATTTTAATCACAGATTCAATTAAACCTGTTCTAGAGCAACTTCATCCTGACGGTCAATATTGTATCGGACAAGATTCTGGTATCTACTGGCGATTGACAGATCCTCCTGAGAAAGGGGCTGAAGCACCAGACTGGTTTTATATACCCAATGTACCACCGACTCTTAACGGTAAAATGCGGCGTTCTTATGTACTGTGGAAGGAGTATGTCGCGCCCTTGATTGTGATTGAATTTGTCTCTGGAGATGGTTCAGAAGAACGAAATAACACACCGCCATCTCAAGGGCAAGGTGGAAATGTTGGTAAGTTTTGGGTTTATGAGCAGGCAATTCGAGTGCCTTATTATGGAATTTATGAAGTAGCAAAAGCACAGGTTGAAGTGTATCATTTAATCGATAATACTTATCAACTGATGCAACCCAATGAACGAGGATATTACCCAATTGCTCCTATGGGTGTAGAGTTAGGAATCTGGCAGGGATTTTATCAGAATGCAGAGTTACCTTGGCTACGGTGGTGGGATGCACAAGGAAATTTGCTGTTAACGGGTGAGGAACGGGCAGTGATTGAGCGACAAAAGCGAGAGAGAATTGTAGAGAAATTGCGTAGTCTATCTGCTGAACAACTCAAAGATTTAGGAATTGACCCAGAAATGTTAGATTAAGAAATATTTTCATCTATCAATATTACATCTTCATATATTTCTGCGATCGCACAGCGAAAATCAACGCTAGCTAAATGCACCTCTTCGCCTTTCTCGTAAGGGTAAAGTACCCAATGTCCATCTTCATTGCGGCGGAAGCATTCGACGCTCATTCTATCTGGTGAAATTAGTACATATTCTTGTAATGATTCTAAGTGTCGGTAACTAGCGAATTTCTTACCTCTGTCATAGCCTTCGGTTGACTCAGAAAGCACTTCGATAATTAAGGAAGGATGGCGCTTAAAATATTCAAATTCTTTATCTCGTGTATCGCAAGTCACCATCACATCGGGATAAAAATAGCGATTTATGATATCAATCTGTGCTTTCATATCTAACATATAGACACGACAACCACTACCCCGGAGATGGTTTCGCAACAGCATTGATACATTCATGCTCACTGTGACATGAGCATCACTTGCCCCTGCCATTGCGTAGACTTGACCATCAATGTACTCATGTTTGATTTCACTTACTTTCTCGCCTTCTAGATATTCTTCAGGGGAGATATAGTACTCACTTTGGCTAACGACCATTTTAGTACCTTAGAGTTTTATCAAACATTTTAACTCATACAACAAATTTAATGAGCGATAGCGCCACCACTTGGCTTCACCTTTTTGAAGAATAAAACGGCAAGCCCACTGAGTAACAATGCAATGCCAATAAAGTAAAAACAATCGTTAAAAGCCATTACATAAGCTTCCCGACGAACTATATTAGATATAGATGCGATCGCTTGATTTTGTGCTGTACTCAAATCTGCTCCTCGACTGACAAAATACTGGGTCATTTGGTCAATTCGCTGTTGAGTTTCTGGGTTATATAAAGATACCGTATCACCCAATCTATTAGAGTGAAATTGCTCTCTATTAGTTAACAATGTTGCTAAAGATGCAATCCCTATAGAACCGCCCATATTCCGCATCATATTAAATAAACCACTTGCCGAACCTGCTTCTTTCGGACTTAATCCACCAGTGGCGATAGAAGTTAGCGGTACCATAATTAGGGGTTGACCCATTGCACGCACAAATTGCGACCAACGTAACTGATCTAATCCAGTTTGATTAGTCATTCCAGAGTTCATAAATGCACTGATGGAAAACAAAGTTACACCAACAGCCACCATTAAACGCACATCAATGCGTTGCATCAATTTAGGTATGAGGGGAATAATAAATAGTTGGGGAATACCAGCCCAAATCAACACTTCACCAATTTGCAGAGCATTGTATTTTTGAATTTGGGCGAGATACAACGGTAAAATATAAATTGAACCATATAATCCTACCCCTAGTGACACATTAACAATACTTGCTAAACCAAAGTTGCGCCTAAACAAAAGCCGCAAATTAATAAATGGTTGCTTACGAGTTAATTCAATATAGAAAAATATCGCCAAGAAAATTCCTGCAATCACACTTAAGCGCACAATCAATGCTGAACTAAACCAATCTTTGCGGCTACCCTCTTCTAAAACAACTTGCAGAGAACCTAAGCCAATAGCCATTGCAATAATTCCCCACCAGTCTCCTTGTTTCAGTAAACTAATTTGGGGTTTTTCTTGCTTAATCCCATACCAAACACCAGCTAGCATTAATGCTCCGGGAATTACATTTATATAAAAGTTATATTCCCAACCAAAGTTTTCTGTTAACCAACCTCCTAATGTCGGGCCAATTGAAGGTGCAAAAACTGCACTAAAACCGAATGCAGCCAGTCCAACTGATTGCTTAGATTGGGGTAAAGTCGTTAATACAACAGTCATAGCAGTAGGAATTAGTACTCCTCCACTGAAACCTTGTAAAGCGCGAAATAAAATCATGGAATTGAGATTCCACGACCAAGCACAGCATATAGAAAAGAAAATAAATAGTGCAGTATTTACTAACAAATAACGTCGTAGAGAAAACACCCGTGATAACCATCCTGTTAGAGGGATTACCACAATCTCTGCCACGAGATATGCTGTAGAAATCCAGGAACCTTCTTCTAATGTTGCTCCTAAACTTGCTTGGATATCTTGTAGTGAAGCATTAGTTATCTGAATATCTAATACAGCCATAAATGCACCAAGCATACTGGCTAATACACCAATCCAAGTTCTTAATGGGACACGTTCAGGCGGTGCTTGCTGACCAATTACATCTGTATTAGCCATAGTGTTTTTCCTGTTTCAAAGTTAAGTTGCAAAAAATCTATTATTAAATTTTCTCTTTTTATCTGCATGACGAAATTAAAATATCATTACAATTTAAACTTCCTAAGTTGTGATAATTCCCTTCTTCTCATAAATTGGACGCATTATTTGCCTTAAAGCAGGCAACTGCCTGCTAAAAATAATAGAGCCTAAAATACAAACTATCCCATCAATAATTAAAGTGTTGGTAGCACCGATATGACTTGCTAAGAAACCTCCCAATAAATTGCCTATGGGAATCATCCCTAAAAATGACATTGTGTATAAGCTCATCAATCGCCCACGTTTGTCATCCTCAACAATTGTTTGTAAAAATGTGTTACTAGCAGCAATTTGGAGAATTGTACCTAAGCCAACAAATAACATTGTAAATAAAGAAAGTGGTAAATATCGAGATAAAGAAAAGGCAATTAAACCCATTCCTAAAATTGCTGGAGCTAAGGCAATCAATTTCCCAATTCCTAATATTGTTTGGCGTGTAGCTAGATAAATACCACCAGTTAAGGCTCCAACTCCAGATGCCGCCATCAAAAAGCCCAATGTTTCTGCACCACCTTTGAGAACTTGTTCTGCAATAACTGGCACTAAAATAGTATTTTGCAGTCCCATGAGGCTGACTAAAGCTGATAGCAATAAGACGGAGCGAATGGGTGAGAAACTAAAGGCGTATACAAATCCCTCTTTGACTTTTTGTAAGGGATTACCGTCAGGAACCACATTTTTCCAAGGTTTAACTTTCATTGCTAATAATGCAGCGATGACAGCAATGTAGCTCAAACCATCAATTAGAAAACAATAAGCAGTTCCAACCCTGGCAATTAATAAACCTCCGATCGCAGGGCCAATTAATCGCGCCCCGTTGACCATTGTAGAGTTAATCGCGATCGCATTGGCTAAATCTTCTCTACGCTCAACCAATTCTGGTACAAAAGCTTGGCGGGCTGGCGCATCTAAGGCGTTAATAAATCCTTGAAACAAG
Organism: Nostoc cf. commune SO-36; assembly: GCF_023734775.1. NCBI lineage: Bacteria > Bacillati > Cyanobacteriota > Cyanophyceae > Nostocales > Nostocaceae > Nostoc > Nostoc commune. Next base: position 2,051,013 of record NZ_AP025732.1, on the reverse strand, counting down.
CTCAAGGCGATGATGTGCCATACCTGAATCACACCAGTTAACGCCAGCACTGCTAATGTTAACGATTGAATCATCGCCAAGACTTGCGTACTAATTAAGGTACGATATCGAGAAAAGCGATCTACAAATACTCCACCAAAAGGAGCTAAAAAAAAGCTAGGAATTTGACTCGAAAATCCCACAATTCCTAGCATTAATGGGGAGTTTGTCAAGTCATAAACTAGCCAAATCGTGGCAAGTTGCGTCATCCACGTCCCAATTAGGGAAATACCTTGTCCGGCAAAAAACAGCTGAAAGTTTTTTGACCTTAAAGCAGGTAGTAGCGGTTTTTTCATCTCAGGCTTGCTTTATACCAATCTGTTTTCATAAATATCATCTCACCTGATCTTTATACGCCTGTCTTTAGATGTAGGAGAATGCCATAAGCAGAAAGAGGTTTTTCAGATGTTTTAAGCCAATCTGATATTACTTGACTTCTACAGCAATTTCCGCAGACATCCCCGGAGTAATCCGCGATTCGTACCCTTGAATGCTCTTTTGGTCAAAAACTATCTTAACGGGAATGCGTTGGACAACTTTGGTAAAGTTACCTGTAGCATTATCTGGTGGCAATAAAGCAAACTGAGCGCCGGAAGCTGGCGAAAGACTTTCTACACGACCAACAAAGGTATGATGAGGGAAAGCATCTAGCTTGATTTCTGCCGCTTCTCCTGGTCGCATCTTTTCTAATTGAGTTTCTTTGAAGTTCGCAATTACCCAATACTGGTTATCCACGATCGCCATTAATGGTGTTCCTACTGCAACTCGGTTGCCAACTTCGACATTTTTTCTACCAACTCGTCCGGCACTGGGGGCGGTAACATTGGCGTAAGATAGTTGTAATTGTGCGTCTTTGAGCGATGCTTCCGATTGGGCGATCGCCGCTTTTGCCGCTTCGTATTGGCTACGTTTGACTGTTGTATCTTGTCCGCCTGCGGTAGCTTGTTGCAATCCTCCCCTAGATGCTGCCAATTTAGCTTGGGCGTTGGTGACATTTTCTTGCGCCTGTGCTAGTTGAGACTGGGCTTTGGCAACACCAACTCTCGCAGAGGCTAACTTGGCTTGGGCTTGTTCTACTCCCTGAATAGCAGCGTTCCTTTGTGCCGTAGCCACATTAAAAGCGGCCTTAGCTGTGTCTAACTGTTGACGAGCGATCGCACCTGATTGATACAACTGGTTATAGCGATTGTAATCTGCTTGGGCATTTTCCAAATTCGCATTTGCTTGCGCTACCTGCGCTTGGGCGGCGGGAATCCCTGCTTCGGCTAATCTGACTTCAGCTTGTGCTGCTGGTATCCCAGCTTGGGCTTCTTGTACTGCTGCTTGGGCTGTGGAAATTGCTGCTACTGCACTGCTGACATCACCTTGCGCTTGAGTTGTCTTACCGGTGGTGGTTTGTGAACTTAAAGCAATATTTGCTTGCGCTGCTTGCGCCTGTCCACGAGCATTTTCCAGGGCTGCTGCTGCTTGTTGTACCTTGCTTTCATAGTCCCGTGGATCTAACTTGACTAACAACTGTCCCGGTTGCACCAGTTGGTTATCATCCACTAGCACCTGACTTACAGTTCCAGGAATGCGGCTACTAACTTGGTGAATGTTTCCGGCAACAGTGGCGTTGTCTGTTTCCTGATGGGTGGAAGCGTATTGCCAGTAGTTATAACCAAAACCACCTGCGGCGATCGCACCTACACCCAATGCTGCCAAAATTAAACCAGTCGGTCTTTTCCGCTTCGGTGGAACTTCTTTTTCTTTCTCTATCTCAGGCGTGACAACAGGTGATTCTGCTGTTACAGTTTCTAAAGTCTCGGAATCAGGAATCAATTGTTTTTCAATAAGTGGGATTTTGTTTTGGTTGCGTCCGTTAAAAGTATTACTGGTCATGATTCTTAACTCGCTTGTTCTTTCAGTAATTTGATTGATAGTCTTTTATTTAGAATGCGTAGTATTTTCTGAAAAAAACTTATTTCCTTAGTATGCGTATTATTATCTCAAAATAAATCTTTACATCACTTCCCCCAGTCGGGTGATTATGGGATCATCTTTAGGAGAGGTTAGCGATCGCCCGATTCAAGATTTGGGAAAACAGTTCTCGGTCAGCAGGGGAAATACCATCCATCGCTTCATCGCGCACTGCTGCGGCGATTGGCGGTAAGACAACTTCTAGTTCCTTACCTGCATCCGTTAACCAGATTCGCCAGATGCGGCGATCTTGAATGTCGCGTTCTCGACGCACCAAGCCGCGTTCTTCCATGCGATCTAGTACACCTGTTAAAGTTCCGCCTACTTGTTTGAGCTTGTCCCCAATACTAGAAGTAGGTAAACCATCTTCTTGCCACAAACAGCACAATACCAGCCAGTGAAATGGCGTAAGACCAAAGGGTTCTAGTCTGTCTGTAAACTTGCGACTGATGAGTTGCGAGACTAATTTGATTCTGTAGCCCAAATTATATGGTGCCAGATTTTGCTGCCACGAATCTAAAGCTGGGGACTGATTAGATGTAGAAATCATTTAGCAAAATACTTAGTATACGTACTATTATAACTAAATAATTTTTTTTAGCAATAGTTGCTTTGCATCTGTCTTAGGGAAGAACTTGAATTAACTGGTACTTTTCTAATGTACCGACAAGGCGATGAGGCCGAGATAATTTAGGGGACTGGGCAGTATAGATCAAAGCATAGCTCAAAGCTGGGATTTTGGAAATAGAGTTTACTTGTTGGGGGTGAATAGAAAGATAGAAATTAAGCAGTACTCGGGTTTTTTGGTCTATTTCCACAAAGTAGACAGGATGAGATTGGAGAATTGAAGCGATCGCACTTTGTTGTAAAAAAGATTTTAAAACAGGGTTATAGTCACTTAATAGACCTATGCTACCGGTCATCGCCAAAGTCAGCCAACAGGGAATCAACCAACCTGCAATCCAATAACGGGCTGTGAGAAACTTCTTATCAAAGTGGTAACGACTAATCCACACCACAGGTAAAATTAACCAACCCAATCCCCCAACTAAGCCAATAATTCCATACTTGCGGATGTCATAACCACCCCAACTAAGAACGACAATACTCGCTATAACAAGTAAAACACCTAACCCACCAAAGCCATAACTTAGGTTTTGAGGAAGATTCTTTTTAGCAAAAAGCTTTAATATATTTATTTTACCTTTTTCAAAAGGTAATTGTGCCGCAATTCCTGTCTGGTAAATATTACCTAACCAGTTTAAACCCACAGATGCAAACAAAGCTATAAACGGATAAAGACAAAGGCTGTAGTGAGGGAAACGAGTGGTAAAAAGACTAAGTTCACAAAATAAAACAAGTGGAAAGCCAACTAATATTAACTGGTAGCGAACAATGGGGCGGCGGAGAGTTAAAAATAAACCTAAAAGTCCGAAAAAAGCCCAAGGAAATGCTTTTGAAGGAATATTCCATAGATAAAACAGCGGCCCATTATTATTTTTATCTTCAGAACCTAGCTGCACAACAAACTTGAGCAATTCCTCAAAACTTTGATTTCCGTAGTGCAGCCAGCTTAACCACAGCCAAACGCAGGTAGGTATTAAACCGACAAAAAAGCCTAAATATAAAATTGGATTAGTAAGATGATGATGACGGCGATGTTCCCAAATTAAATAAGGGAATAAAGCTATGATTGGCAAAAAAATCATCAAGCTTCTGACTAAGAAGCCTAAACCTAAACTTAAACCAGCTAGAAAACTCCAAAAATAGCGATATTTAGGATGTAATTCTGTTTTTATTAAAGACAAAATAGCTAAAAGTACCAAAAAAATCATCGGGACATCAGGTGTACTTAAGCGAGAGTATTGCAGCCAGAGAAATTCCACACTTAAAATTGCCGCAGCAAGCCAAGCCAATTTTTTGCCTAGCATAATTTTGCCGATTTCATACACTAGCCATAAACTCAAAATACCAGCAATCATACTAGGAAGACGCGCACTAGTATCACTGATACCAAACAGCTTGTAGAAACTGGCAATTAACCAATAAAAGCCAGGTGTTTTATGATGTGCCTTTTCCCAAGGAGTTATCCAATTACCAGAATCAAACATCAGACGCGCACGCGAAGCATAAAGCGCTTCATCATGTGCCATCAGGCTATTGTGCCCAGAAGTAAATAATAATAAGGGCAGTATCCAAACTAGCAAACTCACATAGGGCAATGATGCTACTAAACGAATTTGTCGCCAAATATGCTGTAAGAAGTGTAGTTTATATAACATTGAATTGATATAATTGAATGCTGCTATTTATACTCGTTTATGTACCCTACTGTTATTAAAATATGTTACATAGTCATTGTTGAAAAATACCTTAAATTGCCGCAATTTTCGGAAAAAGTTCTCCAAAATAAAGATTTATGCAGTTAAGACCGAACCAACGCCTGAAATTAGACGACACAGACGATAAGCTGTTCTATGCTTATCCCCGCTTTGTTACCCATGTCGATGAAGGATTTATTCAACAGCTAACGGATTTATATCGCGATCGCCTCAAACCCAACACCCGCATTTTTGATATGATGAGTAGTTGGGTGTCTCATCTGCCAGAAGAGATGCAGTTTGCCCATCTGGAAGGACACGGACTCAACGCTGAGGAACTAGCACGTAATTCCCGCTTAAATCATTACTTTGTGCAAAATCTTAACGAAAATCCGCAGATACCTTTACCAGATGAAGATTTTGATGCTGTTCTCAATTGCGTATCTGTGCAATATGTGCAATATCCAGAAGCAGTATTTTCCGAAATTTACCGCATTCTGAAACCCGGTGGTGTCGCAATCATCAGCTTTTCTAACCGGATGTTTTTTGAAAAGGCGATTCAGGCTTGGCGGGAGGCTTCAGAAGTACAGCGAGTGGAATTAGTCAAAGAGTATTTCGCCTCAGTCCCAGGATTTACAACCGCAGAAGTCATAGCTCATAAGTCAACATTACCAAATTTTTTACAGTGGTTGGGTGCAGCTGGAGGTGATCCATTTTATGCCGTTGTAGCTTATCGTAGTTAAACCAAATGCATTACTTGTCGTTACTAGAGCGCCAGTCCAGTAGAAAGTATTGACAAATTAATTAGACTGTGAAGCAGATAAAATGGAGAATTGTTGTGGTGTAATGTGGGACATACGAGCGAGGACATGAAGATTGTGAACAACAGCCATTCTTCGGAGGTCAAAAAGGTTTTTGCGTAGTCCAATATAGCGAGATTGGTCTGTTTGCCACTGACCAATATGAGCTAAACTATGCTCAACACTGACACGTTCACGGAGTTTGGCGCGTCCGGCCACAGTAGTTTGGCGCTGACGCAGTTCCACAAGTAGGGATTCATCAGGATGAATGGAAATACTGCGGCTATTCTTGCTAGTCGTACATTGAGAACGGATGGGACAAGCATCACATTCATGTTTAGGAAAGTGGACAATACCCCCTTCATGAAAAGGTAAACTGACTCCATTTGGGCAACGAATCAAATGAGTTTCCCAATCAAGAACAAAAGCATTTTTATCAAATAGTTTACCGTTGCGTACTTTCCATGCCTTGCAAATAATAACCAGATCAGATGTGCGCTGTTTAACCCAATGGCTGGTTAAATATGCACGGTCAATATGTAATTCTTTAATAGTTACGTGTTGTTGTTTTAAATCTGCTTCAATATCCAAAGTTACTGATGCTTCAGGTGCGTTAGCTCTAGTAACACCAACAGCCCTAATCATTCTAATTCTAAATCCTTGGCAATATGGCGTTTATAACCATCAAACTTTTGACTACGGCTTTTACGTCCATGTCGCATATCCTCATCTTCAATAGAAATACGTCTGTCTTTGGCAACACCATTACGGAGCTTTGGGGAAGCATCTGATTCCTCCTCCACATCCTGTGTCTCAATTTGTCGTGCAATTGCCAGATTTTGATTGACAAGGTTTGTGGTTGAATCGTCCAAATCGATTTTTTGATTAACCAGAAATTCCACTGAGTTCAACGTTTGTAAAATTGTCGATAATGCCACATTCCTAGATTCTGGGTCATCCCAATCTAAATCTAGAGCCGCTTTCAGGATGGTTTTAGCGACAATTTCTGCTCCCACATTTGCCGCAACGCTTTCTAAACTTTCTTGAGTATTTTCAGCGATTATTTCTAATGCTTTTCGCAACGCATGACCTAACAAATTATATGTATCTTCGACTCTTGCTGCGCCCCATAATGGACTTGAATCTAGTGCTATTTTTAGGGAATGTGAGTTATAACCTCCTCGAATTTTTGCCATTTCAATTGTTTTTTCGATTAACCGTCTATCAAAAGATTTTGATATTAACAACGCCCTAAATCTTACTAGTGTTCCTTTTCCAAATGGGGCTTTTTCACAATCCAGGCAATCCAAAACTATCTGCCATCTCCTATCCATTTCTATGGCTTCTATTGCCTCGTCATCTGACACTCCTGTATATGCTTGAAGAATAATAAATAGTGCCAATTGTGCTGGTGGCACTGGGCATAACCCCACACTACTATCCTTAAATATCGTTGCTAATTCTAACTGAAAATCTGAGTCAAATAGTTCGTGGCGTATCTGCCTCAAAAATACGAACAGCTTGGCTTTACGTATACGTTTTACTACTTTTTCTTCTGCAAGTGATAATTCAATGGGAGGATTCCAGAATGAGGGACGCATCTTTTATACACTCCTAATACTGCGCTCTTCAATATTAGCCTCCGCAAAAACTGTACTTTTTGTCAATTACTTCTACTGGACTGGCGCTCTAGGCTGCTGCCTTGTAATGCTATTGTGGGAGGCTCTGCCTCCCAGTTTGACAGGAAGCAGAGCCTGCAAGTATTACATTCCCAGTCTCAGACTCTTAACGAGGTAGGGCAAGACTTTAAACCTTGGATTATATAAAGTTATTTCTTGACAACTTTTTAACCACAGCAATCCTATTTGATTTGCAAATGCTCAAAAGCTGATAACCGCGATTTTTGAATAAGTCGGGGATTTTTGTGTTCGTAAATAAAAGCAATTTTTGGTCGCTCAATACTTTATGGTGATTTCCTTAAGCTATAAAAAGCGTCAGAACGAATCTGACTGCCATTTCGCCAAACTTCCACTCTTTCAGGAGTGACTAAATAATAAAAACTACCATTATCTGCTCGATATGTGCTTTTACCAATATTCAAAGCTTGTATCTTTATAGGCTTACTTGGGTCTTGTTTCAACTGTCCAATATAAAATAACTGGCCATTTTCTTTACAGACTTTTACACGAATACTTGCAGTTTCACCTTCAATAAGGGTAACTCCATTGCATTTAGTATTAGTGTTTATCGGTGCAAAATCTATTGGAATTGGCTGTAAAGGTGAAACTTGATTTTCTACTGAGAGTGGCGAGACTGGACGGTTCGAGTTATCCAATTGCTGAACCTTAGAACCAGAATTAACACTTGCAGTTAAAGATGTCAACAGATGAAGAGGGTCAACTGCTATTTGACCATTTGCATGAACTTCAAAATGTAGATGAGGTGCTGTACTATTGCCTGTAGATCCCATCTCAGCAATAATTTGACCTTGAATAACCTGTTGACCTTTGCTCACCAATAAACGGCGATTGTGGCCATAAACAGTAACACTGCCGTCAAGATGTTTAACAGTTATGGCATTTCCTAATCCCCAATTATCCCAACCTGCTTTTATAACTGCACCGGATGCAGCAGCAACAATAGGAGTTCCAGATGCCCCTGCAATATCAATTCCTTCATGTTGATATTTGCGGAAGCCTTGAGAAATAAACCCTTGAGTTGGCCAGATTAAGTTAGAAGCTGGGATAGGAGTTCGCAAAATTGGGGAATCGCCTACTAACTGGGTTAGGGCAGATGTTGTTGTACTTAATACAGCAGTTAAGGATATTAAGGCAACTAATCCATAAGTAGGGTATCGATAAACGATAGCTTTTGTCATAAATTGCAAGTCTATTAAAACAATAATTCAGACACTTTCTGATTATTTGTTGTTTCAAGCTGACTCGGAAAATATCAGGAAACAAAAGAGGTTAAACAATAAACATCCACAGAAATTAAATATACAGCAGTTTTTTGCATGAAGTATAAAGCTAAGGGTTTTGAGGCAGGTGTTAGAAACTGTTTATGCCTGATTTTAATTCCTGCATTTTTTATCTCAGTTATTTGCAAACTGCTGTATGTCATCTACAACCTTTGTAGAGACGTAGCACTGCTACGTCTCTACATTATTTTTCACAGCTATGTTTAACAGAGAAATTAGCCAGAAAGATTTTTGCTGGATAGTGACTCTCAAGGACGCTCATCAAATTTAGTGTGTGAACTACCGTTTTTTATCCAGTATTGTTTCAAAGTATGATGAGGCGTATGTAAACTAGCTTTTGCCTGATATAAAATTACTTGACGATGATCTCCCATCCAAATTTTATTAATCGAGTCAACGGATATTACTGTTCCTCCTAAAGAAGCAACACATTGAGAGAATCTCTCAATCGTTGTATATTCTAATGTCTCGAATATAAAAAAGTTACCCGAACAAATCAAGTGGCGACTGCGAATCCAGCAACGCATCTTTTTTTCAGCCTGTGGAGGTAACATTTTGTTTTTAATAGATTCAAGCTGAATCAGCATAATGCACTCACTGCATATAACTCATCAGCAAAACTTTCCCGTTTTTCAAATTGTAATTGCCCAGGAGTTGATGCCCATGTTTGGTAGTGAGTTCCAACATTCATAATTTACATTAGAAAAGTGATCTTAAAAAGTAGTTTAAAATCCAAGAGATATCTTGGCTAAAAAGTTATCCTCCCAGTCTATATGCTAGTCCCCTTGACCACAACTGCATTTGGGGGTTAGGAGTTAGGAGTTATTATTCTCCCAATCCCCAGCCCCCAACTTAAGCAACTTCAGTTAAATTTTATGAGAATTATCTTGGGCAGATGTTAAAAAACTTTACATTCTTGTAAGAAGAGAAAGGACATAGAGACTTCGAATCCTTATTAGTGTTGATGATTTTGGATTTTTGCATCGTTTACTTTTATATATTTTGATACGATGCCGAAACCATATTTGTTAAAATTTGTTAAGTAAATAATACTTTAAAGAAATTTAAGCTTTTCTTTAGTATCTGATTGGCGATCGCAATACAGGCAATGGTATCGTGATATTCACTTGAACCAGAGTATCAATCATGCTGAGTCACCGAATATGATCTCAGTAAAAGCTGCCATTCCTAGTTTGCAGACATCCTCTAATTAGGATAGAGCAACACTCTTAAGAATAGTCATCGGCCCTTGGGCTTTGAGAATCTCCATTTCTGCGGCATTTCGCACAAGTAGGGCACCGGCGAATCCTAATGAATTCACAGAGATAGACTGAAATTTTTCCTGCGATCGCGGTACGATTAACATCCATTCTCGTGTCGCTAATAGATTGTAAGCACCAGATTGCTTTGTATCTAAACCTACAGCATGACGCAAAGTGCGATAAATTTCCATTGTTGCTTGGCCCCCCGCCAATGGCGACTCCACCCAATGGGAATTTAATGGTGCAAAAGCGTGTCTAAAAGGAAGCTTTAGTGAAGTGAGATTCGAGTTCGGAAATCTGTACTGATGTTAGCAGAGGTTCAATCGGTATCTGCGTCCCTGAAGGTGCAAGGGGTAGTGGAACTAATTGCAAATGCTTGTGTCGCTGACTGGCTCCTGCGGTTTTGCCACTGTTGTAAAACGCTAAACCATCGAAATTAGCCAAACACGCCCACATAGCCGTAAAATCTTCCAGGGTGAGTAAGCTTTCTTGCTCTTCAAAGCTACGAGTGATGATTAGCAAGTGATAATCAACAACATTGAATTTATTTAAAATACATACATGAGTACCGGAGATATCCGCCACAAATAAATCCTCTTCGTAGGGCAAAAAAGGATTAAACTCTTGACCAGACCTAGCAGATTGTTTTTTCTGTATTTCATCGGCTGTTTTTTTGCGATTTAAGTTAGACAAAATCCGCACTAAAAAACGCACATTATCCTGTTCGACAAATTCAAATTCCGTCGGTATCGACAGCAACGCCCCACATTGTAAAGCATGTTCAGTCTGTTCTTTGACACTTGTCCATAAAGTGTCAGGCTTAAGCAAGATTTTACCTTGTGCCATTTTATTCCTTCAGGCATGGATATAACACGCAATTGGGGCGCAGATTTTTACACCCCTACGAATGACTATATTCCAATACAGTTCAGCTAATATGGGATGTGATAGGTAAAATACCAGACTCTTCACAACAACGCAATACCTTTGCAACAAAAGTGTCATAAATAATATCTACATTAGTAATACATCTAAATATCGTTCCAGACAGCAATGCAAAACGAATCTCGTGACAGAGAACACCCATTAAATAGCATTTCACATAACACTGCTGATGCCAAATACCAAAATCGAGCGCCCTGGAAAAAGGCTGCCGCCTCTCTATCGCTGGTGCTGCTGGGATCAGGCATGACATTGGCAGGCGGCTATATGGCTGGACATTCTCGGCAAGTGTCTGAGAGTGCATCTAATTTGGCAGTGAGTCGAGTCAATGCTGCTCCTCCATTACCAGCTGCCACAGATCCTAACTTTGTAATACAGGTGGTGCAAAAGGTCGGGCCAGCAGTAGTGCGGATTAACTCTTCCCGAACGGTAAGAACCCGGATACCAGATGAATTTAACGATCCGTTTTTTCGCCGCTTTTTTGGTTCCCAATTGCCACAATCAGGAGAAAGGGTAGAACGGGGTACTGGTTCAGGTTTTATCATCAGTGCCGATGGTCAGATTCTCACTAATGCCCATGTGGTAGATGGTGCTGATACAGTAACAGTAACACTCAAGGATGGACGCACCTTACAAGGTAAGGTGTTAGGAAAAGATGAATTAACCGATGTCGCTGTTATCAAGGTTCAAGCAGAGAATCTACCTTCAGTAGCCTTGGGTAACTCAGAACAACTGCAACCAGGAGAATGGGCGATCGCGATCGGCAACCCCCTTGGGCCTAGATAATACAGTAACTACCGGAATCATCAGTGCCACCGGACGCAGTAGCAATCAAATTGGCGCTGCCGATAAGCGAGTAGAGTATATTCAAACCGACGCAGCGATTAATCCCGGTAACTCTGGCGGGCCTTTGCTAAATTCTCGTGGGCAGGTAATTGCCATGAATACAGCGATTATCCAAGGAGCACAAGGATTAGGCTTTGCTATTCCTATCAACACAGTCCAACGTATTTCCAGTCAACTAATAGCTACAGGTAAAGTAGAACATCCTTATCTGGGAATTCAAATGGTGGGGTTAACGCCTCAGATAAAACAAAATATCAACTCAGATCCCAATAGCGGTTTGAATGTGAATGAAGATAAAGGTGTATTAGTTGTAAAAGTTGTCCCAAATTCACCAGCCGCGAAAGCAGGGATACGTGCTGGTGATGTAATCCAAAAGCTTGGCGGGCAAGCAGTCACAGATGCTAGCAGTGTCCAAAAGGCAGTAGAAAATAGCCAAGTTGGGGGCGATTTACGTATGGAATTAAGCCGTAATGGGCAGAATCTTAACATAGCAGTGCAACCTGGTGCTTTCCCAGTGCAAGTACAGTAAAAGTTTTGCTATCAATTGAATAAAAGTGAGTTTTTTGGGATGGGTATTTTGCCCGTCCCTTTTTTTCAAGTGAAAACCCGCCCAACGCAGTGGTTCCCCAACCTATGCCAGTTTTAGTTTTTAGCCTTAACCTAAGCTTACTGAGTCTTATATATTTGTATCTAAACCTCGTCTACGTTGAAACCCGTAGTTTTTCCTCGTCAGGGTCAAGATGATTTTTCACCCAATACGGTTCAGTTAAGCCAGAAAAATAAATTTGCGTAGGTTGGGTTGAGGAACGAAACCCAACATTTTCGGGTATTTGTTGGGTTTCACTAAAGTTCAACCCAACCTTGTATCTTGTATCTTAGAAATAGTAGTAGACCGTCCCAACCTTGGTCATCATAGACCGCTTCGTAGCATGGGTCACTACAATTATCCTTAACTGAACTGTATTGATTTTTCACCCACAAGCGATGACCAATTTCAAAGGGGTTGGAATTAATATCTTGTTCAAATAAATGAACCTGTTCAATCAGTTCTGTAGAAGATTGATAGAATGTATAACTAAGTAACAATAGGTAATGTTAGCAGCAGTAGAGACATAAATTGGTTTACTTTTAAGATCGGGAAGGGTTTTAATTGCTGGGTTGGGATGTGTAATAAGACACTAAGGTCTTTCTGGAAAATTGCCGCAACTGTGATTTTAGGAATACCTTGTGCTATGGCGTTCACGGCATCTATGCCATAACCTATGAAGAAATCTACCGCACCCCCCATCAACAATTGAGTACCACTGGCAACCACTGGCAGCCTGTGGGCTACCCATTTTGATAGTTACATCAAACCGTAGTCTTTGTAAATACCAGTGGCGTAGGCGCAGCCCGTCGTAGACATCGCTTGGTAAAATCCACCGTGTTCTGCTTGTGCTACCCAGTTTCTAGCAAAGGTAACTTTATCCAACCGACAATTGCTAGTTGACAGTTGGTTGCTGTTACTACAAGCAGCAATAACGCTCCTACCAATCCAGATAGAGCCGTATTGAATAAAATTGCGGCGACTAAAGCGATGAATTCCTGTTGATGGGAGTGATGACAGATTCATAAAACAGTATGATGGTTTCTCCTATTTGCCGTTGTAGCTGAATCTAAATGTACATTCTAGAATCAACTTTTGATTCACCAGCGAATAGGGCTGAATTTCTAAAGCGCGTTGAAAAGCTCGGATAGCTTGACCATACTCTCCTAGTGCCGCATAACATAAGCCCATACCGTGAAGCGCACCAAAATGTATTGGATTTATCTGCACAACCATCTGACAATCTGCCAAAGATTTTTGATAATCACCAATACTGTAATAAAGGAAAGCTCGGCGATTCCAAGCTTCGGCAAAATCTGGCTGGTCTTCAATTAATGCTGTCAGCGCTGTTTCTGCTTCAGCAATTTCACCTGCATCTAGCAATTTTTGACTGCGGTCAATTATTTCCAGCCCATAGATTCCCTTTTGCTGAAACCAAATCCGCCAGATTTTTCTGGTTGCTTTGTCCCGGACTGTGGCATCGGGGTTTTTTAATTCTTCAAGTAAGGAATTGATAGATAAAGAATCCATGAATTTAAAATCAGTGAATATACCTTTGTATTAACTTTCTCACAAAATATATCTATTAAATCATTTTTAAAGTCATCTTTAAATTTGCGGTCATTAATTGCTATTTATGAATTTTCTGTGTTCTTTATTGTATTCAGCAATACGACTAATACCACACTAGTACCCCAAGGCGGCAGTCAAAAGGAGCCAGTGCCTTGGGCGGCTATGCCGACTTGTTCGCTCTTAGCGTCTCCGACAGGAAGAGCAACTGGCGTTCAAAAGTCGAAAGTCAAAAATATTATGGAATAAGCTCTTTAGGGATTTTAAGTGGTTACTCTATTTCCGCCGTCGCGTACTAGTGAGTAATAGCTAATAAAAATATTCCAACAAAAGTCACTATGCAATGATCGCTATTATTTAAGCTCATATCAATATGCCAGAACTGCATCCAGTGATTATACAAATAGGCGGTGATTTGACTGCGATCGCTGCTCCCAACAAACCTATAGCTGTGTGCGTAGATGATGAATACAAGGTTGGGTTGAAAGCTGGCGTAGCGTCCCGTAGGGAAGTAAAACCCAACAAACCAAAATATTAGGTTTCGTTTCTCAACCTAAACTTTTTCGGACTATTCCCTGAACATCTACTATAATATTTGATACTTCGGTTCAGACTGGAGTTTAGACTAAAAGCGATATGAGAGAACGCAAACCAAATGGAATTAGAGGTTAAAAATATTATCTTGTCAGCCTCAAAGCATCCGCGACCTCGAACAATTATTGTGTAGTATGCTTGCAGAGAGAATAATACAACAATGATAATCATAAAAATGGTGGGAGAGAAACCAGCGACGCTGGTTTCTCTCCCACCCCCCGTATTCGATTATCATTATCATATGATAAGCAAAAAAAAGGGGTGTCTGATTGAATACAGTCCCCCTTTTGGCAGAAAGTGAGAAAAGAACTACCATTACTCACCTGCCAACATGAAAAATGCCAGACTTGAAGAGTTTCGTCAAGTAGCCTACAAATATTTAGGTAGAGCCAAAGACGCGACCTTTGAATTAACAGATGCCATATTACTGACCCGTAATGTTTACTCCTTAGCAGACTTATCCTTATCACCAGTATTTAGACGCTCTTTTGCCAAGCATCTATGAAGCTTTACAAGATAGCAGACCACAGAGACAGAAATTGATGCAGCTATATATCAAACAGATCCCAGCAGAGGGACGACCATTGTTAGCAGGAGATCATACAAACTGGTCACGCCCAGATGCAGTAACGTTGCAAGAGAGAACTTATGAGCATAGTGGCACATCCATAGCGGGAAATAAACCGATTACAATTGGTCAGGGATATAGCACAATTGCTTGGATACCAGAGGATTCAGGCAGCTGGGCGTTACCCTTGAGGCATGAGCGAATCACCAGTTGGGAAAATCCGATTGAAAAAGCAGTTTGGCCAACTAAACAGGTGTGTGGCATTTACCCACCAGACCGATTTCAGTTTGGGACAGTGAATATGGATGTGCGCCTTTTGTCTTAAAGACAGCTAACATTGCAGTCGATATTCTAGTCCGGTTGCGTTCAAATTTGTGTTTATGGGGCGAACCAGGAGCTTATTCTGGCAAGGGCTGTCCCAGAAAACATGGTGATAAATCAAGTTGAATGAACCAACAACATGGGGTGAAGCAGCATCTGTCTTCGAGGTAGATGATCCAAAACTAAAACGAGTACGGGTGAGTCTGTGGAAAAATCTGCATTTCCGTAAAGCGGTGGCACGTCCAATGTCACTTTTAAGAGTTGAACGTCTCGATGAACAAGGTAATCAACGAGTATCGAAACCTTTGTGGTTAGCTTGGGTAGGAGAAGCAATGCCACCAATAGAAGAAGTTTGGCGACTTTACTTGCGTCGCTTTACGATTGACCACTGGTATCGTTTTTTAAAGCAACGCTTACATTGGACTGTACCTAAGCTGAGTACTCCCAAACAATGTGAGAGGTGGAGTGACTTAATGCCTTTAATGACTTGGGAGTTGTGGTTAGCCCGTGATATAGTTGCTGACAATCCTCTACCTTGGCAGAAGCCTCTCGAAAAATTAACCCCTGGAAGAGTTGCTCAAGCTATGGGTGGAGTTTTTGCGGTGATTGGTACTCCAGCCCAACCACCCAAATCTCGCGGAAAGTCTCCAGGCTGGAAGACGGATCAACCACGTAAACGTAGAATTCGCTACCCCATAGTTAAAAAAACTACAACCAAGCCCCGCAAAGAGCAGTCAGAATCTGCTTAGTAGTGTAGATTTTCATCTCTGAAGTCTGTTTCTTTTCAACTCAGCGTTGCTGAGTCTTTTCTTGTTGCCTAGTCTAAACTCTAGTTCAGAGACTCAAACGATAATACAGCACTTCCGGCAGCTATGAGGTACATCCTCAAAGCTAAAAGCTATGTTAGGAGAGAGGCAATAAGAAAAACTGTATTGCATAATAGCGGGAAGCGCTGTATTACATGATAGATGCTAATGTTACAAGCTAATGTTAAACAATTAGAAATAGAAATATCACAGCGAATCATCAAGTTCTATAATGATAAGCTAGGCAAGTCTCCTAGCAAAATAATTTGTCATTTTTTTGATACTGAAATTGTAATTTCTCTAGAAAACTCAATTACTCAAGCTGAACAAACTCTACTGAGGGGAGGTTATGATAGTTTAGCTGAACAAGTACGATTATATTTAGATAAAATAATTAAACTAGAATTAAAAAGTTTGATTGAGGAAATTATTAGTAAACCTGTCTTTGACCTTGTGACAAAAACGAATTTAGCAACAGGTCGTACTGGGATCATTGTAGTTCTCAGTCCATTACCTGAGCTTTGGAATCCCGAATCTATTCACAAAGCAAATGTCAATAACTTAGCTGACTAATGTGGCGATTGATTACCACTTCTAATTGATTAAAATCATAGGGTTTAGTAATGCAATCATCAAATCCTGTAAGCTTCGTAGAATTATCATTTTGTGTCATCGTTAGAGGTGTTACTCCAATGATTGAGGATACTAGCAGTTTTTGAGTCGTGTTTGAGGTCATCAATAACTTGATTTGCACTCGAATTAGAGAGCATCGTATCTAGGAGAATTAAATCTGGTTGATGAGTTTGTGCCAACATCACAGCCCTCACCCCTTGTTTAGTACAAATGCATGAGAAATTTAATGTTCCTAGATGAGAATTAAGAAGCTCTAAATCATGTAGACTCTGTTCTACAACCAAAATTAAAGGCTGTCCATTCATAAGCAGTTAATCCTGTCCAAGAAAGGCTAGGCGTAAAAACTCAACCTATCAGGAAAACCTGGAGGTCTTTTTTCTGGTAAGTGCTTAAGTAAATGTACGATATTTTTTTCAGGCGACCAACTAAGGCATCAAATGAATAAGCTGGTGTATAGTCCATTAGTTTGTTTATCTGCACTAATTTTTAGGAAAAAACATAATAAATTAATCATAATGTCAAGCAAATAGTAGCATACATGATGTATGTAGTTGCCAGGATTGACTAAAAAAATCGCAGTTTTTTAGCAAGTAGGGGACATTTTATCTAGAAAGGCACAGGGCAGAAGGTAGGAGGGATAGTGTTTTCTGCTCTCTGCCCGTGACCAAACGGGTCTTGGGTTTAAGACCCAGCCCTTTCAATGCGAACAACTGTACTAAATTTTGTGTTCAAAAAACACGTCCAATTAACCTCCTAAAAATAAGGCTTGTGGGAAATCTTCAAAAAAACGAACAATTTTATCGGTGATAAGCTGTTAAGCATTTAACCATCAAGTAACTGACGTGCAAAAGCGATCGCCTCTGTTGCGGTTGAAATCTTCCCCTCAGCTTGTGCTACGCCAACTTCTCTCAAAAGTTGGCCAATGATTGGCGAAGCTGGAATATCTAATGCTATAATCAACTCCTTCCCGTTCACTAATGGAGTGGGATGAGCAACCAGATCATCAGGGTTCAGGTAGCGGTTGATCAAAGGTGCTAAGACTTGGCAGATCCTTGCCTTGGTTTCCTCTGTTATGTCCACTGCTGTGTGTAGCGGCTTGTCACTAGACATCGCCTCTACCAAATTATTAAGTGCTACAGCTAGCACTGCTGTAGCGGGAAATACAATATCTGCGTCATGGAACAAAAAATATTGTTCTCGTAATGACATATCAACTACTTGAAACTGCGGTAATAGTTTCAGAGCAGTGGTTACACCCCGGATTTCAGCGCGACTATAAGTTAGTTTTTGTAGCTCTATTTCTGCTAACTCCGGATCTGGGTTGACGAGGCAAGCAAGTTTGGCAATAGCTAACCAAGTGGTTTTGATACTATCGCGGACATATTTTTGTAGTTGTGCCCCTAGTTGTTGCCAAGTTTGGGTGAGTAACGCAGCTGCTGTGTCAACTGCTGCTAGTTTGAGCAAGTTTTCACGGGTGGCGTTTTTGAAGAAAGGGGCAAGTAAACCATCTTCCCAAGCACTTGTGATCCAAGGAGTACCCTGAGAATTGCTGAGTAGATAGCCAATTTCTACCCTAACTCGTTCGGCTGCAACTTTGCTGATATGTGATGCCAAAGAACGAATTGCGGCTTGGGTAGCTGGCTCAATAGTAAAACCTAGTTGGGCGGCTTGGCGATAACCTCGCATTAGCCGTAAAGGGTCATCTTCTAGGTTCGCAGGTGATACCATTCGCAAAATGCCCTGTTGTAAATCTGCATAACCTTGCAGAGGATCGATGATTTCTTGGGTATGGGGATTATAAGCGATCGCATTTACTGTAAAATCCCGTCTATGCAAATCAATTTCTAAACTATCTCCTTCCTGTTGGGCAAAATCAGCCGTGGCGTGGGGAAAAACCACACGAGCAATTTGTCGTTTGGCATCGAGTAACACAAAACCAGCTTTGTAATGATGAGCGATCGCTCTCGCTACCTTTACCGCCTTAGATGGTATAACAAAATCTAAATCCAGATATTCGCGAGTTCTACCAAGAATGGCATCTCGGACAGCGCCACCTACCATGTAAGCAGGTTGTGGCAAGAATTCCAAGCTGAAAGGCCAATTTTCGGGAGCTAATACCATTTTGGATTTTAGATTTTAGATTTTAGATTGTGTATTCCTACGATGAAGCAAGCTCCGAGTAGCATCTTGTAGAGAAAGAGTAGAGGCTACGCTGTCAGTGGCAGGTTTAAATCCCCCGCACTGTTTGTTGATTTTGACCAAAGGCGGACTTTCCTTGCTCCACTCCTGAATTCTGACTTCTGAATTCTGAATTCTTCTTCAAGCATTGTAATAAAAATCAACCCAGCAACTCATGAATAACAGTTGGGCTTACGTTAGATTAACAATAAAGGCCCCTGGAGTTGGTTCTATTATGTGTATTTGCGTGAATTGCCACTATGTAGACAGCTGTGTTACCTATCATGCCGTAGAAGGGCAGCACCAACAGCCTCACTTGACCGAAACACCAGATTTTGATCCCAATGAACCTTCTATCAATGTCAACATTCGGACTAAAGATGATGTAATTGAAATGGAATGGGATGTTGTTGGTTGCCTAAGCTTTAAGCGAGAAACGGGTAAGTGGTCGAAGTTGCGTCCTGGTGAATTAGTGCCGACTTGACAGAAAATGATTGGTGTATCTTACAGCTATTTTCAGGTAAATAAACCACGCGGTAGGGGCACAGCAATGCTGTGCCCTTACGTCAGATGTGGTTCAAATACATGATTTCTGCTGTAATGAGATTTTGTTCTTCAGCGATCGCAAATTTATGGTATGGGGAGGAGATGTCAGGAAAGCGATCGCTATTAGAAAGTTAACAGCATTGCCTCTTAAAAACCTTGTAACAAGACCATTTGACTGATTATTAATCAGTATTTTTTCAATTAATAACCTCTATGTTATATGCTTAAATAAATTACGTTAACTTTATAAAAATAGATATTTTAAGTAACTTTGACAACGGAACTAGAAGACCTTGCAATAAATCAATACGCTCTAGCACTACACACCACCACACCAGAATTAGGTTTGGCAATTAGTAATTTTGCAGGCGAGACTCGCTCTCAAATTGAGAATTTGGGGCGTGATTTATCTAGCTTAGTGCATCAATATTTAATTGAATTTATCAAACCGCAAACTTGGGCAGATTTGTCTTTTATTGCAGTTGCAAAAGGCCCCGGCGGCTTTACAGGAACTCGAATTGGTGTTGTCACTGCTCGGACTTTAGGGCAACAGTTAGATATTCCTGTATTTGCGATTTCAACCTTGGCTGCGGTAGCTTGGGCAGAAGCTGGCAAAAGTCAAAATCCAAAAACTATTGCTGTGGAAATGCTAGCACAACGAGGTCAAGTTTTTGCTGCTATTTATCAGTTTGAGTCAGATGCTTCTAAACTAAAAGTGTGTTTGTCAGATAGAGTATTCACTCCAGTTGCGTGGCAGGAAACTTTAGCGAATTGGAACACTAATTATCAGTTGATTCAAGCTCAATCTGGGTTAGCAGCGACGGTGACAAGTATTTTAGAACTAGCTAATCTCGATTGGCAAGAAGGCAAATTTCCTAATTGGTCAGAAGCTTTACCATATTATGGGCAGCATCCAGTACAGGATGCATAATGCTTCTAAACTATTTATAAACATAGGACTAGCACTTTCAAGCTGGGTAAATTCTTGGACAATAATTTCTCTTTTCTCTGTGTTCTCTGCGCCTCTGTGGTTCAATAAATTACTTTTAAACCGCAGAGGCACAGAGAAGCCAGTGCGTTGGGCGGGTTCCCCGACTTAAAGCAACTGGCGCGACGCAGAGAGGAAAACAGAGATTTTATGGAAATTCATTGAAAAAATTACAGCTTCTCAATGAGAATTCAAAAATCAAAACAGCCACAGCCAAACTGGGAGAGTAAGTAGCAATAGTATAGCCCCAGATGCTAAGGCAGTAACTGCCAGATCGCGATCGAGATTGAATGCCTCAGCAATTACGAGTGTGGCAAAAGCTGGAGGCATGGCCATTTGTAAGACAATTATTTTTGCGATCGCTCCAGTTATTCCAAACAGTGGTAATATACTCCCCAATATCAAGGGAACTAGCAGCATTTTGATTCCCAAGCTCATCCCTACTTGTGGTAAGCTACGCCAAGATTTGAGCAGCGCCAGTCGCATTCCAATTAACACCAGGGATAAAGCTACACCACTCCAAGCAAATTTTTCTAACCAGAATTCCGCAACTGTAGGAATTGTCACCTGCCGAAACAGCAAGCCAAATCCGAAACCCCACAGCGCAGGATTAATTAAAATCGCCCTAGCAGTCTGCCAATGATTCTGGACACCACCACCAAAACGCGCTGCTAGGAATACACCCAAGCCGTAAGTTCCTGGGAATGAACCTAGCAAATCGTAAAATAGCGCCCAAGCAAAGTATTCCTTGCCTACCATTGCTAAGGTAATGGGAAAACCAAGATAACCTGTGTTACCCAACATTGCTGCTAATATCAAGCTAGCTTGAGTTGGTGGTTGGGGGACAGTATTTCTAAAATAGGCTTGTGCTTTAATTCCTAACCAAGCTAAAAATGCTCCGAGTAAAATGGCTAGGTAAGCGAAGGCAGGTGCAATCCAAATCTGCCCTGACAAGCTAGATTGACGCAAAAACGATACTATGCTGATGGGTACTCCCACCCAAAAAAGAAACTGTCCCAAACGTGTAGGAACTGTCACAGGTAGTTTGCGTCCCAGAATAAAACCTACCAGGACTAATCCTCCCAGCTTGACGTATAGTTCTAAAAGGTTTGTCAAAATTGCGCCTAAGAACCACAGATGTAAAATGCTACCTGTTACGTTTACTTTTGTCCAGTGCAAAATCTGTTATGGTTATCCCACAAAAACAGGAGTTTACCCTTGAATAAGGCTGGGTTTTCTGGAAAACCGCAAAACTCATCGAATGACCTTGGTGATGATATTCCAGTGGCTGTACGCGTTACCCCTGATGCAACACCTAAAATTTGGTTGCAACCCCGAATTTTGCTGATTGGAGGAGCAACGGGATTTGCCCTACTGGGTTTAATTAGCGGTTTTTTGTTTTTCGTCACTACACCCAAAAAAAACATCGATTCTCAACCTTTGGTCACTAGTTCTGCACCTACACCGACTACAGAACCTGGTAATGTCAATACCCTGTTAGGGCATCTGGCATACCCAGAAGCCCCTGAATCAGAATTAGTAACCATCTCCGCAAATAGGGGCATTAAAATGCGAAAAACTGCTGCCCAAAAGTTTGAGGAGATGGTAGCAGCAGCGCGGAGTTCAGGTGTAATTTTAGTACCAATTTCTGGCTTTCGCTCAGTCAAAGACCAGGAGCCATTGTTTTTTGGTGTCGGTGCCCAGCGAAATCAAACGCCAGCACAACGAGCTGCCCTCAGCGCTCCTCCTGGCCATAGCGAACATCACACAGGTTATGCTGTAGATATTGGAGACGGATCAGTGCCAGCAACTAATCTCCAAACAAACTTTGACAATACCAAGGCTTATCGGTGGCTGCAAGCTAATACAGCGCGTTTTGGCTTTGAAATGTCATTTCCTAAAGATAATGTTCAAGGTGTGAGTTATGAGCCGTGGCACTGGCGTTTTGTAGGCGATCGCAGTAGTTTAGAAATGTTCTACAAAGCTAGAAATTTGAAACCCGTTAAGACATCACCATAGGAGACAGTAGTCAAAATAATTCGCTCAGAAATAATTGGTTTTACTCACTCTCCTTTAATGGAGGCTGAAGCATTAGTTCCTTAAGAACTGGACAGTAGTATTCAGCAATTTTTTTAGCGATCGCATCTGGTCGGGAAATTTTATCGAGATTGCAAAGTAAAATCACGGTAATTTTATCATCAATAAAGCGGGTAATGTTACTTGCGAATCCTAGTATCGAACCATTATGACCAACTACTCGGCGATCGCCATAATTAAATACCCACCAACCTAAACCTGCAACATATCTCAACTTTTCCCAATCATCCCCTTGATTGGGAAAATGAGGAGTCCACATTTTATTAAGGGTTGATTGCTTTAATAGAGTTCCACCACAAAGCGCCTGTTCCCACTTCACCGTTTTATGGACTCTTAGGCGCTGGTTTCTGATACTTACCTGGATATTTGCGCTGAAAGTATTCCTCCATAATTTGTAAGATCATCGGCGCAGCAATGCTACCACCACCGCCGCCGGAATGTTCAGCAAATGCCACAATCAGAATTTCTGGCTGTTCAGCAGGTGCATAGGCTCCAAACCAAGCGTGATTTTGCTTAACACGCCCCTTCCACGCTTCAGCAGTACCACTCTTACCAGCGACAGGGGGAACTGTTGGCTGCTTCAAAGCCTTACCCGTACCTTCAGCTACTACTTTCCGAAGTCCCTGACGGAGAACACTTATGGTTGTCGGCTTCATATTTAAAGATTCACGCCAGCTTTTTGCTTCTTCGTTGTCTTTAAGTAAATGCGGCTGGACTAGGTAGCCACCATTAGCGGGTACAGCAAACATAACAGCGACTTGCAAAGGTGTAGTTTGTAAAGCACCTTGACCAATTGACATATTAATGCTGTCGCCGACAGTCCAAGGTATCTTCCAAGCTTTCTGCTTCCATGCTTCATCTGGCACTAAACCTTTTGCTTCTTCGTTGGCAAACTCAAAACCAGTTTTTTTACCAAATCCATATTTACGAGTCCATTCAATTAAAGTTGGGCCGCCGACTCCGCGACCAATTTGATAGAAGAAGGTATCACTACTCCACTGTAATGCACCGACAAAACCTAATGGGCCGAATCCGGCGTGGTTCCATTCACCAAATCGCGTGCCACCAAAGTTTAAAGAACCGTAGGTTTGCAAAACTGTGCTGGGAGAAAATTTACCTGATTCTAACCCGGCTGTGGTGGTGACAATTTTGAAGGTGCTAGCAGGTGGAAAGGCACTGAGGGCGCGATTAACCAAGGGATGATCGGCACCTTGGACAGTTTCCCAATCTTTTTGGGTAAGTTTCTGCTTCGAGAAAATATTTGGGTCAAAGGTGGGGTGAGATACCATTGCTAAAACAGCACCATTCTTTGGGTCAAGTGCCACGATCGCACCATCGCGATCGCCTAAAGCTTTTTCTGCTGTTTTTTGCATATTTAAGTCTACGTTCAAGTGCAAATCATTACCAGCTTTTGCCTGTTTCTCACCCAAAACCCGGAGTGGCCGACCTGCACCATCCACTTCTACCTGCTGACCGCCCCATTCGCCCCGCAGACTTTTCTCATAAGCTTTTTCAGCTCCCATTTGACCAATCACATCACCCAATCTGTAGCCTTCCTGCTTCTTTTCTTTTAACTGATCGGCCGTCAGTTCTCGCGTATAACCTAATATATGTGCTAGTTCCTTACCGTGGGGATAGTAACGAACGGCTTCTGTATGAATTTCTACATCTTTCAGTTCGGTTTGATACTCCTTCAATGCTGTAATTTGCGCTTCGTTCAAGTCACGAGCAATTCGTATGAGTGAAGAAGAGTTAGCACCTGCCTCTTCTAGTTTCTTTTCAATCTCTTCTTGAGGAACGTCGAGAATTTCAGATAGACGCGCTCCTACAACTGACCATCCTGGCTTGGTATGTGCCATTGGCCACAAATATACAGAGCGAGGATAGCGAGTACTGGCTAAAAGTTTGCCATTACGGTCAAAAATATTGCCTCGTTCTGGTTGCTTAGGAATCATCCGAATTCGATTTGACTCGGCTCGTTTTCGGTGATTTGCTCCTTCAGTAATTTGCAAATACGCTAAACGAACACTGATACCAGTCATCATCAGTAGAGTAAATATAATTAAAAATATTGGCTGGAAACTCCGTCCAACTGTACGTGTATTTTGTTTTCCGCCAAGTGGAGATGAATTGAATAAAGTCATAAGGCAAAAAGAAAAAACATTTCAAAATTAAGATTATCTGTAAATAACTCTGCTAAATTCTTAGCAGGTATTTAACGGCAAACTAATTAGCAGTGATTAATTGTTTTCAATAGATACCATAACCTCATCTCTTCCATTGCGTCGCTCAAAGGCTCCATCGTAGTAGATGCCAAGCCTTCATTGGTGTCAACTTAAGGTAGAACTCCTTTCAAATCTCGTTTCCAGCCTCTGGCTAGAAATGCTCATCATAGCGGCTCTGCCGCAAGTCTTGAGGCGGAGCCTCAACGATAGGCATTCCCAGTCGGAGACTCTTGACGAGGCAATCCTAAAAGCTTTTTCTAGACTGGTTTTTACGTTAAGTTGACACTTATGCCAAGCCTTACGTCCCTACAAATATACAAATAATTTGGGATAATTTATCTAAAAAGGCAGAGGGCAGTCCCGATGAAACAAGTTTCATCGGGACTGCCCAGGGGAGATGCTAACGCGAATGTGGTTCATTCTCTTATCCCTCAAAATTAATGGGACAGACCAATAGTGGTCTGTCCCGTTAAATATCATCATTATTTGATTTTTCACTAAGACCCTGTAGAAACGCGAAATCTAGCATCTCTACAACCCATGAAAACTAATGCGGTTGAGAAACCAATAGTCCCAAATCGCCAGCGAGATTAGTAAGATTCCTCCCCAACTCGCTGCGCTGAATTTAGGGAGAAATGGGCCCCACCTGTTGAAATTTGGAAAAGTTCAAATTAATTAACGTGACTCAGTTCCTTGATTGGGGCTACCTGCTACACCATCGTTTTCTGGTGCTTCTGGAGTAGCAGTGGATTTAGCATCACTCTTTTCCGCATCACCAGTTTTACGGATACTTTCGTCGATAGGGGTTTCGCCGTCAGGAGAAGCAGTAGACGCAGTTTGTTGATTATTAGATTTTTGTTGTTCAGCCATGATTACATTCCTAATTATTTATCCTTGGGATTATCTTAAAAAATTAGGAGTATGGGTGCATCTATCTAAAATATAGTTATGGCTGATTCCTCCCTCTATCATAAGTATTGTTTTGTAGTACTCATGTCTGGAAACCCAGATTTGCGGCAGCAAAAGCATGTACCAGCGCCGCCAATAGAGGAAATGGAGAAAGAAACATAGTTAAAAGAGTTGTATCGCATCTACCTGCCAGAAGATTTATAGATACTTTCTCTAACCACCTTTTTTAGAGGCGAAAAGCAACGGGTGAATATCGCTTGCGCCCAATCTCCAATTCAAACATTTTATTTATATACAATAACTTACCAAATTTTCTTTTTTAAGTTGTTCTTTCGCTAAGGACAACGCTTGATGAGCATTTGTAAACTTTGTTTCATCTGTAAAATTCTGGCCAAAACGCTTTAAATAAGCTTCTAGATAACGAATACGTAAGTGTAGATCAGCCGGACTTTGAAGAAAGGGGAGGTCAGCTTCAACCATAAACCGGATAGCCAACAAGGGAATAGGGCTACGAAGTGGACGAAAGTTTGGGTTGTGCAGACCAGGGCTTTCATTGCGTTTATGAAATTCTCCTATCATCAATCCTGACTCAACAAACAAAGGCTTAAGTTTTTGTTGAATACTATCTACTTGTTTAGGAGCATCTTCTATATGGATGTCAGGAAAGATAAGTAAAAAAGCTTTGTTGATTGCTAATTCTTGCCCTTTAACATCCATCTCCAAAAAGATATCTCGGTAACTTTTAACAATCTCTTCTAATTGTTCTGGATACAAATGTTTTGTGTGAATAACTGCCAAACGAATACTATTTGATTTGAGAGAGAGAGGTACAAAAGGACAAACTGCGCCGGTTCTTCCTAACTTAGGATGAGGTCTTCCTAAAAAATTTTTTACCCACTCCATAATTTCAATTAAGTAAGGAAGGTCTTCGTGCCTCTGGAGTTGTTCGATTTCACGAGTTGTATATAATTGCATGAGATTGAGTGAAACAGAGTAATTTTTTAAGTCTGAATCCAAAAATAGTTTTGCAGGCTTACGTGCCTCAAGCTAATTATTTAGCTAAGTAAAAAACAAGCTTTTATCAAGCTTTTATCAAGCATTGGTATTTTTTTCACCTTGTGTTTGTCTGTAGTTTTTAGCAGATAAAAAGACTCTATCATTTTGATGGATTTAAATAAATTTACGCCACTAAAGACACGAACACCTTTTGCATCAAGCACTTGTGTTCATTGTAGATTTGGCATTTTAGCTATATTACAGATGTACTATCCAGCAGATGCTCCTAATTTTTTATACTCTTAAGCTTCTATTATTTTTGGCAAAAATATTATAAAGTTTATGTCTAGATAGTTATTTTTACTGTAAAACTTTAGTATTGCTTTAATAGCAACCATGAATTTAATATCAAGTTCGTATAAATTTGCTTAGGTAAATATATAGATTCAATAAACTAACAGCAATTATGAGTTTAATATCAAGTTCGTATGAATTTTTTCAGATAAATATATAGACTCGATAAATAGTCAATGGGAGTAAGCTATAATCCTGGTTGCCACGACAACCAAAGAGATTAAAAATATTTTCTCCCAAATAATAGTCTTTAGAGATTGAGATGGTTCCAGTTTTATAAATGCGGCAGCGCATATACTAAAAAAGCTGATTGCGCTTGTATTGCTATCTTTTTGGCGTTACTGATTATAACCAGAACTGTCGATAATCTTCGACATACTGCCGTATGGTTAGCGGTGAACGATTAAGCAATTGCTGTGTATCAGATGTAATGTTGCCTGCTAGTCCTAAACGAGCGGTAGTGTAGATTGCTATCATTATTAAAACAAAATCCATTGGCAACCCAGATGAGCGCATTTGTCGAACAAACTTTAGTAAAGAGGGATTGTACCGTATCGATTTACCTAAAACCGATGTGAAGATGTCTGCTACTTCGTAATAGGTTAAAGCTTCTGCACCCGTAAGGGGATATGCTTTTTCCTGATGCCCATCTTCAATTAAAGTGCGAACTGCAACGGCAGCAATATCCCGCACATCAATAAAACTTGTTTTGCCATTACCAGCAGGCATTAGCAATTCACCACGAGCCTTGATATCTTCTCTGTGTGTGGTATTAAGATTTTGCATAAAAAAGCTGGCCCGTAAAAAGGTAGCTTTAATGCCCAATTGGTTGATATAGCGCTCAATTTTAGAGTGCGGCACAAAAGGGTTGCGTTCGGCTCCCAGTATTGAAAGAAATACGATATGCTCAACGCCTGCAAGTTTTGCAGCATTTAAGACTGGGGCAATTTGTTTGCGAACGTTATTCAGGGCAGGCGGACGCACTAAAAAAAGTTTGTTGACTTGAAGAAAAGCACGCTCAAAAGTGTCGGGCTTGGTAAAATCAAACGGGACGCTCTGAATATTGCTGCCTAATATCTGTTTAGCGCTGTTTGGATTTCTAACTGCGGCACAGACATTACAATCTTGGGATAGTAGTAAGCGAATAACTTCTCGACCGACATTTCCAGTAGCACCCGTCACTAAAATTTTCAGCATAATCAGCTAAGTAATCGAATAAAAATAAGTAGGTAGGCATGATTAAATATTAAGATGTCATTGCGAGTGTTCGCGATGACGGAACATATTATATTTATTTACGCCCATTTACTTATTTACAGTCATTATGTAGGGGTTGCTGAAAAAGTATGAAAAAGCAATTCTTTTGGGTTTACTAGTTATTCAAGCAAGATTCAGATATAAGCTTTCATTGTCTAGAAACAGCAAAGGTATAATTTTCAGTTATTTTAGACTGTAAGAAAGTTCTATTTTGGAAAAATAGACATAAAAAAGCACAAAAAAACCGTGACAGGTGAGTAGAAAGATTCATCACTAAAAAAGTAATGGCGATTGCTGTTTCAGAAGTATGAGACAGTTTTGCCATCACCCGATTGAGGCTAAATCTTCTTTTAGCTTGCCCAAATTTTCCTTCAATGCAATTACGAATTCTCTCAGATTCTAAATCTTGTTTCTTTTTTTCTTTACTAATATTTTTTGGAGGTCTTCCCAAGGGCGGACCACTCATTAAAATACCTCTTTATTTACACTAAGCTCGGTTGTCTCTGGTTCGATAAATTTTATCAACATGAACTGATTCAGGATAATAACCTGTGAAATTTTTAAATGCTTCTACTTGCGATTTTAAGTCTCCTGATTCATTAAAATTATCCCAACTAATATGGTCTAAAAATACATATCCCTCAAAGCAACTAGCAGACAATTTTGCCCCAAATTCTATTGCATTACCCGCTTTACCTCGGACGATTGGACGAATATGTGGTTGGGTTAAACCATTTGCTGATTCACTTGATTGACTAGCTCGACACTAATTCTTTCACGAAAATGAACTAACATTGATGCATCAAATGGAGTTTCATTGTTATAAGAATACATCCCTATAAAATACTGTAGATAAGGGTTATCCTTAATTTGTTCTACTGTTTCTCCGTCACTTATCCCTAGCTTTTCTTTAATTATTAATGCTCCTAATGCCATCCTAAATGGCTTTGCTGGCGCTCCCATTTCTATAGAGAACTTGTCAGAATATTTGTCTTCAAATTCTGCCCAGGGTATTAAAGATGCCAGAACTACCCAACGATTATCTGATGATAACTTGCCTGAAAACGGAAATTCAAAGTTCTCTGGTGAGATTGGATTTTGCCCCTCTTTTCGGTACATAGTTACAAAAAGCACACTTTTGTTCTGGTGGTCGCACTCTAATCAGTCAAAGCTCAAAGGTTCATCGACAAAGGCCAGACTATCCCCAATGCCCAATGCCCCATATTTAATCATCTTCTAATTTCAACAATTGTTCATCAAGATTTTGTATCCGCCCGCGCACAATTTCTTCCGAGAGAATTCGCTTCCGCATTGCCTCATTGAGCGCTCCTTTTTCTGCCAACAGTAAACGCCGACGAATGGCTTCCAGTTTACTGCTCTTGCCACTTCCACCCTCCACCTCATCAGGGCGACGATTATAAAGTTCCCGCAGTGTCTTTTCTGCACCAGCAATTCGCACCTGATAAGCTGAACGCATCTCTTCATAAACAGCTTTTGGTAACACCCCTGATTTCAACAGACTATCTAATTCATCTTGTGCTGCTTTACCCGTCATCAACTGGGCTTGCAATTCTTCAACCTGTTGTTGAGCTTCTGAAAATTTAGATAATTTTAAGCGTTTTACCACCCAAGGCAAACTTAAACCCTGTCCCACTAACGACACCAGCACACAGCCAAAGACTATAGCTATCAGAACTTCTCGCCCTGGCAGTGTGGTAGGTAAGCTCAACGCCAGAGCCATTGAGAGTGAACCTTTAATGTTGCCTAAAAACAGTAAATGTTGCCAGCGTAGCGGAATTGGGCGGTCAATCCAGCGAACGCCTGCTAGTAGAGGATAGACTGTAAGAACTCGTCCGACTTGATAAGCCAAAACTGCAAGTAGAATTGCAGGTAAAGTTTTCCACAGCGTTACCAAGTTTATTTCTACACCAATCAATAGAAAAATAAAGGTGTTGACGGTAAAACTGGCATATTCCCAAAAACTTAACAATGTGATGCGACTAGAAGCAGAAGTATTGCGAGAAAGCCCTAAATTCCCGAAGATTAATCCCGCGACAACTACAGCCACCGCACCTGATACACCGAGAAATTGCCCAACCTGAAAAGTTCCTAATGCAACTGCTACTGTCAATAAAAGACTGCTAAGAGCATCATCTAAACGGGCGAAGACAGGTATACTCAAGTAGCCCAAGACTAACCCCACCAGGCAGCCTCCTACAGAGATAAATAGCAGTTGTTGGATTCCCTCTATAAATGTGATTGAGCCTGTTGAATATACTTGCAAAATTAGGTTGAAGGAAACTAGGGCAGCTGCATCGTTGAATAGAGTTTCTCCTTCAACAATGGTGGAAAGCCGGGATGGTACGGGTATATCCTTAAAGACGGCAATCATGGAAACAGTATCAGTGTTTGCCAGAATTACTCCGACAAATAAGGCAGGTATCCAACTTAGTCCCAGCCCAAATTTCAACAGAACAGCAACAATACCACTGGAAAGCACCGCTCCAGGCCCAGCTAATAGGGCAATTGGTTTAAAGGTGCTGCGTAGGCGGCTAACATCTGTATTAATACCAGCTTCAAAGATGAGAATTGGCAAAAAAAGATTCAAAACAAGGGTTGGATTTAAACCAATTGGCCGAGACAATAGCTCAGTGATGGGTAAACCTGCTAATACTAAACCCGTAACATACGGGATTCCTAATCTCCGTGACAGCAGAGCTACACCTGTAGCAAGCACCAAGAGAATAATTGAAACTTTGACTAATTGAGTTACATCCACTATTAGCTTCTGAAAAGTTATTTTGACTTTATCAGTATTTTGTTCAAGATTGGAATTGTTAGTGGGTAATACTACGCAAAATAAGCAAAGCAACAAAGGTTGAAGATGTTTTTCCTTGCCAGCATTTGGGAATACTAGACTTGGAAAACTTTGTTGGCAAAGGCAAGCGGTGCATGAACAACGCCCAAGCTGAAGATTGGGGCTATGTCTTCTTAGGTTCTTCGGCAATTAATAGTTTAATCAGCAATATTGAAGGTCAAGCAGTCGTTGAATCATATCCCGACTTTTGGCAGGGACGAGAGCGTGCTAACGAGTTAATATTTGATTTGCTGGGTTAAGAACCTCGCCTACTCTATGTACGTCGCAAGGGTGCAGGTCAAAGACCTGGAGAAGAAATTTGGGATTTAACCATAGTAACAGATCAGGATGATTTTCAATTACCTGCAAGACTTGAGAAGCTAGGAAAAACACTAGGATTTAGAGCAGTTGTAGAACAAGATGGAAGGGACGGTTTAAAGGTACGATCTGCTAAGTTGCTAGAACTTTCACAGGGAACTGCTGATGGCTATGCTGTACCTTATCGTTTACGGCTACTGCCTAATCATCGGTATCATATCGATATTCCGCCAACGGCATTGGCACAGATGGCAGCTATGCCTATATGCGGCGACCATCTGCCTACAGAAGATCATCTGCGAATTTGGGAACTATTTTTACAGATTGAGGAAAAAATCGCTAAAACACGCCAATTTTGTGTGCCTTTTTTCAGCCACAATGGTTTCGGAAGACGGATCACTTTTGAGATTGACGTAACCTCAGCTACTATTGACGGTTCTGATGAAAATTCCTTGACTGTGGAAAACTTCTGGGAACGGGTAAAACTAGCAAAAAACGAAGAGATTAAGCTGTTCGAGACTACTCCCACAGGGCAAAACAGGCGCAGCAGCCGCAATAAATTGGGAACTATTAAAAAAATAGTCCAAGACAGTTGCACCATCAGCGTGAGGCTAAAGGACGATTTAGCTGACGATATGGCAGCAGGGAGTTATCAGTTACCAGCCATCGGATTTTTGTTTTTCGAGGCGGTCGGTGAGATCGAACAAATTCGGCGCAAAAAAGCAGCCTTGGCACAATTACAGCACTTCCGGCAGCTATGAGGTACATCCTCAAAGCTAAAAGCTATGTTAGGAGAGAGGCAATAAGAAAAGCTGTATTGCATAATAGCGGGAAGCACTGTAAAACAGGGACATACCCAAAATCCCTATTTAGGAAACTTTTTATTCGACGCTTCCCAAGCAAGACCTATTGAAAAAACTGTCGAATTGCAACCAGAGGATTTGTTGTTATCCTCAGCTAATCCAAGTCAGAAAGCAGCAGTAGAAATGGTGCTTGCAGCTGAGGATTTAGTTCTAATTCAAGGGCCACCAGGTACTGGTAAAACTACCGTAATTGCCGAGATTTGCTATCAAGTTGCTCTACGGGGTGGACGCACTCTAATTACTTCTCAAGCCAATTTAGCAGTAGATAATGTCCTGAGTCGATTAGTTCATAACCCAGTGATTCGGGCTGTGCGAAAGGGAAACGCCAAAAAAGTTGGGGTACAAGGACAGCCATTTTTAGAAGATCGAGTGATTGGCACATGGTTAGAAAATACTGCTACTGACTGCGAAAAAAATCTTGCTCAACGCCTCGATAATGTAAAATTTTTACGTCAATTGTTGGCATCATCACAACGATTCACAGCATACCTGAAAGTAGAAGAGGTATTTAAGAGAGAGCAGGATTTATTACAGACGCGTAAAACTAATTTAGAGTCAACTTGTACGACCCAAAAAAATGAATACAATCAAGCCGCATCTCAACTAGGCGAGGTTGAATCTCTGAAAACTGCTTTAGAGGAATTGCTAAATCAAGCACCTTCAGTAGACTGGCAAGATCCAGCACTTCTTAATTTGTGGGCTGGTCTGAATAAATACACATCTACAGACGCTTCGTTGCGAAACTTTGCTGCAAATCTTCGGTTAGCAATTAATTTGGCTTCTGAACTTGGTATGGTTCAACCAAATCATAGTTTATTTGGTTTAGCTGGTTGGTTGCAGAAGACTGTAGCTTCTTGGATTGCTGAAGTTCGTACAGCATTAGCTTATGCCAGTGATATAGCTATGGCAATGACCGAAGCGGAGTTAGCTGCACAAACTTACACACAAAATTCAGAATCTCTTGCTCGCCTAAAGTCAAATCACCAACAATTGCTTGCAAACCAGCAGAGTTTGCACCAAAGAATTAAGAATTTACATAACCGTGAATCTGAGGTCAATTTAGCAATAAGTGACCTTGATATATGGCTGTCTACAGCTAATTTAAATATTGCCAATGTATTGAAAGAGTGCTTACAAAATCGTCAAGACTTTACAGTTGACTTAATCTCATTACCTTCGGGATTACGAAGCATGGCGATCGCAGATCAATATCTACCCTGGCAACAGAGTATTGATCAGTGTCAGTTAAAAGTCAATGAATTAATTCCAAATTATCGCCAATGGGATAGGGTACGCAGTCGGGTTACTGAAATCAGAGATTTACTTGTGCGGGGACGAAATATATTAGGTAATCGCTTATTAGGTAATCGCTCAATCGATGAAGCTGCCATTTCCCAGGTGAGCGTTAGTAAAGCGCTAGACCCTGTGGAATCCCTCATAAAGCTGAAGCAACTAGCACAAAATAGCATCGATGACATTGAGAAACCACTAGGGGTCTGGGGTTGGATTATCGAATGGATACTTGCGTTTGCTGTCAACCAGCCAAGTTTGGATTTCATAGCTCAAAAGTTACGTCCATATAGCCGCCGTTATGGTGCGGTGGTAACTCTTGAGGCTATTAGGAGACAAGCCCAGATTATACGTCAAAGAGTTCAACCTGTTGAAAGTGAATCAGCTATCTCCCAAATTACAGATGAGGTGGTTAATGGTATAGTTACGAGTGCGCGTACATGGCTGAAGCAACTAGAGGCTGAAACAGAAATAGAGCAAATCCAGCTTGAGGTTCAATTAAATGAACAGATGAGGTTTGCATCTCATGAGCAGCAAAAAATATTTCTTAATCAAGAGCAGCTAGAAACTTCTCGCAGTGAAACTCACTTCAAATTTCAAAGAGCGATCGCACTTTCACAAGAACTTTCATCCTTTCCACACTTACCCAATGAATTAAGACTTTTAGTGCAACGATACCTCAATAATTCCTCAAATATTCTGACTGAATTCCCACAATTTACAGCAAAAATACGGGACTGGGAAAATCGCACCAAGCAACTTGATACTTTAATTTCCTTAATCGATCCTTTTGCTACACTTTCCACTAGCAAAGACCTGCTCATAGTTCGCATTACTAGCTTGCAGAAAACAACGGAAACCTACAAAAGGCAATTTATAGAAACTCAAAGTCAAATACAGATAATTGTTGAGCAATTACGGCAGCAATTAGAATATATTTCAAATGAACGAACTTGGTGGCAGTCAATTTGGGAAACTACACCGAGTAAATTCAAGCCGGAACTTGATTCTACAGACTTGTTTAATCTGGAATTTTTACGCAATATCAAGACTCGATTTGAATATTGGCAACAGCAACTCAAAAATGAAGATTTTTATCTCAATAGATATCAGCAATTTGTCCAAGATTGGATAGTAAAATTAAGACAGCCAACGGAAGGCGATGCCTGCGGCGGGCTACGCCTACGCACTAATTTAAGGCGTATTTATTTAGATAATGCCAATGTCGTTGGTATCACTTGTGTTCAAGCTGCAAATAAAGGTTTTTCTGAAGAATTTAAATACTTTGATGTCGTCATTATTGATGAGGTGAGTAAATGTACTCCTCCAGAGTTATTAATCCCCGCCTTGAAAGGCAAAAAATTGGTTATGGTAGGCGACCATCGACAATTACCACCCATGCTCGACACGAAGACTTTAGAAGAAGTTTCTCAAGAGATTGGCAGCACAAATGCAGAACTAGAATTATTGCAAGAGTCACTGTTCAAAATTCAGTTTGAAAGTGCTAATGATAGCATCAAACGAATGTTAAATATTCAATATCGAATGCACCCGATAATTATGGGGGCAATAAATCAGTTTTATGATGGTAAACTAGAATGTGGTATTTTAGAGCCGGATAAAAAACGCGAACATAATTTAGCAGGCGAAATCATCCAACAATCTAAGCATCTTATTTGGGTAAAAACGCCTGAAAATAATGAGTTTCAAGAGAAACGTACAGGAACTTCATTCTATAATATTCCAGAAATTGATGCGATTGAAATTTTGTGTAAGCAGTTCGAGGCTACTTGGGCTTCTAGAGTTGCTAATGGTGAACCAAAAAAAGAAATCGCCGTGATTACTTTTTATGTTGCTCAACTTAGAAAAATTGATGAACGCCTGCAATCTAAACATTTCCCCTCGCTACAAATCACTACTGGTACAGTAGACCGATTTCAAGGTATGGAACGACCTGTTGTAATTGTGAGTATGGTTCGCAATAATAGTAGAGGAGATGTGGGATTTGCCAAGAAGCCAGAACGAGTTAATGTTGCATTTTCCCGCGCTCAAGAACTATTAGTAATAGTGGGTTGTCATTCGCTATTTACTCAGCAGCGTGGACAAGTTGGAAGTATGTATTCTGAAGTTTCAAATATCGTGCGTCTACATGGAGGTTTCATTGATGTTTCTCGCCTCTTCTGCTAAACCGATTGATGAAAATATCAAAAAATTGGTAGACGAAATAGAAGTACAAAGTCCTAGTTTATCAGTGTTAGCAGCGCGTGAATTCCGTTATAGTTTGCGGCAAACTCAGGTAGAAGTAAATATCAAGGAACCCCGCCAGTTTAACGTACTCGAAGAATTTATCATCCGCGCCGCTATTGAATTTCAACCTCCGCCAACAGAGGATGAATTAGCCTCTGTACTTGGGCTTGATTCTGTATTTATTAAAACTACTACTACAACTCTTCGTTCGCTTACAAACTCTATCACCAACATCACCACTTACTGTTACTGCTGAAGGTCGCTCATTTTATGAAAAAGGGTCTGTACCACAGCCGCCATATCCTATACAAATTTATGCTATTACAGATCCTTTAAGCGACAAGATAACCTTTCAATCTGAATCCTTAAACGAGACAACGATAACTTTACCTGACTTGGCAGACTTTATCACTATTGATCATACAATTGCTGATATTGCTTCCTTACCCCTTGAGGAAATCCAAAAAGTGTTCAAGCTTCAGATTTAGCACTTCATGTACCAGAAGAGGGAAAGATTGTCACTTCCTATAAGGTACTAGCTTCGACTCAAAAAATCTGGAGAAAAATATCGCTTTTCGTTATTTTTGATGCTCTTGAAGATAAATTGAGCATTCAAATAAGAAATGGAAAGCAAATTTTAGAGTCAGCATCAAATTGGTTAGAAGTGCTACATACTGAAGGTAAAATATCTTTGCAAGCATTATGCAAATTATCAACCGAAACCATCAATTTGAACGTGAAGCCATTCTCAAGCAGAAAAATACTGAGATAGAAGCTAGACTTGAAAAGATTCGCCAAAAGGCGCTAGAAGCTGCCGCAAAAGCCACCAGTGAGGAAGATAACTATAAAGCGTTGGGTGAAGCTGTACAGTTACGCGATGGACAAATTAGCCTAGCTTTTTCAGAAGTTTTAAATTCGGCTAAAAGTCAGGTTTTAATTTATTCTCCTTGGGTTAATCAGGCAGTTGTCAATGAAAAATTCCTAAATTTATTACAGAAATTAGCTAATCGCGGAGTTCGGATTTTAATTGGACATGGAATTGCGCGGCGACAAGAAGATGAAGATAAACCAATTCCACCAGAAGTAGAGAAAAAACTTCGAGCTATCAAAACACCTGATGGTTTACCATCTGTACAGGTTCTTTGGTTGGGAGATTCCCATGTTAAAGAAGTAATAGTTGATAAACAAATCCATCTTTGCGGATCTCATAACTGGTTATCTTATCGCGGCGATTATCTACCACGAGGTGAGTCAGTTTATAAAGTTACAATTCCACATCAAGTCCAGGAAGCTTATGAATTTCTTGCTAATCGCTTCCAAAATCACGCTGAAAAATTATGGCGAAATGCTCTAGAAAACCGTGATTCTCAACTGGCTGTAGAGTCTTTATGTGTGTGGGGTGCGCTAGGTATGGAAGATATTGCACTCAAAGAGATACAGAAAAATAATTGGTTTGAACTTTTACCTATATGGTTGAATGTAGCACTACAGGGGTTAAAATATAAAAAATTATCAGGTGATTCAGCAAGTTTTAAAACTGCACTTTCGTTACTGAGTCAAGTTTCTATTGAAGAGGCTTTTATTGAGCAATTGCAACAGGGATGGCGGAAAGTTATCGGCGCGATCGCAATTAACAATCCCAAAACTGCTTTAAACTTACTTAGTGATGAAATCTGGGCGCAGTTTCTACGTCTCAATATTGCCCAAAATAGTGATTCCCCTGATAAGTTTATTTCGCAATATACCTAAGATAAAACAAACATACTACGTAAATCTTAGGTTTAAATTAACTGTTTGAAATAACCAGATTTTTGAATATACATTATGCCGAATTCTACAGTGCGTAAATTCAACTAGTATATTTTTCCTACTTCAGTAATAATAATTCTCTAAAAGACAGCCTATAAATCCGTCGTCCTGATTTAGTATGAATTATCAACAAAATGATTCTTAACCTTTTATTGACTTAAAGATAGATCCAGAGATTCGTCTTGTTCGATACAATTTATAGGCAGAGACCGAGGAGAACAAGGTGGTTTTATTAAAAGGCTTTGAGATTGAAATTTACACTGGCACGCCTCAAGGTGAAATCGTTGGTCTCTCCGACAAAATTGTTGCGGATTTGGATGGATTTATGCGGGAGCCAGATAGCCGCAACGTGGAATACATAACCGAACCATCCCATAATTACGAAAATTTATTGTGTGCCTTGCTGCGTCCGCGGCGGGAGTTGCGAAACTACCTCAATCGTTTGGGCGATTACACCCTCATACCTGGGAGTACTTTATCTTTGGGTGGGAGCGATCGCTTTCTCCGTTCCGACCCAGCAAACCCCTATCATGACTACATTGAGAACACCTACGGGACAAAAGTAGTCACTGCCAGCGTCCACATCAATGTTGGCATCAGCGACCCAGAAGTACTAATGCGGGCGTGTCGAGTGATCCGTATGGAAGCACCTCTATTTCTCGCCCTTAGCGCCTCATCTCCCTTCCTTGATGGCAAAACTACTGGCTATCACTCCACCCGTTGGGGCGTATTTCCGCAAACGCCTAGCCATGTGCCTTTATTTTCCAGCCACGCCGATCACATCCAGTGGGTGGAAGATCAACTAGTTGCCCGAACCATGCAAAACGTGCGGCATTTGTGGGCATCAGTACGACCAAATGGCGATCGCCGTCCTTATGATCTAAATCGCCTAGAATTGCGAATTTGCGATTTAGTCACAGATCCTATTGCCTTGCTAGCCATTACTGCCTTATTAGAAGCGCGTTTGTTGCAAATAATCGAAAATCCCAGCATCGATCCCTTAACTCAAAGTACCTTCTCTCACCAAGAACTCGTCACCCTGACTGCTGAGAACGAAGCTGCTGCTGCTACTGGTAGTCTTGATGCTCATTTGAGGCATTGGCAAGATGGCAGAAGTATCCTAGCCAGAGATTGGATTTCTGAAATGTACAAGGATGTTTGGGCGATCGCCAAACAACAAGCCTTTAGTTGTTTCCTTTCCCCTTTGCAAAAAATCCTCCGCGAAGGCAATGAAGCTCAACAGTGGTTGCAACTACACGCAGTCGGTTTTGACAGCCACCGCGTCATTACCCAGGCTATTGTCGCCACCCAAGAACGCGAAATTGAACTCGAAGACAAATTGTGTTCGTTCTTAATGGCTTAACTCAAGGGGCATTGGGCATTGGGCATTGGGCATTGGGCATTGGGCATTAGGCATTAGTTATTCTTTCTCCCCCTGCCTCCCCTGCTCCCTCATCTCCCCTGCTCCCTCATCTCCCCACTCCCCACTCTCGTCTTCACACAAATGATAGATTTTCTGGGAGATACCAGCCTTAAAAGACACAAACACTTAGGTTTTCTACATAAAACTTAATATTTTCTGGTTTTAGCCAAATATCCTTTCAGGCATTGCTCTGGGAGGGTTTGTACTTCGTTTTAAAAATCTAATCGGTAGAGCATGCTTGATTATTATTAACAAAACCTATGAATAGCCTCTGCCTTTTGGTAGATTTAACATTGACAACAAATTGTTTTATACAATACGCAAACTATACGGATAATGCCTCAGGTAGTTTTAGTTAACCCACAAATCCCTCCTAATACAGGTAATATTGCGCGTACTTGTGCAGCTACGGGTACAGAGTTGCATTTGGTGGGGCCTTTGGGGTTTGAGATTAGCGATCGCTACCTCAAAAGAGCCGGCTTAGAT
Source organism: Nostoc cf. commune SO-36 (assembly GCF_023734775.1). Taxonomy (NCBI): domain Bacteria; kingdom Bacillati; phylum Cyanobacteriota; class Cyanophyceae; order Nostocales; family Nostocaceae; genus Nostoc; species Nostoc commune. Next base: position 2,011,944 of record NZ_AP025732.1, on the reverse strand, counting down.
TACTGGCCTTATGTCAAGTTACACTATCACGAATCGCTGGAAGCCTTTAAACTCGTACATCAGGAGCGTGGAGGCAGATGGTTGGGTTATACAGTTGCTGGAAATTTTAATTATGTAAGCTTTCCGTTTCAACCTGATGATTGGCTGTTGTTTGGTAGTGAAACCACAGGCTTACCACCAGCAATTTTGTCAGATTGCGATGCTACTCTCTATATTCCCATGAGCCAACCAGGGGTTCGCAGTCTGAATCTGTCAGTGAGCGTGGCAATCGGCTTATTTGAAACTCGTCGTCAGTTAGGCTATTTACAATAGTTGCTTACCTTCATACTCATAAGTATATTTACTTAGAATAAGTTCACAAACCTATTTGACGATTTATTTGTGGCAGCAAATTTTTTTTCCGTGACAGCAAGAATATGTAAAACAATATACCGAAAATTGAGATTATCTGCAAAATGTAGTGGAAGATACTTACAAGCTCAGGAAGGTTGTTATAAGAAATTTGTATATAAAACTTCGGATATTGTCAAATTTGAATGATAGATTTTGATGAATTTGAAACATCCTAAGTGAGGGAACAAACACGCTAAAATCCAGTCACATCTTACGTTTGAGCTATTTTTGCCAAGTGAACGCCAAAAACCAGCCTAAAAGTAGCCAATAGTTCATACGGTTGTTTTTTAGGGAATAATCAACGTAAAGTCTCGTGTTGAGAAGACTGATTGGGTAGAAATATCTTGAAGATATCTACAGCAGGGGGCATGACTTTTCCAGAAGTCGCAGTTAATTCTCAGCAGCGACTATGGACTTGGCAAGTAGTTTGTCCAGTCCCCGCGATTGACGCAAGACAAGCGCGGACAAAGGGAAAGAGCAAAACTTCCTAAGTGGTGTTAGGAGTGGTTCGGACAAGTAAACAGAGCAAATTTTAAGTTTTGCTAACAGGTGTGAACTTGTCTAAATCAGAGAAGCAGGTTAATCTTGCGTAAGCATCTCTGGTGAATGTGATCTTGATTTATCGTTTGTTGTGATCTAAATCATTGACTAGTATCCAACTGAAAAATCGAGATCAGTTAAGCGCTAGTGATCATAGGAGGTCGTCTTTGAAACGAGCATTGAAAAAGAGAGTAAAAGCTGTGTTGAACAATAACCCCAGCAGCGATGAAGCCCCGGTAGAACTGCTAAATGTGATGAATCCAAAAGTTAACCGCCGGGTGCGGACAAAAGCCGCCATGATTGGCTTGGCAATCTCTATGGGAGCAACCAGCCTTTTGGTGACTCGACAAAGCGATCAAGCCCAAGCAGCGGTGCCAGTAGGCAGCCAAAAGGCAACCTCAGCGATTCCTGCTGTTCCTGACACTGAGGTGAAATTTGCCTCCACAAAGCTGGAGTCCCAAGCAGTCTCATCAGCGAGCGTGCCGGAAAATCCTGTGATCGTGGAACCAACGGCAGTCTCACAAGTGCCTGGGCTTGAAGCTAAATGGCAAGTCGCTGCCAATGGAATATCTTTGCAAGTTCCCCCATCAAACACTTTTTCTCAAGCAACAGCAGTTTATAAAAACTCCACCTACCTGAAGCCCCAACTGGCACAGGGATTGAACAATACGTTAGCTGAAACTAGTTTCCCAACAGTCAATAATCTGTCTGACTATAGTGCTGATAGTGCTGGTAGTACAAATGCATCACTAATTGCCCAGCCACAAATAGTAGCAACATCTGGGGCAGCAAACAGTGAAATAAATGCACAGCTTAAGGCGCAACAAGAGTTTGCACTAAATCGCTTACAAGAAAAATCGAACCGTTTAAGAAACAGTCTGGCACAGTTACGTTCTGGGGAAACCAAGAATTTATCACAAGCTGATATAGAATTAGCACAGCCAACAACTGTAGTTGAGAATACTGTATTAGCCCAATCTGACACTTCTGGCGATACAAGCAAAGCGAACCTGATATCGCGGTTAAAACAGAAGACACAGACAAGTGCATTTGTTGTACCAGCTACACCAACAGTTATTGCGGCCTCAACTCTAACAGCTTATGAAGTTAAGCCTGGAGACACCCTAGCAGCGATCGCCAGCAAACACAACACTTCAGTAGCAGAACTAGTTAGGGCAAATAACCTCAATAATCCAAATGAACTGCGGATTAGTCAAAAACTAGTTATTCCTGCTGTTCAAGTTGAAGCAACTGTAGCGACTCCCACTTTTGTAGAGTCCAGCAAAACTCCAAAAGTAGCCACCTCCCCTGTGAATATTGGTAGTGCTAACTCATATCTACCTACTTCACCATCACCAATTATTGCCGACAACAGTAGCGTTACCGTCCCTGCACCAGTAACTGTTCAGATTCAGGCAAATAGTGCAACCGACTTGGAAACAGCCCCCCCCAAGGCTAGGTCTTATGGCGTCGGTGGTGATGGGCCAGTGCCAACAGCTTTTGCCGAAATGCAACAGCCTAAAACACCAACAAATAGGGTAGCAAGGGCAAACAATAACAACAATGACCGTTTGCGGGGCTTACAAGCGGAAATCCAGAGGTTACAGCAGAAATATCGCGCTCAACAGTCTGGGAACTTAGTTGTGCCAGCAGCAGCTACCGAAGCTAATAATACTGCGATGGTCACTCCTATTTCTACTCCCAATAATTTCACTGTACCTAATCCCGTGTCTCGACAGAATAGTGTAGCGATACCAATTCCAGTTCCGACACCCATTCAATCTAACTATAGCGTTCAGCCAATTAAGCCTCAATTCCGTACTACTGTACGCCCTAGCGAACCAGTAAACCTAGAGTTCTTGCCTAATCTGGGGTCTGCCAGTCAGTGGACTCCCGTTCGCACTCCATCTCCCATAAATGTTGCAACTCCTTCTGGAAGAGTAAATGCCTCTGATTCCTTAGGAAAGATGCGGGGAACCACAGTTTCTCCACAAATCGTACCGCCTTTGGCAGCAGTGGATCAATATTTGCCCAGACCCATTGACGAACTTACACCTCCTCCATCTTCCTCAACCTTAGCTTACACATGGCCGGCGAAAGGCACTCTCACCTCTGGCTTTGGTATGCGCTGGGGAAGACCGCACAAGGGAATTGACATTGCTAACTCCACTGGTACTCCAGTTGTCGCCTCAGCAGAGGGTACGATAGAAAAAGCTGGCTGGAACAATGGTGGCTACGGAAACCTGGTTCAAATCCGCCATCCTGATGGCAGCACGACTCGCTATGCTCATAACAGCAAGATTCTGGTGCAACCTGGTCAGCAGGTGAATCAAGGAGAAACAATTGCTTTAATGGGTAGCACTGGTCACAGTACTGGGCCACACACCCACTTTGAAATCCATCGGACAGGCAAGGGAGCCGTTAACCCAATTGCCATGTTACCGGATCGCATATAATTTCTTGCCTTTTTGTAACTAAATCATTGCCTTGTTTTGTTGAGGGAGTTTACCTCCCTCTTTTGCTTTCTATAAACTCAACAGGGATGAAAGCTGTAAGAAATTTGCAAAAATTCTAGTATTGAGCAAATTTGTATGCTATACTAGTTTATGATTTGAAGATATATGGCTCAGTAGCTCAGTTGGTTAGAGCGCGGGACTCATAAGCCTGAGGTCGTTGGTTCAATTCCAACCTGAGCCACTTTAAAAATAAGACCACATAAGGGTTTCAGCTTCTAGTCAGGAATAATACTAGAGAGCTGAATTTCTATAAATAATAAGCACAATCATAAAACTCTCATGCTATCTAATCTTGCAGGAGTTTTAGATAAATCTAAACTAGTTATCCCATACGATGAGCAGGATAGACTAAAGCAACTTAAAACTGAGCTTAGATTCTACAACTTAGATGATAAAGGCTTACCTACTGATTGTGTTATGTCATTAGCTCTAGCTGCTTATGGCTGGAAAAGAATAAATAGTAATGATAGTTACACTGAAAATGATGAGGCTACAATTTATTTAAATGATTGATATAACTCATGGTTACTGTTTTTTATTAATCATTTAATCATTTGATTGAATAAGGTTAGTAAATCTGTTGCTGAGTTTTGAACAGCTTACTAAGCTGTATCAAGCTTACTCAGTGAAAATATTAGTGTCAATAATTACTTAATATAATAAGATTATATTAACAGGTATTGACTATTACCTGGCTATGAAATAAAATACTTAAAGTTGAAATGCTTATATAGTTGGCTTTATTAAAGAAACATCTCCAGAAATTAATTATGCGTTACCTGAAACTCTTGTAAAGACGTTGCATTGCAACGTCTTTACAAGAGTTTTCGGAGATGTCTAAGGGACTCATAAGCTTGGGGTCGTTGGTTCAACTCCGACCTGAGCCATTTTAAAAGTAAGACTAGATAAAGGTTTCAGCTTCTGTGCATTGGTGGTCATGGAAGCTGAATCTTTGTTTTAACTCTCCTTTGACTATCCAAAATAGTCAAGAGTGGTCAACGAAGAGGACAAGGGGCAGGGGGCGGGGGGCAGGGGGGAGATATCCCATAAATAAATTTAGCGAAAAGTTCTGTAGGCGGGTTTCCCGCCGTAGTAAACTTTTCAAGAGAGGGGCTTGAAACCCTTGTGGCAGGGTAACTCCAGTATTTTTCTCCCTTGCTTCCTGCTCCCTGCTCCCCTGCCTCTTTGGTCAAAGCTCTACAAAAGGCAGTCTCCAAGCTGGATTTATCCCCTTTTTTGCACCCTCTTGACAAACGTGCAATTACCTTAACCTCTCACCGATGGCAGGAAGGAAGTAGCAAGAGATAAGCTGTTACGCATTTAACTTGAATATTTATGTGAAGGCTGATGACCGATGACTGATAACCGTTAACCGTCAACAGTTAATAGTTAACGACCGTAAAGAGTGTTTATATAATTTAGGCCCACATCAGCTTCAAACCTGATGTATTGGCAAAGTTTGCGCCATTGACTATAAATAGTGGTGTTATCAACGCCAAGACGCAAGGGCTGAACTTAGCGCCTTAGCGTTGCAGTTTTCATGTATTTGCATCATATCTGTCGTAGGGGCGCAAGACCTTGCAACCCTACTACATGGTCTATTTACCTGAAAATAGCTGTAAGTTCTAATTTTGAGGTGATTTGTGTTTAAATCTCTGACAAAACTTGACTATCTACTCAAAGAAACTTTCCTCGGTTTACTGCGGGGAGGTTGGATGAATTGGGCAGCTATAAGTACTGTGACGGTATTACTATTTTTATTTGGCTTGAGTCTGCAAACCTCTTGGCAAGTCGAAAAACTACTATATCAGTTTGGTAGCCAGCTAGAAGTATCAGTTTATCTCGAACCAGATACGCGAATCGAAAGTATTGAGCTACTAATCGCCAAAATGCCAGAGGTGGCGGGGATACGAAGCATTACGAAAGAAGAAGCCTGGACTAAGTTAGTTAAGGAAATGAGAATTTCTGATATTGAGGGCGCTACTCAGCAGCTAGGTGAGAATCCTCTGGTTGATGAAATGAAAGTTAAAGCACGTAATTCTCAAGTTGTGCCCAATTTAGCAACCCAGTTGGCTAAGTTACCAGGAGTTGAAACGGTGCAGTATATCGATGAAGCAGTCAAACGTATTGCCCAGTTGCACCAAGGTTTGAACTGGATTACTTTAACAATTACAATTATTCTGACTTTAACAGCGATCGCAGTCACTACTACTACAATTCGGCTGATTGTCATGGCGCGTCGCCAGGAAATTGAAATTATGCAACTTGTGGGAGCAACTTCTATTTGGATTTACCTCCCGTTTATTTTACAAGGAATTGCTTTTGGTTTAGTTGGTGGTGCGATCGCTTGGAGTTTTATTTCTGTAATTCAACAGTTTCTCGGTAAGTTGCTAGTCAATCAACCTGAGTTTATCCAAGCCATCACCAACAAGGTGCAATTCACTCCAGCAGAAATTTTATTATTGCCTTTGATTCTTTTGAGTTTCGGTGCAGGTGTAGGATTAATGGGAAGCTTGTTTGCTGTCCGACGTTTTGCTAAAGGTTAGGCAGTGGGTATAAGGGGATGGGGAGACAAAGGGAGAAATCGCTATGAAATCGCAATGGGAATGTTTTTTGCAGAATCTCGGTGTTTGGGAAGGTTCATTTACGAATTTTTCCCCTCAAGGGACGCTTTTAAACGATACTCCTAGCCGTCTTTCCCTAGAATATTTAAACAATAGCCAGAAAGTGCGTCTAAGTCTCAGCCGTTCGGGACAAGATTTGATCAGAGAATTTAGTTCTGTGGGAGGGGGTCTGCTATTTTTTGAAAATGGTTCGTTTTCTGAAGGTTTAATTCAGCTAGGGCCATTTTCCGAATTTGGTGGAGAACTTGCCTTTGTTCATGAAAATCGCCGCTTGCGTCTGGTGCAACTCTTTGATAAGACCGGTCAGCTAAAGGAACTAATCTTAATTCGAGAACATCTAGCGGGAACCCCAGCAGCAGAACGCCCAACTTTGCAGATTAATGACTTGTTGGGAGAATGGCAAGGTCAAGCAGTGACAATATATCCAGATTGGCGATCGCCTGAGACTTACTCTACAGCCTTAAAATTACAACTTGATGATGCTGGGCAATTAATTCAAAGTCTTTCTTTTGCAGAACACACAATTACCTCAATTGCTACCATCAAAGGCTCTATTATTCTTTTTGATCAAAATCCCCAAAAGTCGGTGCAAGTATTAATGTTACCAGATGGTGCTTCTGCAACTTCTCCTCTTAAAGTGCAGTTACGTCAATCATTTTTTCTGGAAGTGGGTTGGTTAATCCAGCCAAACCTGCGCCAACGGATGATTCGCAGCTACAACGAGAAAGGCGAATGGGTTAGTTTGACGTTAGTTACCGAACAAAGGGTGTAATGGTAAAACTTTATTTATGCGTATTCAAATAGCTGTAGTTGCGATCGCAATAATTTTAATAGGTGGGCAAAATCTAGAAGCCATTGCCAACTCGCAATCTTCTACTGAAGATAACGCAGAACCTACGTTACAGATAGAGGCAGGGTATGCCAAATATGGTAATTATATAAGCTCAACTCCAATAGATAGTCAGTCTATCGAGTTTTCCCAGCGAATTGTCAAAGAAATCCAAATTCGTTTTACTAACGACAAAGATCAATTGCTCGATGACAAAGGTCAGCCGATCAAAGGACGGACTCAAAAAGAGTTTATCATTGGTCTGCTGAAACTCAAACCGGGTCAGGTATTCCGTCAAGATTTACTAGAAGCAGACTTGCAACGCTTGCGGAGATTAGAGTCATTTAATGAAGTCAATGTTTATCGCCAAGAAGATGCCAAGAGCGTTAATCTCATCTATGAAATTAAAGAGCGTAACTTTCCTTCTCTAATCTTAGGAGGCGGTAGTAACGAAGATGTTGGATTATTCGGTCGAGTGGGTTATAAAGATGAAAATATCAGCGGTCTTAACGATAAATTAGATACAACTCTACAAATCAGTGGTAAAGATGTCCAATTTAATGGTCAATTTACTAGTCGTTATCGTCCTGAAGAACCAAACCGCTTAGGCTATAGCATCAGAGGTTTTCGGAGTCGAAATATATCGGGAACCTTCAACGAAGATATCAGATTATCTAACGGTGAGAGAGTTCGTGAGGGAAGATTTGGCGGTTCCGTGGGAGTTTTACGAGCTTTTGATGAGTGGGAAACAGCTATAAGCTTTAATTATACCAGAATTAGCCTACGCGATCAAGCTTATGACGTTGTACAAGTTGATAGATTAGGGAGTCCCTTATCTGTGAGCGGTACTGGCATTGATGACTTATTTACATTATCCTTTGCTGTATCCAGAGATCAACGCGATCGCCGAGACAATCCGACTCAAGGATCAATCCTCACCCTTAGCACAGAGCAAGCGATTCCGATTGGACTGGGTAATATTTCCAGCAATCGCCTACAAGGAGATTATATTCAGTATTTACCAGTCGGTTGGATAGGTAATGGTAAACCAACTGATAATCCCGAAATGTTAGCGATTAATTTACAAATTGGCACGACTATTGGGGACTTTCCGCCAGCCGACGCTTTTAATATTGGTGGATTAGATTCTGTCAGAGGTTACGGTTATGGAAAAGTTGCTAGTGGTCGGAGTTATGGTTTAGCTTCTGTGGAATATCGGTTTCCAATTTTTCAGTCAATAGGAGGAGTTCTTTTCACTGACTTCGCCTCAGATTTTGGGTCTGGCAAAACCGTGTTAGGAGAACCAGGAGTGCTGCGAGATAAACCTGGAAGTGGCTTTGGTTACGGCTTAGGATTGCGAGTAAACTCATCCTTTGGGCTGATTCGAGGTGACTTAGGAATTAGTAACCAAGGAGAAGTTAGATTTGAAGTTACCACAGGTCAGCGATTTTAATTGGGGAGTTCTTTATTAACTGACACTTACAGCAGGCAGAATTCAGGTTTAGATTTGTGCAGGCAAATGTTTACTGATGAAGACTACTAAGTTATAGTTCAATACAGTTCAGTTAAGCATTTTTTCCTTCTCTCTGTGTTCTCTGCGCCTCTGTGGTTCGTTAAAAAAAATGATTTCACAAAGGGTTTTAGCCTTAACTGAACCGTATTGAGTTATAGTTAAGCTCAACCATCCGCAGCAGAATGTTTAGGGCGACCAACTGCGGATAAAAGCATTTCAAACAATTCATGTGGATTATTAGTACATCCGATAGCCCCTCTACGCTGCGATTCTGCTACATGTTCTGGAGTCTTTGAACTAGCATAAATGACAAACGGTGTTTGATTTCCACTAGAACGTAACTTGCCAAGAAGCGTATAACCAGCTTGTGCATCAAATGGCCGTCCCATATCTGAGATAATTGCATCAAATTTGTGTTTATTAAGCTTCTCTAGTGCTTCTTCTGTAGAGACTGCCAGCACAAAATTGATTCCCAATGCTTCGAGTGCTAACCGTTCATGAATGTTATTCTTTGGGCGATCGTCAACCCAAAGAACGGTAGAACTTTCTGCTGCTGCATTGGTTTGATTTTGGTGTAACTTTTGCGACTCCATAAGTTTCATCTCTGGCTCGATCTTGTCTACAGGCAGTAACCGTCTTTTTATAGCCTCGACATTCTCAGGTTTGAGAGCCAATGATGCCTGATAAGCTTTCAGAGCTTCTTCAATAGTCCGATTAAATGGGTAGCCTTCTGCACTTAGTGTCTCAACGAGAGTATCCTCATATTCTTGCAATTGCCGCTCATAATCTTGAAAAGGTTGTAAGACTTCAGCTTCTACTTTTTCTGCCTCCGGTGCAGAGATTTTTAATTGAAGTTGTCTAAGGTTAAGTAGTCTACGAGTAGGAACCGAAAATTTAATATTCCTTTGCTCTATCCATCGTTCAGCTTCTTGTTTTGCCCAATCCTCAACTTCTTTGCGATACTGCAATTTAGGATCATTTTTAGGCGATTTTGCTAAAACAATATCAAATCCTTGATCTTTAAGAGTGATTATGCGTGGAGTCATATTTTTATTAGCTGCATAAACTCTCTCGCTAGCATACTCATGTAACTCTTTTATTGAGATTTTGCCGTCGTTATCCGAGTCCGCCGCTCCAGTTTCTATTCCTTCAACTATATAACGAGTGTAAATTGAGAGGTCTATACCCTGTTCTTCAAAAGAATATTGAAGGGAGCTTGAAGAAGCTAATACAACTCTTCCTTCAGCACCAAGCTGATTCTCAAGTTCAGTACCAACGGAACTATCGTCTCTAAGTAGCAGATTTCCAAAAGCACCACTAAAACAGCAATCGAGAAAAAGAACAAAGCGAGTTACATAACTATATTGAATCCACTTATTAAGTGATTCAGCAGAAACAGCTGTAGCTTGAATCAACTTTTCTTTTAGTTTACGAGTATCTTTTGCTGAAAAGTAAAGCTCCCGTTGTTCATTCTTGGCTCCATGTCCTGAGTAAAACAGGACAGCTAAATCATCTGATTTTCGTTCCATAAGCCAAGTTTCAATCTTTATTGCCATTTCAGATTGAGTTGGATTGACTAAGATGGCTACTTCATCAAAACCACCCATCTCTGGATGTTCTAGCACCCGTTTCATAGCTGCTACATCTTTAGGAGGAGCTGGTAATGATTTAAAACCTGAACCTTCTAAGTATTCACCAACACCAATAAGCAACGCAACTTTAGCCATCTGCTACCTACTAAACTATTAATCCACAACAGATATTTTCAATTTAGATAATCTTTCAACTGCTTGAAGTTGCTGCTCTAATTGCTTTTCATTTTGATATTCCATAACAATTCTGGTTCCTGCTTCTTTATCCTCCCACTCCAGCTTCAGTGTTTTTCCATAGAAACGTTCACCTAAATAGTTTAGTAAAGCTTTATGTTACCAGCATTTACTTCTGTGTTAAGCAAACCTAATATAAATCCGGCAAGAGCAGGTTTGCTTGACTCTGGAATTTGATTCTCCCTAACTAACTCAACTTTATTCACCAATTCACCACGAATCTCATCAGCCACACTACTTGTTATGTCTTCCAAGCGTTCTGGAGAAAGTTGAGAATCAAACTGAGAGAAGTCAAGCAACACTTGTATATCTTCCATACATCCTTCCCATCTAGCACATTTGAGTTGTTAACCAGCTTATACGCATATTTGAGCTACAACAGTCTCATCCTCATTCAAGAGCGCACTACGGCAGAAGTCTTTAATGATACATTAGCATGCATTTGTCTCTACTTGTTCAAACTCTGCCACGCAGACCCAAAGTTGCTTATCATGAGACATTTCCTACTGCAATTGTCTAGCTTCATATCACTACATTGTCATTTGTCGATTTTAATAAACAAACCCCAGTTTGCTTACTCATTTGCTGTAAACGCTTACTCATTTTGGTGTTTTCCCCAAGCAAACCCCAGTTTGCTTACTCATTTGCTGTAAACGCTTACTCATTTTGGTGTTTTCCCCAAGCAAACTCCAGTTTGCTTACTCATTTGTTGTAAACGCTTACTCATTTTGGTGTTTTCCCCAAGCAAACTCCAGTTTACTTACTCATTTGTTGTAAACGCTTTCTTTTTTCAGTAATTTCAGCACTCATGAGAGCGATCGCTAATGTAACAAAAACCATTGCAGATTTGCCAAAATTTTCTCAGGCTATTCAATACTGAAATTACTTAAGGTAAAGAATATTAACAGTACTATATTACAGGGTGTAATATCATGGCTCGTAAAAAAAGAAGCTCTCCAGTGTTACAAAAAGCAGAGCGTCGTGCAGCTAGTATGAATTCAATTGATCCAAATTTAGATGTAGGCAATGGACTCACCCTACCTGCCTTTTCAACTCTCATTGAAAAGATGCGAAGTAAAGAAAATGCATACAACAGTGCCCTTTCAAACCTAGATAAGTTATACAGTGAAATGCTCCAAACAGAAAGCGAGTTGGCAGATATGGCAGAGCACATGCTGATGGGAGTTGGTACTCGATATGGCAAAAGGAGTGTAGAGTACGGTATGGCGGGAGGAGTTCCTAAGACCCCGCGCCGTAAAAGACTCCGAGGCGAGTCGCCAACTACTGCTTCGCAACAACCCTCATTTGTTGCAAGTGTCAACAGCAACGGAAATGGAAAAAAATCAGCAATAACAAGCTAAGATGTGTGCGATTAATCAAAATTTGTCAATAAACTTAATAGACATCTCCAGAAATTAATCCTTTGTAGGCGAAATTTATGAATTCCGCCTACATCCTCTTTACTCATCTCTCTAATATAAAATCTCTAAGAGATGAGTAGGTAAATTGGCATGAGTGAAACTACAGAAACGATTTTCAGCAAAATCATTAGTCGGGAAATTCCCGCAGATATTGTTTATGAGGATAATTTGACCCTGGCATTCAAAGACATCCATCCCCAGGCGCCCGTTCACATCCTTGTCATTCCCAAAAAACCCCTTCCCACACTAGCTGATGCTGAATCTGAAGATCATGCTCTGCTGGGGCATCTTTTGTTAACCGTCAAACGTATTGCCGAAGAAGCGGGACTAAAAAATGGTTATCGAGTTGTCATCAATACTGGTGATGACGGCGGTCAAACAGTCCATCACTTACATCTACATATATTAGGAGGACGACAGTTAGATTGGCCCCCTGGTTGATAAAACCAGATGAATTGCGTCTCTAGACGCGATTCATCAATAAAAGATATGACTCTTATAATGAATGCAGATGTAACTTTTCTTTACAAATCTCAATTTTGCTTCTAATGTAATAGACATAGGTAAGCAAATTTGCTTATCCAAATCATACATAACTAACCGCAATCATAAAACAATGACAACAACCTTACAACAGCGCTCAAGCGCCAATGTATGGGATCGATTCTGCGAATGGATCACCAGCACCAACAACCGTATTTACATCGGTTGGTTCGGCGTAGTCATGATTCCAACCTTGTTAGCCGCTACCGCCTGCTTCGTAATCGCCTTTATCGCAGCACCTCCAGTAGACATCGACGGTATCCGTGAACCAGTTGCAGGTTCATTAATTTACGGAAACAACATCATCTCCGGTGCAGTTGTTCCTTCCTCCAATGCAATCGGCTTGCACTTCTACCCAATTTGGGAAGCAGCATCCTTAGACGAGTGGTTGTACAACGGTGGCCCTTACCAATTGGTAATTTTCCACTTCCTGATTGGCGTATTCTGCTACTTGGGTCGTGAATGGGAACTATCCTACCGCTTAGGTATGCGTCCTTGGATTGCTATAGCTTATTCTGCACCAGTAGCAGCAGCAAGCGCAGTCTTCTTGGTATACCCAATCGGACAAGGTTCTTTCTCAGATGGTATGCCCTTGGGTATTTCTGGAACATTCAACTTCATGATCGTGTTCCAAGCAGAACACAACATCTTGATGCACCCCTTCCACCAACTCGGTGTAGCAGGTGTATTCGGCGGAAGTTTGTTCAGTGCAATGCACGGTTCACTTGTAACTTCTTCCTTGGTTCGTGAAACAACCGAAACCGAATCACAAAACTACGGTTACAAATTCGGTCAAGAAGAAGAAACCTACAACATCGTTGCAGCCCACGGCTACTTCGGTCGTCTAATCTTCCAATACGCTTCATTCAACAACAGCCGTTCACTGCACTTCTTCTTAGCAGCATGGCCTGTAATCGGCATCTGGTTCACCGCCTTGGGTGTAAGCACAATGGCGTTCAACTTGAACGGTTTCAACTTCAACCAATCAATCATTGACTCTGAAGGTCGTGTGATTGCAACTTGGGCAGACGTAATCAACCGCGCTAACTTGGGTATGGAAGTAATGCACGAGCGCAACGCTCACAACTTCCCTCTAGACTTGGCTGCTGGTGACTTTGCTCCTGTAGCTCTAACCGCTCCTGCTATCAACGGTTAATTCTTAAGTCTTAGCTAAATCAAAAAGCGCTCTCCTGAAAAGGAGGGCGCTTTTTAGTATTATGACTACCAAGAAAAAAAGCTAGCCTAAAACCCAATACAGTTCAGTTAAGCATCTCTTTCTTCTCTCTGCGTTCTCTGCGCCTTGGCGGTTCGTTAAAAAATTGACTTTGGAACCAGAGTTTTAGCCTTAACTGAACCGTATTGGCCTAAAACCAGCTTTTAGCAGATTGCCTCGTTCCCAGTCTCCGACTGGGAATGCCCGTCGTTGAGGCGGAGCCTCAAGACTTGCGGCAGAGCCGCAATTGAAGTGCATTTACAGCCTCTGGCTGTAAACGAGGTTTTAAAAGAGTTTTAACTTAATTTATTTTTTGGAAGCCCCTAATATATCAGCGCATTTTTACTTGAGTATCCGATAGTGTAAAAACAACTCACTTCCAATCTGACGAGTTTCGACGAGTTGAAGATGAGGCGCTGCACTAGGAAGAAAACCCTCTCCTTCTACAGGACTAGGAGCGTACTTTCCTCCAAAAATAACCGGCCAAATTGTCAACCACCAATCGTCAATTCGCCCAGCTTTTACTAGAGAAGCTGTTAAAGAGCCGCCTCCCAAAACAACGATTTTATGAATACCTCGCTCTGTTATTAGGCTGTAAGCCCGATCCCAGTCTAGGTCTGTATCTCCCAAATCAATTAATTCAGCCAGTTTTTGCAAAGTTTTTGTATCAGAATTGCGTTCTAAACCAGTTCGTGTTGTAAAAATCCATCGCTCAATGTCCTGGCTTAAAAAAGGCAAGTCCAGCGATAGGTCAAGAGAACCTGAGACAACGCAGGTAATGGGTTGGGGAGATTGACCCCGAACTTTGCGTGCTGCCAACAGTTCAGGATTACGAATTGTAAAAGTTCCCCCCTCAGCCCGAATCGTCCCTGCTCCTACCAAGACTAAATCAGCAAATGAAACTTGATACTCCAGATGGGCTTGATCATCTGGATCGGCATCACGGGGTGCTTTAGGATCTACGGCACTAATCTTTCCATCTGCCGTCATGGCAAGAACCACAGTTGTTTGGATAGCTGACATGATTACATTCTGACGGTTCTTTATAATTTTACCTTTTTGAATTCTTCACTATGAATACTTGTTAGATTGTGCTTTATACCAATTCTTTATGAAGCTGCATAGAATTCGATCCCCCCTAACCCCCCTTTTTAAGGCTACCGTGTATACACAAGTCGGATGTAAAGTAGGCGCAGAGGATTTTTGAGAAGCAAAAACTATGGATAATCCAATCTTAATTCACGCATCGACGACACCAGGAACGGCATTTGGAGACCCAAGGCTGATAAAAAGGGGGCAGCATTATACGAGGCGATTCGTAAGCACCAATCGATAAATATCCGGCAAATCATTGGATCATTGCTCGACTTGGTGGATGGTCTGGTTATACCTCTGGTAGGCCTCCTGGAATGCCTACCCTTGTTCATGGTTTAAGACAATTTGAATCCATCTTTATCGGCTGGAAACTCGCTCTGGATGGACTTGTGTATACACGGTAGGTTAAAAAGGGGGATTTAGGGGGATCTAAAATTTTTGATACTGACAAGAGGACTTTTCAAACATCCTCTAAGAAGCTGAACCCTGTTGATATCACTCACTGATAGCAACGATTTATCAACCAAGGGTATAGAAGCGAGTATAGACAAGTCAGGCAAGCTGCAATATGAGCAGATTCTATTGGTGCGGACCATACCTGGAATTAGGGACTTGCAAGAAAATAAAGTACCAGCTAAACAGGGACAATAGTAATATCCCATTTGGGTAATGTTTCAGAACGCTGCCATTGGGGTTGGTATTGTTCTTACTCTTGCGAGAGAACCTTGATTCCTTTGTGATATGTGGTTTGAACCAGATGTACAATGGGAGCAATTCCTTTCCAAGTCATATTGGCGGCCCATTGTGCTGCGGCGGCAACAGAATCTAAAATCGCACCATTCCAATAGTTCTCCAAGGCAGCCCAACACCGCTCTATTGGATTGTACTTGCTATGGTAAGGGGGATAATAAATCAGTCGAATTTTTAAATTAATTGCACAAGACAACTCAACCATGCGTTTGATAAATTGTGTGCGGTTACTGCGAGTAGCGGCACCGCCATCAAGATCAATCACCCACTCATCAAGTTCCAGGTAATTGTGTTGATTCTCATGCCACCAAGCGGTTAAACAATCGACGATAAAATCACTGGTTTCCGCCGACTGACCCAAGTAAATCGATAGCTGGTCATTATGTGTATTGAGAATGCCAAAGGGAACTAAGACTGATGACCACTGTGTATCGTGGTCATCAGCAGCTTTCGCCTCCATTGTCCGAGCTTTACCGCCTCTAGAAAGGTTGCCAATCTTCACCTTAGCTTTAGTATCTATAGACACTCGCAACGATTTGGGGTTTTCATCTGATGCCTGATTCTCCCGGAACACATTCTCGAAAATGGCATCAGTTTGCGGAATCTTTTTCAAGGGTTTCGTTTTTTGTGTTTTTTTAGGCGATACCCTAAGCGATTGAGAATTTCTCCACAAGTTTGACGAGATGGCAATTCGCTCTCGTTATAGCCATGAACACTTACTAATGCTTCTCTTACTGCTCTGGCACTAATGCGGGCATACAGAAAGGTCGATTGAAATTTAGGATCGGCTTGAGCTTGAGCATCCACCAATGAACGAATATCTGCTTCTAAGTTGGGCAATACCTCAATACTATTGTGTCGTCCCCTTGCCTGATAATTCTCTACACAGACTATCCCCGTCCGCCTTTCATGCAAGCCGAGTTGCACACTCTGGCGATTCCATCCCATAACGGTTTCTGCAATGCGTGCTGAACTATCGAAGTAATCTTCGGTAACTTTTGCCATGAAATCTCGTTTGCGATTGCTAGTCAGTTTCTGTGCTGCATCTTTAAAGGTCGATTTGATGGTGTCGGTGAGCATGAATTGAGGGATTCCCATTCTAGATATTTAAACTAGGCGCGGACAGTTCACCGCTTCTTCTCTTCTAGAATGGCTGGTATTTTATTTTCTTGCAAGTCCCTTAGTCATCGCGCTCTTTGCATAAGCTAATTATTATGAGCTAACGAGATAATGCGGGTTGTAGGGATGTCTACGACGGGCTATTCGCCGTCGCAATTGATAAGTTGGAATTGATGAAGTGCGATCGCCATCACGTCGCCAACGGACTTACAATACTTTGGGTCAGTAGTTACACGTTTGTCAGAAAAGCTGTTTCTGTGATTGGGTTTTAAATTTAGTAAGGTAAAATGTATATACTCAAGTAAGGAATCCTTACATTTGATAGCAAAGGCTAGGAGGCAAGTCATGCTCACCAAGTTAACTTCTAAAAATCAACTAACGCTGCCTAAAAGTATTACTCGTGAAATCGGTGAGGCTGAGTATTTTGAGGTAAAGGTGGAGGGAGGGCAAATTATTCTGACTCCTGTAAAAATTCAGCGGGCTGATGCAGTTCGATCTAAGCTGGCGGATTTAGGACTGAGTGAGCAGGATGTGGCTGATGCAGTGGCTTGGGCGCGTCAATCGTAATGGTTTGTCCACGGGTGGTAATTGATACTAATATTATCATCTCGGCGCTGATATTTGGGGGCAGAGTATCTAGGCTTCGTTTAGCATGGCAGGACGATCTCTTCACTCCCCTGGTTTCTAAAGCGACAACAACTGAGTTAATCCGAGTGCTGGCTTATCCAAAGTTTAAGCTCACGCCAACCGAGCAAGAAGATTTACTATCGGATTACATACTCTTTTGTGAAGCTGTAGCAATGCCCGGCCGCTTACCTGTAATTCCTGAATGTCGTGATCCGTTTGATGTGGCTTTTTTACTTTTGGCTGTGGTCAGTGAGGCTGATTATCTCGTGACAGGCGATCGCGATTTACTCAGTCTAAAAGATAATTTTTCTTGCCCGATTATCACGGCTGAAGATTTTCTAAATGTTATTGATGGTCAGTCACCCTAATTTTTCCGGTAATGCCTTGTAAACAGTGGTATTTATTGCCATAAGTTTTCCCACTGCTTACAGAAGTCATCTACATCACAGAATATTTGTGTAATGTCGAGCCGAGATACAATAGTAGACATAAACTTTGCGATCGCATCTTACAAGACTCATATATATTTGCCACCCATGCTGTCTCTATCGAGTTAATATTCTCAAAAGCGATGCCTAGGTTGGTAAACTACGCACGGGCGGGCGGTAAATCACAGAATTTGAGCCATCAGCAATAAGCTATTAGCCCGGAAGTTGCTTTTTCAGTTCTTGCAGAGAAGCCCAACGGTTATCGACTGGAGTTTCAGGACTATTATCAGAATTATCAGAAATATCAACTGTACTACTTACAGGAATACCTGGACAATTGCGATCGCACAGTTGGCGCAGGGGTACTGCCAAGCACATCTGCTCATACAGCCATTCGTTAGGATAAAAATAACCATCGGGCGGCAAGCTTTCAAGCAATTCTTCCATAACCACTTCCCTTTCTAAGGGCAAGTCATTTTGCTGATTTGCAGTTTCGTCTAACCAGATGATTTCCTTAGTATCAAGCCCTAACCGTCGATTGTATTGCTGCAAACATCGGTTGCAGGTACAAGTAATAATTGTTTCTGCCTGACCGGAAACTTCCAAGTAATTGCCATGATGCTGCACGCGCAGATGGCCGCGAACTGGTGTCAACGTTTCCAGACCAGGCAGAAATTCATTAACCTGCACTTCCTCTGTCCGCTCCGATGCTCTAATTAGCTGCGGAATATAAATTGCGTCCATAGGATTTGTGAGACATCCTCACTAAAATTTATCTTGATTATCAGCAATTAATTATACTGATATTACATCTTTACTTTATCTCTTAAAAACAAGAGAAATTTTGAAATTATATGGTTATGAGTTTTCAATAAACTCCAAACTCATAACTCCAAATGTACAGACGCGATTAATCGCGTCTCTCCTAACTCCCAACTCCTTCCAACGAAGCTGGACGAACAACCAAATGACGATGCGGTTCTTTTCCCCGACTAAAGGTTTCTAAATCTCCAAACTCCTTTAAGAACGTATGAACTTGACGCCGTTCAGCAGAACTAAGAGATTTGATTTCCACTTCTCTACCAGAAAAGCGCACTTCATCGGCTGCTGCTTCTGCTAATGCGCGAATTTCTGCTTCTCTTTTGATTCGGTAGCCATTCAACTCAATGGTGTAAGAGGCTTGTTCCTCCGGTGGTTGGCTCAGGTTTAAAACCGAATTTGCTAGATACTGAATCGCATCTAATACAGAACCATCAGTACCAATTAATATCTGGATTTGTTCTGATGTCAAATTGGTTTGGTCAATTGTCAACCAGTAGTTATCTGGTTCTGGGGAATCGCCCTCTTGAGACTGGGAAGTTTCTAAATTACCCTGAATCTCAGCAGGTATTCCAGTGAGTTCTAGCAGTGTTTTTAACCACTCCTGACCTCGCTGCATCAGAATGTTGCTCATGATCCCCCTGCTGCCTTTTTCTTAGCACTTTTTGGTTCAAAGGGCAGTGCCTTTTGTTCTGTGACTGCTGCTTCTTTTTCCTGGGTTTCTACGATTTTTTGCAGTTCTTCTGGTAGAGGTTCGCGGGAAAGAAGATAAGTTTGGGCGGTTTGGAAAATATTACCAATCACCATATACATCAGCACCCCAGCTGGTAGGGGGAAGAACAAGAACATCCCAGAAAAGATGACGGGGGTGATTTTGTTAACTGTATCTTGCTGCGGATTGCCACCACTGGAATTTTGCCCAGAAAGCATTTGGCTAACATAAAGGCTGATGCCAAAGAAGACGATCATGGCGACGATATCCCAGTGGATTGTGCCATCTGGATCTTGTGCGCCAACCCTACCTAAGGCATCAATAAATAGAAAGCCTTTTTCTGCTGCTAGTCCCGGAATTATTCCTTGAATGGTAACTTCTCCCGGTTGCAAGGCTTCTACATTGCCCTGGGCATCAATTTTTATCCTATCTTCACCTTTGGTAACTTTCCAATCAGGAATCAGCTTATTTTCTGGGTGTTCTGCTAAAAGCACCTGAAATGGTTTACCGTCTACAGTTTGATACTGTATCTTGGTTTGCTCTCCCACCGCTAGTTTGTTACCACTGGGAAGGATGGCAGCTACTTTAACGTGTTCCCCATCCGCAACGTAAATATTTTGAGGAGCAGTGGCAAAGGCTTGCGGTTGAATTTGCTCGATTTGTTCTGCGGGAAGAATTTGCAGGTTAACGCTATAGTTGACACCTGCGAAAGGCGAACCCCGCAAAGTGGCAAATAGCGCTAATAAAACAGGCATTTGCACTAGTAATGGAAAACAGCCTGCCAAGGGATTGCCAAATTCTTTTTGAACATTGACCATTTCCTCCTGCTGCTTTTGCGGTTCATCCTTATAGCGCTCTTTGATTTCTGCCATCCGCTTCTGCATCAGAGGTTGTACAATTCGCATTTTCCGCATGTTGCGAATTGAGCCAGCACTCAGGGGATAGAGCGCGAAGCGGACTATCAGGGTCAAAGCAACGATCGCTAATCCGTAGCTAGGCACTATACCATAGAAGAAATCTATGATTGGCAGCATCACGTTGTTCGAGAGAAAGCCGATACCAAAATCCATTATTCTGAATTCAACCTGAGGTACTGTAAACTGAATCTAATTTATCTAAATCATCATTTGTCGGCGACTATCTTTCGCTACGGATAGCCGCACATTCAAATTGGGCATTGGGCACTTGTACTGAGCGACTTGCCTTGACTTGTGCCGAGCGGAATCGAGGTAGGGAAGTCGAAAGGAGCCGTTGGCGCAGCCTCTCATAGAGAAGTATAAGGCATAGAGAATTGGGCATTGGTTCTTCTCCCCCTACTCCCATCAATTATTGACAGTGGCGCTATATTCAGGATTTTTCGCAGCAATTCTTTCGTTGATGTAGTCATAGACTTCCCTAAACTTGGGAATTGCACGCAATTCAAGGCGACTGCCGTTTTTTAGAGTTAGCACCATATCTCCCCAAAAGCCGATGCCACGGGGAACTTTGACGACTTTGACAATTTCTGAGTAAATTACGTCAGTGCGATCGCGTCCCTGCCAACCTCCAATCACAGTAATTCGGCGATCGGTGATGCGGAAACGCAGCCACAATGCCCTGACAATTGCCCCAACTGTCAAAGGTATGCCGACAACGGTTAGCCCAATCAGCAGGTTGACAATTAAATCCCCACGATGGGGGCCACCTTCATAATAAACATCTTCACGAATTCCCATCGAACACCTCAGCTTGTGCCAACAACTGCTCTAATTCTTGCAGAAATTGTGGGCTTACGCACTTAGATTCTGCTGCTGTAGGTTTGACAATGAATACTAACCGCCATCCTGGTGATAATTTTGGCAGCAAATTATATAAAGCAGAAGTAATTTGCCGTTTGATTCGGTTGCGAACTACTGCCCTTTTGCTGACTTTTGTGCTTATAGAAATGCCAATCCGCGTGCTAGCAAGATGTACTGAGTCATTTGCTTGTATAGTCTGGGTGGCAGTGTCCAAAGAAGGTTTTGGTAAACATAACGGCTTTAAGGCTCTCAGTGTTAAATAAGAGCCATGACGCCGAATTCCTTCCCGGAAAACTGCCTGGAAATCCTTTCGGGATTTTAGCCGATTTGCTTTGGGCAAAGCCACAGATGCTCTTTTAGCTTGATATGCCCTAAACAGCCAGACGGTGACGGCCCTTTTTTCTTCTGGCGCTAATCACGTTTCTGCCGTCTGGTGTCCGCATCCTGGCGCGAAAACCAGAGGTTCTTTTTCTCTTACGGCTAGTACCGCCCAGTGTTCTTTTCATACTCTTCTCCTCTTAGGTGATTTTTATAAAAACTCACAATCTCTAATTTTATCACTTTTTTAGGGAATTGGGAATCGCCGATTGGTTACATCCCTACTCCCTACTCCCTATTCTTAATTAATGCTCAAAATCCATGTTCCCATGTAGCGCAGTAGTGGCACATCGCCAGGAGAAAGCACTTGACAGTTAAAATAGTAAACTCCACCGAAGGCTGGGTTTTTCACGTTAGATAAGACTACCTCAACTGCACTACCTGCTGGCACAGGCTCTTCGGGAAAAATATTAATTAGCTTACCTTCTTTGTCCCACTTCACCTCAGAAAGCGGAACTGCTTTGCCTTTGACTCGGACTTCAATGTTTTTCTGGTCAAAAGTTCCTTTGTAATAATCAGGGTAGGTAATGGCAAATTGACCAACTGCTAATTTCATTCTTTTGGCTGGAATCCTCAATATGTATCGATCCCAACCATTAGCTTGTCCACCAAAATCTAACCTAAAGGGCAGCTGATTTTCGGCTTTGACACCGCTAAACAGCGTAAATCCAGGTAAACTTTGTGCCCAAGTCAGGGCTGGTAATCCAGTAACCAAAAAACTAGTCACGGCTAAAGCAGAAAGTAAACGTCGCATAATCAGGCTTCCTCTACCAAAATATAAATCTGTTATCTAAAATAACTGTGTGTTAGTATTCTTTACTAAACTTTATTACTGACTTCCTGACAATGGACGCTTAATTAGCATTAAAAGTGCCATCAGTCCTGAAGTTGAACCGAAAGTAAAATTACTTGGTAATAAATTTAACGTATAGCGTTTAATTTACTTAAATATCCTTCTAGACTCCTGAATTGGAGTACTAAATTGGTCAAATTTGAACTAGATAGAAACACAGTTGGGATTAGATTGTATTTCCAAATATGTATAAGTGTATCTAAATTTGATGATTTTGTTATAAAAATTGAGCCGCACCCTCAGCGATCGCCAGTTAAGTTGGGCTAAATTGATTAAAATAAGTTGGATTGGAATCGAACTCGTAATCATTAAAATTTGATTGGGAAATTATCAAGCCTTCAAAATTTGGTCAATATTACTCTATAAAAAAGGAATACCAAAATTTCTCAATCCCGAAAACAAGCCAAAGATTAAAGATGCAAAATTTGGGAATCAATTTAGGATGTGCAATACATAACCCTGTTTGCAACTATCTGAAAATATGACATCTGCGAGCGGCAAAGTGAGGCTTTGCCTAGACAGCTAAGAGTGGGAGAGGAAAGATTCAAGGTTCAATCTACAAGTAAAATTCATGGGTGATGTTCCTGCCTAAGTACTATAAGTGCGGGACACGCATCATCTAGACAATCACTTACTAGGCAGAGATTAGGTATTTATCTTCAGGAGATTTCATGAGAATAGCAGTTGCTAAAGAAATTGAAGTTTGTGAACGTCGTGTAGCATTAATTCCTGACACCGTTGCTCGATTGGTAAAACAAGGTTTAGAAGTTTGGGTAGAAACAGGTGCAGGAGAACGATCATTTTTCAGTGATTCTGACTATGAAGCAGCAGGAGCAACAATAATCAGCGATACTGCCAAATTATGGGGCGAAACAGATATTCTGCTGAAAGTCAGCCCACCTCAAGAACGAGAAGATGGACGCTCAGAAGTTGATTTGTTAAAAGAAGGAGCTGTATTAGTCAGTTTTCTCAATCCTTTGGGAAATCCTGTTGTAGCACAGCAACTAGCAAATCGGAAAATTACAGCCTTGAGTATGGAAATGATTCCCCGTACTACCAGGGCGCAAAGTATGGATGCTTTGTCCTCGCAAGCTTCATTAGCAGGTTACAAAGCAGTATTAATTGCCGCAGCTGCATTACCGAAATATTTCCCGATGTTAACTACAGCCGCCGGGACGATCGCTCCAGCGAAAGTATTTATTATGGGCGCTGGTGTAGCAGGATTGCAAGCGATCGCTACCGCCAGACGTTTGGGAGCAGTGGTAGAAGCCTTTGATATCCGTCCCGCCGTCAAAGAAGAAGTACAAAGCTTAGGGGCAAAATTCGTTGAAGTCAAATTAGACGAAGAAACCGTTGCTGCTGGCGGTTACGCCAAGGAAATCTCTGAGGCTAGCAAACAACGTACTCAAGAAGTTGTCGCCGAACACGTCAAAAATTCTGATGTGGTGATTACTACCGCCCAAGTACCTGGGAGACAAGCACCACGGCTCGTCACAGAAGAAATGGTGGCACAAATGAAACCAGGTTCAGTGATTGTGGATTTGGCTGCTGAACAGGGTGGTAACTGCGCTTGCACCGAACCAGGTAAAGATATTGTCTGGAACGGCGTAACAATTATCGGCCCGATCAATCTCCCATCATCGATGCCAATTCACGCCAGCCAATTGTATGCCAAGAACGTAACATCGTTGATGCAATTGCTAATTAAAGACAAAGCTTTGCAGGTAGACTTTAGCGACGACATCGTTGATGCAGCTTGCGTTACCCACGCTGGTGAAATTCGCAATCAACGAGTGCGAGATGCGCTACAAGCTTTGACTACTCAACAACCGGCGGTTAATTAGGGAGATGAGGAGGATGAGGGAGCAGGGGAAGCAGGGGAAGCAGGGGGAGATGAAGAAGAAATAACTATGCCCAATGCCCAATGCCCAATGCCCCATGCCCAATGCCCAATGCCCCATTCCCACTTACACAAGGAGTTTTGATTTCATGACAGAGGCATTAATTGCTGCTTTGTTTGTATTTGTTTTGGCATCTTTTATCGGTTTTGAAGTCATCAACAAAATACCACCGACTCTACACACGCCGTTAATGTCAGGCTCAAACGCGATTTCCGGGATTGCGGTACTTGGAGCAATAGTTGCTGCTGGTGCAAAAGACACAAGCGTGTCAGTAATTCTCGGTTTGATTGCTGTAATACTGGCAACAATCAACGTTGTGGGTGGTTTTTTAGTGACAGATAGAATGTTGCAAATGTTCAAGAAGAAGGAGATTAAGGCGTGAGCGACTTTTTACCAACTGGCATTCAGCTGACGTACTTAGTCGCTGCATCGTTATTTATCTTGGGCTTGAAAAAGCTGGGATCACCTGCTACAGCGAGAAACGGTAATATTGTAGCGGCTGTAGGGATGCTGCTGGCGATCGCAGCGACAATGCTCGATCAACATGTGTTGAACTATCAGATGATATTGTTAGGCTTGGCGATTGGATCGGGAATTGGTGCGATCGTTGCCTACAAAGTCCAAATGACGGAAATGCCCCAAATGGTGGGTTTACTCAACGGTTTGGGCGGTGCGGCTTCGGCATTAGTAGCCGTTGCGGAATTCTGGCGGTTATTAGATAGTTCTCAGCCGATACCCCTTGATGTGAACATTTCCATGCTGTTGGATGTGTTAATCGGTGGTGTTACCTTCACGGGTAGTTTTCTCGCCTTTGCCAAATTGCAAGGCTTAATTAGCGGTTCCCCGATTACATTCCCATTCCAGCAACCATTTAACCTCTTACTTCTAGGTGCTTATATAGTAGGTAGTGCCTATTTAATCATTACACCAGATAGCTTACCCATATTCTTGGGAGTGGTTGGCGTTTCCTTAGTGTTGGGTGTGATGTTCGTCATCCCCATTGGTGGCGGCGATATGCCGGTGGTAATTTCGCTGTTGAACTCCTTGTCAGGTGTGGCGGCGGCGGCGGCGGGGTTTGTGGTGATGAACAATATGTTAATCATCGCTGGTGCTTTGGTAGGAGCATCTGGCTTAATCCTTACCGAAATTATGTGTAAGGCGATGAACCGCTCCTTATTTAGTGTGCTGTTCAGCGCTTTTGGTACAGGTTCTAGTTCTGGTGGTGCTGCTGCTAGTGGTGGTGCAACTGATCAAAGTGTCCGCAGTATCGATCCTGAAGAAGGGGCGATGATGTTGGGTTATGCCCGTTCTGTGGTAATTGTGCCAGGTTATGGTATGGCAGTTGCCCAAGCGCAACATAGCGTCCGGGAATTGTCAGATCAGTTGGAAAAAATGGGCGTTGATGTCAAGTATGCTATTCACCCTGTTGCTGGGAGAATGCCAGGGCACATGAATGTGTTACTTGCAGAGGCAAATGTGCCTTATACGCAGTTGTATGACATGGATGATATTAATCCCCAGTTCGATCAAGCGGATGTGGCTTTAGTAATTGGGGCAAATGATGTGGTAAATCCGGCGGCGCGGAGTGATACAAGTAGCCCGATTTATGGTATGCCGATTTTGGAAGTAGATCGGGCGAAGCAGACGATTGTGATTAAGCGCGGGATGAGTACGGGTTTTGCCGGTGTAGATAATGAGTTGTTCTACAAGGATAAAACGACGATGCTTTTTGGTAGTGCTAAGGATATGGTGTCGAAGTTAGTTTCGGAAGTGAAGCAACTTTAACGAACCGCAGAGGCGCAGAGAGCGCAGAGGAAGAATTTAGAGAGTTGGCTTGCCTTGGGGGTGTGATGCTTCTAGGGCAAGTTTTTTTATGAATGGAGCTAGTTTTCTCAAATTTAATCTCTTTATCTATCTAAGTAGATCCACAATTCATCCCACAATTTTTGTAGCAGATTCGGTTGGGAATCTAGGGTACAACTCTTATTATCACTCTCAAGAGTTTGACTATTGGAAGTAGCTAGTGATAGTTGTGGTTTTATCTGTATTTGATTAGCACCTACAGGATATGGGTTGAGAATTTGGTAATTTAAACAGTCATCTGAACTATTCTCTGGCAAAGTAAAAGGTTCTGAGGGAATAGCAGGGTTAGGATTACTATAGTCCCAAAATTCACGGTAATATTTTACAAGCTGTTTGTGAATTTCTTCAAGATTTCCCTCAGTTACTATAATATCCTCAGTCACTAAAATATCTGGCATTATTTCTTTCAAAAGAATACCCTCAATTAAACGGATTTCTCTTCCAAATGAATCTTTTAAAACTCCATTTCCTGCAATACCCGTGTCTTTTGCAATTGCTTCTATAACCCGAAAAACTAGAGTAAGATTCCCTAGTTTAGGGTGAGAAATTTTACGATATAGGGCAGCACCTTTTTGAGTCAAATCCCCTCCTGCTGCCTTAGCAAGTAGGCTAGATGTACCAGATTGACACATGAAGTTAGGAGCTACAACTGTCCTGTAGTCAAGGTATTGATTACGGCTTACCAAGAATCCCCAAGCCTGAATACTTTTCATAGCAAAGTAATATCCGATTCGGGAAAAGTATGATCGAGTTTATTTCTGATATATAAGAAGCAATTTATTACATGCTTGAGCGCAGTTTCTTCATCGGACACTGCTTTAAGCGATGCTGCTTGTTCACGACGAAGCTCATTAGTTTTTTTGACTGCTGCCTCTTGTTTCTTCTGTGCTGGTTCTTCAGCATACTCAATCATTTTTTTTAGGATGTCTTCGGCAAATTGATACTTTTTAGGCAAAAGTTGCTGTATATTTTGTAGAATTTTTAGCCCCCCACCAAAAACTTGACCTAATTTATCCCAAAAACTCAGGTCTGCTTTATCTTCAATTGGTTTACTAAGTTCTTCTTGCTTCTTTCTCATAAGTTCCTCTAGGTGGCTTTGTATCATATCTGGCAAAATACAAGCTAGAGGTACTTCTACTTGAAATGGCTGCGGTAGCTCCCCGGTTTTTGCCATACTACCATCTGGTTGCAATTTGGCAAAACCTATACCTACTGAACTTACTGGAATTAAGCGAACTGGCGTATGCGCTTTGTTACGTGCTTCGACTATATTCCTAAATTCTTCAATTTGTAGCAAGCGATCGCGTATTTGCTCTAATGTAAAGTTGTTTTCTATAATATCCCATTTGCTAATAACAAAGTGAATTGGTCTCTTACTCTTACTATTCTGTATTACATTAAGCATATTGGGTAAATCGTTTATAGCCCAAAGCTTTCCTAGCTTTTCATTACGCATTAATGCAGAAAGCCTTTGACCATCCAACAGACCGAGCAAAGCATCAGCTTCTTTAAGCTTACTCTCAAATACAGAGTCTTCTTCTTCCATTTCATCAGTAAGTCTGCCACCAGCATAATCCAAATAGGTAAACTGACAAGCTGAGTAAATACTTAAGTTTTCTGTTTGAACACGACAATTGAAAGTCCATTCTGATATTTGTGCATAGTCTGTCGATATAGGCCATTTCTCATCAACAGCAATTTGAGTATAGATGTTGTTAAGCCGCTTTCTTTTTTCTGCTCCATCTACTTCTAAGAAGAAACCATGCTCTCCCTGAGTAGATAGCTTCTTATACATACTTGCTAAAAATACTGTCTTGCCTGAGCCAGATGGCCCCAGCATAATTACTGTGTAAGTATTCAAGACTCTCTCCAGTTAGATAAGTGCTTGTGATTTTGCGACAAAACTATCTAGAAGCTTTTCTGAATCGCTAAATCCCGATATTCTTGTCAGCCATCAATCATTTTGGATCAGGCAAGGTCAAAATACCTCAGTAATTATCCTTAGTCAAAACTAGAGTAAACTATTAATGAAGCTTATCTAAACAGAAAATAGTTATCGCCTAAATAATCTCTTCATGTATTTAATTTTACTTTGTTAGAGGATTTAGCCGAAGCCTTACTAGATTTCTCCACTGAAGCTGATTTAGTGGCTTGGTTGGAACATCAGCAATAAAATATGTAAGTAGGTAGGCACGAAAAAACCAAACTATGTAAAGATAAGTAAATACGGAGAATGCATCTACCGAGGTGACTTAATATATGGGCGCTCGTTTAAGGATATTCTTGACTCGTGAGCAAGACAGAACCCTGTTACAGCTAAGAACTGCGGAAGTACCACAGAAAGTAAAAGATCGAGCAGAAATAATTAGGCTAAATGCACATGGCTGGTATGTAGAAAAAATAGCTGCTCACTTTAATTTGACTCTACAAACGGTAAGAGAGGTTTTACACAACTGGAAAAGCAAAGGTCTAGAAGGACTTTGGGAACTACCGGGTCGAGGAGGAAAGTCAAAATGGCAAGAAGAGGACATCATATTTTTGGAAGAATGCCTGAAAAAAGAACCGCGTACATACAATAGTCTTCAACTCGCACAAAAATTAGAACGCGTAGGCGTAGCCCGCCGCAGGCATCGCTCAATTAAACTGAGTCCCGACAGATTAAGACGGGTACTCAAAAAAAGGGGGTCAATTGGAAGCGAGCAAGGAAGAGTCACAAAGGCAAGCAAAACCCGATAGCACGAGCAAACAAACTCTTCAGTCCTAGATATGTTGGAATTATCTGCTGCGGCTGGAGAAATAGACCTAAAGTATCTAGATGAATCAGGGTTTTGTGTATGGAGCGAACCAGGTTACACCTATTACTTCAAAGGTGAGCAAAAACGCTTAGAGCAAACTAAGCATCGTGGACGGAGATTAAGTATTATCGGCTTTCTTCAACCTTTAATCAGCTTTGTTTACGGTCTGGTTATTGGTGGGATTAGTCGTAAATCGTACATCGAAATGATGGAGATTGAAGCGACTGAAGCTCAAAAAACTGGACGCACTAGGGTAATTGTGCAGGATAACGGATCGATACACCGATGTCTTGAAGTGCAAAAGTTATGGTCAAAGTGGGAAAACATGGGTTTGTACATCTTTTTCTTGCCCGCATACTGCTCCGAGATGAACCCAATTGAATTGGAGTGGCAGCACCTTAAAAAAGACGAACTATGTGGGCAAATATTTGATGACGAGTTAGACCTCGCTTACGCCGTGATGGATGGCGTTAAAGCTAGGGGAGAAAAAGGCAACTACAGTACACAACGTATTAAATTTGACTCTAATTCCTCTGGTTAAATTTTCGTTACATAGTTATAAATTTTCCCGCCCACCTACTTATTCTACCAAGCGATCGCTCTCTTCTTGCCTCTGTGTTCTCTGCGGCTCTGTGGTTCGTTAAAAAGAGCGATCGCCAAAATTCCACAAAATCACTAATTTGACTTACTTTGGAAAATATCGATAAATATCTTTACGATGTAAGACACGCTGAAATATTACTGTTTCACCGTCAAATATAATTCCGATTCGATAATCACCTATACGAATCCGATAAATATCATCATATCCTTGAAGCTTTTTGATATTAGTAATTTCTTCAAAGTTAGCTATTTGTGGTATTTCTTCAAAAGCAAGTACTTTAATCGTCTCATAGTAAGGTGTACTTTTGAGCGCTTTTAAATCTTTAATAAAACTGGATATATACTGGGTATTCACTCTCTTTCTAATTCGGCTAATGCTTCATTAATATTTAATGGGGTTTCTTGTTGTACTTCCTTGATTGCTAATATCAATCCTTCATCTTCAATCGCTTCTAATAAGCGTAAATAGTCTTGAAAATCTATAATTACTTTACGAATATTACCTTGAGTATCTGTGATTAATTCTTGAGCAAATGGGTATTGATTGGGTTTCATTTGGGTATTAGTGTTTGTAATCATAGAGAATTTGATTACCTTTACATAGTACAAGTATAGAAGATTTTGAGTAGGCGATCGCTTCGCTGCGACTTTGTGCGAAACAAAAAAGCGATCGCTCCTCCTCTTCCTCTGTGTCCTCTACGCCTAGAAAGGTTATTTAAAAAAGGCGATTGCCTGCAAAATCTCTACAGTGCGATTATAATTAACTTGGGAAGAAATCAGAATCTAAGGCTTCATCAATAGAAAAAGGATAGTCTTTAGGAAAAATAGACAGAGGAAGCCCTGTTTCAATAGATGCTTCTTTTCTAGCGTGTTGGTAACAACTGTCAAAAACTTCCGTGTAATAATATTTTAAGCTAGGGCTATCGACAAATGCTTCTTGTAATCTTTGACGATGTTCATAAATTGTATACAACCAGCTATTGGATCGCATCTGGGGTTGAAATTTGTATTTGAGAAGGTGCATTAAAAGCACTCTAAGATTACTCCTTAAAGCATTTTTATCACTTCTACCCATACTTTCAATTTCTTCAATTAAATTGTCTAATTCTAGTTCTAAAAACTTTTTATTTTTTAATAAATCAACAGTGTGTTCTAACCATAAATGATAATCTTGTGCATAGAGACTATTGGTTTTAGGAACAGATTGATTGCTCATAATCTTCTCCTTTATGGATATATAATTTTAACATTACTTCTTTATTGCAGAGTTTGCGTTAGTGTAGCTTACGGCAGGTATTGCATTTTTTATTTTTTCTTTGCGCCTCCGTATCAGACTAAAAAGTGTAAAGATATGCCTAGTGTTACCTAGAAAAGGCTACCGCAGGCATCACTAACGCCTAAATTGTCCGTTTCATCGGGATTTCTATCCAGAACTCACACCCCTTACCAGGTTCAGAAACACACTTGATATAACCGCCGTGTTTCTCTACAATAATTTGGTAGCTAATAGATAACCCTAAACCAATACCTTGTCCAGGTTGTTTGGTGGTAAAGAAAGGCTCAAAAATGCGCGATCGCATCATCTCTGGAATCCCGCAACCATTGTCGGCAATCCAAATCAGAATCGTATTCTCTTCGATTATTTCTGTACGAATCCAAATTTTCGGATCGGCAATTATTTTTCCACAATTTGCTGAGTTTTCCAGCGCATCGATCGCATTGTTAAGAATATTCATAAACACCTGATTCATCTGCGCTGGATAGCAAACTACTGGGGGCAATTCACCATATTGCTTAACTACCTCAATAGCAAAAGAATTAGTTTGTGGTTGCAGTCGATGTTGTAAAATTAGCAAAGTACTGTCGATACCTTCATGAAGGTCAACGGGCTTTATTCCGGCTTCGTCAAGTCGAGAAAAAATTCGTAATGACAAGACGAGTTGAGAGATTCGCTCTGCCCCCATCTTTATTGAATTCAAAATTTTGGGCAAGTCATCACTAATGAAATCTAAATCCAATGCTGCTACTTGCTTTTGAATTTCTCCTGTTGCCTTAGGATACTGTTTCTGATAAAGGCGTAATAATTTAAATAAATTTTCGGTATGTTCCGTAACATAGCTAATGTTGCCGTAAATGAAACCAATCGGGTTGTTAATTTCATGTGCTACACCAGCAACTAACTGCCCTAAACCTGCCATTTTCTCACTTTGAATTAACTGGCTCTGAGTGTACTGTAATTCTTTAAGAGTCTCAGTAAGTTCTTCTTTTTGGCGTTGAGTCTGTTTAAGTAATTCCGCTTGCTGAAGCCCTACTCCCAGCTGAGTACCAATCTGCATTAGCAAATCTACCTCATCTTCTTGCCAATCACGCGGTTTGATATTTTGATAAGCTGCTAGTAATCCCCAAAGTTTCTCACCCTGAAAAATCGGCACAATGATATATGCCCTAGCTTCCATTAGCTCAAGTAAGGCAATATGACAGATAGAATAATTGGCACTGTAAATATCTTTAACGACAATGCTTTTATCATTAGCAAAATCTCCACCTTGGGTTTCTTGCAAGTAATCATCTGCAACTACAGGTACAATTTTCCTTACTGGTGTCCAACCTTGGGCTAAAGACTCAGCAACAAATTCGCCACTCCAATCAGTCCTGAATCGATAAATTGTTACTCGATCAACTTCTAATAGCCGCCGGACTTCTTCTGTACTGGTGGCAAAGATGGTATCAATATCAAGGGACTGGCGAATTTTCTTCACCGTTGCGGCTAAAGCCTTTTCCCTTTCGGCTGCTTTCCGTTCTCGTGCAGCAGCTTGAGCCAGTTTCTGGGCTTGCACCTGCATCTGCTTCAAAGACTCAGCTTGCTGTAATGCTACCCCCAATTGAGCGCCAACTTGCGCCAATAAATTGATTTCCTCATCTTGCCAATAACGGGGTTGGGAATTTTGATAAGCTACTAGCAATCCCCACAGCTTTTCGCCCTGAGAAATTGGGACAAAAGCTTCATTACGTGCATACTTACCTGCTTTCGTTCCCTGGATAAGAATGCGTTCCGTCACAGGCTGTGGTTTAATCACTGGTGTCCAACCATCAACAATAGAATCAGCGACAAATTCGCCACTCCAATCAGGATAGAAACGATAAATTGCTACTCGTTCAACTTCCAATAACCGACGGACTTCTTGAGTTGTGGTTTTAAAGATGGCTTCAATATCAAGAGACTGACGAATTTTTTCTACGGTGTTCGCCAATGCCCTTTGTC
Organism: Nostoc cf. commune SO-36; assembly: GCF_023734775.1. Lineage (NCBI taxonomy): Bacteria > Bacillati > Cyanobacteriota > Cyanophyceae > Nostocales > Nostocaceae > Nostoc > Nostoc commune. The sequence goes on along the minus strand of NZ_AP025732.1, from coordinate 1,979,543 downwards.
TTTGAGCAGCTTTGCTGATCTCTGCTGCTTGGATGTGCATTTGTTGGATAAATTCCGCTTGCTGCAAAGCTACACCTAGTTGTGTACCCACTTGGGTAAGCAAGTAAACCTCATCTTTTTGCCAATCACGGGTTTTAGAATTTTGGTACACCGCTAGCAGTCCCCAGAGCTTCTGACCGTGGTAAATGGCAATAATCACATAAGCTCTTGCTTGATATATCTCTAAGATTTTAATGTAGCAGTCGCTAAAACCTGAATTGTAAATATCATTACAAACACGGTACACTTCACAGCGACTGAAGCTACCACCCTCTGTATCTTGTAAGTAGGTATCAGCGACTGGAGGTTTAGCTAAATCTTTGGCGCTACATTCACTGACGTTTTCACTCACTTTCGGGCGCTGCAATTGTTCATCTATAAGGGAAATCCAACCCTCTGCTACTGATTCAAATACAAATTCACCACTCCAATCGGGATTGAAGCGGTAAATAGCCACACGGTCAGCATTTAGCAGCTGCCTAAGTTCTGCGGTGCTGGTGCGGAAAATGCTTTCCAAGTCTAGAAATTGACGAATTTTCTCAATGGTTATGGCTATAGTTCTTTGCCATTGGGCTGCTTTTTCTCTGGCTTTTGCTTGTGCTAGTTCTGCTGATTGCAGTTTTACTTGTTCTAGGTAATCTGCTTGCTGTAAAGCAACTCCTAGATGTTCGGCGATTAATTGCACAAACTCAATTTCTGATGCTTCCCATTGCCGAGAACCACTACACTGATGAATACACAGCAATCCCCATAAATCTTTACCTTTGATTAAGGGGGCAGTTATATTGGCACGTACCTGAAACCTTTCTAGAATCTGGATGTAGCAATCACTGGCATTAACTTGATAAATATCAGCTATTGCTCTAATTCGACCTTGCTGATATAGTTTTGCAAACTCCTCACTAAAGCAGTGGTCGCGCAGTTTGGCTGCTAGTGCCGAATCCCATTCTGTTGCCACATCTTCATAGATAAATTCCCCTTCCCATGCCAAATCGGGATAAAAACGAAAACACACTAACCCGATCACTTTTCAAAAGCTGGCGTACTTCAGTGACTGTAATTTTGAAGATGGTTTCTATGTCTAGAGACTCGCGAATGCGGGCAATAACTCCAGACAAGGCTTTTTGTTGCTCATTCTGACGCAAGGAGAATGTCACATCTGAATGAGATTCTTGCTGTTCTGAATTTGGTTCTATGGGTTGAGTAGTAGAGGCGTTTTCCATTCCCAGTGGGACTTTAAATATTGAAAGTCTTCTATCTCATGATTCCCGTTGCGATCGCAAAGGTAACAGTCATTTCTTGGGAATGTCATAAAAAACAGTGTAGGGACACGATATTATCGTGTCCCTACAAAAAAATTGTTCAACCACTAGCGAATTACCGCCGCTTGGGAGTGGCGCTGCGGGTGGTGCGTTTTTCTTCTTCTCGGCGACGGCGATCGCGCCAATCTGCCAGGGTTAAATAACCAATACCACCAGTAACTACTACGAGTAGCACTGCGGCAACTATTGTTAAAATACTCAAAAATGGACTTTCCACAATGCCTCTACAGTCCGTTACGTCCCCACACTACCATTGCAATTGACCAAGTGAACACAACTAACAGCGATACCCAACCTAGTGTCAAAATCTCCATAGTCTCGCTTTTCAAATAATTACAAAAGGTTTCTAATATTTATCATACAGGGATTGGGCAGGCTGAGATTTTTTTATCAATGACATTCTAAGTTTTGCGTAGGCGTAGCCCGTCGTAGGCATCGCACGCAAAGGGTACACCATTTTTTATTGGTACGCTAGTACTTCTAGCATTAATAAAGACAAATGTAAAAAAATAGCGATCGCGCTTTCCCTCTTGATAGTTTGGGAATACTAGGATTATGCGTATATATTCCAAATCCAGCAACCCCTAGTATCATGTCGACATTTTTCAACTATCCTTTCCACTCCAATGGTTTTATTCCCCACGGACATTGTTATCTTTGGCAAACTGGATTGGTTTGGCTCCACATTATTTCTGATGCCACGATCGCTCTAGCCTATTATTCTATTCCCTTCCTACTGATTTATTTTATTTCCAAGCGCAGAGACGTTCCTTTCAATGGAGTCTTTTTGTTATTTGGTGGTTTTATCATTGCCTGCGGTACTGGACACTTGATGGATATTTGGACGCTTTGGCATCCAGACTATTGGATTGCAGGTGCTTTAAAAGCTTTAACTGCCATTATTTCGATATATACGGCATTTGCGTTATTTTATCTTATGCCTCAAGCTCTAACACTACCTAGCCCTGCCCAGTTAGAAGTTATCAATCGAGCGCTTTCAACTGAAATTTTAGAGCGCAAGCACATCGAAAAAGAACTACGCGTTGCCCAGGAAGTCACTCAAAACTCCAGCCAAGCCAAGAGTGAATTTCTTGCCAATATGAGTCATGAACTACGCACACCTCTCAACGGTATTCTGGGTTATACACAAATTCTCCAACGCACAGAATCTTTGAGTGAGAAAGGACGCAAAGGAGTCAGCATCATTTATCAATGTGGTTCTCATCTTTTAACACTGATTAATGATGTTCTGGATCTCTCCAAAATAGAAGCCCGGAAGTTAGAATTATATCCTGTTGATTTCTACTTGCCTGCTTTTATAGATAGCGTGACTGAAATTTGTCGCATCCGGGCAGAACAAAAGGTTATAGCATTTCACGTCGAGCTAGATCCTGATTTGCCAACAGGTATTCATGCTGATGAAAAACGCTTGCGGCAAGTACTGATTAACTTGCTTAGTAATGCGATCAAATTTACGAATCAAGGTAGTGTCACCTTCAAAGTTCAGGTCATTGGTCAAGAATCAAACGCCAAGGGAAAAACTAACTACAAAATTCGCTTTCAGGTAATAGATACTGGCACGGGTATAATCCCTGAACAAGCCGAGAAAATCTTTCAGCCCTTCGAGCAAGTGGGAAATCAGAAACGACAATCTGAAGGTACAGGTTTGGGATTAGCAATTAGCCAACAAATTGTTTTGTTGATGGGTAGTCAAATTCAGGTGCAAAGTACTTTAGGTAAAGGTAGCATTTTTTGGTTTGAAGCAGAATTGCCAGAATCTAAAGACTGGGCAAAGGTTTCTAGAGTGATTGAGCAGGGAACCATTATTGGTTATCAAGGAGAAAGGCGCACCATTTTGATTGCAGATGACAAATGGGAAAACCGATCAGTAATTGTAAATTTACTAGAGCCTGTTGGATTTACTGTTGTAGAAGCTAGTCAGGGTGAGGAAGCATGGGAACAGGCTCTAATCTACAAACCAGACATGATTATCACTGACCTAGTGATGCCTGTATTGAATGGATTTGAGTTGATCGAACGTTTGCGCCAGTCTGAGCCATTTAAAGAGATTGCTGTCATCGCTTCGTCAGCTAGCGTATTTGCAATCGACCAGCACAAGAGTATTGATGTCGGTGCAGACGCATTTCTACCAAAGCCTGTAGAAGCTGAAACGCTGCTGGAAATACTACGACAATTTTTGCAACTGGAATGGATTTTTGACGTTAAGGTAGACGCAACCCAAAAAACTTATACAGGTGATTTGGATAAACTGAATGACATAATTTATCCTACTCAAGAGGTTTTACAAGAGTTACTTGATCTGACACAAGATGGTGATATTCAAAAAGTTTTAGAACTTGCTGAGGAACTTTCTGCATCTGATGAGCAGTTAAGGATTTTTACCCAGCATATCGTCCAACTTGCTAGTAATTTTCAACTCAAACGTTTGGAGAATTTTATTGTAAGTATTCAAGAGTCATAATTCCGGAGTCAGAACAAATTAGACAACCTACAAAAACATTTCAATACTTGATGATTTAGTAAAAAGTGTATCAGTTTGTTTTATTTGTATACTAATTGAATAATCACGGTTATTCAGTAAGTTAGTAAGTTACTAACTTACTATGCTGATGCGATTCTGTTAGCGGTAGCGGGGCGTTTAACCCATTCTGACTCCTGGCTTCTGAATTCTTTTATTCAAGAATAGAGTGAAATTTAAATTTAAAATTCATCATGAGCAAAATTCAAAATAACAGATTTATTTTGATTGTGGATGATAATCCGACAAATTTATCTGTCCTGTGTGAAGCACTCAATAGTGAGGGTTTTCGTTTCCGTGTTGCAGTCGATGGAGAAAGTGCGATCGCTCAAGCCGAACGCAATCAACCAGAGTTGATTTTGCTGGATGTACAAATGCCCGGTATTGATGGGTTTGAAACTTGTCGCCGCCTCAAAGCTAATCCTGTTACCCAAAACATTCCGATTATTTTCACCACTGCCTTAGCAGATACAGAAAGCAAAACGAAGGGATTTTTTCTTGGTGCAGTAGATTATATCCCTAAACCGTTTGCACAAGAGGAAGTCATTGCGAGAGTGCGGGTACATTTACAACTCAAACAATTGACTGAATCTTTGGAACAACAAGTTAGCGATCGCACCAAAGCTTTGCAACAAGCTCAAGTCCAACTGGTACAACAAGAGAAACTATCAACACTCGGAGAGCTAATCGCTGGTATTGGCCATGAAATTAATAACCCCATCAATTTTATTTCCAGCAATATTCCACCTTTGCAAGAATACATTGCAGGAGTATCTGAATTGCTCCTACTGTATGAACAAGAATATCCGAACCCAACAGCCAAAATTACTACTGCTATTAAGAACTTGGATCTAAATTTCGTTCTCGAAGATATGGGAAAAATTTTGAATTCACTCGAAGTAGGAAGTGAACGAATTCAAAACCTTTCTAATTCTCTCCGCAACTTCTCCCGCTCTGATAGTGATATAAAAATACCTGCTGATTTGCACCAAGGGCTAGATAGTACATTAATGATTTTGCAACACCGCCTCAAGGCTAATAGCGATCGTCCCGGTATCGAAGTTATTAAAATTTATGAAATATTGCCAGAGGTAAACTGCTATTTAGGGCAGATGAATCAAGTATTTATGAACATTCTGGCAAATGCAATTGATGCTCTGGATGAAGCTATAATGCAAGGCAAAATGAGCAATCTTATTCCTCAAATTAAAATTACAACAGAAATAGATTCTGAAAAATTGGTTGTAATTCGGATTGCTGACAATGGGATTGGTATTCCTGAACGGCTCAAACAACGCTTGTTTGAGCCGTTATTTACCACAAAAAGTGTTGGTAAAGGTACTGGGCTTGGCTTGTCGATCGCATATCAAATAGTTGTGGAGAAACACAAAGGTGTATTAGATGTGAATTCTCAACCTGGTATGGGAACCGAGTTTGTAATAAAAATTCCCGCATGAGAGCAGCATTTAATTACAATTGTTTGAGTAAATTTATTGAAGCAGTGAACCAAACTTTAGATCCTCAATTAATGGCAGAGCGCCTAGAATCTCTCAAGGCTGGAATAGTTGGGAGTTTTTCACTATTTTTTACCTTTGCGATCGCCACTCTTTTGAATACTTTCGTACTGGCAAAGTATTTTCAGACACTCGCAAGTCTGCAAAGTGATCTTAACTGGCACTTGTGGGTGAGTGGTGCTGTTGCAAGTTTTACTGGTTTCCTATTTGGTGTCACGTACCGCTATATCATCCGCTCAGATCAAAATCCCCAACTCAAAGCTGGAGGTATGCTGGCTTGGCTTTTGGCTTGGTGCGGGGATTAACTCAAATAGAACTGGGGTGGAATTCTCACAGCACAATTTGGCCTTTTTTAGTATTGGCGGGAGAAAGTTTATTGTGGTTTGTCTTTGCTGCGATCGCTCTTGATATTGCTATTCAACTCCGTTGGGTTAAACCTTTTTCATCCGTCTAAATTCCCTATGTCCTTAAAATAAAGTATAATTTATTACTAATATCTAATATGGAAACTAAAATATCCCACTATTATCTGATAGTCGATCTGGAGGCTACGTGCTGTAATAGTGGGACTATTCCGCGTCATGAAATGGAAATCATCGAAATTGGTGCAGTGATGCTCAATCGAGAAACATGGGAAATTGATTCAGAGTTTCAACAATTCATCCAACCTGTGAGACATCCGCAATTGACAGCTTTTTGCACCGAATTGACTAGCATTCGGCAGCAAGATGTTGACGAAGCACCCAAATTTTTAGAGGCAATTTCTCGCTTCAAAAAATGGATTTATTCATTTCCCAATCATATTTTTTGTTCTTGGGGCAATTACGACAAAAAGCAATTTATTCAAGATTGTGCTTTTCATAATGTCCCTTATCCTTTCACTTCAGAACACATAAATATCAAAGAAGAATTTTCCGAATATCTTGGCGTGTCTAAAAAATTTGGCATGGCACAGGCTCTCACGGAGTTGGGGATAGAATTAAAAGGTACACACCACCGTGGTATTGATGATGCCCGTAACATTGCCGCTATCTACAAACAGATTAAAACTAAAAAACTAAGCTGAATAAGAGTACTCCAAGTAAAAAAATGCTCAATTGTCATTGTGAACGCTCGCGGAGCGTCTCGTAGAGAAGCAATCTTAGCCCTTGCGATTGCTTCGCTTCGCTCGCAATGACGGGTTTTGGATCATTTATTTTTTGGAACACTCTAATAAAAAATTTCACATCGAGCCAATCAAAGTTTCTTTTACTGGGGTTGGGGAAGGTAATAGAGGATAGCGGGGAAAAAAGGGAAAGATATACTACCCTATTCCCCGTGCCCGATATCCTTTTTCATAAGGTTCATCGTATCTTCAGAAAAAAAAAGTTTGAGTGGGGTTCTGAAAGAGCTAAAGTTTTGTTAAGATGCAATGGCTAGCACTTTCTCAACGAAATACACCTGTCGGGGTGTGGAGAAATAAAAAGTACTAGCAGCAAAAAGTTCAAAAGGTGAAGCAATGACCACCTATATTTTTTCTGATGAAGCCCTGATGATGCTGACCAACGCCTATTTGATATCAGTAGTACTGTTAATAGCAGCTTCTGGTATAGGTTTGGCGGTAATTGAAACCATAGAAAAGACAGGAGAACGCTAAATTTATAAATGGCAATCTATTATTTTTGCCAAAAACCATTGAGTGCAAGTGTTCGCTGTGCATAAATCCTGGGAACACTAAAGTATGAAAGTCTCATAGCGCTACAGTCTTACCTGTAAATCTACCAAACACACAGGTAACTTTAGCGCCATTGGGACTCTAACTAAGGAGCTACTACAATGGGTCTATTCGACGCTGTTTTGGGCACAGAAAGCCAAACCCAAGCAGCACTCAATCCAGCCGAAGCTTTTGCTGTCATTATCTTGACTGCAACGGCCTCAGACGGTTATCTTTCTATTGAGCAAGCAAATTCTATCACTTCTGTGCTGTCTCGGATGAAACTTTTTCAAAGTTATCCCCATGAGATGATCAATAGGCTGTTTGACATAATCTTGGGCATTCTCCAAGGTGATGGTTTTAATGATTTATTTAATGCAGCAAAAGATTCTCTATCTCAAGACTTGCGGGAAGCAGCCTTTGCGGTAGCCACCGATTTAGTCCTAGCTGAAGGTATTGGAGCTGAAGAGAAAAACTTTTTAAATGATTTATATCAAGCTTTAGGGGTTTCTAGTGAAATTGCAATACAAATTGTGCAAGTAACCTTAATTAAAAACCGGGTATAGGGCGATAGAAGACATACTTAATTAAAGTATACAAATAGCTTATAAATAAAGCGTGCCACAAAAGCTGAGTTTCTTTGGCACTATTTTTGGTGTTATTGTAATTGTGTCATAATCCGATTTTATAACTTTAAACTTTAAATTGTAAATTACTTATGCGTTGTTCTGCCACCCTAACCCAACTGGTTGAAGTTCTTTTGGCCTATCCTGTAAACGTGTCTGAAACTGCTTTAACACAAGTAAGTAGCGGTATACAGACAGATAGCCGTACCCTCAAGCCGGGTGAAGTATTTGTCGCTTTAAGAGGCGATAAGTTTGATGGACATGAATTTGTGCCAGCTGCGATCTCAAAGGGTGCTTTAATTGCAATTGTAGATTTTGAATACGACAATCCCGGATTTCCTGTATTACAGGTAAAAGATACCCTCAAGGCATATCAAAAAATTGGCAGATGGTGGCGCGATCGCTTTAACATTCCTGTAATTGGTGTAACAGGTTCCGTGGGCAAAACTACAACTAAAGAATTGATCGCCGCAGTTTTAGGAATAAAGGGAGTAGTTCACAAAACTTATGGAAATTACAACAACGAAATCGGTGTCCCAAAAACTCTCTTAGAACTTGGCGCAGAACATGACTACGCCGTGATTGAAATGGCGATGCGGGGTAGAGGGCAAATTGCCGAATTGACACAAATAGCCCGTCCAACAATTGGATTGATTACCAATGTGGGGACGGCACATATTGAGTTACTGGGTTCGGAAGAAGCGATCGCTGAGGCAAAATGTGAGTTATTAGCCGAAATGTCTGCTGATAGTGTGGCAATTCTCAACCACGACAATGCCCTATTAATGGCCACAGCAGCAAAAGTTTGGCACGGAGAAGTTTTGACTTACGGCCTTTCTGGTGGGGATATTCAAGGGCAATTAATTGATAACGAGACTGTGGAAGTCTCAGGAATCCAACTGCCTCTGCCGTTGCCTGGTCGTCACAATGCGACTAATTTCTTGGCAGCTTTAGCAGTGGCAAAGGTGTTGGGAATCGATTGGGCATCCCTGAAAGCAGGTGTGATGGTGAATATGCCTACAGGGCGATCGCAGCGATTTACCTTACCCAACGATGTGGTAATCTTAGATGAAACTTATAATGCTGCACCAGAAGCGATGATCGCAGCGTTGCAATTATTGGCAGATACACCCGGAAAACGGAAGATTGCCGTATTGGGTGCAATGAAAGAATTGGGAGAGCGATCGCAGCAATTGCACCAGCGAGTGGGAGAAACAGTACGAAAATTGAATTTAGATGGCTTATTGGTTTTGGTAGATGGGCAAGATGCCGAAGCGATCATTAAAAGCGCCGAGGGTATTCCATCGGAGTGCTTTGCAACTCATGCCGATTTGGTGGCTAGGTTGAAGACATTTGTGCAAGCAGGCGATCGTTTATTGTTCAAAGCCGCCCATTCCGTGGGATTAGATCGAGTAGTCAATCAGTTACGTGCAGAATTTCCTAAATAGACATTTATTTGGTGAAATTAAATATGCGTTATCCAAAACCCTTGTAGAGATGTAGCACTGCTACATCTCTACATTCTGTCGTGGAGAGTCGGTATAGATTTCAGACGTTGTTGGAAAGACTAGGACTATTACTGTGGCGTCTTTGAAAAAGAATTGCTGCCAAATTAGCCAGTAAACAGGTGATTGCTAGCCACAGCAAGATATAAGTAGGAGCCATCACCACGCCAATCTGGAACCAAGTATATACATGCAATATCATTACAGAAGCGAAAAAGCTAGCAATTCCAGCAGATTGCCATACTTGGTGCGATGGGCGACGTAACGCTACTAGGCTGATCGTCAAAATTGTGACAAGCAAGTTAGCTGGTACGAGAAATGTACAAATACTTATGCAGTTGCCACGAGAAAACTCAGCTAAGGTGTCTAAATCGAGCATTAATTTGTTGGGATAGATGTTAGGTTTTTAAGACTTTAGTTTATTTGATTTGAAAGCAATGAAATATAAATTCACATATAAGTGAGTAATCACATTGCAAATATAACATAAATTAAACTATTGAGTTGCATTTTGATGCTATGAATAGTTAGTTAATTATAAAGATTTTGGATAAGTAGGGTGGAAAACACCCACCCTAGCTGAATTAACCCGGTAAAATCACCGTATCGATAACGTGTACCACACCATTATCAGCTTCTATATCTGCTGCTAAAACTGTGGCATTTTTAACTTCAAAACCATCGGAAGAATGAATTTTAATAGGTGAACCTTCTACAGAATTAACTGTACCGAGTTGGGCTAAATCAGCCTGTAGGAGCTTTCCGGGAACGACATGATACTTTAAAATACGCGTTAGCTGAGGAATATTCTGTAACAGAGTTTGAATAGTTCCCGGTGGTAGCTTGGCAAAAGCATCGTCATTTGGTGCAAAGACAGTAAACGGGCCAGGACTTTTTAATGTTTCTACTAAACCAGCAGCTTGCACAGCCGCCACCAGTGTTTTGAAAGACTCAGCCGTAACTGCAATATCAACAATATCAGCCATAAATTTTACCTAAATCTCTGAAAAAGATTTTAAAGGATAATAAACCTATTTTAAGTTTTGTGAAACAAAATAAATTTAAAATCAATCGTTGAATAAACTACACGCAGACACGTACTACCTGTCAGACATCGCCTTATGATGTTTCTAGGAAAATTTCGTTATATAAAGAAATGTCCGATCGCACGTATGCCATTCTAGGAACTGGAGCATTAGGTGGGTTCTATGGTGCCAGACTACAAAAAGCTGGATTGGATGTCCACTTTTTGCTCAAGAGTGATTACGAACAGGTAAACAAATATGGTTTAGTGGTAGAGTCCAAAGATGGCGACTTTACGCTTCCCAAAGTCCACGCCTACAACGACGTTGAAAAGATGCCACGATGCGATGTGGTGGTGGTGGCACTAAAGACGACGCAAAATCATTTATTACCAAAGATGTTGCCATCTGTGGTTAAAGACGATGGGGTAGTACTGGTATTGCAAAATGGACTCGGTGTAGAAGAGGAAGTTGCTGAAATTGTTGGTAATGTAACTGTTAGTGGTGGGTTGTGCTTTTTATGTTCTAACAAAGTGGGGCTAGGGCACATACACCATTTAGACTATGGGCAAATTGTTTTAAGTGAATATACCCCTAATTATCAGCCTGCTGGGATAACTGAGATGATGCAGCAAATTGCTAATGACTTTGAAAGCGCTGAAATTTCAATTGAATTAGCCGAAGATTTACTACTGGCACGTTGGAAAAAGCTGGTGTGGAATATCCCCTACAATGGGCTTTCTGTGATTCTCAACGCCAGAACAGATGAATTAATGGCATATAGCTACACCCGCCAGTTAGTTGAACAGTTGATGTATGAAGTAGCAGCAGGGGCAAAAAGTTATGGACGGATAATCAGCGATCGCTTCATTCAAACAATGCTCGATTACACTGTCAAAATGAAGCCTTACCGCCCCAGCATGAAAATTGACTACGACGAACATCGCCCTTTGGAGGTAGAAGCAATTTTCGGCAAACCATTACAGAAAGCCCAAGCAAAAGGTGTGAATTTAGTGCAGATTAGTTGTTTATACCACCAGTTGAAGTTTTTGGATGCAAGGGGAAAAGAAGGGGGATGTTGAAGGAGGCAGAAGGGGACGCAAAGAAATTCTTCCCTTGCGTCCCCGACTCTCTACACGAATAGTATTAAGTTAAGATACACACCTTGCCTCTTAACTCAACTTCTTTAGTACTTCAAGTAAACTAATCACTGCTGAAATTGTTGCTTGAAGTTTTTCTGTACGATCGTCTGAACCTTGATCAATAGTTTTAACAAACTGTTCTAGTGCTTGAGTCAAGTTTGCTTGAGATTGCTGAATTGCAGACGTATCAGATATCTGAGGTTTTGCTGGTGCAGACGGTAAATTTACGGATTCGATCACAGGGCGATCGCTTGTCGGATTATCACTAACAACTAACCGCACTGCGGGGTCGCCAATAATGGCATAACTACGAGCATCGTTGTTAGCTGTCCACATTCCAGACAAACTTATTGGATTAGCGATCGCTCCATATTTAATCTCTTCTAATTCTGTGCTGAGGTCGGAAGACAGTTCAGCATAGCGTTCGTTGAAATATTCGACGGCTGACCCTACGGGATGTCCTTCTAGCAATCGTTTGAGAGTACTTTGAAAAACTGCTAACTGTTTACCAGTTTTTTCCCAAACGAAAGAACAACCCCAAGCGCGTTCTACGTGACCGATGACAGCCAAAGCGCCGCCATTGGGATGGCTGAGGAGTCGTCGGGGTAGGGGAGCGATAAAGGCATTAGGAGCGATCGCTAACCTTTCGTTAGAGCCTTTTTGATGGGCAAATTCATCAAATCGGGGAGTACCCGCACCATAACAAGCAAAGTGAAAGGCAATCAGCCCTAATAAGCGGGCATCGCTGCCAACATCATCTGCTGAGAAGTAAAAATCTTCAGGAATCGGTTCTCGCCATTTGAGCGGGCCCGGCCAGTCTTGACAAAGTAATGCTCCTTGATGGCGTAGTTGTCGCTCATGTCCATTAGGAAAACCCATACCATGACTAGCAGTAAACAACAACGCTGGAGTCTCTTCCCCCCCTAGCAGCTTCTTTAAACGTGCTTTGGTAGCTTCTTCTGCAAGTAAGGTTTGAACATTCCAATTGTTGTCTTTTTGATCGTTAAGCATCCATTCAGCTAAGGGCTGGATCAGATTTTGAGCGCTGAGTTGTGTGGCTGCGTCAGCAGCGTTACGCACACCAAAAAAGCTGGCGCGGCGAGGTAGTGATAAATTGGTGGTTTCCGCTTGCACTACACTACGAGCATACTGAGCATATTCTTCCGGCGTATCGAAATAAATCCGGCCTACTGCATATTGCACGTCGAGTTGATACTGAAAACGATAGGAAATTGTTTCTGGATCGCCAACAATCAACAGGTAATAAGGCATTTTGTCAGGATCTGCTGGGCCTGGCCCAACTCCATGACGTGATAAAAATTGATTCTTTGATTCCCCTGGACGATAACCCTTTGGGCCAGTGTATTCTCGATAAAAATGCTCGTGCTTTTTCGCCGCTTGCTTTTGTCGATGCGTTAATAATTCTTGGAGTGCTTCTTTAATTGCTGGGTCGGCATTATAGGCAAAAATAACTCCCCAACCTGTCTCTGCGAGGTTTTTTGGATCTACACCTTCTATGGGGGCAAAATCAGGTTCTAGACCTTTAACATGCAGATCCTTTTTCTTGAGTTCGCTAATTTCTATAGGATCAAAATCTTCGCCCTGAGCAATCTTAGCTAGCTGCTCAGGTGTTAATGGAGGCAACAAATACTCTCCAGAAGCCCCATCAATGCCATTGAAATATAGCTCTTTTGTCAGTTGTTCTATGCTCATACTATTTACACCCTTATATTTTTATTGGCACAGGGATTGGCTGTTCACTCGGAAAAACTATGAATGTTTTCCCAGTTCCTGAATTAACTAGCAAAAGCTGCTGACCATACAGCATGAGCTACTTCCGGTTTATCAATTGTGTTGTGGGCATCTTCATCTTTACCGTTAACTAGATTGCGAATAAACTCACTGCTTTCTAAGTTGTAAACTTTACCAGATTGGAAATTATAAGGCTTTTCACAAGGGTGCATTTTTAGACTGATAATTTCGTCTAATCCTTGAATACCAAAAGTGCCAATACTACCATATTCAGGGAATTCTGACTCAGTAGAAATTGCAAAGTTTATATCCTGACCCATAAACCAGTTACCAGGTCTGCTAGCAATAGGATACAGTTTGCCCACAGCATCGTCATGTATGGAGCGAGTGGTAACAACTGGGCCAACAACTTTACAGTCGTTGATAATTGAAGAAAAACAACCAGCTAAATTTGCTCTGCGAGGAATATTTGAGCAGTAAGACCAGAGTGATAAAGCTCCTTGGATAAGAACTAAGGAGTTAACTGGACGGATTAATCTACTATTGTTTTTACCTGCCACAATAGAAGAAACAACGATACATCCAAAGCTATGCCCAACTAAGTGAAATCTTGCTGTTGGAGCAGCAGCTTTTTGAAGTTTTGTTAATAAATTAAAACCACTAGTTTCACCAATTTGGCGGGCACGCTGTTTCATCTTCCAATAAGACAAGCGTCCTAATAAATCCAAAAATACATTTCTTCTGTATTCAGAAACATCACCAATTGCAAAACTAATTTCTTCAGATTCTTTTTGAGCAATGATAGATTCATAGATATCGTCAGGCTCTAAATTAAACGATTCGCTATCATTTTCATCAGTGTCTAAAGAAGCCTCTTTAATTAATACTTCGTAGGCTTGTCTCACTTCCAGTGGTAAGTTGTCTGGTGGGATAGAATATTCTATTGACGCTGTAAAAATTGTTCTGAGAGCTTCACGTGCCGCTTCCGTATCAGCAACATCTTGGGCGTATTGTTCGATTGAATCATTTAATTGTGTCCCTGTCGTGTCAAAAGATGCAGCGTTAGCATTTAAGTCTTCATTACCCCAGGGTCTACTAGGCCAATGCAACCCAATCAACAGTGGACGGAATTCTTGGTTTTGAGATTTCCGTAATTCTTGAATTTTTTGAATATCAGCCTGACTGTATACCATAGCTTTAATCCAACTTTGGTAATGTCTTTTTGCTCCGGGAACGTCACCTAACCATCCGTGACTCATGAAAAAGACATCTGTAATTGGTTGAGTGGATAGTATCTCCACTAGCTTTTGACTCATAAATCCATCTGTCTCAAGACGTTCATTACCATCAGCATCAAAAGCAATGAGGTAATAATCTAAAGAAGCAGCGATAGTATCAATGGTTACAGTTTGGATTGGCATATATAAATCCTTACCAGGGTTTGATTTTGATATGTTGTGCTAACTGTTAGGAAGATCGAAAAAATAAAATGCCTTTCTTGCAAAAACTACGAAATTTTGGCGCGGCAGCCTGAAGAACCGTCAATGACGGCTGGGCATTTTATTACTTGTAAGTGCCTTAACGGAGAGTCACAATTGTTGGCTGTATCAGTGAACTACAATCTGAAATAATCATTTATTTCAAGCTTGCAATTCATTTATACTTAGTAAAGACTGACACTATTAGATACATGATATCTATAAAGAAACGGTAAAACCTCAGTGATAATACGATGGTTTTGTCGTAATCTGCAATAAACAAGCAATACTTTTTTAAAATAGTTGTAATTTATACATAATATTTTTATCAGTAGAGCGAGATAGCAATCATTTATGGTGTGTCATCAAATAGCGATCAATCTAGTTGAGAATCGGATTACACTAAGTTAAGACATAGCCCTTGCTCTAACTGGTTAGCCTCGTTCCGAGCCTAACGAGACTACACAAGACCTTTAAAAAAGATTGTTTGGTTGTCTTGCCAGAAAACTGCAACACCTGATGAGAAAATAAGACATTCAAACAGAGCGATATCTACGATGGGCTACGCCTACGCCATTTGATTGCTAAAAAGCCCGTTAATTCAGATGCAATTTTTTTGAGTTTACAGGCAATGAAAGTGTTATGGGGTATCAAGTAGAAGGTCATCACCTCGAAATAGTTCTAAAAGCCAGTCCTTCTTTAGTAAGTTTTGTGTAGAATTTGGTGGTGAGGTTATTTACTTGATTCTCAATTGCAGCAATCCAGGTTTCATTTATGAATCAGTCTTTTTCTCAAAACCAAGCAAGACGAAATCGTCAACAAAAGCTGTGGCAACAAAAATGGAGTTTAAAGACTAAAGCAATAGTTTGGGCATTAAGTATAAGTGCCTTTCCTATAGTTGCAATTGGAACATTTACTTATTACTATGCTAATGATTTAATTACCAAACAAATTCCGCAAGTAAGACTTGAGAGTGTAAAAAATTCAACAGTAACGGAAGCTCTACAAGGGCAACTCTCAGTGTTGGTAACTGGTATGGGAGTAACAGCAATTTTGACAGGTGCGATCGCTGTTTTTGTGACTAATCAAGCTATTAGTCGAGTCAGCAAAGCTGCTGCAATGTCTAATAGTATCAAAAATAAGCTCCGTCCAGACAGTGAGTTTACTCAATATTTCATCGCTAGCGAAGATGAATTAGTGATGTTAGAGAGAAACATAAACTTATTCACAGAGCTGCTTTCAGTTTTAATAAAGGAAAAAGAAACCGAAGCTGATTACTCCCAACTATTAATTAAAGTTACCCGATGGGTTCGAGAATCATTTAATGAAGAAGATGTTCTCAAAATTACCTCAGAAGAAATTCGTAAAGCTTTAAGCATTGATCGCGTAACCATTTTTTGCTTTAACTCCAACTGTAATGGAACCTTTATCGCCGAATCAGTAGCACCTGGTTTACCAAAAATTTTAGGGGTTACAGTGTCTGAGCCTGGGTTCGAGCCAGGATATATAAAAAAATACCAGAATGGTTCCATCCGTGCTATTGATAATATCTATCAAGCCGATCTTAGTGATGATGATATTGAGTTGCTAGAGCAATTTGCTGTCAAATCTAATTTAGTAGCACCTATTCTCAAAGGCAAACAGCTATTCGGTTTATTGATTGCACATCAGTGTTCTAGAATTCGCTTTTGGCAGCAGTCTGAGATTGATTTGTTAGCTCAGATAGCTATACAAGTAGGATTCGCCCTTGACTATACCAAACTTCTAGAACAGGTTGATACGAAGGCGGATATAGCTGAGGTATTTATCGAAATTACCCGCAGCATTCGCCAATCGCTCAACGAAGAGGATGTCATCAAAACCACCGTGGAAGAGGTTCGCAAAGCACTGAGTACTGACCGAGTACTGGTCTATACTTTTAGCGCTGATTGGTCTGGAACTGTGATTGCAGAATCAGTGGTTCCAGGTTATCCCAAAGTTTTGCGGTCTGAAGTGCAAGACCCATGTTTTGCTCAGGACTATGTAGAAAAGTATCAGTCTGGTCGCGTTCAAGCTACAAATAACATTTATGAAGCAGGTTTGCGTGATTGTCATATTAACCTGCTAGAATCCTTTGGCGTGAAAGCAAATTTGGTCGCCCCCATCCTCAAAGATGAACAACTGTTTGGCTTATTAGTTGCACATCAATGCTCCAGACCGCGTGATTGGCAACAGTCTGAGATTGATTTATGTACCCAAATAGCGATGGAAGTGGGATTTGCTCTCGACCATGCAAGGCTCCTGCAACGAATCGAGGCTGAAGGTGTGCAAAGTCGGTTGCTGGTGGATACTATCGGCAGCATTCGCCAATCGCTCAACGAAGAGGATGTCCTGAAAACCACTGTAGAAGAGGTTCGTAAGGTACTGGCTACTGACCGAGTGATGGTTTATAGCTTAAATGGTGATTGGTCTGGAACTGTGATTGCCGAATCAGTCGTTCTCACCTACCCAAAAGTTTTGCGATCTGAAATCCAAGACCTATATTTTGGTCAAGGCTACGTAGAAGATTATCAGTCTGGTCGCGTTTTAGCAATAAACAACATTTATGAAGCCGGTTTGGCTGATTATCACATTAACCTACTCGAATCCTTTGCTGTGAAAGCAAATTTGGTAGCCCCTATTCTTAAGGATGAACAGCTATTTGGCTTATTAATTGCACATCAGTGTTCCAAACCTCGTGATTGGCAACAGTCTGAGATTGATTTGTTTGGTCAGATAGCGATGCAAGTGGGATTTGCTCTCGATCATGCAAGACTCCTGCAACGAGTCGAAGCTGAAAGTAGGCGAAGTCAGTTACTGGTGGATATTACCCGCAGTATTCGCCAATCGCTTAACGAAGAGGATGTGATCAAAACCACTGTGGAAGAGGTTCGCAAAGCACTAAGTATTGACCGAGTATTAGTTTATAGCTTTTACGCTAATTGGTTCGGAATTATAATTGCTGAATCAGTAGTTCCAGGTTATCCCAAGGTTTTGCGGTCTAAAATTTATGACCCTTGTTTCACTGAAAACTATATAGAAAAGTACCAGTCTGGTCGTGTTGTCGCCACTAATAACATCTATGAGGACGGTTTGGCTGATTGTCATATTACTCTGCTCGAATCTTTTGGCGTAAAAGCGAATTTAGTAGCACCCATTATCAAAGATGAGCAGCTATTTGGCTTGTTAATTGCACATCAGTGTTCTGGCCCTCGTGATTGGCAACAGCCTGAGATTGATTTATTTGCCCAAATAGCGATGCAAGTAGGATTTACTCTCGATCATGCTAGGCTCCTACAAGCGTATGAAGCTTCTGAAGCTAACTCTGATGAGTAGGGCGGAATTAGTCGCTTGGTCGTAACCAGAAAATCACTGACTAGGAAAAGTTTAATTACGGTTTTTACAAAATTTTATAGTTGTAAAAATCATAATATAGGGGCGCACACAGATCATTGGTGTCAACTTACAGCAAATTGCAATCAAACGTGCCACAGATAAAATTACTGAAAGCAGTACTGGGCTTTGTTTTAGGATTTATTTTGTGGTGGGTTTGATCAAAAACTGCTGTAACGTGAAAGCCAGCCTATAACCAGCTTTTAGATATTCTCCTCTCGTTCCCAGTCTCCGACTGGGAATGCCGTCCTAGAGGCTCCGCCTAGGGTGTTGACTCTGTATCCTTTAGCCCATAAGACTTCATGCAAAAAATGTGTCGCCTGTGTTTGACTTAAAGTGCCTGCTTTAGGCACTTTAAGTCAAACAAAAATAACACGAATAATTTTCCCGAAAATTCCCGAAAAATTCACAAAGTCAACAGCCTAGGCTCCGCCCCCCTTGCTGGCGGCAGAGCCGCTTTTGAGCAGCATTTCCAGCCCAGAGGCTGGAAACGAGATTTGAAAAGGCTTTCAGCTTAAGTTGACACCAATGCACACAGATGTGCGCCTACAGCATTTTTTATCCATAGACTTGCCGTCAAAAATCCTGCGCGTTCAGATTGAGAAGAAATTTAATGAAGGAATTGGGCAATTTTTTCCACAGCAGCTTCCAACAAAGGTGGCTCATGCACTAAGGCAAAACGGACATATCCTTCTCCAGATTTGCCAAAGCCAGCACCAGGGGAAACGGCTACACCAGTTTCTTTGACTAGCTGGGTGCAAAATTCTATGGAGTTGTGACTCCAAGCTGAGGGCAATTCTGCCCAGATGTACATTGTCGCTTGGGGAGTAGGAACATTCCAGCCAATGCGGTGTAAGGCGTTGATAAAAGCATCACGTCGTCCCTGGAAAGTAGCAACAGCAGATTTTACTCCAGCTTGAGGGCCAGTTAAGGCTGCGATCGCACCATTCAAAATTCCCCGATACTGATTAAAATCAACGGCGGCTTTTACCTGGCGTAAAGCTTTAATTAACTGGGCATTACCAATAGCGTAGCCAATACGGAAGCCGCCCATATTGTAGGACTTGGAAAGGGTGAAAAATTCAATTGAGACGCTTTTTTCTGGATCAGCTTGCAGAATTGAAGGGACTAGGGATCGAGAAAGATTTTTTCTAGTTTCTAATTCCCCGTCCCCAGTTTCTCCAAATACTAAATCTACGTAAGGGAAATCGTGAACCAACACGAGATTGTGTTCCTGACAGAAGGCGACAGCTTCTTGAAAGAAAGATAAAGGAGCGATCGCAGCTGTGGGATTGTGAGGATAACTTAATACCATCATCCGCGACTGAGCCAAGACTGGGGCAGGAATATCAGCAAACACTGGTAAAAAAGCGTTTTCTGCCTGTACTGGCATTGGGTAGATTTGACCACTAGCTAGGTAGACTCCCCCGGCATGGGAGGGATAACCTGGATCGAGCAATAGGGCAAAATCTCCGGGATTGAGTATTGCTAGGGGTAAATGGGCTGTGCCTTCTTGAGAACCAATTAGAGGTAGTACCTCAGTTTGAGGATCGACTTTGATGCCAAATTTTTGTTCATACCAATTGGCTGCGGCTTCGCGGAACTCTTGAGTACCGTTAAACAACAGATAGCCGTGGGTACTGCGATCGCCAAGAGACTGGGCGATCGCCTCGATGACGTGTGCCTCGGCTGGTAAATCAGAAGACCCCAACGACAAATCAATTACCTGTCGTCCAGCAGCCAAAGCGACTGCCTTGGCTCTGTCCATATCAGCAAATACATTAGATTGCAGGGGTTGTAAACGCTTTGCAAATTGCATATTAATTATTTGTCCTTTGTCATTTGTCATTTGTCATTTGTCTAATTACTAATACTTCTTTACGAGAGGCGGCGCTAACGGCAAGACTCAGTACAAGTTACCAATGACCAATGACTAATGACTATTGACTAATTACTATTTAAGTAGGTATCTAAGAGTTCGAGTAATTTATCTTTACCGATGACTCCCTCAGTGGATATTAGAACTTCCTGGCCAAGAAATAGTCTAATGGCGGGTACACCTTCCACTTGGTACTGCTTAACAGTGAGTGGGTTGGGGTCAATTTCCATTTTAACGACTTTGAGGCGATCGCTATATTTGGTAGCAGCTGAGTTAATTAGGGGCGACATCAATTGACAAGGCCCACACCAGGAAGCCCAAAAGTAAACTAATACAGGCTGTTCAGCTTTTAATACTTCGGTTTCAAAGTCAGCATCAGTTATGGTGATTACAGCCTTACTCATTGCAGTCTCCATCAGGTGGCGATCAAAGTTGGCACACACAATACTTTATCCCAAAGTCGTCAATAGTCCATAGTCAATAATTCATAGTTATTAGGAATGTTAACTATTGACTAATGACGTAAAATCCCACAGCCAACAGGTGTGGGACTAGCTCAAATAAGTTTTCTGCCAATTTTACAGTTGATCCAATTGCTTGCGTAGGGAATCCAACTCCGCATCAACTACCTCATTAGACTTAGGAGTAGTGCTTTCTTGTTGCGGTGGCAGTTGTGCTTGAGTTACTGGAGTAGCAGGTGGTAGCATTTGCGCTTTCAAGGCTGCCAATTCATCATCAACATCGCTACCACCTTCCAACTGGGCAAATTGGGTTTCTAAATCTGCACCTGCTAACTCTCCTAATGCCTGAGCGCGGGATTCTTGCATCAAGACTTTTTCTTCCATCCGCTCAAAGGCAGACATTGCACTGCTGGTATTCATCCCACGCACCATCCCTTGGAGTTGCTCTTGGGCTTTGGCAGTGGTGATCCGGGCTTTGAGCATTTCTTTCTTGGTTTTAGCTTCAGAAATTTTGCTTTCTAGCTGGATTAAGTTGCGCTTGAGGGTTTCAACTTGAGTGCTTTGGGTATCGAGACTAGCTTTCAGGGCAGCGCTGGTGTCTGTATAAGTCTTTTTCCGCTCTAAAGCTTGTCTGGCTAAGTTTTCATCACCTTTTTGCAGCGCCAGTTGGGCATTGCGTTGCCACTTATTGATTTCATTTTGAGCATCATTGTACTGCTTCTCACTGCGTTTTTGGGAAGCGATCGTCTGGGCTACTCCCTGACGCAGTTGCACCAAGTCTTCCTGCATTTCCAGGATGGCTTGCTCTAGCATTTTTTCGGGGTCTTCGGCTTTGTTAACGAGGTCGTTGAGGTTAGAACTAACTACTCGCTTAATGCGATCGAATAATCCCATAACTTTGTTTTTCCTTGTGTAATTTACGCTTTTTGTTGAACAGTTAGCTTTTTTACTTTTTAATAGCTACCTATTTTAATGTAATCTTTTCGGTTTGAATGAGTACCTCCTAACAACTCCTAATTGTTAAGATATCTCTAAAGAGGGGTAATTAGCTGCACTTCAAGAGTCCTTAGTTTTGGGTAACTGCTGTTTAGGAGGCTGCATTGTCTTCTGGTTTCCCTCAGTTAGAAGGCTGTTGTGCTGTGTGTTTTCTGCTTGGTTTAAAACCTGCACCTTCATCGCTGCCAATTCGGTATCTACATTATTAGTAGATTCCAAGGAAGTAAATTGTGTTTCCAAGTCATCGCTACTCAGTTGGGCAATAGCTTCTGATTTCGCTTCTATTTGCGAAACTTTTTCTTCCATGCGCTCAAAAGCACTCAGACTACTGGTGGCAGAAACTCCGCCGAGCATTTCTTGGAGGCGAGAAGAGGCTTCAGCAGAACGGGCGCGAGCAATATACATATCTTTTTTTGTTTTCGCCTCGGAGATTTTTAACTCTAGCGATCGCATATCCGTTTTTAGCCTAGCGACTATATCGTTTTGCTGCTCTATTTGGGAAAATAGGGCTGTAGTGGTTTGTTTATAGGCTTGGCGCTTAGTCAAAGCTTCGCGTGCTAGAGGTTCGTTGCTTTGTTGCAAGGCCAATTGGGCGCGGCGATACCATTCTTCTGTTTGAGACTGGGCAGCCGCAGCCTGTCGTTCAGTACGTTTTTGGGTAGCGATCGCTTGTGCTACACCCTGCCGCAACTGCACCAAATTTTCCTGCATCTCTAAGACAACTTGCTCCAAAATCTTTTCTGGATCTTCTGCACCACCGATCAAACTATTGAGATTAGCGCGAATCACCCGCAGGATACGCTTGATTAATTCCATGTCGGCTCTCCATTCACGAAACTCAGTGCTGAGTAATGAGTTTTGATAAGTCGTTAGGCATAAACAAATTAAAGTAAAGTTTGTAGTTGGGACTTTAGTCCTGATAATCCTTGTTTTGAGCAATGAATCGCTGACTAAGAACTATCACCGCATCTGTGGCTACCACATCCTAACTAACTCAGTACTGAGTATTAAGAGGAGGTGAAAAGTGGTAGATGCGGCAACGCAGATAATAAAAATGTTCTCATTCTCTCTCATGTCTTCGTATCCCCGTGCCCTGTTCACGCAGGACTCAACACTCATGACTCAGGACTGTTATCTCATCGTATCGTAGATTTTTGCAGATCATGGCTGCTGAACCCGCGCTTTAATTCCCTTCGCCTCTAACAGTCGCATCTGTTGTCTCACTTGCTCTTTAGTTTTAAAAGCACCCAGATAAATCAATTCTTTGTTGGGTGATAAATAAGCATCGGGAACTATTTGCCGTGCTGAGGCAAAAGCCGCATCTTTATTATCTATCACTACATGATAAAACCCATCTGTTCCTGGTTTGATTTCTGCATTCGGCTTCGGTGAGGTGGCGATTGGCTTGGGCGAGGTTTTTGCCGTTGAAGTAGGAGGCAAATTCCGGGTGGGCAAAGACTGTACTGTCGGTACTGGTGCTAAGGCGATCGGATTTGTCGGTTTTAGGGCTGTGTTGATTTCAGGCAAAGCCCCTTGAGAATTTGTGGAGTTCTGGGGAACAACTGGATTAGGCACTACTGCGAGGCTGGGTTCGACTTTGGGTTTTAAGCCAACGACATCATTAGGATCTCTCACCTCAGGAAACTCTTCGGCAGCGAGATTGGGATACTTGGGTATAGATGTGCTTGGTGGTTGGATTTGCGGTTGGGTAGTACTCCCAACTACTTCAGTATTTTCTGGTGCGGGAGACGAGTTTCCGTTGAACAAGTTGCCTAAATTCCATTGTGGCAAGCTTTTGGGATTGAACACCACATAGCCCAAGGTAATACTTGCCACCAATAGCAGCAACATAGAACCAATACCCAAAGGTGATAGCAGACTGTCGCTAGAATTGCTTGCCTTCTTGGTTTCTGGTTGTTCTTCTGTCAGACTTCGTAGCAAGGCTTCACTAGATTCCAAATAGTCATCTGGGTGCTTGGGTGTGTCATCTGGCTGCAAGAGATTTTCGCTTTTAGTATCTTTAACGAGTGCTGGCACAATGCTGCTATTAAAGTTAGGCGGGGGTGGTGGAAGTTGAGTTTGGGTTTTAGCAGAATCGGAAGTGGAGGTAACGTTAAGATTATTGAGTTCTTCGGTCTTTGCCTTGACTGGGGCTGGTTTCATCTCAGGATTCACAGCTACAGAAGATGGTGGTGGGTCAATTTTTGCCGTAGCTGCGGCTGAGGTTTTCTGATGATTCACAGTTAGAGATCCAGGCGGCACATTAGTTTTAATTTCTGTTACTGAAGACTGAGGTGTGCCCAATTTTGTAGGAGTAGCAGCCATCGACTGGGATTGATTGCTCATGTAACTTGCAACACGGGACTGGTTCAATGACACCAAACCATTTCGCGTGCGTCTGTATCGAGCTAACTCTTGATCTAGCGGCACTTCTAAACTCGCTAGTGCTGCTGCTAGTGCTGGTTTCAACCCAGGTGTTTTAGACGATTTAGTACCGGAATCGTTCAGGGGGTTTTGAGTCATTGCCTCTGTACCTCAAACTTAGACTGCTGGAATTAACTTATATATTTGTGACAATATTAGCGGAAATTATTTAAATATATAGGGTAGACATTGGGTTATTCCCCTTGTCCACCAGTCCCAAATCCCCAGCCCCCAGTCACCATTTTTAACGATGTCGTTGAAACCAATTAATGATATTTTAGGCGTTCTGGAAAAGCAGGCTAAATGGCAGGAGCAACCATTTCAACGCCTGCTCAAGTTTTGGGCAGAAGTTGTTGGGCCAGTGGTTGCCGCAAATACTCGACCATTGTCGATTCAGCGTGATGTTTTGTCGGTGGCAACTTCTAGTGCTGCTTGGGCGCAAAACCTGACTTTTGGTCGAACATCGCTGCTTTTAAAGTTGAATAAAAAGCTGCCAACACCTTTGGTTGATATTCGCTTCTCTACTGCTAGCTGGCAAAATCCATCGGTGGAGAGAAAACAGCAACCAACGGTTTTACCCTATGAGCATCCCAGTTACCTTGGTGATGATATTAACCGCTCTGATGCTACACCTACCAAGGATGTGAATGTGGCTTTTGAACATTGGACGAAGATCATGCGATCGCGATCGCATGGCTTACCCCTTTGCCCCCAGTGTCAATCTCCCACCCCACCCGGTGAACTCCAGCGTTGGCAAGTCTGTTCTGTCTGTGCTGCTAAACAGTTTTGAAAGCAAAATAGTTGAGCGATTATTCATTGAACAAATTTTATCCTCAAGTAACTTGCTGCGATCACACAAAATATTTCTGATTCTTGAGAAAAAAAATATTTTTGCAGTAATACAGCACTTCCAGCTATTATGCAATACAGTTTTTATCCTTGTCCCTCTCCTGTCATAGCTTTCAGTTTTGAGGATGTACCTTATAGCTGCCGGAAGTGCTGTATATGCCGAATGTGGTCTGAAAAACTGACTATTTATCTGAAATTCTCTGCCTCAAGGTATACTTAAAGAGGAATTTAAAAGCCTGGATAAATCAAAAGGTTTACTTTTACCCTTGATCCCTAATAAGTTTTAGCCAAAATTTATATGTAACTACTATACTGATTATTTATATATATAACAAGATTATAAAAATATCCTGAAGTTTATTTTTTCCTTGGGATCGCTGAAACCTATAGAAAATAATGGTTTTTTGGCTCTTATCTATCTTTATATATAGAGGCAAAATATAAAGATGAAATTCAGCCAGACACGGCACTAAAGATGAATCCAAATGAAACCCATTAAAGTTTTAGCATCTGCCTGTAAATATTGCCGTCATTACCAGCCAGAGGGCCGCCGTGGCGGAACGTGCCAGCAGTTGGGCGCACCAGTTCAAGCAACTTGGAAAGCTTGCTCTTTGGCGATCCCACCTTTTGCACCTTCTTGGGAAACCTTGGAAGATGCTTGGGGTTTGCCAGATGCAGCCCCAGTTTTAGCATCTTGTCAATTAGCCTCAGATTTGGACAATGCTACTCTTGCCCCTCTAGAGGAAATAACGATCTCTATATCTGAACAGGTAAAGACTAAAGCAGTGGTTATTTAGTTATCCATTATTACGGACTGAGTTTTTAGTCTATTTAAAATAAGATTTGTTTTTAAGATTTTTAGTGCTGTAAAAGTTGATATAGACAAAAATCGCACCCTTTAGTAAGGTGCGATTTTTGCAATTTTAAGGCAACCAAGGAAAAGAACGAAAATCTGGTGGACGCTTTTCAAGAAAAGCTTGTTTGCCCTCAGATCCCTCTTCTGTCATGTAATAAAGTAGAGTGGCATTGCCAGCGAGTTCTTGTAAACCCGCTTGTCCATCACAATCAGCGTTGAAGGCGGCTTTGAGACAACGAATTGCGATCGGACTTTTTTCTAAAATCTCTTGCGCCCATTGAATACCTTCTGCTTCTAGTTGTTCCACTGGGACAACGCAATTAATTAAACCCATTTCTAGAGCTTGTTGTGCATCATATTGGCGGCAGAGAAACCAAATTTCTCTAGCTTTTTTTTGCCCCACGATACGGGCGAGATAGCTAGCTCCAAAACCACCATCGAAACTGCCGACTTTCGGGCCAGTCTGTCCAAAAATAGCGTTATCGGCGGCGATAGTAAGGTCGCAAATCAAGTGTAGGACGTGTCCACCACCGATCGCATATCCCGCTACTAGGGCAATCACGACTTTTGGCATCGAACGAATCAGGCGTTGTAAGTCCAGCACATTTAAGCGGGGAATGCCAGTGTCATCCACATAACCCGCATGTCCCCTTACACTTTGATCGCCACCAGAACAGAAGGCATATTTTCCATCTGTATGTGGGCCATAGCCAGTAAATAGAACAACACCAATAGTAGTATCTTCACGAGCATTAGAAAAGCGTCGTACAGTTCAAAGACTGTTTCAGGACGGAAAGCATTGCGTTTATGGGGACGGTTGATGGTGATTTTGGCAATGCCATCAGTTTTTTGATACAGAATGTCTTCGTAGGTTTTGGCAGTTTGCCAGTTAATTTGCATTGTATGGAGTGCGCTGTTGTGCTTGAGAATTTTATCGCGGACGTAGGGACATCCGATACCTGCGGTGGGCTACGCTACGCTAAAATTGTTGTCTCAAGCCTTTACAATCTGGTAATTGTCTGGGTGTTGAGGAATAAAAATGCGACGTGACACCATCTTCTACAAATTATTTAAGCAATTTCCCGGTTTGCTGTTTGAATTAGTAGATGAACCACCTCCAGAAGCGGAAAACTACCAGTTTGAATCAGTTGAGGTGAAAGAAACGGCGTTTCGGATTGATGGAGTGTTTTTACCTCCCGATAATGCAGTTTCCAAAACCGTCTTTTTTGCAGAAGTCCAGTTTCAGAAGGACGAAGACTTATATCACCGCTTCTTTAGTGAGTTGTTTTTGTTTCTCTACCGCAACTCTATTCGTTACGATGACTGGTTTGGAGTCATAATTTTTGCTTCTCGCAGCTTGGAACCTTCTAACTCAACAATTCATCGCGCTTTGTTGGAAAGTGGTCAAGTCAGGCGGGTTTATCTGGATGAGTTGGGAGATTTGCGAGAACAACCTTTGGGATTGGGTTTGATGTTGCTAACAAATGTTACTTCTGAAACGGAAGCAGTGGAAGGGGCGCGGTTTTTGTTGGAGCAAGCACGGCAACAATCGGAGCAAGCGATAATTGATTTAATTACGACGATTATTGTTTACAAGTTTTCTACCTTAAGTCGAGAGGAGATTGCAGAAATGTTGGGACTGAATTTGGAAGAACCACGGGCTATTCTGGAAGCGAAAGAAGAAGGGCGAGAGGAAGGCGAAAGAACGATCATTTTACGACTATTAAATCGGCGTGTGGGTAATATTCCTGATGCGCTTCTGTCACAGATTCAAGGGTTATCGGTGGAACAGTTGGAAGCTTTAGGTGATGCTTTGTTGGATTTCTCTACTCTTGCTGATTTGGAAGGGTGGTTACAAGGTCAACCAAGAGGGTAAATTTCACGCACAGGAGAAAGGCGATACCTGCGGTGGGCTACGCCTACGCACCCGGCAAAATTCTCATAGCTAAATCTGAGGCTGGAAGACACGCGAGTATATCAGGAAGCGGTGGAAGGAAAAGTGCGATCGCTCCTCCTGCGACTGTTAAAACGACTATTTAGTGAAATTGCTGAGGAACGTTGGAAGCATTAGCTTTGGCGTTGTAGGAATTGAGATTGCGATCGCGAGCTTAAGTAGTTACATTTGTATATACAAATGTAACTATAATATATGACAGAAGCTGTATCAGGCTTTAACTGGGATGATGGAAATATTGAAAAATGTCAAAAGCACGGAGTCTCATTAGAGGAAATTGAGGCTTTGTTTCTTGATAAAAGTCTTAGGATTTCACCTGATATAAAGCATTCTGAAAGTGAGGATAGATTTATTGCAACAGGCGTATCAATCAAAGGTAAATATATTTTCGTAGGATTTACATTCCGGGAAAAGCAAGGAAAAAGGTTAATTAGACCTATCAGTACTCGTTACATGAGAGAGAAAGAGGCGAAAAAATATGAAGAAAATATTTCCTAGAATCAAAACTGATGAAGAGTTAGAAAGTTTACTAGATGAAGATTTGTCAGATTATCTTCATACTGACAACTTTAAGCCCGTTACTTTTGAATTTCAGCCTAAAGACAAAACTGTAAATTTAAGAATGTCAGAGGAAATGCTAGAAAAAGTTAAAGCTGTTGCTAAAAAAGAAGGTATTCCTTACCAAAAGTATATCCGAAGGGCAATAGAAAGGTCTTTGGGTGAATAAATACTTAAAAATATGTTGTTGAACTATCTGTACTGTTCTTAAGTTTTTGCCCGCGATCGCACTCCGTAAAATAATTATGCCTACAAATAAAGTTTCCCGAAGTCAAGTAAACCAGCATTTGCAGACATGCGGGTATATCAGAAGCAGTGGAAGAAAAAGTGCGATCGCTCGTCCTCTGACTTTTAAAACGACTATTTGGTAAAATCGCTGAGGAACGTTGGAAGCGCTAGCTTTGGCGTTTTAATAGAGTAATGTGTTTTATTTATACTTAAAGGATTGTATCGATTATGGCAATGGAGATTGTAATTTGATTTCATTCAGTAGCTACAAAGGAACTGCATCTAAGTGGATTACCATATTTGACTCACCATTCTACCCTGATTCTTTAGATGAAGCTAAAATGCTCTACGAGAAAGTTTTGGAGCGTTTCATAGAATTGGTAGACCAAGCAACAAACTCTGCAAATTTACTCGAAATTATTACAAAAGAGCCTGATCCTTTACGTATTCAACTTCTTAGAGTATTTCGGAGGTATGTATCACCAGATACGACAGTAGAAATGACCAAGAAAAAACGTGATATTCCCAATATAATTAACGATTTTGGTGATAGATTTCGTAGCTTAGAAGAGGTTAGAAGAAACTTGCAAAGTCGTCCTGTACCCGATGAAACTCTAATGGCTCTTCTTTTAGAGCAGAGTAAACGGGGACAAAAAGGCTATGACTTGACAGAAGCGTTTTTCTTATGGTTTGACAGAGTATTTGGTAAAAACTATATAATTCGGGGGCCAGTTCGTGCTGGAAAAGATGTAATGCTTGATAAGGTTTTGAATAATTGGGAAGCTCAAACTCCAGCAGATATTTTTATATCTCGATTAGATGGAACCCCCTTAGTAGTTGGATTTGCTCGTTATGACTCTGATAGAGGAGGTTCTCAAGAAGATGATCGGACTGGTGGAAATCGAGATAAAGCAACTGATCTTCTCAGATATGCTGATACATATAAAGTGGCTTTAAAAGTATTCTTTTTGAATGATGGCCCAGGATTACTACTAGGATCTATGTGGAATGATTACGCTCGTCTAGAAAGTTATGGTAATGGCAAAATAATGGTATGCACTCTGAAAATGCTTGATGAGAAATTTACACAAGATTGGCTTGAAAGTTAAGTTTGCTATCCCAATCATGTATTACATTATCAGAGATAAAGTCTAATTCTGGTGTTTCTTCAATATATAAATCTAGACCACTTCGTAAAATTCTATTTATACCTATTAAGCACTTTTGTTCATGTTTAGCGGAACTATTTCCGTTAATGAAGTCACCCATTGCTTCTGTCCCTTTAACTAAACGCTGAACTATTGTAGCTATAGCAAGTTGAGAATTATCAATAGCTATCCATTTTCTACCTAACTCTTCAGCTACAGCAGCAGTAGTACCACTTCCAGCAAATGCATCTAACACAATATCTCCCTCATTAGATGAGGCTAGAATTATTCGTTTGATCATATCTGGATTTTTTTCTGTTGGATAGCCAGTAATTTTAATATTTTGATTGTGAGCATCCTTGAAGTCAAGCCAAATATCTTGGACTGAAATACCCTGGCTATTATCCAAATAAACTTTTCTTCTTGGATTCCCTGTTGGTGACCAGTAAATCTCTCCGCGTGCATCCATTTCGTCTAAAGTTTCTGGAGTATATTGCCAGTGTTTACCTGGAGGAGGTAATATTCCTCTCCAGGGTTGACCTGTTGCACCTTTTCTTACACCTGGTGCATGAACAGGAACTTTCTTATAAACTCTTCCAGTCTCCTTTTCAACATATTGATACTCTTTCTTTGCAGTAGTTTCAGTCCAAGGGTTAAAAGGCTGATTCCATATATAATTATCTGTTTTTGTGTAAAATAGAATGTAGTCAGCGGTGTTTCCGTACTGTTTTCGTGTATAGTTTTTTGGGTTGCATTTTTTTCTTGTAATCAAATTGCGAAAGTTTTTAGAACCAAAAATTTCATCCATTATAATTTTGACAGCACAAGCCATCTTGTCATCTAAATGTATATAAATAGAACCTTCATCTGATAAAAGTTCTCTTAATAAAACTAGTCGTTGACGTAAAAACTCTAAGTATTCCGCACCTTCCATTAGGTCGTGGTAAGCATGGTCTCTTTGACGAGACTCAAAACTACTCCCTGTTGCATAGGGAGGATCAATATAAATTAAACTAACTTTACCCGCGATAGTATCATCGTTCAAGAATGAACTAAGAACTCTTAAATTCTCTCCATAGATGAGTCTGTTTCTTGGATGTTGATCTATACTGATTATGCGATGTAACTTGGCTACAGGAATTTTTAATATATCCTCTATAGGAATTTTCCCTTCATATTCCAGACGAAAAGGAATGACATTTTGTTTTTGACTTTTACGACTATTTCGACTAGGTATTCCTGTTGCCATTTGAGTTAATATTTTATTATGCTTATTTTCTACTATTATTTATTTGTAAAAACTCATCTAAGTATTTTTGTCTGACCCGCCAAATTTTTGGCTTCATTTTCGTAGCTTTAAGATTATTTTATAATATCTATCTTTGTAGATATTTTTGGTAAATACAAAGAAGTTGAGCTACTTCAATAGTTGTCAAAAACGAAATATAGCGGTTATTGATTGGACGAGAACACCAAAGTCCTTACTGTCAAATCATTTCAGCAAAGTTTTTGTATCTCACTCAACTGCATACCGCTATACCTTCTTCATTATCATTATTGTGGTGTTTTGCATTTGTTGCTAAACTCGCTAGATTCGTTATTGTACTACTAATTTTAATACTTTGCAAGGGTGAGCAACGCCAGTGCTTGAAACACTTGTAGTCAAATAATTTTAAATTTGATACCACAAATGCTATGATTTTATACTCCTATTAAATAACACCTAACAAGATAGTTAAATTGCAATATCTGCGGCAAACTTTTTCAATTTATCTTGTCGCCACTTAGCATCGGCTTTGCGATTTGTCTGCACCTCTAAAACCCGAATTCTTGTATTTGGTAGTGGGTTTAATGTTTCCTGCAATTCCTGCCAAGAAGTAATCAATTCATGCTGCACATTATAAGTAGCGCACAAATGAGCAAAATCAATATCCTGGGGAGTGCCGAAAAACTCTTCAAATGGTGGATCAAATTTGGCAATGGGTAACATTTCAAAAATCCCACCGCCATTGTTATTGATTAACACAATCGTCAAATGTCCGACAAATTTATTGCGGATTAAAAAACCATTGGTGTCATGCAACAGAGCTAAATCTCCGGTTAACATCACACTACTTTGCTGGCGATGGGCAATTCCTAAAGCTGTGGATAATGTGCCATCTATACCATTTGCACCCCGGTTAAAGTGCGATCGCACTCCTAAATTATTAGGTTTCCAGAAATATTCCACATCCCGCACAGGCATACTATTGGCAATAAACAGAGGCGTTCCAGGCGGTAAAATCTGAGAAATTAACCAGGCTGCTTTACTCTCAATGATTTCATCTATTTTTCCCATCGTCTGGTCAACCACTAACCTGACCTTAGTTTCCGCATCACACCATTGCTGCACATATTTTGAGGATAAAGATAAATTTCTCTCCTCTGCCTTTATGTCTTCTACAGATATCCTTAAATGCGTCGTTCTCCCGTGTAAAGGATCGAGATTTTGGTCACTGGGGTCAATTACCCAGCGTCGCGGTTGGGTTGCATCTATCCAGGTACGCAGTTCTTTACTCGTAGGCATTTCACCCACCTGGATCACCATTTCGGGCGCTAGCAGCTTTGCTAGTTGCTGATTTCGCAAAATCAGGTCATAAGTGGAAATTAAATAGGGGTTGAGTTCGGCATAATTTCTTATTGGGGAAAGTCCCTCAGCTAGCACAGGCCATTTGAGAGTTTGGGAAAGTTGCGCGATCACTCTACAATATTCCTCTGGTTGCGATGGTTGGGCAACACCTGCGATAATGATACCGCGATCGCACTCTTTCCATTCTTTGGGAATGGGGCATGGGGAATGGGGAATGGGGGATGGGTTTGCTATTCCTGCGAAAAAGTCTTCTGATTCAAACAGCGATTGCAAATAACTCAAGTCAGTTCCATCAGGAAGAGGTGCTAAGGGATCGCGAAAGGGAATATTCAAATGTACTGGCCCCTTTGTAGGATTTTGCGCTCTTTCCCAACTATGAATTACCGTTTGTCGCAGATAAGCTAGCATTCCCAGATCGGCAGAGGGTAAGGCTAACTCTGTTTGCCAATTTGGGTAGTTTCCATATAATCTCAATTGATCTACAGTTTGCCCAGAGTGACAATCTCGCAATTCTGGGGGCCTATCGGTGGTTAATAGCAACAGTGGGACGCGACTATATGAGGCTTCAATGACTGCTGAATAAAAATTTGCTCCTGCTGTACCAGAGGTGCAAACTAATACTACAGGGCGACCGGTTGCTTTAGCTTGTCCCAAAGCAAAAAAGGCGGCGGAACGTTCATCGAGAATGGAAATCGCTTCAATCTCAGGCGCTTGTTGAGCAAAGGCGATCGCTAAGGGTGTAGAGCGCGATCCCGGACAAATGATCGCACAAGTCAATCCCAACCGCTTTAGTGTCTCTGTTAAAATATAAGCCCAAAGTTGATTAACATTTCTATAGGCGATCGGCATTAAATCAAACATAGTTATAAAACAATCTTAAATTTTAGATTTTATCTAGGGAAATTCAATTTAAAATCCATCAATGCGGTGATGGAACCCAACACCGACAAGCGAGTTTCTGGGAAATAAAATCTCCAAGTAAACTTGCTCGACTTTCTACAAAATTCACAATTTGCTCTCGAACTTTTATGGACTGCATTCATTTAACGGGAATTCGTGGCTATGGCTACACTGGGTATTTACCAGAAGAACAGGTGCTAGGACAATGGTTTGAGGTGGATGTGAGGTTATGGTTGGATATCTCCACAGCGGCCAAGACTGACGCGATCGAAGACACTTTAGATTATCGCAGCGTCATTAGCTTGATACAACATCTGATCAAAACGTCTAAGTTTGCTTTGGTGGAAAAATTGGTAGTAACGATCGCAGATTCTATTCTCCAAGAGTGCGATCGTGTAATAAAAGTCCAAGTCACTCTCAGCAAACCTGCTGCACCTATTCCAGACTTTGGTGGCAAAATTAGCATTGAACTGACTAAAAGTAAGTCCAATCTCTAAAAAAGCACAATACTTTTTATAAATATCTATTTCCCAGCAAATAAAGGGGGTTTATTTGGAGTGTGGAAGTATCTCACGAAGAGAATATTTCCTGCCATTGCCCCCAGCAATTGCTCATTATCAAAAAACTAAAAAATCCCGCGATCTGCTGATGAGTATTGAATTTGCAAATTTTCGTATCGCAGATTTTGTAATAAGTATTATCTTGACTGAGAGAAGAAATTATTTGTATACAAAGTACTATAGGACTCCGATTTGATTTCTGAAAACATACTGAGACTGAAAAGCTTAATTCCCTACTCCCTACTCCCCGCCTACGCAGATAATTTCAAAAATCAAATACGATTCCTATATAAACTCTTTAATTACAGATAACGATTAATACTTATTAATAATTTAATAAGTGAATAGGGCAAACAGCATTTTATACATAAAATATAGAATATCATTTTTCTTAACTAAAATTAGAGTAGTCTGCTCTAATTTTGTAAACTTTTATTCTTGATTAATTTTTACATAAATACTATACTTAGTATTTATGATTCCCTAAAGAAAAATCGTTGCATATATTTTAAAATAAGTTTTTGAGTGCTGGTAATTACATGGTAATTTATGTTTGATGTTAATGGCATGATATTAGCTGTATAAGTTAATCATAACTAAGTTAATTAATAACAAAATTAGCAGAAACTAATCCACATTTAGTATTAATTTATATCTCCCTATCTGGAGAAATTGACAGTGTACATATATAGGAATCCGGTTTGATTACTGAAATTATTTGCGTAGGCTGGGAGTGGGGAGTAGGAAAAAAACTTTTTGAGTGTACGGAGTTTTTTCAAAAATCAAATATGAGTCCTATAGCAGATATTATCCAAAATAACTTCCATGTATCTATGAGTATATATAACAGAGTGTCCGGAGTACAAAACCTTACATAAAAATCAGCTAAGTGAGCCTTTTAGTTACATAGTCAAACCATTTATCAAAAGTGATTTACATTTTGCGATTGAAATGGCTCTCTATAAACATTAGAGCAAAAAAATGTTATACGAAGAAAAACAGAGGTTAGCGGCAATTATTAACAGTATGGGTTCTGCTGTGATTGTGACATACACAAATGGTTGTATTCAAATGATGAATCCGATGGCAGAACTAATTACTGGTTGGAAGCAAAGTGAAGCATTCGGTAAAGATTTAGTAGAAGTTGTTAGCTTAATTGACAAAGATGTAGGGGAAAAAATTGAAAATTTAGCTATATATGTAATGGAAGCAGGTGAAGTTTTGAATCTACCAGAAAACTGTACACTTATTACCAAAGATGGCGAAGAAATCGCAGTAGGGGATAATATTGCACCGATCCGCGATCAGAATGGTAATATTATTGGCGCGGTTTTAGTGTTTCAAGATATTACTAAACGCAAGCAGACAGAAGCGCAACTGCTCCACAATGCATTTTATGATGGGCTGACAGAATTACCAAATCGTGTTTTATTTTTAGATCGGCTTAGACAAACCATTGAACGTAGCAAACGTAGAAGCGATTATTATTTTGCAGTTTTATTTTTAGATTTAGATGGATTTAAGAAAATTAACGATCGCTTTGGACATGGGATGGGAGATGATTTCTTAGTAGCGATCGCTAGACGTTTAGAGTCGTGTTTACGCGGTGGCGATACTGTAGCACGATTTGGTGGTGACGAGTTTACTGTTCTTTTGGAGGATATTAAAGACATTAGCGACGCTACCAATGTTGCCAACCGTATTCAAGACTCATTGCGATTGCCAGTTAACCTCAATGGATATCAGTTATCTACTACAGCTAGTATTGGTATCACTTGGAATTTTAGTAATTATGAGGAGCCTGCAACTTTGCTACGGGATGCTGATATTGCTATGTACCGAGCTAAACGGCAAGGAAAAGCTACTTATGCCATATTTTAGTTAAAGATGAATATGCTATGGCCGCTATTAAGTAAGTAGACGCAATTAAATATTGCCTTAGTATTGAAAAGTTTTTTTAGAAATGGTATGAGGTTATTGCACATAACCGAGAAGTTCCATCAGTCTGTCATGGAAAAAACCGAAAAACAGAAAATGCTTGCAGGCGAATTATATCTTGCAGAAGATCCAGAATTGGCTGCCGGAATGAAGCGAGCTAGTCGTCTGTTGCGAAGTTACAATTCTACAACTGAAGAACAGCAAGAGCAACGACAGCAAATTTTGCAAGAATTATTTGGAAAGATCGGTCAAAAAGCATTAATTGTGCCACCCTTTCACTGTGACTATGGCAGTAATATTATCGCTGGCGACAGATTGTATATGAACTATGGCTGTGTAATTTTAGACTGCAATACAGTTAATATCGGTGAAAATGTCTTGTGCGCTCCTTATGTGCAAATTTATACTGCTTATCACCCTACAGAGCCGGAAATTCGTCTTTCTGGTAGAGAATTAGCTGCCCCAATTAACATTGGTAACAATGTCTGGATTGGTGGCAGTGCAATTATTTGTCCAGGTGTAACTATTGGTGATAACACAACCATTGGTGCTGGCAGTGTAGTTGTCAAAGATATACCTGAGAATGTTGTCGCTGCGGGCAATCCCTGCCGCGTCATTCGGTATTTATCCTAAAATTTAAAATTTATAACCTCTAGCAATCCAATAGAGCCAGTCTTCGATCGCTTCTTGAGTTTCACTATCAGCATCAATGGCTGTTATTTCAGATAACTTTGCAGAATATACATCATCATCTTTACCATTAATGTAAGCCACTTCTACAAGCATATCTTTCAAGCACTCATCATCTGGGGCCATTCCCAGCACTTCCACTGGTTTCTCCTCGGTAGAACCTGATTTGCGTGCCTTCTTAGTCCATTTAGCCATAAAGGGAAAATTCAGAGTCTCTTCGAGGTAATAGTACCAACCCATCGCCCGGTCTTCCTTGTCTTCAGCATCTACAATGATCTCTGTTTTAATGCGATGCTCTCGGTTTTCGTCGGCTTCAACACTAGGCATAAAATAACACTTTACGTATAATGCATTTTGATAATACTACCAAAGTCCTAACCAGGAATAATTTTTCTAAAATCTAAGTAATTGGACAAAAATATTTACAAGTATTTACAGCCAGAGGCTGTAAATGAGATTTTAAAAAGGTTCTAGCGCTTAGTTGACACCAATGACAGATGTGCCCCCCTACGTTCGCAGAGCGTGCCCCAGGGATGGGATGTTTTTTCACTGGAAGTCCTAATCTTTATAAAAAACCGCTTGTCATTGACAAACGGTTTTCTAGTTATTGCGCTCAAGGCGGAACTTATTTGTTGTACCAAGATGCAAAGTTTTTTCTTAGCGCTAAAGGGCAAGATATTTCAGCAGAGATTAAACAAGTCTCAAATCAGGATAATTTGCCAGTACATCATCAGATGTCAGGGTATCATTTTCAGCTTGCGGAGTCCAAAGAACTTCAATTGCCAGAAGTTTCTCACTGGGGATACTACCAATTTGTCGCAAAGCTTGACGCAAATCATCAGCACTGTTAATTGCTGTGGGGATTTCAAACTTACCTAATGTCGCCGCCAGCAAGGTGACGATAATGTATTCTCCAGGGCCTTCGGTAAATAGGCGGGTGGGGTTGTCGAGTTCACCAGCCGGAGGTAAAGCATCTTTGGTAAGGGCTGCTCTTAGCTGGTTGTTGACGTTAGAAATAGTTTCTTCGCTAAACTTGCTGCGTTCTGCCAGTGACAGCCGATTAAACTGACTTTCAGCTGAATTTAAACTGGCTCGTTGAGTGCCACCACCTGCATATACAAAGTATTCGGGATGGCGGAGTAAAGCTAGGCTGGCTTCTTGTAAAACTTCTGCTCTCCCCTCTGAGGTATTGGTATCAGCAGTTTCAGCAATGTGGTTGAGTTCATTTTGCAATTCACGGGCTTGAGCTAACAAACCTACTTGCAAACGAGTCACAGAAACAGGAGAGTTACTAGTGTAATCTGCTTCTTGTGTTTCACCGCCAGAGACGCGGCGGAAAGTTTGTAACAAGAAATTAGCGATCGCAAAGAAGATTAAGATGCTAAATAGACCACCAAATCCCCCACCAATACCCCAAAAGGGAAGTAGGAAGGGAAAGCCAAAACCACCACCAAAACCACCACCAGGATAATATCCGCCTCCGCCAGGAGGTGCATAAGTGCGGGGTGTATAGGTGCGGCTGGAAGGCACTCTAAAAGAGCCACCACCGATTCGACCCCCACTGCGGGCCGCTAATGCTCCATCGGCGTGGCTAAAAGCCAAAGTTAACACTAGGCTTAGGGCTAGGAAGGTTTTTAACAGTGGTTTGATGGTTTGTTGTAGTTTTTTACGCATAATACAATCGCTTGGAAAACGAAATTATTTATGATTTCTCCCCATGCTGGTAGGAGTGTTTCAATCTGTCGCTAACGCCAGCCCGTAATTAAGCAAGCTTTGTAGCATTCACGTAGCATTCACTTTTAAAGGCTACATATTCAATCTACCGCGTCTTCTGTTGGGTAGGTAGCGATCGCAGGGGGGATTTCTCGACTGGGGAACCGTACCTTAAGATATGTTTACAATTACCCATAGTATTCAGAATATTCTATTGAACGTAGCTAAATTTCCTAATTTTCGCAACAGTTTTTCACTGGGCCATTTTGCTACAAGTGCTAAATATTAATTTTATTTATTGTTCATCATGCACAGAAATTCTTAATTAGTGAGAAAATTACCGCAAAAATAAAGTCAACACAATAAAAAAACAATCTTTGTGGCTAATCTTCTAAAATAGGCTGCAAATTTGTCTACCACATTCGTTTTAAAAGAAATAAAATGATAATTATGGTTTTGAAAATAATCCTAATTGTAAATAAATTAAAAACTATTTGAAATATAGTCATCAAGTTTATTATGGAACATATTTCTCAACTAACAGCCGAAATCACAGACAAAGCTGCATACCCAGATATCCTAGTCATATCCCGGATATTTCTGCCGAAAGAAGCTGTAATTGGGGAATATATCTACAATCGCTGTCTCCAAGATCCAGAACGAGTTATTGTGCTGGCGGCTAGTTGCTCAGGAGATCAAGTATTTGATGAAAGTCAACAATTTCCTGTATATCGCTGGTATTACCCTAGATATTGGCGTAGTGGCTGGGTGGGAAGTATTTTAAAGCCTTTAGTCAATATCGTTTGCTCATTTGTTCTAGCAATTAAACTCTATTTTCGTTATCACTATCGTTATATAGAGTGGGGCCATAGCTATGATTTTCCTTCACTGTTATTATTGAGCTATTTATTACCTATTCGCTTTTTTATCTATCTGCATGGAGATGATCTTTTTTGTACTTTACACAATCCCCTGCTGCGATCGCTATTTAAACTAACACTCAAACGCGCCGAAGGCATTGTTTGTAACAGTTCTTATACAAGAGACTATCTCAGAACTGCTTTACGATTAGATACTCCTACCCACGTCATTAACCCAGTAATCAGACCAGAAAAATTTGGTAATAATATCGGGAGTCCCAGTAGCCTGGATGATTTGCGTGTTCGTATGCGTCAGACGTACAATATTCCCGAAGCAGCAATAGTTATTCTCTCCATTGGCAGGCTAGTTAAAAATAAGGGTTTCGACCGAGTAATTGATAACATTCCACTATTGCTAACTTTTGGGGTCGATGTCCACTATATAATCTGCGGTCAAGGGCCAAGTGAATCTAATCTGAAATCTCTGGCGCATCGTTTGCGGGTAGATAAGCGCGTACACTTTGGCGGATATGTGCCAGAGCGGGGATTAGCAGGCTATTATGCAGCTTGCGACATATTTGCAATGCTGACTTTATCGGATACTAAACCTAATAATATGGAAGGTTTTGGTATGGTTTATCTAGAAGCAAGTTATTTTGGTAAACCGATAATTGCACCTCGTTTAGGCGGTGTTCTAGATACAGTTCAGCATGAAGAAAATGGGATACTGGTTAATCCGAATTCTGGTTATGAAGTATTTCAAGCTTTCAATCGGTTGTGCAAAGACCAGCAACTACGTGAGCAGCTTGGGCGCAAAGGTAAAGAATTAGCCAAGCAGAAAACCCTTCATCGATCGCTGTATAAATCAGATTTGTGATATTTTTACTACATTCAAGGGCATACACTCAGTTTTTCCTTTTCATCAGGATTAGTTACAAGGTAATCTTTAAGGCGATCGCACCCTTCATGCAGCAGTTCATCTAATCCCCGGATACGCCAGACAATTGCCGTCTTGTCCTCACTGGCTGTAGCTAGAAGTTTACCATCTGGGCTAAAATCTGCACTTCTGACAAAGCCTTGATGACCTGTAAATTCTGCTACTTGTTGTCCTGATAAATTCCACAACCTAGTTGTGTAGTTTGCCGAAGATGTAGTCAGTAGTTTACCATCCCGGCTGAAAGTTACTTGTGTGATTCTGCCTTCATAAGTCTTAAATTCTTGTAACTGCTTTCCTGAATAATCCCACAGCCTGACAGTCCCATCATCTCCAGATGTAGCCAATTTATTCTCCTTGGGACTAAAACCAACAGTAGTAACATTTGATACTACCTCTGTGAGCAGGTATTGTTTTAAAAATTTTTCCTTGGAGAGTCCACAGTCTGACGTAGCCATCATCTCCAGTTGTTGCCAACAGATTTATCTTAGGAAGAAAACGAACATTGTTAACACTACATTTATCACCCTCTTTTGCTAAGTCGTATTCTTTTACAGCGCTTCCCGCTATTATGCAATACAGTTTTTCTTATTGCCTCTCTCCTAACATAGCTTTTAGCTTTGAGGATGTACCTCATAGCTGCCGGAAGTGCTGTATGTCACATTGATGATGTATAGATGTTATGGCAGGTGGAGACCAATTCTGATCTGCTGATAAAAAATTCCACATCTGTGAGACATCCCACAGCTTTACCCAACCATTACTTGCAGCTGTTGCTAATATTGTTTGATTTTCGTTAAAATCGATACTTTTGATACTGTTATTGTGCAGTTTAGAATTTTTCAATGTTTTCAATGGCTTTCGTTGGAAATCTCGCCATGTGACTGTGCCATCTTCTCCACCAGCAACAATTAATTCCTGTTGGTTATCCTTTTGAAGAAAACGGATACTGTTTACACCTCTTTGGTAAGTATTGATTTGATTTGTTTGATGAATATTATCTAGAATCTTCTGCAAAGCTAGCAGAGGGCTCGTGGCTGGACAATCTTGCAAACAATTACTATTCCAAAAAGCCATCTTTTTAACTTCTTGTCCGGCTTCCATTGCTGATACTAAAGCCTCAATTTCTTCAGCACCAGACTCAAAATTTCTTAAAGCAGTGACTCCAGAACCTTCAACCTCAGCTGTCCATCTTAGCCAAAATGCAATTACAGCCAGCATTGAGACTACTAGTAAACCACCTGTCAGCCCAAATAGAGTAAGCTTGCGACGACGTTCTTTTTGCTTGCGATCGCGATCGCGCAATGCTAAACTCTGCTGGATGAAATCTTGCTCTGTTTGGCTCAACTCATCTTTGCGTAGCTGGAGCCAATTTTCCGCTTCCCCTAGCTGTACACCTCGCAGTAATGATTCCTCATCTTGTTCGGCATTTTCCCACTGACGCATTCCCGATCGCAATAATTCTTGCCAAGTGCGGAAAGAGCGATCGCTCTCCATCCATCTATGCAGTTGTCCCCATTCCCGAATCAAGGTTTCATGGACAATTTCTACTGTTTCTTGTTTTTTGCCAACAGTGTCATTAAGTCCAGTTACCACTACCAGAAGCCCCAATTACCGCTACTAATGATTGTTTTTGGACTGTATCTACAAGTTTCTGGGTAAAAATATCCCGCCCAAAGAAAAATCGTGCGTCTTCTTCCCGAAAAGCAAATAAACCACGATAGGGACACAAAGCAATAGCTTGACTCAATACAGACCATCCTATCACCAGCACCCGTGTGGGAATCATAAACCCAACTTTAGCATCTGGTTGATTGATGTCTGCCGCTACTGCTATTCCTACTACACCCTGAAGCTCACCATCCCAGATGGGCGCACCACTGAAACCCGGCTTTAATCCATAACCTGTTTGTTTCTCATCCTCTAGTTGTACCCAACTTTTACCCGTGTGTCCGCGTAAAACGCCAGTAGCCCAAACACCATCGGGTTGTCCTGCGGGAAAACCAAATACTCGGAAAGGATGTCCCGCCCATTCATCAGATGTAATTAATGGTGCTATTAGAGCCTGATTTGGGGGAGAATGTGCTAACTCTAATCCGGCAATATCTTCTAATTCCACACTCGGATTTACAGGTAGCCAGAAAACAACCTTAGCTTTGAGCAGTTGTTTGGGCGCAACTAACGGAAAATCCAAAGTTATTTCTGCATCTGGCATTTGAGCAGTTGTTCTGGCAAGTCCCAAAGCATCAGCTACGACATGAGCGCAAGTGATGATGTATTTTTGAGAAACTAAGAAGCCAGCACCAATTACTTTGCCCTTGTTACTGTTAGAGTAAATTCTGACAATAGATGACTCAAGGGGTGCTACCATTTTGTGAATCTTTTTTCCACTTCAAAGTGATTTCATAGTTGACTTCACTATTGCCAGAAGCTACAACCGCCCCAAGTTGAGCGCTAATTTTGATGCCAAACTTGACTTCTACTTCATCTGCTGGCTGTTTAAGACTGCCGATTTTGGTAATAATTGCATTAGCTATGGGCTTAACGGTTTCTAGGGCTGACTCGAAAGTTTGTGTAGCTTTATCAACAACTTGATCTCGCAAACCGATGCGATCGTCTATCTGTGCGGCTTCGTCTACTTCAACAAAAATAGATTTGCCACTTTCAAGAGGAAATTCTATTATCTGCTTCACAATAAGTTTACAAAATTGAGTATAAATACATAAGGTTAGATATATACAAATTATATAGAGTTTTCTACTACTTTAAGTTCCCAGATAATGCAACTTTTAGAATTTAACGCTCATTTTGCAACCCCAAATAGGTTGATTCCGAAATATTCCGAAAACCTTTGAGGTTGAAACACACTTAACCACCACCAACAATAGTTACCACTTCTAAGCGATCGCCTAGTTGCACTTTCGTTTCCGGCCAAAACTGGCGGTGTAAAATTTCACCATTATACTCTACAGCCACTAAGCGGGGGTTAAAACCCAACTGTTGGAGTAAGTCGGGTAAAGAAGTTTGAAATGAACAGTTATGGGTTTCCCCATTTACCTGAACCGTAATCTCGTTAGACATAATTGGGGAGTGGGGAATAGGGAATAGGGAATGGGGAATGGAAATTGGTTACTCGCTTTGGGTTAATGAGAAATGACAAATGACTCTTTTAAAATTCTGGTTTAATGCGATTAAGTTGAGAGAGCAAATATTGTGTCACGAGGGTGGGCTGTTCGGCTTGCATGAGCGATCGCACCACTGCTACACGTTCGGCTCCGGCATCGATCACATCATTGATATTATTGGCATCTA
The DNA here is from genome assembly GCF_023734775.1 of Nostoc cf. commune SO-36. Classification (NCBI taxonomy): domain Bacteria; kingdom Bacillati; phylum Cyanobacteriota; class Cyanophyceae; order Nostocales; family Nostocaceae; genus Nostoc; species Nostoc commune. Next base: position 1,936,611 of record NZ_AP025732.1, on the reverse strand, counting down.
TTCCCCCAATGGCAAACCAGGGAATTGAGCAATTTTTGGCAGCATAGCTGACGTATTCTAGCCCTGTTGCTACTTTACCTAGTTTCGTGGGAGTTTCATAAACTGGCCCCACGCCAATATAATCTACGCCTTCAGCAATTGCTGCTTGCATTTCTTCTTTATTTGTGGTAGAAAGACCTATTAAACGCTGTGAACCCAGTAATTGCCGAGCGATCGCAATAGGCATATCTTGTTGTCCCAGATGCACCCCATCGGCATCGACAGCTAAAGCTACATCTACGCGATCGTTAACAATGAACAAAGCACCGTAAATATGGCATAACTGCCGGAGTTTTCTTGCTTGTTCCAGACGCAAAGAATCATCAGCAGTTTTGTCGCGGTATTGTAAAAGCGTTAATCCCCCTTTGAGTGCAGCTTCGACATTGTTCAACAAAGTTTCATGTGGGGAAGTGACAAGATACAAATGCGATCGCCACAATAATTGATGGCGCTGATGACCCATTAAACTACTTTCTAGGGTATAAACCTGATAACGCATCTGCTTGCAAGCTTTAGCCATAGTTGGCTGGTAGAGCTTGCTGTATTCTTCCAACACCCTTAATGCTTCTTCTATCCGGCAAAAGTTAGCTTGCAATACCGATTTTATACTAGCTCGTTGTTCTTCCTGAGGATGGGTTAACTCTGTCCCAGGATCGCCTGGTGTATCTCGCGCTGCTCGTAATTCGGAGGTATGCCACTTGGCTACTTCTTGGCGCAAGCGCTTGCATTCAAGAGCCAACTGAGCATTATTCAACCCAAACCGACACCATTCCTCGATAATTCGCAAGCCTTCACGAGCGCGGTCTAAATTGGCATCTAAAATGCGGTAAACAACTTGCTGTATTTGCTCTTTTTGGCTGTATGGCTCGACCATTACAACAACCCCATTAGTGCTTTCATCGAAGTGTGAATTATCATAAATCCTAGTAACCATAGTTAATTAATTTGCTTTTTTTTACTAGATTTTTGCTGAATCTACGCAAAACAACGTATTAGTGAAGTTACAATAAATTATCCCATGTTCTTATAAGCAGTGATAAGGGTAGTTTGAGGCTACAGTTTTGCGCTAAGGTTAGTCAAGTATTTTTCGCTAAAGTACAAGCTTACAAAAGACTGGCAAGTGCGAATACATCAGAAAATTCACAATTAGACATCTCCGAAAATGAATGTAGAGACGTAGCAGTGCTACGTCTCTACAAGGATTCTGGATAACGCATATTTAATTTCTGGAGATGTCTATCGTAGAGACGTAGCATTGTTAGTCCTCTACAAGGGTTTTAGGTAACGCATATTTAAATTTCACTCCTATTTCTATTAGATACAGCAGATTGCACCAGGCGTGAGGTACAGATAATCGTAGGGGCACAACATATTGTGCCCCTACCTATGTACGTTGACGGTTCATGAGTTTTCAGTCAACAGTCAACGACTTTAAGTGGAATAATTTATTTTTTGGAGTTCCCTTGTGATAATTCTGTGAAGGTCAGTCCTAGAAACGTAAAACATAGCCTTTCTACATAATTAATGGGACTCTGGATGAATTAATTATTTAGGATGATAGCTTGCTGCCCTTGAGGCGAAGTTGCATAACCTAAGAAAGCTTGGACTCCAGGACTAGCAGAGTTTTTATAGACGTAAAATAGCTGCCGTTGATAAGGATAATTATTTGCATCGGGAGTCAATCCATCAATTGGAACAAATCGCACTGTTTGCTGATTGGCAACTTGTGCAAAAGTAGCATAGCCGATGCCATCAGTTCCCAAAGCTTGGAGTAGGGGAGTTGTGGCATCTCGTGGTAGTGTTGCGATGTTTGGTGTTGTGCCAAAATTAGCTTTCTTCAACACTATTTCCTGAAATGCTTGATGGGTTCCACTAATTGCCGGTCGATTAATGACTCGGATAGTCCCATTGCTACCACCAACTGCTGACCAGTTGTTAATTTTTCCCTGAAATATATCTGCTACTTGAGCGCTGGTTAATCCTTGATTGAAAGGATTTGCTTTGCCAACCACCAGCGCGATCGCATCATTTGTCACGGACACCGCCACTAATCCCTGACTCTGTTCTTGTGCAGTCAAGGGTCGAGATATCGCCGCAATATCCACTCTACCCGCTATCAGATCCGCGATACCATTTTGAGAACCATTAGCACTAGTTACAACACTCGTACCAGGAAACTGCCTCTCAAATGCTCTTTTGAGATTTTGGTTAATTGTCACCATGCTCGTAGAACCGTCTATTTTTACAGTAGTACCGCTTGGTAATGAACTTGGGGATGAAAAACTAGTAGAAGGTGTGTTGATTGGGGAAGTAATATTACCTGGTACTGCTTCCCGCTTGAAAAAGAACCAGTAACCACCACCGATTAAAGCTAGAAAAATCAGGATAAAAACAATTGGAGGAGGAGCGCTTTTTTGATTCATAACTTTTACTCTGATAATTTTTCAGTATTTGACTCAGTTAACATCTGCAAACGACGAGAAACTTCGTCATCTACAGTCATACGTTCTATTTCAGCTTGGAGTTTTTCAGTTGGGTTTTCAGATATTTCTGCTAAAGCGCCTGTTTTGAAATTTCGCCGTTCAACTGCACTTTTAGCTTTTTCAAAGTCACTTTTAGCCGAACCAATGTCAAATTCATTGTTGACTTTAGCAATCATTGCTAGTGCTTCATTTACCTCTGACATATCTTTCATATTTTGCATATCAGCCTTGTAGCTTTCTAACTTCATGCGTTCCCGATTCAGCTTATCTTTAGAAGCATTTACAGATGTTTCAGCCTGTTTGACCATTTCCTCTAGTTTTGGCAAAATCTGCTCTGTCTGGATTGCTTTGGTCATTGCCATTCGCGCTGCTTCTGCATTACCACTGCGTTGGGCAATATTTGCTTGCTGCTCCAAAGTCTGTAATTCTTTGATTTTTGCCTCGTATTTATTTTTGGCTGTTTTGTAAGAACCTTCTTGCATAGCAACAGCTACAGCTAGCTTTTGCACCGATTCTTGCATTGATTGCAATGATTCTTCAGCCACGGCTACAGCTACTTTCCCACCAGATTCTACTGGCATTCCCCATAGCCAATTCCAAGTACCAACTATGGTTCGTCCTGCTTTTTCACCCATTAACCAATACATCACTTTTTTCATATAGCAGACCTATCTCACTAAGATTGCTCGGAATCTGATACAGCAAGTTTTATGCTTGGACTCTTATTAAACTTACATCCACTATTTTTATTTTTATGAAATGGTGAGTATGAATTGCACTAAAACAATACCGGAAGTAAAAAAAGTCCAAGCTATAGAAATCAGTTAAGTATACGCAATTAAATATAAGATGTCATTGCGTTGGCGTAAGCCTTCCCGCAGGGTACGGAACGTTCGCGGTAGCGTCTCGTAGAGAAGTGAAGCGTGGCAATCTCAGTCTTTGCGATTGCAACTTTTAGAGACGCTCCGCGAACACTTCGTACTCTGCGGGAAGGCTTACGCCAACGCAATGACGAAATATAAGAGGTTTTTGGGTTTTAGTTTTACTTGGGGCGATCGCTGATAAATTTTCTCTAGCAAGAGTAATAAAAACTTTTTGATATCTACAACATTTAAAGGTAATAAGTGAATTAAAAATCAGGTAAACTCAAGCTGCAAAAGCTTTATTGTCTTTCAGGTAATTAACAGGCACAGCAGCTTGGGAGAATAATCCTTGTGGATGAACAACTGAAAAAACTGATTGATGATGTATGCTGCTACCCAGACCCCAGTCCAGAGAGGCAAAAAGCCTTAAATAGACTGCTTATGCTTATTCAACAACTCCCTGGCATTTATAAGTCAGGACACCAAGACTATTTAGAAGCCTTAAATCAAACTTGGGAATGGATGAGCCGGAAGATTTGCGAGTTTGAAGTGCGTTCACCAAGTGACTCCGTTCGCGTAGCGTCCCGAAGGGAAGGAGTATCGCCTTCCTTCCAACAAAGCCTAGTAACTTGGATTAATGGCTATCTTAAATGGCGCATTAAAGATTTGTATATAGCAGATAGTAATTATATCATAAGTTTAGACAGACTTACCCGTAACGATGAGGGTGACGAAACAACCCTACTAAATATCTTGCCAGACCGTCAGTCAGAAAGTATTTCTTTAGATTTGCTGGATATCAAAATTGCCCAAATCCAGGAAGTTGAGCGCCAATGCCTTGGTCAACGCATCTGGCAATATATTGAGCAAGATCAAGAAGGTAAATTAAAAGCCAGTCATCCGCGTAAAAATCCTGAATGCCATTGTCACTTATTGACAATGCGGTTACTTCTAAAACAACCACCTCATAAAATCGCTGATATTGCTAGAGAGTTAAATATAAGTAATCAAACTCTTTACTCCCACTGGAAGAAAAATTGCCTTCCCCTGTTAAAAGATATTGGTATGAATTTCGGATCTGACTAATGACCAACACACAATCATCTACTTTAAGCGTCCCTCTCCCCAAAAATGCCCACCGTTGGGCTGAGGAATTTGCCGCCCAGCAAGATAGTCTCCAAAAAGGCAAACAAGTTTATCTCAATACTCTAGCTGTTTATGCGGTTCACAGTTATCTCAAATGGCTAAATGTTGAGACAGCGCTGAATCAAGGCGATAGCTGGCATCGCAGTCTAAGGGCAATTTTTGATGTTGCTGACTTAGTATTGCCGGGGGTTGGTAAGCTTGAATGCCGTCCAGTGTTACCGGGTGAGGTTGCTATAGTCTTACCTGCAACCATTACACAAGACCGGATTGGTTATGTAGGAGTTCAGTTTAGTGAGCAATTAGATTATGTAGAATTGTTAGGATTTCTTCCGGCAAGGGAGATGACTGAATCACCAGCAATATTTGAAATAGTCCAACTGCAATCTTTTGATGCTCTGATTGAGATTATACATAAGCGGAGGCTATTAATAAATCTGCGTCAATGGGTTATGGGAATCTTCGAGTCACATTGGCAAGCCCCAGAGTTAGTATTTGCTAACAATTTTAGAAGCAGTAGTACAATGACTCGCCCTGCGACTAACTCTATCAGTCGGGCGAAAGTGATTGACTTGGTTCGGCAAGTACTCTTATTAGTGCAGTTAACACCCACAGATAGCGAAGTTTTTGATATTCGCCTACGAATTTATCCCGCCGACGATGCGATTCATTTACCCCCAGATTTACAACTGATTGTCTTAGATGCAGATGGAAACACTGGCATGGAAGTGCAAGCAAGAAATGCAGATGACTGGATGCAAGTAGAGTTTAGCTGCCAGCACGAGGAAAAATTCAGTGTCAAGATAGTGTTAGGGGAAACAAGCCTGATGGAAGAGTTTGTTGTTTAAAACAAACAAAAGGAGACAGTAATGGCGACCGTCAAGTTGAAACTAAGACGCAATTCACCAGATGGATTTCTGGTAATTTTAACAGCGAAAAGCTTGGATGAAGAAACAGAAGGGTTTTTACCTCCATTACCACTAAATTTAGAATCATCCTTTAATGAATGGCAGTCAGCATATCGCCAAATCGAGGCTGTGCGTTCTTGTGCTACCTTCCGTCTCACACCCAAAAGTGTCATAATTCATTCTCACGCGGCACACACTTTAGCAGTGAAAGACGAGCTAAATCAATGGTTAAATACTTACGATAGCAGGTGGGGGCCAATCCGGGATAGATTAATTGCGATCGCACAACAATTGCACCATGCAAATGATGAGATTCGTGTGATCATCGATGCCAAAGATATCGACTTGCGTCGCCTCCCTTGGCAAGAATGGAATTTATTTGAAGAACACTATCCCAATGCTGAAATTGCCCTAACTGCGCCCAAAAGTTTTAATCCGAAGATAAATAAGCTTGTTCCTAAAAGTATAAAAGTCAGAATTTTAGTTGCTGTTGGCAGGAGTGACGGCATTAATACAAAAGATGACTTAAAGGTAATTCAAGATTTAGAGACAGATGGGGTAGAAGTACACTGTTTAATTAAACCTAGCCGCAAGGAGTTGTGCGAAGCACTTTGGGATGAACAAGGCTACCATATTTTCGTTTTTACAGGACACAGTGGGAGTCAAGAAGATGGGCAGATTGGTTGGATTGAACTTAACGAGCAAGATAGTTTGACTATTGAAGAATTTAAAGAAGCTTTGAAACAAGCTATTGATAAAGGATTACAGTTAGCAATTTTTAATTCTTGTGATGGTTTGGGATTAGCTAACCAAATGGCCCAATTACATTTACCTCAAGTTATTGTCATGCGCGAACCCGTGCCTGATCCCGTAGCAGTAGATTTTTTAAGATATTTCTTCCAAGAATTTACTCATAATAATAAGTCACTGTTTACTTCTGTTAAAAAAGCGCGAAAACGCCTAGAACATTTTAAGTCTGATTATCCAGGTGCAATTTGGTTGCCAACAATTTGTATTGAAGCCAATGTTGAACCGTTGACTTGGCAAGGATTGCGCGAAAGTTCTCCGCCAAAGGTAACTCCCATCAAGCTAGAGGATTCAACTTATAAACCAAAGAAAAATATCAAACCGTGGTTATTAATTGGTTTGGTGGGCGTGATTGTCAGTAGTGGTGTAGGCTATTTAGTTGGGACAAAAGACAATTTATTTGGGACAAAAGCCAATTTAGTTGAGACAAAAATCAACTCCAATTTTAGTTCCGTAACTGCCCCCGAAGGAACATGGTTTTATGGTGGTAGCACATCTTGGGCAACAGTTCGGCAATATGTAGATCCGGAAATCAAAAAAGCCCATCCGCAGTTTGAATTACGCTATACCGATGCGATTAATGCTACACCAGGTTCAGGTACGGGAATTCGGATGTTATTGGAAGGACAACTGACCTTTTCTCAATCCTCCCGCCCGATCGCAGACAGAGAGTTTCAACAAGCTCAACAACGGGGATTTAGCCTCAAACAAATTCCAGTGGTTTTAGAAGGATTAGCGATCGCTGTTCACCCCGATCTGCAAATTCCAGGGCTAACCTTAGGACAAATTAAAGATATTTACACTGGTAAAATAACTAACTGGAATCAGGTTGGCGGGGCTAACCTAAAAATTACTGCATACTCCCGTCGCTTTGAAGATGGAGGCACTGTAGAGTTCTTTGCTAACAACGTCCTCAGTGGAGAGAAAATTGGAAGTAATGTAGTATACGTCTACGACACAACCGATGGACTGAGAAAATTAGCAAGCGATCGCGGTGGCATTTACTACGCTTCGGCTCCTGAAGTCGTCCCCCAATGTAAGATTAAGGCACTGCCAATCGCCAGACAAGGGTACAGTTTTGTCACTCCTTACATCAAACCTTTGATTAAACCAGCTCAATGTCCAAATCAACGCAATAAGTTAAACATTGATGCTTTCAAAACAGGTGAGTATCCAATTACACGTCAGATGTTTGTCATAATCAGGCAGAATAATGGCAGTCTAGAACAAAAAGCGGGCGAGGCATACGCCAATATGCTATTAACAAATCAGGGACAAAAACTGATGAATGAAGCTGGATTTGTGCGTATCCGTTAAGGGAGTTCCAAGTAAAAAAATATTCCATTGCTATTGTTCACTGTTGACCAATTCTTCCTTGATGGTACAAGCCCCTAAATTCATTTATGGATAGATAAGTTTTAAACAATGCAGGGTTCAAGCCCCCGGATAAATCCTGGGGCATTAATTGCGAATTGCGAATTGCGAATTGCGAATTGTGTTGACGGTTCATGAGTTTTCAGTCAACAGTCAACGACTTTAAGTGGAATAATTTTTTGGAGTTCCCTAAGTGTTTATATATAGTTTTAACTGATATATTCTAATTTTTTTTTGAGGTCAAACAAAAGGAGACAGCAATAGCGATCGTCAACCTGAAACTCTACATATAATATTTAGTTGTAAAAGTTACATTATATTTTCTTACAACTGATTCAGAATTTACTTAAAGTTTTTAAATAGGATTGCTACATCCTGCCATAGCTTTTTACATACCCTATTTATGCTAAAAAGCCAATCCCCTAACCGAAGTATTTCTTTGGAAGTACATTTTGTATTTCAGCTAACAAAAAAAGTTTGCTTTTTATTAATAAATAAAAAAGCTCCTATCCTTAATCATAAATATCCCTGACGGGGGGATTGTAAGTTATTAAATATTATGGTTCTAATTATTTAACACCTGATTTAGGAAAATTTATATGCTGATCAAAAGATGGAAAGAGTTGCTATTAGCAGTGGCAATGTTACCTTTGTTTATCCAACCAGCTTCAGCACATATTATTTGGTTTGACTATGAAAATGGAGAATATAACCTCTTGTTTGGTCATCCAGAAGACGGGCCTGAACCTTACCAGACATCTAAATTTCAGCAAGCTACAGCTTATGATTCTAATAGACAAATACTTCCGTTTGATATCAATCAGAAAAAAGATGGGCTATCTCTAACTTCTAATAGTGAAATCGCTGCATTAACTGGCTTTTTTGATAATGGCTATTATGCTAGGATAGGCGATGCATATCAAAGTATTTCCGAGCAAGAAATTGGACAATATCAAGATGTAGGTCATTATCTTAAGTATACTAAAGCTCTTTATGATTGGTCTGACACTTTGGCTCAACCATTCAACTTACCTTTAGAAATCATCGCATTACAGAATCCTCTTACAGTCAAACCAGGAGAAAACTTGAAAGTTCAAGTTCTTTATCAAGGAAAACAAATTCCAGATGTGACAGTAGAATACTTGGGCAAAAAGTTAACAGGTGATCAAAATGGTACTTATTTAGTTCCTATTGGTGATAAAGGATTACAACAAATAGAAGCTAGTTACACAATTGCTTCAGCCACCAACCTTAGTATTTCTTACGAAACTGGCTTTACAGCACAAAAAACTTCTGTACCTGACCCATCAGCATTACTTGGTCTTAGCGTAGTTGGATTACTGGGATTATACAAAAAAAGGTTTTTCGCCTAAAGCTTAATAACAAATTAGTCTCAATACGGTTCAGTTAAGCCAGAAAAATAAATTTGCGTAGCGACTGTCTTGAAAGTCATTTAGTATTACCCAACAAAGCCTTGATAATGTTGGGTTTCGTTCCTCAAGCCGACCTACTATTTTTCTTAACTGAATGAACTGTATTGCCTCACACACTTGAACTTATTTGGAAGTCCTTTATGAGTTTGTCGGATTTACCTAATCTCTGGGTTCCTCTAGCACTTTTAGGCTTAATTTTTATAGCTGCTGTATTTTTCAGCCGCAGCAATTGATATAGCTAAGAAAGTGATCTAATACCAATTTAATGTGAAGTTGCACATATCTTTATCCAGCCCTCTCAATATTGACAAATAACATATTTTATGGTTTTGCTTTACGGAATGGCATCAAGAGTGGCTTTGTATTGCTTGAGCTTTCGAGTAGTGGAACAGTGGGGATGTTTGCCATCAACGGAGAGTGGTGGTCGCTTCTTTTTGGGACTTCTGGGATGCTTACGAAAGGATTTGAGATGTACTTTGGTTGCTAGATGTTGGAGAACGTCTACCATTTGAATGTCGGTAAAATCCTCAAAACATTGCCAATGTTGCGGAGGAATCGCAATCATCATGCCCCGATAGATGCCGTGAATGTCATCTACCAAGTAAAAATCCGATAGCCCAGCGTCGATTTTGTCTACCCCATGTACACTGCCAAGAACTGCTTTAATTGTCGCTAAAAGGTTGTAGGCTGACAGTGCCATACAATAGGAGAATAAGGCAGCTTTAGGATAAGCTAAGGTTTCAATCTCTCCGTGAAAGTTTTGGGTCACGGTTTGGAATAAAGTTTCCACACTCCATCGCCCTTGATAGAGTTCTGCCACCAGAACACCGTCGGCGTTAGTGGGTGGTAAGTTGGTGAAAATGGCAATTTCCCACTCTTGGTCACGGGTGGGACGAGTTAACTTGATGACAATACGGCGACACTGAAAAGTCCCTCCCTCATGGACAATTTCCACCTTTTGTTCAAACACAGTTCCTGCTTGGCACAACCCAACAGGTTGTAACTCACCAACAGGCTCGTATCCTAAACCCCCATGTTGACGAATCACAAAAAACGCTCCCAGTTTCGCAATAGTATGGAGAAATCCTGCGGTACAAAAGTTGCGGTCTGCAATCCATACCTGTTGGGGTTGCACTTGTGCCAAAACCTGATGAAACTTGGAGCGTTCTTGGGAATGACCGTCTTCACAGGGAATCACATCAACCACTAGTTTTGTCCCTGGGTCGAGAATGGCAATTGTTTTTCCGGGTAATGGTTTGGCTGCATGAGGGCGCAGTGCTGCTAGTCGGCGTTCGGTTCCGGCTAAACAACTGCCATCTACAATCCGCAGCCGATATTGTTTTCCTAAAGGACTGGGGCGTTCCACATTCAATAGGTGGAGCAACTCCTGGAGATCGGATGCTGTCTCATGGACTAATGCTCGACTTACAGGAAGTTCAATCCGTTGCAGTTTGTTGTATAACGCTGTTGCACTGACACTTACCTCCACTGCCTTCTTCTGATAGGCTGCATGAACCGATGGATACATCCCACACACCACCAAACTCATCAAATCCACCAGACTCGAAAACAGTAACTCTTGAGAGTATTGACGAACGCTTGCAGTCTCAAAAATCTGATTCATCCGCCAGGAGTTAAAAATGTTCTCCATCAGGACTCGCATCATTACACTCACGGGGCTGGCTTCTACAAAAGCATCAAATACGGGAGATAGCATAAGCGCTTCAGTGCTGTTTTAGTCTTACCTTCTTAGAAAACTCACATAGTGTACTATTTGTCAATATTGAAAGGGCTGATACGTGAGCATATTTTTGCAAACCTTAGCAGTGATGGCATTATCTAGACACATAGATCATTCTTTTTGTCAACGCGTAAGTCCTAGTGTATTATAAAAATCTTAATTTTTAGTTAGTCCACGGAGGTGGACTTTGTTTGTGTAGCAGTGAATTCTATTCGCCTAATATTTTGCTGAACAATGAGAGAATAAGTAATAACCACAGCTATATATGAACTTTCGTGAAGAGTTTAAACTGCTGCTACGTGCCCGCTACCCCTTGATTTATATTCCCACTTATGAAGAAGAACGGGTAGAAGCAGCTATCCGGGAAGAAGCAACCAACCAGGGTAATCGCCCAGTGTATACTTGGGATTTTGTCGATGGCTACCAGGGGAACCCCAATGATGTGGGGTTTGGGCGACGTAACCCATTGCAAGCTTTAGAATTTATCGAAAAATTACCAGCTTCCGCACCTGCGGTATTGATTTTACGAGATTATCATCGCTTTTTAGATGATGTTGCGATCGCACGCAAACTCCGCAACCTATCACGACTCCTCAAGTCGCAACCAAAAAATATTGTCCTACTATCACCACGTATCGCCATCCCTGACGATTTAACCGAAGTTTTGACAGTCGTGGAGTTTCCCTTACCTGCCGCCGCAGAAATTAAAACTGAGGTGGAACGCTTGCTACAAAGTACTGGTAACTCACTTTCTGGCAAAGTTTTAGATGATTTGGTGCTATCTTGTCAAGGACTTTCGATGGAACGGATTCGGCGGGTTTTGGCAAAGGCGATCGCTACCCACGGAGAATTGCGACCAGAAGACGTGGATCTCGTTTTGGAAGAAAAGCGCCAAACTATCCGCCAAACCCAAATTTTGGACTTCTACCCCGCCACGGAGCAAATTTCTGATATCGGCGGACTGGATAACTTGAAAGACTGGCTAATTCGTCGGGGAGGCTCATTTACTGATAAGGCGCGACAGTACGGATTACCGCACCCCCGTGGTTTAATGTTGGTGGGTATTCAAGGAACTGGTAAATCGTTAACAGCAAAAGCGATCGCTCATCACTGGCATTTACCCTTGCTACGTCTGGATGTGGGAAGGTTATTTGGTGGTTTGGTGGGTGAATCAGAATCTCGGACTCGGCAAATGATCCAAGTAGCTGAAGCCCTTGCCCCCTGTATTTTGTGGATTGATGAAATAGATAAAGCCTTTGCTGGACTTGGTAGCAAAGGTGATGCCGGAACAGCCAGCCGTGTGTTTGGTACTTTTATTACTTGGCTAGCTGAAAAAAGCTCACCCGTATTTGTCGTCGCCACCGCTAACGACATCCAAGCTTTACCGCCAGAAATGTTGCGTAAGGGGCGATTTGATGAAATTTTCTTTGTGGGATTGCCTACCCAAGAAGAGAGAAAAGCAATTTATGATGTTCATTTATCCCGACTGCGCCCCCATAACTTGAAAAGTTATGACATCGACAGATTAGCTTATGAGACACCCGATTTTTCTGGGGCAGAGATTGAGCAAACTTTAATTGAAGCGATGCATATTGGATTTAGCCAAAATCGAGACTTTGCTAATGACGACATTTTAGAAGCAGCCAGTCAGATCATCCCCTTGGCGCGAACTGCCGTAGAGCAAATTCAGCAACTCCAAGAATGGGCTGCTGCGGGGAGAGCGCGTTTAGCATCTAAACACAGTCCTTTGAGCGATCGCCTCCGGCGCAGTACGTGAAGGCATTAGACAAAGTAGAGATGTAGCATTGCTACGTCTCTACAAGGGTTATGAATAACGCATATTTAAATTCGGTTGATGTCTATTCAGCAGTAGCTACAATAATTAGTTAGTCAAAAATCCATAGTCAATAGTTAATGATGAATTATTATGGACTATTGATTTCTTATACACAATAAGGTTACTTGTTTCTCTACTCTTAACCCTGGAGAGCCAGTTTAACGCTACTCCCCTCAATGGGGAAAATACGGAGATGACTGGTTCCCCTTCACCCTTAACTGTCGAACTAAAATACGCTCGTTCCTTGCTATCGCAAATCTAAAATCCAAAATTGTTTGATTCTTGATAATCAGGTTTTAATTATGTTGTCTGGCTTAACAAAGTTTATACTGGGGTTTTTCTTAGCGATCGCTGTGTTAATAGGTGGCGGCGCTGCAATTGCACTCTATTTCATGAATCGCACTGGCATACCTCCTGCCAAACCCGTTTATTCCAATGATAGCCCCTCGGTGAAAGCTCAAGCTCCAAAAGCAACCGAGCCTGGAGGAACTAAAACCACCCTTACACCTGGGGCAAATACTAAATCTTCTCCAAGCTCAACCTCTACTCCGACAGTATCGCCTAAAGCTACCCCATCAACAAAGCCGTTACCATCGGGAGCTTATCGAGGACGTGTTAATTGGGCTGAAGGCTTGAGTTTGCGAGCAAAACCAAATCAAGAAGCTGAACGTATTGGTGGGGTAGGTTTTAATCAAAAAATTATTATTTTGGAAGAAAGCGAGGATAAAGCGTGGCAAAAGATTCGTTTGGAAGGTAGTGAACAAGAAGGTTGGGTAAAAGCAGGTAATACTGAAAAAGTTGATGAAAAACCAGAGGATACAGAGCAACCACAGCAAGAACAATAACAATCGAGATGCAAGGCAGGCTGCTAATAGCCAGCATCCGTTATTTTCTTGATAAAATGTCCCTAAATTTACAACTTTTATAGACAAAAACCCATCAAATTCAAAGGTACTGGGTATTACTCTTCCCCAGTCCCCAATTTCCGTTACTATTAGGACTAGTCAATTCCTTGTAAAGAATCATACGAGAATTTATTATCACACAGAGAAAGTGGTATACTTTTTTGTAGCCATAACAACTTGAATAAAGCAAGTGAAAACAGGGGTAGATAGCTATTTAACCAAGCTCGCCTCAGTCTGCGAGACATCCGAAAGTATCAAGGTTGTTCCTACCGTAGCTGATTTCAAATTTTTGAATTGGAAAAAGTTATCTAGCGGTGCGGCGATGCGTCTTCTGTCTCTGGCACTGATTACGGGGCTTCTGAGTATAGCTGGGCAAGCTTTAGCACTTCAGAAAATAGGAAGTACTGGGCCTGAAGTTAGCAGTAGCCAGAGGTGTTTAAAAAAATTAGGCTACTTTAACGGCCCGGTGACAGGTAAGTTTGCTAGCTTGACTCAAAATGCTGTGATCAAATTCCAGCAAGCCAATAGAATAAGTGCTGATGGAGTCGTAGGTGCTACTACTCAACGAGCCTTGCAACGAACATGTCAAGGTATATCCAGGAGCATCTCACCGCAGGCATCACCTGTTGGCCAGTACCCTACTCTTTCTCAAGGCAAAACTGGTGCAGCCGTCACCAGATTGCAACAGCGTCTACGGCAATTAGGCTACTTTGATCCTAATCCCACTGGAAATTTTGGACGAATTACTAAAGATGCTGTAATTGCATTCCAGCGAAATTATCGCATACCTGCTACCGGGATTGTGAATCGACAAACTTGGAATGCATTAATGGGTTCCTCTCCGACTTCAGCAAGTTCACGTCTCTCTACTCAACAAGTGAGAGAACTACAAGTGCGTTTGCGACAGCTAGGTTATTTAGATGCTGATGCCACTGGGAATATTGGCCCAATGACTAGAGAAGCTGTAATTGCATTCCAGCGAAATTATGGCCTACCTATTGATGGCATCGCCAATGCTCAAGTTTTGGACTCAGTGCGTAGAGCCTCCACAGGTGGTACTCCACAATCAGGCAGAGATTATCTAACTGTAGGCGATCAGGGAGAGAATGTCAGATTAGTTCAAGAGCGTTTGTGGCAGTTGGGTTTCTCTAATACCAATCCTGATGGCTTTTTCAATGATTACACCAGACAATCTGTAATTGCATTCCAACAATCTTCTCGATTGAATTCTAATGGAAATGTAGATCGGCAAACTTGGGAAGCTTTAGGGTTGAATAACTCAAGTGGGGGGAATTATATTCAGAATACTCGCTATGTATTGCCTCCTAATAATGAGTATGTAGTACCTGTTGCCAATGGCAATACATTAGTTGCTAATAATCCTTACAGAGTAATAATTCCAATTTCCAATAATGATACTCTGAGCAGAGTGCAACAATATATACCCGAAGCTATCACAGAGCAATCCAATCTAGGGGATTATGTGAATGCTGGAGCATTTAGCGATCGCGCACAAGCAGAAACACTAACGAAAAAGCTTCGCTCATTAGGTCTTGATGCACGCGTTAAATTTAATTAAATTGACAAACTCAACTGCGAACCTTCCTGAGTTTTATTCACCTCAATCCGGGCTTGGAAAGCTTCTTTGAGGTGGGGCATGTGGGTGACAGTGAGGATGCAGGCGAAATCGGAGGAGATGGCATTAATCGCGGCAATCAAGCGATCGCATCCTTCCGCATCTTGTGTACCAAAACCTTCATCCACAATCAACAATTGCAACGCCGCCCCCGCCCGTTGCGCTAATAATTTCGCCAGTGCCAAACGGATGGCAAAGTTAATTCTAAAGGCTTCTCCACCAGAGTAAGTTTCATAAGATCGCGTTCCTCTAGAATCGGCGATTAAAATATCTAGGGTGTCTATCAGCTTGGCATTTTTCTTGGTTGATTTAGCACTGCGCCCAGCTTTTTGAGTAATAAATTGTACATGAAACTGATTACCACTCAACCGCGAAAGTAGTTGATTTGTCTCAGCTTCCAGTTGAGGCAACACATTCTCAATCATCAATGCTTGGATACCATTTTTACCAAAAGCTTGCGCTAATTCCTGATAAACTCGATATTCCTGCTTGCAAGATTGTAATTGCTGCTGCTGTTGTTCATATTGAACTTGCAGTGTTTCCAGTTGATGCGCCAGCTGTTCTAAACGCCCTAACTTGGCAATTTGCTCATCAAGTTGCCGTCTGCGGATTGCTAACTGCTGCTCTAAAGCTTGAATTTGGGCAGATGGGTTAGCTGTTGCTTGTAATTGCTGGATAATACTTTCGATTTGTCCACCGAGTTTTTGCCGCTCGGTTAATCTGGCGCTTCTAGACTCCTCTAACTCTTGCAATCTTGTCTGGAGTTGCGGATACTGCTGCTGGGCTGATAGCAGTTGTTGATACCGCAAATGCCAAGATTGAGCTTTCTTTGCAGCCATACGCAGATTGTTGTGCTGCTCGGAACTGTAGCCAATTTCAGTAATGTGACGCTCAAGAGCCGCGATTTGTTTAGCACATTCAGAATCAATCTGATCTTGCTGGATTCTGGCTTGTAATTGAGCAATTTGGGATTGTAATTCTGGTTTTCGGGCTAATAGTTGCGCTTGTCGCTTAGTTGCATCTTTAATTTGCCCTTGTTTAATTTCTGCCCATCGCCACCGCTCAACTTCACTCCGAGCGAGGGCGTGGTCTTGTTCATTATAATTAACTTGTTGCAGATATTGGTCTAGCTGCCGGAGTTCGGCTTGTTTATCGGGAGCGTAATCACCAGCTTGAAGCGATCGCTCTAAATGCTGTTTTTCAGCAGCAATTTGTTGTAACTGTTGTTGCACATCAGTTGTCGCTTCTAACTGTGCTGCCAACTGTCCCCGTTGTTCGCGTAAACCATCATATCCTGCTAATTGTTGGGAAATTTCCCGATATTCCTGCCTAAGTACCTGGATTTCTCTGTCAGACACAGCCATTTGTTCCCGCACTACCCAAAACTGCCCTTGAGTATCCTCTAACTCAGCCTGGGTTTTTTCCACCACTCGACTCCAGTGATGTTCGTCTAGTGGACGCTCACATAATGGACAAAGTGCTTCAGGATTTTGAAGCATAAGCAATTTTTGCTCTAATTCTCCCAGCAGTTTTTCATAGTCCCGTTGATGAGCTTGTAGACGTTCGATAAAGTGCCGCCTTTCTTGCCCTTTTTCCTGCACTCGTTGTAGATAAACCCGCTTTTTCTCCAGTTCCTCAATTTGGATTGCCACATCCATCACCGCTTGTTGCAGTTGCGGTTGGCGGCGGTGCTGGCGTTGCAATTGGTTTTCAGTACTTTGGAGTTGTTCGAGCCGCGCTACTAAACCAGCATGAGTGCGATCGAGTTGGCTTTGTAAAGTTGCTCGTTGTTGCAACAAGGGAGTCACTTGCATTTGCAGTTGATCTAAACGAGCAACATGGTGACGGGCTGCGGCTAGTTGTGACAAAGCCGCTTCTACTTCACCTGATTTAGTCAGAGTTTGCTGAATGTCTCGCTCTTGTTGCTGCAAAGCTTCTAGCTGCGCTTGGGCTTGTTGCAGTTGCCGTTCGATTTCGTGAATTTGTTTGGTAAGTTGTTGTTGCTTTTGTTGACGATTCTGCCCAGCGCGGGTGTGTTCTTCAAATTTGACAGCAAAAGCTTCTTCTTGAGATTGTAAACTTTGATATTGGGCGTATCCAGCTTTAATCTCAGCTTCTTGGTGTAATATTTTTTCTAAATCTGATAGCTGAGAGCCAATAGCTGATTGTTCTTGTTGGAGGCGATCGCAATCTTGGGTAAGATTTTGGTATTGCTGCTTTACAAAATTAAGTTGTTGTTCCCAATTTTGGCGCTGGTGCTGGACAACTTGCAAACTTTGTAATTCAATATTATCAAAGGCTTGCACCTGTTGCAGTTGGTTGAGTTCGGCTTCTAACTCTACTCTTTGCGCTTGCGTTGTCTCGCGTTGTTGCAGCTGAATTTTTATCGACTCTAAAGAACGCTCTAACTCTACTGCTCTTGCTTTGAATTGACGAGAAGATTCTTTTGCTCGTTCTTCCAAATCATCATACTGATTGAGTTTTAACAACTCCGCTAAAATTTCTTTGCGTTCCGTGGGACGCTTGAGCATGAATTCATCTGCACGACCTTGACGTAAGTAGGCAGAATTAATAAATGTATCATAATCAAGCTTGATGTGTTCTAAAATCAAATCCTGTGTCGCTCTTACCCCTTTGCCAGTGAGTGAGCGAAACCCAGATGGGATTTCTATTTGAAATTCAAGAACGCTAGTACCTCCCCGAATTCGAGTACGAATCACCCGATATTTTTGCTGGTTACTTTGGAAAGTAAAATCAACCCGAACTTCTTTCGCACCAGAATAGATCACATCATCTTCAGCAGTGGCACGGCTTTCACCCCAAATAGCCCAAGTGATTGCTTCTAAAAGGGAGGATTTACCCGCACCATTGGAACCACAAATACAAGCCGTATGCAAACCGCCAAAATCTAAAGTTGCATTACGGTAACTGAGAAAGTTTTTGAGGATGAGTTGTACTGGGATCATTCACGCTATAGCGCCACATCTACTTTTAATAATTAACAGTACAGATGCACTGTTTGTTAGTTTAGCTATCTAGATATCAGGTTTCTAGTCTTGAAGACATCAATTTTACAAAAATTAACAATATGATGAGTCAATTTTTACTTGTTGTGTGAAAAACTTTTACTGTCTTCGGATAAAAATAAAACTCATCTGGAGACTTTTGTTATTTCTTTTCGTTGAGTGAGAAGAAAACATTCTTATTTAATTTGTGAGAATTCAAAGTTACAGATCCCTGACTTATCAGAGAAGTCGGGGATCTTTATTGTCGAATTTGTCATTGGCTAATTGCGATCGCTTAACCTTGACCGAGGTATCAACAATTCAATATATGTACTGATAGAAAATTTTCAGAAAATAAATTTTATTTTTTAGCTTGTCGGATACTTGCGTAAACTTGTTGTCCAATCTGCCAAAACTCTGGGAGAAATGTGTTTACCCCGCTCCTTGATTAATGAATCAGCCATTGCCGTCACCTCTATCACTGTTTTGTGTCCTGTCTCTACCATCTCAGTCAATAATCGCAGTGTTCTAGTGTAGGTAACACCGTATGCCTTGCAGGTTTCAACAACTAGCCCGTCATCACTAGCACAAATCAGCAATTGATGACGAGCAATGGCAATCGTAGATCGATCCGCGACACTCAAAAGGGGCGCTCTAACGTTAAATTCTAGAAAACTAACAAACATTTCTTCTGTGGAAAGAGTCAGAGGTGTTAAGTATTGGTTAGCAGCCTGGCGAGTTGGGGGTTCCAGTTGATCTGAGTCTAGAAGTTCCTGGGCAATGTACAACGGGCTGTAGTGCTGTTTTAGCCACCCCCACTCGTTCAGCCAGCGAAAATCAATGAGTGCTGTTGCGTCAAGAATTGTTCCGTTAAGCGACTGCATAAACCTCATTTTCTTGACGAAGCACCCGCAGGTTTTCAACAGTTAAGTTGAGAAGTTCTGCTGCTTTCATCTCTGAAATCTTGCCCAATTTTAAAGACTGCCAAATTAGAAATTCATAACGTTCATTTTCTGGATAATCATCCACAGGTAGTGCTGGTGGTAATTCCATTGAGTTTTGCAAAGATGCACCATCATGTTGCTTTTTATAAATTGCACATATTTTGACTTTCTCTTTAGCAAAATCAATGATTTTCATTTCTGCTAAACGATTCAAGATGAATAGGTAACTCACCCGAAAATGCCGTTTCAGTTTGACAATATCTTGGGTAAGTGTGTACATCCGCTCAAATTCAGCTTGAGGCACAAGTAGATGACTAGCAAAGTAATCAGCTACCTTTTCTCGTGCTTTTTCTTCTTCTTTGGTTCCTTCTTCAATCAGGGTGTCTTGGTACTCTACACGGTGAAAGATTAGGTGTCCAATCTCATGTGCAAGGGTAAACAATTGACGTTCAATGGTGATGTTATGGGTATTTACCAAAACAAAAGCACCTTCAATATCACTACAAGCACTCAGACCAAAGAAACCTTTAATGGGAACGGAGGAGCGTAAAACTTTTAAACCGATTTCTTCTACAGACTGAAACAGGTTGGCAATGGGAGCGTCTCCCAAGCCAAGGCGATGACGAAACAAAGAAGCTATTGTCTGAATGTGCTTTTCATTGCCTTCTACTTGATGGCAAGGTGTACTTTCTGGGGTGTAGGTTGATAAGCCAACGGCTTGTTCTAGGGCGTTATAAGTTTGCAGCATTCGTAGCACTTGGGCTGCAAATTGGGCATTTTTGTCAAAGGAAACATGAGCGCGGAACCGGAAGTTGGGTAGTCCAACACCAAGTGAGCGTAGCAAGTCATCGAGTGTAATGCCCAAAACACTCGCCAGAGCAGAGAGGATTTTGCTGTCTGGTAAAGTTTTGGCGTTCTCGTAGTTATTGATGCTCTGGCGAGTTACCCCAGCTTGTTCTGCAAGTTGCTCTTGAGACAAGCCCAGACTTTTACGGTAGCGGTTCAGGTTCGCAGCAATGATCTCTTTCATAGCTGATTCTTGAGAGCGATCGCTATAGGTGTCAAAGTTGTTGATACTACTTTCTTTAATTATAACAGAAAATGTCAAAGCGCTTTTACATGAGTCTTAAGGAGGTGATAAAGATATGGCAAAGAATACAGGTAACGGTTATCGCCGTGGTGCTGTGGACAAACGCAGCCAAACTTACAACCCTGTTACCGAACAATGGGTAAAACGTAATGCTGAAACCGGACAGTTTATGGACGTAAAGCAGAATGGTGAACCTTTTAAGGGTGTTCATAAGGAAGACTAAATACTAAATTGCGTCCAGTGTGGAGACTGAACGCAACTCGGTAATGGTATTAGTTTTGGTCTATTGGAGGGGTGGTGTTACGCTCGTAGCCCACTCCTTCAGTTTCTTCTATTGTGTTTGTCTTCAGCTTCAAAATCCAGACTATCATTTAAATAGAAGATACTTTACTATTACCGATCGCAAAGATTAAACAGCGCAAGCAGCAATCTTAAATACACATATAGCAGATACTAAATCATTCCTTAATATGCCCACGCGATCGCACAGACTTCACATCATAATAAGTACTTGTATACGTCTATAGACAGGTTCCAAAACAGTCAGAAACAAACTCAGTGAATCCTCGTCATTAAATACATCACATACACAAAGGACAACCCTCTTATGACACGCCTATATCAATGGAAATCTGGAACTGCTGCACTTATGGCAATAGCAGTTACTACAACCGTCATTAGCCCCCTATTCAGCTTGGCTCCTGCTAATGCTCAATACAGAATTGATCAAAACAGAACTGGACAATACGGAAACGTTACCATTCCTTCTGGAGTCGCTTTTCCTGTAACCTACGAAAAAGAGACAATTACTATTGCTCCTGGAGAAAGTAAATCTATAACCTTGAGAATAGCGAACGACATTATCGACAGAAATAGAAATGTCTTAATTCCTGCTGGTACTAAAGTAAATGGACGTTTAGAATCTGTTGACTTAAATAGTTATTCAAGAGATACAGATGATAACCAAGGAAAAGGCGTAAGGTTTGTAGCGCAAGAATTAGAATTTTCTAATGGTCAGCGTCAGTCGATTAATGCAACTTCTCGCACATATACCACAACTCAAAAAGTTTCACAGGGGCCCAGCACAGGTCAGGTTTTAACTGATGCAGCTATTGGTGCGGGTGCTGGTCTTTTAGGTTCACTAATTACTGGGAACCGCAGAGTTGACGATTTAAAACCTGTTCTCGGTGGAGCTGCGGGTGCAGGTGCGAGTATCCTGTTGCGGAAAAAAGAAGGAAATGCTTTTGTCCTCAGACCTGCACAGGATTTAAGGCTTACACTGAATTCTAACTTGAATTTAGTACCACCATCTCGTTACTAGATTTAATTTCATTCAAGTTGTGAATTTAATCATCCCTTATATGCGATCGCCACTTTAACTATAGTGTGCGATCGCCTTCATTTTTCTCTCTATAAATTGTATTTTTCTGCAACTATTGCATCTCTGCATCGTCTTACTCAGTATTGATATTGATTGGAATCCTTGTTTAATTGTAATAACAAGTAATAGGATGATTACACTACTAATTTTTCAAGCTATTTTTAAGGATTTATAGTATGCACCAAAGTGTTTACAAAATAAAGGCTGAATTCCTTACTACAAACTTGCTTTCCCATAAATTTAAACTTGACATACTACTATTTTGTTTGAAACAGACTTTTGTTTATGACTGTATTACTAAAGTAATGGTTTTTACTAATCGCAGAAAATTTGGGAACCTAATACTTTAGTAAATGTCTAATTAATTAACAGTAAAAAAATAATTTAACTGGAGTAAATAAATAATGTTTAACTTAAATCGTTGGCAATCTAGAACAGCTGCACTGATGGCTTTAAGTGTCACAGTCGGTACTGTAGCGCCTTTTATTACAGCTTCGCCATCTTTTGCTCAAACTACTTTTTCTGATGTTTCATCTAACTATTGGGCAGCACAATTTATTCAACAATTGTCACAGCGAGGTGTAATTGCCGGATTTCCTGATGGTAGCTTCCGCCCTGAAGAACCGGTGACACGCGCTCAATTTGCCGCGATGGTCAACAAAGCTTTCCAAAAAACACAGCAGCGATCGCCAATCAGTTTTACTGATGTGCCTAGCAACTATTGGGCATCCAGTGCCATTGGGCAAGCTTATACTATTGGTTTCTTATCAGGATATCCCGGTAATCGCTTTGAGCCTAACCAAGCTATTCCCCGCCAGCAGGTTTTAGTTTCCCTTGCCAACGGTCTGGAATATAGTCCTACTGGCAATACCGAAAGCACTCTGCAATACTTCAACGATGCTTCTAACATCGCTAGCTATGCCCGTAGCCCGATCGCAGCAGCAACTGAAAAGCAAATTGTGGTCAACTATCCTAATGTGAAGTTTCTGAATCCAACTGCAACCGCCACCCGCGCCCAGGTAGCAGCTTTTATCTACCAAGCATTGGTTAGTTCTAATCAAGCCTCGGCAATTAACTCGCCTTATGTTGTGGCTGTCGGGTCTACTACCCCAACACCTGTGGCTGTGACGATTCCTCAAGGGACTGCTATCCCTGTGAAGTATGACAAGGCAGAAAAAATTCTGGTTACAAAGGACGAAACAGCGCCTTTGACATTGACAGTATCCCAAAACGTGGTTACGCAAGACGGATCTGTAGTGATTCCTGCTGGTAGTCAAGTTATTGGTCAACTCAAACCTGCTACAGGCGGTTCTCAATTCATTGCCGAGAAACTAGTTTTGACTAGCGGTCAAGAGTATCAACTGAACGCTAGTTCTGACGTGATTACCAAAACTGAAAGAGTCAACAAGGGTACTAGTACTGGTTCAATCATTCAAAATACTGTATTGGGTGCAGGTGCAGCCGCTGCGGTATCTGCTGTCACAGGCGATCGCGCCATTGCCACAGAAGAAGTCTTGGGTGGTGCTGGTATCGGTGCGTTGGTTGGTCTGTTCTTCGGCAGAAATAGCGTTGACTTAATCGCTATTGATCCAGATACCGATTTACAAATGACCATCAATCAAAACTTGTTCGTTTCATTAAGATAGTCATTGGTCATTAGTCATTAGTATTTACAAAGGACAAATGACTAATTTTGAACTTCTGGCAACCAAATAATAAACGTAGTTCCCGGCGCACTGGGTGAAGTGAATTTAGAGTTGATTGCAGGGCTGAAAACCTCGATTTCGCCCTGCATTTGCTCTATTAATTGTTTAGCGATCGCTAACCCTAAACCTGTACCGGGAATTTCTGTTTGCGCTTGTACACCACGATAATGCCGTTCTCCAAGATGTTCTAAATCTTGGGGTGGAATCCCAGGCCCGTTATCGCTGATGACAATTCCTTGAAAATTCCCTTTTTCTTGCCCCGCCTGAATCAAAATTTTGCCACCAGTGGGAGTATATTTCAAAGCATTATCGATGATGTTAGTTAAGACCTCTCGTAATGCTTTAACATTGGCACGCACTAGGGATGAATTCTGTTGAATTTCAGTTATTAGTTTTAGCTTCCGCTCTTGAGCGATCGCTTTGGCTGATATTAATAATGGTTCTAATATATCTGCTAGGGAGCAGTCAACTGCTTTATCTCCCGTTCCCGGCAATAATAGCGGCGGTTTAGCGTCTTTTTGGATGGTTGCTTCTACAAATACTTCATCTTCTGGCAAATGTAGTGGTGCTAAATCTGCTTCAGTCAAGTCAATTACTTGCTCAAATTGTTGTAGCAATTCTTGGAGGCGATCGCTTTCCCGCACAATACTATTTGCCACATCCCGGTTAGTGTCTGCGGGCCTTAGTCGTTTCAATAGCAGTTTGCCAAAAGTCCGCAACGCCGTTAATGGGTTACGAAACTGATGCAACAGATTATCTAGCAAATCGCGCTGTTTTTCTTGAAGAATTTGTTGCTCATGTAACTCCTGCTCAAACCATGCTCGGCGTTGATCTAAAATACAAGCGATCGCCAATGTTTGAGCTATCTGTTGAATCTGACTTTGCTCGTGTTCATTCCATGCCCGGTCTTGCCTACCTGTCACCAGCAAACCCATCATCACACCCTCATAAATTAGAGGTAAAACAATTTGGTTGCCACTAAGTAAGTATTCCTCTTTTAGATGGGGTGGAGACGAATCTGGTGTCTCAGACTCCCCTGACGAGCTTGGAGATTCTGAACCTGCTGTCAATAACCTTCTTTGATGATTGGGTAATATAAACGCATTTCCAACTTGAAGCTGCTTGTATGCTGTCCCCTCAGCATTTTCCTCTTCTGGCGATAATAATGCTGTTTCCGGGTAAATCACCACAGGAATAAGTTTTGCATCGCTTGAAGAAGTTTCTACCAATTCTTGTGTCAGGTACACAATACTTAAAGTTGCTCCCAGCCCTTGGGTTAGTAGCGCTATTTGCTCTCGACACAGAGCAAGAAAATCGGAACTGGCAGACATTAACATTTTTTAGCTCTTGCTCAAGATTATAGATTTTGAGGCATGATGTTAAGAGAGGATACTTAATTTTTACCTCACTCATGTAATAAAGCTTAACTAAAATTTTCTTAGAGATGGTTTCTACTAGGGGATTATATACTTAGGTGATTTTATTTTTTCTATGTTCAAACATATTAACTTTCTTATCTTAAAAGGTTAAAAACTATTGATATTTTGAACTAGAACCTATATAATGACGACGGATTTTGTAGCTATCACTACAATCTATAGCTTGAAAGAGGAGGACAATAGATTGGCAAGGAGACGCAAAAGGAAGAGTCGTCGTCGTCAGGAAGGACGACGCATTTTGGAGCACGTACCTCAATATAGCATCGAGAGTGGCGAAGAAAAGCCTGTGACAGCAGCGAGAAGATTCATTCAAGCTGAAGGTATTTTGCCACCGGCCTTGCTACTCGTAAAGCGAAATGAACACACCACAGATCGTTATTTCTGGGCAGAAAAGGGACTGTTTGGTGCTCAATACGTAGAGGAAAACCATTTCTTGTTTCCTAGCTTGAGGGTGTTAGAACCTTCACCAGGTCAAGAATCTCTTGCCTTAGCTAGTCGATGAACCATAGATGGTCATCTTAGGCATTGAATGTGGCTCCTGACTATCTATTAACTGGCAAAATTGCTAAGTTTATGCAAAATTTAATTTTTTTTTAGTTTGTAGCTGATTTGCCAGTAAATCTAGTCCAGGTAGTTGGAAAGTAAAGCTGTCTCAAACCACGCTAGATTGCATGGGTTGATACTATCTTGATGATGCAGAAGGAAGTGGGTATAGAGCCAAGCGCTTCAAAAAGCGCTAGTGAAGTTGCGCTCTTATGCAGTAGATGGTTAAAGCTTGCTCTGTCAATGAATTTAAGTTAATGAATTTAAATTTTTTCCCCATGACTTGTGTCGTGGGGAAAACTGACAAAGCAGCCGTCTTGATGTCCTCCTTCCTACTTTCCATTGCCTAAAGAGTAGGTCAGGTCAGAAGTTTGCATATCATAGTTAAAAGATGGTCACAAAAAGCAACAATTATTTCCCAGGCTTTAGCTGTAGAGTCCTCTGCAACTCACTGAGTTCGTCTCGATGGGCAACTACGGTTATCTTACTTGAGAAGGTTTGTTCGCTCTGAGTTGTTTCTACTTTGAGCGACACCTTTTCAAGCCTTCCAGATTTTTTCCAATAAAATAGACCACTTAAAGGCGATAACAATACCATAGCCAGAACAAGGGTACTGAAGCTAGGAAAAAGCATAGATACTACCAGAGATAGACAAACAATCCCGGTAGCTGCCAATAAAGTTAGAAATATAGCTAAAAACCAGCTGGGTTTAACAAAACCTTCAAAAGTCACCTGGTTTTGTTCTCGGTCTACCGCTGCCACTCGGTAAGACCGCGATCGAAAATACTCTTTTAATTGAGACATTAAAGCAGCTTCGTCTTGCTCAGATACCAGTTGCGCTATTTCAGTGCGGTCTTTAGTCGAGGCACGAATAAAGAAAAACAGCCCAACCGATAACAACAAGGTTAGCAGGAACGTAGATGGCAGAATAGCAGTATCCATAACTAATTGTTAGTGTTTGACTGTAGGAGACTTACTTCATTATCAATTATTTGTTACTTTGTCCTCCTATTAATGTAATTTTGCCAAAGAAAAGCTAGATCCTGAGCTTGAACTTGCCATTCCGGAGAAACTTGGTACATCCGTCTGGGGCGTCCTCGTCCTTCGAGTTTCTTCCAATATCCAGTGATTGCCCCTTGGTCTTCCAGAAATTTGATTGCACTATAAAGCACGGTGTCTGAAAGCCGATAAATGGGATATTCAGTTTCTAATTGCTCGATCAACTCGGTTCCGTAGGATTCACCTTGTAATAAAACAGACAGTATGTAACAAACTGCTAGTTCCTGACAAAGGTAAGTTGGCGGAGGATTTTCAAAGAATTGATATATATCCTCAAGTTTCATGGTTAATGAATGGCTAAAAAAATGCCTTAGGGTAAGGTCTATAATCCTTATAGTCAGTATACAGTGCTACTGCTAAGTGAGTAATACATATAAAGCTACTTAGACTAGATATCCATTGCGTAAACACCAAATAATTACCCACGCCTGTAAAGTTGTGGAACGAGTTTGCGGGTTTTAGGGGCACACAATAATGTACTCTACTCAAGCTCGATACGGTGTGGTGAGAAGCAAAAAGACAATAGCGAAGTCACGATCTTGGTATTAAGTGATGCCAAACTAGTTAGAACCGCTTAAGCAATAAAATGCCATCGAAAAAATTTTACAGGTAAAATGCTATTTTGTCTGTAAAAGTTAATAAACACTTTGTTTTACAGTGATTTTCCCCATGCAAATTCTCAAAGCTTACGCTAAGGGATATGTCTGGGTTAAAACTGCTACGGCAGTGAAAACACTTAAGCAGTCACCATTACTGATTTCCTCCATCAGAGAATCTCTTGTCTCTTATGGCAATTGTGATAGTAAATTTATCAAAGAAGACCTAAAAAAGGGGAAAGAAAACTTGACTTTTCACGTTATATGGAAAAAACTAACCCCCAACTCGTTGCGGGAAAGGAGAAAAATTCAAAGTCTCTCTTCCTTCTAGGAGAGAGAAATAGAAGTGAGGTTTTCCAGATACCGCTGAATTGTCAGAAAGAAGACGGGGAAACGCTCTGACGAGGGGAAAGAACTCTTTGTGTCTCCGTGTCCCCTTTTCCTCGCGTCCCTTAATCAAGCGCCCAGCACATTGGTTCACTCTATGTCACAAACTCCCGATGCTCCATCATCTTCCTCAACTCTCCGGGCAATTGCCCAAACTTTTCGCCTTACAGGTTGGATTAGCTTCTGGATTCAGTTAATACTAGGCGTTGTTTCTAGCATAATTGTGTTGCTGTTCGCCATCTTTAATCAAAGAACTGGCAGTCCTAGTAATAATCCTGGCACTGGCTTTGGTGTATTTTTAGCAATTTGTGGACTGGTTATTTTGGGTGGAGGGATTTATTTAGCTTACCGTTACACTAGAATTGGCAAGCAATTGGAATCTTCCAATCCCAGCAACCGCCCTCGAAAAAGCGAGACTGTGCAAGTATTACGCTTAGGGCTGTGGGTGAATTTAGGGGGAACCCTGGTAACTCTTTTAGGGGCGCAAGCGATCGTTGGTACATTAGTAGCAAGATCCATTTCTCCCCAAGCTATAACTACCCAATTTTTTGACCCTACCCGAATTATTAGCGGTCTAGATATGCTTGTGGTACAGGCAAACACCAACACTGTTTCAGCGCATTTTTCAGGGGTTATTGCATCGCTTTGGTTGCTCAATCGCATTAACCGTCCTTAGAAAGGGGAGTAATACCAAATTTTGAATTTTAAATTTTGGATTTTAAATGTTTCTAGCCCTGGCAAGATTGGCAGGGCAAAATTTTTATGTTTGCTTTTCTGGTCGTGGCAAGCCAAAATCAGTATATGCTGATGTGTTGGCAGGTAGATAATAGGCTAAAAACTGAGAAAAATCTGTGCTGGATATCAAGCAAATACGGGAAAATCCGCAATTAGTTCAAGAACGATTGAGTAGTCGTAGTGGTAAATACGACATCGAACCGATATTACAGCTAGATCGGCAACAACGGGAACTTGAGGGGACGCGTAGTCAACTCCAAGCCCGTAGCAACGAAATCGGTAAAATTGTCGGGCAGAAGATTAAATCTGGGATGAATCCTCAAGACCCAGAAATTCAAGCTTTGCGGGATGAAGGTAACTCTGTCAAAGCTACATTGAGTGAACTGGAACCCCAGGAAAAAGACCTCAAAGCTCAAATTACCCAACTTGTGTTGGCACTTCCCAATTTGCCCAGCGACTCTACACCCTTTGGAAGAAATGAGGAAGATAACGTAGAAGTGCGGCGTTGGGGTGATGAGTACATTCCCCAGAATCCAAATATTCTTCCTCACTGGGAAATTGGCGAAAAGCTGGGTATTCTCAATGTTGAACGAGCTGTAAAAGTTGCCCAAAGTCGCTTTGTGACATTGATAGGTGCTGGTGCGGCATTGGAGAGGGCATTAATTCAATTTATGCTGTCTCTCCATATTCAAGCTGGATATGTAGAAGTAAGCCCGCCTCTGTTAGTTAATACCGAGTCTTTGACAGCGACCGGTCAGTTACCCAAGTTTGCTGAAGAAAGCTTTAAATGCGCCGATGATGACTTGTGGCTGATTCCTACGGCAGAGGTTCCAGTTACAAATCTCTACCGGGGTGAAATTCTCGCTGCTGAAAACTTGCCTATTTACCACTGTGCTTTTACTCCCTGTTTTCGTCGGGAAGCTGGTAGCTATGGGCGCGATATGCGGGGATTAATTCGTCTGCATCAATTTAATAAGGTGGAAATGGTGAAGTTTGTCGAACCTAGTACATCTTTTGATGAACTGGAGAAATTAGTGGGGAATGCAGAAGCAATTTTACAGGCGTTGCGGTTGCCTTATCGAGTAGTCAATTTAAGTACTGGAGATTTGGGATTTGCCTCTACCAAAACTTATGATTTAGAGGTTTGGTTGCCCTCTTCTGGCAAATACCGCGAAATTTCTAGCTGTTCCAATACTATAGATTTCCAGGCGCGACGGGCTGATATTCGTTTCAAAGAAGCGGGTAAGAAAGGTACTCAGTTCGTACATACCCTCAATGGTTCCGGTTTGGCTGTGGGACGGACGATGGCAGCAATTTTGGAGAATTATCAACAACCTGATGGGACGGTGAGGATACCAGAAGCGCTGCAAGCTTATTTGGGACGTGAAGTTTTATAATTTGTCATTAGTCATTTGTCCTTTGTTATTTACCAATGACCAATGACCAATGACTAATACCCAATGCCCAATGCCCAATGCCCAATTAGAATGGAGATAACTATAGCTTAATATCTTCACAATTTACTCTATGTCAGTTTTAGCAGCGATCGCAGTCTTGGCTGTTTTGATCTTGGTACACGAGTTGGGACATTTTGTTGCAGCACGTTCTCAAGGCATTCTCGTTAATCGTTTTTCTTTGGGTTTTGGCCCAGTTTTGTTAAAGTACCAAGGTTCACAAACCGAATATGCTGTCCGTGCTTTTCCCTTGGGCGGTTTTGTGGGCTTTCCCGATGATGACCCCGATAGCGATATTCCACCCAATGACCCAAATCTGCTGCGTAACCGTCCAGTTTTAGACCGGGCGATTGTCATCAGTGCCGGAGTAATCGCCAATTTAATATTTGCCTACTTGGTGTTGGCTTTGCAATTGGGTATTGTCGGCATTCCCAAGGGATTAAACTATCAAGCTGGTGTCGCCGTACAACCTGTTAATCAAGAATCTGTTGCCTATCAAGCCGGAATTCGGGAAGGAGATATTATTCTGGCTGTGAACGGTCAGGAACTCCCGGCTTCTGACAAGTCAACTCCTTTGCTGACAAAAGAAATTCAAACTCATCCCAATCAGCAAATCGAACTGAAAATTCTGCGTCAAAACCAACAACAAACCCTGAAATTAACACCAAAATTGGGAGCCGATGGCAAAGGTGTAGTTGGTGTGGCACTCAGCCCAAATGCTACAGCAGTTTATCGCCGTCCTAATAGTCCTTTTGAAATTTTCGGCATTGCTGCTAACAGGTTTCAACAATTATTTGTTGGCACACTCAGCGGTTTTGGCCAGTTAATTACTAACTTTCAACAAACTGCTGGACAAGTTTCTGGGCCTGTTAATATTGTCAAAATAGGTGCAAAATTAGCTGAAGATAATAGCGCAAATCTGTTGTCTTTTGCCGCAATTATCAGCATTAACTTGGCTATTATCAATATTTTGCCTTTACCCGCTTTGGATGGTGGACAACTCGCTTTTCTGCTGATTGAAGGTTTACGCGGTAAGCCTGTACCAGCCCGGATTCAAGAAGGTGTAATGCAAACTGGTTTGGTGTTACTCTTAGGCTTAGGAATTTTTCTGATAGTCAAAGAAACTACCCAATTAACTAGCCAATTGGAATGGGTGCAAAAATTATTCCAGTGAAAATAGGGAGTGGGGAAAAGAAACTTTTAATTTTGAGGGAGCGATCGCTAGAAATTTTAGCTCGTTTGAAGCGTCTTTATCCAGATGCTACTTGCTCTTTGAACTACTCAACGCCAGTACAATTGTTGGTGGCAACAATTCTCTCTGCTCAGTGTACTGATGAGCGAGTGAATAAGGTAACACCAGCTTTATTTGGTAAGTTTCCTGATGCTGAGAGTTTAGCGATCGCTGACTTAGTAGAGTTAGAAAACTTGGTGCGTTCAACTGGATTTTATCGCAACAAAGCCAAGAACATTCAAGCCGCCTGTAGGATGATTGTCACTGAGTTTAACTCTGTTGTCCCTAACCAAATGGAACAGTTATTAAAGCTTCCAGGTGTGGCGCGGAAGACAGCAAATGTAGTCTTGGCTCATGCTTATGGAATTAATGCTGGCGTGACAGTAGATACTCACGTCAAGCGCCTCAGCGGACGTTTGGGTGTAACTGAACATACAGACCCCGTTCGGATTGAGCAAGATTTAATGGGTTTATTGCCTCAGCCTGATTGGGAAAATTGGTCAATTCGGCTGATTTATCACGGTCGTGCTATTTGTAAAGCACGTTCTCCCGTCTGCATTGCTTGTGAACTTGCTGATTTATGTCCTACTGCAAATAAGCCAGTGGTTGTAGGGTAAGCGACACAAGTAACCCCAGAATTGATGGAGAGACTGTAGAATGGAAAACGGTGTCTTTAAATAAGTTAGAGAATATATGGCTAAAAAGAGCATGATTGAGCGCGAGAAAAAGCGCACTAGGTTGATAGAAAAGTATGCTGACAAGCGGGAAGCTCTCTTAGAAGAGTTCAGAAGTGCAGCATCTCCTCTCGATAAGCTGGAAATCCACCGGAAGATTCAACAGCTACCCCGGAATAGTGCGCCCACCCGCCACCGCAATCGTTGCTGGTTGACTGGTCGTCCTAGAGGTGTTTACCGCGATTTTGGGTTGTCTCGGAATGTGCTGCGAGAATGGGCGCATGAAGGTCTTTTGCCTGGAGTTGTTAAGTCTAGTTGGTAGTTAAGAGTCATTAGTCATTAGTCATTGGTAAATAACAAAGGACTAATGACAAAGGACAAATGACAAAAATTATTGACCACAGCACTTATCAATTCCCAGACTTTCTAAGAGTAGATCGCTGACGGCGTTGGCGATCGCAAACTCTCCATAAAAGCTATTGGAAAAATCATAGGACTGCATCTCTGTGACAATGGCAATTACCAGAGAACCAAGGTCGTTTTCTCCTTCCATCCGTTGACGCACAAAAATCTGTGCGGCTCGTTGGGCAATATTTTGGTTGACTGCTTCGGGGATAAATTCTGTATCTAGCCACCGTTGTAGGCGTTCTCGTAACCATTCACCTTCGAGCAACGGATTTTCAGGCGGTGGTAGGGTAATGGGTGGAATTGGTTGAGTCATTTTTTTTATTTTAAACGCAGAGGGACGCGGAGGGAAACGCAGAGGAACGCGGAGGATGATTGATAGGATCAAATGGCGTTTCTCTGGTGTTTTTTTATATTTATTTATGGAATATGATATCGCCGCTATTGTTGAGGGTTATGCACAAGGCTATTTTCTCATGGCTGATGAGCGCGATCGCCTGAGTTGGTACGGAAGTCGCGATCGGACTTTTATTCCTTTGGATGAGCGGTTTCGCTACCCTAAGTCTTTGCAGCGTGTTATCAATCAAGAACGGTTTACTGTGGCGATTAATCGGGACTTTCAAGCTGTGGTGGCTGGGTGTGCTGACAGAGACACAACTTGGATTTCACCGGAATTGCAAAAGATTTATTGGCTACTTTACCAGAGTGGTTATGCTTTTAGTTTTGAAACTTGGCAGGGTGACGAGTTAGCTGGGGGAATTTTAGGGATTGTTATTGGTGGGGCTTTCATTGGTGAGTCGATGTTTTATCGGATTCCTGAAGGCTCGAAGGTAGCGATGGTAAAGTTGGTGGAAAGGTTGCGCCACAGGCAATTTGTGTTTTTCGATGCCCAAATGATGAATCCACATTTAGAGAGGTTTGGGGCTTATGGGGTTGAGGATGAAAAATATCAATCTTTACTTAAGCAAGCGTTGCAACGTTGTTGTTCCTTAGTGTAAGGGTATAAGGACAAGAACCTTGCCTTATATCGACAGTAAAAACTACAAATTGAAACATACTAGAGTGTACAACGAGTGAAAGTAACAAAATGTGATGTATTAAATAGCCAAGCACGGTATACTACTTAGCAGAGCCAGTGCTGCATAACACTATTCAATTGAATAAATAGTTAGGCTGCTTCGTATTATCTTTTGGGTGTAGTTTCCAAATTAGCTATAGGTGTTCAAAATAAAGCACCGTAAAAGTATTGATAGGGTGTGCAGTTGAACAACCTTATCATTGCATTGATAGAAATGGGATTTTAAAGCGCAAAGTTTAGAGCAAAATGACAAATACCTACCACAGAGACGAGTCTTATGCAGAGCTTGAACCCGAAGTTGAAGAAGTCGTTGATACACCCGACGCTCGGCCTGTTTCAAGCCAACCTCATGACTGGACAATTTCGACTCTGCGCGATAAGTATGAGCGAGGACAAATTGATTTACAGCCTCATTATCAACGTGAGTACGTTTGGGAGCAAAAGCCTGAATTACCATCACGATTGATAGAATCGCTGTTATTGCAAATACCAGTTCCACCACTGTATTTTGTCCGCCTCAACACAGGTAAAATTGAGGTGGTTGATGGGCAGCAGCGTTTAACAACGTTGATTCTATTTGTTACAAATAAATTTAAGCTTCAAAAGCTTCAGAAGCTCAGTAGCCTCAACGGCAAGCTTTTCCAGGAACTTTCTGATCAAGACCAAGAAAAAATTATTGACGCTCCAATTCGTAGCATCGTTATTGATGCGGGTACTAATCAAGATTTGCGTTACGAAATTTTTGAGAGATTGAATCGTGGCGCAATGGCATTAAACGAGCAAGAAATCCGGAACTGCGTTTATCGAGGCCTATTCTGTGATTTGCTTGCTGAATTAGAACGAGATCCCAATTGGCGTAAGATCAAAGGAGCTAACTTACCGGGGTCACGTTTTATTGAGCGTGAAATGATTCTACGCTTTTTCTCATTTGCAAATAGAATTGATTATTACGGAGGCAATCTAAAGCGATTCCTAAATGACTACATGGGCAAGTATGCTCCCAAGGAACAAGCTCAAGTCTCTGAACTTGGAGCAGTATTCCGACAGACAATGCAGAATGTCTACAGCGTATTTGGTGAGTATGGAGGACGGCTATATTCTGTTGATGATGACTCACCACAAGATGTAGGAAAATGGGAAAAGGAATTTTCAATTTCTGCCCTAGATATCCAGGCTTCTGCCTTAATTGGCTGTTCACCCACAAAAGTTCAAGCTTTAGCGAAGCCTATTTGTGAGGCTTACAAGTTCTATCTTGCAACCAATCCACAAGTTCGCCTTGCAATATCGCGTCGTCCAGCAGGCACTGAAGCTACAAAAACACGATGGTTTGGATTCAAGACGGTTGTTCAAGAGATATTGAATGAGCCTGTCACATCAGGAATAGCAGGTGAGCTTTTGTTTGAAGCGAAAGCACTCTTTAGAGCAGGTTATTTTCCTGCGGCTGGCGCAAGAGCTGGTGTAATTCTTGAACATCATTTGAAAGCATTGTGCGCTATCCAGAACCCTCCAATCTTAACGCGTGGCGATACAATCAATCCGTTGAATGATGCTTTGAAGGCTGCACAGATATACGACCAAACGCAACATCGTCGCATTCAAGTTATGGGTGATATTCGTAATCGTTGTAGTCATTCAGTCTCCAATCCACCGTCAAAAGAAGAAGCTTGGGAATTAATCGAAGATGTTAATACTTTTGTGCATAGTTATCCAGTTAAATAACTTATAGACATTAGCTCAAAACTGTTTTAGCGATCAGGGAACTGACAAAGCTAGGACTTCGCGATCGCAATCCTCCCATTATCATTATGCTTAGAAAGAAGAATGCAGACAAAGCATGAAAGTTAGAGCAATCATTCATTATGTCAGACTTACTTGGAAGAATTACAGTTAATCCCAAACAGTGTGGTGGTCGTCCCTGTATCCGGGGCATGAGAATTCGGGTATCAGATGTACTCGACTTGTTTGCGGCTGGACTGAGTGCCGAACAAATTCTAGAAGAAATGCCCGATTTAGAAGCGGATGATCTGAAAGCAGCACTTGTGTACGCTTCACGTAAGCTCAATCATCCCGTTTTGGTTGCATGACGATCTGGGTAGATGCACATCTGTCACCTGCAATTGCAACTTGGATCACTATCACATTCGGCATAACGGCATTAGCTTTGCGTGATGTTGGGCTCAGAGATGCCGAAGATCCTGAGATTTTGAGGCAGCAAGGGCTAGAGGAGTTATCTTCATCACCAAAGATAGTGACTTTGCTGATATTAGTTGATCGTTTTGGAAGTCCACCACAGGTTATCTGGTTGACGTGTGGTAATACGTCAAATGCCCGGTTGAAAGAGATTCTGAATTCAACATTACCAGAAGCATTAGAGCTTTTGCGATCTGGTGAAGCGTTAGTCGAAATCAGAGGAGATTAACAGTGCAGGCTAATCAAAGCGATCGCAGTCTAACAAACTTACTGCACCTTAACGTAGTTTAAGGTTTCTTGGGCTACCCTAAAGATATAATCGGTAAATTAGCAATCGGTAAATTAGCCTTGTAATCGGTAAATTAGCCTTGTTATGAGTGTTGTAATCTCAGACGAAATTCTACAAGCATCTCAGCTTACCCCAAGCGAGTTTTGTCAAGAAATTGCGCTGTTCCTATTCCAGACAGGACGGTTAACGATAGGCTACGCCAGTCAGCTAGCGGATATGCAACCCAATACCTTTCGCCAAATCCTCAAGCAGCGAAAAATCCCTCTCTACTCCTATGAAGTAGAGGACTTTGAATTAGATTTGAAAAATCTGCGAGAGCTTGGAAGGCTTTGATTGTTATCAGCGATACGTCGGCAATCACAAATTTGGCAGCAATTCAACACTTGCAACTTCTGCCTCAACTTTACACTCAAGTCACCATTCCAGAAGCTGTATATTGTGAGCTTACCGATATCGATCCTCCCGTTCCGGGAACCTCTGAAGTTCAAACTGCTTCTTGGCTGAAAGTTCGACAAGTTGCAAGCCGTGAGATTGTTGAACGCCTTCGATATGAGGTCAGATTAGACGCTGGAGAGTCTGAGGCGATCGCCCTCGCCTTAGAACTAGATGCTGATTTACTATTGATTGATGAGCGTAGAGGTCGAGCAGAAGCCAATCGCCTGGGGTTGAGGATTACTGGATTGCTGGGTATTTTGATTGAGGCAAAACACCAAAATCTCATTGTTGCTGTCAAACCGTTGATGGATGCCTTGATTACTACATCAGAGTTTAGAGTCTCTCCAGCCTTATACAATCAGATTTTAGATATGGTAAATGAAGGTTGAGTAAGCAATATAATCTCTCTGAAATAGGTAGAGCGATCACTCAAGCTAGCGATCATTCAAAAACAGTCACTCCAGCAACCAGCTAAATAAACCTCCTACTGTCAGGTTGAAATCTTTAGCAAATTCTGGCACTGGTAACTGTGTTCCTAGTTCTTCGTAAAAAGTGGTTGGTTGATCTGGCAAGTAAACAAACACAGATTGTTCTTTAGGATCAATCAGCCATCCCATCTGAGTTCCATGCTTTAGGCAATGCAGAATATTTTTGATAACTTTAGTTTGACTTTGATCGGGAGATAGAATTTCAATTGTCCAATCTGGCGCAATTGAGAAGACATTCGCAACCCCACCATTTTCTTTGCGGGGAATTCTATCCCACGCAAACACAGAAATGTCAGGCACAATTGAGCGATTGCCAAAGCTACAGCGAAGCTCACAGAATGCTCGTGCAATCTGTTTGGGTTTTACAACGAAGTTAATTGCAGGTGCTAACTCGGTCTGAATTACGCTGTGTTCTCCTTGCGGCATCGGTTTTTGGATGATATGCCCATCAATGTATTCACTGGCAGGTTCTGTCTCTGGCAGATCAAGAAATTCACTTAGAGTCAGGGTTTTAGCAGGGATCTGTACCATTTAAGGTTTCCTTACGAGGGGTAAGTTGTACTACTGCTATTTGTTATTTTACAGAACGTACTGATTGATCTGCTTATCTTAATCACTTCCGCCATTCCAGGTAATAGGGTAGGCTTTTAGTGATTCTGTCTTAATAGTTCTTTAGTTAGTGTTTATAGGCAGGCGCATCTTCAAAAATCCAAAATAGCATGAGTGCGAATTTTTCTTTTCAATGTCTTGCAAGCTGTAGTCAAACTAAAGCTAGAGCAGGAGTGTTTTTCACCCCTCACGGTCTTGTCGAAACCCCTAGATTTATGCCAGTAGGAAC
Source organism: Nostoc cf. commune SO-36 (assembly GCF_023734775.1). Classification (NCBI taxonomy): domain Bacteria; kingdom Bacillati; phylum Cyanobacteriota; class Cyanophyceae; order Nostocales; family Nostocaceae; genus Nostoc; species Nostoc commune. The sequence goes on along the minus strand of NZ_AP025732.1, from coordinate 1,899,475 downwards.
ACTGGCAAATGTCAAAACTATTACTCCAGCCCAGTTACGAGATACTGGGGCGCAAATGATCTTGTCCAATACTTATCATCTTCACCTACAACCAGGAGAAGCGATCGTGGCTGGAGGTGGCGGGTTGCACAAATTTATGGGTTGGAATGGGCCAATGCTCACAGATTCGGGTGGGTTTCAGGTCTTCAGCTTAAGTGAGATGCGAAAAATTACTGAAGAAGGTGTAACGTTTCGCTCGCCCCATGATGGACGAATTATTAATTTGACACCAGAACGTTCCATTGAGATTCAAAATACTTTGGGGGCCGATGTAATTATGGCCTTTGATGAGTGTCCACCCTATCCAGCGACTCGCCAAGAGGTAGAAACGGCAACTGAACGCACTTATCGCTGGTTAGAACGCTGTATAACGGCTCATCAAAGCAGTGAACAGGCATTGTTTGGGATTGTACAAGGAGGGGTGTATTTGGATTTGCGCTGCCGTGCGGCTGAAGCTTTGGCTAAATTAGATTTGCCGGGATATGCCATTGGTGGCGTGAGTGTGGGAGAACCACCAGAAATGATGGCTGAGATTGTCAAAGTCACAGCACCGCTTCTACCTCCCGATAGGCCGCGTTATTTAATGGGTGTGGGTACTTATCGGGAAATGGCGATCGCGATCGCATCTGGTGTAGATTTATTTGATTGCGTAATTCCCACACGCTGGGCCAGACATGGCACGGCAATAGTCCAAGGCGGACGCTGGAATTTAAAAAATGCTAAGTTTCGTGAAGATTTTACGCCATTAGATGAAACTTGTCACTGCTACACTTGTCAAAATTTTAGCCGGGCTTACATATCTCATTTGGTGCGATCGCAAGAAATTTTAGCTTATACTTTGTTGAGCATTCACAACATTACTGAACTAATTCGCTTTACGCAGAAGATTAGAGAAGCAATATTAAGCGATCGCTTTGCCACAGAATTTGGTCACTGGCTCAACTCATCTGAATCAGCACCAGATGAGGGGGAAATTACAAATGACTATTGACGAATGACCAACACCCAAACCATGTTAAGATACTTCTCAATTATGAATGCTTTGTTGGATAGTTGGATTTAAACAAACATGGAAGCAGCACTTTTATTAGCAAAACTGCCTGAAGCTTACCAAATCTTTGATCCCTTGGTAGACGTTCTCCCAGTCATCCCCGTATTCTTCTTGTTGCTTGCTTTTGTTTGGCAAGCAGCTGTGGGATTTAGGTAAGTTAATCTATTTTTCAATTTATAGGACAGGTACTATGCCTGTTCTATTTTTTTGTGGCGCTATATTTGATAAAGTTAATATTTATTAATATTTTGTAATGATTTAATATAATAACTAAGATGTGAATCAAGCCATGTCAATATGAAGCCTTGAAAGCCAAGCTTAGAGTCAAGGAGGGATCAGTTATGGGTAATATCAAATTCGTTAAAGAGAATAAAGAAGTAGTGGCGGCAGATGGTGCAAATCTCCGACTCAAAGCGATGCAAAATGACATTGATATATATACATTCATTGGCAAAATGACCAATTGCGGTGGTAATGGTCAATGTGGTACTTGCGTTGTCGAGATAGTCGAAGGGCTAGAGAATCTTTCCCCCCGCACAGACGTAGAAAATCGGAAATTCAAGAAAAAGCCAGAAAATTATCGCCTTGCCTGCCAAACTTTAGTGAATGGCTCAGTCAGTGTAGTCACAAAGCCTTAAGTTCTTAAATCGCCATTGCCTGAATTTGTATCCAGTCAGCAGTCAAAATACTTACCAAAATTAAGTTTCCTAATTTTGAATTTTGAATTGGTATAACTGTGTCGTCGATGATGCTATCCTAATCTTGTTGACTGGAAATTTAAGAGAGGTTTTCTTGCCATGCAAGTTAATGACCTGGGGTTCGTAGCGAGCATTTTGTTCGTACTAGTCCCCACTGTGTTTTTACTAATTCTGTACATCCAAACTGCAAGCCGCGAAGGTGGAAAAGATAATTAAGAGTTTGTGTATAAAATAAATAACCCCTGCACTATTGGTGTAGGGGTTTTTATTTATCAACTACTAAGTAAGTGGAGGTAAATAATTAAAGGTTTATAGTCCAATATGCTTCAGTTAGACCTAAAAACTTTAGACTGCCTAAGCTGGGGAGCCACTGCACCATTGTGTTTTCCCGACTTGCTTTTAGCGTTCCCGCAAGCAAGTGGCCTTTGAGGAACGAAACCCAACATTTATTTTCGGGCATTTATTGGGTTTCACTTTCCTAATTGATTTTACATTACGTAACATTAAGCGATTGTTCGCGCCAATAATACCGGACAAGTGGCATTGACTCGAACATAGTCAGATAACGAAGAGCCTACAAGTCGGTCTATATCAACAAAAGTCTTAGCGATGGATGGGCGACGATCTGGGGAACCGAGTAATAATAAGTCTATATTCAACTCCTCTGCCAACCGACAAATTTCTTCACCAGGTTTGCCACTGCTGATATAAGAACGAGATTGAATGCCCTGTTTTTGAGCTTCTGCAACTGCGGCTGCTAAAACTGGATTTTTGTTTGAACTAACTTCAGTGATTTCCGATTTTTTTCCACCTAAATTTGTGGTAATATTTGCCAAAATTAACTCGCCGCCCTGAATATCTCGCAGTAGAAACAGCGCCAGTTTCAAACAGTTCTTTGCTGAATCAGAGTTGTCTATTGCCACCATAATGCGCTTAATTCTTTTGACATAAATATCATCTTTTACCAGCAACATTGGGCGAGAAGATAGCTGGAAAACATACTGACTGACTGAGTTCGATAAAATGGATTGCAGCCGCTTCAGTCCGCGTGAACCCATAATAATCAAGTCAGCGTCGATTTCATCAGCTACTTGGCAAACTACATCTTTCGGGTCGCCTTCACGCAAAATTGAAGAAACTTGGCTAGGATCTAAGTTCAAAATTTGAATGGCATTAGCTAAAATTTTACCGCCATTTTCCCATTTAGCTGTCATGGTAGCAGCAGTATTTTGCGCCTGAACAACATGCAAAATTGTCACTTTTGCAGATTGAATTGAAGGAATTTCTCTCAGGGTTTTGAGCATTTCTTCTGCGTGTCCCAATCCCGATACAGCCAACAAAATTTTTTCTATCATCTTGCGTAATTTTTGTTAAGTTTACTTTTTTTCACTGTTATTACTTGGCTCAGGTTGGATTTTCACCACCTTGTTTGACAACCTAGTTAGTAAGTTGGCACTAATAAACTTTGTTTTTTAGTATTTAACACTCAAATAGATGACAAAATACAAAAAAATCAACAAATATTTAAGTTTATTTGCACCTAGTTACTTAAATTCTCAACTAAATTTCAATTATTAAGCATACTCTCAATTTAACCTGAATAACTTAATAAATTATGATGTTAGTTATTATTTTTAATCTATGTTCACTTTATTTTAATTACAAGTTAGTTAAGTATTGCAAAGAAAAGCAAAATAATTCTTTAGGAAGATTGATTCAGTTTAATCTTTAGCAGGCGATCGCTTGGGGCTTAAATAGTCTATACTACTCCTGAACTACCTATATTCTCTGCTTTGTAAGGCTCTTGCAGTTTCGGAAACTTAGATAATACCTAACGCCAGAAAAACGCGTGATAACAGCATTTCAATTCGGGTGTACTAATAGTCGAAATCATATTTAGTACTTTTTTAATAGTATTAGGACTTACGCAAAAACTCTCTCAAACTCTTATTACTTCGTGTCCTTTGCGGTTCGTTTTTTCATAATTTTGCGTAAGTCCTAAGTATATTGAAACCCCTCAAATAGAATCTGGGGGGTTTGTTTGATTACTGGCGAGATTCGCTTAACTTACAGCACTTCCGGCAGCTATGAGGTACATCCTCAAAGCTAAAAGCTATGTTAGGAGAGAGGCAATAAGAAAAACTGTATTGCATAATAGCGGGAAGCGCTGTAAATCTGCTACTGGTTGCAATACGGTTCAGTTAAATCCGAAATCCTCTGTAGAGACGCAACATTTCGCGTCTCTTACAATACCGAGATTAATACCAAAAATCCTTAACTCAAACGCATAGCTCCTGGTTGTCCATTTTTAACTACAAACGAAGCTAGGGTTTTGACAGAGGCATTCAAGTCAACGATGCTTGAGACAACGCGGTAGTCACTTTGCCAGCTTTGGGGGGTAAGCTTACACCGAACATATCCTCGAAAAGCACCATCAAAAAACTTAGTATGGGGATTGTTGGGTAGGGCAGCTTGAACTGGGGCGATGAATTGGGTGGGAAAATCAGAGGTAATTGAGGTTCCTACAAACTCAGTGCCTACTGTCGGTGAGTTTGGATTATTAAAATCAAGCTTCAGGTCATGTACCCAACTAGAATGAATATCTCCGGTAATCACCACTGGATTAGAGGGTTGACGCTGGTTTAGAAAACTCAAGAGTCGATTACGTGCAGCCACGTAGCCGTCCCACTGATCCACATTGAACACACCTACGCCTTCATTACTATTGAAATTGTACTCGGCTAGCATCGTCTGTTGAGCAATCACATTCCAGCGCGATCGCGACTGATCTAACCCTTTTCGTAGCCACTGCTCTTGTTCTGAGCCGGTCATGGTAGCATTTGTATCAAAAGCTTCGGGGCAGCGCGGCTTTAGTCCATCATCACAAGGTTGATTAGTGCGGTATTGTCTGGTGTCTAGGACATTGAACTCAGCTAAATTACCAAAAGTCAACCGCCGATAAAGCAGCAGGTCTGGGCCTTTAGGCAATAAAGACCGACGTAGAGGCATGTGTTCGTAGTAAGCCTGGTAAGCATTGGCTCGCCGTTTCCTGAAAGCCTCTTGAGTTTGATTATCTTCGGGGATTAAGTTGGCGTAGTTATTGTCAACTTCATGATCATCCCAAGTAACAATCCACGGAAAAGCCTCATGAGCAGCTCGGAGATTTGAGTCTGTTCTGTAGAGGGCGTAGCGATTACGGTAGTCGTCAAGCGTAATGATTTCTGGACTATTATGCTGGCGTGGCCCACCAGATTGGGGCCCATATTCATAAATGTAATCACCTAAATGAACTACAAGGTCGAGGTTTTCCTCAGCCAAATGCCGATAAGCCGTATAGTAGCCATTTTGCCAGTCTTGACAGGAGACAAAAGCAAAGTTCAGTTGTGAAACCGGGCCATAAAATGCCGGTGCTGTGCGAGTCCGTCCAATCGGGCTAGCTTCCCTACCCGCTTGAAATTGATACCAGTACCAACGGTCAGGGTCTAGCCCACGCACATCAACGTGGACTGAGTGTCCTAACTCTGGTGTTGCCAGTACTGTTCCTCGACGCACCACCTGTCTCATGTTTTCATCAAGGGCAATTTGCCACCGCACTGGAACATTTACCAATGGCATTCCACCTCCAGAGAGTGGATTTGGAGCCAGTCGTGTCCAGATAACAACACCATCCGGCAAAGGATCACCCGATGCAACACCAAGACTGAACGGATACCCAGAAAATCTTGAGTTAGCCAATACTGGATGCCATTGGCTGGCTATTGTTAACCCCGTTAAGAATCCTGCACCCAACAAAAAACTCCGCCGTCTGTACCGATTTTCTAGTAGGCGCGTACCATCCATAAGTTCCATATTCACCCCTTCTCAGATGTAAATACAGTTGGCAAACTTTAGGAGGGTCAATTGCGACAAGCACAAATATAGCGATGTCTACGATGGTCACTTGCGTATTTAACTCAACACCGAAGCGCTATAGTGGCTTGATTTGACTTGTCTCCTAATTGTTGCTCAACTAAACACAAGGAACCTAGCAAACCAGAATCAAGCATAAATTAAGATTTTGTTAAGTTTATAATTAAATTGGGGTTGGGGGATTTAGATGCAACCCAAACAGAACTGCCGTTACAGGCAATTTTGTCAAACTCTTTTCTAATTACGAATTACGTTAGCCTAGCGGGGCAAAGCCCATTACAAATTATTTAAAATCTGCCATTTCCCTGAACAATATGCTTGACGGTGGTCAAGGTTTCTAGGCTGATAAATCCCCGGCGATGACCTTTTTGGTTAGACATGCCGAGAAACACTGAATCTCCCCGCGAGGGGTTGCGGGAAAAACGTGGAGAAGTATTGATGTAGGTAGATGCACTGGTAACTCCTAAAGCAAACTGCCGACTTTCCTGATATGATTCAGTAACGATGGAGTCAGCATGACCACTGCTGTATTCATTAATCCAGGCGATCGCAACTTCTAAGCTATCCACCAATTTAAAAGCTACTGTCCTCGTTAAATAAGGGTTTCCCCATTCGCTCTCCTTCACTAACTGCAACTGGGGAAAGGCTTCTACTAGTTCTGCATCCCCTTTAATTTCAAAGCCTTTTTCAATCAAGCTGTTCCAGAGAACGGCTATTGATGATGGCAAAGCTTGACGATGAATAAGTACTTTTTCAATGGCATTAACTTGGTCTGGTTCGCTTTGATGGCTATTAAGAATCATCAAGCGCACCATTTCTAAACTGGAATTTAGCGACCAGTAGAGATAACAGTTACCCATCGCTGACTTTAAGACTGGGCAAGTTGACTGTCTTACTACCTGTTGTATCAAACTAGAACGTCCGTAGGGAATCACTAGATTCACGTACTGGTCTTGGGTGACTAAATCCCGAATCGAAGTACCATGTTCTGCTGTGATCAATTCTAGACAGCCAGGAGCTAGACCAACTTCTGCGATCGCACTTTGCAGTACCTCGGCGATGACCGCGTTAGAATAGCTAGCTTCTGTACTGCCTTTGAGAATGATACTATTGCCGGTTTTGATACAAAAACCTGCTGCGATCGCCCCTAAATCTGGGAACGCCTCATAAATAAATCCAATCACTCCCAAGGGCATCAACTGGGTATAACTCTGGGAATCTTCCAGTTGATAATCAGCAGTTCTGACGCGCCGCAGCGGATCTGATAATTCCCCCAACCGTTGCAAAATGTCCACGGTCATCTCTAGCCTTGTGGGAGTCAGCTTTAGCCAGTCCAGTATCAACTCAGGCACTGCCATTTCCCGACTGGCTTCTAAATCCAAGGTATTGGCTTCTAGAATGTCGTCAAATGAGCGCTCAATAGCTTGTGCCATTGCCAATACTGCACGACTGCGGTCTGCTCCCTTTGTGATCCCCAATTTTAGGGAAGCTTGATAGGCTCGTTGGGCGCTAGTAATCGGTTCGGGGTAGTCATCCAAAACTTCAACAGTCATTGAGTTAACGTCTGTAGGTAAGCCATACCATGAGTGCTGGCAGAATAGCCAATAGCACCGCCACCATTGCCCAAGCAATAATGCTGGAACTATTTGCCAATCGCAGTGCTAATGGCAGCCATATAATCACTAGCACGAAAATAATGCCAAGTGCTATAGGCAGATAGCTTTCTCCCAAGCGTGGATGGACAACATGCCAACTATTTCCCATCCAACGCCAAGCCCGCTTGTAGGGATAGGTGGTAGAAAGCTGTTCTAGGACATGACCATTATCTTCTACTACAAAGATTTGCTGACAGCGATCGCAACCAAATGCCTCTGTCAGCGTAATCGGAATTAACTGACCCCGGCGACGACAGGGACAGGGGTATTCGGTATTGAAATCTATTTTTTCGGGTTTTTGAGATTGCACAAGCGTTCTAGTAACTTGAGCGTGTTTTACACGAACTACGACAATATAATCTTTTGGTAAATGCAATAGAAGCTTCTGCTACTATAGATTGCTCTCTTTATATACATATAATATTGCAAACAGTAGATGCAGGAGACTCTAAGTATCCTAATTTTCATATCAGTACGGAGTTTTTATTTGTAGTCTTTCCCCGAAGCTGACAATCTTATTTAAAATTTACTTCTACTAGATAAAATCTAGACAAAGCTAGATTTTATTTGACATTTCAAAGGGAGCATAGGAGCGGTTATCCCTTAAGGTCGAGACAGGATTTAGCCATCCGTGCATAAGTTTCAAAATGTTTAGATGTATTTAACACTTCGGCTAGGCTCAGTGTGAAATCTTAGTCAGTACACTGCTAATGTTTATGACATACATAAATCTGTTTAAGAGACTAATATCTTTGAATTCCCCCATAATTTAAAACAAGTTTTACTAGATGGGTAAAATCTATTCACAAATAAACAGTTCCACCATATCTAAATTACTTTATATTCTACCTATCTATGAAATTCATAAAAATTAGGAACGATTCACAGGAATACAGCGCGAATCGCCAAAAACTTCAATGCACCTTAAAAATACTAAACCTCTTGAGATTTTTAACTTCAAGAGGTTTTAGTTGGAAGCGGGTGACGCGATTCGAACGCGCGACATTCACCTTGGCAAGGTGACGCTCTACCACTGAGCTACACCCGCAATCAATTGCCATATATCAATATCTCAGATTTATCCCTAATTGTCAACCTCTTTATTTATTAATTTGTCATTGGTCATTGGTCATTGGTCATTGGTGAATGACAAAGGACAAATGACTAATGACTCATTTAGCCCAGTTCTTCTGACTCCGCCGTTAAATTGCCGATGCTGGCACTTTGAAAAGAGGCTGGCAAAGACTGGTTATTACGAGAATATGGCTCTGCCAGGTTAGAACGCAGTTGCCGCATGAGGCTTGCCATTTCTAGGGCATTCAGGGCATAATCCCAGCCATGATTACCTTTGATGCCTGCCCGTTCTAAAGCTTGCTGCATAGTGTCTACTGTCAAAATGCCAAAAATTACTGGCACTCCAGTTTGAAAGCTAGCGGCGGCGATACCTTTAGAAACTTCGGCTGATACATAATCAAAATGGGGTGTTTGCCCTCGAATGACAGCACCTAGACAAATTACAGCATCATAACGATGAGAAAGTGCTAGTTGGCGAGCTACTAAAGGTACCTCAAAACTTCCTGGAACCCAAACATAGTCTACCTGATTACCTTGGGGGTTAGGATCTACACCGTGGCGTTTTAAACAATCTTGACATCCCTCTAGCAGCTTTCCGGTAACTAGGTCATTAAATCGACCAATCACCACTGCAAACCGCAAAGGTTCTGTTTGGGTAAAAGTTCCCTCGAAAACTGCCATGACTGCCTCTTTATCAACTATACTTCTGGCCAATATACATTTCTTATTTAAATGTAGAGGAGCAGGAAAGCACGGTTAAAAAAAGGAAATCGGAAAAAATTTCTCCTTTTATCCTTTGGTCTTTGACCTTGGCTTTTCTGCTCCTCTAGTTCTTATATTATGTGCCTACGCCAGAGTGAAGCCGTTGCCTACACGACAAAAAAGTTTAACAAACCAACTAAAAATACCAAACCAATCCAGGCGGCGGAACCGACCCAGAGTAACTTTTTAGATTCAACCCAATTTTGGGGAGTGGCGTAAGCAACGGGGACGCCAACAACCAGGACAAAAGACAATAGAACTAGGCTTATCAAGGCAAATTGGAATATTATGGTCATTTTTGATTCTCCCAATACAGCTAAATACTAAGGATAGAATATCCTTAAAGGGCGACACTGACACTTTCTTATTATTTTTAAGCTAGCAGAAATTGCAACATTTTAGTCATTTGTCCTTTGTCTAAGTACCGATGACTAATGACTCTTAATACTATGGATTTAATTCTTTGCCACACGACAGCAGATTTTGACGCACTAGGAGCAGCAGTAGGGTTAACGCGCCTACTACCGGGAAGTAAGATTGTGCTGACTGGCGGTTCTCATCCTCCTGTAAGGGATTTTTTAGCATTGCATCGGGATGAATATCCGCTAATTGAACGCCGTTCGGTGAATCCTGAAAAAATCCGCTCTCTAACTGTGGTGGATACGCAACTGCGCGATCGCTTGGGTAAAGCTGCTGAATGGTTAGATTTACCCCATCTTGGAGAGATTATAGTTTATGACCATCACTTAGGACAAGAATCAGATATTCCTGCCACGCGATCGCATCTTTCTTCGGTAGGAGCCGCCACAACTTTAATTGTGGAGCAATTGCAACAACAGCAAATTTCCTTGACTTCTGCTGAAGCAACCGTGATGGCTTTGGGTATCCACGTTGACACTGGCTCTTTGACCTTTGACCAATCCACACCACGGGATGCCTTAGCTTTGGCTTGGTTGATGCAACAAGGTGCTAGTTTATCGGTAATTTCTACCTACCGTGACCCTGGCTTGTCTTTGCAATTGCAACAATTATTAACTGAATCTCTAGAAAATTTAGAATATCTTTGTCTGCGTGGATATACTGTTGCTTGGGTAATTTTGAAAACAGATGCTTTTGTGCCAGGGTTATCGAGTTTGGCATCAGAACTCCTAGAAATAACCGAAATTGATGCTCATACTGTTGGCTAATGAGTATCATTTTCGGTGAAAATGATTCACGCTTAACTGTGATTGGGCGATCGCAAATTCCCAAAACAAATCTTAATCTGTTATTCCAGCTCTTGGGCGGCGGCGGTCATTCACAAGCCGCATCGCTAAATCTAAGAGGAGTTGATTCACAAACCATATTAAAACAACTCCTTGACGGGGTAAAAGCACAAATTCCCCATCCCCCCACTGCTAGGGATTTGATGTCTTCTCCTGTCCGCACGATTCTACCTGAAACCACAATTGCTGAGGCACAGCGAATTTTGTTGCGTTATGGACACTCTGGTTTATCTGTAGTCGATACTCAAGGGCAACTAGTAGGTATTATTTCACGTCGGGATCTTGATATCGCCTTGCACCACGGATTTAGTCATGCGCCAGTCAAGGGCTATATGACAAGAAATCTGAAAACAATTACACCAGATACGACACTGCCGCAAATTGAGTCGCTAATGGTGACTTATGATATCGGACGTTTGCCAGTATTGGAGAATGAGCAGTTAGTTGGTCTTGTCACTCGTACTGATGTCTTGCGGGAATTACATCAGGAAAGGGATGAAAACGGAGAAGGGGGAGAGGAAGAGAGACAGAAAAGTAATATTAATCTCCCGCAATTGCAAAATAAACTTGCTCTTCAGTTATGGCAACTACTCACCATCGCATCGCAAGAAGCCGAAAAACGAGGTTGGCATCTTTATCTAGTCGGGGGTGCGGTGCGGGATTTGCTGTTAGCTGAGACAGCAGGTAGCTTGATGATTAAAGATATTGACCTAGTAGTTGATGGCTTTGACAAATCAGCAGATGTTGGCGCTGGTGTGGAACTAGCAAAAGCACTCCAACAACTTTACCCTGCGGCTCGTTTAGAAATCCACGGGGCTTTTCAAACTGCGGCTTTGTTGTGGCACAAAGACCCAGAATTAGATTCTTTATGGGTAGATATTGCCACGGCTAGAACAGAGTTTTATCCTTACCCGGCGGCGAATCCAGAAGTTGAGGCGAGTTCGATTCGTCAAGACTTGTATCGTCGAGATTTTACCATTAATGCGATCGCATTGCGGCTCACCTCTCCGCGCTCTGGTGAATTACTCGATTTCTTTGGCGGTTTACTCGATTTACAAGCTAAACAAATTCGGGTTTTACACGCCAATAGCTTTATCGAAGATCCCACCCGGATTTATCGTGGCGTGCGCTTTGCTGTGCGCTTCGGATTTGAAATTGAACCGCAAACTGAAGAGTTTATCCGCTATGCCATCAATAGTGGTGTTTACGATCGCACTTCCCAAGAGAATACCAAAACCCCAGCCCTACAAACTCGACTAAAAACAGAATTAAAACACATCCTAGAAGCCCCTTATTGGGAATCGGCTTTGCAGTTACTTGATAATCTCGGAGCGTTGCAATGTATCCATCCTACCCTGAAGCTAGACACAGAACTGCTGCGACAATTACGTTTACTAGAACGCTGCTTGCGGCGATTTGATGCTGAACAAACCCTCATTCATTGGGAAATGCGCTTAGAAGCGTTAATCGCCCATCTAACACCAGAATATCGGGCGAAAGTAGCAAAAAATCTGCAACTGCAAGAGGATAATATTAAACGCTTGCAAAACTTGGCTTCTGCCCAAACTGAGGTGATGGAATCTTTGCCTAAGTGTAAAAGTCCCAGTCAAGTAGTGCAGTTGTTGCGAAAATACGACTTACCAATGCTGATTTTAATTGCTTTGCAAAGTCCGCGATCGCTTAGACATCAAATTTGGGAATATTTAATTGTTTTGGCGAATGTGCAGCCACTATTGAATGGCAATGATTTAAAGAAACTGGGTTACACACCAGGGCCGCAGTATCGGCAAATATTAGATGATGTAGTTGCTGCTACTTTAGATGGAGTGATTAAACATAGGGCTGAAGCTGAGGAGTTTTTAGCACAACACCATCCTAAATGAATTAGTGAAGCGATCGCTCATATATTTGTAGAGTGTTGAGCAATAGATTATAAATTCAAGTTTCATCTTATATTTAATCATGCTTACCTACATGACTATAATTTTAACTAACGATGACGGCATTGATGCCCCCGGTATCCGAGCGCTGGTCAAAGCTGTAAACGGCAAAAATGCTATTATCGCTGCCCCTGCCGATCATCAATCTGGCTGTGGACATCAAGTGACTACTACTCGTGCTATCAACCTCCAACGACGTTCTGAGACTGAATATGCGATCGCAGGTACTCCCGCTGATTGTGTGAGAATTGCATTAACACAAATTAATGCAGATGTCAAATTTGTGCTTTCAGGTATCAACGCTGGCGGTAACTTGGGAGTAGATGCTTACATTTCTGGCACAGTTGCCGCCGTGCGGGAAGCTGCAATGCACGGGATTCCCGGAGTTGCCATTTCCCAGTATCGCAAAGCCAAGCAGAATTTTGATTGGGATATGGCCGCCAAATTCACAGTTAAAGTTTTAGAGGACTTACTTAAACGTCCCTTAGAACCGGGAAGCTTCTGGAATGTGAACTTGCCGCATCTGCAACCAGAAGAACCAGAGCCTAATATAGTGTTTTGCCAAGCTTGTACCAGACCTTTGCCAGTAAACTATCGAATTGAAGGCGATGATTTTTATTATGTAGGAGAATATAGCAAACGCGATCGCATTCCTGGTAGCGATGTGGATATATGTTTTTCTGGCAATATCGCGGTAACTCAGTTAAGGGTTTGACGTTAGCTATCAGTATTAGTTAAATATTCCGAGTTTTTAGACTGTTGAAGAATAATTCAGGAGTAAAGGTTCATATTCCCACTCCAGAACTCATTGACTAATATCATCTAAATAATTCAACTTTTATGCGATAAATGCATAAAAGTTGAACTCAAGCAATAAAATATTTTAAGGAAAATCTTTAAGCATTGAACAAACAACTTTTAATTAAGGAAAAATTACAAGCCACTCTTGAGAAAATTAAAACCAAGAGTGACGGTTCTCCCGTGACCGATTTGCAGCTAGACAAAATCTTGGTCGAAGAAATTGAACAATTGACAGCAGAACTAGAGAGTGTCAATCCCAATCTCAATCCTCTTCTCTACGCTACTTCTTTGCTAGAGGGAGCTTGGCAACTGCAATACTCCACAGCCAGAGAAATCCGTTCTTTAGTTTCTCTCCCATTGGGATTAAAGCTGGGTAAAGTTTATCAAGTGATTGATGTTGCAAATAAATTGTTCTTCAATCTAGCTAAAGTTAAACATCCTTTTGGCCTAGTATCGGGATATGTCAAAGTAACAGCTAGCTTTGAGCCAGCCAAAGAAGATTTAGAGCCTCTACCGAACAAACGTATTAACGTTTATTTTGACAAACGTTACCTATCGATTGAGAAGATTGTTGGCATTAATACGCCCCTACTCAACCCATTTAAGGTTGTCTCTGCAAATAATCCTACTAGCAGAACTGCCACCCTGGATATTACTTATTTAGATGAAACCTTAAGGATTGGACGTGGGGGAGATGGAAGTTTATTCATTCTTACTAAATCCTATGATTTACCTGACTCCACCTTATCAACTTGAAATTTTTCACGCCGCAAAATGAATATGGCTCCCTCAATCATGCATCTTTTTACTAAGGTAAAATTAGGTTCTGCAATGGTAGAGCTTAAAATATTAAATTTAAAGGTAGGTCATGGTATAGAAGGAGATATTAATGCCGATACTATAAGTCCTAGACAAGTTTTAATTGTTAGGAGTGAAGATATCTTCGACTTATCAATTAAACCAGGTGAGTTGCGAGAAAATATTGTGATTCAAGGTATAGAATTGGATAATTTTATCCCTGGCTCTTTACTAACCTTTGAAAGTGGTGCAGTAATTCGTTTAACTTTTCACTGCGAACCGTGTAAGCGAATAGCCTACTTGGTAGAATCATTAAAGAGCATCCAAAGCAAAAGAGGAATTTTAGGTGTAGTTATTAAATCAGGTAAAATTCATGTTGGTAGTAATTTTCAAGTTCAAGCTAATAAATTTCCAGCATTATCTGAAAATCCTTATGAACGATTTCTAGATTTTATCATCAAAATTCCCAGTGGAAAAGTAGTTACATATAAACAGATAATCAAAGCTATGGGAGTAGATAATAGCTATCTAAGAGCTATTCCTACATACCTTAAAAAAACCTCTGTTACTAGTTATCCGCTACATAGAATATTAGACTCTAAAGGTTATTTGATAAATTATGTTGGCCAACAAAAAAATCAATTAGAAACTGAAGGAGTCCAGGTTTTATCTGAAGCAAATTTAGTGAGCGATTTAAATAAAAATTTTGTCAATATTAAAGATTATCTATGGGAAGATGGCACTCTATATTTTAAAATAGATATTGCTATAAATTTGATCCTATTTTCAAGATTATTTTGTGTTATGGGAGGGAAAATACTTCTTCTCATCAAGATAATCCCTGATTTTTGATTTGTTTCGATGTGGCTTCCATAAAATCGATAAAAACTTTTATCAGCTTATGAATTCCCTCGCTACCTCCGGCAATTAGACCTCCTGTCAGCAAGGCATCTAAACAACGGAAAATAACTACTTGTGTGGGATTATCTAAATCAATAACTACAAGTGGCTCAATTGAGCGAATACCTATTGCACTCATTAACAGACCGAATAAAAGGGATGTCCATAGAGCAATTGTTCGCGTATCAGATTTATAGGCTGCTCTTTGGCGTTCTTTTTGATTTACCTCGTCCATTTGTGGCTGAAATATTTTTAATGAGTCTTGTTGACTTTGTGCAAAATTTTGGATGATTTGCTGTTCTAAACTCATTCCTTCAGGTGGAAGTCCACTGATTTGATTTGATTCTAAAGACGGAAACTGTTTATATTGGACTTCCATAAGTTTTATCTGCTCAGATATTAAATATTTTTCTTGCTGAATACTAATATCTAATTGCTCGATATATGAACCCCGCCAAGTAGTAATAAAAACTTCTAAAGAACGCTCTAGTAACAAAGAAATAAATAACTGTAATGTGAGTAACTGGATAATATCATTAACCCCAAATGGTTTTAAAACAAATGGTTTAGATGCTAACCAAGTTGACAACGTTACTACTAGAAAACTAATAATGATTAAGACAATAAATAGAGGAGATTCTGGAGAAAGCTTTAGCAACGTATCTATACTCCTGTTTCGCGTCACAATATCTAACACAGCCTGGAGGTGAAAATTACACCTGCTGAGTAACTTAACAACGTTAATTTGATAGAACAGTAAATAATTTATTACTTGACCATTTTTTCTATAAGTGTGATATGCTACGCCATTGTAGGAGCGATCGCACCTTGGTAGTAAAAAGGTAAAAACTATTGCTATACAAGCATTCCAGAAGTAAACACTAGACTAAGCACCAACTGTAGCAGCAACTAAAAACCCCTCCAAGGTTGAAGGGGTTCGAGTAATGTTTGATAATCGGATGGTGATTAGGAGGAGACAGCAGCTTTTCCTTGCCACTGACGCATTTTGCCATCAAAGTAATGAGATGATAGTACAGCATTTCATAAATCCGTTATGAACCTCTGCAACGCTGTATTTAGTAAGATAAATGACTGGTGTTGTCGAACGATGTTAGTTGTGATTGGACAGTGTTTAAATAGCTTTTATCATTCAAAGCTTGTGCTGGTAACTTTTTAGAGTTAACAGCAGCCTTAATTACATTTAGTGCAGTCAGGTTTCCTGTTTGGTATTGAGATATCAAAGCACTACCACTAGGAATACCCTGTGCTTTCAAATTAAGTAGGTTGGCTCAAATAAACCTAACTATGTAACGAAATGTAAAAGAGTCGAAACCTTTGTGATTGCTTCACTTCGCTTTGCTACGTACCCTACGGGTTCCGCCCTTGGCGGTACGCAATGACATAGTTATAAATTTTCCCACCCACCTACTTACCTTGATAAGCTAGAAATGCAGCATCAAAGGGTTTGAGGTAGCTGACGTTCGTAGAATGAGTAGATAAATTGTTAGAGTTGATAGCTATAGGTTCGCCACTATTGTTAGTAGCTATTTGAGCGCCACTGGCTCCAGGTAATAAAGCAATAGAAGCAACAATGAGTACAGAATCTATCAAGGTAGAGAGTTTCATAGGATTATCCTTAGTTATAGAAAGTGCAATTAGTATTTTTAAGTAATAAAGTCTTATTTTTTATTAGTCTCAACTTCCTGCAATCGGTTCACCTAAACGGTTAATTTTTGATTCACCCATTCGGGTGAGCTAATTGAGCGCGAGAACTGAAAAAAAATGGTGCAAGCAAAAGACTTTCATCACTTATGCTGTATGGTTAATAAATTGGGAGCAAAGTTCAGGACAAGCTTGAACAGATATTTATTTAACAGAGGTAATCTAAAAATTTATGCAGTGCTGTTGCTCAGTTGTAGGTGTAGCCCCACCCAGCGACAAGTTGGCGCAGCTCACCGCAGATCCAAAGGTGCGATCGCACACAATATACTAGTAGCATCAGTAACTAGAGTTGTCACAGTCAGTCTCAACGGTAAATTCCTCTATGCAGCTGAATATGATGACTTGGCAATAGTGGTGTTTGCAAGGGATGCCCAAACAGGCAAGCTAAAATAAAAGTTCAAAAAGATGATACGGACAGTGTTGATGGGCTTGCTAGTGCCGAGTCTGTCACAGTCAGGTAAATTTAAGTGTCAATCTTGCCTAAAATCGCGTAATTACTTAGCAAAATCGAACAACCTCATCCCACTTGTGGGGTGGGGTTATTTAATGCGTAGGGATTAAACTAGTAAATTTACTGAAGGCAGTTATTAGCTTTCCTTCATAAATTTAATAGTTGATTCGTTTAGAGGGACAAAAAATCTTCGCGTTTACTTTCCAGCTAATTTTAATTAAATTAAGCTAGTAAAAAAGTGATGGATAATTCTTTCATAATTGGGCATAGGTACTGTTTAGAGAAGAAAATTTAATATCTTTCGCCATTAGTGATAATGTCAATCCGTGTATTCAATAATTTGTAAAAAATAATTCTGAAATTTAAAGTTTTTTTTATTACATAATTTTAAAGTCGGGTATTTACTTAGAAAAGCATTTATGATATTTTCATGTTGATTATCATAAATTCAGATGTGCGACGCTAAGTTAAACAACCGGGTTTCTATGTATTAGTTTGAAATGATTAGACCTGTTGCATACTTACAGCAATGCTAAATTATTGATTTTAGACTTGTATAAATTATGTAATCTTAACCAAGTGATAACTTGTCCTCGATCTATTTACACTATCTTTGTTTTGAACAATGTATAACAGTAGGAACTCTGTGATGTGAATGCAGGTATGTAATTAGAATAAGTGACCCTCTGTACTTTTACATATTTAGACACAGTGAATGCTACAGAAGTATTACCACTGCTGGCATAAAAGCAAACACTACCACTGTTAGTAAAAGAGATACTACCTAAATATTCTCGACTTTATTCCTCAACTTTTACCTTCTACTTGATTTTATATGACTTATATTAAAAGCACTTTTCCCGAATTTCTCACCACCCTAGAAGGGTTTGATCAGTTACCAGATGGAGCGATCGCTAATTTATCAGAACAGCTACAAGCCTGGCGCTACCGCATAGGTCAGAAAATCATCGGTAAAGAAAGTCTCCCGGAACGCATCACCATAATTTATGAGGGACAAGTGCGGCTGTTGGGATACGACCCCCAGACGCAAATGCCAATCACCCTAAAATTATTGCAACCAGGGGAAATTATCGGCGAAATCGGTTTGTTGCGTGATGTCGCCTGTGAAACAGCGATCGCCTCCACCGAAGTAGTATGTTTAACCTTGAGTGCAGCAGCATATTTTAGCTTTCTGGCTTCATACCCAGCCTTTGCCGAAGCCCGCAAAAATCGCAGTTATTTAGTAGAAGTTTTCGATATCCTCGGTTCCTATTGGCAAAAGCAAGCGATCGCTACTTTAAACCTTAGAGAACTGACAGAAAAAGCCTTACCACACGCGAAAATCCATTATCTCCCTTCAGGAAAGACCCCGTTCAACCAACTAGATAGCAAAAGCGTTTGGTTTGTGAGTGGCGGTGGTGCAGTCACGAATTTCTCACCTAGCGATCGCCTAGAATGGGAAGACGACAGAGACAAAATCCAGGTCATAAGTCAAAATCCTGCACGGTTGCTTGGTATACATCCGTCAGATTTGATTTTGGAAGATAGTCATGAGATAGAACTTGCGGTAACTGAAACCAGAATAGATAGAGAAAGCGCCAACGACCTAGATGTTATTCCCTACGCATCAGACGAAGTAGTTCCACAGACAGCCCCCCAAAACTCAAAAAATTCCTCAAAACAAAAATACCCGTTTTTTGGTGGTAAGGGAGAACTAAATACAGCCTTCGTCTGCTTCCAAATGATCGCGAAGCACCTAGAAATGCCGTTTCGCCGAGAAGTGGTTCGCCGCATCTTAACTGAGCAAGTCAAGCGTCAAGGAACTATATCGTTTCAAGTTACTGCTTATCTGGCAGAATTAATCGGACTTAAGGCGCAGTTAATCGAACTACCAGTCGCTTCAGTAACGCGCATTCCCACACCGGCATTGATTCGCTATGGTGATAGTTTTGCCGTTTTATATGAAGCGGATGCCAATGTGATGGTTGTAGGTGTGCCATCTCAAGGAATTGTGCGCTGTAAACCCGCTCAATTGGTTGAAAATTTAGATGTTGATCCAACCGACTTTCCGCCTAAAGTTAGGGTATTATTGCTCACTGCTACCAAAGAAACACCCCAAGAACGCTTTAGTTTACGGTGGTTTATACCCTATTTGTCAAAGCACCGTCGAGTCCTGATAGAAAGTCTTTATCGCTTCCTTTTTCGTGCAGTTGGCAGCGTTGGCAAATCCGCTAGTCGTTCAGTTAATTATCGACAAAGTTATCACTCAAAATAGTATTGGCACATTACATATTTTGGGAGTTTTGCTCTTAGTAGTCGGGCTATTTGAAGCAGTGTTGACTACCTTACGAACCTACTTATTTGTCGATACTACCAACCGGATCGATATGGGTTTAGGGTCGCAAATCATCGATCACTTACTACGCCTACCCCTGCGCTACTTTGAACGCCGACCGGTGGGTGAACTTTCTACTCGCGTCAACGAACTAGAAAATATCCGCCAATTCCTCACGGGTACTGCCTTAACAGTGGGGTTAGATGCTCTATTTTCAGTCGTCTATATCGGTGTGATGCTGATTTACAGTTGGCAACTCACCTTAGTCGGCTTAAGCACAATTCCCGTGTTTGTGGTAATCACCTTAATTGCTTCTCCCACCATTAGCAGACAATTACGTGCCAAAGCCGAACGCAACGCCGAAACTCAATCTTATTTAGTAGAGGTGATGTCAGGAATTCAAACAGTAAAAGCGCAAAATATCGAATTGCGATCGCGCTTTTCCTGGCAAGAGCGTTACGCCAGATTTGTCGCGGCTGGTTTTAAAACAGTTGTCACTTCCACCCTCGCCAATTCTACTAGCAACTTTCTCAACAAACTCAGCAGCTTACTAGTTTTGTGGGTAGGGGCTTATTTAGTACTCCAAGGTGAATTAACTTTAGGCGAATTAATTGCCTTTAGGATTATATCGGGTTACGTCACCAGCCCAATATTGCGTTTAGCTCAACTCTGGCAAAGCTTCCAAGAAACTGCCTTGTCGTTAGAGCGTTTAAGCGATATTGTCGATACGCCACAAGAAGGGGAAACAGACCGCTACAATATACCTTTACCGACGATCAAAGGAGCAGTGAAATATGAAAATGTTTCCTTCCGGTTTGGCACAAGCGGCCCTCTGCAACTTTCTAACGTCAACTTAGAATTTGAGCCAGGTAAATTTATCGGCATCGTCGGCCAAAGCGGGTCTGGTAAAAGTACGATGATGAAATTACTGCTGAGACTTTACGAAACTGAGTCTGGCAGAATTTTAATTGATGGTTATGATATTGCCAAAGTAGAACTTTATTCACTGCGTCGACAAATTGGCGTAGTTCCCCAAGAAACATTGTTATTTGACGGCAGCGTTCAGGAAAATATTGCCCTAACCAATCCCGATGCCACAACCGAAGAAATTATCGAAGCGGCTCAGGTGGCGTGCGCCCACGAGTTTATCATGAACTTACCCAACGGTTACAACACGCGGGTAGGAGAACGGGGTTCTGCACTTTCAGGTGGACAACGACAAAGAATTGCGATCGCTCGTTCAGTTTTACAAAGACCAAAGTTACTGGTTTTAGATGAAGCAACTAGCGCATTAGATTATCCCACAGAACGGCAAATATGTCTCAATTTAGCCAAAGCGTTCAAGGGTGATACAGTATTCTTTATTACTCACCGGTTGAACACCGTAAGTAATGCAGATATGATTGTTGTCATGGATAATAGCAGGGTAATAGAACAAGGCAGCCATCAAGAATTAATGGCTACAAAAGGTCATTATTATTACCTGTATCAGCAACAAGATGTGAACTTGTAATTTAGTCATTGCTGAGGGCAAATGTTTTTGGCATTAGTAGTAAACATTGCCCACCCTACAAAAAATCCAAAACCAAAATCCAAAACCCTAAATCGTTATGACTCAAATTAATGGGAATCACCTCAACGGCAATCAGAAAAATGGCAATCAGAAAAACGGACTCAAGCAAGATTCACGGGTACTTACAAAACAACAGAAAGCTGCTCAAGAGTCTTTAAGTAACTCAAACAATCAAGAATTTGAGCAATCCATTGTCTTGCGCCAATCCCCAATTTGGTCGCGTACAATCATGGTTACACTCATGGGGCTAGCCTGCTTTGCAATTGCTTGGGCTTATTTTGCCAAAATTGAGCAAGTAGTGCCAGCAGCAGGGCAATTAAAGCCGCAAGGAACAATTAAAGAAGTTCAGGCTCCTGTTAGTGGAGTTGTGAAAACAGTTAACGTTAAAGATGGACAAGAAGTCAAGCCAGGAGATTTACTGCTAACATTTGATTCCATCGCCCCGGTAGCCGAATTAAATTCTTTAAATAAAATTCGTGTTGCATTAATTAAAGAAAACCAGATTTATCGCCGATTAATGGGTGCAAGTACTGCCACAGGATCTGAACTGTTATATTTGCGCGGCAGTTTGCCACCAGAAACAGCTTTTCTGTTAAAAAGTCGGGCAGCCTTAGTAGCAGAAAATGAATTATTTCGGACTCAATTAAAAAATTCTGGTCAATCTTCTGAGGTAGGAATTGACGAACAACAACTTTTAAGAGTTGCTAAAAAGGAATTAGACTCCCGTTCCTCAGCAGCGCGGCTAGAAGTAGAAAAAACCAAAAAACAACTTAGTCAAAATCAAATTAAGCTTGAAGATAGCAAAGCAAGTTTAGCTATTCAAGAGGGAATTTTAGGGAAACTGAAGATATTAGCAGAAGAAGGTGGTATTTCTCAACTTCAGTATCTCAATCAGCAACAAGAAGTCCAAAACCGCACAGCAGAAGTAGCACAACTAGGTGAGGAACTAAAACGCCTCCAGTTTGATATAGAAAAAGGACAACAAGAGTTAAGTAATACGGTCGCTGTTTCTGATAAAAATATTTTGGATAAGATAGGCGAGAACAAACAGCGTATTGCCACAATCGATAGCCAATTCAGCAAAGTTCTCCTAGATAATGAGCAACGTTTGGCGGATGTAAATAGTAAAATATCTCAAACACAGTTAAACGTTAGATATCAAGAACTCCGTGCCCCTGTAGCTGGCACAGTTTTCGATTTGCAAGCAAAAAACCCTGGTTTTGTGGCGAATCCCACGACAAAACTGCTGCAAATTGTCCCCAATGAAAACTATATAGCTGAAGTTTTCATCACTAACAAAGATATTGGGTTTGTGCGAAAAGGCATGAAAGTCGATGTAAGAATTGACTCCTTTCCTTACAGCGAGTTTGGCGATATCAAGGGAGAAGTGACTGGCATAGGCTCAGACGCATTACCGCCAGATCAAACCCATCAGTTTTATAGATTTCCGGCAAAAGTCTCATTAGATAGGCAATCCCTAGTAATTAAGGGTAAAAACGTTAACTTGCAATCAGGTATGTCCATCAGTGCCAATATAAAAGTGCGCGAAGAACGGACTGTGCTTAGTTTATTCACTGAGTTGTTTACCAAGCAAGTTGATGCTCTTAAAGAGGTACGATGAGAAGTCCTGCTGAAAACAGAATTCAGAATACCCCAGCAATTAAGTC
Organism: Nostoc cf. commune SO-36; assembly: GCF_023734775.1. Taxonomy (NCBI): domain Bacteria; kingdom Bacillati; phylum Cyanobacteriota; class Cyanophyceae; order Nostocales; family Nostocaceae; genus Nostoc; species Nostoc commune. Next base: position 1,876,835 of record NZ_AP025732.1, on the reverse strand, counting down.
AGGGGTAATAGACATCTCCGAAAAAGAATGTAGAGACGTAGCATTGCTACGTCTCTACAAGGGTTCTGGGTAACGCATATTTAATTTCTGGAGATGTCTAATAGTCACAGAGAAAAGAATTGGCGTTGCTGATTCCATGTATGCAAATGATTTTGCATGATATTAAAATCCTTGTAGAGACGTTGCAATGCAACGTCTCTACAAGGATTCATACCGCAATTCAGCAAGCCAAAGAATTTAATATCACGCGCGTTTAAAATCGGGAGATTTAAACCTCGATTCTCTATCCAGTCGCACAAAATTTATTCTGGATTCTGGCTTCTGAATTCTTCTTCGGTAAAACCGATATTTATGACAGACTGTTCGGTGACGCAAATTCATCACTCACATCAAGATTTTAAGATGGTTAATTCTCAACGCATCGAACCCGCTCCCGGACAAGAATCAGTTTGGGATTACCCCCGTCCACCTCGTCTGGAGGACACAAGCAAACATATCCAAATAATCTTTAATGAAGTAATAATTGCAGATACTCACAGCGCCAAACGTGTTTTAGAAACCAGTCATCCTCCTTCTTACTACATTCCTCCTGCGGATATCAAAATTGAATATCTACATTTGACACCGCAATCTAGCTTTTGTGAATGGAAAGGAAGTGCTAGTTACTACACAATCCGAGTTGGTGATAAAGAAGTTCATAATGTTGCTTGGTTCTACCCAAACCCCACACCAGCGTTTGAATCTATGAAAGACTATGTAGCTTTTTATGCTCATGTCATGGATAAATGCTATGTGAATGGCGAAGAGGTGCAACCCCAACCAGGTAACTTCTACGGCGGTTGGATTACCAGTGATATTGTTGGGCCATTCAAAGGCGCTCCTGGTACTTGGGGATGGTAAGCTAATTTTAGATTTTGGATTTTTGGTACTGAATTTTAGAACTGTAGAGACGCGAAATTTTACTGGGCTACGCTAACGCGTCTCTACCAAGGATTTTAGAATTAACTGAACGGTACTGCTTTCTAGAATTACTGAATTGATGTTCTAGCTATCTAGCAGCTTTTGCTTCAAACATCAAATAAGTCCCTCCTAGCCCTTCTGCAATTGTGCGTGTATTGGCAATCATCATTTTCTGATAAGTATCTCCGTCGCTTCCTGGTTCACCAAGTCCCTCAGCATAAAGCTTTCTGTCAGAAATTTTCACCTCAGCTTCTGTAGCTACAGATTCAATCAAATTAGGATTAATTGCTTCCTCAGCAAAAATTGTTGACACTTTAGCCCGTTTAATGTTTGTAGCTAAATTTTTTACTCGTGCGGCTGTCAGTTTTTCGTTAGTACTAATACTTTGCAATCCCCCTGCTAATGAAATACTGTATGCTTTAGCGTAATAACCCAGGGCATCAGAGGTTGTAACTAACTTGCGTTTTTTGGCAGGAATACTGGCAATTCTTGACTTAATCCACTTATCTAGTTGAGTGAGTTCATTTGTAATTTTTTTAGTATTGCGGCTATAAGTCTCTGCATTACTAGATTCTAATTTTCTCAGATTACTATTAATTACCTCCACCATTCTGATAGTATTTTTGCTATTGTGCCAAACGTGAGGATCAGTCACATTCTTACCGCCTACCTGAAATTTTTGTGGCTTCGATACCGCAACTTGACCGACGGCTATTTTCGGTGCAGGGTTTTTAGTAGCTTTTATTAATTTGATCAGATTCGGTTCAAAATTGTAACCAGTATAAAGAATAAGATTAGCTTGCTCAATAGCTTTACGATCTTCCTGTTTTGGTTTATAAAATTGCGGATTGGCAGTAGGGGGAATTAAGCAGGTAAGGTTAACTGTATTTCCTGCAACCTGTCTGGTTAAGTCACACAATACGCTTGTAGTCGCTACCACTTGAGGAAGATTTTCATTTACCTGGGTGCTAGTCTCAATAAATGTGGTTCTTGCTGCTTGATTTCCGCACCCAACAAATCCAATCGTCAAGGCAACAAAAAATAGCTCGGAAGAAATTATTCAATGGTGATTTTTTTGACATCCTCATCTCCTACTGGATGTATAAAAAAGATTATCATATCGGTTAAGTATTAGTGAAATACTCCGGGGAAGCTTTCGGCTGAGAACGGGTTAAAGATTAAGAGAAGAGGAATTATAGCTATTTTTAGGTAAATCCACGCGGTAGGGGCGCAAGGCTTTACGCCCCTACGACAGGTGTGGTTCAAATACATGAAAACTGCTGTAATAAACCTATCCTTTGCGTTTCACCCTTTCCCCAGTCCACACCTAGCAATTTTTGGTTGGTAAGCCACTAGTGAGGTTTTTAGAGCCAAAAAAAGCAAAATAAAATTAGTTAACTTCTTGCAACAGGCTGGAAGACTGGTAGAGGTAGGGGCACAATAATAAAGGCGATGCTGGGGAAGCTTCCAATAAGTGTAGTTCTCTGACCGTCTGTTGAAGGGACTATGCCATTGTGCTTATACACCAAACAAATTGCAAATTGTCTCAAATTATCAGGTTAAGGAATGGGACATAGTAATGATGGGGCTTATTGAGCATACGGGCTGATTTCGCAAACCAAGTCGTGAATCTAAGGCAATTGTAGCTGTGGTTTTGCGAGGTGTGGACATATCCTTGCTACAAAACTGGCAAATTGGCGATTTTTTAGGCATCAGCCTTTGTTACACTAATTTTCAGTTAGTAAACGTTTCAATAGCGCTCAGAGCATCATCTAACTACTCGTAATCGCCAGAATCAAAGCTTTACTTTCTAACATAATTTTTATCCTCTAGTTTCTTCATCCTTAAATAAGGGCCAAATCAAGTATATAGAACAATTCCTCAAAGTTAATATTGGTGAAGATAAACAATGGTTATTTTAGTTATCCTCGTCAACACCCTAATTTCGCTGATGCTATTCTATGTGGTTTGGCGGGTATGGCAACTCAAGCAGCAGCTAGCATACATAGCAGATAAGTTAACCGCCTATGAAAGTTGTACCCGTACAGCATTGAATAAAGCACCCGAAAACATTTATCTCAGCCAGCAGAATATTTATAATTTACGGCAGAAAAATCAAGCGCTACAAATGCAAATTCAACAAGTGCGGCAAATTATCGGTCTACTTTTGCTAGCACGGCAAATCTGGCAGCGTTATTTTATTAAGCTAGGGTTAATATCTGGGAAAAGAACAGTTGCAAAATGAGTTAAGTTCATGTCAACCTGAACATTTATAATTGGGGCTGACGCGGGGACACGGAGGTAATCCCGTAGCAAAATCTCGCTCGATTGGCTTACAGCGTAGGCGTAGCCCGCCGCAGGCATCGCTCCGCCTTCCCATACCCTTCTTACAAAGAGCATCATTTGGCACTTAGATGCCCTCCAGAAGGCTTATTTAAGGGATCAAAACTTTGGGAGATAGGGGAGTTCTAAATTATAAGTAATTAATGCTTTTGATATTAACGAATAAAAGCAACATTTTTGGCTGATATTTTGTCAGGATAGATTAACTAGATAAAATCAGTTAAGTCTTGCAAGGGGAGAAAACCCACCTAAAATGGGTGTAAGGAGAAAAACAACAAGATGTCTAATAACCGTTCTGGAGTATTTATTGGCGGTTTGATGCTGGGGGCTACTATCGGTGCTTTAACCGGTTTGCTCGTGGCTCCACGCACAGGGCGCGAAACGCGTAAAATTTTGAAAAAATCTGCCAATGCTATCCCAGAATTGGCAGAAGATTTATCAACGAGTGTGCAAATCCAAGCAGATCGTCTTTCTGCTAGCGCACTACGAAACTGGGATGACACTTTAGACAGATTACGCGAAGCGATCGCAGCAGGTGTAGATGCCAGTCAGCGAGAAAGTCAAGACTTAAAGCGACAAACATCTGTTGATGACTCAGATTCCCTTCCTCAGCAATTAGAACGCTCATAAATGACACAACCGTGATTGAACCCCTGTTTTGGTTGGGACTTTCCTTACTTTTAGTCGCCACAAGCTTAACTGCGGTTTTAGTGGCGGCAATACCGGCTTTGCAGGAGTTAGCACGCGCGGCTCGCAGTGCAGAAAAGCTATTTGATACCCTCTCGCGGGAGTTACCACCCACTCTAGAAGCAATCCGCGTCACTGGTTTAGAACTCACTGACTTAACTGATGATGTCAGTGAAGGTGTGAAAAGTGCTACTCAAGTCGTGAAACAAGTTGATAAAAGTCTTGATACTGCAAGAATTCAGGCTCAAAATCTGCAAGTAGGTACACGTACTATTTTTGTTGGCGTGAAAGCCGCTTGGAGAAACTTCACGCGCCAAAAACCCGTAAGACGAACAAGCGATCGCTTGCCAAGTAGCGAAAAACCACCACTAACGTTGCGAGAACGAGAAGCGCTAAAGCAAGAAAATCGCCGGATCAAAGCAGAAGTGTACCATGCTAATGACAGTTACAGCGACGCTGCTAGCTGGGAAACTAATTTCGATGACGGAGATTGACCAAAAAAAGGGCGTTGGGCATTTTATCTTCCTTGTTGCGGTGCTGCAAATCAAACCCAAGATGACAGCGAAAAGGTTCTCACCTGCTGAATCCGCAAAAAGTCACTATCACTGGAAACGACAGTTAAATTATTTTGCAGTGCAATAGCAGCTATCCAAATGTCGTTTTCATCAAAACCCAAATCAACAATTTTAGTTTTTCGCCGCTTGTTTTTATCTTTGGGTGCAAATCGATTGAATAAAACTGCCTTAATTTGACCGTAAATTGTTGCTATTTCTTCTGTTACATGGTATGTACGAATATCTTCTAAAAATTCTGTCAAGCGAACTAGATTATTCTCCTTGCGTTGAGATTTTTCCATCATGAATGTCAGTTCACCCTGAACAATTACGCAAGTAGCAATGTTATTTTCTCCAACTTCATTCACACGACGGATAACATCTGGTTTGCCTAAAATAATTGCACTACAATGATTTGTATCAAGTAAATACATTATTCAAATAAGTTTTCTTCATCAAATTTAGCTTGACCACGGGTAGCATATACTGCTTGAAGGCATTCTTCAAAATCGTCACCTTCCCAAGTGCCAGCATGACGAAGAATGGAGCGCCCGGAAGCAGGACGGTATGTAAGTTGCTCTTTCTCACTAGAAGTTTTTCTAGAATCGCTAGGAGGGATAGGTTTAAGCATACCTAGCTCCAACTCCTTTTTTGTATAGTTAACTTTAATAGAACGTATTAAATCAAGTGCTTCTGTTAGCAACTCCGGCGGTAAAGTTTCTATTTCTTGGATTAATAATTCTTTGTTAGTCATCTGTCAACTTCAACCATTCCCCTTTTATTGTATGTGGAACTTCGCTGTGGCTAACCAAAAAGAGGAGCAAAAGAGAGACACTTGCCTCCTCCTCTTCTACCCAGCCACTATTATCATTTTCATCAAGAATATTTTGAGTATTTTAACTTATTGACAAAATGCTCTTTATCTTTAATTAGAGCAAACTCCACTCCTCACTCCTCACTCCCGAAAAACCCTTTGCTTTGATCCCTGAGATTAGAGTAAAGTAAACAAGTGTAAAGAACTATCATTTTGACAGCACTCTTTTAAAACAACTAGTTCACTTCTACCGTTGATATTTGTATAAAAACGTCCATGCAATCTTGTTTTTGGCGACGAATCCTAGTATCTATTGCAGTATTTTTTCTTGCTGGGTCAATTTGGGTGATGCATTCTCCCCCAGCACTGGCTTATGACAATCCTGAGTTACTCCCTAACATCTTTACCCCAGTTGTAGACTTAGCAAAATCTCTTCCTGTCTTGCAAGAAGAAAAGCTTGTCAAAGATTTAGAGCAGTTTGAAGTTGATACGGGCTGGAAACTGCGAGTATTGACTCAGTATGACCGCACCCCAGGTCGCGCAGTCATAAAATATTGGGGTTTGGATGACAAAAGCATTCTACTAGTTGCCGATTCTCGTGGCGGTAACATCCTCAGTTTTAGTGTCGGCGATGCTGTTTATGAACTTTTACCCCGGACTTTCTGGATAGAACTGCAAACCCGTTTTGGTAATTTGTATTTTGTCCGCGAACAAGGCGAAGATCAAGCCATTCTGCAAGCCTTAGAATCGGTTAAAGGCTGTTTACTCAAAGGTGGTTGCAATGTAGTCCCCGGACTGCCACGAGAGCAGTGGATTCTCACCTTGATTAGCTCAATTATTGGTGGGATAATTTGTGGATTTGCAGCTCAACCCCGCGAAAAAGGACAGATTTTTGCTTGGCAATGGGCTTTAATTTTCTCACCTTTGTGGGGAATTTTGTTTCTTGCCTTCGGTATTGGGCCAGTGGTGACACGCACAAGCGACTGGCTACCTCTAACTCGCAATATCTCTGGGTTTCTTATTGGTGTCTTGGTTGCCTACCTATCTCCTGTTTTCAGCCGGTCTTCTTCCAGTAATGAGTTATGAGTGAGTAGTTAGGAGTTAGGAATTTTTAATTAACTTATAACTCCTAACTCCTAACTCTCTGAAGCTGATAAGCTGAAAGCTAATATTTGAGAAGCTCAACAAAAATGGAATGGCACGTAACCGATGCTCAAAGTTTAGCAATCATTGATAGTGAAATTGACACTCATGTCTTTTCACCCGCAGAGTATGAAATTGTGCGTCGGATAATCTACGCCACGGCTGACTTTGAGTATAAGTCTTTGATTCGCTTTTCTGAGCGTGCCTTGCAAGCTGGAGCAGCAGCATTAGCCGCGCGTACCACAATTGTGGTAGATGTCCCAATGGTACAAGTAGGTATTGCTTACGATATTCAAAACACCTTTGCTAATCCGGTGTATTGCAGCATGGAAGCTTTAACACGCCCGCAAAAAGAAAAAACTCGGGCTGCGTGGGGAATAGAAACCTTAGCAAAGCGGTATCCAGAGGGCATTTTTGTGATTGGCCAAGCGCAGACAGCACTAACAGCACTTGTAGATTTAATTGAAGCTGAGGAAATTAGACCTGCTTTAATAATTGCGACTCCAGTGGGATTTGCCAGTGGTGATGAAGCTAAAGAGCGCTTACAAGACTCTCTAGTGCCTCATATTACAATTGACAGTCGCAAAGGCAATGCAGTTGTAGCAGCTGCGATCGTTGATGGATTGGTAGACTTAGCTTGGCAAGCCTATGGACAAGATGGAAATCGGGGGAACTAGCAAAGCCATATTCTATTCTGTGTTCAAAAGAGTATTCAAAATCACTGAATATCCTGATATTTTTGTTAAGTAATGCCGATCTAGGAGCCTTTTCTTGTGGTATTCCAAGGTTTTAGTTTAAGCGCATATCTGGCAATTCCTGTAGTATTGAGTCTTTTAGGGGCGGGAGAAAGGATAAAAGTATCTTTAGTTGAAAACGTCCGTCAAGTATCGACTAACTATCAAGAAATCAGTGTATCTAGTAACAAGCTAATCAGCACTAAAGCAACTCCGAAAAAATATTATGTTAGCGGTAGTGGAAATGACAAAAATAGCGGACTCTCTACTTCATCCGCCTTTAGGACAATTCAAAGGGCAGCCAATCTGACCAACCCTGGCGATACAGTATTGATTATGAACGGAGTATACACAAATTCAGGTAAAGCTGGGAGTGTAGTAAGTATTAAACGTTCTGGAACTGCAAATGCATGGATTAGGTACAAAGCATATCCGGGACATTTCCCAAAAATTCAGCACAATACATGGAATGGGATAGTAATTTTAAATCGAGCTTCATATATCGAGATCAACGGGCTTGAGGTCGTAGGAAACAATGCGAATATAACCCTTGATTATGCGATGAGTCAGAAAAATAACAGAACAAACCCACTGACAAATGGAAACTGCATCAGCGTGGGTGAACGAACAAATAATCGTAATCACCATATACGGATTGTCAACAACAAGGTACATGGGTGTGGAGGAGCAGGTATTTCAACAATTGAATCGGACTATGTGACAGTACATAATAACGTGGTGTTTAATAATTCTTGGTACAGTATTTATGGTACTAGTGGCATTTCGATGTTGAGCAATTGGAATTCTGACAACAAACGGGGCTACAAGATGTTTGTCACTAACAACAAGACCTACAATAATCGGATGTATATTCCTTATATTTCAGACGGAAGGATTACAGACGGCAATGGTATTATTATCGACAGTTCAAGAAATCGGGGAGATTCAAGATCGGGTTCATATAGAGGACGCACTTTAGTTAAAAACAATCTTACCTTTAATAATGGTGGATCAGGTATTCATTCCTTTTACAGTGATCATGTTGATATAGTAAATAACACAGCCGTTTTAAATAATCAGAGTCCAGAAATTAACGGTGGACAAATATTTGCTCACACGTCATCTGATGTCAGAATTCTCAGAAACATTCTTTATGCTTTTCCGGGGAAAAATATTAATCTTAATACTAAGAATAAAAACGTTATTTATGATTATAATATCTACATGAATAGTGGCAAAATAAATGTTAAAGGCCCTCACGATATTGTTGCAAACTCACAATTTTTAAGTAAGCATCCTACTCTCAAAAAAATGTCTGGTGATTGGAAGTCGCTGCTAAAAAAACAAAATCCGCCAAAGCGCTCTTATGTAGAGCCTCAGTCGGCAGGTTTTGTTTGTAAACCAGTGACTTATCGTTTGCAAGGGAAACTTATCAAAGTGGGATGCTCCCGTTAGCAAGAAGGCAGAAAGTATAAGAGAGTTTATTCCTCTTCTCTGCGACGCCGCCGCCGCGGCTTTTGTTGTTGGTCTTCACGCAAACGGCGACCAATTTCGTTAAAGAAATCCCGCCGCAGATAAGGATAATCGCTCACCCAAAGGTCACGACTGGGAAAGTATATATCACTGAATTCTTCAATACTGCTCAAATCTGGGCGATTTGACATTACTACCATTTCTGCAATTTGACCGCGAGTAATAACTTTGTGGGCAGGACGTAATGGTGCTACAAATTCAATTGTAAATCCTGTTTCATCACCCACTTCCAAGTTTATCTGTTTTTCTCGGTTTTCTACAATCACCAATTCGCCTTTGTTGTTGACTGTTTCTTGTTTACCTACTAATTGGTCTGTAATCCACCAATCTAATACTCGACCACGGAAAAAGCCGCCGTACTTATAACGGCGGTATTGCAAATTTCGCATACTTGCTTGAAACACTGGATACCACAGCCAAAAAAAAGCGCTAATTACCCCTAGCACAAATACTATTGAAGCAAACTCAAGCTTGAAAATAACTGTTACAAGCAAAAGAATAACTACCGCAACTACAGAAATTAACAGCCGTTGCAAAAAATTTGAGAACTTCCCCCAGTAGTACTTGTACTGCAAACCAGTGGCAATTAGGGGGACAACTTGTTCAAATTTCTGGCGAGTCAGTGGTACTAACATGAGTGCCCAATTGTGTGTTTAAAGTATCTTTTCTAATCCATATACTAACGACTTTAGCGCTAAGATTTTGCGAATCGCTAGCAGCACTCCTGGCATATAACAAGCGCGATCGCTGGTATCATGTCGTAAAGTATAAATCTGTCCAGCTGCGCCAAAAATCACTTCCTGATGGGCAATCAATCCTGGCAAGCGCACACTATGAATTCTAATGCCTTCATCTGCGATACTTCCCCTTGCTCCTGGTAATTTCTCCGTTTCTTCTACAACAGCAGGGTTAAAAGTTTTACCCAATTCTCCTAATAACTGCGCCGTTTGAATGGCAGTACCACTGGGTGCATCAGCTTTTTGGTTGTGATGCAGTTCGATAATTTCTACATGGTCAAAATATTTGGAGGCTGCGATCGCAGCTTGTTGCAATAGCACCATGCCAATGGAAAAATTAGGAATAATTAGACAACCAGTGCTAGCTTTGTCGGCAAAGTCTGCCAAGTCTTGAATTTGTTCTGGACTTAACCCAGTAGTGCCGACTACAGGACGAATACCGTAAGCGATCGCACTGCGAATATTGTCATAAACTGAATCGGGATGGGTAAAGTCTACAATCACCCCTGGAGGTGACTGTCTGTCACCAGCCACATACCCCAACATCGGTTCTAACTGATTAGTAATCGGCACTTCCAGAGGTTCGCTTAAACCCGCCAATTCTCCAGCATCTTTATCTTGATGTTCTAAACTGTGGTCAATTGCACCCACTAGGTTTAAGTCAGGCGCTTGCGCCACCGCCTTAATCACCTCACGGCCCATTTTTCCAGCAGCACCGTTGACAATAACCGGGATAGGAGCTTGATTCGTCATAGGTCGAGAAATACTTTTTGAGTCAACAAGGGAATTGTAAAGACTTTGGTGATCTAGTAGCTAGCTTCTCAAATCTCTGGCTTAATTGCGACTACTCGGATTTGTGCCGTTAATCGCTCAGTTTTTCTACTCCCCAAAAGTTCAGTTCTCATTTTCATCCCATTATCTTAGCCAGTAACCCGTTTTATTTTCCGATCATACTGCTTTGATAAGTATTAGCTATGACACTTATCAGCCTTTGTTTGTCAAGTCTAGTTGACTATTTGTAATATTATAGTTATATTTATTTACATAACTTAGCAAAGCCCAAAAGTAAGCTTCATAGCTAAAATTGCGCCTTATATATTACCTATCTAGTTTTGCTTGTATTGGGTATCAGCTAAGAAAAACAGACTTCGGTATTGAAATACCCCATCGACATTTGAAATTCTCCCATCTACCTCGGCTATCAAGTCGGGGTTTTTTATTTAACTTTCCGATTGATTCGGAATTCTTCAAGGAAACTTCCGTTCTCGCACTTCCACAGCATAATCTTGCACGGCTTTGGTAATCGTCTCGCGCAAATTTGTGTAAACTTTGGCGAACGGTGGATGTTTCTCTGCAAGTCCGAGGACATCAGAGGTAACTAAAACTTGTCCATCGCAGTGAATTCCCGCACCGATACCAATTGTGGGAATACTTAATTTTTGTGAAATCTGCATTGCCAAATCTGCGGGGATATGTTCTAACACTAGAGAAAATACACCCGCTTGTTCGAGAGCGATCGCTTCAAGTAAAATTCTCTCACTAGCTTCTTGTGTCTTCCCTTGTTGTCGCAAACCCAGTTGATGTATTGATTGTGGCGTCAAACCCACATGACCCATGACCGGAATTCCGGCTTCTACTAAACGAGCCACAGTTTGGGCCATTGCTGGATAGCCACCTTCCAATTTTACCGCTTGAGCGCCCGTTTCTTTCAGTACCCGCCCAGCTGAGTGCATCGCTTGTTGGAGACTTTCTTGATACGTCAAGAATGGTAAATCTACAACTACTAATGCCCGTTTAACCCCACGGCGCACAGATTTGGCGTGATAGATAATTTCATCCAAAGTTATTGGCAGTGTTGTTTCATACCCTAGAACTGCTGCCATAGAGTCCCCTACGAGGATCAAGTCTACACCAGCTGCGTCTAAGAGTTGAGCGATCGCATAATCCCAGGCGGTCAACGCCACAATTGAACGTCCCTGTTGTTTCCATTGAATTAATTGCTGGGTAGTGATTGCCATTGCCAATTTTAGATTTTAGATTTTGGATTTTAGATTTTTTGTCCTTTGTCATTAGTCGTTAGTCATTTGCTAAGGACAGAAGACAAAGGACAAATGACTAATCATTTAACAGCGCGACTGAAAGCAATATGAGGTTTTGCACTACTGGTTTTGGGCATTAACCAAGCTAGACCTTCAGTAGTACCAATCCATAATTTATTAGCGATGTCAGGTGCAAGGGCAAGAACCCGACTAGAAGGAAGTCCAGCAACTTCTGCATCTAACACAGCGCCTGTATTTGGATTTAATCGTAACAAACCATTGTTAGTGCCGACCCAGACACTACCATCTTTAGCAAAACGCACTGCTGTTACGTTACGCCCACGCAGACGAGTTACAGACCGCAACACTGCACCAGTTTTCGGGTTAATAACTAGCAAATTATTCGGCATTCCCGCCCAAATCAACCCTTCTGGACTGATAGCTAAAGCTTGGACAGTCGTCCCTGGTAAATCGGCAATCCGCTTCATAATTGCAGCACTAGCAGTATTTACCCGTACTAATCCATCAAGAGTGCCAACCCACAATTGACCTTCAGCATCTAAAGTCAGGGTATTGGCGCTGACACCAGGCAGATTTTTTAATGTTGTCATAATCAAGCCTTGGTCGGGACTAATGAGAGCTAAACCGTTATCGGTTCCAGTCCACAAATAACCCCGTTTGTCAAGCAACAACGACAACACCCGTTTAGAAGGCAAAAATAAATTCTGCGCGGTGATTTCGCTAGTGCGGGGGTCTACTCGGACTAGTCCCTCATAACTCCCTACCCATAAACGTCCTACTTTGTCTTGGGCTAAAGCACCAATGGCAATATTCGGTAAACTAACACGAGAAACAATCTTGCCACTTTTAGGATCAATCCGCGATAGTCCGCGCCAAGAACCTACCCAAAGATTGCCTGTAATATCTTCTAGTAAGTTACCGACACGATAATCAGTTTCTGGTGAATGTTCTTGCACTCCTCGCTCATCGGGCAAAGGTTCTACTCGCGGTGGCGGTGGCGCAGGTGGGTAAGCGGGGGTTAAATCAGATGAATTAATGTCAGGGGTTTTTTGTGCCCATCCTATATTTGATGAAGCTATCAACCCCAGCAGAATAGAAGTAATCAATAAACTACTACGCTTGCAAAACAATACCACGGTGACATTTCCTTTGGAGACAGTACCCATAGCCATTACCTAAACTGGCTTTGGATTAATTCCAGTGTTCCCCTAGCTGTGATTTTTTAAACGTTAATAGGCAATTTTTCTCAAATTTGTCATTAGTCATTGGTCATTTGTCATTTGTCATTGAGCATTAGTTATTTCTCCCCTGCTCCCTGCTCCCCACTATCGAAAAGCTTCTGTACAGTTATTTATGACACCTTGTAAAGCATTTGTAACAAAAATTTTAAATCTTTATGTAATAACAAAACTAAATATATAAGTTAAAAACTTTCAAAGAATAACTTATCGAATTATTGATATATTGTGGAATAAGTTACAAATTACGTGGTGTGCAATTTTTTATCTTTCGCTCATCACTCTGCTAAATCTCTGTCAAGTAAATTCTTTTCTGGTATCTTTTCCATCAAAGGAAAAGATAGAGGGAGTGTAGAAGCGGGAATGTGTGGCGGCCAGCCCAATCCCCTGAATACCCCGATTTGTAGGGGAATTATCTAAATCGAACCGCAAAAAGCGGAAGTTTTGGTGAAATTGAGAAAGTTTAGTTGGGTACGAAGAAGAGGTAAAAAAGAATTTTGATTCGTAGGAAGAGGAAACAGTAGAAGCGCTGGATCGTGTACCCCTAGAAGGGGATAACACTGGTGAGGAGGGCTACCACCGTTAACAAAGTGTCCGCCGCAAAAAAACTACTACCTTTTAACAAAAACAACCCCTAACAAAAATTTTTCCTGAATCTTCTTCCCGATGAAGGGGGGAAAATTGGGTGAGGGGAAGTTGCACAAAACGTGATTTGATAATTAACAAGAGTGATTTCAGGGAAGGATAAAATTATGTCTTACGCTCAAACGAAGACTCAGAGCAAGTCTGGGTATCAAGCCGGGGTTAAAGATTACAGATTAACTTATTACACACCCGATTACACACCAAAAGATACCGATCTTCTAGCTGCGTTCCGCATGACACCCCAGCCTGGCGTTCCTCCCGAAGAAGCAGGTGCGGCTGTAGCGGCTGAGTCTTCCACGGGTACTTGGACAACTGTGTGGACAGACTTGCTCACCGACCTCGATCGCTACAAAGGTCGTTGTTATGACATCGAACCAGTTCCCGGCGAAGACAACCAGTACATCTGCTACGTTGCTTATCCTTTGGACTTGTTTGAAGAAGGTTCTGTAACCAACGTATTGACCTCAATTGTTGGTAACGTATTTGGTTTCAAAGCTCTGCGGGCACTACGTTTAGAAGATATCCGTTTCCCAGTAGCTTATATCAAGACCTTCCAAGGGCCTCCTCACGGTATCCAAGTTGAGCGCGACAAATTAAACAAATACGGTCGTCCTTTGTTGGGTTGTACCATTAAGCCCAAATTGGGTCTTTCCGCTAAGAACTACGGACGCGCTGTATACGAGTGCTTACGCGGTGGTTTGGACTTCACCAAAGACGACGAAAACATCAACTCTGCACCATTTCAAAGATGGCGCGATCGCTTCTTGTTCGTAGCTGAAGCTATCAACAAAGCTCAAGCAGAAACCGGTGAAATTAAAGGTCACTACCTAAACGTCACCGCTCCTACTTGCGAACAAATGTTGCAACGGGCTGAGTACGCTAAAGAACTCAAAATGCCCATCATCATGCATGACTACCTAACCGCAGGTTTCACCGCCAACACCACATTGGCTCATTGGTGCCGCGATAACGGTATCCTGCTACACATTCACCGTGCTATGCACGCTGTAATCGACCGTCAAAAGAACCACGGTATCCACTTCCGTGTATTGGCTAAAGCCCTACGTTTGTCTGGTGGCGATCACATCCACACCGGTACAGTAGTTGGTAAGTTGGAAGGTGAGCGCGGCATCACAATGGGCTTCGTTGACCTGTTGCGTGAAAACTACATTGAGCAAGACAAGTCTCGTGGTATTTACTTTACCCAAGACTGGGCTTCTCTACCTGGTGTAATGGCAGTTGCTTCTGGTGGTATCCACGTATGGCACATGCCCGCACTGGTAGAAATCTTTGGTGATGACTCTGTACTACAATTCGGTGGTGGTACTCTAGGACATCCTTGGGGTAACGCTCCTGGTGCAACCGCTAACCGTGTCGCCTTAGAAGCTGTTGTTCAAGCTCGTAACGAAGGCCGTAACTTGGCTCGTGAAGGTAACGATATCATCCGCGAAGCTGCCAAGTGGTCTCCTGAACTGGCTGTTGCTTGCGAACTGTGGAAAGAAATCAAGTTCGAGTTTGAAGCAATGGATACCGTCTGATCTGGGTTAACAGTTAAGAGTTAAGAGTTAAGAGTTAGGATTTGCATTAATTCATAACTCATAACTCATAACTCATAACTCTTCAGGGCTGGGGTCAAGCATGAATCTTAAGCAAATTGCGAAGGACACAGCCAAAACTCTCCAAAGCTATCTGACTTATCAGGCTCTAAGGACAGTATTGGCACAGCTAGGCGAAACAAATCCGCCATTAGAACTTTGGCTGCATAACTTTTCGTCTGGCAAAATTCAGAATGGTGAGTCATATATTGAGCAACTGTTGCGAGAAAAACCAGATTTGGCGTTGCGAATTATGACTGTCAGAGAACACATTGCCGAAGAAATTGCAGAATTTTTGCCGGAAATGGTTCGAACTGGCATTCAGCAATCTAATATGGAGCAGCGTCGCCAGCATTTAGAACGCATCACACGAATAGACACATCTAACCCCAGCCTGCACACAGAACAGCAAGCAACTTCAGATCCGAATTTGGATAACTTATCCAATTAGTTCGGTCAACCTAGTAGTCAAAAATCGCAACCCATTATCAAAAAGCTATGCAAACTTTACCAAAAGAGCGTCGTTACGAAACCCTTTCTTATCTGCCACCCCTGACTGATGCTCAAATTGCCAAGCAGATCCAGTACATTTTGAATCAAGGTTACATTCCAGCGATCGAGTTCAATGAAACTTCTGAGCCAACAGAATTATATTGGACAATGTGGAAGCTGCCTTTGTTCGGTGCTAAATCTACTCAAGAAGTATTGAGCGAAGTTCAAGCATGTCGTTCTCAATTCAACACCAGCTATATCCGTGTTGTGGGTTTTGACAACATCAAGCAGTGCCAAATTCTCAGCTTTCTTGTTCACAAACCCAACAAATACTAAGTCTAGTTAGTTGGAATTAATCATGGGATAGTTCAATTAATTTGTCTATCCCTGTATAGGAGAGGTAGAATTATCTGCCTCTCCTATTTACTAAATTTGTTTGGAAATACATAGGCGCTTTGCCTTCCCGCAGGGAAGGAGCGTAGAATTATTCTCTGTGTGCCTATAGGTTTATTAAGAAACTAATAATGCTACAAGAAGTAAGAATTTGTTTTGTTGGTGACTCTTTTGTTAACGGCACTGGCGATAGTGAATGTCTTGGTTGGACGGGTAGGATATGCGCTAATGCTAATAAAAAAGGTTATGACATTACTTACTATAATTTAGGAATTAGGCGAGAGACTAGTACCGATATAGCAAAGCGTTGGTTACAGGAAGTATCACTTCGCTTACCCAAAGAATATGATGGCAGAGTTGTATTTTCTTTTGGATTGAATGATACAACATTGGAAAACGGTAAAACTCGCGTAGATTTTGCAGATTCTATCAAAAATGTCTGTGAAATATTAAGTGAAGCTCAAAAATTGTACCCTGTGTTGATGGTTAGCCCTGCGCCATACGCAGAACAAGAAGATCCTCAAATAAGCCAGAGAACTATTGATTTATCTAAACAGTTTGCTTTAATTTGTAATGAATTAAATGTATCTTATTTAAATATTTTTCCGCTATTAGAAAAATCAAACATCTGGATAAATGAGGCAAAAGCCAATGATGGTGTTCATCCTCAAGCAGGTGGTTATGCAGAATTTGCCCAAATTGTAGAAAATTGGGATGCTTGGTTAAATTGGTTTCCTTATAACATTGCTCTATAAAATTTCAAACAATAAAAGTTTCTAATTTTTATTTTTATCGGCTTTGATAAATTTAGGAATAAGTTGAGTTGAGGGACGAAACCCAACCTACATTTTTTCTTTCATCCATAAGACGATACACCAGGCAGTATTGGCCGACATTTAAGCATTTACAGCGCTTCCCGCTATTATGCAATACAGTTTTTCTTATTGCCTCTCTCCTAACATAGCTTTTAGCTTTGAGGATGTACCTCATAGCTGCCGGAAGTGCTGTATACCTCAGCATCTAATGTATCATCCGAAGCGTCCCGGTTGGTGGGAGAATAAAGACGAGAAATAATGCTTGTCTGGTGTCGTCTCCAGCCCAAAGGAATCTTTAGAAATGTGGAAACGAATTGTATTAATTTTGCTATTGATGTTGAGCTTCAGCCTGTGTAATTCTGGTGTGGCTGCTGCATCTGGACTCAAAAGCTTTGTAGACACTAATGATGGCTATCAGTTTTTATATCCTAACGGCTGGCTACCAGTTAAAGTTGCCGATGGGCCAGATGTGGTTTTCCACGATTTGATTGAGGTGTCCGAAAATGTTTCGGTTGTGATTAGCCCAGTTCCAGAAGGCAAAACTTTGTCAGAATTGGGAACGCCAACAGAAGTAGGATACAAATTAGGAAAAGCGGCTCTCGCGCCTCCTGACTCTGGCCGTTCGGCTGAATTAGTCAATGCCTCACAGCGAGAAGTAGACGGTAAAATCTACTACCTTTTAGAGTATGAGGTTAAACTCCCCAATCAACAGCAACGACACAACATCGCCAGCGTTGCTGTAAGTCGTGGTAAAGTTTTTACCTTCAACGCCTCAATTCCTGAAAAACGCTGGCAGAAAGTTAAACGGATGATTGATGAGGTTGTTAATTCTTTTTCTGTCTATTAATTGGGGAGTGGGGAATAGGGAATAGGGAATGGGAGATAGAGAAGAAATTTAATCACCAATCCCCGATTCCCAATGTCCAATTACCAAATTTTTCGGAAATATCATGAAAATTCCACCTTTTGTACTTGCCTCCGCTTCCCCAGCCCGACGCCGATTGTTGCAAACTGTTGGTATTGAACCGATAGTTCGAGCAAGTGACTTTGATGAGTCGCAAATTGAATTAAGTGAACCAGCAGAATTGGTCAAAACTCTTGCCCAGTACAAGGCGGAAACTGTAGCCCCACAGTTTGAATCGGCTTTGATTATGGGTTGTGATTCAGTTTTGGCCATGAATGGTGAAATTTACGGAAAACCAGCAGATACAACTGATGCGATCGCACGTTGGCAGATAATGCAAGGTAACTTTGGCGACTTATACACAGGTCACGCCTTAATTGATTTATCTCAAAACCGTACTATAGTCAAGTCTCAAGTTACAAGAGTTTATTTTGCTCAAATGAGTGAGAAGGCAATTAAAGCTTATGTTGCCACAGGGGAACCCCTAAAGTGCGCTGGAGCCTTTGCAATTGAAGGTTTTGGTAGTTTCTTCGTCGAAAAAATTGAAGGCTGTCACACCAATGTAATTGGACTCAGTTTACCCTTGCTGCGGCAGATGCTAGGGGAACTAGGATATGATGCCACTGATTTTTGGCAGTAGTCCAATGCCCAATGCCCAATAACTAATAACTAAATTGCCTGATATTCAGTATTGCCTCTCCATGATCTGGAATCCAGGCTAGCCACTCATCTGCTGAAACCGGACATAATAAAAGTGCTTCGTCAAAACTAAATGGGTTGGGAAGTTGCAAAATTTTCACCCAAGTAGAAGCTCTTAACTGCTGCAAACCTTCCAGATTCTGTCTTTTTGGTTGCACAGCAAAATCTGGTCTACGAGAATCTAGTTTCATAGCTTTCTATTAGCCTTTGCGAATGGGCTAATCCAAAATTAATTCTGTAACCTAGACTACAAAATAAATAATCTTTCTGAAAAGCATCTGTCTTATAAATTTACGTTGGCTGGGTGTAAGTGTTTGCTTATATTGCAGTCTATGACAGCTATGACACAACAGGTTGTAGACTGGCCACTAGATCGCATTCCCAACTAGAATATGTCATTTACTTCTATACCCTCGCTGCGTGAGCAACAACACCCCCTAATTCGTCAGCTAGCTGATTGTATTGAAGCAGCTTGGCATCAGCACCTGGATTTATCGCCCTACCATTTGCCTGATGAGTTGGGATATGTGGAAGGTAGACTAGAAGGCGAAAAACTGACGATTGAAAACCGTTGCTATCAAACGCCCCAGTTCCGAAAAATGCACTTGGAACTGGCAAAAATCGGAAATATGCTGGATATTTTGCACTGCGTCATGTTTCCCCGTCCAGAATACAACCTGCCGATGTTTGGTTGCGATTTAGTTGGAGGTAGAGGGCAAATTAGTGCAGCGATCGCAGACCTTTCTCCGATCCAAGTGGAACGCACCTTACCAGAATCTTATACTTCTGCGCTGACACAGCTAACAGTGCTTAACTTTTCCCAACCCCGTGAATTACCTGAATGGGGAGATATTTTTTCAGATTTTTGCATCTTTGTTCGCCCCGGTTCCCCAGAAGAAGAAACAATGTTTCTCTCGCGGGTGCGAGAATTTTTAGACATTCACTGTACCCAAGCGATCGCCTCACATCCTGTTTCAGCTGAACAAGTTACACAAAATCTCGCCGGACAACACAACTACTGCACCAAACAGCAGCAAAACGATAAAACCCGCCGTGTACTAGAAAAAGCCTTTGGCCCAGCTTGGGCAGAAAATTACATGACCACAGTTTTATTCGACCTCCCAACTTAAAATAATTCGTAATTCGTAATGACGCTCACTGACTCGCTAACGCTGTGCTAACGTAATTTGTAATGACGCTCACTGACTCGCTAACGTCATTAAGTTTTGTAAATTTTATAAAGACAAGAGCCACAAAACTTGCCTCTGTTAGTTGCTATGCAACTTAAACCCCCAAAATTAGTTAATTATCTCCCTCATCTTCCCATCTGTAGGTTCTGTTACGTTTTCGCGTCATGGATAAATGTAGAATTCATTCAACGAGAGTTTAATGGAGTTCCAAAACAGCAACAGGAAGAGTAGTGAAGTTTTTGAAGCGAATATCACAAAATGGTTTGTTGTTTTGGTAGGTGCAAGCAAGTGGCCCTGCTAACTCATTGACCAAAAAGTTAAGGAAACTCTAATGTTAGGAATGCTCAAGTTGACAGATATTTTTTAGTTAATTAATCCTTGATTCACTTAAGGAAGACTAACTTTTGTACCAAGATTGTATCCAGCAAAGGCAACAGTCTATTTTTGACGTTTCTTTTCAATTTTGTGAATAACTATAGCCGGAATGTAGCAGTAAAGTACCGCATCATAGCAATTTAGGATTTTGTGTAAAGACGTGAGATATCGTGTCTCTACATCTAGATTCATACTGCTTGTAAATTCTGCTAACTCCCATTGCACTCATGTCTCAGTAATACTCAGAGTTATTGAATAGCCAGCTACTATAGCGTTTCTTAGTATCAATACATACCTAATTCCCAGCCCTTTCCCTACAAGGGAAGGGGAGTAATATTCAAAGCTTTTCCCTATAAGGGAAGGGAAGTAATATTCAAAGCCTCTCTCCTTTTAGGAGAGAGGAATGGAAGTGAGGTAAGTGTATTGTATACAAATGAGAAAAACTATAGAAAACACCATTTTGCAAAGCCATAGTGTTGAACGTTCATCACACAATGGATTTTAAGCCATACCCAGCTTTAAACCACTGTTGTTTGTCCTAAACGGCTGGCTGTTAATTAAAAACCTTTTTATTTTTACTTCCATCAGCACAATTCAGGTAAACAGGCAACATACTATGTCAAGGGTGACTGAAAAGCCAAAGCCAAGTGAGCAGGCATTTAATCAAGAACAACCTAAGATTTGGTGGGGTATCGCTGTAGCCGTGCCAATAGTAATTGCGGCTGGGATACTAGGTACAGCTAAAATCGAGCAGTTAAGAAAACTAACTACATCCGTACCAATAATGCCATCTAGTAATAGCATTAGTGCTGTTGGGCGTTTGGAACCGCGAGGCGAAGTTGTTAAATTGTCTGCCCCCTCATCAGGATTAGCACCATCGTCACGAATTCAGCAACTTCTGGTGAAAGAGGGTGAACAGGTAAGACAAGGCCAAATTGTGGCAATTTTGGACAACCGCGATACCCAAATAGCCGGACTACAAGAGGCAAAAGCGAAAATGCAAGAAGCCCGTGCGAATTTAGCGCAAGTTAGGGCTGGATCGCCAAGAGATATTCAAGCCCAAAGAGCAGTTATTGCTCGCTTACAAGCGCAGTTAGTTGGGGAAAGGAATGCAGGGCAAGCAATGATCGCACGGATTGCAGCTCAGTTAAGTGGTGATAAACTTGTTCAACAAGCAACCGTGAATCGCTTAGAAGCTGAACTCAGTGGGCAAAGAGATGCTCTAAGAGCAACGCTTACACGTATTCGAGCCGAACAGCGCAATGCTCAAGTCGATGCCGGACGCTATGATTATTTATACAGAGAAGGTGCTATTTCTCAGCAAGAGCGGGATAGAAGACGCTTGAGTGCAGTAACTTCTAATCAACAGGTTGCTGAAAGCCAAGCTACCCTGAAACAGACATTGGCAACTATACGACAGCAACTTGCCGAAGCCAGAGCTACCCAAATACAAAATTTAGCAACTTTGCAACAGCAGCTAATCGAAGCCAAAGTTAACCGTGATAAAAACGTAGCAACTTTGCAAAGACAAATCGATGAAGAAAAGGCCAAACTTAGCAGAATTGTGGACGTTAGTCCTACCGATGTGCAAATAGCGCAAGCCCAAGTTAGTAATGCGATCGCAAATATCAGAAGAGCTGAAGCAGAACTAAAGTTAAGCTACGTTCAAGCACCAATCGCTGGAGAGATTTTAAAAGTTTACACCAAATCAGGCGAAGCGATCGGTGCTAATGGTATTGCTGAAATTGGTCAAACCAGCCAAATGTTTGTGATTGCTGAAGTCGCCGAAGACAGCATTGGTAAAGTGCGTATTGGTCAAAATGCTACTGTCACCAGCGATAATGGCGCATTTAGCGGCGAATTAAAGGGAATTGTCACTGAAATTGGCAGAAAAATTGGTAAAAAAGATGTGCTGAATACAGATCCAGCAGCAGATGTGGATGCCAGAGTCGTAGAAGTGAAAATTGCTCTATCTCCAGAAGATAGCCAGAAAGTTTCTGGTTTAACTTACGCCAAGGTTGTTGTCGATATTAATAACTAATCAAGTTATTGGCGAGCAGTAATACCAATTTATTATTTGATATCTTGGATTACAAATGCTCTTAATTAAACTGTCTAATCAATTTTAAGCATTCTATAAATTCGATCTGAGCGTAATTACGAATTACGTTACGGTAGCGAGTACTCGAGCGTCCGCAGAAGCGTCATTACGAATTACGAATTATCTTAACTGTGCTTGGATGCCTATAAAATGAATCAAAAAATACCTCTGTCGTGGCTACAACTAACAAGAGAAAAAACTCGCCTAGCTGTAGCTTTAGCAGGAATTGCTTTTGCTGATATTTTAATGTTTATGCAACTCGGCTTCCGGGATGCTCTGTATTATAGTAACGTTCGATTCCATAACAGCTTGCAGGGCGATATTGTTTTAATTAATAGTCAATCTAATGCTATTTTGGCGATGAGAAGCTTTTCTCAACGACGGTTATATAAAGCTTTAGAGTTACCCGCAGTCCAATCAGTACATCCGATATATTTAGACTTTACAATCTGGAAAAATCCTGTAACAGGCCGTCCCCGAAGTATCCTGATATTTGGCATGAACCCAGAAACTAACATAGTTAATTTATCTGGTGTTCAGGAAAATTTAGATAAGCTTAAACTACCTGATGTAGTTCTATTTGACCGTTCTTCTAGGGTGGAATATGGCCCGATCGCTACTAATTATGACCAAGGAAAACCTGTAACAGCAGAAGTGCGGAGGCGGCGAATTAAAGTAGCAGGACTATTTACATTAGGTGCATCATTTGGCGCAGATGGTAATTTAATCACCAGTGATATAAACTTTCTGCGAATATTCAGCAATCGTCAAAAAGGATTAATTGATATTGGGCTAATTAGATTAAAGCCAGGAGCAGATGCTAATGTTGTCGCCCAACAATTACGAAAGTATTTACCTAATGAAGTAAATGTTTTAACTAAACAAGAATTTATTGATTTTGAGCGGAGTTATTGGGCAAATAGTACAGCGATTGGGTTTATTTTCACATTAGGAACTGTCATGGGTTTCATTGTAGGAACTGTGATTGTTTATCAAATTCTTTATACAGAAGTTGCAGATCACTTAGCTGAATACGCTACTCTTAAGGCAATAGGCTACACACAAAACTATTTATTGACAGTTATCCTTCAAGAGGCTTTGCTGTTAGCAGTTTTAGGATATTTTCCGGGAATAGTTTTTGCTTTATTTATGTACAATAGTGCTAGAGAAGCAACACTTTTGCCAGTTTTTATGAGTTTTGAACGGGCAGTAATGGTATTAATTTTGACTATGTTAATGTGCATTATTTCTGGTGCGATCGCAGTCCGTAAATTACGTTCTGCCGATCCAGCAGATATCTTTTAATTAATTCAATATTAATTAAAAGATACAGATTAAAAACATAGCTTAAAATTAATAGTTAAGAAATCTTTTTTTTGGTAGGCACTACAGTTAAATTCCAAAAGCTCTAAATTAGAACTAACGAAATTATGATAGAAAAAGAACCTGTAATTGCCATTAAAAATCTCAATCATTACTATGGCAAAGGCGCACTGAGAAAACAGATATTATTTGACATCAACCTAGAAATTTATCCTGGTGAAATTGTAATTATGACCGGGCCATCAGGTTCAGGTAAAACAACATTACTGAGCTTAATTGGTGGTTTGCGGTCTGTACAAGAAGGAAGTTTAAAATTTTTAGGTGAAGAACTCGTTGGCGTCAGTCAAAACAAACTGGTGCAGATGCGACGCAACATTGGTTATATTTTCCAAGCTCACAATTTGCTAGGGTTCTTGACTGCGAAGCAAAATGTACAAATGGCGGTAGAATTGAACGATAATATTTCTCAAACAGAAGCAGTGGCTAAATCAAAAGCCATGCTGGGGTCTGTGGGTCTAGAAGAACGAGTTGATTACTACCCAGACAATCTTTCTGGTGGACAAAAACAAAGAATTGCGATCGCTCGCGCCTTAGTGAATCATCCCCCACTAGTGCTAGCAGACGAACCGACAGCAGCATTAGACAAACAATCAGGACGCGATGTCGTGGAAATAATGCAGAGTCTAGCCAAAAATCAGGGAACTACTATCTTATTAGTCACACACGACAACCGCATTTTAGATATAGCCGATCGCATCGTAGAAATGGAAGATGGTCTTTTAACCCGTAATTCCTCAAATACAGTTATTCAGTCATGATTTGAGTCATTTGTCACTTGTCCTTTGTCCTTCGTGAATGACCAATGACCAATAACCAATGACAGCCATAATTTATTGTCTAGCCGAGCCTGATTTTTTCACTCCAGGTGGCTTTGGCGGAGTTGGGGTATTTGGTTGGCGACTAGTACGAAAAGTCACATTTACCCCTTCATTCGATTGCTCCAGTACCAGTAAAGGCGTAGGTTTAGCCTTTTGATCCCAATGCATAGTAGCAATCCGACCTTGAATTATTGGTTGCCAACTATCTTCATCTTCTATGGGGCTAAGGTAAGTTTCTATACAGTCAATAATTTGACTAATAGTCGCAGAAGTTGCTTGCGTCGGTAACTTCATTAACCGGATTTGAATCCGAAACAATACTCGTTTTGCAGAATTCGGCGGAGTACCAGTCTCATACTCGACATCAAAAATTTCATCTATTTGCCGCCCAGCACTATTAGCAATTCCGACTGATCCTTGTTGTGCTTGATTTGGACGCAAGGCTTGAGAAATTTTCTCTTTGATCTGAATCTTCACTTGATTAAGAATTGCAAAATGAAACACCTCCTCTGACATCCGCATTCGCAGATAATCTAGGTTAAAGTCCCGTGAGTTAACCAAATCGGGATTAGTTTCCATTTTGCGGATTGTTTCCAGCGCCAGCTTAAACTTTTTTTCTAGTTCTCGCGCTCGGAATTGTTCAAACTTAAGTTTTTTCTCCAGCTTATCCTTCTGGAGCTTACTATACACAATCAAAGCAATCACCGCTAAAGCCAGTCCTCCTGAAGTTACCAACAATAATGGTGGTATCTGAGGATTACTTGCTGGCACTTCCTGGGATGCCTTTTTAGTCTTTGTCCCGGAGGATTGGGCAAGAAACATCGAAGTGGACATGGTTGAAAACTGAAAAACTTGACTCCTGATGTTTAGGATGCCCAAATATTCCATCCCATCTTGCTGTATGATTAATATTTTTTACAGCCCTTTTACAAACCGTATATGTCCAGACATTTGAGCCTCCCTGCCCTGTCTGAGATTTCATCTACAAGCCTTAGCAAGATTCGTCTGATAGCCACAGATATGGATGGCACTCTGACTAGACGAGGAAAATTTACTCCCGCACTGCTGCAAGCTTTAGAGGATTTAGCAGCAGCTGACATTCAGGTGCTGATTGTCACAGGGCGTTCTGCTGGGTGGGTAAGTGGATTGAGTAGTTTGATGCCAGTGGCAGGTGCTATGGCAGAAAATGGTGGTTTGTATTTTCCACCTGGGAACCATAAACCAGTAGTCTTAACACCCATTTCCGATTTAACTCAACATCGCCAGCGCTTGGCTACGACTTTTGAAAATTTACAAACTAAATTTCCCAAAATCCAAGAATCTGCTGATAATCGCTTTCGCATTACCGACTGGACTTTTGATGTAGCTGGTTTGCGTCAAGACGAACTACAAACCTTAGACAATCTTTGTCAACAAATGGGTTGGGGATTTACCTATAGCAACGTGCAGTGTCACATTAAACCCCAAGGGCAAGATAAAGCTGTGGGATTGTTGCAGGTATTGCGCGAATATTTGCCACACTACTCATCAGAACAAATTGTCACGGTTGGCGATAGCCCCAATGATGAAAGTTTATTTGATCGGCGTTATTTTCCTGTTTCTGTAGGCGTGGCTAATGTTCTGGAATATGTGAATCAGTTGCAATATCAGCCTGCTTACATTACGGCTGCTGCCGAAGGGGAAGGATTTTGTGAGTTATCTAGTTATATTTTGAAAAGCTTGCACATCTCACAGTAGTGAGAAGTAGAGTTGTTCTAAGTTGTTCTAATACAACCGTGAACATCGACTGAAGTGATTGTAAATCAGCCGAAAATCCCCAAGTAGCGAGGGAGCATCCCAAATGTGTAAAAACATATTTTGTCATTGCGAGCGTAATGAAATGAAGCGTTCGCGGAGCGTCTCTAAGAGTTGCAATCGCAGCCGCTAGACTTTGCGATTGCTTCATTCCGCTTCGCTCCATTCGCAATGACTAGTTCTAATTGGTAAATTTGCAAAATTGGGATGCTCCCAGTAGCGATCGCATTTGGTCAGCGCTATCTCAAACCAAAAGTAAGCCAAGCAGTAGTAGCTTCTGTGGAAATTGCCAAACGCCATCAACTAAGTCTATGGGAACGAGTTAAAACATAGAATTAAACTCTTTAAAATTACGAATTACGAATTACGACTTTACCGAAGTGAGCCGCACTTTTGAGGTAATGATAAGCCTCTCGTGCTTCGGTGAAGGAGAAAACTCGATCAATAATCGGTTTGATTTTATGTTGTTGCATCGCCTGATTCATCGCCTCAAACATTTCCCGACTACCAACATAAATTCCCTGAACTGTTAAACTTTTGAAAAGTATTGGCATGGGGTCAATCTCATTTCCTCTGCCTGACAATACACCAATCAAGCTAATACGTCCTCCAATGCGGACTGCTTGTAGTGATTTTGGCAGAGTACCTGCACCGCCTACCTCAACTACATGATCTACACCCGTGCGATTGGTTAGTTGGTAAACTTGCTTTTCCCAATCTGGGGTTGTTTTGTAGTTAATTGTCTCATCAGCACCAAGCTGTTTTACTCGTGCCAACTTTTCATCACTGCTGGAAGTAATAATTGCTCTAGCACCATGTATCTTGGCAAACTGGAGAGCAAAAATTGAAACTCCTCCAGTACCTAGTAATAAAACACTATCACCTGCGCCAATATTGCCTTTTGTCACTAGTCCATGCCAAGCTGTGACTGCTGCACAGGGCAAAGTTGCGCCTTCAATATACGATAAATGGTCAGGTAATATTACTAAACCATCTTGGTGTAATACAACATACTCAGCCAGCATTCCATCGATACCGCCTCCGAGATCGGATTTCATTTTCTCTTTGGTTAAAGAGCCATAAATCCAATCTTGGAAGAAAATACCCGCCACGCGATCGCCTATTTTCACCCGTGTCACACCTTCCCCTACCGCTACAACTTCCCCCGCACCGTCAGACATGGGAATTAACGGATACTTCTGTCCAGTACCATAAGCTCCGTCTATGACAAGCAGATCGCGGTAATTTAAGGATGTTGCTTTGACTTGAATCAGCACTTGTCCAGATGCGGGTTTTGGTTCAGGGCGATCGACTAATGTGAGGGCATCAATTCCGGCATTGCTTTGAATTTCGTAAGCTTTCATAAATTTTTTGTCAATAGCTTAAAAGCAATGTTACAAGACCATTACTTTCTCAAGCTATTTTTGACAGTTGTTAGCACAGTCTTCTCCCTTCGCGTAACGTCTCGTAGAGAAGGGGAGACACCTGCCAAAAGCGTTAGCATCGTCTGGGGGTTTCCCCCGTGAGCGACTAATTTTCGCGTTGGGTAAGCACTTCAGTGCTTAGAAAATAAGGAGTAAAATCTTTGCTACGAACAGGGGCGGGTAAAGTCTCGTGTATTTGAGGTTTGTAACCGCCCTGGCAATACTACAGAGAATCTATGAACTGCTGTACTTTTTCTAAGAGTGGCTGATGTTCGATTTGCTCTGCTAACCCTTGGGCATTTTTGTAGCACGATCGCGCCATTTTTTTGCGTTTCGTAACGGCGTAAAGGCTTCCCATATTCAGCAAAGTGGAAACTTCTCCCAAAGAATCGCCCAGTTCTTGATAAATTGCAATGGCTTGCTTATAGAACTTCATTGCTTGCCGATGCTCTATCAGATTGCTATAGGTAAAACCAATGTTATGAAGGGTTGTAGCCTCACCAGAGCGATCGCTGATGGCTCTGCGTGTCAAAAGAACTTGATGGTAGAGCAATAACGCTTGTTTCGGTTTTCCTAAATCACTATACATTGAGGCAATATTATTTAAGGTGGTTGCTTCACCAAGCAAATTCTTCACTGCTCGTTGAATTGGAAGTGCTGCTTGAAAAAATTCTAGAGCTTCCTCAAACTTGCCTAAGACGTTGTAAGCAAACCCAATGCCATTTAGAGTTGTTGCTTCACCAGAAAAATCACCTAACAATCGCCGCATCGTCAAAATTTGGTGTTGTAGCAACAGTGCCCGTTTGGGTTCGCCCAACCGCGTATAAAGTAGCGCTACATCATTGAGAGTAGAAACTTCACTTTGAGTATCTTGCAATAGCCTAAAAATTGGCAGTGCTTTGTCAAAATATTCCAACGCTTGCGAAAAGCGTCCAAGACGGCTATAGGTAGAACCCAGATTGCTAAGTGCAGTTGCCTCTGCGGCAGCGTTGCTAATTTCAACAGCAATCGAAAGGGCTTGATGAAAATGCTCTAATGCTTTTTGAGGCTGGCAACAACTGAGGTAAGCTAAACCAAGGTCGTTCAATGTAGAACCTTCTCTGGTTCGGTCTGGAATTGCTCTAGCTAAGTGTAGATTCTTGGTTGCAAGATCGAGAGATTCCTGAAATTTCCCTCGCTGGTAATAGTGATTTGCTTCATCACGACGTTGTTCCCACTCTTTGACTTGATTTAAAAGTTGCTTCATCTGACCTCAGTTGCATTCTGCGATAATTAGGCAAGACATCTTCTGGGAGTAAACCCCTCTTAGGTTAGGTTTCCCAAATTCTAACCTTAATCTTCTATCTTTAGATATAAGACGAAAATAGAAAAGTATGCTATTTTCTCATATTTAAAGGGATATTTATGAAGCAATTAATACAAATACGCTAGTAGAGGCGACTTCTATCTATGCGCCTCAAAGAACTACCTATAGCAGCTTTCGTTTGGATGCAACATATAGTAAAGGCACAGCAATGCTGTGCCTACAGTAGTCTGTCTTTTATACAATCGAGAATGCTCAGATTCTTGACTTATTTAATGTTTCAAAATGTAAAGGGAATCATCCGGTTGCCATTCTCTTTGAAAAATAGCGTAGTAGACTACATCAGGACCATAATACCGAGCATTTTTTTCGTACTTCATCCCTACCTTTTGAATCACACGTACTGAAGCGATATTTTCTGGATGGGCAATCGCTACGATCCGATCTAGCTTCACTTGCCAAAATCCAAACTTTAAAGTTGCTTGTGAGGCTTCAGTCCCCAGCCCCATGTTCCAATAAGACTTGTCAAACACATAGCCAAGCTCAACTTCCGGCGTATTTTCCAGAAAACCAAGTCCACAACGACCTATCATTGCACCAGTTTCTTTGTATATTACCGCCCACATCCCAAAGTTGTGTTGTTGCCACTGTTGAATATGTTTGTTTAAACTTACCTGAGTTTGTTCCCTTGTTCTTGGCAACAGATACCTCATGATTTCTGCATCGCTGTAGAGGCGAAATAGGTAATCAAAGTCATTTAGAGAGAAATGCCTTAGTTGCAGTCGTGCAGTTTCTATCTCCATAATTACCCCTATTCAGAATTAAATTGTTAATAATCCCAAACTTATACCAATTCTTTATGAAGCTGCATAGAATTCGATCCCCCCTAGCTGCCCTTAGAAAGCAGGAGGGGGGAATTCAAAGTCCCCCTTTTTAAGGGGGATTTAGGGGGATCAAGATATGTGCAACTTCACATTAAATTGGTATTAAGCCAGAATTATTTGAAGTTTCTTCACTGCTTTTTGAATTAATCGATTACTTTTGGTCGCAATACTAGGCTGTTTTAGCTGTTGCGGCTTTTTCTCTAGTTCCTTAAGAAAACGATAGTATAAAAACTCATCTCTGTAACGAATGTTGACATCTTCACCCTGACATAAACGGGCGAAATCACTAAAAGGATAGTTCATGTAGTGAATGCGATGAATTGGTTTTAATTCATCTTGATTGTACAGGATATTATTAATATTTACAAAAGGATCTGAGTTAGCACAGTTACCTGTTCTATCTTGGCCGTTAGGACTAAGAGTAAAATTAAATAAGGCAAAATTTGATTTATATGTCAAATAATTAAATAAATGTGCATCATCCCACCATGCGGTTAACCATTCAACCTCTCGGTCTTCAATTAATAATTTTTTATATAAATCTAAATCGTTTTCTGAAAATATTCCTGATTTAGAACCAAAAAAATCAGAGCAATGAAGTCTAGGACGTATGTCTTTTTCGTAACCAATATTCAACTGTTCTAAAAGCGGAATATTTAATGGTACTTTTGTACGTTCTTTAGTGTGTATCCAGTCATCAAATACAAAGTCGTATCCGTTTAATTTTTCAAAAATATCATCAACTGGCTTCATTAGAAGGCTGTCAGCATCACAAAATATAAATTTATCAAAATGCCCCGAAAAAATACACATTTTTCTTTGTAAGTGACCTGATGACCACCAATTACGTGAGATTTTAGAAGTTTTAGCACCTGGATGAACTGCCCAAACTTGGTGAGCAAAGTCTTCCCAGTACTGTATTAACTCCCAATTCTCAAAAATGCTGACGTTTTTTCTAGATTTTACTTCTTTTTGAACTAAGTCTAATCTCTCATCATAGGGAATAATACAAACTGGAATATCGGGACTAACATTAACCTCAACACTATTCAAAAATGCCACTAATTGATCATAAACGGCATCATTCGCAAGTGTATAAATACCGAAAGATTCCATAAAATAATATCCTATTTTTGAGATTTAGTTTATTTCTGACGCTTCTTGCTCGAAGCGTGCGATCGCACACTCGATCGCGACTCGCCATGACCATTATAAATACCGATTTTGGACGAGTCAATGAATTCCATTTATCCGAAACAGAACAAAGATATCACTCGCCAAAATCAAGCCATGACTTCTGTACGAATGGCGGTAGCGAATCCGCAAGCGTCTGAATTATTCTTCAATCATAACTTTCATTAAAAGCACCCGATTCTATAATTAATTTCATCATTATTACTTGATGAGTATTGATTAAAATTTATGTCAGGTGTTTACTCACAACTCTTTAAAATCATTCGTCATTCGCAATGATGCTCTGTACCAGACACGCAAGGGACGCAGACTAACTAACGCTGCGTTCGCTTGAGCCTTCGCTAGCAATTTATTGATTTCAATAAGCTTTTTCTATGGGCTATTTGTTGAAGAAGAATTCAGAAGTCAGAATTCAGGAGTCAGAATCGAGACGCTCTCTACGAGACGCTGCGCGAACGCGGACTCGCTAACGCTGCGCTATCCACCAGTCGTACAGAATTCATTCTGAATTCTGACTCCTGACTCCTGAATTCTGTTCGATAAACTCACTTCCATAAGCGTGGTTCTCGTCAGAAAGTGGGAAGCTAGCGCAACAAATGGGGTGGTCACTGAGCATAAGCAGAAGTGTCAAATCGCTTTTTTGTTCCATCCCCCCTGCAACGCCAGCGCCCCCTGCTTACCAATGCGATGGATTTTTTTAGTTGGAAGTCCTAGCAGCCCTCTGAGAACAAGGCAGAACAAGACTTTAGCCTTATCTTAGTGTTATTTGGGTATAAACCCTCTGGATAAATACCTCATAGCTGCTGGGTTCTTGAAAATGAGAGCAAGGGACTTCCAGTCCTTGAGGAATACAGGGTGTTAGTAGCAGTCTTGCGGTTTCTATCTCAGGTATGGTACAGAGTAGGAGTTTAAACGCTACTTTAAACAAGCGTATTTTTTGGCAAAACATTAATATAATGCTCTTACTATGAGCATCTACCAATCTCTCAAAAAATCTTACACGCAAGACCATCGCCGTGAGAATGACTGGCGGTTGTTTTTACGTCTAGTGCCTTATCGCCCGTCGTAACGGACGGCTATTGGTGCTATCAATGAGCTTACTCGTACCGATCGCACTAGCTAATGCCATACAACCACTGTTGATTGGCCAAGCTATTTCCCTAATTCGCAATGAACCAAGCACTTACGAATTTCTCAGGAATCGCCCCTTGTCCCAAGGGCTAAATATCCTGCAAGGAATATTGTTAGTTGCGATCGCCAGCCGACTGATTTTGACAGGCTATCAAGGTTATTTAGTACAAAAGCTAGGGCAAGAAATCACCGCAGCAATTCGCCAAGACTTATTCCAGCATGTGACATCATTAGCAGTACGCTTTTTTGACCGGACACCCGTAGGTAAATTAATCACCAGAATCACCAGTGATGTGGAAGTGTTGGGTGATGTATTTTCTACTGGGGCAATTGGCATTGTGTCCAATTTGTTTTCCATGCTGGTGATTTTGGGTTTAATGTTTTCTCTCGAATGGCAACTCACTTGCTTGCTGTTATTAATGTTGTTACCAATTACTTGGTTAATTGTTTACATTCAGCAACAGTACCGCAAAGCCAATTACAAAGGGCGAGAAGAACTTTCTATATTGAACTCACAGCTACAAGAAAATGTGGTTGGGATTAACGTGGTGCAGTTATTCCGCAGGGAAAGATTTAATGCCGAATTGTTTCGTGCCACGAACAGCCGCTACACTCAGCAAATGGATAAAACCATCTTTTATGATTCATTTATTTCAGCGACCTTGGAATGGATTGGTTTGATTGCGATCGCAGCTGTTTTGTGCTTAGGTGGTTCCTTACTATTAAAAAAAAGTTTAGCTTTTGGGACATTATCTGCGTTTATCTTGTATGCCCAGCGATTATTTGATCCTTTAAGGGATTTTGCGGAAAAATTTACAGTAATTCAAGCTGGTTTCACTGCTATTGAACGCGTGGGAGATATATTAGATGAACCGATAGAAATCCGCGATCGCGCCAATGTCCGCTTCTCAATATTTGATGCAAAATTTGGCTATATAGACGAGATCCTTGCAAATCAAGAATCCCCAGACGTAACTTCCGAGCCTGAACTGGGAGAAATCCGTTTTGATCACGTTTGGTTTGCTTACAAAAATGATGATTACGTAATTAAAGACTTAGATTTCACCATTCATCCAGGTGAAAAAATTGCATTAGTCGGCCCCACAGGTGCGGGTAAAAGTTCGATCATCCGTCTTTTGTGCCGCCTCTACGAACCCACCCAAGGACGCATTCTCATAGATGGTATAGATATTCGGGAAGTACCACAGGCAGAACTGCGGCGCTACATGGCAGTAATTTTCCAAGAAGGCTTTTTGTTTGCTGGCGATGTTAAAAGCAACATTTCTTTAGGAGATGGCTATACCATTGAACAGATTCAACAAGCAGCAGAACAAACCAACATTGCCCAGTTTATAGAAGAACTACCTCAAGGGTATGATACTCAACTTCGAGAACGAGGTACAAATATTTCTAGTGGTGAAAAGCAACTTTTAGCCTTTGCACGAGCTGCCATTCGCAATCCCCAAATTTTGGTACTAGATGAAGCTACCGCTAGTTTAGATGTTGGTACAGAAGCTTTAGTTCAAGAAGCATTAAACCAGCTTTTGCTCAGACGTACCGCGATTATTATCGCTCACCGCCTGTCTACGATTCGCAATGTAGACCGGATTTTTGTTCTGAAGCGCGGCGAATTAATTGAGCAGGGAAGCCATGATGAATTACTGCAAGAAGGAGGGCTTTATGCCACTTTGCATAACTTGCAGATGTTGGGAACTACTTAGGATATTTTCAGAATAATCTAAAGGGGGAAATAGCGATCGCTTAGAGGATTCGTTAGGAATAAACTGTAGACTATGCGTAGTTTACCGCCGTAGGCATCGCCATAACCAATTAATATAAAAAAGCAGTAGTGCAGTTGCTAAAAATGAAACATGACTCTGATTTATCTAGACTATAACTGCTTTCAACGTGGCTTTGACGATCCAAGACAAGTTAGAAATTCAAATGGAGGCTGTAGCCTGTCAAGAAATATTTACTCAAGCTCAAACAGAACAAGTAAGTCTGGTGTGGTGGGAGCATCCCAATTTTGCAAATTTACCAATTAGAACTAGTCATTGCGAATGGAGCGAAGCGGAATGAAGCAATCGCAAAGTCTAGCGGCTGCGATTGCAACTCTTAGAGACGCTCCGCGAACGCTTCATTTAATTACGCTCGCAATGACAAAATATGTTTTTACACATTTGGGATGCTCCCTGGTGCGGTCTTTTATCCACCAAGATGAAACTGAATTATGCCCCTTTGTTGATCGTAAGTATTCAGTTTTGGGCATGGTGAGTTTGTGTAAATAAAGGTAGTTCCAAAACTGAAATAGCAGAACAAGCCCGTATGTTCCAGCAGTTAGCTAATCTATCGAGCAAGATGCTCTACACTTAGCCTGTTCTGTTTATATTCAAGCTGATTTTTTCTTAACTTGTGATGACAGTCTCAGGAAACAAGCTCAGAAGTTGGAGTTAGAAATAGCAATTATGAACCCAATTGACTATATTAGGAATAATGAAAATTATGGAAATAAATAATATTATGGATGATACAGAAATTAGAGTAAAAGGCATAAATGCCCTATATAAATCTCTTGGTTCAGCAGCAGCAATGAGGTTCTTAATATTGTTACACAAAAACCCTACTGATTATGTAGAAATTTCCAGAACAATATATCAAGATCAGACCATAGATGAAATCTTTACTAGATCAAAACAAAATTGGCAAGATTAATTATATTCATTGATAGCTTTACTCGCCATAGGCATCGCTCTGGGTTTTTAGTTTATTCAGAAAGAGCGATCGCACAAAATTATCGTGTAATAAAAAGTGCGATCGCTAACTAGGATTAAAGTGAGAGCGATCGCATTCAATAAATTATGTAGCGATCGCGCCACAGTAACAGAAGTAATGACGCCTAACTGTTACCCTAAATTAGTGAAATCCCACAGACTAAGGGTGTTGGCTTGTACCCCAATTAGTGTGGCTAAGAGTTCACCATCCTGTTTACTGACTAGAGTATTGCTGGTATCAGTGCCAATGCCTTGGGTAATAGTGATCTGTTCAAAGGTCAGATCATTCAATAGACCTAGATAATCGCTACCGACTGTAAAGTTGAAAATAGTGTCACTTCCAGACTCGCTCGCCAGCACAAACATATCACGACCGCTACCGCCATACAATGTATCTTCACCTGTTCCACCATTCAAGATATTGTCACCGCCACCTGTAAGATAGTCGTTGCCACCCCTGTTGTAGATCGGCTCCTCATCGTTATTAGTGTAGAGATAATTATCTCCATCTTGCTGCGGGATATCGGCGTAGAGGAGGTCGTTGCCAGCACCACCCTCTAGTGAGTTGTTACCAGCACCGCCGTAGAGTTGATCGTCACCGTCATTACCAAAGAGATAATCATCTCCGTCCTGCCCTTGCAGAATATCGGCATCGTCGCCACCCTGAAGATTATCATTACCACTGCCTCCAGCAAGAGTGTCGTTACCTTCTTGACCAAAGAGTTGGTCGTCACCGTCGCCGCCTATGAGTTGGTCATCGTCCAATCCACCTTCTAGATAATCATTATCAGCACGACCATCAAGAATGTCGTTGCCGCCACCACCGTAGAGTTGGTCGTTGCCGAATCCAGCTATGAGTTGGTCATTGCCTAACCCACCTTCTAGGTAGTCATCGCCAGCATCGGCATCAAGAATGTCGTTCCCTTCTTGACCAGAGAGCAGATCGCTGCCATCGCCTCCCAAGAGATTGTCATCTCCGACTCCACCATATATGTTGTCATTATCAGCACCGCCATTGAGGGTGTCGTTACCATCTTGACCGTAAAGGTAATCATTACCTATACCACCAATCAGTTGGTCATCACCGTTTCCACCTTCAAGGTAATCATTACCAGCATTGCCATCAAGGATGTCGTTGCCGTCTCGACCATATAGTTGGTCGTTGCCGTTGCCACCATCTAATTGATCGTCACCAGAGCCACCATCTAAGTAGTCATTGCCAGTCTGCCCTAGCAGCTTATCAGCATCATCACCCCCATAAAGGAAGTCCTCGCCGATGCCGCCATCGAGGTAGTCACGCCCTTGCTGCCCGAAGAGTGGGTCATCACCCGTACCCCCTTCAAGGCGGTCATCGTCATTGCCACCATCAAGATAGTCCTGACCACCTTGACCGTAAAGGCGATCGCTACCATCTCTGCCATAGAGATAGTCATCTTCAGTACCGCCATCCAGGAAGTCAGCGCCAGTGCCACCATCTAGGATATCGTAGCCTTGCTGACCGTAGAGGCGATCGTTACCTTCATTACCATTGAGTTCGTCATTGTCTAACCCACCATCAAGGTAGTCATCGCCAGTGTTGCCGTTAAGTAGGTCGTCACCAGCTTGACCGTAAAGGCGATCGCTACCTTCGTTGCCATTGAGTAGGTCATCGCCCGTTCCACCATCGAGGTAGTCATCACCAGCTTGCCCTAAAAGGGTATCTATACCAGTACCTCCGTAGAGAGCGTCATTTCCGGCTCCACCTTCGAGGTTATCATCACCAGCTTGACCGTAAAGTTGATCGTTACCGTCGTCGCCATAAAGTCGGTCATTATTATCACCTCCATCTAGGAGGTCATTGCCCAACCCGCCATTCAGGGTGTCTTCACCGACTTGGCCGTAGAGGCGATCGTTGCCTTCGTCGCCATAAAGTCTGTCATTATTATCACCTCCATCTAGGAGGTCATTACCCAACCCGCCATTTAGGGTAATCTTTATCGGCCTGACCATAAAGTTGATCGTCCCCGTCTCCTCCATTGAGGTAGTCTCGCCTATGCCACCATCAAGGAGGTCATCGCCTGTGCCACCTCGAGATAGTCATCGCCTTCTTGACCATAAAGCTTGGTCATTGCCATTGCCACCATCAAGGAGGTCATCGCCTGTGCCGCCTTCGAGATAGTCATTGCCAGCATCGCCATTTAAGGTGTCTCTGCCGTCTTGACCGTAGAGTTGATCATTGCCGTCTCCTCCATTCAGGTTGTCATTGCCAGCTTCACCTTTGAGGAGGTCTTCATCAGCTTGACCGTAAAGTTCGTCGTTGCCATCTCCACCGTAAAGGCGATCGCTTCCTGTGCCACCATCGAGCCAGTCGTCGCCTGCTTCACCGTAGATTAGGTCAGTGCCACCAAAGCCGTCTTTAGCGTAGTTTTGCTCTAAGTTAACTATGACTTGGCTAGGATCGCGGCGATAACTAACAGTATCAATGCCATCGCCTCCGTCAAGGGAGTCATTGCCAGCATTGCCAACTAACAGGTCATTGCCGACTAAGCCGGAAATGCGGTTATTTAGGCTGTTGCCAATTAGAACATCATCAAATGCAGAGCCGATGATATTTTCTAGATTTCGTAGGGTATCTGTAGTGCCAAAGCCGTCTTTAGCTGTGCCTGCTGCGATCGTAAAGTTTGGTTCTGTGTCGGTAGGTATGAGGCTGGTAGTAACTATGGTTGTGTGGAAAGTTCCGCCGGGATTTTGGTAGTTCTGTGCTTCATCAATATTTACAACTACACTACTGGGAGAATTGTCGTAGCTAACGGTATCGATTTCAGTAGCACCGTCAATAAAGTCATTGCCTGCTTCACCTAACAGCTTATCATCGTC
Source organism: Nostoc cf. commune SO-36 (assembly GCF_023734775.1). Taxonomy (NCBI): domain Bacteria; kingdom Bacillati; phylum Cyanobacteriota; class Cyanophyceae; order Nostocales; family Nostocaceae; genus Nostoc; species Nostoc commune. The sequence continues at coordinate 1,839,265 of NZ_AP025732.1, read as the reverse complement.
AGCACCGCCGTATAGAGTGTCAGTGTCAGAACCGCCGTATAGGGTATCAGCGTCAGCACCGCCTACTAGCTCGTCATCGCCAGCATCACCGAGAAGGAGATCCCTCCCGTCTTCACCGAAGAGTTTGTCATTTCCCGCACCGCCATAAAGACGGTCATTGTCTATACCCCCGTAGAGTTTGTCGATGCCATCACCACCTTCTAGCTCGTCATTGCCAGCTTCGCCATAGAGGATATCATTCCCACCTTCACCAAAGAGTTTGTCATTTCCTGCACCGCCACTGAGAGTGTCATTGTCTGTACCCCCGTATAGTTGGTCGATGCCATCACCACCTTCTAGCTCATCATCGCCAGCCTCACCGTAGAGAATATCGTTAATCGAACTACCGTATAGTTTGTCGTTTCCTTTACCACCTTTTAGATTTGCTGAGATACTTGTATCAATGGTGATAATATCGTTGCCCAAACCGCCATCAGCAATAATTTTGATTTTGTTTTGGTCAGAAATTGGGTAAGCTTGTTCAAGTCCAAACGCAGAGACTAGAAGTTGGGTATCAGTTTGTGTGACTTTAAAAGTTTCGCTGCCATCAGTAATGTTTCCTACTTTACGCTCTCCAGAACGAGTTCCAATATTTAGGAATAAAACATCTCCAGAAAGCGCTGCTAGAATCGGCTGTGTGGGTTCACCACTGCCACTTTTATTTGAACCACCGAACTCCCATAATGTCACGCGTGGACTTTCAACATTGAATAGTATGGCCGAAGGAGCTTTTGGTTTATTTTTCTTGAAGAATGATGTTAATTTCTTAACACCTTTATCAAGAACTTTAAACCCATCTCCTAAAATACCTGCATCTTTAGTGATTTTCCTAAAGTAGTCGGTCGCTGCTCCCGTCGCTTGTAACTGGAAATCCAAATAGGCAGTTGCTGCACCCAGCGCATCAATGCTTGCTGAGGCATCTAAATAAGCGTATGCAGATCCACTTGTCGTAAAGTTAAAAGTTCGTGCTTTGTCTTGTGGAATAGAAAAACCTGCTGTAAGACCAATATTTCCACCACCTTGGATTTCTGCTATACCTTCAGCCCCTAGTTCTACTCCGACACGAAATTCGCCCTTGAATTCGAGTTCAGGTTTTCCAGTACCATTAACATCTTTGATATAAAATCCTGTACTATCGTATCCAAAACCAAGGGCTATCGAGCCACCTATCGTTGGGCCAAAAGTCACCTTAAGCGCTGGAACTACAATAGGAATTTTTACAAATTCTGCAAAGCCTGGAGATGTTATTAGCGAAACTTTTGGCATCTCATATTCAAATAGTGAAACATCAGGTTGACCAAAGAATAATTTAGCGGCGGTTTGTGTCTGCAAAACAGGTAATGTGAAATTAGATATGCCACTCAATGTATCTTGCAAATCTTTTGGGAGTAGTGAGCCTTGTGAAGGAGTATCACTTAAAAATTTTTTTTCTTTGGTATCAAATTTCAAACTACCAGGAAGAGGAATATCACCATTAGAAGCTTTTTTGACTTTTTCAGTAAAAGTTGATATTTTTTGGGCTTCAGTAATGAGTTTAGTAAGTTCTTCTAAGCCAGTAATTTTGTATGTTTCTTTAAATTGTTTTGGTACATTATTATTTGCATAGTTAAGTAAGTCAATAACCGATACAGAATTATCTCTGTCTAAGTCTAGGGTTGATTTAGAAATACCCAAACCATTTGGAATATCTTTTGTGATAAACGGGATGTCTTCCGTCAATCCATCAATAATTTTACGTACTGGATTTAATGCTAACTCTACATTCGAAAGTACTCCACCAATAAAACTGTTTTGACCAAGTAATGAACCAAGTTTTAAATTAGCTAAAGTTGCACTACCTTGATCTGAGTTTAACGACCAGTTTAAATTGAGGTTTGCAGAAACTGATGGCAATTTACCATTAATTTGTGTTTTTAATTGTTCACCAAATGTTTTTAATTGTTCACCAAACTTGAAACTAGAAAAATCGGCGGAGATATTATTACCTGCAACGCCATCAACCCCAAAATCAAGTTCTTTAAGTATCTCCTCAATTTTATCATTTCTTAACCCAACTGTAAGCTTGCTATTAGCATTATCTATAGCCTTGATTATCTTATCGGATTTTTCATTTCCTAAAGGTGTTTTAAGGGTATCAAAAACACTTTTAATAATACCTAAATTTTTTTCTGCAAATTCGATATTGAAGTCAGCCATCACTCTACTCCACTAATTATTTTGATGATTTTGGTCAGATTAAACTTAGGATTTGCAAGTCGTTCTAGATCCGCTTAGAAGGCGATCGCACCCCTCCTAAACCCCGATAAGTTAAGTGCGATCGCATCCCAATTCCAAACCATTAGTCAGAAAAACTAGCGAACGAATAAACATCGCCGCTCACAACTGCTATGGCTCAACTAAATGAAAAATTTATCGCACTCAACACCTTCCGGTGTTTGGGTAAACACTTACAGCACTTCCGGCAGCTATGAGGTACATCCTCAAAGCTAAAAGCTATGTTAGGAGAGAGGCAATAAGAAAAACTGTATTGCATAATAGCGGGAAGCGCTGTACCTGTATTTAATCATTGGGCAGATTCCTGTACTACAACTGAATCACATCAATACTCTACAGCTTTGTATAAAGTTTGACGGTCGGAAAAGGTCGGGAAAAAGTCGGATCTTTTTAGTAGATTCACGTAAACTTTTTGGAAAAATCGAGTTGATGGTGGGAATATCATATTTAACTAGGACTTACGCACTGTACAAACGAATGATCTTGTGTATTAACGTAAATAGGTCGTTTCAGCCTTTTCCAAACCACCCTTTATTAGTTGCGATCGCAAAAAGATAGTTGAAAAATTTAGCTAAAAGCTTTGAAAAGCATACCTGTCATTTCGGCTTTTCTGTCAATGCGTAAGTCCTATTAACTTAGTATTAATACGTATATAAATGACGGTTGAAGACGCGATCGCACTAGTTGAGCAATTATTGGAACGGGGACGCTTAACAAAAGTTCAAGAAATTGTGTTTCGTTATTCCTGGGAAGGGAAAACTTACCTAGAAATGGCCAAAGAAGTCAAATACGATCCAGGTCATATCAAAGATGTTGGTTCGCAACTATGGCGATCGCTCTCTCAAGCTTTAGGAGAAAAAGTTACCAAAAATAACCTGCACGGAGTACTGAAGCGAACCGCACAGCGACAAAAACACAAATGCCTCCTCCAGGAACTACACAAGCTGGGGGGAAGCAATCGACGTTTCCCAATTCTACGGACGTACTACTGAATTAGAAACTCTCAGCCAATGGATTATGAGAGATCGGACTCGTGTAGTAACATTGCTAGGTATGGGTGGGATGGGCAAAACCGCACTCTCAGTGAAGCTAGCAGAACAGCTACAGGTCGAATTCGAGTATGTAATTTGGCGATCGCTTCGGCACGCACCTTTTTTTTCTGACAAGGTGACGGACTGCATCAAAATTCTTTCTCATCAGCAAGTTACCACATTGCCTGCTTCCCCTCATGAGCAAATTACTTGTTTAATCGACTACCTCCGCAAATTTCGATGCTTGCTGATTCTGGATAATTTCGACACATTATTGCAGCAAGGGACAGGCTGTTACCGTGAGGGCTACAAACCTTACGGTGAACTTTTGTGGCGATTGGGAGAAACTGGGCATCAAAGCTGTGTCCTGCTCACTAGCAGGGAAAAACCTACTGAAGTCGCCGCTTTGGAAGGTGATGGTTTGCCAGTTCGTACCCTTGCTTTATCAGGATTAGAAGTTGCAGCAGGACAAACAATTCTGACACTCAAAGGGCTATCAGGCTCCGAAGACGAAACCCGGCAACTAGTTGAGTGTTACCGTGGTAATCCATTAGCTTTGAAAATTGCCGCCACTTCCATTCGGGACTTATATGAAGGCAACATCGCCAACTTCTTTGCCGAAGGCACAACCGTATTTAAGGGCATTGGCAATCTCCTAGAGCAACAATTCAAAAGACTCTCTACCTTAGAGCAGCAAGTAATGTATTGGCTGGCAATTAATCGGGAGAAGTTTTCCGTGACAGAATTGCAAACAGCCTTCACACCAACATTGCCTAAGCCTAAGTTAATGTCAGTACTAGAATCTTTACGCTGCTGTAGCTTAATAGAAAGCAATGCTGGAGGATTCACACAGCAACCTGTCGTTATGGAATACGTGACAGGTTGCTTGATTGAAAAAGTCTGCCAGGAAATAGTCACAGAATCACCACAACATCTGCTGACTCATGCTTTGATGCAAGCCCAGGCAAAAGACTACATCCGCGATAGTCAAATTCATCTGATTGTGCGACCTGTTTTGAATCAACTAGAAATAACCCTTGGCTCTGTTCATCAGCTTGAGTATAAACTTGGCAGACTAGTTATAAAGCTCCAAAATGAAGTTATAGATCCAGTTGGGTATGGTGGCGGTAATCTGCTGAATTTACTGGCGCAATTAGAAACCGATTTAACTGGGTATGACTTTTCTCGTCTCACCATCCGTAACTGCGATTTACGCTTGCTCAACTTACATCGGGTCAACTTTACCCAAACGACGTTTCGAGAGTGTGTTTTTGCTGCGACCTTTGGCGGCATTACTAGCGTCGCCTTTAGTCCAGATGGGCGCTGCCTTGCTACCAGTGATACAAATGGTGAAATTCATGTTTGGGATATTAGCAATAGTAAACAACTCTTTAGCTGTAAAGAACATAACAGTTGGGTTTGGAATATTGCTTTTAGCCCTGTGTATCCAGTTTTAGCTAGTTGTGGTCAAGATCATACAATTAAACTTTGGGATACTACCACCGGAGAATGTTTCAAAACGCTGTATGGACACACTAGCATTGTTACAGCGATCGCCTTTAATCCTGACGCAAAACTCCTTGCTAGTACTAGCTATGACCACACAGTTAAAGTCTGGCATCTAGCCACAGGAGAATGTCTGCAAACTCTCCAAGGACATAATGCTTGTGTGTGGAGTGTAGCTTTTCATCCCGCAGGTCAAATCTTAGCAACGGCTGGTGAAGATAACACAATCAAGCTGTGGGATTTAGAAACTGGATGCTGTGTGCAAACCCTAGAAGGGCATCAGCACTGGGTAAAAGCGATCGCATGGAGTCCAGAAGGGCAAATATTAGCAAGTGGCAGTTTTGATCAAACTGTGAAACTGTGGGATTTACATACTAAGGTGTGCTTATTGACCTTGCAGGGACACGCCGGAGTTGTAACTTCCGTAGCGTTCAGCCCTAAGGGTAAACAGCTAGCCAGTGGCAGTTACGATCAAAGTGTGAAGATTTGGGACGCAGACACTGGGAAATGTCTCGATACACTGGAAAAGCATACAAATCGGATTTGGTCAATTGCTTTCCACCCTCAAGGACACTTAATTGCTAGTGGTGGAGATGACCATGCAGCTAGAATCTGGGAACTTCAGACTGGACAGTGTACTAAAAGCTTCCAAGGACACAGTAATGCTGTTTATGGGATTGCCCACAGTTGGCAGCAAAACTTACTTGCCAGTGGACATGAAGACCAGACAATTAAACTCTGGGATGTAAATCTCAATGCCCCGCAACGCTTAAAGGCTGACCTCCAGCCTTTTCGTGTACTACATGGACACAAAAATCGTATTTTCTCTGTTGCCTTCAGTGCCAACGGAGAGTCTCTCGCCAGCGCCAGCGCAGATCGTACTATTAAACTTTGGAGTCCGCATACAGGGCAATGCCTGAAAACCTTGCATGGTAACGGTAGTTGGGTCTGGGCAATTGCTTTTAGTCCAGACAGTAACTTCCTTGCTAGTGGCAGCTACGACCATACAATTAAGATATGGGATGTACCTTCTGGTGAATGTTTGCAAACATTGCAGGGGCATCCTGGTTCTGTGTTAGCGATCGCATGGAGTCCTGATGGAAAGACTCTCTTCAGCAGTGGCTATGAAAAGATAGCTAAACGCTGGGATATTGAAACAGGAACCTGTCTTCATAGTTGGGAGGCAGACTCTAACCGTGTTTGGGCAGTTGCGGTGAGTCCAGATACTCAATACGTTGCTACTGGTGGTGATGAGTCCGTGGTGCGGCTGTGGGATATCCACACAGGGGTTTGTCTGCGTACATTCTCTGGACATACCAGCCAGGTACTCTGTATTTTGTTCACCGGCGATGGCGATCGCATGATTACCAGTAGTAGCGATCGTACCATCAAAATTTGGAATGTAGTTACTGGAGACTGCCTTGGTACACTACAGAATCATCTCAATTGGGTATGGTCGCTTAATCTGAGCCACGACGCTCAAACTCTTCTCAGTGGTAGCTGGGATGAAACAATCAACTGTTGGGATATTACTACGGGGCAATGTCGGCAAACTTTCAGACCAGTCCGCCCGTATGAAGGCATGATTATTACTGAAGTGATAGGGTTGACTGAAGCAGAGATGGGAACTTTAAAAGCTTTGGGGGCGTTAAAATGCGATCGCATCTGCTCATATTCAAATAGCTCAACTGGTTGGATGATAAGGCAATGCTACAACATCTGTCTCAACAACAATATTTCGCATTAAAAGTTTTTTCAGCATTGGGTTGCGGACTGATGGCCGGAGTCTTTTTTGCCTTCTCTACCTTCGTGATGAACGCTCTGGCGCGACTCCAGCCAGTACAGGGCATTGTCGCCATGCAATCCATCAATATCACAGTAATCAATCCATTATTTATGGCAGTGTTCTTGGGAACGGCTGCGGCTTGCATCTTTCTTCTTTCTTGTACTTAAATATTGTTTAGCGCATCTTCATCCAGAATTGGTATTAGCACTTCTGAAGCTGAAAATAATTGTTTTATTAAATAAAAACTATGAGCCTTAACTTTCAAGCTTTGCAACTTCCTACTCTCAAGAAACAATCTGAAGGGCTGATTGTAACCGCTTGGCAAAAATTTCTTTTAGATAATGATTTCCCCATTGCTGCCGTTGATGGAGATTTTGGTAATATTACAGATCGAGCAACTCGTGAATTTCAGAGTCGTAATGGTTTAACGGTAACGGGAATTGTAGATACAGCTACTTATAAAAAAGCGCTAGAGCAAGATTTTGTCATTTATTTTGCTATTTATACCGATTCTGCGGAAAAATTATTAGCTTATCTTAACTTTGGCGGGAATGAGATCAAAGACTTACAAAAGAGTTTAACAACGATCGCTCCTTTAAATCCTGCGTTAGCGGTTGATGGGGATTTTGGCCCCAACAGTACCAGGGGACTAACCGAAACTTATAAGAAAAGAGACATCAATTTTCGAGCCGAGTTAACTCAACAGCTTTCTAATGCAACGAAAACTAAGCTTGGCATTGATTTGGACTTGGCTCTAGACACCATCACCGAATATGCCAAAAGACTAAGACAACGGCTAAGTGGAAAAGCCTGGGTTAATTTTTTCCCAGATAGCGATTCAATTGATGATTTGGCTTCTCCTTTCCGTCAAAAAGTACAAGCTTTTGAGCAAGCCTTAAAAAATGCTGGAGCTAATATCAGTATTGCTTCAGTATTTCGTCCTTCAGAACGGGCTTATTTAATGCATTATTCTTTTCGTATTAGTAATAATGAAATTGCTGCCAAAGATGTTCCACCTATGCCTAATGTAGATATTAATTGGCTACATTATACCCAAGCTGCCTCTGTCCAAGCCGCTAAAGAAATGGTGTCTACTTATAATATTGCTTTTCGACCTGTTCTTAGCTCTCGTCATACCCAAAGATTAGCAATTGATTGGGAAATTACTTGGTCAGGAACCTTAAATGTCAAAAACGCGAGTGGAACTATAGTTAGTATCAATCAACCACGAACCAGCTATGAAAATTCTACTTTATGGCAGGTAGGCCGTTCTTACGGTGTAATTAAATTATCTAGCGATCGTCCCCATTGGTCTAATGATGGACATTAATAAATAATATCGTGTCCGGTATACTATTTTTGTGTCAGAGCAAAATCTCTCTTGTGTCATTGCGAGCTTTGCGAAGCAATCGCAAAATCTCTGGGATTGCTTCTCTTCGAGACGCTCCGCGAACGCTCCGCTCGCAATGACTACACATATTTTGCATGATTTGTTAACTTCTAAAAAGGCACAGAGTCAACACCCTAGGCAGGGAGTAGGGAGCAAGTCTTTATCGCCGACTGCGAAAACCCTGTCTTCCATTAACTTGGTCAAAGAGTACATCGTATTTATCAAAAAATGCGATTCCCGGATTTACAGATATAGTCTGTTCTGCCTGTGGCGAGATAGCCAAATTCCAGCGATTAAATCCGTCGCGGTTTCCTGGAACCAGACCATAATCAAAAATGCCATTTATTGCTACTTTTACAGTATTTGCTGAACCTAATACTCCTGGTTTGAGTTTACCTGCTATAGAAGCTGACTTAAATTCAGCCAAACCATTAATAGTTCCAGTATCAGCAATCATTGCACTATTACAAGAATTTTTAGCAGTACTCCCAGCCAGAGTTAAACAAACTTTGCTCAGTCGAGAATCCCATCTTTTACCGGGTACACCATTTATTTCCGGTTGCTGATTCCAAGAAGCCATTTTAAAACCCGTTTGATTTTGGGCAGTTAAACCGAGAATTAGGTTGCCATTCTTGTTACTACCACCATTTCCAGTGACGATAAATCCGTTACTCAGATTGCCCGGTAATTTTCTCAATGGATTATAAAGAAGTGATTTTTCTGAATAATTGACACCGACAATACCAGAAAAAGGCACACCATTCTTTGCTGAACAATTAGGTTTTTGGGGAGTACATTGGCGACTAGTAACAATCTGTATGGGAATAGGTTCGGCGGTAGGAATTAAACCAAACCGGACATTAGCATAAACTAATTCTACCCTCCAGAATAGTACCATCACCTAATACTTCCTTGATATTCTGACCTGTTCTTTGAATCGGAGCATTACCTAAAAACTCTTTAGGAACTCTTAGCCCTGCTGACCCTGTATCTAATAAAATACGTCTTGGCTGACCATTTGCCGTAGCCATTTACAGAAAATAACCGCGCACACGATGAACCGAGGGAAGGTTTTGGATATAAAGGTAAAGATATGGTGTTAAAAGTTGGCTGGCGGGGTGTATTTTGAGAGATATCGCGCAGGCTGAATTTGGGAAAAGTGCCGCAAATGCTGCCTGGCGTTGCGCTGCTGGTTCAGGCGCAACATTCCAAAGGCTTTCGTAGTAGAAAAAGCCGATACCTAAACCGCGTTGTTGCGACGCTTGTACCTGAGATTGGATTTGTGGTAGGGAAACTTGGCGATTTCGTAATCCCGCCATAATACCGATAGCAGTTGGGATAACTTGTTGGGTTTCTAAAATTTCTGGGCGGGTAATTTGAGCGATAAAACTTTCCAAATCATTACGGTATACCTGCATAATCAACTCATCGACAATACCCAAGCGTACCCAGTTGAGCCAATCTTGCAGTTGCAGCTTGTAAGCGAAATCATAGTAATTGGGAGCAACCGAGAAGATAGCATTCGGTTTTCTGGTTTTCACAGTTTGCTGGAGGTCTACCATGAATGCAGTAATTTTATCTGCCCGCCATTTTATCCATGCTTGGGCTTGGGGATTGGATGGTGGAGGATTGCCAGTTTCTTGAGTATATAGACCGATTGTGTATTTATCGTAACCAAAATCTACGGGTAAACTCGTATGATCATCAAATTGAACGCCATCAGCATCGTATTTAGTGATAACTTCCATGACGAGTTCGCGGATAAAGCTTTGCACTTCGGGGTGAAAAGGATTCAACCACGCTACCTCACCCGCAGCGCTAATTGAAGTTTGAGTCCCATCCCCCTTTTGTGTTAGCCAATTTGGATGCTGCGATGCGAGTTCTGAAGTTAGAGGAACCATGAAACCAAATTCAAACCAGGGTATTGCAAGTAACCCTTGTCTGCGAGCTTGGGTAATAATGTCTGCAATTACATCTTGTCCATCTGTTCCCTTGAAGAAAAAAGGGACACCCTTTTTTTGCATTACGGCGCTGGGGTATTGGGTATAACCATCATTCCAGACTACGGGATAAACAGTATTAAAGTTTAACTGCCGTAGTTGGCTCATAGCTGCTTGCACTTGTGAACGATTTCTAAAAACGCTAAAATCGTTACCACTTAACCATACTCCCCGAATTTCCTGACGAGGTTGAGGAGGTAGTTGGGCAACGACAGGGGCAAAGCTGTTGAGTTGCACTACCGCCAAGAATGATATTAGACATAATAATGGCAGCAGACGTTTCTTCCAAAACTGAGTTGTCATTACTTCTACTTAATTAGTTATATTTCATTACATATAGACGCTAAATTGCTACACCAGGAAAACTGATACAGTAATTTAACTGCAACATAGTTGACGCAATTATAAGGTTAGTAGTGCCAAATTAAATTTATTGTTCTGCGATCGCCAAACCCATGAATTTTAAACCCCATCAAAGCACCGCACGCTAAACGAAACACGGGGTACAGTGGTGGATAGCATCAGCCGCCGCGATCGCAGCAGTACGAACAATCAGCAAAAAGAAACCTATACGCTGGTCTTCAGGTGAGTAATTATAAATTTGATTTTCGTGCTGACTTTGGCGGCGTTCGGTGTGCGCCAAAATATTTTTCACTGCGGTAACGCAACCATACCCGCAAAACTTGCGGAATCTGTTCTTTTTGTTCTTTACTCAGGGTGTTGTAAAGGGCTAAGGCGCGATCGCGTTCACCCCGACAAGCAGCATTATTGTGAGCATCCCAATAACTGCGGGCTACTCGAATCCGCCGACAAACTTCTTTAATCAGTGCGTCTCCCGTAAGTGGAGTATCTTGCTTGCTCATACTCAAATGCTTCTAATTCATAACTGCTGGTTTCTGTTTATTGCTAACTTCTAAAGGTAGAAAAATCGTCAAAACTTCCCCATAGTGTGGACGTTGGCGCACAATCAGTTTGCCACCGATCGCCTGAAACAAATGCTTGGTTGCGGCCAGATTCAAACTAATAGTACCTGTTTCTGGTTGGAACATTAATAGTTGTCCAAGGGCTTTGCGAATAGGTGGCGTTGCCGGGATAGCGGCTTTATTTGCGTCTTTACACCCGAATTGAGGCGATAATTGTAACTTTAGTTGATCTCCAGCCGGGATAACTTGTACTTGAATATGGCTGCCAGCAGGTAAACTGCGAGTAAAATTTTCCATCAAACCGGTCAAAACCTGATCCAGCATGGTGGGATTGCTCACCACTGTTGGTAGTTGCTGGGGTAAAACAACATTTAAAGTCAAATTCCGTCGATGCGCTGCTTGTTCCCAACGGGGAATACTTTGCTGCAACACTTGATCTAAAGACATCGGTGTGAGTTGAGTTTTTGAAGATTTTGCGGAGGCAGTAGTTTCTAGTTCTGCCGCCTTAAACAGCAACTCCATGCGGTCAATTTGCTCGGTACACTCGTGATCGATAACCTTTAAGCGATTGATCACACTTGCATCTAAGTCTCGCCGCTTCAATAGCAGACGAGTCATGGTGCGAATAGTTGTTAAAGGTGTGCGGACTTCGTGAGCAAAAGCTTGGAGCAATTCTACATCAGGATTTAAGGATTGGGCATTGGGGATTGGGCATTGGGGATTGGGGAGAACTCTTCTTCCCTGCTCTCCTGCCTCTTGGGCAGTTCCCAGTGAAGAGTCTCTAGTTTCTGGTGGTTCTGTTAATTTTTGAAGCAACAACTGGCTAAACTGAACCATCATGCGGTAGTCTGGTGCTACCGGGGAATACTGTTCTACTAATGCGTCCAAGCGGGCGAAAAATTCTGGATTAGCCAGCATTACCCGTGCCCCTAGCGATCGCCAAGCCTGCTGCACTACTTCTGGCTCAAAAGAAAAAGCAAAAGTTTTTTTACCGTTTTTGTGGCTTGCTAAAACCAGTACTAATCTAAATTTATCTGTAAAAACTAAGCAAAACTGTTCTGCACCCAAAGGATCGGCAGGTAGTAAGGGAAGTACCGATTCATGGGGAGCAATTTCTTCGTTGGCAGATGCGTTGATGTAATCCGCCGTAGGCATCTGAAATGGCATTAGCGCCAATGGATTAAATGGTTTAGCTGTAAAAGTTACTGTTTGTAAACTTTGAGTTAGTCTTGGCTGACTAAATAAGGGTGCTGGTGCAGCTAAAACTAATCCTTGAGTTGTGTCAACTGAAGTAACTGCTAAAGTATTTAATAGCAAATGTTCCGTCGCTGCGAGGCTGACACGCCACTGCTGCTCTGCTTTAGCAGGTGAACATTCTCCCACACTTGATTCATTTTCAGCCAAGATTTCGCTCAGACTTGGCAATATCCATTGGTACACAGGCTTTCACCCCTTAAATCAAGAGCGACTAACAGCGTCTAGGGTAGACATTTCACTCTATCTAAGAGGTTATAGCCATTTGTGTTCTTGTAACAGTGGTAGAACCGAACAATTCGGGCGCAATTTCCCCTCTAACTGCGATCGCACTCACTTTTACCATGTTATCGATCATAGCGATCGCATTTTTTTGAGTAGATTAGCAATAGACTATCTTAAAGGCAATTTATGACTTCTTTTAATTCAGTTGAAGATTTGGTACTAGTTGCTGGTGCTACTGGTGGAGTGGGGCAATTGGTGGTAGGCAAACTGCTAGAAAAGGGTTTGAAAGTTCGTGTCTTGACACGCAATGCCGCAAAAGCGGAAGAGATGTTTAACCGAAGAGTGGAAATCGCCGTTGGTGACATCCGCCAGCCAGCTACACTGCCAGCCGCAACACAAAATGTCACCCATATCATAAATTAGTACTGGAACCACTGCCTTTCCCTCTGCGCGATGGGAGTTTGACGAAACCCCGAACTTGCTTGAATGGGGAATCACCTTCCTTAACCCCAAATCTAGCGAAGCAAAAGCAAAAAACAGTCCGGCAAAGGTCGATGCTCAAGGTGTCAGGAACCTAGTAGCAGCAGCACCCCAGAATTTGAAGCGATTCGTTTTCGTCTCTTCTTGCGGAATTGAGCGTAAAAATCAGTTTCCTTTTAGTGTTCTTAATGCTTTTGGCGTGTTGGATGCCAAACAGAAGGGTGAAGAGTCCATTATTAATTCAGGATTACCCTACACCATTATCCGCCCAGGACGCTTGATTGACGGGCCATATACCTCATACGACCTCAACACACTGTTGAAGGCAAAAACAGGAGGTAAATATGGTGTGGTAGTAGGCACTGGGGATACACTTTCAGGTGATACCAGCCGGATTGATGTAGCAAACGCTTGCGTAGAATCTCTTTTACACCCAAGTAGTTCCATGAAAATTTTTGAAATAGTCAACCAGGGACAAAGACCACCTGCTATTAACTGGGAAACTCTTTTCTCTAAGCTTGAGTAAGTGCTGAGTAGTATTTTATCCAATGCCCAATGCCTCTGCCCAAAGCCCAATACCAGAATATTGGCGATTAATACGGAATTACTGAGGCGATGCCTGCGGTGAGCTATTCGCCGTCGCGCCCTTTAATTTTGTTCTATTTTCGGTACTTTTGTAACTTATTACCTCAAAAGACGGCAAACACGACTCTACCGTTACGGTTCACCCTAATTACTGAAAGTATTAATTCTCATACATTAGACAGAGTGAAGACAAATAAATCCATGAACCAACTAAAAACACAATTTAGTTAGATTAACCGTCCCAAGCAAGGTTCGGGAAACCACCCTTCATGGACTGGCTAACACTAAGCTTCAGTATATATATCAGCATAATCTGGAGTTTTAACCCCAGAAAAGCCAAAACAAAGGTATTCATGCTGAACTGGCTGATTTATTGACCCGGTTGGTTCAAAATTTAGTCCTTTATATTCTCATTCATTCATTTGTACTTATACGGAGCCAGCACCTAAAATGGCAAAAGTAGTTGGAATTGACTTAGGAACAACGAACTCCTGTGTGGCAGTGATGGAAGGTGGTAAACCCACAGTAATTGCTAACGCTGAAGGTTTTCGGACAACGCCCTCAGTAGTAGCATTTGCCAAAAATGGCGACAACTTGGTTGGCCAAATCGCCAAACGCCAAGCTGTGATGAACACAGAAAATACGTTTTACTCAGTCAAACGCTTCATCGGACGCCGCTACGACGAAGTGAGTAACGAAGCTACGGAAGTTTCTTACAAAGTCCTCAGCAATAACGGCAATGTCAAATTAGATTGTCCAATCGCTGGTAAAGCATTTGCTCCTGAAGAAATTTCTGCAAAAGTTCTTCGCAAACTAGTTGAAGATGCCAGCAAATACTTGGGCGAAACCGTAACCCAAGCTGTAATCACCGTTCCGGCATACTTCAACGACTCCCAACGGCAAGCGACAAAAGACGCTGGTAAAATTGCCGGGATTGAAGTTCTACGGATTATCAACGAGCCTACAGCCGCATCTTTGGCTTATGGGTTTGACAAGAAGAGTAACGAAACCATTCTCGTTTTTGACTTGGGTGGTGGTACCTTCGACGTATCCGTACTGGAAGTAGGAGATGGAGTTTTTGAAGTACTAGCCACATCTGGTGATACCCACCTTGGCGGTGACGACTTCGATAAAAAAATAGTTGACTTCTTAGCTGACAAGTTCAAGAAAGCCGAAGGCATTGACCTGCGGAAAGACAAACAAGCCTTACAACGTCTGACTGAAGCCGCAGAAAAAGCCAAAATTGAGCTTTCTAGCGTCACCCAAGCAGAAATTAACTTGCCATTTATCACTGCTACCCAGGATGGCCCCAAGCACCTGGATACAACCCTGACTCGCGCCCAGTTTGAAGAACTTTGCTCTGACTTAATCGACCGTTGTCGTGTTCCTGTGGAAAACGCCCTTCGGGATGCCAAGTTAAACAAAGGCGATATTGATGAAGTGGTATTAGTTGGTGGTTCTACCCGCATTCCCGCAGTCCAACAGATTGTGAAGCAGGTATTGGGTAAAGACCCCAACCAAAGTGTAAACCCTGATGAAGTCGTAGCAGTTGGTGCAGCTATTCAAGCCGGGGTACTAGCTGGTGATGTAACTGGCATCTTGCTGTTAGACGTGACACCGCTATCTTTGGGTGTGGAAACATTGGGCGGCGTGATGACCAAAATTATCCCCCGCAACACCACAATTCCCACCAAGAAATCGGAAGTTTTCTCCACTGCTGTGGATGGACAAACGAACGTAGAAATTCACGTTCTCCAAGGTGAACGCGAATTCTCTAACGATAATAAGAGTTTGGGAACCTTCCGCCTGGATGGTATTCCTCCTGCACCACGTGGCGTTCCTCAAATTGAAGTGGTCTTTGATATTGACGCTAACGGTATCCTTAACGTCACCGCTAAGGACAAAGGCACTGGTAAAGAACAGTCCATCAGCATCACCGGCGCTTCCACCCTGGATAAAAATGACGTTGACCGGATGGTAAGAGAAGCTGAACAAAATGCTTCATCTGACAAAGAGCGGCGTGAAAAGATTGAACGCAAGAACCAAGCCGATTCTTTAGCATACCAAGCTGAGAAGCAGCTACAAGAATTGGGCGATAAAGTTCCCGATGCTGACAAGACCAAAGTCGAAGGTTTAGTCAAAGAACTGCGGGAAGCAGTTGCTAAAGAAGACGATGAGCAAATCAAAAAGCTCACCCCAGAATTACAACAAGCATTGTTTGCCGTTGGTAGCAATATCTATCAACAAGCCGGTGGCGGTGCTGCACCAGGTGCTGAACCTCAAGATGGCGATGGTGGTTCCACATCTAGCTCTGGTAGTGGCGACGATGTGATTGACGCTGATTTTACAGAGAGCAAATAATTCCCTTACTTCTTTTGGGAAGATTGTTTTGTCCCACCTCATATTACCCACTCAGACAAATGCCTGAGTGGGGATTTTTTTTAGGAGTTATGAGTTAGGAATTGTATTAAGTCTGGTTAATCTCTCATGCCACAATACGCTTGGGTTAATACCAATTCATGAAAAACCTGATACAAATAAAGCATCCAAAATAAAACCCCAACCTGTAATCTCATTGATTAAAGAATCCCCGTCTCTTTAGAGCGGGGAGTGTCAAAAGAATTATCTTTTAATTAATTTCGAGCGATACCTTCTTCACGTGCTGCACGTTGCACAGCAGCAGCAACAGCAGTGACGACGCGCTCATCAAAAACTGAAGGAATAATGTGTTCCCGATCCAAGTCTGAAGGCTTGACTAAAGAGGCGATCGCACTTGCGGCTTCTAGGTACATTTTGATGGTAATTGTTTGTGCCCGACAATCTAAAGCACCACGGAATACCCCAGGAAAAGCCAGGACGCTTATTGATTTGATTTGGGTAATCACTGCGACCGGTAGCAATCACAGCAACATCTTTACTGATTAATTCTGGCTGAATCTCTGGAATGGGATTTGCCATTGCAAAAACAATTGGATCTTTCGCCATCGATTGCACCATTTCTGGTGTCAAAACTCCCGGTGCGCTGACGCCAATAAACACATCTGCCCCTTGCATTGCACCTGCTAATGTACCCTGAGCTTTCACAGCAAATTCGAGTTTTTCTTCTGTCAAATCGCTGCGACTGGTTGAGATAATCCCTTTAGAGTCGCACATCCAGATTTTTTCTGCCCCAGCTTTCCTCAGTAACCGAGCGATCGCTACTCCCGCCGCCCCAGCACCGTTAATCACGATCTTGATTTCTGCTAAGGACTTATGTACCAGTTTCAGGGAATTAAACAATGCTGCCAAGGTGACAATTGCTGTACCGTGCTGGTCATCGTGAAAAACGGGGATATCTAACTCTTGGCGTAATCTCTTTTCAATTTCAAAGCAGCGAGGTGCAGCGATATCCTCTAAATTCACGCCCCCAAACACCGGAGCAATATTCTTAACTGCCTGGATAATTTCTTCTGTATCTTGGGTGGCCAGACAAATGGGAAAAGCATCTAGCCCTGCAAATTCCTTGAATAGCATGGCTTTGCCTTCCATAACTGGTAGGGCTGCGGCTGGGCCGAGATTTCCCAAACCCAAAACGGCACTACCATCGGTAACAATGGCAACGGTGTTTTGTTTGATGGTTAAGTTGTAAACTTCCTCTGGATCTTGAGCGATCGCTGTACAAATTCGACCGACTCCGGGCGTGTAAGCCATTGCTAAATCAGACACGCTTCTTAAGGGAATTCTGCTGGTAATGCTGATTTTGCCGCCACGATGCAAATTAAAGGTGCGATCGTAGACGCTGAGTAACTTGATGTCTGGCAATGCTTTAACTGCTTGCACAATAGTTTCAGCATGTTCGGTACTAGCAGCATCAACAGTAATATCGCGGGTGGATTCTTTGCGGGTTTGCTCAATTAGATCAATTTGACCGAGATTACCGCCAGTAGTTGCGATCGCTTGAGTTATCGATGCTAACATTCCCACACGATTGGGAATCTGCAAGCGCAGTGTCAAACTAAAACTAGAATTTGGAGTTAGGTTTGTCATGTTGATTTTGGATTTTAAGTTTTAGATTTTATATTGAATTGAGACAAAAACTAAAATTTGAGAGTTGTAGTCAGTGTAAATACAATGAATATTAACTCTGGAGATAACCATCAGTAGATAGTTTACTCACTGATCACAGTTTTAATAATTATTTTTATTGATACCAATGCATTTACTAATATATGAGTAACAATTTAGTAATTGTACCCAAATACACCAGATATTTTTTTAAAATTTATCTGTATTCCTTATCCGTAAGAGTTGTAGCTTGAATCTAAACAAAAAAAAGCGCCCCCCATTCCTGGAGGGCGCTTTTTATTTAGCTAAATCTTCAGAATTAACCGTTGATAGCAGGAGCAGTCAGAGCAACAGGAATAATTTCACCGGCAGCTAGGTCTAAGGGGAAGTTGTGAGCGTTGCGCTCGTGCATTACTTCCATACCCAAGTTAGCGCGGTTGATTACGTCTGCCCAGGTGCTGATGACGCGACCTTGGGAGTCAATAACTGATTGGTTGAAGTTGAAACCGTTCAGGTTGAATGCCATCGTGCTGATACCCAAAGCAGTGAACCAGATACCGACGACAGGCCAAGCTGCGAGCAAGAAGTGCAATTGACGGCTGTTTTGAAATGATGCGTATTGGAAAATTAAACGACCGAAGTAGCCGTGGGCTGCAACGATGTTGTAGGTTTCTTGTTCTTGACCAAACTTGTAACCGTAGTTAAGGGATTCGGTTTCGGTGGTTTCACGCACCAAGGAAGAAGTTACTAAAGAACCGTGCATTGCGGAGAACAAAGCACCACCGAATACACCAGCCACACCTAACATGTGGAAGGGGTGCATTAAGATGTTGTGTTCTGCTTGGAACACAATCATGAAGTTGAAGGTTCCAGAGATACCCAAAGGCATACCATCAGAGAAAGAACCTTGACCGATTGGGTAGATCAAGAATACTGCACAAGCAGAAGCCAAAGGTGCGCTGTAAGCTACGCAGATCCAAGGACGCATACCTAAGCGGTAAGAAAGTTCCCACTGACGACCAAGGTAGCAAGCACAACCGATCAAGAAGTGGAAAACTACCAACTGATAAGGGCCGCCGTTGTACAACCACTCATCTAAGGAAGCTGCTTCCCAAATGGGGTAGAAGTGCAAGCCGATCGCGTTGGAGGAAGGAACAACTGCACCAGAGATGATGTTGTTTCCGTAGATCAATGAACCTGCAACAGGTTCACGGATACCATCAATGTCTACTGGAGGTGCTGCGATGAAGGCGATTACGAAGCAAACAGTAGCAGATATTAGGGTTGGGATCATCAATACACCAAACCAACCAATGTAGATGCGGTTGTCGGTGCTGGTAATCCACTCGCAAAAGCGATCCCATACGTTAGCGTCAGAGCGCCGTTGTAAGGTTGTGGTCATTGTTTTATAAGTGCTATATGTTGTTGTTAAAAATTGAACAAGCAAATTGTGTTTTAGCCTGTTAAATTACAGTCTACATGAATTTACTTTGACGCGATCTCCGGCTTAATATTCTGTAACAGAATACTTTAAAAAGCTCATCGAACTGTAAAGTTTTTCTACTATAAACAATGGTGATAAAAGTAATAGATTGAAGGTATATCAGTCATTCCAACACCAAGCTAGCTATAACTTTCAATGTGCGATCGCCTATTTATTCATCTTTACACTTCTTTATAATTAGCCTATAGGAAAAATTTTAAGTCTTGCTGATTTATTACGAAATGAGAAGTTCTATATTGTCTAATGTTTCACTTAAAAATCAAAGTAGATATATGGCAAACTGCCTTCAGGAGCTAATAACCAAACAGCGTAGAAACAGATGGGGACAAAGACAAGCTTAAGCGGCCAGTTAAACTCTAGCTTCAGCATTCGGTTAAAGGCATAGACTACAGTCATAAGGGCAGCTAAAGTTAGAAGTACCCAAGTGAGTTGGTATTGACTCATATTTAAGGCATCTACATAGACCTTTTCAGCAAACTGGGCGTCCGCCGGATAACCCCAAAGATGGCGAAATACCAAAGAAGAGTCTTGAAGATTGGGTAGACGGAACCAAATCCAAGAGGTAAAAACCATCAGTTGAGTCAATAACCAAGCGACAAAGATACCCAGAGGATTTTGCCAGAATTGTTCTAGATTTTCAAAGCGATCGCTTATAGTATCTGTAAGTCGATGAACCACCAAGGCTAACCCGTGGAATATGCCCCACACTACATAACCCAAAGCAGCACCGTGCCAGATACCAGCGATTAGCATGACAATAAATAAATTCCCGCAGGTACGAACTAAACCCCGACGGGAACCACCCAAAGGAAAGTAGACATAGTTACGTAGCCAATCTCCTAAAGTCATGTGCCAGCGCCGCCAAAATTCTGAAATATTAGTGCTGAAATAAGGAAAATCGAAATTTTCAGTAGAACCAAGCCGAAAAGCATAGCACTACCACGGGCAATGTCTACGTAACCATTGAAATCTAGATATAACTGCAAGCCATAAGCGAATGTAGCTAACCACAAATCGCGTACTACCGGCACGTTGCAAATTACCAAAACATAAATCGACGAAAATTCCCAGGTGATCTGCAAAAATACCTTTTTTGACTGCACCCCTAGCAATCAACCACAGCGCTTCAGTTACTCTATTGGTATTGGGTAGTTCTAGTGTATTAAATTGATTTGCTAAGTTGTGATAGCGCGTAATCGGCCCTGAAATCAGTTTGGCGAAGAATAATTTGTATGTAGCAAATTTGAGAAAATTATCAGTAGCAGGGGCACCGCGATAAACATCTATTAAATAGGCAATGCATTCAAAGGTGAAAAATGAAATTCCCAAGGGGGCAATTAATTTAAAAGAGCTATCTGGTGAGTTTGTTTGTACATTAAAAACAAACTTGAATAAAGGAGTAAAATACTTAAAAGCTAATAAGAGTAAAACATTTAGAGTTATACCCAGCCACAAAACTTTTAGACGGCGGCGATTCCAATCACCTTGAGCAAATTGCCATTCTTCATTAGAAATTTGCCAGTCAAGAGAATGTTTTCCTGGTGATGTGTTTTTACCAATTTCCAACCCTATACGGAAATTAATAAATGTCAATGCTAAGAGTAATGGTATGTATTGAATGTGTAAAGATGCATAGAAAACCAAACTGGCAATTAGCAAAGTCCACAATCGCAATTTATGTTGTGCTAAAGACCAGTAAATTCCTAACACACTCAACAAAAACAGCCCATAGAAAATTGATATAAAGTTCATTTTTTAGTTATTTGTTATTTCTTATTTGTCATTGGGCATTGGGCATTGGGCATTGGGCATTAATTCTTCTTCCCCTGCCTCTCCTGCCCACCCTGCTCCCTTATCCCCATTCTTCTACTTCACTGGCCAAGGAATCATCGGATCATTAGCCAGCTTTTTCGAGACTTCGTATGCGCCAAATCGGTTGAGGTGGCTGGGGTCAGAAAAGTAGTCATTTGCTTTTGGCCACTGTTGGCTCAAATCACGATAAATAAAGTTGGGATTAGTAGCCAAACGCAACATATATTGCTGAAATTCTTGCTCATATTGTTTACGCACTGGATCTAAATAATCTCCTGTCAAAGGCATATTGACAAAGATTAAAGGAATGTTCTTAGACTGAGTAAACTGAAGCACTTCTTGAAAGGCAGCATCTTGCTGTCCTTCTACTTGGAAAGATTTATAGTCGTTGTCGTAATTTCCAGGAACTTTAGAATGTTTTTGATAGTATCTGGCGGGATTGAAGCGAATCGACAAAGGTAAAAAGCCATCAAAATCAACTGCTTGCTGGGAAATACTCTGATCTGAAGTACCATCTGTCAGTTGTTTTTGTGATGCAACTGTCTGATTTTGACCAAGTATAAGCAGTTGTTTTTGCAGTAAACTTTTTATTTGGTCACGATTTTGATAGCTAGAAGAAACAGATGCTAGAGCCTCATTTAAAGACTGATTGACAGCTTGATAGGTACTAATATCCTGTTTTTCTTCAGTTGCATTTTTTTCTTCTGAATTTAGCGTATTTTCAGGCGAATCACTGCTATCTACAGTTGTTGATGTTTTTTGGAATGCTTGTTTATAACCAGCTGATGTAGCGATGGAGTTAAAGGTAATATCCTCGCGCCCACCGTTGAAAGCACGCGCACCATCTGCCCAGATGATTATTTTGGGTAGTTCTGAGGGTTCGAGTACGTGACGAATTACAAACTCTACAACTTGTGCGGTAGCACCATTAATCCCAAAGTTAAACACGTCAAGATTTGGATAGCCCTGAGTCGCTAAAGCTTTAGAAAGTGCTGCCGGATCTACTCCCCTGAGAGCGCGGGAAGAGCCAATAATCAATACATCTGGCGGACTACCAGTTTTAGCCAAACGCTGTTTATAAAGTGCTAGTTGCTCATCTAACTGCCTGACATTGAAACTTGGCATTTGCGATCGCGCTGCTAAAAGAATAGCTGTTGCGGTTGCTTTTTCCTTCAGTGGTGCGGCTGCCAAATTGTTTGTCGGAGTCTCATCACTTTGGGTAAATTCCGAAGCATTAAATACAGAACTCTCATTAGGAGAAGATTTTGTTTTGGAGGTGCTGGTAAATAATGTCCTTTTCTCGCTCTGATTTTCCCCAGATGTCAAAGATGGCTTTTGCTCAGAAGATGATGGGAGGGTGACACTAGCGACTTTTGGGGAAC
Organism: Nostoc cf. commune SO-36; assembly: GCF_023734775.1. Taxonomy (NCBI): domain Bacteria; kingdom Bacillati; phylum Cyanobacteriota; class Cyanophyceae; order Nostocales; family Nostocaceae; genus Nostoc; species Nostoc commune. The sequence goes on along the minus strand of NZ_AP025732.1, from coordinate 1,817,030 downwards.
TTGGCATACTACGTGCAATAATTCGACCCAAGACCCAATCAGTTTGGAGGGTAAGTAATAATCCTAGCGTTCCCCAAACTAAAGCAATTTTAAGTCCTTGAACATCAGGGCTTGTTTCTGCTGACTGTTTGCTTTCGGTAAATAGCTGGCTTTTCAACAGGAATTTTTTCGCTGTTGAACTCGCTGTTGCTATCCAATCTCGCGCTACTTCTGTTACAAAACTTTGAACTTCTTCTGTCGTTAAGTCTGGGCGCAAAATTGGTTCACTAGTCTCAGAGGTTACTAAATCGTTAATGTATATAGAAGTAGCAGCAAATTCTGGGGTTGCTTCTGGTACTAAACGTTGGCGATGTTCAAGATCAACGCCATAATGCCAAAAAGGTTCTTTATTCCCAGAACGGCGACCATAGATACGTACTCCCATAATACCGGGAATTTTTAACTGGCGGATGAACTGCGTAATTTTACTCGCTACTTGTTGCCGCACTGGACAAACAGGTGCATCACACATGATGTGCAATAAATCATTTTTGTTCAGCAGTAGTACGCGAATTCCACCTGTCAATAGCCGCCAATCCAGATCGGGATTGAGTAAGCGCTCCAGTAAAAATATCATGGCTGGTTCATCACCAGTATTCGCCAAATCTAGTGGTGATATGGCAAAGGCGGGATGCTTGGCAGCAGGTAAAGCCAGCCAATCAATCCAAGTGGGTTGCTTATCGCCTGCTTTTTGTCCGTATATGGTGGTAGCGAGAATGCCTTGAGGAGCGATCGCTTCTAGCTGGGGTAAAATCGCCTCTAAACACACTTCCTTGTCTGGGATGGGGGCAGGTCCTAAAGGATCAAAAGCTGGGCTACAAAAAATGTGTAGCGTTGATTCTTTCAAAGAAACTTGGACAGCAACTTTTAACTCTGACAATACCTCAGTTAATAATCGCGCGATCGCTTGGACATCTCCCCAACGCGCCCACTCCTTCAGCATCACCTCTGGTGGGGTCAAATCTACCCGCAGTAACCAATCAGGGGCAGTTTCGCCGATTACTTGGGAAACAATTACTGCATCTTGGTAGCCAGAAAGCTTGAGATAACGCAACTTTTGTGCTATGGGTTCAGCAAGCAATGATGCATCAGGGCTATAGCTCGACTGGCAAAATATCCACAAGCGATTTTCTTCTGGCTGGGAGTTCTTGGGCTTATATAGCTTAATCTTTGCCTGAACCGATACACCTAATGCACTCAGAGTTTCACTGAGATATCGAGCGATCGCCTCTGGGTTCCCTTGGCGTGCCAGACTTTCATTAGAGACAATCAGCGCCCCACCCAATTGTTTTGATTTTTCCGAGTCTGTTAGCAAGGCTTGCTCCACCTGCTCCAGATGCTTATCTATTTGATTCAAGTGAACCCGATGGCACCATGAGGGGCGTTGTTCCCCTTTTCTTCGGCCATAGACAAATACTTGATATATTGAGGTTTGTTCGCTATTTGTGAGGATATCTAAGTTTGTTTGCTGTAGCGCTTGCAGCAAGTCAGACAAAGTGCGCCAACGCTGCGGACATTCCGTACCTTCACAAAGAATATGAAGGTCATTTCCCCGCAACCGGACTTTCACTCCGAAAGTGTTGATCCCTGTTGCTTGGCTTACCCATTGCACTAGGGATTGCTGGCGATCTGGTAATACTGTTTTCATGCTCAGTTAACTTTAGAGTCAGCGATTGTTGGGGGAGGATAGTGCCTACACTTGTAAACTAGAACCATCTGTTTATCACACTCTGACGTTTTTTTTTAACAATTTTGTTACCTTCGTAGCTCACAAAATCGGACAAGATAGTCTTGTATAGGTTGTAAGTCTGACTAATGTTGAGTTTTGCGTTTATTTTACTAATAGGGAGTCAGAATTAAGAAGTTGGGAGTTAGAAGAGACGCGATTAATCGCATCGTTACAGGAGCCAGGAGTCAGAATAATTCTATATGACTGGCTGATGACTTGTCCTTTAAAGTTGGACTTCCATCCCACTGCGCTAACGACCCTAATGGGCAAAACAAACAACAAGCTTATCTCATTTAAACTCCGTCTTTTGATCGTTGGAGTAATCATAATTCCTAACTTCTAACTACTAACTCCTAATTCCTGACTCCTTTTGCCTCATATTCCCATAACCAAAAATTAGCAATGCTTTCTGCCAACCAACAGCCTTCATCTAAACCCGCATCCAATCTGGATTTATTTCCCATTCCCCCGTTGTTCCTTTTACAAATAGGTACAGCGTCTATATTACTGCTGCTCATTACCGGAAAAACTACAGTAAGAGCATTAGAAGCCGTAGGGGAAGCCAGTGAAGAATTATTTCGAGGCGATCGCCTACCGATCCTAGACTTCCCAGATGAACACGATATCAATCAAGATGAGAAGATATACACCAAATAATTATTTGCTCAGGAATAACCAGGTGAGCATTAATTGCACAACCTAGAACCGTAAACAGTAATTAGCTTTACAAGAATAGAGAATATGGGTTCCCTTTTATACTCTTCGTCTCAATCTGCTGATATATACCCGGTGTCGGAATTATTTTTGCGTCATCGTCTCCAGGTAGTGGAAGAATTGTGGGAGTCAGTTCTCCGGCAAGAATGCGGTCAAAACATGGTAGAATTATTGCGGCAGTTGCGCGATTTGTGTTCACCAGAAGGACAAGCAACAAATGACCAAGCATCCTCAGCCGTCAAATTAATTGAACAACTAAATATCAACGAAGCAATTCGTGCAGCTCGTGCTTTCGCTCTGTATTTTCAGTTAATTAACATCATAGAGCAGGAATACGAACAACGGCAGCAATTGAGCCGCTATGAAGCAGATACAGAGGAAATAGAGCCAGAAACACCATCTAATGTCAACTACTCCTCCAATCAAAGAGAAGATGACGCGCCTGTTAGCAAGGGACTCGCAGCAGACTTGCTGAGAAAGAGTTTTCTCGAAAAAGCGCAAGTCAAACCAAAAGGTACTTTTGCTGCCTTGTTTCCCTATTTATTCAAGCTGAATGTACCACCCCAGCAAATTCAACGTCTAATTGCACATCTGGATGTGCGGTTAGTTTTCACCGCGCACCCAACGGAAATTGTTCGTCATACCATTCGGGATAAACAGCGCCAGGTGGTACAACTTTTGCAAAAACTGGATGCCTTGGAAAACCATTCCGGGACTACACCAGGAGCATATCCTTGGGAAGCAGCAGATGTCCGCGAACAGTTGCTCGAAGAGATTCGCCTGTGGTGGCGTACAGACGAACTTCACCAGTTCAAACCTACTGTGCTAGATGAAGTAGATTATGCTCTCCACTACTTCCAAGAAGTTTTATTTGATGGCATTCCCCAACTGTATAAACGTTTCAAACACACCCTATCCAATACCTTTCCTTGGCTAGAACCACCGAGTAAAAACTTTTGCTCTTTTGGCTCTTGGGTAGGCTCAGACAGAGATGGGAACCCATCAGTCACACCCGAAATTACCTGGCAAACAGCTTGCTATCAGCGCAAAATGGTGCTAGGGAGATATATTCAGTCAGTAAAAAATTTGATTGAATTGTTGAGTGTGTCGATGCACTGGAGTGATGTTTTACCAGACTTACTGGAATCTCTAGAATTGGATCAGTCCCAGCTAAGTGAGGTATACGATGCACTGGCGCTACGTTATCGACAAGAACCCTATCGGCTCAAACTGGCTTATGTCCTGAAACGGCTAGAAAATACTAGCGATCGCAATTTAGCTTTGTACAATCGGGAAACGCCAAAAAATCAAGATAGTCCCCTCTACCGTTCGGGAGGCGATTTTTTAGCAGAACTGCGGATGATTCAGCGCAACTTAACAGAAAACAGGTTTAAGCTGTCGAGAATTAGAAAATCTTATCTGTCAGGTAGAAATTTTTGGTTTTAACTTGACACAGCTAGATATCCGTCAAGAATCATCTCGCCACGCCGATGCGCTGAATGAGATACTACAATACCTGCAAATATTACCTCAACCTTACAACGAACTCTCTGAGGAGCAAAAAGTTGCTTGGCTTACAGGAGAACTGCAAACCCGGAGACCATTAATTCCGGCAGAATTGCCATTTTCTGAAAAAACCAACGATGTAATTGAAACATTTCGCGTCGTGCGATCGCTGCAACAAGAATTTGGTCTAAATATCTGCCAAACTTACATTATCAGCATGTGCCGCGACGTCAGCGACGTGTTGGAAGTGTTGTTGTTAGCGAAAGAAGCCAGACTTTTTGACCCCGCCATTGCTGTCGGAACTATCCAAGTTGTCCCCCTATTTGAGACAGTAGAAGATTTACAACGCTCCAGAAGCGTCATGCGGAAACTGTTTGAGCTCCCGTTATATCGCGCTTTATTAGCCGGCGGTTACGAACAGACAAAAACAAAGAGTATTGTGGATGAAAATTCATCCTCCCCTGCCTCTCCAGCACCCTCCCCCCTCACCCCTAACTTGCAAGAAGTAATGCTGGGGTATTCTGATAGCAACAAAGACTCAGGTTTTTTAAGTAGTAACTGGGAAATTCATAAAGCCCAAAAATCACTGCAAAAAATAGCAGAAGGCTATGATCTAAATTTGCGGATTTTCCACGGACGCGGCGGTTCTGTGGGACGGGGTGGCGGCCCTGCTTACGAGGCGATTCTGGCTCAACCCGGTCATAGTATCAATGGGCGAATCAAGATTACCGAGCAAGGAGAAGTTTTAGCTTCCAAATACTCCTTGTTGGATTTGGCATTATACCACATGGAAACCATCACGACTGCTGTGATTCAAGCTAGCCTGTTGCGAACAGGGTTTGATGATATTGAACCCTGGAATGAGATTATGGAAGAATTAGCAGTGCGATCGCGTCAACATTATCGTGCCCTAATCTACGAACAACCTGATTTTGTTGACTTCTTCCACGAAGTAACTCCAATTGAAGAAATTAGCCAGTTGCAAATTAGTTCCCGTCCAGCACGCCGTCCATCTGGCAAGAAAGATTTAAGCAGTCTGCGAGCTATTCCTTGGGTATTTAGCTGGACACAAACCCGCTTTTTACTTCCTTCTTGGTATGGCGTTGGCACAGCTTTACAAGAATTCTTGAACGAAGAACCAGAAGAACACTTGAAATTGCTGCGCTACTTTTACGTTAAATGGCCGTTCTTCAAGATGGTGATTTCTAAAGCCGAAATGACCTTGGCAAAAGTAGATATGCAAATGGCACATCACTACGTCCAAGAATTGTCAAAACCAGAAGATAAACTGCGTTTTGCCAAGGTTTTTGACCAAATTGCTAGCGAGTTCTATCTCACAAGGGATTTGGTCTTAAAAATCACCGATCATAATCAACTGTTAGATGGCGATCCTGTGTTACAACGATCTGTGCAGTTACGCAATGGCACAATTGTCCCCTTGGGATTTATCCAAGTTTCACTACTTAAGCGGCTACGCCAATCCTTAAATACTACTGCTACTTCTGGAGTCATTCACTCTCGTTACAGCAAAGGCGAGTTACTGCGAGGAGCATTGTTAACTATTAATGGGATTGCTGCTGGGATGAGAAATACAGGTTGATCGGGAATAGGGCATTGGGCATTGGGCATGGGAATCAGGAGAAATGACAAATGACAAATGACAAATGACAAAAAATAGAATTTTAATTTGCACTTTTTTGGCGCTATCAGCAGGTTTTTTTGGTGCTTACACCAGTGGGCAAATTACCATGATGCTGCATAGCCAAAAGTGTCAAAATCAACCTTGGGGTTTCAAGGAGATGTGCAATACTTGGATGACACCAGGAGCAATATGGCAAGGTAGCACAAGAGGACTGTGGACAGGCACTATCTTAGGGGCATTTGTTGGTGGTTTGGTGACACGACAAGCTCGTGATTAATCTAGCCTAAGTTCAGCGAACCTCTCGCTGGTTTGACTACGCAAAACCAGCGAGAGGTTTTTTGATTCAGATCATTAGACAGACTTAATCAAGATAGATTTCTCGCGCCAAGAATTGCAATTAATCCTCGATCGCAAAAAAGCCAGTAGGCAGGTTTGGTGTCAACAAGACTGGTAAAATCTACCCATAGCGAAGAAGAGTAAATCACCATGCCTACCGAAACTAACCCAGGGAATCAAACTACCACAGGTGCTGATGCGATTGATGAAGCGATCGCACAAGGAATTGATTTTGATGGATCTCCCCATTCCACCTGCCAAGCTAGAACTTTATGGTAAAGTTATGGGGCTAGAAGGCAATAGACAGCGCAGTGGCGTATCTAATACTATGCGATCGCGCATTGTGCGAATTGGTGCAAAGCACATTCCTCAAGTAGAACTCGACCAATTACTTGTAGATGCTGGTTTTGCACCCCTAAAAGAAAAAGAAATTGCCTTTTTTATAGTGGTAAGTAAATAATTGTTAATGTTTTACAACAGTTTTAATTTATTTGAACCAAATATGTTGTAGGGGCGCAGCAATGCTCATTGGTGTCAACTTAACGTGAAAGCCAGCCTAGAAACAGTTTCTATATATTGTCTCATTGTCTTGTTCCCCTGCTCCGACTGGGAATGCCATCTTAGAGGCTCCGCCTCCCTTGCTGGCGGCAGAGCCGCTTTCGAGTTGCATTTCCAGCCCAGAGGCTGGAAACGAGATTTGAAAAGGCTTTTAGCTTAAGTTGACATTTATGAGCAATGCTGTGCCTTCAATTCTTTAGCTCACACATCTTAAATTGCCATCGGTATTTTGGCTTCTTGATTCTTTTCCTGATCGGGTTCAAAAGTGTATCTTCAGCAAGATATTCTCAACTTTCCCTTGTTTTTGAATTGGCACACAGCTATATGTACTTAAGTAATAGCTGAAAGACTTGGAGAACAGATGTCAGGAACTACATCAAATTCAGAAATGCTATACCGAGTTCTCGGCAGTACAGGAGAGAAAGTTTCTGCGATTGGATTGGGTGGTTGGCACATTGCTTTGAAGCACGTTGATGAGCAATTGGCGATCCGAATTGTGAGAACAGCCATTGATCGTGGCATCACCTTTATGGATAACAGTTGGGATTACAACGGTGGAGTCAGCGAGATTCGCATGGGGAAAGCGCTGCGCGATCGCTACCGAGATAAAGTATTCCTGATGACGAAAATCGATGGTCGCTCTAAAAAAGCAGCAGCAAAACAGCTAGACGAATCACTCCAACGCCTGCAAGTTGATTGCATCGATCTCGTTCAGCACCACGAAATCCTTCGACACGAAGACCCACATCGAGTTTTTCACGAAGAAGGGGCGAATGCTGCCTTAATTGAGGCACGGGAAGCTGGCAAACTTCGATATATTGGTTTCACTGGGCACAAAGACCCCTATGTTCATCTGCACATGCTGGAAGTTGCAGCCACTAACGGGTTTAAATTTGATACAGTGCAGATGCCGCTGAATGTGATGGATGCTCACTACCGGAGCTTTGCAAAGCTGGTTATGCCTGAATTGGTTAAACAAAACATCGGCATTTTGGGGATGAAAAGCTTGGCAAATGGTATTCTTTTACGGTCAAATACTGTAACGCCAATTGAATGTTTACACTATGCTTTGAATCTGCCCACATCGGTTGTAATTACCGGCATGGATAACATGGAGATTTTAGAGCAAGCTTTTGAAGCAGTGCGGACGTTCCAGCCAATGAATGACGAGCAAGTGCGATCGCTCTTAGCAAAAACGGCAGAAGCGGCATCACGGGGCGAGTTTGAGCCTTTCAAAACCTCATCAATTTTCGACAGCACAGCCCAAAATCCAGATTGGCTAGGAGAGGAACCACAGCGTATCCAGCAATTGATGTCAGCGTGATGTTTTCTTAGTGTTGTCTCTGGAGAAGTTCAGACATCGACTATGCTACCACTGATATCTTTCTGGTTTCATTCGATGCCAAGCAAAATTCATTTTTACCCAAGCATCCCGCCAATAACTTTTAAAACTATGTCCTCCGGCTCTGAGCGCACGATGATGACCAATCCAGACAAGAATCACTGGTACATAGTAAAAAAATTACTGTATAAGATAAGTGAGCTTCCGTAACAATGCAGGGCGATTTTTGTGTATAACTGCCAAACGCTCGTATTGAAAACGAATATGCTTTACTTCATCTCTCAATATTTGTTGACACAACTGCTTTAAAACTGGGGAATTTGTTGCGTTTTGAATTGCTTTGTAATAGACCAATGCTACAGTCTCAACCATGATCACGGGAGTTGTCCAAATCTCCATCGTTGGGATTGCATAGCGTATTTTCCGAAACAATGTGTCGCCCCAGTTACGTTGCAACCGAGGAATTTGGGCAAGGTCAAGAAACCGTCCTAAGTCGCCTCCGTGACGTTGTTCTTCCTTGATAAATAGTTCGATTACATCAACATATTTTGGATCTTTGATGCGCTGTGCATAGTTTTTAGCAGCAGCCAGCAAGTGCAACCCGTCTGATGTTTCACCCAACTGCCAAGCCGCTAAGGAATCTGCTATAGCATTCTGTTCATCTTCTGTAATTCCTGCACCATGCTTCCAAGGTATCTCTAATTGAAACTCAGCATTAGCTTTATAGTAGGTGTACCACTCATCAGATGTTGTGATTGAAGACAAAGTAGGTAACAGCTTATGAGGATTCATCAAAACTCCAAATGTGTGTAGCATTTTGTTGTTTTTATGATTCCCAAAACTTACTATAAACTTATAAAAAGGTATTTATAAATCAAAAATAAATAGCGCCGTATTCATTCACTAGAACACGTATTTTAAAAGGGACAGCCGTCATATTTGAATCGAATACAATGAGTCTAAAAGCTTATCCCACAGACATTTCCGATATCGAATGGCATTTGATAAAATTAATTATTCCAGGATAAAATAAGCTTTAATCGTGGAAAAAAGCATGAAGTAGTAAATGCGATTTTTTTATATATTGTATGCAGGTTGCTCGTGGCGAATGATGCCTCACGATTTACCTGCTTGTCTTACGGTCTATTCATACAGTACTTACCAGTAACTGAGGTACAAAATGCAGGAATTAAAATTAGACATAAACAGTTTCTAATTCCTGCTTCCTGCCTCAAAACCTCTTCTACTTCATGCAAAAGAAAACGGCTGTATTTCCGATTTCTAGAATTAGCTTTGATCCAAGCGCAGTACTGCCATAAAAGCTTCTTGGGGTACATCTACTGTACCAACAGATTTCATCCGCTTTTTACCTTTTGCTTGCTTCTGCAAAAGTTTCTTCTTCCGACTGATATCACCACCGTAGCACTTGGCTAGCACATCTTTCCGCAAAGCAGGGATATGTTCGCTGGCGATAACTTTACTACCGATAGATGCTTGAATTGGCACTTTAAATTGATGACGGGGAATTAGTTCCTTGAGTTTTTCAGCCATTGCTCGACCGACGTTGTAAGCTTTATCCCGATGCACAATCATCGCTAACGAATCCACGGGATCGCCATTAATCATGATATCTAGCTTCACCAGAGGATTTTCACGATAACCGATGAGGTGATATTCCATACTGGCATAACCGCGCGATCGCGATTTCATCTGATCAAAAAAGTCAGTTACAACTTCCGCCAAGGGTAACTCATAAGTAAGCGTGGTTCGTCCTTGGGCGAGATATTTCATATCTTTGAAAATGCCACGGCGATTTTGTGACAACTCCATCAAGCTGCCAACATAAGTTTCCGGGGTAATCATCTCTACTTGCACGTAGGGTTCTTCAATTTTTTCGCGATCGTTGGGAGAAGGTAAGCGGCTAGGATTATCGATGTATAGTTCCTCACCTTTGATGGTAATCACCTTATAAACCACCGAGGGGGCTGTAATGATTAAATCTAGGTTATACTCTCGCTCTAGGCGTTCCTGAACAATTTCCATGTGCAGCAAGCCCAAAAACCCGCAACGGAAGCCAAATCCCATTGCGCTAGAAGTTTCTGGTTCGTAATGCAGCGCTGCATCGTTGAGTTCGAGCTTTTCCAAAGCTTCCCGCAAATCTTCAAATTGGTCAGCATCAATGGGGAACATCCCACAATAAACCATCGGGTTCGCTTCTGCGTAGCCTGGTAAGGGTGACTCAGCTTTTGCCTTACTCAGAGTAATGGTGTCACCCACCCGTGCATCAGCTACAGCTCTAATTGCCGCTCCCAAATAGCCTACTTCCCCAGCGTGGAGTTCTTCAACTTGCTTTTGAGTGGGAGAAAGAACACCTAGCTCATCAATTTCAAATTCTTTACCCGATGCCATTAAATGGATGCGATCGCCTTTTTTGACTGTGCCATCCATCACCCGGAAATACACAATTACTCCCCGGTAACTGTCGTAATAGCTATCAAATATTAACGCCCGTAAGCGTTCATTTATCGTATTGGGCGGTGGCGGTATCCGCTCAACAACTGCCTCTAAAATCTCATCAATACCAATTCCTTCTTTAGCAGAGGCAAGAATCGCACCACTGCAATCAAGACCGATAATTTCTTCAATTTCGCCAATTACCCGTTCTGGTTCTGCCCCAGGCAAATCAATTTTATTCAAAACCGGGATAATTTCCAGGTTATTCTCCAAGGCTAAATATACATTAGCCAAAGTTTGCGCCTCCACACCTTGGGACGCATCTACTACCAATAGCGCTCCTTCGCAAGCAACAAGAGAGCGGGAAACTTCGTAAGAAAAATCCACATGCCCTGGAGTATCAATCAAATTCAGCACATATTGCTGACCATCTTTAGCTGTGTAATTCATCCGGGCAGCTTGCAGCTTAATTGTAATGCCGCGCTCCCGTTCCAAATCCATATTGTCAAGAAACTGTTCCTTCATCTTTCGGTCTTCAACAGTGCCAGTAGCTTGTAGCAAGCGATCGGCGAGGGTTGATTTCCCGTGGTCGATGTGAGCAATAATACAAAAATTGCGAATGCGAACTGCGGGAACGTCAGTCATATACTATCTTTGCCTTAGCAGCAACCAAAGTTAAAAGAGCAATTTACTTAATGTATTTTAATGCTTTCTTAGCCAAGACGCTGCTTGCTTTTAATGGGGATTAGAAACTGGGGAAGAGTTTTCCTAACCCAATCTCTAATAGCCAGTACCCAATACCCAATCCCTAATCCCCAATCCCTTCTTCACCCCGTCTTTAACTTTCGATCTAAATAGGTGGACTTTTAAGAATATTATGAAAGTCTATTTGTCGCTGCTAGTATTCAACAGCTAGGAGCGTACAATAAATGTAAATAAGTACATGTAGGGATCATGGGCAATTACCACCTGTAATTACCCAAAATCACTGATCTATCGGCAAAACTTCTAAGGCAATTGTCTAGTCAGTTATATGAAAAACGCGATTTAAAACTTAAAGCTGTTACTTTGGTGCTGTTTCAGGGAACTATCTAACTACGTCCTTGAAGATTTTTCAGTGAATTAGCCCAAATTATGAATATAACTACTTTACAAAGCTTTAGACAAAACCAATTTAGAGAATTCAGAGTATATAAACCTATGAATATGCAAGAGAAAACTACCGAAGCGGAAAACACACCAACCGATAAGGTAGAAATTGCTGTCCGCTTAGACTCCGATTTACTAGAGCAAATTCAGCATCTCACCAATGACCCAAGTAAAGTCATTGAGGTGGCGATTCGCCAGTGGTTGCGTGGTGAAATCCTCAGAGATGATGAATTGACGCGCACCCCCGTGCGTACTCCCGTTCCTCCTCGCGGTGAATGGAACGATTGACCCCATTACTCAGCTGTCAATGGAAGTTAAAAAAAGTAAAGTTTGCCAATCCGGTTTCCAGAACACCAAGAAATACCCAATCAAACACAAAAAAGCTGTAAAAATTTATGTATAAATTTGAGCAGCTTTAGTAAAATTACGGTCGGACACCCTTTGTCTATCCAACTCAATTAATGACTATTACTGCCAATTCCCAATTGCCGAATGTATTATCCCCAAATCTGGAATCTATAACCAGTAAAACTGATAGCTCATTACCAACTCTAGGAGCCGAGTTGGTGTATACGCAAGATGGGGCAGGGCGGTATCTGACCTTTTTTTGGCAGTACAGCGAACTCCTGGGGTTAAATGCTGAAAAAATAGTTGACGATCTGAACCAGACCCAAACCTTTGCTCCGGTAGATAAGGTTACTTATTTGGAAAGATTGCACCGAATTCTGACAAGTTTAGTGCCAGAACGGTTTCAGTGTTGGTTTAGCTACCATCAGGAATTATTTGAGTTGGAATTGGTGATTAGTCCGATTATGCCGAGTTTGGGAACTACTGCTACTACAGTTTTAGTGATGGGACGGTTAGTGCAAGCGACACTCAACAAAAAACAAGTGCCTGTGGCAGCAAAAACGCCCACACAAATAGAGGTGGCAATAAGAGCGCAGCAACACCAAAAAGTGGTAAATCGCATTACCAGAAATATCCGCCGGACGTTGGATTTAGATATTATTTGGCAGCAAACAGTTGATAGTTTGGGGAAAGCACTGCGGCTAGAGCGTTGTATTATTTGTCCTTATCAGCCCTCTAGCTCAAAAGTAGAGGTAAAGGCTGAGTATCACCAGGCAGAACTCAAATCAATGCTTGGCTTAGAAATAGATATAGCTTCAGAGCCTGCCTTTGCTCAAGCTTTGACAACCCTAGAGCCAGTTGTAATGGAAGTGCCTGAATACGCAGGGTCTGGACGGCAGAAAACTTTGGTGATTGCAACTTGCTATCAAGACCAGGCTAATGGATTGGTTGCCTTGAGTTGGCAGGATGAATGCTACACATTAACAGAATCAGAATTAGAACTGGCAAAAGAAGCAGCAGATCAATTGGGAACTGCGATCGCTCATGCTACTTTATATGAAGAATTAGAAGTAGCGCGTCAAAAAGCCGAAGAAGCTTCCCGCCTCAAAAGCGAGTTTCTGGCTAATGTATCCCATGAAATTCGTACCCCTCTCAATGGCATGATTGGCTTCTTGAAGCTGATTTTGGAAGGGATGGCAGATGACCCAGAAGAACAAAATCAGTTTTTGTCAGAAGCTCACCAATTATCGATACATTTGCTGAATATCATCAACGATATTTTGGACATTGCCAAAATTGAAGCTGGCAAAATGGAGTTAACTTACGCTCCAGTCAAGCTAGATGAGCTATTCAATGATGTAGAACGTTATATGCGTCCCCAAGCAGAAATGAGAAATCTTAGCTTCCAGATGCAAATGCCTGCTACCTCTGATGAAATAATTGTCCAAAGCAACTACCAACGCTTGCTACAAGTTATGCTCAATTTGGTAGGTAATGCCATCAAATTTACTCATGAGGGTGGCGTTACCGTCAGCGCCGATTTAGTACTCAAAAAGGCGAACTTTCAAGATCAGCAGTTTCCTGGCATGGTAAGAGTACGTGTGGCAGACACTGGTATTGGTGTTTCCTTAGACAAACAAGATAAACTGTTTCAATTATTCTCTCAGGTGGATGGTTCCCGCACTCGCCAGTACGGCGGTACAGGTTTAGGACTGGCAATATCCCAGAAGCTAGTAGAGGCAATGGGTGGCGAGGTACATTTTTATAGTCTGGGCGAAGGACTTGGCTCAACAGTCACATTCACCGTGCCACTATATCAACAACCAGTCTTGGTTTCATCTGGTGATAGCGACTCAACAAATAGTGCTGAATGTTAGTCATTAGTCATTGGTCATTGGCTATTTGGAAGATTACCAGTACTGAGTTTTTAGTTTTAAACTTTAAAATTTTTTAGTATTTTAATAACCATATTGGGCACTTATACTGAGTGTTGCCGTAAAGCCTGCGGCATAACTACGCTTAGGGCGCAGCCTCTCGTACAGAAGTATGGGGTATTGGGAAAAAACCTTCCTTGTCCTCACCTCCTGGCGTTCTCTTCAGTACTTTAAAGGCTAAAGTAGAGTAGGAGGGCTTGCACAACAAATTGTTCAGCTAATCTAATATCAAGTTGCTAAGACCAGCAGTGGTTTAGTCAAAAGTCATTAAAAACTGACACCTGACAATCTAGCGGCAATTAGATTTAGGATCGATTTAACAAAGCTGGAAAACAAAATTTTGGATAATGGTTAATGACTAACCGCGCATTTGGCACAGAGATCATTATTATTCAATGCCCCATGCCCCATGCCCAATCCCCATCATTAACTTAGCAGGTCTAAACTATGGAACTTACAATTGACAACGTTGAAACAGTCTTAGATGAAATGCGCCCTTATCTCATGTCTGATGGCGGCAATGTGGAACTCGTAGAACTTGATGGGCCTGTTGTAAAACTGCGGCTGCAAGGTGCTTGTGGTTCTTGTCCCAGTTCTGCAATGACCCTGAGAATGGGTATTGAGCGCCGTTTAAAGGAAATGATTCCTGAAATTGCAGAAATTGAGCAAGTGGTGTAAAAGTTAGGAGTTAGGAGTTAGGAGTTATGAGTTTTGAATCAACTCCTAACTCCTCATTCTTAACTCCTAACTATTTCTATGTCCCATCCTCTTTACATCGCTTTTATCTGGCATCAACATCAGCCGCTGTACAAATCTCCTGGCAGCGGCGTTTCGCTATCTTCTAGTCAGCAGTACCGTTTACCTTGGGTACGTTTGCATGGGACTAAAGATTATTTGGATTTGGTATTGCTCTTAGAGCGATATCCTAAGTTACACCAAACGGTGAATTTAGTACCATCGTTGATATTGCAACTCGAAGATTATATTGCTGGTACTGCTTTTGACCCTTACCTCACAGCCAGCTTGACACCGGATGAACAACTTACCCAGCAACAGCGCGAATTTATTATCCAACACTTTTTTGATGCCAATCACCATACTTTGATTGACCCTCATCCCCGCTATGCCGAGTTGTATCAGCAAAGGCAGGAGAAGGGGCAAGCTTGGTGTTTAGCAAATTGGGAATTGCCAGACTATGGCGATTTGCTAGCTTGGCACAATTTAGCTTGGATCGATCCGCTGTTTTGGGATGACCCGGAAATTGCTGCTTGGTTAAAAAAGGGTCGAAATTTTACTTTAAGCGATCGCCAGCGCATTTATTCCAAACAACGAGAAATTCTCAGCCGCATTATCCCTCAACATCGGAAAATGCAGGAGACGGGACAGCTAGAAGTTACTACCACGCCTTACACTCACCCGATTTTACCGTTGCTCGCTGATACTAACTCCGGTCGGGTAGCTGTGCCGAATATGACACTACCAAAGCAACGCTTTGAGTGGGCAGAAGATATTCCCCGCCACTTGCGGAAAGCTTGGGACTTTTATAAAGACCGCTTTGGACAGATACCTCGTGGTTTGTGGCCTTCGGAACAATCAGTAAGTCCGGCGGTACTTCCACATATTATTAACCAAGGATTTAAGTGGATATGCTCAGATGAAGCCGTCTTAGGGTGGACGCTGAAACACTTTTTTCATCGGGATGGGGCGGGGAATGTAGAGCAACCAGAATTGTTGTACCGACCTTATCGCCTGCAAACTGCCGAGGGTGACTTGTCAATTGTGTTTCGTGACCACAGATTATCAGATTTGATTGGCTTTACTTATAGCGCGATGCCAGCAAAACAGGCAGCCGCGGACTTAGTGGGACATTTGCAAGCGATCGCTAAAATGCAAAGAGAAAGTCACAGTGAGCAACCTTGGCTAGTTACCATCGCCTTGGATGGGGAGAATTGCTGGGAATTTTATCCCCAAGACGGCAAACCCTTCCTAGAAGCTTTATATCAAAGTTTGAGCGATGAACCCCGCCTCAAACTCGTCACTGTCTCCGAATTTCTCGAAGAATTTCCAGCCACAGCGACTATTCCCGGAGGGCAACTACATAGTGGTTCTTGGGTGGATGGCAGTTTCACCACTTGGATCGGCGATCCTGCCAAAAATCGTGCTTGGGATTACTTGACAGAAGCAAGGAAAATGCTTGCAAGTCATCCCGAAGCGACTGAAGAAAACAACCCCGAAGCGTGGGAAGCTTTGTATGCCGCAGAAGGTTCTGACTGGTTTTGGTGGTTTGGTGCAGGACACTCCTCAAATCAGGATGCCATCTTTGATCGGTTGTTTCGAGAACACTTATTTGGCATTTACAAGGCATTAAATGAACCTGTACCGCCCTATCTCAAGCAACCAGTGGAAGTCCACGAAGCGCAAGAAAATCACACCCCACAAGGATTTATTCATCCCGTGATTGATGGTAAAGGGGATGAACAAGATTGGGATAAAGCTGGACGCATAGAAATAGGTGGGGCGCGGGGGACAATGCACAATAGCAGCGTCATCCAGCGACTTTGGTATGGGGTCGATCACTTAAACTTCTATTTGCGACTGGACTTTAAAAGTGGCGCTGCACCGGGGCGAGATTTGCCAACAGAGTTAAATTTGCTATGGTTCTATCCAGAAAAAACAATGGTTAACAGCCCAATTCCCTTGGCAGATTTACCAGATGCAGCCCCACTTAATTACTATTTCCACCATCTTCTGGAAGTTAACTTGCTGACGCAATCGATTCAATTTCGAGAAGCTGGAGACAATTATCAATGGCATCCCCGTTTCAGCCGCGCTCAAGTAGCTTTAAATAGTTGTTTAGAGTTGGCAGTACCGTGGGCAGACTTACAAGTTCCGCCAGATTATTCCCTACGGCTAATTTTGGTACTTGCGGATGAAGGGCGTTTTTCCAACTATTTACCAGAAAATACTTTGATTCCCATTGAGGTGCCTTAAAAGTCCTAATGTGGTTTGGCGTATTCTCATACAGAATTGGTATAACTCCTAACTGCTAGCTTTTTCTAAGCTGGGGGAATTTCTGAAGAGAAAATGTGTGTGAAATTCTCCTCAAGCAGCGAATCTGGTGTTTGCATAATAAATGGGAGTTCAGCTCCCACAAGTCCTCTTTGGATGTGTTCTAAAGTCTCACTAAAAATGACAAACAAAGGATATATAACATTAGCTCCCTCGCTTAAAATATGACTGTGACGGAGAGGCATCAACCACTCATAATCATTGTCTAGGCAAACTTGGGTTTGTCGCCAACGTCCTAACAAATCAGAAAAGTCTTCATCAGCACGATGAATAAAGATTAAAATTTCGGCTCCAGTTTTGACTTTCCACTCTGGATCGCACATTAAAATTGCCACATCACAGGGTAAGCAAACTGTTTGTGGCGCTGTTGTGGCAGTGTTGCGAAGCCGGACAATTGGCAAGGGTATAGTGATAACACTTTCATCTGGACGGCGCAGACTGGGAATCATCTCCAAGTATGGCCGATATTGCTTTAGTAAGGCGATCGCAGCTAAATGATTGCTGTACTCTGCCAAACTCGCTTCGTAGTGAGATTTTTGCACAGTCATAGTTGATTAAATAGTGACGAATTAAGAATAAAACTAATCAGTTAGAAGTTAAAAGTTAGAAATAAAAAGTTTTAATTTCTAACTTATAGCTTATGGCTCTTAACTTTTAATCCTCTATCCCATCTTTTCAAATACTGCAAACATAGGCAGATACATCGCTAGCAAAATCGTTCCAACCATTCCCCCTAAAACTACAATCATCACTGGTTCTAAAATACTGGTCATTGCTTTTACAGCTTGCTCGACTTCATCTTCATAGAAATCAGCAACCTTCATTAACATTGCATCTAATTCTCCAGTTTCTTCTCCAATACTAATCATCTGAATTGCCATAGCTGGAAAAACTGCATCTTGTTGTAAAGCAAGGCTAATCATACCTCCTTGTTGAATCTCCATACGGGCTGCGTCTATGGCATTGGCAATTACTTGGTTCCCTGATGTATCTCGACAATTTCCAAACAAGTTAAAATTGGTACACCTGAACGAGTCAAAGAACCAAAAGTCCGGCTAAACCGGGCAACTGAAGATTTTTGAATTAAGTCACCAAACAATGGCATTTTCAAGGAAAAACGATCAATTGTGATGCGGCCAACAGGAGTTTTACCATATTGTGTAAAACCAAATTTAAATCCTACAAGACCAGCGAGAAGGAGTAAAGCACTCGGACTTCTCAAAAATTTACTAGCATCCATCAAGAATTGCGTTAGAGGCGGTAATGATATTCCAATTTCTGTAAAAATCTTCGCAAAAATGGGAATGAGAAAAATGGTCATGCCAAGAAAGATAGCAACTGCGATAAAACCCACGACCACTGGATAAGACAATGCTGATTTAATTTGGTTTTGTAGGCGGGCAACATCTTCTAACAACTTAGCTAAACGATTCAATACTTCGTCTAGAACACCACCAACTTCGCCAGCTTGAATCATACTCACATATAATCCATCAAAACAGTCAGGATGCTTCCGCATTGCGTCTGAAAGATTCATTCCGCTTTGAACATCGTTGCTAATTTCCACAAGGGCTTGTTTCAGTTTGGTATTACTACACTGTTCAGAAAGTACACCTAGGCTTCTAACGATCGCAACTCCCGCATTCATCAAAACGGCAAATTGACGCGAAAAAACTGCTTTGTCTTTCACAGAAACCTTAACTAAGGAATTCTGGAATTTTTTGAAGGCAACATCTGGTTGAAATCCTTGAGATTGCTTGAGTTCTTGGATTACAAAACCTTGATCTCTGAGATTAGTACGAGCTTGTACTAAGGATTCGGCAACAATTTTTTCTGTTCGAGATTTTCCTTGCGAATCCCGAACACGGGCAACAAAGTTTGGCATAAATAAATTCAAAATAGTTGTTATTTATTGGGCATGAGACATAAGGGAAAGATTTACTGCAACTTTATCTTTAGTTCCTCATCTCCCTTATTTCCCCAGTTCTTTTAATGCGCTTTGGCAGCCGCCCCAGCTTTCGCACCTGCGGCTGCTTGCGGTGTAGAATTACCAATCAGACGCTGGATTTCATCTGGCTTAGAAGTTTTAGACATCGCCGCTTCAAAGGAAATGGTTCCATTTTTGTAAAAATCAGCTAAAACCTTCTCCAGAGTTTGCATTCCCAATTTGCCGCCCGTTTGAATAGCTGAGTAAATTTGAGATGTTTTGCCTTCTCGAATCAAGTTGGAAATAGCGGGAGTGACAATCAGAATTTCTTGAGCCATCACCCGACCATATTCACCGGGTTTCGGGTTTTTCTTGGACACCAAAGTTTGGCTAAATACAGCCACTAACGAGTTAGATAACTGCACCCGCACCTGGGTTTGTCTTTCATGGGGGAAAACGTCAATAATCCGGTCAACTGTCTGTGCCGCAGAACTGGTATGGAGAGTGCCAAATACCAAGTGTCCTGTTTCTGCTGCGGAAATCGCCAAAGAAATTGTTTCCAAATCGCGCATTTCTCCCACCAGAACAATATCTGGATCTTCCCGCAAAGCTGCTTTCAAAGCATTAGCAAAACTCTTGGTATCTTCACCCAATTGCCTTTGGTGAACCAAGCTTTTAATTGGTTCGTAGACAAATTCAATTGGATCTTCCACCGTTAAAATATGCTCTGCCTTGGTGCGGTTAATCAAGTCAATCATTGCCGCTAGGGTAGTTGTCTTCCCGGAACCTGTAGGGCCTGTCACCAGAATTAGCCCTCTGGGTTTATCTGTCATTTCCCGCACGATATCTGGCAAACCTAATTTTTCAAAGTTAGGAATCTTAGAACTTAATGCTCGTAAGCAAGCAGCATAAGAACCACGTTCTTTATAGACATTGACTCGAAAACGTGCCAAACCCTTAACACCATAAGAACAATCCAACTCCCAGTTCTGCTCTAAGGTTTTACGCTGGGTGTTGTTGAGCATACTAAAAATCAGTCTTTGACATTGATCGGCTGTCAATACATGCTCACCGATGGGGGTGAGTTTGCCACTGATACGGAAGTAGGGAGGCAAACCTGCGGATAAATGCATATCCGAGCCACCCAATTCAATCAATTGCTCCATCAAGTCTTCAATCATCATTTCCATAGTTCTGCTTCCTTTTAATGTTTTATTTGTCCTTTGTCCTACCCTGCGGGAAGCCGCTAAGGCGTCTATGTCATTTGTTTAAAGTTACTAAGCGTCAACTAGTGACCAATGACCAATGACTAGCCTTAAAACCGAGATGTCATACAGTAGGGGCAATCCAGCCATTCTTGTTTCAATGTGGCATCGCAACTCCGGCAGGTAAGACCAGTCTTGCGTTTGGCTTTTAACTCGGCTTCCAAACCAGTATCAGTAAACGTTACTCGTTCTACTTCTTCTAGGGTGGTAGAACCTTCTCGCACTAAGTCCAAACTGTAAGCCAGTAAGGTTTTCATGCCCTCTTCTATTGCCACTTCCTTGATTCGTTCTGTGGGTGCATCTTCGTTGATGAGAGTTTGCAGGTTTTCGGTGACTCGCATAACTTCATAAACACCACAACGCCCTTTGTAGCCGACCCCATTACATTTTGAGCAAAGCTGATTTTTGCCTTTGGCTTCTGCGATCGCATCTAATGTCAAGGTGTTAGCTTTGTAAAAGGTGACTCCTACATCTGAGGAAGCTGATAGACCATAACGAGCTAGTTCCTCGGTTGTGGGAGTGTAGGCAATACGACATTCAGAACATACACGCCGCACCAAACGTTGAGCTAAAACGCCAATTAGGGAACTAGAAACCATGAAAGGCTCAATCCCCATTTCTCCCAAACGAGCGATCGCTCCTGGGGCATCATTGGTATGTAAGGTAGTTAATACCAAGTGACCCGTCAAGGCAGCTTCAATTGCTGTTTTTGCCGTTTCCTTATCCCGCGTTTCACCCACCAGTAGCACGTCTGGATCTTGTCGCAAAAAAGCCCGCAACGCGGTAGCAAAATCTAGCCCTTTTTCCCGAATCACCTGTACTTGAGTAATCCCTGGAAGACTGTACTCAATTGGGTCTTCCACAGTACTGATATTAATTCCGGGATCATTCTTTTCTGAGAGTGCAGAATACAACGAAGTTGTTTTCCCAGAACCAGTTGGCCCAGTCACCAAAATTAGACCAAAGGGACGACTTACCATATCCTTGACAATATTTAAAGTCTCTGGATCGGTAATTAACTTATTTAATCCCAGTTGGGTGGAGGAGTTATCCAAAATCCGCAGCACTACCTTTTCCCCGTAGCGACTGGGTAAGGTATTTACCCGGAAATCCACCTTACGTCCCTCAAACATCCGGCGAATGCGTCCATCTTGGGGCAAACGGCGTTCCGCAATGTCTAGATTGGAGATGATTTTAAATCGGGCTGTAACTGCCGGGATGATTTTTTTCGGTAGGGGATCGAAAGCTTCGCGCAGTACGCCATCCTTGCGAAAGCGAATGCGTAAGTTTTCTTCTTGCGGTTCGATATGTATGTCAGAAACGCCCTCATGTAAGGCTTTAGCCAGGATTCTGTTAACTAGGTTGATGACTGGGGCATCCTCTGCACCCTTCATCGCCGCCCCTAGATCAGCCTCCATTTCTTCAGGAGCATCGGAAAGATCGAGATTTCCGAGGTTTTCTAAATCCTGATTAATATCTGTAAACTTTTCTTGTTCTAGGTGCTTTTGCTTAACAGCCATTTCATCCAGATATTGGTTGATTAGCTGTTGGTAATCTTCCTGGGTAATCACCATGCGCTGCAACGCCAAGCCTTGGGGGCGCAAGATGCGGTTCAGGTCATCGGAAGCCTCTAGATTATCTGGAGCAACCATCGCCACTAAAACTGAGGGCGGGGTCTGGTCTTCGTGTTTTGACAGTGGTACTAAACGATGGCGACGACAGATATCCACTGGGATGAGGGTTTCAATCAGGTTCCCCATCATCGTGTTGCCAATGGAGCTGACTTCAGGATCGAGGAATTCTACACCGTATAGTATTTTGAGTTCAAATAGTTGCTGTTTTTTGTATTGCCTGAGCAACTCAGGTGATAGTTGTTGCCCAGTGATTGACTCTAATACTTCCGTTAGGGGTCTGCCAGATTTGCGGCTTTCAATTAATGCCTGCCTCATCTGTTCGGTATTGACATAGCCAGATTGCACTAGCTTGTTGCCAAAGGGCGAAAACTCTGTTCTGGTAGTTAGAGCGGTACTGCGCCGTTGTGGTGACGAGTAAGTCATAAATGAGCAATTGATTTGGGGAAACCTCTGATTAAAGTATTCCCAGGCTGTAAGACAGAATTCTCATTTCCCAAAAAAGTCCTAAGTTACGTTGTTGCTCTAGGAGACACCAAGGGCGAATTGAACTGGGAATTGAGGACTGGAATAATTTTGATGAAGATTCAAACCCCAACCAAATTGGGAAAAAGACTCTTACCCAGTCCCCAGTTCCAGAGTTAACATTTGCAAATTACTCGTTCGGGTTCCCGCCTTAGTGGCATCTGGGCTAAGGTGTTCACCATTTGTCACAATAAGAGGACGGTTACATCATTTCCAGGAACTTACCACTTGTTGGCAAAAAAATCAGCCCCAGTGGCAAGCCGTGGATGACGACGGTTGCAAGCTGTGGAGATACACTGCCATAAAAAGCATCTGGAATGAATAGACAATGATCGATGAAAATAAACAGATAAACAATACAAGCCAGCAATTGGGTGAACCAACAGAGGTAAAGCAAGCAATGAAGAGTGACTTCCCAGCCCAAGTAAATTTCAATGAATCTGGTAGCGAGGTGACAGAGCCAGTGGCAGCCCAAACAAATGTATCGGGAACGGCTAATCCCAATGTAGAAAATAGCGTCGCTGCAACCGAAAAAACCGGAGTGGAAACAGCAGCTTTGGCAGAACTGACTCAACAAATTGAGTCTCTCAAAACGCAGCTAGAAGAGCGTAGTACTCAATATATGCGGATTGCTGCTGATTTTGAGAATTACCGGAAACGTACTAGCAAAGAAAAAGAAGAGTTAGAGACGCTGATGAAGCGGAACACGATTCTGGAATTGCTGCCAGTGGTCGATAATTTTGAGCGGGCGCGATCGCACCTCAAACCGCAATCTGA
Source organism: Nostoc cf. commune SO-36 (assembly GCF_023734775.1). NCBI lineage: Bacteria > Bacillati > Cyanobacteriota > Cyanophyceae > Nostocales > Nostocaceae > Nostoc > Nostoc commune. Next base: position 1,794,085 of record NZ_AP025732.1, on the reverse strand, counting down.
TGGCGAAATGACCATGCACAAAAGTTACCAAGGCGTTTACAAACAACTAGTAGATAGCTTGAAGCGCTTAGGTGTATCACCAATGCGTCCCGAAGGACAAGAATTTGATCCTAACCTGCACGAAGCAGTAATGCGGGAACCTACGGATGAACATCCTGAAGGAACAGTGTTAGAAGAGTTAGTGCGCGGATACTTCTTGGGTGAACGTGTGCTACGCCATGCAATGGTCAAGGTAGCTGCTCCCAAGGAAGATAGCCCTGCTGCACCAGAAGATCAGTCGAGTTCAGCCAACAGTTAAGCTGTAATTGCTCACCTCACTGACCTCAAGTGCCTGGGTTCTAGCAAGGATGAGCATCGCGTACCTAAAACTTGAACAAGGCTTTGGATAACTCTCTGTGTTTAAACTTCTCTCTTGCTACCAGTAACAGGGATTCCACAGACGTTATCCGCTAGCCTTTGTTCAGAGTAAAAAAGTTAGTCCGCGACACATTACAGCAGAAAGAATCAGTAAAAATACTGCCGAATATGGGAAAAGTTATTGGGATCGACTTAGGCACTACTAACAGTTGCGTCGCAGTTTTGGAAGGCGGTCAACCACTGGTGATCTCCAATTCTGAAGGTGGACGAACTACTCCAAGTATTGTGGGATTTGGCAAGAGTGGCGATCGCTTGGTTGGTCAGTTGGCAAAGCGCCAAGCCGTAACCAATGCTGAAAACACAATTTACAGTATTAAACGATTTATCGGGCGGCGTTGGGAAGATACTGACATAGAACGCGATCGCGTCCCTTACAACTGTGTCAAGGGTCGAGACGATACTGTTGATGTCCAAATTCGCTCAAAAAACTATACGCCACAAGAACTATCCGCCATGATCCTGCAAAAGCTCAAGCAGGATGCGGAAAACTTTTTGGGTGAGGAAGTCACTCAGGCAGTGATCACCGTACCAGCATATTTTACAGATGCTCAAAGACAAGCAACTAAAGATGCCGGCACAATTGCTGGACTAGAAGTCCTGCGAATCATTAATGAACCAACAGCTGCGGCTTTAGCTTTCGGATTGGAAAAGCAAGACCAAGAGCAGCTAATTTTAGTATTTGACTTGGGAGGCGGAACCTTCGACGTTTCGATCCTGCAACTTGGGGATGGCGTTTTTGAAGTTAAGGCGACTTGTGGCAACAACCACTTAGGTGGAGACGACTTTGATAATGCGATCGTGCGTTGGATGATGGAACGTTTCCAGCAACAAGAAAAGATCGACCTTTCCCAAGATAAGATGGCGCTGCAACGCCTGCGGGAAGCAGCGGAAAAGGCAAAAATTGAACTCTCCAGCATGACGAATACCTCCATCAACTTGCCCTTTATCACGGCTGATGACACCGGGCCAAAGCATCTGGAGATGGAACTCAGCCGCTCTAAATTTGAAGAACTGGCAGGAAAATTAATTGAAGGTACCATAGAACCAATGATCCAAGCTCTCAAAGATGCGGATCTCAAACCACAAGCTATAGATCGGATTATTTTAGTAGGTGGTTCTACTCGTATTCCCGCAGTTCAAAACGCGCTAATTAAGTTTTTCAACGGCAAAGCTCCCGATCGCTCTATCAACCCTGACGAAGCGGTAGCATTGGGAGCGGCTATCCAAGCAGGGGTGTTGGGTGGCGAAGTAGATAATCTCTTACTTTTGGATGTCACCCCTCTGTCCTTGGGCATTGAAACCTTGGGTGAAGTGTTCACCAAAATTATTGAACGCAACACCACAATTCCTACTAGTAAGTCACAAATTTTTTCCACAGCAGTTGATGGGCAAACCTCGGTAGAAATTCACATCCTCCAAGGTGAACGGGCAATGTCACGAGATAACAAGAGTCTCGGCAAGTTTCTGTTAGCAGGAATTCCCCCATCGCCCCGTGGTGTGCCACAAATTGAAGTATCCTTTGAAATCGATGTCAACGGCATCCTGAAGGTTTCCGCCCAAGACAAAGGTACAGGTAGAGAACAGAGTATTAGGATTACCAATACAGGTGGTTTGAGTACCAACGAAGTCGAACGGATGCGCCAAGAGGCCGAACTGTTTTCCGAGGAAGATAGAAGACGTAAAGAACTGGTTGAACTCAAAAACCAAGCAGATAATCTGTTATTCAGTTACGAATCCACCATCAAGGATAATAGCAACTTTATCGGCGAGCAGATGAAAACCTTGGCCAGTGAAAAAGTTTCACAACTCCAAGCTGCAATGATTGACTCCAGCATCTCCACTATAGAATTTAAGCAGCGCTTAGACGACTTCCAACAAACCCTGTTTGCAATTGGTGCTGATGTCTATAACCGAGCTAACAGCCAAACAGATGAGATTGAGGAGGCTTCAGCTAATATCTTGACTCCAGAAGTAGACTCACCAAATGGCACACTAATACCACAATTCAACTTTGATTTTGACGAAGAAAGTACTGCCCAGGTTGATTACGAGGCAATAGATTAGGGATGGGGCATTGGCAAGAGGCAGAGGGGAAAGAGTAAATAAAAAGGTAATTCTTTATTCTCTCCCTTGCCCCCTGCCTCTTCCCTATTTCCTAATTTGCAAATTTTTATTAAGAAATTTTAATATATCTAAATATTTAGCGAAGTTTCACAAGACCTCGCGGTTTGCTAGATTGTAGAAGCAAATTACTTTGGGCTAGGCAGTATACCAGTTCAAATCCACTTCCATTGCATAAGGGTGGTTTTCCACACCTAATGGTGCGGCTAGCCCCTCTGGTTGATGGACGGGGTTTTCCTCTCCTACGTAGCACAATTGTAAAAGAGACAGCCGACTCGGCAGTGAGAAGTCTGAGCAAAGGCTTACAACCAGCTCGTAACTTCTATAGCTTTTGTCGTCTCCCACGAGGAAATCACCTGTTGCCCAAAATTTGTCGGTGATTTTTGTAAAAGGTAAAGGGTAAAATCAGTTATTAACAAAAATTAATTTTATCTTCTGCCTATCCTCCCGCAAGATGCTCTCTAAAGGTTACTGTGTTGCTCCTCCATATCTGTAGGCAAAACACTTTTCCGTAGGATAGCAAGTGACTCTGACTTTCTACTGCCTTCTGCTTTCTTCCTTCTAACTTTTACCTTTGCTATATGGCCCGCGACTATTATGAAATCCTGGGTGTCTCTCGTGACACCGACAAAGAAGAAATCAAACAAGCCTATCGCCGTTTAGCCCGGAAGTATCACCCAGATGTGAACAAAGAACCGGGGGCGGAGGATCGCTTTAAAGAAATTAACCGCGCTTATGAGGTACTCTCGGAACCAGAAACCCGCGCTCGTTATGATCGCTTTGGGCCAGACGGTGTATCAGGTGCTGCTGGCGCGGGCTTTCAAGATGTCGGCGATATGGGTGGTTTTGCCGATATCTTTGAAAGCATTTTTAGTGGCTTTGCTGGCGGTATGGGTAGTCCCACACAACAAAGACGGCGCAGTGGGCCTGCGAGGGGTGATGACCTGCGCCTAGACCTGAAGTTAGACTTTCGGGAAGCGGTTTTTGGCGGGGAAAAAGAAATTCGCATTTCCCATTTAGAAAATTGCGAAGTCTGTAGCGGTTCTGGTGCTAAACCTGGAACCCGCCCTCGCACTTGTTCAACTTGTAGTGGTTCGGGTCAAGTCCGCCGTGTTACCAGAACACCCTTTGGCAGTTTCACCCAAGTCTCGACTTGTCCCACCTGTAATGGGACAGGGATGGTAATTGAAGATAAATGTGACGCCTGTGATGGTAAGGGCGCAAATCAAGTCACTAAGAAACTCAAAATTACCATTCCGGCTGGGGTGGATAATGGCACACGCTTGCGGATTTCTAGTGAAGGCGATGCTGGCCAACGCAGTGGCCCTCCTGGAGATTTGTACGTTTACTTGTTCGTGAATGAGGACGAACAATTCCAACGCGATGGCATTAATATTCTCTCGGAAATCAAAGTTAGCTACCTGCAAGCAATTTTAGGTTGTCGGTTAGAGGTAGATACGGTAGATGGGCTGGTGGAACTGATTCTTCCAGCTGGAACCCAGCCAAATACGGTGATGAAGTTGGAAAATCGTGGCGTACCCCGCTTAGGTAATCCCGTAAGTCGTGGAGATCACATGCTGACGGTATTAATTGATATTCCCAATAAAGTGACCCCAGAGGAGAGGGAACTGTTGGAGAAACTAGCTAAAATTAAGGGAGATCGCACTGGTAAAGGCGGTCTAGAAGGATTTTTGGGAAATTTATTTAAGTAATGAAGCCCTCTTCTGTTTTAACTCCCGATGCTCAACTTGATTTACGTGGCACTCCTTGCCCAATTAATTTCGTGCGGACAAAATTACGTCTGGAGAAAATGCCATTGGGAGGTTTGCTAGAAGTCTGGCTAGACCCCGGTGAGCCGATTGAGCAGGTTCCTGATAGTCTGACAATGGCAGGTTATCAGGTGGAACAAATTACAGACTGTACTAGTTATTTTTCTCTGTTAGTGCGCCGTCCACTTAATGGCCAATGACAGGGGAAAATTTTGCTGTAACTGGGCAGTTATTGGGTACGGTGGTAGCTGTACAGGCTAATTTTTACCGAGTACAGATGGATCAAGAGGTAGGGGAGCAGAGGAGCAGGGGAGCAGAGGAGAAACTGGATTTAAATGCCTTTCTGCCCCACTGTCCCACAGCTGCTTCGCCTCCTCTGCTGCTTTGTACTCGTAGAACACGCCTGAAAAAAATCGGACAACAGGTGATGGTGGGCGATCGCGTTGTAGTAGAAGAGCCAGATTGGGCTGGGGGACGGGGAGCGATCGCTTATGTTTTACCCCGCCAAAGTGAGTTAGATCGTCCCGCGATCGCCAATGTTAACCAAATTCTATTGGTATTTGCCGTTGCTGATCCACCTTTGGAACCTTATCAACTGAGTCGATTTCTAATTAAGGCTGAGTCTACTGGCTTGGATGTGCTTTTATGTTTGAATAAAAGTGATTTAATTTCACAGCAGGAACAGCAGCAAGTTAGCGATCGCCTCCTTGGTTGGGGCTATGAACCAATATTTATCAGCGTCAAAGATGGTATAAATACTGACCAAGCAGGCAGATATTTGAACAATAAAATTACGGTAATTGCTGGGCCTTCTGGGGTTGGTAAATCCAGCCTGATTAATACGCTGATTGAATCTGCCAAACTGCGAGTAGGGGAAGTTTCTGGCAAACTAGCTCGTGGTCGTCATACGACTCGCCATATAGAATTATTTGAGTTGCCTAGTGGTGGTTTGCTTGCAGATACCCCCGGCTTTAATCAGCCGGACATCGATTGTATACCAGAAGAATTAATTCATTATTTCCCAGAAGCAAGAAAGCGATTAGCAGTTGCTAGCTGTCGGTTTAGTGATTGTCTGCATCGAGACGAGCCGGAGTGTGCGGTGCGGGGAGACTGGGAACGATATGAACATTATTTAGAATTTTTGGATGCTGCGATCGCTCATCAAACCCAGCTGCATCAACAAGCTGATCCAGAATCTACCATGAAGTTAAAAAGCAAAAGCAAAGGCAAAGGGCAGAGTCAATACGAACCCAAGCTAGAAAGTAAAAAATATCGCCGAATTTCCCGCAAGACTCAGTTACAGGACTTGCAGGAATTATATCGGGATGAAGAATAAGGAGTGCGATGTCTACAACGGGCTGTACGTAAATATTTTAAGTACAAGATAATACAATAAACAAATAGACAAGTTTTACAGAGATTCAAAGCTAGTTAACTACACGCACTGGGGGTACAGCATTGTTCATAGGTGTCAACTTAACGTAAAAGCTATGTCTCGCAAGGAACTGAAGTTCCTTGCTAATAGCGAAAGTCATCTGAAGATGACTAATTAATCCGAAAAATCTTGAGTCTACTTTAGTAGACTTTAACTATTAGCCTTGGAATTGATTCCAAGGCGGGTGTGGAGGCAAAGCGAGAAGCTATTTTTAGCTTAAGTTGACACCAATGAGCAATGTTGTGCCCCTACAAACACTGTATTTAACTCAATTGAAAACTATTCTTACGATCCCCATAAAGTCTTAAAATATTGTTAATTTCAGCCAAACCTCTCGACCTTCAACTTACAAGTATCACCCCAAAATCACTATGGCTATCGGCTACGTCGCGCTTGTACTTCACGCACATCTACCCTTCGTTCGTCACCCGGAAAGTGACTACGTGCTGGAGGAAGAATGGCTCTATGAAGCCATCACAGAAACCTACATTCCATTATTGAAAGTATTTGAAGGCTTAAAGCGAGACGGTATCGACTTTAAAATCACGATGAGTATGACACCACCTCTAGTGTCGATGCTTCGTGACCCTCTGCTGCAAGAACGCTATGACGCACACTTGACCCAGCTAGAAGAACTTATACAACTAGAAGCAGAACATAATGTCAATAACGGGCATCTTCGTTATTTAGCCGAACATTACATTACTGAGTTTAAAGAAGCGCGTCAGCTATGGGAACGCAATCAAGGTGACTTGGTGACAGCTTTTAAGCAGTTCCAAGACAGTAACAACCTAGAAATCATTACTTGCGGCGCTACTCACGGCTATTTGCCGTTGATGAAAATGTATCCAGAAGCGGTCTGGGCGCAAATTCAGGTAGCTTGCGAACATTACGAGCAAACCTTTGGAAAAGCACCCAGAGGCATTTGGCTGCCGGAATGCGCCTACTATGAAGGTTTAGATCGGATGCTAGCCGATGCTGGATTACGCTACTTCCTCACTGATGGGCATGGCATTCTTTACGCCCGTCCGCGTCCGCGCTTTGGCACTTATGCCCCAATTTATACAGAAACTGGTGTTGCTGTCTTTGGTCGAGATCATGAATCTTCCCAACAGGTATGGTCTTCTGAGGTGGGCTATCCTGGGGCGGCGGAATATCGAGAATTTTACAAAGATTTGGGCTGGGAAGCAGAATATGAGTATATCAAGCCCTACATTATGCCCAATGGTCAACGGAAAAATACTGGTATTAAGTATCACAAAATTACTGGGCGTGGCTTAGGTTTATCAGATAAGGCACTTTACGATCCCTATTGGGCTAGAGAAAAGGCAGCAGAACACGCTGATAATTTTATGTATAACCGAGAGCGACAATCTGAGCATCTCTATGGTATGATGCAGCGCCCGCCAATTATCGTTTCGCCTTATGACGCAGAGTTATTTGGACACTGGTGGTATGAAGGCCCTTGGTTCATTGATTACTTATTCCGCAAGTCGTGGTATGACCAAAAAACATATCAAATGACCCATTTAGCAGACTATTTACGAGATCAGCCAACGCAGCAAGTCTGTCGCCCTTCGCAGTCGAGTTGGGGTTTTAAAGGTTTTCACGAGTATTGGTTAAACGAAACGAACGCGTGGGTTTATCCGCATTTGCACAAAGCTGCTGAACGGATGATTGAAATATCGCATTTGGAACCAGAGGATGAATTGCAGTGGAAAGCGCTTAACCAAGCGGCGCGGGAATTGTTATTAGCACAATCTTCTGACTGGGCATTTATTATGCGGACGGGAACAATGGTACCCTATGCAGTTAGACGGACGCGATCGCACCTGATGCGCTTCAATAAGCTCTACGAAGATGTGAAAGTCGGCAAAGTTGACAGTGGTTGGTTGGAAAAAGTCGAGTTAATGGATAATATCTTCCCCGAAATCAACTATCGCGTCTATCGTCCGCTATAGTCTTCACATAAAGTAATCAACAGCAGTAAGGTGGGCAATGCCCACCTTATATTAGTAGTGAGGAGCGTTTACTTCGACACCTTTCGACTTCGCTCAAGGCAAGAAGCTCAGTACAAGTATTTTACCAACAACAGAGCAAGCCTTAGCCTGTGTAAGGGTTTGTCAAATGCTGTCAAATCTTTATAAAGACATCCGCTTATTTCGATTTGACGACAAAATCGGAGAAATTTACATTTTATCTGCGGATGAACTGCAAATCATTGTTTATCGCAATGGCGAATGGGAGTTTGTCAATGAACCCGAATTATGAGCAAATGAGTTTTACAGAGTTGAGAGCTTATGTCGTAGAAAACCGTGAAGATATTGAAGCTCTACGTTTTTTAATGAGTAAACGCGACCCTAATTCTCCAAAGTATCCTATGCCTGTGACAGAAGCTGATATGCAAGCCCAGATGGAAATTATCAGGCGTAAGATTAATGGAGAACTTTGAGAATATTGTCTAATTCAGTAAGCATAATTAGGGTGGGTAAATCATACTCACCCGATTATTTTATTAACACTGCCGGATTTAGCTAAAGGCTATCTGGATCAATATTTAATTCTCGAAGTTTAGCAGCTAATCTTTGGGCTTTCTCTTCTGCTGCTTGTCGTGCAGCTGCTTCCTCTTCATGAGTTAGGAGTATTTCACCCGTCGCTGGATTGTAAAAACGCAGTTTTCCAGCTTCCAGGCGTAACTCTAGTCCTAAAACTTCACTGGGTAGGGAGACTGTACCATCTGGCAAGGTATTGGCTGCTACTGGAAAATAATTCCCATCGACCAAGTGTAAACCCTGGAGTTGGGGATTGAGATAATCGCCTGTGGGGTCATATTGAAAATATTCACGCACTCCCAAAAAAGCGTAAATTCCTTTCTTTGCACCTTGGTCTTTGCTGCGTGTGCTTTTTGACGTAATCTCTAGAACAAAATCTGGGGTTTGATTATTTTCTTCCCAGGTTTTGTAAGAGCGTCTGTCACGGTTTTCCACTCCAAATACTACAAATACATCTGGGGCTACGACTGATTCTGGATAACCTTTTTCGTAGTAAATAAATAGATTACCAGCGACGTATACATCTGGGTGATTTTGAAAATAAATTTCCAGTACAGTGGTAGCGTATACGAGACACTTGCGCTGTAAATCACCTTCAGCCATCGGCTTACCGTCCTCATCTGGGTACTCAATCGGGGTAACGGGGATATACTCTACTGAGGCTGTCATGGGCTAATACCTCAACTCAACTAGGGCTAGGTTTAATTTAACATTTGACTATGGTTAACCAACTAAGATGCGATCGCCATAACTAAGGTGATTTCCAGAATAAAAATTACCACACAACATCATTCATTCGATCTTAGGGGAGAACGGCTGTTCGCCCTCCTAATCGGTAAAGTTATTTTGAGAAATCACCTAAGTAGAACGCCGTAAATAATTAAAGGTTTGTAGTAAGGACTCAGTCCTCACTACAAAATAATTTCAATATTTTTTACATTAGTTAATATAGTTTGAATTATTCTCACCGGCTTACTTAGTACTGCCGTGAATTCAACCTAAATCTATAAATATTATTGTGCTTTCTGTCTATTGAAACAAAATAGGTAAATTCTGTTACAACATTATTAGAATAATTCCGCACAAACCCCATTACTCAGTAGTAGGGGTATAAGTCATGCAGCTTAACCATATTAAACAAAGTAAAAAAGATGCTCTGTTGTCTTAACCCGGATTGTCCCCGTCCCTTAAACCCTGATGTTAACAAGTTTTGCCAAGCTTGCAGTACGCCTCTAGTCTCTTTGCTGCGAAATCGCTTCCGTGTGATGCGGGTACTTTCTAACGAAGGTGGTTTTGGCAAAACCTATTTAGCAGAAGATACGGATAAATTAAATGAACACTGTGTAATTAAACAACTTGCACCAAAAGTGCAGGGAACTTGGGCAGTGAAGAAGGCAATGGAGTTATTTGGTGAAGAGGCAAAGCGCTTACAAGATTTGGGTGAACATCCGCAAATACCAACGCTTTTCGCTTATTTTGAGCAAGACAATTTCCTGTATTTAGTGCAGCAATTTATCGAGGGGCAGAATTTACTGAATGAATTGGAACAAGCGGGAAGGTACAGCGAAAGCAAGGCTAAGGAACTGTTGTTAGATTTATTACCACTGCTCAAGTTTATTCATGAGCGCCAGGTAATTCACCGAGACATTAAACCAGAGAATATTATGCGTCGTCAGAGTGATGGGCGCTTGATATTAATTGATTTTGGAGTCTCAAAACAGTTAACTTCAACAGTTCATACTCAAATGGGTACGACAATTGGCTCACATGGATATAGCCCAATTGAGCAGATAAAGGGTGGTGAAGCTTACCCAGCAAGTGATTTGTTTGCTTTAGGTGCAACTTGTTTTCATCTTTTAACTGGTATTTTTCCTTTTGATTTATGGGTGGAAAATGGTTTTGCTTGGGTTCACAACTGGCGGCAATATTTGCCCAGTCCGCTTAGTGGAGAATTTGGTCAGGTTTTAGATAAGTTATTGAAAAAGGATATTGATGAGCGTTATCAATTTGCCGATAAAGTTATCAATGACTTGGCTGCTCAACAGCTATCATCACCACTGCAATTATCTGTATCAGCATCAACACAGCGAGGGATGCAATTAAAATCAGCAGTGGGGATGGACTATAGCCGATTACGAGACTTACTCGCAAGCAAGAAGTGGAAATTAGCTAATCAAGAAACAGAACGAGTGATGTTCATAATAGCGAAAAGAGAAGAAGAAGGTTGGTTGCGTGTTCAAGATATTAACAACTTTCTCTGTACAGACCTCCGCACCATTAACCAGCTATGGGTAGAATACAGCAACGGGCGCTTTGGTTTCTCTGTGCAAAAGCAAATTTATCAAGGTCTGGGTGGAACTAGGACGCACTCATTTGAGATTTGGGATACTTTTGGCGAGGCTGTAGGCTGGAAGAAAAGAAGCGGGTTATGGAGATGTGGGTGGGTTAATTACAGTGCTATTACTTTTGACATAAAAGCACCAAAAGGACACCTCCCAGTGTGGAAGTGGACATTATATATTCATTCTGTAGATACTTTTAATAGTCTCTACAGTGGTGGAGTGGATTGGGGTAATCGTCATGGGTGGGACTGGATCTCTTCTCTCGCGTTGAGACTTGAAAACTGTAATATCTAAAATTAATGTAATTAAGGTAGCGATCGCCCCATAGTCGATTACGATTAAGTAAATATATTTTTAAAGGAAATTAAATCTCATGTTCTGAGTTTTATATACAGATTTAGAAACATAACGTATAAAAAAGACAGGCAAGATGCCTGTCCTACAAATAATGATTTAGCAAAGAATTTAGAAATTCATTTCAGCAGCTTGAACTTTTTCAACCTGCTTCTTCTTCAGCACAAGCATAACTTGAGCCAACATTACAAGAGCGATGAACGCAATCATCCATTTGACTCTAGAGGCGTCTTGAAGTACGATTTCTCCATCTGCTTGACCGAATCCACCGACATTCGGGTTGCTGGTTAAAGCTTCACCAGTTTTAACTGCTTGCCCTTCGGAAACAACTAGTTCTGGCCCTAAAGGAATCGTATCAACGACAACATCACCAGATTCAGGTTGGATGTTGACTAGATATTTAACGTTACCGTCTCCATCTTCCTCTTTGGCAATCTTAGTAATTGTGCCAGTAGCGGAAGCGTTGTAAACATTGTTGTTGCTCTTTTCGCCAGTGGGATAAACTTGTCCGCGTCCTCGGTTAGCACCTAAGTGAACTGAATATTTACCGAAGTGGATGTTTTTGTCGGTTGCGGGGTTGGGAGAAAGAACAGGGAAGACGATTTCCTGATACTGTTCACCTGGTAAAGGGCCGACGATGACGACGTTTTCTTTGTCTTCGCTGTAGGATTGGAAGGGAGTGTCGCCAACTTCTTCTTTAAGTTCCTCGGAAAGACGGTCTTCAGGAGCAATCTTAAAGCCTTCAGGTAGCATCAGTACAGCACCGACGTTCAAGCCAACCTTAGAACCATCAGCACCAACTTGCTGGGCGCTCAGATCGTAAGGGATTTTCACCACAGCTTTGAATACAGTGTCAGGTAGCACCGATTGGGGAACTTCCACTTCTGCCGGCTTGGCTGCTAGGTGACAGTTGGCACAAACAATCCGCCCTGTTGGTTCGCGGGGGGTTTCGGGATAGGTTTGCTGTGCCCAAAAGGGATAGGCGGCAGCTGATTGGGGAAGGGCTACATCGCTGGTGAAGTAAAATGTCACAGTAGCGATCGCTATGAGCAATGTTTTTACAATCGCTCTAGTGCTGCGAGTTAACCTCGCTCTTAAGAAAACATTTCTCATCTCTAATAAGGGCAACGATTGAATTTAGTCATTAGTCATTGGTCATTAGTCATTAGTCATTAGGCCCTGAACAAAGGACGAATGACTAAGGACTAAGGACAAAATTATTAAGCCCACCAAGCTGCATCACCGGTGCGGAAGTCGGTTTCAGTCCAAGGAGTCAAGACGATTTTGTCGTCGGCTACATTGGTATGAGCCAAAGGCAAAGACAGGGGCGCTGGGCCGCGAATAACCTTACCAGTTTCGTCATACTGGGAACCATGACAAGGACACTTAAACTTGTTCTCTGCAACGTTCCAGGGGACGACACAACCTAAGTGGGTGCAGATGGCGTTAATGCCATAATCTTTGATTGCCTCTTTGCTGTCTACCACAATATAGGTAGGATCTCCCTTTAGCCCTTGGACTAGGTTGCGATCGCCTGCATTCCGGTTTTCTAGAAATTTAGCGACGCTAACATCGTTACCTAGCTCGTCTTTTGCCGTTACACCGCCACCAGCACCACCTGTTGCGGGTGGAATAAAGTAGTTGACAACGGGATACAATGCACCCAGAGCCACTCCAGTGACAGTCCCAAAAGTGAGCAGATTCATGAACTGACGACGCCCCATATCGGGCACGTCTGCTGATTCAGAAAATTGAGCCATAATCTACGCGCTCTTTGTGTATTTTGTTAAGCATTTTGACAAAAGTACTGTACTTGAGGAACTCTTGTCTAAGTCGAAATGCTAGCGCTCACAACGATGCCATACTTCTTTGTTCCAAGATATAAAAAGCATCTTTTCTGTTAGCATTACATTTCTTTATATCCTTATCATACTGGAGTCACGGAACTTAACATCATAACTAAATGTAAAATCTGATTGAGAAAAGCTATGACAGGACAGGAATTACGTCAGATGTTGCTTGAGAAGTGGGGATATTCTTACGATGTGCAGTTTCGGCGGGCACAGGGAAAGATATTTTTGCAAGTCATGTGGAAATACTTGGAGCAAGCTTCTTTTCCGTTGAGCGAGGCGGAGTACCAAGAGCATCTTGACACCATTGCTAATTATCTTCATGCCTTGGGTGGGTCAACGCAAGTACAAACATTTATTAGCCAAACACGCGATCGTCCCCGGCTTGGCAAAGCTGTTAGCATTCCTCTAGATTTGGGTGAACGTTCTTCGGAATGGATATTATGACCCGCTATTGCATTAAAATAAATAATTTTCTCAGCTAAAAAATACCATAATCTGCTATAAAATTCTTTTGCCCACCGCTACATCTCTATCTGGTTGAATTAACACAACTTCTCCACCGTCTAAAACCACTCCCAAAACTAAAACTTCGGAGATGAAATTAGCTACTTGACGGGGTGGAAAATTAGTAACAGCTAATATTAATCTGTTTATTAGTTCCTCTTGCTTATAAAGTTTAGTAATTTGGGCACTAGATTTTTTGATGCCCAAATCACCAAAATCTATCCACAATTTATAAGCTGGTTTTTTCGCTTTGGGAAACTCTTCGACTTTGATGATTTTGCCAATATGAATCTCAACTTTTTCAAAGTCATCATAAGTAACTTGTCCCATTTACTTCTAAGATGAGATTTTTTTGATTTTGAAATTGCAGCAATGCGATCGCATTATTTACCTGTGAGCTTAACCAGTCCCACACCACCGAAATAAAGCCCTAAAACTGCTCCCGCTAAGAGACTTTGAGTTAATGGGTCAGTAGAAGGTGTCAGGACGGCTCCTAAAACCACTGCTCCCATAATCACGTAACGCCAACCAGAAATCATCCGTTCAGACGAGACAATGTTCAAATTACCGAGCAACAGTTGGATGATGGGAATTTGAAATGCTAAACCGGTACTGAATAACAGTAGCAACACAAATTCAAAATATTTATCAATTGACCAAATTTGTTCAACAACATCTGCTCCGTAGCTGATGAAAAAATTCAAAGCTGCGGGAATCAGCAGTAAATAGGCAAATACTAACCCAGCCCCAAACAGCACACTCGAACCCAAAACCACAGGCCCCACTATACGGCGTTCACGGCGAGTTAGTCCTGGAAGCACAAATTGGATAATTTGGTAAAGAATGAAAGGACTAGTAAGTATGATACCAGTGTAGGCTGCAACTTTCAGGGAGACAAAGAAATACTCTCCAGGTGCAAGTTGGAGAAATTTTACTCCTTGTGCTGGAACCTCAAGTAGCTGGACAATCGGCTTAACGGCAAAGAAACAGCCGATAATACCCACAGCTACGGCAATCAGCGAATAGAAAATCCGCTGTCGCAACTCTTCTAGGTGGTCGAAAAGGGACATTTCGATTTCACCTGGCAACTCATCAAGAGGATCGGTGTCTGAGTTGCCATATCCTTCGGAGTCAAGGTTGGGAACGGTTACAGTATCTACGTCTTGTGAAGGTGTCATGAGTTAGCTACTAGGCAACATTTGTTAACTATTTTATCTGGGGAATGCAGCTACCAAGATATGTTTTTGGCTGCTATGGGTTTTTTGTCCTGTTTTTTGGGTTTGCATCTGTATAAAGTAGTAGGAAGCCATCTTGTAGGCAATGCCTAACCTAAAAAAAGGTGGAACCGATAATTTAGAAATTACGTCTCTGCGGCCAGTAGCGCTGAGTAAATTCACACAACATCAACTACTCAGTTTGGAAAATCCGGTTCATCAAGGTGGTATCTATACATAGCGTAATCGGAAATTTTAGCTGAGGTTGGGTATGAACCGGACAATTTGCATTGCCCTAATGTCATTGCCTGTTTATTTAGGCAATTTTGAGCTAGGCAATAGTTGTAGTAGTGAAGTGACAATTGTTAAAAACCAGTTTTCCACAATAGCTGCTCTAATTGCTTACAGTACAAATGCCCAGTCGCGCATACTGCCCTGGCAAATATCGGCTAGAGATGACCAAACCGAAGATTGCCTTCGTGCTGGCACTTGCAAAGATTGATTAGAGAAGGCAGGAGGAAAGAAGTATGAATGAAAACTTTAGTTCTGGGTTATTACCCAGTTTTAAAAGAAGATTGTATCGAGACGCGCAATGCGCTACAAAGCTTCTACAACCTAAGTTACACGCTTTTAAGTGTGGATTAATTCTACCTCTTGTCTGGTGAAGGCAGCCCCATCATAAAAGAAAGTCTAATGGTTGTAGAAAATCAACGTACAGTAGTGGTTACAGGAGCCTCAACAGGAATTGGTCAGGCGTGTGCTTTGCTTTTAGACCAGTTGGGCTTCTCTGTTTTTGCTGGAGTGCGTCAAGATATTGATGCTCAAACACTTAAACAAAAAGGGTCACAAAGGCTCATTCCGATTTTTCTAGATGTTACTGACGCTGAATCGATCGCAGCTGCGGTTGAAAAGGTAACAAATGCAGTCGGCGGTGCGGGGCTTTTTGGTTTAGTGAATAATGCTGGAATTGCTGTCCCTGGCCCCTTAGAATTATTAGCGATCGCAGAATTTGAACACCAGATGCAGGTTAATGTCACTGGACAATTAGCAGTAACACAAGCGTTTCTGAGTCTATTACGCCAGAGTCGGGGTCGAATTGTGAATATGGGTTCCATTTCTGGTAGAAGCCCGGCCCCGTTCTTGGGAGCTTACAATGCTTCCAAATTTGCCCTCGTTGCACTCACTGATGTGATGCGGATGGAGTTACGCCCTTGGGGAATCTCTGTTTCTATTATCGAACCTGGGGCGATCGCTACTCCAATCTGGGAAAAGTCCCTAAGTCAATCGGAAATAGCACAGCAGGATCTATCCCAAACTGCACAAAATCTTTACGGACAGGCGATGAATATTGTCCGCAAGAAAATGCAAATTCTCGCATCTGGGGGAATTTCTGCGGATATTGTTGCTCAGACTGTTGTGCATGCGCTGACTGCAAAGCAACCAAAGACACGCTATCTCGTTGGACAAGATGCCAAAATCGGAGCGTTTCTGAAGCACATTTTGCCCGATCATCTCCATGACCGGATAATTTTATACTCAATGGGTTTGTAAATTACTTCCTAATCGGTTTACAAGGAAGCCAAGGTGTAAATCCAGATATTATCTCAAACATAAGAGGACAAGGGGAAACTTATTCCCTTGTCCTCTTTTTTTATCCACTTTGAACAATACCGTGTTTTTACGTTGAGAAAAATCACACATTGCGCTAGTCTTCATTGACGTAACTGCACGCTGTAACATCAGGTGATGACAAATCAACTCTCCCCAAAAATTCCCTCTTGCACTTGGAGCCGTCCCATCGGTTTAGGCTGGGACAAACCTTATACTGTTCGCTACGCTAGCAATATCGATGATGGCCCTTGGCATGGTATGCCTTTAGGTGGCTTTGGTGCAGGTTGCATCGGTCGTTCTTCACGGGGAGATTTTAATCTGTGGCACATTGATGGCGGTGAGCATACTTTCAAAAACGTTCCCGCCTGTCAATTCAGTGTGTTTGAATCCAATGGTACATCTTCTCAAGCCTACGCTTTGTCTACGCAAGCACCCGATGATGGCACTCTTAAGGCTTGGCAGTGGTATCCAACACTTCCTGCCACTGAGGGAATAGGGAATTATCATGCGTTATACCCACGTAGCTGGTTTGTGTATGAAAATGTATTTCAAGCACAGTTGACCTGTGAGCAGTTTTCCCCAATCTGGGCAGGTAATTACCAAGAAACTAGCTACCCAGTGGCAATATTCCTCTGGAATGCCCATAACCCCACAGATGCACCGATTACTCTCAGTATCATGCTCACTTGGCAAAATATGGTGGGCTGGTTTACAAATGCTCTCAAATCTCCTGAAGTGCGGGTGCGCGATGATGGTAGTCCGGTTTATGAATATCAACCACGCTGGGGCGAAAGTCAAGGGAACTATAACCAAATAGTTGAAGATTCACAACAGTTTGGCTGTGTTTTCGGTCGGGTTGGTGGTGATGAACCTTTACAGGAAGGCGATGGAACTTGGTGTATTGCAACACTGAAGCTGCCCCAAGTGGAAGTATTTCACCACAGCCGATGGAATCCTGACGGAACGGGTGAGGAAGTGTGGCAAAGTTTTGCTCAAGATGGCTCTTTGCCCAATTATCTTGATGGCACTCCAGTGGCAGATAATACACAGCTTGGGGCTGCGATGGCTACGCCGGCCGCAGGCATCGCAATCCGTTTTACTCTCCAACCAGGCGAAACTCTCGAAATCCCCTTTGTCCTCGCTTGGGATTTGCCGATTACAGAATTTGCCGCCGGAGTCAACTATTATCGCAGATATACAGACTTTTTTGGTAAAAGTGGTGATAATGCCTGGGCGATCGCATCTACTGCACTACAAGAATACCAAAGCTGGCGATCGCAAATTCAAAGTTGGCAACAACCGATTCTCGACCGGGAAGATTTGCCCGACTGGTTTAAAATGGCTCTATTTAATGAGCTTTATGACCTTACTAGCGGCGGTACTCTCTGGACTGCTGCATCAGAAATTGACCCCATCGGTCAGTTTGCAGTGCTGGAATGCTTAGATTACCGTTGGTATGAAAGTCTAGATGTGCGCTTGTATGGTTCTTTTGCCCTGCTGATGCTGTTTCCAGAATTAGAAAAGTCAGTAATTCGAGCATTTGCACGGGCAATTCCTCAAGGTGATGATACTCCACGAATAATTGGCTATTACATGACAATTAAGGCAGAAAGCCCGATCGCAGTTCGTAAAGTTGCAGGTGCAACACCCCACGATTTAGGCGCACCGAATGAACACGTTTGGCAGAAAACCAACTACACCAGCTATCAAGACTGTAACTTGTGGAAGGATTTAGGTAGTGATTTTGTTTTGCAAGTATACCGTGATTTTCTGCTCACGGGTGCTGACGATGTAGAATTTTTAGCAGATTGTTGGAATGCGATCGTGCAAACCCTCGACTACCTGAAAACCTTTGACCTTGATGGCGATGGCATTCCCGAAAATTCTGGTGCGCCTGACCAAACCTTTGATGATTGGCGGTTACAGGGTGTCAGCGCCTATTGTGGTGGGTTGTGGTTGGCAGCGTTAGAAGCTGCGATCGCTATCAGCGATATTTTATTAACTTACCAGATTGGTAACACAGCATTAGCGGCGCAAAAGTCCACTTATCAAGCTTGGTTGGAACAATCTCGCCCCATTTATGACGAAAAACTTTGGAATGGCCAATATTACAAACTTGATAGTCAAAGTGGTTCCGATGTGGTAATGGCAGATCAATTGTGCGGCCAGTTTTATGCTCGTCTCCTGGACTTACCTGATATTGTACCGAGCGATCGCGCCCTTTCTGCCCTAAAAACTGTTTATGATGCGTGCTTTTTGAAATTCTGCAATGGTGAGTTTGGTGCTGCTAATGGTGTTCGTCCTGACGGTTCACCAGAAAATCCCAAAGCTACTCATCCTTTAGAAGTTTGGACGGGGATAAACTTTGGGCTGGCAGCTTTTCTCGTGCAAACAGGAATGAAGGATGAAGCATTGAGGTTGACACAAGCAGTGGTAGAACAAATTTATAACAATGGTCTGCAATTTCGCACACCTGAAGCTATAACCGCATCTGGTACTTTTCGCGCCAGCACGTATCTGCGGCCAATGGCGATTTGGGGAATTTACTTGGTTATTGATTAGACATCTACGAAAAAGAATGTAGAGACGTAGCAGTGCTACGTCTCTACAAGGGTTCTGGATAACCCTCTTTGCGTCCTTCTCCCAGGGGGAGACGCTAACGCGAATGGGGTTCGTTAGAAAAAATGACTTTGGCAAAGAGTTTTAGCTTTAACTGAACCGTATTGAGTCTAGATTTGTGGTTTTATTTTCCGAGTGTTTCCGGAAGTGAAGGAAAATTTTAGTAATGGTAAGAGTTAAAGCATTGAGAATTCAAGACTACTGTTTCAAAAAATGCAAATATTACTGGCTTTAGGCACAAATATTGCTAATATTTTCCAGACTATGTTCACAATCAAAAGTTAGGTTATGGCGTACCTATCCTTTTATTTAGCAGATTGTGGCGCTGTGTACTTGGCAATGATTAACCAATACTGCGGCATACACTTGAACCTCTACACTTTGCGTAACTTTGCTACAGGCGCATTTCTCCAGGGTTTAACAGAAGCAGCCCAAACTTTAAGATATGAAGCGCTATTAGTCAGGGCGAGCCTTAGTAAGCTGGACTCATATTATAACCCGTGGATAGCTCGTTGGCAAGTAATTCATTATGTATGTAGTTGTCTAGAGAGTTAAAGGCGATCGCATATTGATTTCTGATCCAGTCATAGGCAAGGCGTGGCTTTCGCATCAAGAGTTTGAAACTATACTTAGGTCGTTATTAGCCAAATACTAAATGTCTTTGCCATCAGCTTCTTAGTTTTGAGTATATGGCGTATTGCCCTAACAGTGCAGTTTTCTAAACCGAAGTATTCTTGTTGAGTAAGGCACTCATCACAAATTCATGCAAATTGGTGGTTGTAACTACCATTTAGCCCAATTGCCACTACATTTATAATCTCAAATTTATAAATTTATTAGATATTAATATACAAATAATTTATTGCTAAATTAACTTAGCAATACTCTTTGTTAATTAGCTTTATATCTATTACTCAATTTTCTAACGTTGTACAGACTTAACCTGCTGCATCTTTCTTCGTAAAAGCATCCATTCAGGTTTGTTTCATTTGACTAAGTTGATGAGCATTAAAACTATCTATCTATATATATATTGTCGCTAACCAATAATTTTATTCAAAACTTCGCTGTTTATGATTACTGGTTGATAATTATAAAATATTCATGCTCAAGTTACAGCAATATATTTAGAGACAATGAAGCTGTAGTTTTTGCCAATCAAGAACTACAAGGCTAACAAGTATTATTATCTCATTGAACCTATTCAAAAAATATGTTCAATCCTATAGCCGTGAACGTTTTTTATTGTTTGTGTTCTACTATTTGGAGAAGTTGTTTTACATTATAGTTAATGGTAATATTTTCTAGTGACTCGACAATAATAAAGCTTTTAAATTGGGATTGGGTGAGGGGTAAGACCCCTCAAGAATTAGCAAAGGGGGACAAAAGTAAAACTTGCACAATGCATAAGTAAGTATCGAAATACATTCAGTAAATTTAACCTATAAATCTGCTAGCTTAGTAGATGACATTAACGTCAAAAAATAGTATAAATACGAATGGTGTTGTTAACGCTCAAAGGTAAATAAATTTTCTCTACTAGCTTAAAAAAATTATGCAAATTTCCCGGAAAATGCCTAATTCAACAGTAGTAAGAAATACAAGCTTGTGAACAGAGAGAATTTATTTAATTAGGAGTTAAGAAAGTTTCAGAAGATAAAATTGCATCTACCAAGAGCCACACTAAGGCTTTTGTCTTATCATTCAGAGGACAAGACAAAAGATAAATTTTTACCTTTCACTTACTTACAAGCTATAAGCAAAGTTTCCTTCATTTATTGGAAGGAATCTGGATAATCAGGACTTAACAGCCAACAAACTTACTTGATTAAAAACTTGGTTGTTTTTAATTAAAGATCAGTTCATGGAAAAAATCATCAGGTCAAATGCAGTCGAAACCTCAAGCCAAGGGGACAGCTTAGGAATGAATCTATATAATTTGTATCCCTACTACGAGCTAGCTCTTGCCAAAACTAGTTTATTAGGGAAGTTATCAGCCAAAATCATTAAAACTCTGCCCAACAGCGCCAAGGTAAGGCTCAAACAGCAGAGAAGTTTCAGCCTGGTTCTTTAACGCTTAAAGCTGCGGGAGCCAATCAGAGTTTGGGAAAGTTATATACGCGGCTGTTGATAAATTTTTATCCTTCGTAAACATCCAACACCGCCTGATTGCTGATAATTTCCCAAAAGCGATTCAACAGCTGCAAAAAGGCTAATGCAGTCTGTACACCTCAATTGAAACACCAACAATCGCAGAAACTGGACTAGTTTACTTCATCCAAGATAACTAAACACTATGATGAACCAAGACATTGCTGGTATTAGTAGCAACTTAGATAACACAGTAAAGGCTCAACAATTTGACAAAGTAGTTGAAGCAATTCTTGCTGGAAAATATTCCTGGGCATGTGTTTTAATGCTGCGATTTGGTGGTTATAATCCTCTCCATTACATTCCATATCGCACCTACAATCGATTGCTGAAAGAAAACTCTCAAGCCAACAGAGCAAAACAACAGCAAAACGAAAATCTAAAAATGCTGAAACATA
Source organism: Nostoc cf. commune SO-36 (assembly GCF_023734775.1). NCBI lineage: Bacteria > Bacillati > Cyanobacteriota > Cyanophyceae > Nostocales > Nostocaceae > Nostoc > Nostoc commune. The sequence continues at coordinate 1,772,745 of NZ_AP025732.1, read as the reverse complement.
CTAATGATTCCAGGTCTGATAGCAATGTATCATCAACCTGCTTAAGCAAAATTAAAGACCTCGCTTATCTGGAAGTAGTTGGAAAGCAAAAAACAGAAATTCGTAATGGTAGTTTAGACCATAAATTAGGGCAGCACATTAGCGAACATCAATCAATAAAATCGCCATTAAAACCAGAGAAAACTCAAGATATTTCCTTGAAATCCTGTGGATTCAATTAAAAAGTATTTTGAATCAATAAATTCTGTCCTAAAGTTGATTGACTGTCTGAAAGCCTGCTATGCTAGTTTAAAATTTCTAGCATGGCAGGTTTTCTATAGCGATCATTAATTTGATAATTTTTTACAAAAATCTGCCAAAATGGCAAATATATACTGACAGTATTGGTAAACTAATAACAACTACAACTTAAACAAAAATAGAGGTGATTAGCAAGCCAGTTAATTTTAAAAATAAAATCAATGATTAGTTCTGACTATGAAATAAATCAAACTGATTACAAAAGTAGTCAGTATTTCATGGAGTAAATAACTCCTACACCAAGACTAATGATTCAACTGTTGCTACTGGTGGTTCTATTTTTGAGAAAGTCTGAGCAAAGAGAATTTGGGGAGGTGGATTCCCCCAAGCCAAACTTTAGACAGCTTTCACCGACTGCAGACGGTGCGAGTAATGCTTATAAAACTTTCTATCTTGTAGTTGGTGTTGCTTTAGTTAATAAAGCAAACGCTTAACACCAATAACAGGAACGGAAATAGAAAAGTTACGGTTAAATCGTTGTTGTGGATGGTAGAACTAGTAGCTCATACGCTTCTTTTTCGACTATTGTAATCCTAGTCCTCCCAACCTGGATTATCTCTAGTTTCTAAAGTTTCAATCTATATATTAACTACTGGAAGTTCAAAACTTGAATAGCTTCCAGTTTTTTTATGTGTAAATAAAAATAAGGTAGGTAAATTACCCACCTTACTTTTTGTAAAGAATAGACATCTGGTGAAATTATATATGCGTTATCCATAACCCTTCTAGAGACATAGCACTGCTACGTCTCTACATTCTTTTTCACCAGATAAGAGTTAATCCAAAATTGAATTAAACCTTGGCTAGTTCTGGGCTAGGACGCTTGCTGTTGCGAATTGCTGTAATAGCCTCAGCATAATCCTTAGCGTTAAATACTGCTGAACCAGCTACAACTGCATTAGCTCCCGCTTCCAAAACTTGCCAGGTATTATTTGCTTTCAATCCCCCATCTACTTCAATCCAAGGGTCAAGACCGCGTTCATCACACATTTGACGCAACTTGCGGATTTTGGGTAATACACCAGGGATAAAGCTTTGACCACCAAAACCAGGGTTGACGCTCATAATCAGTACTAAATCGCACAAATCTAGAACGTATTCAATTAGCTCTAGAGGGCTACCAGGATTAAGTACAACTCCAGCTTTCTTACCAAGCTCTTTAATTTGTCCCAAGGTGCGGTGCAGATGTGGGGAGGCATTATGTTCGCAGTGTACGGAGATAATATCTGCACCAGCCTTAGCAAATCCCTCTACATACTTTTCTGGCTCCACAATCATCAAGTGGACATCCAGTGGTTTAGTCGTAACCGGACGAATCGCCTCCACAATCAGAGGGCCTATTGTAATATTAGGTACAAAACGACCGTCCATTACATCAACATGAATCCAATCTGCTCCAGCTGCGTCTACGGCGCGGATTTCGTCACCCAGACGACTAAAATCGGCTGATAGGATAGATGGAGAAATTACAATGGGCTTTTGAGATAGGTTTTGGGTCATGGCTAGTGGGTTTTTAAGCGTCCTCGTCTGTACGCATTGTAACAAAGCATTGAGCAAGACTCATAATTTTGGATTTTAGATTTTAGATTTTTCCTTCAATCCCAAATCCAAAATTCAAAATCTAAAATTGAATGACCAATGACAAATTACAAATGACTAAAAAACTAACCTGGATAATTTGGGGATTGAGTGCTTCTTGCCTGAGTGCGCCGGTAATTGCTTTAGTTTTAGAATCTGCGCTAGGAACTAACGGTATTGATGCTTTGAAGGTACACCAAGCTCCTTATAATTTAATCGGCCGTAAGATTGCTATTGGTCAGGTGGAAATTGGCCGACCGGGAATGTTTGGGTGGGATAAGGCGGTCTCTAAAAACCGTGCCATATCTTTAGCGGCGGTGTTCTTACGCAATGTTCCAGCTAAGTCTAATAGCGGTGTTGACCCCCATGCTTACAATGTCGCTGGTGTCATGGTGAGCCAAGACAAGGCTTTGCCGGGAGTTGCTCCGGGAGCGCGATTGTATTCGTCGGCGGTGGGTTCGACTAAAAACATGGGTCAGCCGGAAGAATGCTTATCAGCACAGCACATAGCGTTACAAAATGGTGGTGATGTCCGTGCCATTAACTTTAGCTTTGGTGAACCTTTAAGCCGCGATCCTCGACCAAAGGCTACTTTAGACGGCAATGCTTTACTAACTTTATGTGTTGACTGGTCTAGTCGCGTTCATGATATTTTGTATGCGATCGCAGGCAACCAGGGTAAGGGCGGTATTCCCATTCCTACAGATAATTTTAACGGAATAAACGTGGCTTTTTCATCCCGCCGAGGGGGAGTTTTTAACAAAGTAGACGTGGCTAATCTGGCCGGCGCTAACCAAGGAGTGAGTGGAAGACTAGCTGGAAGGGAATTTAATCTTGATGGGCGACGTGCTATTAGTTTAGTTGCTCCTGGCAATAATATTCCTTTGCTCAATCCTGATGGCAAATTGAATAAGGTTACAGGTACAAGTTTTGCAGCGCCTCAAGTTACTGCTACTGTTGCTCTGTTACAAGAATTTGCTGATAGACAGATGCGGACAAAACAACCTCACTGGAGCATCAATGCTCGGCGTCATCAAGTGATGAAAGCTGTGTTGCTGAATTCAGCAGACAAAATTTTAGATAGCGGCGATGGCTTGCGGTTGGGAATGACCCGAACACTAATTGATAAACAAAATCAAAACTGGCTAGATTCTGATGCTTACAAAGATCCAAAGATTCCTTTGGATGCTCAAATGGGAGCGGGTCATTTAAATGTATCTCGTGCTTATCAGCAATTTAGTGCTGGTCAATGGCAGGCATCAGCTACGGTGCCAGCTATTGGTTGGGATTATCGCACAATCGATGTTGGAGCATTTGTTGACTATATATTAGCAAAACCTTTAAAGCAGGGAAGTTTTGTTGCTGTCACCCTGAATTGGGATCGATTAGTGGAACTCAACGATAGAAATAAAAACCAGCAGTATGATGTGGGCGAAAATTTCCGCGATCGCGGTTTAAATAATCTCGACCTATACTTAGTAAAAGCTGATGCTCAAAATTCCGATTCTGGTGCTATTTGCTCCTCAATTAGCCAAATCGATAGTGTAGAACACATTTTCTGCCCCGTTCCTGCTGCTGGCAATTACAAAATCCGTGTCCAGTTTCGTCAAAAGCTTAATGAAGCGACTCAACCCTATAGTTTAGCTTGGTGGAGTGTACCTATCAATTGAAATAGGGCAGCACAGCCGTACATCTGAGAAATGTTATGGCACTTCTCTCTTTCCTAAAAGGAAAGAGGGCAGAGTCTATTGCATACAAACGAGCGTAGGCGTAGCCCGTCGTAAACATCGCTACATTTTATCTATCAAAATCCAACAGAAGTGGTTATTTTATGATTACGTAGCTTACAATACGTTTATTGATAAATAGGTTGATAAATAGGAAAATTCCTAAAAATCAAAATTTTTCATAATTCGTCTGCATAGCCGCCTCAATTAGGAATTAGCAACTCTCAGAAGTTGTATTGAATTCCTCTAAGCGAATAACTGGCTGTTACAGTTTCTGTAACAGTCCCATTCTTCTATTGGAGCAAATGCAATAGTTAATTATTGACACAGTTTCTGCGTCAACCATGAGCACAGATCGGGAATCTTTGGCAAGTGAGGTAGCAGAATGAATCGGCAAAAATTTAGTGATGCGAAAGAAAATTTCCTGCAAAGACGTTATGGCGTAAGTCTAGGCAGACGTTATGCTCTGGCGGCTGCAAGTGTTGTTCTATTCAGTGTATTAGGGTGTTCTCAACTCGATAGTAGCAAAAATGCCCTTGCACAATCTAGTTTACCTCAGCCTGAAAATCCATTGCAAAAAAAAACAGTCAACACTGATACAAAAATAGTTGAGTCTAGCAATAAGTTTGGCTTCAAACTGTTTTCAGAACTTCTGAAAAATGATCGGGGTGAGAATAATCTTTTTATCTCACCTTCGAGTGTTGCGATCGCCCTTGCTATGACCTACAACGGCGCTAGCGGCTCGACTCAACAAGCAATGGCAAAAACCCTAGAATTACAGGGGATGAATCTACCAGAAATTAACTCTTCTTACGCGGCGGCATTAAAGCAGCTTTTAGACAATTCTGATGCGAAAGTGCAACTAAAAATTGCTAACTCACTTTGGGCAAATCAAGATGTGAGATTTGCGGCAGACTTCCTCAATAGAACCCAGGATTTCTATCAAGCTAAGGTGAGCAATTTAAACTTTAAAGATGCCGCCGCATCTAGTATTATCAATAACTGGGTAAAAGAAAATACTAATGGCAAAATTAATCAAATAGTTGAAAAGATTGAACCCGATCAGGTGTTATTTTTAATCAATGCTATATATTTTAAAGGTAATTGGACTAACGAATTTGACAAAAATCAAACTGTTCAATACCCTTTTTACATCACATCTGGCAGACGAAAACAACACCCAATGATGTCACAGAAAGGTGACTACAGATACTATGAAAGTGAACAATTTCAGGCAGTTAGTTTACCTTATGGTAAAGATGGTAAACTCAGTTTTTATATCTTCCTGCCCAAACAAAACTCTAACCTCAAAGGCTTTTATCAAAACTTGAATGCTGAGAACTGGGAAAAATGGATGGCTCAGTTCAACAAACAAAAAGGGTTTATTCGCCTACCCCGCTTCAAAACAGATTACGAAGTTACACTCAATGATGCCTTGAAAACTTTAGGCATGGGAGAGGCTTTCAGCAACAAAGCTAATTTTTCTGGCATGGGTAAGAATTTTGCCATTAGCCAAGTCAAACATAAAACTTTTGTGGAAGTGAACGAAGAAGGAACGGAAGCAGCTGCGGCTACTTCAGTGGGAATAGTAGCAACATCTTTGAGAGATGAACCAGAACCATTCCGAATGATTGTTGATCGTCCCTTCTTCTGTGCCATCAGGGATAATCAGACGGGAAAAATTTTGTTTATGGGTTCAATCATTGAGCCACAATGAGCAAGCTTCTGCCTGCTGCCATTAGGGTAATGTCGCTTCAGAAATGCTCAAAGTCTTGTTAGCTTCAGCTTTCGAGGACTGGTTTGCTGCAACAGGTGTAGTTATCTCCCCAGTGGTGCTGTCGTTTGTCTCACTGCCAGGACGCAAGGCGCTTAAAGCAGTTTTAATCACAACAGCGGTGGGTACTGCCACAATTACACCCAATAGTCCGCCAATTCTTGCCCCTGTTAAGACCGAAATTAAAATCCAAACTGGATTTAAACCTGTAAAGCTGCCTAAAATTCTGGGGGCAATTAAGTTTTCGAGAATTTGCTGTATAATTACTGCTGCGATCAACACTCTCACACCCATTGAGAAATCTTGCAATGCTACCAATAATGTAGTCATGGCGATGCCTACAGAACCACCAAAGGGGACGAGAGCCATCAGTCCAATAGTTAAGCCAAATAGTAGCCCAAATGGTACTTTCAGCCACAAAAAGGTAGGAATGAGGGCTGAGGCCATGCAGGTGGATAAAATCAACTGGGTGATGAAGAAATTTTGAAAGCTGAGGCGGACTGTTTTGGAGAAAGGATCGCGAAATTTATTAGGTAGCCATTCCACTAAACTTTCCCAGAGTTCGCCCCCATGCTGTAAAAGATAGAAAGTCAAAACCATTGTCAAGAGAATATCTAGCAGACTAGTGACTGTGAGTACAGCTAGATTTAAAACTTGTCCTGCGATCGCTTGTAATTGTCCCTTGACGCGATCGTTGATTTGCACTACCAGAGCATCGAGGTTAATCGGTAAACCATAAGTCTCAGCTTTTTCATTTAATATCATCAACTGAGAGCGTCCAGAGTCGATCAACTCCGGCAGGCGAGCCACCAATTGTTGAGCTTGGGTAAGAGCCAGGGGGAAAAGTGTCACACCCAACGCCAATAAAATCGATAAAGCCAAGAGAAATACTAAAATAGCGACTTGCTCTCGCCTAGCACCATGATGTTCCATCCAGCTCACGGGGTAGTTGAGCAGAAATGCTAGCACTGAGGCTCCGACTAAAATGACTATGAGAGAATGGAAATAATCAAAAAATACCGAAATTGCCCAACCATTGAGAACTAGTAGCGGAACGAATAGCGCGATCGCCCCGATTCGCGCTATTGGAGTGAATGTTTGCCACCAGTCGAGTAGCTTGCGTGTCTGCATTTTGAGCTGATTGCGGAATAGAACTAAGTTAAATCTTTCTTTACAGTTTATTATCTCTAACTATATGAGTCTTATTCATCCTTCTAGTTTAGGAGTTAGACTAACCCCAATGAATAATTTTGAATCGAAAGAGAGTGGAAAGCCGGGAGCAAGTGAGAATAGTAGTTTTCCCCCCTGCCCCCCGCACCCCGCCCCCCCGCCTCTTTTCAATGCCCAATCTCCAATGCCCAAAACACAGTTACTTTTACATTTAGTTCCGATTATCGGCTTTTTTCCGTCCTTGTGGACTCTCTATCGGGGGCAGGGTAGTCGGGAACAACTTGCTATTAGTCGTTTGTCTATTACTTTGGCACTTACTTGGCTGTTGGGTTATCTATTATTAACCACGGGAGCAGCAACTTCAGATTTTTTTCCGCTACGTCTATTTATCCTGAATAGTTTTCTCACGTCGGGTTACTTTTTAGTAAGTGCCTGGTTGATTTTGCGCCTGATGCAGGGCAAATCTGGTCGTTTGCCAGGGTTTAGTAATTTAGCAGAACGAGTACTTGGCAAGTATTTATCTTAATTTTTTAAAGTGACAAATTGCCAGTGTTTTTACTGATTTTCTCAAAAATTACAGTTAATTTATCCATATATCTAGTCAAATCCAGTTATTATTGCCATACTTCAGTAAAACATCTCTAGGTTGGCCCAAAAGAAGGATAAATGCTGCTATAAGTGTTGTGGTTGACACTAAATTAAAAAAGTTAGCACTGATAATTAAGAATTAGCTATTATGGGTTGATTTGTTTGGATGTTTTTAGTCTACAAATTTACCGAATTTGATTAGTGAGTAAGTGTGAGGAAGTCTGTGACCATTCAAAGAAGTTCGGCGGAAGAAAACCAGTCGGGAAAAGCCTCAAAGTCCAATAGAAGAATTCCTCAGAACTCGAAATCAGGACGTTGGCTATGGTTTTGGGTGGGGATGAGTGGTATTGCGATGGTGTCAGCAACTGCGGGGGCGCTTTTGGCAGTATCTTTGACCAGCACGCCTTTGCAACAAGCCCAGCTAAGTCCAAAGGATGAGGCAGTTTTTGATAGCGATCGCATTTCTGGAGGTGTACTGCGATTTTCAGAATTAACCCGCCCGGTAAATCTCTTGGTGATGGGGATGAGCGTACTTCCGCCAGATATCCAAAACCCTCCAGAAGAAACCAAAAATCTCAAATACCTGCCCCAAGTAAACTCCTTTGATGGTCTTTCCGATGTCATGCTCTTGGTCAAATTTGATCCAGAGACGAAAAAAATAAATATGCTCTCCATTCCCAGAGATACCCGCACAGAAATAGAGGGGTATGGAGTGAAAAAAATTAATGCTGCCAATCTTGAAGGTGGGCCAGCTTTAACTGCAAAAACCGTCAGTAATCTCTTAGGTGGGGCAGGAATTGATCGCTATATCCGAATTAACGTTTTGGGAGTTGGCAAGCTGATTGATGCTTTGGGTGGCGTAACAGTATATGTTCCCAAAGATATGAAATACCAAGATGATTCTCAGCATTTGTACATCAATTTGAAAGCAGGTAAACAGCATCTTAACGGCGATCAAACACTACAATTGTTGCGTTTTCGCCATGACGAACTCGGTGATATTGGTCGGATTCAGCGACAGCAAATGGTCATGCGTGCTTTGATGGATCAAACACTCAACCCAGCTACTGTTGCTCAATTACCGAAAGTTCTGGATGTAGTCAAAGACCACATTGATACTAACTTGACTGTTGAAGAGTTAGTGGCGCTGATGGGTTTTGGGGTGCGGACAAATCGCTCTAATATGCAAATGTTAATGCTGCCTGGTCGCTTTAGCGAGAAAGGCGAGTTTGGTGCTAGCTATTGGTTGCCCAGCAAAAATGGTATTGCCAAACTGATGGCTCAACACTTTGGTTTGGAGTCAGAAGAGGAACAACTGGCAACTACAACTGATCCAAGCTCTTTACGTGTAGCAATTCAAGATAGTACAGGTGGCGATCGCTCTAATTTGCGACCGTTAATTAGAGCTTTGGAAAAATCTGGTTATCGGAACATTTATGTGGCCAAGGCATGGGGTGAACCTCTAGATGTAACTCACATTGTCGCCCAACAAGGAGATGGTGACAGTGCCGAATCCATTCGCAATACTTTAGGATTTGGTGAAGTGCGCGTGGAAAGCACTGGCAACCTTGGCTCAGATATCAGTATCCAAGTGGGTCAGGATTGGTTGCAACAAAAATCTATTTTGGAGAATTCGTTGACACCCTAAAGGGTACATCTCCTAATACTAAATTTACTAATTGGATCAGTTCTTGGAGTTTAGCTGCTACCATCCCAGTGGTTAATAATTCTTCTGCTTTAGCTAAACCCTCTGGCATATCTGAACAAATACCACTCCGCCATAGGTAAAATCCACCATTCCACAAGGCTGTTTGCATCAATTCACCTGGTTTACCTGCCAAAACCTCTTGAATCTCCGCCACCAGTTCTTCAGTAGTTCCCAGGGGTACGTTTTTGGTAGTAAAGCCGTAATCACGCGGTACGAGGTGTAATCGTTCTACCTCTTGGGATGTTACGGATGTAGATAAGCTGATGATTGCAGTGCGATCGCGCGGTAAGTCGCAACTACCTTCTAATCCTTTCACTAATGTAAATTTTGTCACTCCTCGCAGACCCAGAGCTATCTGAAACATCCCTTCTGTTGGCGGATGGACAAACCCAGCAATTACATGAGCATCCCCAGCATAAGGACACCAAATTAGCTCCATTGTCGCTAAGGGCGGACGTTTGCCAAGTTGGTCGCGGTATTCCCAAATACTAGTAGTTAAGGGGAAATGCTGAGGTAGATAAATAAAGCCGATTCCTGTTTGCTCAAATATCTGCTGGGTTTTTGCTAGTGGTAGCGTAGTCCAATCGACCCCTAAACCCTGCCAAATATCTATCAGGGGTAAGCCGTATTTAGTTGGTAGGCGATCGCCACCGTGCATGATTATTGGCTGTCCAACTGCGGCGAGTAGTAAAGCTGTTACCGGACTAATTGGTGCTGTGCGTGTTCTACCATCATAAGGGATGCCAAGAGCGATCGCTGGCCGCCCGGAGGCTATTGGTTGCAGTTTTGGCCCCAGTTCATCATAAGCATCTAACATTCCCGCTAACTCTTCCCCCGTGGGACGCTTGATGCGATGAGCAATCAAAAACGCTCCGATTTGGGCTGGTGTCGCTTCACCCAGCAGCATCATTTTAGTTGCGGTGGCTGCTTGGGTGCGAGTTAAATTCTCGGCTGTGTGGTTTCCACTGCCTACTTTTTGCAGGAATTCCCGAAATACATTGCTCATTTGTCCTTTGTGTATAACTAAGGATTTTAGAATTTAAACGCAAAGGTGAGGCAGCGCGTTGCGGGGGTTCCCACGGCAGTCGCTCATGGGGGAAACCCCCAAGACCACGCTGCCTCCCCGTTGTAGCGACTGCCGTCGCGCTGAGGGAAGCGCAGAAGTACGCAGAGAATAGTCACGAGCAAACTAGGTTTTTACTACACTATATATACAGTGAAGTTGACTAGGTTATCTTGACCAAATTTGACTGAATCGCCATTAAGCAAGCGATATTGCATACCAGGAGTTAGAGAGTTGTTGTTTAAATAAATACCATTTGTACTCATATCAACAATCATGTATGCATTTTGCGACCAGTCCCAATCGACTCGCGCATGACGACGAGAGACTATTCCCTCACTGGGAATGCCAGTTAAGTCAATTTCTGGCGGCGCTATTCCTGGACTCTGACTGCGACGGCCAATATAACCTCCTTCCCCAACGAGGTTAAATTCTCTTCCCGTGCTATGAATCAGCTTTAAGACTGGCGCTCTTTGAGGCGGGGGGGTATAAACAGGCGGTGTTGGTGGATAAGAAACCCGTGGCTGATAGACTGTTGAATAATCAACGGGAGCTTGTTGGGGAACTTGGTAGTTAGGTTGTTCTGTTGCTGGCCGTTGATACTGAACAGGTGGTGGTTGACTAGGTTGTTGTTGAATAGGTGGTGGTTGACTAGGCGGTTGTGGTGTAGGAGAAACTACATTACCTATAGGAGTTGAACACCAGGGACAAACCTTAGCATTGTTAGGCAGGGCGCGGTTAAAATATTCGCAACTGGGATTAGGGCACCGATTTGCAGGCATAAGAATTTATATCATCAGGCATAGGTTGTAAAGCGACAAGACCTACTTTACTAAGTAAACACTGACCCTGACGAGTGGTTAGCATCTGGGCAAATGTAGAACCACCAGGCAGGCGGTTGCTGTCTTTAGGGTACACTACAAAAATAGGGTATCCCAAGGGGTAGCTTTGGAAAGTTGTGACATCAACATAATAATCATCATGCTGACATAAATCATCTGAAGGATTTATTGAGCGGCGATCGCGCCTTTGAAATAAAGGTTGAATCGCTGACCTTTTATCATCTGCGATCGCTAGAGGATACCCAGTACACTGATTCGAAGTTTTACTGATAATCCCAAAACTAATAATACCAGTGGTTCGCCCTTGTAGAGTCTCGCTGCGTATTAGGTTTTGGGTTTTTGTTGTATCAAGTTTAGTAACCTTTGCAGTAAATAAAGCTTCGTCCTGGGGAGCATTTTTGAGGACTATTTCTTGAAATTTACTGATTGCTTCTGGTTCAGTAGGGGCAAAAGGTTTGACGGGTAGATTTGGAAGTTTCGGATTAATCTGCTGCCAATTAGTAATTTTACCTGTGTAAATTTGACGCAATTGTTCAAGATTGATTTGCCCCCCAAGAGCATTAGCAAGATTTGAGTCTCTTTTATTAAATGCTACAAAAACAAGTAAACCATCATAAGCAACTGTTTTTTTAGCAAGTTTATCTGTGATGTTGTTTACCAAACTAGTAATTGCAAAATCCTTTTTGCTTGTTTGGACTTCTTCAATACTTTTAATCGGATTATTTAGATTTGATGACAAAACCGATTCATAGTTAAATGTTGCTGTTGCATCTGGCTTTGGTGTGGTCAATAAATCTCTTAAACGACTGTTATCGACTGGTTGCGTTAAAACATAACTCCATGTACTATCTCTTTCTCCTGTGTAAGTAAATCGTCCAGAAGGAACGTTGGTAACTTCTGAGAAATTCCGCACAAGTCTAGACCATTGTATATATTGATTAGCACTATCTGTTTTCTTGCCCAAAAGCCAATACAATATTCCGCCGCTAAGTAGTAATAAAGCTAGAATGCCTAGTAGAATTAAGGGCATTGGCAAAGGCTTTTTTATTTTTTGAGAACCTGGCGATCGCACTGAACTTTTGCCACTATCTTCTTTGGGAAGTTCCAGTAATGCTTTACGTGCGGCTTCCGCATTCTCGAAAGGACTTTCCAGCCCAATTAGTCGATAAATAAATTGCTTTAAATGGCTATCAGTATCCGGCCATTGTTGATTATTTCTAGGATCGAGAGGCTGATTGGATAGAAAATTAGTTGTTTGCCCTACCCATAAAGAAAAGGCTAGCAATCCTAACGATTCTAAATCTTGTTCAGGTCTGGCGGGTGCGGGTTGAGTAATAATGGGTGGAATAAATAAATTTTCCCAGATAGCTAAATCACTAAAGTATATAGAGAACTTTTGATTTTTTTCTAATTTAATTAAAGTACTATCTAAACTTATATTGCCATGAGTGATACCCATCTGTATTTGATTGGAGGGAAAACGCAGCTTTTGAGTGTGGAGAAACTGGAGAGTTTGTAAACCTTGATTTAGTACCTCACGCACATCAGAAGATGTCATTGCTCCCTTTTCTATCACATATTTAGCTAAAGTTTGGGATGACTCTATATCTTGAGTAATTAGATAACAGCGCTCTCCTTTTTCATCAGCGATCGCTTCTTTAGTTTCCACCAGACGGAAGTTTTGAATTCGACTATCGGCTAAACTTACTCCACCCACCCGTTTGAAAGTTTCTTTCCGCTTTTGAGTTTCGCTTTCATTAAAACAACGATTGGGTAATAGATATTCTTTAATGATTACAGGCTGTTTGTCCTTAAGTTTAACACCTGAGTATAAGCGGCCTAAACCCCGCACACCGATAAAACTAGCTATTTGATAAGTCCCTTGATTTCCTTTAATCTCAGCCTCCTGTGGTAAAGTTGCTGGAAAACCACATTCCAAGCAAAACTTAGCGCCCTTAATTTGCTGCGCCGTTTGGAAGGGGCGATCGCAATTTAAGGGAGAATTGTACGAGCAGGGGTATTGTTGATAAAAAGATTCAAATGAGGACATATACAAAGAGTTTCGTGAATTGCACCAATTACTTCTGTCGTGTTCAAGTGTGAACCAATCCTAACTTAAGAGCAGCCACAATCGCTTGAGTCCGGCTAGTAACCTTCAATTTTTCAAAAATACTTGTGAGATGCGCCTTAACAGTAGCGACTGTCACATATAAATGTTTAGCTATTTTTTCATTAGAAGCACCTTGAGTTAACCAATATAAAACTTCTTGCTCTCTTTCGGTCAAATGCACTTCATGACATGCTTTTACACAAGAATCTGAATAAGCCTGAAAAAACCGAAAAAATCGACTAGCAACTTCTGAAGGTAGATAAATTTCCGACCTAGTTACAGTGTCAATAGCTTCACACAATTGTGTTGCTAAACGATTTTTAAACACATAACCTGCGGCTCCCGCCTGCATCGCTCTAAAAATCCAGTCATCTTCTTGATGAGCCGACAATACTAAAACTTTCCCAGTGTAAGCAGTCTCCTTAAGACGTGCCAAAACTGTAATTCCATCACATCCTTTCAATTGCATATCCAGCAAAATTAAATCTGGACACTTCTGGCTTGTAAACTTTAAAACTTGCTCTACAGAATCCGCATCACCTATCACTTCTACAGGTAACGCAGAATTAATACTATAAAAATTCAAGAGAGTACGTAACCCTTGACGAAAACGTTCTTCGTCATCTACAAGCAAAACCGAAAGTTTCTTATTATCATTAATCATGTTTTTATGATGAATTACGAATTAATTCACGCTCCTTGAACGAGGCAAAATCATCGAAAATTGTGCCCCACTTTCTGATAAAACTTGTGCCCAGATACTTCCTTGGTGATCTAAAACAATTTTTTTAGCAATAGTTAAACCCAGCCCTGTACCTCCTTTCCGTCGGGAATAAAATGGGGTAAATATTTTTTGTAAGTCTTCTTGAGACAATCCTGGCCCTTGATCGGAGATTTTAATTAAAACTTCATCTTGGAAAATTTGCCAGCTACAGGTAATAGTTCCTGAATTAGGACTGAAATGAGCGGCATTACTGAGGATATTATCAAATACTTGTTTCATTTGTAATTTGTCTATCTTCAGTATTGTCGATGTATCGGGAATCAATATTTTAAGTTTTTTCTGATTAATTAGAGGTTGCAAATTTGTGAGACTTTCAACCACTAAACTTCTTAAATCTTGAAGTGTTACCCTTAATTTTGCACTTTGACCGCAATCAATTAGTTCATTTAAATTAGTATCCAAATCTTGTATACTTTCGCCGATAATTGTTGCTTGCTCTTGCCAAGGGCTATCCTCTAAACCTAAGCATAAATTATGTGCATACAATCCTATGAGTCCTAGAGAGTTACGTAATTGATGACCGACTCGATGCAAGATATCTTCTAGGAGTTTAATTTCAGTTTTTTGTCTGCCATAGTCCCAGGAAATATCTACATACTTACTCAGCAGCATAGCAGAGCGTTTTACATATAGTTGTAAACTCGACGAGAGACGTTCATGAGTAATGATTTGAATATATTCAGTTTTTTGATTTCTATAGGATATGGGGCAAATGTAACAAATAGATGAAAAGTCTTTAAGCTTAAATTCCTGTAAAGTCAAAACAGGTGGAAAATCCGTAAGCCATGCTTCCGAGCGCAAATAAGCTAAAGTTTTTGGGGAAAAAGGAACTTGGTCTTCACCATAATTTATCACCTCTTGATTAGCTCTCAATAATGAATCATGATAGACAATTCGAGCGAAAAAAATTGGATACTTACTAGTTAACTGCTCAGACTCAAGCTGACAAAAGCTTTGGACGTCTAAGGAACTCAAATAATTAGAGCCATTGTCTAGTTTTTGGACAGAAAAGCCTAGTGTCATAGCTTCACTCGCTTTTTGCAACCAAATGTTTTTACTCTTCTGCTGACCAGTATAAAATTATGCAATTTCAGGAATGTTTATTTTTTTGTTAAGTTCTCTTTTGAGATAATTCATACAAATAATTATTAAGGTTTGTATTGACACGTGTATCAAGCTAACTTTGCTGTGTAAAGAAGTTTGTAGTCAGGACTTTTGTCCTGATGTTTAAGCACTGAAATGCTGACTACGTACCCAAGCTTTCGTTAGCTTAATGGACTACTTGGGTCGGCTTTTCAGCCATTAGTCTCAAGTTAAGATGAAATCACTGGGGTCAACTAGTATAGCTAGGGACTGGGGACTGGATGAAAAGTCTTTTTGTGTTTAGGTTTTGTCCTCCTCAAATTAAAATTGAACAAAAATAATAATCGGCTGCCCGAATTCAATAAACGGCTGCCCGAATTCAATAAACGGCTGCCCGAATTCAATAAACGACTGCCCGAATTCAATAAACGACTGCCCGAATTCAATAAACGACTGCCCGAATTCAATAAACGACTGCCCGAATTCAATAAACGACTGCCCGAATTCAATAAACGACTGCCCGAATTCAATGAACAACTGCCCGAATTTAATAAACGACACCCCGAATTCGATGAATATACCTTTGACATTTGGGCTTCTGCCTTAACTTGACACCAATGCTTTTCAACCCACCCCACAAGAAAAAAATGTAGTGCGTCCAATTAAGAACTGCTCTAGATTAATCTACAAACTGAAGTTGCTACTTTACGGATTCTTGACCCAATACCCCATTTAAAAAATATCGACAAAAGTCTAATTAACTTTAGAAGCCCGATACATATACTGTATAGGCATCTGGATTAGCTACCAGCAGAACACCTTCATGCTTATCTTCGTTCTTCAAACTTTAGCCGAAATTCTCGCTGGAGGAACCTCACTTACCAGTACAGAGCAAATTGACTTTAGCCATCCTGGTAATCGAAGGGAAGAGGGAGCAGGCCCGACTCTCAATTTATACATTTTTGATATACGTGAGAGTAAGCAGGTACAACATTCTGGTAGGCAAGTAGAACGCAAGCTAACACGCGCTCTACAACCTGCCACTGTAAATTGGGCCCCGGCTTGGTTTGATGTTTTCGCTACTCTTAACAGCTTGGGATAGAACAGCTTTAGGTGAGCATCACTTTATTAGTGAGGCGTTGACTGTGCTGTTGCGCCATCGCACCTTGGAAGAGGAGTTTTTGGTTCCTGAATTACGAGGCTATGGTAATTTGAACATGACAGTTGCCCTAGAGCCACCAATTGAGATTGGCTCTTTATGGAGCGCTCTCAATGTGCCGTTGCGTTCAGCCTTGTATTTGACAGTTACAATACCCTTCGAGCCACAACCTACCCCAGTGCCTTTGGTTTGGGAGCGAATTTTCAATTTGCGAAATCAATTGTCTCGCGATAGTGACAGTTTAGTATTAACCAGACGAGTTGCGATCGCGGGTATTGTCAAAAGTGCGGTGACAAATCTGCCGTTGGTAGCGACAGAAGTTGCTGTGATGGGAACTGAAAAGTCCATATTAACTACTAAAGAAGGGCTGTTCTTTTTTGAAGACCTTCATTTAGGTAATTATGTTTTGACTCTGAATCATCCTGGCTATTTACCCCAAAACGTCAATGCATTGGTAGATAACCAAAGTAATACTTTCAAAGAAATATTTCTAACTCCTGAATAATTAGATTTTTACTGACTTGGAGAAACTTTCATGGCTAGACTTGATTACTTTGCTCCTGGTGTCTACATCGAAGAAATTGACCGGGGTAGCCGACCAATTGAAGGTGTTAGCACAGCAGTAGCTGGATTTGTCGGCTTTACAGAAGACGTTCGCGGTGGGGCTGAGTTATACAAGCCCACACTAGTAACCACTTGGACGCAATATTTAAACTATTTTGCCCGTCCCAACTCTGACGGCTTCACCGACTTCAACGCCTATTTACCCTTTTCAGTCTACGGCTACTTTATGAATGGTGGCGGTCGTTGCTGGGTAACAAGCATTGGCACTCAGTTACCAGGCGCACCTAGACCAGCAACTCCAGAACCGGCTACTCTCAGAATCAACTCTAGAGGTAATCGTCCAGCCCTCCGCTTTACTTTGCGTCCTGAGCAAGCAGCAGGCGGATTAGTAAATCTCGTCATTATTGATGGTTCACCCCGCGCCCTACCCGAAGGTACTGAAGGAGAAGCGCCTCCAAATACGGGTGAATATTTCACCATTCAAATTCGTCGGGGAGATGAACTTTTAGAGCAATACGAAAACTTGACAATGAACCGCGAGCCTGCTGCTCAAACAGCGACTTATGCGCTGGCGGCATTGAGAAATTCGCTGTATATCACTGTAGAAGACATAACTCAAAGTGGACAGCCTTTAGCTCGTCGTCCCGTTAATGGTCAATATGAACTAGCGCCGCCGATTGTTGCTGCCACACCCGATAGATTTTCGCAAAATTTAGAAGGGGTTCGAGACGATCGCACCGGGGTACGGGGTATCTTTGAAGTTGATGAAATCACAATGCTGGCCTGTCCTGATGTGATGCGGGCTTATCAAGAGCAGATACTGAATTTAGATCAAGTTCATGGCATCATCGAACTGATGATTAGTATGTGTGAGGGTTCTGCTAGTGGCGATATCCCCAACCCGCCCAACCGCATGGTTGTACTTGATGCGCCACCGGATGCCGTTAAACCTCAACAAGTTGTGGAGTGGTTGAATAGGTTTAACCGTCGTTCGATGTTTGCGGCCCTTTATTATCCTTGGATTAAAGTACCTAATCCACGCGATCGCGGTAATCCAATTTTAGTACCTCCTTGTGGTCATGTGATGGGTGTTTGGGCCCGCACCGACGAAACCAGAGGAGTTTACAAAGCGCCTGCAAATGAAGTTCCCAGAGGCGTAATTGGTTTAGGCTACGACACTAACTTCCGCGAACAAGAACTATTAAACCCCCTGGGGATAAACTGCATTCGCAGCTTCCCCAATCGAGGTATTCGCATTTGGGGCGCACGCACACTAGTTGAGCCAGATAAAACAGAATGGCGTTACATCAGTGTGCGTCGGCTAATTAGCTATATCGAAAAATCCTTAGAATTGGGAACTCAATGGGTAGTTTTTGAACCCAACGACCAAGATTTATGGGCGCGTGTCACCCGCACCGTTAGTAACTTCTTAGAGCGCATCTGGCGTGAAGGTGCTTTATTTGGGGCATCTCCAGCACAAGCATTTTATGTCAAATGTGACGAAGAATTGAACCCACCAGAAACCAGGATTCTAGGACGTTTGTACATCGAAGTCGGTGTTTGTCCCGTTAGACCTGCTGAATTTGTTGTTTTCCGTATCAGCCAATGGAATGGCATTGAAGATAACGAATAGGGCATTGGAATTAGGGGATAGGTTACAGGTGACAGGGAATAACCTATAACCTGTAACCTATAACCTGTAACCCATTCCCCATTCCCAATTCCCAAATTAACTACACACAAAGGAATCTAAAAGTATGGCAGGCGAATTTTTAACCTCTTGTAAATTTTACTTCGAGGCTGATGGTATTACTGATAAATTTATCAAAGAAATTAGTGGGCTAGGCGTTGAAAACACTCCAGCGCAAGAAGTTCACGGTTCATCTAAAGGCGCTAAACTAATGCGCCAAGCTACACCAACTGTTGTGAAATTTACCAACATTACAGTAAAAGTCATCGCTACAGATGATATAGACCTTTATACTTGGTATCAAAAGTGTAACGAAGACATGGGTGATCCTCGTCAGTGGTCACAGAACCGTAAGACTGGTTCGGTGGTTGCTTATGACCAACAAGGCTCTGAAAAAGCACGCTGGAACATTGTCAATTGTTATCCATGTAAATATACTGGGCCCACCTTAACAGCCTCTGGTGGTGATATGGCAAATGAAACAGTTGAATTGGTTCACGAAGGAATTAAACGAATCAAATAATCGTAATTACGTAAAGCTTGCGGCATAGCTTTGCTTAGAGCGTAGCGGTAGCGAGGCCGCAAGCTTCATTACGAATTACGTTAGCGAGTCCGCGTTCGCTTTTAGCGTCTCGTAGAGAGCGTCATTACGAATTACGTTAGCGTAGCGGTAGCGAGTCCGCGAGCGTCATTACGAATTACGAATTATTTAACAGTGGTACAATCCGCAAGCCGAATTCCAGAAGTCCTTACAGCCCATCGGTTCTATCTAGAACTGACACTAGAAGGTCAAAACGATGCCAATTGTTTCTTTTTGGAGTGTCAAGGCTTCAAAAGAACACAAGAGGTAATTGAAATTACTGAAGTCACTTCTCAAGCCTGGGGTACAAAAGGGCAATCAAAAGGTCAGGTCGTGAGAACTAAGCTTCCTAGCAATCCCAAGAGTGGTAATCTCATTCTGCGTAGAGGTACTACCAACTCTATGGATTTTTGGAAGTGGTTCGAAAAAGTCCAGCAGGGTAATTGGTCACAGCAACGTAGGCTGGTTGCTTTATCTATTTATAATCAGGCAAATCAAGAAGTGGCTAGATTTGAATTAGCCGGTGCTTGGCCTGCAAGTTACAAAATTGCCGATGTCAACGCCCGCAGCCATGACATCGAAATTGAGGAAGTGGAGGTTGCTTTTGAGGAATTTAAACGCGTGAAGTAATTAGGAGGATTATGTTTCCCACAGAGTTTGAATTTACACTGCCAAAGGGGTATCTAGACTCTGAAGGCAACCTCCACCGCAAAGGTGTAATGCGGTTATCAACGGCGATAGACGAGATTGCACCTTTGCGTGACCCACGCGTTAAAGCTAATCCCGTTTATGCCACAATTATTATCTTGTCGCGGGTGATTACCCACTTGGGTGCTTTATCAGAGGTGACTCCGGCAATAGTGGAAAACTTTTTTTCCCAAGATTTAAATTACCTCCAAGATTTTTACCGTCGAATCAATGGGTTGGAAGGCGAAACTTCCATCCCAGAAGATACAGTAAATTCGCCCGAAGCACTTCTTCATAATTGAATTGGGCATTGGGGATTGGGATGAGGGACTAAGAGAATAGAAAAAAAACTCATTCACGAGTATCAAAGACTCATTCACGAGTATTAAAGACTCGTTGGCGAGTATAAAAGACTCATTAACGGAGTTCAAAGACTCGTCAGCGAGTATAAAAGGCTCATTCACGAGTATCAAAGACTCGTCAGCGAGTATAAAAGACTCATTAACGGAGTTCAAAGACTCGTCAGCGAGTATAAAAGACTCATTCACGAGTATTAAAGACTCGTTAGCGAGTATAAAAGACTCATTAACGGAGTTCAAAGACTCGTCAGCGAGTATAAAAGACTCATTCACGAGTATCAAAGACTCATTCACAATCCCCAATCCCCAAATTATCTATGCCCCGTAAGAAAGATACTCTCTGCACAGAATTTGCCTTCACTCTTCCTAGAGGATTGAGTGATAATGAACACCGAATACATCGTCATGGGGTGATGCGTTTAGCCACCGCCAAAGATGAAATTTTGGTGCAACAAGAGCGCAAAGTTCAGGAAAATCCTGCTTATGGTGTTTTGGTTATGCTTGCACGGGTAATTACTCGCTTGGGCAGTTTCAACTCTGTTAGTCCTGATTTACTCGAAGGACTCCTCTTACATGACATTGCCTATCTCCGAGAATTTTACAATCGAATCAATCAGCAAGGTAATGTACACATTCCGACACAATGTCCCCACTGCAATACTCAGTTTTCAGTGGAGCTAGAACTAGCGGGGGAGTCGTAAGCTACCCCTCTGATACTTTATATGAGGAGGTAGCTTTTATTGCTTATCATTTCCACTGGTCACAAGATGATATTTTAAATTTAGAACATACTACCCGTCAGCGCTGGGTGGCAGAAATCAATAAAATTAACCAAAAATTAATATGAAAGTAAAAGTTAGCTACTCACCAAATCTAAGTGAAGTCAATGAGGTTGACCTTACCATAGAAACTCCCAAGAGAGGAGAATGGCTAATAGGCCGTTCTCCTGATTCTGATTTACTCCTAGACAGCCCTGATATCAGTCGGGTACATGCTAAGTTTTTTATGAAAGGTGGAAATTACTACTTTTGTGACCTTGGCAGTAGAAATGGGTCAATATTTAACGGGAAACAAGCTGAAAAAGATCGACCATATTCTTTGAGCGATGGAGATGTTATTCGGATTGCAGATTATGTTTTGATTTTGGAAGCAGTTGTTCCCGTTTATGAGCAACCAGAGACAGTCTTTAGAATTATAGATCCTTCACTGTTTTCTCGGCCGCGATCGCCTGAAAATATCAGTGCCGCCAACGTTGCGACTCCACCCCCACAGGTAATCAACGAAGTTCCACAGCCAGTTAGCCAAGAAGTAGCAACACCTGAACTTAATGTTGTTTCCTTGGAAACCAGCGAAGTCTTAGAAGTTGTTTCTGCCCAAACTAATGATGTCATCCCGGTTGTTGAGATAATTGCCCCTGAAAACATAATTGAGTCACCAGAAGCAGCCAGCGAAGTTCCACACAATGTTCGTGATGAAATTGTGGATTTGCGTACATTGGTTGTACCAGAAGTCAGCGCAGATGGTGAGGAAGTAGAAGTTCCAGAAATCAACGAAGCTTTAGAAGTTTCTTTAAGTCAACCAAATGAAGCAGTAGCTGTACCTGAAAACATCATAGAAACTCCTGAAGAGGAAAGTCTTATTCTACAAGCAGCTAATGATGAGCTTGCAAACTTGGAAGCAGCACTGGCAGCAGAATCTACTTTTGTACAACGGCGTGATACAAGTGCTATTCCCGAAGCTACCTACAATGAAAATGCAGAGTTAGAGGCAGCACTGGAAGCAGAAGTTACCTTCGTACAGCCTCGTGATATTTTCGGCGAAGTTCCTGCACAGAGTGCCATTCCCAAAGCTACTGATGCTGAGAATGCATTTGAGGCGGCGCTAGCAGCAGAAGTTACCTTCGTACAGCCTCGTGATATTTTCCACCAAGTATCTGAGGAGGAAAGCGCTGTTCCAGAAGCTACTCATGATGAAACGGTATTGGATACGCTAGTCGTAGAAGGAATTAGTACAGATATTGAGGAGTTGGTCAATGAAGTTCCTGAATACGCCGATATTCAGCCGCAAAAAACATTGAACCAATTATTAGAGGAGAGTCAAGTTACCAACGATGTTAGCGATGAAGCGGTAGATTTAGATACGCCAGTCGTAGAAGGAAGTAGTACAAATGTTGAGGAGTTGGTCAATGAAGTTTCTGAATACGCGGATATTCAGCCGCAAAAAACATTGAACCAATTATTAGAGGAGAGTCAAGTTACCCACGATGTTAGCGATGAAGCAATAGATTTAAATACGCCAATTACAGCAGAAGACACCGCAAATGTAGACGAAGTAGAACTTAGTTACACTGCTGATAATACAGTTAATGAAGTTCCTGAAGCATCTACTGCACCTGATGATAATTTCCCGGAAGTTTTCAGCAATCAATACATTGATTTGACTAATACAAATACTGAAAAAATCAGTGTAGATGTTAATGATGTTTCTACACAAGAAAGTGAAGTTTCTGGGTTAGTTGATATTCAATCTTGGAAAATAATAGAAAGTGGATCTTCTGAGAGCGTCAGTCAAACTATTGAAGATGTTTCTGAAGTAGAAGTAACTCAACCTGATGAAACTCCAGAAGATATAAATGTCAGTGAACCTCCGCAAATGGTCATTGAAAGGAATATAGTACTCATCGCTCATGAAAGCAAGAAATCGGAACTTGCTGAATTTGTATCTCAGCATCAGGAGTTTTTCTCGCAGAGCTTTACAATTACGTGGCCATCTATTAGCGAAGTCTTGCATCAGCAAGCGGGGATAACTATTAGTCAACAAACACCCGCACCAACTTCTGGAGGATATCAAACAATTGCTTCATTGGTAGGAGCAGGAGAAATTTTAGCAGTTATTTTTCTGAGAGATTTGCTGCAACCTCAGACGGGTCACGCAAATGAAGAAGCACTGCTGAGATTATGCACTATTAATCAAGTTTTACTAGCAACTAATTTGCCAACAGCAGAGGCGATCGTGCATTATCTTAAACAGATATAAGCATACTTGATCATGTATAAACAACAAGATTCCCGATTTTTTGCAGAACTCGGGAATCTGAGTTTTGAGATTTTTATAAGTAAAATATGATTAATATATTTTTTGAAAAGTTGCAAATTGCATAGAATAATTTCAATGATAAAAATTAAGCTAAAAATATACGTATATTTTAAAGTAAAACCTATTTAAAAAAATGGTTGCAAATTTTAAAAGTTTATTTAGACAGCCAGTTGTTATTTCAAGTGCGATCGCTACTATTTTACTAGTCGGCATTCAAAAACTGGGGGTTTTCGAGCCTCTGGAAATGAAGGTCTACGACCAAATGATGCAATTACGTGCCGACCCAGGCCCAGACTCTCGTCTGTTGATTGTTGCTTTAACTGAAAAAGATATCCAAAAATGGAATTGGCCTCTCTCTAGTGAACTTCTAGACCGCCTCTTAGGTAAACTTGAAGAATATCAACCGCGAACCATTGGTCTAGATATTTTTCGTGACTTACCAGTACAGCCAGGTCATGAGAAGCTATTGCAACGCCTACAACAGAGCGATATCATCATTCCTATCTGCAAACATTCTGGCTCTAACAATCCGGGAATAGCACCCCCAAAGGGTGTTGAAGCAGAGCGAGTAGGATTTAATGATGTCGTAGAAGATACTGACGCTACAATTCGTCGTAACCTATTACTGGTAAGTGCAGAAGAGTCAGATTCTTGTCAAAGTACTTATTCTTTTGGCTTACAACTAGCACTCAAATACTTAGAAGTCGGAGGCATCCAACTAGAATTTACTCCTAAAAAAGAACTACGACTACGAGATACAGTATTTAAACCCCTACAAAGTAACGCTGGCGGTTATCAAAAAGCAGATACGAATGGCTACCAAATCTTACTTAACTACCGTTCGGGTCATCAGGTTGCCCAGCAGGTACTATTACAGAAGTACTTGCAAATCAAGTTAAACCAGATTTAGTAAAAGACCGCATCGTTTTAATTGGTTCAACAGCCAACAGTTTAAATGATATTTTTAATACGCCATTTGCTAGTGGAAAATCAGATAATTCTGGCAAAAAGGCCGGAATTGAAATTCACGCTCACAGCGTTAGTCAAATTCTCAGCGCTGTTCTTAACAAACAGCCTCTATTTTGGTTTTTGCCTGAGTGGGGTAAAATCCTTTGGATATGGGGATGGACTGTAGTTGGTGGGTTGCTGGTATGGCGAATTCAACATCCACTAGGCTTAGGATTAGCAGGAGCAACAGCACTTGCAGTATTATTTGGAGCCAATTTTTTCATTTTTACCCAAGCTGGATGGTTTCCAGTCATACCTTCGGCGTTGGGGTTAGTATTTACCGCCGGGAGTGCCCTTGCCTATAGTGCTTATCAAACCAAGCAAGAGCAACAAGAAATTACCCAACGGGTTCAAGAACACCAACAATTAATTGTGGAATTGCAAGGTCTTTTACGGCAGCGTGGCAACGCCTCAAATGAAGCGCCAACAGTAATTGTTGATTCCATCGGGCAAGAAATTACATTAGGCACACTACTAAACAACCGCTACAAAATTACTCAACCCTTGGGTTCTGGAGGATTTAGCAATACTTATTTGGCTGATGATATCCAGCGTCCTGGTAATCCGCAGTGTGTGGTTAAACAGTTGCTACCTCCCCACCAAGATGCAGAATATTTAAATGTTATCAGACGCTTATTCAACGCAGAAGCAGAAATTTTAGAAATTTTGGGTAAGCACCCGCAAATTCCCCAACTGCTAGCTTTTTTTGAAGAAAATCAGCAATTTTCTTTAGTCCAAGAATTTGTTCGAGGGCACGCTATGGATAAAGAGTTATCCTCTGGGATGCGACTAAAACAAGCTGAAGTTGTGGAAATGCTCAAAGAAGTTTTAAACGTACTTGTTTTTGTTCATAGCTATGGTGTAATCCATCGAGATATCAAACCTAGTAACTTGATTAGGCGAGAATCAGATCAACACATTGTTTTAATTGACTTTGGTGCTGTCAAGCAGATTCAACCTCAGCAGCAAGAAGCTCAGACAATTTCAATTGGCACTCCTAGTTATGCACCTTCTGAACAAATGAGCGGCTTGCCAAAACTCAACAGCGATATTTATGCGTTGGGAATTATGGGAATACAAGGTTTAACTGGAATAAATCCTAGAGAATTTCGCAGAGATACAAATACCGGTGAAATAATTATTCAAATTGAAGCTGATGCCAATCAACAGATTTGGCAACATTGGCGCGAACTAACTGATGCTACGAACGAGTTAGTTATTATTTTAAATAGAATGGTACATTTCGACTTTAGTCAACGATATCAGTCAGCAGTAGAGGTACTCAAAGCTCTCGAAAGTATCTAAATTCTCAAGATATTTTATGCAGAGACGCAATTTAACTCGCATCTCTACAGCGTCTTTCTACGACTTTTATCCCGCGTTCACAAATTCCAAATAACCACTGCTAAGTTCTTTCACCGCCAAGTCATAAAATTGCTTACCATGTTCAGGCGTTGCTAAGGCCGGATTTGATCCCATACGTCCATCTGGATAATGCACTCGAAAGTCAGCAGCGCTATAAATCCGATGTCCGCTTGCAACTTCTGGTGAAAGATATGCTTGCTTAATCGCATTTGGATAAACATACTGGGTGAGTGCTACTTCACTTGGCGTTGCATGAGAACCTTCTTGATCCCCATATAATTCTTTAGCTAGCTTATATACAGAACCGCACATAAACCAGTTTGCCACTTGACATTGCACCTGTTGAGCATTGGGAATCTGTAAATCTTCTAAATGCGCGTAAGTTTCGGAAAAAGCAGCTTTGAGGGTGGCGATATTACCACCATGTCCGTTAATAAAGTAGAACTTGCTAAAACCAGCTTTGGCTAAACAAGTTACATAATCTCGCACTACTTGAATTAAAGTGCTAGGACGTAGACTGATTGAGCCAGGAAAGGCAGTATGATGCAGTGCCATGCCCACATTGATTGTAGGGCCAACGATCGCACCAGTTGCATCACCTACACCAGCTGCGATCGCTTCTGCACAAATGGCATCAGTGCCAATTAACCCCGTTGGCCCATGTTGTTCTGTGGAACCAATAGGGAAAATAATCCCCTTTGACTGCTGTAAATAAGCTTCGACTTCTTGCCAAGTACTTAAATGCAGTAACATTTTTGATGATTTTCCTCAATAAAATTGCTGTGGGACAAAACCTTTCTCTGCTAAACTCCCACTAACATGATTATGAACTCTCTAGATTTTTTGTGGTGGCATAGCCTCTTGTAGAGAAGCGGCTTGTCGTAGACATCGTTATGATAAATTTCAATAATAAGATCCCCGACTTCTCAAACTAGTCGGGGATCAATGGCTTTCACATTTTTAGTTATCAGCCACCAACCTGGCAATAATTTTCTGCAAAATTTGGAGGAAATAAAACTATTTATTTCTATGAATATTCTTTAGAGAATAAAGTTGCAAGGAGTTTCGATAGATATATATAATTTACCGATTCTGCCACTTTCTCCTACGACAATCGCTGCGAACCTCCGCATAATACAAATCTAAATTTTCTTATGAGATGTTTTCTTCAGGATCATCAACTAGACAACGGGGATCAATCTTTTCTGTTAACTAATCAAAGTAATAATGTTTTTTACGTTGCTTGTAATTTCCCAGGTGCAGGACATGCCAGCAGGAAAAGTCACCAAATCGCCTTTACCCATTTGCACTGGCTGTCCACCATCAGGAGTAACAAGAACATCGCCTTCCAAAAAGTAGTAAGTTTCTTGAAAATCATAAGTCCAAGGAAATTTTGAGACTTACTTTTTCCAAATATCCCATTTAGAAACACCCAATTGATTGAGGCGTTCAAGTCTGAGGTTGATGCTCAATTTTAATTTCCATATTGTGTTTTCTCTAGTTATCTTCAGCAGTAGGATTGAATATCTTCTCCACACTGATCTACTAAATAACACAAAGCGCGAAAACGCAAGTAAACAAGTTCGTTATAAACCGGATTAAGTTTGCACATTGGCGGAATGTGCCCTATTTTGCGACCAAACAGCATGAGATCGCGCTCAAATGGACATTGAGCAGGAATCAATTTAACAATAAGTTTGGCTGATTTCCGATTCTGAATCTCAATTTTGTCCAGCCATTGACGTAATGGTTGCAGTAAATCTAATTTAGGTCTGGCAAATCGCTTTTTACTACCTTTTTGATTCTTTTCTTCTGAAAGGCTAACAAAAGCAGGCAGAAAAATACGTTGATTAATTGTTTTAAGCATAGTGGTAGGCAAGGTTTTCCTTGTGTAGATGAACTATTCGCCGATTGGCAATATTAATATGTAATCTGTTTAACTAATTTGCATTGTGCTTGTAAATTTAGGAACAAAAATAAGCACAAGGCAAATAATTTACATACATCTTTGGGGGGAAATTGTTTAACTAATTGTTATTTAAGCCCACCAAATCGGGAAGAACTGTCCCGTTAAATACAAAATAACAAAGAAAATATAAAAATGGCATTTCTTTAACTTATAGATTGCTAATCTACGAGATAGCAATCTTATATATTATATATAAATGCTTGGTTCCAAAACTGCCTAGTATCTAGAGATGGAGTTTGGGTAAGAAAAGAACAGTTTAGTTCTAACTCCATATAGACTTCGCTAGGATTAACCTCTAATATCTAGCGATTTTACGCTATTAAATATCTAATAATCTGTCTGGTATGTTACACTAACTAGCCTAGATATTATCTAATAAGTAGCAATAAATCCTTCGATAAGTTCCAGCTAACATACTTAGAATTTATACCATTTATAAGAATATTTTGTAATAAATGTATCGCGTGTAAGGACGTACAGTAGTATGCCCCTATCAATGTAGCGCTTCTCACTTGGGCGCAATACAATCTGAACCTCACTCCGTATTTGAGGCGTGCAAATATTCTCTTCTCCTTTGTAAGAAGAGGAGTTAGGGGCGAGGTTTAAAAAAGTAGTTTATGCAAAGGAGAACCGTTATATATATGAGATATTTTGTAACTGCCCAGGTAGGAAAGTCAGGGATATTCCCGTGAAGGGAGGAAAGATGGTAATGTTCAAGAATGAGTCCAGAAGAAAAAGATCAAAAAATAGAAAGGCTAGAGCTAGAGGTTAAGGCACTGCTGGAAAGGATAGCAGAGCTAGAGAGAAGTTTGGGACTAGATAGCCAAACAAGTTCAAAACCACCAGCCAGCGACGGACTCAAAAAGTCAAATCAAATACGGACAAAAAGTTTAAGAGAAAAAGGGAAGCGGCCATCAGGGGGGCAGATAGGTCATCCAGGGCAGACATTAAAACAAGTATTAGAGCCAGAGAAAATAGTAGAACATCCAACACCATGCTCATGTCCTGGATGTGGAAGTGATATTGGGGATGTAGGAATCAAAAAAATCATCAAGCGACAAGTATTTGATATACCAGCCCCACGCATCATCGTCACAGAACACAGAGTGGCAGTCAAAGAATGTCCAGAATGTAAAACTCTCCTACAAGGTAGTTTTCCAGAATCTGTCACAGCACCAGTACAGTATGGAGCCAGAATTAGAGCAGTTGCAGCTTATCTAAATCATCAACACTTTATTCCCGAAGACCGATTGAGTGAAGTGCTGCTAGATTTATTTGGTTGCCGAATGACACCAGGGACAATCGCAAAGACAACTTTGACTCTGGCTCAAATCATAGAACCAGTAGTAGCAGAGATGGCCTCTGAGGTAAAAGCAGCAGCAGTTAAACATTTAGACGAGACTTTCTTTGAGGATTGGTGGTAAAACCAATTGGCTGCACGTGGTTGCCACTAAAACACAAACTTGGTATCGAGTTTCTCCTCAACGTAAAGACATAGAAGTATTAGCTGATATCAAGGGTGTAGTAGTCCACGACCATTGGAAACCCTATTATCAACTCCTTGATGTCAATCACGCTTTGTGTAATGCCCATCATCTTCGAGAACTCAAAGCAATAGATGAAATCGAGCAAGAACCTTGGGCTAAATCCATGAACAAGTTGTTGCTTTTAGCTTGCAATTACAAGCATCGTTATCAATCAGGTATTCCCAAAAATGTTGTTGCTCGTCTGACTCAACTGTACGAGCAAATTCTACAACGAGGGCTGAGTTTTCACTCCTCTCAATCACCCCTAATCCGCAAAGGTAATCGTGGGCGGGTGAAACGACGTGTTGGTCATAACTTGTTGTTGCGGCTTCAAAATTTCAGAGTGATGTTTTACGGTTTCTGACACAACCTGATGTTCCCTTTACCAATAATCAGGCAGAACGTGACTTGCGGATGATGAAATGTAAGCAGAAGATTTCCGGTGGTTTTCGCTCCTTCGAGTTTGCGGTTTCATTCGCTAATATCCGTTATGCATCTTTCCACTGCTTCTAAGCAGGGTCTTAACTTACTGGAAGTTATTACTCAGGCGCTACTTGGTAATGTCTCTGTTTTTCTCGCCTCAATTACTACTAGCTAGGCAGTTACGATATTTTATGAAATGGTATAATTACAAAAATCTTTCTTATTTCTTAAAATATCTCAAGCCGTAACGATCTTGATATTTGCTGATATAGTCTACATTCTGTTGCTCTAATTTTGACAGTAATTTAGGTGGAAATGCTTTGCTGAATATATAGGACGATACCAAGGTTGCTTATTAAAGTAATCTTGTATTTCAGAAGTATCAAAACGGCGACCGTGATTAGCAAAAATCGAATTTCGCATAATATCTAGTTCAAAACCGTCTTTACCATCCAAATCTGCATCAGTTACAAGTCTTTGGGAAAGCCAGAAATAAGTACTGACAGCCGTGGTAGCATCTGCATTTAGGGAAGATGTAGATTGAGTTGGAAATGGGGTGGTTGGTATGAATTTAGGAGTTTCTATCACGGGGCTTGTGCCAGTTGACGGTGTTTCTAAAGGTAATACCGTTTTGTCTGCTGTAGGTTGAGAAGATTTTGTTAATACCTGGCTAATAATCACAGATGCACCGATTAGCCCACCTGCAATCAAACTACCGAAAAGGATATTATTCTGACTACTGCCTTGAGGGTTAGACTGTGGCTTGACAGGTGCTGTCTGAGGTGGCGGTGCAGAGACTATAGTCGGTTGAGTTAAGAGGGGTTGCGTCGGTGGAATTGGATTTGCTATGTTCTGCAAAGTATCCAGCATTGCTCTGGCTGTGGGGAAGCGATCGCGTGGATGATATGCGATCGCCCGATCAATTACTCCTGCCATAATTGGGCTAACATGACTCGCGTACTGTCGCCAAACAATTTCACCCGTCTGGGAATCCGTTTCTAGTTGTTGCGCCTGTTTACCAGTCAGCAAATAAATTACCGTCATTCCTAAACTGTATAAATCACTCGAATAAACTGGTCTACCTGCGGCTTG